>NZ_JAATIT010000002.1 GCF_011926545.1 Sphingopyxis italica | reverse complement strand
CTGCTCTTCTGAAAACCTCGTCCGCTTCATCTGTCCGTCCTTCCTTCAAGGCCGGACTCTAATCACAGTTGGAGGAAAATCAGGGGGTCACGTCAGGGCGCACGCGCAATCATTCTCGGAATCCATAATCCGTACTCCTTCTTCTACGATTGTAAATTGTGGGGCTAACTCGGCGTTCGGTTGAGTTCGCTAGTCGGTTAGGCGTGCTGACAGCTTTGTGGGATTGTATGCAGCCATCCAGCCGGCTCGTTCATAGGTAGTGGAGTTCAGCAGCCCTTCGGCGCATGCTCGCCATAAAATGGTATCGATCGTTGCAACTCGATACCCAGTTTCGCGTGCCAGCCGTCGATACAGCCTATGTGTCGTCGTCTTATCGCGACGGGCAAGCCGCTCGAGGTGGACGTCGGGTTTTGCCACATCCGCGCCAAGGTTTTTGGCGAGATGGTAGCTGGTAATTGGGCCGATCCATGGCAGGCATTGCAAAAACGACACCGGCTCTGCCGCTATGAGGTAGGCAACGAAAAGCACTTCCCGATCTCGCCAGATTTGCTCGATTGCTTTGCTCTTTCCGGGATGACCGAAGACCCGTCGTACACGCTTGCCGAGATATAGTGCTATCATGCATCGCTTGTGGATTTCTTCGGCCACGCTGTTCTTCATCCCCGAATTGCAGATGACGTAAATTGCATGATCTGCAAATTCTTCGGGGCTGATGGTTACAGGCACGGCTTCGGACCAATCGATGTCTTCGGCAAAACCAGCGTCTCGCAAAAGCTTTTCCAGCCGAAGAAAGCGCTTGAGGGTTATCACAGCATTCGAATCAGCTTACGCTGTGCCTCCCGATCACCTTCGATATACCGTTCGGTGGTGGTTAGCGCACGGTGGCCAGCAAGTTCTTGGATGTCGCGAAGAGAGCCACCGACCTTTGCCAGCAGCCTTGCGGACTGAGTGATAAAAGTCCGACGACCAGAATGTGACGAGCACCCTTCAAATCCGAGTTTGCGGTACAGGGCGGTGAACCAGTTTACGATGCTCTTCGCAGACATATGACCTCCGCGCTGAGAGCGAACGACCGGACCTGTAGCGGGGCGTCCCTGCAAAACGCGCAAGCCGTTGAGAATAGTCTTAAGCTCGGGATGCATCGGGACCACTCTCCCGCGACCATTTTTGGCTATCGCCCCGCTAATGGCGAGTGCCGTGGAAACGTTTCCGTCAGGCCCGGTTACCATCTCCCAACTCAACCCCGCAATTTCGCAGGCTCGAAGTCCAGCCCTGAAGCTTAGTAAGACTATGCATTGATTTCGTTTAGCTGCGCCTCCTTGGCTGACGTACTCTAGCACGCGGCCAAACTCTCGAGGCGTCAGCACCTTTGCTGACGTTCCCATAATCCGCCTCTGTTATGATATGCGGCAAGCCGCCGCCGTTAACATATAGCAAACCATCGCCAGAAAGTCAAATTTGATATATTTATCAACAGTTTGATGTGATATCTATCACAGGCGATGGCACTAGAATGCAGGCGCACATTGTCTTCGGTTGTATATGATTTATCGTCGAGGATCGGTGCCGTTGAGTCATATTAAATCGGCACCGCCCTGACCATGTTAATGCGGCGAGCGGCTTCGATGGCCGCTGACGACCGCGGGCATTCGCTCTAATCCGCATTTTTTGGGGGTGTTAATGGGGGTATTTCTTCGACCACTGGGCGAGTAGTTGATTAATATCAATGAGATAGATGGTCATGTTGATTCCCGCGACCGCCGATGTTCGTGGCTCTTACAGACTCCCGAAACCCCGATCGTTTTTTGCGGTTCCGGCCGGCGCGATACCCGATCGAGGCAGGTTGTCGCATATCGTTAGGCCGGAGGACGGATAAGGTATAGAATGGCTGCGGGACCAAATCCCCGGGGAGGGCGGATGACGCGATGGGTTGCCTTGGCGCTGCTGGCGGCGATGATCCCGACTGGCAGCCCGGCCTTTCAGGCGCGCGAAAGCCTTGCGCGCGGGGGTTCCTATTTCGACCAATGCGTCGCGCGCGCGAAGGATTATAGCGCGTGCATCGGATATTTCATGGGCATGGCCGACGCGCCGGTGATGAACGCGGACAAATCCGCCGTCCAGGCCGTCTACTGCCTGCCCGCGGGCGCGTCCTATGAGCAGAACAGGGACGTGTTCCACACCTATCTTCGCGAGAATCCGCAGATCCGGAATGTGTCGACGCACATGCTGTTCCTGCTGGCGATGAACACGTCCTTCCCCTGCAAGGCCTCGCCTAGGCTGTGGGTGGATCCGGCCACCGGCGAAGTGTTCATGTCGGTGTCCAAACCGCAAGGATGACGGGACCGGACATCCGGTCATTTCCCCGCTCTGGCCCCCGCTGCTTCCCGTCAGCCGGCGGGGTCGATACCGAGCAGTTCGACCGTGAACAGCAGCGTCGCGCCGCCGGGGATCGGTCCCTTGCCGACGGGGCCGTATGCGAGCTGCCAAGGGATCGCGAATTCGACCTTGTCGCCGACGCCCATCAACTGGACGCCTTCCTGCCAGCCGTCGATCACGCGGTTGAGCGGAAAGGTCGCCGGTTCGCCGCGCGCGACCGAGCTATCGAACTCGCGGCCGTCGGCGAAGGTGCCGACATAATGGACGGTGACCTGATCGGTCGGGCCGGGGTGGGCGCCGCTGCCGTCGCCGGCGATGCGGCGCCAGCGCAGGCCGCTCGGCGTCACGCGCCAGCCGTCGGCGCCGTGGCGCTCGGCGAGCGCGGTCATCTGCCGGTTGAGATAGGCGGTGCCTTGCGTCGGTGCCGTGTCGGCGGGCTGGGCGCCGGCCGACGCCGGCACGAACAGGGCAGAGGCGGCCGCCGCGAGCAGCGGTCTGAGCGATGAAATGCGCATGAAAACTCCCCTCGATCGATGCCTGCATAAACCCATCGCGGGCACGATGCGCAAGAGGGTATCGCAAGGGCGCAGGAACTTTCGCGGTCGATCGACGTTTGGCTTTCGTACCAACATTCAGAGATTTGAAGCGCGGCGACCGGCCGTTTTCCTTCGAAAGCCATGCGCTTTCGACGTCGGCAGTGCGCGCAAATGCAAGGAGACGTCAGATGTTCAAATGGGCCTTGATCTTCGCCGTGATCGCGCTGATCGCCGCGGTGCTCGGTTTCGGCGGCGTCGCGGGCGCGGCGGCGGGTGTCGCCAAGATCCTGTTCTTCGTCGGCCTCGCGCTCGTCGTGTTGTTCCTGATCCTCGGGTCGGCCGCCGCGCGCAAGATAAGCTAAAAAATCCGGCGCGGCGGGAACCATCCGGGATCCGCCGCGTTTCACCTACCTGCTCAATCGAAAGAACGAGTGGAATTTGACTTCTGTCTTCGGACGAAGTCTAGGGAGCCCCGCCGTAGAAATACGACGGGGCTTACCTGTTTCTAGGCCGGGAAAGCCGCGAGGACGCGGCGTTCGAGCACCGCGAGCGGAACACGGCCCGCCCCCAGCACCACATCGTGGAAGCGCTTGATGTCATAGCCCGGCCGCTTCGACACCGCATCGCGCGCGCGGCTGATCGCGATCTGACCGACCTTGTACGAACAGGCCTGCCCCGGATAGACGATATAGCGGTCGATCTCGGTCCGCGATGCGGTCGGCGAGGTGGACGAATTTTCGACCATATAGTCGATCGCCTGCTCGCGGCTCCACCCCATCGAATGAAGTCCGGTGTCGACGACGAGGCGCGATGCGCGAAAGGCATAGGAGGCGAGATAGCCGATCTTGCCGAGCGGATCGTCGTCATACATGCCAAGCTCGTCGGCGACCTGTTCGGCATAAAGGCCCCAGCCTTCGCCATAGGCGGTGACCGATGCCGCCTGGCGATAGAGCGGCAGCTCGCTGTCCTCGAATTTCAGCGCCCCTTCGAACAAATGCCCCGGCGCGCCTTCGTGATAAGCGAGGGTGGGGAGGGTATAGCGCGGCCATTCGGCGGTATCGCGCAGGTTGATGAAGAAGATACCGGGGCGCGAGCCGTCGGGGGTGCCCGCCTGCGCCGACCCGCCCGGCGCGCCGATCTCGATCTCGGGCGGGACGCGGCGGATTTCATAGGGCGCCTTGGGCATACGGCTGAACACTTGCGGCAGTCGGTCGCGCACCTTGACGAGCAGGCCGTTCAGATAGGCGAGCATTTCGGCGCGACCGGTGTCGTTATTGGCGAACAACTGCCCCTCGGCCTTGCTAAGCGCGTTCAGCCGGTCGCGAAGGCTGCCCTTCGTGTAGCCTTGCGCTTTCAGCAGCACGTCCATCCGCGAGGTGAGGTCGGCGACCTGTTCGCGGCCGATGCGGTGGATTTCGGCGGCGGCGAGGCTGGTCGTCGTATGCTGCGCGAGCGTGGCGGCATAATAGGCCTCGCCATCGGGCAGGCGCGCGACGCCGGCGTCGGTGCCGGCGCGGGAAAGCAGCGCGGTCAGCGCGTCGATCTGGCGCGTGAGCGCGGCGCGGATAGGCCCTGCGAAGACCGCTGCGGCGCGCTCGCCATAACCCGAAAGACCGATGGCGGTGCTGCGCTTGGCGATCGAGGCGACGAGCGTCTTGCCCGCGACGTCCCCGTCACGCAGCCGGCCAAGCTGTTGCAGCGCCTGATCGAGGATGAAGCGCGGCGCGACGACGCCCATCGCCGCATTCGCCTCGACGATCGCGGTGTCGGCGTCGAACAGCGCCGGGATCGCCTGGAGCCGCACCATATAGGCGTCGGCGTCGGCTTTCGTCGCGACGGGATGCTGGCTGTCGAGGAAGGTGCTGACCCCGGTGTAGAAGCCGCCGAGCTGGGTCACGCCATAGGGGCCGGGCCGGTGCCCGAAACCGCCGGTGTGATAAGTGAAGCGCGCGAGCCGCTGGCGCGTGACGAGGTCGAATTCGGCGCTGTCGTGCGCGATCCGCGCCGCATCGCCGAGGGTGTCGGAATCGATCGCGCGGACCGCGGCGAGATCGCGGTCGATCTGGCGCGCGCGTGCGGCGCGTGCGGCGGGCGACCAGTCGGGGAACTTGGCGCGCAGCGCGGCGCGGGCGCCGGTGTCGATGCCGAGCGAGGTCGCACGCGTCGGCTCGTCGCGCAGCCCCTGTTCGAACTGCGCGGAGAGCAGCGCGTCGAGCCGTGCGTCGGCGCTTGCTTCGGCGGCGGCGGGGCGGGCGATGCCGGCGACGGCAAGGCCGCCCATTGCGGCAAGGATGGTCCGTCGATCGGGCGCCGTGTCGGTCATGCGATTCTCCCTCCTGTTTGTGCCGCGCGACCCTAGGGATGCCGCGCCGTCGCCGCAACATGCTGGCGCCGCTGTGAAACTTTCCGTGCTGCGATCGGGCAGCGGCCGGTCGATCCGTCCCACTTCCGCGATGAAGCGCCTTGGAACGCGGATCGATGACCGTCACCCGTTCGTTTGTTGGGCGGTAGGGACATGTCCAGCGACGGAGAATGAAATGAGCATATTCAAGAAGACGGCAATATCTTTTGCGGCCCTGTCGGTCGTTGCGGCCCCGGTTGCGGCGTCGGCCGCGTCCAGCGCCCCGCGCGCTGCGTCCGCCACTGCGGGCGCGAACGAGCTTGAGGGCAATTCGAGCTGGATCATCGGGCTTGTCGGCCTGCTGGTCGGCGTCGGCGCGATCATCCTCGTCGCCGACAAGGACGACGATTCGCCCGTCAGTCCCTGACGAATGAAGCAATGGCCGGGGCCGGCCGCGCCTGGAAGCGCGGCCGGCCCCGGCGCTTGCGCCCCCATGAACGGTGCAGCCTTTCTGCGACATTTTGCGACATTTTTTCGCTCATACGGCACTGGGCTGGGACAAATCGCGGCTAAAACGCCTTCATCGGGACCGGCTCTCCCCCGCAAGGTCCCCGAAGGAGTTCGATATATGAACAAGAAAATCCCACTTTTGACGCTGGGTGCGGCGTTGATCGCCGTGCCCGTCCTCGCCGCCCCCGGCGGCGACCGCAACGCTACGCAGACCCGTGCCGAGGTGCAGACCAGGGCCGCGGAAATGTTTGCCAGGATGGATGTCAATCAGGACGGCAAGCTCGACACCGCCGACCGCGCGGCCAAGCACGCCGAGCGGCAGGCGAAGATGTTCGCGCGCCTCGACGCCGACGGCAATGGCAGCATCAGCAAGGCCGAATGGGACCAGCATGGCGCCGACCGTGCAGCCAAACGCGCCGACCGCGCGGCCAAGCGTGCCGAGCGCGGCGAAAAGCGCGCGGCGGCGGACGAAGCCGGCCAAGGCAAGCGCCACGCGATGCGCGGCCATCACGGCAAGCGCGGCGGCCATCATGCCATGCGGATGATGGGCAAGGCCGACACCGACGGCGACAAGGCGATCAGCCAGGCCGAGTTCCAGACCGCCGCGCTCGCCCGCTTCGACGCCGCCGACGCGAACAAGGACGGTCAGGTGACCGCCGAGGAACGCAAGGCGCAGCGCGGCGCATGGCGCGCCAAGCGCGGCGCGGCTCCGGCCGCTCCCGCCGGCGAATAAGCCATTTGGCAGGGGCTTTTTCGGTAACGACAGGCCATCCCCCCTCCCGGCATTGCCTTTGCCGCCGGTCCCTGCCAGCTATCGCCCACCGTTCCCCACGGACCGGTGGGCGAACTAGCACCAAATGAGAGCCGCATGACCGATAGCGATACGCCGCGCATCCTGCTGATCGACGACGAACCGTCGATCCGTGAGCCGCTCGCCGAATATCTGAGCGCGCAGGGCTTTACCGTCGTCGATGCCACCAGCGCCGCCGAGGCGCGTTCGGTGCTGCGCGCGCAGACCGTCGATCTGGTCGTTAGCGACATTATGATGCCCGGCGAGGATGGATTGTCGCTGACCCGCCATTTGCGTGAGACGAGCGGCATTCCCGTCATCCTGCTGACCGCGCGCGCCGAGGATACCGAACGCATCGTCGGGCTGGAGATCGGCGCCGACGATTATGTCGTCAAACCGTTCAACCCGCGCGAGCTGGTCGCGCGCATCCGCACCGTGCTGCGCCGGACGCAGGCGGGCGGGCGGGCGCTCGATCCCGGCGGAACATATTATGCCTTTGGCGACTGGGTGCTGCGCGAGGTCGAACGCGTGTTGGTCGATGGCGAGGGCAATGAGGTTGCGCTGTCGTCGGGCGAATATCATCTGCTCCATGCGCTGGTCCGCCACCCGCGGCAGGTGATGAGCCGCGACCGGCTGCTCGATCTTGTCCGCGGGCGCGAGGCGGACATCTTCGACCGCGCGATCGACAATCTGGTCAGCCGGCTGCGCAAGAAGATCGAGGTCGACGCCGCGCATCCGCAGCTCGTCAAGACCGTGTGGGGCGGGGGCTATACGCTCGCGTGCGAAGTCAAGCGCATGGGTCCCGCCGCATGAAATTCCGCCTGTGGCCGAAAAGCCTTGTCGGCCAGCTCGTCTTTGCGGTCGCGATGATGCTGTTCGTCGCGCAGGCGATCAACTTCGCATTGCTGGTGCGCGGACAGAAACAGCAATTTCTGGCGCATGGCGGCGGGATGGCGGTCGCGCGGATCATCGACGCCGTCGAGCGCGACCGCCGCGGCGACTTCCGGACGCGCCGCGGCGACGGCGATGACGAGCGGCGCGGCCGGGAGCGCGGCCGCAAGCAGGTGATTTCCGATACGCCGATTCCGGTGCCCGCCGGCGCGAAGCCGATGCCCGACCTTGCCGACTATGTCTCGGGCCTGCTGCACGATGCCGATGTGCGGGTCGAGGCGGTCGACGCCTGGGCCTTGCCCGTCCGGCCGCGCGCGCAGCGCGCCAATTTTCCGCGCCGGTCCGATTATCCGGGCAGGATCGTCGTCGTCTCGGCAAAGATTGATGGCCGCTATGTCGCGGCCCGCAGCCGGATCCAGATCGGCGGCGACCGGTTGCAGGGCTTTCTGCTGTGGCAGACGCTGTCGCTTTACCTCCTCCTCCTCGTCCCGATCATGCTGATTGCATGGCGCGCCGCGCGGCCCTTGCGCGACCTGACGCGCGCGGCCCGCACCAACCCGGCGCTGCGCGACGCCACGCCGCTCGAAGAGGAGGGGCCGTCGGACATGCGCGACCTCATCGCCGCCTTCAACGCCTATCGGGCGCGGATCGCGACGATGCTGTCCGACAAGGACCGGATGCTCGGCGCCGTCGGGCACGACCTGCGCACCCCGCTCGCTAGCCTGCGCGTGCGTGTCGAGCAGGTCGAGGACGACGCGCTGCGCGACAAGATGATCGCGAGCATCGAGGAAATGACCGCGATGCTGAGCGACATATTGGCGCTGGCGCGCTCGGGGGCGGGAACCGAAGCGCAGGAGCGCATCCCGCTTCGCGAACTGATCGGCGAACTGGCGGCGGACTATCAGGAGCGCGGGCAGGATGTCGCGATCGCCGGTGTTGCCGATGTGGCGGTGCTGGCGCGGCCGATGCTGCTCAAGCGCGCCTTGCGCAATCTGGCCGACAATGCCGTGGCCTATGGCGTGCGGGCGCGCCTGTCGGTGGGCGTCGAAGAAGGGACGGTGCGGATAGCGGTGTCCGACGACGGCCCCGGGCTGACCGAGGAACAGATTCGCACGCTGATCGAGCCCTTCGCGCGCGGCGAACAGTCGCGCAATCGCGCCACCGGCGGTGCCGGGCTGGGCCTGTCGATCGCGCGCGACATCGCGGAGGGCGAGGGCGGATCGCTGACCTTGTCCAATCGCCCTGACGGCGGGCTCGACGCGGTGATCGCGTTGCCGGTTCAGGCGTAGATCGCGATCGCCTGACTGCCGCTGAGGACCGGCTGCCCGGCGCGGTTCCACAGCATCATGTCCTGCACCGACAGGCCGTGGCGGGCATAGCCGGTCTTTGCCGACAGCAGCCACCAGCCGTCATCGGTCGCGGGCGTGCCGGTCAGCATGTTCACCGTCCAGTTCATCGAACTGATCGGTCCGAACTGGCTGAACAGCGCCATCGCGGCGGGAGGCAGCGCGTCACCCATCGCGAGCAGCGCGACCGCGGGATGGCATCGGGGCTCCTCGACGAAGCGGACCCAGGTCAGATATTCGCCGACGTCGCTCTTCCAGCCGAAGCGCGGGCCCGTGGTCGGCCGCATATCGAAATGGCGCGTGAAAGACGGGCGCGCGTGATGCTCGGGCACCGGCGCCAGCGTGTCGGGATCGGGCGCATCGGGCATCGCCAGCCGATCATGGTCGACATGGCTCGCCCGGTCGCCCGAGAAAGCAAAGACCGCGGCGGTGCCGAACCCCTGATCGCTCGAAACCCCGGCGTCGATGAACAGCGAGGATTTCGATTGGCGCAGCACGCGCGTTTCGACCGTGCAGTCGCCGCCGACCGGACCGACGAAGCTGATCTGCGCATAACGCAGCGGCGTCTCGGTCGGATGCAGCGCCATCGTGCCGGCGAGCGCGATCGCCGAGCTGATCCCGCCATAGGCGGTGCGGCCCTGCATCCAGCCTTCGTCGATATGCGCCTTGGCCCTGCCGTCGTCGACGTGGAGGGTGGAGAGAAGGGTGTCGAGGGCGGAGGGAGAACCGGAAGTCATAATGTCATTTCACCATAAAGCCCGCTTGCCCTGAGCTGGTCGAAGGGCCGCTCTTCTCTTGAAGGAGAGAAGAACGGTGCTTCGACAAGCTCAGCACGAACGGAACAGGAATTAGTCCTCGATCTGGAACGTCAGCCCGGCGTTCGCGGTCAACCGTGCGACCAACGCATCGCCGAGCAGCGCGCCCGGCGTCCACACGCCGCCCGCGCCCTTGGTTTCGAGCAGCGCCATGCCCGTTTCGGCGAGCATCTTCGATGTCGAGCCATAGCCCGGGTCGCGGTCGCCCTGGACGCTCGCGCGCACCGTGGTGCCGTCGGGATATTCGCCGATGAACAGGATGTCGTAGAAGCCCTTCTCGCGCTCTTCCT
The DNA here is from genome assembly GCF_011926545.1 of Sphingopyxis italica. Taxonomy (GTDB): domain Bacteria; phylum Pseudomonadota; class Alphaproteobacteria; order Sphingomonadales; family Sphingomonadaceae; genus Sphingopyxis; species Sphingopyxis italica. The sequence continues at coordinate 723,487 of NZ_JAATIT010000002.1, read as the reverse complement.
TGCTCGGGCCTTCGCCGGGCTTGAGCGTCGACTCGCCGAACGGGTTCGCCTTCGCCATCGCTTCGGCCATCGCCTTTCCGGCGTCGCCAATCGTCGTCATCACCATCTCGTCATAGACCAGATCCGCGCCCCATTTGTGTCCGAGCAGGAAATTGGTGCGGTGGACATTCTTGGTGTTGATCGGCGCCATCACGAAGGGCGCGGTCCAGGTGCCGGTCGCGCCGTCATATTCGGGGATCAGCCCGGTCGGCTGCGAGGGCCCCTCGAAGCCCGGCGTCAGCGCGAAGCTGGATTTGAGCAGCAGCGCGAGCGACGGCTTTTTGGCGATCGCTTTCAGCGTTTCGGTCAGGCTCGCGATCGTGCCGCCCGATGCGCCGCCGGCCATCTTGCGGACGCGGCCCTTGACGCGCGGCGCGGGCTTGCCGTGGCGTTTGATGGCCTCGGCTTGCAGGAAATGGACGCCGAGGTCGAACGGGATGCTGTCAAAACCGCAACTGAACGTGATGCGCGCGCCCGACGCCTTCGCGGCGGCCTCATACTCGTCGATCATCTCGCGCATCCAGCCGGGTTCGCCGCAAAGGTCGGCATAGGCGGTGCCAGCGCGAACGCAGGCGGCGACAAGTTCGCTGCCGTAAAGCTGGTAGGGGCCAACGGTCGTGAGCACGACCTTCGTGCTTTGCGCCAGCTTGTCGAGGCTCGCGGGGTCGCTGGCGTCGGCGACGATCAGCGGCGTTTCGGGGCTCGCGCCGATAAGGCCGCGAACTTCGGCCAGCTTGTCAAGGCTGCGCCCCGCCATCGCCCATTTGGGAGCGTCCTTGCGGCCCTTGTAATGGTGCGCGAGATATTCGGCGACGAGACGGCCGGTAAAACCGGTCGCGCCATAGACGATGATGTCGAACTCGCGGGTCGCCGCCATGGCTGTCCTCCCTTTACGTAAACGTTAAGTGGAGGCTAGCGCAGGCGGCGAGGCTTGCCAAGCGCGAAGCGTCAGCGGCGCCAGAACGGTCGCTTCTCGACCACAACCGGCGCCCCGGCCACCTCCGCCCGGCCTTCGGCGCGTGCGGCGCGCAGTTCGGCGTCGGTCGCGTGCTCCTGTGCCCGGTGCGTCGCCAGTTCCTCGCGCCGCCGTGCGCGCAGCGCGTCATAGCTCCAGCGCGTATTGCCATAGCCGAAAAGGCAGAGCAGCCCGCCCGCGATCGCCAGATTCTTCATCGCCGCCGTCGCCTGCACCGGATCGGTGAACTCGCGGTGGAAAAAGAGGATGGTGAGGAGGACGAAGGCCGCGAGCAGGATCGACACCAGCCGAACCCCGATGCCGAGCGCGATGCAGATGCCCGCGATCAGTTCGAAAAGGCCGGTCGGGATTGCGAGCCCGCCGGGAAGGCCCACCGCTGAAATCATCGCATTGGTGTCGTTGACGTGGATCAGCTTGTTGACCCCCGACACGATGAAAATCACGGCGATGAACAGGCGGCCGAAAAAGACGGCGATCATGGACATGGGTTGGATCCTCCAAACAATGCCCCGTCCGCTTGTGCGGGTAGGACGCTTGGGGAAGACAAGAGGTTCCGCCGTCCGGCGGCTCGTCACAGCTTGGGCAGCGTGACGCCCTTTTGCCCCATATATTTGCCCGCGCGGTCGGCGTAGCTCGTCTCGCACGGCTCGTTGCCCTGCAGGAACAGGAACTGGCACGCGCCCTCATTGGCATAGATTTTGGCGGGCAGGGGAGTGGTGTTCGAAAATTCGAGCGTCACATGGCCTTCCCAGCCGGGCTCGAGCGGGGTGACGTTCACGATGATGCCGCAGCGCGCATAGGTCGATTTGCCGAGGCAGATGACGAGTATGTCGCGCGGGATGCGGAAATATTCGACCGTGCGGGCGAGCGCGAAGCTGTTCGGCGGGATGATGCAGACGTCGGTTTCGCGGTCGACGAAATTCTTGGGATCGAATTCCTTGGGATCGACCGTGGTCGAATCGATGTTGGTGAAGATCTTGAATTCGGGCGCAACGCGCGCGTCATAGCCGTAGGAAGAGAGGCCATAGCTGATGCAGCCGTCGCGGCGTTGCGCCTCGACGAACGGTTCGATCATGCCCTGCGTCCGGGCGGCTTCGCGAATCCAGCGGTCGGAAAGAATGGCCATGGTGTCTCTTGTCGGTCCTGTGGGGGTTGCGCAAGCGGTCAGTCGATGAGGCCGAGATCCTTCGGACCAAAGGCTGCGGGAAGCAGTTCGCTGAGCTTGTAAGACTTCACCGCGCTACCGTCGCCCGAGGCGCAATGGACAAGGATGTCGGTCTTCGACCGCTCGGCGGCTTCGTTGAGGATCTGGCGGCAGCGACCGCAGGGATTGACCGGATCGCTGCCGGTGAGTGCGTCGCCGTCGGGGCGGCCGCCGACGATCGCGACTTCGGCAAGCTCGCCGATCCAACCTTCGTTGGCGATCTTGGCCACCGCGGCGGTTTCGGCGCAGAGGGTGAGGCCGTAGCTGGCATTTTCGACATTGGCGCCGGTCACCACATCGCCGTTCTTGAGCAGCAAGGCCGCGCCGACATGAAAGCCAGAATAGGGCGCATAAGCCCGGCTTGCGGCGTCGCGCGCGGCTTCGATCAGCGCATCACGGGTCTCGGTCATCGCATCTCTCCTCGCGGGCGCAGCACGTTCCAGCCGACGGTGCCTCTGGCGCCCGACAGGCGCACATAGTCGTTCGCCTGCCACATCGCCCAGGGGTGCGCGCCATAATCGGGCTCGAAGAAATCGCGGCGCAACCAGGTCGTGCGCGCGATCCCCCGCGTCACCTTGTAATCGCTCTCGAACGCCGGGCCGGGCGCGATCAGGCTTTGCTTGCCCATATGCGCCTCGATCTGCGCCAGAAAGGTGGCGAGTTCGGACAGGAGCAGCGCGCGTGTCGGCCGGTCGGGGCAGCGGTCGTCATAGTCGAGCCAGACCACGGCGGGCAGCATATCGGCGCGGCGCGGCACATGGCGGATGAAATTGGCGGCCTGGTCGGTCGCGAGCTGGCAGAGGCTGTAGCGGTGGATCGCGCCCGCCTGCACCCCCGCCTCGCGCGCTTCGGTCATGTTGCGGGAGAATTTGGGGTCGATGCCGCTCGACCCGTCGGTCGCCGCGATATAGGCGAACTCGGCGCCTGCGGCCTTGATCGAGCCCCAATGGACGTCGCCGTTGCCGGCGTCGATCGTCACCCCCTGCGTCGGATAGAGGGCGCGGTCGGGTGTCCAGCGGGCCGCCCACCACAGCGCGAGGCCCGCGGCGAGGAGCAGCAGCACGATGGCGGCGCCGATCCGGCGCAGCGCGCGTGCAATCGCCGCGCGCCATGCGGCTGCGGTCTTCGTGACCTTTCCGCCCCTGATTGCCCCCGTCGCCATCCCTAGCCCTTGATATGCAGCACGCAGATCAGCGTAAACAGCCGCCGCGCGGTATCGAAATCGACCGCGATCTTGCCGTCGAGCCGGTCCATCAGCATTTCGGCCGCCTCATTGTGCAGCCCGCGCCGCGCCATGTCGACGGTCTCGATCTGCTGCGCGGTCGATGTCTTGATCGCCTGATAATAGCTGTCGCAAATCGCGAAATAGTCGCGGATCGGGCGGCGGAAGCGCCCGAGGCCAAGGATGATCGCTTCGAGCGGAGAGCCATCTTCGCGTGCGATTTCAAAGATCAAACGTCCTTCCTCGACACGCAACATGAGCCGATAGGGACCGGCATAGCCGTCGGGGTGGCCGCGTTGCGGCACGAACTTGTTGTCCTCGATCAGGTCGAAGATCGCGACGCGCCGTTCCTGCTCGACATCGGGATTGCGCCAGACGATCGACCCCTCGTCGAGTTCGACCGAAATGATCCGCTGTGTCGAAGGGTCTGCGTCGCTCATGCCGTCCGTGCTTCTACTTGGCCACGCACGAAGGGCAAGGGCGTAAGGCGCTCCCGTTTCCGCTCGTGTCGAGCGAAGTCGAGACACCCATCGAGATCATGCCCAGCCCGAGGGGCATCTCGACTTCGCTCGATGCGAACGGATTTGGGAATTATCCCCAGAGGGGTCCACGATGCTGATGACCGGCACATCCAAGCCGGTTGCGCCTATTGCGCGAGCGGCGCATGATGCAGCCATGCCCGAACTAGCCCTGATTCCCACCCCGGCCAACACCGGGGATGAGCGCCAATTACCCCGTAATATCGAGGCTGAGGCCGCGTTTCTCGGCGCGATCCTGATCGACAACCGAGTCGTCGAGGATTTGCCGGTGGCGCTCAATCCCGAGCATTTCTTCGAGCCGCTCCACGGCCGCATCTTTCAACAGACGATGGCGCTGATCGAGCGCAACAGCATCGCGACCCCGGTGACGCTCAAGCCCTATTTCGAGGCCGACGAGGCGATGAAGGCGGTCGGCGGCGTCGGTTACCTCGCGCAGCTCACCGGCAGCGGTGCGGGCCTGATCGGCGCGCGCGATTTCGCGCGGCAGATTTTCGACCTCGCGCTGCTCCGCGAACTCGCGGGCGTCGGCCGCTCGCTCGTCGATAATGCGCTCGACACGAGCGAACGCGTCGATCCGCAGGCGCAGATCGAGGAGGCCGAAACCGCACTTTACCGGGTCGCGGGCGGCGAGGCCGAGATGGGGTCGGTCAAGAGCTTCAGCCAGGCGAGCCTCACCGCACTGCAAGCCGCCGAACGTGCGCTCAACTCGGGTGGCCATCTGTCGGGGATCACCACCGGCATCGGCAGCATGAACGCCAAGATCGGCGGTATGCACAATTCGGACTTGATGATCCTCGCCGGACGTCCGGGCATGGGCAAGACCTCGCTTGCGACCAACATCGCCTATAACGCCGCCGAGCGTTTCCGCCGCGACGAAGACGACGGCATTCCGCCCGAGAAGAATATGGGCGCCAAGGTCGCCTTCTTCAGCCTCGAAATGTCCGCCGACCAGCTCGCGACGCGCGTGCTCGCCGAACAATCGGGGGTGTCGGGCGAGGCGCTACGCATGGGCAAGATCAGCAAGGAGCAGTTCCAGCAGCTGAGCCGCGCGGCGCAGACGCTCCAGACGCTGCCGCTGTTCATCGACGACACGCCGGGCCTGACGATCGCGGGCCTGCGCACCCGCGCGCGGCGGCTCCAGCGGCGCCACGGCATCGGCTTCGTCATCGTCGACTATCTTCAACTCCTTCAGGGGTCGTCGAAGAGCGGCGACAACCGCGTGCAGGAAATTTCAGAAATTTCGCGTGGTTTGAAGACGCTGGCCAAGGAACTTCATGTGCCGGTGATGGCACTGTCGCAGCTCAGCCGTGCGGTCGAAAGCCGCGAAGACAAGCGCCCGCAGCTGTCCGATCTTCGCGAATCGGGCTCGATCGAGCAGGACGCCGACATGGTGCTCTTCGTGTTCCGCGAGGATTATTACGTCGCCGCGCGCGAGCCCAAGCGCCCGATCGAGGGCGACGATGTCAAGATCCACGCGCAGCACGAGGAATGGGCCGCCGAAATGGAGCGCGTCTTCGGGCTTGCCGAAGTCATCGTCGCCAAATCGCGTCACGGTTCGACCGGCAAGGTGCGCCTGCACTTCGAGGCGAAGACGACCAAGTTCAGCGACCTCGCCGACGACAGCATGGCGTTCGAGGATTATGAGTAGGGCTTAAAGTCCAACTTCAAATCCGTTCGTGCTGAGCTTGTCGAAGCACCGTCCTTCTTCTTGCGGCCCCAACAGAAAATGCCGCCCTTCGACAAGCTCAGGGCGAATGGCTTTCGGGCAGCTCGTCAGAACGCCGGATCGTTCGCCGGATCGTCGTCGATCGGGGTCACTTCGGTGTGGATGCCGCATTCGGTCTTGTCCCAGCCGCGCCAGCGGCCCGAGCGGGGGTCTTCGCCCGGCTTGACCTTCGACGTGCAGGGCGAGCAGCCGATCGAGGGATAGCCCTCGGCTTCGAGCGGATGGCGCGGCAGGTCGTGCTCGGCGAAATAGGCGTCGAGCATTTCGCGCGTCCAGTTGGCGAGCGGGTTGAATTTCAAACGGCCGGTGGTCCCGTCGAGCTCGAAACGCGCGAGGCCCTGCCGCGTCGACGACTGAAAGCCCTTGCGCCCCGTGATCGACGTGTCGAAGTCGGTCAGCGCCTTTTCGAGCGGCTTGACCTTGCGGATTTCACAGCAGCCGTCGGGATCGTACGACCAGCGCAGCTCGGTCGCGTCCTTCTTCGCCAGTTCCTCGGCGTCGGGCGCCAGGTTGACGATGTTAAGCCCCAACTTCGCCGCGAGAGTGTCGCGATAGGCCAAAGTTTCGGGGAAATGCTTGCCGGTATCGAGGAACAGCACGGGCATGTCGGGTGCGGCGCGGCTGACGAGGTGCAGCAGCACCGCGCTTTCGGCACCGAAGCTCGACACGATCGCGCTTTCGCCGAGAAGCCCGGCGCCGATCACGCTCGTCACCACCTCCGCGGCATCCTGGCCGCGGAAGAGGTTGTTGAGGCGGATGACGTCGGCCTGCGTGAATCGCGGCGCGACGTCGATCCGGTCGCGGGTGCGGGGAGAGGTCTTCACGTCAGCCATGCCTCAGCTTCCAGATCGGCACCGCCGCGTCGGTCGCGTCCTGATAGACGTTGCTGTAGCGGTTCAGCGCCGCCTCGACATCGGCGGGGTTGAGCGAATGCTGCGACGAGAAGCTGTCGAAGCCGCAGCGCCGCATGAAGAAGAGAAGGTCGATCAGCACATCGCCCTCGGCGCGCAGCTCTCCCTCATAGCCGGCCTCGCGCAGGATGCGCGCGCTCGAAAAGCCGCGCCCGTCGCGAAAGCGCGGGAAGGAGATTTCTATGAGCTGCAGCCGGCCCAGAAAGGGGATCAGCCGCCGCGCATCCTCGCCCGCCTCGAGCCGCACCGCGGTCGCGTCGGGTTGTTCGAGAAAGGCGTCGAGAGTGACCGCCGGCTCTTCGTGCGGCTGGTCGTCGCGGTAACGGAAATTAGCCATAGATGGCCTCCTTGAAAGGGTCGAGGCCGACGCGGCGATAGGTGTCGAGGAAACGTTCGCCGGGCTCGCGGAGCTCGCGATAGCGTTCGACGGTGCGTTCGACCGCATCGACGATCCCGGCTTCGTCGAAGCCCGGGCCGGTGATCTTGGCCTGTGAGGTGTCTTCGGCACCCGAGCCGCCGAGCAGCAGCTGATAGTTTTCGGTGCCTTTGCGATCGACGCCGAGGATACCGATCTGGCCGGCATGATGGTGGCCGCAGGCGTTGATGCAGCCCGAGATCTTGATCTTGAGCTCGCCGATGTCGAGCTGGCGCTCCATGTCCGCGAAACGCTCCGAAATCTTCTGCGCCAGCGGGATCGAGCGCGCATTGGCGAGGGTGCAATAGTCGAGCCCGGGGCAGGCGATGATGTCGGTGATCAGGTCGAGGTTCGCATCGGCAAGCTCCGCGGCGTCGAGCGCCTGCCACACCGCATAAAGGTCGGCCTTGCGGACATGCGGCAGGACAAGATTCTGCGCATGCGTCGCGCGGATTTCGTCGAAGCTGTAGCGTTCGGCGAGGTCGGCGACGATATCCATCTGGTCCGCTGAGATGTCGCCCGCGATGCCGCCGATCGGCTTCAGGCTGATGTTCGCGATCGCATATCCCGGCGCCTTGTGCTCTGCGACCTGCCGGTCGACCCACAAGGCGAAGTCGGGATCGCTGCGGTCGATTTCGTCCGAAAGCCCGGCCTCGAACGGCGGCGGGGTGAAATATTCCGCGATGCGGTCATATTCGGCCTGCGGGAAATCGGTGCCGAGCGCGAGGAAGGTCTGGAATTCCTCCTCCACCTGGCGGCGGAATTCCTCTTCGCCGAGTTCGTGGACGAGGATTTTCATCCGCTGCTTGTGGATATTGTCGCGCCGGGCGTGGAGGTTCCACACGCGCAGGATCGCCTGCAAATAGGAGAAGATCTGCTGCGCGGGCAGGAAGTCGCGGATCTTGTACGCGATGAACGGCGTGCGCCCCATGCCGCCGCCGGCATAGACTTCAAAGCCTTCTTCGCCCGCCTCGTTCCGCACGATGCGCAGCGCGCAGTCGTGCCAGCGCAGCGCCGCGCGATCCTCGGCAGCCGAGATCACCGCGATCTTGAACTTGCGCGGCAAATAGCTGAATTCGGGGTGGAAGGTCGTCGCCTGACGGATCAGCTCGGCCCACGGACGCGGATCGCAAATCTCGTCGGCGGCGGCGCCGGCATATTGGTCGGCCGAGATGTTGCGGATGCTTTCGCCGCTGGTCTGGATCGCGTGCATTTCGACCGTCGCCAACTCGGCGAGGATGTCGGGTGCTTCCTCGAGCTTGATCCAGTTGTACTGGATATTCTGGCGCGTGGTGAAATGGCCGTAGCCGCGGTCATATTTGCGCGCGATGTCGGCGAGCTTGCGCATCTGCAGCGAATTGAACGTGCCATAGGGAATGGCGACGCGCAGCATATAGGCGTGGAGCTGGAGATAGAGGCCGTTCTTCAGCCTGAGCGGCTTGAACTGGTCGTCGTTGATGTCGCCCGCGATGCGGCGGCGCACCTGGTCGCGAAATTCCTCGACGCGCGCATCGACCATGCCCTGGTCGTACTTGTCATATTGGTACATGTCAGATCACCCAGTCGCCGGCCGTCGGATCGGCGGGTTTCAATGTGAGGTCGGGGCGCACGGTCGGGCCGAGCGCGCGGATGCGGTCCTTGATATGCGCGGGACGCGGGCCTTCGGGGGTCGCCTCGGCATCGACGATATAGCCGCCGTTGACCCGCCGCGCGCCGTCCTCGGCCGCGAGCACGGCTTCGCCATGCTCGCCGACGTCGGCGGCTTCCTCGACGTGGAGCGACCAGTCGCGGCCGGTCCACCAGATGACAGCTCCCGATTTCAGGTCGTTGCCGGTCAAGATTCGCATGCAATATCCTTCAAACTATTGGCGACGCCGGGCGCGCCGAGGCAGTCGAGCGCGTCGGCGCGCGCCGCGACCTTGCCGACGATGATCAGCGCCGGGCTCGCGACCTTCTCGCGCGCGACGAGGTCGCCGAGATCGGTGAGCAGCGTGCGGAGCACACGGGCATCCTTGGTCGTGCCGCGCTCGACGACCGCGACGGGCAGGCCGGGCGAAACGCCGTCGGCGATCAGCTTGTCGGCGATGGCGGGCGCGGTCGCGAGGCCCATGTAGATCACCAGCGTGCGGCCGTGACCGGCGAGCCCCGACCAGTCCTGATCGGTCAGATCCTTGCACTGGCCGGCGACGAAGCTCACCGCGCTCGCATCTTCGCGGTGGGTGAGGGGGAGGCCCGCTTGCGCGGCACAGCCCGCCGCCGCGGTGATGCCAGGGACGACCTCCACCGCGACGCCGGACTTGCGCGCCGCGTCGAGTTCCTCGCCGCCGCGGCCGAAAATGAAGGGATCGCCGCCCTTGAGACGCACGACCTGCTTGCCGGCGAGCGTCTCGCGGACGAGCAGTTCGTTGATCATTTCCTGCTTCATCGTGTGGCGACTGCGCTGCTTGGCGACGCTGATCCGCTCGACATGCGCCGGGATCAGCGCGAGCACGCCTTCTCCGACGAGCCCGTCATGGACGACGAGGTCGGCGCTTTCGAGCAGCCGCGCGGCGCGCAGCGTCAACAGGTCGGGATCGCCGGGACCGGCGCCGACGAGCCAGAGCTTGCCCGCAGGAGGGAGAGTCTTTGCCATGCAGGATAGATGATCGCGCGGGCCGCGATTGGCAAAGCAGGCTTTATTGACGGTGGTGAAGGTAAAATTGGGCCGGTTGCGAACTCATTCGTCAGAGATATTTCTTCGTCACCAGCTGCGATCCCTCGGGATCGCGCAAGCCCACGCCGATCGAGGCGCGCATCGCGTCGCTTTCCGAACTCGCCACCGGATAGGCGCAATAGTCGGCGGCGTAGAAGGCGCTCGGGCGGTGATTGCCCGACAGGCCGATACCGCCGAAGGGGGCGGCGGACGAGGCGCCGTTGGTCGGCCGGTTCCAGTTGATCACCCCCGCGCGGGCATTGGCCCAGAATTGGTCGTAAAGCTGCGGCGTGCCGCCGATCAGCGACGCCGACAGGCCGAAAGCGGTGTTGTTCGCCTCGGCGATCGCCGCCTCGAATGTCTCGACGCGAATGACCTGCAACAGCGGGCCGAACAGCTCGATGTCGGGGCGCTCGGGCATCGCGGTGACGTCGATGATGCCGGGCGTCAGGAAGGGACGACCGGCGATCGGCCGCGCCATATGGCGGATCACCTTGCCGCCGTTCGACATCAGGATCAGAAAGCTTTCGGTCAGCCCATCGGCCGCCTCATTGTCGATCACCGGCCCCATATAGGGCGCGGGATCGGCGTGCGGATGATCGACGATCAGCCGGTTCGCCAGATCGCACACTTCCTCGATCAGCCGGTCGGCCAGCGTGTCGCGGACGATCAGCCGCCGGGCGTTGCTGCACCTTTGCCCGGCGCTCAGGAAAGCCGATTGGACGACGAGGATCGCCGCGGTGCGGATGTCGGCGGTGTCCCACACGACGATCGGATTGTTGCCGCCCATTTCGAGCGCGAGCATCTTGCCCGGCTGGCCCGCGAACTGGCGGTTGAGGGCAAGCCCGGTGCGCGCCGAGCCGGTGAAGAGCAGCCCGTCGATGCCGTCATGGCCCGCGAGCGCCTTGCCCGTATCGGGGCCGCCGACGACGAGGCGCAGAACCTCTTGCGGCACGCCCGCGCTGTGAAAGAGCTCGACGAGCTTCGCGCCGACCGCGGGCGTTTTCTCCGATGGTTTGAAGACGACCGCATTGCCCGCGATCAGCGCCGGGACGATATGGCCGTTCGGCAAATGCGCCGGAAAATTATACGGGCCAAGCACGGCGACGGCGCCATGCGGCTTGTGTCGCACCGCGTTGCGCAGCCCCATCGCGCCCTCGATGCGGCGGTTGGCGGTGCGCTCGGCATAGGCCTTGACCGAAATATCGACCTTGTTCGCGACCGATTCGACCTCGGTGCGCGCTTCCCAGAGCGGTTTTCCGGTCTCGCGCGCGATCAGGTCGGCGAGCGCCTCGCCCTCGGCCTTCACCCGGTCGGCGAAGCGGCGCAGCGTTTCGGTGCGGAAGGTGACGGGCTTTGCCGCCCATTCGGGCCAGGCGCGGCGGGCGATCTCGACCTCGGCATCGACGTCGCTGACCGGCCCGCGCCACAGTTCTTCGCCGGTTGCGGGTTGGAAGGAAATCAAAGGATCGCTCATGGTCGCCCGCGTCTTATCGGCGAAAGCGGGCAGGGGCAACCTGCGCGGCGACGGATCGCTTGCGCCGCGCGGCGCGGTTGGCGATAGACGCGAACGAGTCCCGTGCAGGGGACGCAAGAGACGAAGCAAGGGGACGTGCCATATTGGCTCAGCAGGACAGCCGCGACTGGTCGGACCAATATTGGTGGTCGCCCGACGGCGTCCGGCTGCACGCGCGCGTCTATGCCGGCCCCGAAGGCAGCGAGGACCTGCCGCCGATATTGTGCATGCCCGGACTCGCGCGCAATGCCCGCGATTTCGAAGCGCTGGCGCCGCATGTGGCGCAATATCGCAAGGTCATCGTCATCGAATTTCGCGGGCGGGGCGAGAGCGCCTATGCCAAGGACCCGATGACCTATGTCCCGCTGACCTATGTGCAGGATGTGGTCGCGCTGCTCGATGAGCTGAAGATCGAACGGTTCGCGGCGATCGGCACCTCGCTCGGCGGGCTGGTTGCGATGCTGATGGCGGCGACGCTGCCCGGGCGGCTCGCCGGCGCGGTGCTCAACGATGTCGGCCCCGAACTCGAGACCGCGGGGCTTGAACGCATCCGCGACTATATCGGCGCGGGCGGCAGCCAGCCGACCTGGATTCACGCCGCGCGCGCCTTTGCCGACCTCAACCGCGCGGTCTATCCGGCCTATGACATCCGCGACTGGCTGCGGCTGACCAAGCGCACGCACAGGCTGACGCCCGAGGGGCGCATCGTCACCGATTATGACAAGCAGATCGCGGCGCCGCTGCGCGTTCCGAACGGCGGCGACGCGGGCGTCGACCTGTGGCCCGCCTATCGCGCGTTGGCGGGCGTTCCGCTGCTGATCCTGCGCGGCGAGCTGTCGGACATATTGGCGCGCCGGGCGGGCGCGAAGATGGCGGCCGAATTGCCGGGCGCGCGGCTGGTCGAGGTGCCGGGTGTGGGCCATGCCCCGACGATGGACGAGCCCGAAGCGCGCGCGGCGATCGACGCATGGGCGATGGAGCTTCCGCAAGCGTGAGCGCCGACAAGCCCGAGACGCCTTGGCCGATCCGCATCCTGCACCTGCATTCGAGCTTTTCGCTCGGCGGCAAGGAGGCGCGCGCGGTCCGGCTGATGAATCTGATGGAGGGGCGCGCGCATCACACGATCCTGTCGGCGATGCCGGGCGCGCTCGGCGCGCGCGATGCGATCGATCCGGGGATTGTCGTCGATTTTCCAAAGGACGCGCCGCCGCTGCACGGCAAGCCGTCGTTTGGCCGCTACCGCGATCTTGTGCGCTACATACGGAATTTCGACCTGGTGCTCAGCTATAATTGGGGCGCGATGGACGGCGTGATGGCGCACCGCCTGTTTTCGCGCGCCTATCGCCTGCCGCCGCTGATCCATCACGAGGACGGCTTTAACGAGGACGAAAGCGTCCGGCGCAACTGGAAACGCAACGCCTTCCGCCGCCTCGCGCTTCCGGCGGCCGAGGCGCTCGTCGTGCCGTCGGCGCTGCTGGAGCGTATCGCGCGCGGCGAATGGGGCGCCCGCGACCATGTGGCGATGATCCGCAACGGGATCGACACGGCAGCCTATGAAGCCCCGCCGTTGGTCGCGATTCCGGGGCTGGAACGCCGTCCGGGCGAGGTGGTGATCGGCACCGTCGCCGGACTGCGCAAGGTCAAGGATTTGCCGCGCCTCGTGCGCGCGGTGGCGGCGTTGCCCGCGAACGTCCGGCTGGCGATCGTGGGCGAGGGCCCCGAACATGCGGCCATCGCCGCCGAGGCCGCGGCGTGCGGCATGGCGGGCCGTCTCGTCATGCCCGGCTTCATGGCGCAGCCCGCGCGCTGGATCGGCCATTTCGACCTGCTCGCGCTCTCATCGCTCAGCGAACAGGCGCCGATCGCGGTGATCGAGGCGATGGCGGCGGGGTTGCCCGTCGTCAGTCCAGCGGTCGGCGACGTGGCCGCGATGGTTTCGGACTTGAACCGCCCCTATGTCGCGGCGGACGAGGCGGGATTTCGCGCTGGACTGGCGCGGATGTCGGAAAATGCGGTGTTGCGCGCCGAGGTCGGCACGGCGAACCGCCGCGTCGCCACCGAACGGTTCGACGAATCTACCATGGTCGGCGCCTATGAAAAGCTCTATGCTCGGGCGCTTGGAGGCTATGGGCCGTTCGGCGGTGGCTGGGTCGGCTGCGATTGACAACGGGGTCCGATTTCCGCTTACGCAAGCGGCAAAGGGGGCTGGTTCGCGCTCGCGAACCGGCGGAGAGAGAGAAGGTTTAGAGTGTTCAAAGGTTTGAAGCCCATCCTTTACGGCGGGCGTGAAGTCTGGCCGCTGGTCGAAGGCGGCAAGGGCGTGTCGGCGACCAATCATATGTCGAGCGGCGCGTGGGCCGCGGCGGGCGGCATCGGCACCGTTTCGGCGGTCAATGCCGACAGTTATGACGCCGAAGGCAAGATCATCCCGCAAATCTATCACGCGCTGACGCGCAAGGAACGCCACGAGGAACTGATCCAGTATGGCATCGAGGGGGCGGTCGCACAGGTCGAGCGCGCTTATGACGTGTCGGGCGGCAAGGGCGCGATCAACATCAACGTGCTCTGGGAAATGGGCGGCGCGCAGCAGATACTCGAAGGCGTACTCGAACGGACCAAGGGCCTCGTCGCGGGCGTGACCTGCGGCGCGGGCATGCCGTATAAATTGAGCGAGATCGCGGCGCGGCACAACGTCCTGTATCTGCCGATCATCAGCTCGGCGCGTGCCTTTCGCGCGCTGTGGAAGCGCGCTTACAGCAAGGTCCCGCATCTGCTGGGCGCCGTTGTCTATGAGGATCCCTGGCTGGCTGGCGGGCATAATGGCCTGTCGAACGCCGAAGACCCGCTGGTGCCGCAGGACCCCTATCCGCGCGTCGCCGCGGTGCGCGAAACGATGCGCGCCGAGGGGATCGCGGACGATGTGCCGATCGTGATGGCGGGCGGCGTCTGGTATCTGCGCGACTGGGAAAACTGGATCGACAATCCCGAGCTCGGCCAGATCGTCTTCCAGTACGGCACGCGGCCGCTGCTGACCGAGGAAAGCCCGATCCCGCAGCAGTGGAAGGACCGTTTGCGCACGCTCGACGACGGCGATGTGCTGCTCCACCGTTTCTCGCCGACCGGTTTCTATTCGAGCGCGGTTCGCACGCCCTTTTTGCGCGATCTCGAAGCGCGCTCGGAGCGTCAGATTCCTTACTCGAAGCAGGAAGCGGGCGACCATATCGTCCAGCTCGACGTCGGGGTGAAGGGCAAGAATTTCTGGGTCACGCCCCACGACCGTGCGCGCGCGCGCGACTGGTTCGCCGAAGGCTATACCGAGGCGCTGAAGACCCCCGACAATACGGTGGTGTTCGTGACCGAAGCCGACAAGGCGATGATCCGCAAGGACCAGACCGACTGCATGGGCTGCCTGTCGCATTGCGGCTTTTCGTCGTGGAAGGACCATGACGATTACACCACCGGCTATCTCGCCGACCCGCGCAGTTTCTGCATCCAGAAAACGCTGCAGGACATCGCGCACGGCGGCGACGTCGAGCAGAATCTGATGTTCGCGGGCCACGCCGCGTTCAACTTCAAGACCGATCCCTTTTATTCGAACAACTTCACCCCGACGGTGAAGCAGCTCGTCGACCGGATCCTGACGGGGGATTAGAGAACATATCGCCCCCGCGAAGGCGGGGGCGACGGGACTCAGGCCCACCCCTCCAGCACCTGATCGGGCGGGCGATGTCCGTCGCACCAGGCGCGGATGTTGGCGATGACTTTTTCGCCCGACGCCTCGCGGCCCTCGATCGTCGCCGAGCCGAGGTGCGGCAGCAGCACGACATTGTCGAGCGCGAGCAGAGCGGGGTCGACCGCGGGTTCGTGCGTATAGACGTCGAGCCCGGCGCCCGCGATGCGGCCCGTTTGCAGCGCCGCGATCAGCGCCTTTTCGTCGACGATCTCGCCGCGTGCGGTGTTGATCAAATAAGCGGTCGGCTTCATCGCGCCGATGCGCGCGGCGCTCACCATTTCGTGCGTTTCGCTGGTGTGCGGGCAGTGGATCGTGACGACGTCGCTGATGCGGAGCAGCGTGTCGACGCTCGCGTGATAGCTCGCGCCGAGTTCTTCCTCGATCGCTTCGGGCAGGCGCTTGCGGTTGTGATAATGGATCGACAG
Source organism: Sphingopyxis italica (assembly GCF_011926545.1). Taxonomy (GTDB): domain Bacteria; phylum Pseudomonadota; class Alphaproteobacteria; order Sphingomonadales; family Sphingomonadaceae; genus Sphingopyxis; species Sphingopyxis italica. The sequence continues at coordinate 708,089 of NZ_JAATIT010000002.1, read as the reverse complement.
GCCGAACGCGCGGGCGCGCCGCGCGACCGACAGCCCGATGCGCCCCATGCCGATGATGCCGAGCAATTTGCCGCCGACGCGGTGGCCGAGCATCGTGCTCGGCGCCCAGCCTTCCCATTTGCCCGATCGCATCAGCTTCTCGCCCTCGGCGAGGCGGCGCGGGACGCTGAGGATCAGCGCCATCGTCATGTCGGCGGTGTCTTCGGTAAAGACGCCGGGCGTGTTCGACACCATGATACCCTTGGCGCGCGCGGCGGCGAGGTCGATATGGTCGACCCCGGCCCCGAAATTGGCGATCAGCTTGAGCCGCTCGCTGGCCGCGGCGATCACCTCCGCATCGATCTCGTCGGTCACCGTCGGCACGAACACGTCGCAATCGGCGACCGCCGCCTTCAATTCCTCGCGGGTAAAGGCGCGATCGCGCGCCGACAGCCGGGCATCGAACAATTCGGCCATGCGTGCCTCGACATGCGGCATCAACTGGCGGGTGACGATGACGCGCGGGCGCTTGGGACGGGTGGAATCGGGCATGGCCGCCGATAGAGCGCGGCGCGGCGCGGCGGTCAAGAGCGGGAGAAATGAAAAGGCTGGGGATGAACGCAGCCTTTTGCGCGGTGAGCGGTTGAAATGCGGGGATGAGTTTGACAAGGCAAAGCGATGACCAGCCGCTTGATATTTACCGCCGCCCTGCTGATGGCCAGTGTGGGACCGGCCGCCGCACAATCGCAATCCGATGTCGAAGTGCCTTATTGGGCGTCGATCAGCGTCGATCAGGCGCGGATGCGCAAGGGGCCGTCGCCGCACGTCCCCGTGATGTGGGAGTATCGGCGCACTGATTTGCCCGTCAAGGTCATCGCGCGCCACGAAAACTGGCGCAAGATCGAGGACCCCGACGGGACGCAAGGCTGGATGGCGGCGCGTCTCTTGAGCCGCACCCGCACCGCGATCGTCACCGACGAAATCCGTCCGATGCGCGAGGATGCGAGCGTCTCGGCCGCCATAGCCTATCGCGCGCAGCCCGGCGTCGTCGGCCGGATCAGCGATTGCAAGAACGGCTGGTGCCTGTTCGACGTCCAGGGGCGCAAGGGCTGGATCCAGACCGATCATATCTGGGGCGATTGACCGGCTGGGGACCGGCGATAGGATTCTACCGATAGAGGACGTTTACGGACCGGCTTAACCCTGGGCCCCTGCACCAACGCAGGCGTGAGGACATCAAAATATGAAGAGCCAACATCTCAAAACTTTGGCCTGCCTGTCCCTATTCGGCACTTGGCCCGCAATGGCCCAAAACACGTCCCCCTTTGGCGAGGCGATCAAGGATTATGGCGGAGCAACCTTGTTGACCCCTCGCTGGCTGTCCGTGGCCGATTATCCGCGCAAAGCCCTCGAAGGCGAAATTTCAGGCCGTGTTGTCGTCGCGTTCGATATCAACGCGAAAGGGAGAGTCGAGAATTGCGAGGTCAAATCATCAAGCGGTCACAAGGCTCTAGATGTTGTTCCCTGCAGGTCGCTCGAGCGTAAAGCGCGCTTTGCCTCGCCGACCGACGATGCAGGCACTCCACAGACGACTGGTGGGGTGGTTAGCGTGGATTTCTGGATACCCGAATAAAGCAGCGCGAAAACTTAAGCTGCATCCGCTCTCCACCCCAAAGCTGCCATCCAACGCCATCCAAAAAAGGCCGGACGATCGCTCGCCCGGCCCTTGTCGCTAGCGGTCAGCGCCACCGGAAATGGTTGCGATAGACCCGGATGACCTTGCCGTTCCGCGCGTTGACGAGCAGCAGGTCGTTATAGTGGCGGACATAGGTCAGGTTGCGACCCGCCCGCGGCACGCCCCAGCGGCTGTCCCACGCGGGACGATACGCCGGCGCATAATAGTTGGAACGAAGCGTCGAGCCGACGCGGAACTGATGGTAGCGAAAGGGTGCGCGATAATCGCGATAGCGCCGGTCCTGGCGCCAGTCGCGGCGGTCTTCGCGCAGCTCGCGCTTCGCATCGCGATATTCGCGGCGCTCCTCGCGCACGTCGCCGCGATCGCCATAACGCTGTGCATCGCGAACCTCGCGGCGCTCTTCGCGAACGTCGCGGCGGTCGGCGCGGATCTCGCGGGTCTGCGCCTGCGCCACGGCCGGAACCATCATCGCGGCGATCAGACCGGCGGTGAGAAATTTCATCTTCTTCATTGTGCCATTCCTTTTCAATCCGTCAGGGGGAGGGGGGCTGCCCGATGACAGGAGAAGGATTAGGCGGGTCGGTTTGAACCGAACCGGAATGCGGCGTTTATTTTCAGGTCATCAGTGTCGCAATTTGTCGCGAGGGTGACGACGAAACGGCGCCGTCGTGCGACGGCGCCGTGCAACCTTCGCCGATTATGATTTTAGACCAGTTCGACGGCCACCGCGGTCGCTTCGCCGCCGCCGATGCACAGGCTCGCGATGCCACGCGTCTTGCCGTGGCGCTGGAGCGCGGCGATCAGCGTCGTGATGATGCGCGTGCCGCTGGCGCCGATCGGGTGGCCGAGCGCGGTCGCGCCGCCGTGGACGTTGATCTTGTCGTGCGGAATGCCAAGGTCGTGCATCGCGAACATCGCGACACAGGCAAAGGCTTCATTGACCTCGAACAGGTCGACGTCGCCGATCGACCAGCCGGTCTTGGCCAGCAGCTTGTTGATCGCGCCGACCGGGGCGACGGTGAAATCCTTCGGCTCCTGCGCGTGCGCGGCGTGCGCGACCAGCCTTGCGACCGGCTTCGCGCCCTTGGCGTCGGCGATCGACTGGCGCGTCAGCACCACCGCGGCGGCGCCGTCCGAGATCGACGAACTGGTCGCCGCGGTGATCGTGCCGTCCTTGGCGAAGGCGGGCCTCAGCGTCGGGATCTTGTCGGGCATCGCCTTGCCCGGCGCTTCGTCGGTATCGACGACGACGTCGCCCTTGCGCCCCGCGATCGTCACCGGCGCGATTTCGGCGGCGAAGGCGCCGTCGGCGATCGCACCCTTGGCGCGGCTCAGCGACGTCAGCGTATAATCATCCTGCGCCTGACGCGAGAGCTGATAGGCGTCGGCGGTATCCTGCGCGAACGTCCCCATCGCGCGGCCCGCCTCATAGGCGTCTTCCAGCCCGTCGAGGAACATATGGTCATAAGCGGTGTCGTGGCCGATGCGCGCCCCGCCGCGATGCTTCTTGAGCAGATAGGGCGCGTTGGTCATCGATTCCATGCCGCCCGCGACGATCAGGTCGACGCTGCCCGCGGCCAGCGCCTCGGCGCCCATGATCACCGTCTGCATCCCCGAACCGCACACCTTGTTCACGGTCGTCGCCTGCACCGATTTGGGCAGGCCCGCCTTGATCGCGGCCTGACGCGCCGGTGCCTGGCCAAGCCCGGCGGGCAGCACGCAGCCCATATAGATGCGCTCGACATCGTCGCCCGAAACCCCCGCGCGCTCGACCGCCGCCTTCACCGCGGTCGCGCCAAGGTCGGTCGCGCTCGCGTCCGACAGGCTGCCCTGCATGCTGCCCATCGGCGTGCGCGCATAGGAGAGGAAAACGACGGGATCGGTGGCGGTCATGGCGGGAGACTCCGATGGGATGGATGAATGTTGCATCGACCCTAGCGAAAATGCTGCACCTGCGAAAGGGGCACATTCCACGCCCTCCTCTTCAGGGGAGGGCAGCGAGACTTACGAACTTGGTCGTTAGTCGCAGCGGGTGGGGGTCATCGGCCTCGCGCAAGCGGGGCAGGCCCCGTCCGCCGCTCACTTCCCGCTCTTTGTCCGGTTGTCCATCTTGCAAAGCATCTGGCAATTGGCCGCGACGGTTTTTCCGCCCTTGCTCCACGGGGTGATGTGATCGGCCTCCATCCCGTCCAGCGGGAAAGGGTCATTGCAGGCCGGGCAGACACCCCGTTGCCGTTCATAGGCTTCGCGCTTCATATTGTCGGTGAAGGCGCGGATCGACAAGGCGCGCTCGCTGCCGCTCAGGACATAATCATAGATGCCCGACTTTTTCGTCACATCCTCGTCGCGCATCAGGCGCGTAACGTCCGCCTCCAGCTTCGCCGTATCGAGCTTTTCTTTTCCAAAGCTGTTGTAGAGCGGTCCCCATGCCACACCCTTCATTTCCTTGCGGTAATTCGGAAAGGTCAACTCGACCCAATTGATGACATTCTGAAAATAGGTCCACAGTTCGTTGGCATTCTGGTCATGCTGGTGCCCGGCCATATAATGCTCGATCCGGCCACCGGACAGCCAGTCGAGCGCGGTTTCCAGATAGTCCTGCCGGATCGGCGCGCCGTTCACCAGCTTGCTACCGATCGCCGCCGCCGGCGCGCCGGTTTTGGAAAACCATCGCTTCGCATCGGCGAGCCATGGGCCGGTATAGATGGCGTTGCGCAATTCCTGGTCGGTCAGCTTTTCGCCCGCGATGTTGATGATCCGGAACCAGTCGAGCTTTTCGTCCTCGCTGCCTTCGCAGACATAGACCGACAGCTTATAATCGAGGATTTGCCGCTTCCTGTCGGCTGTCAGATTGCCGAAGCCCTTGGGCGATCCGTCGATCTCGACCGAATAATCGCCGGCGACATATTGGCAGATGCTGAGCGTGCGTTGCTGACCATCCATCAATTCATATCCGCCGCCCGCCACCGCCCAATACATGGTGTTGAGCGGGAAGGATTTGCGGACGGTGTGGATCACCTCATGCTTCTGCTTGTCCTTGTAGATCATCTCGCGCTGGTAAGCGGGGCGGATGTCCAGCCGCCCGCCAAAACCGCGCACCCCAGCCTCGCCCTCGTCCTTGTAGCCCTCGACCAGTTCGGAAACCTTGATATTTTTCAGGGTGATTTTCATGCGCCGGTCTTTCGCCTGATGAACAGTCTTTTAAATGTTTCCTTCCCGTGTAGCATTGATCCTCTGCCGTAGACTCCGCTTGGATCTTGACCCACGTCGCGATTTGAACCAACTAACTCGAAATGCTCAGGATTATATTTGTCCAGAAAGGTAATCGGTACGCCCATCACGCCATCGTAATCGATGGGAATATCCGCCACCCTTGCTACATCGATGGCATCGTAATTGTCATACGCAGGATATTCGGCAGATGAATATTTTTTGAAAAGCGGGATGCTGTCGTGCCGTTTTGGGTTGTCCATGTTTGTGAACCAAACGACACTTCCCATACTGAAATATTTGACCCCATCTTTTATTTTTTTACGTGACTCAGTTTGAATGTCGTAGTCATTGGGTACGCGAAACCACTTTGTCCCGCCATTATCGATACCGAGCCACATTTTATTATTTTTTATAAACGTGAAAACCCCCTTATAGGTAATCGCATTCTGGTTGCCGATAATCAGGAACTGTTTCCCGTAATCGACCAGCTGCGCGACATATTCGCGGAACAGCGAGAAGGGCGGGTTGGTGACGACGATGTCGGCTTCTTCCAATAGCGCCACGCACTCGCGGCTGCGGAAATCGCCGCCGCTATAGTCGGCGTCGCCCTCCAGCGGCCGCGAGCTGTTGGCGTCGTGGCGCAGCAGATATTCGACATCGGCCAGGTCGGTCGCGCCGTCGCCATCATGGTCGGGCACCGCGTTGATCTCGATCGCATAGGGCAATTTGCCCTCGGGCTTCAGCCCCTCCATATCGAACAGCGGCAATTGCGCCCCGGCGATGCTGGATTTCACATGGCAGGTGGCGATGAGCTTCTTCAGGCCCAGCGTGTTGAAGTTGAGCGCGAAATAGCGGAAGAAATTACTCTCGAACGGGTCGTCGCAATTGCAGAAAATCGTCTTGCCGCGAAGCTGATCCCGATAATGCCGCAGCTCATTTTCTATATCGACAAGCTGCGTATAAAATTCGTCATTCTTGTCTTTTTTAGCCTTTGACAGCGTCCGGTTGCCGGCCGACGAAACTGTCGGCCTGTCGGCCTGTCGGCCTGTCGGCCTGTCGGCCTGTCGGCCTGTCGGCCTGTCGGCCTGTCGGCCTGTCGGCCTGTCGGCCTGTCGGCTATCGCTGTGCTGCGTCAAGATTCTTCCCCCCAAGTTCTCCTTATGTCCCGGCATTGTTCATGGCGCAAGCGGCCATTGCCATTCTGGACATAGTTTGCTCGGCACCGAATATGCACCCCATCCGCAATGCCGAAAAAAAGCCGCTTTCCTACATTATCGCGGCGGGTTAGGGCCGATCCACGATGGATGGCCCGGTCCCCTCCACCGTTTCCGCACCACACTCGTCGGTGACGAGGACCTTTTCTGGCGACGGGTATTATTATACCCGAGGGGAATGACAAGTTTGACAAGTTCGGCGTGCGAGTTTCATCTTGCAACCCGATCGCCGACATGATCTGACGGGCACAAACGGAGGGGAACAGCTATGGCGACGGCAATCGAGGGCGAGACGCGGCGGATGAGCCAGGTGCTCGCGGCGCAGAAGGCGAGTTTTACTGCCGCGATGCCCGAAAGCCTCGCGGTGCGCACCGACCGCCTCGACCGCGCGATCGCGCTGCTCGTCGATCATGCGGAGGATTTCGCCAAGGCGGTGAGCGAGGATTTCGGCCACCGCAGCCGCGAGCAGACGCTGATGACCGACATCATGCCGTCGGTCAGTGCGCTCAAGCACGCGAAAAAGCATATGGCGAGCTGGGCGAAGGGCGAGAAGCGGAGGCCCACTTTCCCGCTCGGCCTGCTCGGCGCGAAGGCCGAAGTGCAGTTCCAGCCGAAGGGCGTCGTCGGCGTGGTCGCCCCGTGGAATTTCCCCGTCGGCATGGTCTTCGTGCCGATGGCGGGCATCCTCGCGGCGGGGAACCGCGCGATGATCAAGCCCAGCGAATTCACCGAACATGTCTCGGCCCTGATGGCGCGGCTCGTCCCCGACTATTTCGACGAAAGCGAAATGGCGGTGTTTACCGGTGACGCCGAGGTCGGCATCGCCTTTTCGAAGCTCGCCTTCGACCATATGATCTTCACCGGCGCGACGAGTGTGGGCCGCCACATCATGCGCGCCGCCGCCGATAATCTGGTTCCCGTGACGCTCGAACTCGGCGGCAAGTCGCCGACCTTCATCGGGCGCAGCGCGAACAAGGATCTCGTCGGCCAGCGCGTCGCGCTCGGCAAGATGATGAACGCGGGACAGATATGCCTCGCGCCCGATTATCTGCTCGTCGCGGAGGATCAGGAAGGCGCGGTGATCGACAGCGTCACCAGGGGCGCGGCGGCGCTCTATCCGACGCTGCTCGCCAACGACGACTATACCTCGGTCGTCAACGGCCGGAACTATGACCGGCTGCAATCCTACCTCGCCGACGCGCGCGAAAAGGGCGCCGAGGTGATCGAGGTCAATCCGGGCAACGAGGATTTCGCGAGCGCGAACGGCCACAAGATGCCGCTCCACATCGTCCGCAACCCGACCGACGACATGAAGGTGATGCAGGAGGAAATCTTCGGACCCGTGCTGCCGGTCAAGACCTACAAGACGATCGACGAGGCGATCGACTATGTGAACGAACATGACCGCCCGCTCGGCCTCTATTATTTCGGGCAGGACAAGAGCGAGGAGGACCGCGTGCTGACGCGGACGATCTCGGGCGGGGTCACGGTCAACGACGTATTGTTCCACAATGCGATGGAGGATCTACCCTTCGGCGGGGTGGGCCCGTCGGGCATGGGCAATTATCACGGGGTCGACGGCTTCAAGACCTTCAGCCACGCGCGCGCGGTCTATCGCCAGCCCAAGCTTGACGTCGCGGGCCTCGCGGGCTTCAAGCCGCCCTATGGCAAGGCGACGGCGAAGACGCTGGCGAAGGAATTGAAGAAATAGGGGCTAGAGTTCCGTTCGTGTCGAGCGAAGTCGAGACACCCATCGTCGGCGCATGCCTTATGGGCATCTCGACTTCGCTCGATGCGAACGGAATTAGCGTTAGTCCGCCCCCGCGATCTTGATCGGCTTGCCGAGCAACGTTTTCACATAGACGCGCTGGACCAGCACATAGACCACCACCGTCAGCGGCGCGGCGAGCAGCACGCCGAGGAAGCCGAACAAAATGCCCGCCGCAACGACCGCGAACAGCAATACCGCGGGCGGCACGTCGACCGCCTGCTTCTGGATCATCGGCTGCAGGAAATTGCCCTGCAGCTGCTGGATCGCGAGGAACAATATGAGCGTCCATAGCGCGGTCGCGGGCGAGACGGTGAAGGCGAGCAGCACGGCGGGGACGCCGGCGATGATGGGGCCGATCATCGGGATGACGTCGAGCAGCCCCGCGATCAGGCCGAGCCCGCCCGCGGCGGGCACGCCGAGCAGCGCGAGCCCCGCCCAGGTCAGCGCCGCGACGACGAGCGACGACACCGCCTGCCCGACCATCCAGCCCTTCAGCCCGCGCGCGGCATCGCCCAGCGCCAGCGCCGCCGTCTCTTCGGCACGTACCGGAAGCATGAGCAACAGCCCGCGCCGATAGGTCGCGGGATCGCTAGCGAGGAAGATCGCGGCGACGAGCACCAGCACGAAATCGGCGATGCCGCTGCCCGCCGCGAGCGCATAGCCGCCCGCTTGCGAGGCAAGCCGCGAGAGATCGTCGCTGCCGACCTCGGCCAGCTCGCGCACGCGTTGCCCCAGCCCATAGCGATCGAGAAATGCCTCAACCCCGCGCAGAGCTTGCGGAATCTGCTCGCGAATCGTGTCGACCTCGCGCGCCAGCTGCGATCCGAACAGCATGAAGGCCCCCGCAAAGATCGCGACGATCCCCGCGACCGACAGCGCCAGCGCGATGCCCCGGCCGACCCGTGTCTTGCGGCAAAGCCAGCTCGCGATGGCGTCGAAGATCGCGCCGAGCACGATCGCCGCAAAGACGAGCATGAAGAAACGCGTCAGCTCGACCACGAGCAGCGCGACGCCGACCAGCGCCAGGACGATCAGCATCGCCGCCGCGATCCGGCCGGGACCGAACGCGGGCGGCGGAGCGGCGGCGGGCTTCGCTTTGCTCTGCGATCGGGTGGGCGAGGCGGCGGGCGCCGGCGTCTTTTCGGTCATCGCGCCACCTTATCGGCGGCGGCGTTTCGCGCAACCTCATGCTTCGCCATGATTCGCGCTGGACGCGGACCGTGCTTTTGTGGCAACGGCTCCGCGTCCACGGGCCCCTGTGGTGAAATTGGTAGACGCGCTCGACTCAAAATCGAGTTCCGCAAGGAGTGCTGGTTCGAGTCCGGCCAGGGGCACCAACGCATCGCCCGTCGCGGGCTGTTATGGCGCGACGAAGGTCAGCGTCGAGATGTGATAGGTCTTCGCGACCTCTTTGCCGCCGAGCGTGCGGGCGCCCTCGACATCGTGCGAGATCGATAGCAGATAGCGGCCGGTGCCCGTCACCGGGACGTCGATGCGGCCCTGGTCGTCGGCGGCGAAGCTCTTTTGCCAACGGTCGGCATTGATCACCGTCACCTTCGCGCCGGGGAGCGGCTTGCCGAGCCAGTTGACGACGAAGCTGTTCGCTCCGGCGGCGGTCGGAACGATCTCGAGGTCGAGCGCCGAGCGGGTTTCGGTGCGGCCGGCGCGGGCATAATAGACGACGCCCTCCCATTTGCCGCCCTCGGCTTCCCATGGCGTGAAGACATTGTCGTCGGTCAGGCGGACGTCGCCGGTGCCGGTCACCGCCGCCTCGATATGGTTCGCGCGGCGGACCAGCGCGACCGGCTTCACGGCGCCGGCTGCGATCAGGCGCGGGGCGGTCAGCTTGGCAAATTCGGGGTCGCCGGCTGCGGGGACCGGATCGACGGGTTCGCCCAGATAGATGCGCGCCGGACCGGTCGCGTCGCGCTCGACCCAGACCTCGTGGGCCGTTGCAGGCGAGGCAAGGATGCTGAAGGCCATCAGCGCGGCAAAAGTGATTTTCATAAAGACGTCCCTCTTTTTTCCGAATGTGTCCGGCCGGCAATGTCGGCGGTGCGCGAGAAAGCTGTGTGACCCCGAGCGCCTCCTATTGCAAACGATTATTAGTAGCTTGCTATTGCGACCCGTTCGCTTTAGCGGCCTCGCTCAATTGAGACTGAGTCGCAAAAAGGGAAACGCCATGACCGTCCGAATGATCGCGCTCTGCGGGGCAGCCACGCTGGCTATTGCCGCCAATCCGGCCTGGGCCGGCGAGGGCGGGGACGTTGCCGCGTCCGCCGATGCCGCCGCTGCCGAAGCCGATGCCGACGAGGATGCGATCGTCGTCACCGGCTATACCGGAACCAAGACCGACACCGCGCTGACCGAATTGCCGCAGCCGGTCAAGGTCGTCACCGCCGACCAATATGAGGCGCAGGGGGCGATCAGCATCAGCGACACGGTGAAATATGCCGCCGGTGTCCTCGCCAATCCCTATGGCCGCGACACCCGCGTCGACGGCTTCAACATCCGCGGCCTCGACGCGCTCCAGTTCCGCGACGGCATGCGCGACATCTTCTCCTATTATGCCAGCATCACGTCCGACCCGTATAATTTCTCGCGCGTCGAAATCGTGCGCGGCCCCGCCTCGGTGCTGTTCGGCCAGGGCTCGATCGGCGGCATCGTCAACCTCGTCAGCAAGACGCCCGACTTCGACACGCGCGGCGAAATCAACTTCGTCTATGGCAGCTACGACCGCAAGGAAGTGCTGGGCGACGTCAACCTCGCGCTTGCCGACAATCTCGCGGTTCGGTTCGTCGGCCGTGCGCGTGACGCCGATACCTATGTCGACCATGTGCCCGATGACCGCGTGATGTTCGCGCCGTCGATCCGCTGGCAGCCGACCCCCGACACCGACATCGTGTTGACCGGCCTCTATCAGGAGGACGATACCGGCTCGACCTCGCAATTCCTGCCGATCATCGGCACTTTCCGGCCCAATACGGTCGCCGGAGAGCAACTCGACCGCTACACTTTCGTCGGTAAGGCCGGCTGGGACCGCTATGCGGGCCGTTCGTTGCAAGGCGGCGGATCGATCACCCACCGCTTCTCGGACAATGTGCAGCTCAGCCTGAAGGCCCGCTATATCGACAGCGACCTTGAATATAACACCCATTATGCCGACAGCTATACGAATCCGCAGGATCCTTTCTCGGTCTACGGGACCGACGGCCGCACCATCGCCCTGACTGCCGACGCCAGCGACGCGCGGATGAACGTCTTCTCGACCGACAATAATCTCCAGTTCAATTTCGGCACCGGCGCCAACATCGAGCACAAGCTGCTCGTCGGCATCGACTATAGCTGGAACAAGATTGCCAAGCGTTATGCCGGCGGGGCCGAACTCGTCGACCTCTACGACATCGATTATGACGCGCTGGCGACCTATGATCCCACCGGCCCCTTCACCACGGAAAGCCAGAAGCAGCTGGGCATTTACGTCCAGGATCAGATCCGCTTCTTCGACCGCGTCTCGGTCGTGCTCGGCGCCCGCCGCGACCGGGTGACCGGCTCGTCGGGCCAGAAGGACAATGCCACCACCTTCCGCGCCGGCATCATCGGCGAGATCGGCGCGGGCATTTCCCCCTTTTTCAGCTATACCGAAAGCTTCCTGCCGGTAGCCGGCCGGATCGACAATGGCGACGGCACCTTCGGCGATCCCTATGTTCCGCAGACCGGTACGCAGTATGAAGCGGGCATCAAGTGGCAGCCGACGCCCGGCACGCTGGTCACCGCGACGGCTTTCAAGATCAAGGAGCGCAATCGCGTCCTCTATCTTGCCGCCGGGGGCACGACCCAGTCGGGCGAACTCAACACCAAGGGCTTCGAAATCGAGGCCAGCCATACCCTCCCGGGCGATTTCGAATTGCTGGCCAATTATGGCTATGCGAAGCTCAAGTCGGAAAGCAATACGAGCCTCGACTATATGCCGCGCCACACGGCGTCGCTCTGGTCGACCAAGATCTTTGGCCTGTCGGGCGAAGCGCAGCTGCGCCTCGGCGCCGGCGTCGTCTATAACGGCAAGAGCGTATCGACCAGCCCGGTCTGGTCGATCGTCACGCCCTCGCGCACGACGGTCGACGCGCTCGCCGAGATCAGCTGGAATAACTGGCGCTTCGCGGTCAACGCCACGAACCTGCTCGACAACGAATATTACGCCTCCTGCCTCGCGCGCGGCGACTGCTTCGTCGGCGCCCCGCGCAATGTGATGGGAACGATCGGCTATCGCTTCTGACATGGAGCGAGGCTATTGCGAGTCAGTCGCAATGTTGCGATAGGGGTGCGATGAGCAGGGCGGTCCAAAATTTGCGCGCCGCGAGGGGGCGCGACATCGCGGCGCGCGCGCTCGCCGCGGTGCCGCTCAACTATGCCGTCACCAGCGCGCTGACCATGCTGATCGCGCGGCTGCTGCCGGGCGACGCCGCGCAGGCCTCGATCGCCGCGACGACGCTCTCCTTCGCGATCTTCGCGGGGATCGCGATGACCGCCTTTGCGGTCCGCTCGGCCCTGCGGCTGTGGATCGGGCTGGTCGCCGCCGGGCTGGTTGCCGGCACCGCCGACTGGCTGCTGATCGCGGTGGGAGGAAGGCTGTGAAGGGCGGCTTCCGGCAATCGATGGCGTGGCTGCACACCTGGACGGGGCTGCTGCTCGGCTGGCTGCTGTTCGCCATCTTCGTGACGGGGACTTCGGCCTATTTTCAGGAAGAAATCACCCTCTGGATGACGCCCGAGGTGCGGAGCGTCCCGGCCGATCCGGCGAGCGGCTTCGTCGCGGCGACCGAGTGGCTGAAGCGCGAGGCGTCCGATGGCAGCGAATGGTCGATCTATTCGACGGGCAAGCGCGCCGCCGGCCTGCAACTCTATTGGGTGAACGGCCCTGACGCGCCCGCCGACGCGCCGACCAGCGCGCGCCTCGACGGCACCGGGACCAGGGTTTTCGCGCGCGAGACGCTGGGCGGCTGGTTCCTCTACCGCTTTCACTACGATCTTCATTACATCAACTGGTATTGGGCGCGCTGGCTGGTCGGCATCGCGGCGATGGCGATGCTCGTCGCGATCCTCAGCGGCATCGTCACGCACAAGAAGATCCTCGCGGATTTCTTCCTGCTGCGGTTCGGCAAGGGCCAGCGAAGCTGGCTCGATGCGCATAATGCGTCGAGCGTGCTGTTCTTGCCCTTCATCCTGATGATCACCTACACCGGCCTCGTCAGCCTTGCGACCCACTATATGCCGTGGGGTATCGCCGCCAATTACGCCGATGAAGGCAAATTTTTCGACGCGACCTCTCCTTGGCCCGTGCCGGGGGAAAAGACGGGGGCGGCACCGCTTGCCCCCATCGGACCGATGGTCGAGCGCGCCGAGCAAGCATGGGGAAGCGCCGCGGGAAGCGTGCGCATCCTCAACCCGGGTGATCGTTCGGCGCAGGTCATCGTGTCGAGTGCGCCCGATGCCGGGATGTCGATCAGCCTGCGCTCGCTGACCTTCGACGGGGTGACGGGGAGGCCGGTCGGCGCGCTGGATCCATCGGGTGCGGCGACGGTGACCGAAGACACGATGATCGGGATTCACGCCGGCCGTTTCGCCTCGCCCTGGCTGCGAGCCCTCTATTTCCTGTCGGGCGTGGCGGGCTGCGTCATGGTCGCCTCGGGCCTGATCCTGTGGACGGTGAAGCGCCGCGCCAGGCTGTCCGATCCCGAGCGGCCACATTTCGGATTCCGGCTCGTCGAGAAGCTGAACATCGCGGCGATTGCGGGCCTGCCGTTCGGCATGGCGGTTTATTTCCTCGCCAACCGTCTGTTGCCGCTCGGCATCGCCGGTCGCAGCGACCGCGAGATCGATACCATGTTCATCGCCTGGGGCGCGGTGGCGATATGGGCGCTGGCACGACCCGCGCGGCGCGCTTGGCTCGAAACCTTGTCGGCAACCGCGCTCGCTTTCGCGGCGGTGCCCGTCGTCAACGCCTTGACCACCGATCGGTCGCTCTTCACCAGTCTGGCGGCCGGCGACGCGGTTTTCGCCGCGTTCGATGGCGCGATGCTGCTTATTGCCGTCGGCTTTGGCTGGGCGGCGCTGAAGGTCGCGCGCAGGCAGGAGGGCAGGGTCTCGTCGCGCCGAGCTTCCGCGGGCGCGATACCGGGTGTCGAAGCGGCATGATCCACCTTTTGCTCTTCCTCTTCGCCTTCGCCGGATTCGCGATGCTTTGCGCCGCACGCGACCGGCATCAGCGCGATCTTCTGGGCCGCAAGCTTCGCGCCGGAACGGCCGTGCGCATGCGCCGGGGCGGCCTGTTCCTGTTGCTTCTGGCCTATCCGGTGGCTGGTCTCGCGCTCGGGTGGGGCTATGGCGCGGTCGAGTGGCTCGGCCAGCTCAGCGGCGGCGCGCTGCTCACCGTACTGCTTCTCACACATCTGTCGGCGCGCGGAGCCACCGGCCGCTGATCCCGCTGCCGGGGGTGTCGTCCACCGAACTGGACGCGTTTCTCCCGGAACTCTAAGGGGACCTCACCCCACGCTGATCGGGAGAGGCCGGCAGTTCGATGACACATAAGCGCGCGATCATCATATCGGCGGAATTGGCGAGCTTCATCGGGCGCGGCGTCCTCGATCCGACGTGGCTGCCGCCCGAGCCGATCGTCATCGGCTTCGGCGACATGGGCGAACCCGCGGTCAGCATATTGGCGGGCGAAAATATCGGCGAGGAAGCGGGCGGCCATATCCTGCTGTTCGCGATCAGCCGCAACGCGTGCCTGCGCATGTTCGGGCTGCTGCCGAGCGTGAAGGGAAGCTGGTATCTCTCCGCCGACCTGCGCGAGCTTGGCCGTGCGCTCGTGGCGGTCGAGGGGGAAAGCGAGGTTGCGGGCATGCTCCGCACCGCGCGCAGCCTCGAACTGCTGTGCCGGCTGTTCGGCGCGCTCGAAGAGCATCGGATGGTCGAGTTCCATGGCAAGACGACGCTGAGCGAGATCGACGCCAAACGCGTCGCCACTGCGCACCAGCTGGTCAGCGAAGGCTGGCGGGAGCCATTGACCGTGGCCGAGATCGCGCGGCGGTCGGGGCTCGGCAAAGCGAAGCTGACGCAGGGGTTTCGCGAAATGTATAAATGCACCGTCGCGGAGGCGGTGAGCGAGCGGCGGCTGTCGCATGCCCGCATGTTGTTGACGCTCAGCGATCTGCCGATTTCGAGCATCGGCTATCGCTGCGGCTATCAAAGCAACGCCAGCTTCACCCGCGCCTTCGCGCGCCGGTTCGGCATGACGCCGACCGATATGCGGCGCCGCGAAGGGGCGCCTGCGGAATCGCAAGACCGGTTGACCGCGACCGGGTCGGGCTCCATGCGCCGCGATTGCAAGGAGGTGGCGACCGACCTTATGACCGGCGCGCCGCGGCCAAGGGGATGACGACGATCGATAGCCGATTTCTGATGATGAACCTGCTGAGCGCCCTCTATTGGTTCGATGAGGCGCTTCAGGCTGCGCTCAAGGAAGCCGGCATTCCGAACGTCAGCCGCGCCCAGTCGATGCTGATCGCCATATCTCGGCGGGGGAACATCGCGCGACGCGCATCGCCCGCAACCTTGGCGTTACGCGCCAGGCGATCAGCCTGATGCTGAGCGAGCTCGAGACGCGCGGCATCGTCGAACTGGTTCCCGATCCCGACGACGGGCGCGCGCGGATCGTTCGTTTCGCCGAGGAAGCGAACGACACGCGCCGCGCCGCCGCGAAAGCGCTGCATTATCTGGAGCTCAAGCTCGTACGACCGTTTCGGCTACCACGGCCTCTTCGCGGCCTATAACGCCGGACCGACGCGCTACGCCGCCTTCATTTCCGATGGCCAGACGCTGCCTGCCGAAACCCGCGCTTATGTCCGGCTGCTATCGGGAGCAGGGACTGTTTCGGGCAAAAGGGCGCCGGTTGCGCTCGTGGCGGTACGATCGAAGGTTTTCGCAGTTTCTGAGAACCGGGCGATTTTCTTTGTTCGGCGTTGAGCCGATCAGATCACGCTGCTTGAGTAGCGCGACGATCCAACCGGTTATGGCCGGTTCAGCCGGCGCCCTTGATTGGTACGACTTCTCCTGTCTCGTCCTGCGTCGGAGTGCTGCTCGCGAGGATGGCATCATGCTCGGCAAAGACCCGCTCGATCTCTTCTCTTTTCTCGAAGATCAGCTTGGCGACGCCTGAAGTCATTCCGCCTTCCTCGCCCACGCGTCCCAATACATCGGCCAGATCGGCGAGCGTTGCCCTCTCGGGGGTCGGGTGAAGTGATCCCTTGCCATCGCGGTAGGCCGTGCACTCGGTTGCCATCAACGCCTCCAACTATCCACCATGTCGGAACCAATACGCACGGCGGAGCCGAAGGTGCCATTTTCAGGGCAGGATGATTCAGCAGGCGCGTGCGAGCCAATTCAAGATTTGGCCTGCGCCGCTCTCGGCTCGTCTCAATTAAGGCTCTCGGCCAAAACTTCATTAACCCGATTAAGCCAGCATCATCCCGTTGCAAGATCGGGGGGCACAACTGCGGCATAATGCCGCGAGACGGAGAGTCGATGTGCTCGAGAACCAGAAGATACGTTCGGCATCAATCATCGGTCCGCTGGGCGAAGAATTGACGATCGATAATCTGCCGCCGCCTGAGACGACGCGGTGGGTCAGCCGACGCAAGGCGCAAGTGGTTGCTGCGGTCGAAGGCGGGCTGCTCACGCCCGAAGAGACTTGCGCCCGTTATCGCATGAGCCTCGAAGAACTGGCAAACTGGCAGCGTCTGTTCGATCGGGTCGGGGTTCCGGGTTTGCGCACCACGCGCATCCAGCACTATCGCGAGCGCTTTCCCGACAGGCTGCTCTCGTCATAACGCCTGTTTTCGGGGCATCGGTGGCGAATGACTGCTGTTTGGCAGGAGCGGACATCCCGAGGCTGCCGCCCGCAATGATAAAACCGGCGACAGCTACTTCGGCTTCACTTACACCGTCTGAGCCCGACTGTGGTCCGCCAATTTGTCAAATCCCCGTTAGGAAGCAGCGGAAAGTGGGCCTAGATTCGTCCTGCTGCTTCCGAAGTCGGACACGCGGCGGAAAACAGAATGAAGGGCCAATAAGGCCGCGGGGGGTGGGGAACATCGAACAGCAACGAGAAATCGAGCGAGCTTTCGCCAATGGTGAGTTCCGCCCGCACTTTCAGCCGCTTGTCAATCTTCGAACGGGTGATCTGCAAGGGTTTGAGCTTCTCGCCAGATGGAAACACCCCGATCGAGGATGGATTCCACCAGGGGAATTTGTTTCTTTGGCCGAAAAAGACGGATGGATTGACCGATTAACCAGTGAATTATTCCATCGAGCTTTCTCTGCAATGGCGAGCCAGCCAAGCTTCGGAACCCTCTCCGTCAATATCTCACCAGTCCAGTTGCGCGGGCCCAGCTTGCCCATAAATATCCAGGCCATCGCCGAGGCTGCCGGATTCTCTTTAGATCGTTTGACGATCGAAATTACCGAAAGCGCTTTGACAGAGAATGGTGATCAAGCGCGTACAATTTTGGGGGCCTTGAAGGCCCGGGGCTGCAAGCTGGCGCTCGATGATTTTGGAACGGGGTACTCGAGTTTAACGCATCTCCAATCCCTTCCGTTCGATGAAATCAAGGTTGATCAGAGTTTTGTGCGATCCATGGAGGAGCGTCGTGACAGTCGGAAAATTGTCGCCGCGGTCGTGGGCTTGGGTCAAAGCTTGGGACTTGTAACAGTAGCTGAAGGGGTCGAGACACTTGAGCAGGTCCAGATGTTACAGTGGCTCGGTTGCGAGTTGGCGCAAGGCTGGCTCTACGGAAAGGCGATGCCCGCCAAAGACCTTGCGGATGCTGTGTCAGGTTTTCGACCGATAGATCCCTCCGCCATGTCGATTGATGCTGTAGGGCGCGTTTCTCGCGGTAGCTTGGATCTCCTTCCCTCGGTGAGGCTCGCGCAACTGCAGGCCGTGTATGACGGCGCGCCGGTTGGACTGGGGTTTCTGGATCGAAACCTTCGGTACAGGATGCTAAACCGTAAGCTCGCGGAAATGAACGGGCGGCCTATGGAGGAACATATCGGTAGAACTGTTTCGGAAATGATCCCCGAACTCTTTCCGATAGTCGAAGAGTATATCCGTCGGGCGCTCGACGGCGAGGCTATTCCAAGCGTCGAAGTCACGAAACCTGCGTCTGGCGTCAATGGCGGCCGGACGATTCACTTGTCCTACGAGCCAGCCCGTGACGAAGCAGGAGAAGTGGTCGGGGTGTCCGTGGCGATTGCGGATATGTCCCCCATTAAGGACGCCGAAGAAGCGCGCCGGGCGGCCGAAGAAAACTTTCGGCATATGGTCGAGTTGTTGCCCCAAATTCCATGGATCATCGATCCGGAAGGACGGGCTTTGGATGTCAGCCAACGATGGTTGGAAATGACTGGAATGAAGGGGGATCAATGGCAAGGTTTTGGCTGGCTGGACGCATTGCACCCCGATGACATCCAGCCGACGCTGGACGCAATGAACAAATCATTCGAAAGCGGAAGCCCGATCGACACGGAATATCGCGTCCGCCGTTCTGAAACCGACGCTTGGAGGCGACTGCGTTCCAGAGGGGCGGCGCGCGTTGGTACGGACGGCGAAATTATCTGCTGGTATGGCTGCCTGGAGGACGTCGGATGAAATGCGGCCCTTAATCTCCCGCTATCGCCCGGGAGACCGCGTGGCCAGACGCGCCGCGCCGGTTCATCGCGGCGAGGCAGAAGTGCTCGGGTGCCTGTCTATCCGGCTCTGCCAGAAATTCGTCGCCGCAGCGATTGTATGTTGCTCACACCGCTCTGCCAAGATCGGCCGACACGGTATAGGCTGGTCGCCGCGCGCGGTGCCCGCGATGCGGTGTTCGGCGTACGTCGCCATGTCGAACTGCGCGATCTCGGTATCGGCGGAGTAGACCGCGCCGCTCGTAACCGCGAACGTCATCGCGACGAACCCCCAAGCCACCGCCGCGGACACAATGTCCAGCGGCCGGATAGCCAAGAGCGATGCGCCTTGAGAAACCTGTCGAGCGCCGCGATCAGGAACAGCAGCCCGAAGATCTCTGCGACGATCCCCGGACCGATCAACGCGCGCAGGGCCATGCCGGCGCCTTCCTCGGTCATCGCGCTTCTCCATCTCAGGAGCCCGGCAACAACGGGGCGATGGGCGCTTTGCAGTGACAAGCCGCCTGCTTCCCGATCGGAGCTTCGAGCGGGCAGAAGCAGAGGTGTTCGGCCTCATGTCCACATCCGGCGGCGTGGAACCCTGCGTAATTATGTTCGAAGCCGGGAGAGAAGGGCGCGTGATGGCTCTCGGTCCACTGGGCGAGCCGCGCCGGGTCGGCCCGAATTTCCGCGGGTGGGTCGGGGACGGGGTTCGCGCGCCGCATCACTTCGCTCCAGCGCCCGCCGCTCATCTTCGTCGCCGTCACGCGCTCGATCGGTCATGTGAAGGCTTGGCCAAAGTGTCGCGCGCGGCTAGCTCCCGGTTTGCGCAGCCCGCGATCGCTGCACAGAGCAGGGCCGCGAGGCCTAGGCGAGTCCGGCGCTTCATCACAGGGCCGCCAATATCTCGGCGCGCTTCGCCCGATATTCCGCTTCGTCGATCATGCCGCTGTCGCGTAGCGATCGTAAGTGCCTTAGGTCGAGATAGACCGTCATCAGGCAGTCATACGCCTGATCGTGGACCGATGACGCGGGATCGTTCAGTTCAATGAAGCTGCGGTCGGCGGCGCAGCGGCGGTCGCGTTCGCTAACCCAGTCGCGCTGCTCCGCCACCAGCGCCGCGCGTGCCGGGCCGCTCAGCGCGCTGAGCGTAGCGCGATAGCTTCGCGAGAGGGCCAGGTCCTGCCAGCGCAAGGCGGCATTGGCGCACAGGAAGCGATCGACCGCGCGCGTCGCTTTGCCGCAATCGAAACTTGCCGGAACCGTGACTGGCGCCGCCGTTTGCGCGTTCGATGGGGCAACCACCGTCCCGTTCAAGGGGATGGTGGCGGAGAGAAGCAGGCCGCCAAAGCCGATTTTACGCCAGCTAGTCATGAACGACAATCCGCGGATCATCGCACAGATTTCGGACGCCGATCGGCAAAGGGTCGCTGCAGCAGTCCGCTTCCTTCTTTTCCTCAAACAGGATCGAGATTTCATAAGTGCAGACCCCCGCTCCACGGGGGATGGTAAAGGCCCGCCATTGCCGCGGCGCGAGGCCGTCATAACCGAAGATATCGGAATCGAGTTCGATGCCGTCGGGCTCGCGCAGCGCAATCTGCTCGATGCGGCGGTCGGTCTTGTTGACCGCCATCACACTCAGGTCGGCCGCTTCGACACTATCCCGATGCAGCCCGCGGCCCAGCGCCCAATCCGGCGTAGCTACTGCAGTCAGGACAAACGCTACAAAAAAGGAATAGATCTTCCGGATTGTTGACGGTCGCATTTCCGTTTCCTGCTCAATCGAATCAACGGCCTGCCCATGTCGCAAGAGACATGGGCAGGCCCGGGCGGGGAGGCCGGCAGAGGTGGAGAGAAGCCTTTCAGGCCGGGTTGCCTCTGGAGCCGTCCACGGATGTGCCGATGGATCGCTATTGCCGCCTCCGCTCCCGCGATCGAAAGCAGATGCCACGCCGGCTCGCGCCCGTCTCGGACCAGACGGAACGCGGGATGGACCAGGCGGCATCCGCCGGATAAGGATGGACCATGGACGCTGGCGGCTGGCGGCCGGTGAATTGGGGGTGGGCTTGAACTCGACGGGCTTGTCGCAGCAATTGTCCACTGCCTCGGTTCCGGTTCGCGAGCGCCTGCCGATGTGGCGTGAGGTGTTCGGGCAGGCGATGGTCCGGCTCGACATAGAGCCGACCAGGGACGTGCCCTTTCACGCCGAAGGAACATTATGCGCGTTACCGGGCGCCGCCTATGCCTCGGTTTCTGCGTCGCCGGTGCGGGTCACGCGCACCGGCAGTCTGATTGCCGCCGACCCCGTGGAGATGCTCTATTTGATCATTGCCGATGCGCCGCTGGACATCAGGCAAGGCGGGCGCGAGCATATTCTGGCGCCGGGCGATTCTATTTTCGTGCGCGGCGGCGAGGCCAGCATCATAAGCTGCCAGAAACAGAGCCGCTTCACCAATATTGCGATCGCGCTCGACGATCTGCGCTCCTTCTATTCGGGGGCAGATGATTTGGCGATGCGGGTCGTGCCCCGGCAGAGCGACCTGCTGGGCCTGCTCCATGCCTATATCGACATGCTCCGCCTGCGCACCGAGGTGAGCGCGGGCGCAGGCGGACCTCTCGTCGCCGGGCATATCCGCGACCTGATCGGTGCCATCGCCGCGGCCGACGGCTCGCCGCTGCCTGAGCAACCCGGCGTGAAAGCGGCACGGGTCCAAGCGATCAAGGCCGAGATCGCCCGCTACCTGTGCGATCCACAACTGGACGTTGAAGGGGTGGCAAGGCGCTGCGGGATCAGTTCGCGCTATGTCCGCCGCCTGTTTCAGGATGAGGGAAGCAGCTTCTCCAAATATGTCCTCAGTCAGCGGCTCGACCGGGCGCACAGCCTGTTGCTGCACCCGGGGCAGGTGCTCCGGACGATCGCAGCGATTGCCTTTGGCTGCGGTTTTGGAGATTTATCTTATTTCAACCGCACCTTCCGCCGCCGCTTCGGGATGACACCCTCGGATTTGCGCGGTGGCGGGGTCTAGCGACAGCCTCGTTGCCAGTCGGCGAATACCCCCTGCCAGGCCCACCCCGACTGGTGGACGACCTTGGTCAGCACATGCGCCAGATTGGCCGGAGCGGCCGCAATGTCCTTGTCCCCGGCGATCTCGACGCGATCGTCCGTAATGCGCAGAGCTATCCGCCGCCGGACAGCTTCGCTCGGCGGCGACGCCGTCAGACTGGCGTCATAGATTAGGTCGGCGTCGGGGTGCTTACCGTCGTGGTTGCGGGGGCCGCTTCGCATCCGCGCTTCGCTGGCATTCATCGGCTTGTCGCCGCGGATCAGCGACACCTCGCGCGCCAATACGCAATGGCGCCTGGAAACGAAGGTCAGCCGCACCCCGATCGTTCGCTTTCCGTCCCGAAAGCCGCGGGCGATCAGAATCCGGTCGGGTTCGCCCGCCGGTCGCTCGACCCGCAGGTGCAGCCCGGCGTTCGCCAATGATCCGATGCGCTGCTTCAGCCTGTGCTCGGACAGCGGCATGGCGCCCGGCGCGGATGGCACCCATGCCGTCCAGGCCGCGAGCCACAGCATGAAGACAATCAATACCATGACATAACCACCGCCGAAGGCGGCCATGAACCGCCATTGCACGAACCAGTTTTCGGGGCCGCTTTGCAAAACATATACTGCGGGAATGAGCGGCCCGAACATGGTGAGCGCCCAGATCATGATGCCGATTTGCGAACGGTCGTCCCCGCCCGCCATCACGCCCCACAGCAATAGGCCGAGCGGCAGCAGGGCAAATGCGATGCCGGTCGGCGTGATCCAGCCGTCGCGCAACCACAGCGCGCCGAGCGCCCCGGCGCTTGCGAGCTGCAGCACCAGAACGGCGCCGATCGCAGGTTGGCTCAGTAGCCGGTTCATTTCCCCTCTTCGCTCGTCACCTTGCCGATGATCATCGATGCGCCCGCCTCGATTCCCGTGGGGATGTCGTCGCGACGAAACAGCGGCAGGATCGCCATGTCCATGATCTCTTGCGCTGCGGCGTCGGGCAGGCGGGCCTCGAGCCCGCGCCCCACGGTGATCCGCGCCTGCCGCTCGTTCGGCGCGACCAGGAGCAGGATGCTGTCGTCGCCCATGCCTCTGCGATCGGCGAGCTGGGCCGCGAAGCGCGCGATGTCGATCCCGCCGAGAGACGGCGTCGTGACCACGGCAAGCCGATGTCCGGTCGTCCGCTCGAAGGCAGTGAGACGGACATCGAGCCGCGCCTTCTGGTCCGCTGACAGAATATTGGCTTCGTCCGAGATACGGCCTTGCACCAGCCGGAAGGCTATGCCGGCATCGGGTTGCCGCACCGCATCGGCCCAGCTTTCCGCGCCCAGATCGATACGGACGATGCGCGGCGGCTTGCCGGGGCCGTCGACCGGCAGATACCAGATGCGCGCGGGCATCCCGTTCGCCAGGCGGAGCGTGGGTTTTTCCTCGGTGCTGCCGCGGTTGGCGAAGCCCGCTTCCAGCGCGTCCCAATGTATGTCGAAATCGACACTGCCGACCGCGAAATGTTCGTAACGACTATAAAGAGTGACACCGGTGCTTTGGCGCTTTTTGCGCCCACGCGCCATGCGCCAGTCATGGATCGGGCCTTCGACCCGCTGCGCCTCGCCGTTCGCCACCGCCTGCGTAACCCGGCAATAGTCCCACCACGGGACCGCGCCCGCAGCGAGAATCGTGAAGATGCCGATCGCGATGAACGGATAGCTGCTCCAGCCCGATTGCCCGAAACGCCATTTCATCACCGCGCCGACCAGGATCAATCCCAGCCCCAACAGCGGAAACCACAAGCCGACACTATCGCTCGCGATGTCATAGACCGTCGTGTACGTCATCGATGCGCCCCCGGTCACGTCGCTCGGCGGCATCGCCGTCAGTCTTTCAGATAGCGGTCGCCGCACGCCTTCATCACATCGACGGGTGGCCCCAGCCGCACCGCCTTGGCGAGCGCGCGCATCGCGATCTCGCCGATATGCTTGTCATCCTCCGCCGGATAGACTTCGCTGTTCGACAATTGTTCGAGCTGGCCATTGAGCTTGACCCAGGTCGCGGCGCGGGCGTCGGGCGCAATCTCGCTTTGTGCGAAAATCTGAAGCAGCACGGTCGACAGCGTATAGCATTGGGTGCGCGTGTCGCGCGCGTCGGGCGGCAGGCCCTTGAACGCGTTCGCCTGCGTTTCCGGGAACGCCTTGGCGCACGGCGCGGTGTAGCTTGCGGCATAATTGTCGGCGACGAACTTGTCCTGCAATCCCTTGTCGTGCGTGCCGATGCGTTCGATCTTGGCGACGACCTTGGCCGGGTCGTCGAGGTCGCCGTCCGTCCCGGCGAGCAGCGCGAAATGCAGCGTATGGCTCGCGTCGTCGAGCGGGACGGAGCCCTTCCCGACGGTTTCCTGCGTCACCGCCATCGTGGCGCCGTAGCAAAGCGCCGCGCTTTCGGCCCGGTCGGCGGGGAGTGTGACCTCGGGCGTGCCGCCGCAGCCAGAAAGAATCAGGCTCATGCAAGCCGCGATCCACAAAGCGCCGCCCCGGCTTGCTGCTTTTCGCTTCACGTCGCTCTGCATTCCGATCCCCCGCTAAATCGCGCATCATCCCGACGCACCGTCTGATCGGTGAGCAAGAATGATCTTCACCGCTCATGGACGTTCGATCGAGCCGTGTCGTGGACCATGAGGAACAGGCATGGGACTTCGCGGCAACGGCTGGTGTTGGGTAGCGACCCTTGCGGTGCGGCTTCAACACCGCAGCCAGCTTTTCGGCTGGGTCGTCTTGGCCGCTATTCCGATCGGGCGGTCTTGGGTCGCGCCGGAATAACACGTCCTCCGGCATCCCGCTCCTCTCTATTCGGCATCCGCCGCGCCCTCGTCGGTTTCGGGGGTCGCGGGGACCGCGAGGATAACCCAGTCGAAATCGCTTAAGCGGGCGCGCCACTGATCGGGGGTGAGCGTGTTGGGGCCGGGCGACCGGCGCACCACCGTAACGTCGACCGCAAACGCCTTCAGCTGCTCCTCGATCAGCTGCCGATCGCGCCATAGCCGAGCAGCAGCGCTTTCGACCCGAACAGTTCGACCTTTCCTGACGAGTCCATCAGCCATTCGCGGCGTTCTTGCGCGCGGACGACGTCGCGGTAACCCTTGGCGACGGTGAGCATGCCCATCACGACATATTCGGCGATGGTGATCGCGTTGATGCCGGCGCCGTTCGTGACGATGGTGCCGCGCTCATGAAACAGGTCGAGCGGCATGCCGTCGACCCCGGCGTAGATGGAGTTCAGCCATTTGAGGTTTGTCGCGGCGGTGATGACCACCGCCATGTCCCTTTTATCGTACATATCGAACAGCCGATTTCGGCATCGGGCGCGAGTTCGAGAGCTTCATCTTTCGACTGAAAGAAGCGCGGTTCGACCCAGTCGGGTAGCCTGCATTCGACGAGCGGGCGGATCAGACCTGAAAGAACAATGACAGTCTTAGCCATAACTTCCTGTCGGTGGCGCATACGTGGTTGAGCGCAGGGTGGCACTAACACGCGAATGCGATTGTAGAGGGAGATGCGAGAGAGGGGCCTCGAAAATCGTGTGAACCACATGACGGGTGCCGCTGCATCTTAGTCCGACGGCTCGATGGCCTCCAATAGGCGTAACGAACCTCAGGCATATCGTCGATCCGCCTGGCGAGAGTTTCCAGCGCGGCCGTGCGCAATCCCGACACCTGCAAGGACACCCGAAACTGCATCTGGCTGAAACGACAGTCGATGTCGGCAGGCAAAAGATCATGTTCGGCGACCATTCCGAGAATATGTGAGAGCAGATCCGGCTCGGAGATCGCGATCACCACGAGGCGGTAAACCCGGTCGTCTGGAGGAATGTCGTGCACGCCTCCACCATATTGCTTGTGATGCGTCAGTTCGACCATAGCGCCCTCCGTCTGGTCTGGAGGCGTGGCATCGGGGACATTCGGAGTCGGTGATATGTGAGCATTGGTCAGATCGCTCCGAGTTCGGAAACCAGTCTGTCGATGTCCGCCTGGTCATGGTTGGCGTACACCGCCGCCCTGAAAATGCCTCCGGGGCCCGCCCCTGGATAATCCGATATTGGTAGGTAGATGCCTTTGGAAAAGAGTCGGTACTGGACCCGCCGCATCTCGTCGCGCGACTGAAGCCGAAAAGAGATGATGTTCGACGGGGAGTCGGAAACGGCAAATCCGTTGTTGCTGAGGCCTTTTCGCAGCGAAACCGCGAGGCGGCTGAGCTTGTGCCGCCGTGAGGGATTCAGGCGCATATAGCGCATCGCCGCTACCGAAACCGCAGCGGATATTGGCGAGCCGGCGTTCGCGCCGCGCTTGGGTGCGAGCGCGTTGATCCGGCGCGCCTGCGCCTCCGTGCAGCCTATCACGGCGCCTTGAGCGCAAAGGGCCTTGCTAAACGTTGCACCTTGGATCGCGAGATCCGTCACCCCCAGATGTTCAATCGCGCCGCAGCCGCCGAGTCCCAATACACCGAAGCCATGGGCATCGTCGACGATCATCGCGCCGCCAAAATTCGCCAGGATATCGGCATAGTCCCGCAGCGGCGCCAAGTCGCCCGATGCCGCAAATGTCCCGTCGGTGAGGAGCAGCGGCCGCGACCGCGGCGCGAGCGAGCTGTCGATCTTGTGCCGCAGAGCCTCGGCATCACGGTGCCGGAAATAGGTAATTGGCACCCCCGAGAGGATCGCCGCGTCCTTGAGATTCTGATGCGCGGATTCGTCGATGAAAAGCTGATCGCGCGACTGGCGTTCGGCTGCGAGAGCCACCATGCCGATCATATAGCCGGACGCGAAAAAGACGGCTGTTTCGGTGCCCATATAGTCGGCGGCGACCTGTTCGACCTCCTCGAACAGCGGGTCCCGAATGCCGTAGGGCGGCGGCAATTGCTGCGCGAAGGGGACGCCGCGGGCAATGGCGTCCAGCGCGGCCTCGCGCAGTTCGGGCAGCTCCGAGAGGGCAAGGTAGCCGGCGCCGGAAAAATTCAGATAGG
This sequence comes from Sphingopyxis italica, assembly GCF_011926545.1. Lineage (GTDB taxonomy): Bacteria > Pseudomonadota > Alphaproteobacteria > Sphingomonadales > Sphingomonadaceae > Sphingopyxis > Sphingopyxis italica. The sequence continues at coordinate 681,443 of NZ_JAATIT010000002.1, read as the reverse complement.
GACGGCCGCCGATCAGGTAACGGCCGCTCGCGGGACCGCTCACGGTCAAGCCGTCGACCGGCTCTTTGTCCACAACGGACCGGGGCTCCAAGTGCATCGCTATCATACCTCCCGGTCGTGCACTTCCTGTTTCGCAACTAGCGGACAATCTAGAAAGGCTATTGCCGTCATTAGTGCGGGTCGAAGGCATTGCTCTGAGCCGGCCACGTCCTTACCGGTGGCGGGTATGTCTCAGACGATCGAAGAAGACGCCGACGCTTACCGGCTCGATGCGCAGCTTATGTCCGACCTTTGGATTTTTCGGGCGGCTGCCCGGCATGAATCGATCACGGCAGCGGCGCGGCGGCTCGGCGTGACGCAGGGCGCTGTGAGCCAACGGGTCCTGCGCCTCGAAGCCCGCCTCGCCACGCCATTATTCGTGCGCAACAAGAGCCGAATAACGCTCACCGAGGCGGGGATTTCGCTGATGGGGGCAATGTCCGACGTCGCTATGATCTTGAACGATGCGGTCAGCCGGATTCATCACCAGCAGCGCGGTGCGATCGTCGTGTCCTGCTTCCCGTCGCTGGCAACCGAATGGTTGGTGCCCCATCTCGAGGATTTCTACAGCGAGAATCCCGGAATCGAAATCTTTGTGCGATCGGAACTTTTTCCTTCGACGGTCGAACGGATGGAGGATGAAGGCATCGACATCTCGATCGATTATTCGCCGCATCCGATTGCGGAGCTGCAGGAACTCGCCTCTCTGCAGGAGTTCATCTTTCCGGTCTGTTCGCGCGATTATCTGGATCGCCTCGGTGCCGATGCCGAACTCCCTATCGTTTTGCTTCACGATGACGTCCCGTGGATCGGCGGAGCGAGCGGGGACGAGTGGAACGCGTGGCGGCGGGGAGCGGCAACGCGGTGGCCTGAATCTCCTGCGAGCGAGCGCCACTTCAATCTCGCGCATCTCGCCTATCATGCGGCTCTTTGCAGTCAGGGCATAGCTATCGGACGATCGGTCGTCGTCAATCGGCTGATCGAAAGAGGCGAACTTGTTGCGGCGCTGGACCGGCCGCCGGTGCCCGGACCGACGTTCCGCCTCCTGACCCATCGGCCGGGCGACGCTCAGTCGCCGCAGCGCCGTTTCGCGCTTTGGTGGGAGAAGTCGATGCAAAGGACACAGAGGGCCACCCTCGATCTGATTGCGGCGCGCCGGTAGGCGATGCTTGACGGTCCAGCGCTTTCTCGCTTGATCGACCTGTCGAAGCCTAGGCCGACTAGACCCGGTATCGCCTAATGGCATCATTAGATTTCCGGGCTGGTGCTTGAGCGCCCGCAGTCTGAAATGGCGACGGATTTATAGGGTGATCGATGATGTGCTTGACGGGGTGTTCCGATCTGGTGGCGACCGCCACGACTTTGCCGCAAGCCGGAATACTGACGCCGGCGGCCGATCATCACCTTCATATCCAGAGTCCCCAGGTCACAGCCGAGCTGCGGCGAGTGGCCGAGCGGCTCCCCGCTATGTTCGCGGGCCTCAATCCCGCAATTTTGGACAGTCGTTCCGGCGCGGATGCCTTGCGCGTTCTGGATGATGCGGGGGTCGCCCAGGGCGTACTTCTCTCGGAAGCCTATATGTATGCATCCGTCTTCGCGACCGCCGGCCTTGCCAATCCGGCGCGGCTGACGCGCGAGGAGAACATGTTCAATGTCGAGGCGGCCGAACATTCTGGCGGACGCCTCAAGGCCTTTATCGGTGTTAACCCCTTCTGCGACTTCGCCCTCGACGAGATTCGCTACTGGGGCGAGCGCGGTGGTGCCGCCGGCATCAAGCTGCACCTTGCCAATAGCGGTTTCGAGCCTGATCTGGAGGAGCATATTGGCCGGCTCGCTTCGGTTTTCCGGGAGGCCAACCGGCTCGGCTTTGCGCTGCTCGTTCATCTGCGACCCGCGGGAACCTACAATGAGGGGCATATCGACCGGATCATCGAAGACGTTCTATCGCAAGCACCTGACGTGGTGATCCAACTTGCGCACGCCGGCGGCGGCGGGGGCCTCGACGATCCCACGCTCCTTGCGCTGGAACGGTTTTGCGGCGCCATCGCCGAGCAGCGGCCGGGAACGCGCGGGCTTTTGTTCGATCTGGCCGCCGTTCTTGTCCGCGACGTGGGCGACAGCGCCAATGTCGAGCGCCTCGCGCGCTTTGTCGCCGTCGCACGGTCCATCGGGCTGGACCGCTTTCTGATTGGTTCCGACTGGCCGACGCTTTGTTCACCGCTTGAACACACTGCATTGCTGCTGTCGCAGATGCCGTTTGACGACGATGAATGGCTTGTTCTAGCGCGCAACCGCGCGGATTATCTCGATTGATGCCAAGCAGTTTTTCCTTAGTCGAGCCACAGGCGGTCGAGGCGGCGATCGGCGAATGCGTCGAAAGCTTCATGGACGCATTTGAGATACCGGGCGCGGCAATCGTCGTCGTGCGGCCGGACCAACCCGATTTCCTCAGGGCATTCGGATATCGTGTCGCGGGCAAGTCCGAGCGAGTCGACCTAGATACCCGCTTCGCCATCGCCTCGAACAGCAAGGCGTTTCTGGCCGCCTGTCTCGCGATCCTGGTCGACGAGGGCCGCATAGGCTGGGACGATCCCGTCATCCGCTATCTCCCCGATTTCGAGATGCACGATCCGGTCGCCACGCACGCGATGACGATACGCGACCTGCTCGTCCATCGCAGCGGACTGCCGCTCGGCGCCGGCGACCTGGCCCAGGTGCGGCGCAGCCATTTCACGGCCGAAGACGTGCTCCGCTCGCTGCGCCACTTCAAGCCCGAGCGCGGCTTCCGATCGGGCTACGCATATGACAATTGCCTCTACATCGTCGCGGGTCTGGTGCTCAAGGCGGTGACAGGCCTCGCATGGAGCGACTTCGTCGCCCAGCGTGTCTTTGCGCCGCTCGGCATGACCGGCGCGGTCGGCGATCCGACCCTCGTACAAGGAGGTAACGTCGCCGGTCGTCATTCGCGGCTCGGTCCACCGGTGATCGGCATGGGACCGGTCGTGCCGGTGGCTGCCGATGAGACGAGCGTCAACGGGCCGGCGGGCGGCATCGTGGCAAGTCCGGCCGAAATGCTGGCCTGGCTTCATGTCCAGCTAGGCCGCGGTGCGCTGCCCGACGGGCGCAGACTATGGAGTGAAACGCAGGCGAACGAGATGTGGACGCCGCAGACGATCATTTCGAGTGGCCCCGGTCCGATGCCCGATGCCCCGCATCGGACCGTGATGGAGGCTTATGCGCTCGGTTGGGGCGTGGCCGATTTTCGCGGCCACCGCATGTTGACCCATGGCGGGCAGCTAGCGGGCCAGGTGACACGAACCGCGCTGCTGCCCGACGACGGCATCGCGATCGGCCTGTATACCAACTCCGCCGAGGCGGACGCGCTCTCGGCACTGCGTTACGCCATTCTCGACATTCTGCTCGGTGCGCCGCCTTTCGATTGGCTGGCGGCGGCAAGACACGCCATCGCCGAGGGACAGGCCGAGGTGAGGCGGGCCTTGGGGGAGGGTGACTTCCCCGCGCCGGAGGGCACGGCCTCGCTTCCGCTTCAAGCCTATGCGGGTCGCTATCGCGATTCCTGGTACGGAGACATTCTCGTCACAGAAGCGGGCGGGAAGCTGGCCATCGATTTCCTTCCCACGCCGGCTTTCGTGAGCGAGCTCGAACCGTTCGGGACCGACAGTTTCCGCACGCGCTTTGCATATGGGGTGGGCGAAGATGCGATCGTGACGTTCGCCGTGTCGAGCGGGACCGTCTCCGCCGTCACGATGAAGGCACTGTCGCCGCTTGCCGATTTCAGCTTCGATTATCATCATCTCGGGTTCGTTCCGACGGCATGACAAGTGCAGGCTTCTCGTCCGGCCGGTCCTTGTCGACGCGTGCTATCCTGTCTCTCCCGTTCCCCAGCCATCTTTGCGCCACGCCCGACGGGCGGCAGGCGGCATGGGTGGCGAACGACGCGGGCCGCCGGAACATCTGGATCGCGAACCCCGCCGATGGCGATACCGGCCTCCGCCGAATTACCGACCATACGCGCGATGACGGCCTCCTCCTCGCCGACCTGCAATGGGGGCTGGGGAGCGCCGCCCTTCTCTATGTCGCAGGATCGATCACGACCGGCGGCCGCGCGCCCGATCTGAGGGGCGACGGAGAGGGGGCTGCGCCTGCGGAGATCCGGCTCACAGTGATCGAAAGCGGGGATACCCGCACCATCGCGGCAGGCTATGCGCCTCTCGTATCTCCTGCCGGGCACAGCATCGCCTTCGTCGATGCGCAAGATCTGCGTATCGCGCGGATCGACGCGCTGCATCCCCCCTTTACGGCGTGCAGCGTAGCCGGGACGATCTCTGGTCTCAGCTGGTCGCCGCGCGGCGATAAGATCGCCTTTGCCAGCGCGCACGACGGGCAAAGCCGGATCGGCGTGTTCGATCTGGCCGAGCGAAGCCTGTCGTGGATCGACAACGACGGCGCGTTCGACATCGCGGCGGCATGGTCGGCGGACGGAGCGGGCGTCGCCTTCATTCGCCTGCTCGAGCCGGACGCCGAAACCTACTCGGGCCGGCCCGAGGGTCTGCCCTGGTCGATCCGGACGGCAGGGGTTGGCCACTCCGCGAGCCGCTGCATCTGGACCGCATATACTGGCCCTGGCAGCGTTTTCCGTTCGTTCGAGCACGGTCCCGCGCTGCTTTGGCGGACCAACGGGACGATCATCTTCGGCTGGGAACGAACGGGCTGGCTCCAGCTCCACTCGGTCGACGTCGCGACAGGCGCGGTCGCAAACCTGACGCCGGGCCAAGGCGAAATCTTCAGCGTCGCGTCATGCCCTGATCGCCGGTCGCTCCTTTTCTCCTCGAACCACGGCAACCTAGACGGCCGCCGTCTTTGGCGGCTCGAGCCGGGCAAGGGCGCGCCCGTTGCCTTGACAAACGCAGACGCGGTGACGGACCGCCCGGTGGCGTGTCGGAACGGCCGGGTCTTCGCGCTGCAGTCCAGTTCGGCCAATCCTCTGCGGCCGGTCGCAATCGATGGCGACCGGCGCCTTCGTTGTCTGGCTTCTCCGTTACCGCGCTGGCTTGCCGACCTCGCGCCGCCCGAGCAGCTGTGTTTTCAAGCACGCGACGGTACCGATATCCACGCCCAGCTCTACCTGCCCCAGGGCGCGGACGCGGCGCAGCCTGTCCCGGCGATTGTTCATTTCCACGGCGGCCCCGCACGACAGATGCTGGGCGCTTGGCATGTCATCGAGACCTATCACCAGCAGTACGGGCTGAACCAGCTGCTGGTCGATCGCGGTTTCGCGGTGCTGAGCGTGAATTATCGGGGCGGCACGGGCTATGGACTGTCATTCCGAGAACCTGCCGATTTCGGGCTGAGCGGCGCCAGCGAATATCTGGACGTCGAGGCCGCCGCGCATTTCCTGCGCGGCCGAGCGGAGGTCGACCCGAACCGCGTCGGGGCCTATGGCGTCAGTTACGGCGGCCTGCTCGTGTCCCTAGGACTGGCGCGCGCTTCGCATTTATACGCCGCCGGTGTGGTTTGCGCGGGCGTTGCCGACTGGTCGGCGCTCTTTCCCGAAGCCGAACAGGATTCCGCCCCGGCCAGGCTAGCGAGATCGGCGTCGCCAGTCTCGGATACCGCGTCCTGGCGTTCTCCGGCGCTTCTCATCCACGCCACCGACGATCGCGTTGTGCCGCTCCAGCAGACGATCGATCTTCGCGAGGCGCTGCGGCGGGAGAGTGACGCCGCGATCGAGATGTTGCTGATCGAACGCGAACAGCATGACCTTCAGCTGGCGAGTTCGTGCGCTACCCTCTTCGACGCTATCGCCGACTTCTTCGAACGAAAGTTGGGCCGCGCGATCGAACCCGTTACCGTTGACCGGCGCGGCGCGGACGGGCCGCCGCTTAGCGAAATGACGCGACCTCAGAATGGAACAGTGCCGTGATTCAGGAAAATGCAACGAAGCGGATGATGACAATGCGGCTCCGTTCGTTCGGATATGCGCTGTGCAACGTCGCAGTGTCGGTCGGCTCGTTACCGATCAACCTCTTCCTGCTCTACTATCTGACCGAAATACTCGGCGTCCGGGCGACGCTGGCGGGTCTGGCGGTCGCGCTGCCCAAAGTCTGGGATGCCTTGATCGACCCGATGCTGGGCGGCTGGATCGACCGGCTCGCGGTGCGGATGCGCCGGCGCTGGCCGATACTGGTGATATCGGGGCTCGCTTATGTCGGAAGCCTTGTCGCCGTCTTCGCGATCCCGAGCAGCCTGTCGATGACGGCGATCGTCAGTCTCGCCATCGTTCTGCTGATCATCTCATCGATCGCCCACACCGGTATCGGCATTTCGCAATTTGCGCTCGCGACCGAGATGACCTCGAACCCGGTGGAACTCAGCAAGCTGCTCGCCATGGCGGCGATCACCGCGCAGATCCTGACCGTTCCGGCCAGCGCGCTCATCCCGCTGCTCATCGATCACGCGGGTGGCGGCGAGGGCGCCTATCTGGTGATGTCGGTACAAATCGCAGCCTTCGCCGCCGTGGTCCTGGCGGCATTCATCGCGATGACCCGGCGCGTACCCGTTCGCGCGGCAACGGTGGACACCCAGGGCCTGTCGACTTGGGAGTCGCTCAAGGCCACCGGGAACAATAGCGCCTTCTACAGTCTCGTCGCCCTGGTCGTATGCCTCAACGGCAGCATCACCATCCAGATGGGCTTTCTTCCCTTCGCGAACCAATATGTTCTGGGTGGTTCGGCCGCGACCTTGTCGCTTCTCCAAGCCGCGCTGGGGCTGTCGGTTGTCGCGGGCATGCTCGCATCCCCCTTCCTGGCCCGCCGCTACCAGACGATTCCCTCGATGCGCGCTTGCAACCTGCTCTCGGTCGCCGCGCTGCTCGCGATGTTCTTCGCAAGCTACGGCCCCGTGTGGATGACCGTCGCCGCAATCAGCATCATGGGTTTCGGTGCCGGGGTCATCGGCGTCCTCATTCAGACCGCCATCCTTACCGCCGCGCGCATGCCGACGAACGTCGGGCTCACCATCGCGCTCGGATTTTACCTCGGTATCATGGTCGCGGCGATCAAGCTGGGCGGGTCGGCGGGATCGCTCGTGTCGGGACAGTTTCTCGCGTTGATCGGATTTCAGTCCGGCGGTGCGGCGCAGACCGAAACGGCGCTTTTTGGCCTCCGGCTCGGTTATACCGCGGTGCCATGCATTCTGACCCTGATCGGGAGCTTTTTCCTCTTCCGGACCGTCCTGCCCATGGGGCAGGACACCGCAGACATGCCCGACGAGACGCGCCCGGAACCCGCCGCCGCGGTTTAGACAAGGCTGCCTGCCACAATCCCGTCGAGCATCGTCAGCGGTACATTGCCGCACTGGACCAGCGCATCATTGAAGCTGCGCAGGTCGAAATCGGCTCCCTGCGCGCGGCGCGCCGCATCGCGGATCCGGTTCATTTCGTTATGGCCGATCTTGTAGCTGCAGCATTGGGCCGGCCAGACGCAATAGCGATCGACCTCCCCGGCGATCTGAGAATCGGGAGACCCGCTGTGCTCGGCGAACCAGCCGATCGCCCGTTCCCGTGACCAGCGCTTCGCATGGAGGCCCGTATCGACCACCAGGCGACAGGCGCGAAAGCAGAGCGACTGAAGATAGCCGAGCTGCCCAAGCGGGTCGTCCTCATAGGCGCCCAGTTCATCGGCAAGCTGTTCGGCATAGAGCGCCCAGCCCTCGGCATAGGCGCTGAACGAAAGCAGCGAGCGCAACAGCGGCAGCCGGTTGGCATATTCGCCTTGCCAGACATGGCCGGGAATGCCCTCATGATAGGTAAGGGTTGGCAGCGCGAAGCGAGGCCAGATCGCGGTATCGCGAAGATTGATAAAATAGTGACCTGGTATCGCGCCGTCGATCGAGCCGGGCCCCGCATAGCCGTCTGGCGCGCCCTGCTCGATATCGGGGGAGATTCGCCGGATTTCGAGCCGGCCTGGAACCAGCGTGCGAAACGCGCGCGGCATCTGTTCGCGAATTCCGTCGGTGAGCCGCGAGAGATAAACGAGCAGTTGCTCGCGCCCGGCGGCTGTATTCGGAAAGAGATTGTCGGGAGAACGCGAGAGTGTCGCCATGCGCTCGGGGACACTGCCCCCGGACAGGCCTTGGCGGCGTAGTAGCGTGTCCATGCGACCGTGAAGGTCTCGGACCTGCTCGAGCCCGAGCTGGTGAACCTCGTCGGGGGACATCGCGGTGGTCGTCGACGCGCGCAGCGACCAGGCATAATATGCGTCGCCATCGGGAAGCTTCCACGCCCCGGCGTCGTCCGTCGCGTCCGGCTGCAGGGCGGTGAGCGCGGAGATCTGCCGCGCGACTGCCGGCGCGATGCGGTCGCGGGCGATCGAACGGGCATGGCCGAGTTGCGGGGCGGCCGGCGTTTCAAGCTTCTCCACCAGCGAACGCACCACCTGCCATTCGTCGATGTCGCGCGCGAGCCCCGCGCGCAGCTGCGCGATGGTTTTCCCGATCAGGAAGGAGGGGAGGGTCACGCCGCGCGCGCCGTCGCGGGTGATGCGCTCCGTTTCGCCGTCCAGCGCGGCGCCATAAGCGGCGAGCCGGTCGAGATAGGCATCAGTATCGTCGGCGCCGGCCAACCGGTGCTGGCTTGCGAGAAATTCAGGGGTTTCGACGAACGCGCCGGTATTCTGGGCCACGACATAGGGCGTGTTGCGATGGGAAAAATTGACGCTGAGCGCCGAGATATCGCCGAAACCGAAGGCAAAGCCCTCGACGGCGAGTTGAAGCGCCGTGCGCGCGACGTCCACGTCGCTCCGCTCGGCGGGCGAAAGGGCGTGGGGCGGCAGCCGATTGAGCGCTTCGAGCCATTCGGTCGCCCGACCGGCGATCTGCGTTACGCCTTCGGGAGAGCGATCCGCCAGCCGGCGCCTCAGGCTCGCCCTCGTGCCATTGTCGAGGCCGAGATGCGTGGCGTTCTCAGGATAGGCCGACAGCAGGCCCTCGGCGATATTCTCGAGCAACAAGCCTGCGTTGGGAAGATCGTTGGGCATAAGGACTTTCAAGTTGCGGGCACGGGGGGCGATCCTCTTCCAAGGCGATGGCAAGCCGCGTCGCAAATCAGCAATGCTATTGCCGCCATTAGCCGGGGACGCGAACCAGGAAAGGACCTGATCACTTGGGCGTTCGAGCCGACTAATGAGCGCAATAGATATCCTCCGTTGCGGTTGTCGCCGCGGGCTGGAAGTCACCGGATGATGAGGAGGCCTTTCGGACCGGAGTACGCGTTCGATGTCCGCCATTCGAGATGATCGCGACGCTGCGGGTATCGGCAGGTCTCGATACAAATGGGGTAATAAGAAGAAGAATGACCAACGATCGATTCATACCTGCGATCGGCGCGCCGGCGGCCGGAGTCTGGGGCACATCGCCCCTCCAAGAAGGCGCGGGCGCCGTTTGGCTCAATCCTGCGCCCCAAATGATCGCCGCGGCAGGCGGGCAGGTTTCGCTCGCGGACGTCGCCGTCGCACGCGAGCGGCTCGATCGTTTCCGGTCTGCGCTGCAAGCGCTTTTTCCGGCGGACGGCTGGAACGGGCAAATCTGGTCCCCCCTCAATCTCTATCCGCTGTCGCCTGGCGAGGTGCCACTCCTCGTCAAGGCTGACAGCCTGCTACCGGTGACAGGCTCGATCAAGGCGCGCGGCGGGGTCTATGAACTGCTGTGCCATATCGAAAGGCTGGCGGTCGACGAAGGCCTCGTCTCGGACGGCGGGGATTATGAGATACTGGCGTCGGCGGGGGCGCGGGAAAAACTGTCGTGTCATACAGTCGCCGTGGCCAGCACCGGCAATCTTGGGTTCAGTATCGGGATCGTTGCGCGCGCCTTCGGGCTCGAGGCGATCATCCACATGTCGTTCGATGCGAAGCAATGGAAGAAGGATCGCCTCCGCGCCCTTGGCGCAGAGGTCATCGAGCACGACTGTGATTACACCGAAACCGTCGGGCGCGGGCGGGAAGCCGCCCGCTTGCAGTCGCATCATTTCATCGACGACGAGGCGTCGCGCGAGCTCCTGGTCGGCTATGCCGTCGGTGCGGAGGAACTGATCGGGCAATTGCGCGAACGCGGGATCGAGCCCACGCCCGATGCGCCGGTCGTCGTCTACCTGCCGTGCGGTGTGGGCGGCGCGCCCGGCGGCATCGCCTTCGGTCTGAAGGCGCATCTGGGGCCGGCGGCGGTCTGCGTCTTTGTCGAGCCCACCAGTTCGGCCTGCATGTTCGCGGCGCTGGAGGCGGGCGAAGGCAGGCCGGTTTCGGTCTATGACCTCGGGCTTCGTAACAGCACGATCGCCGACGGACTCGCGGTTCCGCTCGCCTCCCAGCTTGTGCTGGATACGGTCGGGTCCGCGATCGACGCCGTCGTCGCGGTTCCCGACGACGAAATGATCGTCTGGGTCCGGCGAGCGTGGCGCGAGGCGCAGATGCGGCTGGAGCCTTCGGCGGCGTCGGCCCTGGCGGCGGTCATTCCCTTTCTTTCTCGGCGGCCGGATCTCCGCGACGCGACACATGTCGCGTGGGCGACCGGCGGGTCTCTGCTGCCCGACGAGGAATTTTATCCGATGCTCGGCGGCGATGTACGGCCCTGAGCAGCGCCGTCATTGCTCCAGCTAATAGCTACCCTAGTTTTTCGGCATGGGCATTTCGCGGACGACATGTTTGGTTGATGACCGTCGAAACGTAAAGGCGCAGCCAAAAGCGTCGGCGCCGACAGCGCAAGGAACAGGTGATCGACAGTGTCTCGTCTCAGTGCATCAGCGTGACGCGCATGCGCGGGCCGACGGCTTAACAAAGGTGGGGATTCGCATGGCATTGCATTTTAAATTTCTCTTGATCGCAGGTTGCTCGGGCCTCGCGATCGCGCAGCCCGCCGCGGCGCAGGACGCGGCTGGCGCAGGCGCCGAGACATACAGCACCGATGGCGACATCGTCGTCACCGCGAACAAACGCACCCAGCGCCTTGTCGACGTGCCGGCGGCCGTATCCGCGGTGAGCGGCGAGGCCCTCGAGGCGATCAACGCGACGCAATTGTCCGACTATGTGGCGCGCGTTCCCGGCCTGATCGTCGACAACGTGTCCTTCTCCAACGGGGCGACCCAGCTCACCATCCGTGGCCTGAATACCGGCACCGGAGGCAATCCGACCGTTGGCATCTATATCGATGACTCGCCATTCGGAGGCAGCAGCAACAATAGCTTCGGCGGCAGCACCGTTCCCGACCTCGATCCGCAGGATCTGGAGCGCGTCGAAGTGCTTCGCGGCCCGCAGGGCACGCTTTACGGGGCAGGCAGCCTCGGTGGCCTATTCAAATATGTCACCAAGGCGCCCGATCCCGACCGCTTTACCGCCCGCTTGCAGGTCGACGCGCAGGAAGTGGACGCCGGCGGTATCGGCTATGGTGTTCGCGGCGCGACGAACCTCCCGGTCAGCGATACCGCAGCGCTGCGCGTGAGCGGATATTATCGGCGCGATCCCGGGTTCATCGACAATGTCACAACCGGCGAGACCGACGTCAACGATGCGCGCTTCTATGGTGGCCGCGCCGCGCTGGGTGTGGATCTCGGCGAGAACTGGAAAATCCGCCTTTCCGCCGTGGTGCAGAAGCAGGAAGCCGACGGCAGCGCCGTGCAGGATCACTCGCTCGCCACCCAATTGCCAAAATATGGCGAACTTCGTCAGGCGCGCGCGCCCGGTACCGGCGCGACCTCGCAGTTCATCGGCGATTATAGTCTCAGCGTCGAGGGCGATCTGGGCTTTGCCGTACTGACCTCGACGACCAGCATCGATCGCCAGACGGTCGGCTTCGACCTCGACGTGTCATCTTCCTACAGCGCCACGCTCGCCAACAACGGCATTCCGGATGCAGGCGCGACAATCATTACCGATGCCGATCTCGACAAGATCACTCAGGAAATCCGTCTTACCTCGGCGAGCGGAAGCGGGCTGTCGTGGCAAGTCGGCACTTTCTATACCGACGAGGACGCAAATCTTCGCCAATATCTTGACGTCTTCGAACTCAGCACCGGCGACGTCTATCCTGCGCCCCTGCCGACGCTTCTCGATGCACGGGTCAAGTCGAGCTTCGAAGAATTCGCGCTCTTCGGCAATCTTTCATACGAAATCGCTCCGAATTTCGACGTGATGGGCGGGATCCGTTATAGCCACAACAAGCAGACGCGTCTCCAGACCAACGTCGGCCCCTTCCTCGGCGGCGATGCGACCTTCAACGGCAAGTCGACCGATGAATCGACGACTTACTTACTGAGCGCGAGCTATCACTTCAGTAAGGATACCATGGCCTATGCGCGTTTCGCGACAGGCTATCGACCGGGCGGGCCGAACAATCCGGTCGCGGGCACGCCAGCATCCTATGGTCCCGATCGCACGACCAACTATGAAATCGGCTTCAAGACCGTGTCGCTCGACCGGACGCTGAGCTTCGATATCGCTGCGTTCTGGATTGCGTGGGACGATATCCAGCTCAACCAGCGCAACAGCCTCGGTCTCAATTTCAACGGCAATGGCGGCAAGGCGCGGAGCCGCGGCATCGAAGCGGCGCTGACCTGGGCGCCCATCGATGGTCTGACCCTTGACGGCAATATTGCCTATACCGATGCCGAGTTGACCCAGGATCTTCCTGCGGCGCCACCGACGGTCGGTTTCGATGGCGACAAGCTACCGTCTGTCCCGAAATGGGCGAGCCAGTTCGGTATCAGCTATGAAACGCCGATTTCAAATGAATGGACGGGCGTCCTTGGCGGGTCCTGGCGCTATGTCGGCAAGCGTGACGGCTATTTCGGCACAGTTACGCAGCCCCGCTTCGAGCTTGACGATTATCATGTCGTCGACCTCCGCCTCGGCGTGCGCAACGAAGGATTTTCGGCGACCGCTTTTGTCAAGAATCTGACCAACGGCCATGGGCAGGTCGCGGCGTACACGCTCGGTTCGGATTTTCGGGTCGCCGTCATCCAGCCGCGCACCTTCGGCATTTCCCTTGCGCAGAAATTCTGACCCTTAATGCCCAAGTGGGGGAGCGGTCCGAATACTGGGCCGCTCCCCGATCATCTTATCCGGACGCCGATAATGACAATGACCAGCCAAGCCGATGATATCGAACCTTTTCGTGCCATCGAGGTGAGCCAGCTGGCGCAGAAGATGCGCGCGCGCGGCGATTCGATCATTCATATGGAATTCGGCCAGCCCTCCGAAGGTGCGCCGCAGGGCGCGCTCGACGCGGCGCACGGCGCCATGAGCGGCGGCGACATGGGCTACTGGGAAAGCACGCCATTGCGTGAGCGCATCGCGCGCCATTACGGCGAACAATATGGTGTCGATGTCGCGCCGCAGCAGATCATTCTAACATGCGGGGCGTCTCCTGCGCTCGTCCTCTCGCTTCTGACGGCCTTTTCCGCGGGCAGCCGGGTGATGACGGCAAGGCCCGGCTATGTGGCCTATCGGAACTCGCTGCGGGCTCTCCATATGACCCCCGTCGAGGTGCCATGTAGCGCCGCCGATCGTTTTCAGATCAACGCCCGCCACATTCGCGATGCTGCCGTCACCCCCGACGGACTCATTGTCGCAAGCCCCGCTAATCCGACCGGCACGATCATTCCCCCGGCCGAACTCGCTGAAATTGCCGCAGTGTGCCGCGAAAGGAATATTCAGATCATCTCGGACGAAATCTACCACCGTCTGAGCTACGGCATCGAGACCCAGTCGATGCTGAACCACGATCCCGACGCCTTCGTCATCAACAGCTTTTCGAAATATTACGGGATGCCCGGCTGGCGCCTCGGCTGGCTGATATGCCCGCAGAAATTCGTCGGAGCAGCGCGCGCGCGCGCGGGCAATCTCTTCCTGTCGCCGCCGGCGTTGAGCCAGCATGCCGCCCTGGCCGCCTTCGACTGCACCGAGGAACTCGATGCGAGGGTCGAGGTCTATCGCCAGAACCGGGCGCTGCTCATCGACGCCCTGTCGCAACTCGGCATCACCGGCATCGCACCGTCCGACGGGGCCTTTTACGTCTATGCCTCAATCGCCCACCTGACCGACGACAGCGTAACATTCTGCAAGAAGCTCCTCGCCGAAACGGGCGTTGCGACCGCGCCGGGTATCGATTTCGATCCGGACAATGGCCACCAATTCATCCGCTTCAGCTACGCGGTAACGACCGAGATGACCGCCGAAGCATGCAAGAGGCTGATAAAATGGCTTCCACAGCAGCCATTGCAGATGATCGGATAAACCTCGCTAAATCCTGCGTAAGCGAGAGCCTCTGAACGAAGCCGAGGTTTCGGTCATGTCCCAGAGCATGAGTCTGCTGCTTGGACTGCCAAAATTTGCCGGAAACCCCGATGTGCAGGACCTCCTGTCGAACCTCGACCGTCTATTCGCAGTGATTATGAAGTCCGAGTAATTGGCCCGTTCGTACGTCGATTAGATCGGAGACCGTACAACGTGCGCCGTCAACAAGGGCGCGATCGTTGCGCCGCGCCGGGATATGGCTTGTTATTATGGCTTTCTCGACCACGCTGCCTGGAAAAGCCATCATTGATGATGGCTGCCCAGCGGCAAAGACCCGACCGCGGTCTCATCTGTCACTCGGATCGCGGATCGCAATACGCAGCGGGCGCCTTTGTCGATCACTTGGCCGCGATCGGTGCCACGCCCTCGATAAGCCGCACTGGCAATTGTTACGATAATGCCCCGATGGAAAGCTTCTTCCACACCCTCAAGGTCGAACTCGTCCATCAGTGCCGATGGGCGACGCAAGCTGAAGCGCGGCAGGCCCTGTTCGGATACATCGAAGCCTATTACAACCGGCACCGCATGCACTCGGCCCTCGGGTATCTAACCCCCGAGCAAGCCGAGCAGAGCATGGCCGGCTAACCCAGTGTGTCCGCCGAACCGGGGGAAGATCAGGTCGGCGGTCCGGGCACCGGCCAACAGCACCGTGAGGCGGAGAACGGCGTGCGATTTTTTCAGCCCTGGACCCGCAAAATTCCGCGCCCGCGTCAATCATGCTCATATTGCTGGAGCGCTCTTGCACGGTCGTACGGCGTCAGTTCGTCTATGCGTTGCTGTTCGACCTTTTCCAGCCAATTCGGATCGGCAAGAAGGACGCGGCCAAGAGCAACGAGATCGAACTCGCCACGTTCGAACATCTCCACGAGGTCCTCAAGCCGGGCGAGCATCGGCGAGGAAATGCCCTCGACGAAATCCTGCATCAGGTCGCGGTCCATGCCGATCGACCCGACGGTGATCACGGGTTTGGCGGTGACTTCCTTGATCCAGCCGCCGAGGTTTTTGGGATCGCCTTCATATTCGGGTTCCCAGAAGCGCCGCTGCGAGGCGTGGAAAATATCGACGCCGGCGCGGACCATCGGATCGAGCCAGCGGTGCATCTCGTCGGGGTCGCGCGCCAGTTTCACGTCATAATCATAGGTCTTCCATTGCGACACGCGCATGATGATCGCGAAGTCCTCGCCGACGGCTTCGCGGCAGGCGGCGACGACCTCGGCCGCGAAGGTCGCGCGGTCGGCGATGTCGGGGCCGCCGTAGCGATCGCCGCGCAGGTTCGTCCGGTCCCAGAAGAACTGGTCGAAGATATAGCCGTGCGCGCCATGAAGCTCGATCGCGTCGCAGCCGATGCGTTTCGCTTCGCGTGCGGATTCGGCGAAGGCGGCGGCGGTGTCGGCGATGTCCTTCTCGGTCATCGCGCGGCCGCCCGGCACGTCGGGCCCGGCAAAACCCGACGGGCTTACCAGCTCCGCATGGGGGGAGTCGGGAAAATTGAAGTCGATGCAGCCGCCGACGTGCCACAATTGCGGGACGAACATGCCACCCTCGGCATGGACGGCGTCGACCGCACCCTTCCACGCGGCAAGGGGAGACTCGCCGGCGAAGATCGGCACGGTGTCGGCGGCGACGGTGTGGTCGATGGCGACGCCGGTGCCCTCCGTGATGATCGTGCCGATCCCCGCGGCGGCGCGGCGGCGATAATATTCGGCGCCATCATCGGTCAGTACGCCGCCAGGCGCGAAATAACGCGACATCGGCGCCATGCAGAAGCGGTTGGGCGCCTTCAGCGACTTGCACGTGAAGGGGGCGTGCAGCGGGGCGAGCAGGGCGGCCAGATCGTCGGACGGCGTGGTGGTCATCAAGCGAGTTTCCTCACGAAGTCGAGGAACGCCTCGTTATAGGCCGAGGGCGCTTCGAGCTGGGGCGAATGGCCGGTGTCCAGGGTGAGCAGCGTACCGTTTCGCGCGCAGTTGGCAGCGAACCCCGCGATGGCGGGGTCGGCGATGCTGTCCCTGGCGCCGCCGATCGACAGCACCGGGAAGTCGAAGGATGCCAGCAGGTCGCGCTGGTCGAGCGTCGCGAGACCGGCGAGAGTGTCGCTCGCGCGCGGACCCGTGGCGATGAAGCCGCGTTCGACCCAGCCGATCATCGCCTCGCTCGCGCCTTCACCCGACGCGCCCTCGGCAAGGGCGCGGAAGAAGCCGGGGCGGTCGGCGGTGATCGCGGCGCCGATGCCGAGGACATCCTCGGCGGTGCCGCCGTGCGCGAAGCCCTCGCCCTGGACATAGCGCGGCGATGCGCCGCAGGTCAGGACAAGCCCCGCGACGCGTTCGCCGAGCAGCCCGGCGGCCGCGACCGCAACGGCGCCGCCGAGCGACCAGCCGTTGAGCGCGACGCGGGGGGCGCCGCAGTGCTCGACGATCGCCGTGACGTCGCGGGTGATCGCGTCGATCGACATGTCGGTGAAATCGCGGTCGGAGCGGCCGCAGCCGCGGTGATCGACGGTGATTGCGCCATGACCGTCGGCGAGGAGAGCCTCGACCGCCGACGCCCAATAGTCGCCCGACATGCCCCAACCGTGGATCAGCACGACCGGCAACTCGGGCGCGCGGTGGTGCGCATAATAGACGCGTCCGCCGTCTTCGGTGTCGAGATAGGCCATGTCAGCTCCTATGCCGGCGGCGACAGCGTGACGCCGGACAGCGGGTTGAAGTGATACATCTTCACCTTGCGATGCGCGATCTTCCAGACCCCGCCGCGCCGTTCGAAAATGTCGAAATAGCTGGCGGCGACCGTCTGCGCCTGCCCGTCCGACGTCGTGCCGATGCAATCGACGTCGCATACCCCCGTTGCGCGGTCTTTCCCTTCGAAGGTGATCACAAGGTTTGTGGTGTAGTGGCTTGACGCGAGCCAGGCGTCCCACAGGATATCCTTGGTGACATGCGCGATGCCGTCGCTGCCCTCGAAGGTGCCGAAGGGCGGGCCGATATCCCAGACGGCGTCGGGCCACCAGATCGCGGCGAAGCGGTCCCAGTCGCGCTTGTCGAAGCCGTGGCAATAATCGCTGACGAGGTCGTGCATCGCGAACCGGCTTTCGACGCGGTCGAGGCGGTGTTCGATGTCTTCGGTCATTCCGGACTCCTACGGATAGGGGCTTCAGTCGAGGTGGGCGGCGAACTTCTCGCGGGCGGCGGCGAGGCGCGTCGGCACATGATAGGTCGGGAAGGGGCCGTCCGACGGCGCCACGTCGCGCAAGATGTCCTTGGCGACGCCGATCTTGTGAACCTCCGTCGGTCCGTCGACGATCCCCATTTCGGGCACATATTGCCACATATCCATCAGCGGGGTTTCGTTCGACATGCCGAGCGAACCGTGGAGATGGAGCGCGCGATAGACGACGTCCTTGAGCACGCCCGGCATCGCCGCCTTGATCGCGCTGATCTCGCGCCGCACCGGGCGCGTATAGGTCTTGTCGCGGTCGAGCAGCCAGGCGGCGTAGAGGACGTGCAGCCGGAACTGCAGGATCTGCGTATAGCTGTCGGCGATCTTTTCCTGGACCATCTGCTTGTCGGCCAGCCGTTCGCCCTTGGTGGTGCGGCTGACGACGCGTTCCGTCATATAGTCCATCGCCTTGTTCAGCATGCCCACGGTGCGCATCGCATGATGGATGCGGCCGCCGCCGAGCCGCGACTGGGCGACCTTGAAGCCTTCGCCGACCGGACCGAGCCGGCTTGCCTCGGGCACGCGGCAGTCGGTGAAACGGAGATAGCCATGGACCCCGCTGCCGATCTCGTCCTTCGGCCCGACCGCGGTGTTGCGCACGATCTCGAGCCCGGGCGTGTCGTGCGGAACGATCAGCATCGTCGAACCCTCGTGCACCGGCACATCTGGATCGGTGATGACCATGACGATCAGGAATTCGGCGATGCAGGCGTGGCTCGCGAACCATTTTTCGCCGTCGATCACCCATTCGTCGCCGTCGAGGTGCGCCTTGCAGGTGAATTCGCCGGGGTCGGCGCCAGCCTGCGGCTCGGTCATCGAGTAACAGGAGACGATTTCGCCATTCAGCAACGGCTGGAGATATTTCGCCTTCTGTTCGACGGTGCCGAAGCGCGCGAGGATTTCGGCGTTGCCGGTATCGGGCGCCTGCGTCCCGAACACCGTCGGTGCGAAACGGCTGCGCCCGAGAATCTCGTTCATCAAACCCAGTTTGAGCTGGCCGAGGCCCTGACCGCCGAGTTCGGGGCCGAGGTGGAGGGCCCACAGGCCCCGCTTCTTCACTTCTTCCTTGAGCGGCGCCATCGCGCGCGCGGCGGGCGAGCGCGGATCGACATGCGCGGCGGGGTCGCGGAAAACGAGGTCGAGCGGTTCGATCTCCTCGGCCACGAAACCGCGCATCCATTCGAGCTGCCGTTCGAATTCGGGGTCGGTCGAAAAATCCCAGGCCATCAGCGAGAGGTCCTTCCGCTTGGAGTCACGCTCATTGCCCCGCGTACCAGGCACCATCGACCCAGAGTTCGGCGCCTGACACATATTTCGCCTCGTCCGAGGCGAGGTAGAGGCTGGCGTAGGCTATATCCATCGGGTCGCCGACGATGCCCATCGGGATCGACGCCTTGATCGCGGCATCCTGTTCGGGGGTGATTTCGCCGAGGATCGGCGTTTTGATCTGGCCAGGGAAGATCGTGTTGACCCTTATGCCCTGCTTGGCAAACTCGAGCGCGCCGGCCTTGCCCATCACGCGCACTGCCGCCTTTGAAGCGTGGTAGGAAATGGCGTTCGGGCTGCCGATAAGGCCATAGAGCGAGCTGATGTTGACGATCGACGCGTTGCCTGACGCGAGCAGGGCAGGGGCGGCCGCCTTCATGCCCAGGAAAACGGCAGTCTGGTTGATCGCGATCATGCGGTCCCAGCCTTGCCGGGTTTCTTGGGTTATGCCGCCGGGGTGAAAGATGCCGGCATTGTTGACCAGTGTCGTGAGCTTGCCGAAACGGGCGACGGCATCGGCGACTGCCGCATCCCAATTGCCTGCATCGGAAACATCGAGATGGATGAAGGCCGCCTTGCCGCCTTCGCTTTCGATCGCGGCGACGACGGCGTGACCCTTTTCCGCCTGCACATCGCCGATGAGCACCGCGGCGCCTTCGCGGGCGTAGAGGATCGCCTGCGCCTCGCCCAGGCCGCTCGCGCCGCCCGAGATCAAGGCCGACTTGCCGGCTAGCCGGTCTGCCATATTCACTCTCCCATCAGGTGTTTATCGTTGGGGAATCTTCTTGCACACTTACTAGATGAGAACAAGCAAGAATATTTTCATGATCCATTTTGTGAAAAAAGATATATAAATATCAGATAGATAATCTATATTCGTTCTGAGATTATATCGTTGAAAATAAAATTTGCTTGTCGATAACAAGCAAGTGAGGCATGCTTCGATCGGCGCGTGCCTCACGAGAACCGCACAAGCGGCCGTGAGCGACCAATGCGCCCGTCGATGGGAGAGAAATGATCATGATCGATCGCGTGAAATCCGTGCGCCTTCTGGCCACCGCAGCAGTCATTTTATGTCCGGCATCGATCGCCAGCGCGCAGGAAGCCGCCGGCGAAACGCGGGTGGCATCGTCCGGAGGGCTCGAAGAAATCGTCGTCACCGCGCGCAAGCGCGAGGAGAGTATGCAGGACGTGCCTGCGTCGATCAGCGCGCTGTCGGCGGGTGATCTCGATCGACGTTTCGATTCCGACGTTCGCGACTTTGCCGACTCGTCACCCAACATCGTTATTGACGATACGCAGCAGGGACCCGGCGGCGTAGCTGCGGTCTATATCCGCGGCATCGGCGTCGCCGACGTCGAAAAGTCGGTCGACCCCGCAGTCGGTGTCGTGTTTGACGATGTCTATATCGGCCAGAGCTCGGGCAGCCTGCTCAAGGCAATCGACATCGACCGTGTCGAAGTGCTGCGCGGGCCGCAGGGCACATTGTTCGGACGCAACGCAACGGGCGGGGTCATCAACCTCGCGCGCTCGCGCCCGACCTATGACCTGACCGGCAAGGCGCGCGTGACTTATGGCCGCTTCGACAGCTGGAAGGTCGAAGGCGTTGCCAGCACCGGCCTCGCCGACAATGTCGCGGTCAAGGTCAGCGGGGCGTACGAGAAGTCCGACGGCTATATCTTCAACAGCTTCCAGAACCAGGACGGGCAGCGGTCCGAATTTTACGCCATCTCCGGGGCGCTGCTGTTCGAGCCGACCGACAATCTCGACATCCAGCTCAGCTATGATCATCAGAAGACGGAGCAGGATCCGCCGCAGCTGCTCGCGGTCAACCGCCCGACCGACCTGTTCTGCACGGCCTATAACCAATGCTCGCCCGCGCCGGGCGTGCCGACCTCGGGCGATCATTATGACAGCGTATCCGACGGCCGGCTCGAGAAGAATGCGAGGTTCAAGCTCGACATGGCGATCGCCAAGGCGACCTATGACCTCGGATCCGACATGCAGGTCGACTATATCTTCGGCTGGCTGAAAACCGATGAGGAAATCAATCAGGATTTCGATGCCGGACCGGAGACGCTTTATCACACCGACCGGCCCGCGCGCTGGCGCCAGACGACGAACGAACTGCGCCTGACCAAGGGCGGATCGGGGCCGCTGACCTTCGTCCTCGGCGGTTACCTCTGGGATTCGCGCTACACGATCAATCTCAAGAATTATATCGGTTTCGCGGGCCCGCCGCTGCTCACCAGCGCACAGGACGTCAGGCAAACCAACAAGTCGTGGGCGATCTATGGCGAAGCCGATTACGAGATCGTCGACCGGCTGACGCTGACGGTCGGCGCGCGCTACACGAAGGACAAGAAGTCGAGCATCGTCAACGACCTGCCGATCTTCTTTTATGGCACGACGGTCGAGGAAAATCCGACAGGAAGCGCGCCGGGCGTCATCGTCATGGCCGATCCGGTCAAGAAGAGCTGGTCGAAGTTCACGCCGCGCGTTTCGGTTCGTTATGAAATCACCGACGAGGCGATGATTTATGCCCTCTGGTCGCGTGGCTATCGTGGCGGTGGCTTCAACGGGCGGCCGTCGACGATCGGCGCAGCGACGATTCCCTATGATCCCGAAACGCTCGATAACTATGAAGCGGGTTTCAAGACCGAGTTCGCGAACGGGCGCGTGCGCCTGAACGGCGCGGCGTTCCTGATGAAATATAACGATATGCAGCAGGATCTCGACGTGCCAGCGCCGGGGACTTCGACCGGGCGCGAAAACCGCACGATCAACGCGGCATCGGCGGAACTCAAGGGGTTCGAGCTCGACCTGACCGCGCGCGTCGCCGATGGTTTCACGCTCAACGGCAATCTCGGCTATCTCGATGCGAAATATAAGGATTTCGTCGGCGACATTTACAGCACCGGGACGCCGATCGACGCGAGCTTCCTCAAGATCCGCCGGGCCCCGAAATGGACGTGGAGCCTCGGCGGAACCTATGAGGCCGATATCGGCAGCAACGCTTCGGCGTGGATCTCCGGCGACGTCCATTATGTCGGCGGGCACGAGATCACCTTCCTCAACAACCCGAACCTGCGCAACAGCGGGCAGTATCTGGTCGACGCGTCGATCAACGCCCGTTTCAACAAGACCACGGTCAGCCTGTTCGGCAAGAATCTGGCCAACGAAAAGGGCTGGACGATCGGTTACGACGTCCAGGGCGTGTGGAGCTATGCCGCGCCGCGACCCCGGCGGACGTGGGGCGTCGCCGTGACCCAGGCCTTCTGAGCGGGACGCGGCATGGCCAAGACGCCGGAGTCCGAACAGCGCCGTTGGGTGGTCACGGGCGCATCGCGAGGCCTTGGCCTCGCGATCGCCCGCCTGGCCGCGAGCAAAGGGGACAAGGTCGCGCTTGTTGCGCGTGGCAAGGATATCGACGCGCAGGCGAAGACGATCGGAGAGAATGCGATCGGTCTTGTGGCGGACGTGACCGATCCGGCGTCCGTGACGCGCGCCTGCGCGGAGGTCGCGGAGCGTTGGGGGGGCATCGATGTGCTCGTCAACAATGCCGGGCTGCATCGCGGCGGATTGATCGGCTCGCTCGCGCTGGACGATTGGCAGGCGGTGCTCGATACCAACCTGTCGGGCCCGCTCAACTTCGTGCGGGCGGCTCTGCCCTATCTGGGCGAGGGCGGGGCGGTCGTGAATATCGGCGCGATCGTGGGTTTGCGCGGCTTTTCCGGCGACGCGGCTTATGGCGCGTCAAAGGCCGGGCTCGCGGGCCTTACCCAGGTGCTGGCGGTCGAACTGGCGCGTCGCGGTATCCGCGTCAATCTGGTCATTCCGGGCATGACATCGACCGAAATGACGGCGGGCATATCGGCGCGTGCGAAGGCCAAGCTCGTGGCAGCCATTCCGCTGGGCCGCGAAGGCACTGCCGAGGAGTTGGCCGACGTCGTCTGGTGGGTGGCGGGGTCGCCCTATATGACCGGCTCGATCATCTCCAACGACGGCGGCCTGCTATGCAGATTGTGAGCGATCCGGCCGAGCGGTTCGCCCGCTGGCTGGAGGATGAGGCGGGGATTGCCGATGCGCGGATCGTCCGCCCTCTGACCGGCGGCAACGCCAATGTCACAAGCCTGGTCGAAAGCGCGAGCGGCCCGATGGTGCTGCGGCATCCACCGGGTGATACGGTGTCCGATTTGGCGGGCGCCGGCATCGCGCGCGAATTTCGCTTCATTTCGGCGATTGCGGGAAAGGCGCCGGTCGCCGAACCCATCTTGTTCTGCGACGATCCGGACGTACTCGGCGTGCCCTTTTCGCTGACGCGCTTTGTGCGCGGCGCCGCGATCACCGAGACGCTGCCGGATGGTTATGCGCACGATGTCGCGACGCGCGACGCCCTTGGCCATGCGTTGATCGACGCCATCGCCAGCGTCCATGCGATCAAGCCGATTCCCGCGGGGCTAGGCGATGCAGACAAGGCACGAAACTTCGTCGTCCGCCAGATCGAGCGATGGCGCGGCGTGCGGGCGGCGCATGCGGTCCGCAACCTGCCGTTGATCGAAACGCTCGGTGCATGGCTCGCCGATAATGCACCGGCGCCCGAAGCGGTGCGGATCGTGCACTGCGACTATCATCTCGACAATGTGCTGATGGATCTGGCGGAACCCAAGGTCCGGGCCATCCTCGACTGGGAGATGGCGACGCTGGCCGATCCTCTGGTCGATGTCGGGCTGGTCACCGCGATGTGGAACCGCGACGACAGCCTGCCGCTCGGCTTCGCCTTTGTTCAGCGGGTGTCGAACGTCGCGGGGGTGGTCGGCGGCGCCGACCTCGCGCGGCGCTGGGCTGACGCGACCGGGCTGTCGATCGAGCATCTCGGATATTTTCAGGCCTTTGCGCTCTGGCGCCTCGCCGCGATCGTCGAGGGCGCTTATGTCCTGTTTCGCGAAGGGCAGGTTGACGGTCCGTATGAACGCGGCCTCGAACATGATGTACCGGCGTTGCTCGATGCGGCGAAGCGGATCGTGCGCGGCGAGGGGATGGCGTGATGGACGCCACGATGATGCACGAGCCGCTGGGTACCGCGACGATCTTCGCGCACGGCGAACGCATCCACGCGACCAGTCGCATCGGCCTGTTCGACGGCGAGCAGGTGATTTGGCGCAGCGTTGCGGAGATCGCCGAACGCGCTCGCCGCCTTGCGGCAGCGCTGCGCGCCGCGGGCGTGGGGCCGAACACGCGCGTCGCGACGCTCAGCTGGAATGATTTTGCCCATTTCGAGGCCTATCTCGCGGTGCCGGCGATGGGGGCGGTGCTCCATACGCTCAACCTGCGGCTGCACCCCGACCAGATCCGTTTCATCATGGCCGATGCCGAAGGCGCGCTGCTGATCGCCGATGGTCCGTTGCTCGCCGGGCTTTTGCCGCAGGTCAATTCGCTCGACGCGCTGAGGCACGTCATCATCACGGGCGATACCGTCGGGCTCGCCGGACTGGAAAAGCCCTGGACGCGCTATGAGGATTTTATTGCCGGCCATGCGCCACTCGCCGAATTTCCGGTGCCCGACGAAATGGCCGCGGCGGCAACCTGCTACACCTCGGGGACGACCGGCAATCCCAAGGGCGTCGTCTATTCGCATCGCACGATCTTCCTGCACAGCCTGGCGTCAATGGCGGCCAATGCCTTTGCGCTCAGCGATCACGACACGATCCTGCTGCTGCCGCCGATGTTCCATGCCAATGCGTGGGGGCTCCCCTATTCGGGCTGGCTCGCGGGCGCCGATTTCGTGCTGCCGGGGCCGCATCTGCAGCCCGAGGCGATCCGCCGGATGATCCGCGCCACCGCGCCGACCTTTACCGCCACGGTGCCGACGATCCTCAACGACCTGCTCCGCGCCGATGGAGCCGACCCGGTCGACATGACGAGCTTTCGCGTCATCGTTGCCGGTGGCTCGGCGGTTTCGGAGGGGCTGATCGCGGAGGTCGGGAGCCGCTGGAATGTACCTCTTATCCAAGGGTGGGGAATGACCGAAACGAGCCCATTGTGCGTGCTGTCGCATCCGGCCGCCGATACCACGGGCGAGGCGGCGCGGCACCTGCGCGCGAAAAGCGGGCGCCCGGTCGCCGGCGTGTCGGTGCGGCTGGTCGACGATGCGGGCAGACGGGTCGCCGAGGACGGCAAGAGCGTCGGCCGATTGCAGTTGCGCGGGGCGTGGGTCGCGCGCGGCTATCACCGCGGCGCGGGCGCTGATGTGCTGACCGCCGACGGCTGGCTCGATACCGGCGATGCGGGGACGATCGACGAACGCGGCTATGTCCAGGTCACCGACCGTATGAAGGATCTGATCAAGTCGGGCGGCGAATGGATTCCGTCGGCCGAGCTCGAGAACCATGTCGCCAGCCTTGCGGGTGTCGACCTGGCCGCGGTGATCGGCGTCGCCGATCCGCGCTGGGAGGAGCGGCCGCTCGCCATCGTTACGACCACGGACGGTGCGCGCCCCGATTTCGCGGGCCTGCGCCGCGCATTGCAGGACCGCGTCGCACGTTTCTGGATACCCGAATACTGGGCGCACGCCGACACTCTGCCGTTGACCAGCGTCGGCAAGATTGACAAGCAGGCGCTACGCGAGGCCGTCGCGACGGGCAAAATGGCCTTTGAAAGGATTGATGAATCTTCATGAACGCACCGTCGTCGATGAAGGGCAAGGCCTCGCTGCGCGAGGTAACAGAGGTCCCGCCGGCTCCCGCCAAGGTGCGCGCCAAGCCGCGCGCCGTTCGCCGCACGCAGGCGGAACGCACCGCGCTGTCCGACGCCCGCATGTTCGACGCGGCGATGCAGTTGATCGTCGAACAGGGGACGCACGCGACGACGCTGAAGGAGGTCGGCGAACGCGCCGGCTATTCGCGCGGGCTCGCATCGAGCCGCTTCGGATCGAAGGATGCGCTGTTTGGGCAATTGGTGTTGCACTTCAACACGAGCTGGACGCGCGAACTGGCGAACAAGGTCGGTACGCGCGGCGGCGCGCAGGCCTGCCTTGCCGCCTTGCGCGCGGTCGAGGGATTCCTGGCGAGCCACTCGGGTTATATGCAGGCGATGTATATCCTGTGGTTTGAATCGATCAGTTCGCACAATGAGGTGCGCGATCATCTCGCCGCCTACCACGAGATTTATCGCAGCGACGTCGCCCACTGGGTCGAAGAGGGGATCGTCGGTGGCGAGATCGACGCGTCGGTCGATGCCGAATGTTATGCCTTCGGCTTTTGCAGCTTCATCTTCGGGACGATCTATCAATGGCTCGTCGCCCCCGACAATGTCGATCTGCCGAAGCAGTTCGAAGCCTATCGCCGCTCGACCGCGAAGGCCTTCGGGATCGCCTACTGATTCTTTCGACTATTCCTGTTTAGAGCAATAAAGACAGTGGTTTAAACGATCTCGTTTGCGCTTGATTTTTCATTTGCTAGACGCTAACAAATAAATCAAGAGATGCTAATGAAGGCATCGGAGATATTGGGAGAGCTGGCTTGGCCAAGGCTGTCGAACCGCTGCCGTTGCGGAGCGCGTTAGCCCATTCGGCCGACAGGACGGCGCCAAGGCGTACCGGCCTGTGCGTGTGCCATTGCGCCGTCGCAGAAAAGTCCATCGGATGAGCTGCGCGGCTCGCATCGACGGGAGTTTGATGCGGCCGGTGCTTGAAGGCGTGCGCGTCATCGAACTCGCCGGGATCGGTCCGGCACCCTTCTGCGGCATGATGCTGGCCGACCATGGCGCCGAGGTGATCCGCATCGACCGGCCGGGCGGCAGCGATCCATTATCGCAGGATCAGGGGCGCGATGTCCTGCTCCGTTCGCGGCGGTCGATCACGCTCGATCTGAAGCGGCCCGAGGCGGTCGAGATCGTCGCCCGGCTGGTCGAGACCGCCGACGGCCTGATCGAGGGGTTTCGGCCCGGAGTGGCCGAGCGACTGGGGATTGGCCCCGACGTCCTGATGGCGCGTAACCCGGCACTGGTCTACGGCCGGATGACCGGTTGGGGACAGGACGGCCCGCTCGCCGACAAGGCAGGGCATGACCTCAATTATATATCGATCAGTGGCTGCCTTGCGGCGCTTGGCGCTGAAGACCAGCCGCCGATACCACCGCTCAACCTGATCGGTGATTATGGCGGCGGCGGGATGATGCTGGCATTCGGATTTGTGTCGGCGCTGCTCGCGGCGCGGCGGAGCGGCGCGGGGCGTGTGATAGATTGCAGCATGGCCGACGGCGCTGCGGCGTTGATGGCGGGCATGTGGTCGCTGCGGCACAATGGCATGTGGAGCCACGGACGTGGCCGGAATCTGCTCGACGGCGGCGCCCCCTTTTACGCCTGCTATGCCTGCGCCGACGGCCGCTTTATCGCGATCGGCGCGATCGAGGCGCAATTCTATGCGCGGCTCGTTGACGCGCTGGGGCTGGCTGGCGATCCACTCTTCGTCGCGCAGCACGACCAGTCGCAATGGCCCGCGATGAAGGCGCGGCTCGCCGGGATTTTCGCCAGCGGACCCCGCGCGACCTGGACCGCGCGGCTGCAACAGCGCGATTGTTGTTACAGCGAAGTGCTGACGATGGACGACGCGCCGGCGCACGAACACAGTCGCGCGCGGGGCAGCTATGTCGAGGCCGACGGCTGGACGCAGCCGCGCCCCGCGCCGCGCTTCGCGGACACCGACATCGTCGCGCCCAAAATGTGGCGACGCGATTCCGATCGCGCGGCGATCCTCGCCGAGATCGGAGCGGTGGACCCCGATCGCGTGGCGGCGGGACAAGAACTTTGGAAGAACAGGACGAGCGCCGGATAAGGCGCCGTCGGATTTGTGGAGAGTGTGACAGATGACTACGAACGACAAGGCGAGCGGGACCGCTGGGGACTATGACGCGATCGTGATCGGGGCCGGTTTTGCGGGCCTTGCGCTGATCCATTATATCCGCGAGTTGGGCCTCTCCGTCCGCGTATTCGACCGGGCGTCGGATATCGGCGGCACGTGGACCTGGAACCGCTACCCGGGCGCCGCGACCGACAGCGAGAGCTATTATTATTGCCTTACCTTCTCGCCCGAGCTGCTGCAGGAATGGTCGTGGACGAAGCGCTATCCCGGCCGCGAGGAAACCCAGAATTACATGCGCTTCGTCGCCGACAAGTGCGACATGTGGCCGCACATCCAGCTCGATACCGAGATCGTCGAGGCGGAATATCTGGCGGAGCGCGGATGCTGGCAGGTCACGACGGGCGACGGCGACATCTTTACCAGCAAATATTTCATCAGCGGCATGGGCATGATTTCGGAGCCGATGATCCCGAAGATCCCCGGCATGGATCGTTTCAAGGGACCCATCTTCCATTCCTCGCGCTGGCCGCACGAAGGGTTGGACTATGCTGGCAAGAAGGTCGGCATCATCGGCGCCGGCGCGACCACGGTGCAGATGCTGCCCGTCGTCGCCGAAACCGCAGGCAGCGTGACGGTGTTCCAGCGCACGCCCAATTATGTCCTGCCCGCGATGCAGAAAGAGATGACCCCGGAGTGGGAGAAGGAGATCAAGAACAATTACCCCGCGATCGTCGCGAAGTGCCGCAACCATGTTTTCGGCATGGCCTTCGACAGCCCGGTGGGCCGCAATGTGATGGACACGCCGCCCGAGGAGCGGCAGCGCATCTTCGAGGAAAACTGGACCGGGAGCTTCCGCTGGGTGTTCGAGACGTTCGACGATCTGCTCGCCAGCCCCGAGGCCAACCGGATCGCGGGCGACTTCATCGCTGCCAAGATGCGCGAGCGCGTTAACGACCCCGCACTCGCCGACCTGCTGACGCCAAGCTTCGATGACTATCCGTTGTTCGCCAAGCGCCCGCCGCTCGACCACGGTTATTTTGAAGCCTTCAACCGTGACAATGTGCATCTTGTCGACATCAGGAAGCAGGAGCCGCTGGTCGAGATCACCGAAACCGGGGTGCGCACGACGCAAGCCGACCATGAGTTCGACATCATCGTGCTGGCGACCGGCTTCAAGGCCTATACCGGCGCGCTCGAAGCCTTTCCGATCCGTGGCAACGGCGGGCAGGCGCTCCGCGAAAAATGGCAGGAGCAATCAGCGTGCATCATGGGGGTCTGCGTCGCGGGCTTCCCCAATATGTTCACCGTCACCGGGCCGCAGGCGCCCTTCGCCAACCTGCCGACCTCGATCGAACAGAACGCCATCTGGATCTCGCGCTGCATCGGCAAGATGGAACGCGAGGGGATGGATATTTTCGAACCGCGCGAAGAGGCCGAGCGCGAATGGACCGCCGCGACCGCGGACATCCACGGCCAGACGCTGATGAACGAAGGCGACAAGGTCAACTCGTGGATGATGGGTGCCAACCGCGACGACAAGGGCGCGCGCGTCCTGATCTATTTCGGCGGCGCCAATCTCTATTATGACGCGCTCGACAAATCGGCGGCCGAAGGCTTTCCAGAACTGGAGTTCAAGAAGTTGTCAGCCGACATATGCGCTGTCGCAGCGAGTTGAGTCATCGCGATCATATCCATTGGCCGTGCGGCGGTTTCGCTAACACAATGATCCGCGCCGCGTTCGTCAACCCGCCAGCCAATTGATCGGCGCGACATTGTCCGCTTTTCACGATTCATGCTCCCAAGCTGACTGTCTCAAACCAGCCAGTGGAACCATATGGTTCAAGATAATCGCGCACCTCGGTTCTGTTGTCAGGCGTCCTTGGTAAGATCGTCGGGCGCCAGCCCCCTTGCGGTCGTTATATTTTATGTTCCGGATAACTATGTGATACCGAGATCACCGAGGGCGATATGCTGGCCCGGCGCAGGGAAGCAGCGCTGTCAGTCAAAAGGAAAGATCCGTCTGCGGCTTTATGACATCCACCAATGAGACTTTGGAAGAGCTGGGCTGGAGGGAATTTTTCAGCGAGCATATGACGAGCGACGAAGTCGGGCAGTATTATCCGGTCCGGGTGACGGCCGTGCATCGCGGCAAGATCGCCGTTGCGGGCGCGGGGCCGCCGCGCTTCATCACTCCCTATATTCAAGGCGCTGCGCCGTCCGATGACCATCCGACGGTCGGTGACTGGCTGCTTGTCGACTGCCAAACGCTGCAGCCGTTGCGCGTCCTTCCTCGCATGAACCTGTTCAAACGTCGCGCGCCCGGTGATCCGCGCAAAGAGCAAATGATCGCCGCGAATGTCGATACGCTGTTCATCGTTGCCTCGTGCAATCAGGATTTCAGCGTCGCGCGGCTGGAGCGATATCTGGTTCTGGCGCGCGAGGTGGCGGTGAATCCGGTCGTGGTGCTGACTAAGACCGATTTGACAGACACCTCGGAGAAATTCGAGACGGCCGCACGCGCAATCGCGCCGGGATTGCGTGTCGAAACCGTCAACGGCAAAGATCCCGCCAGCGTCGCTGGGCTTGCGCGATGGTGCGGCAAAGGTGAGACCGTTGCACTATTAGGATCGTCGGGCGTTGGCAAATCGACGCTCGTCAACACCTTGCGAGGATCGGACAGCATCGCGACCCAAGCGATCCGGGCGCGCGATGATACGGGGCGTCACACGACCACCGTGCGAGAAATGCATCGGCTCGATCAGGGGGGCTGGTTGCTGGACACGCCCGGAATGCGCGAACTGCAACTGTCCAACGCCGGCGATGGAATATCAGAGGTCTTCGACGACTTCATTATCGCGGCGCATGGGTGCCGCTTCTCCGACTGCGCGCATGGCAACGAACCGGGCTGCGCTGTTCGAGCCGCGATTGCCGCGGGCACGTTGACATCGGTGCGGTTTGATCGCTGGCGCAAGCTGGCAGCCGACGAGACCGCCAAAGCCGCATATCCTATGAGGCGAAGAGGCGGATGACGGCCGATCCTATGGCCGGCCTCAGCACTGATATCGCGGGAGGCTTGAATGGAGCCGCGTCGGAAGCTCTGCGAACCGCAAATGGTTCAGCCGGGCAGCCGAGCATTGGCGCCCATCGGGGCATTGCCTCGATTTGGCAGTACATGTGCCGCGGGCTATGACTGAGCCATGTGCGATGCCCCGATCCTCTACAGCTTCCGCCGTTGCCCTTATGCAATGCGTGCACGCATGGCATTGCAGGCGAGCGGGACCCCCTATGTGCATCGTGAGATCGTGCTGCGCGACAAGCCCCGCGCTATGCTGGATGTTTCGCTCAAGGGGACCGTGCCGGTGCTCGTTCTGCCGGGCGGGACGGTGATCGACGAAAGCATCGACATAATGCACTGGGGACTGGCGCAGCACGACCCCGAGAACTGGCTCGCACGCCATGACGAAGCATTGGTCGCGGAATTCGATGGCCCGTTCAAACATCATCTCGACCGGTATAAATATGCCGAAAGATATGATGTCGATCCGTTTGTTCACTGCGCCGCAGGACTGGCGATCCTGGCGGATCTTGGAGCGCGGCTGACCCGCCGGAAATATCTCGGCGGAACGGAGAGAGGTTTCACCGATGTCGCGATATTTCCCTTCGTGCGGCAGTTTGCCGCCGTCGATGCGGATTGGTTCGGAGAGCATGCGTCCCCAAGCCTGCGCGACTGGCTGTGGAGACTGGTCACGTCAGCCCTGTTTGAACGGGCGATGGTTCGATTCCCAACTTGGGTTCAGGACCAAGATGGAGCCGACGAAGATCTCATGCCGACGTCGGCTTCTCGCTAGGTTTACGGAGCAGCGGATAGTCTCTAAACGGCCATTTACGTGCCACCTCAGCGCTCACTCGGGGAGCTTCTCTCGGCGTCGACTGAAAAATAAATGCGGGTAATATGCCGGATAAGGACCATATGCCGTGGACGTGCTGGCCGTGTGCGGAGGGGGCGAGCCCTTACAATCGGCATCGCGGGCACCCATACACCGACTGCATCAACAGGCCGGACAGACGACTGCACCCGGCCAACGGCCAGATCATCACTTTACACTTGCAACGCGGGAGCCATCCACAGATGCCAGTCCGCGATCGGCCACTCCATATTACGCGCCCGGAATTCCCGCGAGCTGTGCAGGCGTGACAACCGGTTCGTTCCGGTCCTTGCGCTCCGAATAGCGGTCGACGAGCTGTTCGGCATGGCCGCGCATGAGCACGGTGAAGCGCACAAGTTCCTCGGCGACATCGACGATCCGGTCATAATAGCTCGACGGCAGCATACGGCCGGCCTCGTCGAACTCCTGATACGCCTTGGCGACGCTCGACTGGTTGGGGATGGTGATCATCCGCATCCAGCGGCCGAGGATGCGCAGCGTGTTGACGCTGTTGAACGATTGCGATCCCGCGGATACCTGCATCACCGCCAGCGTACGGCCTTGCGTCGGACGGAGGCCCTTGTAGGCGAGGGGCAAATGGTCGATCTGCGCCTTCATGATTCCGGTGATCTGGCCATGACGCTCGGGGCTGCACCAGACCTGGCCTTCGGACCAGAGTGAATGCTGGCGCAGTTCCTCGACCGCCGGATGATCGTCATCGGCCACCTGATCGGGCAGCGGCAGGTCGGAGGGATCGAAAATGCGTGTCTCGCACCCGAAGAGCTGGAGCAGGCGCGCAGTCTCTTCGACGACGAGGCGTGAGTAGGAGCGCTCGCGCAGTGAACCGTAAAGGAGCAGGATACGCGGCGGCGGCTCGACCGGGCCGAGACCGAGCGCCGGCTGGGCGCGCAGATATTCGGGGCTGAGCGCCGGAAGATGGTTTGCATTGGTGAGCGGGCGGAGGCGTGTGAAAGCTGGGTCTGTCATTACCTATCCTGCCGTGGGAGTGCTTTCGGGGAACCAGCGGCGTCCGAGGCGAAACGCGACGCCGACGAGAAGGATGAGGACGGGCACCTCGACGAGCGGGCCGATCACCGCCGCGAAGGCGACGGGTGAGGCGAGGCCGAAGGCGGCAATCGCGACCGCGATCGCGAGTTCGAAATTATTGCCTGCGGCGGTGAAGGCGACCGCGGTCGTGCGCGGATAGTCGGCGTCGATGAGCTTGCCCATCCAGAAGCTGATCAGGAACTGTACGACGAAGTAGATGCTGAGCGGGATGGCGATGCGGATCACGTCGCCGGGAATGGTGACGATCTCGCCGCCCTTCAGGCTGAACATGGCGACGATGGTGAAGAGCAGCGCGACGAGGGTGATCGGCGCGATGCGCGGCAGAAAGCGCGTCTCGTACCAGTCATTGCCCTTCGCGCGGGTGAGTATCTTGCGGGTGAGAAACCCTGCGAGGAACGGGATGCCCAGATAGACGAGCACCGCCTCGGCAATTGTCGTGAAGCTCACGTCGATGACGCTGCCTTCGAGCCCGAACAGCGGCGGCAGGACGGCGAGGAAAAGCCAAGCGTAGACGCTGAATAAGAGGATCTGGAAGATCGAGTTGAACGCGACGAGCGCCGCGACATATTGATTGTCGCCCTTGGCGAGCTGGTTCCAGACGATCACCATCGCGATACAGCGGGCGAGGCCGATTAGGATCAGGCCGGTCATATATTCGGGCTTGTCGGCCAGGAAAATGACCGCGAGCGCAAACATCAGCACGGGGCCGATGATCCAGTTCTGGATGAGCGAGATCGCAAGCACGCGCTTGTCGTCGAACACGCGCGGTAGCTCGTCATAGCGGACACGCGCCAGCGGCGGGTACATCATCAATATGAGGCCGATCGCGATCGGGATGTTGGTGGTGCCGATCGACAGGTCGTCGATTGCGCCTGGCAGGCCTTCGAAGATGCTTCCGAGAAAGACGCCGAACGCCATCGCGAGGAAGATCCAGAGCGTCAGGTAGCGGTCGAGGAACGACAGCCGTTCGGGCTTGGTCGCGGACATCGCTCAGTCGCTTTTGCGATTGCCGGCGGCATCGACGACGAGCTCGCCGTCCTCCTTGGCGAAGGCGCCGAGCTGCCTCGCCGGAAGGATGTCGAGTACGGCTTCGGAGGGGCGGCAGAGCCTCACCCCGAGCGGCGATACGACGAGCGGGCGGTTGATCAGAATGGGATGCGCCATCATCGTGTCGACGAGCTCCGCATCGCCAAGCGCGGGATCGTCGAGGCCGAGTTCGGCATAGGGGGTGCCTTTTTCGCGGAGGAGATCGCGCGGAATTATCCCGGCGCGCGCGATCAACTGTTCGAGCAGCGGGCGCGAAGGCGGCGTCTTCAGATATTCGACGACATGTGGTTCGATCCCCGCGTTGCGGATGAGGCCAAGCGTATTGCGCGAGGTGGCGCAGGCGGGGTTGTGGTAGATGATGATGTCGGTCACGGCTTCGCTCCGATCAACAGCAGGCGAGTTCGGCGAGCAGCGGCTCGCAGAGTTCGGCGCGGCCCTGGCAGCAATCCCTGGCGAGGAAGAGCATCAGGGCTCGAAGCGCATCGATGTCGGCGCGCTGGATGAATCGGCGCCCACGCTTTTCCGTCTGCAAGAGCCCCGCCTTGGCGAGCACCGCCAGATGCGTGGAGAAGGTGCTCTGCGTCAGGCCCGAAAGGTCCACGAGCTGCCCTGTCGAAAGCCCCTCGGGCTCATGCTGGACGAGTTGCCGGAAGGCATCGAGCCTGGTCGGGTGCGCGAGCGCGGCGAGGGCGAGCAGGGCAGCGTCATTGGTCATGCATCGGGATTATTCGATGCATGGGCTCCCGTCAATACGCATCGCATATTCCCGATGGAAGTAACTGTTTCGTCGCCGCTTCAAAATATATAACCGCCACAATCATGGGCTGCCCGCTCAGTCGATATCCGCGTATCCGGCTGTTGAAGAATGGCTCGGCGCGGAATCGGAGACATTATGGCATTTGGGCAACCTCCTTCCGCACTAGCTTGAAAGGATGAGATGGCCTGTACGAGCAAGCACGACGACGCAGAGACGGGGACAGCCGGCGAGGTATTCGGTGCGTTCCTGAAGCTTGGCTGCACGTCGTTCGGGGGCCCGATCGCGCATCTCGGCTATTTCCGCGACGAACTGGTCGCGCGGCGGCGATGGCTCGACGACCACGCCTATGCCGAACTCGTCGGGCTTTGCCAGTTTCTCCCGGGTCCTGCGTCGAGTCAGGCCGGCTTTGCGCTTGGGCTGATGCGGGCGGGGCCGCTCGGCGGCTTAGCAGCCTGGACGGCGTTCACCCTGCCATCGGCGATCCTGATGTTCGGCTTCGCGCTAGTCGCAGCCGATCTCTCGGGTCCTCTCGCCGCTGCCGCAATCCACGGCCTCAAGATCGCCGCAGTCGCGGTCGTCGCGCAGGCGCTCGTCGGAATGGCGCGCACGCTCACACCCGATCTTCCCCGGCTTTCGCTCGCCGCCGCGGCCATGGTCGCGATGTTGATCGCCGCAGCTCCGGCGGCGCAGATCGCGGTCATCCTTGTCGGCGCGCTCGCGGGCGTCGGCTTCGGCAAGGCCGGTAAGGTCGAGCTGCAAGCACCGATCGGTTGGGCTCCGCGCCGGCGGACCGGCTTCGCCTGCCTTGCGCTGTTCGCAGGCCTCCTGTCGCTCTTGCCGCTGGCGTCGAGCTGGCAAGGATCGTTCGCGCTCGCCGACATCTTCTATCGCGCCGGCGCGCTCGTATTCGGCGGCGGGCATGTGGTTCTGCCCTTGTTGCGGGAGGGACTGGTGCCCGGCTGGATGAACGATGGCCAGTTCCTCGCGGGCTATGGCGCAGCGCAGGCTGTGCCGGGACCGCTCTTCACGCTTTCGGCCTATCTCGGCGCGCTCGCCGAGCCCGATGCTCCGGTAGCAGGTGCGCTGACAGCTCTTACGATGATCTTCCTGCCGGGACTGCTGCTGACCGCAGGCGCGATGCCGTTCCGCGCCGCGATCGCCCAGAGCGCGACGGCGCGCGCCGCGATCTCCGGCGTGAACGCCGCAGTCGTCGGGATCCTGGCGGCCGCGCTCTACGACCCCTTATGGACGAGCGGCATATTGTCGCCTCCCGATGCGATGATCGCGATTGCAGGGTTTGGGCTGCTCGTCCGGCTCCAAGTGCCGCCGCTTGCGGTCGTCCTCGGATCCGTGGCAGCCTCGATCGGCGCTGCCGTGCTTGCGGGACCGTAACAGGAATGTCCTTTTTCCGGGCTAGGGGCCGCCGATGCTGAAATTATCCGCTGCCGTCGATCGACGGGCCTTCACCTTCGGTCTCACCTCGCTGGCTTTCTCGGGACTGGCATTGAGCGGCTGCGCGACGTCGGGCGCACCGCGCTCGGCAAGGGCGCCGGGTTATGGCGCGCTCGAGCCGGACTCCGGCGGACTGCTCGACTTGCCGCGCGGTTTTTCTTACCGGGTCATTTCGCAGCTTGGTGAACGGATGGACGATGGCCTGCGCGTTCCCGACCGTGCCGACGGCATGGGGGCATTCTATATCGACAGGCATCGGGTCGCGCTCGTCCGCAACCATGAGCTGCAACCGAAACATGCGGGGGTCGGCCCTTTCGCGTCGCCTTCGCGGACGGGCCGCGGGTTCGGCCGGGGAGCCGATGGCGGCTGGTTGCCCGGCGGCACGACGACCCTGGTCTATGATCAGCGCAGCGGACGGGTCGAGCGGCAGCATCTCAGTCTCGTCGGCACGATCCGCAATTGCGCGGGCGGCGTCACGCCGTGGGGGAGCTGGCTCAGCTGCGAGGAGGATGTCTCGCGCGCGGGTAATGGGCTGACGCAGGATCATGGCTGGGTCTTCGAGGTTCCGGCGGCCCATCCCGGCCTCGTCGACGCTGTGCCGCTGCGCGCCATGGGCCGCTTCAACCATGAAGCCGCCGCCGTCGATCCGCGAACCGGTATCGTCTATCTGACCGAGGACCGCGACGACAGCCTCTTTTACCGTTTCCTTCCCGAGCGGCACGGCGAACTTGTACGCGGCGGCCGGCTCCAGGCGCTCGCCTTCGCCGATCGGGATCGCGGCACCGACAGCCGCAACTGGATGGCCCCGGATCTCGCCACAGGCGAGTGGATCGCGGCGCGGTGGATCGATCTCGATGGCGTCGACAGCGCGAACGACGACCTGCGTCATCGCGGCCATGCGCACGGAGCGGTGCGGTTCGCACGCGGCGAGGGCATCCACTTCGGCGACAGGGAACTCTATTTCTGCTGCACATCGGGCGGTGCCGCGAAGCTCAGCCAGGTCATGCGCTACCGTCCCTCGCCGCACGAGGGCCAGGAAGGCGAGACCACGAGCCCGGGCCGGCTTCAGCTATTCGTCGAATCCACCGATAAGGCGATGCTCAATTTCGGCGACAACATCACCATCGCGCCGACAGGGCATCTGATCATTTGCGAGGATCAATATACCGAGACCGTCGACAATCATCTGCGCGGAATCACGCCTGACGGGCAGGTCTATGCCTTTGCCCGCTTGCACGCGCAGACGGAACTTGCCGGCGCATGCTTCTCCCCGGACGGCCGGACGATGTTCGTGAACATTTATAGTCCCGCGAAGACGCTGGCGATTTCGGGCCCGTGGGGGAGGGTGCGAACGTAGCCCTGCGCGGCTATTCGCTGCACAAACGCGGGGGTATCTTCGTTCATCGGTTGTTCGGACAGACCGGTTTACCTTCTGCTCACATTGGAGGAGATCGGTCGTGAAGAAACTTCTTGCCGCCGCGCTTTTTGCGGCTCTCGCGATACCCGCTGCACCGGCGCTTGCCGATCCGCCGCCCTGGGCTCCGGCGCATGGCAAGCGTGCAAAGGATCGCGGCCTCTACGACAGCTACGGCCGCTATTATGAACCGCGGCGCCTCTCGCATAACGACCGTATCTGGCGTGCCAAGGACGGCCGCTATTATTGCCGCCGCGATAACGGCACCACAGGTCTCATCATCGGCGCGGCGGTCGGTGCGCTCGTCGGCCGTGAGCTCGATGGTGGCCGCGACCGGACGGTGGGAACGATCATCGGTGCCGCAGGTGGCGGTCTTCTTGGCCGCGCCATCGACCGCGGCGAGCTTAAATGCCGCTAGAAGAAACGGACGGCGCGAGAAGGACCAATTATCTCGCGCCGTCCTGGCGAGACCATGCCCTGTGGGGGTGGCACGGTCACATTTTGTCAGCCTGTCACATGGTCGCGGTAGCGCTGGACCTTGGTGATCCGAAGCCCCGCAATCCCGGCGCGATCGACCGATCGGCGCCAGGCGCCAAGTTCTTCGAGGCTCAACCGATATCGCTCGCAGGCGTCATCGACGCTTAGCAGCCCGCCGTCGATCGCAGCCAGCACCTCGGCCTTGCGCCGGCTCACCCAATAGGTGGTTGCCGAAGCCGGCAAATCTTCCATTGTCAGCGGACCCAACGGCCCCATGACCGACCTTGGTCTTGTCGTTTCGAGCACCGCGAATACTCCATTCGCATGGGCCTAAGCCGCCATGTGCCCCCCAAAGCAAATCTGCCCGAATCAGGTTAACAAAAGCTTGCGCTCGCACCCGATCCTGTTCCGGGCCTGCTCGCGCAACATTCCGTTCCCGGGCCCTGCTGCCAGCCCGGCGCCCGCGAAGCATCACCTGCTTTACAAGTTCCGAGCTGAAATGGTGTGGCCCCTCTTTGCTGATCTCAGCTATCGATTGCAGGAACGGACTACCTACCGCCCTGTGCAAGCCCTTAACGCACCGGTGATTTTTCGCCATTAGATTCACTCGCCACTGTTGGGAGCTTCTGCCGAAATGCGCCGTCCATTTTTGCTGGTTTTGCCCGCGTTCGCGCTTCTCGCTGGATGCCAGCCGGAGCGAGGGGGCCTCGCCGAGGCGCAGCGCCATTATGCCGACGGGCGATGGGGCGACGCGCGCGTCGAATTGATGAATTTTCTGAAGACGCATCCGGACAATGTCGCCGCGCTGAAGCTGATGGCGCGCATCCAGCTTGCGGGTGGGTCGAGGTCCGCGCCTGTCTCGCGCGGCGCGGCATGAAAGGCAATTTATCGCGCTTCGTCGAGGATGCCGTGAAATTGCGCCTGCTCGATCTGACGCTGGAGCAGGCCTACGCCGGATTCTCCGGCCTGTCCGAAGCCGACATGGAATTGCTTCTCGATGAAGCGTTGGCCGACGTGCGGCGAACCTGAGTGATGTTTCATGTTCCCCGTCAGCGCCAATGGCACAGATTTGAGGTTGTAAATTAAGGAGGGTTTGGGCTTCGTCGTAGTGACGAAGGAACGAAGATGAAGCCCAAACCCTCCTTGAAAAATTCGCCGCTGAAGGCCCGTGCAGAGCGGGTGGTGAAGGATATCCGGCGAGCGACGCGTCGGCACTTCTCGGCCGAGGACAATATCCGCATCGTGCTCGATGGGCTGCGCGGGGACCCCATGCCGCCCGAGAAGCTCGTGTGCCCGATGGTCGAACGCTTCATGGCAACCGATCGAGAGTTTGCAAAGCTTCGACGCCGATCCTGATTGCCAGAGCATTGTCTAAAAATGGTCCCGCCTTGGAGAGGAGCAATCCCTGGGCGGGACCATTGCCGTGTGGCGAGGGAAGAATCGATCTTCGCTCGGCAGGCGGTTGTTCGATTGGCCGAGCCCGATCCAAAGCACAAGGCTTCAGCAATCGCAGGAGGGACGTCCGCCTGCTTGCGATCGTCCGAACGCTGCTCGGGCGAATGGCCTGTGCAGAGACGTTCATGCGAAGGGCTTTGGAAGCTGAAGCTCACCAGCGTGTGCCGGACCGAACGAATCTCATCAAAGCGTGCCGTAGCGTGCTACGGCAAATTCAGACCGAGTGATTTCTTTTACCGTTCTAATTACCGTTCTGATTCGGATTTTAGAACGGTACGACGGACCGGGTTTGGGAATTTGTCAGTGATTTCACGGGGAAGTGTGGTGGACGCACTAGGGCTCGAACCTAGGACCCGCTGATTAAGAGTCAGCTGCTCTACCAACTGAGCTATGCGTCCACTGCCGGTTTCCGGCACTCACGAAACCGGGGAAAGTCCCCCGCGTCGTGAAGAGAGCGGCCCGCTATCATGGTGCGGAACCCTTGGCAATGGTCTTGCCGAATTTTTTATCAATGAAAGCGGCGGCTGCCCGTTTTGCTGTCGTTTTCGATCGCGAGAATGATCCCGACGCACGTCATGATCGTCAGCATCGACGAGCCGCCATAGGAGAAGAGCGGCAGCGGAATGCCGACGACGGGCGCCAGCCCCATCACCATCATCAGGTTGATCGCGATATAGAAGAAGATCGTCATCGTGAGCCCTGCGGCGGTCAGCTGACCAAAGCGCGTCCGGGCCTTGAGCGCGACGCGCGTCGACCAGCGTAGCAGCAGGAAAAAGCCGAACAGGAGCGCGAGCCCGCCGATCAGCCCCCATTCCTCCGCCATCGTCGCGAAGATGAAGTCGGTGTGGCCTTCGGGCAGATAATCGAGGTGGCTTTGCGAACCGTTGAGGAAGCCCTTGCCGCCGATGCCGCCCGACCCGATCGCGATCTTCGACTGGCTGATGTGATAGCCGGCGCCCAAGGGATCGCTTTCGGGGTCGAGGAAGATCAGCACGCGTTTCTGCTGATAATCGTGCAGGAAGGAGAAGAAGATGGGCAAGGCGGCGATGCCCGCCGCCGCGGTGCTGCCGAACCACCAGAAGGGCAGGCCCGCGACGAACATCACCACCACCCCGCCGATCGAGATGGCAAGCGCGGTGCCGAGGTCGGGTTGCAGCATCACGAGCCCGGCGGGCAGCCCGATCATCACCAGTGCGGGCCAGAGCGCCGTGAAAGTCCGCGTGTTTCCGGGCGGCAACTGGGCGTAGAAACGCGCCAGGGCGATGACGATCGTGACCTTCATCAGTTCGGACGGCTGGAGGTTGATGATGCCCAGATTCAGCCATCGCTGGCTCCCCCCGCCGACGAAGCCCAGCAGTTCGACCGCGAGGAGCAGGACCAGTACGCCGATATAGGCGATATAGGCGAAATCCTCGAAGATGCGGATCGGGAAGCGCCCGATCACCAGCGCGACGCCGAGGAAGACGAGGAAGCGCACGCCCTGTTGCCACGCCCAGGGCGACCAGCTGCCGCCCGCGGCAGAATAGAGGACGAGCAGGCCAAAGCCGGTGATCCCGGCGAGGATGGCGATCAGTTTCCACGGGATGCGCTGGATCGCGGGGGGGACGGGGATCATTGCGGCACTCCGGGGTCGGGGTCGCTCGACGCGCCCGATTTCCACGCGGCATAGTCGCGGTCCATGCGTTCCTTGATCGAGCCGCCCCACCCGGCCTCGAGCGTTTCGAGCGCCTCCATGCCCTTTTCGCGGTCGAACAAATAGGTCATGAAATCGCGGGCGACGGGCGCCGCGGCGCGGCTGCCCCCCATGCCATGCTCGATGACGATTCCGGTGGCGTAGCGCGGGTTCACGACCGGCGCGAAGCCGACGAACAGCCCGTGATCGCGAAATTTCCATGTTCCGCTTTGACCGTTGCCGGTGCGGAGCCCGCGCACCTGCGCGGTCCCCGTCTTGCCCGCCATGGTGATGCCGTCGAGCGGCAGGCGGCTGCGCACCGCGGTGCCCGCGCCATTGACGACGAGGTCCATGCCCTGGCGCGCGACGGCGAGGGCTTCGGGCGAGAAGGGCAGCGGTTCGTTCCGGAATTGGCGGTTGACGAGGCGCGGATAGAGGCTGCGCCCCGAGGCGATCCGCGCCGCCATCACCGCGAGCTGGAGCGGATTGACGCTGACATAGCCCTGTCCGATGACCGCGTTAAGCGAGTCCGACGCGGTCCATCGCTGGTCGTATTTCCGCATCTTCCACGCGCTGTCGGGGATGGTCCCATAGCGTTGGTTGCTCCCCGCCAGCCGGAATTCCTCGCCGAGCCC
This sequence comes from Sphingopyxis italica, assembly GCF_011926545.1. Lineage (GTDB taxonomy): Bacteria > Pseudomonadota > Alphaproteobacteria > Sphingomonadales > Sphingomonadaceae > Sphingopyxis > Sphingopyxis italica. The sequence goes on along the minus strand of NZ_JAATIT010000002.1, from coordinate 639,796 downwards.
GAGGAGCCGGGCGGTGGGAGCCATCGCGTCATAGCCGAGCCGGTGCGCGAGCCAGTAGAAATAGCTGTTGCAGCTTTTCATGATCGCCGACGGCATGTCGAGGCTGCCATGGGTGCCGAGGCAGCGGAAAAAGCGATTGCCGAGGCGATAGCCCCCGATGCAGGTATGGCGCTCGCTCGGATCGACGCCATGCTCGATCGCCGCGATCGCCGCCATCGGTTTCAGCGTCGATCCGGGCGGATAGAGGCCGCGCGTCGCCTTGTTGATCAGCGGCTGGTGATCGTCGGCGCGCAGCCAGGCATATTCGCTGGTGCTGATGCCGTCGGAGAAGCTGTTCGGGTCGAAGCTCGGCATCGATACAAAGGCGAGGATGTCGCCATTGTGGCAGTCGATGACCACCGCCGCGCCCGATTCGCGCCCCATGCGCCGCGCGACATATTCCTGCAGGCCGGCGTCGATCGTCAGATGAACGGTTTTGCCCTGCATGTCGGGCTGGGTGGAAAGATCGCGAACGACCTTGCCGCGTGCGGTCACCTCGACGCGCCGCGCGCCGGGCTCGCCTTTCAGCATCTCCTGGAAATATTTCTCCAGCCCGTCCTTGCCGATCTTGTAGCCGGGCGTGATGTACAGCGGATCCTTGACCTTCTGATATTCCTCTGCGTTCGGGGCGCCGACATAGCCGATCAAATGGCCGACCGCCGCGCCGGTCGGATAGTTGCGCGCAAAGCCGCGCTGCGGCGCGATGCCGGGCAGTTCGGGCAGGCGGACGAGGATCGAGCTATATTCGGCCTCGGTCATGTCTTCCTTGACCGCGACCGGCTGGAATCCCGATGCCGCCTTCAGGTCGCGGTTGATCCGCTCCATCGCGTCGCCATCGAGCCGGAGCAGCGTCTGGAGCTGCCCGAGTATCATTTCCTTGTTGTGCAGCCGGTCGGGAATGAGGTCGATGCGAAGCGAAACGCGATTGTTCGCGAGCGCCTTGCCATGGCGGTCGACGATCCAGCCGCGGCGCGGGGGCACGAGCGTCAGATTGACGCGGTTGCTTTCCGATTCGAGGACGTAGCGATCATTGTCGACCACCGAAATATAGGCCATGCGCGCCGCGAGCGCGACGCCGACCGCCGCCTGCGCCCCGCCGACGACGAGCGCACGGCGGGTGAAGGTTATGCCCCTCCAGGCTTCGGTGATCGGCGGACTCTTCTTCTTCGGCATCAGGGGATTGGGACCAGTTTATCGGCGTTTCAGGCGGAAATTGTCAAACTTGCCGGTCAGGCGCATGAACAGCGGCACGAGCAGCGCCGAGATGATGATCTGCGGCAGAACGAGGGCGAGCACTTTGCCGGGCTCCGCCTGCGGATGGGTGATCAGCGCGGCGAGCGACTGGATGATCGCGACCAGCAGCGCGGCGATCGCCCAATCGTGGAAAAAGCCGCGCCAATAGATGCGCTGCGACGAATAGGCGATCGCGATACTCGCGAGCGTCCACAGCCCGACCGCGGTGCCGATCGGCGCGCCGCTGAACAGATCGTCCCACAGGCCGAGCGGCAGGCCGATCCACACCGGCCACATTTCGGAGCGGAGCAACTGCCAGCACAGGAAAAACAGCAGGCCGAGCGGCGGCAGCACCGGCGAGTTGGCGATGAGCGGCAGCATCAGCGGCAAGGCCGAAGCGAACATCACGCTCGCGATCGGTATGACGCGCATCCGCCACAGCGATGCCGGTTCGCCGAGGCGCGGCCCCTTCTGGTTCATGGCGCGCCGGTGGGGGCAGGGAGGGGTGCGGGCGCCGGGCGTCCCTGGGCCTCGATATTGTCGGGGGTATAGGGGCGCAGCACCGCCACCGCATCGACCTTGCCCGGATCGGCGAGCGGGCGCGCGAGCGCGCCGTCGTGCTGGCGACGCACGACGATCGCGACGGGGATATTCGGCGGATAAAGCCCGCCGGTGCCCGACGTCACGAGGATGTCGCCCGGCTTGAACGGGTTGTTCGCGATGTTGAGCGTGCGGACGTCGAGGTCGCCGTTGCCGCGCCCGCTGGCGAGCGCGGGCAGGCCGTCGCGCGCGCGCCGGACGGGCACGATATTGTCGACGTCGGTGAGCAGCAGCACCTGCGACACCGACGGTCCGCTCGACAATATGCGACCGATCAGCCCGTCGGCGCCGCGCACCGGCTGGCCCGCGGCGACGCCCAGATTGCGTCCGATGCTGAGTAGCGCGATGCGCTTGGCGCTCGTCGAGGTCGAGGTGAGCAGATAGCCGTTGGCGAGCGCGGTCTTGTCGGTTTCCTGCAATTTGAGCAGTGCTTTGAGCTGGCGATTTTCTTCTTGCAGCGAGCTGGTCGCGACCAGCTGGCGGCGCGTATCGGCGAGTTCCTTGCGCAGCCGCCGGTTTTGCGTGCCCGCGCCGACATAGGCGCCTACCGTGTCGTCGATGCCCGAGAGCGATCCGGTCACCGAACGCGTCACGCGCGCGATCGGCGCGGTGATTTCCTGGCTCGCCACACGCAGCTGGGCGAAGCCGATGGGGTCAACGACCGACAGGATCGCCAACAACAGACCCGCCACCGCCCCCGTCACCGCAATGACATAGGCAGCGAACAGGCCATATTGGGCCTTTCGGGATTGCCCCGGACGCCGATGTGCCGGGCGGACCATGGTTCAGCGCCTTGGTATCAGGCTTGCTGCAACACGCCGCGGAAGGCGGGGTCTTCCATCGCGCGGCCGGTGCCGATCGCGACGCAGGTCAGCGGGTCGTCCGCGACCGTGACCGGCAGGCCGGTCGCATCCTTGAGCAGCTCGTCGAGCTCGGCGATCAGCGCGCCGCCGCCGGTCAGGACGATGCCCTGGTCGACGATGTCGGCGGCGAGTTCGGGGGCGGTGTTTTCCAGTGCGATGCGGACGCCCTCGACGATCGTGCCGATCGGTTCGGACAGCGCCTCGGCAATCTGCGCCTGGTTGATCGAAATTTCCTTGGGCACGCCGTTGACGAGGTCGCGGCCCTTGATGTGGATCGTCAATCCAACGCCGTCGGCGGGGATGCGCGCGATCCCGAAATCCTTCTTGATCCGTTCGGCCGTGGCTTCGCCGATCAGCAGATTATGGTGCCGGCGAACGTAAGAGACGATCGCTTCGTCCATCTTGTCGCCGCCGGCGCGAACCGACGTGGTGTAGGCGAGACCGCGTAAGCTGAGCACCGCGACTTCGGTGGTGCCGCCGCCGATGTCGACGACCATCGAACCGATCGGTTCGGTGACGGGCATGTCGGCGCCGATCGCGGCAGCCATCGGCTCCTCGATCAGCCACACTTCGCTCGCGCCGGCGTTCGACGCGGCGTCGCGGATCGCGCGGCGTTCGACGCTGGTCGAGCCCGAGGGGACGCAGATCACGATTTCGGGGCTGCGGAACGCGTTGGGCTTGCCGCCGTGGACCTTGGTGATGAAGTGCTTGATCATCTGTTCGGCGACGTCGATGTCGGCGATGACGCCGTCGCGCAGCGGGCGGATCGCCTCGATGCTGTCGGGGGTCTTGCCCATCATCAGCTTGGCGTCGTCGCCGACCGCCTTCACCCGCTTGATCCCGTTCAGCGTCTCGACCGCGACGACCGAGGGCTCGTTCAGCACGATACCCTTGCCGCGCACGTACACCACGGTGTTCGCGGTGCCGAGGTCGATAGCCATGTCTTGGGAGTTGAATTTAAGCCAGCGAGAAAAGAAGGACATCGATACTGCTTCCTGTCATCGAAGCCGCGGCCCGTCGGACCACGCCCCCTGTCGTGATTTCACCCGCGCGTCCGGTCGGCGACAGCTGCAATCAGGGGGAGATTCCGGCTCGTCCACAGGGGGTGGCTGGACAAAATGATCAGGGCTGTGCGGATGGGTCGCGATTTGCGTTCGACTGCGCTAGGAGAGCGGCCATGTCAATACGTCGCCTGCCGGAAAAGCTCGTAAATCGGATCGCGGCCGGTGAAGTGGTTGAAAGACCCGCCGCTGCGCTCAAGGAACTGGTTGAAAACGCCATCGACGCCGGTTCGACTCGCATTTCGGTGCGAATCGCCGAGGGCGGGATTTCGCGGATCGAGGTCGAGGACGATGGGTGCGGGATAACCGCCGCCGACATGGCGCTCGCGCTCGAACGCCACGCGACGTCGAAGCTGCCGACCGACGCCATCGAAGACGTCATAACGATGGGTTTTCGCGGCGAGGCGCTGCCCTCGATCGCGAGCGTCGCACGGCTGACGCTCGAAAGCCGCGTCGCGGGCGGCGACGGCTGGAAACGCGTCGTCGATAATGGCGTGGTGGCGGCCGAAGGGCCCGCGGCGCTGGCGAACGGCACGCGCGTGATGGTCGAGGATCTGTTCGCGCGCGTGCCGGCGCGGCGCAAATTCCTGCGCAGCCCGCGCAGCGAATATGCCGCCTGCCTCGACGTCGTGAAGCGGCTGGCGATGGCGCGCCCCGACATCGGTTTCACCGTCGAGCATGACGGGCGCCGCGTGCTCGATGTGCAGGGCGGGCAGGACCAGTTGACGCGCGTCGCGGCGCTGACCCAGCGCGATCTCGCCGCGAACAGCATCGGGATCGATATCGACCGCGCTGACGTGCATCTCGGCGGTGTGATCAGCCTGCCGACCTACAATCGCGGCATCGCCGATCATCAATATCTGTTCGTCAACGGGCGCCCGGTGAAGGACCGGCTGCTCGTCGGGGCACTGCGCGGTGCCTATGCCGACCTGCTCGCGCGCGATCGCCATCCGGTCGTCGCGCTGTTCCTCGACGTGCCGACGAGCGAGGTCGACGTGAACGTCCATCCGGCGAAGACCGAGGTGCGCTTCCGCGATCCGCAGCTCATTCGCGGGATGATCGTCGGGGGCCTCCGCCGCGCCCTCGACGAACATGGCTTCCGCAGCGTCCAGCGACCCGCCGAAGCCGCGCTCGCTGCATGGCAGCAGGAACCCGTCGCGCCGCCGCCGCCGACCCTGTTCGCGCATTCGCAAAGCCCGCCTGCGCCGATGTTCGGCGCCGTCGACGCGGGGACCACCGCGTTGCTGCACGACCGCATCGTCGATTTCGCGCCGCCGCGCGATGCGCTGCCGATGGGACGCGCCGAACCCGCGACCATGCCGGTCCCGGGGGCCGAAGCGCACCCGCTCGGCATCGCGCGCGGCCAGATTGCGAAGACCTATATCGTCGCCGAAGCCGAGGATGGCCTCGTCATCGTTGATCAGCATGCGGCGCACGAACGGCTGGTGCTCGAGCAACTCCGCCGCGGCATGGGCGGGCAGGCGGTGCCGTCGCAGGGCTTGCTGCTGCCCGAGGTCGTCGAACTCGACGAACCCGCGTGCGACCGGCTCGAAGCCGCCGCGCCGCAGCTCGCCGCGCTCGGGGTCGAACTCGAACGCTTCGGCCCCGCCGCGGTGATGGTGCGCGCGACTCCGGCGATGCTGGGCGCGATCGATTGCCACAAGCTCGTCACCGACATCGCCGACGATCTCGCGGGCTATGATGCGGCGCTCGGCCTCAACGAACGGCTCGAACTGGTCGCCGCGACGATGGCGTGCCATGGATCGGTGCGGGCAGGGCGGACGCTGAGCGTCGCCGAAATGAACGCGCTGCTCCGCACGATGGAGGTCACGCCGCATTCGGGCCAGTGCAACCACGGGCGGCCGACATGGGTGAAGCTCGCGATGGACGATGTCGAAAAACTGTTCGGGAGGAAATAGGATGGGGTTCCGGATCGTCGCCATGTCGCTCGCCGCGGCCTTGCCCGTGACGGTCTACGCCGCGCCCGCCTGTCCCGCAGCGCCGGTCCTGCCGCCCGAACTCGCCGGCTGGGCACGCAACGCGTTCGGCAAGACGATCTACGCCTATGGCGACGACCTCGGCGCCGGCTGGTCGCCGCTCGGCGCGGCGCGGACCGAATTGCCGCTGCACAGGTTCGAAAGCCTGCGCTACGGCGTCGCGCCCGGACGCAAGCCCGACGTCCATAAATTCGGCGGAATGATCCCGATCGACGTGAAGAAGGCGGGGCGGCTGATCGTCGCGCTCGACGCGGGCGCGTGGATCGACCTCGTCCGCGACGGCGCGGTCGCGAAATCGGTCGCGCACGGCCACGGTCCCGCCTGCTCGGGCATCCGCAAGATGATCGAATATGACGTGGCGCCGGGGCGCTATCAGCTCCAGATCGTCAACGCGCCGACCGCCTCGATCCACGCGATGGCGGTGCTGCGCGACTGATCAGGGCAGGCGTTTCACCAGCACGCCGCTGGCATCGCTGGGCAGCGGCGCGACGCCGATCAGCCGCATCAGCAGCGGATAGACCTCGATATTGTCGATCGTTCCGACGTCGCCCTTCAGCCCCGTGCCGCTCGCGACGAACAGCGCGAGCATCTCGGGATCCTGATTGTCGTAGCCGTGTGCCCCGCCCTTGACCGGCCATGCCGGCGTTCCCGCAATGATCGACCAGCCGGGCTCGGCAATACAAATGATCGCCGCGACGCGCGGATTGCGGCCATAGTGCAGCCGCTTCGGCAGCTCCTCGCGGCGGTTGCAACTCATATGGTCGTGCGGTTTCAAGAGCGCGTCATAAACGCGGTCGTCGGTCCCCGCGGCGGGCTCGATCGCCGCATAGGGCCCGGTCTCGACCGCGATGATGCTCGGCAGATCGATCAGGTCGGCCAGCTGGATCACGCGGCTCTCGTCGATCGCGCGCATCCCGTGGTCGGCGACCACCAGCAGGCGCGCGGGCTGCTCCATCGCAGCAAGGCCCGCCGTCAGCTCACCGATGCGTGCATCGACCTCGGAAATCGCGGCGTTCACTTCGGCGCTGTCGGGGCCGAACCGGTGCCCCGCATCGTCGACCGTCTCGAAATAGAGGGTAACGAACGCCGGGCGGATATCGGCGGGGCGGCGCATCCAGTCGAGGACCGCGTTGACGCGCTGCGCATAGCCGACATGCCTGTCGTAGCGCAGCCAGTCGGGCGGGCGCTGCTCGCCGATCGCGACTTCGCTTCCCGGCCAGAACATGGTCGCGCTCCGCACGCCCGCCTTGCCCGCGGTGGCCCACGCCGGCTCGGCCTGATCCCACCAGAAGGGATCGAGCGACTGCTTCGGATCGCCGAGGCTGAATTTCACCCCCGGGCGCCGCGGGTCGATCATATTGTTGCCGACGATCCCGTTGGTGTCGGGACGTTTGCCGGTGACCATCGCATAATGGTTGGGAAAGGTCTTGGTCGGGAAGGATGGGCGCAGCTTGCCATGCGCGCCTTCGTCCGCCAGCCGCGACAGGTTCGGCGTGATGCCGCGACCCAGATAGTCGGCACGAAAGCCGTCGATCGAGATCAGGACGGTGACGGGCTCGCGTTTGCCGGCTTCCTGCGCCTGCGCGGCGAACGGAATAAGCAGGGCGAGCAGCAGCAGCGAGAGAAAGCGGTTCATGCGCGCTCCGTTATGGGCCTTATGTGACCGTCCGGCGACACATCACGCCATCTTGATCCCGGCGACGTCGCGTTCGACGACGCCTGTCGCGCGCTTCGACAGGCTGTTCACCGGCGTCGTCACCTTGTCGACCACCATGAAGTGCGTCTGCCAGGCTTCGCGATTGACCTCGCAGACGACATAGCCGCGCTGGTCGTTGGCGAATTTAAGCTCGGGGTTCTGGCGCAGGAAGACGTCGGTGCCATTGCGCTGATCGCTGCCGTCGCCGCCGCTCGAAATCGAGGTCGCGACGAATTCGGCACCGACGACCTTGTCCTTGAGGACGAGATCGCCGCAGAAATTCTGATGCTCGTCGCCGGTCAGCACGACGACATTCTCAAGCCCGCCGAGCCGCGACAGCATGCGTTCGCGCGGCGCTTCATACCCCGCCCAGCTGTCGAGGTTGAGGATCTTCTCCGGTTCGTCGGGGCGCCGCCGCCGGTCGAGCGACATCATCGTCACCTGCTGCGCCAGCGCGTTCCAGGTCGCGCCGCCTTCGCCCAGATTGCGGTTCAGCCATTCCTCCTGCGCCTTGCCGAGCACCTGCTTGTCTTTGGCGAAGACGCCGGCGCAGGCGGGTTTGAAACCATCCTCGCACGGCTGGTCGTCGCGATATTGGCGCGTGTCGAGCAACTGCATCGCCATGAGGTCGCCATAGCGAAGCTCGCGGTTCAGCGCGACCATCCCGCCGCGCGGCAGCATCGAGCGGCGCACCGGCATATGTTCGTACCACGCCTGCATCGCCGCCTGCTTCTTGAGCATGAAGACTTCGGGCGGGGCCGCTTCGGGGTCGTTGCCGTCGAGTCCGAGCTTCCAATTGTCGATGTCCGAAACCCAGTCGTTGCGAATTTCGTGATCGTCGAAGCTCGAAAGAAAGGCGTGGGTGCAGCGCGCCGCCTGCAGGTCGATGTCGCCGAGCTGCTGCGCATAGGCCTGCCGGAAATCATTGACGTCGATCAGATTGCGGAAGGCGTGTTTACGCACCGGGCGGGTTGGAAGGCCCGCGTCGAACAGATAATCCTGGCTATATTCATAGATGAAGTCGCCATAATGATAGACGAAGGCGAGGTCTTCGCGCGCGAGGTGGCGATAGGCGCCGAAAAATCCGCTTTCGAAATGCTGGCAGCCAGCGACACCGAATTTCAGCGCGTCGGTTTTGGTTCCCGGTGCGGGCAAGGTGCGTGCACGTCCGCGCAAGCTGCGCTCGCCGCCGGCGGTGAAGCGGTAATAATAGGGACGGTCGGGTTGCAGCCCCGCGACCTCGACATGGACGCTGTGCGCGAGTTCGGGGCGCGCGAGTGCGGTTCCCTTGGCGACGACGTCGCGAAAGCCCGTATCGCTGGACACCTCCCAGTCGACCGGGAAGGCCGCCAGCGGCATCCCGCCGTGGCGCTCCATCGGTTCGGGCGCGAGGCGCGTCCAGATGACGAAACCGTCGCTCGCCGGATCGCCCGCCGCGATGCCGAGGCTGAACGGAAATTCGCGAAAGATGCCGCCCTCGGCGCGCAGGATCGCGGGGGCGGCAAGGCCGGCGAGGGTTGCCCCGGCAAGGAAATGGCGGCGATCGAACATGGCTGGGCTCCCCGGGGACGAATCACCGCCCCTGATAGACCAGCTATATGTTTCATCAATGGCCGATGGCGCCGCGCCTCAGAACCACATTCGCGCCATCCACAGCGCCATCGCGACCATCATCACATTCTCGGTGAGCGAGACGAAGCCCAGGGGCACCTTGCTGCTGCCGCCGACGCACGCGCATTTGATGTCGCGCTTGTCGATATAGACCGCCTTGAACACCGATACCGCGCCGATGCCGCCGATGAACAGCGCGACCGGGATCGACAGCCAGTCGAGCGCGTGCGCGGTCATCAACACGCCCGCGAGCCCTTCGGCAAAGGGATAGATGCTCGCATAGGGCACCCAGCGTTTTGCGAGCAGGTCATAGTTCAGGAACATCGTCGCGAATTTGTCGACGTCCTGCAATTTCAGCAGCGCGAGCACGATCATGCTGAACGAGATGAACCATTCGGCGGCGTGCAGCGTGAAGACGTTGCCATAGGCCGCGAAACTCGCCGCGAGCGCCATCAGAGCGGTCATCGCGAACAGCGCGATGACGGGCGTATAGCTGGTCGCGTCGGGGTCGGCGACCTTCAGCCCGAAATGACGGCGCAGATCGTCATGGCCGCCGATGCGCGCACCATCGATGAAGGTCTGCGGCGTTGTCTTGACGCCATGCTCGGCCTTGAACGCGTCGGTTTCCTCGCGCGTTGTCAGCCAGCGGTCGTTGACCGCAAAGCCGCGGCTTTCGAGCAGATGTTTTGCCTTGAGGCCATAGGGGCAGACGTGCCCGGGCATGACCATGCGATGGAGGATTGCCTGTTTCGTCATGCACCCCATATAGGCTCCGTACCATAGTACGGAGTCAAGCGATGCAATTGACGATCGGAAAATTGGCGGCGGCGGGTGACGTCGGGGTCGAGACGGTGCGCTATTACCAGCGCCGCGGCCTGATGGGCACGCCCGCGCGCAGCGGCGGTGACGGCTGGGGCGGTGGTGTGCGCCGCTATGACGAGGACGATCTTCGGCGCCTGAAATTCATCCGCGCGGCGCAGGGGGCGGGCTTCACGCTCGACGAGATCGGCGAACTGCTCGCGCTCGAGGCCGGCGACGACCGCGTCCGCGTGCGCGATCTCGCGCGTCAGCGGATCGAACTTCTCGACGAAAAGATCGCACAGATGACCGCAACCCGCGCCGCTCTCGCGCGCCTCGCCGACCAATGCGCGGCGAGCGACAAGGGGCCGTGCCCGATATTGGCGGCGTTCGAGGCAAACTGAACCCCTTCCGCTTGTGGGAGGGGCAGCGAGACTTGCGAGCTTGCTCGCTAGTCGCAGCGGGGAGGGGGTGACGTCACAGGCCCTCCCCCGACCCCTCCCGCAAGCGGGAGGGGAGAGGTTCAACTATGCAGGAAGTGCATCACGTCGCCGTCATGGACGACATAGGCCTTGCCTTCCGCGCGCAGCTTGCCCGCTTCGCGCGCCCGCGCTTCGCCGCCGAGCGCGACATAATCGTCATAGGCGATCGTTTCGGCGCGGATGAAGCCCTTCTGGAAATCGCTGTGGATTTCGCCCGCGGCTTCGGGCGCGGTGGCGCCGGTGTGGACGGTCCACGCGCGCGCTTCTTGCGGGCCGACGGTGAAGAAGGTGATCAGGTGGAGCAACTCGTAACCCGCGCGGATGACGCGCGCGAGGCCGGTTTCGTGGAGGCCCATTTCTTCGAGGAACTCGAGCCGGTCGGCCATGTCCATCGTCACCAGCTCGCTTTCGATCGCCGCCGAGACGACCACCGCCTGCGCGCCTTCGGCCGCCGCCTTGGCGAAGACCTTTTCGGAGAAGGCGTTGCCGTTCGCGGCGCTGCCTTCGTCGACGTTGCAGACATAGAGGACGGGCTTCGAGGTCAGCAGCTGCGCGGTGCGCAGCACGCGGGCTTCCTCGTCATCCTTCGGTTCGACGAGGCGCGCGGGCTTGCCGTCGCGGAGCAGGTCGAGCGCCTGGCCGAGCACCGACGCAGCGATCTTCGCTTCCTTGTCGCCCTGCGCCGCCTTCTTGGCGAAGGCGGGAACGCGCTTTTCGAGGCTTTCGAGGTCGGAGAGCAACAATTCGGTCTCGACCGTCTCGGCGTCGGCGACGGGATCGACCTTGTTCTCGACATGCTGGATGTCGTCATCCTCGAAACAGCGCAGCACATGGACGATCGCATCGACCTCGCGGATGTTGCCGAGGAACTGGTTTCCGAGCCCTTCGCCCTTCGACGCGCCGCGCACGAGGCCGGCGATGTCGACGAAGGCGAGCTGCGTCGCGATGATCTTCTTGCTGCTCGCGATGGCGGCGAGCTTTTCGAGCCGCGCGTCGGGCACCGCGACGTTGCCGATATTCGGCTCGATCGTGCAGAAGGGATAGTTGGCCGCCTGCGCCGCCGCGGTCTCGGTCAGCGCGTTGAACAGGGTGGACTTGCCGACGTTGGGCAGGCCGACGATCCCGCATTTGAAACCCATAAATACTCCGTGAGGGCCGGCCGCGGTTGAAAGAGCGCCGGTGTCGCAGCGCCCCTAGCGCCAAGTCGCGCCCGATGCCAGTCTTTGCCGTTGCGCGCCGTTCAGACTTGCGGCTTTATCGCGCGAGCTATGAACAAAGCCCGCCTTCTCGCCGCCGGCGTCCTGCTGACCTTCGGGGTGACCGCCGCCGTTGCCGCGCAGAGCCGGTTCGAGGAAGGCGTCTTCGCCGAACTCAACCGCTTCCGCAGCGACCCCGCAGGCTACGCCGACTATCTCAGCGATTATCGCCCGCGTTTCGAGGGCAAGCTCCTCATCGGCAATGACGATCGCGAGATCGACATCATGACGCGCGAAGGCGTCGCGGCGGTCGACGAGGCGATCCGCGACCTCCGCCGCGAAAAACCGCTCCCGACGCTCGCCTGGAGCAATCCGCTCGCCCGCGCCGCGGCGGATCATGTCGCGGTCCAGTCGCGCTCGGGCGCGGTGGGTCACTATACCAAGGGGCGCGGCCCAGGCGAACGGATGAAAGCCCGCGGCGGCGGCCCCTATGTCAGTGAAGTCATCACCTATGGCCACCACACGCCCGAAGGTGTCGTCGACCAGTTGTTGATCGACGACGGCGTCCCGGGGCGCGGTCATCGCCACAGCCTGCTGCGCCCGGCGCACCGCTATGCCGGGATCGCCTGCGGCCGGCATCCGGTGCACCGGACGATGTGCGTGACTTTGATGTCGCAGACGCGCGATGGCTCCGCGCCACCGCCGCCGAAGCGAAAATAGGAAGTCAGCGCGAGGCTAGCTCCCAGCATGTGTCCCCGCGAAGGCGGGGACCCATCACCCGCCGGCCCGAAATGGCACCGGCCGGTGATGGGCTCCCGCCTTTGCGGAAGCACACGGCTTTTTCACTCCAGATATTCGATCCGACAATCAGTTGCCGACCGGCTGGCTGTCGGTCCGCCGCACCACGATCGTCGACGATCGCGGCGCTTCGCCCGCGACCGGCCAGTCGCCGGTCGGGTGCTGGATGTTGACGAAGAAGGTCGTGAGGTCGGGCGTATAGGCCAGACCCGTGATCTCGCAGCCGAGCGGCCCGACGAGGAAGCGTTTCGACTGCTTGTTCTGCTGATCGACATAGAACATCGCATTGTGGCCGAAGGTGCCGTCGATCGTCGTGCCGTCGACGCCCGAACTGCCCGGAACGCTGTGATCGGTCTGCACCCACATGCGGCCCTGCGGGTCGATGCGCAGCCCGTCGGGGCTGGAGAAGGTGTCGCCTTCGATGTCGCCGACGAGATTGCTGCCGCCCGCCGCCAGCGCGGGATCGCCGGCGCTCAGGAAGATTTCCCAGCTGAACTTGGTCGCCAGCGGCGAATCGCCTTCTTCGCTGAACTTCAGGATATGGCCGTGCAGGTTGCGGATCCGCGGGTTGGCGGGATCGGCGACGCGGCGGCCGCTGTTGTTGGTCAGCGTGCAGAAGATCGCGCTGTTGTCGGGCGCGACGGTCAGCCATTCGGGGCGGTCCATCACCGTGCCGCCGGCGACGCGCGCCGCCTGCTGGCATTTGATCAGCACGTCTGCCTGGTTGTTGAAGTCGACCGTCGTCGGCGTCGGCGGCGTCGTGCTCTGGCTGGTGTTGCCCGGATCCAACGCGCCCGCGGTCAGCCCGTTCTCGCCGACGACCAGCGCGCGCCATTCGCCCGTGCCGTCGCCGTTGAAGCGCGCGACATAGAGCGTGCCGTAGTCGAGCAGGTCGGTGTTCGCCGCGCGGTTCGTGTCGCTATAGGCGCGGTCGGGGACGAATTTATAGATGCACCCCGGCGTCGTATCGTCGCCCATATAGAATGCGACGCGGCGATCGGTACTCGCCATGAAGGCCACATTCTCGTGGTTGAAGCGGCCCATCGCGGTCCGCTTGGTCGGAACCGCGAGTTCGCGCAGCGGGTCGATCTCGACCACCCAACCATAGTTGGTTTCGGGCTGCGCCGGATCGAGATAATTGTCCATCGTCTCTTCGCAGGTGAGGTAGGTGTTCCACGGCGTCCGCCCGCTCGAACAATTGTTGAGCATGCCCTTGATGCTTCCCGAGAGCAGGCCCGCGGCGGGACCGCCGGCGCGATAACTGCTGTTGCCGGTGTAGCGGCGGTTATAGGTCGATCCCGCCTGGACCGTCCATTTGCCGTCGCCGCCCTTGGCGATCTCGACGACGCCGATGCCGACCGCCGACAGCGCAATCGCCTTCTGGTCGGCGCTTGCCGCCGCGGGATCGTAATCGCCCGCCATCAGGATGTTGAAATCGGGATATTCATAATTCATCGCCAGCAGGCCGCGCGTGTTGGCATCGACCTCGGGGAGCGCGAAATATTCCATGCCGTCATGGCCGCCGCCCGCCCATTTTTCGGCGACCGCGGGGCTCGCGGGAAAACTGCCCGAATAGGGCGTCCCGGCTTCGACCGAATCGCCGGCCTTCAGCAGCACGTCGGCGGTATAGCCGTCGGGCACCGTCACCCGGTCGTCCTGGTTCGCGGCGACCGCAGCAAAGCTGATGGCGAAACTTGGCGGCGGGGTCGGGGTGGGGGTCGGCGACGGCGTCGGCGTCGGCGGGACCGTCACGATCGGGTTGCCGTCGTCGTCGCACGCCGCGAGCGCCATCGCGGGGATAACGGACAGGCCGAACAGGCCGTTCCGCAGCAGCGTGCGGCGCGTCGGATTCTCGGCCACGATCGCCTCGAGGCTGTCGGGGCCGGGAAGGCCGCCGGCTTCGCCGCGATAAGGCGCGCGGGCTTTGTCGGTAAGATGTGACATGCAGTTCCCCTGTTTTTCGGTTGGCCCCGGGACTCGATTGTCCCGGTTGGGAGGTGGCGCACCGATTGCAGAGGATGATGTCAGCCGCGTTGCTCGAACGCGTCGGTATGCAATGACTTATGTGACGGTCATGTGACGGCGGTCGGGCGTGGAGTATTGATGGTCACGCACTGCAGCGGTCGATGTCGATGGTCAGATAGTCGAAATTTCGGGGCAGTTCGATGCTGACAACAGCTCCGTCGCGAACAAGGTCCGCGATCCCGGGCGCTTTGCACAACCCGGCGGTCATCATGCGCGTCAGCTCACTATCGGTGAGGCCACCCGTCTTTACATCCTTGTGGCGGATGATCAGCCGGTTGCCTTCGGCGCGCACGGAATCGACGGTGCCGATCTTGACCTTGTCCATCATTTCGGCGGTACGCGCCACCTGATCTTCGGGACTGCTGCAAGCCGCCAGCGATGCGAACAGGAGGAACGCTATGGCCGATCGAACGCGTGTCACGGGCAATCCTTGATGCTCACGCCCGCATCTCCGCCAGCACCGGCGAATTCGATTCTGAGATCGACGTCCCTGTCGATCACGCTCCGAAATCCCGGGTCGTTGCAGACGGTGGTCGCCAGTTGCCGGTCGAAATCGGGTAATTCGAACTCAGCGGCGGGGATGCCGCTGAACGTCAGCTTGACCGTCTCTCCGTCGGCGTCAGCCGAGGCCATGGTCACGCCGTCGCCGAGATCCTTGGGTGTAATGGCATTCACGCTGGCCGCGAGAATTTCAGCGCGCTCGGCGGCTTCGCTTTTTGGTGGCGCGCAGCTGACCAGCGAACCGGCCATCGCCAGAAGGAAATATACGCGCATGATGCCCCCTTATTCCGCAGCCTCGGCGGTATGGGGAGCATGGATTGATTTTGTATAAATGCCGGCCGCGCCGAGCGCCGCGCCGCTATGGCTGCAAGCGCAGCGCCAAGTCACTCTGAAAACGCACCTCGTCGCCATCCGCCAGCCATTTCGCCTCCGCGGCGATCGCGCCGAGCAGGTCGATCAGCGGCTCCATCTCGCTCTTGTGATAATTGCCGAGGACATGGCCCGTCACGCGGTCCTTGTGCCCGGGATGGCCGATGCCGATGCGTATGCGGCGGAAATCCTCGCCGATGTGGCTGATCATGCTGCGGATGCCGTTGTGGCCCGCCGCGCCGCCGCCCTGCTTCGCCTTCACCTTCATCGGGGCGAGGTCGAGCTCGTCGTAAAAGGCGGTGACGTCCTGCGGCGTCAATTTGTAGAAATCGAGCGCGGCGCGCACGCTGCGGCCGCTTTCGTTCATAAAGGTGCCGGGCTTGAGCAGCAGGATGCGCTGCGATCCGATGCGGCCTTCCTGGATCCAGCCCTGGAATTTCTTCGCCGGAGCGGGGAAGTCGTAAAAGTCGGCGATGACGTCGGCGGCCATGAAGCCGACATTGTGACGGTTCATCGCATATTTGGGCCCGGGATTACCGAGGCCGACCCAGAGCTGCATGATACTGCCTTTCCCGGGTCTGATGGAAACGCCCCTCCCGCAAGGGGAGGGGCATTCCGAATATTCAGGCTTCTTCTGCGCCTTCGGCGGCAGCTTCTTCGCCGCTATCGACGGTCGTATCGCCTTCGCTCGACTTCATCGCCGAGGGGGCGACGATCGTCGCGATGGTGAAATCGCGATCGGTGATCGCGCTTTCGCTGCCCTTGGGCAGGGTGACGTTGCTGATGTGGATCGAATCGCCGACATCATAGCCGGTGACGTCGATCTGGATGTCGTCGGGCATCTTGTCCGAATCGCAGATCAGCTCAAGCTCGTGGCGAACGATGTTCAGCACGCCGCCGCGCTTCAGGCCCGGCGAGGCTTCTTCGTTGATGAACACCACGGGGACTGCGACGTTGACCTTGGCATCCTTGCTGATGCGCAGGAAGTCGGCGTGGATCGGGCGATCCTTGACCGGGTGGAAAGCGACGTCCTTCGGCAGGGTCCGCACCTGCTTGCCATCGACCTCGACCATCACGATCGAGTTCATGAAGTGACCCGACATCAGCTGCTTCATCAGCAGCTTTTCTTCGACATGGATCATCAGGGGTTCTTCTTTGCCGCCATAGACAACGGCGGGGACGCGGCCATTGCGACGCAGTTCACGCGAGGCTCCCTTGCCTCCCCGTTCACGCGTCTCGGCCGTCAGCACCAGCTGATCGCTCATAATATTTCTCCGAGAAACAGTTACACAGTTCCGCCACGCCTCCAGGGATGACCATGACGGAAGCCGCGGCGCTTAGCCGGGAAGCGGCGGAATTGCAAGCGTTGGTCGGCGGGTAGGGGAGGCGACGGGTTTCGACCGATTGCGGACATTCGTCGGAGGCGGTAACCTGTGGCATCAGGGGGAAGCGCAACATGTTCGAACGGATATTTCAGAGAGCTATTGGCGTCGCATCAAGACTGTTATTCGCCGCTTCCTTGGTGATGGTCGTGTGGGGGGTGGTCTATGCGATCTACGCTTTTGGCAACTTTGGGATGAGCGGACCGTCGCTCTCGGAACAGGCGGGGTGGGCCGCTGCCTCGCTGGCGATCTTGAACTTGTCTTTTGCTCCCGCAGCTCAACTATTTTTCGGCTCTGTTATCGTCCACTATCTTGAGCGTTGGATGGAGCAACGCGCTCGTCCATAACGTCCGCTCCCCACCCCAAAGCGGACGCCGACGCCGATCATTGCACCCGCATCACCGTCAGCCCTTCAGCCTCCACCATCGCTGGAACGCCGTCAGCGCCCACCAGATGCCCCGCACCCACCGCCATCAGCACGGTGCCCGGCCGCTCCATCCGCCGCTTCACCCACGCGCTCCAGCGCCGGTTGCGGTCGGTGAGGATCGCCTTGCGCGCGGCGGGCACGCTGTCGATGTCCTCGTTGATCACCGTTTCGAGCGCCGCGACGTCGCCGCGGCCCCACGCCGCGGTGAGCGCGCCCACCTCCTTTACCGCGTCGCCCGCTTCCTCGGCTGCGCGCGTGAGCAGGATGCGCTGGGTCTGCAGATCGAGCGTTTCGAACAGCATCAGCTGTTCGCGTGCCGTCTCGAAGCCGCCAATCGGCTTGCCCGCGGCCTCGAATTTTTCGGTGAGGCCCGTTTCCACACCATCGGCCGAGGACAGGCCGGCATTTTGCGCGACGCGCTGGCCCATCAGGACCATCACCGCCCAATCATCGAGCCCGTCCTCGCCAAAGCTGCGGCCGCTTGCTTCGAGCGCGCGAAAACCGGTCAGCGCCTTGCCCGAGAGGCGCGCTTCGATCGCGAGCGGGGCGTCGCGCTGGGCGAGCTGCCGGAATGTCTCCCCCGCGGCCGCGAGTTCGGCGGGCGACAGCTCCATCATCAACTCGTCGGCTGCCTCGATCGCGCTCGTCACCCGGCCCGCGTCCCAGTCGGTGCCGCGCGGCACCGCGTGCATTGTGCCGAGAATATAGATTTTCGTATCGGCGTCCGCGACCATCCACATCGCCGGCCGCGCTTCAGGCCCCGGCTCTGCGGTCCCGCAGGCGGTCAGCAGCAACAATGGCGAAAGGGCGACCGCGATGCGGCGGCCCCATCGTCCGGATTCGCGGGAGAGAGGCGCGGATGGCCTCAATATTCGACCCGTTTCACGGTCAGGCCGCGTTCCTTCAGATAATCCTGCACGCTGTGCTGACCCGCGAGATGTCCGGCGCCGACCGCGACGAACACCGTTCCCGGATGATCCATCCGCGCCTTCAGCTTGTCCGCCCAGCGCGCGTTGCGATCCCAAAGCAATGTCTTCGCGAGTTCGGGTGTCGCCGCAAGACTCTCGTTCATCGCGACCGCCAGACCATCGGGATCGCCCTTCGCCCATAGCAAAACCATCTTGTCGAGCTGCGGCCCCAGTTGGTCGAGATCCTTCACCACCGCGTTGAGGAAGGCGACCTGCTGCGTTTCGGGCAGCGTGTCGAAGAAGCCGAGCTGTTCGGGGAGTGTCTCGAGCCCCGCCACCGGCTTGCTCACCGCCTTCGCGAAGCCGGTCAGCTGCTTCTCCGCGCCCTGTTCGGGATCGTATCCGAGCTTGGTGAGCGGCAGCACCGACAGCGTGATCGCCGGGAACCAGGGTTCGAACATGTCGAACTGCGCGGCGGGCAGGCCAACGCTCGCCATCGCCGCCTGATAGGCCGCGAGTTGCTCCGGCTTGAGCCGCGACGACAGCGTCCTGCCGCTCTGGTCGATCGCCAGCGGCATCATTACCTTGACCATCTCCGCCTGATCCTCGGGCAGAACGATCTCGAGCATCAGCTGGTCCGACTTGTCGAACGCGGTCTTCACCGCCTCGTCGAACCAGCTGAGACCGGGCTTCAGCACATGGACGGTGCCGAACAGATAGATCGTCGTGTCCTCGTCCCTCACCACCCACAGCGCGGGGTCGGCGTCGGTCGCGGTGGGCGCCGGCGCTTGCTGCGTCGCGGTGGCGGGCTCGGCGGCAACGGCGCTATTGCCGCCCGGCCCCAGCGCGCACTGCGCGAAGGGGATGACCGCGCAGGTGGCGGCAAGCGTCTTGAACCATTTTTTCACAGGAAAGCCTCTCGTCAGGGGGCACCGGGCCGGAGGAAGGGAAAAGGGAAGGAGGAAAGGGCGATCGTCGGTCAGCGGAATTTCAGCCACATCCAGACGATGGCGTTCGCGATCAGCGACAGCAAGAAAAGCAGCATCGCGTCGACCGGCGGCGCCATGCCGGCGCGGTGGAGCGCCCACCAGGCGGGAGCGGGAAAGATGAAGGCATACCAGCCCGCGACGCACGCCCACAGCCACGCGCGCTCTTCATGGTCGTCGATCGCGCGGTGGTAAAGGACCATGCCGACGGCGAGCCCGCCGATCCACAGCAGCGACGCGCCGACGGCGAAACCGGGGCTCAGCGTCCCGCTGGCGAGCATTTCGGCGAACCCCCGATCGATCGGCTGATCGGCGACGAGCCAGCCGCCGACGATGCCGCCGATCGTCGCGCAAAGGCCGAGCGCCAGCCAATAGTGCCGCCGGCGAGGCGGCAGGCTTTGCCATGCCGATCGATAGCGGCGCGCATAGACGGCCAGCGCGACCGCGCCGAAACCCAGCGCGGCGAGCGGACCGGCCCAGGCGGGAAGCGGGGTGCCGCCATCATCGACCATAGCCTGATTATAGCCAGCGAAGCCGCCGAGCACGCCCGCGGCGGTCAGTACGATGATGATCGGCCAGACGATCATCGCCGGCAGGTTATGAGGTTTCGTATTCTCAACCGGCATCGTCGCCTCCCTTGTAACCGTCATCGAAAATCTCCTCGATCGGCATTGCAAACAGCCGCGCGAGCTTGAAGGCGAGCGGCAACGACGGGTCGTATTTCCCCGTTTCGATCGCATTCACCGCCTGCCGCGAGACGTCGAGCCGGTCGGCGAGTTCCGCTTGGCTCCAGTTCCGCATCGCGCGCAGCACTTTCAGCTTGTTGTTCATCGGCGCCTCGCCAGCATGTCCGTCCGAAGGGTCATCATCTTCCCATAGCGCATCAATATGTTCGGGAAGGGGAATATTTATTCTGTCCTTGCGGCAGGTCGCGTTGATGGCGACAGTTTCCGATCGGCCTTGCCCGGGATCAAGGAACTGGAGCGCCCGTCCCGGGGCGCTCCAGCCCAAGTCGCAGCCGTCACCGGGGAGGCACGGCAGAGCGAAGCCGTAGGATCCTGTCGTTACCGCGGGGTGCGGATCATCAATAGCGCGAGCCGGCTGCCGTCTTGCGCCGCCGCAATAGCCCGCGCCGCTTGCGGTTCGGCCTGCGCGAGCGCGGCGGTGAGGCACGCCGCTTGGCGGCTACCTTCGCCCGCGCGGCGAAGATTGGTGCGGCAGACGCTGCGCGCGGCGCTTTTCAGGCGGGTATCCAGTCGTTCGCGATCGGTCGCGCGGGTCAGGTCGAGATCGTCGATGCGGATTTCGGCCGTGGCGTTTTCGCTCTCGGCGGCCGCGGCGGGAATTGCGCTGGCGGCAAGCGAGAGGGCGAGGATCAGCGTGCGGGTCATCATGTCATTCTCCTTGGATCAGCAGGTTGTGGTCAACTCAACCTGCCTTAATGTCACGTTTCCATGACTATATGTCGCGATTCGCTGACTATGTCAATAAAACCTTACAAAAAGTTCTGAAGACCTGACTAAAGCGGATTTTTTCGCGCCGTGGCGAGCGGCGGGGAGCCTTGACCATGCGCCGCCGCTGGGCCAATGCGGCGGCGATTTTTGCACCTGCGAAGGGATTGCGGCCGTGGCCGACGGGGCGGACAAGACACCACTCAGCTTTCAGGGCATGATCCTGACGCTGCACAATTACTGGAGCGCGCGCGGCTGCGCGATCTTGCAGCCTTATGACATGCGCGTGGGGGCGGGGACCTTTCATCCCGCGACGACGCTGCGCAGCCTCGGTCCCGAGCCGTGGAATGTCGCCTATGTCCAGCCAAGCCGCCGGCCGACCGACGGCCGCTATGGCGAGAACCCGAACCGGCTCCAGCATTATTACCAATATCAGGTGATATTGAAGCCGTCGCCCGCCGACCTGCAGGAGCAATATCTAGGATCGCTCGCCGCGATCGGCATCGACCCGCTCCTCCACGACATCCGCTTCGTCGAGGACGACTGGGAATCGCCGACGCTCGGCGCGTGGGGGCTCGGCTGGGAAGTATGGTGCGACGGGATGGAAGTCACCCAGTTCACTTACTTCCAGCAAATGGGCGGCTTCGACTGCAAGCCCGTCGCGGGCGAGCTTACCTACGGGCTCGAACGCCTCGCTATGTATATCCAGAACGTCGACAATGTGTACGACCTGCGCTTTTCCGACGCGGTCGACGATGTCGCGGCGGTCAGCTATGGCGACGTGTTCCTCGAGAATGAAAAGCAGTTCTCGAAATGGAATTTCGAGGTCGCTGACACCGAGACCTTGTTCGCAGGCTTCAAGGCGGCCGAGGCCGAATGCAATCGCGCGATCGACGCTGGCGTTCCGCTCGCGGCCTATGACCAGGCGATCGAGGCGAGCCACCTCTTCAACCTGCTGCAAGCGCGCGGCGTGATCAGCGTACAGGAACGCGCCAATTATATGGCGCGCGTCCGCGACCTCGCAAAGGGCAGCTGCAAGGCGTGGATCGACAGCCAGTCCGAACGCTGGGCCGAAAACTATCCGGGGTGGGTGCTGTGACCGTGGGCTCAATAAATAGGGACAGTCCCTATTTAATTTTCGCGCGCGCTGCGTGCCGCGCCGTCAGTTTGCGATTAAATAGGGACTGTCCCTATTTATTGAGGGATGCGCTGTGACCGACTTTCTTCTCGAACTGCGCAGCGAGGAAATCCCGGCGCGGATGCAGGCGGGGGCGCGCGCCGAACTCGAAAAACTGTTCCGCGCGCAGCTCGCCGCAGCGGGCCTCGAAACGGGCGAGCTCACCATATGGTCGACGCCGCGCCGCCTTGCGCTGATCGCCAAGGGTCTTCCCGAAGCGACCGCCGCGGTCAGCGAGGAGCTCAAAGGACCGCGCAGCAGTGCGCCGCCGCAGGCGCTCGAAGGTTTCCTTCGCAAGACGGGGCTGACGCAGGACCAACTCGAAGACCGCGACGGCGTCTGGTTCGCCGTCATCGACAAGCCGGGCCGCGCGACCGCAGAGGTGCTTGCCGAGGCGATCCCCGCGATCGTCCGCGGCTTTGCCTGGCCCAAGTCGATGCGCTGGGGCAAGGCGAGCGCGAGCAGCGAAAGCCTTCGCTGGGTGCGTCCGCTGTCGGGCATCGTCGCCATCTTCGGCGAAGACCTTGTTGCGTGTGAAGTTAGCGGGATTTCCGCCGGTTTCGCGACGCGCGGTCACCGCTTCCACTGCCCGGGCGAGATCACGATCGGATCGGCCGCCGACTATGCCGAAAAGCTGCGCGCCTGCCACGTCATCGTCGACCATGAGGAGCGCCAGTCGATCATCCGCGACGGCGCCGCCAAGGCCGCGGCCGACGCCGGGCTGACGCTGGTCGAGGACGAGGGGCTGGTGATCGAGAATGCCGGGCTCACCGAATGGCCGGTGCCCTTGCTCGGCCGGTTCGACGAAGCGTTTTTGGAAGTGCCGCCCGAGGTCATCCAGCTGACCGCGCGGGTGAACCAGAAATATTTCGTCGTGAACGATGCGGACGGCAAGCTCGCCAACGGCTTCGTCTGCACCGCGAACATCGACGCGGTCGACGGCGGGGCGGAGATCGTCGCGGGCAACCGCAAGGTTCTCGCCGCGCGCCTGTCCGACGCGCGCTTCTTCTGGGAACAGGATCAGAAAAAGACGCTCGCGCAGCACGCCGAGAAGCTCGCGAACATCACCTTCCACGAAAAGCTCGGCACCGTCGCCGACAAGGTCAAACGCGTCGCGAAGCTCGCCGAATGGCTGGCGAGCGAAGGCGTCGTCCCGAATTGCGACCCAGCGCTCGCGCGGCAAGCGGCTGAACTCGCCAAGGCCGACCTCGTTACCGAAATGGTTGGCGAGTTCCCCGAATTGCAGGGCCTGATGGGCGGCTATTACGCCCGCGCCGAAGGTCTGCCCGATGCGGTCGCCGACGCGATCCGCGATCATTACAAGCCGGTCGGGCAGGGCGATGACGTCCCGACTGCGCCGGTGACGGTGGCTGTGGCGCTGGCGGATAAGCTCGACGTCTTTACCCAATTCTTCGTGCTGATCGATGAAGCTCCGACCGGATCGAAAGACCCATTTGCTTTGCGGCGCGCGGCCTTGGGCGTGATTGCTACCATTTTACGGAACGGCCTGCGTTTCCGCTTGGAACAGGTGTTGCTGAAGGCTGTTGAAGATGATCTCGATAAGTTCGGGGTTGTTTGGGAAGGCCACACCGAAAAGAAGCTGGCATCCTTCTTCGCCGACCGCCTCAAGGTCCAACAGCGCGAAGCTGGCGTCCGTCACGACCTCATCGACGCGGTGTTTGCGCTCGGCGGCGAGGATGATCTCGTCCGCTTGCTCGCCCGCGTGAAGGCGCTGCAGGCGTTCATGGCGACCGACGACGGCACAAACCTCCTCGCGGGCTACAAGCGCGCGGCGAATATCCTGAAGCAGGCGGGCGAGACGTCCCCCTCCCGCTTGCGGGAGGGGCTAGGGGAGGGCATGTCCGATGGCGCTTCCGACGAAACAGGCCCTCCCCCGACCCCTCCCGCAAGCGGGAGGGGAGAAATGGACCCCGCCGAGGCGGCCCTGCTCGCCGCGCTCGACACCGCTGAACCCGCGGCCGCCGCCGCCGTCGCCGACGAACGCTTCACCGACGCGATGGCCGCGCTCGCGTCGCTCCGCGCGCCGATCGACGCCTTTTTCGACGGCGTGATGGTCAACGACCCCGATGAAGCGGTCCGCGCCTGGCGGCTCGGGCTGCTGGCGCGGTTCCGTGATGCGGTGCACAGCGTCGCCGATTTCTCGAAGATAGAGGGTTAGGGCTCTCCCGGTCATCGAAGGAAGGTGAAGCGTCATGGACAACAGCCACCTCATCTGGATTTTCGCGATCGGCTTTCCGCTGTTCTTCGTCGCCATGTGGCTGCTCGTCACGCGCATCCTGTCGTGGGTGGGATGGTCGAAATATCTGCCCGCCTTTGCATGGGACCGCCCGATCCCCGCCGATGCGCGCCGCTTTTCATGGGCGACGATGGTGATCGGCCGCTTTCCCGGTGGTGTCAGCTACCGGAATGCGATCAATGTCTGGATCGATCAGCGCGGCATCTATCTTCGCCCGCCCGTCTTCTTTCGCCTGTTTCATCCGCCCCTGCACATCGGTTGGGACCAGATCGCGGCGATCGAGCCGCGCAAGACGCTGTGGGTCAAGGCCTGGTCGCTCGCCTTTCGCCGCGACGTGCCGATCCTGACCTTCGGCGGCAGCGCGGGGGAGGCGATCTTCGACCATTGGCAGGCCCGCCATGGAGGCAGGCCAGCCTGACACCGCTAAAAGCAAAACTGAGTCGACCGCGAAGGGCGGCGACCCTATTCCCCCCGCAACCTCCTCCCCGGGGCAGCAGGAGCTTATGATGACGAAGATGGTGCATTTGTTCGGCGGCGACGCGACCACCGCCGAACGCTCGAAGGAATTGCTGGGCGGCAAGGGGTCGAACCTCGCCGAAATGGCCTCGATCGGCCTGCCGGTGCCCCCGGGCTTTACGGTCACCACCGACGTCTGCACCGCTTATTATACCAACGGCGAGCAGTTTCCGGCCGGACTGGTCGATGATGTCGCCGCGGGCATCGCGCATATCGAGGGTATCACCGGCAAAACATTCGGCGACCCCGCCGACCCGCTGCTCGTCTCGGTCCGTTCGGGCGCGCGCGTGTCGATGCCGGGGATGATGGACACCGTCCTCAATCTCGGGCTCAACGACCGCACCGTCGTGGGCTTGTCCGAAGCTTCGGGCGACCCGCGTTTCGCGTGGGACAGCTATCGCCGCTTCGTCCAGATGTACGCCGACGTCGTCATGGGCCTCGACCATGCCGAGTTCGAGGAAGCGCTGGAAATCGCTAAAGAAGACAGAGGTTTCTATCTCGACACAGAGATGTCTGCTGAAGACTGGCAGGCGCTGGTCAAGGAATATCAGGCGATCGTCGAGCGCGAGACCGGCGCGCCGTTCCCGCAGGAACCGAACGACCAGCTGTGGGGCGCGGTCGGCGCCGTTTTCGCGAGCTGGGAAAGCGACCGCGCCAAAGTCTATCGCCGGCTGAACTCGATCCCCGCAGAATGGGGCACCGCGGTCAATATTCAGGCAATGGTGTTCGGCAATATGGGCGACACGTCGGCAACCGGCGTCGCCTTCACCCGCGACCCGGCGACGGGCGAGCGCGCCTGGTACGGCGAGTGGCTGATCAACGCGCAGGGCGAGGACGTCGTCGCGGGCATCCGCACGCCGCAATATCTCACGAAAATTGCGCGCGAGAAGGCGGGCGCCAAGCCGGCGTCGATGGAAGAGGCGATGCCCGAGACCTTCGGCGAGCTCGGCCGCGTCTTCGACACGCTCGAGACGCATTATCGCGACATGCAGGATATCGAGTTCACCGTCGAACGCGGGACGCTGTGGATGCTGCAGACGCGCAGCGGTAAGCGCACCGCCAAGGCCGCGCTCAAGATCGCGGTCGATATGGCGGCTGAGGGGCTGATTTCGGAAGAGGAGGCCGTTGGCCGCGTCGATCCGGGCGCGCTCGACCAGTTGCTCCACCCGACGCTCGACCCGAAGGCACCGCGCGACGTCCTGACCAAGGGGCTCCCCGCGAGCCCCGGCGCCGCATCGGGCAAGATCATGTTCGACGCCGACAGCGCCGAGAAGGCCGCGGGCATGGGCGAGGCGGTGATCCTCGTTCGCGTCGAAACCAGCCCCGAAGACATTCACGGCATGCACGCCGCCAAGGGCATTTTGACCGCGCGCGGCGGGATGACGAGCCACGCGGCGGTCGTTGCCCGCGGCATGGGTCGCCCCTGCGTCTCGGGTGCCGGCGGGCTGTCGATCGACGGTAATGCGCGCGTTCTGCGCGTGGGCGGACGTGAACTGCGCGAAGGAGACATCCTCACCCTCGACGGTTCGACCGGCGAAGTAATGGCGGGCGAAGTCCCGACCTTGCTCCCCGAACTGGTCGGCGATTTCGGCGTGTTGATGGGCTGGGCCGACAAGGTGCGCCGCATGAAGGTCCGCGCCAACGCCGAAACGCCGCAGGACGCCCAGGTCGCGCGCGATTTCGGTGCCGAGGGCATCGGGCTGTGCCGCACCGAGCATATGTTCTTCGACGCGGCGCGCATCACTGCCGTACGCGAGATGATCCTTGCCGACAGCGAAGTCGGCCGGCGCGTCGCGCTCGCGAAGCTGCTCCCCGAACAGCGCGGTGACTTCGCCGCGATCTTCGGGGTGATGGCGGGCCTGCCGGTCACGATCCGCCTGCTCGATCCGCCGCTCCACGAATTCCTGCCGACGCGCGAGGAGGATTTCGCCGATGTCGCCGCGGCGGCGGGCGTGGGTGTCGAGGCGCTGAAGGCGCGTGCGAACGAACTGCACGAATTCAACCCGATGCTCGGCCATCGCGGTTGCCGCCTTGGCGTGACCTATCCCGAAATCTACGAGATGCAGGCGCGCGCGATCTTCGAGGCGGCGTGCGACGTCGCTGCCGAGACCGGCGCCGCGCCGATCCCCGAGGTGATGATTCCCCTGGTGGCGACGCGCCGCGAGTTCGACCTGATGAAGGCGGTCGTCGATGCGCAGGCCGAGGCGGTGTTCGCCGAAAAGGGCCGCGAGATCGCCTATCTCGTCGGCACGATGATCGAACTGCCGCGCGCCGCGCTGATGGCGGGTGAGATCGCCGAGAGTGCCGAATTCTTCAGCTTCGGCACCAACGACCTCACTCAGACGACGATCGGCATCAGCCGCGACGACGCGGGCCGCTTCCTGACGCAATATGTCGACAAGGGCATCTTCCTGACCGACCCGTTCGTCAGCCTCGACGTCGAAGGCGTCGGGCAACTGATCGATCTGGCGGCAGAACGCGGACGCAAGACGCGCCCCAACGTCAAGCTCGGCATCTGCGGCGAGCATGGCGGCGACGCGCCGAGCATCCATTTCTGCGAAAAGACCGGTCTCGATTATGTCAGCGCCTCTCCCTACCGCGTGCCCATCGCGCGTCTGGCGGCAGCGCAGGCGGCACTGAAAGCGAAATAACGCCCCTCGCGGGCGCGGTGGCGATGACGGTGAAAGCGTAGGCGACGCGGCCTGCGCTTTCGAATCATGGTCGAGTGCGAGGGCGGGCAGCGCCCGCGACCGTGCGCAGAGCACGAACGCGGGGTCGCGCCAGCCGGGCCGCTCATCGAGAAACTTCGCGAAAATCGACGCGCCGGACGCCATCCGCCGACGATCATCCCGCCAATGGGTCACAAAGCTGAAATAGGGGGTTGCGCCCCCGCGCACGGCCCCTTAAAGGCGCCTCTCCACGCACCCGTAGCTCAGCTGGATAGAGCATCAGACTACGAATCTGAGGGTCGGGCGTTCGAATCGCTCCGGGTGCACCATTCCCTCCTGCTGCTGTCATTGGACAGGCGTTGGGAATTTTTCCCGCTTAAATCGACGAACTCCGGAAGCTGCTTCTCGCGGCGGATTCCGCCCTGCTCGCGCGTGTAATTCGACATGAACCAAAGGGCCGGCCCGCGCCCGATCAGCAGTGTTTCGGCAACTTAACATGGGTGAATGTCCGCGCGGCGCGTAACGCCCATCTGATCTCCCTAATCCAAGGGGGACACATGGGGCTGGGTGAAATCGTCAACGGGCTGCTGACCTCGCGCGAGCGGTTGATTTGGGAAGCCAGCCTGGCGCGCAACGCGCGCGACTATATGAAACGTGCCGACTTGGCCCGCGAAGGCGAAAGACCCGTGGCGCTTCGGATCATATTGGCGGGCTGGGCGCAGAAATATAAGCAGATGCCCGACGGCCGCAGGCAAATCCTGGGCCTGGTCCTGCCGGGCGAGCTGTGCGACCTTGATCTTTTTACCGTCGCGCGCACCGACCATTCGATTGCCGCGGTGCGCCGCCTGTCGGTGGCGGAGATCAGCCGGCCGGACGCGCAGCGGCTTTTCGAACAATGCCCCAATTTGGCACCGGCATTGTGCTGGGCCGCGATCATCGGCGCGGCGGTACAGCGTGAATGGACGATCAACATCGGGCAGCGAAACGCGCTCGAGCGCGTGGCCCAGCTCCTTTGCGAAATCTATGTTCGTCAGCGCGACGTCCCGTCCGGCGGCGGAGGTTCATGCGACTTCCTGCTGACTCAGGGGCAGATGGCGGAAGCGATGGGGCTGACGCAGGTGCATGTGAACCGTGTCGTCCAGCAATTGCGCCTTCGCTGTGCCGTGGAGATTCGCAACATGCGGCTCGAAATTCCGGATTTCGCGCAGCTGGCGGCCTTGGCGTCGTTCAACGCGACCTATCTACATCTGGGCGAACCGGCGATGCTGGTCGAAAGGGCGCGGATGCTGTTCTTGCCGGACCTCGACGGTCGGGACCGGCCGATCGACGGCGCGCTTTCGTCGGCGATCTGACAGGGATCGAATCACAGTCATGCCGCTTCCCGTATCGAGGAGGCGAGGTGGGGTCCGTGAAGGAAGTGCAAGAAGGACTCTGCGTCGCCGCAGAGTCCTTCAGTCCTCTTGTATATGGCTACGCAAGAGGATGCCCATCTACCGCCCCGGGTCGCTGGGTCGGTGTCCGTGAAGCGACTATTAGCCCAGATGTGGCTGTTCTCTCGCAACATAGATTATAGTCGGCATGAAAAGGCAGCGGCGCGGGGGACAAGCGTTCCAGCAGGGCATCTGCGGACATATGGTGGCGGAGCGGGAGGGATTCGAACCCTCGATACGCTTTTGACGTATACTCACTTTCCAGGCGAGCGCCTTCGACCACTCGGCCACCGCTCCGCATGCACCCCGGTCGTTTCGTGCGAAGCACGAAGCGTGAATCGGGTGCCCAACCAATTCGCACTGGAAGGGGCGCCCTAATCGCTTGGCGGGGCTTTCGCAAGCCGATTGGGCGTGGCAGACATCGGGTATGAAACATCTTTTGCTTGCGGCAATCGCAGCCGCGTCGCTCATCCTTCCCGCCATCGCTTCGGAGCCGGCGCCGATCTCTTCGCCGGGGGAAATTGCCGCAGCGGCCCCTGCGAGCGACTGGATCGCCATCGCGCCATCCGACCTGTTGGTGATGGACCTCGCGCCAGATGCGAAGGGCCCTTCGACACGCTCAGGACCGCGGCGCGTCGTCATCCAGTTGATGCCCGCGCCGTTCAGCCAGGGTTGGATCGGCAATATCCGCAAGCTCGCCGCCGCGCACTGGTGGGACGGGACGAGCATCAACCGCGTGCAGGACAATTATGTCGTGCAATGGGGGGACGCGACCGAGAAGAAGGCGTTGCCGGAGGGATTGGCGGCGGTGCCGGAAAGCCGGTATGTTGAGTCCCGCTTCGCATCCGCCGGAGTTCATGCCGGTGCGGGCGGAACCGAGAGGTTGCTTTCCGTGCCTGTGAAGACGGACGCCTACAGCGGGCTGGCCGGTTTTTGGAGCGGGTGGCCGGTCGCTGGTGCAAAGGAGGGACATGATGTCTGGCCCGTCCATTGCTACGGCACTGTCGGCGTCGGCCGCAATATGTCGCCCGATACCGGTAGCGGCGCCGAGCTCTATGCCGTAATCGGGCACGCACCGCGCCATCTCGATCGCAACATCGCCGTCGTCGGCCGCGTCATTAGCGGGATCGAGCATCTTTCGAGCCTGCCGCGCGGGACGGAGGCGCTTGGCTTCTATAAAGCGGACGCCGAGCGCACGCTCATCACTTCGATCCGCATCGCGAACGAATTGCCGGCGGCCGAACAGCCCGAATTCGAATATCTGTCGACCGAAAGCGACAGTTTCGCGCGCTATGCCGATGCCCGCGCCAACCGGCGCGATCCCTTCTTTATCCGGCCCGCCGGTGGCGCCGACATCTGTAACATTCCAGTACCGGTGCGAGCGGTAGCGAAGTGACGCAGACCCGTTTGCATCGAGCGAAGTCGAGATGCCCCGAAGGCATGCACCGACGATGGGTGTCTCGACTTCGCTCGACACGAATGGGTTAGGAACGGCGTGGAAAGTTTTACCGTCACGACGCCCTTGTGGCGCTGGCAATCGGCTACCGCGCCCGCGGCTTGGTTCTTCGTGACGATCGCGGGCGACGAAGCCGACGGGATCCGCATGGCGGCGATGACCGGCCAGTGGATCGACGGGCAAAAAGGATTCGGCTCGGCGCGCGTCGAAGCGAAAATTGGCGACACGAGGTGGAAGACGTCGGTGTTCCCGCACAAGGAAAGCGGAGGCTGGCTGCTGCCGGTCAAGGCCATGGTGCGCAAGGCGGAAAGCCTTGCCGAGGGCGACGAAGTGACCGTGACGGTCAGTCTTTAGGCGGCGTTTCAGCCTTTGCGTCGCGCGCCTGCGCCTTTCGTTTGCGCAGATTGGCTCGCAGCGCTTCGGCCAGACGGCGTTCGCGCTCGAGATCGGCGGGGGAGGGCGTCTTGCTCACGAACGCGGCCATGCCCGCGAAATCGCCGCATCGTCAAGCCTCGCGTCTTGACAGGCGAGGGACGCCCCGCCATAGGCCGCGCCTGCCCAGCGAACATGCGTTGGCGGGCGGTCCGGTTGCTGCTGTAGCTCAGTGGTAGAGCGCGTCATTGGTAATGACGAGGTCGACAGTTCAATCCTGTCCAGCAGCACCATTTCCCACATTCGAGACGATTATTGCGTCAGATTCTGGCGGCCAGCAACCAGTCGTGGAACAGCTTGACCGCGGGCTGGCGCAGCGCGCGCGGACGGCAGACGAACCAGTAGCTGTAGGGGCTGTCGACGTCGAAATCGAACAGGCGGACGAGGCGCGGGTCGTGCGCGTCGTCGAAATGGTGGCCGTGCATGAAAGCCACGCCGATGCCCTGCGCCGCGGCTTCCAGCATCAATGGCCCCGAATCGAAATAGTCGATCCCGGCCGGTTCCAGATAGGGCATGCCGATCGCTTTCTTCCATTCGGAAAAGGTCTCGGGCATTTCCCTGTGCAGCAATACGGTCATCCGCTGCATCTGTTCGGGCACGGTTATCGTGCGGTCGCCATCGGTCAGCGTCCGCGACGCGATCGGGAACACCTTGTCCTGATCGAGCCGTGCGGCATAAAGCATCGGATCGATCGAGCGGGCGAGCGCGATCGCAGCGTCGATGCCTTCCCCCAGCCGCGCTTCGCCGTGCGACATGGTGTCGATGTCGATGTGCAGTTCGGGATGCTGGCGCCTGAGTTCGGGAAGGCGCGGGAACAGCCGCTGCTGTGCGAACAGCGGCAGGACGTTGAGATGGAGGCGGAGCGAGGCGTCGGGGCTGCCGGCTTGGCCGATCACCGCGCGCAGTTCATCGAGAAGCGGCGACAGTTGCGCGTCGAGCGCGCGGCCCGTCTCGGTGAGGCTGAGCCCGTGATGATGGCGGTTGAACAGCGGGCGTCCCACGGCATGTTCGAGCGTCTGGATGCGGCGCGACAGCGCGGGCATCGACAGGCCGAGCTCGATCGCAGCCGCCTTGACCGTGCCATGGCGGGCGACCTCGAGAAAGGCTTCCATGCTGCTGAGGGGGGGAAGGCGTGGCATATCGGTTGGCGATGATGGCATGAGCGAAGCGGACACGCCAGAATTTTGTGCAGTGCGTCATAGATTGACCGAGAAGCGGGGTCGCAAATCGGGAACGACAACCTATGTTTCGCATTCTGACCTTTTTGAGGGAGACGCGTCTTGGCCGAAGCGGCGGTAAAAGAAAAACAGGTGAAACTGCAGGTGGCGAATTCGCGCGCCGAGGAAAGCGGCGGCGGCATCGCCCGCATTCCGCGCTCGGCGATGGCCGAGCTTGGCGTGACCGAGGGCGATATCATCCAGATCAGCGGCAAACGGCAAACGGCGTCGCGTATCGTCGCGCCCTATGCCGAGGATGAGGGGCTGGAGGTCATCCGGCTCGATGGCTTGCAGCGCGCCAATGCCGGAGCAGGCGCGGGCGATATGGTGGTACTGAGCCGCGTCGAAACGCGCCCCGCGGCCCGCGTGGTGTTCGCGCCCGCGCAGGAAAATCTTCGGCTTCAGGGTTCGGCCAACGCGCTGAAACGCAGCTTCTTCGGCCGTCCGCTCGTCGCGGGCGATACGGTCGCGACTGCCGGGCAGCAGCGGCTGCCGTCGGGCGATATGCCGCCGCAGCTCCGCCAGATGCTCAACGCGCCGGCCTATGCGCTGGCCGAGGTGCGCCTGCTCGTCGTGTCCGCGACCCCCAAGGGCGTCGTTTTCATCGACGAAAATACCGAAATCGAACTGCTGCCCGAATATCAGGAGCCGCAGGATGCGCGCCGCACCGACGTAACCTATGACGATCTCGGCGGGCTGGGCGAGACGATCGACCAGCTGCGCGAGATGGTCGAGCTGCCGCTGCGCTATCCCGAGCTGTTCCGCCGTCTGGGCGTCGACCCGCCGCGCGGCGTGCTGCTCCACGGCCCGCCGGGAACCGGCAAGACGCGGCTCGCGCGCGCGGTCGCCAATGAGAGCGAAGCGCAATTCTTCCTGATCAACGGCCCTGAGATCATGGGCAGCGCCTATGGCGAATCCGAAAAGCGGCTGCGCGATATTTTCGAAGCTGCGGCCAAGGCCGCGCCGTCGATCCTGTTCATCGACGAGATCGATTCGATCGCTCCGAAGCGGGGGCAGGTGCAGGGCGAGGCGGAAAAGCGGCTCGTCGCCCAGCTGCTGACGCTGATGGATGGGCTCGAACCGCGGACGAACCTGGTGGTCATCGCCGCGACCAATCGCCCCGATGCGATCGACGAGGCGCTGCGGCGCCCGGGCCGTTTCGACCGCGAGATCGTGATCGGCGTCCCCGACGAGAAAGGCCGCCGCGAGATCTTGGGGATTCACACGCGCGGCATGCCGCTCGCCGACAATGTCGATCTGGACGAGCTTTCGCGCACGACCTTCGGCTTCGTCGGTGCCGATATGGCGGCGCTGACCCGCGAAGCCGCGATCGAAGCCGTCCGGCGGATCATGCCCAAACTTAACCTCGAGGAAGGGACGATCCCGCCCGAGGTGCTTGAAGAATTGCGCGTGACGCGCGAGGATTTCAATAATGCGCTGAAACGCGTCCAGCCCTCGGCGATGCGCGAAGTGATGGTGCAGGCGCCGAAGACGCGCTGGAGCGACATTGGCGGTCTCGACGCGGCGCGCGACAAGCTGATCGAAGGGATCGAACTGCCGCTGAAGAATCCCGCGGCGTTCCGGCGCCTCGGAATCCGTCCGGCCAAGGGCTTTTTGCTCTATGGCCCGCCCGGAACCGGCAAAACCTTGCTGGCCAAGGCGGCGGCGCGCGAATCGGATGCCAATTTCATCTCGATCAAATCGTCGGACCTGCTTTCGAAATGGTATGGCGAGAGCGAACAGCAGATCGCGCGCCTGTTCCAGCGTGCGCGCGCCGTCGCGCCGACGATCATCTTCATCGACGAACTCGACAGCCTGGTGCCGGCGCGCGGCAGCGGCACGTCGGGCGAACCGCAGGTGACCGAGCGCGTCGTCAACACGATCCTCGCCGAGATGGACGGGATCGAGGAAATGCAGTCGGTGGTCGTCATCGGCGCGACCAACCGCCCGAACCTGATCGACCCGGCGCTGCTGCGCCCGGGACGGCTCGACGAGCTCATCTATGTCTCAGTACCCAATACCGAAGGACGCAAGCGCATCCTCGAGATCCAGACCGGGAAGATGCCGCTGGCGAATGATGTCGATTTGGGCGTCCTTGCCGAAAAGTCCGATCGCTTCACCGGCGCCGACCTCGAAGATCTGACGCGGCGCGCGGGCCTCTCCGCGCTCAAGCGTTCGATGAGCAGCGAGACGGTGACGATGGAAGATTTCGAAACCGCGCTGAAGGATACCCGCGCATCGGTCACTGAAGCGATGGAGAGGGATTATGAGAAGATTCAGGGCGAGATCAAGCAAGCCGCGATGAGCGTCAATCCGATCGGCTTCTTCGCGCCGGGCATGTTGAAGCCCATCCGCGAGCGCAAGCATGAGGAACCGAAAGACTGAACGAAAGCGTCATCCCGGCGAAGGCCGGGATCTCGATCTCGCATCCAAACGCGCCGGCGAGATCCCGGCCTTCGCCGGGATGACGGCGGCGTGGGAGGGCTGGATCAGGTCAAGTCCGAGGGTCTGAGCGCCGACCAGCCCCATAGGACCAGCCAGCCGCAAAACCCCGCCATCAGGCCGTAGGCGACCATCGGATGCCAATTATAGAGCAGCACGCCGACGGCCGGCGACACGATATAGGCCGACCCGTTGATCGAGGCGGTCATGCCCGCGACGCTGCCCTGATCGCGGCGCGGCACCGATAGCGACGCGCCCGCGGTGAAGCCCGGGCGAAACAGCCCGAAGCCGAGCGAGGCGAGGGCAAAGCCGATGATGATGCCGTGAAAATCATGCGACAATCCGGTCAGCACCGCCCCGAGCCCGCCGAGCGTCGCGCCGCAGAGCACCGCGGTTCGCGGCGACATTTTGAGCAAGGGGATCAGCCCCCATTGCGACAGCAGCGTCGCGAACGCGCCCGCCATCAGCACGATTCCCGTCATCGCGGCGCCCTCGTCGGGGCGTAGGCGGAGGTGCAGACGGTCGAGGATCAGGAAGCCGATCACCCCGAGCATCATCGCCTGTGCTTGGCCGCCGAGGAAGCCGGCGAGCATCCACACCCGCACGCGCTTGTCAGCCCAGCGCAGGACGTCGGGCGCGATATCGGGCCGATCGGGTGCCTGTTCTTCGGTCTCTTCGGCGGCGGTCTGAGGCGATCCGGCGGTCGTGGGATAAGAGGCGACCGCCCCGCGCGCCGCAAAGCGCGGGACATCGTTGGGCAGACGCCAGCGCAGTGCGATGAGCACGCCGATGCCGATCAGCGCAAAGACGAGCAGCGGCCCGGCGAGGCCGACGATGGGCAGGATGAAGAAGGGCGCGATCGCGGGACCGATGACGGTGCCGAGCCCGAAGGAGGATGATACGAGCGACAGCGCCTGCGTCCGCTGTTCGGGATCGGTGCGCGCGGCGACATAGGCCTGCACCGCGGGCGGCGCGGCCGAGCCGAGCCCGCCATACAGGCTGCGGAACAGCGCGAAGAGGATGAAGGTCATGCTCGCCGCCAGCCAGCCTTCGAGCCCTGCCCACAGCACGAAGCCGCAGAGCGCCATCGACGAAAGGAAACCGATGACGCCGAGCGCCATCAGCGCCTTGCGCCCGCGCTTGTCCGACTGGCGCGCCCAATGCGGCGCGGTGAGCACCCAGAGCAGCGCCGACCAGCTGAAAGCGAGACTGACCCAGACGTCGGGAATGTGCAATTTGGCGCCGATGGCGGGAAGGATCGACTGCATCGCGGTATTGCCCGCCGCCGCGACCAGCATCACCGCGAACAGCACCGCCATGCGATCGGAAGGGATGGAATGCGATGCCGTCGCCATGTCCGCTCCCTCTTTTTCACTGTTCGTAACGCGCCTTCTCCCTACACGCGGGCGCCCGTCTGTCCAGAGTCAAGACAGACTCTTTCCTTGCGCGACCGTCACGATTTTGCCACGCCATTGCCAACCGCAACAACGCGAAAGCCACCATGACCAATCCGCGGGCGCAGGCCCAAGAAACGAAAGCCCCGCTGGTCCGCCGGTTGCGGGTGGGCCTCAAACGCTTTTTCGGGCCGTGGGGCATGTTCGTCCGCGGCTTTATCAAACATCCGGTCATGGTGGGGTCGATCGTGCCGTCGTCGCCGACGCTGATCCGCCACATGCTGCGTCCGGTCGACTGGAAAAACACGAAGCTGTTCGTCGAATATGGTCCGGGGGTCGGCACTTTCTGTCGCCCCGTTCTCGAACATATGGCTGGCGACGCGACGCTGATCGCGATCGACACCAACGAGGATTTCATCGAATATCTTCGGAAGGATATCCGCGATAGCCGCTTCATCGCGGTTCATGGTTCGGCCGCCGATGTCGAGGAGATCATCCGCGCGCACGGCTTCGAAAAGGCCGATTATGTCCTGTCGGGCTTACCGTTCTCGACGCTGCCCGCCGGTATCGGTCCGGCGATCGCCGCGGCGACGCACCGCGTGCTGCGTCCGGGCGGCGCTTTCCTCGTCTATCAATTCCGGGCCCGCGCGCGCGACTTCCTTGCGGCGCATTTCAATCGCATCGATAATGCGTTCGAATGGGTAAACGTCCCGCCCTGCTTCCTTTTCTGGGGCTGGAAAGATTAAATTTCCGGGTCGAGGTCGCCGAGCCCGAAGTTGAGTTTCCGCGACACCGTATAGTCGACCACGCCGACGACGAACCAAGCAAGCGTCCAGCGCAGCCGCGTTAGCCAATTGCCGCGCGCCTTGTGCGATTGCGGCGTGATAATCTCGCAGTCGGGCCGCAGCGACGCGAGGAAGTTACGCATCTTTTCGGCAAAGCCCGCGTCCGCGATCCGCACCATCACCTCGATGTTCACGAACAAGCTGCGCACGTCGAAATTGGCCGATCCGATATAGACGACATCGTCGATGACGATCAGCTTCATGTGCAGCCGGCACGGCCGATATTCCCAGACTTCGGCACTCTTGCGCAGCAGATAGCCATAGAGCAGCCGCGACGCGCCGATCGTTGCCGGGTTGTCGGACTTGCCGGCCATCACGAAACGCGCGCGGCCGCGCCGCGCGACGCGGCCGAGCCGGCGCAGCATACCCTGACCCGGCGAGAAATAGGCCATCGCCATGTCGAGCTGGCGTGCGTCATCCAGATCGGCGCGCACCGCGCGCGCCCAAGGGGAGAGGCGCTGCGTCGGCCCGCCGACGAGCCAGGATACGGCCTCGCCATCGACCGGCCATTCGCGGATCAGCCGCCGCAGGGTCAACACCTTGCCGTCTTCGTTGACCGTATAATCGTGGATTTCGGCGAACCACTGCGCGGCGCGGACGACCGTCGGGCCGGTCACGACCATTCCGATGTCGAACCAGCAATCGCCGCGCGGCGGGCTCAGATAATCGTCGGCGATGTTGAACCCGCCGGTGACCGCGATATAATCGTCGATCAGGATCAGTTTCTGATGGTTGCGGATCAGATAGGTCGACCGCCAGCGGCGCGAGAAGAAGGTGACGCTCCCCCCCGCTTCGCGCAGCGGGTTGAACAGGCTGTCGGGGGTGTCGCCCGATCCGAAGCTGTCGATCACCGCGCGCACGCGGACGCCGCGTTTGGCGGCGGTCACCAACGCGTCGAGGATGCGCCGGCCCGCGGTATCGCTCTCGAAAATATACATGATCAAGTCGATGCTGTGCGCCGCGCCTTTGATGAGGTCGAGGAGGCGCGCCAACCTCTCGCCGCCGTCGAAGAGCAGTTCGAGGCGGTGGCCTGCTACATCCGCCGACAAACTCTTGTGCAGGTCGGCAGGGGGGCAGGCGTCAGTCATCACCCGCTCATAGGCTGGCGGCGGCAAAGGCCGCAAGAGCACCGCTTTGGTTGACATCGGCGGGCCGCGCTGCTAGCGCGCAGCGCTTGCCGCCAGCCCCAAAGGCTGGCCTCTCCGATATTAAGGAAACAACATGGCCCGCGTTACCGTCGAGGATTGCGTCGACAAGATTTCCAACCGTTTCGACCTGGTTCTGCTCTCCGCCCACCGCGCGCGCGAAATCTCTGGCGGCTCGGAACTGACCGTTGACCGCGACCGCGACAAGAATCCCGTCGTCGCGCTGCGCGAGATCGCCGAACAGACGATTCGTCCCAAGGATCTGCAGGAAACGCTCGTCGGTTCGATGCAGAAGGTTGTCATCGACGATGACGATACGCCCGACGAAATCAGCTCGATCAGCCGTTCGGCGGAGGCCCTGCGTCTGACCGCCGCTGCGCCGCCGCGCAGCCCCGCGGGCGGCGGCAACGACTTCGAATAAGCGCCGCTTGCATCAGAATCGCCAAAAGGGCCGCAGGAAACTGCGGCCCTTTTGTTATGGAAGCTTGGTGAGTTCGGCGATGCGGACTGCCTTGGAGGCGAGCATCGGGTCTAGGATTCGCTGGATGCGATGCGCGCGCTGCGAACCGACCGTGATGTTGAACAGGCTGTTCGCTATCACATCGGCGATCTGAACGCCGTCGCTGCGGCGGCTGTCGGCGAGCGAAGCGCGGCCCCATTGGCCGAGCCCCTCCTGTATCTCTTCGCGGACGTGCGCGAGTATCTTGGGATCGTAGCGCCCGTCGTCGATCACGACGTCGGTGCACACGCCGCCCGTTTCGGGCAGCCACCGCCCGATCGCAAGATTGAGCAGTCCGGCATAAAGCGCGAGATCGCTCGGCAGCGTGCCGCCCGGATTTTGGGCGAGCTTGTCACGGCTGGCGACCGCGACCCATGCCCGGCCCCCGGCGCGATCGAATAGTTCGAGCAGATAGGCGCGCTCGACGATGCTGATGCGGCTGCCCTTGAGTTCGCCGCGAAGTCCCGTGACGCCGCGGAACCGTTCATGGATTTCGGTTGCGGCCTGGGGCGCCAGCATCACCGCCGAGAAAGTCATCGCGCCCGCGTTGAGCCCGCCCGATTCGTCGCAATAAATCGTCATTCGCGGGGGTTACCGCACGCGCCCGAAAAAAGCGACCGATCGGCTCGCGCCGGGAGCGATCGCGTCGGGCCACAGCCAGCGGACGTGCGTCACCTCGGCGGTGGTGGCGGGGCGGCTGGCCCCCCCTTCGACCGGTACGATGAGGGGAATGAGTGCGGCGAGCGGACCGAAATTCTTGCCACCGTCGATCGAGACGCCGAAGCCTGCTGTATCGGCCGTATCGTCGTAAACCAGGCCTTCGGGAATGGGATTGACGAGATTGACTCCCGAGGCGGGCGCGGCGCCATCGTTGGTGAAGGTGAGGGTGACCCGAACCCTGTCGCCGGGAACAACGACATCGGGATCGACATAGGTCTTTTGCGCCGGTTGGCTGGCTGTCGCCGGCGTCGATTTCTCCAGTTCAATCTTGCTTGTCAGCGCGCCGGTGCCCTGCGCCGCCGCCGAGCCGGCATTGACGATCAGAAGCATCGCAGCGGCCAAGATATTCCCCACCTTGCCAATCATGGGCATCTCCTTTGGTCCTTCGCGCTTTTGGCGCATCAGGTGGGGCAGGGATAGCGTTTCTTCATCAGGGCGTCGAAGGCCGAATAGATGCTGACTTTCCGCTGCGCGGAAACCGGATAGCTGCGCAGGTGCGACAACCATTGATCGGGGGTGAGGCTGCCCGATTCGGGCGGGCAACTCGTCGTCCTGCGCCCGGCGCGGCGTTCGGCGTCGATCCGCGCCTTATAGCGTTTACCCGCCGCGACGACTTCGCCCTTGAGCTGATGGCCTTGCGGCGTGGCGAGCGCAAGCGGACCAAGTCGTTCGATCGAGGCCGCGCGCGCCAAAAACGCCGCGACGCTCATGTCGCCGGGCGCCATGGCGCAGAGGACGGGAATCGCGAGCAGGCCGGAGAAAAGGCGCGCATGTTTCGCGTTGATCATGCGCCGCAAATCGCCCTCCGGCAATGAATAGTCCCTGAAGGGGGCCAGGTCGCGAAGCCTAGGCCCCCTGAGGATTGGCGTCGCCGAATGGGCGCGGCTTGCGCTTGATCTGCGGCAGGCCGCCGGCATGGCCCGAGACAGGCATACCGCGCTTCGTCGCATCGTCTTCGCGGCCGATGTCTTCGCCCTTGATCGCGCGCTTCGCTTCTTCGCCCGACAGCGTTTCATATTCGAGCAGCGCACCGGCGAGCAGGTGGAGCTCGTCGATATTGTCGGTGAGCACCTTGCGCGCAACCTTTTCGCCTTCCTCGACGAGCCGGCGAACTTCGGCGTCGATCAGCTTGGCGGTTTCTTCGGACATATTCTGCGCGCGCGACACGCTGTGGCCCAGGAAAACCTCGTCCTGATTGTCGCGATAGCGCAGCCAGCCGAGCTTTTCGGACATGCCATATTCCATGACCATCGAGCGCGCCATGTCGGTCGCCTGCTGGATGTCGTTGGAGGCGCCGGTGTTGAGCTCATCGTTGCCATAGATCAGCTGTTCGGCGATGCGGCCGCCGAAGCAGAGCGCGAGGCGCGCCTTCATCTGCTTCATATTCTGCGAATAGCGGTCGCGCTCGGGCAGGTTCCACGTCACGCCCAGCGCGCGGCCGCGCGGGATGATCGTGACCTTGTGCAGCGGGTCGTTGTGCTCGACGTGGAGCGAGACGAGCGCGTGGCCCGCCTCGTGATAGGCGGTCGCCTTCTTCTCGTCCTCGGTCATCACCATCGAGCGGCGTTCGGCGCCCATCATGACCTTGTCCTTCGCCTCTTCGAACTCGTCGTTGGCGATCAGGCGCTTGCCCTTCTTTGCGGCGAGCAGCGCCGCTTCGTTGCAAAGATTGGCGAGGTCGGCGCCCGAGAAGCCCGGCGTCCCGCGCGCGACGCGGCGAAGGTCGACGTCGGGCGCGAGCGGCTTCTTGCGCGTGTGGACTTCGAGGATCTTCTGGCGGCCCTCGATGTCGGGGCGCGGCACGACGACCTGGCGGTCGAAACGGCCCGGGCGGAGGAGGGCGGGGTCGAGCACGTCGGGGCGGTTCGTCGCGGCGACGATGATGATGCCCTCGTTCGCTTCGAAACCGTCCATCTCGACGAGCAATTGGTTGAGCGTCTGCTCGCGCTCGTCGTTGCCGTTGCCGAGGCCGGCGCCGCGATGGCGGCCGACCGCGTCGATTTCGTCGATGAAGACGATGCACGGCGCGTTGCGCTTCGCCTGTTCGAACATGTCGCGGACGCGGCTGGCGCCGACGCCGACGAACATTTCGACGAAGTCCGAACCCGAGATGGTGAAGAAGGGGACGCCCGCCTCACCCGCGATCGCGCGGGCGAGCAGGGTCTTGCCGGTGCCGGGCGAGCCGACGAGCAAAGCGCCCTTCGGAATCTGGCCGCCGAGCTTCGAAAATTTGGTCGGGTCTTTCAGGAATTCGACAATTTCCTCAAGCTCCTCGCGCGCTTCGTCGATGCCCGCGACGTCGTCGAAGGTCACGCGGCCCTGCTTTTCGGTGAGCATCTTTGCCCGCGATTTACCAAAGCCCATCGCGCCCGAGCCATTGTTCTTCTGCACCTGGCGGAAGACGAAGAAGGCGATACCGAGGATCAGCAGGAAAGGGAGCGACTGGATGAGCATATACATCCAGAAGTTCGGCACTTCGGCCGCCTTTCCGTCATATTTGACGCCATTGTCGTTGAGCATCTTGAGCAGTTCGGGATCGCGCACGACGTTGGCGGTGAAGCGGTCGCCGTTCGAGAGCGTACCGGTCACCTTGTCTTCGGACAGGACGACGTCCTTGACGCTGCCTTCCTCGACCTTCTGGCGGAATTCCGAATAGGCGAGCGGGCTGCCCGCGGGCTGCGCGGCGCCGCCGAACATCGAGGCGACGAGGAGCATGGCGAGCAGAATGCCGCTCCAGATCATCACGCTCTTCATCCAGGGATTGCCCTGCGGTTCCTTGTCGTCCTGCATTCGGATTCGTCCTCAACGGCGCGGTGCTGCGCTCCTATCCGCACAAGATAGGATAATCGGATTAAATGACAATGAGGCAATCAGGGCTTTTTAGGGGATTTCCGCCGCGGCGCCGCGGAAATGCGCCAGATCGTCCCTTCGAGGCCGCGGACGGCGTCGATCAGCAGCGCGCCGACCATCGCGCGGCGGCCCTGGTGCATCGCGGTGATCACGCCATCGAGCGAGGCGCCGCGCAAGGCCAGCTGCGGCGCGTTGGCGCGCAGGCGCTGCGCGACGATGCGGCGGAAGATTTCGGGCGGATAGCCCTCGTCGCGGATCACCGCGATATCGGAGGCGTCGGGCCAGGACGCGATCAGCCGCTCGACCGCCCAGTCGAGCGCCTCGTCGGCCTCGGCGAGCCACGCCGCCGACCGCGCCGCCGCGACCGGATCGAGCGCGGTCTGCGATCGCAGCGCATGGCGCAGCCGCGCGCGATCGAAGCGATCGTCGCTGTTGGACGGGTCATCGACGAAGGGCAGATCGTTGTCGAGCGCGACCTCGACGAGATCGCTCCGTCGCCAGTCGAGCAACGGGCGCAGAATCCGGCCATTTTTGGCGCGGATCGCGGCAAGGCCGCCGACGCCGCTCGACCGGTTGAGCCGCATCACGATCGTTTCGAGCTGATCGTCGGCGTGATGCGCGGTGACGATATGGTCGAGCGCGTTCGCCTCGCGCCACTGTTCGAGCAGGCGATAGCGTTCGGTCCGCGCCGCCGCCTGCTGCGATCCCGTGATCGGAGTGGGAGGGCGCAGCGTCGAATGCGCGATATGCTCGCGCGCGCAAAAGCCCCCGACCATCCGCGCTTCGTCGTCCGATCCCTTGCGCAGGCCGTGATCGACCGTCGCCGCCCAGACCTGCCCGGGCAGCAGGCTGGTCATCAGCCACAGCAATGCCATGCTGTCGGGGCCGCCCGACACCGCGACGCCGTAGTGGAGTCGGTGCCAGTCGGGGCCCAAAAGCGCCGCGATGCCGCCGGCCAGCCGGCCGGCGAGGTCGCGATCAGCAGCCTGCTTTTGCTTTTGCGGCGGCAGCATCGGTGCGGACATCCTGCGGCGCCTTGTCGCCATAGACTTCGTCGAGTTCGCGGAACGCCTTGCAGGCGTCGGCCTTGCGCCCGAGCTTGTCGAGCGCGACGCCCATATACATCAGGCTGTGCGGCGCGCGCGGGCCGCTCGGGCGATCCTTGTAATTATTGTAAAAGGCGACCGCGGCGAGGCTGGGCTTGCCTTCATCGAGGTAGGCGCGGCCGAGCAGATTCTGCGCAAAGCTTGCCAGACTGGTTTTCGGCGATTTGGCGACGACGGTCTTCAACTGCGCCTGCGCCTCGGGATACAGCTTGGCATCCCACAAGCGGAAGCCATAGTCATAGGCGTCCTGCGTTTCGTTACCGGTTGACGGCACTTCGACCTTTTTGACGAGCGCGAGCCGCGCAGCATCGGGCGCGCCCGGTTTCGCCGCCGGCTTTTTCGTCGGCGTGGCCGCGGCGGTCGCGGGCGCCTTCACAATGGGGGCGAGGCTCGCGGGGGTTGCAGTCGGGCCGGTGGCCGCCGGATCGATCGCCGCCGGATCGGCGAAACGTTTGTCCATTTCGGCCTTGTAAGCGGTAAACGCCTTTTCGAGCTCGCGCAGGTGATACGCATTCTGTTCGGTCTGGCCCGTCAGCGTCTGCAGCTGCGATTCGAGCGCGTCGACGCGGGCGGTCAGGTCGATCACCGGGGCATTGGCGCGCGAGCGTTCGCCGGGCGTATTGTCGGGCGCGATCTCGCCTTCGAAGAAGGTCGGATTGCCGCCCGGGAAGACCGAGCGCTGGACCGCCCGCATTTCCTTTTCGAGCCGCTCGACGCGCTTACCGATTCCATTGTCCTGCGCCGCCGCAGGCATCGCCGCGGCGAGCGCGATCGTCGCCGCTCCGAGAAAAGTGATCTGACGCATCATCATCTGCCGTTGGGTTCCCACTGATTAACCAATAGGCCGTCCATAACGCGGCAATCGGCGCCAGCGCAAACCCATTTCGGCGCGCCGGCGTTCGAGCCGGCTCGAATGACCGGCATTTCAGACCCTGTGTTGCCCTTTGACCGCGCCGGGTCAGCCCTTGGGGCGCGGGCCCGCAGGGGTGGCGGCGGCGCCGCCTTGGGTGTGCGCGACAAGGTCGACGGGTTTCAGCGAAACGCCCTTCACGAGCGTGCTGGCCGGTCCGATCGACCCGACGTCGCGGCCGCCGACGGTGACCTTCAGTGCTTGCGGGATGCTGGTGCGCAGCGTGAATTGTTCGATATAGGCGGGCGGTACCTGATAGACCTCGCCGGCTTCGAGCGTGCGCCAATTCTCGGTCTTGCCCGTCGCATCGTCGAAGCCGATCCAGACTTCCGACAGGCCGGTCAGCACGACCGGCGCATTGGCCGCGACGGCGCTGGCCTTGGTTGCGGTGGCCGGGGCGGCGTCGCTCTGCGGCGCTTCGGATTCGTCCGCGGCGCGGTTCTGCGCCGCGATCAGGGCTTCGTCGGGTTCGACCGAAAGGAAGCGCCAGACGCCATAGGCCGATGCGAGCAGCAGCGTGACGATGACCAGCGTCCAGGTCAGCCGCGCGGTGGGCAGCCGCGCGGGATCCGTCGGCTCATAGGCTTCGTAAAGCGGGCGCGAGCCATATTCGTCGTCTTCGAGTTCCTGACGCACCGCGGCGCCGATTTCGGCCTCGGGCAGATCGACAGCGCGGGCATAGGCGCGCGCGAAACCGGTGACATAGGTCCGGCCCGGGAGTTCCGAAAAATCGGACTTTTCGATCGCGGCGAGGTGGCGCTGGGTGATGCGCGTCCGCGTCGCCACGTCGGCGAGCGACAGTCCCGCCGCCTCCCGCGCCAGCCGAAGCCGATC
The DNA here is from genome assembly GCF_011926545.1 of Sphingopyxis italica. Classification (GTDB taxonomy): domain Bacteria; phylum Pseudomonadota; class Alphaproteobacteria; order Sphingomonadales; family Sphingomonadaceae; genus Sphingopyxis; species Sphingopyxis italica. The sequence continues at coordinate 595,474 of NZ_JAATIT010000002.1, read as the reverse complement.
GCCGGTGCGCGTGATCGCCAACTCGCCCTGATCGGGGGCGACGTCCTCATCCGTCATTGCTGTCTCCGTGCCGGTCGTTTGACCCAGGTTCGACCGTGTCGTCCGTTCATCGCATTGACGGCGCGAGAAAGTCAAATGAAGTTCGGTAAACGGACGGTTTGAAAAGAAGCGGATTTGGGTTTGTTGATGCGGGCCTTGAGTCGGGCGCGCGATGGCGTGAGAGTTTGCGAATTCGGGTGGACGGATGCGAAGTGCCGCGTCTTAATCATCGCTCCTCGGAAAACTGCTCGTTGCCGATAAATGCGAAGCGCAGCCCGTCACGCACCGATAAATAGCCGATTATTCCTATTAAGTCGGAATAATGATCGACGAAAGCTGCAGGACTCTCGCCGTCGCGCGGTGGATAAAAGAGGATTTCGTCGCCGTACACCCGCAATACCGAGCCCGGGGCAACGCCGCCATGTGCTTCGAGTGCTTTCGCATAGGCGTCCAAGTTTTCGAAGCTAGCGCGCTCCGGCAAAGCTTCCAGCAGCCCCTTTTCCTGAAGGCGGGCCTTCAAGCTCTCCAGCATCTCGGGGCGGGCCAACTCCGCCGTATAGTCGCTGTAGGCTTGATACATCTCTCGATCTTCGAACGTGACTATCTCGTAACCGGCAGCGTTTTTGATGCACTCGAAGTGATCGACGGTCGCGCCGGCGGTGGGTCGAATAACTATTTCAGTGCTTTGAAGATAATCCTCGAACCGGACAGATACGCCCCCGATGTCTAGTCCGCACTGGGCGAGCCGCTGTTCAATGACCTGTTCGTGCGCTGGCGGCGGTTCGGCGGGCATATCGATCATTATGGCGCTCCCCACGGCGATTGAAGAGCCGTGCCCTTGCGTTCGACCTCGTTTAGCCCCGGCACGCCCTTTGTCCACAATGGCGTGTGAAGCCGACATCTCTTTTCGTCATCCCGGATCAAGTCCGGGATGACGATTGCAAGGGAGGCCACAACCGGCCGAAGGCTGCCTTCAGCTTAAAGCACATATTTGCTGAGGTCGGTGTCGCCGACGACGTCGGCGAGCTGGCTGTCGACATAGGCGGCGTCGATGTCGAGCGTCGTGCCGCCCGCATCCTCCGCGGTGAAGCTGATCTCCTCGACCAGCCGCTCCATGATCGTCTGGAGGCGACGCGCTCCGATATTCTCTACCTTTTCATTTACTTGTGCGGCAAGTTTCGCGACGCGCGCGATGGCGTCGTCGCTGAAGTTCAGCGTGACTCCCTCGGTGCCGAGCAGCGCCGCATATTGTTCGGGAAGGCCGGCCTTGGTCTCGCTGAGAATGCGGACGAAATCCTCTTCCGAAAGCGCGCCGAGCTCGACGCGGATCGGGAGGCGGCCCTGGAGTTCGGGGAGCAGGTCGCTCGGCTTGGCGACGTGGAAGGCGCCCGATGCGATGAAGAGAATATGGTCAGTCTTCATCGGGCCATATTTGGTCGCAACGGTCGTACCCTCGATCAGCGGCAGCAGGTCGCGCTGGACGCCCTCGCGGCTGACCGAGCCGCCGCGCACGTCGCTGACGGCAATTTTATCGATTTCATCGAGGAAGACGATGCCGTTCGCCTCGGCGTCGGCGAGCGCGACGCGCGCGACGTCGTCCTGGTCGAGCCGCTTGTCCTGCTCTTCTTCGATCAGCCGCGTCGCGGCTTCGAGAACCGTCAGCTTGCGGCGCTTCTTGGGCGGGCCGCCCATCGCCTTGCCGAGCATGTCGGACAGGTTGATCATGCTCATCTGCCCCGGCTGGCCGGGCAGCTCGAAGTTCATGCTCGGGGCGTCGGCGACCTCGACCTCGACTTCGCTGTCGTCGAGATGGCCTTCGCGGATGCGCTGGCGGAAGCTCTGGCGCGTCGCCTCGCTGGCGCCCTTGCCCGTGAGAGCATCGAGCAGCCGTTCCATCGCGGCCTCCTCGGCGGCGGCGCGCACCGCTTCGCGGCGGCGGTCCTTTTCGAGCCGCACAGCCTCCTCGACGAGGTCGCGCGCGATCTGTTCGACGTCGCGGCCGACATAGCCGACCTCGGTGAATTTGGTCGCCTCGACCTTGATGAACGGCGCGTCGGCGAGCTTGGCGAGGCGCCGCGAAATCTCGGTCTTGCCGCAGCCCGTAGGGCCGATCATCAGGATATTCTTGGGGCTCACCTCGTCGCGGAGGTCGGGCGCGAGCTGCTGGCGGCGCCAGCGGTTGCGCAGGGCGACGGCGACCGCGCGCTTCGCCGCGGTCTGGCCGATGATATGCGTGTCGAGCGCGGCGACGATCGCCTTCGGGGTCAGGTCTTTGTTCATTTTGTGGAGAGTTCCAGACAGAAATTCATGTGACCGCTAGATGGGAAGGGGCCGGTTCAAGTCAAGCGGGACAGCGGAATCCGGAGAAAAGCCGCTGATGCGCGGCGACGATGCGCGCGATGCGTTCGGGCTGGGGCTCGGTCCCCCACTGGTTTCGCTCGTAGCTGCCGCCGATCACGATCCCGTCGGGGCGCGGGAACATATAGCCCGCCTCGCCCGTGAAGGCGTAGCGGACCTCGGGCTGGGGGATGAGGATCGCGAGCTGGCCCCGGATCGGGATCAATTCCATGTCGCCGAACAGCTCGCGTGCGCCGAGCCCGGTGCAGTTGAAGACGAGCGTTTCGGAGAGCGACGCGATCTCGGCGGGCGAAGCGAAGTCGCGCACCACGATGCGGCCGCCCGCACCCTCGATATCGCGCATCATCTGGCGGAGGTAGCGGCCCGTCTCGACATATATCGTGTCATATTGCCAGAGCCGCTCGACCGGGAACGGGTGCTCATCCGGGCGGAGCGCGCGTGCGGCGGGCGGGAAGGTCGCAAGCTTGGGCTCCTCGGGCGAGCCTTCAGAATAGGTCGTCAGCCAGCGCACGCCATAATCGTCGCCGACCATGATCTGGAAGCGCCGCCAGCTGTAATCGAGCGCCGCGGTGAATTGCCGCCGCCACTCCGGCGTCACGGCATCGGCGCTGAACAGGCCGAAGGGGTGGAACTGCCCGCCGGCGATGTTCGAGGTGGTATCGGGCGGCAGCGCCTTGGCGTAGACGGTGACAGGGAAGCCCGCTTCCTGCAGCAGCCGCGCGGTCGACAGGCCGACGATGCCGGCGCCGATCACCGCGACGGGGCCGCTGTGCCCGGGGGCGCCCATTTCGACCGCGAGCTTTGCGGTGCCCCAGCTCATCGTGATGCCCGACCCGCCATGGCCGTAATTATGGACGAGCCGCTTGGCGCCGAGCGTATCGGCGCGGACGACGAAGCCGCCCGGGCGATAGGGGCGGAGGCCCGCGAGGGTGCGGATGACCCGATCGGGCGAGGCCATGACGGGCATTAGGCACGATGCGGGCGTGCGCGCGGTGGTGGCCGCGCAGCCCGGGAGGGTGAGCGCGGCCGAGGCGGCAACGAAATGGCGGCGGGGGAGCGTTTGAATCACCCCGCGACCATAAGCGATCAGCCCTTGATGTCGATGGTCTCGGATGTGAACTGGTCGTTGGTGTAGACGCAGATGTCGGCGGCGACCTCCATCGCCTTCTTCGTCAGCACCGCGGGGTCCTTTTCATAGTCGGCGAGCGCGCGCGCGGCCGAGAGCGCGTAATTGCCCCCCGAGCCGATCGCCGCAATGCCGCCCAAGGGTTCAAGCACGTCGCCATTGCCGGTGATGACGAGCGTGACCTCCTTGTCGGCGACGATCATCATCGCCTCCAGATTGCGGAGATATTTGTCGGTGCGCCAATCCTTGGCAAGTTCGACCGCCGCGCGGAGCAGCTGGCCGTTGTGGCGCTCGAGCTTGGCTTCAAGGCGTTCGAAGAGGGTGAAGGCGTCGGCGGTCGCACCCGCGAAGCCGCCGATGACGCCGCCGTCGTGGAGGCGGCGTACTTTCTTCGCGTTGGGCTTCATCACCGTCTGACCCATCGACACCTGGCCATCGCCGATGATGACGACCTTGTCGTCGCTGCGGGCCGAGAGGATGGTGGTTCCGTGCCAGGGCGCGGCACTTTGCGCGTGGGGATTGGTCATGTGGCGCGATATGGGCGATGGCGGGCGGGGCCGCAAGGGGAGGGCGCGGCGGTCAGGTCTCGGGGATCGCCGCCAGATGTTCGACGATCGCCTTGACTTCCTGTGCGCGGCCTTTCGGGATGATGAGGACATCTTCGCCGTGCGTGACGACGATCAGGTCGGAAACACCGACGACGGCGATGCGCCGGCCGCTCTCGGCGCGAAGATAATTGCCCTCCGCCCCGATCGCGATAACATCGCCGATGCGGACGTTGCCGGCGTCGTCCTTCTCGCCCAGATCGTGCATCGCAGCCCAGCCGCCGACGTCCGACCAGCCGGGATCGACGGGAGCGACGACGACGCGTTCGGCGCCCTCCATCACCGCATAGTCGATCGAGTCCGACGGGCTGGCGAGAAACGCGTCGCGATCGGGATGGATCTTTGCGCCATCCTGCCGCGCCCTCGCGACGGCGGCGATGCAGGTCGAGGCCATGGCGGGATTCTGGCGTTCGAGTTCGGCGAGGAAACGGTCGGCGCGCATCAGGAAGATGCCGGCGTTCCAGTAATGGCCCCCCTCGGCGAGCATCGCCTCGGCCTTGTCACGCGCCGGCTTTTCGACGAAGCGCCGCACCGCGTGGACCCCCGGCGTACCGTTCAGCGGCTCGCCCGCGGCGATATAGCCATAGCCGGTCTCGGGATAGGCGGGAGCGATACCGAAGGTCGCGAGCGCGCCGGCTTCGACTGCGGGTCGCGCGGTCGCGATCGCGTCGAGGAAGGCCGATACGTCGGTCATCACATGGTCTGCCGGCATCACGAGGATCATCGCGGCAGGATCGGCGGCGAGCGTCGAGAGCGCGGCGAGGGCGATCGCCGGAGCGGTGTTGCGCGCCGCGGGCTCGACGATGATCCGCGCATCGGTAACCCCCGCGGCCGCCAGATCGGTTTCCACATGGTCGACATGACCGGGACCGCAAACGATGAGCGTCGCGGCGAAGCGCGTGCGGTCGGACACCCGATCGAGCGTTTGCCGGAACATGCTTTCGCTTCCGGTCAGCGGCTGGAACTGCTTCGGCGCGGCGCCGGTCGACACGGGCCACAGGCGCGTGCCGGAGCCGCCGGAAAGGATGACGGGGACGATGCTGTTCATATCAGGCCTTTAGGAAAGGAAATCAGGCGGGCCAACAGAGCAGTGCGCGAGCGCCGGACGCGAGCGCGATGCCGTCGGCGCGATCCGTCGCCACGCATTCGCCGAGCTTTACCTCTTCGCCAGCAATGCTGCATCCCTGGGACAAAGGGGTGAAGATGAAGTCGGCCCTTTCCTGCGGCAGCGAAGCCGCCGCGTCGGGGCCCGACAGGTGGAGCAGCCGGAAATGCGGGCCATCGACGAGCGGGCGGTTTTCGCTCGGGTCGACCCTGCGATCGCGTGCATCTGGCCGCGGCGCGGTCTCGGATACGGCGAGGCCGGCATCGAGATGCAGCTCGCGCGGCCGGCCATAGTCATAGAGACGATAGGTGCAGTCGACATTCTGCTGCACCTCGACGACGGTCAGCCCAGCGCCGATCGCGTGGATCGTTCCCGCCTGATTGTAGACGAAATCATGGGTATGTGCCGGGCGCCAGTCGACCATGTCGACGATCGATCCGTCGAGCGCGGCGCTGCGGAGTGCCTCGCGCGTCGTGGCGACGTTCAGCCCGACCCCAAGCTCGGCGTCCGGTTCGGCGTCCAGGACGAGCCAGCACTCCTCCTTGCCGCGCGGATAGCCTGCGGCCGCCGCGGCTTCGTCGTCCGGATGGACCTGGATCGAAAGGCGTTCGGAGGTGAAGAGGAATTTGACCATGATCGGCGCATCGTCGCCGGCGGGGTGCGAAAACCATATTTCGCCCACACGGCGATCGCCGAAATCGCCAAAATCGCGGGGGATGTCGACACGCCCCCATGGCTTGTCGACGATAATCGTTTCGAGGCGGGTAAACATGGCGCCACCATGTTGGGCCAGCCGCCGGGCGTCAAGGGTGATCGGTCAGGCTGCGCGATTGAAACGATTGCCGTTTCCGCCGTTCGGCTGGTCGAGCCACAGCCCGCGCGTGTCATAGACGATCTTGTCGACGCGTTCCTCGATCGGAATCGACTTGAAAAGATCGTGATCGACGAGGACGATGAGAAGGTCGCAGCCGGCGAGCGCGCTGTCGAGGTCGATCAGCTCGGCGCCGGTGCCGGCAAATTCCATCGGCAGGCCGCGCGCATAGGGCTCGACGATCTCGATCTGCTTGCCGAAGCGGCGCGCCAGCGCGGCGGCGACCTCGACCGCGGGGCTTTCGCGGAAGTCGTCGATATTGGGCTTGAAGGCGAGGCCGAGGCAGGCGACGCGCGCCTCCGGATGCTGCGACACGAGCATTTCGGCGGCACCGATGACATGCGCGGTCTTGGCGAGGTTCACTTCGCGCGCGGTGCGGATCAGGCGGCTGTGATCGGGCGCCCCATGGACGAGGAACCAGGGATCGACCGCGATGCAATGGCCGCCGACGCCGGGGCCGGGCTGGAGGATGTTGACGCGCGGGTGGCGGTTGGCGAGGCGAATGACCTCCCACACATCGACGCCCATATGCTCGGCCATCATCGACAGCTCGTTGGCGAAGGCGATGTTGACGTCGCGGTAGCTGTTTTCGACCAGCTTCACCATTTCGGCGGCGCGCGCCGAGGTGGTGACGCAGGCGCCGCGCACGAACTGGCGGTAGAAGGTCATCGCGCGGCGTGCGCAGCGCGGGGTGATGCCGCCGATGCAGCGGTCGTTATCGACGAGCTCGACGAGGATGCGCCCCGGCAGCACGCGTTCGGGGCAATAAGCGACGAAGATGTCGGCGGCGCCGGAGCAGGCGCCGGGGACCTTGAGATCGGGGCGGAGCTCCGCGAGCAGCGCCGCGACCTTTTCGGTCGTGCCGACGGGCGAGGTCGATTCGAGGATGACGAGATTGCCTGGCTGAAGTGTGGGGGCAATCGCGCGCGCGGCCGACAAGACGTGGCCGATGTCGGGGCGATGTTCCTCGTCGTGCGGCGTCGGCACGGCGATGACGAAGACGTCGGCGGGTGCGACCTCGGTCGAGGCGGTGAGCGCACCGCGCGATACGACGCCCTGGACGAGCCCGTCGAGATCGACTTCCTCGATATGCACCTTGCCGTTGTTGACGGTGTCGACGACATGCCGGCTGACATCGACGCCGGTAACCTTGTTGCCCGAGCGCGCGATCAGTGCGGCGGTGGGCAGGCCGATATAGCCGAGGCCGAGGACGGTGACCGTCTGTTCGCTATCAATGGGCACGCGCAACAATCTCCGCTATTCGTTCCGCCGCGCGGCCGTCCCCGAACGGGTTATGGGCGCGGGCCATGGCGTTATAGGCGCTTTCATCGTCCAAAAGGCTGAAAATTTCCGAAACGATGCGATTTTTGTCGGTGCCGACGAGCCGTGCGGTGCCGGCCTCGATGCCCTCGGGGCGTTCGGTGGTCTCGCGCATCACGAGCACCGGCTTGCCGAGCGAGGGCGCTTCTTCCTGCACGCCGCCGCTGTCGGTGAGGACGAGACTGCTCATCCCGAGCAGGCGGACGAAGTGCGGATAGTCGAGCGGGTCGATCAGCGCGACATTGGCCAGATTGCCGAGAATCGGCTCCATCGCGCTGCGCACATGCGGGTTGGGGTGGACCGGAAAAACGACCGCGACGTCGTCGCGTGCGGCGATCCCGGCGATCGCATCGGCGATGGCTTTCATGCCCTCGCCGAAATTCTCGCGGCGGTGCGAAGTAACGGCGATAATCCGCCTGCCCGAAAAACGCGCGGCCAGCGCGTCGAGGCCGGCGGCGAGCGACGGCTCTTCGTCGATCCGCACCTTGGTCGCGAGCAGCGCGTCGATCACGGTGTTGCCGGTGACGTGAATGCGCTCCGCGGGCACATTTTCGGCGCGCAAGGCGGCCGCGGCGGTTTCGGTCGGCGCGAAATGCAGGTCGGCGACCGCGCCCGCGACCTTGCGGTTCACCTCTTCGGGCCAAGGATGATAGATGTTTCCGCTGCGCAGCCCCGCCTCGACATGGCCGACGGGAATCTTGCGGAAATAGGCGGCGAGCGTCGCCGCCATCGTCGTCAGCGTGTCGCCGTGGACAAGGATGCGATCGGGTTTCTCGCGATCGAACGTCTCGCCCAGCCCGGTGACCAGCCTGGCGAGCAGGGCGTCGAGCGACTGGTTCGGCGTCATCACGTCGAGGTCGAAATCGGCTTTGATGCGCGCGATCGCGAGCACCTGGTCGAGCATTTCGCGGTGCTGGGCGGTCACGCAGACACGTACCGCCACGGCGGCTTGCCGATGCAACGCGTGGACGACGGGGAACATCTTGATCGCTTCGGGTCTGGTGCCAAAAACGGCGAATATCTTCGTTCGTGTGACCATTTGATCAAGATTCCTGTCGTGTCGGCGGCGGCCAGCATGTCGGACGAATGCGCGCCGGTTACCCCGCGCTAACCAATATTATCTTCGAATCTGTTAAGGGCCGTGCCCGGGGATTTTTTGGTCGGCGCGACCATATAGTGCAACCTTGGCTCGGGAATGCGAGTATGTTGTCATCGTTATCGGTGATCGCTAGAGGGAACGCGGACGCGGCTCCTGCGGTGCCGGTTGGTCCTTTCCTCGAATATTCGTTTGATCGGTCGATTTCCATGTTCTGGAAGCGTAAAAGCAAGGCAGGTCCGCTGGGTGCGCAGGGGCATCACGCGATACCTGAAGGGCGGCGCGTCTACGCGATCGGCGACATCCACGGTCGCGATGATCTGTTCGGTCGGGTTATAGACATGATCCGCGCCGACCATGAAGCCCGCGGGCCCGCGGAACTGACAATTATATTGCTGGGCGATCTTGTGGACCGCGGCCCTGAATCGGCGCGGGTCGTAGAGCGTGCGCTGGAGTTGAAACGCGAGTTTTCCGACACGCGTCTGCTGATCGGGAATCATGAGGAATGCTTTCTCGCAGCGCTGACCGGCGACGTTCGCCGCTTGAAATATTTCATGCGGATCGGCGGGGATGCGACGATCCGGAGTTATTGGGGCGACGATGAGGGATTCGAAATGGCAAGCTTCGACGAGGTGGCGGCGCGTCTCCCCACTTTGGTTCCCTCGCGCCATGTCGATTTTTTGGGGAATGGCGAGGACCTGATAGAAATAGGGGATTTTGCCTTTGTTCATGCCGGTGTGCGTCCCGGGGTCCCACTGGAAAAGCAGGACCGGAACGATCTGCGCTGGATACGCGACGACTTTCTGGACCACATGGGCGATCACGGCAAAATGATCGTCCACGGACATACGATAACAGCCTGTCCGGATGAGCAGGCGAATCGGCTCGGGATCGATACGGGTGCGTTCAAGAGCGGGACGCTGGCCGCACTTGGCCTGGAAGCGGACGCACGGTGGTTTCTTTTCGCTCGCGATTCAGATGCCCGGTCTGGATAAGCGCGATCCGATCGTCGAAACGTGAAGCGGATGGCGTTGCTTCGTTTCGGCTGTTGCTTTTCTACTCCTATGCACGGCAATGGACCAACGGGTCGCCCAAGCTTCGCAAGGGCGATGAAGCCCAGGATGAGATGAATAATTGTGAACCTTTCTATCGCTAAAAAATTATCCGAGGTTCGACAGAATGTCGCTGTTTGGATGCCCGTTATTTTCCTCGTGCTGGTCTTCCTTATGGGGGGCGGATCGCGCAGCGATGTTTCTTCCTTGCCGCTGTTGCGCGGTTTTTCCGTGGTGATCGCCGCATGGGCGCTGCTGAAGCTTGAGCCCGCGGACTGGCGGCGAATTCGCGTGCCGATGGCGCTCTTGGTCCTGCTTACGGCATGGATGGCGGTCCAGTTGATCCCGCTACCCCCTTCGACGTGGCATGCTCTTCCCGGCCGTGAATTCACCGCCCAGATCGACGCATTGCTGGGGCAGTCCGAGTTGTGGCGGCCATTGAGCCTGACTCCTGGCCAGACGTGGAATGCCTTGCTGGGGATGACCGTCCTGTTCGCCGGTCTTCTGGTTGCCGCGCGTCTCGGCGCAGATGACTATCCGCGCGTCATGTTCGCGATCGTCTTGCTGGGATGCGCGAGCGCCCTGCTCGGATTTTTGCAGGTTTTGGGCGGCAGCGGCAGTCCGGCATATCTTTACCGGATAACCAATGATGGCGCGATGGTGGGCCTTTTCTCCAATCGTAATCACCATGCGATTTTCCTGTCCTGCGTTACGCTGGTTGCGGCGATGCTTCTGCGGGACGAACTTATGCGCAAGCGCAAGCGCGCCGCGATCCGCGCAGGGCTGTTGACGGCCATCATTTTCCTGACGATTTGTACGGTGTTGATCGGTTCCCGCGCGGGGCTCGTCGCGACCGTCATTACATTCGTCGTCAGTTACGCGATCGTTTTGACGGCCTGGCTCGCCAAGGGCGGCCATCCGCGAGCGGAAGAACCCCGGCATCGATTCCTGTCGGGGCGCCGGCTTGTATTGGCGCTGCCGCCCGTTCTGTTGGCCCTGAGTGTGGCGGTGGTGCTCACCTTGTCGAACCGGGTGACTTCGGTCACGCGCCTGGCCGGTGAAGCGGTGGCCGATGATATGCGCATTCTGGCCTGGCCGACGATCGAGACCATGATCGGAAAATTCTGGCTACTCGGTAGCGGTTTCGGATCCTTTCCCGATGTGTACCGGATATTCGAACCCGACGCGCTGCTCCAGCCGAGCTATTTCAACCACGCGCATAATGATTGGGCGGAACTGATCATCACCGGAGGTTTGCCCTTCGCGCTGTTGACCCTGGCCGGCCTGTTCTGGCTTGTGCGACGGATAATGGCGCAAGGCGCGCGGAATCTGGTCAAGGGATATCGCGGCGACCTTCGCCTTCCGGTGGCGATCATTCTGGGCGTGTTGATGATGGCGAGCTTTGTCGACTATCCTCTGCGCGTGCCGTCGCTTCAGGTTTTTGCCATTTTGATGACGGTTCTACTATGCTGCCCACCGGCGGCGAGCAGGACTGGGCCCGAATAGGCTTGCGAGCAGGCAACTCGCGCTTCTATAGCCCGCCTTCCCGAAGAACGCAGGATCGACCGGCTTTCCCATGATCAGATTTCGATACAGTTTGATGCTAGTTGCGGCAACGCTTGCGGCGTGCGCCAAGGACGGCCCGCCGGTCGCCAGCGCGCCCGGCAGTCCGGTTCAGCTTCTCTCCGAATTGCCGGAGCCGGAAGCGCCGGACGTGGTCCGGTCGACGCGTCTCGCCTATATCGGGCCCTTTACGGAACTGCGGGTCGAGGTGTTCGGCGTGCAGGATATGCAGCGCGACATTTTGACCGACGGGAAAGGGAATTTCTCCTTCCCGCTTGTCGGGACCATCGCCGCGGCCGGCAAGACCCCCGACATCGTGGCGGGAGAAATTCGCGACAAGCTGGCCGGAAGGTACGTCCGCGACCCGCAAGTGACGGTGAATTTCAAGGCGTCGAACAATCCGCTGGCGTTGCAATCGATGTCGGTAACGGTCGATGGCGAGGTCAAGCGTTCCGGCTCCTACCCCGTTGTCGGGCGGTTGACGCTGATGCGCGCGGTGGCGCAGGCGGGCGGTATTACCGAGTTTGCCAAGCTTGAAGATGTCGTGGTCTTCCGTGACGTTGGCTCAAAGCAATATGTGGCGATTTATAATCTGGAAGCGATTCAGCGCGGCAATTATCCCGATCCGGAAATTTTCCCGAACGATGTCGTGATCGTCGGGGACTCGCCGCAGCGGCGGATGTTCAAGGATGTGCTGCAGACGGCACCGGCCTTGCTTTCGCCGGTCATCTTGCTTTTCAGAGAATTTTAAGCGGGAACTGGCTCTATATGAACGAACTGATCAACGGTCGCCAGGCTAACCCGCCAGTCGATCCGATGTCCTCTCATTATGACACGGCATCGGAACGGGGTTATTCTTCGGGTATCACGGCAGTCGAGCATGTGCTGCTTGCCGCTGCCAATCACCGGAATTGGGTGATCGGCATCATCACCGGCGCTTTGCTGCTGGGGCTGCTTGCGACATTTCTGGCAACGCCGCAATTTTCCTCGACCGCGCGCATCGAAATTCTGACGGATTCTCCGATCGCCACCAATGTCGAAGGGCAGCGCGACCGCGTGCTCATCAACGAGGTGGCCTTCTACAACACGCAATATTCGCTGCTGGAATCCGAATCGCTGGCGGAACGGGTGGTGCGCGCCGGCAATCTGACGGCGAATAAGGAATTTGCCGCTGCATTTGGTCTGGAAAATCCCGAAGCCGGCATGACCAGCGCCGAGCGGCGGGATCTGACGAACGGGGCGGCCCAAATTCTTCTCAACAGCCTGAGCGTGACACCGGTCCGCAATTCCAGCCTCGTGGACGTCAGCTTCTCCACCCCTTCGCCCCAGCTTTCGGCGAAATTGACGAACCTTTGGGTGACGCAGTTCGTCCAATCGACGATCGACCGCAGATTTGCGGCGACGTCGGACGCGCGCCAGTATCTTGAAGGCCGCCTGGCGCGGCTTCGGGAAAATCTGGAAACCTCCGAACGGGCATTGATCAACTATGCCACGAACAAGGGCATCGTCACCATTACAACGGAGACGGACACGACCGGACGTACAAGCAGCCGGACGCTCGTGGCGTCCGATCTTGCCGAGGTCAGCTCGGCACTGGCCAGAGCGCGCGAGATGCGCATCGCTGCCGAGGCGGAATTGGGGAATACGGTTACCGGCAGCGCCCAGATCAATGCGCCGACCATCAGCGGGCTGAGGCAGCGCCGCGCGGAAATCGGAGCGGAATTGGCGCGGCTCCGGACACAGTTTGGCGAAGACTATCCTGCCGTGATCTCGTTGCGCGCGCAGTTGGCGAACCTCGATCGCAGCCTCAGCGCCGAAACGGCGCGATCGTCTCAAAACAATCGCGAAGCGTATGAGGCGTCGGTTCGGCGTGAGCGTGAGCTGCAGAGCGAACTCGATGCGCTGACGGAAAAATATAACACGCAACAGCGTGAATCGATCCAAATGGCCATCCTTCAGCGCGAGGTGGATTCCAACCGCCAGCTCTATGAAGGATTGCTGCAGCGTTCCAAGGAGATCGGGGTTGCAGGCGTCGGCCCGAACAACATCTCGATCGTGGACCGCGCAAAGCCGGCAAAAGGGCCTTCCAGCCCGAGCTTGCCGCTCAACGTGGCGTTGGCGCTTCTGCTGGGCGTTGGCCTGGCGTCGGCCGTCGTGTTCCTTCTCGAGAAGATGGACAGTTCGATCCGTGATCCGCAGGAGGTCGTCAGCCGCTTTGAACTGCCGCTGCTGGGTGCGATTCCGGAGCTTGTCGACCGAGACGTCGCGGATGCGATCCTCGACAAGAAATCGGCGATTTATGAGGCTTATTTCTCGTTGATGACGAACCTGTCCTTCCTGACCGACCATGGCGCGCCGCGGTCGATCATGCTGACTTCGTCGCGACCGAAGGAGGGTAAGAGCAACTCCTCTCTCAGCCTTGCCACCGTCCTTGCGGCTACGGGGAAGTCCGTCATCCTGGTCGACGCCGACGTGCGAAACCCGTCTCTCAATCGCTATCTCGATATCCCGAACAAGCGGGGGTTGAGCCATTATCTTGCGGGTGACGACGATCTGGACGGTATGATCGCGCCCCTGGACGCCTTTGGCTTCTCGATCGTGACGGCGGGCAAGACGCCGCCGAACGCGGCCGAGCTTTTGGGCGGCGACCGTATGGGTACGCTGATCGAGACCCTTCTCGCCCGCTACGATCATGTCCTGGTCGATTCACCCCCCCTTCTGGGCCTCGCCGATGCGCCGCTGATCGCGCGCCGGGTCGAGGGCGTCGTTTTCACCATAGAAGCGAACGCGACGCGAAATCGCGAGATAGGGACCGCCTTGACGCGTCTGCGGATGTCCGGAGCGCGCTTGTTCGGTGCGATCGTGACCAAGGTAGGCGCCCGTAACCAGGTTTATGGCTATGGCTATGGCTATGGTTACGGCTACGTCTATGGATCCGACAAGGAAGCGACGTGATGGTCGCGAAAAGCTGGGCGCGATAGAGCCGTGAGCATTTTTCGGATATCCTATTGGGCGATCGCGCTGGCGCTGGCGCTGTTCGTTGGATTGTCGAGCTTCTCGATCGCCAACCGGTCGAGCTCGCCCGGGGCCGCTTACGCGCTCGGCCTGCCTTCGGCCGCGGCCGCGGGCGCGAATGTGGCGGCGGCAAGCTTCGCCGTGCGCCAGAGCGAGAACCCGAAGCTCCGTCCCAACAAAATGGAACAAGGGCTTGCGCTGAGGGCATTCCAGGTCGAGCCATTATATCCCGTGGCGCTCAGCCTGCTGATCGCCGCGCAGCCCGAAACGCAAGGTCGGCGACGCCAAACGTTGCTCGACCTTGGCAGCCAGCTATCGCGGCGCAATTCCTTTGTCAGTATGGAACAGTTGAAGGCCGCAGCTCTCAGCGGGGATAATCCGGGATTTTTTCTGTGGTTATCGCGGCTGGTGCTGACCGACAACAATCTGCGCCCGACCTACATCCGGGCGATGGCTGACGGCACCGCCCGGCCCGGAGCGGCGGAAGCACTGGCTCCGGTTCTCGGCCCCAAGCCGGACTGGGCGGAAGATTATTGGGAAGCCGTCGTTCAGCGCCGCGCCAGCCTGATGAACGCCGCCGAACTGCGGATCGCCCTGGCGAATGCGCCTTGGAACCAGACCGAGGTCACCTCGCATGACCGAACCCTCGCAGTGGGGCTCGCCACGATTGGGGAGTTCGAAACCGCGCGCCGCCTGAGCGCCGAGCTGACGGGTGGATCGCGCGCAGCGCAAAACGGCAACCTCGTCCAGAATAGCGATTTTTCTCGCTCGCCGCTTTTGCCTCCGTTCGATTGGCAGCTCGCGACCACGGGCAGCCTGGGGAGCACGATCGATCCCGGCGCGAAAACCCTGTCGGTCTCCGCCATCGGCGGTGCACGCGGTAGCGCCGCCCGGCAGCTGGTCCGCCTGCTCCCGGGGCGTTATCGGCTCCATTGGTCGCTTGCCAGTGACATGCCGTTGCCGGCAGGTGCATTGTCGGCCCGCATCGAGTGCGCTGAAGAGGGGGTGAAATCGATCCCGATCGAAGCCGTTCCGATCGTCACGGGTAAACAGACGCGCACGGTGGAAATCCCGGACGGCGTGTGCAGCTGGTATTGGCTGTCGCTGTTCGTGTCTCTCGCCGACGATGCGCAGGGCGTCGATGCGTATTTTCACGCCGTGTCGCTCGCTCCTGCGGAAGGGGGCGGCGATGTCGTCGAAGATGCCGGGACGCCGTCCTGATCGTCGGAAGGGGTAAGCCCCGTGGAATCGGCTCTCTGGAGCCAGGCGTCGATCCCCTTGCCGTTCGCCGGCGACCATTCGCCGCGGACCGGATCATCGGGTTTCGCGATACGGCGACGGGCTGGCCAAGCGGTGGGTAAAGATCGCATTTTCGGGAATGAGGAACCGCAAGATGGACCAATATAATGCACGCTAGCGTGAAAAATATAGGCAAGACACTGGTTCCTTTGAGGGTTCGAGTGTGGGTGGCCAACTATCTCGCGCGGCGTCTCACGCTGAAGCCGATCGCCCCGCGGCAATGCCCCGTTTGCGACTTCCACGGCTGGTTCGACCGCTTTGGCCGGCCGCCGCGCCTCGACGCGCTATGTCCCCGTTGCGGCAGTCTGGAGCGGCATCGGCTCCTTTTCCTGGCGATGACGCGCGGCGTGATTACCGAGGGCATCGACGAGGCGACGGACCCGGTGCTGCATTTCGCGGCGGAACCGCAGCTCGAACGCATTTTGCGCGCGCGGTTCGGCAATTACAAAACCGCCGATCTGTTCGAAAAGGCCGATCTGAAAATCAATCTCGAGGAGATGGATCTGCCGGACGGAAAGTTCCGGTTGATCATTGCCAATCATGTTCTGGAACATGTGGATGATTTCAAAGCCTCCTCCGAAATCGCACGAATATTGACGGATGACGGCATATTGGTCGCAATGGTTCCGATCGTCGAGGGGTGGGAAACGAGCTACGAGAATCCCGAAATTACCGACGAAACCGGGCGGTGGCTGCATTTCGGTCAAGGGGATCATGTCCGATATTACGGTCGCGACTTCAGCGACCGCATCGAGCGGGGCGGGCTGAAGCTCAAACATGAAATCACCGCGGAAGGAAGCGACGTCGTGACCTATGGCCTCGCCCGCGGCGAAAAGGTCTTTGTTTTCGGGAAAAGATAGTGCGGCACGGGAATCCGACAGCAGGCCTTATGGAGTCCGGGCGGGCCATGCCCTCCGGAGGTCGACACCTGTGCGGTCTACGGGCTTGAACGGCATGGCCGGCAGCGCGGACGAACCGTCGGCCTTGGTGGCCCCGCGGATCAGGTTGCTCTATTTTCACCACGCCCATGACCCGGGCGGGGCGGTGCGTAGCCTGGCGGCGCTTGTCGCCGGGCTGGACAAGCAGGCAATCGAGCCGATCGTCGCGATACCGGATCGCCCCGGGGCCGACGAGGTGCGGGCTCTACTGGAAAAAGCCGGTGCGACGGTCATCGCGGAACGGCATATTCGTCCCTTTCACGGTTCCACCGTCGTCCCCGTCGGCACGCTTCGTGAAAAAATCTACAGCCTGGCGGGACTTTTCCCGCTCGCGCTGCTTGCGCGAAAGCTGGTCAGGCGGTTGAACCCCGACATCGTGCACCTCAATTCGACGAGCGTGGTGGGGGCGGCGATCGGAACCCGGATGTCGGGCGCTCGAAAACCGGTGATCGCCCATGTGCGCGAGCCGTTGTTGCGGAACAGATGGGGGCGCTGGCTCGCCCGCCTCAATCGCAAGTGCGTCGATCATTTCATTTCGATCGACGCGGAAGGGCTTCGATCGCTCGGTCAACCGTCCCCCGCCAGCAGCGTGATCTTCAATTTCGTCGATACCGACGTATTTCGGCCCGACCCGGCGCGAAGGGCAGCCGAGCGCCTGGCGCGCGGTTGGGGCGACGATGATGTCGTGTTTTTGTCGCTGTCGCGGATAACGGCCGCGAACGGGGCGCTTGAGTTGGTACGGAGCATCGGCAATGGCGACGGCCGGATCGACAAGCACGCGAGATTTGCGATCGCGGGCTTTGAAGACGACGGCGGAACCTATCAACAACAGGTGCGGGAAGCGGTCGACCTGTCGAGCCGGTGCGATGCGATCGGTTTCACCCACGATGTCCGCGGTCTGATCGACGCCGCCGACGTGATTGTGGCACCCTTCACGACCCCGCACAGCGCCCGCAGCGTCTTTGAAGGAGCCGCGATGGGAAAGCCGGCGCTCGTCACGAAATTGCCGAATCTGCAGGAGCTGATCGTGGAGGGAGAGACGGGTCTCCCCTATGACCCGTTCGATCCGGACGAGCTGATCGACGCCGTCAACATGCTCTGCCGCCCCGATGAGCGTCAGGCCTTCTCGGAGGCCGCTTTTCGTTTCGCGGGCGAGCGGTTCGCGGCCCGGACCAATGTCGCGCGAACGGTCGCGGTCTATCACCGACTGCTGGCGACAGCGGGCGGAGACGGCGCGGCCGAAAAAGTGGCCGTACGCCCATGAGCCGCCTGGTCGTAGCCAAAAATACCGCCTGGATATTGCTCGATAATTTCGTTTCGCTGGCGTTGAGCTTTGTCGTGACCATGCTGGTCGCGCGTTATCTGGGTCCCGAACAGTTCGGCTTATTCTCCTACGCGTTCGCTACCGCCTCCATTTTCGCGATCGTCGGCCATCTTGGCCTGGATGGGCTGGTGGTGCGGGAGTTCAAGTTGCGACCCGAAGAGAATGAAACGATCCTCGGCACGGTCTTCAATCTCAAATTGATCGCTTATGCCGTCGCTGCCGCGGCGTTGATGCTTTACGCATGTCTCGCGCATGCCGGGGACCCGACCGCGATCGCACTTTTCGGCTTTGCGGCGCTTATGATCCTTTTTTCGAGCACGGGCGCATTGAACGCATGGTTTCAGGCGCGGTCGGAAAATCTGTATCCGTCGATGGCCTCGATCGTCAGCAAGGCTGTGATGGCGGTGCTGAAATTGAGCGCGATCGCCATGGCGGGAGGCGTGGTGTTGTTCGCAGCGGCGAATGCGGCCGGCGCCGCCATCGCGTTCGCATCGACATATGCCTTCTTCCGATGGAGGGGAGGGCTGCCGATCCTCAAATGGAAAAGTTCGGGGCGAGAGGCCCGCCGCCTGATGGGGGAGGGGGCTCTTCTTTTTCTCGCCGCCGCCTTTACGACGATCTACCTCAAGATCGGGCAGGTCATGCTCCAATGGATGTCGACGCCCGACGCTCTTGGCAATTATGCGGTCGCCGCGCTGTTGTCCGAGACGATATATATTCTGCCTATTGCGATCACGACTGCGGTTTTCCCCTATCTGATTCATTCCTATAATCGCTCGGCGGCGGAGTTCGACCAGCACCTTCAGCTTTTGTTCGACCTGCTCGTGATCCTTGGATTTTTGGGAATATTGGGCGTCATTTTCGTTGCCGATCCGATCATCGGCATCGTTTTTGGTGAGGAATATGACAGGGTCTACGGGTTGCTGTCGATCCTTTCGCTCGCCATTCCTTTCATGTTTTTGCGGGCGGCACTCAATCGCTGGATCGTGATAACGCGGCTCAGCGCGATCAACGTGGTCATTCAGGCGATCGGGGCGGTGCTCAATATCGCACTCGGCCTCCTCCTCATTCCTCGTTTCGGAGCGGAAGGGGCGGCGGTGGCGACGGTCGTTTCATACGGTTTCGCCACCTATGGAGCGCTCGTATTTTCGTCGCAGACACGGCCGCTGTTCGTCGCGATGTCCAGATCGCTCCTGCAGCCGTGGGCGGCGTTATACCGGCTTTGGCGCTTTGGCCAAAGCTATAGCGAGAGGCGGAATTCGGTGTAGCTTTGGCGACCATCGACATTTGGGCCAAACGTCCGCAAATCGGCTAAGGCGCAAAGACGAAGATTAGAATCAAAGGGAAATTGATGACTAGCGGACCTTCTCTCCTCAAAAGGGCAACAACGAAGCTGGCCGAGATCAACCAATCGGCGGCCGACGCGCGTGCGGCGGTCGAATTGGCCAAGATGGGCGTACCCTATCTTCCGTGGCCGGCGTCGGCGATCGCGCCTTCGGCCCTGTTGTCGATCTTGAACGACATCGAAATCAACGGTCGGCGCAATATCGTCGAATTCGGCTGCGGGATTTCGACCGTTTATATGGCAATGGTCGCCAAGCGCACCGGGGCCAGGATCATCAGCTTCGACGACAATCCCGCGTGGGCCGCGATCGTGCGCGAATGGATCGATCGCATCGAAGCCGCCGCGCATTGCGAGATTGTGATCGCGCCGCTTGGACCCAACGACCACGCCGTCGACGGCAACCATTGGTATGATCAGGCCGTTGTCGCCGATCGCTTGGCCGAGGTGACGGTCGACCTTGTCCTCGTCGACGGTCCCATCGCCTACACCCAAGAGAAACGGCTGGCGCGATATCCGGCGCTCCCCAACATATCGGCCCGACTTGGCGATCGCTGCGCGATTTTCCTGGACGATATCCGGCGGTCGGGCGAGCAGGAAATCGCCGAGCGGTGGGCCCGGCAATTCGATCTGACGTTTGAACATCACCCGGGCCGGGGCGGCTACGCCAAGGCCGTCCGCGGGGATGCCTTTTACGCGGCATTTTGATCGCGTTCGAGTATCCGGGGCATGAAACGCAAATCCTATGTGTATGTGGAGCGCGACGACGGTCATCGCCAATCATATCAGGCGATTATATCGAAATGGCTTGATGTCGAGCCGCTGTATGGGCGCGTCGACATGCGTCTGCTTGGAAAGATGGTGCGGGCGCCGCGGCTCATCTTTTCGACGATCGACGACAATTATTTCACCTTCATTCTGATTTCGTTGGTTCGCGCGGTTTGCGGGCGTCGAACGGTGGGAATATTCCTCCGCCCCGCACAATGCTTCACCGGCACGCGATTTTATCATCGCTGGAAACGCCGTGCCTTCTCGATGCTTCGTCGGGTCCGGTCGATCGCCGTGTTGACCATCGTGCCCTTTGCGGTGCGACCCGAATTCGCATCGGTCGCACGCGATTGGATCCACGATCCCCAGATGTGGGATGTCGCGGAGAGGGAGAAGGTTGCGCCCCTCACGCCGCTGGCGCAATCGCTGAAAAAAGCCGCGTCGGGCCGCCGGATATTATGCTTTGTCGGCGGCGTATCGGTCATCAAGGGCATCGAATTCCTGCGGGATATTGCGTGCGCCGATACCGGCTTGGCCGACCGTTACCTCGTTGCGGTCATGGGGAAGTCCGATACGGAAAGCGCGGGCCGTGTGGAAGAGCTGGCGGCCTGTGGGGCAATGGTCGTCGATCGCCATCTCTCCGACTCCGAATTGGAGAGTCTTTACGGCGTTGCCGACATGATATGGGCCTGTTATCGGCCCGATTATGATCAGGCGTCGGGCGTTTTCGGGCGCGCCTTCCAAACCGGAAAAACATCCGTGGTCCGATCGGGGTCGGTCATCGAGCAATATGCGGATTATGTGGGCGCAAAGGTGTTGGCGATTGACTATGGCGAGCCCGCCCGCGCGGTGGAAGCGATCGATTCGCACGCAAGCGCGGGCGACACCATGGCGAACGGCGTCGATGTCCGGTCCATCGCCGCGATGCGTCAGCAGTTCGTCGAGGCTATCGCGAAGTGGCAATGACGGTCCTGAACAAATTCTGCTATCGGGTCGACGCGACCGGGCTGTGCTGGTGAGGCCATGAAGAAATTATCCGAAATATTGGCCTTCCTGACCGCAGCCTTTATCCCGTTTCCGACGCTTGGCTATCCGGTAGCTGCCGACCTTACCATTTCGCCGGCTCTGGTATGCGGATCGCTGTTTTTGCTGGTCAACATTTCCAAAGCTTTTGCCCGGCGGGATTATCTCGTCGCCGCTATCGCAATGGCGGCCTGCTTTATCGTTTCGAACATCGGCCGGAATCCGGTGGGCAGCTATCTGCCCTCTCTGGTCGCGCTATTCGCCGTGATTTCGCCGCTCATGCTCGGGAATATCGAGCGAAGCGTCAGTCGGGCAATGATCCGGGGGTTTCTGGTCGGTCTGGTCGTCACTCTGGCGATCTCTTTCATCGAGCTTGTCGGTGCGCTGCTCCGTATCGACGATATCCTGATCCTCCTCGATACCATTTTTCCTGATGGACGCCGCGGAAATCCCGCGCCTTACCTGCGGCCAAAGGCGGGCTTCTTCGAACCCTCCCACCTTGCCGTCTATCTCGCTTTCGCGTTCGTGATCGTCGATATCGCGTTCCAGAAATCCAAACTTTCCAATGCCTTCAAGGCCTTGATAGGCGTCTCGATTCTGTACGTTGGTTCGCTGTCCGGATTCCTGATCGTAACATTCTATATCGCAGCCCAATGGTCGGCCGTGATTTTCAAGAAAAAGCGCAACGCTTTCATTTCATTTATGACGTTGATCATGGCGTTCGTCGTGGTGCTTATTTACTGGGACGATATCATATCCAGTACATATTTCGAGCGTATCGGCATTGTTAGCGAGGCTTTTTCCCGAGGGGATCTGGTCGGCAGCGAGGGGAGCCGGATCAACGCGTTCCGGCCGGTTCTGGACTATTGGTCCGAAAATGGTTGGACCGATTTTTTCCTGGGCACCGGATATGGAAATTATTCCGACTGGCTTATTTACAGATACGGAGGGTTGGGTGTATTTTCCAGTGCTGGTCGCGGCGATATTGATAATATATTCGCGGCAGTGATGCTTTCGACGGGCGTGCTAGGCATAATTTCATACCTGACGTTTCTCTTTGTGAGATTTTACTCGATCAGCAAAGGCCGGTTGATCGCAATCGGTATTTTCGTCGTCGCCGTGCATTTTTCATATGGCCATATGATTTCCTATCTTGTTTGGTATCTGTTTCTGGTTCTGGTCAACGCGCTGTCCTTACGGCGCGGCGCCGAACTGGCATCCGGAAATGGTGGATTGGCGGCATCGCCCACCGCGGAGCCGTGGCGCCGCGCAAGCGCAGGTATCGGCGGATAATCGGTGCATATCCACTTTTATCACGTTGACGGGCTGGGCCGGGATGCCGACGATGGCGGCGCGATCTTCGATCGCAAGACCGTCGCGGCACTTCGGCAATCGGGCGCTGCGGTCGATGAACTACCCGTTCTCCGCCGCCGGGCTTTGCGTCTGCCGACATGGGCCGGCCGGATCGAGACGTCACGACTTCGCATTCCAACGGACGAAACCGGCGGGCACACGATTTTGTCGCACGAGGCGACCTTCGACCTTGCACGCGTGGTAAATGCCGATGCGTTGATCGTGCACAATTATTTTCCGCGCTTTCGTTTCCCCGATCGTAAGGACCTGGAATTATATTATCGGCTCGGCGCGCTCAACCATTATCGCCGCGCGTTCGATCGGACGCCCCGGCTCTTCTTTCTCTCCCATCGTGAACGCGACGCCGCCGAGGACGATTTTCCGGGCATTCGCGGGCGAACGATCGTCGTTCCGCCTCCTCCCGCACCCGCCGTTCCCTCCGCTCGGCGGATGGGGATCGTACATGTTTCGGGCTCGGAAGGCTGGTTGCCCAAGAGGCTTTCCCGTCTGACGGACGATCAAATCGCGCGCTTTGCGAAAGCGGGTTTTGTCATCGGCGATTTTGACCCCGACCCCTCGTCCGCGTTCGGGTTGATCAACGACCGCTTTACCGTCGGCTTCAAGCTGAAACTGATGCAGATGATCGCGTGCCGTGATATCATCGCGAGCTGCGCCGACATCGCTGACGAGATGGAAAGGATCGCGCCCGGCTATCCCTTCTGGCGGCAGGTCGCATCGGTAGACGAGGCGCTCGAGTATTTCCGCGATATACGCGATCGTCTCACGGTAGAAGAGATCGACGCGGCTTTCGACGAAGCTGCACCCCGTTGGCGGATACCTTCTTGGAAAGACCATGGCGAGGCCATTTTGAACGGGCTGTCAGCAACATGACGCGGATCACATCGGGCCATGAATGGTTTCCACGCCGAGGTAATTAACTGAAAATTCGATGAAAATTTCAATTCTAACCGCTGTTTGGAATCGAGTGGCCACATTGGGCCAAGCGCTCGATAGCCTTGAGGAACAAACGCATTCCGATTGGGAGCATGTCGTGCAGGACGGCGGCTCTACCGACGGAACCCTCGCGCTGCTGGCGGCAAGGCCGGATGCCCGGCGCCATGTCGAAAGTCGCCGTGATGGTGGCATCTATGAGGCGCTCAACCGTGCTTTTGCACGCAGTTCGGGTGAAATTGTCGGAGTGCTCCATTCGGATGACTTTTTCGCCAGCCCCGATATTCTGGCGCGGGTATCCGACGCCTTCGCCAAAACCGGCGCGGATGCGATCTATGGCGATCTCGACTATGTCGCGGCGGGGGATACATCGCGCGTCGTTCGGCACTGGAAGTCCGGAGCTTTCGATTCCGATCGACTTCGTCGGGGATGGATGCCGCCGCATCCCGCTCTATTCCTGCGCCGGGACGTGATCGAACGATTGGGCGGTTATGACACGTCCTTTCGTATCGCGGCGGACTATGACGCGATTCTTCGCTATTTCAGCGACGAGGAGGTGCGCGTTTCCTATCTTTCTGGCGTCATGGTCAAAATGCGCCTAGGGGGCGAGAGCAATCGCTCTTTGGAGCGTATCCTCCGCAAGAGTCGGGAGGACTATAGGGCGCTGCGTCGCAACGACATCGGCGGCCTCAGCGCATTGTTCCTCAAGAATATACAGAAAGTTCCGCAGTTTTTTCGGAAATCGTGAAGGTATGGTGATGACTAAAAAGGCTTTGATCACGGGCATTACGGGCCAGGATGGCTCCTATCTCGCGGAGTTTCTGCTGGAAAAGGGCTATGAGGTCCACGGCATCAAGCGCCGGGCGTCGATGTTCAATACGCAGCGGATCGACCACATCTATGAAGACCCGCACACCGACAACGCGCGCATCATTCTCCATTACGGTGATCTTACGGACAGCTCCAATCTGACGCGCGTGTTGTCGGAGGTCCAGCCCGACGAAGTGTATAACCTCGGCGCGCAGAGCCACGTCGCGGTCAGCTTCGAAGCCCCCGAATATACCGCCGATGTGGACGCGATGGGCACGCTCCGCTTGCTCGAGGCGATACGTTTTCTGGGTCTCGACAAGCGAACCCGTTTCTATCAGGCTTCGACCTCGGAGCTATACGGGCTTGTACAGGAAACGCCGCAGCGCGAGACGACGCCCTTTTATCCGCGCTCGCCCTATGCCGTCGCCAAGCTCTATGCTTACTGGATCACCGTCAATTATCGCGAGGCCTATGGCATTTATGCCTGCAACGGCATTTTGTTCAATCACGAATCCCCGCGTCGGGGCGAGACCTTCGTGACGCGCAAGATCACCCGCGGACTTTCGAATATCGCCCAAGGGCTCGAGAATTGCCTCTATATGGGGAACATCGACGCGCTGCGTGACTGGGGCCATGCGAAGGATTATGTGCGCATGCAGTGGATGATGCTGCAGCAAGACCACCCCGAAGATTTCGTGATCGCCACGGGCATTCAATATTCCGTCCGTGAATTCATCCTGTGGTCCGCGGCCGAACTCGGCATCACCCTTCGCTTCGAGGGCGAAGGGGTGGAGGAGAAGGCGATCGTCGAGGCGATTGCCGGCGACTCCGCGCCCGCGATCAAGGAAGGCGACGTCATCGTCCGGATCGACCCCCGCTATTTTCGCCCGGCGGAAGTCGAGACCCTGCTGGGCGATCCGGCCAAGGCCAAGGAAAGGCTCGGCTGGGTTCCGGAAATCACGGTTCAGCAAATGTGTGCGGAAATGGTCGCCGAAGATCTGCGAGCGGCCAAGCGTCACCGTTTGCTGCGTGAAAACGGGCTCGATCTTCCGGTGTCGATCGAAACATAAAGGCTGAACCGATGAAATATTATGTTGCCGGGCACCGGGGAATGGTGGGGGGCGCCATCCTCCGCCGCTTGCAGCGAGCCGGCGCGGACGTGGTCGTGCGATCGCGTAGCGAACTCGATCTCACCGATCAGGATGCGGTGCGGCGGTTCATGGCGAGCGAGCGCCCGGACGCGGTCGTGCTGGCGGCCGCAAAGGTCGGGGGAATTCACGCGAACAACAGCTATCCCGCCGATTTTATTTATGAAAATCTGATGATGGAATGCAATGTCATCCATCAGGCATTTCGGGTGGGCGTCGAGAAACTTCTTTTTCTTGGTTCGTCCTGCATCTATCCGCGCGCGGTTTCGCAGCCCATGCGCGAAGATGCGTTGCTGACCGGCGTTCTCGAGCCCACCAACGAACCCTATGCCGTCGCGAAGATCGCCGGCATCAAGCTGTGCGAAAGCTATAATCGTCAACATGGCATGGATTACCGGAGTGTCATGCCGACCAATCTCTATGGGCCGGGCGACAATTTCCATCCCGACAATTCCCATGTCATGCCCGCGCTGATCCGGCGATTCCACGAGGCGGTGGAAGAAGGTCGCGACGAAGTCGTCATCTGGGGCAGCGGCACCCCGCGCCGTGAATTTCTGCATGTCGACGACATGGCGGAGGCTTCGCTGTTCGTTCTGGGGCTCGACAAGACGGTTTACGAGGCCGAGACCCGTCCGATGCTCAGCCACATCAATGTCGGGACCGGGACGGACGTCAGCATCGCGGACCTGGCCCGTCTCGTCGCCGACAAGACCGGCTTTGCCGGACGCATCGCGTTCGACACGGCGAAGCCCGATGGAACCTTACGCAAGTTGATGGATGTTTCCAGACTCGCACGGATGGGATGGCAAGCGACCATCGCTCTCGATCAAGGGGTTCAGGAAACATATGAATGGTTTCAACAAAACAAGGCCGCGCTGCGTGAGGCATGACAGCCCGGCGGTTCGGTCTTTGTGCGGCGATCAACGCGAAAGCGGGCCAGACCGCTGCGCTCCCGGCTTGCCTGGCCGGTTTCTCTCGCGATAATGAACGTCCACCTCCCTTGCGGTCGTGAGCATGCGGATATTGTCCGCTTTTGTGACCCTGAAGCAGCGAAACGAAATTGTTAACTTCACCGAACGCTTCCGATCTTCAAGGAAACAGGCGTGTTGGAGCGCCGGAGCCTCCGATACGCGGCGGCCTGACCTTGCAGTTGTTTTTTTCCTCGCTGCGCGTGCAGTTCCTGATCTGCTTCTTCGCGGGTGTCATCCTTCCGGTTCTGATCTATTTTCTGAACGATCTGTCGGCCCTATCCGAAAATATACCCGCCTGGAACTCTACGCTGGCGGCAACCTTCGCGATAATGGCTGGCGTGGTTGGGGTGCGCAAGCTCGCCGATTTCCCCGGCACAATCGGCGCCAGCTATGTTTTTCCGGCATTTGCGGCGAGCTATGGCGTCGCTATGTTCGCCATCCTTCTCATCCGCGCGCCTTACAGCGGCGTGCTCCTGTCGATCAGCTTCGCATTGAGTCTGACCGCACGCTTCGCAATCAGCGCGATGGAGAAGCGAGGGGGTCGGGGAGTTTATTTCCTGGTGCCCGGGGGAAATATCGACCGCATCCGCCGCGATATGGAAGCGGCTTCGATCATGCTCGACAAGCCCGTGTTGCCGAATATGCCCGATGCCATCATCGTCGCCGATCTGCACCATGACCACACTGCCGAGTGGGAGCGCACTTTCGCGATCGCGGCCCTCAACGGCATGGGCGTCCACCATTACAAACAGGTGTGGGAAGCCCAAACCGGCAAGGTCCGCATCGAGCATCTGTCGGAAAACAGCTTCGGATCGCTGATCCCGAGCAATTCCTACGCGAAGGTCAAGCGCCTGTTCGATATTGCGTTGACGTCGGTTGCTCTTCCCATCCTCATTCTGCCGCTATTGGTCGTCGCTTTTCTTGTCCGGATGGATTCGCCCGGATCCGTGTTCTTTCGCCAGGAAAGAATAGGCTATCGAGGGCACTCGTTTCGTGTCCTGAAGTTTCGTACCATGCGGGCCAAGAGCGCGGAGACGGACGAGTCGATCGATTCGGTGCACGAAGCGATCACGCGCGACGACGATGATCGCATCACCCGAATTGGACGCTTTCTGCGCAAGACGCGGATCGACGAACTTCCGCAAATTCTGAACATCTTGCGCGGAGAAATGAGCTGGATCGGGCCCCGGCCCGAGGCTCGACCGCTCTCCGAATGGTATGAAAGGGAAATTCCCTTTTATTCCTATCGCCATATCGTGCGGCCCGGGATCACGGGGTGGGCGCAGGTGAATCAGGGGCATGTCGCCGCGATCAGCGAAGTCCATGACAAGCTCCGCTTCGATTTTTACTATATCAAGAATTTCTCGTTGTGGCTGGATCTCGTCGTGCTGTTCAAGACCGTCGTGGTTGTCGTCCGGGGTTCGGGCGCGAAGTAAGGCTCGTCGGTCTCTATCCCGCCAGGCATCCCGGGGTGAGGGGGCCGGGGAGCTTACTGCGCATCGATCCTTTTCAAAAATTGCACGGTCTCCTGCCACCATTGTTCGTCAGAATTCCACTTGGCCTTTGTCCCGGCCGCCTCATTCCATCCGCCCCAGATGATCACGCCGTCGGCCAGGCGGTAGGCCGTTTCCAGTTGGCGCTTCCAGTAGGGCCCGGGAATAGGGCGCGGCGGCCGGAGATTTCCTTCATTGTGATAATGAGGCCATAGGAAGACATAGACCGGCTTCGACGACAGACGCCGCGCTTCGCAAATTTGCGCCGTCGCATTCGTGACCCACCGGGTTTCATCGGGATAATAGGTATAGATCGACGGGAACAGGGCATCGACGTCCTCTGCCAGCGGCGCCGCGCGGTCGTTCTGTTTCTGCCATTCCCTGTATTTTTCCGAATCCATCGGCGTCACGGTGCGCCAATAGTCGACCAGGGGAACATAACCGTAGAATCCGACCTCGCGCTTCGTGCCGGTCGCGCGAAAGGCATCCAGAATGGCTTGCAGTTTGGTCAAGCCATGCCCGGCCTGCGCATCGCCTTTCGCGAGGTCATAGTCTTCGAAATCGAGGACGATCGGTGCGCCATCGTCGGGCAGTCCCTCGACATAGCGGTTCACCATCGCCTGATCCGGGGGGCCAAAGCGCGCGACGCCGGGCGCCCAGATTTGCCGATCGATGATGTGAATCGGCTGCATGCCATAGGCGCCGAAATCGGGCTGTCCGTCGAAGAAGAGGCCGTTGAAAACCTTGAACGGCCGCGGCACCGGTTTTGCGCATTCGAGGGCGTAAACCTCCGCGCCCGATGCGAGAAGGAAGAAGGCGGTGATCGACGCGGTGATGGAAGCAAATCGGTTCATGCTGTTCAGGTTTCCAAATTTTCGGGGCCAGCGATGCTATTCACCGTGGTATATTCGAAGGGTAAACCGGCTACTGCACAGATGGCCATATGTTATAGGATCTTAGCGACTGATTAGCCGATTTTCTTTCGAGAGCGTGCGCAGGTGCCGGGAGGCGGTCGAGCATTGCCCGCACTTCGATCGTGCGAGGGCGCAAGGACACGACCGAATAATAGGAGGGCGTTCCCCCGGTCGGAGCTTCGCCGCGCACCGATAACGCCGCGCCCACATGATCCGTCGCCAGCAGGTAACGATCATTTGTTCCGGTCGGTCTGTAAGCGACGCGTCCTTGGCCCAGATTGGAATCCAGACACCAAAAGCTGCCCGAAATTCGGGTGTCCGGGGCCTTCTCCCGCTTGGTAAGCGTGACGAGGCCGTAGGCGGGAACATCCTCCGGCCGGCCGGAGGGGTGCGCGAGCGGGGTCGCGCAGGCGGTTATCGGGCGGATCGGCTTGCCGCGCGGAGCTGGCGGGAGCTTCATGTCCGCGATGGCCGTTTGCATCCAGGCGGCGGTATCACCGGCGCTACGCTTGAAAGAAACCGCGCGCAGGTGAACATACCAGTCGCCGACCGAAAAGAGCGCCACCCCGATACTCTGCCGTTTTCCGGTCGGTCTGCGATCATAAACCGCAAGCAAGCCGGTGTCGCTGCCGAGGGCGGGCGGGTCGAAAGGGCTCGGCGGGACGGCAAGTTTTGCGCCCTCATAGTCGCCCAGCGATTCCACCGACCGCTGCGCCTGAGAAAACCACAGAGGCACATTCCCGGACGTGTTGCGGAAGATATCGATGGACAGGGTGTCGCCGCCGTGGGTCGACCCGAAAGAGATGTGAGCGTTGGGACCGGAGGGGGCAAAGGTCAACGCGAGTTGGCGAGGAAGGCCGCCGATCGTTTCGGGGAGGGCGATGCTGCTGCTCTTGTGCGTCCATATGCTATCGGCCGATCGGGCGGATCGATCATTCGCGTCCGACGAACCGGCGGGCACAATGCCGAGCATCGCAATCAAAAGGATACGAACCGAATCGATCACATTCATAAACTTGGATCCTGTTTCCAAGGCCGAAGGATGGCGGTGGCAACGATCGCCCGCCCGCGCGCGTCGATATGACCGACATCGCCGAGGCCGACTATCGCGGTTGCGGCATCGTCATGGGATGCCGCAACCGTCCCGGCGCTGTTTCCCTCGATCATCATCAAACTTCGTAATATTCCCGATACCAGGCGACGAAATCGCGCACCCCGGACCGGAAGTCGGTGCGCGGCGTATAGCCGGTCAAGGCCTCAAGCAGCGATGCGTCGGCCCATGTCGCCGGCACGTCGCCCGCTTGCATATCCATATAATTGCGAAGCGCCTTCACTCCGACTTCGTCCTCGATCGCTTCGATAAAGTCGAGCAGGCGGACCTTGTCCGAATTCCCGATGTTGACGATGCGAAACGGTGCGGCAGGCGACAGACTGTCGCCGGGAGTCGGCTCGCCGCGATCGGCGACGCCGGGTGGAACCGCGTCGATCAGAAGCCGGATTCCACGCACCAGGTCGTCGACATAGGTGAAGTCGCGCCACATATCGCCGTGATTGTAGATATCGATGGGGGTTCCTTCGATGATCCCCTTCGTAAATTTGAACAAGGCCATGTCGGGGCGGCCCCACGGGCCGTATACCGTAAAGAAACGGAACATCGTCGTCGGCAGGCCCCAAAGATGCGCATAGCTGTGCGCCATCGCTTCATTGGCCTTTTTGGTTGCCGCATAGATGGTGAGCGGCGTGTCGGTTTTCTGCCGCTCGTCGAAGGGCATTTCCTCATTGGCTCCATAGACCGAGGAGGTCGAAGCCATGAGCAGATGGTCGATACCGAGTTCGCGCGCACACTCCATGATGTTGAATGTGCCGACGATATTCGTGTCGATATAGGCGCGCGGATTTTCCAGACTGTATCGTACGCCGGCTTGCGCCGCGAGATGAACGATGACGTCGGGCTGGACCGAACGAACATATTCCATCAGCCGGTCGGCTTCTTCGAGGCGGAATTCCTGCGCGGTGAAGCGGTTCGAACGCGACGTCAGCATGCGGTGGCGCTCGACCTTGATCCGTACGTCGTAATAGTCGGTCATGGCATCGACGCCGAATACTTCAAAACCTTCGTCCAACAGGAGCTTGCAGAGGTGAAAGCCGATGAATCCGGCGCTGCCCGTGACGAAAATTTTCTTCATAATTCCATTCTGCCGACTCTGGACACGGCGGGCCGAAGGCACGCCGGTGCGGCATAGGACAGGCGGGGCGCGATCGAAATGGTCAATCTCGTCCAAACGGACCAACCTGGGATATATTGCGATGAGGAGACGCTTCCGATGCGGGGCGCGGCACGGCCATGCGCAACCGGTCCCGGCGCAATCACAAGCAGGCTGGCCCACTTGCATTCATGGCGTCAACGCTAGACATAGGCGCCATGGATTTCGCTTTCGAAAATAGTTTCCACGATTCCATGGAAGGCTTTTACGCGCCCGCGGAAGCCGCCAAGCCCTCCGCACCGAAGCTGCTCCTGTTCAATCATGCGCTCGCCGAACGGCTCGGGATCGAGGTTGCGGATGCAACGGACGATCAGCTGGCGCGCATCTTTTCTGGCGAGGAGGCGCCCGAAGGCGCAAATCCGCTCGCGCTGGCCTATGCCGGGCATCAGTTCGGGCATTTTTCTCCCCAGCTTGGCGACGGGCGCGCGCTTTTGCTCGGCGAAATCGTCGCGCCCGATGGTGCGCGTTTCGATGTCCAGCTCAAGGGATCGGGGCCGACCGCCTTTTCGCGCAACGGCGACGGCAAGGCGGCGATCGGCCCGGTGCTGCGCGAATTCCTGGTATCCGAGGCGATGGCGGCGATGGGCGTGCCGACGACGCGTGCGCTCGCGGCGGTCGCGACTGGCGACCGGGTCCATCGCGAGCGCGCGCATCCGGGCGCGGTGCTTACGCGCGTCGCGAGCAGCCATATCCGCGTCGGCACCTTTCAGTTCTTCGCCGCGCATTTCGGCGCCGATCACGTCACGCAATTGTCGGATTACAGCATCCGGCGGCATTTTCCCGATCTTGCCGAGGCGGCCAATCCGTATCTTGCGTTGCTCGACCGGGTGACCGGGCTACAATGCGAGCTGGTGTCGCACTGGCTGGGTGTGGGGTTCATCCATGGCGTGATGAACACCGACAATGTCGCGATCAGCGGCGAAACGATCGATTACGGTCCCTGCGCCTTCATGGACCGCTTTGCGGTGAACACCGTGTTCAGCTCGATCGATGCCAATGGCCGCTATGCCTATGGCCGCCAGCCGCAGATCATGCACTGGAACATGGCGCGCTTTGCCGAGGCGTTGCTGCCGGCGATCCACCGCGTGTCGCCCGAGGACGTCGAGGCGGCAAAGGCGATCGTCGATGCGATTCCGGGCCGGTTCCGCGCCAGCTGGCATGCGAAGGCGAGGAAAAAGCTGGGGCTGAACGGCGAGGGGGCGGACGACGGCGAATTGATCGACAGCCTGTTCGACGAACTCGAAACGCACAGCGTCGACTTCACTTCCTTCTTCCGCGCGCTCGCGATGCTGCTGCGCGGCGATGGCGCAATGCTCGAAGGCTTGCTTCCCAGCGCCGATGCTATGGCGCCGTGGATCGCCGCATGGTGGCGGCGTATCGAACAGGATGCGGGCAATCCGCTGGAAATCGCCGACGCGATGGACGCGGTGAACCCGCTTTATATCCCGCGCAACCATCTGGTCGAAGAGACGCTGGATGCAGCCGAGGCCGGCGATCTTGCGCCGTGGCTCCAATTGCTTGGCGTCGTCCGCAACCCGTATGAAGTCCGCCCGGGGCTGGAACGCTTCGAGCTGCCAGCGCCCGCCGATGCGGGGCCTTACAAAACCTTTTGCGGCACCTGAGGGTCGCGGTTGAGCCGCCGCATCGCAGTTGCTAGGGACGGCGCCGCATCACTCAGAGGATAAGTCATTGGTCCCAGCACAAGTTTCGCCCGCCAAGATCGCCGTCGTCGGCACGGGCTATGTCGGCATTTCCAACGCGATCCTGCTGGCGCAGCATAATGAGGTCGTCGCGCTCGACATCGATGCGCGCAAGGTCGAGCAGCTCAATACGAAGCAATCGCCGATCGCCGATCCCGAGATCGAGGATTATCTGGCGAACCGGCCGCTGAACCTCATCGCGACGACCGATCGCGAGGCGGCCTATAAGGGCGCGGACTTCGTCATCGTCGCGACGCCGACCGACTATGATCCCGATACCAATTATTTCAACACGCGCACGGTCGAGAGCGTGATCGCGGATGCGCTGGTCATGGCGCCCGATGCGCTGATCGTCGTCAAATCGACCGTGCCGGTGGGCTTCACTGACAGGATGCGCGCTGAATTCGGCACCGATGCGATCGTCTTTTCGCCCGAGTTTCTTCGCGAAGGGCGCGCGCTCTATGACAATCTCCATCCCTCGCGCATCATCGTCGGCAACACGCATCCGCGCGCGGCCGATTTCGCGCGGCTGTTGCTCGAAGGATCGCTGAAGCCCGATGCCGCGATCCTGCAGACGGGCAATACCGAGGCCGAGGCGATCAAGCTGTTCGCCAACACCTATCTCGCGATGCGCGTCGCCTTCTTCAACGAACTCGACACCTATGCCGCCGCGCACGGCGTCGACCCGCGTCAGGTGATCGAGGGCGTGTGCCTCGACCCCCGGATCGGCAGCTTCTACAACAATCCCTCCTTCGGCTATGGCGGCTATTGCCTACCCAAGGACACCAAGCAGATGCTCGCCAATTACGAGGATGTGCCGCAGAATCTGATCCAGGCGATCGTGTCGTCGAATACGACGCGCAAGGATTTCGTCGCGTCCGAGGTGATCAAGCGCGGCCCCCGCATCGTCGGCATCCATCGCCTCGCGATGAAGGCGGGATCGGATAATTTCCGCGCGAGCAGCATCCTGGGCGTGATGAAGCGCGTCAAGGCGAAGGGGATCGAGGTGATCGTCTATGAACCGTTGATCGAGGAGGAGCGGCTGTTCAATTCGCGCGTGATCCGCGATCTGGACGCATTTAAGGCGGAGGCCGATGTCATCATCGCGAACCGCGTGACCGACGAACTCGCCGACGTCGCGGACAAGGTCTATAGCCGCGATCTGTTCGGCGCCGATTCCTGACCATCTCCCCCGGGCGCAACTCGCCGCATCGCCGGGAACTGTCCCAATGTCGGAGAGTTAGCTTGGAAACAGGGGAGAAACGGGTTGCACAGCCATATCTCGCGAGCCACAACGATGCACCGGTGGCCAGCAGATGAAACAATCTGAAATTTTGCGTGAATCATGCTGGCGCCCATCGTTGCGGATGCGCCCGCTGCTGATCGGCGCGGTCTCGCTTATCAGCCTGACCTGGGCGGGCACCGCGCAGGCGCAAACGCCGGAGCAGGATGTCGCGCCGCCGAAGGTGGTGCCGACACTCGACACCGGCTCGGCCAAGATCGCAGCGCCATCGCCGCCACCGACCGAAGCGCAATTGCCCGCCGTCGAACCGATCATCGGGGATGAGGAGTTCGAAAAGTCGATCCCGCCGATCCGCGCCGAGGATGACGCCGAACTCGACCGGCCACTCGAATCGATCGCGGAATTCGAAAAGCGGATGGCGGCCGAAGCGGCGGAGAGCGCGGCGAGCGGTGCCGAGGATGCAGCGGACGCCAGCGCAGAAGCGCAGCCGCCGCAAGTGGACGGCGTGCCCGTTCCTGCGCTGGCCGACGGCGACGCGGCCGAGGCGATCGGCGATGCGCCGATCAGCGACAGCGAACTCGCAGCGCCGCTACCGCCGCTTGAAAATTTCGACGTCGAGCCCGTTCAATTCGCCGAGCCCGAAGACGACAGCGACAATGTCGAGCTTTCCTACGCGGTGCAGGTCAACGGACTGAGCGATGCCGACGACAGCACAATTGTCGATCTTGCCGACCTGTTCGGCGATCTGTCGGCGCTCTACGACGGCGACGGCAAAGCCGACAATGCGGCGATGATCCGCGCGCGCCTTTCCGCCGACGGCGAGCTGATGCAGCGAATCCTTGCCTCCGAAGGCTATTATGACGCGGTCGTCGACACCCGTATCGACCGCGGCCCGCGCGAGGAGGGGCAGGAGCGCCGGCGCCGGTCGACCACCGCGGTCATCGATGTGAAGCCGGGCAAACGCTATACTTTGGCAGACATTGTCATCGATGCCGATCCGACGATCCCCCCCAATCTGATCGCCGACAATTTCCCGCTGAGCGTCGGCGAACCGATCGTCGCGCAGCGCATTCAGGGTGCCGAGGCGGCGATCGCGCTCAAACTGCCCGAGGAAGGCTATCCCTTCGCCAAGGTCGGACAGCGCGATATCTTGCTCGACGGGGCGACGGGCGACGGCGTCTACACGCTGCCCGTCGATATCGGCAAACGCTCGCGCTTCGGGGGGATCGAGACGACCGGCGACCTCGCCTTCGACGCCGAGCATGTCGAAGTGCTCGCGCGTTTCAAGCGCGGCGACCTGTATGACAGCCGGATGGTCGACGACCTGCGGCAGGCGCTGGTCGCCACCGGCCTGTTCGCGACCGTCGCCGCCGAGCCGCAGCCGACGGGCGAGAGCGCCGGCGACGACACCGAATATGTCACGATGCTGGTGACCCAGCAGGCGGGGCCGCCGCGCACGCTGGCTGCCAGCGCCGGCTATAGCACGGGTCAGGGGATCCGGCTGGAAGGCAGCTGGACTCACCGCAACCTGCTGCCGCCCGAGGGCGCGCTGACCTTTCGCGGTGTGCTGGGAACGCAGGAACAGGGGATTGGCGCGACGCTGCGCCGCTCGAACGCCGGGCGCCGCGACCGCACGTTCGAACTCGTCACCGAAGTCACACGCAGCACCTATGATGCGTTCAACGCGATCACGGGCCGTGTCGCGGCGCGCGTCAGCTATGATTCGACGCCGATCTGGCAGAAGAAATTCACCTATGCCTATGGTGTCGAACTGATCGCGACGCGCGAGGATGATTATGATTTCGCGACGGGGGAGCGGAGTTACGACTTCTACACGATCCTAGGCCTCACCGGACAGGTCGGCATGGACCGCACCGACAGCCTGCTCGATCCGACCAAGGGCTTTCGCGTCACCAGCCTGATCCAGCCCGAAGGGTCGCTCGCCGGCAGCTTCTCGCCCTATGCTCGCCTGCGCACCGACATCAGCGGCTATTATCCGGTGACTGACAGCATCGTGCTCGCGGGACGGGTGCGCGTCGGATCAATCGTCGGCGCGGCGCGCGAGCGGCTGGCGCCCTCGCGGCGCTTCTATGCCGGTGGCGGCGGGTCGGTGCGCGGCTTCGGCTATCAGGAACTTGGGCCGAAGGACCCGAACAACGATCCGATCGGCGGCCGCAGCGTGAACGAGGTGGCGCTCGAGGCGCGCTATCGCTTCGGCAATTTCGGCGTCGTCGGTTTCGTCGATGCGGGGCAGGTCTATCGCTCGTCGGCGCCGACCTTCCAGAATCTGCGCTTCGGCGCCGGGATCGGCGCGCGCTATTACACCAATTTCGGTCCGATGCGGCTCGACGTCGCGACGCCGATCGGGCGCAAGCCGGGTGAGGCGCGGGTCAGCGTTTATGTCTCGATCGGGCAGGCCTTCTGATGGCCGAGGAGGCGCCTTTCGCCCCCGACGACGCCGCGCCGGCCAAGCGCCGGTCCTGGCCACTTGCTGTCCTGCGTTGGATCGGGATCGGGCTACTCGGACTCGTCCTGCTCTTGGCGCTGTTCCTCATCGGGCTCAACAGCGATGCCGGACGGCGCTTCGTCGTCACCCAGATCGAGAAATATGAATTCGAAAACGGGATGAAGATCGGCATCGGCCGGCTCGACGGCTCGCTCTATGGTGAGATGATCGTTAGCGATTTCACGCTGTCCGATCCGAAGGGCGTCTTCCTGCGCTCGCCCGAGCTTCGCGTCGACTGGCGCCCGATCCGCTATCTCGCAAACCATGTCGACATCAAATCGGCGACGGCGAAAACGCTGGTGATGGAGAAAGTCCCGGCGTTCAAAGCGGTACCCGACACGGGCGAGCCGCTGCTGCCCGACCTCGATATCGACGTCGGACTGCTCCGCGTCGACCGCTTCGTCTTCGAGCCCGCGGTAGCCGGCGAACGGCAGGTGGCGACGCTCCGCGGCAAGGTCGCGATCGCCGATCGGCGGGCGCAGGTTACCGCCGACGCCCGGACGATCGCGGGCGGCGGCGGGCAGGGCGATACGCTGAAGCTGGTCCTCGATGCGGTGCCCGAGGCAAATCGTTTCGCGGTAGCGCTCGATGTGGCGGCGCCTCAAGGCGGGGTGCTGGCGGCAATGGGCGGTTTCGAGGAGACGCTGACCGCCAAGCTCACCGGGCGCGGCGACTGGAAAGCGTGGAACGGTAATCTGACCGCAAGCCTGGGCGCCGCGCCGCTCGCGCGCGTCGCGCTGACGGCGCGCGACGGCACCTTTGCCGCCAAAGGAACGGCACAGGCATCGCGGCTGCTGACCGGTCCGGCGGCCGAACTGCTTGGCACCGAAACCGCAATCGACCTCACCGCCCGGCTGCAGGAGCGCAAGGCGGCAATCGACGGCCGGCTTTCGTCCGACGCGGCGCGGCTCGGGATCAGCGGCGGGCTCGACCTTGGCGCCAACCGGTTCGAGGGATTGCAGTTCGCGGCCAATATCCTGCGCCCGGGCGCGATCGCGCCGGCCGTGCGTGCGAGCGGCCTGCGTGCCACCGCGACGCTCGACGGCGAATTCGCGCTGCCGACGGTCGATTATCAGGCGAATGCGAACAGCCTCGCTGTCAACGACATTATCGTCGAAGGGCTGAGCCTCGCGGGCAAGGCGCGCGTCGATGCCGACCAGATCGTCATCCCCGTCGCGGGGCGCGCGGCGCGGATTCGCGGTCTCGACACCGTTGCGGGCGGCACGCTGGTGCAGGTCCGGCTCGACGGCGATCTCGCCTATGCGGACGGCCGCATCCTCAGCGACAATTTGCGCCTGCGCTCGCCGCGCATCGACGCCAAGGCGATCGTCATCGCCGATCTGAACAAGGGCTTCTACACCGGCGCGATCGACGGACGGATCAACGATTACCGGATCGAAAGCGTCGGCATTTTCGACATCGATACCGACGCCGACCTCAAGACCGCGCCGCGCGGCGGCTTCGAGATCGTCGGCAATGTCCGGGCGCGCTCGACGCGATTGTTCAACTCGGGGGTTCGCGATTTCCTCGGCGGCAATGCGACCGCGTCGAGCGCGGTGCGTTACGGCACCGACGGTATGATCCGCTTCTCCAGCCTCCGCCTGTCGGCGCCGCGCCTGCGTGTGACCGGGGGGCAGGGGAGCTATGCGCCGAACGGCCAGATCCGGCTGACCGCGCGTGCGAACTCGACCGATTATGGCCCGATCGGCGTCCAGCTTGCCGGGACGATCAGCGACCCGCGCGCGGTCGTGACCGCCGAGAAGCCGGGGCTCGGCATCGGGCTCGCCAATCTCGTGGCAAAGATCAACGGCGCGCCGAACGGCTATCGCCTCGCGGCGACGGGCGAGACCGACTATGGGCCGCTGTCGGCCGACGTCGTGCTGCTGATGGCGGCGGGCCCGCTGACGATCGACGTCGAACGCGGCGACCTTGCGGGAATAGGCTTCAACGGGCGGCTCGTGCAGAGCGAGGCGGGACCGTTCACCGGCCAGCTCAACGCGTCGGGGCAGGGGCTGGGCGGGCTGGTGCGGTTGAGCGCCGCGGGTCAATATCAGGCGGCGGCGATCAATATCCGCGCGAACGATGTCGTGCTGCCTGGCCCGGCGCAACTCGCGGTCGGTTCGGCGATCATCGACGCCGACGTCACCCTCTACGACCAGCCGCATATCGTCGCCGACATCCAGATCGCCGATACGCAGATCCGCGACTATGACATCGCGGTCGGGCGGGTGAAGATCGACTATCGCAACGGTAGCGGCAAGGCGCAGGCGTTGGTGGAGGGGACGAGCGGCGTGCCCTTCCGTATTGCGGCGAATGCCGACCTGACGCCCGAACTCTGGCGCGCGTCGGTGCGCGGGCGGGCGACGGGCATCAATTTCCGCACCACCACGCCCGCGCGGATCATTCCCGGGGATGACGGATATGAATTGCTGCCGACGACGGTCAATCTCGGCCGCGGCAGCACCGCGCGCATCGCGGGGCGCTTCGGCGACGGGATCATGCTCCAGAGCCGGCTCGAGCGCGTTAACATGGCGATCCTCAACGCCGTCTATCCCGACATGGGGCTGGGTGGCCGCGCGACGGGCAGTCTCGATTTCGAGCAGGCGAGTTCCGAAAGCTTCCCGCGCGCCGATGCCCGGCTCACGATCACCGGCTTCACGCGCACCACCGCGGCATCTGTGAGCCAGCCGGTCGACGTAAATTTCGCGGGCAAACTGCTCGCCGACGGCGGCGAGGCGCGCGCGGTGATGCGCAAGCGCGGCAGCGTCATCGGCCGGATTCAGGCGTCGCTGCGCCCGCTCGGCCCCGGCGCGGGTGGCTGGACCGAGCGGTTGATGGCCGCGCCGCTTGGCGGCGGCATCCGCTACAACGGTCCCGCCGACACGCTCTATTCCTTCTTCGGTCCGGCCGATCAGCATGTCGCGGGGCCGATCGCGGTCGCCGCCGATTTCAGTTGCAGCGTCGCCGACCCCTGCCTGGAGGGCGTGGTGCGCGGCAAGGACATGACTTATGAGAACCAGACTTACGGCACCAAGCTGACGAATATCGTCGTGAACGGCCGCTTCACGGGCAACCGGTTGGAGATCGAGCAGCTGACCGCGAAGGCCGGCGACGGCACGGTGCAGGCGAAGGGCTTCGTCAGCCTCGCTTCGGCCGACGGTTATCCGATGAACATCGCGGCGACGCTCGACAACGCCCGGCTTGCGCGCAGCGAGAATATCGCCGCGCGCGCGACCGGCAATTTGACGCTCGAAAAGGTCGCGGGGCAGGCCGCGCTGCTGTCGGGCAGCTTGCGCCTTCCAGAAACGCGCTATCGCATCGTGCGCGAAGGCGCGGCGCAGGTGCCGGTGCTGACCGGCGTGCGGCGCAAGCCGCCCACCGGGCGCCGGCGCATCAGCGGTGACGGGCTCGCCGCGGTCGGCGGCAGTCTGTTCGACCTCATCCGCCTCGACATCGCGCTGAAGGCGCCCGATGAAATCTATGTTTCGGGCATGGGGCTCGAATCCGAGTGGCGCGCCGACATCGTGCTCCGCGGGACGACGCAGGCGCCGCGGGTAACCGGTGAGATCGAGCTGGTGCGCGGCACGCTCGATTTCGCGGGCCGCTCGTTCGAGCTTCAGGAGGGCCGGGTGACCTTCCCGACCGGCGATGCGTTCGATCCCGCGATCCGCCTGATCGCCGACGACACGATCGAAACGGTGACGGTGACCGTCAGCGTGACCGGCCGCGCGAGCAATCCGCAGGTCGCCTTCTCCAGCGTCCCCGGCCTGCCGCAGGACGAGATCGTCTCGCGCATCCTGTTCGGCGATTCGATCACGACGCTGTCGCCGTTGCAGGCGGTGCAGCTCGCCGCTTCGCTCAACACGCTGAGCAGCGGCGGCGGCGGGCTGAGCCCGCTCGGTGCGCTCCAGTCGGCGACGGGTATCGACCGGCTGCGCGTGCTCGGGCCGGATGACACGGTCGGGCGCGGCGCGGCGCTCGCCGCCGGGCAATATATTACCAAGGACATCTATCTGGAGGTGATCACCGACGCGCGCGGCTATACCGCGACCCAGCTCGAGATCAGCCTGACGCGGGCGTTGTCGTTGCTCAGTCAGGCGGGCGGTTCGGGCGGATCGAACCTCAGCATCCGCTATCGCAAGGATTATTGATGCGCGCGGCCTTCCTGCTCGTGCCGCTGCTGCTCCTTGCCGCCTGCAAGGACGAGCCCGACTTCGATACGCGTTACGACAAGGCGGCGAAGGAAATCGAGGCGCGCGCCAAGGCGATGGATGCCGACATCGCCGAAGCCGAGAAGGCGGCCGCGTCGAAGGGCTTGCAAGCGGAGACCAAGCCGTCTAATCCGCCCGCGTCATCTGGGGAGTAGCCAGCCGTCCTTCGGGACGGGCCACCGTGTCAACATACTCGGCCGAGAGGTCGTGGTGCGGTGGAAGCGGGAGACCGCTTGGGCGAGACCAATGGCATCGACCTTCGTCCGGGCCGGGCGGCGGGTTTGATGTCTATTGGAATCGCGAAGCCGCCCGGCCCCGGAGTTGTCATGGAAGCCCTGTTCACCTCGACCGCGGTCGTCGCGCTCGCCGAAATCGGCGACAAGACGCAGCTGCTCGCAATCCTGCTTGCGACGCGTTTCAAAAGGCCGCTGCCGATCATATTCGGCATCTTGGTCGCGACGCTTGCCAACCATGCGCTCGCGGCGCTGCTCGGCGCGTCGGCCGCCGCCTTTCTCGACAGCCCGATCTTTCGCTATGCGATCGGCGCTTCGTTCATCGCCATGGCGGCGTGGACGCTGATCCCCGACAAATTCGATGATGATGAGGCGCCGAAACCGCGCTTCGGGGCGTTCCTGACGACGCTCGTCGCCTTTTTCCTGGTCGAAATGGGCGACAAGACGCAGGTGGCGACGATCGCGCTGGGCGCACAATATCACGATGTGCTTCTGGTGACCGCGGGCACGACGCTCGGCATGATGATCGCCAATGTGCCGGCGATTTTTCTGGGACACGAACTGCTGAAGCGCGTCGATTTGGCGAAAGTCCGCCTCGTCGCCGCCGGCCTGTTTCTCGTGCTCGGCCTGTGGGTGCTCGCGCAGACGGCGGGGTTGTTCGGCTAGTCCGAATTACGCCCTGCGAGCGTGCGTTCAAAGTTCCAGCTCGACGCGCACATGGCATCGAGATCGCGCTCGGCTTTCCAGCCCAATTCGTGCGCGGCGCGGTCGGGGCTGGCGAAGCAGCTTGCGACATCGCCGTCGCGGCGCGGCGCGATGCGATAGGGGATCCGGACGCCGTTCACGCGCTCGAACGCCTGGACCATGTCGAGCACCGAATAGCCCTGACCGGTGCCGAGGTTCCAGATCGATAGCGGTTCTTCGCTCTTCGTGATCGCCTCAAGTGCCGCCACATGGCCCTCGGCGAGATCGACGACATGGATATAGTCGCGCACGCCGGTGCCGTCGGGCGTGTCATAATCGTCGCCGAACACCGACAGTTCGCCGAGCCGCCCGGCGGCGACGCGGCTGACGAAAGGCATCAGATTGTTCGGAATGCCGTTCGGATTCTCGCCGATCAACCCGCTGTCGTGCGCGCCCACGGGGTTGAAATAGCGCAGGATCGCGATGCGCCATTCGGGATCGGCGGCGGCGACGTCGGCGAGCATCTCCTCGATCATCAGCTTGGTGCGGCCATAGGGATTGGTCGCCGACGTCGGGTGACTCTCGTCGAGCGGCAGATATTGCGGCTGGCCATAAACGGTCGCGCTCGACGAGAAGACGAGCGTCTTGGTCCCGCAATCGGCCATCGCTTCGAGCAGCGACAGGGTGCCGCGGACATTATTGTCGTAATATTTCATGGGCTCGGCGACCGATTCTCCCACGGCTTTCAGCCCCGCGAAGTGAATCACGGCCTCGATCGCATGATCCCGCATCGCCTGACGCAGCGCATCGCCGTCGCGGATGTCGCCGGTGACGAGCGGAACAGCACGCCCGGTGATCGCCTCGAGCCGCTCCATCACGGCTGGATCGCTGTTCGACAGATTGTCGAAGCAGATGACGCGGTGCCCGGCCGACACCAGCGGCGCCGCGACATGGCTGCCGATATAGCCGGCGCCGCCCGTCAGCAGAATATTCATGCCTCGCCTGTCTCCATTCGTGAGCCTTCGTTCGACGCAGGGCCTATTCTATCGGCTTCATCCTGCCAAATCATTGTCTCCCGCCTCGGCGTAACTTTCGCACCTTCCCCCGCGAACCCATGACGATGCCATCCTCCGCATCGTCCATTTTCTCAAAGGGAGAATATCCATGACCAACGCACTCAAACTGTCGCTCGCCGCTTCGGCTGTTCTTGCCATGGCCGCGGGCACCGCGATCGGCGGCGCCGCCGTCGCCGCCGAGGGCGCCAAGGAAAAATGCTACGGCGTTTCGCTCAAGGGCAAGAATGACTGCGCCGCCGGGCCGGGTACGAGCTGCGCGGGCACCTCGACCGTTGATTATCAGGGCAATGCCTGGAAGCATGTTGCCGCCGGTAGCTGCGTCAAGATGGGCGGTACGCTGACCGCGCACAAAGGCAATGCCAAGCCGGTCGCCAAGAAGGGCTGACCGCGCGTGACCGCTT
The DNA here is from genome assembly GCF_011926545.1 of Sphingopyxis italica. Classification (GTDB taxonomy): domain Bacteria; phylum Pseudomonadota; class Alphaproteobacteria; order Sphingomonadales; family Sphingomonadaceae; genus Sphingopyxis; species Sphingopyxis italica. The sequence goes on along the minus strand of NZ_JAATIT010000002.1, from coordinate 552,672 downwards.
CCCTGTCTTCGCCGCTGCCCGCACGCGCCGGTATCGGGCTCAAGCCCCAGCACTATGCCGATGTGCTGGCGGCGGGGCAGGGGACGGCGCCCGCCTGGGCCGAAGTCCACCCCCAGAATTATTTCGGCGCGGGCGGGCCGCCGCACCGCTGGCTAACCGCGATCGCCGAGCGATTGCCGCTGAGCTTTCACTCGGTCGGGCTGTCGCTGGGATCGGCGTCGGGTGTTGACGAGGGCGAACTCGACGCGCTCGCCACGCTTTGCCGTCGCTATGCGCCTGCGATGGTCTCGGATCATCTGAGCTGGAGCAACGGACGCGGCGACCGATTCCCCGACCTCCTGCCGATCCCCTATAGTCATGCGGCGCTCGATCATTTTACGGCCGAAGTTGGCCGCGTGCAGGACCGGTTGCTTCGGCCGATCCTGATTGAAAACCCCTCGCGCTATCTCGCCTATGCGGGCGACGATTGGGGCGAGGTCGATTTCCTGCACGAGCTTTGCCGACGTAGCGGCTGCGGCCTGCTGCTCGACATCAACAATGTCGAGGTTTCGGCCTTCAATCTCGGGCTCGATCCTGCGGCTTGGCTCGACGCTTTCGACCCGCGCCATGTCGGCGAAATTCACGTCGCGGGCCATGCGGTCAAGGACGACGATATGGGCGGGGCGATCGCGGTCGACGACCACGGATCCCCGGTGCGCGCGAGTTGCTGGGACTCGCTGGCGCGATTTCTCGACCGTTCGGGGCCGAAACCCGTGCTGATCGAATGGGATAGCGACGTTCCCGATTATGCGACCTTGATCGCCGAGGCGGCCAAGGCCGACGCGCTGCTGCGGGCGCCGGCCCATGCTTGAAGGGCAACAGGCGGCGCTCGCCGCAACATTGCTGCGCGGCCCCGGCCATCTGCCACCCGGTCTTTTCAAAGGCAGCGACGCCGCCGTGCTGCGCGGGCTTCGCGTCCACGCCAACACCATATCGCATGCGCGCCTCGTCGCCCTCGAAGAGACGTTCCCGCGCACGCGCGATTATCTGGGCACGGAAGCATTCAATCGGCTGTCTCGCCGATTTGTCGAGGAAGGCGGGGCCGAGCGCCGGTCGTTGAACGATATCGGCGCGGGCTTTGCGGGCTGGCTCGCCGATCCGCGCGCCGCCGACCTTGCACGCGTGGAATGGGCGTGGCTCGAAAGCTATCACGCCGCCGATGCGCGCGCGCTGGCGCTCGCCGATCTGATCGGTCTGGACGAAACCGAACTGCTCGGCCTGCCGGTCCGTCGGCACCCGGCGGTGCGCGTCGTAGCGCTCGCCAGCGATGCCGCGCCGCTCGTCGATCCCGCGTTCGCGGCCGATACGCAGGCGCTGCTCGTCACGCGCCCCGATACCGATGTCCGCCTGTTCGCGATCGAGCCTGCCACCGCGGCGGCGCTCGGCATGGCGGAAGAAATCGCGCCAGTGGGTAACCTGATCGCGCATCTCGCCGAACAGCATCCGGACGGCGGCGGCGCCATCGCGGCGCTGATCGAGACCGGGGCTTTCGAAAGGGTTTGAGCGATGAATGCGATTACGCGATTTTATGACAACGGCGTAGCCGTCGCGGGGTCGCGGCTTGTCGAAGGCGCTGCGCTGTTCCTGCTGCGCATCGCGCTCGCGGGCGTATTCTGGCGCTCCGGACAGACAAAGGTGGTCGAGGGCAGCTTCCTCCGGATCGACCCGTCGCAATATGATCTGTTCCGCAGCGAATTTTCGGGCCTGCCGCTCGATCCGGCGATCGCAGTGCCGCTGACGACCTTTTCCGAACATTTGTTCCCCGCGCTGCTGCTATTCGGTCTCGCGACGCGCCTTTCGGCGGGCGCGCTGCTCGTGATGACGCTTGTCATTCAGATCTTTGTCTTTCCCGACGCCTGGTGGCCCGTCCACTCGCTATGGGCGGCGATGGCGGCGATCCTGATCGTGCGCGGCGGCGGGCTGTTCTCGCTCGACGCGCTGATTGCTAGGATGCGCTTGAAATGAGCATCGACGAACCTTCGCTGGCGCGCTTGATGGCCGCATCGCAGCGGGGGGATCGCAGCGCCTATCGCGCGTTGCTCGTCGATTGCCGCAAATGGCTCACCCGCTATTTCGCGCGGCGGATCGCGCCGCACCATATCGACGATCTCGTGCAGGAAACGCTCGTTTCGATGCACCGCAAGCTCGCGACCTGGGACAGCGGGCGTGCGTTCTTGCCCTGGCTCGCCGCGATCGCGCGCTATCGCTGGATCGACATGCTGCGCCGCCAGCGCGACGAAGCCGAACTGGGCGATAATGACGCGGCGGTCGGCGCCGAGGACGAGGCGGTCCATGCACGGCTCAGCATCGATCATCTGCTCACGCTCCTGCCGCCAAAGCAGGCGCAGGCGATCACGCTGGTCAAGATCGAAGGCGCGTCGATCGCCGAAGCATCGCAGATCTGCGGGCAGAGCGAGTCGCTCGTCAAAGTGAATATCCATCGGGGGCTCAAGAAGCTCGCAGAACTGATTGAAAGCGAATGAGATGAAGGACGCATCGATCGACAATTTGATCGACGAGCTGGCGGGGGATCTGACGCCCGTTCGCCCGCGCCGCGTCGCGCGCGGATCCGCATGGGTCGCGGCCGGATGGATGGCGGGCGCCGCGGCGTTGCTGTTGATCTTCGGGCTACGTCAGGATCTGGCGGTGCGCGGAATGCCGCCGCTTTCGATGCTCGCTTTCTGGCTGACCGCCGCCACCGGCCTCGCGGCGACATGGAGCGCGCTGCGCATGGGCCTGCCGGGCGTCGGGCGCGACTATGGTGGCTGGCGCTGGGCGGTCGGCGCCTCGCTCTCGCTGCCGCTCGCGGCGGTGGCGGCGTGCATCACCGACGGCCATGCCGCGATGGAAGCCGCGCGCCACGGCTTCGGCTTTCGCTGCCTCGTGCAAGGCGTAGCGGCGGGGCTCGGCGTCGGCGCGGCGCTGTTCTTCTGGCTAAGGGCGGGCGCGCCGACGTCGCCGACGCGCGCGGGCTGGGTCATCGGTATCGCCGCGGGTGCCGCCGGTGCGACGATCGTCGCGCTGCATTGCGCGAGCGATGACGTCGTGCACATCGCGCTCTGGCACGGCGCCGCGGTCCTGCTTTCAGCGATTGCCGGGCGATTGATCCTGCCGCGCTTCCTGCGCTGGTAGCGTCTCACGACGCCGAAAATCACGCGATTTGGTGAGCCCTGCTGGGTTCGAACCAGCGACCTACTGATTAAAAGTCAGTTGCTCTACCGACTGAGCTAAGGGCCCATCCGGCGCCGGATGTCGCGGCGCGCGAAGTGAGCCGTCGCCCTAGTGTGCGGAGGCGCCCCGGTCAACCGGCTTCGGGCGCGTCAGGCGCGCGGCGAGTTGGCGGATGCTGCGCCCGGTCAGCGGGTGCTGCCATTGGGGGACGATCGCGCGCAGCGGTCCTAGCACGAAGGCGCGCTGTTCGATGGCGGGGTGGGGGATCGTGAGGGCTGCGTCGGACCAGGCGCCGCCCGACCAGAGCAGGATATCGAGATCGAGCGTTCGAGTGCTCCAGCGTTGGCCGGTGCGGCGGCCGAAGCGCGCCTCAATTTCTTGCAGGCGCGCGAGCATTTCGGGCGGGCTGAGCGGCGAAGCGACGAGCGCCACGGCATTGGCATAGCGCCGGCGCGACGGGCCGAGCGGATCGCTGGCGATGATCGGGCTCGCGTCGACCGCTTCGATGTCGTCGCTTTCAAGCGCGGCGAGCGCGGCGAGCAGCACGGCTCGGGGGTCGCCGTAACGTGCGTGGCGGCGGTTCGACCCGAGGCCGATGGCATAGAGCGGGAGCGGCGTTGCGTTGCTCATGCCCCCGCGCCTATCGCAGACGCATGGAAATTGGTAGCCCGTTACCCGGAACCGAGCCGCCGCGCGATTGCCCGCGCTGCCCGCGGCTCGTCGCGCTGCGGCGTGAATGTCAGGCGGAATATCCCGATTGGTGGAATGCGCCCGTGCACGCCTTCGGCGACCCCGAAGCCTGGCTGGCGTTCGCGGGGTTGGCGCCCGGCAAGCATGGCGCCAACCGGACCGGGAGGCCGTTCACCGGGGATTATGCCGGCGACCTGCTGTTCGCGACGCTCGCCGAATTCGAGCTGAGTCGGGGGCGATATGATGCGCGGACCGACGACGGATTGGCGCTCAATGGCGCGATCATCGTCAACAGCGTCAAATGCCTGCCGCCGCAGAACAAGCCGAATCCTGCGGAGATCGCGAATTGTCGGCCATTTTTCGAGACGCAGCTCGCGGCCCTGCCGAAGGTGCGGGTGATCATCGCGCTCGGGCGGATCGCGCATGATGCGGCGTTACGCGCGGCCGGCGAGCGCCTCGCCGCGCATCCGTTCGGGCATGGCGCGGTCCATGCGCTGCCCGATGGGCGGCATCTGGTCGATGGCTATCATTGTTCGCGCTACAACACGAACACCGGGCGGCTGACGGCGGAGATGTTCGCCGACGTCTTTCGCACCGCGATCGCGATCAGGGATCAAACCAGCGGCCCGAATTCCTCGACCAACCCGCGGTAGAGCGCGCGCTTGAACGGGACGATCAATTTCTCGATCTCATCCAGTTCGGCCCATTTCCACGCGCGGAATTCCTGATGATCGGTATGGATGTTGACGTCGCCGTCCTCGCCCATGAAGCGCATCAGGAACCAGTGCTGGCGCTGGCCGCGATATTTGCCGCCCCACATCTTGCCGATCAGATGGTCGGGCAGGTCGTAGAAATATTCCTCGCGGCTGCGCGCGATGATTTCGACCAGCCCGCCATGGACGCCGGTTTCCTCGCCGAGTTCGCGGATTGCCGCCGTTTCGGCATCTTCGCCATCGTCGATTCCGCCCTGCGGCATCTGCCACGCCTCGCTCGAGGTATCGAGCCGCTGGCCGACGAAGACGCGGCCGTCGCGGTTGGCGAGCATGACGCCCGCGCAGGGGCGATAGGGGAGTTTGCTATGGTCGATCATGGCGCCCCGTTAGCTTCGGCGACGATTGCCTTCAATACCGTCAATGCACCGCGAATATCTTCGCGCGCGCTCGGGATGGCCTGCGACAGATTGATATAGCCGTGAATATTGCCCTTCGCCTCGCGATAGGTCGTCGGCACGCCCGCTTCGATCAGCTTCGCGGCATAGGCGCGGCCTTGATCGCGCAAGGGGTCGAGCCCCGCGGTGATCAGCAAGGTCGACGGCAAGCCTTCGGCCGGGAAATCGAGCGGCGAGGCGCGATAGTCGGCGGGGTCGGCGGCATAATGATTGCCGAACCAGGTCATGCTGCCCTGCGTCAGCAAATGGCCCTCGCCGAAATCGCGATAGCTTTGCCAGTCGTCGTGCGTCGTGACGGCGGGATAGATGGGATGAATCGCGATCACCGGCTTCGAAGCCGGCTTGTCGCGGAGCGTCAGCGCGGTGGCGATGGTGAGGTTGCCGCCGGCGCTTTCGCCCGACAGCACCAGCCCCGTGCAGGGGATATTGTCGGCGATCCAGCGCGTCGCGGCGTCGCAATCCTCCGGCGCGGCGGGGAAGGGGTGTTCGGGGGCGAGCCGATAATCGACCGCGATCACCGGCATGTCGAGTTGCCGCGCGGCTTCGGCGCAATAGGGGTCGTGGGTGTCGAGATCGCCGATCACCCAGCCGCCGCCATGATAGAAGACCATCACCGGCCCCGTCTCGCGGCCCGGGTGGCTGTCATAGATGCGGATCGGAATGTCGCCGGCGGGTCCCGGAATCGTGCGATCTTCGACCTTCGCGATGTCGCCGCGCGGAACGTCGGCGAGTTGACCCATCACCCGGAACATCTCGCGCGCGCCCGCTGGTGGCAACTCCTCCATCTTCGGCCCTTCCTGCGCGTTCAGGAATGCAAGGAAAGCCGCCACGTCGGGACGCGCCTGCTGGATAGTGCCGTCGGTCATTCGCGTCTCTCCCTGATCGATATTTTGGCCATGCTATTCGGTATCGGCGGGGTAAATTCAATCCCGAAACGAAACTCACCTGTGCTTCACCCTTTCTGGCGCACAATTTTTTCTCAATTGCGGCTTGAGGCGCAGAGGCCTACGCCCATGTCACAGGTTCGCAAGATTTGAGGCAGAGGAAAAAATGGCGACAGCGGTAGAGGACCGGGCCGACGGCGAGCGGCAGTCCCCCCTTTCGGATGCAGTGGTGGTTCGCTTCGCCGGCGACAGCGGCGACGGGATGCAGCTGACCGGCGGGCAATTCACGCTGTCGTCGGCGCTCGCGGGCAACGACTTCGCGACTTTCCCCGATTTTCCCGCAGAGATCCGCGCGCCGCAGGGCACCTTGTTCGGCGTCTCGGCCTTTCAGATCAATTTCGGGTCTTCGGCGATCGACACCGCGGGCGACGCGCCCGACGTGCTGGTCGCGATGAACCCCGCGGCGCTCAAGACCAATGTCCCGCAATTGAAGCAGGGCGGCCTGATCATCGCCGACGAGGGCGAGTTCAACGACCGCAATCTCGCCAAGGCGAAATATGAGGCGAACCCGCTCGACGACGGCAGCCTCGCCAAATGGCAGCTTCTGAAGCTCAACATCAGCCAGCTGACGATGGACGCGGTGAAGCCCTTCGGCCTCGGCAACAAGGAGGCGCTGCGCTGCAAGAATATGTGGACGCTGGGGCTCGCGCTCTGGATGTTCGACCGCGATCGTCAGCCGCTGATCGACTGGCTCAATGCGAAATTCGCGAAGGCGCCCGATCTCGCGGCGGCGAACGTCGCGGCGCTCAACGCGGGGCACGCCTATGGCGAGACCGCCGAACTTGCAGGTCCGCTCAAGCAGCATCATGTCGATCCGGCGCCGGCGGCGCCGGGCCTCTATCGCACGCTGACCGGGGCGGAAGGCATTGCGCTCGGGCTCGTCGCGGGGGCGCAGCTTGCGAAGCTGCCGATGTTTTTCGGCGGCTATCCGATCACGCCGGCGTCGGCGATCCTCCATCACCTGTCGCGGCTCAAGGAATATGACGTCACGACCTTTCAGGCCGAGGACGAGATCGCGGCGATCTGTTCGGCGATCGGCGCGAGCTACGGCGGCTCGCTCGGCGTTACCAGCTCGTCGGGCCCCGGTATCGCGCTCAAGGGCGAGGCGATGGGGCTCGCGATTATGACCGAGCTGCCGCTCGTCATCGTCAATTCGCAGCGCGGCGGGCCTTCGACCGGCCTCCCGACCAAGACCGAGCAGTCCGATCTCTATCAGGCGGTCTATGGCCGCAATGGCGACGCGCCGATGCCCGTCGTCGCCGCGCGCTCGCCCGGCGACGCGTTTGAATGCGCGATCGAGGCGGTGCGCATCGCGGTGCAATATATGACGCCGGTGATGCTGCTCACCGATGGCTATATCGCCAATGCCGCCGAGCCGTGGGCGGTGCCCGACCTCACGACCTATGAGGCGTTTCCGGTCGAGTTCCTGACCGAAGTGCCCGAGGGCGGCTTCAAGCCATACGGCCGCGACGAAAAGCTCAAGCGCCCGTGGGTCAAGCCCGGCACGCCGGGGCTGCTCCACCGCATCGGAGGGATCGAGAAGGAACTCGATACCGGCCACATCAATTACGCGCCGGGCAATCACCAGGCGATGACCGATATCCGCAAGGACAAGATCGACGGCATCAAGGTGCCCGATCAGGTCGTCGAACTCGGTGCCGAGGGCGGCAAGCTCGCGGTCGTCGGCTGGGGATCGACCTTTGGCCCGATCCATCAGGCGGTGCGCCGCAAGCGCGCCGAGGGCGAGGACGTCAGCCACGTCCATATCCGCCATATCTGGCCGCTGCCCGCGAATCTCGGCGCGCTTTTGAAAAGCTATGACAGGGTGATCGTGCCCGAGATGAACACGGGGCAATTGAAGACGGTGCTGCGCGATCAATATCTGGTCGATGCGAAGCCGGTGAACAAGGTGTCGGGTCAGCCCTTCACCATCGCCGAAATCGAAGCCGCCATCGAGGAGGCGCTGGGCTGACGCGGAAGCGTTGTTGCCCCGAGAGGATATGCAATGAACGAGATGACGACCATCGCGCGGACGACGACGCTGAAAGATTGGGAAACTGATCAGGAAGTCCGCTGGTGCCCGGGCTGCGGCGACTATGCGATCCTGAAGGCGGTGCAGCGCACGATGCCCGAAATCGGCACCGCGCCCGAAAATACCGTGTTCGTCAGCGGCATCGGCTGCTCGTCGCGCTTTCCCTATTATATGGAGACCTATGGCTTCCATACGATCCACGGCCGTGCCCCGGCGTTCGCGACGGGGCTGAAGCTTGCCAATCCGGATCTCGACATCTGGATCGTCACGGGCGACGGCGATGGGCTGTCGATCGGCGGCAACCACACAATGCACCTGATCCGCCGCAATCTCGATTGCCAGATCATGCTCTTCAACAACGAGATCTACGGTCTGACCAAGGGGCAATATTCGCCGACCAGCCGTGTCGGGACGACGAGCCCGTCAACGCCCTACGGCTCGGTCGACCGTCCCGCGCAACCTGCGGCCTTCGCGCTCGGTGCGGGCGCGCGCTTCGTCGCGCGCGGGTTCGACGTGTCGAAGGAACTGCCGAACGTGCTGAAAGCCGCACATGCCCACAAGGGCGCGGCATTTATCGAAATTTTTCAGAACTGTATCGTCTATAACAAAGACGTGTTCGAGGATTTCGCTGCGCCGAAGGGCGCCGAGGATCGCCAGCTCTGGCTCAAGCAGGGTGAACCGATGCTCTATGCCAAGGGCACCAGAGGCATCGCGCTCGACGCCGAGGCCCTGCACCTCAAGACCGTCGATGTCGTCGATGGCGATTGGGAAGCGGCAGGGGTGATCGTCCATGACGTCACCAACCGCAGCGTGGCGCATATGCTCGTCGAGATGCGTTTCGGCGAGTTCCCGATGGCCTTGGGCGTCCTCTACGACGACCCGCGCCCGACTTTCGAGGCGGACGTCGTGCGCCAGAACAAGGCGGCGGCCGAGGGCAAAAAGGCTGATCTCCAAGGCTTGCTCAAGAAGGGACAGACCTGGACGGTGACGGAAAGCGGCCCCGAACTCTGATCTTCCGCCGCCATGGATAATCTGACGCACAGCCTCGTTGGCGCGCTGCTTGGGCAGATGGGGCTCAAGAAGAAGACCGGCCTGGCGATGCCGACGCTGATCATCGCGGCGAACCTGCCCGATATCGACGCCGGCTGCGCGATTTACGGGATCGAATCGCTGTCGATGCGGCGCGGGATTTCGCATGGGCCGATCGCGCTCATCCTGCTGCCGATCGTGCTTTGGGGGGTGATGCTCGCTTTCGACCGCTGGCAGGCGCGGCGCGGCAAGCGGCCTGCGGGCCGGTTGCCGGTTCACAAGGGCTGGCTGCTTGTACTCGCCTATATCGGCTGCCTCAGCCATCCGGCGCTCGACTGGCTCAACAATTACGGGATCCGCCTGCTCGAACCCTTCAGCCATCGCTGGTTCTATGGCGACAGCATCTTCATCATCGACCTGTGGATATGGATCGCGCTCGGCATTTCGGTCTGGCTGTCGCTGCGCCGTGAGCGGCGCGCGGCGGCAAATTGGCCGCAGCCGGCGTGGATCGGCTTTACGGGCGCGTGCGGCTATATCCTCGCCAATGGGCTGATCACCGGCGCCGCCGAGCGCATGGCATCGGTTGCTCTTGAAGCGGGCGGGCGGAAAGACGCGCTCGTCGTCGCGAGTCCGCCGCCGCTGGCATTCTGGAAACGTGACATCTTCTGGCGGACCGCAGACCGCTACGGCACCGCGAGCTTCGTTCCCGGCGTGGGTGGCAACGTCGACTTGACCGGTCGTCCAACGGGCATGGACGATCCGCGGATCGAAAGCTGGGCGAAAGCCGATCCCGCGGCGCGCGCTTTCCTGTTCTGGTCGCGGATGCCCGTGGCGGAGCGCGATGGCGATGCGATCCTGCTGCGCGATCAGCGTTTCATGCACCCGCTCGCTCAGGAACGTTTTCAGGTGCGGCTGACCGCGCCCGACACCGCCAGCCATCGCGAATGAGCGCGGGTGCGTGACGTCATGGCGGCGCGCGTTTCAACTGATTGTCAGCGCGATGCGTTTGGGGCAGGAAGGTGGCAATGAACACGCATGTCAGCCCGCGCCGCGGTAAGGAACTGCTTCGCGCCGACCGCGCCTATCGCGCGGGCGGCGGCATGGCACGGCTGATCGCGCTGGCGCCCGCGCGCCTTTTCCATAACATGCTCGACCGGATCGACGCGGGACTGGCGCAGGGCACGATCGAGGGGCATTTGCCCGATGGCAGCGTGCGGCTGCTCGGCGGGCGCGGCAAGGGACCGGTGGCGGTGGTCCACCTTCATAACTGGGCGGCGCTCGCGCGCCTCGCACTGTCGGGGTCGGTCGGCTGGTATCGCGCGTGGGAAGCGCGCGAATGGTCGTCACCCGATCCGGTGCCGCTGTTCGATCTGTTCATGCGCAATGGCGAGGCCTTGGGCAAGGCAGGGCGAGCGCGGGGGCCATGGCGCTGGCTGAACCGCGCAATCCATTCGCTGAACCGCAACGACCGCCGCGGAGCCAAGCGAAACATTCATGCTCATTATGATTTGGGCAATGATTTCTATCGCTTATGGCTCGATCAAGCCATGAATTATTCGAGTGCGTTGTTCGCCGATCCGCGTCAGTCGCTCGAGGATGCGCAGACGGCGAAGGTCGATGCCATCCTCGATCGGCTCGACCTGCGTTCGGGGAGCCGGTTGCTCGAAATCGGCTGCGGTTGGGGCGCGCTCGCCGAACGCGCGGTCGAACGGCACGATGTGCTTTATACCGGCATAACGCTGTCGGCGGCGCAGGCCGAAATCGCCGACGCGCGGCTTCACGCGGTCGATCTGTCGGGACGTTCGCGGATCGAGCTGTGCGACTATCGCGACGCGCAGGGCCCTTATGATGCGATCGCCAGCGTCGAGATGGTCGAAGCGGTCGGCGAGGCCTATTGGCCTGCCTATCTCGACGCGATCGCACGGTTGCTGCGCCCGGGGGGCAAGGCGGCGATCCAGTATATCTTGATCAACGATGCGCTGTTCGAACGCTATGCGGCGAGCAGCGATTTCATCCAGGCCTATATCTTCCCTGGGGGCTGCCTGATTTCGGAAAGCCGCTTTCGCGCGCTTGCCGAGGCGAGGGGGCTTGCATGGCGCGACGTGCGCCGCTTCGGTGGCGATTATGCCGAGACGCTGCGCCAGTGGCGCGAACGCTTCGACGCGGCGGTAGCCGCCGATCAGCTCCCGGCGGGGTTCGACGAGCGTTTCATCCGGCTCTGGCGCTATTATCTGCAATATTGCGAGGGCGGCTTTCGCGGCGGCGGAATCGATGTCGCGCAAGTCACGCTCGAAAAAACAGCCTGAAAACAGGGGGAGGAAACGACATGCGAAGTTTTTTGGCGGCGGTGCTGCTGGGCACCGCGGCGGCAGGGTGCAGCGCGCCCGCAACCATGCAAACCACCGATCAACTGCCAAAGGATCTGAATGTGCTGTTCTGGACCCAGGACCAACGCGACGCCGCCTTCCGCACGATGGAGACGGTTCCCAAGGTCGTCGTCAATACGGTGAAGGCGGGCGACGCCGTCTATCCGCTGCCGCAGGGCAAGCCGCTCGACCTTGGCGCCGATGTCGATGCCTATATGGCCAAGCAACGCAACGCGGGGCTGATCATCGTGCAGGACGGCAAGGTCCGGCTCGAAAAATATGCGCTCGGTTATGGTGCGGCGGGGCGCTGGACGAGCTTCTCGGTCGCCAAGAGCTTCACTTCGACGCTTGTCGGCGCGGCGGTCAAGGACGGCTATATCAAGAGCCTCGATGACAAGGTCACCGCCTATATCCCGGGGCTCAAAGGGTCGGCCTATGACGATGTCTCGGTGAAGCAGCTGCTGACGATGACGTCGGGCGTCAAATGGAACGAGGATTATACCGATCCCAAGTCCGACGTCGCTTTGTTCAACATGCAAAAGCCGGTCGCGGGCGAGGACATAACGGTCAGCTATATGAAGACCTTGCCGCGCGAAGCGCCCGCGGGGTCGAAGTGGGTTTACAAGACCGGCGAGACCAATCTGATCGGCGTGCTCGTGTCGAGCGCGACGGGCAAGACGCTGTCGCAATATCTGTCCGAAAAAATCTGGAAGCCGTTCGGTATGGAGCAGGACGCGGTGTGGATGCTCGGCGCGACCGGGCATGAGATCAGCGGCTGCTGCATGTCGGCGAGCCTCAAGGATTATGCGCGCTTCGGCCAGTTTATCCTGAACGGCGGGGTTGCGGGCGGTCAGAAAGTGTTGCCCGACGACTGGATCGCGTCGGCAACGACGAAACAGGCGGGGATCGACGTTCCGGGCCGCGGCTATGGCTATCAATGGTGGACAAATGACGACGGCAGCTTCGCCGCGCAGGGCATCTTCGGGCAGGGCATCTTCATCGATCCGAAGCGGGGGCTGGTGATCGCGTCCAACGGCAACTGGCCCACCGCGACCGACCCCGAAGGCGTCGGCGCCGCGCGTGAAGCCTTCTACAAAAGCGTGCAGATGGCGGTGGATAGGGGCGCCGAATAGGCCAAACCACCGTCGCCCCTGCGAAGGCGGGGGCCGCTATCGACACGGCGTAAAGTTGCTTGCGGCCCCCGCCTTCGCGGGGGCGACGAGCTATTCGGCAACGATGCTCGCCGCACGCTGCGCCAGCCAAACCGCCAACAGCGGAATGGCGACGCCAAGTATCATGATCCACCAGCTGTCGGCGAGGGTTACCGCGCGGTAGAGCGCGGCGCCGATGACCGCGCCGGCGACGATCCAGCCCGGACCGGTGCCCGCCGACACGCGCATCGCGAGCCAGCCGCCGGCGAAGGTTCCGATGAACCAGCCGACGATCAGTGCGATCGTCGATCCAACGGGAATCAGGATTTCGCCGCTATTGGGGTCGTAAACATCGGGCGAAATTTCGCTGCCGGCATATTGCGCCAGCCAGATCAGCCCGAAAGCGACGACGATGCCGATGATCGCGGCGATCGCCGATCGCAAAAGTGTCTTGGTCATTGTTCCCGCGCCCTCACAAACCCTCTTATGCGAGTGTCTTAGCGCAGGAAAACGAAGATGGCTTCAAGCTTTTTCCATGACCTTGGGCAGAGCGTGGAAAGCGGTGCTGTCGAAGCCCTCGACCATCAGCCGCGCGACATATTCGCCGACCGCGGCGGGATCCTTGATGCTCTGCGGATCCTCACCCGGATAGGCGCGCGCGCGCATCTGGGTGCGCGTGCCGCCGGGGTCGAGGATCGCGGTCCGTACGGTCGAGATATTGCGCATTTCGGCGCCATAGCAAGTGACGAGCGTCTCGAACGCCGCCTTCGAAGCAGCATAGGCGCCCCAATAGGCGCGCGGTTCGCGCGCGACGCCGCTCGACAGTGCGACTAGCCGGCCGTTCGACGCGCGGCGAAGCAGCGGGTCGAAATTCGCGATCAGCGCCTGCTGCGCGATCAGGTTCAGCGTCAGCAGCTTGTTGAATTCCTTGCCGTCGATCGCGGCAACGGGGGTCAGCGTACCGAGCATCGCGGCGTTGAGAACGAGCATGTCGAGCTGCTGCCAGCGTTCGGCGATCGCGCTCGCGAGCCGGGCGATGCTGTCGCCGTCGGTGAGGTCGAGCGGCGCGATCGTCGCGCTGCCGCCGGCTTCGTGGATGCGGTCCTCGAGTTCCTCGAGCCCGCCCGCCGTGCGCGCGGTGATCACGACATGCGCGCCGCGTGCGGCAAGCGATTCGGCGATCGCTTCGCCGATACCGCGACTCGCCCCGGTTACGAGCGCAACCTGGCCCGCCAGTTCTTTAGACGTCACAGTCATTGTGTCAGACAACCCGTTCGGCAAGCAAGGAAAATTGATCTTCCAGTCCATGCTCGTCGAAATCGGTCAGCGTGGTCGGATAGTCGCCGGTGAAGCAGGCATCGCAATATTGCGGGGCGTCATGCTTGCGGTCGGCTTCGCCCAGCGCGCGATAGAGGCCGTCGATCGTCAGGAAGGAAAGGCTGTCGGCGTTGATGAAATTCGCCATCTGGCCGACCGTCATCTGCGCCGCGAGCAATTTAGCCCGTTCAGGCGTGTCGACGCCGTAAAAGCAGCTATGCTGGGTCGGCGGGCTCGCGATGCGCATATGCACCTCGGCGGCGCCGGCATCGCGCATCATCTGCACGATCTTGAGGCTTGTCGTGCCGCGCACGATCGAATCGTCGATGAGCACGATGCGCTTGCCCGCGATCAGCGCGCGATTGGCGTTGTGCTTCAGTTTGACCCCAAGATGGCGGACCTTGTCGCCCGGCTGGATGAAGGTGCGCCCGACATAGTGCGAACGAATAATGCCGAGTTCGAACGGGATGCCCGATTCCTGCGCATAGCCGATCGCCGCGGGCGTGCCCGAATCGGGGACGGGGATGACAAGATCGGCATCGACCGGATTTTCGCGCGCGAGTTCGGCGCCGATCGCCTTGCGCACCGAATAGACGCTCGTCCCGTCGACGATCGAATCGGGGCGCGAGAAATAGACATATTCGAAGATGCACGGCCGCGCCGACTGCTCGGCGAAAGGGCGGTGCGAGGTGAGCTGGCCGTCGCGAACGATGACGAGTTCGCCCGGCTCGACCGAACGCACGAATTCGGCGCCGACGACGTCGAGCGCCACCGTTTCGGACGCGAGGATATGCGCATCGCCGAGCTTGCCTATGACGAGCGGGCGGATGCCGAGCGGATCGCGGCAGCCGATCATGCCTTCGGCGGTCAGGCAGATCAGCGAATAGGCGCCCTCAACCTGCTTCAGCGCGTCGATGAACCGGTCGAGCAGCGAACGGTAGTTGGACGTCGCGACGAGATGGATGATCACCTCGGTATCGCTGGTCGACTGAAAGATCGACCCGCGGCGGACGAGCACTTTCTTCAGCGCCGCCGCGTTGGAGATATTGCCGTTGTGCGCCACTGCGAAGCCGCCCGTCGACAGGTCGGCGAACAGCGGCTGGACGTTGCGCAGCGCAGTCTCGCCCGTCGTCGAATAGCGGACATGGCCGGCGGCCGAATTGCCGGCGAGCTGGCGCATAATGTCGTCGCGGTCGAAATTGCCCGCGACATGGCCCATCGCGCGATGGGTGTGGAAATCCTTGCCGTCAAAGGCGGTGATGCCCGCGGCTTCCTGTCCGCGGTGCTGCAGGGCGTGAAGCCCCAGCGCGACAACCGCGGCGGCGCTGTCGGCGCCATGTATACCAAATACGCCGCACTCCTCACGGAGCTTGTCGTCGTCGAAAGGATGGGTCGTCAGCATGTCATTCCAGGGTCGGGGCCAGGGGCAGGGGGGCAGTGACTGCGGCGCATATAGGGAGGGCAATCGCAAATGTCGCCCCCCTAATCACGATATTGTCACATGGGGCGCGACAGGCGGGGTGGCAGCGGCTTCGATCCTGTTCTAGAGCGCACTTCATGGATGATCAGCGCGACACGACCGACCGATTTCTTCCGCGTTTCGATGCCGCGGGACTGGTGACCGCGATCGTCACCGACGCCGACAGCCACGTCCTGCTGATGGTCGCGCATATGAACGAAGAGGCGATCGCGAAAACGCGCGAAACCGGGCAGGCGCATTTCTGGTCGCGCTCGCGCACTTCGCTGTGGCGCAAGGGCGAAACGTCGGGCAACGGGCTGACCTTGGTCGAGATGCGCGTCGATTGTGATCAGGACGCGCTGCTGCTGCGCGTCAAGCCCGCGGGCCCCGCGTGCCACACCGGGCGGCGTTCCTGTTTCTATCGCCGCGTCGAGTCCGATGGCCGTCTGAGCTTTCTGGCGGACGATGCGCAGGGCTAAGGCGCTTTTGGCGTTGGCGGCGCTGCTGCTTGCGGGATGCGAACGGCCCGAGCCCGACGCGAAAGAGGTCGACGCCGGCAATCCGCTCGAGGTCGCGGCGCGCGAGCGCGGCGTGGTTCGCGCGGACGCGGCCTCGCCGGTCGGCGTGTTCGAGCGCCGGCACGACCTTGGCCGCGACGCGATGTGCGTCGTTCCCGACGGGGCCGGGAAATGGCGCTTCGCGATCACCGCTTCCTTCGGAACGACGCTGTCCTGCCTCGCGACCGGAACGATGGTGCGCGAGGGCGACAGCTGGCGGATGCGCTTTGCGGGTGCGGAGGGCTGCGAGGCTCTGGTGCACGAGGAAGAGGATGAATTGCGCCTGCCGGGACGTCTGCCGCCGCAATGCGCGCGCCTCTGTCCCAACGGCGCCTCGCTTTCGGGTTTGCGACTGCCGCGCGCGAGCTGGTCGGCCGATGATGCGGAGGGCTTGCGGATTACCGATCAAGGCGGCAATATAGTGCGTCCCTGCGCGGGCTGACCTGCCCCGAAATCGCTCGATCCGGCGCTATTGACGTTCACGTCAACGGAAACTAGTTTCAGCGGCATGACCGAACCCTACGGCCACGCCCATATCGACACGCCCGATCATCTGGGGCGCGAGCAATTCAGCATTACCGACTTGTCGACCGAGTTCGGGGTCACGGCGCGTGCGCTGCGTTTCTATGAGGACGAGGGGCTCATCAGCCCGTCGCGCAAGGGGCTGTCGCGCATCTATTCGAAGCGCGATCGCGCGCGGCTCGCGTGGATCCTGCGCGCGAAGCGCACGGGATTCAGCCTCGCCGACATTCGCGAGATGATCGACCTTTACGACGTCGGCGACGGCCGCAAATTGCAGCGGCAGGTAACGGTCGAAAAATGCGAGGAGCGTATCGCGCTGCTTCGCCGTCAGCGCGACGATATTGACAGCGCTGTAGATGAGCTGTCACGCTTCATCGATATGGTGAAGAAAGTCGACGCGGGCCGCTAGGCCGCCCGGCTGCTCACCCTCTGCCTCTCCCCAGGCAAGTTGACATCGAAACTGCTTTTCAGAAGGATTTCTCATGCCCGTCTATCGCGCTCCCGTGCAGGACACGCTGTTCCTCCTCAACGATGTGCTCGGGATCGAGCGTTATGCGAACCTGCCCGGCTTCGCCAATGCGACGCCCGACATGGTCGAGGCGGTACTGACCGAGGCGGGAAAATTCTGCGAGGAAGTCCTGTTCCCGATCAACCAGTCGGGCGACCTCGAAGGCTGCACGCGTCACGACGACGGATCGGTGACGACGCCGAAAGGTTTCAAGGGGGCGTACAAGGCCTATTCTGAAGCCGGCTGGGGCCTTCTGACCGCGCCCGAGGAATTCGGCGGACAGGGATTGCCGCATGTGATCGGTTTCCCGGTCGAGGAATATCGCAATGCCGCCAATCAGGCGTTCGCCATGTATCCGGGGCTGACGCAGGGCGCGACCGCTGCGATCCTCGTCAAGGGCTCGGACGAGCAAAAGGCGACCTATGTTCCCAAGATGATCGCGGGCGAATGGGGCGGGACGATGAACCTGACCGAACCGCACTGCGGCACCGACCTCGGCCTCATCCGCACCCGCGCGGTGCCGAACGGCGACGGCAGCTATGCGGTCACGGGCACGAAAATCTTCATCTCGTCGGGCGAGCATGACCTGACCGAGAATATTATCCATCTCGTGCTCGCGAAGACCCCCGACGCGCCCGACAGCGTCAAGGGCATCTCGCTGTTCATCGTGCCCAAGTTCCTCGTCAACGACGACGGCTCGCTCGGCGACCGCAACACGCTGTCATGCGGCTCGATCGAGCACAAGATGGGCATCCACGCCAATTCGACCTGCGTGATGAACTATGACGGCGCGAAGAGCTGGATGGTCGGCGAGGAAAATAAAGGCCTCGCGGCTATGTTCGTGATGATGAACGCCGCGCGCCTCGGCGTCGGCATTCAGGGGCTCGGACAGGCCGACGTCGCCTATCAGAACGCCGTCCAGTATGCACAGGATCGCCGTCAGGGACGCGCGCTGACCGGGCCGAAGGACCCGCAGGAAAAGGCCGATCCGCTGTTCGTACATCCCGACGTCCGCCGGATGCTGATGGACGGCAAGGCGACGGTCGAGGGCCTCCGCGCGCTGTGCACCTGGGGGGCGCTGCAGGTCGACCTCGCGCATCTCGCCGAGACCGAAGAGGAGCGCCAGCGCGCTGACGATCTCGTCAGCCTGCTCACGCCCGTCATCAAGGGCTTTGGTACCGACAAGGGCTATGAAGTCGCGACCAACGCGCAGCAGGTGTTCGGCGGCCACGGCTACATCGAGGAACAGGGCATGAGCCAATATGTCCGCGATGCGCGTATCACGATGATCTATGAAGGCGCGAACGGCGTGCAGGCGATGGACCTTGTCGGCCGCAAGCTCGCGCAGAATGGCGGCCGCGCGATCCAGGCCTTCTTTGCGATCGTCGACGAGGAATGCGCCCGCGCGAAGGACAATGAGGCGCTCGCCGATTTCGCGGGCCGGCTTGAAAAAGCGAACGGCGAACTCAAGGCCGCGACGATGTGGTTCATGCAGAACGGCATGGCGAACCCCAACAATGTCGGCGCGGGCGCGCATCATTATATGCACATCTTGGGGATCGTCGCGCTGGGTTCGATGTGGCTGATGATGGCCGAAGCGGCGCAGAAGGCGCTCGCTGAGGAGCGCGGCAACAAGGCCTTCCTCGAAGCCAAGCTCGTCACCGCGCGCTATTTCGGCGAACGTTTCCTGCCCGATGCTGGTTCGCTTCGCCGCAAGATCGAGGCGGGCAGCGAAGCGATGATGGCGCTGACCCCCGAACAGTTCGCCGCCGCCTGAACATTAGGCTTGCAACCATCGCTGCCATCATGCGTGGTGGCGGCGATGGGGACCGAGCTGACACCGATAGTCGTCGAAGGCCGCAATTGCTGGCGGATCGAACACGCCGACAAGGCGCGAATGATCGTTGATGCCGCCGATTATTATGCGCTGCTCGAACGGCTGATGGTCGACGCGAAGGAGCGCATCCTGCTCATCGGCTGGGATTTCGACCCGCGCATCGCGCTGAAGCCGGACGAGAACGGAAAGGGCGAACCGCTTGGCGAGTATCTGCTGCGGCTCGCGCATGAAAAGCCCGACCGCGACATCGACATATTGCGCTGGAATTTCGGGGGGCTCAAGCAGTTCGCGGTGCCGCGCATCCTGTCGATGGTCGCGCGCTGGAAATTGACGCGCTCGATCAGTTTCCGGCTCGACAGCGCGCATCCCGTCGGGTGCAGCCATCACCAGAAGGTCGCGATATTCGACGACCATCTTGCCGTGTGCGGCGGGATCGATGTCGGCGCGCGCCGCTGGGACACGCGCGATCACAAGGACGGCGATCCGCATCGCACCGCGCCCGGCGGCAAGCCCTATATGCCCTGGCACGACAGCACGATGATTCTTGCGGGGCGGGTGGGCAATGCACTCGCCGACCTCGGCAACGAACGCTGGCAGCGCGCGACGAAGAAAGCGCTCCGCGACCTCGAAAGGGACGGCGAAAATTGGCCCGACGACCTCGAGCCCGATTTCGAGGGCGTCGATGTCGCGATCTCGCGCACGCGTGCCGAATATGAAGGGTGCGAGGAAGTTCGGGAGATCGAGCAGCTTTATCTCGACATGATCGCGGCAGCGAAGCGCTTCATCTATTTTGAAAACCAGTATTTTACCTGCGGCAAGATCGCCGCAGCGATCGCCGAGCGATTGGGCGAGGATGATCCGCCCGAATTCGTGATGGTGATGCCCGAGACCGCCGACGGCTGGCTCGAGCAGATGGCGATGGATGCCGCGCGCGTACAGTTGGTCCGTGAAATCGCCAAGGCGAAGCATGGCGATCGGCTGAAGGTCTATTATCCGCGCACGGCGAAGGGCCAACCCATCTATGTTCATGCAAAGACCGCGGTGGTCGACGACCGGATGATCCGCGTCGGCTCCGCCAATATGAACAACCGCTCGATGGGGCTCGACAGCGAATGTGACGTGACGATCGACGCCGCCTTGCCGGCGAACGTCGGCGTCGAGCCGGTCATCCGGTGCCTGCGCGAATCGCTGATCGCCGAGCATCTGGACGTCGACCCGGCCGAGGTCGGCCGCAGATTCGAGGCGACGGGCTCGCTGATCGCCACGATCGAGGGACTTCGCGGTGAGGGGCGCTCGCTCGAACTGCTCGATCTGACCAAGCCGGGGCCGTTCGACGAATTTATCGCCGAAAATGAACTGCTCGATCCGACGAGCCCCGACGACATGTTCGAAAGCCTGACCGAGCGCGGTCTCAGGAAAAGCTGGCATCGCGGCAGGGCGTGGATGAAGCGGCGGCGGCCGTTCGGTCGAAAGTCGAAATAATTCCCGTTCGCATCGAGCGAAGTCGAGATGCCCCTCAGCCTTGCGCCGCCCCGACCGGTGTCTCGACTTCGCTCGACACGAGCGGAAGATGGGAAGCTGGGTTAGTCGGCCAGCGACAGAATATGATGAGCCTGTTTAAGGTGCGGAGCGTCGACCATCTTGCCGTCGACCTGGAGCACGCCGACCCCGGGATTGGCCGCGAACGCGTCGACGATCGCCTGGGCGCGTGCCAACTCTTCGGCTGAGGGTGTGAAGGCGGCGTTGATCGGGCCGACCTGCGAGGGGTGGATCGCCATCATGCCGGTAAAGCCGTCGCGCCGTGCGCGGGCGGCATAGGCGGCAAGGCCCGTCTCGTCCTTGATCGCGGGAAACACCGTGTCGATCGCGGCGGTGTTCGCGCCATGCGCCGCGAACAGGGTGAGCGCGCGCGCCGTCTCATAAGGCGCGGTGTAGCTGCCGTCGTCGTGCCGGCTGGTCGTCGCGCCGATCGCGGCGGGCAGGTCTTCGGCGCCCCAGGTCAGACCGAGGAGGCGATCCTTCACTTCGCGATAGCTGCCAAGCGTGAAGATTGCCGCGGGCGTCTCGGTCGCGATGGGCAGGATCGCCGGTAGCGAGGCGCCCTGGACGGATTCGCTGCGCAGGATGGTGTCGAGTTGCAGGATGCTCGGTGCGCCTTCGGCCTTGGGCAACATGATCGCGTCGGGGCGGGCTGCGGCGATCGCAGCGACGTCGGCGGCGGTCATATGGATATGGCCGTCGAGCGGGTTGACGCGCACCAGCGTGATGACCTCGCGCTCGCCCGAAAGATAGTCGGCGACTGCGCTGCGCGCCGCCTCCTTGTTCGCGAGCGCAACCGAATCCTCGAGGTCGAGGATGATCGCATCGGCGCCCGACGCCGCGGCCTTGGCGAAGCGTTCGGGGCGGTCGCCGGGGACGAAGAGAAGGGATCTGAGACGCATCAATTGGCTTTCCGCTGGATGAGGGCAGAACGCTCGCACTGACAGACAAGTTCATCGCGCTGGTTGATGCACCGGTGGAGGAAGGTGACGATCCCGGCGTTGGGCCGCGATTTCGATTCCTTGCGGCCGATTACTTCGCTTTCCGCGCGCAGCGTGTCGCCGATGAACACCGGCTTCGGCATGACGAGCTTGTCATAGCCGAGATTCGCGACAAGTGTGCCGAGCGTCGTGTCGCCGACCGACAGCCCGACCATCAGGCTGAAGGTGAAGGTGCCGTTGACGAGGATCCGGCCGAATTCCGACGCCTTCGCTGCCTCGACATCGAGGTGCAAGGGCTGTGGGTTATGCGTCATGGTAGTGAAGAGCAGATTGTCGGTTTCGGTGACGGTGCGCCGGATGTCGTGCGTCAGCGTGTCGCCTATCTGCCATTCGTCGAAATATTTTCCGGCCATTATGTCTCTTCCTTCTCGATCCGCGCCAGCAGCGCCTCGACCTGCACCTGCGCGCCCGCCGACGCGTTGAGTTCGGCGACGACGCCGTCGAACGGCGCGGTCAGGCTATGCTCCATTTTCATCGCTTCCAGTGTGAGCAATTTCTGCCCCTTGGTCACCTTGTCGCCCGCGGCGACGTCGACCGCGATGACCTTGCCGGGCATCGGCGAGAGGATCGCGCCGTCGCCCGCCGCGCCGCCAGCGCTCGCATCGGCGCGCCAAGGCGCAAGCTGCCACACGGACCCACCCTCGGCGACGAGCATCGCGGGGGCGGGCTCCTCGGCGCCGGGACCGTGGAGTTCGACCTCGACCCGCTCGCCGTTGAGCAGGAAGGGCGCGGTGCGCACGTCGGGCGCGTTGAGGCGGAAGCCAGCTTGCGGCGAGCGCGGCACCATCGCCATCGCGGCGTTGGTCAGCGCCTGTGCGGTCGGCGCCGGCTCTTCGGTCATCGCATCGCCATCGCGGCCGATCAGGCCGGTATCGACCGTGCCGGCAACGAAATCGGGATGATCGAGCGCATTGATCAGGAATGCCGAGTTGGTCCTCACCGGCCAGATCGCGCTGTCCTCCAGCATCTCCGACAGAAGTTCGCGCGCTTCCTCGCGGTCCTCGCCCCACGCGATGACCTTGGCGATCATCGGGTCGTAGAAGGGCGAGACTTCGGCGCCTTCATAAACGCCGGTGTCGACGCGGCCGCTATGCTCGGGAAGCTGGAACAGTTCGAGCGTGCCGATCGAGGGCAGGAAGCCTTTTGCCGGATCTTCCGCGTAAAGCCGCGCCTCCATCGCCCAGCCGTTGATCGCGAGTTCATCCTGCTTGAGCGGGATGGGTTCGCCCGATGCCACTCGCAGCTGCCATTCGACGAGGTCGACGCCGGTGATCTCCTCGGTCACCGGATGCTCGACCTGCAGCCGCGTGTTCATTTCCATGAACCAGATGCGATCGGCGCGCAGGCCTTCCGAAGCGTCGGCGATGAATTCGATCGTGCCGGCGCCGACATAATCGACCGCCTGCGCGGCGCGCACCGCGGCGGCGCAGAGTTCCGCGCGCGTCGCTTCGTCCATGCCGGGGGCGGGGGCTTCCTCGATCACCTTCTGGTGGCGGCGTTGCAGCGAGCAGTCGCGCTCGAACAGGTGGACGACATTGCCGTGAGTGTCGCCGAACACCTGCACTTCGATATGGCGCGGGGTCAGGATATATTTCTCGATCAGCACATGATCGTTGCTGAACGACGCCGCCGCCTCGCGCTGGCACGACGCGAGCATGTCCGCAAAATCGGCTGCGGCATCGACCTTGCGCATCCCCTTGCCGCCGCCGCCCGCGACCGCCTTGATGAGGACGGGGTAGCCGATCTCGGCTGCTTGTTCGGCGAGGAAGGCGGGGTCCTGATTTTCGCCCATATAGCCCGGCGTCACCGGCACCCCGGCGTCGGCCATCAGCTTTTTCGCGGCATCCTTCAGGCCCATCGCGGTGATGGAAGAAGGCTTCGGCCCGACCCACACTAGCCCGGCATCGGCGACCGCCTGCGCGAACTCGGCATTTTCGGAGAGGAAGCCATAGCCCGGATGGATCGCCTCGGCCCCGGTCTCCTTGGCGGCCGCGATGATCTTCTCGCCGATCAGATAGGATTCGCGCGCCGGCGACGTTCCGATATGCACGGCCTCATCGGCCTCGCGCACATGCAGAGCCTTGGCGTCGGCATCCGAGTAGACCGCAACGGTTCTTATGCCCATCTCGCGCGCAGTGCGGATTATACGGCAGGCGATTTCGCCACGATTGGCGATGAGGAGGGAGTTGATCATGATTCCAGCCGCAAGTTGATCGATCCGTCACCGCGATAGGCGATGGCGTCGAAGATGACAGTGAGAAGACGGTCGAAGCGTTCGCCGATCGTGGAGCGCGAGCGGGCCGCATTGGTCCAGACGATGTTGATAGGGCCGGACACCACGCCGACCATCAGGTCAAACAGCGCGTCGAGATTGCCGCCATACCATTCGACGCCCGAGGCGTCGCGGAACGCGGTGTGAAACAGCGTTTCGCTATCGATGATATTGCCGTCGAGATTTACGGTCGTCGCCATCATCACATCCTGAACACGCCGAAGCCGCGGTCCTCGACCGGGGCGTTCAGCGTTGCGGCGAAGGCCAGCCCCAGCACGTCGCGCGTTTGCGCGGGGTCGATGATGCCATCGTCCCACAGGCGCGCGGTGGCATGATAGGGATTGCCTTCGTCCTCATATTTCTGGCGGATCGGCGCTTTGAAGGCTTCGGCCTCTTGGGGAGTCCATTTGTCGGCGTCGCGGTGGACCGTGGCCAGCACCGACGCCGCCTGCTCGCCGCCCATCACGCTGATCCGCGCGTTGGGCCAAGTGAAGAGGAAACGCGGCGAATAGGCGCGGCCGCACATGCCGTAATTGCCCGCGCCGAAGCTACCGCCGATCAGCACGGTGATCTTCGGTACCGTTGCGGTCGCGACCGCCGTCACCAGCTTCGCGCCATGCTTCGCGATGCCTTCGGCCTCATATTTTCCGCCGACCATGAAGCCGCTGATGTTCTGGAGGAAGAGCAGGGGAATGCGTCGCTGCTGCGCCAGCTCGATGAAATGCGCGCCCTTGACCGCGCTTTCGCTGAACAGCACGCCGTTATTCGCAAGGATCGCCACCGGAATGCCCCAGATATGCGCGAAGCCGCAAACGAGCGTGCTGCCGTAGTTCGCCTTGAACTCGTGGAACTCGCTACCGTCGACGATGCGCGCGATCACCTCATGCACATCATAGGGCGCGCGAACATCCTGCGGGATGATGCCGTACAGTTCCTCCGCATCATATTTCGGCGGCCGCGGTTCCTTCATCTCGACGTTGAAGCCTTTGTCGGCGCCGAGATGGCTGACGATGTCGCGGACGATCGTCAGCGCATGTTCGTCATTTTCGGCCAGATGGTCGACGACGCCCGATTTCTTCGCGTGCAGGTCGCCGCCGCCGAGATCCTCGGCGCTGATCTCCTCGCCCGTCGCGGCTTTCACCAGCGGCGGGCCGGCGAGGAAGATCGTGCCCTGACCCCGAACGATGACGGTTTCGTCGCTCATCGCGGGGACATAAGCGCCGCCCGCAGTGCAGCTTCCCATCACGCACGCGATCTGCGGGATGCGCTTGGCGCTCATATTCGCCTGATTGAAGAAGATGCGCCCGAAATGGTCGCGGTCGGGAAAGACCTGATCCTGATGCGGCAGGTTGGCACCACCCGAGTCGACGAGATAGACGCAGGGCAGGCGGTTCGCCTCGGCGATCTCCTGCGCGCGAAGATGCTTCTTCACCGTCATCGGATAATAAGTGCCGCCTTTCACCGTCGCGTCGTTGCAGACGATCATCGTCTGCCGCCCGGATACGCGGCCGATGCCGGCGATCATGCCGGCGCCGGGAATCTCACCCTCATACATGTCGCACGCGGCAAGCTGGCCGATCTCGAGAAAGGGCGAACCGGCATCGAGCAGCCGTTCGACGCGTTCGCGCGGGAGCAATTTGCCGCGGCTCGTATGGCGTTCGCGCGACTTTTCATTGCCGCCACGACCAGCTTCGGCCACCCGCGCGTAAAGCTCGTCGCGCAGTGCACGATTATGCGCGGCATTGGCGCGGAACGCGTCGCTTTCGCTATTCGCCATCGTGCCCAGAACAGGTGCGCTCACGTCTCGAAATCTCCTCTGAAATCGGCCCGGACTATCCCGCCGCTCGTCGAGCGACAAGGACCGCAGGCCGAAAATGGTTGGCGTTGAAACCAGTTTCTCACAGGCCTATGCCCCTCGCACGCCAGTCAAGAACAAGGTCATTCTCATGAAAAAAGCCGTCCTCGCCATATTGCTTTCGACCGCCGCGCTCATCGCGGGCCCCGTCGCCTGTTCGAAGGGCGACGAGACTGACAAGGCCGAGACCGGCTACACCGTCGGCACCGAACTCGGGATCAGCAAGGCCGCGATGGACACGAGCGTGAAGCCCGGCGACGATTTCTACGCCTATGCCAACGGCAATTGGCAAAGGACGACCGAAATTCCCACCGACCGTTCGTCGACCGGCGCCTTCTACACCGCCTTTCTCGAGACCGAGAAGCGCGTCCGCGAACTCGTCGGCGCGATCGTCCAGAAGGGCGGCGAACCGAACGCCGACGCGGGGCGCATCGCCGCTTTCTACAAGGCCTATATGGACAGGCCGGCGATCGATGCCGCGGGCATGAAGCCGGTCGAAGCCGACCTCGCGCGTTTCGCTGCGATCGCCAACAAGGCGACGCTGTCGAAGGTCCTCGGCGAACAGACCCGCGCCGACGTCGACCCGCTCAACGCGACCGACTTCGGTACCGAAAATCTTTTCGGCATCTTCGTGACGCAGGGGCTCGCGACCCCGGGCGAGGTCATCCCCTATATGCTGCAGGGCGGCCTCGGGCTTCCCGAGCGCGAATATTATCTGTCGGCCGATCCCAAGATGGCGGCGATCCGCACCGACTATCAGGCCTATATCGAAAAGCTGCTGACCGCGGCGGGGCAGAGCGACGCCGCGGCGAAGGCCAAGCGTATCTACGACCTCGAACTCAAGATCGCGCGCGCACACGCTACCCGCGAACAGAGCGAGGATTTCACTCAATCGGCCGACGTCTGGGCGAAAGCCGACTTCGCGAAGAAGGCGCCTGGTATCGACTGGGATGCGTATTTTGCCGCGGCGAAGCTCGACAAGGCGGGCAAGTTCGGCGCCTATCACGCGAACGCGATCACGAACCTGTCGGCGCTTGTGGCGTCGGAGCCGCTCGATGCGTGGAAGGACTGGCTGACGTTCCACCAGATCAACAGCCACAGCGACGTGCTGCCGAGCGCGATCGACAGCGCGCACTTCGCCTTTTACGGCACGACGCTTGCGGGCACACCGCAGCAGCGCAGCCGCGATAAGCGCGCGCTCGACGCGCTGAACACCGACCTCGGCGACGCGGTCGGCCGCGTCTATGCCGAGAAATATTTCCCGGCGTCCGCCAAAGCCGAAGTCGGCGACATGGTGAAGGGGATCAAGGCGGCGTTTGCCAGCCGTGTGAACGGCATCGACTGGATGGCGCCCGAAACGAAGAAGGAGGCGATCAAGAAGGTCGAAACGATCGTCGTCGGCGTCGGCTATCCCGAAAGCTGGCGCGACTATGGCAGCTATAGCGTCAGTGCCGACAATGCCTATGCGAACGAGGTTGCGGCGCAAACGACCGAATATGCGCACCAGCTCGCCAAGATCGGCAAGCCGATGGACAAGAGCGAATGGTGGATGACCCCGCAGACGGTCAACGCGGTCAACCTGCCGGTTCAGAACGCGCTGAATTTCCCCGCCGCGATCCTCCAGCCGCCCTTCTTCAACGCCAAGGCCGATCCGGCTTATAACTACGGCGCGATCGGGGCGGTGATCGGCCACGAGATCAGCCACAGCTTCGACAATAATGGCGCCGCGTTCGACTCGACCGGGGCGCTGCGCAACTGGTGGACCGCCGCCGACCTCAAGAAGTTCGGGGAAGCCGGCTCGGCGCTCGCTGCGCAGTACGACAGCTACAAGCCGTTCCCCGATCTCGCGGTGAACGGCAAGCTGACGCTGGGTGAGAATATCGCCGACGTCGCGGGTCTGCAGGCCGCGTACGACGCGTATCGCGCGTCGCTGAACGGCAAGGAAGCGCCGGTAATCGACGGCTTCACCGGCGATCAACGCTTCTTCATCGCCTATGCGCAGACGTGGGCGACCAAGATGCGCGACGAGGCGCTCCGCGCGCGCGTCGCGACCGACGGCCATGCGCCGGGCAACTATCGCGCGCTCACCGTCCGCAACCTCGACGCCTGGTACAAGGCGTTCGATGTCAAGGAAGGCGACAAGCTCTACTTGGCGCCCGACAAGCGCGTCCGCGTCTGGGGCTGATGATCGGGAAGGGCGGGGCACTCAGTCGGTCCCGCCCCGACCCGCCGGCTCGCCGGGCTTTTCCTTCAGGATCAGATAGCGATAGACCCCGACGCAGTTGATGCAGAGCAGGGCGATATTCTGCCATCCGATACCCTCGCTGTCGGGTTGCAGGAAACCCCAGCCGATCAGCGCGAGGCTGCTCGTCACGAAGATGACGAACGCCCAGCCGGTCCAGCGCCGACCGAGGTTGAGCGAGACAAGCAACGCCGCGAGCGTCGCCGCGCCGGCGCCATAATATTGCAGGATGTCGAGTAGTGTCTCGCTCATCGGCGATCGACCTGGTTGCTGACTTCGACGAGATTGCCGTCGGGATCGCGGAAATATAGCGAGTTGATCGTTCCGGTCGCGCCGTCGCGAAGCCCGGAGTCGATGATCTCGATCCCCTCGGCCGCCAGATGCGCGCGCCATTCGGCGACCGGCGTGTCGCTGAGCAGGCAGAAATTGCCGCTGCCCGGCACGGTATCGCGCGCGATGCTCGGGCTGTTGGCGGCATCCTGCAGGCTGATCTTGTTTTCGCCGAACTGCAGCGAATATTTGCCGGGTCGTTCCTCGCGCACGGTCATACCGAGCACATGTTCATAGAAGGCGCAGGTCGCAACGATGTCGCGTACACAAAGCACGATATGGTCCAGCCCGGTGGCGGCAAAAGGGTCGCGCATGTTCATACCAACGCACCGATCAGCGCGAAGATGCCCGCGCCGCTGAGCGCGGGCCACGCGATATGGCGCCCCTTCGTATAGGCGGCGTCGAAAAAACCTGCCGCGAGCCAGCCGGCACCGATGACGATCAGCAGGTTATTGGGCGTTCCCGGCCAGGCCACCGCGGCCGCCGAAATCAGCATCAGCACCGATGTCGCGTGCCATGCGAAACGGATGATCCGGCGCGTCCGCGGGTCGGCGAGCGGCCCGGCTTCGCCGTGCAGCAACGGCACGATCATCCGCCGGTAGCCGAGCACCGAATGAACACCGGCCGTCGTCACCATGAAGGCGGCCGACAGCCAGAGCCAGATCACGCGCCGGCGCCGATCAGTTCACGGCCGATCAGCATGCGGCGAATCTCGTTCGTGCCGGCGCCGATGTCGAGCAGCTTGGCATCGCGCCAGTAACGCTCGACCGGCCAGTCCTTGGTATAGCCCGCGCCTCCCAATGCCTGAATCGCTTCGCCTGCGACCTTCACCGCATTCTCGCTCGCCAGCAGGATGCAGCCTGCCGCGTCGAAGCGCGTCGTCTGTCCGGCGTCGCACGCCTTGGCGACGTTGTAGACATAGGAGCGCGCCGACTGGAGCATGACATACATATCGGCGACCTTCGCCTGCATCAGCTGGAACGACCCGATCGGCTTGCCGAACTGCTTGCGCTCACGCACGTAAGGGATGACCGTGTCGAGGCACGCCTGCATGATGCCGAGTTGGAGCCCGGCGAGCACGACGCGCTCATAATCAAGCCCCGACATCAGCACGCCGACGCCGCCATTCTCGGGGCCCATTACCTGTTCTTCGGAGATTTCGCAGTCGGTGAAGACGAGCTCGGCGGTCGGCGAGCCGCGCATTCCGACCTTGTCGATCTTTTGCCCGATGCTGAACCCCGGCATGTCCTTTTCGATCAGGAAGGCGGTGATGCCGCGCGACCCCGCCTCGGGGCTCGTTTTGGCATAGACGACTAGCGTGTCGGCGCAGGTCGCGTTGGTGATCCAGAATTTGGTGCCGTTGAGGACGTAGCCGCCCTGAACCTTGTCGGCTTTCAGCTTCATCGACACGACGTCGCTGCCCGCCCCGGCTTCGGACATGGCAAGGCTGCCGACATGCTCGCCGCTGATCAGCTTGGGGAGATATTTCGCCTTCTGATCGGCATTGCCCCAGCGGCGGATCTGGTTGACGCAAAGGTTCGAATGCGCGCCGTAGGAGAGGCCGATGGCCCCCGATGCGCGCGAAACTTCCTCGACCGCGATGACATGCTCAAGATAACCGAGGCCGAGCCCGCCGAACTCTTCCTCGACGGTGATGCCGTGCAGGCCAAGCGCGCCCATCTGCGTCCATAGCTCGTCGCGCGGAAACCAGTCCTGTGCGTCGGCCTTCGCCGCGAGCGGCGCGATCTGTTCGTCGGCGAAGCGGGCGGTCGTGTCACGGATCATGTCGGCGGTCTCGCCGAGCGCGAAATCGAAGTCGGGGGTGGCGCGCATGAATTACCTATCGGTCTGGGGGCGGTGCAGGCCGCGATAGTGCATCAAAATTTCCGCATATGGAAATTGAAACAAGCTGATATTTAGCATAAGAAAAATTTATGATAAAGCGCGCGCACATCCGGCAGTTTCTCGCCGTCGTCGATGCCGGCAGCTTCACGCAGGCCGCACTGCGCATCCGCGTGACCCAGCCGGCGCTGTCGACGGGGATCGCCGACCTCGAAAAACTCGTCGGAACGCCGCTGTTCATTCGTAATCGCCGCCAGATCCGGCTGACCGAGGCGGGCGGACGCTTTCTCCCGATCGCGCGCGATCTGGAGCGCGGCTTTCGTTCCGCCGACAGTTTCGGGCGCGAGAGCGACCGTCAGGCGGCCGAACTCAAGCTTGGGATCATCCGCTCGGCTCCCGCGGAGTTGTTGCAGGCGATCGCCGCCGCGCTGCGGCCGGGCTTCGCGATCGAGCTGGTCGAAAACAGCGACTCCGAATTGCGCGCCGCGCTGGGTAGCGGCCGCATCCATATGGCGCTGGTTCCGCTGCGCGATGGCGAACGCGGCGACCATGTGACGCCGCTCTATGCGGAACCGCTCGCGATGTTCATAGCGGCGGATCATCCGCTGGCCGGACGTATCGAGGTCGGTCCCGAGGAACTCGCCGCCGAGACGATGATCGCGCGCCGTTCGTGCGAATTCCTCGACGCGACGAGCCGCTTCTTCACGCGCCACGGCGTCCGCCCGCGCTTCGCGCTGCGCAGCGAGAGCGACGAGCGATGTCTGCGCATGGTCGCCGCAGGAATCGGGATCACCACGGCGCCCGTCTCGCTTGCGATCGAGGGGATCGTTCCCTTGAAGGTCGCGGGCTATGATTTCCGCCGCGAACTCGGGCTGATCGCCGATCCCGCGTGGCGTACGCTCCCCGACATCGCGCCGCAGCTGACGCACGCGCTCGAAACGATCGCCGCGATCGCGGCCGAATGGCGGCAGATGAAAGTCGATATCGCCGCATGACCCCGCGCATCACAAGTCTGGCTTGCCCCCTCGAAAGGCCATACAGTTTGCGCACCGTCAACGGGGACGGCAAGGGCGGGGCATGACCGATACGCTGACCCATCTCGACCGGCTCGAGGCCGAGAGCATCCATATCATGCGCGAAGTGATGGCCGACGCAGCGAAGCCTGTGATGCTCTATAGCGTGGGCAAGGACAGCGCGGTGATGCTTCATCTCGCGCGCAAGGCCTTTTATCCCTCGCCGCCGCCGTTCCCTTTGCTCCATGTCGATACGACGTGGAAATTCCAGGCGATGTACGAGCTGCGCGACCGCATGGCGGCCGAAAGCGGCATGGATCTGATCGTCTATCAGAATCCGGAGGCGAAGGCGCGCGGCATCAATCCCTTCGACCATGGCCCCTTGCACACCGACATGTGGAAGACCGAGGGGCTGAAGCAGGCGCTCGACCTCCACGGCTTCGACGTCGCCTTCGGCGGCGCGCGCCGCGACGAGGAAAAGAGTCGCGCCAAGGAG
The DNA here is from genome assembly GCF_011926545.1 of Sphingopyxis italica. Lineage (GTDB taxonomy): Bacteria > Pseudomonadota > Alphaproteobacteria > Sphingomonadales > Sphingomonadaceae > Sphingopyxis > Sphingopyxis italica. The sequence goes on along the minus strand of NZ_JAATIT010000002.1, from coordinate 521,292 downwards.
CGCATCTTCTCCTTTCGCACCGCGACCCACGGCTGGGACCCGAAGAAACAGCGTCCCGAGCTCTGGAATCTTTACAACGCCCGCAAGGCGAAAGGCGAGAGCATCCGCGTCTTCCCGATCTCGAACTGGACCGAACTCGACATCTGGCAGTATATCGCGCGGGAGAATATCCCGATCGTCCCGCTCTATTTCGCCGCGCCGCGTCCGACGGTCGAGCGCGATGGGCTGCTGCTGATGGTCGATGACGACCGCTTTCCCTTGCTGCCGGGTGAGACGCCCGTTCAGCGCTCGGTGCGTTTTCGCACCCTTGGCTGCTATCCGCTGACGGGCGCGGTCGAGAGCGAGGCCAGCACGTTGTCGGAAGTGATTCAGGAAATGCTGCTGACCACGACCAGCGAACGGCAAGGCCGCATCATCGACAAGGATGGCGGTGACGCCAGCATGGAGAAGAAGAAGCAGGAGGGGTATTTCTGATGCCAAATACCCCAAACTCTCCCATCTACGTCACCGACGCGCTGATCGCCGAGGACATCGACGCCTATCTCGAACAGCATCAGCAGAAATCTTTGCTGCGCTTCATCACCTGCGGATCGGTCGACGACGGCAAGTCGACGCTGATCGGACGGCTGCTCTACGACAGCAAGATGATCTTCGAGGACCAGCTTGCCGCGCTCGAGGCCGACAGCAAGCGCGTCGGGACGCAGGGGCAGGAGATCGATTTCGCGCTCCTCGTCGACGGCCTCGCCGCCGAGCGCGAGCAGGGGATCACGATCGACGTCGCCTACCGCTTTTTCACGACCGAAAAGCGCAAGTTCATCGTCGCCGACACCCCGGGGCACGAACAGTATACGCGCAACATGGTCACCGGTGCGTCGACCGCCGACCTCGCCGTCATCCTGATCGACGCGCGCAAGGGCGTGCTGACGCAGACGCGCCGCCACAGCTTCCTCGCGCACCTGATCGGCATCAAGCATATCGTGCTGGCGGTGAACAAGATGGACCTCGTCGGCTACGACAAGGCCGTCTTCGACCGCATCACGTTGGCCTACCGCGCCTTCGCCAGCGAGATCGGCATCACCAATTTCACCGCGATCCCGATCTCGGGTTTCAAGGGCGACAATATCACCGCGCTCTCGGACAATACGCCCTGGTTCAAGGGGCCCGCGCTGATCGAGCATCTCGAAAATGTCGAGGTCGGCAGCGCCGCCGATGAAGCGAAGCCGTTCCGTTTGCCGGTCCAGTGGGTCAACCGCCCGAACCTCGATTTCCGGGGCTTCTCGGGCCAACTCGCGAGCGGCAAGGTCAAGCCCGGCGATGCGGTGCGCATCCTGCCCAGCGGCAAAACGACGACGATCGACCGGATCGTCACGCTCGATGGCGACCTCGATGAAGCCGTCGCGGGGCAGTCGGTCACCCTCACGCTCGCCGATGAGGTCGATTGTTCGCGCGGCGATGTGATCGCCGCCGCCGACGCGCCGCCCGAGGCCGCCGACCAGTTCGAAGCGACGCTCGTCTGGATGGCCGACGAGGCGATGATTCCGGGCCGCGCCTATTGGCTGAAGCTCGCGACGCAGAGCGTCTCGGCGACGGTGCAGGCGCCGAAGTACGAGATCAACGTCAACACGCTCGATCATCTCGCGGCGAAGACGCTGGACCTCAACGGCATCGGCGTCGTCGAACTGTCGACCGACAAGCCGATCACCTTCGAAGCCTATGGCGACAATCATACGCTCGGCGGCTTTATCCTGATCGACAAGCTGACCAACGCGACCGTCGCCGCGGGGATGCTGCATTTCAGCCTGCGCCGCGCCCAGAATGTTCATTGGCAAGCGACCGACATCGACCGCGACATGCGCGCGAGCCTGAAGAACCAGCGGCCCGCGCTGCTCTGGTTCACCGGCCTGTCGGGGTCGGGTAAATCCACGATCGCGAACCTCGTCGAAAAGAAGCTGCACCGGATGAACCGGCACAGCTTCCTGCTCGACGGCGACAATGTCCGTCACGGGCTCAACCGCGATCTCGGCTTCACCGAAGCCGACCGGATCGAGAATATCCGCCGCGTCGGCGAGGTTGCGAAGCTGATGTCGGATGCCGGGCTGATCGTCATCACCGCCTTCATCTCGCCCTTCCGCGCCGAGCGCGAGATGGTGCGCGGCATGTTGCCCGACGGCGAGTTCATCGAAGTGTTCATCGATACGCCGCTGGCCGAAGCGGAGCGCCGCGACGTGAAGGGCCTCTACAAAAAGGCGCGCGCGGGACAGCTCAAGAATTTCACCGGCATCGACAGCCCCTATGAGGCGCCCGAAAATCCCGAGATCCGCATCGACACGACCGCGATGACGCCCGAAGAGGCGGCAGACCTGATCATCGATCGCTTGTTGGGGTAGGGCATTGGGCGTGGAGGAAACGGACGAACAACTCGCCGGACAGCTCGCGAACGCCGCGGGCGCGATTTTGCTCGACCTGCGGGGGCGGGGCGACCTCGAAGGCAAGGCGCTGGGGCGGGCGGGCGACGAGGCCGCCAACGCGATGCTCTGCCGCGAGTTGCGCGCTGCGCGGCCCAGCGATGGGCTGCTCTCCGAAGAGGAAAAGGATAATCGCGCACGCTGCGGGCAGAGCCGCGTGTGGATTGTCGACCCGCTGGATGGCACGCGCGAATATGGTGAGGGTCGCGACGACTGGGCGGTGCATGTTGCGCTCGCGGTCGATGGCCTCGCGGCGGTCGGCGCGGTCGCGTTGCCGGGCTTGGGCGTCACGCTGACTTCTGGTTCGCCGGTCGCGCTTCAACCGGCGAACCAGCCGCTCCGCATGCTCGTCAGCCGCACGCGCCCCGCCGCCGAAGCGGTTTTCGTGGCCGAACGGCTCGGCGCCGAGCTGGTGGCGATGGGCTCGGCGGGCGCCAAGGCGATGGCCGTCGTGCGCGGCGAGGCCGATATCTACCTCCACACCGGCGGCCAATATGAATGGGACAATTGCGCGCCCGTCGCCGTGGCGCAAGCGGCGGGCCTGCACGTCAGCCGCGTTGACGGTTCGCCGCTCCGTTACAATAATCCCGATACCTATCTGCCCGATCTGTTGATCTGCCGCGCTGAACTCGCCGGCGAGGTGCTACGGCTCGCGGCGCAATATTCGCCCGGCTAAAACGCAACTCTCCATTTCCATTCGTGTCGAGCCCTTCGACTGCCTTGGCAGGCGCTCAGGATAAACTTCGACCTGCGGTCGAAGTCGAGACACCCAACAGAAGCGCGTGCCTGCGAGGCATCTCGACTTCGCTCGATGCGAACGGAGAGGAAAGTCGACAAGGACCCATTGTCACAGGGCACCGCCTCGCCTAATCCGTTGCATCGAGAAACCGAAAAGCGACCGGAGACGCGCGATGACCGACCTGCCTGAAACCAACCTCACCATGCTGACGCTTGTGAAGCCCGAAGGGCAGCTCGAAGTGTCGCTCGAACCCCGCCCGATGCCGGTGCCGAAGCCGCACGAGGTGCTGGTGAAGGTGCTCGCCGCGCCGATCAATCCGTCGGACCTCGGCCTGCTGTTCGGCGGCGCGGACGTGTCGACCGCGCGCGCCTCGACCAAGGATGGCCAGCCGCTGATCACCGCCGACGTCCCGCCCGCGGGCATGCGCGCGATGGGGGGGCGCATCGGCGACGCGCTCGCGATCGGCAACGAAGGCTGCGGAACCGTCGTCGCGGCAGGGGACTCGCCCGAAGCGCAGGCGCTGCTCGGCAAGACCGTCGCGCTGCTCGGCGGCGAGATGTATGCCGAATATCGCTGCCTGCCGGTGCAGATGGTGATGGCGCTGCCCGATGGCACCGATGCGGCCGACGGTGCGTCCTGTTTCGTCAATCCGCTGACCAGCCTCGCCTTCACCGAGACGATGCGGATGGAGAATCACAGCGCGATCGTCCACACTGCGGCGGCGTCGAACCTCGGCCAGATGCTCGTCAAGATTTGCGCGAAGGACGGCATTCCGCTCGTCAACATCGTGCGCAGCGACGCGCAGGTCGAAATCCTGAAGGGCATCGGGGCGAAATATATCGTCAACAGCGGTGCCGACGATTTTATGGATCGGCTGGTCGATGCGATCGCTGAGACGGGCGCAACGATCGGCTTCGACGCGACCGGCGGCGGCAAGCTCGCCGGACAGATCCTGACCGCGATGGAGGCGGCGGCGGTGCGGAAAACGACGACATATAGCCGCTATGGTTCGGATACGTTCAAGCAGGTCTATATCTATGGCGCGCTCGACCTGTCACCGACGACCTTCTCGGCGCGCAGCTTTGGCCTGACCTGGGCGCTCGGCGGCTTCCTGCTGACCCCCTTCATGGCGAAGGCCGGCGCGGACGTCGTGGGACGGATGCGGAAGCGCGTCGTCGACGAGCTGACGACGACGTTCAAGAGCCATTACAGCCATGAGGTCTCGTTGGCCGATGCGCTGGATGTTGATACGGCGCAGGCGTACAACGCGAAGCGCACGGGCGAGAAATATCTGATCAAGCCGCACGGCTGAGGGTGAAAGGTCGGGCTGCGGCCGGTAGCTGCTATTCCCTTACTTCGTCATTCCCGCGAAAGCGGGAACCCAGTAGCGACGGTTGCTCGCTGGGTTCCCGCTTTCGCGGGAATGACGAGGGTTGAGAGTGGCAACGTCCGCTCCCCACCCCAAAACGGACGTCGGCGGCGTCGAGCACCGTTACGTCGAAACGCCCCCCCTCAAAACCCGATCATGATCCGCCGCGCGAGCGCGGGCGAAATGCTGTGCATCAGCTGCAACAGCTTCACCATCCCGGCGTTCACCTCGCGTTTGCCAGTCCGGATGCCGCGGACGATTTCGGCGGCGCAGTCGTGCGCGTTCATTTTCTTGCCCGCGCGGCCCGCGGTCATGTTGGTTTCGACCACCGGCGGCAGCGCCTCGATCACCCGGACATTGCTGTCCTTCAGCGCATGGCGGATCGCCTGCGTATAGCTGCGCAATCCCGCCTTGGTCGCGCAATAGACCGAACCGCCCGCGCGCGGGGCGATCGCAAGGCCCGAGGTGACGTTGACGATCGCGGCTTCGGGCTGGGCCTGAAGCACCGGGAGCAGCCGGGTGCAAAGCGCGATCGGCGCGTCGAGGTTGGTGCGGATGCAATGCGCCGCATTGTCGAGCGTTTCGGGCCGGTCCAGCTCATATTCGCTGCCGACGCCCGCATTGTTGACGAGCAGCGCGAGTGGCTTGTCCGCCACGCCATCGACGACGGCATCGACGCCCGAGGGTGTCGAGAGATCACCCGCGATCGTGCCGAAACCGAGCGCCGCCATCGCCCGCAATTTCTCCGCCGAGCGGCCGGTGACGATCACCTCGGCGCCCGCACCCTGCAGTTGCAGCGCGATCTCGCGCCCGATCCCGTCGCTGCCGCCGGTGACCAGCGCGAGCTTTCCACGAAGTTCCATACGACCCCTCCCATGTTTTACCTCCCGCACTATGGCGGCTCGCAGCGCCATCGCCTACATGCAAAATCATGGCCCGCCCGAACGCTCCCGACCGATTCAACGAAGAAAAAGCGACCTATGTGATCCGCGGCGGCGACGGGGAGGGCGACCAGCCCGACCTCGAACGCGGCGCCGAGGCGATCCGCAGCGTGGTGCGCAAATTGCCGACGCGCCCCGGCGTCTACCGGATGCTCGATGCGCGCGGCGACGTGCTCTATGTGGGGAAGGCGCGCGCGCTCAAGAACCGCGTCACCAACTACACGCAGGTCGCGCGCCTGCCGCAGCGGCTCCAGCGCATGGTGTCGCAGACGCGCGCGATGGAGATCGTCACGACGGTGAGCGAAGCCGAGGCGCTGCTGCTCGAAGCCCAGCTGATCAAGCGTTATCGCCCGCCGTACAATGTGCTGCTGCGCGACGACAAAAGCTTCCCCTTCATCCTGCTGCGCGCAGACCATGATTTCCCGCGCGTGCAAAAGCATCGCGGCGCGCGGCGCGCGAAGGGGCGCTATTATGGCCCGTTCGCGAGTGCCGGATCGGTGAACCAGACGCTCAATGCGTTGCAGAAGACCTTCCTCCTGCGCAGCTGCACCGACAGCTTCTTCGCGAACCGCTCGCGGCCGTGCCTGCTCTACCAGATCAAGCGGTGCAGCGCGCCGTGCGTCGATCGCATCTCGAAGGAGGATTATGCCGGGCTGGTGAGTGACGCGCAGGATTTCCTCGAAGGCCGCTCGACGGCGGTGCAGAAACGGCTGGGCGATGCGATGACGCGCGCCGCCGAAGCGATGGATTTTGAGCAGGCGGCGGTGATCCGCGACCGGCTGAAGTCGCTGACCTTCATCCAGGGTAGCCAGTCGGTCCACGCGGAGGGGCTGGGCGATGCCGACGTGTTCGCGCTCGCCGCGAAGGGCGGGCAGCTGTGCATCGCGGGCTTCTTCATCCGCGGCGGCCAGAATTGGGGGCATCGTAGTTTCTTTCCGGCGCATGTTTCGGGGGTGCCCGAGAACGAGGTGATGGCGAGCTTCCTGATGCAATTCTACGAAGGCGTGCCGCCGCCGAAGACAATTCTCGTCGACCGCGAGCCCGACGAATGCGCGCTGCTGGCCGAAGCGCTGGGCGAGAGCGCGAACCGTAAGGTCGAGATCAGCGTGCCGCAGCGCGGCAACCGCCGCCGGCTGCTCGAACAGGCGGTGCGCAATGCCGGCGAGGAACTCGACCGCCGCCTCGCCGAAAGCAGCAGCCAGGCGAAGCTCGGGCGCGAGCTTGCCGAGCTGTTCGATCTCGAAAATCCGCCGCAGCGCATCGAGATTTACGACAACAGCCATATCCAGGGGACGAACGCGCTCGGCGCGATGGTCGTCGCGGGTCCCGAGGGCTGGATCAAGGGCGCCTATCGCAAGTTCAACATCAAGCGGCCCGAAACGCAGCCCGGCGACGATTTCGCGATGATGCGCGAGGTGTTTCAGCGCCGCTTTGCGCGCGCGATCGAGGAGGATCCCGAACGCACCAAGGGCGAATGGCCCAACCTGGTGCTGATCGACGGCGGCAAGGGACAGGTGTCGGCGGCGGGCGCGGTGCTCGCCGAGCTGGGGATCGACGACCTGACTTATGTGGGGGTCGCCAAGGGGCCGGATCGCAACGCCGGGCGTGAGACTTTCTATCACCCCGACGGGCGAGAGTTCACGCTGCCGCCGAACAATGCCGTGCTTTTCTATATCCAGCGGCTGCGCGACGAGGCGCACCGCTTCGCGATCGGCGCGCACCGGCAGAAACGCGCCAAGGCAATGGGCAGCTCGCCGCTCGACGAGGTGCCGGGCATCGGCCCGGCGCGCAAGAAGGCGCTGCTGATGCACTTCGGCACCGCGCGCGCCGTGCGCGGTGCGAGCCTGGAGGATTTGCGGAAAGCGCCGGGTGTGAGCGCCGGGGTCGCGCAGGCGGTGCATGATTTCTATCATTCGGGACGGTGAGGGGAATATTATGGATTTTGCAGCCGCCATGCCGCTTGCTGGAACGCTGGGTGTCACGATCGAAGAAGGCAGCAAGGAACGCATTGCGGGCAAGCTGCCCGTTCGGCCCGAGATCTGCACCGCGGGCGGGATTGTCCATGGTGGGGCGATCATGGCATTCGCCGATTGCCTCGGCGCCGTGGGCGCATTCCTGACATTGCCCGAGGGCGCGAGCGGCACGACGACGATCGAGAGCAAGACCAACTTTCTCGGCGCTGGCCCAGTGGGTTCGGTGCTGGTCGGCGAGGCGACCCCGGTGAAGATCGGCAAGCGGCTGTCGGTGTGGCAGACGCGCATCCGCACCGAAGACGGCGCCGACGTCGCACTGGTGACGCAGACGCAGATGGTGCTTTGGCCAGCCTGACGACATCGGCCATCGTCTGCGCGGTGCGCGCGCATGGCGAGCATGGCGCGATCCTGCGCGCGCTGACGGCGGAGGCCGGACTGGTCGCGGGTTATGTGCGCGGCGGGCGCTCGCGGCGGGTGCGGCCGATCCTGATACCGGGCAATCTGGTGGCGCTCGAACTGCGCGCGCGGACCGAGGAGCAATTGGGCGGCGCGACGGTCGAGCTGTTGGAGAGCCGCGCGCCGCTGCTCGCCGAGCCGCTGGCGGCGGCGGCGATCGACTGGGCGACGAGCCTCACCGCGGCGACGCTGCCCGAAAATCAGCCCTATCCGGCGCTTTATTCGGCGCTGTCGGCCGTGCTGGACGCGATCGGCGTCGCATCGTCGGCGCGCCAATGGGCGCTTGCGCTGGGACGTTACGAACTGCTTCTGCTCGCCGAACTGGGTTACGGGCTGGACCTCAGCGAATGCGTCGTGACGGGATCGACCGGCGACATCGCTTTCGTGAGTCCCAAATCGGGCGGCGCGGTCAGCGCGGCGGCCGCGGCCGGGTATGAAACACGGCTTCTTCGCCTTCCGCCGTTCATGCGGCACGACGATCCGGACGAAGCCGCCCCGGATTCGACGATGGCCGACATACTCGACTTCCTCGCGATCACCGGCCACTTCCTCGCCCGCGATGTCTTCGACGGGCGCAACCGCGACTTGCTGGTCGTAAGGGAAAGATTGGTCTCCCGGCTGGGCAGGGCGGTTGCGTGACGCGGCGCCGCTGTCTAAGCGGCTGGCGAGACACGAAAGGGCGACGCATTGAAAATCCTGCTGCTGGCTGGCGATGGTATCGGTCCGGAGATCATGGTGGAGGCCGAAAAGGTCCTCGCCGCGCTCGCATTGCCGGTGACGCTCGACCGCGCGCTCGTCGGCGGCACGGCTTATGAAGCGACCGGTCATCCGCTGCCGCCCGAGACGCTCGCGAAGGCGAAGGCCGCCGATGCCATCCTCTTCGGCGCGGTCGGCGATCCGCGTTTCGACAATGTCGAACGCCATCTGCGCCCCGAACAGGCGATCCTCGGCCTGCGCGCCGAACTCGGGCTGTTCGCCAATCTGCGCCCCGCAAAGCTGTTCGCCGGGCTGGAAGGCAGCTCGGCGCTGCGTCCCGAAGTGGCGTCGGCGATCGACTTGCTGATCGTCCGCGAGCTCAACGGCGACGTCTATTTCGGCGAGAAGGGCACGCGCACAACGGCGAGCGGCGAGCGCGAAGGCTATGACATCATGTCGTACAGCGAGAGCGAAGTGCGGCGCATCGCACATGTCGCCTTCCGCGCGGCGCAGGGACGGGCGAAGCGGCTGTGTTCGGTCGACAAGGCGAATGTCCTCGAAACCTCGCAGCTGTGGCGCGACGTGGTGATCGAGGTCGCCGCCGACTATCCCGACGTGGCGCTGACCCATATGTATGTCGACAATGCCGCGATGCAGCTGGTGCGCAACCCGGGGCAGTTCGACGTCGTCGTCACCGGCAATCTGTTCGGTGACATTTTGTCCGATCAGGCGTCGATGTGCGTCGGATCGATCGGACTGCTCGCGTCGGCGTCACTGAGCGAAGGCAAGCAGGGGCTTTACGAGCCCATCCACGGCAGCGCGCCCGACATCGCGGGTCGGGGCGTAGCCAATCCGCTGGCGATGATCCTGTCGCTCGCGATGCTGCTGCGCCATTCGGGCCACGACGAGGCGAGCGCGGCGCGGATCGAGGCGGCGGTGGCAAAGGTGTTGGCCGACGGTTGCCGCGGTGCGGATCTGGGGGGCAATATGGGAACGGCGGCATTGGGCGATGCGGTTGTTTCGGCTTTGAACGGATAAGATGATGAAAAAGACGACGGGTTTCGATCGTAGCAAGACAAAGAGCTGGCATCCCGCGACGCAGGCGGTGCGCGGCGGCACCTGGCGCAGCGAGCATGGCGAGACGTCGGAAGCCCTCTTCCTGACCTCGGGATACACCTACGAAAGCGCCGAGGAAGTCGCGGGGCGTTTCTCAGGCGACGAACAGGGCATGACCTATTCGCGCCTGCAAAACCCGACGGTCGCGATGCTCGAGGAGCGGATCGCGCTGATGGAAGGCGCCGAGGCGTGCCGCGTTCAGGCGACCGGCATGGCGGCGATGACGACCGCGCTGCTGTGCCAATTGTCGGCGGGCGACCATATCGTCGCGGCAAAGGCCGCCTTTGGCTCGTGCCGCTGGCTCGTCGATCATCTCTGTCCGCGTTTCGGGATCGAAGCCACCGTCGTTGATGGCCGCGATAATGACGCGTGGGAAAAGGCGATCAAGCCGAACACCAAGGTCTTCTTCTTCGAAACCCCGGCCAATCCGACGATGGATATCGTCGACATGAAGCATGTCTGTGGGCTGGCCAAGGCGCACGGCATCACCAGCGTCGTCGACAATGCCTTTGCGACCGCGGTTCTCCAGCGTCCGATGGATTTCGGCGCCGACGTCGTCGCTTATTCGGCGACCAAGCTGATGGAAGGACAGGGGCGCGTGCTCGCGGGCGCCGTTTGCGGGACCGGGAAATTCATCAATGACGTGCTGCTGCCGTTCCAGCGCAACACCGGGCCCAACCTGTCGCCGTTCAACGCATGGGTGGTGCTGAAGGGACTCGAAACGCTCGACCTGCGCGCGCGGCGCCAATCGGAAAATGCGCTCGCGGTCGGGAAAGCGATCGAGAGCCGCGTCGCGCGCATGTTGCATCCGGGGCTGCCCAGCCACCCTCAGCATGAGCTGGCGAAGAGCCAGATGGAGGATTGCGGTCCGATCTTCGCCTTCGAATTGGCGGGCGGCAGCGAACAGGCTATGGCGTTCCTCAACGCGCTCGAACTGATCGACATCAGCAACAATATTGGTGATTCGCGCAGCCTGTGCTGTCATCCATGGACGACGACCCATTATGGCGTCAGCCCCGAAGTCCGGCTCGACATGGGCGTCAGCGAAGGGTTGCTCCGTATCAATATCGGACTCGAAGACCCGCGCGACGTGATCGCCGACCTCGACCAGGCATTGACCAAAGTCGGGCTTTAAGCGAATTTGTCATGGAAATGATCGACTCCTTCTTCCCCTTTGCGGCGACCACCGGGTCGATCACCGTGCGCGTCGCGGTCAGCTATCTGCCCGAACAGTCGCACCCGGCGCTCGGCCGCTGGTTCTGGGCCTATCATGTCCGTGTCGAGAATCATGGGGACGACACCGTGCAACTCATCAGCCGCCATTGGCGGATCAGCGACGGGCGCGGCCAGACCAGCGAAGTCGAAGGCGAGGGCGTCGTCGGCGAACAGCCGCTGATCATGCCCGGCGGCGCCTATGATTATGTATCGGGCTGCCCGTTGCCGACTCCGGAAGGCTCGATGGTCGGCAGCTATGCGATGGAGCTGGGCGACGGATCGCAAATGCTCGTCGCCATCCCGCATTTCCCGCTTCAGGCGCCCGCGACCGCGTTATGAAGCGCACGCACCTGCCCCTCAACGCGCTCCGCGTCTTCGACGCCGCTGCCCGGCATCTCAGTTTCACGCGCGCCGCCGACGAACTGGCGGTGACGCCCGCGGCGGTGGGGCAGCAGATCCGCGCGCTCGAGGATATGCTCGGCGTCGTGCTGTTCCGCCGGACACCGAAGGGGCTGGAGTTGACGGGCGAGGCCAACGCCGGGCTCGACGCGTTGCGTCAGGGCTTCCTGCAGTTCGAGGAATCGGTGCGCGCGATGCAGGCGGGCCAATCGTCGCAGTCGCTGACGATCGCGGCGCCGCGCGACCTGACAGCGAAATGGCTCGCGCCGCGGCTCGCGCGCTACAGCCAGCAAGCGCCCGACGTGCGCTTCACGCTCGTGTCGGCCGACAGCGGGATCGATTTTACCGAGGCGAACCTCGACCTCGCGATCTTCTGGACCGACGGCGCCGGCGAGCATGAGGGTGTGGCGCTCGCCGAGGCGCTGATGGTGACCGTCGCGGGGCCCGGGAGCGAAAGCGAAACGCGCATCGCATGGCCCGGCTGCCCCGTCGAGGAAGGCGAGCCGGCGTTGCGGCTCGGCGACGCCGGGCTGGCGATCGACGCCGCGGCGAACGGGCTGGGGCAGGCGAATGTCCCCGCGATGCTGGCCGAAGCGGATATCGCCGCGGGCCGAGTGCGGCTGGTTCGCGAGGCTTTTGCCGTCAAGCGGGGCTATTGGCTCGTCGCCCCCACCCCGCAGTGGCGGCAGGCGAAGGTCAAGGCGCTGGTCGCGGCGCTGACGGCCTGATCATTTCGCCGCGAGAGCGAGCAGTCTGGTGATCAGGCTGGCCATGGTTTCGGTCGGCACCGCCGCGTCGGGATTGTTCCAGCTCGCGGTCACGACGAACCATTTGCCATCCGATTTGCGCTGCCCGAGCAGGCTCATCGCTACGACGCCAAGCTCGGACCCGCCCTTGTAGCCGAGATAGGACCAGGGCGTTGCCGGGCCGCCGCCGACGCCATTATTGATCGCCATCGCCGACATGGCCGTGTCCGACCCGCGCGTCCGCAGGTCGATCATCGCGCGGGCGATGTCATTCGGACTGGCGAACCACTCAAGACTGTCGATGAAGCGCGGGCCGCCCGAAAAACTGACCCCGTCGACATTCGACAGGATCAGCCGGTCGGCTTTGGCGTCGATCAGTGCCCGCTGAGCTTGATCGTCGCCCGCGATGAAGGCGGCGCGCTCGGCCGCGAAATTGTCGCCCTTGAGCGCGAAAGCTTCGACCGTGGTCAGGAGGGGGATGTTGCGCGACACGGCGCTGTGGCCGGCGGCGCGCATTCGCGCCTCGATGTTTTTGCGGCCGAGCAGATGGATCAGCGTGTCGGTCGCGCTGTTGTCGCTGACCGAGATCATCCAATTGGCAAGGCTCTGCACAGTGACGGGCGTATCTTTCGGCCAGTTTGCCGTGCCGGCGGAGGAAAAGCTCTGATGCGACAGCGGCACGACGTCCGACCATCGCCGCTTGCCCGTGGCAACCTGCGCGGCCAGTTCGTCGAGGATATAGAGTTTGACGATCGAGCCGATGGCGAATTGCTCATCGGCATGGGCAGCCGCATACGGCTTGACCGTGCCGCCGTCGAGTTCGGCGACGAGGAAGCCGGTGCGGCCGGGCAGCGCGGCGATTTCGGCTGCTACCTTGTCGAAACTATCGTCGGCCATCTCGAAATTGGCGATGCGCAGGCCGGTAACACGCGCATCCGTCCCGGGACCGACCTCCAGCGCGACGGTCGCGACGCCCTTTTCGAAGCGAAGCAGCACTGTCCCGGCACGGCCGTTGGCGGACGTCACTTTGTCGACTGAAAGCGGCTGGCCATATTGCGCGATCAGGCTGGCGGTGATCGCCTTGAATTGCGCTTCGGGTATGGCGGTCTGGAAGCTCGGGTCGAAATAGTCGGCAAAGGGGATCCGCGCGGTGAGCAGGTCGACGAGCTCCGCCGCGCGGCGATCGAAGGCGGTGTCGGCCGCGGCCGCGATTTCGGGCGACTGGACCGCGTAGGCGGTGGAGGCCGGCAGCGTCATGGCGGCAGTGCAGAGGGCGGCGAGCAGGGTTTTGGTCATTGGCTATCTCCTTGGAGGGTGCCGGCACGGTCGATCCGGGCGATCCGGGCGCGAAGCATGGCCGCGGCGCGGCGGTTGAGTATCCATATGCTGCCGAACACCAGCAGTTGGAACGCGACCACAAGCAGGAACACGAGCGAGCCGCCCATTCCGCTCGCTTTCGCCTGTCCGAGCAGGAACAGGAGCAGGCCGGGAACAAAGGGCGCGAGATACCAGCGGCCGACGCGCGCGAGCATATGTTCCTCGCGCACCAGCCGGGCCCGGTAATAGCCGCTTATATCCTGCGCCTCTGCGTCGGGATCGGCGCGGGAGGTGCGGCGGGCAAGCTGCCACGCGACGACGAGCGCACCGGCGATGATCAGCAGGCTGCCTAGCTTGACCAGCGGTTCGGCGAAGATCGCGGCGTAGAAGGCGAACACGGCGACGACCAGCGCCGTGGCCACATATTCGCGCCGGTTGCGCCGACGGATGGCGTCGCCGAAACGCCCCGCCTGGCGCTTGATCTCGTCGAGCGGGAGCGGCGCGAGGATGGGCTCGCTGCCCTGCCACAGGGCATGGAGGCCCCCGTCGTCGGAAAAACTGTCGTCGGAAAAATCGGTCATCGGATGTCTCCGGCACCGCCGAAGCGGCGCGTCAGCATGGATTTGAAACGGTGGATCTTGGCCGCCACGGCGTCGGGCGAGACGCCGGTAACCGCGCCGATTTCCGCCCCCGCCACCCCTTCGAGATAGAGGAGCAATATCTGCCGGTCGGGCGGGTCGAGCCGGTCGATGATCGACAGGATCAGCGCCATCGCGCGGTCGCTGTCGGCGCGTTCGAACGGCGTGGCGTTGGCATCGGCGATTTCGACCTCCTCGATCGATGCCCAGCCGCGCTGCGCGTGGCGCTTGTTTGCGAGCATGTGCGATGTCGCGCGATTGTGCGCGACGCGCCACACCCAGGTGCTGAGCGAGCAGCGACCGTCGAAGGCGGCGAAACTCTGCCACAGCGCGACCTGCAATTCCTGTTCGAGATCGCGCCGCAGGTCCGCATCGGCCTCATAGCCGCGTGCGAGACGGGCGAGCGCACCGCCGAAGCGGTCGATCGCTTCCGTAAAAAGCCGATCATGATCCCCGTCGGCCACGCCGGACTCCCATTTTTCGTGTCGCATGCCCTTTTAGTCGGCGGGGCGGCGACTTTCTGACGGGGACGCGAAAATTTTTTCGTCAGGCGTCGATCGCCGCCTCGTCGAGCGTCGCGGCATTGGCCTGGATGAACTGAAAGCGGTGCTCGGGATGCTTGCCCATCAGCCGGTCGACCAGATCCTTGACCTGATGCCGTTCTTCATATTCCTGCGGCAGCGTGACGCGCAGCATCGAGCGCGTCGCCGGGTCCATCGTCGTTTCCTTCAATTGATTGGGGTTCATTTCGCCCAAACCCTTAAAACGCCCGACCTCGACCTTCTTGCCCTTGAACAGCGTCGCTTCGAGCTCGGCGCGGTGCGCGTCGTCGCGCGCATAGGCCGATGTGCTGCCTGCCGTCAGCCGATAGAGCGGCGGCTGCGCGAGATAGACATGCCCCTCGCGCACGATGTCGGGCATTTCCTGAAAGAAGAAGGTCATCAGCAGCGTCGCGATATGCGCGCCGTCGACGTCGGCGTCCGTCATGATCACGATCTTGTCGTAACGCAGCCGATCGGCGTCGCAATCCTTACGCATTCCGCAGCCGAGCGCGAGCGCGAGATCGGCGATCTCCTGATTGGCGCGAATCTTGTCGGCACTGGCGCTCGCGACATTCAAGATCTTTCCGCGGATCGGCAGGATCGCCTGCGTCTTGCGGTCGCGTGCTTGCTTGGCGCTGCCCCCCGCGCTGTCGCCTTCGACGATAAATAATTCCGTGCCTTCGGGGCCGTTGTTCGCACAGTCCGTCAGCTTGCCGGGCAGGCGGAGCTTGCGACCGCTGGTTGCGGTCTTGCGCTTGACCTCACGCTCGGCCTTGCGCTTGAGGCGCTCATCCATGCGGTCGAGGACGAGGCCGAGCAGCGCGCGGCCGCGGTCCATATTGTCCGACAGGAAATGGTCGAAATGGTCGCGCACGGCATTTTCGGTGAGGCGCGCGGCTTCGGGGCTCGAGAGGCGATCCTTGGTCTGACTCTGGAACTGCGGATCGCGGATAAAGACCGACAGCATCATCTCGCCGCCGTTGAACACGTCTTCGGCGGTGATCTGCGCCGCCTTTTTCTGTCCGATCAACTCGCCAAACGCGCGCAAGCCCTTGGTCAGCGCGGCGCGCAGCCCGGCTTCGTGCGTGCCGCCCGCTGGCGTGGGGATGGTGTTGCAATACCAGCTATACGATCCGTCGGACCAGAGCGGCCAGGCGATCGCCCATTCGGCGCGGCCCTGTTCGCCAGGGAATTCCTGACGCCCGACGAAGGGTTCGGCGGTCGCGCATTCGCGCGTGCCAATCTGTTCTTTGAGGTGATCGGCAAGGCCGCCGGGAAACTGGAACACCGCCTCGGCGGGTGTGTCGTCGCCGATCAGTTCGGGCGCGCATTTCCAGCGGATTTCGACGCCCGCGAACAGATAGGCCTTCGAACGCGCCATGCGATAGAGGCGCTGCGGCTTGAAGCGGCCATGCTCACCAAAGATTTCGGGATCGGGAACGAACGACACGCTCGTGCCTCGACGATTGGGGGTCGGGCCCAGTTCCTCAAGCCCGCCGAGCGGGGCGCCGCGTGAAAAACGCTGGCGATAGAGTAGCTTGTTCCGCGCGACCTCGATCACCGTGTCGACCGACAAGGCGTTGACGACGCTGACCCCGACGCCGTGGAGGCCGCCCGACGTCGCATAGGCCTTGCCCTCGAACTTCCCGCCCGAATGGAGCATCGTCATGATGACCTCGAGCGCCGACTTGCCCGGGAATTTCGGATGCGGATCGACCGGCATGCCGCGGCCGTTGTCGACGACGGTCAGCCGGTTGCCGGCATCGAGCATGACCTCGATGCGCGTCGCGTGGCCCGCGACGGCCTCGTCCATGCTGTTGTCGATGACCTCCGCGGCGAGATGGTGGAGCGCGCGCTCGTCGGTTCCACCGATGTACATGCCGGGGCGGCGGCGAACGGGTTCGAGCCCTTCCAGCACCTCGATCTGCGAAGCGTTGTAGCTTTCGGTGGCGGGGTTCGCGGCGTCGAACAAATCGTGACTCATAGGATGGCTATAAGGGGCCGGGAAGGGCGCTGGCAAGCGCGGTTTTGGGCCGCGCGCACGCATCTTGCGACGGGCTCGGTTCATCGCATTTCGACGAACGCAAGGAACTTTGGCGGGCGCCGCCGGGTTGGACCGGCGACTGCAAGGTCATCAAAAAGTGGAGTAATAACAATGAAATTCGCAGCTCTCCTCGCCGTTTCGGCGGCTTCCCTGTTCGCCGTTCCGGCCATCGCGCAAGACAATCGCGACGCGTCGCAGGACTTCGACGGACCCTATATCTCGATTGGCGGCGGCGCATCGCTGCAAGGAAGCGACCGCGGTGAATCCCTGATTTTCGACACCGATCAGGATGGCACCTATGGCGACCAGGTGACGACCGTGGGCGACACCGATGCCTTCGGCCCCGGCTTCTGTAACGGTGCCGCGACGGGAACCGCCAATGTCGGTTGCCGCAACGACAAGGACGGACCCGAATTTTTCGGGCGCCTCGGCTATGACAAGCGCATGGGCAATTTCGTGCTCGGCGCGGTGATCGAGGGCGGCCACAGCGTCGCGCGCGACAGCGTCAGCGGCTTTTCGACGACGCCCGCGAGCTACACGATCAGCCGTGAAGCCGACTATCAGGCGAATGCTCGCCTGCGCGCCGGCTATACACCGGGCGGCGGCGCGCTCTTCTATGTCACGGGCGGCGGCGCCTATGCGCGGCTCGACAACAAGTTCACGACGACGAACGCCGCGAACAGCTTTGACGACAATGGCAAGACCAATGCCTGGGGCTATACCGTCGGCGGCGGCGCCGAGGTGATGGTCACCAACAATATCGGGCTCGGGCTCGAATATCTGTACACCGACGTCAAGGACAAGGATTATGTCGTGAACGTCGGCGCCGGCACCGCGGATCCGGCGACCAACCCGTTCCTGCTGAACGGCGGCGGGACCGATATTCGCCGCAGCGACCCGAATTTCCAGACGCACAGCGTGCGCGGGACGTTGAGCTACCGCTTCTGACCTCTTGGGAGCGGAAAGGGAGGCGCCGGGTCAACGATCCGGCGCCTTTCACTTATCCGGCGTTTGGCGCCGGAAAGATCGCGAAATTGCCGTTCGCGCTCGCGACAAGACGGTCGTGCTGGAACAGGCGCGCGTCGATATTCGCGACACGTTTGCCCTTGTGGAGCACGCTTGCCTCACAAATCAGCCGGCCTTCGCGCACGCCGACATGATAGTTGAACTTGATCTCCAGCGTCGCGCACCAGAAACCATCGTCGAGCGTGCTGAACAGCGCGCCGCCCATCGCGGTATCGGCGAGCGAATAGGCGACGCCGCCGTGCGCGACGCCCTGCGGATTGAAATGACGCGCGGCCTCGATATCGATCGCCATCGTGCAGCGCCCGTCAGCGCGCTCGACCATTTGCAGACCGAGCGCGCGGGCGAATTCGAAATCCTGCCCGAAGGGCCTCACCGGATGCTCTTAACGAACTCGGGGACCACCGAAGGGCGGCGGCGGGGGCGGGCGGCGCGTACCGCGCGGCAGCTGCGCCTGATAGGCGCGTCCGCAATGCTCCACGCAATAGGGGAAGCCGGGGTTCACGGCCTCACCGCAGAAATGGAAGTCGGGCTCGCCCGGATGCCCCATCGGCCAGCGGCAGATGCGGTCGTTGAGGTCGAGTAAGGTCGTCTTGTCTGCGATCTCGGGGCTCGGCTTCGCGGGCACCAGCCGGCGCGGCGGCGCGGGCGGGATCGGCGCCTGCTGGTCGCCGGGACCCTGGCGGATAAAGCCGCCGGGGCCGATCGAAACGATACGCGGCGCGTCCGGCTTCGGCGCGGCTTGGACGCCGCCTTCGTCTGATGCCTGGACGGGCGGCTTGGGTTCAGGCCTTGGCGCCGCTGTCACGGGACGCGGCGCTACCGGGGCTGCGGGTCGCGGAGCGACGGCGGGAGACGCGGGCTTGGGCGCCGCGGCCTTGACCGGCTTTGCCACCTTGTCGGTCGCCTTGACGGGTGAGGGGCGCGACTTCAGGCCGAGGCGGTGCGCCTTGCCGATCACCGCATTGCGGCTGACCCCGCCGAGTTCGTCGGCGATTTGGCTGGCGGTCAAGCCCTTTTCCCACATGTTGCGCAGCTGTTCGATGCGCTCGTCAGTCCATGACATCTAAATGTTCCTTATCATTCCACGCCGCGGGCCATATCGTCCGCATTGCGATCCTTTCGGATCGAAGTCACGACGGCCCAGCTTGCGGTAAGATCGGGGAGGCGATAGGCGAGAACGCCATGAACGACCAGCCCCAAATTTCGAACGCCGACTCAGCGAATATCCGCGCGGTTCCGGCTTTCGCCGAACCCGGCGTCCCGCACATCCACACGCTGAACGTGCCGGGTATGCAGGCGCTATATGTCAAGGAGGTGCGGCGCTTTTTCAAGGTCCAGCTGCAAACAATCTGGGCCCCGGCGATTACCACGCTCCTGTTCCTCGTCATTTTCACCGTCGCGCTCGGCGGCGCGGGGCGCACGGTCATCGGCGTGCCCTTCGCCGATTTCATCGCGCCCGGCCTGATCATGATGGCGATGCTGCAGAACAGCTTCGCCAATTCGAGCTTCTCGCTCCTCGTCGGCAAGATCCAGGGGACGATCGTCGATTATCTGATGCCGCCGCTCGCGGTCGGGGAGCTGATCATCGCGCTGGTCGGCGCCGCGGTCACGCGCGCGGTCCTCGTCGGTCTCGCGCTCTGGCTCGCAATGCTGCTGTGGCCGGGCGTCCATGTCGGCACCGATCATCTTTGGGCGGTCGCCATTTTCGGCATTCTCGGCGCGATGATGCTCGGCTTCCTCGGTCTCATTACGTCGGTCTGGGCCGAAAAATTCGACCATGCCGCCGCGGTGACCAATTTCGTCGTCACCCCGCTCGCGCTGCTGTCGGGCACTTTCTACTCGGTCGACAAGCTGGCGCCCTGGTTCCAGACAATCGCGCATGGCAATCCCGTCTATTACGCGATCATGGGCTTTCGCTACGGCTTCATCGGCACGGTCGATTCAACGATTGCCAATCCGGTGCTGACGGCGGCGCTGGTGCTGGTCGCGGTCAATATCCTGCTCGGCGTCATCACCTATCGCCTGCTGGCATCGGGCTGGAAGCTGAAGGCCTGACGTTCGTCCCCACTAAGCGAGACCGCCTTCCTTCTATCCGTCATCCCGGCCCCTTCGACTGCCTTGTAGACGCTCAGGACAGGCTTCGCCGGGATGACGATTCAAGTGAGAATTATCATGCCCTAATGGCGATGGATCGCGCGGACGCGGTAGCGGCCGTGGTCGAGCCCGTCGAACATCGCCTCGATCTGCGGGTGGTCGATCGGCCCGCCGTCGCCGTCGGCGACCAGATTCTGCTGGCTGACATAGGCGATATAGGATGAGTCGCCGTTTTCGGCGAGCAGGTGATAATAGGGTTGCTCCTTGGCGGGGCGGATTTCCTCCGGAATCGCCTCATACCATTCGTCGCTGTTGGCAAAGACCGGGTCGATGTCGAACACGACGCCACGAAAATCGAACATGCGATGGCGCACGATGTCGCCCGGCGCAAAGCGCGCGCGGCCGATCAGCGGGGCAGTAACGGTTGCGGGAAGTTCGGAGGAAGACTCGAATGTCATATGATCAATCTATGGCTGTTTACGCCCGTTTCAAGTCCGTTACATTTGCAACGGCCGCGGATCGCCGAATCGGCTGTGATCAGCGTTACAGATGCACTGGCCATATGAGCTAATTGCTCCCTTGGCTTGTGCGTTTTCCCATTCGGGTCGCGGGCCGTATCTTCAGGGGAGTAGCATCATGGCTGACGTACCACCCAATATCTCCGGCCCGGCTTCGGGCATCGTCCAGCGCGCGAAGGATATTTTGCTGAAGCCGAAGGAAACATGGCCGGTCATCGCGGCTGAGCCCGCGACGACGCAGTCGATCTATGCTCCTTACGTGGTGGTGCTCGCCGCGATCGGCCCGATCGCACAGTTCATCGGCGGGCAGGTCTTCGGCTTCACCGCCTTTGGCGTCACCTATCATCCGCCGATTGGCACCGCGCTCGGTTCCGCCGTCTTGTCCTATGGCCTGACGCTCGCGACCGTCTTCATCCTCGCGCTCGTCATCGACGGGCTGGCGCCCAATTTCGGCGGACAGAAGGATCAGGTGCAGGCGCTGAAGGTGGCGGCCTATTCGGGAACCGCGGGCTGGGTCGGCGCGATTTTCGGGCTGGTTCCCGCGCTCGGATTGATCGGCGCGCTGTTCGGCCTCTATGGGCTCTATCTTCTCTATCTGGGGTTGCCA
The DNA here is from genome assembly GCF_011926545.1 of Sphingopyxis italica. Classification (GTDB taxonomy): domain Bacteria; phylum Pseudomonadota; class Alphaproteobacteria; order Sphingomonadales; family Sphingomonadaceae; genus Sphingopyxis; species Sphingopyxis italica. The sequence continues at coordinate 500,391 of NZ_JAATIT010000002.1, read as the reverse complement.
GTGCTGATGAAGGCCCCCGAAGACAAGGCGCTCGGTTATACCGCCGTCGTCGTCATCGTCGCGATCGTGTTGTTCCTGATCGTCGGCGCGGTCGTCGCGTCGCTGACGGCGCCATCGCTGCTCAGCATCAGGGGCTAGGCATTCCAGCCGTCCCGGCGTGAGGCCGGGGCGGCTGTTCGCCTGGGTCGAAAACAGGGAAAAATGGAGGAGAGTGAGGGAACCTAACTGTTCTTTCGCTCGGTTTCGCCGTCGCCCGATGAAACCCGCTCTTGCAAAGGATTCTGCTCGCACTATCCTTCGCTGACATTCGCGGCGCTTCGCTCGCTGCCGCGTAAAAGTGTGGGAACGAATGGCGATGGCTCTGACCGTCAAACAGATAACCAGCCCGAACCTAAAGCCGGGGCGCTACGCGGACGGTGGGGGGCTGTATCTAGTCGTGAAGCCGACCGGCGCGCGCTCTTGGGTGTTGCGGGTTCAGTATGAAGGCGAGCGGCGCGATTACGGGCTGGGCGCGCTGGAAACTGCCGCCCTGTCCGAGCGCGGCAGCATGGGTGACGATATCGCCCTTGAGAAAAAGGCGCGGTTGACGCTGGCAGAGGCGCGCGAGCTTTCCACGCGGTATCGGAATGTCGCTAAGGCCGGTGGCGATCCCGTTGCCGAGCGGCGGAAGGACCGCAATCCGCCGCCGACGTTCAAGGAAGCCGCTATCGCTACCCATGCCGCGCAATCGCACGGCTGGGCCAAGCGCACGGCTGATGCTTTCCTGAATAGCCTTGAGGCGCACGCCTATCCGCTGCTTGGCAGTCGTCGGGTCGATACTATCGAGGCTGCCGACATTGCGGCTGCGCTCGCGCCGATCTGGCTCACTAAACCGGATATGGCGAAAAAGACCCGCCAGCGGATCGCCGCGGTTCTCGACTATTCCCATGCGAAGAAATGGCGAGCGACGGAAGCACCTCGCGCCTCTGTGCGCGCATTGACCGGCAAGACCAAGAAGGGCGGGAACTTCGCCGCCATGCCTTTTGCTGACGTGCCAGCCTTCTACCGCAAGCTCGGGGAGGAAAACGAAACGGTCGGTCGCCTCGCGCTCATGTTCCTGATCGCTACCGGGGCGCGCTCGATAGAGGTCCGTGAAGCGCGCTGGGGTCATATTGATCTTGAGCGATCGGACTGGAACCGGCCCGCCGATCTGATGCGAAAGACTGGCGAAGCCCACACGGTCACTCTGAACGCTGCGGCCCTCGCTGTCTTGCAACGCGCAACGGCGCTGTCGGATTCGAGCAAGCCCGACGCGCTGATATTCCCGAACCGGAAAAAGACCGAGCTGTCGGATATGACGATAAGCAAGGTAATGCGCGATGCGAAACTGCCTTTCGTCCCTCACGGGTTCCGATCCTCGCTGCGCGACTTTGCGGCCGAACGTCACCCGGAGATACCGGATGCGGTGGCAGAGGCTGCGCTGGCGCACGTCGTTCCTGATGCCGTGGTGCGAGCTTACAAGCGCACCCAATTCCTTCTGATGCGCCGCACCCTCCTAGACCATTGGTCGGGTTTCCTGATGGGCGAAACATCGAACGTCGTTCAGCTTGCCGAGAGGCGGGCGTGAGCAGGCGGCGCGGCTAGGCTGATCCCCGAACGCCGGTTCCGCACCGGCTGCCGCGTCGTCATCTTCAACTGCGGATCGCCAGCGGAGGCGACGATGAGTAACGATGAGGAATGGCTACGGGCTGACCGGCTGGCACAGCTTCTTTACGACTGCGGAAAAGACTACAACTCGGGCAAAGAGCAATTGTGGAACGGCCTGAGGGCTTGCGAACACTCTGGGGCCGCGCGAGCGCCGATTCCTCCATGATATTGCCACCGTCCGCAATCCGTCCGCGCTTCAACAGCAATGGCTCGACCGGATCGCAAGTCGCGTCGAAGCCAATGCCGCGAAGGGGATGCGTCATGCGGCATGAACGTATCAACCAACCCGACCCACCCAGCTATCGAGACGGCGAAGGGGCTGGCTTTCGCCAGCATAGCGAAGCATCGAAAGACGGTGCCAGGGCGGCGAACCCAAAGCGCCCGACCAAGTGCGATCTCTATTTCGCGCTCGTCGAACCTCGCGGCGTGGCGGGCATGGGCCTTCGCGGTGCTGGCGAGTTGCGCCGCAAGTTCTCCGGCGCTGCGGGTCTAGGCCTATGGTGTGGCCCTCGAAACAAGATCACCGTCTTTGACTATGACGAACCCGACGAACGCGGATTCAGGGACGCCATGGACGAGTTTGGGCCTTCGCCGTTCATCGTCCGCAGCGCGTCGGGCAAGTTTCATGCCTACTATGCCCATAATGGCGAAAAGAGGATGGTTCGGCCTGATCCGTCGCGCAAGTTCGACATTCTCGGTGGGGGCTTGGTAATCGCCGCGCCAAGTCACGGCGGCGTCGGCTCCTATGAGATAATCCAAGGCAGTCTTGCCGATCTCGGATCGTTGCCGAAAATGCGGCTGCCGAAGTTTGGTCCCGACGCTGAACCTGCGGCGGAAGCTGCGATGCCAGACAATTCGCCAATCAGGGCTATGAAGGATGGCGACGGTCGGAACAGGGCCTTGTTCAAGCGATCGATCGCCGCTGGTCACAGCGCGACATCATTGGAGGACTTGATGCAAATGGTGGCCCGGATCAATTCACAGTTTGCCGAGCCTATGAGCGCCGAAGAGGTTAGCCGGGTGGCCTCGTCGATCTGGGGCTACAAGAGCGAGGGCCGATTGTTCCGCGTCGGTGGAGAGGCGAACGCCGTCATCACGCGCAGCGAGGCTGACCACCTGCTAGACCAGCCGACCGCGCTTGCGCTGCTGATCCAGCTTCGCATGGCCCATAGCAACCGCAACGGAAAGCCCTTCACCTTGGCGCGTGAGGCCGCCAGCCTGATCGGGGTGAGCCTCCCGACCTATCGTGCGGCCCGCGACGTGCTGGTTGATCGCTACTTCATCGAGATAATCCATCCGGGCGGGAAGGGGAAAAATGACCCCCCGATGGCCCGCCTTCTCTGATCTGCCAAAGGGGAAAGATTCTTGCCCCAATATAATACTACACCCCTTCTCCCCTCTGCCCCCCTTCCTATGGGACCGACACAAGCAAAAATCATCGTGGGCGATTTTCGGCATTTCGACGGGTGCAGAATCTGCGGGGGTCGTGACGGTCACGTGACGCCAATTGATAATGGGATTTAATGGAGACCAGCATGACGGAAGGCGAAGATACAGGGGATGCGAAGTTCGGTCGCGATCTGGCGGCGCTGCGGTTCCGGCAATTGCGAATGAGCCAGGTGCGGTTCGCCGAGCGCTACGGGCTGACGAAGGATGTTGTCCGCAATGCCGAGCAGAAACGATACTCGCCGCATCACGCCATGCTGGTGCTGGTGGCGGCAATCGAGCTTGACCCGTCCCTGATTGCGAGGGCTGCTCAACTGGCGCGCGAACGCTGGTGGTAGACCTAACTGTTTTTACAGGCGGAAACAGCGGAGACGATACGCGAGGCACGTAATTTCTTCATGCCAGAAAAAGGGGCGAATTGTGCGACGCCGAAAGGTGCATAATTTTTTCAGGCAGTCATGCCGGAATTTTGCGAGGCAGTCATAGGCCCCGAATTTTGTCAGGCACCCTTAGGGCGGGAAAAAGCGGGCAGGGGAATTGTTGGACGCAATCACGCGCGCGGGGTTTTTGCAGCAATACGCGCGCGCGAGGGAATAACGAGACCGATACGCGCGCGCGTGCGAGAAGAGAATCTAAGGGCCACCGGGTTCTCCAGATACTTGAAAACAATCAACGGAAAATCATAGGCGGACAGGAGAGAGACGATGAGGCTGGTTACGTTCAATGATCCCTTTGGCGATCCGGTAATCGTGAACATCGACCTCATTCGCACCATGGATGGCGACACGGACAACAGCGGGCCGCTTACCGATATCTTCTTCGACGCGGATCACAAGCAAACCGTCCGCGGCTCGCTCAGCGAGACGTCTGAGGCTATCATGACGGCGGCGGGAAAACAGAGACTGGCGGGCGGGTAGTCTCAAGCTCCCGCCCCAAGGCCGTGGCGTCTCGTTCGTCCGGCCGACCAGCGGGACAAATGTCGGTCATTGTGGGTAGGGAATCAAGCGGAACTGCTCTCGATTTGAGAGTTTCACCCATCCTTTACCGGCTACGGCTATCTGGTCGCCAGCCCCGCCGCATCAGCGACCCGATGTGGCGGGGCCACCGAACAACTATCGGCGCTTGTGTAAACTAGCTATAACGCTGGATGACAGCAGTAGGGGGCGGGCCTGTGAAGCGTTTTATCTTACTCGTTAGCGTGGCGATGCTTGTGCCTGTCGCAGCGAATGCAAAGGTGCTGCTCGATGTTCGCGCCGATGAGACGCAATCCTCGCGCATGTTTTCCGGCACCGAGGCCGTAACAAGCGTCATGGAGCGCTCGGTTGTCGGAGTCATGGAGGACCGCGAGCCGACAAAAAAGCGCGCGTCTCTGGTGGTGCTGACGCGGAACGTCGGCGAGGTTCCCTATAATTTTGGACCTGAAAACATCTCGGTTTCCGCGCAGGGGGAAACCTTCGTCGTCCTGACATATGACCAGCTTCTGCGAGAAACGAGGAACAAGGCAAAGTGGCGACGCTTGGCGGGGGCGCTGGCGGCGGGTTCCAATTCCGCCGCGGCCTCGAATGCCGGGAGTAGCAACGGCACTTTCTCCGCATACGGAAATGACGGGTCTTACGCGCACGGGAACTACAGCAGCTATGACGCTGGCGCAGCTCAGGCCGCGCAAGCGCAGGCGAATCGCGACAATCAGCAAATGATGCAAACGATCCAGCGCAATGAGCAAGCGGCTGTCGCTGCCCTTGACGCCAACATGCAGACGTCCACCGTGGACCCTGGCGGTTCGTTCGGTGGCCGGGTCGCAATTGAGATTCCCAAGGCTCTGAGAAAGGTGAAGCAGCCGACTCCGGCAGTTATCACGATTGCCATTGGGAGTGACGTCCACAGGTTTCAAACGATGATCGTTCCTGCACAGTGACAGGTGCCCATCGGGCAAGGGAGACCAAGCTGCCGTATTGGCCTGCGGCCATGCTGCGTAAAACCGCTGCGGCCTATCTCGACATGTCGGAAGCGGCGTTTGAGCGTGAAGTGGTCTCAGGGCGTCTGCCTATGCCGATCTTCTTTGGTGGAAAGGAGCGGTGGAGCCGTGAGCAAATCGACGTGTATCTGTCGAACTTGACCGATGGCGGGGACTGGCGCGCAACCAGCAAACTCTACGCCGGGAGCAACGACTGGCGAAGCAAAAGCCCTGTCTATAATCCAGAATTGGCGCAACCTGAGCGGGGACGGCGCAAAAAATGAGGGCGGCAAGGTTTCCCCCGCCACCCTCCGATGAGCGCCTCGCTCCCCCGTTATATGGTCAATTCCCGGCAGCCCAAGCGCGTATCTCGCCTGCGCGCCAACGGGGCTGCCCCGGTCGATCAACGAGGCTAGGGAAACCCGGCGTCTTGCGGCGCTGATAGAATGTGGTTTGACCGATGCCGAGATAATCGCGGACCTGCGCGGCGCTCCACAGTTCGTCTGCGTCGGATCGTTCGGCCTGTTGCGGCACGACGAGTCCGCGCTCGGCCAACTGGTCGGCAAGGGCGCTGGCCAGCTCGCCAATGTCAATGTTGAGGGTTATCACGCTCACTCTCAGATTCTCCTATCGTAAATGGCACCGGCTCCGCGCGCCGTGTAGGCGCCATTAGCTGATCCTCCATCGCGTCGGCTCGATTCCTCGCGGCGCCGGGACGATGACAAGGGATTGATCCTCCGCCGCCGCCGGGTTTCGAGCTGGAGCCGACCGGCGAAGTCGTGGACGGCGACACAATCCGCCTGACCGACAAGCGCAATGCCCGCCTGTCGGGGTTCGATGCTTGGGAGTCGGACCAGATCGGCTATCGCCCCGGTCGTGGCCCGCTGCGTATCGGCGAGCAGTCCACGAACGCGTTGGAGGGGTTCATCACCCCGCAGACCGATGTGCGCGGCATCGGCAAGCAGACGTTCGGTCGCCCCGTCGTTATTGCCCGCGACGGCGATCTTGATGCCGCGCTGCCGATGCTGTGGCAGGGGCACGGCCTCGCCGCACCCGAATATCTCGCCGACGATCCCGGCCGCCGTGGGCAGTATCTGGAAGCCGAGCGTCTTGGCCGCCTGAACCGGCAGGGCGCGCACGCTACCGAATATATGACTCCCGACGTCCACCGCACGGCTGACCGTTGGAACCTGAAAATCCGTCCCGGCGAGGAGGCGGTTTATACCAGCGACCTGCCTGAGTTGCGGCCCGAGTTTCAGCGCCTCACCGACGAGGAGGAGCGTGATTTCTACGGCTTCCTCGCCAGCCAGTCGGGCAACAAGAATTTCAGCCAGGCGGACCTTGACGCCTACTGGAAGAGCAAGGGGCGGCAGGCATCCGAAGCGGCGGCCCCCGAGTTTATCGCAGACATTCGCAAGGGCCAGAAATTCGGCGCCATTGATTATTCCAGTTGGGACGCTGCGACGCTGGCGGATTTCAAGAAACAGAACGCGTTCGCCGGGATGCGGCCCGAAGTGCAGGAAGCCTATGGCACCATGCTGACGTCGCCTGATGCCAGCCCTGAGCAACTGGAGCAGTTTGCCGAAGTGAACGGCATTCCGCCACCGCCTCCCGGGTTCGAGGTCGAGGCGCTGCCTCCGGGGTTCGTGCTGGAGTAATCAAGGGGACCCTTTTCCGCATTCTCGCGTCGTGCCATATGTTTGCTCCAACGCGGAGGGGCGGCAATGAAAGAGAACCAATCGGACGTCGTTCCATACTACGATACCAACCGGCGCGACTATGAGGCCTACATGGCGGAGGCGGCGCAACGTCTGCAATTCCAGCACGATTTCTCACAGTCTGCGCTCAAAACTTTGGTGCTGGTCAACGGGGGCGCGATCATCGCCCTATTTACATTTCTCGGCCACGAGCGAGCGGCCTTCGATCTGCTTTGGTTGAAACGTTCGTTCGCGTCGTTTGCCGGCGGCCTCGGGCTCGCGATGTTCGCATATTTTGGCGCGTTCTATTCGCAGGCCAGTTATATGCTCGCAGTCCACAAGCAAGCGATCAATTCGCGGTCTGCGATGGCGAGGCTCGATCATCGAGAGGATGAATCCTCAGAGGAGAAGCGGGGTGACACTTTCTTGAAGGTCGGCGTCGGTGCCGCTCTACTTTCTCTCGGAAGTTTTGCTGGCGGAGCAATAGCCGCGTTGATCGGGCTTGCTTGATGGACAATTGGGTCATCGCCGGATTGATCGTCGCGGTCATTTTTATGTGCTTGAGAATTTTGGAGCAGTTGCCCAAGTCGCGGCAAGCCGAAAATTTCCGCTTTGAATTGCCGGATGAGTGGGTCGCGGTAGAAATAGACAACGTGATGGAGAGCGATTTCAAGATCGCATTCATCGACGGGTGGGACGCAGGTCGAGGATTTTCGATCTACGGCAAGGTGCTGCACCGAGATGAGACCGTCATTGACGCGCTTCATCTACCCGAGCGGATCGGCATTATTGTCGGTCCAATGACGGACTGGTTTAAAGAGTCACGCATCGGCGGGGTGAGGATTTACGAAAGCGGAGGATGCGAGGTCTTCATGGGTCTTCCCACCGATCTCGCTCAAGCCCTCCTCAACGAGCTTCGTAGAGATTCCATGCAAATCGTCAGGCTCGGAATCAAAAAGGTTCGGGGGAAGGATGGGCGCGAGAGTTTTGGCCTGTTTTCTTTCGAGCTGTCCAAGCCTTTTTGAGTGCGAGCGACGGCGGCTGGATTGGTGAGGGAAGCGCCGCAACGATCGGGCGGAGTGGTTCGGCACAGCCGATAAACCAGCGGGGGCCTTCTTCGGTTGGCGCACGCTTCCCCTGCCGGCGAATATATCGCGAAGCGCGCATAAAGAAAACCTTATGTGGGCACGAATGAGGGAACGATTTAAGGCCTCGGTCGAAAAGGCCAATCATTTCAATCCGCTAAGGGAAAGAAATGGAGGAGAGTGAGGGATTCGAACCCTCGGTACCGTTGCCGGCACTTCGCATTTCGAGTGCGACGCTTTCGACCACTCAGCCAACTCTCCTCGCTGAGAGGAGACGCCCCTAGCGGCGGTCCGCGAGACTTGCAACCCTCTCGTCACAATTTCGCGGGGCCGCCGCCGCAAGGGCGCGCCGGTCAGGGCTTGTCGGCTTCCCACCAATAGGACGCGCGCGTGCGGTCGCCCGTCGCGACCTCGTTCATCGTCAGCGGATCATAGAGGTGTCCGCCGAGCATTACGCGGTGGATTTTCTCGGTGTTGCGGATGTCCTGCGTCGGGTCGGCGTCGAGGATCACGAGGTCGGCGAGCTTGCCCGCCTCGAGCGATCCCACATCCTTGGCATAGCCGAGCGATGTTGCAGGCATGATCGTCGCGGCGCGCAGCGCGTCGATATTGCTCCAGCCGCCGCGTACGAACGACCAGATTTCCCAATGCGCCCCGAGCCCCGATTGCTGACCGTGCGCGCCGATCGAGACCATGCGGCCCGCCGCGGCGATCTTGCCCGCCTCGCGCGCCGAATCATCGTCGACGTAGTCGCTTTCCGGAGCGATCACTCGGCGCTTGTTGTTCGCGGCGAGTTCGGCCGGCGGGATATGCTTTGTCAGGATCGGATGTTCCCAGACGTTGGTATGCGCACGCCAATAGGGATCGCCGGCGGGGCCGCCATAGGTCACGACCAGCGTCGGGGTGTAATCAACCTCGGTCTGGCCCCACAGCTGGACGAGGTCCTTGTAGAAGATGTCGAGCGGAATGTTGTGCTCGACGGTCGAGTTGCCGTCCTGGATCAGCGTCACGTCCTGCGTGAACAGCGAACCGCCCTCGGGCACGACGGTCATGCCCTCCATCTGCGCGGCCTTGACGACCATCTGGCGCTGGTCGCGGCGCGGCTGGTTGTAATTCTTGACGCTGTGCGCGCCTTGCGCCTTCAGCCGGCGGACGTGCGCGAGCGCGTCGTCATAGCCGTTGATCTCGGCATAGACGCCCGCCGCCTTCGCGCCATAGATGACCTCGCCGGTCGAAAAGATGCGCGGCGCCAGGATCAGGCCGGCGCGCTGCATTTCGGACGAGACGAAAATCTCCGACGCGCGCGACGAGGGGTTATGGCTCGTCGTCGTGCCCATCGCGAGATTGACGATTTCGGACCAGTTCTGTTGCGGGACCAACTCGTCGTCGCCGTGCGATCCGTGCGCGTGCGCGTCGACGAAGCCGGGGACGATCGTCTTGCCCGCCGCATCGATCGTCACCGCGCCCGCAGGCACGGTGATCGCGCTCGCCGGGCCGACCGCGGTGATCCGGTCGCCGTCGATGACGATCGCGCCATTTTCGATCACCCCGCCGTCCTTGTCGGCCATCGTCACGATCTTCGCGCCGGTAATGACGACGATGCCTTCATGCTTCGCCGCCGCTCGTGTCATCGACAAGGAGACGCCATCGGTCGGCGGCGTGAATTTCGGCGCCTTGTCGTCCATGGGCGCGCTCGCGAAGAGGCTTGCGAGATCGGCGCTGAGCAGCGTCGCGCCGCGGCTCCAGTGCAGGCGGCGACCGCCGTCCGACCAGTGCATATATTCGGCGCCGCTGCCCGAAACGCGGGTGACGGGGAGCGCGCCGCTCTTGATGCCGAGCGACACATCCTGTCCGCCGGGCATCAACGGGGTGACATAGGCGTCGTAATTCTGCCGGAAGGCGAGCGTGCGGCCGTCGGGCGAAATCTCGTAATCGCTGACGAGCTCGCCACTCGCATGAACGCGCTTGTCCTCTCCGTGGAGGTCGGTGCTGACGAGCTGGCTCTTGCCGCCGCCCGCGGTGACCATGAACACACGGTCGCTCGTCGCGCCGAATTGCGGCTTGGCGCCGTCGCTAGCGATCCGTTCGGCCGCCCCGCCAGCGGCGGCGATGCGATAGACGCCGGGGTCTTCGCCCCAACGCTCCGAGGTGAGCCCCCCGCCGCCGCGCCGCTCGAACACGATCGTCTTGCCGTCGGGCGAGAAGCGCGGTTCGGCATAATGGCCGGGCGTCCCGGTCACCTTGCGCGAGTTGCCGCCGCCCGCGCCGGTGACGTGGATCTCGCCCAGACCGGCGTCGGTCCAGCGCACGAAGACGAGCGACTTGCCGTCGCGTGACCAGCTCGGCCACAGCTCCATCGCGGCGTCCTTGGCGCTCGTCAGCCGCCGCGCGGTGCCGCCGGTCGCGGGCTTGACCCAGAGCTTGCCGAGCGTTTCGAAGACGACGCTGCGGCCGTCGGGCGACACTTCGGCCCAGCGCGGCATTTTGGTGGCGAAGCTGTCGGGCGCGACCTCGACCGCCGGGTGCGTCGCATCGACGATCACGCGGTCGTCATTGATGCTGAACGGAATGATCCGCGCCTCGCCACCGTTACCGTTCACGCGGCGCAGCTTGCCGCCGGCCCAGAAGACGATGTCGCGGCTGTCGGGGGTCCACGCCATGTTGGGATAGACGCCGGTGACCGCCCAGGTTTCCTGCACATCCTGGTCGAGCGCGTCATAGACTTTTTTCTCGACGCCCGAGGCGAGGTCCTTGACGTACAGCTTCGACTGCGTGCCTTCGCGCCGGACGAAGGCGAGGCGCTTGCCGTCGGGCGAAGGAGTCGGCCGCACCGCGCCGCCGGGCCCTGACGCGGCGGTGCTGATTTCGCCATCGCCCAAGTCATAGCGTTCGATGTGGAACAGGTCGGTGTTGCTGTCCTGTGCATATTCGAAGATCGGGCCGGGGGTGACGTTGCGCGTATAATAGACGCTCTTGCCGTCGGGAGCGAAGATCGGCTCGCCCAGCTCCTTCTGGTGCTTTTCATTGGGCTTCTTGACCAGCGGCACGCCCGCGCCGCCCGAGACGTGATACATCCACACCTCGCCGGTGCCGAGCGAGCGTCCGGTGGTGAAATGTTTCTTGGCGACGAGGAACTGGCCGTCGGGCGACCAGCTCGGCTGGTTGAGCAGGCGGAAATCTTCTTTCGAGATTTGGCGCTTGTCGCTGCCGTCGCGATTCATCAGCCAGATATTGTCGCCGCCCGCGCGGTCGGAGACGAAGGCGAGGCGCTGGCCGTCGGGCGAGAAGCGCGGCTGATGCTCAAAGGCGAGCCCCTCGGCGATTCGCGTCGGCGTCCCGCCTTCGATCGGCATGGTGTAGATGTCGCCGAGCAGGTCGAACGCGATCGTGCGGCCGTCGGGGGCGACATCGACGTTCATCCAGCTTCCCTCGTCGACCGACAGCTGAACCTTGCGCGTCGCGAGGCCCGGCGGGGCGTTGACGTCCCACTTATCCTCCTTCTTCGCGTCGGCATCGGGCGCGGCTTGCGCCCAGACCGAGGTTGAACAAGCCAGAGTCGCCGCAAGGGCGAGAGCGAAGCGCGCCATGATATTATCCCCGTTTGAAATTATGTGCCGAGCATATGGTCCGGGCGCGAACATGCAAGCGGCAGCTTTCGACGAAGGCGCTGGCAGGCTCGACGGGCGGCTGCTAGCCCGTCCGAAACAAGCCGGGAGGGCGATGTGCCGCTGACAGGAATCCGCGTACTCGATTTTGGTCGTTATATCGCAGGGCCTTATTGCGCGGCCTTGCTCGCCGACTATGGCGCGGACGTCATCCGGATCGAGGCGCCGGGCGGCAACGACGATCGCTATACCGTGCCGGTCGCCGAGGACGGATCGGGCGCGATGTTCATGCAGATGAACCGCGCCAAGCGCGGCCTGACCTTGAAGCCCGGCAGCCCCGAAGGCCGCGAGATTGTCCGCCGCCTCGCCGAAACCGCCGATGTGGTGATCGCCAACCTGCCGCACGACGCGCTCGTCAAGCTAGGCCTCGATTATGACAGTATTTCCGCGATCAACCCGCGCATCATTCTCGCGACGGCGTCGGCGTTCGGCAGCGAAGGGCCGCTCGCCAGCCGCGTCGGCTTCGATGCGGTGGGACAGGCGATGTCGGGAACGGTGCACCTCACCGGCACGCCCGACCAGCCCTATCGCGCGCAGGTCAATTATGTCGATTTCGGCACCGCGCTCCACTGCGCTTTCGGCATCATGCTCGCGCTGCGGACACGCGAGGCGACGGGGAAGGGTCAATGCGTGTCGGGATCGCTGCTCGGCACCGCGCTCGCGCTGTCGAACGCGCTCACAATCGATCATGCGCTGAACGGCATCGACCGCCAGCCGCTCGGAAACCGGGCTTTCAGTTCGGGGCCGACCGACATTTTCCGCACCCGCGACGGGTGGATCGTCACCCAGATCGTCGGGAATGGCATCTTCGCGCGCTGGGCCGAACTCGTCGGGTGCCCCGAATTGATCGACGATCCGCTATATGCCAGCGACATTTTGCGCGGCGACAATGGTGAGGAGCTGAGCACAATCATGCAGCGCTGGTGCATCGAGCGGACGAGCGCCGAGGCTATCGCGGAAATGGGCGCGGCGCGGGTTCCCGCCGCGCCGGTATTGCGCGCGGGTGAGGCGCTGGCGCAGCCGCAGGTGGCGGCGATGGGCTTGGTCGAGCCGGTCGATTATCCCGGCGCCAACGGCGCCCTCCCGGTGATCCGTGCGCCTATTCGCCTATCGGGCATCGACAAGGCGGTCGCGCGGCGCGCGCCGCTGGTCGGCGAGCATAGCGATGCGATCCTTGCCGAACTCGGATATGACGCCGAAGCGATCTCGGCTTTGCGTGCGGCAAGGATTATTTGAACGGGAAGGGTGGACAAACGGCAACCGCCACTTAAGTTACCGGTCAGTATAAAAATCAGCCGAGGAGCTCCCGATGACCGACAACAGCGAATATGTGCCGCCGAAAATCTGGACGTGGGACAAGGAAAGCGGCGGGCGCTTCGCCAATATCAACCGGCCGGTCGCGGGCCCGACGCACGACAAGGATCTGCCGATCGGCAAGCATCCGCTCCAGCTCTATTCGCTCGGCACACCCAATGGCGTGAAGGTCACGGTGATGCTCGAGGAACTGCTCGCGGCGGGCCATGCGGGCGCCGAATATGACGCCTGGCTGATCAATATCGGCGAGGGCGACCAATTTTCGAGCGGTTTCGTCGGCGCCAATCCGAACAGCAAGATCCCCGCGCTTGTCGACCGCAGCGGGGCCGATCCGATCCGCGTGTTCGAATCGGGCGCGATCCTGATCCATCTCGCCGAAAAATTCGGCGCTTTCCTGCCGACCGATCCCGCAAAGCGCGCCGAAACGCTGTCGTGGCTGATGTGGCAGATGGGCAGCGCGCCTTTTCTCGGCGGCGGTTTCGGGCATTTCTACGCCTATGCGCCGACGAAGCAGGAATATCCGATCAATCGCTATGCGATGGAAGTGAAGCGCCAGCTCGACGTGCTCGATCGCCAGCTGGCGGAGCATGAGCATATCGCGGGCACCGACTATACGATCGCCGACATGGCGATCTGGCCCTGGTATGGCGCGCTCGCCAAGGGGCTCGTTTATGAAGCCGGTGAATTCCTGCAGGTCGACGATTACAAGAATGTCCAGCGCTGGACCGACCAGCTCGCGGCGCGCCCGGCGGTGAGGCGTGGGCGCATGGTCAACCGCGTGACGGGCGATCCGGCGAGCCAGCTTCGCGAACGCCACGACGCGTCCGACTTCGAGCTGCGCACGCAGGACAAGTTGGAGGACGCCGAATGATCGCATTTTGCGCGTAGCGGTGCATCGCGGCGATTAACCACACGGCAACATGGGCCGTTTTGCCGCCGATTGCCGCGATGTGACGCGCGGCGAAATCCTGCAAAATACATAAAGGCGGCGTCGGGTCTTCTCGACGCCGCTTTCATTTGCCCGCGCCATTCTGGCCGCATGACCGGTTCCAGCATATTTTCGCGGTGCGTCCGCAACATCGGCAAGGCAGACCTTACCCTGGCGCGCGAGGAGCGCGGCGCCGCCATCGTCGAAATGGCGCTGGTGCTGCCGCTGCTCCTCGCGTTGCTGATGGGTGTCCTCGTCTACGGCCAATATTTCATGCTCGCGCATAATGTGCAGCAGGCCGCCAACGACGGCGCGCGGGCTTCGATCGTCGGCCTCGACGCCGCCGACCGGAGCGCGGTCGCGAACCGCGCGGTGGCGCGCAGCCTGCAAGCCGTGGGCGGCACGCACAGCGTCGCGATATCCGAAACCGGCGAGGCGATTACCGTCGCCGTCACTTACACGGCGCCGCAGGACAGCTTGTTGCGCTCGAGCTTCGTTCCGTCGCCGGGTGAGGTCATTCGCGCCCGCGCGACCTTCGAATTGCCGGTCGATTGACGATGCTTTCCGCCCTGCGCCGCCTTGTCCGCAACCGCCGTGCGAGCATCAGCATCACGACCGCCTTCGGCATGACGATGCTGATCGGGTCGGCGGCCTTCGCGGTCGACCTCGGTTCGCTCTATCTCGACCGGCGGAAGTTGCAGGGGATCGCGGACGCCGCGGCGATGGCTGCGGCCGGGCGGCCGGGCGAGGAGCGCGCGGCGGCGGAGCGGATCATCGCGGCCAATTGCGATTGCGGCATCGCCATCGCGGCTTTGATCCCGGGCACTTACACGGCGGATCCCTCGATTCAGGCCGAACAGCGCTTCAGCGGCGGCGGCGCGTCGCCGAATGCGATACGAGTCACGCTGACGCGCAATCGCCCGCTGTTCTTCGGCAGCTTTCTGACCGGCCGGCAGGATAGCATCATCCGCGCGACCGCGACGGGCGCGCGGCGCGGCTATGCCGCCTTTTCGCTCGGATCGCGCGTCGCGGCGCTGAACGGCGGCCTGCCCAACGCGCTGCTGTCGGCACTGACCGGCAGCGAGGTCAGCCTTTCGGTCATGGACTATAATGCGCTCGCGAGCACCGACATCGACCTGCTCGCCTTTTCGGACGCGCTCCGGACGCAGCTCGATGCCGATGTGCTGACGTTCGGCCAAACGCTAAACACGCAGGCGACCTTGCCGCAAGTGGTATCGGCGCTGGCGAGCGCGTCGGACGGGCAGGCGGCGAGCGCGCTCGAACATATCGCCGATGCCGCGCTGCCGCGCGCGCTGCTGCCATCGCGGGCGATCGACCTCGGCCCACGCTCGTCGAGCATCCGCATCGACGCCGCCAATCCGGTGAAGGTCAACGCGCTCAGCCTCCTTCGCGCCATGTTGCTCCTCGGCAATGCGAACCGCCAGGTCGACCTGTCGCTAGCGGGCAACCTGCCCGGCGGATCGGGCGTCGATATCGCGCTGCTCGTCGGCGAGCCGCCCGCCGACTCGCCGCTCATCGCGGTGACCGATACCAATGATGTCATCGTCCGCACCGCGCAGGTCCGGCTGAAGGTCGATACGCGCGTCGCGACACCGCTCGCCAGCGTCCATGTGCCGCTGCTCGCCGAGCTCGGGTCGGCCTCGGCGCGGATCACCGACATCGACTGTGCGCCAAACAGCGGCGCCGCGGTATCGCTCGGCGTCGTGACGTCCCCTGCGATGGTCGCGATCGGGACGGTTCCCGACAGCGATTTCCAGGACATGCAGCGCCCGCTCGACCCTCAACCCGCGCGCGTGGTAAAATTGCCGCTCGTCAGCATCGACGCGCGGGCCGAGCTGACCCTGTCCGACCTCGATGAAAAGCCCGTCGCCTTTTCGCGCAGCGAGATCGACGAGGGAAAGGTGAAGACGGTGTCGAGCACCGGGCTGGTCGCGGGCGCGGCGGGGTCGCTCGCGGACGAGATGGAACTCGACGTCAACGTCCTCGGCCTGGCCCTGAACCTGAAAGCCTTGACGAGCGTGGTCGGCGAAACGGTCGCGCTTGCCGCCCCGGTGCTCGACAGCGTGCTATCGGACCTCACGGGCTTGCTCGGCTTGCAGGTCGGGCAGGCCGATACGCGGATCAACGCGCTGCGCTGCGGCAAGGCGCGGCTGGTCTGATCCCGCGCAGGGTGGCGCCATTAGGGACCTAATGGCGCGCCCGATCACCCCTCGCGGGCCCTATAATGGTCGTAAGACTTTGGGGGTGATCGTGGCGACCGCACAAGAACCACAGCGCGTATCGGCGGCGGATTTCATTCGCGGCTTTGCCAATTGGCGATTGCAGTCGGCGCGCAAGCCCGTCGTCGTGACGCATCATGGCAAGGATGCGCATGTGCTGATCTCGCTCGACGATTATCGCCGTCTCGACGGCAAGATGGCGCGCGATGTAGCCGCGGCGTCGGATCTGCTCCAGGCCTCGCTTGCCGGACTCGTCGAATCGGTCCGCGACGCGGTGATCCTGATCGACCGGCAGCGGCGCATCGTAGCGGTCAATCCCGCGGCGTCCGATATGCTCGAAATGCCGGCGGCCAGCCTGATCGGCGAGGCGCTGATCGCCGCGCTGCCGTCGCTCGGCGACAGTCTCGTTAGCCACCATATCACCCGCCTGCTCGGCCACAGGGAACGCTTTTCGGGCGACCTGCCCGGACTGTTGCGACCGCGCCAGTGGCTGCACGTCGATCTGGTTCCGGCGCCCGTCGGCGGCGCGATCATGCTGCGCGACATCAGCGAGGCGATGGAGGATGTTGCGGCCGGCGGAATGCGCGCCGCGATGCTGAATGCAATCGAGAGCGATGGCGGCATCGGTCACGCCCGCATTTCGGTCCGCGAAACGGTGGAGTCGGCGAATATGATGCTCACCGCGCTGGTCGGCGTCGATCCGGCCGCGATCCGCCGCGTGCGCTTTTCCGCGCTTTTGGCGGTCGGGCAGCGCGCCGCCTTCGTCGAGGCGCTCGAATCGGTTTTCCGCTCGGGCGACCCGGCCCGCCTCGCGTCGCAGATGGTGACGCGCGACGGGTCAGCCGTCGACGTCAACCTGACGATCGCGGAGGTGCGCGGGCCCTATGCCAGCGAGGGCGCCGTCGTGCTCGTTACGCGCCTTCAGGACAGGCCCTAAAACCAGCGTCCGCGTTCGATTGCCGTGCCCTTCGCGGGTAGCGAGAAATATTCGCCATCCTCGCCGACGACGATCGGTCCGTCGAGATGATCCTCGGCCCCATCGAGGAAGGCCGCGTCCAGATAGGGCGAGGGCATCGACGGCACGACATGGCTGAGCACGAGCATCTTCACCCCCGCGGTGCGTGCGCTGTCGGCCGCTTGCGCCGGGCTCGCGTGATAATCGAGGATGTCGCGCATGATCTGCGCGGTCTGTTTGCGGCCGACCTTGTCGAGCTGTGCGGCGAGCGTCTTCACCATCTTTGGCTGGAGCGCCTCGTGGATCAGCAGGTCGGCGCCTTTCGCGGCCGTTTCGAGCGTTTTCGATCGCGCGGTGTCGCCGCTGATCACGACGCTGCGCCCCTTATAGTCGAAGCGATAGCCGACCGAGGGCCGCACCGGGCGATGATCGACCGCGAAGGCGGTGACGCGCAAGCCCCCGGCATCATAAACGACCGTCGGCGAGGCCGGGAGGTCGAAAGACATCGCGACCGCCCCGGCGGCGGCGGGCGGCGTGATCTGGGCACCATGGTGCGCGGTGCGATACCCGTTATCGAGCGCGTAGGCGGCGTTGAACCCCGCGATCACCCCCTCGACGCCCGTCGGGCCATGGACGGGCAGGGGCGACCGGTTCCCGCTGGCGGTCCAGCGCAGCAGCATCATCGGACCCATGCCGTCGATATGGTCCGAGTGAAAGTGCGTGAGGAAAAGCGCCCGGATTTGGCCGTTGGGCAGGCCCATCAGCGAAATATTGCGCGCCGCGCCTTCGCCCGCATCGACGACGAACATCGCCTTGCCCGCGATGACGACGGTGCAGGACGCCGCGCGCTCGCGCGCCGGAAGCGGCGAACCGGTACCGCACAGGCCGACATGCAGTCCGTCGGGGAGGGTGGCGAGCGGATCGCGCGCGACGCCGCGCTCGACGGCTCGGTCGAAAAGCCACATGCCGATCGGCCGCTGGAACAGCCATGCTGACAGCACCCCGACGCCGATGATCGCCGCGATCCACAGCGCGGCCCGCTGATTTCTGGTCATTCTTCGCCCCCTCCCGGTCCGCACGCGGCTTGTCGCACATGCTGGACAAGCGGCGATGATAGGCGCAATCATCGGGGCAAGGAAGGTTGCAAGTCGCAACTTGCCGTTTACGTAAAGGTGAGCGTCCATTATAAGGGCGCCAATGCCCAATGGGAGATTCGCGATGGACATGGAATTCAGCCCCGAAGATTTGGCCTTCCAGCAGGAAGTTCGCCAATTCATCGCCGAAAATTACCCCGCGGAACTCCGCGGCAAGCAGGACGAGGGCGAAGAATTGTCCAAGGAGGATTTCCTCGCCTGGCACAAGATCCTTCACAAAAAGGGCTGGATCGCGCCCGCCTGGCCGGTCGAATATGGCGGCACCGGCTGGACGCCGACGCAGCGTTTCATCTGGTCCGAAGAAACCGCGCGCGCCGACTGCATTCGCCTGATGCCCTTCGGTCTCGCGATGGTCGGCCCGGTCATCTACAGCTTCGGCACCCCCGAGCAGAAGGCGCATTTCCTGCCGCGCATCCTGTCGGGCGAGGATTGGTGGTGCCAGGGCTATTCGGAGCCTGGTTCGGGCAGCGACCTCGCCTCGCTTCGCACGACGGCGGTTCGCGCCAATGATTCTGGGGGCGACGATTATATCGTCAACGGACAAAAGACGTGGACGACCCTCGCGCAGCACGCCGACTGGGGCTTTTTCCTCGTCCGCACCGACAAGGATGCCAAGCAGCAGGAAGGCATTAGCTTCCTTTTAATCGACATGAAATCGCCCGGCATCACCGTGCGCCCGATCATCACGCTCGGCGGCGAGCATGAGGTTAACGAGGTGTGGCTGGAGGACGTCCGCGTGCCGGTGTCGCAGCGCGTTTACGAAGAGAATAAGGGCTGGACCTGCGCCAAATTCCTGCTCGCGCACGAACGCACCGGCATCGCCGGCGTCGCGGCGTCGAAGCGCGGGATCGAGAAGGTGAAGGACATCGCGCGCACCGAACTCGACGGCGACAAACCGCTGATCGCCAATGCCTTCTTCAAGCGCAAGCTCGCCGAGCTCGAGGTCGATCTGACCGCGCTCGAATTCACCGAACTGCGCAGCCTCGCCGGCGCCAATGCGGGCAAGGGACCGGGGCCGGAATCGAGCCTGCTCAAGATCAAGGGCAGCGAAATCCAGCAGCGGCTGACCGAACTGACGCTGGAAGCCGTCGGACATTATGGCGCGCCCTACTTCCGCGGGTTCGGCGAGGGCGATAACGAACATCCGATCGGTCCGGACTATGCGCACCGTGCGGCGCCGACCTATTTCAACATGCGCAAGACGACCATCTATGGCGGATCGAACGAGATCCAGCGCAACATCATCGCAAAGATGGTTTTGGGGCTTTAACGCACCGGCGCCCATAAATAGGGACAGTCCCTATTTATCGCGAGCGCCGGGCCAGCCGCAATGATGATATCCGATAAATAGGGACTGTCCCTATTTATGAGAGGGCAAACAATGGATTTCACCTACACCGAAACGCAGGACATGATCCGCGACACGCTCGCCCGCTTCCTGAGCGACACCTATGATTTCGAGACACGCCAGAAGTTCATCAATGGCGACGGCGGTCGCGATCCGGCAATCTGGACCGCGCTCGCGCAGGAACTCGGTATGCTCGGCGCGCCTTTTGCCGAAGAGCATGGCGGCCTCGGCGGCGGCGCGCTCGAAAATGCGATCGTCATGGAGGAGCTCGGCAAGGTCATCGGGATCGAGCCCTATCTGCCGACCGTCGTCATCGCGGGCGGCGCGCTGAAGGCTGTCGGCGGCGCGCAGGCCGACGCGATGATCCCCGAGATCATCGCGGGCAATGCGATCGTCGCTTTCGCCTATGCTGAGCCACAGGGGCGCTACGATCTCGCCAATCTGCGCACCACAGCCAAAAAGGATGGCGCGGGCTATCTGCTGAACGGTCACAAGGGCGTCGTCTATGCCGCGCCTTGGGCGACGCACCTGCTCGTCACCGCACGCACCGGCGGCGGTCAGCGGGACAAGGACGGCGTCTCGCTGTTCCTGATCGACGCCAATCTGCCCGGCATCGTCCGCCGCGACTATCCGACCGTCGATGGCAGCCGCGCGTCGGAAATCTATTTCGAGAATGTCGCGATCCCCGGCGACGCGTTGCTCGGCGGCGAGGGCGCGGGCCTGCCGCTGGTCGAGCAGATCGTCGATGAAGCGACGGTGGCCGTCTGCGCCGAGGCGACCGGGGTGATGCAGAAACTGCACGAAGGCACGCTCGAATATACGCAGCAGCGCAAGCAGTTCGGCGTGCCGATCGCCAAATTCCAGGTGCTCCAGCACCGCATGGTCGACATGTTCATGGAGGTCGAACAGGCGCGTTCGATGACGATCATGGGCACGCTGAAGCTGGGCCTGCCCGCGAACGAGCGGATGGCGGCGGTGTCGGCGGCGAAGAACAAGGTCGCGCGCGGCGCGAACTTCGTCGGGCAGAATGCGATCCAGACGCACGGCGGGATCGGCATCACGCAGGAACTCGCCATCGGCCACTATTTCAAGCGCGCGACGATGATCGAGAGCCAGTTCGGCAGCGCCGACTTCCATATGGACCGCTATGAGCGGATCACGCTGGCGGATTGATGCGGCGCCGGCGGCGACGGGTAGCCGCCATCCTATAGGAACGTTCGCTCCCCACCCCAAAAGGGGGCCGTCGCTAATAAGCCACGTCCACCGCGATCCGCAGCGTGCGCGGACGCAGCGGGGTGAGGAAGCCCTCATTGCCCTCCAGGAACGGGGTTCCGAGCGAAAAGCGATTGCCGCGCGAATCGAACAGATTGGTGACCGTCAGCGACAGGCCGCGGCGATCGTTGCCGACGCGCATGGCGAGCCCGGTATCGACATAATCGCCCTGGCTTTCGCCGAGCACCGGCCCGATGCCGAGCCGCGAGGGCCCGATATAATTCGCCCAGCCGTTCATGCGGAAATCCTCGTCGCCGACCATCGTCGCGTAATTGACCGATCCGCGCACGGCATGGCTCGCGACATTGGGGATGCGGCCGAGGCGCGCCGGCGCGGCGGCGAACACTGGCAGAATCTGCGGCGACAGATCGTCGACGCGGCTGTGGTTGTAGACCGCGCCGAGTTCGAAGGTCAGCGCGGAGGTAGGCCGGACGGCCATGGCGCCGGACAGGCTGGTGATGCGGCCGTCGCCGATATTGGCGGTGGTCGGGAAGCCGCTACTGTCTATGAAATCCGCCTGAATATTGCGCCAGCGGCTGTGCGAGATCGAAATGCTCGCGTCGAGCAGGCTTCGGCCCTTGTCGCCGAAACGCATCCCGGCTTCCCAGGTGCGGACCTTGTCGTTGAGGAAACGCCGCACGAAATTGCCGTCGACCGCGAGGCCGCCAGGGCGGAAACCTTCCTGATAACGCGCATAGACCCGGACATTATCGAGCGGCGTGGCCAACAGCGAAAGCGACGGCAACAGGTCGGTTTCGTTGCGCGATGCGGTCGTCGCGCGGTTCGCTTCCGCCAGCGCGAAGGATACGCCCTCGGCCTCGCCGCCCAGCCGGGCGTGCGAGAGGCGAAGGCCTCCCGAGGCGATCAGGTCGGGCATGATTTCGACCGTCGCTTCGGCATAGCCGGTGACTTCGGTGATCCGGTTGGTCACGCCGGGCAGGACCGCGCGAAGCGGACCATAACCATATTCGCGGTCCTGCCGCGCACGATTGTTGACGAAGCTCGCGCCGACGACCCAGCCGAGCCCGTCGTGATATGGGCGCGACAGGCGGTTCTCGCTAACGAACATGCGCGTGTCATTATGCTGGTCGAGCACGCGCGGGACATCGGCCATGGGCGTGATCTCGACCGGGGCGAACAGACGCTCGACATCGACCGCGCCCATGACAGCGCCGGCACCGTCCCCGGCACCGCGCCGCGATTCGGGCAGGCTCGCATCGAACCGCTCGAAAAGGCGATGGTCGATGAAGGCGTTCGACGACTGGAAATAAAGATCGCCCCAATCCTTCATCACGACGATCGTGCCCATGCCGTAACGCGCGGTCGCATTCTGCTCGACCATCGACGCGCGGGTCAGCGGCGGCGCATCCTTGTCGGCATATTGCGCGTCGTCGGAGGTGATCGCCTGATAGATGCCGCCGAAATCGATCGTCCAGTCGTCGCCAGCTTCAAGCCGGAAGGTGCCTCTTCCGCCGCGCACATGCACCCGGTTGACGTCGTTCTGCCCGCGCAACGGATTGTCGATATAGCCGCCGTCGGTGAGCATATAGCCGACGAGGCGCAGCGCATGGCCGTCCTCGCCCACGGGCAGGTTGGCGATCGCGGCGATGTCGCCGCCGGGGTCGCCATGCTGGGTGACCGACAGGCCGGCGATCGCCTGGATGCTCATCGCGCGCGGATCGGGCGCTTTCGGCACGACGTGGATGATGCCGCCCAGCGAGCCCGCGCCATAGAGCGTGCCCTGCGGCCCTTCGAGGATTTCGACATTGTCGATGTCGTAGAGGCGCAGGTCCGGGTCGGGGGCGTTGTAGCTGAGGCGGATGTCGCCGAAATATTGACCGACGGTCGATTGCGTCGGGCCGGTGAAGCTCGAATCGGCGATGCCGCGGATGAACAGCTTGTTGCGTCCCGGGCCCAGATGCGTGGACGAAACGGTCGCGGTGCGCGAGAGGATCGAATCCATTCCGCGTTCGCCGCCGAACGCCAAATCGCCGCCATCCAATCGGGTGACGACGCCGGCGAAGTGCGAATGGGGAAGGTCGGTCTTCGACGCGGTGACGATGATCTCGTCGCGCGCGGCTGCGACCATGTCGTTCGACGGCTCGCGGGCCCGCGGCTGCGGCGCCGGTCGCGGCGGCGGTGCGGCCCTGGCGACGCGGGCGGGGCGCCGTTCGATGCGCCAGCTCGTCGCGCTCACCCGGACCGCGCGCGCATCGGAGCCCTCGAGCAGGCGCTGGATCGCCTTTTCGACGCTCATCCGCCCCCGCACCGGTTTGACGCGTGCCTGCCAGAGCTTCGCATCGCCGACGCTGATACTGACCCCGGCCTGCCGGCTGATCAGCGGAAGCGCGGCGGACAGGCTGCCTTTCGGCACGTCGAACGCACGCTCCTCCCCCGCCAGCGCCTGCGTAGGCAGGCACAGCGCTATCGCTGCGACGGCGAGGGAAAGGCGCGGGCGCGTGCTCAGCGGGTCAATATCCAGCCATCGCCTTGCCGCTCGGCCTTCGTCCCCGACAGCGCGGCGAGGTCGGCGATCGTGCGGTCGCGGTTCTTGTCGATGATCAGCGCGCCGCGGAACGACAGGTCGTTCGCGTCGGGCGCGATGCTCACCTGCATCCCCGCGGTGCGCTTCAGATCCTCCGCGACGACCGCAAGCGGCGTGCCGTTGTAGACGAGGAGCCCGCTGCGCCAGCCGCCCACATTCGCAACGTCGACGTCCTGCACCGCCGGCGCGTTACGATCGCCGTCGCGCGCTTCGATGCCCTTGCCCGCAACCAGCCGGACATTGTCGCGGTCGGGGTTATAGAGGACGATACCCTCGGACACCGCCACCGACGTCTGCCTGTCGCGGCGCACGACGTTGAAGGCGGTGCCAAGATCGACGATCTTTGCACCGCCCGTCTCGACGACGAAGGGATCATGCTCGCGGTGCACGACGTGGAACATCGCTTCGCCCGATTCCAGCCGGGCAAAGCGCGGGCGATCCTTGTCGATTTCGACCACCGAGGCGCCGTTGATCTCGATCTTCGACCCGTCGGCGAGTTCGACGGTGCGATGTTCGCCCGCTAGGGTCTCGATCCGGCCATCATCGCCGAACAGGCCCAGGCTCGACAGGCCGATCGCGCCGACCAGCGCCGCCGCCATAGCTCCGCCGAACCACCTGCGCCGCGACGGGTGATGGCGTGCGGGCGCATCGGTTATGATCGTGACGGCAGGCGCCGACGCGGACGGCAGCGCGTCGAGGTCGCGGTCGAGACTTGCGACCGCGTCGTAAACCGCGGCGTGCGCGTTATCCTCGGCGAGCCAGTCGGCAAAACCGTCCCAGTCGGTGAAATCGGGATCGCGCTGGCGGACCAGCCAGTCGATCGCGCGCGCTTCGGCATCCGTCCGTTCAACCTGCATCGAACTGCCTCCGGATTTCGGCGAGCTTCGCATAGACTTTGCGCAGATCGGCTTCGACGGTGCTCAGGCTGACCCCCATTTCGCTGGCAATATCGCGTTGATGGATTCCCTCGACGCGAAAGCGTCTGAAAATCCGGGCGGGACGCTCGCCCGTCGCCGCAATCGCACTTTCAACGAGCGCCAACTGTTCGCGCGAAATCAGCGCGCATTCGCTCGACGGGCTTTGCGTCGCCGACGCCTCGCCCCATGCCTTGTCGCGCAGCTCGCGCTGGCGTGCCGAGCGGTAGCGGTCGAGCATCAGATTGTTCGCGGCGCGCATGACATAGGGCAGGGGATCCGCAATCGGACCCATGCGCCGATCGGTCAGCCGCATCCACAGATCCTGAAACAGATCCTCGGCGCCGTCGCCGGCGCCGCGAACCTCGAGGAAGCGCACGATACGGTCGCGGTTGGCAAGCAACACGCCTTCGATGCCCTGGGCGGCGTCGGTTCGATCATGCGAATCGGTCATGGATTGCTTGCTTTGGAACGCCATCTTCCGTCGATTAGCGCCGCTTCGCCCTGCGCCATACGTCCCCCTGATGCTGCCGTCATATAGCGTCCATGCCCTGCGGCGCAACCGCGGCGGGGGGTAAGAGAGGATGGCCAGTGCGTGCATCGGTTTCTTCATTGATTCGCCAAGGCAAGGGGGAAGCGAGGGTAGGGGAGGCCGCTTCCCCCTTGCGGGCAGGGTCGGTCGGGGGGCTAGAGACCGACCCGCAGGCTCGCACGGAACGCCCAGCCGATGTGGCTTTGCTGTTCCTCGGCGGATACTTCGCCGGCGACCTGGAAGGCCGAATTGCCGGCGATGCCGCGGAAACGGCCGACCCAGCCGCTCGTGCGGTCATCTGGAACAAGGGTGAAGGGCGTGCCATCCTTGAACGACGCGGTCGTCGCGCCCAGCGCGCCGCTGACGATCTGCCGGCGGCCGCCTTCGAGTTCGAAGCGCGTCCAGCCGTCATATTCGTCGCCGCCGCCGAATTCGAGGCCGAGCGTCATCGTGCCCGATACGGCAAGCTCGTCGCTGTCGCGACTCAGGACCGTGAGGTCGAGCGCGTCGCCGCCACCCGTTTCCTGATAGCCATCTTCCTTCAGCTTGAAATAGTCGACCGCGACCATCGGGCGGAGCGTGAGGCCGCCGACGCGCGTGTCGTAGGCGAGCGAGCCCGAAGCCGACCAGAGCGTGGCGTCCCACTTGCCCTTCATCGTCTTTTCGATGTCCTCGGCGCCGGCCTCGGCGCGGAAGATGCGGGTGCCCTTCAGGCTGACCGGCGCGCCCGAGACGCGGGCGTTCGCCATGAAGCCGTCGGAGCGCAGGCGCCAGTGCAGCGCACCTTCGAACTGGCTGGTGCTGACCTCGTTGGCGTTGCTGCCGTTGCCGTCCTTGCCGCTGAGATAGGCGACCGAGCCGCCGAAATTGCCGACGTCGCTCTCGATTTCGGCGCCGAGCGAGATGCCCCAGCCGCTGACGTCATAGCTCGCCGTGTCGCCGACGCTCTTCGACGTGCCCCAGACCGCCTGGTTGACCCAATAGCCCCATTTGCCTTCGTCCTGAAACGGTGCGTTGGGATCCTGCAGATAGCGCGACAGGGCGCGCGAGCCCGAGGTGACGGTTTCGAACACGCCGCCTTCATGCTCGGGGAGCATCTGGCCGAGCTGGTTGCGGAACTGGTCGCCGTCGGTGATGCCGAGAAAGACGTCCTCGATTTTCTCGTCGGCGACGACGGCGTCGAGCACCGCGTCGAACGCGCCGCCTTCCGAGCGGTTGAGACCAAGCTCGGTCGTGCTCTTGCGCGACACATCGACGATCAGCTGCGTGGCGTTCGAGGTCAGCGTGCCCTTGTAGAGGAAGGGCAGCAGCGTCTGCGAGGCGGTCAGCTTGTCGGCGCCGGTCAGCGTTCCGGCGGTCAGCACGATATGCTGGCCCTCGGCCTGCTCGATGCTCGACAGTTTGAGCGCGAGCTTCGATTCCTCGCCGAAGCTGGCGTTGCCCGTGACCTGAAGCCCGGTCCCGGTGGCCCCGCTATCGAGCATCACGCCGAGCGTGCCCTTGTCGGTGACCGCCAGCGAGGCGATCGTCGCCTTGCCGCCGATGTCGAAGGCGCCGCCTGCGACCGAAACCGCAAGCCCCTGCGAATTGGCGAGCGTGCCGGAGAAGATCGAGGTGCCGCCGATCGTCAGCGTGTCGGTGCCCCCGCCGAAATCGGCGAGCCCGGTGAACTTCGAGGTTCCGGCCAAGGTCATCGCGTCGCTGCCGGCGCCGAAGCGGGCATTGCCAGCGTAGGTCGCATCGCCCGACAGCGCGAGCTTGTTGTCGCCGGCGCCGAAGAAGCTGTTTCCCTTCACCGAGCCGTCGGCGATGTCGAACACGTCGTTGCCGCCGCCGAAGCGGACGTCGCCGACGATGCTGGGCGCCGTGACGCCCGAGGCGACGGCTGTCTGCTTCACGGTCGCGCCGTTGTTGTTCGCCGACAGGTCGATCGCGATGTTGCGGTCGGACGAGGCGAGCGCGCCGGTCGCGCTGATCGTGCCGCTATTCTCGACCATGTCGACATTGCCCGACAGATCGACGATGCCGCGCGCGGTACCGCCGTCGCCGCCGGTCTTGGCGGCGATCGTGCCGCTGTTCCGGATCAGCGCAACGTCGCCGCCGGCTTCGACGATCACCGCCGTTGCGACCGCGCCAGCTTCCTTGCCGCCGGTCGTCGCTTCGATCTTGCCCGCGTTGCGGATTTCGGGGGTCGTCGCGCCGCTGCCGATGCGGATCGCCGTGGCGGCCTTGTCCTTCGACTTCGCGGCTACGCTGCCGGTAGCGCCGATACCGATGCCGCCGGCAATGGTGACCGCGCCGCCGAGGCCGCCGATCTGGATGCCGTTGCCGTCCTTGCCTGCATAAAGCCCGTCACCGAGCACGGCGCCGTCGATGATGAAGCCAAGGCCCGTGCCCGTCCCGGCGACCGCGCCGATCGCGACGTCGCGGTCGGCCGAACCGATGCGGATAGCCGCCGCCGAGCCGAAGGAACGCACGACGGCGTTGCCTTCCTTGGCGTCCTCGATCCCGTCCTTGTCCTCGTCCTTGTCGTCGGGCTTGGCATCCTTGGGGGCGACGGCGAGGACGATGCCGCCCGTCACATCGCCCTCGACCGACAGCGCGTTGCCGCCGATCAGCAGGTCGTCGGCATCGAGCTTCGAGGGGTCGGCGGGCGGCGTGGTGACGCGATAGCCGGTGGCGGCGAGATTGCCCTGGACGACCAGCGCGCCGGTGACGTCGCCGGCGAGGCGCGCGCCGATCGCATCGACGCCGATCGCGGTGATCGTGCCGGCGAGGCGGACATCGCCCGTGACATCCTGCAGACCGACGCCGAGCGCGCGATCACCGAGAACGCTGATCGTGCCGTCGTTGGTGAATTTGCCCGTCAGCGGACCGCCGAGGCGGATGCCCGCCGAGTCATTGCCCTCGATCGCGATCGCGCCCGCGTTGACGATGTTGCCGGTGAAGGCGCCCGCTGTGGCGATGCCGACGCGGTTGCTGCCGATCGCGAACGCGCCGTCGAGGTCGCCGTCCTTGTCGATGTCGGTCGCGGCATAGGTTTCGCCGATGGTGATCTTGCCGGTTGCGCCATTCGTGATGCCGCCCGACGTTCCGGCGCCCGCGAGGATGCCCGTCGCGCCATCGACATTGGCGAATTCGATCGTGCCGTCATTGACGACCTTGTGGTTGCTGTCGATCGTCACCGCGGGCCCGGCGACGGTCGGCTTGATCGACCCCGCCGAGGTGATCTTGATATCGTCGGGCGCCCCCGACTTGATCGTCGACGTGCGCACCGGTGCCGCCGTCGCGGTGGTGATCGTCGTTTCGGCATGGGCGGCGGTCGAAAGGAGGGTGGCCAGGCAGGTGGAGGCCAGCAAGGTCTTGCGCATCGGGTTCCTCTTGAGATCGGGACCGGGACCTCTTCCCGGCGACAATCACAAGACGGAATGATCTCCGCGCGACCTTGGAAAAAAATATGCTAGCCGCGCGCGGTGACGATCCAGGCGGCGCCGTCGATCCGGATCGAGGTGTCGCCGGGCCGTTTTTCGAAGGCGGCGCGCACCGCCTCGGCGGCGCGGGCGCGAACATCCTCCGACTGATCGGCCAGCGCGCGCGACAGCGGTCCGACCTGAAACGCCAT
Source organism: Sphingopyxis italica (assembly GCF_011926545.1). Classification (GTDB taxonomy): domain Bacteria; phylum Pseudomonadota; class Alphaproteobacteria; order Sphingomonadales; family Sphingomonadaceae; genus Sphingopyxis; species Sphingopyxis italica. The sequence continues at coordinate 472,034 of NZ_JAATIT010000002.1, read as the reverse complement.
GTCGAGCGCATCGTCGACCGCCTCCTCGCGCGTCGCGCCGCGGCCATAGGCGATAGCGGCGTCGAACGGCGCGATGTCGATGGCGGTGAATCCCGCCGCGGCCAGGATGCGTGCCATCCGCTCCCTGTCGCCGAAGGCAAAGGGGCCGGGTGCTTGGGGATCGGCGGCGGGCACGTCTACGATGCCGCGGATCGCCGACATCGGCAGGCGCACCCAGTCATTCTCCGCCGCCCCGCGCCAGCAGACGAAGGCGAGCCGCCCGCCGGGCTTCAGCGCCCCGCGCACATGCGCGAACGCCGCTACCGGGTCGTCGAAGAACATCACGCCAAAGCGCGAGAAGAGAAGGTCGAAGCGCTCCGCGGGCAGCGGCGCCGTCGCGGCATCGGCCAGACGGAACTCGACCGGCGCTCCGACGGGCGCCTCCGCGCGTGCGATCGCGACGAGCTGTTCGGATATGTCGACGCCGAGAACATGCCCCGCGGGTTCGACGCAACGGGCCAGCGCGAAGCTCGATGTGCCCGAACCGCAGCCGATGTCGAGGATATGCTCGCCCGGTTTCGCATCGGCCGCCGCGACCGCGGCGTCGCCGAAATCCTGGAGCATCAGGTCGAGCCGCGCCAGATTGGCGGCCCAGCGATCGCCGCTGTCGCCGTTCCAGTCGTGAGTGGGAGCGGAGGGGGCGTCGGACATGGCGGAGTTTCCTTATTGCGAATGACTCGCATCTATGCGATTTGCCAACCCAAGGCAAGCGCGCGCATAGCTATGCCCTGTTGCATCGCCATGGGCCATCGGACATGCCAAGGTCGCACCGGTCACGCAGGCCGGCAAGGGAGAGTCATGAGCGAACAGATCGTCACGGTGGACATCGGCGGTACGCACGCGCGTTTTGCGATCGCCGAAGTCGAAGGCGGCCGGGTCCTTTCGCTCGGCGAAGAGACGACGCTGCACACCAAGGATCATGCGAGCTTCCAGACAGCGTGGCAGGATTTCGAACGGCAGCAGGGCGGCGCGCTACCCCGCGCGGTGGCGATCGCGATCGCGGGCCCGACGCGGGGCGAGATCATCCGCTTCACGAACAATCCGTGGATCATCCGCCCGGCGCTGGTGGGCGAAAAGCTCAACGTCGACCGCTATGTGCTGGTCAATGATTTCGAAGCGGTCGGCCACGCGGTCGCGCAGGCCGACGCGAGCTATTTCGAGCGGCTCGCGGGCCCCGACGAGCCGCTTCCCGCGACCGGAACGATCACAATCATCGGTCCCGGCACCGGCCTTGGCGTCGCGCATGTCTGGCGCGACGGCCATCAATATCGCGTCCAGGCGACCGAAGGCGGGCATATCGACTTCGCGCCGCTCGACAGCATCGAGGACGCGATCCTCGCGCGGCTGCGCAAACGCCACCGGCGCGTATCGGTCGAGCGGATCGTGTCAGGCCCGGCGATCGTCGATATTTACGAAACGCTCGCCGCGCTCGAAGGGCGCGCGGTGACCCCGCTCGACGACAAGGAGATCTGGAGCCGGGCGATGGACCGCGAGGACAGTCTTGCCGCGGCGGCGGTCGACCGCTTCTGCCTGTCGCTCGGCAGCGTCGCTGGCGACCTCGCGCTGGCGCAGGGAGCAAGCGGCGTCGTCGTCGCGGGCGGGCTGGGGCTGCGCATCCGCGACAGCTTGGTCCGATCGGGTTTTCCCGAACGCTTCATCGAAAAGGGGCGGTTCGAAGGCTTCATGTCGGCGCTTCCGGTCAAGCTGATCACCCACCCGCAGCCCGGCCTGTTTGGCGCGGCGGCGGCCTTCGCGCGGCAACACGCCTAAGATTCCGCTGGCGCTGCGGCGCCAAAATCGGCAGCGTGGCACCATGTCGCAACGCCCCGTCCTCGGCATCATCGCCTGCAACCGCATGGTTGGAACCGAATGTGCGCAGGCGGTGATGAACCGCTATGCGATGGCGGCGATGCGCCATGCCGATTGCGCGGCGCTGCTGATCCCGTCGCTTCCCGACTATATGCACGCGGACGAGATCGTCGGACGGCTCGACGGGGTGCTCCTCACCGGCTCACCGTCGAATATCGAGCCCGTGCGTTATGGCGAGGATGACGCGGGCGAGGGGCCGTTCGACCCCGACCGCGATCGCATGATGCGCGATCTTGTTCGTGCGGTGATCGCCGCGCAGCGCCCGCTGTTCGGGATTTGCCGCGGGTTTCAGGACATCAATGTCGCGCTCGGCGGCACGCTGCGCCGCGACACAGCGATCAACGGCGCGCTTCTTCGCCATCATACGCCCGACGGAACATTGTTCGATGCGATGTTCGATCATCGCCACCATGTCGATCTGGTCGAGGGGGGGATGCTGGCATCGGCCTATGGCGTCCCATCGCTCGACGTGAATTCGGTCCACTATCAGGGCGTCGGACGGCTCGCCGACGGGCTTTCGGTGGAGGCGCGCGCGCCCGACGGCCTCGTCGAAGCGTTCAGTGCGCGGCCGAATGGCGCGCCGCTGCTTGCGGTGCAATGGCATCCCGAATGGGCGGTCGATGGCAATGCCGAAAGCCAGACCTATTTCAAGCTGCTCGGACGCGCTTTGAGAGGCGAATTATGAGCCGCCGCATCACCCGCTACGACCGCTATCTCGCGCGGATCAGCTTTTCGCCCTGACCGAAGAGCCGAGGCTCTCGCTCCGCTCGTGTCGAGCCCTTCGACGCGCTCAGGATTCGAGACACCCATCTCGTAGCGCAAGACCGAGGGGCATCTCGACTTCGCTCGATGCAAACGGACTTCCAGCTCAGGAGCAAATTCATGCCCCGCAATCACAACATCGCCGAACTGCGCCGCCTCGACATCGCGCACCATCTACCCGCGCAGGCCGATTGGGCGGAAATCGAGGCACTCGGCGGCAGCCGGATCATCACCCATGCCGAGGGCTGCTATATTCACGACGGCGACGGCCATCGCATCCTCGACGCGATGGCGGGCCTCTGGTGCGTCAACGTCGGTTATGGCCGCGAAGAGCTGGTCGAGGCGGCGGCGGCGCAGATGCGCGAACTGCCTTTCTACAACACCTTCTTCAAGACCGCGACGCCGCCGACGGTGACGCTCGCGGCGAAGATCGCGAGCCTGACGCAGAACCGCCTGCCGCATATCTTCTTCAACGCCTCGGGCAGCGAGGCGAACGACACGGTGTTCCGCATGGTGCGCCACTATTGGAAGCTCAAGGGCGAGCCGAAACGCACCGTCTTCATCAGCCGCTGGAACGCCTATCACGGCTCGACCGTCGCGGGCGTTTCGCTCGGCGGGATGAAGGCGATGCACGCGCAGGGCGACCTGCCGATCCCGGGCGTCGAACATGTGCGCCAGCCCTATGCCTATGGCGAAGGGCAGGGGATGACCGAGGAAGAATTCTGCGACGCGTGCGTGGCTGCGATCGAGGACAAGATCCTCGAGGTCGGCCCCGAATACTGCGCCGCCTTCATCGGCGAGCCGGTGCAAGGCGCGGGCGGGGTGATCATCCCGCCCAAGGGCTATTGGCCCAAGGTCGAGGCCGTCGCCCGCAAATATGGCCTGCTCGTCGTCGCGGACGAAGTGATTTGCGGCTTCGGACGCACCGGCCAGATGTGGGGGCATGAGACGATGGGCTTCACCCCCGACCTGATGCCGATGGCGAAGGGGCTGTCGTCGGGCTATCTCCCGATTTCCGCCACCGCGGTCGCGAGCCATGTCGTCGATGTGCTCAAGACCGGCGGCGATTTCGTCCATGGCTTCACTTACTCAGGGCATCCGGTCGCCGCAGCGGTCGCGCTCAGGAATATCGAGATCATCGAACGCGAAGGCCTCGTCGAGCGCACCGGCAGCGTTACCGGCCCGTATCTCGCCAAGGCGCTCGCGACGCTCAACGATCACCCGCTCGTGGGTGAGACGCGATCGGTCGGACTGCTTGGCGCGGTCGAGATCGTCGCCGACAAGGCGACGCGCGCCCGCTTCGGCGGCGCCGAAGGAACCGCGGGACCGATGGCGCGCGATGCCTGCATCGCGAACGGGCTGATGGTGCGCGGCATTCGCGATAGCCTCGTCATGTGCCCGCCGCTGATCATCACGACCGAACAGATCGACGAGGTGGTTGCCATCATCCGCAAATCCTTGGATGAGGTGATGCCCAAGCTCCGGGCGCTCTGAACAGGAAAGACCAAGACCTTATGCCCTCCGGCCTTTTTGCTCTGCTCGACGACATCGCGACCATCGCCAAGGTCGCCGCCGCGAGCATCGACGATATCGGCGCGGCGGCGTCGAAGGCCGGGGTCAAGGCGGCGGGGGTGGTGGTCGACGATACCGCGGTGACGCCGCGCTACGTCACCGGCTTCACTCCCGACCGCGAGCTGCCGATCATCTGGCGGATCACCAAGGGGTCTTTCCGCAACAAATTGCTCTTCATCGTGCCGGTGCTGCTGCTGTTGTCAGCCGTCGCGCAATGGGCGATCACGCCGCTGCTGATGATTGGCGGCGCCTATCTCTGTTTCGAAGGCGCCGAAAAGGTGCTGCATTCGTTGCAGAAGAACAAGACTACGCTCGCCGAGGATGCCGCGATCGTCGCCGACCAGGACCATGAAGAGGCGATGGTGAAGGGCGCGGTGCGCACCGACTTCATCCTGTCGGCCGAAATCATGGTGATCGCCTTGAACGAGGTGCTCGACGAACATTTCGCGATGCGCGCGGCGACGCTCGCTGTCGTCGCGATCGCGATCACCATCGCGGTCTATGGCGTCGTCGGGCTGATCGTGAAGATGGACGACATCGGACTTCACATGGCGAAGGAGGGCAATAGCGCGCGCCGCGCGATCGGGCGCGGGCTGGTTGCCTTCATGCCCAAGCTGCTCGCGGCGCTGGCGCTGATCGGCACCGCGGCGATGCTGTGGGTCGGCGGCCAGATTTTCCTGCACGGCCTCGACGAATATCATATCGGCAATATCGGGCACGGGCTGCACGATTTCGCCCATTCGGTCGCGGGCGGTCTGCCGGGTGCGGGCGTGTGGGAATGGCTGATCAATGCGGGCGGTGCGGGCGTGTTCGGGTTGCTGCTAGGCGCGGTGATCGTCGGCGTGCTGCATCTGCTGCCGGGCAAGAAGGCCCACTGAACTACCCGAGCAACACCACCGGGCTATCGGCGCGCCAGTGCATGCTCACCTTGTCGCCCCAGGTGAAATCCTCCTGGTCGCGGCGCGAGAGGTTGGGGCGCGAAACGCGAATGCGCGCGCCGGTTTCGAGTTCGATGTCGAACAGGGTGATGTCGCCGAGATAGCGCATGCCCTTGATCGTGCCGCGCGCGAAATTGTGGCCTTCGGGGGCGTCCTCCCCCGCTGCCTTCACCGCTTTCCCGACGCCGGGGACGTGGAGATAGATTTTCTCGGGCCGCAGCGCGACCCACACATTGGCGCCGTGTGGGCCGGTGACGCCGTGGTTGAGATAAACCTTGCCGAGTCCCGTGCAGTCAATCGCGGCCCTGTCGGGCTCGTCCAAGCTTAGCTTGCCTTCGAAGATGTTCACCGAGCCGACGAAATCGGCGACGAAGCGGTTGGCCGGATATTCGTACAGGTCCGACGGCGTCGCGAGCTGCGCCACGTCGCCCTTGTTGATGACGGCAATGCGACACGCCATCGACAGTGCCTCATCCTGATCGTGGGTGACGGTGACGAAGGTAATGCCGACCTTTTCCTGCAATTCCGAAAGCTCGAACTGCATCTGCGCGCGCAGCTTCGCGTCGAGCGCCGAGAGCGGTTCGTCGAGCAACAGCACCTTGGGCCGCATGACGAGGCTGCGCGCGAGCGCGACGCGCTGGCGCTGCCCGCCCGACATCTGATCGGGCATACGGCTTTCGAACCCGCCGAGCTTGACCAGATCGAGCGCCTCGGCGACGCGGTCGCGGGCCTCGCCGCCTTTCACGCCCGCGATCTTGAGGCCATAGGCGACATTGTCGGCGACGCGCATGTGCGGGAAGACGGCGTAGCTTTGGAACACCATGTTCACCGGGCGCCTGTTCGGCGGAATGCCCGCCATGTCCTGTCCGTCGATCAGGATTTGACCCTCGCTCGGCAGTTCGAACCCGGCGATCATGCGCAGCAGCGTCGTCTTGCCGCAGCCCGAGGGGCCGAGCAGCACGAAGAACTCGCCCGCGTTGATGTCGAGGCTGACATCGTCGACCGCGGTCACCCTGCCGAACCGTTTCGAGACGTTCCGGATCTGGATGATCGGGCGGGCGGGGTCGGCCATGGTCAGTGGGTTTCTGCTATCGCCTTCACGCCCTGAAGCTTGAGCGCGATGAAGGTCAGGATGACGGTGAGGACGATGAGCAGCGTCGAGGCCGCGTTGACCTCGGGCGTCACCGAGAAGCGGACCATCGAATAGACCTTTACCGGGAAGGTGATCGTGTCGGGACCGCTGGTGAAATAGGTGATGACGAAGTCGTCGAGGCTGAGCGTGAAGGAAAGCAGCGCGCCGGCGACGAGCGCGGGCCTGATGTGCGGGATCAGCACATCGCGGAACATCTGCCATTCGCTCGCGCCGAGATCCTTCGCCGCTTCCTCCTGCTCGCGGTTGAAGCTTGCAAGCCGCGACCGCACGACCATCGTCACGAAGGGAAAGCAGAAGGTGATGTGCGCGATGGTGATCGCGCCGAGGTTGAACGGCCAGACGAGGTCGGTCGGCCAGCCTACGCGCGCAAAGAACATCAGGAAGGCGACGCCGAGACATATCTCCGGGACGATGATCGGCAACGAGATGGTGCCGTCGACCGTGCCCTTCAGCGGGAAGCGGAAACGCCAGAGCATCACCGCCGCGACCGCGCCCAGCGCGAGGCTCACGATCGTCGCGAGCGCGGCGATGGTGAGCGAATTGAACAGCGCCTCGACAAGTTGGTCGTTGCCCAGCGCCTTTTCATAATATCTGGTGGTGAAGCCGCGCCAGACGACGTTGCGTTTGCTGTCGTTGAAGCTGAAGATGACGAGTACGATCAGCGGCGCGTAAAGGAACAGCATCACCGCGCCGACCCAAAGGCGCATCCACAGCGTGCGGCTATATTCGAGCGGCGCGCGCGAAGGGCGGGCAAAGCGCGCCATCAATGCGCTTCCGGCACTTTGCGACGCATCGATTGCAATGCGATCAGGATGAACATCGCATAGATGAGCAGGAAGGAGAGGGCGGCGCCGAAGGGCCAGTCGTTGGCTTTCTTGAACTGGCGCTCGATCACATTGGCGATCATCTGGCTGTCGGTCCCGCCCATCAGGTCGGGGGTGAGATAGGCGCCGAGCGCCGGGATCAGCGTGATCATCACCCCGGCGACGATGCCCGGCGCCGCAAGCGGCACGACGATGCGCATGATGGTGCGGAAATGGCCGGCGCCAAGGTCGAGGCTCGCCTCGATCAGGCTGCGGTCGAGCCGGTCGAGCGCGGCGTAGAGCGGGAGCACCATGAAGGGCAGGTGGACGTAAACGAGCCCGAAGACGACCGCGAAATTGTTGAAGAGCAGCGGCACCGGCTCCCATGTCGGGAGCGGCTGGAGCCCGGCGAGCACCTTGAGCCAGCTCGTTCCCTCCCACAAAGCGCCGAGCCCCTTGTTCGCGAAGCCTTGGGTGCCGAGGAGCATCATCAGCGCATAGGTGCGGATAAGCAAATTGGTCCAGAAGGGCAGCATGATGCCGAGCAGCAGCCATGGGCGCCATTTTTCATTCGCGAAAGTGATCGCCATCGCGACAGGAAAGCCGACGATCAGACAGATCAGCGTGACGAGCGCCGCGACCGCGAAACTCTTGCCGAAGATGGTGAGATAGAGCCACTCGGTTGCGCGTTTGTAATTGTCGAGCGTGCCCGAAATCTCGATGTCGGTCAGGCCCCGGTTTTCGCCGAAGCTGTAAAGCCAGACGATCGCCATGGGCAGGAGGAAGAAGAGGATGATCCAGAACAAGGTAGGCAGCGACACCGCCGCAAAGACGCGTCTGTTCGTTTTCCAGTCCTGCCCGGTCACCCCCCTATGCCCCTTTCAGGCTTTCAAGCCGCCCGCACCCTGGTGAAAGCTTCCTCGAACAACGGCTGAAGTTCGGGATCGAAGCGCGCATATTCGCATTTCGCGAGTGCTTCGGCGGGCGGGAAGATCACCGGGTTGTTCTGATAACTGTCGGGCATCAGCTTCCGCGCCGCGGTGTTCGGCGTCGGATAGAGGATCGTCTCGGTGATGTGCTTGTCGACATTGGCGTCGAGAATATAGTTGATGAAGGCGTGCGCATTCTTCGGGTGCGGGGCGCCTTTCGGGATGCAGAGATTGTCCGAATTGAGCTGGCTGCCTTCCTTCGGAATGACGAAGTCGATATCCTTGTCCTCGACCATCGCCTGCGCCATGTCGCCATTATATTCGAGCACGACGTCGCAATCGCCCTTCAGGAGCAGGTCCTGCCCGTCATCCTCGTGGAATTTCTTCACATTGGGCTTTTGCTTGATCATCATCCTTTCGATCGTCGCGATGTCTGCCGGGGTCAGCGCGTTGACCGATTTGCCGAGATATTTGCCGTAGAGCCGGAACATGTCGCCGGCCTCCGACAGCCAGGCGATGCGGCCGGCATATTCGGGGCTGTCGAACAACACTTTCCAGCTGTCCGGCGGCGACGACACCTTCGACTTGCGATAGCCGATGCCGGTGACGAGCCAGGTGTAGGGCATCGAAAATTTGCGCTGCAGGTCATATTCGACATTGATGTAGGCCGGGTCGATATTCTTCTTGTTCGGAAGGAGCGAATGGTCGAGCGGTAACAGCATGTCGGCCTTCGTCATCCGCTCGACGAAATCGTTCGACGGCACGATCACGTCGTAGCCTGGGTTGCCGGCCTTGAACTTCGCGAACAGCACATCGTTGCTGTCGAACAGGTCCATCGTGACGTCGACGCCCGTCGCTTCCTTGAAATTATCGAGCGTATTCTCGCCGATATAGGTGTCCCAATTGTAGAAATTGAGCTTGGCCTCCTCGCCGTTCGCGAGCGTCTTGCCGCCCTTCTTGCTGCACGCGGCGAGCCCGCCGAAACTGATCCCGACCGCCGCGACGCCGAGTGCCTGGAGCAGCGAGCGACGCCCGCGGGTCTGCTTGATCAGTTCATTGAAATCCATGGCCGGCCTCCCTGTATGACGTCAAGCTGGCTCAATAGGGGCGGCTTGGAAAGGGCAATTTTTGCGTGACGCCGCGAATCTTTGAAACTTTCATGCGTTGCGAAGATACCAGTCGTAATCGAGCGTCGGTACCACGCTGAAATAATTGTCCTGTTCGACGCGCTTCACGATGCTGAACATGTCGACGAACCGTGTCCCGAGATAGTCGCGCATCAGCGTTGACGCATGGAAGCGGTCGACGGCGGCGAACCAGTTCGACGGGGGCTTGTCGTCGCCGCTGTTGTCGCGGTCATAGCCATTACCGACTACCGCGGGGCCGGGAACGCTCTTGCTCGCCATGCCATGGTGCATGCCGGCAAGGACAGCCGCGACGGCGAGATAGGGGTTCGCATCGGCGCCGCACGCGCGATGCTCGACGTGGCGGCTCGGCGCCGGGCCGGCAGGGATGCGGAACGACACGGTGCGGTTGTTGACGCCCCAGGTCGGCGCGACGGGGGCATAGCTGTTCGCCTTGAAACGGCGATAGCTGTTGGCGTGCGGGGCGAAGAGCGCGAAACCATCGCCGACGCTGCCGATCATGCCGCCGATCGCGTGGCGCAGCTCCGGCGTCCCTTCGGGATCGTCAGCGGCGAAGATATTGTTGCCCGCCGCGTCATCGACCGAGACATGGATGTGCATGCCGCTGCCCGCCTGATTGGCGAAGGGCTTTGCCATGAAGGTCGCCTCAAAGCCGTGCGCCTGCGCGATCGCCTTGACGAGCCGCTTGTACATGATCGCATCGTCGCAGGCGCGGAGCGCGTCGGGCTTGTGGCGGAGCGTAAGTTCGAACTGGCCGGGCGCGAATTCCGAGATCGCGCTTTCGAGCGGCAGGTCCTGCACATCGGTCGCGGCATAGAGCGCATCGAAAAAGGGCCGGAAATCGTCGAGTTCGCGCAGACCATAGACCTCGACGTTGCGCGACGCGCTGCGACTGTAGCCGGGACGGGCGGGGCGGATGCTCCCGTCGCGCGCGCGGCGGGGATCGACGAGGTAGAATTCGAGTTCGACCGCGAGCACGGGGGTGAGACTATCGGCGGCGAAGCGGTCGATGACGCGGCCGAGGACGTGGCGCGGGTCGAGGTCGTGCGGCGTTCCGTCGAGTTCGTAGAAAGAGACGAGGAATTGCGCGGCATGGTCGCCGCCCCATGGCGTGCGGACGAGCGTGCCGGGGATCGGCTTCATCGAGCGGTCGGCGTCGCCATCCTCCCACACGAGGCCGGTTTCGATCGTGTCCTGCCCGGTGATGTCGACGACGGTGATCGATCCCGGCATCATGCGGCCGCTTTCATAGACCGCGAGCACTTCGTGCTGGCGCAGCCGTTTGCCGCGCGGGACGCCGCCCATGTCGGTGTAGATCATCTCGACCGAATCGACGTCGGGGTTCGCCTTGAAAAAGGCCTCGGCTTCCGACCGCGGCGCGATTACGCCCGACGATTTCGACATGGATATACGCTCCTTTACCCCAACCGGTCGCGCAGCGCATACCAGAGGAGCCCTAGCGTGGCGAGCGGGCGGCGGAGCCATTGGCCGCCGGGGAAGGGCTTTGACGGCAAGTTCGCAAGAACGTCGAAGCGTTCGGCGGTTCCCGCCATCGCCTCGGCGATCAACTCGCCCGCGAGTGTCGTCACCAGCGCGCCATGGCCCGAAAAGCCATGCGCGTAGAAGATGTTCCCGTCGCGGCCAACATGCGGCAGCCGGTTCCGTGTCACAGTGACCGCGCCGCCCCAGCCATAGTCGATCCTTGCGTCAGCGATCTGCGGGAAGACTTCGGCCATGAACGGCCGCACGAACGCCGCGATGTCGCGCGGCGGCGTCTGCGAATAGCGCTCCCCCCCGCCGAAGATCAGACGTTTGTCGACCGACAGACGGAAATAGTTGAGCACGAAGCGGCTGTCGGCCACGGCGGCATCACTCGGCAGCAGCGTGTCGGCGTTCGCGAGCGGTTCGGTCGCGATATTATAGTTCATGATCGGCACGGTGTAGCGGCCGAGATCGGGTTCGACGTCGCCGATCCAGCTGTCGGTTGCATCGATGACATAGCGCGCGCCGACGATCGCTCTTTCGGTGACGAGTTCGCTCGATCCGTCGCTGAACGCGACGATCCGGCGCACCGGTTCGCCTTCCCAGATGCGAACGCCTGCCGCCTCGGCCGCCTTGGCCAGCCCCAGCGCATAGGTCAGCGGATGGAAATGGCCGGCTTGCGGATCGTGGACGCCGCCATAGTAGAGAGGGCTCGCGATATGCGCGCCCATGTCCGCCTTCGCGACGATTTCGCTTCGATAGCCGAAACGATTTTCGAGAAACTCGGCCTCGCGACGCATCGCGCCGAAATCCTTCGGCGTCCACGCCGCCTCCAGATGTCCGGCTTTCAGGTCGCAGTCGATCCCGTGCTTGGCGATCCGCGCTTTCACGCGGTTGTCGCGCCAGCAGAGGTCGAAGAGTACATCGGCGCGCTCGCGGCCGAATTCCTCTTCCAGTTCGGACGCCGTCCAGCGAAGGCCCGGGATCAGCTGCCCGCCATTGCGTCCCGACGCACCGAAACCGATATGCTCGCGCTCGATCAAGATCACCGAAAAACCGCGCTCGGCGCAGGCGAGGGCGGCGCTCAGGCCGGTGAAGCCGCCACCGATGACCGCGACGTCGCATTCAAGGTCGCCTTCGATGTCGCGCTGGGGTCGCCGCTCGTGCGCGGTCGCGGCATAATAGCTGTGGTTCAGCGGGTCGGTCATCGCCGGCGCGCGGATCAGACCCGCATCAACAGATGTTCGCGTTCCCAGCTCGACACCACCGACTGATAGTTGAACAGCTCATAATCCTTCACCGCGAAGAAGATTTCGAAGAAATCGTCGCCGAGCAGGTTGCGGACCTTCTTGCACGAGGCGAAGCGGTCGAGCGCCGCCTCGAGCGTGCGTGGCAACGTGCGCGCGCGGTTATAGGCGCTGCCGGCGATCGGTTTGGGCGGCACCATGCGGTCAACCATGCCGATATAGCCGCATACGAGCGAGGCGGCGATCGCAAGATACGGATTGCTGTCGGCGCCGGGCAGGCGATTTTCGACGCGGCGGTTGTTCTTGTCGGCGATCGGAACGCGAATGCCACAGCTGCGGTTATCCTCGCCCCATTGAACATTGATCGGTGCCGAGCTGTCGGGGCGCATGCGGCGAAAGCTGTTCACATTCGGCGCCCACATCGGCGAGATTTGCGGCATGAAGCGGATGAGGCCGGCGATATAGCTGCGGAACGCCGCGCTGTCGCGGCCGTTGGCGGTGGCGAAGAGGTTGCGCCCGGTTTCGGCATCGACGACCGACTGGTGGACGTGCATCGCGCTGCCCGGCTGCCCCGCCATCGGGTTGGCCATGAAGGTGGCGTAGACATCATGCTGCTTTGCGACGTTGCGCACGACGCGCTTGAACAGGAACACCTCGTCGGCGAGGCGCAGCGGGTCGCCGTGGATGAAGTTCACCTCGAGCTGCGCGGCGCCCATTTCGTGGATCATCGTGTCGATATCGAGCCCCATCAGCTCGCAATCGTCATAGATATGATCGATGATATCCTCATATTCGTTCATCGCCTCGAGCCCGTAGGGCTGGCTGGCGTTCTCGCTGCGACCCGACTGGCCCGTCGGCGGGGTCAGCGGAAAATCGGGGTCGGTGTTCGGCGAGACGAGATAGAATTCGACCTCGGGCGCGATAATCGGTTTCCAGCCCTTGTTGGCATAGAGGCCGAGCACTTTCTTCAGGATCGTGCGCGGCGCGATGTCGACCTCGGTCCCGTCGCGATTGAACGCATCGGCGATCACGAAGGCCGTGGGCGAACTGAAACCCGGCGCGACGCAGATCGTGTCGGGGTCGGCGATCAATATCTTGTCGGGATCCTTGTCCCAGATGTCGTCGATGTCTTCGGGGTAGTGGCCGTCGATCGTGCAGATGAAGACGCTGCCCGGAATACGCAGCGACTTGTCCTTGACCGAGGAGAGGAACTTCTTCGCCGGCAGCACCTTGCCGCGCTGAACCCCGTTGATGTCGGGGACGATACATTCGACTTCGTCGATATTATGGTCGCTGATCCATTGTTCCAGATTGACTGACATGCGCCCCCGATAGGGCCGAGGAGCCGGCCCGCTTGTGGAAAGGACAGCCTATCGTGAAGTGCGGGCCGGCGCCAGTGGGGCCCTTATCGGCCATTTTCGCGATTGCCAGTCGTCACGTCACCCGCCAGATTGTCTTCGTCATTGCGAGCGGCGAAGCCGCTTGGCAATCCAGAGCAGCGTAAACCGCCCTGGATTGCCTCGCTCCGCTCGCAATGACGGGTAGGCAGGAGCAGGTTCGCGATGAGGGGTGACAACGACCAGCTGGCGTCCTTCTGGATGCCTTTTACCGCGAACCGCGCGTTCAAGGCGAACCCGCGCCAGATCGTGTCCGCCAGCGGCATGTTCTACCAGAGCGCCGACGGGCGGCAGATCCTCGACGGGACGTCGGGCCTCTGGTGCAGCAACGCCGGGCACTGCCGTCCCGAGATCAGCGAAGCGATCGCGAAGGCCGCCGCGACGCTCGACTTCGCGCCGACCTTTCAGCTCGGTCATCCGTTGCCGTTCGAGCTGGCGCAGCGGCTCGCCGCCCTGATGCCCAAAGGAATGGACCGAATATTCTTTACCAATAGTGGCTCCGAATCGGTTGATACGGCACTGAAAATCGCGCTCGCCGTCCAGCGCGCGAAGGGGCAGGGGACGCGGACGCGGCTGATCGGGCGCGAGCGCGGCTATCACGGCACCGGGTTCGGCGGGATCAGCGTCGGGGGGCTCGTCCACAACCGCCGCGCCTTCGGTGGCGGGCTGCCCGGCGTTGACCATCTCCGCCACACGCACGACATCGAACGCAACGCCTTCACGCGCGGATTCCCGCAGCATGGCGCCGAGCTGGCCGACGATCTCCAGCGGCTCGTCGACCTGCACGGTGCCGAGACGATCGCCGCGGTGATCGTCGAGCCGATGGCGGGCTCGACCGGCGTGCTTGTGCCGCCGGTCGGCTATCTCCAGCGCCTGCGCGAGATTTGCGACAAGCATGGCATCATCCTGATCTTCGACGAGGTGATCACCGCCTTTGGTCGCGTCGGCGGTGCGACGGCGTCGGAAGCGTGGGGCGTGACGCCCGACATCATCACGATGGCGAAGGGGCTCACCAACGCCGCGGTGCCGATGGGCGCGGTCGCGGTGAAGCGCGAACTGCACGATGCGGTGTTGGACAGCGTGGAGGGCGGAATCGAGCTGTTCCACGGCTATACCTATTCGGGCCACCCGCTGGCGAGCGCGGCGGGGCTCGCGACGCTCGATCTTTATGCGCGCGATGGTCTGTTCGACCGCGCGGGCGAACTGGCGAGCTATTGGGAGGATGCCGCGCACGGCCTGAAGGGGCGGCGGCACGTCATCGACATCCGCACCATCGGGCTCGTCGCCGGTATCGAGCTCGAGCCGCGCGCCGGCGCGCCGGCCGCGCGCGCGATGGAGCTGTTCCACGCCTGTTTCGACAATGGCCTGCTCGTTCGCGCGACCGGCGACATCATCGCGCTGTCGCCGCCGCTCATCGTCGAAAAGCCGCAGATCGACGAGATGTTTGAGCGGATTTCCGAACTGCTCGGCGCGATCGACTAGAGGGCGAGCGGGAAGGTCACCGACACGCGCGTTCCCTTGCCCAGTTCGCTCTCGATGTCGAGCTGGCCCTGGTGGCGCTCGCTGATATGCTTGACGATCGCGAGGCCGAGCCCGGTGCCGCCGACCGAGCGGCTACGCGCCTCGTCGACGAGGTAGAAACGTTCGGTCAGGCGGGGCAGATGATCGGGCGCGATGCCGTCGCTCTCGTCGCTGACCGACAGCCGCACGCGGTTTCCCTCGCGCGCCAGCTCGACCGTGACCGGCGTTCCCGGATGGCCATATTTCATCGCGTTGGAAATGATGTTGTGCGCAAGCTGCCCGAGTTGCGCGCCGTCGCCCAGCATCGGCTGCGGCGTGTCGCCCAATATTGAGGCGATGTCCTTCGCACGCGGCTGCTCGCTGTCGCGAAGCTGCGCGACCGACGTCTGGACGATCGCAGCCAAGTCGACGGGCGTCGTCGGGCGGCGAAAACGGTCGGCCTCGACACGCGAGATCGAGAGCAGGTCGATGACGAGCTGTTGCATCCGCCCGGCCTCGCGGTGGATGATCGACAGGAAGCGGCCGCGTGTCGGCGCATCGGCGTCGCCGTTCATGTCCTGCAGCGTTTCGACATAGCCGAGGATCGCCGCGAGCGGCGTGCGCAGCTCGTGGCTCGCATTGGCGACGAAATCCGATCGCATCCGGTCGGCGGCGTCGATCGCCGAATGGTCCGACAGCATGACGATGCGCTGTCCGCCCGACAGCGTCGCGACGCGCATCGTCCAGCGCTGGCCGGGCCGCGGAAAGTCGACGAGATTGATCGTTTCGAGCGGGGCGTTGCTGTTGATGCGCGAGAGCCATTCGGCTGCCGCCGGGTGGCGGATCGCGGTGCGTATGTCGGCGCCGACGATATGGCGGCCGAGCAGGCGGATCGCCGCATCATTGGCGATCGCGACGATATTGTCGGCGACGCCGAGCAGCGGGTCCTTTTCCTGATCGACCCAGCGCGCGAAATCGGGGTGGCGTAGAAGCGAGACGGGCGGTGCTTCGGCCGACGGCGCCGCGCCCTGCGCGTCGGTGAGGGAAGCGGGAAGGGCGCTGTAAACCGTGCCGGCAGCAACGAAACCCGCCACCGCCATCAGCGCGATCGACAGGGGATCGCCGCCC
Source organism: Sphingopyxis italica (assembly GCF_011926545.1). Lineage (GTDB taxonomy): Bacteria > Pseudomonadota > Alphaproteobacteria > Sphingomonadales > Sphingomonadaceae > Sphingopyxis > Sphingopyxis italica. Next base: position 456,070 of record NZ_JAATIT010000002.1, on the reverse strand, counting down.
GTCAACGCGGCAAAGATCGCCGCGATGACGACCAGCGTCAGGGCGATGACGAGGCTGGAGAGACGATCGAACATGCGCCGCCCGCGTCGCACGAAGCGGGGGATCGGCGCAAGCGGCTTTGCGACCGTTAACGCTTTGAGGGAGGCTGTGCCAAAGCGGGAAGCCGACAGGACCCGGCGGTCTTTCGCTTTTCCTTGGCGCTTCATTGCGTTATGCGCCGGCCATGGAAAACAGCGACATTCCCGCCGGCGCGCCCGAGATGGATGACGAAATGAAGGACGAAGCCGTCCCGTCGCGCCGCAGGATGCTGGCGCTGGGCGCCGTCGGCGTGTCAGCCGCGCTGACGATCCGACCCGCTTTCGCTCAGACCGCCGTATCGGTGATGAACTGCGAGATTCCCGTTCCCGGTGCGACGGCGGCGGGCCAATATATCGACCGCGCGGGCAAGCTGGTGCCGGCGGGGACGAAAGGCGCGTTTCCGGGATCGCCGCGGCCGTTTACCGGCGAGGAAGTGAAACGCGCGTTCCGTGGTCAGACGCTGCCCGGTGCGACCTACAATCAGTCGCAGGCCTATCTTCAGTATATCCGGCGCTTGCAGGCAGGCCAGAGCGGCTTTACCTGTTTCGCATCGATCACGACGTCGCGCTGATTATCGCTTCCCGACAGGCGATGACGGTTTCAGCCGCATCGTCAGACATGGGAGTTTTCGTGAAACTAGCTTCGCTCAAAAAGGGCCGCGACGGCCGCCTGGTCGTCGTTTCGGACGATCTCGCCTGGTATGCCGACGCCGGCCAGATCGCGGCGACGATGCAGGCGGCGCTCGACAATTGGGCCTATGCCGCTCCGCGCCTCGCCGCGCTGGCCGAAGACCTCAACCATGACGCGATTCCGAAGGAGCGGTTCCACGAACGCGACGCGGCATCGCCGCTGCCGCGCGCCTATCAATGGGCCGACGGCAGCGCCTATGTGAATCACGTCGCGCTCGTCCGGCAGGCGCGCGGCGCCGAAATGCCCGACAGCTTCTGGCACGACCCGCTGATGTATCAGGGTGGCAGCGACGCCTTTCTGGCCCCCCGCGATCCGATCCCGCTTGGAGATCCCGCATGGGGCTGCGACATGGAGGCCGAAGTGGTCGTCGTCACCGGCGACGTGCCGGCGGGAATCGACGCCGTCGCGGCGCGCGACAAGATTCTGCTCGTCGGCCTCACCAACGATGTGTCGCTGCGCGGGCTGATCCCGGCCGAACTCGCCAAAGGCTTCGGCTTTTTCCAGTCGAAGCCGTCGAGCGCGATGTCGCCGGTGTTCGTGACGTCCGAGGCGCTCGGCGATCGCTGGAAGGACGGCAAGCTGCACGGGACGCTGTCGGTCGACCTGAACGGCGAACCGCTGGGCCGCGCCGACGCGGGGATCGACATGACGTTCGACTTCGGCGCGCTGATCGCCCATGCCGCAAAGACGCGCGACCTGGGCGCGGGCACGATCATCGGGTCGGGCACCGTATCGAACCGCGACGCCGACGGCGGTCCGGGCAAGCCGGTCAGCGAAGGCGGGCTGGGCTATAGCTGTCTTGCCGAAGTGCGGACGGTCGAGACGATCCGGCTGGGCGAACCGAAGACGCCGTTCATGCAGAAGGGCGATACGGTCCGCATCTGGATGGACGATGAACGCCACCACAGCATCTTCGGTGCGATCGAACAGAGCGTGGCCTGACGGCGAAGAGGGCGGAAATCGCTTCCGCCCTCTTTTCTTTAACCGGAGCGAGTTGCCGTCAGCCCTTGCCGCCGAAGCTGCCGCCCGACATCGCGTCGCTCAGCGAACAGGCCGCCGGGCCCAGAATGACGATGAACAGCACCGGCAGGATGAACAGGATCAGCGGCACCGTCATGATCGCGGGCAGACGCGCGGCCTTTTCCTCGGCGCGCATCATGCGTTCGTTGCGGAATTCGGCCGACAGCACGCGAAGCGCAGAGGCGAGCGGCGTGCCGTATTTTTCGGTCTGGATCATCGTCGTAACGACGCCCTTTACCGATTCCAGATTCACACGATAGGCGAAATTCTCGAACGCCTGGCGCCGCTCGGTCAGGAAGCCGAGCTCGATCGACGTCAGCGCGAATTCCTCGCCCAGCTCGGGATAGGCGCGGCCCAGTTCCTTCGACACGCGGGCGAAAGCGGAGTCGACCGTCAGGCCCGCCTCGGCGCAGATGACGAGCAGGTCGAGCGCATCGGGAAGACCCTTGCGAATCGCGTCGGTCCGCTTCTGGCGCATATTGTCGACGAAGAGGTCGGGTGCCTTGTAGCCGAGAATCAGCGCGCCCATGGTGAAGGCCGTGCGTTTGAACGACGTCAGGCTGGGCCACATGTCGATGCCGTAGATCAGGAAGATGGCCAGCCCACCGAACAGGATCGGCAGCACCATGCGGCCAAAAATCACCGCGACGGCGAGATCCTTCGACCGGATACCCGCCTGCGCCAGCTTTTGCTGGACTTCCTTGATCTGACTATCCTGAAGGACCTGGAGCTTGCCGAGGAAGGTGCGCATCTTGTCCGCGGTCTGGTTCTTGCGGACCAGCCGGGCGCGGCGCTTCGCGGTCGAGGCGGTGATGCCGGCTTTCAGCTGTTCGCGGCGGTCGTTGAGCGCCTTGACGCGCTTCGTCATCGGATTGCGCACGGTCAGCGTGTTGTAGATCGCGAACAGCACGGCGAAGACGCCGACCGCCGCCAGCATGGTGCCGGCCCATACGACGTCGATGCCGAGCAGGGTCGGGCCGCTTTGCGCGCCCGAGAAGGCCGAGGAGAAAAGGAGGCTGCTGTTCACTGTCTTCCGCCCCTCAGATTTCGAAGCTGATCATCTTGGCCATAATTCCGGCGCCGATGCTCATCCAGATCAGACCGCCGATACCGGCGATAATCAGCCGTTCTTCGACGAAAAAGCCCGCAAGATAGCTGGGGTTCACCGTCCAGACGACGCCGAACACGAAAAAGGGCAGCGCGCCGACGATATAAGCGGACGCTTTGGCTTCCGACGACATCGCGCGGATCTTGAGTTTCATCTGCGCCCGCTTGCGCAGGACGTCCGACAGGTTGGCCAGCGTTTCAGCCAGATTGCCGCCGGTTTCGCGCTGGATCTGGATCGTGATGCAGAAGAACTGGAATTCGGGCGTACCCAGCATCTCGGCCGATTCCTGCAACGCGGCTTCCATGGTGTTGCCGATGCGGATGCGCTCGATGACACCCTTGAATTCCTCGCCGACCGGACCGGGGAGTTCCTGGCTCACCACCTGAAATGTTTCGGTGACCGGCAGACCCGATTTGAGGCCGCGCACGAGCAGGTCGATCGCGTCGGGAAAGCGGCTGTTGAAAGCGGCGACGCGCTTTTTGATCGTCATGCCGACGACGAGATAGGGGAGGCCGAGGCTGAGCAGCAACCCGACGAGCCCCGCCATCAGAACGGGCGCGCGGACGACGAGCATCGCGCCGGTGGCGACGACGAACACGATCATCGTCGCGAACATATATTGCGTCAGCGTCCAATTCTTGCCGGTCCGGCGAATCCGCTTCTCGAGCTCTTCGCGGCGCGGCAGCAGATTGGTGAGCGACGAGTCGCCCGCGCGGCCCGACTGGATCGTCTTGCGCATCTGCGCCGCGACAACCGCTTCGGTCGAAGCCGCATGACGATCCTTGACCATCGCCAGCCGCCGCGTCTTCGCCTTGCCCGCCGACGGCCCGCCGACCAGAATGACGAGGAGGGCGAAGGCCAGGATGGCCCCGGCGACGATAAGGATGACTGGCAAGTTCATGGTCAGCTGGTGTCCGCTTCTATCGCTGGAGATCGTGACGGCGCGTCATGCACGCCTTCACGCCGCCTGTTTCGCGCCCTTTTTGGCCAGACCGAGCTTGCCGAGCAGCGAACCGCCGGATTTGGCTTTCGCGGCGGCGACCGGCACGTCTTCGGCATCGACGTCGGCACCGTCGAGGACGAGGCGCATCAGATTGTTCCAGACCTGCGCCGACTTGGTGCCCTTGCACGTTTCAGCGTAGGATTTCCCGAGCTTCGCCGCTTGCGCGACGAGCTTTGGATCGAACGGGATGACGATGTCGATCGGCCGCTCGATCGACGATTCGAATTCCTTGCGCGACAGCTCGCCGATCGCGCTCTGGAACTTGTTCGCGACGAGGATCACGCGCGCGCCGGGGATGTTCTGCTTGAACCAAGACAGAAGCCGGATCGTGTCGCGCGCCGCGGCGAGCGTCACGTCGCTGACGAGCAGGATCGTTCCCATTTCCGACACAAGGTGCGGGAAAGGGATCAGCACCTGGCGCGGGATGTCGACGATCGTCATCTCGAACGCGCCCCGTAGCTCTTCCTCCAGCTGGAAAAAGGCGGAGCCATCGGTCATCACCGGCTGGTGGATCGGGGCTTCGGCGGACAGCAGGCTGAGCTTGTCGGATGCGCGCACCATCGCGCGCTCGATGAACAGGCCGTCGATGCGGCTCGGATTGTCGATCGCATCGATCAGGCCGCGCCCGGGTTCGAGGTCGAGCGTAAGCGCGCCCGTTCCGAAATGAACGTCGAGATCGAGCAGTGCCGTCTGACGGTCGCCCTGTTCGCTGATCGCCCAGGCGAGCGACGTCGCGACCAGCGAGGCGCCCACGCCGCCGCGAACGCCGACGATACCCATCATATGGTGCGGCTTGTCGTCGTGCATGTCCGCGTGTTTCGGAGCCGACAGCATCGCCTGCGCCATGGTCAGCGATTCGCGGACTTGCTCGAGCGACAGCGGTTTCAGCAGATAGTCCTGAATGCCGCTCGACAAGAGGTCGCGGTACAGGCGCACGTCGTTGACCTGGCCTGCGGCGATCACGACCGTTCCAGGCTCGCAGACTTCGGCCAGCGCGTTGATATCGTTGATCGGATCACCCGATTCGGACATGTCGACGAACAGGATATTCGGGCTGGCGGACACCGACAGCGACTGCACCGCGTTGCGCAGCCCGCCCTTGTTGCACTTTTCGATCGGCCAGCCCATGTCGCCCGCCGCCGCACGGATCAGCTCCAGCGTATCGTCGTCGCAGACGAAGGCGTTGAAGGGATCACGCAGTCCCGCCGATTTGAAAGGAGCGTTCACTGGCCACCTCCGGTTGATACCTTGTTCAGTCCGCCCGCCCCGGTCTGGGGCTTCGTGCGATAAGTCTGGATGGCGCGCGTCGCTGCGAGCGGGTCATGCCCCGTGTCGCGCGTGCCCTTGATGAGATCATTGGGGTCGGCGACCATCGCGGCGAGGTTGCCATTGGTCGCGCAGCCATAGTTGGACGAGGTCGCATTGACCGGGTTCAGGGAGGACTTGCTGTCCCAGTTGGGGCATCCCGGAACCGAGGCCGACGCGCGCGTCACGACGACGCGCAGATAGCCTTCCGGAACCGCGCCCGTCGTTACCGGCGCTTCGCGGCTCAGCAACAGTCCGCGGCGTTCGACCATAGCGCGGACGGTCGCTTGCGCCGACGATGCGCCGTAAGCCGACGGGTCGTCCAGCGCGATGCGGTCGCCGTAGCGAACGCCCATCGCGTCGAGCCAGCCTTGCAGGCGGCCCTGCTCGCTGGGCGGCAGTTCGCCATTGGCGGTCGCGACGTCGAATTGATAGAGGTTGTTGCGGACCACCGGCTGATGCACCGAATCCAGGCTGCGGTTGCTATAGGCGGCGCCGGTGCAGCCGGCGAGCGAGGTCGCGCATGCCAAGACCGTCCAAGTTGCGATTTTCTTCATCACTTTGCTCCTGAAATCCGGCACGTCACTTGATGCTGAAACCGGGTGCGGCGTTGCCTCCGGCGGCCCGCGGACGATCGGCGTCGCCGACATCGGTATCGAGCCGCGGTTTGGGACGGTCGCCGCCGGTCACGCCGTCGCTCGTCTGGTTGAGCAGCAGCCGTTGCAGATCGTGGGTGTCCTGGAACGCATCGGTCGGCAGCTTGATGTCGTTCGCCGACACCGGCTGGACCAGATAGGGCGTCACGACGATGACGAGTTCGGTTTCGCCGCGGCGGAAGCTGTCCGATTTGAACAGCGTGCCGAGCAGCGGCACATCGCCGAGCCCGGGCATCTTGTCGATCGCCCCGATCGAGCGGTTGTTCAGCAGCCCCGCGATCATGAAGCTTTCGCCCGAGCCGAGTTCGACCGTCGTTTCGGCGCGGCGGATCGTCAGCGCGGGAACCTGGAAACCCTGCATCTCGATCGCGCCTTCGGTCGACAGTTCGGACACTTCGGGGCGAACGCGCAGGCTGATCCGCCCGTTCGACAGCACGGTCGGCGTATAGGCGAGGCTGACGCCATATTTGCGATATTCGATCGTCGTGCCCGCGAAATTGCCGGGGATCGGGACCGGGAATTCGCCGCCCGCCAGGAATTCGGCGGTTTCACCCGAAATCGCGGTCAGATTGGGCTGCGCCAGCGTCGCGACCAGACCCGATCGTTCGCCGATATCGAGCGAGGCAATCAGGTCGAGGCCGAACAGGCGGCCCGCACCGGCGAGGCTGCGCGTGCCGGCGGGCGTGTTGATCGTATAGGTGGTGTTGCCGTTGGCATCGGTCGTGATCGTGCCCGCCTGACGGCCACCGAAAACCCCGCCAAGGAAGCCATTGCCAAGCGGACCGTCGGTGTCCCGGGTCAGGAGGTTCCCGCTGATTTCCTTGACCAGCGACCGGTTCACTTCGGCGATGCGAACCTGCAGATTGACCTGCAGGGGCGTCGCGGTGCGCAGGCGCGAGAGGACCTTGGTTTCCTCGCCGACAAAGGCCTGAACCAGCCGTTCGGCTTCGGCGGCGTCGTCGGGCGACCGGACCGTTCCGGTGAGCAGCACAAAGCCGTTCATCGGGGTCGGCACAATGCTGGCTTCGGGCATCGCGAGCGCCAGCATCTGGTCGATCGTCTCGATATTGTTGCCGACGCGGGCGACGGTCGAAAAGACGACCCGGCCGCCGGAATCGGTGGCGTAGATGCTGGTTTCGCCGGGCTTTTTGCCAAAGACATAGAGCTGACGGCCCGAGCGGACCTGGACGTCGGCGACCTCGTCGTTGGCGACGAAGACGTCGGACATGGTGGCGGGAAGGCTGACCAGGCGGCCGCGCCCCACCGACAGTTCGAGGCTGCCGTTGGCGTTCTGGACGGCCTGGGCGATGGCGGGCTGCGATGGTGCCACCGCGAGCGGGGCCGCCACCAGGCCGACGGCCAGGGTGCGAGCGAGCGCCGCCGCCTTGAAATTAGCTTTGCTGTTCATCTTACTTACCCCCAACCGGAACTTCGGTCGTCTTGTCGCCGCGCGTCACGCGCACGACCGGACCGGTCGGCGCGGCCGCCTGGCGACCCTCGCTGGATGGTGCGTAACCGCCCTTGTTCTCGGGCTGCGAGCTCGGCGCGCGGACGCGGCCGCGCACCGGGACCCAGAAACGCGAGACGTCGCCGCCGGTCGTCGCCGACGAGCGGCTCGCCGTCGGACGCGCGGCGGCCTGAGCCAGCATCTTCTTCTCGGCGGCGCTGCCGGCCGGGACGTCGATCTCGCCGGAGGCGATCGCGGCCTCGAGTTCGCCGGCGGTTTCGGCGAGCGGACGCAGCGCGAGCGACAATTTGCCCATGTCCTGCGCCACCGCGATCTTCTCGGCGATCTCCGGCGTCGCTTCGAGCGTCACCGAGCTGAAGGTGCGCACCGGCGTCTTGCCGGTCTCATCCTCGGCATTGTAACGCTGGTCGGTCGCCAGGACACGAACGTTGCGGATGATCGTCTCGGCGGTATATAATTCCTTGTCCGGATAGGATGAATTTTCGGTATCGACCGAGAGCTGCTGTGCGAGCACGACGTCGACGCGGTCGCCCGGAAAGACGAAGCCGCCGACGCCCTCTTCGCGCGAAACCTTGACCGTGACCGCGCGCATCCCCGGACCAAGCGCCGCGGCGAGGAAGCCGCGGTCGTCGGGATGAACCAGAGCGCCCTGCGTGAGCGGCTGCCCGGCGGTGATCGCATGCCGCACCACGGTGCCGAGCAGCGTGTTGACGTCGGTCTTGTCCTTCATGAAATAGGCCTGCTCGACCAATTCCTTCGGCCACGGCTGAAACCGGAAGCTGTCGGGGCCGATGATCGTGCCGACCGGCAGCGGCCGCGTCGCGACGAGGATCATCGGACCGGTGATTTCCGGCGCCGCGGCGGCTCGCGCCGACGGCGCGGCGGCGCCGCGCAACATCTGGTTAACCCCGAATGCCGCGCCGATGGCAATCACCAGCGCGCCGACGATCAGCATAATCTTTCGCGTATCCATGACGAGTTGTCGCCCTCCTGCACCCACCAGAGACGGTCGTGCTTTTCCCTCAGGTCATCCGATAGCCTGAAACTGGTTAAGATAGTGTTGGTGAAGCGCCCAGAGGCCCGCAGCCGCGATCGCGACCCCATAGGGCACCTCGGCCATCTTGTCCGAAGGGCGCAATTTCATGTGGATAAGCATCGCCGCGGACAGGATGCCGCCGCCGATAGCCATGATCATCAGCATCGGCAGGAACAGCGGCAGCGGGATCCACAGCATCACCGCACCGATCATTTTCACGTCGCCGCCGCCCATCGCGCCGATCGCGAACAGGCCCGCGAAGAGCAGGAAGACCAGAAAGGCCGATCCGAACTGGATCGGGAGGTCGGGCCAGAGCGCGAGGCCGGAGGCGATCCAGAAGGGGATCGCGAGCAGCGCCATCGCGGCGTTGAGCTCGTTCGAAATCGTTCGCGACCGGATGTCGCTGATCGCCGCGGCAATCATCAGCAGGCCGAGAATGACCATCAGGCCGAGCGAGATCGCGCCGCTATCCATCGAACCCGCTCTACGCAACATGGCTTACCAAAGCGTAACCATGTTTCCGCGCGAAGCGGCGGCTTGCATTCCGCGGCCCAACCGATATGCGGCGGGCCATGACCGACCGGCCGCCCTCCGCCACCGATGTGCTGATCGTCGGCGCCGGGATCGCCGGCGCGAGCCTGGCGGCCGCGCTTGCGCCCTGGCGCCGCGTCGTGCTGGCCGAGGCCGAGGATGCGCCCGGCTATCACGCGACGGGCCGGTCGGCGGCATTCTGGCACGAAACCTATGGCGGGGCGCGGGTGCAGCCCCTGACGCTGGCCTCGCTGGAGACGTTGCTGAGCCCCGATCCCGAGTTTTCGACCCATGGCTTTCTGTCGCCGCGCACGGCGTTGACGATCGGGCAGGCGTCCGAAGCGGCGGCGGTCGACGCGTTCGCCGCCGAGTTTCAGGCGAAGGGCGTCGATGTCGAGCGCATGTCGGGGGCGGCCGTCGCCGCGAAAATCCCTGGTCTGCGCCCCGAATGGAGCAAAGCGGCCTATGAAGCCGCATGCCGGGACATCGACGTCGGCGGCCTTCACGCCGCCTATCTTCGTGCGGCGAAACGCGCCGGCGCCGCGCTGGTCACCCGCGCGCCACTGCGCCGCGCCCGCCGCATCGAGGACGGGTGGAGGGTCCAGCTAGGCGCGGAGGAGATCGGCGCGTCGGTGATCGTCAACGCCGCCGGCGCATGGGCGGACGAGGTCGCGGCCGCTTGCGGCGTCGCGCCGCTCGGAATCCAGCCGTATCGGCGGACGGTGCTTCAGCTTCGCCTCGGCGTTGCGGTTCCGGCCGAACTGCCGCTGGTGATCCACGTCGGGGGCGAGTTTTATTTCAAGGGCGAAAGCGTGGGACGCGTGTGGCTGAGCCCGCACGACGAAACCCTGACCGAGGCCCATGATGCCGCCCCCGACGAGATGGATGTCGCCATCGCGATCGAGCGGCTGCAATCGGTCGTCGACTGGCCGGTGGCGGCGGTAGAGCGGAAATGGGCGGGCTTGCGCAGCTTCGCGCCCGACCGCATCCCCGTTTTTGGCCCCGATCGCGATGAAGGACGGTTCGTCTGGTGCGCTGGGCAGGGGGGCTTCGGCATCCAGACCGCGCCGGCGATTTCCGGGCTGCTGGCGGCGCAACTGGGGGCGCCGACACCCCCCGGTGCGATCGGACGGGTCGACCCCTTGCCGTTCGCGCCCGCGCGCTTCGCTTGAGCCGATCTTGCCTTGCGCGGCGAAACGAACGAATTAACATAGGTTTAGCCCGCCACCCCCGGCGCGGCGCGACTGTGGAGGATGGCATGGCCCATTATTTCGAGATCAAGAAGAACAAGGCCGGCGAATTTGTCGCCTATTTCAAGTATAATAGCGAGCCGATCTTCTGGACCGAAGGTTATAGCAGCAAAGCGTCCGCGCAAAATGCCATCGAGTCGATCCTGAAGAACGGCCCCGGCGCAGAAGTCCGCGAGGCCGAGTGATCCTTAGCGCGCGGGCGCCCTGCGCGCCCGCGCGACTTCGAGCGCCGCATCGCTGGCAAGCTGGTCGGCGAGCTCATTGTCGCCGTGGCCCGCATGGCCCTTGACCCAGATCCATTCGACCTGGTGCCGCGCGTTTTCCTTGACGAGGCGCTGCCACAGGTCGGCGTTGGCGACAGGCTTCTTGGCTGCCGTTTTCCAACCATTCTTCTGCCAGCCGAAGACCCATTTGGTGATGCCGTCGCGGACATAGACGCTGTCGGTCGACAATTCGACGTTGCAGCTGCGTTTGAGCGCGGCGAGCGCCTCGATCGCGGCCATCAATTCCATGCGGTTGTTCGTCGTGTCGGGCTCGCCCCCCGACAAGGTCTTCACGACGTCGCCCCAGCGCAGCACGGCACCCCAGCCGCCGGGGCCGGGGTTGCCCTTGCACGCGCCGTCCGTGGCGACGATCACGGTCTTGCCGGTGCTTGTCGTCATGCGACTGCGAACAATTCGGCGGCGTCGGGCGTGCTGTAGCGTTGCAGGCGGGCGAGGAAGGGCGAGGGATCCTTGCGCGTGACGAGCGCGTCGGGAGGCGTATGGATCCAGTCATGCGCGCGCGTGAGCAGGAAGCGAAGCGAAGCGCCGCGCGCGAGCAGGGGGAGTGCGGCGATCTCTGCCTCTGTCAACGATATTTCACCTGCATAGCCGCGCATCAGCGCGCGTGCGCGCGCCGGATCGCACTCTTTGCCGTCGGCCGAAAAGGCCCATGACGCATGGGTGATGACAAGGTCATAGGCGCGAAAATCGCTCGCGGCGAAATAGAAGTCGATCAGCCCGGTGACGCGGTCGCCAAGCATCAGGACATTGTCGGGGAAGAGGTCGGCATGGATGACATGCGCGGGCAAATCGCTCGGCCAGTGCGCGTCGAGTTGGCGAAGCTCGTCATCGACGATCGCCTGGAGCCCGGGGAGCACGGCATCGAGATTCCCCGCGCCCTCCGCCACGGCGCGCCAATGATGGCGGCCCATGCTGTTTTCGCGCGCACCGGCATAGGTTTCGAGCGCGCGGTGCATCGCGCCGAGCGCCGCGCCGGCGGCTTCGCACTGGCCCGGCGTCGGCTGGGTCAGAGAAATGCCTTGAAGAAACTGGATGACGCAGGCCGAACGTCCCGAAACCTGCTGAATGGCGTCGCCCTCGCGATCACGGATCATGGCCGGAACCGGGCAGTTCCGGCTCGCGAGATGGTCGAGCAGGTCGACGAAAAACGGCAGATCGCCTTCGCTGACGCGCTTTTCATAGAGCGTCAGGATGAAGCGACCGCCGGTGGTTTCGAGAAGGAAGTTGCTATTCTCGACCCCCTCGGCAATGCCCTTGCACGAGACGACGGTGCCGATGTCGTAACGCGCCACCAGCGCCGCAAGATCGTCGGGTTCGACGTGGGTGTAGACGGCCATTAGGCGGCTTCGAGCCCGCGCGGCAGCTTGAAGATCATATGCTCTTCGGCGGTGACGACGACGTCTTCGACGACCGTCCGAACCGCGGCAACGGCGTCGATTACCTCGCGAACCAGCGTTTCCGGCGCGCTGGCGCCGGCGGTGATGCCGAGCGTTGCAATATCTTCGAGCCACGCCGGATCAATGTCGCTGCCGCGCTGGACAAGATGGGCGGGGGTGCCGAGCCGCTCGGCGACCTCGACAAGCCGCAGGCTGTTCGAGCTGTTGGGCGCACCGATCACGATCATGCGGTCGCACTGGCCCGCGATCGCTTTCACCGCGTCCTGACGGTTGGAGGTGGCGTAGCAGATGTCCTCGCCGCGTGGTCCGCTGATCGCGGGGAAGCGGTGCTGAAGCGCCGAGATGATGTCGCGCGTGTCGTCGACCGACAGCGTCGTCTGCGTCAGATAGGACAGCATCGCGGGATCGGACGGTGCCAGCGCGGCGACATCGTCGACTGATTCCACCAGCGTCATCGCGCCATCGGGCAGCTGTCCCAGTGTCCCGACGACTTCGGGATGGCCCGCGTGTCCGACAAAGACGATATGGCGTCCCGCGTCATGCGCGCGTTCGGCCTGGCGGTGCACCTTCGACACCAAAGGACAGGTGGCGTCGATATAGTCGAGCCCGCGCAGTTCGGCCTTTGCCGGAACCGCCTTGGGCACGCCATGCGCGCTGAACACGACCGGCACGCCGTCGGGGACCTGATCGAGCGATTCGACGAAAATGGCGCCCATCGCCTTTAGCGAGTCAACGACATAGCGGTTGTGCACGATCTCGTGCCGGACATAGACCGGCGCGCCATATTTCCGCAGCGCGAGCTCGACGATGCGGATCGCGCGATCGACGCCGGCGCAGAAGCCGCGCGGCGCGGCGATCAAAACCTTGAGTTCTGCCGCTTCGCGGCCTTGCGCCGGGGGGCTCGGGTGGGGAGCGTTCATGGTGCGCGCGCTCTAGCGCAGCAAGTCCCATGGGGTAAAGCCGCTTCGTCCCCGTTCCCCCGGTCGTTTCCTTTTGACGTTCTCTTTGTTGCGCCGCGTTCATCGCACCGATAAGAAGCGGCGCGCATGAAACGGGATCAATCGTCCCGGCACCTGTCCGTGCGCCTGTTTGGAAAGCTCGATTATCATGATGTCCATTTCGTTCCCGTCGCGTAAGTTTCTGACCGTGCTGTGCGGCACGGCAGCCATGGCGACGGCGGCGGGCTGCGCGAAGGACAATGAAATCGCCGTTGCGGGCGGCGTCGGCATCACCGCGACGCGCAGCGCCTGTCCGGCGGTCGCCGTGCCGCTGCACACCGGCGATATCACGATGTTCGACCCAGCGACGAGCCGCGACGCGAGCGCGGTCGACGTCGTCGCCGCCATCACCAACGTCACGCCGCAGTGCAACGAGGAGGGCGAGAAAGTCTATCAGCTTGCGAGCTTCGATGTCGTCGCGACGCGGCGCGAGGCTGGACCCGCGCGCACCGTGACGCTGCCCTATTATGCCACGGTGCTGCAGGGCGGCACCGCGGTGGTCGCGAAGCGGCTCGGCAATGTCGCCGTGACTTTTGCCGAGGGGCAGGTGCGCGGCACGGGACGCGGACAGGCTTCGGCCTACGTCGACCGCGCCGCCGCGACGCTTCCCGCCGATATTCAGGAACGCATCACCCGCAAGCGCAAGCCGGGAGATCAGGACGCGGCGATCGATCCGCTGAGCCTGCCCGAAGTGCGCGCCGCGGTGCAACGCGCCAGTTTCGAGCTGCTCGTCGGCTTCCAGCTGACGCAGGACCAGCTCGAATATAACGTCCGACGATAGGTCTCGCGGCGGCGCAGCGGCGCCGTTCGCCTCTTCACGCCCTGCGCGCCGCCCGGTGACGCAGGGCTTTTCGCGTGCCCCAAGCTGCGTTAGGGCGCGCAAGACTTTCTCCGATCCAAGATAGGCCAAGCCCTGTGACCCTGTTCAGCCGTTTTTCCGATCATATCGGTGCCGCGCTCGACGCGCTTGCCGCCCGCAATGCCCTGCCGGACGGCCTCGATCGCAGCGCGATCAGCGTCGAGCCGCCGCGCGACCCGGCGCATGGCGATGTCGCGACCAATGCCGCCATGGTGCTCGCCAAACCAGCGGGAATGAACCCGCGCGCGCTCGCCGATCTGCTTGCCGCCGAGCTCGGCAAGCTCGATGAGGTGACCGAGGCGAGCGTAGCCGGCCCCGGTTTCATCAACCTGCGCCTCGTCGACGACAGCTGGCGCGACGAACTGGCGCTGATCTTCAGCGAAGGCGGCGATTATGGGCGGTCGACGATGGGGCAAGGGCGGTCCGTCAACGTCGAATATGTTTCCGCTAATCCCACAGGCCCGATGCACGTGGGCCATTGCCGTGGTGCGGTGGTCGGCGACGCGCTCGCCGCGCTGCTCGAATATGCGGGGCACGGGGTGATCCGCGAATATTATGTCAACGACGCCGGCGCGCAGGTCGACGTGCTCGCGCGCTCGGTTCACATGCGGTATCGCGAGGCGCTCGGCGAAGACATCGGCGCGATCCCCGAAGGACTTTACCCCGGCGATTATCTGAAGCCGGTTGCCGGCAAGCTCGCGGCCGAACATGGCGAACGCTTCGTCGGCGCGCCCGAAAGCGCGTGGCTCGGCCTGTTCCGCGCCGAGGCGGTCAGTGCGATGATGGACATGATCCGCGAAGATCTCGCCAAGCTCGGCATCCATCACGACCTCTTCTCCTCGGAAGCCGAACTGCAGGCCGAGGGCAAGCCGGCTGCGGCCGAAAAATGGCTGCGCGACCATGATCTCGTCTATGACGGCCTGCTCGAAGCGCCGAAGGGCGAAACGCCCGAAGACTGGGAGCCGGTCGAGCTGCCGCTGTTCCGCTCGACGCGGTTCGGCGACGATCAGGACCGTCCGATCAAGAAGTCGGACGGCAGCTGGACCTATTTCGGCGCCGACCTCGCCTATCACTTTCAAAAGAGCCAGAATGCCGACGAACTGATCGACATCTGGGGCGCCGACCATGCCGGCACCGTCAAGCGGATCAAGGCCGCGGTCGCCGCGCTGACCGACGGCAAGACCCGTTTTGACGTCAAGCTGGTGCAGATGGTCCGCCTGCTCAAAAATGGCGAGCCGTTCAAGATGTCGAAGCGCGCGGGCAATTTCGTGACGCTCGCCGACGTCGTCGACGAGGTCGGCAAGGATGCGGTGCGTTTCACCATGCTGACGCGCAAGGCCGACGCGCAGATGGACTTCGACTTCGCCAAGGTGGTCGAGGCGTCGCGCGACAATCCCGTCTGGTATCTGCAATATGCCAACGCCCGGATTTCGCGCCTGCGCAAAAAGGCCGCCGATGCCGGGATCGACCTGCCTTCGCCGGCCCCGGCGCGGTTGGGCGCGCATGAATTGGGGTTGATCAAGCTCCTCGCGCAATTTCCGCGCACCGTCGAAGCGGCGGCGTCGGCGCGCGAGCCGCACCGGATCGCCTTCTATCTGGCCGATGTCGCCGCGGCGTTCCATGCCTGGTATAATCTCGGCAACGACGACCCGTCGGCGCGGATCGTGCTCGACAATGACCCCGAACTGACTGCGACGCGGCTTTATTTGGCCGACGGAATCGGGCAGGTTATCCGCAACGGGCTCTTCCTGATGGGGGTTGAGGCGCTCGAGGAGATGAATTGATGGCCGAGGGCAAGGATGCGGGGCAGGGCGATACAGGGCTTGGTCTCGAGGACGAGGACCGGCTTCCCTGGCTCGAAGCGGCCGACGGGTTCGAGGAAGAGGGCGAGGTTTCGCCCGTGCGCCTGCTTGTCATGGTCCTTGGCGGGCTGCTGTTGATCGGGGCCGTGCTCGGCGGCTTGTGGTGGATCCAGAATGGCGGCGCGCGCGGCAACGGTGAGTTGATCGTCGCGCAGCAGGGCGATTACAAGGTGGCGCCGGCGAATGACGGCGCGAGGACATTTGAAGGCGAGGGCGATGTCGCCTTTTCCGCCAGCGAAGGGGCCGAGCCGGCGGGCAAGGTCGATCCGGCGCGAATGCCCGAGGAACCCGCCGTGACGCTGGCTGAACGCGAGGCTGCGGCGAAGAAGGCATCCGGAAAGGCGGCCCCGCCGAAGGCTGCTCCCCAGGAAAAGTCGAAGCCGGCCGCGCCGGTCAAGACAGCCGATACCAAGCCGGAGCCGCCCGCATCGGGTACGGCGATGATCCAGCTCGGCGCCTTCAGCAGCGAAGGGGCGGCGGCGAAGGCATGGACCAACCTGTCGAAGCGTTTTGCCTATCTGGCCGAGCTCAATCGATCGATTTCGCCGGCGAAGGTCGGCGACGGCACCGTCTATCGCTTGCGCGTGTCGGCAGGAACGTCCGCCAATGCTTCGAATTTGTGCGGAAAATTGCGCGTAGCCGGTGAAAATTGCGTCGTCGTCCGCTGATTCGGCCCGCTTGGCCGCAGACTCCGTTGGTGCGATCCTGTCGCTGTGGCATGTTGATGCCCTGGTCGCGGCCTGAGGGGGCGGCGGCCGATGGAGGTTGATCGACGATGATACCCGCTATTTTCGGCCTGTCGGGCCCGACCCTCACCGACGATGAGCGCGCCTTTTTCCGCGATAGCGACCCGGCGGGCTATATATTGTTCGGGCGCAATATCGAGAACCGCGAGCAGTTGCGGCGCCTCACCGACGAGCTTCGCGCTCTCGACGGCCGCACCGACCTGCCGATCCTGATCGATCAGGAGGGCGGGCGTGTGGCACGCATGAAATCGCCCGAATGGCCGCTTTTCCCAAGCGGGGCGGCGTTCGACGCGCTGTATGATCGCGCGCCCGCCAGCGCGATCGAAGCGGCACGGCTCAACGCGATGGCGCTCGCTATCATGCTCGCCGAAGTGGGTATCACCGTCGACTGCTTGCCGCTCCTCGACGTCCGCCAGCCGGGTGCGAGCGACGTCATCGGCGACCGTGCGCTCGGCAGCGAGCCGATGCGCGTCGCGGCGCTGGGCCGTGCGATCCTCGGCGGATTGCAGGCGGGCGGCGTCGTCGGCATCGTCAAACATATCCCCGGCCACGGCCGCGCCCTGCTCGACACGCATGAGGCGCTGCCCACGGTTACGGCGGCGGATCGCGAATTGCAGACCGATCTCGCGCCCTTCGCGGCGCTGCGCGACGCGGCGATGGCGATGACCTGCCACGTCATTTTCGAGGCATGGGACCCCGACCGGCCCGCGACGCTGTCGCCGGTCGTCATCGACAGCGTCATTCGCCAGCGCATCGGTTTCCACGGCTTGCTGATGACCGACGACCTCGACATGAAGGCGCTGTCGGGCGATGTGCCGTCGCGCGCCGCCGACGCGATTGCTGCGGGGTGCGACATCGCGCTCAATTGCTGGGGGAAGATGGACGACATGATCGGCATCGCCAATGCGCTGGACCCGATCAGCACCGTATCGCGCGCGCGGTTGGAGGGCGCGATGGACCGGATTGCGGGCGACAGCGACGGCCGCGAATTCGCGACGCTCGTCGATCAGCGCGACGCGCTGCTGGCGACGGCCTGATCCGCCGATGGAGGCGCTGCCGCTCGATTTCGAGATCGTGCCGGCGGCGCCCGAGCGCGACGACGCGTTGCAACTGTCGCTCGAAAGCTGGGAGGGCCCGCTTGATCTGCTACTGACGCTGGCGCGCAACCAGAAGGTCGACCTCAAGCAGATTTCGATTCTTGCGCTCGTCGAGCAATATCTGACCTTCATCGCCGAGGCGCGCGAACTGAAGCTGGAGGTCGCGGCCGATTATCTCGTGATGGCGGCGTGGCTCGCCTACCTCAAATCGGCGCTGCTGCTGCCGAAGGATCCGCTCGAGGATCCGTCGCCTGACGAGCTGGCGCTGCGGCTGCAACTCCGCCTCCAGCGGCTCGCGGCGATGCGCGACGCGGCCGCGCGGCTGCTCGCACGCGACAGGATCGGCCGCGACGTCTTCCTGCGCGCCAAACCCGAGGGGCTGCGCGACATCAAGCTGCGGCGGTGGGATGCGAGTCTCTATGACCTTCTTGCCGCCTATGGGCAGGTCAAGCTGCGCTCCGAACCCGTCGTGCATATGGTGTCGCGCCGCCCGGTGATCACGCTCGACGCCGCGCTGCATCATCTTCAGCGGATGCTTGGGGTGAAGCTCGACTGGGCCGAACTCGCCGATTTCCTGCCGGGCGACTATGACGGTCCGCTGCGCCGCTCGGCGATCGCATCGAGTTTCGTCGCCGCGCTCGAGCTGGCGCGGCAGGGACGCGTCGAGCTGAAGCAGGAAGGCGCGTTCGAGCCGCTCTATCTGAAAGTGGCACCTGCGGAGCATCGAGCATGATCGACGATCTCGAACGCGCGATAGAGGCGATGCTGTTCGCCAGCGACGAACCGCTCGACGCGCGGCAGGTCGCCGGGCGTCTTGGCGACGAAATGACCCCCGGACAGGTGAAGGCGATCATCGAGGCCATCGCGCGGCGCCATGCGGGCAGCGGGATCGAACTCGTCGAACGCGGCGGACATTGGCATTTTCAGACGCCCGCCGACCTCGCGCATCTCTTGCGCCGCGAACGCGACGATCCGCGCAAATTGTCGCGCGCCGCCGCTGAGGTGCTGGCGATCATCGCCTATCACGAACCCGTCAGCCGCGCCGAAATCGAGGCGATCCGGGGCGTCCAGACGTCGAAGGGAACGCTCGACGTGCTGATGGAGGCCGAATGGGTCATGCCCGCCGGACGCCGCGAAGTTCCGGGACGGCCGCTGATCTACAAGACGACCGACGCTTTCCTGCAACATTTCGGCCTCACCAGCCGCAAGGATCTGCCGGGAATCGATGATTTGCGTGCGGCAGGGCTGCTCGATCCGGTCGACCTCGCTTTCGAGGAAGCGATGGACGAACTGGACCTAGTAAAAGACGGCGAAGAAGCTTAGGGGCGTTTTTTGAACGCCGGACGTGCATTCGAAGAGCGCAGTTCTTATATGGGCGGCTCAAGGAGATATTGAGATGGGTGGTTTGAGCATCTGGCACTGGCTGATCGTCGGGATTTTGATCCTGCTGCTGTTCGGCAAGGGCCGCTTTTCAGACATGATGGGCGATGTCGCCAAGGGCATCAAAAGCTTCAAAAAGGGCATGACGGAGGATGACGCTCCGCCCGCCGCCACGCCGAAGCATATCGAAGGTCAGCGGGCCTCCGACGTCACGCCGGTGACGACGCCGACCAACGAGCACGACAAGCTCTGATCCTTCTTCCTGCGGGAAAGCCAATTGAATGTTTGATGTCGCGCCCACCGAGTTGTTGCTCGTCGTGGTGGTGGCCCTGGTTGTCATCGGACCCAAGGATCTGCCCAAGGCGATGCGCTTCGTAGGCAAATGGATGGGCAAGGCGCGCGGCATGGCGCGCCATTTCCGTTCCGGGCTCGACACGATGATGCGCGAGGCCGAGCTTGAAGAGCTCGAAAAGCAGTGGCGCGAGCAAAATGACGCGATCATGCGCGAATTTCCGCGCATCGACGACGCCGGTGCAAAGCCGGCGGCTCCCGCGACCTCGCCTGCCACCGAAACATCGTCCGAACCAACCGATCAGGACATCGATCAGGACGCGGCTGCCGCCTCGCCCGAAACCCATGCGATTCCGCCCCGCGACGGACCGCTGCCATGACCGCCGAAACGCCGATCAACGCCGAAGAGCATGATGGCGCCGGCGGCAAGATGCCGCTGCTCGACCATCTGATCGAGTTGCGCTCGCGGCTTTTGAAGTCACTGATCGCCATCGCTCTCGCCTTTGGCGTCTGCCTCTATTTCGCGGAACCGATCTTCAGCGTCCTCGTCCAGCCGCTCGTCGCCGCGGGGCAGGGCAAGATCATCTATACCCAGTTGTTCGAGGCATTTTTTGTCCAGATCAAGGTGGCGCTTTTCGCTTCGATGATGATCGCATTCCCCGTGATTACCAACCAGCTGTGGAAATTCGTCGCTCCGGGCCTGTACCGTAAGGAAAAGCGGGCGCTGTTGCCCTTTCTGTTCGCGACGCCGGTGCTCTTCACCGCGGGGGCGTGCCTCGCCTATTTCGTGACCGTCCCCGTCGCGCTGAAATTCCTGCTGGGGTATCAGGGCGATATGGGCGGGATTCAGCAGGAAGCACTGCCGTCGGTCGCCAATTACCTCAGCTTCATCATGCAGTTCATCATGGCATTCGGGATCGCCTTCCTGCTGCCGATCTTCCTGATGCTGATCGAACGGTCGGGGCTGGTGACGCGCGAGCAACTGGTGTCGGCTCGGCGCTATATGATCGTGGCGGCCTTCGCGATCGCCGCGGTCGCGACGCCGCCCGATATTCTGAGCCAGTTCCTGCTCGCGGTGCCGCTGATCCTGCTTTACGAATTATCGCTGTTCGCGATCTGGTTTACCCAGCGCCGACGCAAAACAGGCGCCGAAGAGGCGCCTGTCGAACCTCTCGAAGAGGCTTAGGGTAAGTTACTCAAGATCAGTCGATGGCGTCGCTGCCAGCTTCGCCGACCGACTCGATGTCGCGGCCAGCGCCCTTTACCGTGTTGCAACCAGTGACCAGAACGCTTGCCAACAAGGCGAGAAGGATTGCACGGAAGCTCGTCATATTTTGTAACCTCTCAGGAGTGGTGCAAAATGGCCCGGCACGCTTCGAGGGGGGGGAGGGAATGCGGGCCGGGCCAATGTTGCTGAGCAGCGCTGCGGGGGGGCGATGACCGCTGCTCGAATGGGAAACGACCGATACGGCGGATAAGTTCCCAAAAAAAATCGCAGGCATGAAATTTTTTTCGTCGCTTTTGAATCGCTTGGATTCCAGCGACTTGCGGTCAGAGCGTGGTGAGCCCGCTGAGCACTGCGAGGCCCAAGAAGGCTAGAAAACCCATGGAATCGGTCGTCATTGTGACGAATATCGAGCTTGCGACCGCGGGATCCTGATCGAGCCGGTCGAGGAGCAGCGGGATCGCGACCCCCGCGACCCCGGCGACAAAGATGTTCACGATCATCGCCGCGGCGATGACCCCGCCGAGCATCGGGTTCGCGAACCAAAGCGCGGTCGCCGTTCCCGCGATCAGCGCGATCGTCCCGCCGTTGAGCAGCGCGATCTTCATCTCGCGCCAGATCGCGCGCCAGCTGTTCGAATCGGTGAGCTGGTTCATCGCGAGCGCGCGCACCGTCACCGCCAGCGTCTGCGTCCCCGCGTTGCCGCCGACCCCCGCGACGATCGGCATCAGTGCGGCGAGGGCGACCATATGCTCGATCGCGCCGCCGAACAGGCCGACGATCGTCGAGGCGACGAGCGCGGTGCCGAGGTTGGCGATCAGCCAGCGCACGCGCGCGCTGTAAGTCTCGCGGATCGGCTCGTTGATGTCGCCGTCGCCGGCGCCCGACAGGCGGAGGATATCCTCGCCGGCCTCTTCCTGAATGATGTGGACGATGTCGTCGACCGTGATCATGCCGACCAGCCGTCCGCCCTTGTCGACGACGGCGGCGGAGATCAGCGCATATTTCTGGAAGCGCAGCGCGACCTCTTCCTGGTCCATGTCGACCGGGATCAGCGTTTGTTCGCGCTTCATCAGGTCGCCGATCGCGATGTCGCGCGGAGTGCGGAGAATCCAGCTGAGCTGGCAGGTGCCGACCGGTTTGTGCATCGGATCGACGACGAAGATTTCCCAGAAATCGCTGGTGAGTTCGGTATCTTCGCGCAGCCGGTCGATGACGTCGCCGACCGTGACATGTTCGGGCACCGCGACCAGGTCGCGCTGCATCAGACGGCCCGCCGATTCCTCGGGGAAGGAAAGCGCGTCCTCGATCGCGGCGCGATCCTCGGGCTCCATCGCCTGCAGGACGGCCTGCTGCTCGTCCGCTTCCATGTCCTCGATGATCGCGACGGCATCGTCGGTATCGAGTTCGGACGCGATCTCCGCCACCTGCTCGGGCGCGAGGAGGTCGATCAGCTCCTCGCGAACATAATCGTTCATTTCCGAAAGCACGTCGGCGGAGAGCATGTCGCCGAGCACCGCGGCGAGCATCGGCCGCTCGTCGGTGCGGGCGAGTTCGAACAGGTCGGCGATGTCGGCGGGGTGGAGGCGGCCGACGCGCTCGCGCGCCGCCTCGCCTTCGCCGGCCTCGGCAAGTTCGATCACGTCGCGGACGAATTCGGGCTTCAGCCGGTCGTCCTCGTCGAGTTCGGTTTCGGGTTCGCGGATGGCGGTTTCGCGGTCTTCGGCGATCGCCGCATCATCGGGCGGCAGGGAATCTTCGCGTTTGTCCATCGCGCGGTCCTCCCTGTTCTCTTGCGGCATCCGAGCTTCCCCCTAGTGCCGCCGCCAGCCGATGGCAACGCCGCGCAGAGAGCTTTTCGACAATTTGAACGTGCCTTGGGAGCCGCGCCCCGCTATGGCACCGCCAAATCCGACCATAGGAGTAACAATATGTCCGAAACCCTCACGCTTTCGCTGTCGACCGGCGACGTCGTCATCCGCCTGCGTCCCGATCTCGCCCCGCTGCACGTCGAGCGCATCTCGTCGCTCGCCAAGGAAGGCTTTTACGACGGCGTCGTGTTTCACCGCGTGATTCCCGGCTTCATGGCGCAGGGCGGCGATCCGACGGGCACCGGCATGGGCGGTAGCCAGCTTCCAGACCTGCCGCAGGAATTCAACAGCGAACCGCACGTCCGTGGTGTGTGCTCGATGGCGCGGGCGCAGAACCCGAACAGCGCGAACAGCCAGTTCTTCATCTGCTTCGACGACGCGCGCTTCCTCGACAACCAGTATACGGCCTGGGGCGAAGTGATCGAAGGCATGGAAAATGTCGACGCGCTGCCCAAGGGCGAGCCGCCGCGCGAGCCCGGCAAGATTGTCAAGGCGACCATCAGCTGATTTCAAGGTCCCCGCTTCGGCGGGGACTTTTTTGCCTACTCGTCGATAAAGCCGTTGAGTCGCTCGCAGGCCGCGACCCAGTCTTCCTTGAATTGCTGCACGACTTGCCCGGCGCCCATCGCCTCGTTCATCAGGCCGACGCCCTGACCGACCCAATAGGTCGCGAGCGCCTTCGCGCCTTCGTGGCCGCCTTCGGACAATTTATCGACCTTGCGCAGCGCGGGTTCGCTGACCAGCGACTGGAGCGGCATGGGGAGCGGCTTCGGCGCGCCTTCGGCCTCCCAAGCGTCGGTCCATGGCGAGCGGAGCTGGCGCGACGGTTTGCCGGTACGGCTCTTCGACCGCACCGTGTCGCGGGCGGAGGCTGCGAGCATCTTTTCCTTCACGACCGGGTTGGTTTCGGCCTCGGCGGTGGTCAGCCACACCGATCCGCACCAGGCGCCATGCGCGCCCATCGTCATCGCGGCGGCCATCTGGCGTCCCGTGACGATGCCGCCGGCCGCGAGGATCGGCGTGTTCGCGCCGATCGCCTCGACCGCTGCGGCGACCTCGGGCACCAGCACCATCGTCGCGACCTCGCCGCAATGGCCGCCGGCTTCGCCGCCCGCGACAACGAGGATGTCGACGCCCGCGCGGACCTGCGCCAGCGCATGGTCGCGCGTGCCGACGAGCGCGGCGACGGGGACGTTATGACGCTTGCCGAGTTCGAGCATCAGCCGCGGCGGGACACCGAGCGCGTTGGCGATCAGCTTGATCGGGTGGCGAAAGGCGACTTCGAGCAGTTTCGCCGCGCCGTCCGCGTGCATATTGTCGCCGAAGCTCTGGCGCGTCTCCATCGCGGCTTCGAGACCCGCGGCATCGACATCGAACTTGCCGAGCAGGTCGGCGGCGAATTGCAGGTGCGTTTCTGGCACCCTCGCGGCGCCCGGCGAGGGCGCGTCGCCCTTGCCGGCGAAACTGTTGGGGACGATCAGGTCGACGCCATAGGGGCGGCCGCCGATATGGTCGTCGATCCACGCGAGCTCCTCTTCGAGCCGTTCGGGCGGCAGCGCGGCGGCGCCGAAGACGCCCATGCCGCCCGCCTTTGACACGGCGACGACGACGTCGCGGCAGTGCGAGAAGGCGAGCAGGGGAAATTCGATGCCGAGCATCGAGCAAATAGGGGACTGCATAGGGGGCCTCTCCGTTCTTTTTTGACGCCTTCCAAAAGCCGTTCGCTCTGAGCTTGTCGAAGGGCCGTTCTTCTTTCGAGGTCGGAAGAAGAGAAGGGCGGTGCTTCGACAAGCTCAGCACGAACGGGAGAGGGAGGCATCCAACCTGTTCTTGCTCATGTCAGCGCCAGTTGACGTAAACGTCAAGTTGATTTGCTGGGCGGACGGATTATCGCGGGGAACATGTCCCAATTCACGCTCCCCGATTTCGACCTCGATGCCTTCGTTCGCGCCACTTTGGCCGAGGATATGGGGGCGGGGGGCGACATCACCTCGATGGCGACGATTCCTGCCGATGCACGCTTTGGCGGCGTGATGGACAGCCGCGATGCTATCATTGTGGCAGGGCTGCCGATCGCCGAGCGATTCTTTCGCGCGCTCGAACCCGGCATGGAGATCGAGATTTTGGTCGAGGAGGGCGCCGAAGTCGCCGCGGCAAGCGACCTGATGCGCCTGTCGGGCAATGCGCGCGCGATGCTGACCGCCGAACGGTCGGCGCTGAACACCGTGCAGCATCTGTCGGGTATCGCGACGATGACGCGCCAATATGTCGATGCGCTCGCGGGCACCGGCGCGACCCTGCTCGACACGCGCAAGACGATCCCGGGACTTCGCGTGCTCGAAAAATATGCGACGCGGATGGGTGGCGCAAAGAACCACCGCATGGGGCTGTGGGACGCGGCGATGATCAAGGACAATCATGTCGCGGTCGCGGGATCGGTCGAGGAAGCGGTGCGCCGCGCGGTCGACGCGGGAATTGCGAGCATCATCGTCGAGGTCGACCGCGTCGAACAGGTCGGGCCCGCGCTGAGCGCCGGGGCGACGCACCTGTTGCTCGACAATATGGGGCTCGACGAACTCCGCCAGTCGGTCGCTCTCGTCGGCGGCAAGGTGCCGACCGAGGCGTCGGGCGGCGTGCGGCTCGACACGGTCGGCGACATCGGCGCGACCGGGGTGACCTATGTTTCGGTCGGGCGGCTGACCCAGTCGGCGCCGGCGGCGGACATCGGGCTCGACTTTGCGCTGGCTTAGCGCCGCCGCGCTGGCGCTGATGCCGGTTGCGGCGCAGGCGCAGGCACTGTCCTGTTCACCGCCCGACCGCATCCCCGTCCCGCGCCTTGAAAAGCCGAAGCGCGGCGAGCCGGTGCGAAGACCCGCCATAACCGGCTATCTGCTGGCCATGAGCTGGTCGCCGCAGCATTGCGCCGATGTCCGCAATCCGAAAGGCGTGCGCGACCGCTTTCAATGTTCGGGCGAGAGCGGTCGTTTCGGCTGGGTACTCCACGGGTTGTGGCCCGAGACCGATAGCCCCGGCTATCCGCAATGGTGCCGTCCGGCCAAGATCGTCCCGCAACCGGTGCTGAAAAAGCATCTGTGCATGACGCCCTCGGCGCAATTGCTCCAGCACGAATGGGCGAAGCACGGGACGTGCATGAGTCCGCATCCGGCCGCCTATTTCCGTTCGGCCGAGATATTGTTCGGCGCGGTGCGGTTTCCCGATATGAAGGCGCTCGCCGCGAAGCCGCAAACCGCGGGGAGCATCCGCCGCGCCTTTGCCGGCGCCAATCGCGGAGTAACAGCGCCGATGATCGCGGTGTCGGTCGACCGCAAGGGCTGGCTCGACGAAGTGCGCTTTTGCCTGGGCCCGCGAATGAAGCCGGCGCGGTGCAAGTCGTTTCAGGCGGGGGCGAAGGACGGCCGTCGGCTTGGTATCCGGCCGATGCCGCCTGGTTAAGCCGGAGGCCGAAAAGCGTCCCGGCGCGGGACAGCCGGCCGTTAACACTCTTTTAACCTTATCGACCGGTTAACATCGCCCTAGCCTCGGGCGCATGGACTCGGACGATCATATCGACATTCGCGAGCGCGTCCGCGCGCATGGCGCACGGCAGCTGGCGATCGCCCGGTTGAATGCGCCGGCGGACTGGGAAGGCGAGCTGCGCACCGCGCTTGCGGCACACCGCGAGCCGGTGACGATCTGGTCGAACAATGATTTCCGGCTGTTTCTGCAAAGCTTCGCGATATTCTTCACCGCGGCGATGATGTTTTTGATCTGAGGGGCAACGAGTCGGGAAACCGTCCTAATCGCAAGCTCGGTGCAGCTTGACCGCCAGCCAGGCGGAGATGAGGCACATCGCGGCGCTCATCAGCAGCTGGTCGACCACGCCGACGCCGGCGAAGCCCAACCCCATCGCGAGCAGCGAGCCTGCGACCATCGCGCCCGAATTGACGATATTGTTCGCGGCGACGGTGCGCGCGGTCTGGTCCTTGGGCACGGTGGTCGTGAGGAAAGCATAAAGCGGCACGACGAACATGCCGCCGCTGATCGCGATGCCGAGCAGGCTGAGCAGCAACGGGATGACCGATGGATGGCCGAGGAAGCCGCCGATGTCATAGAGCGTGCCCGCCGGTTCGGCGCCCCAGTTGCGGCATACCCAATAGAAGGCGACGACGAATGCGCCCATGACGATGACACTCGCGGGGCTGTAGCGTGCCGAGACCTGGCCCTTGAGCAGGCGGTTCACCGCGACCGACCCGATCGCGATGCCGACCGAGAAGATCGCGAGGAAGAGGCTGGCGACGCTTTTGTCGGCGTGCAGGATGTTCTTCACCAGCGGCGGGAACTGGATGAAGAGCACCGCGCCGATCGTCCAGAAGAAGCTGATCGAGAGGATCGCGAGATAGAGGCGCGGGATGTGCATCGTGCCGCGGACAAGCGCGACTGACGAGCGGATGATGTGCCAGTCGATCCCCGTTTCCTCATGCTCGGGCGGGGCGGGGGGCACTTTGCGCCCGGTCCAATAGCCGAGCCCGGCGACGAGGACGACGCCGAGCGCCGCCCATTCGACGTCGATCACGCCGGCGAGGATCGTGCCCGCGAGGATCGCGATATAGGTTCCCGCCTCGACGAGCCCGGTGCCCGCGAGCACTTCGTCGCTTTCGAGGTGCTGCGGCAGGATCGCATATTTGATCGGGCCGAAGAAGGTCGAGTGGATGCCCATCGCGAAGAGCGCGAGCATCATCAGCGGGATCGCGATCAGATGCACCGCGAAGCCCATCCACGCGAGGACGAGCCCGATCCCGCCGACGAGCATGATGAGAATCTCGCAGAATTTGACGATGCGGATGATCCGCGCCTTGTCGCGCGTATCCGCAAGCTGGCCCGCCAGCGCCGAGAGGAGAAAGAAGGGCAGGATGAACAAGCCGGTCGCGACCGCGCTGAACAGGGTTTCCTGCTCTTCGCTGTTGAACACGCCATAAACGACGAACAGCACCATCGCATTCTTGAACAGATTGTCGTTGAACGCGCCGAGGAGCTGGGTGACGAAGAGCGGCAGGAACCGGCGATGCCTCAGCAACGCGAAAGAGCCGGTCATGCGTGATCCATTCTTTTGAGCATCCTTGGTTGTCGCCCGGGGGGCTTATCGGGTAGGGGAAGCGGGGTCAAAGCCGATTTTCTCCAACATTCAGGCGATCAGGGGTCATGCTGAGTCTTCCCAATATCCTGACCCTTTCGCGGATCCTCGCGGTTCCCATCCTGCTTTTCCTCCTGTGGCCGGGGGTGATCGAGGGATCGCACCAGCCCAAGCCGATCGACTATGCGCTGGCGTTCGGCCTTTACTGCCTGATGGGCATTACCGACTATTTTGACGGCTATGTTGCACGGTCGCGCGGGATCGTATCGCGGCTCGGCGCCTTCCTCGACCCGATCGCCGACAAGATCATGATCGCCGCGGTGATTCTGCTGCTCGTCTTCACGCGCGACATCACTGGATATCACGTCATCGCGGCACTGATGATCCTGCTGCGCGAGATCATCGTGTCGGGGTTGCGCGAATTCCTCGCGACGCTGCAGGTGTCGATGCCGGTGACGCAGCTCGCCAAATGGAAGACGACGTTTCAGCTTGTCGCATTCGGTGCGCTGATCCTGGCAGGCGCCTTGCCCGCGATGGCGTGGATCAAGACGGTCGGGCTCGTGTCGCTGTGGGGGGCCGCGGTGCTGACGCTGATCACCGGCTGGGATTATCTGCGCGTCGGCCTGAAGCATATGGATTGATGATGCTCGAGATCGCCTATTTTTCCTGGGTGCGCGAGCGGATGGGCGTTGCAGGCGAAGCCGTCGAGGTGCCCGCCGATGTCGCCGACGTCGCCGCGCTGCTCGCATGGCTCGGCGCGCGCGATGAACGCGGCGCGCTGGCCTTTGCCGAGCCGCACCGCATCCGCGCGGCGATCGACGGGGCGATGATGGGCCCCGACGCGCCGCTTTCGGGAGCGCGCGAGGTCGCGCTGTTCCCGCCGGTCACCGGCGGATGATCCGCGTCCTCGTCCAGCCGGACGCGATCGACGTCACCGCCGAGTTCGACCTGCACGATGCCGGCGGGCACGGCGCGAGCGCGAGCTTTATCGGGCGCGTTCGCGGCGACGATGGGTTGACCGAATTGTTCCTCGAGCATCATCCCGCGATGACCGGGGCGGGGCTCGCCGCCTTGGCCCATGCGGCGGCCGATCGCTGGAAGCTGTCGGCGCTGACGCTGATCCACCGCGTCGGGGCGATGGCGCCCGGCGACACGATCGTGCTGGTGCTGGCAAGTAGCGCGCACCGCGCCGAGGCGCTGGCGGCGTCCGAGTTTCTGATCGACCGGCTGAAGACCGATGTCATGCTGTGGAAGCGCGAGACGTTCGGCGACGGCCGGGTCGGGTGGGTCGAAGAGCGCGAGGGGGATCAGGCGCGGGCGGAGCGGTGGTCCCTGTAACCGCAAGCCCGCAGCCGTTCGTCCTGAGGAGGGGCTGAGCTTGTCGAAGACCCGTCTCGAAGGACTTAGCGCGGCGCATGGTCCTTCGAGACGCCATTTCGGCAAGCTCAATGGCTCCTCAGGACGAACGGAGTTGAGTCCAGCGACTATATTCTACCTCACCTGATGCTTCCTGAAAATATCCGCGAGCAGGCGGAATTCGTCGGCGCGCGGGCTGCCCTTGCGCCAGACGAGCGCGATCGTGCGCCAGTCATGCTCCGAATCGAGCGGGCGCGTGTCGATGTCGGTATGGTCGAGGATGCCCGCCTCGATCGCCATTTGCGGCAGCATCGTGATCCCAAGGCCGTTGTCGACCATCTGGACGAGCGTGTGCAGCGAGGTGCCCATCATCCGCGCGCCGGCGCGCAGTTCGGGGCGATTACACGCGGCGAGGACATGATCCTTGAGGCAATGCCCGTCCTCGAGCATCAGCATCTGCGCGGGGTCGAGCTGGTCGGCGCTAACCATCGCGGGCAGGTCGTCGGACTGGTCGCCGGGGAAAGCGACGAACAGCGCGTCGTCGAACAGATTTTCGGCCTCGACGTCGCCGCACGCATAGGGGAGCGCGAGGAGGACGCAGTCGACGGTGCCGTGGTGGAGCGATTCGCACGCCTGCGCGCTCGGCTCTTCGCGCAGGAAGAGTTTGAGCGACGGGCGTTCCTTGCGCAGCCGCGGCAGCAGGCCGGGGAGCAGGAAGGGCGCGATCGTCGGGATGACGCTCATGCGCAGCTCGCCGACGAGCGGCGCGGCGGCGGCGGCGGCCATGTCGGCGAGCTCCTCGGCTTCACGGAGCACGCGATGCGCCTTTTCGACGATGGCGTTGCCAAGCATGGTGAAGCGCACGACGCGGCGGGTGCGCTCGACGAGCGTCTGGCCGAGCAGCGTCTCGAGCTCGCGGATGCCCGCCGACAGCGTCGATTGCGTGACGTTGCATGCGTCGGCGGCGCGGCCGAAATGGCCATGCTCGTGCAGCGCGACGAGATATTGCATCTGCTTGAGCGAGGGGAGGTAGTTGTGCATTGATCGGATATAGCAATGATAGGGCAGGAATTAAACAATCCCGTCGATAACAAATGCGCCGCTCTTGGCTGTAACCCGCGACGCATGTAATCTCGCACCGGGAGGGGGGATAAATGGCGATCTCGCGTTTTCTGATCGGCGGCCTCGCGAGCGCGCTGCTCCTCACGGGCGGCGTGTTTATCTGGAAAGGCTATAGCCAGGTTGCCGAGGAGGCGGTGTTGCCCGACCCGCCCCCGGCGCTGCCTGCGATCCCGGTGGCGGGGGCAAGCGCGCCGAAGCGAGGCGCGGCGCCGCCGGCCTTGCCCACCGCCAAGGCCGAATCGCGCGAGGAACGTCGCTTCAATCGCTACGACCGCGACCGCAACGAGCGGATCAGCCGGATCGAGATGATGTCGACGCGCACCGCGGCGTTTCGCAAGCTCGACAAGGACGGCAATAATTTGCTCAGCTTCGAGGAATGGGCGGTGGCGACGAGCGACCGCTTTGCTGGGGCCGATGGCGACGAATCGGGCGACCTGACGCGCGTCGAATTCGCGACGACCGCGCCGAAACGGGCGGCGAAGCCGAAGTGTCGTTGTTGAAGCGGAGAAAACCCTGCTCCCGCTCGCCCTGAGCTTGTCGAAGGGCCGTTCTTTCTTTGTGCCGCAGAAAGGGACGGTGCTTCGACAAGCTCAGCACGAATGGTGGAGAGGGGACTCTTAGGCGACGACGCCCTCAGCCTGCTTCATCCACTCCGCCAGCTTCATCCCGGCGCGCTGCGTATAGCCGAGCTTGCGGTCCTTCTTGCGGACATCTTCGGCGAGCGGCGGGAAGAGGCCGAAGTTGACGTTCATCGGCTGATAGCTGGCTGCATCCGCGCCGCCGGTGATGTGACCGAGCAGCGCGCCCAATGCGGTTTCGGGCGGCGGCGGGGGCAGGGTGCGGCCGCCGAGTTCGGCGATGGCGAAGCGCGCGGCGGCGAGGCCGATCGCGGCACTTTCGACATAGCCTTCGCAGCCGGTGATCTGCCCGGCGAAGCGGATATGCGGCGCCGATTTCAGGCGGAGCTGGCCGTCGAGCAGTTCGGGGGAACGGATGAAGCTGTTGCGGTGGAGGCCGCCCAAACGCGCGAATTCGGCCTTTTCGAGCCCGGGGATCGTGCGGAACAGCTCAACCTGCGCGGCATGTCTCAGCTTGGTCTGGAAACCGACCATATTCCACAGCGTGCCGAGGGCATTGTCCTGGCGTAGCTGGACCACCGCATACGGCCAGCGTCCGGTGCGCGGATTGTCGAGACCGACGCCCTTCATCGGACCGAAGCGCAGCGTTTCGGGGCCGCGCTCGGCCATCACTTCGATCGGCATGCAGCCCTCGAAATAGGGCGTGTCTTTCTCCCAATCCTTGAAATCGGTCTTGTCGCCGTCGACGAGCCCCCGAACGAAGGCGTGATATTGCTCCTTGTCCATGGGGCAGTTGATATAATCCTTGCCGTCGCCGATCGGCCCGACCTTGTCCCAGCGGCTCGCCATCCACGCGACATCCATGTCGATGCTGTCGCGGTAGACGATGGGGGCGATGGCGTCGAAGAAGGCGAGGGCGTCCTTGCCCGTCGCGGTGCCGATGCTGGCAGCGAGGCCCGCAGCGGTGAGCGGGCCGGTGGCAACGATGGTGAGACCCTCGGTGGGCAGCGTGTCGATACGTTCGCGGACGATGGTGACGTTGGGGTGCTCGGCGAGCGCCTTCGTCACGCCGCCCGAGAAGATGTCGCGATCGACGGCGAGGGCGGAGCCCGCGGGAACTTTCGTCGCATCGGCCTCGCGCATGATGATCGAGCCGAGCGTGCGCATCTCGCGGTGGAGCAGGCCGACGGCGTTGCTGTCGCCGTCGTCGCTGCGGAAGCTGTTCGAGCACACCATCTCGGCGAGCGTGTCGCCCTGATGCGCGGGCGTCATGTCGCCGCCCCCGCGCATTTCGGAGAGGCGCACGCGGTAGCCGGCCTCGGCGAGCTGCCAGGCCGCCTCGGAACCCGCGAGGCCGCCGCCGATGATGTGAATGTCGTAGTTCATTACCCGTTTCCGTTGACTTGCGCTTGCCGAGCCGCGCACTAGGCCGGTTGGGAGCAAGATGCAAAGGGGGCGGGGGTTTATGACGACACAGAAGGATTGGGACCGCGCGCGCTGGCTGTGGCTTCTGGCGTTGGTCGGCGGCGTCAGTTTCATGATCGCGGTGGTTCAGCGGCTGGACGGGCCGATGATCTGGGCGTGGAAGACGACGGGCGTGGGCTTTCTGGCACTGTGGGCCGCGGCGAATGCGCGCGAAAGGAACGGCTGGCTGATCGCCGCAGCGCTTGGCTTCTGCGCGTTCGGCGACTGGTTGCTCGATGCGCAGGGGCTCGAGACGGGAGCGGTGGCATTCGTTGTGGGGCATGTCGTCGCGATCGCCGTCTACCTGGCCAACCGGCGGGCCCGGATGACGCCCTCGCAGCGCCTGCTCGGGTGGCTGACGATGCCCGCGACGCTGATCATCGTCTGGGCCATGCTGAGCCCCGCCCCGGGATGGTGGCACGCCGCCGTCTATTCGCTGTTCGTCGCCGCGATGGCAGCGGCCGCATGGACCAGCCGCTTTCCGCGCTATCGCACCGGCATCGGCGCGATGCTCTTCCTCGCGAGCGACCTGTTCATTTTTGCGGGCGAGGGCGCGGTGCTGAGCAAGGACGTCACCATGTGGCTCGTCTGGCCGCTCTATTTCGCGGGGCAAGCGCTGATCGCATGGGGCGTGGTGAGCACGCTCGCCAAGGAAGCGCGCGCCTGATCAGGAGGGCGGCGCGGCTTCGCCGATGAGCAGCGCCTCGATGTCGGGGATCGGACGGTCGGTCATTTCCTTGACATGCTCGCCGAGGATCCGCGCGCTCACCTCCTTGTGCCAGAGCGGGCGAAGCTCGCCCATCGTGCGGGCGGGCGCGACGACGACGAGCGCGTCGAACTGCCCGGCAAGCGCCATCGCGTTGATCTTTTCGGCGAGGTCGCGCGCGAAGCGATCCTCCTCCTGCTGGTGGAAATCGGGTTCGCCCATCGTGCCGCCGGGAAGGCCGGTGCCGGCGGGGGCGGGCGACTGCCCCGAAGCGTCACTCTTGATGTCGCTGTCCTTGCGATCGTCGCGCTCGCTGTGCGAGGCGGTGCGCAGGTCGATCCGCTGCTCGTCGCCCTGATTACGCAGGAACAGCGCCTTGCGGCCATCGGCGACGAGGATGAGGGCGTTGTTGGGGAGGGTCATGGTTTTTTGCTCCTTCTGCCAGGAGCAACGCGCGGGTTCGCTACGAAGTTTCCCTATCCATCCCACGCCGCGATCGTCGTGCGGTGGAGCAGGCGGTCGTGGCCGTCGTAGCCGCCGGTCGCACGGTGAAGGACCGAGCGATTGTCCCACATGATGAGCATGTCGGGTTCCCACGCATGGGAATAGCGGAACTCTTCGCGTCCCTGCCACTGGATGAGCTCGTAAAGGAGAGGGAGAGCCTCGCTGTCGTCGAGCCCGTCGAAGCCGATGATATAGCCCGCGCAGCCGAACAGACCCTTGCGGCCCGTTTCGGGATGGTCGCGGACGAAAGGATGAAGCTGCGTTTCGAGCGCCTCGTCGCCCGAGCGGATATCCATGCTGCGGTTCTTGTCCTTTGCGCCATACATGCCCGAGGGGGCGTAGCCGGCGCGGGCGCTGTGGATCGCCTGCAATCCTTCGACGCGTGCGCGGAGATCGGCGGGCATCGCGTCGAGCGCGGCGTGCTGGTTGGCGAATTCGGTATTGCCGCCGACGGGCGGTATGGTGATGCCGAAAAGGCAGGTGCCCGCGGGTGGGCGCGCCTGAAAGCTCCAGTCGCTGTGCCAGTTTTCGGCGAAGAGCGGCGCGGTCTCGTCGGCCCTGCGCTTCACCGCGATGATATGGTCGTGGCCGGGGATCGGGCGGATGAAGGGATCGTCGCCGAAGCCTCCGAAAGAAGCGGTGAAACGCTCGAGATCGGCCTCGCTCATTCTTTGGTCGGGGAAGGCCAGGACATGGTGGTCGAGCCAGGCCGCGCGGATGTTCGCGACCGTTTCGACGTCGAGCGGCCGCATCAGGTCGACACCGGTCACGCGCGCGCCGCACGCCTGACCGCTGGGGATGATGGTGAGCGTCATGGCGAGGATGCTGCGCCGATTGGAGCGCGCGGTCAATCGGCAGCGGCAGGACGCCCCGAAAGATCGCCGAACCGATGCGATCGGCGCGGCAGGGCTTCGGCAGTTCAGCCAGCCGCCATCTTTGCGGCCCTAATCTGATCTGCGGGGGCAAGACGGAGAAGACAGATGTTCCTGTTCAAGAAATTGGCGTTGGCGGCGTTGATCGGCGCCAGCGCGCTCACGGCACTGCCCGCCGAAGCCGATGCGCGCGACCGCCATCACCGCCATGGCTATTATGGCGACCGCGGTGACTATCGCGATTACCGCCGCGACCATCGTCGCGATTACCGGCGTGACTATCGCCGGGATCGCCGCGATTACCGGCGCAACCATCATCGCGACCGCCGCTATTATTGCCGGCGCGGTAGCGGAACGACGGGGCTGATCGTCGGGGGTGCCGCGGGCGCTTTGCTCGGCCGCGAGGTCGACCGTTATGGCGACCGCCTTCCCGGCACGATCATCGGCGGCGCCGCCGGCGCGCTGATCGGGCGCGAGATCGATCGGGGCGGCCGCCGCTGCTGACGGGCGGGGGCGCCGGCCGACGCTTGCGCCGCGCGAGCCACGGTTCGTGCGGCACGGCGTCGGCCGGTCGACCGATTGCGGTCTGCGAATAAGACAGTAGAGTGTCCCCCGGCGGAAGAGAGTGCCGCTGTTCGTGGTGGAGGCCGCTGATGAAATTCCTGGCAAAATTCGCGATGGCGGCTGGTTGTGGCCTGTCGCTGGCCGTTGTCGCACCGCAGGGCATCGCGGCGCTCCAGCAAGGGGCGAAGGCACCCGATTTCACGCTGAACGCCGCGCAGGGCGGCAAGCCGTTCAGCCTTTCCTTGCAAAAGACGCTGAAGAAGGGGCCGGTCGTGCTCTATTTCTTCCCCGCCGCCTTTACGCCGGGTTGCACGATCGAGGCGCATCTGTTCGCCGAGGCGAGCGACGACTTCACCAAGCTGGGCGCGCGCGTCGTCGGCGTCACCGCGGGCAATATCGAACGCGTCGCCGAGTTTTCGAAGTCCGAATGCCGCGACAAATTCGCGGTCGCCGCCGATCCGGGCGCGAAGGTCGCGGAAAAATATGATTCGACCATGCGCCGCGCAGACGGGACGATGCTGTCGAACCGGACATCCTATGTCATCGCGCCGAACGGAACGATCCTGCTGAGCTACACCGACAGCAAGCCGCAGGCGCATGTCGAAAAGACGATGGCGGCGGTGCGCGCGTGGAAGGCGCGACGGCGCTGATCGGGACGACGTTTATAGAGCGTCTGTTTGCGACCGGTTGCGGCCGAAGCGCGATTGCTCTCTCCCCTTCAGGGGAGAGATACGAAGGCTTGCCGGCTTGTCCGGCTAGCCGCAGTTGAGAGGGGCATGAATCGCTTCGGCCCCCTCTCCCCTGAAGGGGAGAGGGCTATGACAGCTCATCACCCCAAAACGGTCATTCGCATCGCAAGGCGGTGCTGTGGAGGAACGGGCCTTTGGGAATCAATCGTGTCTTTGCAGGCTCACCACCGCGTGGATAGGCAGTTCCGCATAGATGTGCGGGAAGAGGTCGCCGTCGCGCGCGGGCTCCCAGCGAACCGCGTCGCCGAGTTGGATCAGGTCCACCTCGGCGATCATTAGGCCGTCTTGCCCGGCGAAATATTTGGCGATCGTCGTATCGAGCTGCTCGGCGGTCGAGAGGTGGATATAGCCGTCGGCGATGTCCACCGGCGCGCCGCGGAACACGCGTTCGCGTTCGAAATCGGCCCACTGCTGTTGGGTCAGCACCTTGAAGGCCGTCGCGGGGGTCATTCGGACGGCGTTTCCGTCGCGGGCGTTTCGGCCGCGGCTTCCTCACTGCCTTCCACCGCTTCCTCGTCGCCTTCCTCGATCAGGGCTGCCGAGACGACATGCTCGTTGTTCGCGACGTCGAACAGGCGCACGCCCGCGCTGCCGCGGCCGATGACGCGCATCGAATCGAGGCCCATGCGAATCAGCTTCGCCTGATCGGTGACGAGCATCAACTGATGCGCCTTGGTGGCGGGAAAGCTCGCGACGACGGGGCCGTTGCGGGCGATATTGTCGATATTGGTGATCCCCTGACCGCCGCGACCGGTGCGGCGATATTCATAGGCCGACGAGATCTTGCCATAGCCATTGGCGCAGACGGTGAGGATGAATTGCTCGCTTGCGGCGAGTTCGGCCATGCGCTCGCCGGGCAGCGTCGGCTCATTCTCATTGTCCTTCCACGGCGCGGCGCGCAGATAGGCTTCGCGCTCGTCGCTGCTGGTGCCGACGCGGTGCAGGATCGAGAGCGAGATCACCGCATCGCCGTCGGCAAGCCTCATCCCGCGCACACCGGTCGAATTGCGGCTCTGGAACTCGCGGACGTCGTCGCCGGCGAAGCGGATCGCCTTGCCCTGGCGCGTCGCGAGCAGCACGTCGTCGCTTTCGTCGAGCAGCGCGACGCCGATCAGGCGGTCGTCCTCGTCCTCGCCCTCGAATTTCATCGCGATCTTGCCGTTCGAGGGCACGTTGGTGAATGCGTCCATGCTGTTACGACGCACGCTGCCCTTCGCGGTTGCGAACATGACGTGCAGCTTGCCCCATTCGGCCTCGTCCTCGGGCAGCGGCAGCACGGTCGAGATCGTCTCGCCCTGGGCGAGCGGCAGGAGGTTGATCATCGGGCGGCCGCGCGTTGCGGGCCCGCCCTCGGGCAGGCGCCACACTTTCATGCGATAGACCTTGCCCACGGTCGAGAAGAAGAGCACCGGCGTGTGCGTCGAGGTGACGAACAGCTCGGTGACGACATCCTCGTCCTTGGTCGCCATGCCGGCGCGGCCCTTGCCGCCGCGGCGCTGGGCTCGGAAGGTGTCGAGCGGGGTGCGCTTGATATAGCCGTCGAGGGTGACGGTGACGACCATCTCCTCGCGTTCGATGAGGTCCTCGTCGTCGATACCGTCGGCGGCGGGCGCGACGAGCGTCCTGCGCGGAGTCGCGAATTCGTCGCGCACCGCGACCAGCTCTTCGCGCATCACGCCATAGAGTTTGACGCGGTCGGCAAGAATCGAAAGCAGTTCCTCAATCTCGGCCGCCAACTCACCGAGTTCCTTGCCGATTTCATCGCGGCCGAGCGCGGTGAGGCGGTGGAGGCGGAGGTCGAGGATCGCCTTCACCTGGATTTCGGAGAGGCGATAAGTGGCGCTTTCCTCCATCTCGCCTTCGATCGCTTCGACAAGGCGAATATAGGGAGCGATCTCGCCGATCGGCCATTCGCGCGCGAGCAGCGCTTCGCGGGCGGCCGCAGGGCTGTTCGACCCGCGGATGATGCGGACGACTTCGTCGAGATTGCTGACTGCGACGACGAGGCCGAGCAAGATGTGCGCGCGGTCGCGTGCCTTGGCGAGTTCGAACTTGCAGCGGCGCGTGATCACTTCCTCGCGGAAGGTGATGAAGGCGGTGAGAATGTCCTGCAGCCCCATCATTTCGGGACGGCCACCGCGGATCGCGAGCATGTTGGCAGGAAAACTCGACTGCGCCGGGGTGTGGCGCCAGAGCTGGTTGAGCACGACCTCGGCGGTCGCGTCGCGCTTCAGTTCGATGACGACGCGCACACCCTCGCGGTTCGATTCGTCGCGAATGTCGGCGACGCCCTCGATGCGCTTGTCGCGCGCCGCCTCGGCGATCTTCTCGACGAGGCCCGACTTGCCGACCTGGAAAGGAATCGACGTTAATACAATCGACTGGCGGTCGTTCCTGCCTTCTTCGATGATGTGCGTCGCGCGCATCATAATCGAGCCGCGGCCGGTGGCATAGGCATTGCGGGCGCCGCCCTGGCCGAGCATCATCGCGCCGGTCGGGAAATCGGGACCGGGGACGATCGCCATCAATTCCTCGAGCGTGACCGCCGGGCCGCCTTCGAGTTGGCGGTCGATCATCGCGAGCGTCGCGTCGATGACTTCGCCGATGTTGTGCGGCGGAATATTGGTCGCCATCCCGACCGCGATGCCGCCCGCGCCATTGACGAGCAGGTTCGGGAAGCGCGCCGGGAGCACCGTCGGCTCGTCGCGGCTCGCGTCGTAATTAGGCTGGAAGTCGACGGTGTCCTTGTCGAGATCGTTCAGCAGCACCATCGCGGTCTTGGCGAGGCGTGCCTCGGTGTATCGCATCGACGCCGGCGGATCGGGGTCCATCGAGCCGAAATTGCCCTGACCGTCGATCAGCGGGACGCGCAGCGACCAGTCCTGCGTCATGCGCGCAAGCGCGTCGTAGATCGCGCTGTCGCCGTGCGGGTGATAATTACCCATCACATCGCCGACGATCTTCGCCGATTTCTTGTACGGACGTCCCGGAACGAAGCCGCCTTCCTGCGCCGCATAAAGAATGCGGCGGTGCACCGGTTTCAGACCGTCGCGCACGTCGGGGAGCGCGCGGCTGACGATCACGCTCATCGCGTAATCGAGATATGAGGTCTTCATTTCGTCGACGATGTTGATCGGCGAAACACCGTCCTCGGACGGCGGCATAGACGTATTTTCTTCGGTCAAGACCCGGCCTTTTTCTGCTCTTTCGGGAGATGGATTTGGTCTAGCCCATGGGGCCGGCAAAGGCCAGCGATTCGGTCCTTTTGCCGGGATTTTTTTGCGGGCGGAAAAGGCGGGGAACGCGCGATAAACCAAGGTGAAGGCGTGACGTCATCGCGGCGCATGGCGGGGCTTGCCAATCGCTTCATCGGCCCTAAAGCTTCACCGCGATGACCGCTGCCGAGAAAAGCTGGCGCCGATGGCCCTGATCGCGCTGGTCGGCGCTTCCGAAACGCTGCCCGACGGGTCGTTGCGTGCGCTCGTCACCGTCGCCGGCGAGACGCTGATCGAGCGTCAGGCGGCGCGCCTGGCCGATGTCGGGGTGGCGCATATCGCGGTCGCGGTCGGCGCGGTGCCGGGCGAATTGCTCGCGGCGTGCGATCGCATCCGCCGCCGGGGAATGAAGGTGACGCCGGTGCGCACGGCGAGCGA
This sequence comes from Sphingopyxis italica, assembly GCF_011926545.1. Lineage (GTDB taxonomy): Bacteria > Pseudomonadota > Alphaproteobacteria > Sphingomonadales > Sphingomonadaceae > Sphingopyxis > Sphingopyxis italica. The sequence goes on along the minus strand of NZ_JAATIT010000002.1, from coordinate 417,216 downwards.
CCTCGTCCCGCTGGTCGAGGGCGACGACCGGATCATCCTTGTCGCCGACGGGCTGCGCGCGGGCGGGACTCATTATGCGGCGATCGCGAAGCCCGGTTCGCCCGCGATCCTCGTCACCGGCGACACGATGCTGACGCAGGGGTTCGAGCGGATCGACGCGACGCGGCGCTGGGGCGGGCTTGCCTCGATCTCGCAGCCGATGGTCGCCGAACTCGCGGCGATGCCCGGCGAATGGGACATGATGCTGACTCTGCTGCGCCTCGCGGTGCAGGCGGGCGCGCGGCGGCTCTATTGCGAGCCCGCGCTGTTCGAACAGGGCGAAATCGCGATCGTCGCCGATCGTCCGACCGCGGCGCTGATCGAGCAATCGAGCCTGCAAAGGATCGAATATGGCGGCATGGGGCTGGGGCGCTCGGCGATTATGATGCCGATCATCCGGCTGGCGGGTCCGCTGCTCGTCAAGTCGCCCGCGACCGCGCGTTACCTGCCGCATGTCACCGCCCTCTTGTGGGTGGCGGTCGCGTTGCTCGCGGCAAGCGGCCTCGCGGCGGCGGGGGCGCTCGTCGCGATCCTCGGCGGGCTGGGGCTGGCCGCGATGCGCTTCCTGTCGGCGTTCCGCGCCGAAAGCGCGGCGCAGGACCGCGCGCGCGATGTCATCCGGACCTTTGCCTGGGTGCTGCTCGCCATTTTTCCGTGGCTGCTGTCGCTTGCCGGACCGGGGCACAGGATGCCGCCATTTTCTGAAGCCGCGCTCGCGCCGTGCCTCGCCGCGACGATTCTGCTCGCCCGGTCGCTCTACGAGGATTCGGGGGAGCGGCGGCGCTTTCACTGGCTGCTGCCCGATGCCGATCAGGCGTGGATATTGCTCGCGCCCGCGCTGCTGTTCGGCTTCGCCCCGCTGATGTTCGCGGTCCTGCCGCTGCTCGCTTTGTTCCAAATCCTGCTCTGGCTCAGGCTCGCGCGCCGCCCCGAAGCGCGGTAAAACAAAGACCTTCAAGGTTTAAGGCCTATTAACGTCATGCTGATATTGGCGGACGCGCATGAGTGAATCGGTCTTCTCTCCCGGCATCGACCCGCCGTCGCCGACGTTGTCGGCGCGCCTGCGCGAGTTGGCGGATTATCTGGCCGCGCCCGCCGCGGGCCGGCTGACCGAGGAACAGCGCGCCTTGTCGCTGGGGATCGCGCGGCGGATGGTCGCCGACGTCGCGGCGCGGCTCGATCCCGCCATCGACCCCGCCGCATTGTGGCACGAGTGGCTGGGCGGCGGGCTGCCCTCTGCTACGCGGCTGGCCGGCGTCTGCTTCGCGCGCGCCGAGGAACATCGCTGGCGCGAACAGTCGGCGCAGCGCACCAGCCCGCCGCCGCTGCTTTCCGAGCCCGAAGCGGTGAATGACGAAGCGGCCGCGGTCGGTGAAACCCTATCCGACCTCGATCGTGCCTATCTGGCGGTGCAGATCGCCGACCGCCGGCGGTTCGATGCGCTCGGCAATCCGGCGATCGCGATCGCCGACCTCGATAGCGAGACTTTCCGCACGCTTCTGCTCGACATTGCCGCGTGGCGGCTGGCCGAGGTGAGCAGGGACGCGAAGCGCGCCGCCGAACTGGGCGACGCGGTGCGCGCCGAGACCGAGCGGCAAGCGGCGGAAAGCGGGATCGCCGGCGCGGGCCGCGCCTATTTCGCCGCGCTGGGCACGGATGCGGGCGAGGCGGCGGCGGCGGCGATCGCGCGGCACGATTGGCCGACGCTGCTCGCACTTGCCGCGGCGGCGCACGGCCGCGGCTACGACGATATGGCGCTCGCGCTGCTGACCGCCGAAAGTGCGGCGCTGCCCCCGCTGTTCGCACCGCTGCGGCTCGATAACATCGCGATTGCGCCGATCGAGGCGTCGCTGGTGATGCTGCCGGCGCGCGCGGTAAACGGTGCCGACCATCCTGATTTCCGAAGCGCGGAGCGCGCACGGTGAACGAGCGCGTCATCCGCGGCCGCATCGACCGGTCGGGCGCGCTGGTGAGCGCCGACGCGCCGCTGCTGCGCCTGCAACAGCGCGCGGGAGCGGGGCTCGACAAGCCGCTCGCGCTGCCACATCTCGCGCGCCTCGTCACACTCGCGCAGCGGCTGCACCGCGACATCAGCCGTCCGCTCTATGCCGCCGACGACCATAGCGACATTCACGCGCTCGTCCGCATCACGCCCGACGCCGATGGCGCGAGCCTCGAGATCACCGACTGGCGCACGCGGCCACTGGTCCAGCCGCAGATGCCGCCGATTGCCGAAGGCGCGGTGGTGCCGCAAAGCTGGACGTGGGAATGCGATCAGCAACTGCGCATCGTCGCGCTGCGGCGCGCGCCCGACGCGCCGCCCGTGCCCGAAGGCTGGGAAGGGTGCTCGCTTTCCGAAGTGTTCGAACTGCAACCCGACGATGACGGCCGCTTTCCGGTCCTGCGCGCTCTGGCGCGACAAGCGCGCTTCGACGGCCAGCGGGTCCGGGCGGCGCAGACGGGAATGATTCTTGCCGGCGAAGCGCTGTTCGATGCGACCGGACGCTTCACCGGCTTTCGCGGCAGCGCGGTCGCCGCCGAAGCGCAGCCCGCCGCCGATCAAAAGGCGGGCGGCGCGCTCGTCGACCCGGCCTTCGGGTCCTTGCCTTTGTCGGACCCGCAGTTCGGCCGCCGCATCGACGGCGCGCTGCGCGGGCCGCTCAGCCGCATCATCGCGACGGCGGAGACGATTTCGGGGCAGTTCGACGGACCGATCCGCGCCGATTATGCGCGCTACGCCGGCGACATCGCCCATGCTGGGCGCCATCTGCTCGGTCTCGTCGATGACCTCGCCGACCTCCAGAATATCGAGCGTCCGGGGTTCAAGGCGGCGCGCGACGAAATCGATCTCGGCGATCTGGCGCGTCGCGCGGTCGGTCTGCTCGGCATGAAGGCCGAGGAGAAGGGCATTCGCATCGATGCCCCGCGCACCGACGACCGGGCTCCGGCGTATGGCGAGTTCCGCCGCGTGCTGCAGGTGCTGCTCAACCTGCTCGGCAATGCGATCCGCTATTCACCTGAAAATTCACAGATATGGATCCGCGTCGACCGCGAAGGGGGTCGCGCGACGGTGACCGTCGCCGATCAGGGGCAGGGGATCGACGCCGACCAGCAAGCGGTGGTGTTCGAGAAATTCGAACGGCTGGGGCGCACCGATAGTGGCGGATCGGGGCTCGGACTCTATATCGCCCGCCGGCTGGCGCGGGCGATGGATGGCGACCTGACGGTCGACAGCGCGCCGGGGCAGGGGGCGCGGTTTACCTTGAGCTTGCCGGCTCGCGATGTGGATTGAGGAGAGTGTCGGCTTAGGGGTGGGGGCGGTCGTATAGTTTCGTCATGCTGAACTTGTTTCAGCATCCATGGCCTGACCTCCAATCCCGCGCGGCGCCGAAGGAAACGGCTGGGCCATGGACCCTGAAACAAGTTCAGGGTGACGAGATACCAAGCGCCGCTTTTCGGCCGTTAGCCGCCATCCTGCCGACCCACGTATCTAATCTCGCGGCCTATTGCCCATATCCCGGCGTGCCCGCCAACCGCACCGCCTCGCGCGCGGCGGCGAAGAGGGCGCCGGCTTTCGCCTCGCACTCGCGCTGTTCATAGGCGGGATCGCTGTCGGCAACGATGCCGGCGCCGGCCTGGACGTGCATTTCGCCGTCTTTGACGATCGCGGTGCGCAGCACGATGCAGCTGTCCATATTGCCGTCGGGCGCGAAATAGCCGACGCCGCCCGCATAGGCGCCGCGCGCATCGGCTTCGAGCTCGGCGATGATCTGGCAGGCGCGGACCTTGGGCGCGCCGCTGACGGTGCCGGCGGGGAAGCCCGCGAACAGCGCGTCGATCGCGTCCTTGCCGGGCGCGATGCGGCCGACGACGTTCGAGACGATGTGCATGACGTGGCTGTAGAACTCGACGGTATAGCTGTCGGTGACGTTCACGCTGCCGCCGATCGCCGCGCGGCCGACGTCGTTGCGGCCGAGATCGAGCAGCATCAGATGCTCGGCGCGTTCCTTGGGATCGGCGAGCAGGCTGTCGCGATTCTCGACATCCTCCGCGCTCGTGCGGCCGCGCGGGCGGGTCCCGGCGATCGGACGGATGGTGATCTCGCCGTCGCGTACCCGGACGAGGATTTCGGGCGACGAGCCGATCAGCGCGAAGCCCGGCAGATCGAGGAAATAGAGGAAGGGCGAGGGGTTGATGCGGCGGAGCGCGCGATAGAGGTCGAAGGGCGACAGGTCGAACGGGGTCGAGAAACGCTGCGACAGCACGACCTGAAAGATATCGCCCGCCGCGATATAATCCTTCGCCGCGGCGACCATTTCGGCGAAGCGCGCGGGCGTGGTGGCGGGATTCGCCGTGATGTCCGCGGGCTGTGCGTCGGTGATGGCGCGGTCGGCGTGCGCGCTGGCGCTCGACAGGCGCGCGGCGATGTCGTCGAGGCGATCGCGCGCGGCGTCGATCATCCGGTCGATCGGCGCGGCGGCGTCGGGCCAGATCGGCGCGATCAGGAACAGCTCGTCGGCAAGGCGGTCGAAGACGAGGATCACCGTCGGGCGCACGAAGATCATGTCGGGCAGGCCGAGCCCGGCGCCCGGCGCGCGAGGGATGCGCTCGACAAGGCCGATCGTTTCGTAAGCGAAGAAGCCGACGAGCGTCGCAAGTGCTTTCGGCAGCCCTTCGGGCACGTCGAAGCGGCACTCGGCGACGAGATCGCGGAGCGCCTGCAGCGCGCCGGTTTCGAGCGGCGCGAAGGCATCACGGTCGCGGCGCCATTCGCGGTTGATGCGCGCCGCGTCGCCGGTGACCTCGAACATCAGGTCGGGGTCGAGCCCGATCAGGCTGTAGCGCCCGCGCGTCTCGCCGCTTTCGACCGATTCGAGCACCCAGTCGCCGCGCCCCGGCTCGATGAGCTTGAGCGCCGCCGAAACCGGGGTTTCGATGTCGGCGATCAGCCGCTGCCAGACGACTGCGCCGCGGCCCCGCGCCAGCGCATCGAGCGCGGCGGCTCTTCCTTCGAGGCTCACCCTTATTCGACGACCGGCGCGTTGCCGGTGAGTTCGGCGCGCAGCTGGGCGACGAGATCCTTGTTGATCGTCACGCCGACGCGGCGCTTCGCCTCGGCGGCGAGCTGTTCGATCAGCTCGTTGCCGAAGGCCGGGGCGAGCGGCTGGGCGATCGCGGCGACGCGCTGCGGCTCGATCGCTTTCGGATCAGGGCGCTGAACGTTGTTGAGCGCGATGACCATCCAGCCGCGATTGCCGGGGATTTCGAGCGTCTTGACGCTGTTCTTCGCCATCGAGAAGAGAAGGGCGAGTTCGGGCGGAACGGGCTTGCCGTCGGCGCCGAGTTCGGCGCGGCGGCCGCCGATCGGCTGCACGCTGCCGATGTTCGGACCGGCGGCGGCGACCGCTTCGCTCAGGCTCTTGCCGCCCTCGACCGCCTTCACGATCGCGCGCGCCTTGTCGCGGGCGACCTTCTGCCCCTTGGCAAAGCGCCATTCGCTGAGCAGGTCGGCGCGGATCTGCGCGAAGGGCGGGGGGGCCGCGGCGACGACCGACTTCACCGCATAGACGGCGAATTTCTCATTCTCGACGATCGTCGCGATATGACCTTCGCCTTCGCCTGCGGCCTGAAAGGCCTGCGCGACGAGCGGCGCGAGTTCGGGCGCGGGCACGAAAGCGGGCTGGCCGGGCGCTTGGCCGCTTGGCAGCAGCGCGGGGGTTTCGACGAGCTGGAGCTTGCGGTCGGCGGCGACTTCCTCGATCGACGCGCCGCCGTTCACGGCGTCCTGGATCGCGTTGTAATAATCGACGATGGCTTCATTCGCCTTGTTCTTGGCGAGTTCGGTGCGAATTTCTTCGCTCGCCTGGGCGAGGCTGCGCGCGGGCTTGGCCGTGACGTCCTCGACGCGCGCGACGGTCCAGCCGAGGCCGGTCTGCGTCGGCCCGACCACATCGCCGCGCTGCGCCGCGAAGGCGGCTTTCGCCGCGGCGGCGGTCGTCGTTGCGGCATAGGCCGATTCGGTCAGGTCGCCGGTGGTCGAGGCTGAAAGACCCGCCGCCTGCGCCGCCACGGCGAGCGAAGTGCCGCCGCGAACCTTGGCGGCGAGCGCGTTGGCCGCCGCCTGATCGGGAAGGATAACCTGCGCGAAACGGCGCGTTTCGCTCGCGGCATATTGCGCGGCATTGTCCTTGTAGACCTTGGCGATTTCGGCGTCGGTGACGGCGGGAACCGGCACCGCGGCGCTGTCGAACAGCGCATATTGGATCACGCGGCGCTCGGGCACGGTGAATTTGGTCTTGTTCTGCGACAGGAAGGTCTGCAGCGCGGCGTCGCCGGGATCGGCGGTCGGCGCGAAGGGGCTGGCCGGGATGAAGGTCGCCTGGCCGCGGCGCTGTTCGAGGAGCAGCGCGGCATAGGGCTGCGCCATGCCGAGCGCGATGCGGGGCATCCGGGCGATCGGCGCGGCGAGTTGTTCGGCGAGGAGCTGCTGACGCAAGTCTTGGCGCAGCTGCGCTTCGCTTATGCCGTTCTGGCGCAGGAAATTCTCGAACACCGTCTGGTCGAACTTGCCCGACACGCCGGCAAAGGCGGGCAGGTCGGCGATGCGGCCGTCGATCAGCCGCTTGCTGACTCCGAAGCCCAATTCGGTCGCGAACTGGTCGAAGGCGGCGCCCTCGACGAGCTGATCGAGCACCTGGTCGAGCCCGCCCGATTCGACGAAGGCGGCCATCGTCAGCCCGGGCTGGTCCTGCCGCGCCTGATCAAAGGTCTGACGGACGCGGTCGCGCAGTTCGCCGACACCGATATTTTCGCTGCCGACTTTCGCGACATTGGCGCCGCCCATCCCGCCGAACGCCGAATTGCCGGTAACGTCGCTCAAGGCAAAAGCGATCCCGACGAGCACCACGAAGGCAAGGGCGAGGAATTTGCCGATCGTCGAGGAAAACATGGCGCGGATGGCGGTAATCATGGAGAGGGCATTCTTTCCGGCAGGGCGCGGGTCAGGCGCGATTGCGGGCTGCTTTAGGCGCGAGGCGGAACGGTATCAAGGCTGGAAGGGGTTTTCATGGGCCGTGCGACACGCCTTGCCTATGCCGCCTGCGCGCCGCTAGGGCGAGGACAAGGTCGAACAGTGGGAGAGACAGGCAAATGGCGCGGCGCAAATATGTGGTCGGCAACTGGAAGATGAACGGTTTGACGGGTGCGCTCGCCGAGGCGCAGGCGATCTTCGCCGCGGCGGCGGATCATCCAGGTGTCGATGTCGCCATCTGCCCGCCCTTCACGCTGATCGGCCCGATGGTCGCCGCGGCGCCGGGCGGGGCGGTCGGCGGGCAGGATTGCCACAGCGCGGCCTCGGGCGCCTTTACCGGGGCGGTCGCGGCGCCGATGCTGGCCGACATCGGCGCGCGCGTCGTGATCGTCGGGCATAGCGAGCGGCGCGAAGGCTGCGGCGAAAGCGACGCCGACGTGCGCGCCAAGGCAGAAGCGGGATTGGCGGCGGGATTGGCGGTCATCCTCTGCGTCGGCGAGCCGCGCGCGGTGCGCGAATCGGGTGGAGCGATCGAGTTTGTCCTGTCGCAGATCGCGGGATCGGTGCCGGACGATTTCGATCCTTTGCGCCTCGCCATCGCCTATGAGCCGATCTGGGCGATCGGAACGGGGCTGGTGCCGACGGTTGCCGATGTCGCGGCGATGCACGGCGCGATCCGCGGGGCGCTCGCGGCGCGGTTCGGCGATGCGGCGGAGGAAATGCGCATTCTCTACGGCGGATCTGTCAATGGCGACAATGCGGCCGAACTGCTTGGCGCGCGCGACGTCGACGGCGCGCTGGTCGGCGGGGCGAGCCTGACGGCGGCGAAGTTCGTGCCGATCGTGGCGGCGGCGGCCAGCCTCTAGCCAAGCTCCATTTCCCGTTCGCATCGAGCGAAGTCGAGATGGCCTTCGGCGTGGCGCGATCCTGATGGGTGTCTCGACTTCGCTCGACACGAACGGTACGAGAGGCAGGCAAGTGGCTTGAAGCGAAGCCGCTTCGTCTCTATGTGCGCCGCGAGCGCGGTCCGTGTGAGGCCGTGCGAGTTCGGGAAAATATGATGTCCAGCCTTTTCACCTTCATACTCGTCCTGCAGGCGCTGGTCGCCGCGGTGATGATCGGCGTCATCCTGATGCAGAAGTCGGAAGGTGGCGGTCTGGGCGTTGGTGGCAGCCCCGCGGGCCTGCTGTCGGCGCGCGGCGCGGCGGATTTCATGACCCGGGCGACAACGGTCCTCGCGACGGCCTTCGTCGCGCTGTCGATCCTGCTAGCGGCGATGGCCTCGGTCGGCCGTGGCGGTTCGACGATCGACACCTCGCTGTCGAAATCGGCGCAGACGAGCGGCGCGGCGCCTTCCTCGTCGCTGACCGGTCCCGCGCAGCAGGCGCCCGCAAATGCGGCGCCAGCCCCGGCGAGCGACGATCCGCTGGCCGCTGCGGCCGCCGCGGCGGCAAGCCGGGAAGCCGCTCCGGCTCCCGCGCAGGCACCGCCCGCCAAGAAATAACCGGCGGCTTCGGTCTCCGACCAAACCCGCCCGGCGGAAATATTTTCCGCGGCAAGCGATTCGACGGCTTGCGCCGTCCCCCTCCCGTTGAGTAAGTCTTTCCTCCCATGGCGCGGTTCATTTTTATCACCGGCGGCGTGGTCTCCTCGCTTGGCAAAGGTTTGATGGCGGCCAGCCTCGCAGCCTTGTTGCAAGCGCGCGGCTATCGTGTCCGTATCCGGAAGTTCGATCCTTATCTGAACGTCGATCCGGGCACGATGTCGCCCTATCAGCATGGCGAGGTCTATGTGACCGACGACGGGGCCGAGACCGACCTCGACCTTGGCCATTATGAACGCTTCACCGGCGTTGCGGCGCGGCAGAGCGACAATGTCACCTCGGGCCGCATCTATCAGGGCATCATCGCCAAGGAACGCCGCGGCGACTATCTGGGCGCGACGGTGCAGGTCGTCCCGCACGTCACCGATGCGATCAAGGAATTCGCGCGCGCCGAAACCGACGACCTCGATTTCGTGCTGTGCGAGATCGGCGGCACGGTCGGCGATATCGAATCGCTGCCGTTCATCGAGGCGATCCGCCAGTTGAAAAACGAAGAGGGACGCGAAAAGGCGATCTCGGTCCATGTCACGCTGGTGCCCTACATCGCCGCTGCGGGCGAACTGAAGACCAAACCGACGCAGCATAGCGTGCGCGAACTCGCGTCGCTCGGCGTCCAGCCCGACATATTGCTTTGCCGCTGTGAAAAGCCGCTGCCCGAGACCGAGCGCGCCAAGATCGCGCTCTTCTGCAATGTTCGCAAGGAAGCGGTGATCCCCGCGCTCGACGCCGACAGCATCTATTCGGTCCCGGTCCAATATCATGGCGAGGGGCTCGACAGTGAGGTCTTGCGCGCATTCGGCATCCACGACGCACCCGCGCCCGACCTGTCGCGCTGGTACGACATCATGGACCGCAAGCAGCATCCCGAAGGCGAAGTCACGATCGGCGTCGTCGGCAAATATGTGTCGCTACCCGACGCCTATAAGTCGCTGAACGAAGCGCTGGTCCACGGCGGCATGGCGCACCGCGTCAAGGTCAACATCCGCTGGCTCGACGCCGAAATGTTCGAGCGCGACGAGGATCTCGCCGCCAATCTCGAACCGCTGCACGGCATTCTCGTCCCCGGCGGATTCGGCGAGCGCGGGTCCGAGGGCAAGATTTCGAGCGTGCGCTTCGCGCGCGAACGCGGCGTGCCCTTCTTCGGCATCTGCCTCGGCATGCAGATGGCGTGCATCGAGGGCGCGCGGAACACCAGCGGCATCGCTGACGCGTCGAGCACCGAATTCGGCAAGACGAACGAGCCCGTCGTCGGCATGATCACCGAATGGATGAGCGCCGAAGGTTTGCAGAAGCGCGGCGCCGATACCGATCTGGGCGGCACGATGCGCCTCGGCGCTTATGAAGCGAAGCTGTCGCCGAACAGCCATGTCGCGAGCATCTATGGCGCCAACGACATCAGCGAGCGCCACCGCCATCGTTACGAGGTCAATGGCGCCTACCGCGAGAGCCTCGAGAAGGGCGGGCTCGTCTTTTCGGGCATGTCGCCTGACGGTATGCTGCCGGAAATCGTTGAGCGCCCGGACCATCCGTGGTTTATCGGGGTGCAGTTCCACCCGGAACTCAAATCGAAGCCGTTCGATCCGCATCCGCTGTTCGCGGGGTTCATCGAAGCCGCGGTAAAGCAGAGCCGGCTGGTTTAACCGTTCGAAAAGGGGACCAAGGGCATGGATCACGCCAGACTCGCCGAACTGCAAGGCCCCGACAGCATCTTTTCCGGGCTTTCGATCGAAGATTGGGCCGAGATCGTCAGCCGCGCGGTGCAGGTCAATTTCGTCAAGGGCAAGGAATTGCTCGTCCAGGGCGACCCGGGCGACATGATGCTGATCCTGACCGAAGGCGCCGCGCGCGTGTCGATGCTGACTTCGGGCGGGCGCGAGATCGTGCTCGCTTATGCCGAGCCCGGCGCGGTGCTGGGCGAGATCGCGCTGCTCGACGGCGGCGAGCGGACGGCGTCGGTGACCGCGACCAGCGCCGGAAGCGCGCTCCAGCTCGGGCGCAATGCGCTCAAGGACTTCGCGGCGAGCCATCCAGAATTCACCTGGTCGCTGATGCAGCAGCTCGCGCGCCGGCTACGCACCGCCGACCAGACGATCGAGAGCGACCGCGCCTATGCCTCGGGGCCGCGGCTTGCGCGCTACCTCAAGCGGCTGATCCGCAAGGATGTCGAGGTGTCGCAGCGCGTTGAATTGAGCCAGACCGAACTTGGCAATTTCGCGGGCATGAGTCGCGAGCATATCAACCGCCAGCTCAAGAGCTGGGAGGAATCGGGGGTGATCTCGCTCGAGCAAGGGCGGGTGCGCGTTCTCGATGCGGAGATGCTTGAGGATATCAGCGAGAGCGAGGGGTAGTTAGGCTTCGGCGGAATTGGAGCCCGTTTGACGGGAGCTTAAGATGATATTCGTTTCCTTCCTCCTGCTTACCGCCGCAGAAGCAGCACCAGCGGTCATGCCGGAAATAAAGTTGGATTGCCGTCGCGATAGCGTTGGAAACTGCCTGCCGGTCGAGCTCTCACCGCCGGCTGAATTGCTCCGTGAGCAGCACGATTATGCCGCAGCGATCTATCGGCCTTATTGGGTTTGTTATTGGAAGGCTCTCAATATCCACGAAGATTTTGGGACGTCCGACGGTGAACGTGCAACACAAATTTTCGTTTCCGCCTTCAATATATGTGCGAGTCTGCGGGCATCAGCGGACGGCGAGATGGATGCGCTTCTTCGTCCGCTTACGATCTATGGAGATAAGGCACGAAAACATTTTGTTCGTGATGATTTCCGCAGTTCCGCTGGAGCGCGATTTCTTGTTCAGGCAGCTCAGGCTGCGGGGCAGCGTGACGCATACACGAGGACACGCGAGGCCACTCACCAATTCGTATTACGGCGGGTTGAAAACGTTAGAAAACAATGACTCCACGGAAGCCAGTAACGGCAATGGCATGTCGGTGCGCCCTATTACCGTCTTACCGTAAGGTCGCGCGAGAATCACAACGCCCGGGCCTCGTTGCCGAGACCCGGGCGCCTGTGACGAACATCGCCATCCCCCTTGTTGCAGGCCTGGCGAAAGGCCTACACTCCCTGGATCCGGGCCTTTGGGCCGCGTTGAACCAGAAGCCTTGGGGTAGGTCTTGGGGGCCGCGTTGTCACCCTCTCATGGCCTGTTGGGCCTGATTTTGCGCGCCGCTGTGACCTATGGGCAACACATTATCGCAAATCATTTGGGATTTGAGGTCATGCTGGCGGCCATTGCCAGCCCTGTTTGACCTGCCTAAAGCGGCTCCCATGCGTGACCTTTTCCAAGCGCCGCGAAGGCCGGTCTTCCCATGATCCTGCGTCCGTACGAACGCACCATCTTCAAACGCTATTTGCTTCCGCAGCGCGGCGAAGGATTCATCTTCGTCGCGGCGGCGTTCAGCTTCACCGCGGTGATGCTGGGCGTCGCGGCCCTCGTGGTAGTGATGAGCGTGATGAACGGCGTGCGCAGCGACCTGTTTGAAAAGATCGTCGGGCTGAACGGCCACGCGGTCGTTCAGGGCTTTGGCGGGCGGATCGACGATTGGCAGGACGTGTTGAAGCAGGCGCGCGCGACACCGGGCGTCACGTCGGCGACGCCGCTGATCGAGCAGCCCTTGCTCGCAACCTTCAGCGGGCGCGTTGAAGGCGTGCTCGTGCGCGGCATGACGGTTCCGGACATACGGAGCAACGAGACGCTGGGCGGTAAGGTGCTCCAAGGCAGTCTGAACAGCCTGACGGCGGGTTCGGGCAATGTCGCGCTCGGCAGCGAGCTGGCGCGTAATCTGGGGGCCCAGGTCGGGTCGAACGTCACGATCATCAATCCGCAAGGCCGCTCGACGCCGTTCGGTACGGTGCCGCGCGAGATCAGCTACCGCGTGTCGGCGATTTTCGAGATCGGCGTCTATGATTTCGACAAGGCCTATATCGTCATGCCGATGGAGGATGCGCAGCTGTTGCTGCTCACCGGCGACCAGGTCCAGATGATCGAGGTCAAGACCGAGGACCCCGACCGGGTCGGCGAGATATTGCAGCCGCTTGCCGAAAAACTCGCTGCCAAGGCGGTCGTGTCCGACTGGCGGTCGATGAACGCGAGCCTGTTCGAGGCGCTGTCGATCGAGCGTGTCGCGATGTTCGTGATCCTGTCGCTGATCATCCTCGTCGCGTCGTTCAACATCATCTCGTCGCTGATCATGCTGGTGCGCGCGAAGACGCGCGACATGGCGATATTGCGGACGATGGGCGCGCCGCGCGACGCGGTGATGCGCATCTTCATGGCGATCGGACTGTCGATCGGCGTTGCGGGAACGATCGCGGGGATGATCGTCGGCTTTTCGCTGCTCTATTTCCGGCAGGGGGTGCTGCGCGGGGTCGAGTTTCTGACCGGCCAGCCCTTGTGGGACCCGTCGATCCGTTTCCTTACCGAATTACCGTCGAAGCCCGATCCGGTGGAGATTACCGCGATCGTCATCATGGTGATCGTGTTCAGCTTCCTCGCGACGCTGTATCCGGCCTACAAGGCCGCGAATACCGATCCCGTGCAGGTGCTGCGTTATGAATGATGTCGCGCTCGAACTGGTCGACCTGAAGCGCAGCTTCACGCAGGGCGACGTCACGATCGAGGTGCTGCGCGGGGTCAACGCGTCGCTGCGGCGCGGGGAGATCGTCGCGCTGCTCGGCCCCTCGGGGTCGGGCAAGTCGACGATGCTGCAAGCGGTCGGCCTGCTCGAAGGCGGATTCGGCGGTACGATCCGCATCGACGGCGAGGATGTCACGCGCTTCGAACAGGGCGAGCGGACGAAGACGCGGCGCGAGAAGATCGGCTTCGTTTATCAGTTCCACCATTTGCTGCCCGATTTCAACGCGATCGAGAATGTCGTGCTGCCGCAGCTCATCCGCGGCACGGCGCAGGCGGAAGCCGAGGAGCGCGCGGCCGACCTGCTCGGCCGGCTCGGGCTGGGCGAGCGATTGCATCACAAGCCGAGCAAGTTGTCGGGCGGCGAGCAGCAGCGCGTCGCGGTCGCGCGCGCGCTGGCGAACCGTCCCTTGCTGGTGCTCGCCGACGAGCCGACGGGCAACCTCGACGAGGCGACCGCCGACCGCGTGTTCGACCAGTTCGTCAGTCTGGTGCGCGATCATGGCTCAGCGGCGCTGGTGGCGACGCATAATGAGCGATTGGCGGCGAAGATGGACCGCGTGCTGCGCTTGCACGAAGGGCATATCGAGGCATAGACTCCTCCTGTTCCCGTTCGTGTCGAGCGAAGTCGAGACACCCATCGGGACAGCATATGCCGAGGGGCATCTCTACTTCGCTCGATGCGAGCGGAATATTGGGGAAGGGACTGATATGGCACTTTACGATCTTTCGGCGAAGCTGCCCGGCGGGGACATGCAGTCGCTGGCCGACTATCGCGGCAAAGTGCTGCTGATCGTCAACACCGCGTCGAAATGCGGCTTCACCCCGCAATATGAAGGGCTGGAGGAGCTCTACGGCGACTATAAGGATCGCGGGTTCGAGATATTGGCCTTCCCGTGCAACCAGTTCGGCGCGCAGGAGCCGGGCGACGCGAACGAGATCGCGAATTTCTGCTCGCTGACCTATGATGTGACCTTTCCGGTGATGGCGAAGATCGATGTCAACGGCGACGACGCCGACCCGATCTTCAAGCATCTGAAGAAGGAAAAGACCGGATTGCTCGGTAGCGGGATCAAGTGGAATTTCACGAAATTCCTGGTCGACCGCGAGGGCAGGACGGTGTCGCGACATGCGCCGACGACGAAGCCCGAACAATTGCGCAAAGAGATTGAAGAACTGTTGGAATAGCTCCGTCGCCCCCGCAAAGGCGGGGGCCGCTGGAGAGATAGCGTAAGGCCAAGAGCGGCCCCCGCCTTCGCGGGGGCGACGATCATCATTCGGGCCTTCCCCGAATCGTCACATATGCCTAGCGTCCCGCCATGGCCTACAGCCCCTTTGTCCCCCTGCGCGTCTTTTCCAGCTACACGATGCTCGAAGGGGCGATCGAGCCGAAAGCGATCGCCAAGGCCGCGCGCGACCGCGGCTTTCCGGCGATCGCGGTGGCCGATCGCAACGGGCTCTATGGCGTCATGGCCTTTGGCGAGGCGTGCAAGGCGGCGGGGGTTCAGCCGATCGTCGGGACCTTGCTCAGCGTCGCGCGGCCCGGGCAGCGGCTGGCGAACGGTGCGCCGCTGATCGATTGGCTCGCGCTCTATGCGCAGGACGATGCGGGATATGACAATCTGTGTGCGCTCGTCTCGGCGGCGCATCTCGGCCGCCCGGTCGAGCAGGATCCGCATGTGCTCCTCACCGACATCGCGGGCAGGACCGACGGGCTGATCTGCCTGACCGGCGGCGGCGAGGGCGCGCTGGCGCGGCTGCTGGCGGGCGAGCAGAAGAGTGCGGCGGAGGATTATGTCGAGCAGCTCGAGGCGCTGTTCGGCGGACGGCTCTATATCGAATTGTCGCGGCGCGGCGATGCCACCGAAATCGCGGCGGAGAATGCTCTGATCGAAATGGCCTATGCGCGCGCGCTGCCGATCGTCGCGACCAACCCGGCCAATTTTGTCGAGCCGAATTTTCACGCCGCGCACGATGCGATGCTGTGCATCGCGCAGTCGGCCTATGTCGAAAGCGAGGATCGCCGCGTATCGAGCCCTGAAGCCTGGCTGAAACCCGCCGAGGCGATGGAGGACGCTTTCTCGGACTTGCCCGAGGCGATCCACAACACGCTCGTCGTCGCGCAACGTTGCGCGTTCATGGCGCCGAAGCGCAAGCCGATCCTGCCGAGCCTTGCGGGCGACCGCGAGGGCGAGGCGGCGCAGCTGGCGCAGGATGCGCGCGACGGACTCGACGCGCGGCTCGCGCATTATCCCGACATGACCGACGAGGAGCGCCAGACCTATGTCGAGCGGCTCGATTTCGAGGTCGGGGTTATCGTCCAGATGGGCTTCCCAGGATATTTCCTGATCGTTGCCGACTTTATCAAATGGGCGAAGACGCATGATATTCCGGTGGGGCCGGGGCGCGGTTCGGGCGCGGGGAGCGTCGTCGCATGGGCGCTGACGATCACCGACCTCGATCCGCTCAAATTGGGCTTGCTGTTCGAACGCTTCCTCAACCCCGAGCGCGTGTCGATGCCCGACTTCGACATCGATTTCTGCGAAACACGGCGCGGCGAGGTGATCCGCTATGTGCAGGAAAAATACGGCCGCGACACCGTCGCGCAGATCATCACCTTCGGAAAGCTGAAGGCGCGCGCGGTGCTCAAAGATACCGGCCGCGTGCTCCAGATGAGCTATGGCCAGGTCGACCGGCTGGCGAAGCTGGTGCCGAACCATCCGACCGATCCGTGGACACTCGAGCGCGCGCTGAACGGCGTCAGCGAGCTGATGACCGAATATAAGCAGGACGACGGGGTGCGCCGCCTGTTCGACATGGCGCGTCAGCTCGAAGGTCTGCCACGGCACAGCTCGACCCACGCGGCGGGCGTGGTGATCGGCGACCGGCCGCTCGACCAGCTCGTCCCGCTTTATCGCGACCCGCGTTCGGATATGCCGGTGACGCAGTTCGACATGAAATATGTCGAGACCGCTGGGCTGGTGAAATTCGACTTCCTCGGCCTCAAGACACTGTCGGTGCTGAAGGAAGCGCGGCGTCTGCTCGCGCTGCGCGGGGTCGACGTCGATCTCGACGCGCTCGCGTGGGATGATGAGGAAGTCTATGCCCTCCTCCAGCGCGGCGAGACGGTCGGGGTGTTCCAGCTCGAATCCGAAGGCATGCGGCGCACACTGTCAGCGGTGAAACCGACCAATTTCGGCGACATCATCGCGCTCGTCGCGCTCTATCGCCCCGGGCCGATGGACAATATTCCGCTGTTCGGCGCGCGCAAGAACGGACGCGAGCCCATCGCCTATCCGCATCCGCTGCTCGAAGGCATCCTCGCCGAGACATACGGCATCTTCGTCTATCAGGAACAGGTGATGCAGGCGGCGCAGATCCTGGCCGGCTACAGTCTCGGCGGCGCCGACCTCTTGCGCCGCGCGATGGGCAAGAAGGTCCAGGCCGAAATGGACGCGCAGCGCGAGACGTTCGTGAAGGGCTGCGGCGAGCATAATCAGATCACGCCCAAGGCGGCGAACGAGCTTTTCGACTTGATCGACAAGTTCGCCGGCTATGGCTTCAACAAGAGCCACGCCGCCGCCTATGCCTTGCTGTCCTACCAGACCGCATGGCTGAAGGCGCATTATCCGCACGAATTCTTCGCCGCATCGATGTCGTTCGACAGCCACCAGACCGATAAATTGTCAATCTTCATCGACGACATGCGGCGGCTCAATGTCGGGATCGCGCCGCCGTCGGTCAACGACAGCGAAGCCGATTTCTCGGTCGGGCGCGGGGATGAAGGACTGACGGTGCGTTACGCGCTCGGCGCGCTCAAGGGCGTGGGCGAGAAAGCGATGGAGGCGCTCGTCGCCGAACGCGCCAAGGGCGATTTCGTCTCGCTCGACGATTTCGCGAGCCGTATCGATCCCAAGCTGCTCAACCGCCGGCAGATCGAAGCGTTGGCGGGGGCGGGGGCGTTCGATTGTATCGAGCCCGACCGTCCGCGCGCCTTTGCCGGTGCCGAAAGCCTGCTCGCCTGCGCCAACAGTTCGGCGCACGAACGTTCGACGGGGCAGGGCGGTCTGTTCGGCGGCGACATAGCGATCGCGCCGGCGCTGCAGCTTCCCGCCGCCGAGCCGTGGACGCTGGCCGAGCGAATGACGCGCGAGAAGGACGCTTTCGGCTTCTATTTCTCGTCGCACCCGGTCGAGCAATATGAAGCGATCGTCTCGGCGCGCGGCGCGCGGTCCTATGGCGACATCTGCGACAATGTCGAAATGTCGCCCGGCACGCGCATCCCGATGGTGATGGCGGCGATGGTCGAAAGTGCGCGGCCGCGCGTGTCGCAGCGCGGCAACCGCTTCCTCAACCTCACCCTGTCGGATCGCAGCGGCCAGTTTCAGTCGAGCTGCTTCGACGAAATCGCCGGCAAAACGCTCGAGACGCTGGCGGCCGACGGCGGCTGCGCGATGCTGTCGGTCGAACTCGATCTGCTCGAAGGCGAGGAAACGCCGCGGGTGACGGTGCGCGGTGCGCAGTCGCTGGCCGATATGGCCGCGACCGCGGCGCTCCAGCTGACCTGCCGCGTCGACATGCCCACGGCGATCGAGGAAATGGCGCGGCTGCTCGTCAAGCGCGACGATGCGCGGGGCCGCGTCATCGTCACCACGATCGACCCGCTGACCGATGACGAGCTTCGTATCGAACTCGGCCGCGGCTTCGCGCTCGGCCCCGATACGGTATCGCGGCTCGACATGATCGCCGGGGTGACCGGCCCCGCGCTGTCGCTCGTCGCGCCGCGCGAATTCAGGGCGCGCTGACCTTTCTTCCCCCTTGCGTGTCGGGGGTTTTCGACCCTATCCATTGGCAGCAACGATATAAAATTGAGGATGCCGCACCATGGGAATGCAGGGCCAGCCGCTGCTCGTCACGAGCCTGATCGATCATGCCGCACGCGAACATTCGCGACGCGAAATCGTGTCGCGATGGGCCGACGGCAGCATGACGCGGTCGAACTGGGGAGAGGTCGGAACCGACGCGCGGCGTTTCGCCGCGGCGATGGTGAAACTCGGAATGAAGAAGGGCGACCGCATCGCGACGCTGGCGATGAACCACGGCCACCATCTGGTCAGCTGGTACGGCACCGCGGGCATGGGCGGGGTGCTGCATACGGTGAACCCGCGGCTGTTCGACGAACAGCTGATCTATATCGTCAATCATGCCGAGGACCGCGTGCTGCTGTTCGACACGATGTTCCTGCCGATCGTCGAGCGGCTCCGCCCGCAATTGCCGACGGTCGAGCATTTCATCCTGTTCGACGCCCCGGCGCGCGAGGGCTATCTTTCCTATCGCGATCTGATCGATGCCGAAGACGGCAGCTTTCAATGGGTGGAGCTCGACGAGCGCGATCCGGTCGGGCTTTGCTATACCAGCGGCACGACGGGCAATCCGAAGGGCGTGCTCTATGAGCATCGCTCGAACGTCATCCACGCGATCACCGAGATCCAGCCCGACGTGTTCGACATGTCGAACCGCAGCGTGGTGCTGCCGATCGTGCCGATGTTTCATGCGAACAGCTGGGGCATTCCCTTTGCCGCCGCGACCGTCGGCGCGAAGCTGGTGTTTTCCGCGACCAACGACGCGCAGGTGCTTTGCGACCTGATGCACGATGAGGGCGTCACCCACAGCGCCGGCGTGCCGACGGTGTGGATCGCGATGTTCGCGCATATGGACGCGACGGGCATCGGCTATGGCAAGCTCCACCGCGTGATCATCGGCGGGTCGGCGTGTCCGCGCGCGATGATCGAGCGGTTTATGAAGGCGGGGATCGATGTCGGCCATGCCTGGGGCATGACCGAAACCTCGCCGATCGGGACGATGGGCAAAAGGCCGTGGAACTGGGATGAGATGAGCTTCGACGAGCGCGTCGACATCGTCGCGCGGCAGGGCTGTCCGCCGTTCGGCGTCGAGTTGCGCGTTGTCGACGATGGGGGAGGCGAACTGCCGCGCGACGGCGAGACGAGCGGGCGGCTGCAATGCCGCGGGCCGTGGATCATCCAGCGTTATTTCAAGGCCGATGCCGACGCAGCGGACGGTCAAGGCTGGTTCGACACCGGCGACGTTGCGGTGCTGCATCCCGACGGTGTCATGCAGATCACCGACCG
Organism: Sphingopyxis italica; assembly: GCF_011926545.1. Lineage (GTDB taxonomy): Bacteria > Pseudomonadota > Alphaproteobacteria > Sphingomonadales > Sphingomonadaceae > Sphingopyxis > Sphingopyxis italica. Next base: position 397,754 of record NZ_JAATIT010000002.1, on the reverse strand, counting down.
CGCGAAGGATGTGATCAAATCGGGCGGCGAATGGATCAGCTCGATCGAGCTGGAAAACGCCGCCGTCGGCGCGCCGGGCGTGCAGGAGGCGGCGGCGGTCGGCGTCTATCACCCCAAATGGGACGAGCGGCCGATCCTGTTGGTCGTGCGGAAGGCGGGTGCGGAGACGAGCGAGGCGGCTATCGTCGATTACCTCAAAGACAAGGTCGCCAAATGGTGGCTGCCCGACGAGATCGTCTTCGTCGACGAACTGCCGCACACCGCGACGGGCAAGATTTTGAAGCGGCAGATCAGGGATGATTATAAGGATTATAGGCTGCGGTCGCTGACGGCGGCGTAATCGCTAAAAACCCGTTTGCCCTGAGCTTGTCGAAGGGCCGTTCTTTCTCTCCGCCTTGGAGAAGAAAAGAGCGGCGCTTCGACAAGCTCAGCACGAACGGCTTCAAGAGGACTCAAAACAGCTCCATCTGCCCGTCGCGCTCGGGCGGACGGAACAGGTCGCTGCGGATCTGCGGGAAGCTCCGGTCCATGCCATGTTCACGCGCGGCGCGCTTGACGCGGGTGCGGGTGAGCTGCGCCCAGACGCCTTGGCCGCGCATGCGCGTGAAGAACTGAGCGTCGTTGTCGCGACCGCCGCGGATGTCCTGCACCATGTGCATCACCTTGTCGGCGCGGTCGGGATAATGAGCGGCGAGCCAGGCGCGAAAGAGCGGTGCGACCTCGAAGGGCAGGCGCATGAGGATGTAGGAAGCGCGGATCGCGCCAGCTTCGGCCGCCGCCGCCATGATCGCCTCGATTTCGTGGTCGGTGATCGCGGGGATGATCGGCGAGATATTGACCTGTGTAGGCACCCCGGCATCGATCAGCTTGCGGATCGCGGCGAGGCGGCGGCGCGGGTGCGGCGCGCGCGGTTCGAGCATGCGCGCGATTTTCGGGTCGAGCGAGGTCACCGACACCGCGACGCCGACCAGATTGTCGCGCGCCATGTCGGCGAGCAGGTCGATATCGCGCAGCACGCGGTCGGATTTGGTCGTAATGATCAGCGGGTGGCGCGTTTCGGCGAGCACCTCGACCACCGACCGCGTGATGCCCCATTCGCGTTCGATCGGCTGGTAACCGTCGGTGTTGGTGCCGATCGCGAGCGGCGCGACCTTGTAATTGCGCTTGGCGAGTTCGGCGCGGAGCAGCTTCGCCGCGTCGGGTTTGGCGAACAGCTTGCTTTCGAAATCGAGCCCGGGCGAGAGGTCGTGAAAGGCGTGGGTCGGGCGCGCGAAACAATAGATGCAGCCATGCTCGCAGCCGCGATAGGGGTTGATCGAGCGGTCAAAGCCGATGTCGGGCGACGAATTGCGCGCGATGATCGTCTTGGGATGTTCGACCGTGACCGTCGTGCGCAGGCGCGGCGCCTCGCCGTCGATGTCCTCGGCAGCGTCGAGCCAGTCGCCATCGGCCTCGCGGTCGAGCGATCCGGTGCGGGTCGGGCGTAAGTTGGTCGGGGCGCCGCGGCCCGGAATCGGGGGTTTGGGTGATTCCACCGGCGGAGAATACGCCGTTGTTGAGAACAAATAAAGAACATTTGCCCTTTCGTCATTCCCGCGAAAGCGGGAACCCAGCTCCACCCTTCCAGGTAGGCGCTCCACCGCTCTGGGTCCCCGCTTTCGCGGGGATGACGACACTAGTGTAGGATCATTCCATCAATCGCGGCATCAGTTCGACGAAATTGCAAGGCTTGTGGCGACTGTCGAGCTGGGTCGAGAGGATGCCTTCCCACGCGTCGGTCACCGCGCCGGTCGAACCGGGGAGCGCGAAGATATAGGTGCCGCGGGCGACCACGGCGCAGGCGCGCGACTGGATCGTCGAGGTGCCGATCGTCTGGTAGCTGAGCCAGCGGAAGAGCTCGCCGAAACCCGGAATATCCTTGCCGTCCAGCCGGTGAAGCGCCTCGGGCGTCACGTCGCGGCCCGTCAGGCCGGTGCCGCCGGTGGTGATCACGACATCGACCTCGGGGTCGTCGATCCAGTTGTGGAGGCGCGAGACGATCAGGGCGGTCTCGTCCTTGATGATCGCGCGCGCGGCGAGGATATGGCCGGCGCCGCTCAGCAATTCCTCAAGCTTGTCGCCCGAACGGTCGTCGGCGGCACTGCGGCTGTCCGAAATCGTCAGGAGCGCGATGCGGACGGGTTTGAAGGCCAGGCTCTCGTCAATCGGCATTCGCGAAATCGCCGGCATAGGTCAGGCGCGTGCGATCCTTTCCGTCGGGGAAGCGCGGCCATTTCCCCTGCGCCAGCGCGGCGCGGCTGACCGAAGGCTTGCCCTGCTGCGCTTCGTACATCCAGTAGTTGCGCAGCACGATGCCGACATAGCCGCGCGTTTCCCAATAGGGGATCGATTCCATATAAAGCAACGGATCGTCATTATCGCGGATCTCGGTCTGCCAGCGGGCGACCGGCGCGGGGCCGGCGTTATAGGCCGCGATGACCTTGGGCAGTTGGCCGCCCGTCGCGGGCTCGCGGCTCAGATATTGGAGATAGCGCTGGCCAAGGTCCATGTTCACCGCGGGCGTCTTGAGGTCGCCGAGCGCGGCGACCGCGCCTTCCCAACGCACGATATCGCGCGCGGTGCCGGGGCGCACCTGCATCAGCCCGGTCGCGCCCGCGCTGCTGACCACGGTACGCTGAAAACGCGATTCCTGGAGCGTGTGGGCGAAGACCAGCGCGGGATCGACTTTCCACCCGCCCTTCGGTTCCCATTTCGGCTGCGGATAGCGGGCCTGCACGGCGGGCTTGCGGCCATGCGGGGTGTTGTGCGCGAGATAGAGCTGCGTTTCGGGCAGGCTGAGCGCGCCCGCCATCGCGATGAGCTGGGCATGCTGGTCGGAATTGCCGATCTGGGCCTGATGGCGCAGCGCCTGCCCCGCGTAGATATCTTCGCCGATCTCGGCGAACGCCATCGCGATGCGGACGTTGGGCAGCTTCTCGAGCGCGCGCCACGCGCTGCGGTCGGCCCGGACATTCTCGCGCTGGATTGCCGCCTCGACGCCGAGCGATTCGGCGGCGAGCAGGCCGTAGAAGGTTTCCTGATTGGCGGCGGCGGCGCGCAGGCGCGGCTCCACCAAGGCGGGCTGGCCCGCGGCGACCGCGGCGCGCGAGGCCCAATAATAAGCGGCGGCGCGCTGTTCGCTGTCGGGCGCTTCCTTGGCGACGCGGTCGAACGCGGTGAGCGCGGTGCGGTAATCGCGAAGCCGCCACGACGCGAGACCCTGCACCCACGCGCCCTGTGTCGCCCAGGCGCCGCCGCCCGCGGTGCAGGCGAGCGACAGGCGCAGCGCATTCCGGTCGTCATTTTCGATATAATAGGACCAGGCGACCTTTTGCGTCCATTCGGCGCGCGCCGCCGGGCTGAGCTGGTCGATGGCCGCATTGAGCAGCATTTCGGCGCCCGCGGGATCGTCGTTCTTGATCCGGTCGGGGATCGTCGCGGCGAGGCGCGCGGCCGCGGGGTCGCTGACGCTGTCGGCGCCGAGCCGGCGCGGCGCGCTGCCGGCCCAGGCGAGGCGCGCCTCGAAGGGAAGGGCCGGCAGATCGGACGCGCCGCGCTTTGTCGCAAGGCGGCCGAGTTGTGCGGCTTGCGGCAACCAGGGCGATCGCGAAAGGATCGGCATGATGTCGGCGACTTCGGCGCGCGGGCTGTTCGCGGCGGTCAGCAATTCGGCGCGCAGGAAATCGGTGAGCGGGCCCCCATTGGACTCCTGGCCGGACTCGTCGAGCAGCGATTTGGCGTCGGCCCAGCGTTCGCTGCGGATCGCGCCCAGGACCTGCGTATAAAGCTGCTTCTGCTTCGAAGAGAGAATATCGGGCACCGTTTGCGGCGCCGACGTGAAATCGCGGTCGCCGGCATCGGCGGCGAACGCGGGGGCCGCTGCGGCGAGCGAAAGCGCCAGAGCGGCGCCGGAGATAAGATTTCTGGTCATATTTTCCATCTGTCAACGTCCCCGGTTGAACAGTTTCAGGCTATCCCAAGCCGCCGCTTTCTGGGCGGGCCGGGCCAGCAGCATCACCGGATGCGCCACAGCCACCGCGTCCATCTTGGCGCCATCTTGGTTAATATTCAGTAACCTTCCGCGCGCATCGGGCAGGGCGATCGCGGCGGCCATGCGCGTGATGTCGCTCCCGATCAACAACAGCCGCTCCGGCTTCGCCAGCCGCAAATGATGCCACAGCAGGCGATCGAGTTCGGCCGCCTCTTCGCCGTCGCAGCGACCGCCCGCGGGGCGGGTGACGGCAAGGCTGGCGGTGTAGCAGTCGCCGCGCGCCATGCCGATCGCGCGCAGCATCGCGTCAAGCAGTTGGCCGGCGGCGCCCGAGAAGAGAGCGCCGCTCTGCTGATCGTCGATTTCGGGCCAGGCGGTGAGCAGCATTAGCGGCGCGCCCGCATCGCCCGCCGGAAGCACCCGGCGCGCATCCCACTGGCTGCCGGGCACGTCGGCACCGGTTGCCAGCCAGTTTTGAAATTCGTTCCAGTCGTCGGGAAATACGACGGGCCCTTTCGGCTCGGCAGCCTCGAGCGCCTCCTGCCGCTGGAGCGCCGCGGGGAGCGGGAGCGGCTCGGGCTCGTTATCGGGCGCGCGTTTCGGCTTGGCGGCCGCAGCGTCATTCGCCGGCGGCACGACCAGCCAGCCCGCCGGTTCCTCGCCGACCAGCGCGTCGACGCCCGCCAGCGACCACCAGTCGCTATAGCTTTCCGCCAGCAATGCAGAGTTTTGCCCACCCATGAAATTGTTTGAAACAGGAGGTTGACGGGCGCGTCAATTGGCGGGCATCGCAATTCGTGACAGAATGAGCGCCGGACACGATGAATGATCGGCGCGGGGACGGCAGAAAGGTATTTGCGGTGAGCGAACGGGAATCGATGCCCTATGACGTGGTCATCGTCGGCGCGGGGCCGGCGGGGCTTTCGGCGGCGATCCGCCTGAAACAGCTGGCGAATGAAGCCGGCAGCGAATTGTCGGTGTGCATCCTCGAAAAAGGGTCCGAAGTCGGCGCGCACATCCTGTCGGGCGCGGTGATCGATCCCAGGGCGCTCGACGAACTGCTCCCCGAATGGCGCGACCAGGGCTGCCCGCTGGCCGAGGTGCCGGTGAACGACAATCAACACTGGATTCTGACCAAGAACAAGAAATTCGGCCTGCCCGAATTCATCTCGCCCGGTTTCATGCACAATGAGGGCACCTATACGGGAAGCCTCGGCAATCTTTGCCGCTGGCTCGCCGAGCAGGCCGAAGGATTGGGCGTCGAAATCTTCCCGGGCTTTCCGGCGGCCGAAATCCTTTATAACGAGGATGGCTCGGTCAAAGGCGTCGCGACCGGCGACATGGGCGTCGCGCGCGATGGCAGCCATAAAGCGGACTATGCCCCCGGCCTTGAACTCCATGCCAAATATACGTTCTTCGCCGAGGGCGTGCGCGGCCATCTGACCAAGATGCTCAAGCCGCAATTCGCGCTCGACGCCGATTGCGAGCCGCAGGTTTATGGGCTCGGCGTCAAGGAATTGTGGGACATCGACCCCGAGCAGCATGCGCCGGGGCGCGTCATCCATACGCAGGGCTGGCCGCTCGACCAGAATGCCAATGGCGGCGGCTTTCTCTATCATCAGGCCAACGGGCAGGTCGCATTGGGTTTCGTGACCTGGCTCAACTATCGCAACCCGCACATTTCTCCGTTCCAGGAGATGCAGAAGTGGAAGACGCATCCCGAAATCGCGAAGATATTGAAGGGCGGCAAACGCGTTTCCTATGGCGCGCGCGCGATCAGCGACGGCGGGCTGCAATCGGTGCCGAAGCTCGCCTTCCCGGGCGGCGCGTTGATCGGCGACAGTGCGGGCTTCCTCAACGTGCCGCGCATCAAGGGCACGCACACCTCGATGAAATCGGGGATGATGGCGGCCGAGGCGGCGTTCGCGGCGGTTGCCGCGGGCCGGTCGGGCGACACGCTCGGCGCCTATCAGGCGGCCTATGACGACAGCTGGGTCAAGAAGGAACTCAGCATCGTGCGCAACGTGCTGCCGCTCGTCGAGAAATATGGCGACCTGGCGGGGACGATCCTGTCGGGGATGACGATGTGGCTCGAAACGCTGAAGATCAAACTCCCCTTCACGATGAAGCATCATCCGGACAATGAGAGCCTCTATCGCGCCGACATCATGCCGAAACCGGACTATCCCAAGGCCGACGGCGTGCTGACCTTCGACCGTCTCTCCTCGGTGTTCATTTCGAACACCAACCATGAGGAAGATCAACCGGTTCATCTGCAACTGAAGGATCCGTCGATTCCGGTCGCCTATAATCTGCCGCTCTATGACGAGCCCGCGCAGCGTTATTGCCCGGCGGGCGTCTATGAGATCGTCGGCGAAGAGGACGGCGATCCCAAATTCGTGATCAACGCGCAGAATTGCGTCCACTGCAAGACCTGCGACATCAAGGACCCGACCCAGAACATCAACTGGGTCACCCCCGAAGGCGGCGGAGGCCCCAATTATCCGAACATGTAAGTCCGCTCGCTTCTTTCTGATCGCTGCCGCGATCGCGGCGGCGGTGCCTGCGCATGCCGCCAGCGATAGCGGCGAGGTCCTCAACGCGCTCGTGCGCGCGCGACTGGCGGAAGAGAGTGGCGCGCCGGCAGTCGCGCTGTCGGCGCTGGCGATGGTGTCGAGCGCCGCGCCGGGCTTGCCCGGCATCCGCGGACGGATGCTCGAGCAGGCGATCGAGGCGGGCGACCTCGACGCCGCGCACGACGCTGCGCAACGCCTGTGGGCGGCGGGCGACCGCCGGTTCGATGCGCAGCTGGTGCTGATGGTCGATGCGATGCGCAGGTCGGACTGGAAGGCGGCCCGCACCTATATGGCGGGGCGGGCGGACAAGACGGGCGCCGACACGATCGCGCGGCTGATCACGCCGACGGTGAATGCGTGGATCGACATCGGCGCGCGCGAGAAATTTCCCGAGCAGCATCTCCTCGCGGTGAACAGTCCGACCCGGCCCGAACCCGCGCTGACGCTGCAGGTCGCGCTCGTTCAGATCGCGGCGAAGCGCGCCGATTCGGCCGCGGCGCTGACCGACAATATCACGCTGACCGACCGGACGAGCCAGCTTGTCGCCACGCGGGTCGCGGCAACGCTCGACAAGGCGGACGAAAGCGAAGCGGCCAAGCGGCTGCGCGGGCGGATCGCGTTGGCGTCGGGGCAGCGGGAGGACCCGATGCTGCTGCTGCCCGACCAGCCGGTTTCGACGCCGCGTGAAGGTGTCGCGCAATGGCTCGGCATATTGGCCGACGGCCTCGCGCGAACGCCGAATGGCAGTGCGAAGCTGCCCTTGCTGTTCGCGCGCGCGGCCTATTGGCTGAACGATGAAGACTGGGCCGTGCGGACGACGCTGGTCGAAGCGCTCGACCGCAACGGCCAGCGCGAAGAGGCGATGGTGTTGCTCGATGCCGGGCATCAGGAACTGCCGGGGGTGCTGACGATGCGCCGCGCCGAATTGATGGCCGATTCCGGCGACCTCGCGGGCGCGGCGAAGCTGGCCGAGACCGCCGCCAACGCCAATCCCGCGCGCGGCCTGCTCGTCCGCTTCGCCGACATCGCGCGGCGATCGGGCGACCCCACGGCGGCGGGCCGCGCCTATGAGCGGCTCGAGGCGGCGCTGGGCGACGATGAAGGCGACAGGGCGCTGCGCGGCACCCTGCTGATCGCGCGCGCGGACCTCCTGTTGCAGGCGGGGCGGTGGGACGAGGCGCAGCCCCTGATGGAGCGGGCGGTGGCGCTGCGGCCCGGCGACGCCTCGATATTGAATTTCGCAGGTTATTCGGCGCTCGAACGGCGCAAGGACATCGAGCAGTCGCTCGCGCGGATCGAAACCGCGTGGCGCCGCGAGCCCCGGAATGCGAGCATCGCCGATTCGCTCGGCTGGGCCTATTTCCTGACCGGGCGCACCGACGATGCGGTCGATTTGCTCGAAAAGGCGCAGCGCGGCGAGCCCGACAATGCGGTGATCGTCGAACATCTGGGCGACGCTTATTGGAAGGCGGGACAGAAGTTTCGCGCGCGATATAATTGGCGCGCCGCAGCGCTGCTCGCCGACGCCGAGATGGCGACGCGGCTGGTGGCGAAGCTCCGCGACGGGCTGACCCCCGCCACGACGGCGCCGTGACGGCGTTTCAGGAGACCGGCTGGGCCAAGATCAACCTCGCGCTGCACGTCCGGGCGCGGCGCGCCGACGGCTATCATGCGATCGAGACGCTGTTCGCCTTTGTCGACGGCGGTGATGCGATCGCCGCCGAGGTCGCGGATGCCGACAGTCTGGCGATCGACGGCGAATTCGCCGACGGGCTGAGCGCGAGCGGCGACAATCTGGTGATGCGGGGGCTGGCGCTGCTGCGCGATCTCTACGGCGCCGACCGGGTGCCGCCGCTGGCGGTGAATTTGACCAAGACGCTGCCCGTCGCAGCAGGGATCGGTGGCGGGTCGGCGGATGCCGCGGCGATGGCGCGGTTGGTGCGGCGGCGTTTTCTGCCCGAGATCGGCGACGCGACGCTGGCGCGGATTATGAGCCCGCTCGGCGCCGATGTCGCCGCTTGCGTGGCGAGCGAGACGTGTCTGGGTGTCGGCACGGGCGAGGAACTCAGCGCCGTGCCCGGGCTGCGGCTCGGCGGGACGCCGGTGCTGCTGGTCAATCCGCGCCAGCCGGTCGCGACGGGGCCGGTGTTCGCCGCATGGGAGGGGATCGATCGCGGGCCTTTGTTCACCGGCGCCGAGCCGCGCGCGGGGTTGCTCGGCGCGCGCAACGATCTGCAGCGCCCGGCGATCGCCCAGTGCCCGGCGATCGCCGACATTTTGCTCGAACTCGGCGCGCTCAGGCCCTGGCTGGCGCGCATGTCGGGTTCGGGGGCGACCTGCTTCGCGCTGTTCGACGCGGCGGCCGAGCGCGATGCTGCCGCCGTCTTGCTGGCCGAGCGGCATCCGGGCTGGTGGACGATGGCGGGAGCATTGAAGTGAGCGAAGCGTGGCGGCAGATCGGCGAAGCGCGCGCGGGCGGCCTGTTGCTGATCGCCGATCATGCGTCGAACCATGTGCCCGAGGACATCGATCTGGGCATCGAGCCGGCGCTGCTCTCGAACCATATCGCGATCGACATCGGCGTCGCCGAAGTCGCGGCACGGCTCGTCGAAGCGGGCGCGGCCGACGCGGCGATCCTCGGCGGCGTGTCGCGGCTCGTCGTCGACTGCAATCGCGAGGAGGATGCGCCGGGCGTGCTGCCGATCGCGAGCGATGGCCATGTGGTGCCGGGCAATGCGCTCGACGATGACGCGCGTGAAGCGCGGCTGGCGCGTTTCTTCCGACCCTATCACGACCATATAGCCGCAACGATCGAGGCGCGGCGCCCAGCGATGATCCTGTCGCTACACAGTTTCACGCCGTCGCTAGCAGCGCATCCCGATCAGGCGCGGCCGTGGCATGTCGGGGTGCTTTATAACGAGGATGACCGGCTCGCCGGCGCGGCGATCGCGGCGCTGGAGGCCGAGGGGATGGCCGTCGGCGACCAGCAACCCTATTCGGGCAAGCTGCTCAACGCGACGATGAACCGCCACGCCGAGGCGAACAATATTCCCTATGTCGGGATCGAGATGCGGCAGGATATGGTCGGCGATGCGGCGGGGCAGGCGCTTTTTGCCGAGCGACTTTCTCGCATGTGCAGCAAAGTTGCATTGAATCTGCCCTGATAGGCGTGTAGAGGCGCGTCTCTTCGCATTATTTTGAAATAAAATTATCAGGATTGTTGAAAATGCCTTCATATCGTTCGCGCACCACGACCCACGGCCGCAATATGGCGGGCGCGCGCGGCCTCTGGCGCGCGACCGGGATGAAGGACAGCGACTTCGGCAAGCCGATCATCGCCGTGGTGAACAGCTTTACCCAGTTCGTTCCCGGACATGTTCACCTGAAAGACCTGGGCCAGATGGTCGCGCGCGAGATCGAAGCGTCGGGCGGGGTCGCCAAGGAATTCAACACCATCGCGGTCGATGACGGTATCGCGATGGGGCACGATGGCATGCTCTATTCGCTGCCGAGCCGCGACCTGATCGCCGACAGCGTCGAATATATGGTCAACGCGCACTGCGCCGACGCGATGGTGTGCATTTCGAATTGTGACAAGATCACCCCCGGAATGTTGATGGCGGCGCTGCGGATCAACATTCCGGTCGTGTTCGTGTCGGGCGGGCCGATGGAGGCGGGCAAGGTCGTGCTCAAGGGCAAGGAGGTCGCGCTCGATCTGGTCGATGCGATGGTCGCCGCCGCCGACGAAAAATATAGCGACGAGGAAGTGGCCGAGATCGAGCGCGCGGCGTGCCCGACCTGCGGCTCGTGCTCGGGCATGTTCACGGCCAACTCGATGAACTGCCTGACCGAGGCGTTGGGGCTGTCGTTGCCGGGCAATGGCTCGACGCTCGCGACGCACGCCGACCGCAAGGAGCTGTTCCTGCGCGCGGGGCGGATCGTCGTCGAAATGTGCCGCCGTCATTATGAAGAAGACGACCAGAGCGTTTTGCCGCGCAATATCGCGACCTTCGAGGCGTTCGAGAATGCGATGAGCCTCGACATCGCGATGGGCGGGTCGACCAATACCGTGCTGCATCTGCTCGCCGCCGCGTTCGAGGCCGGGGTCGATTTCACGATGACCGACATCGACCGGCTGTCGCGCCGCGTGCCGTGCCTGTCGAAGGTCGCGCCGGCGAAGAGCGACGTCCATATGGAGGATGTCCACCGCGCCGGCGGGATCATGGCGATCCTCGGCCAGCTCGAACGCGCGGGGCTGCTCCACGCGCACCTGCCGACGGTGCATAGCGCGACGCTCGGCGATGCGCTCAACAAATGGGACATTTCGCGGACCAACGATCCCGAGGTGCGGAAATTCTTCATGGCGGCGCCGGGCGGGGTGCCGACACAGACGGCGTTCAGCCAGGACCGGCGCTGGGACAGCCTCGATCTCGATCGCGAGGCGGGGGTGATCCGCTCGGCGGAACATGCGTTCAGCAAGGATGGCGGGCTCGCCGTTCTGTCGGGCAATATCGCGCTCGACGGCTGCATCGTGAAGACCGCGGGGGTCGACGAGAGCATCCTCAAATTCTCGGGCCCGGCGAAGGTCTATGAAAGCCAGGACGCGGCGGTCGCGGGCATATTGACCGGGCAGGTGGTCGCGGGCGACGTCATCGTCATCCGCTACGAAGGGCCGAAGGGCGGGCCGGGAATGCAGGAAATGCTCTATCCGACGAGCTATCTCAAGTCGAAGGGGCTGGGCGCGGCGTGCGCGCTGGTCACCGACGGGCGCTTTTCGGGCGGCACGTCAGGCCTGTCGATCGGTCATGTTTCGCCCGAAGCGGCCGAAGGCGGCACGATAGGCTTGGTCGAGAATGGCGACCTGATCGACATCGACATCCCGTCGCGGACGATCACTCTCGCGGTTGCCGACAGCGTGCTGGCCGAGCGTCGCGCGGCGATGGACGCTGCGGGGTGGCAGCCCGAAAAGGCCCGCCCGCGCAAGGTTTCGGTAGCACTTCAGGCCTATGCCGCGATGACGACGAGCGCCGCAAGAGGAGCGGTGCGCGACCTGTCGCAGTTGAAGGGCTAGGGATGAAGCGATTTGGGGGGGTATTGCTGACGCTGATCGCGCTCGCGGGCTGCGATCGGTCGCCGGACAATGGCGATCTCGCCGAGGCTGAAGCGCGTGGGGCACGCGAAGCCGCCGAACACGGCCGTATCGAATGCGCACTCGAAGGCGCGAAGCTGTTCGACCGCACTTGCACCGTCGATGAAATGAGCGGAGCGGACGGGACGGTCCTCGTCGTCGGGCGCGCCAACGTCGGTTACCGCAGGTTGCAGATCACCACCGACGGGCGCGGCGTGGTGTCGGCCGACGGCGCCGAACCGGCGAAGGTCAGCATCGTCGGCAACAATATGATCGAGGTCGCGATTGGGCACGACCGCTATCGCCTTCCCGCCAACACGGGCGGCGCGAAGTAGGCGCTCTCGCGCGATCGTGATAGGGCGGGGCATGTCCGTTCCCGCCGATGCCCCGATCCTGACCAGCGATGCGATGCGCGAGGCCGAGGCGGCGTGCGCGGTGCAGGGAACTTCGCTTTCGGAACTGATGGAGCTTGCGGGCGCGGCGGTTGCCGATACCGCCTGGCGGATGGCGGCGGGCGCGCCGATCCTGATCCTCTGCGGTCCCGGCAATAATGGCGGCGATGGCTATGTCGCGGCGCGGCTGCTCGCGACACGCGGGGCGGCGGTGCGCGTCGCTGCGCTGAGCGAACCCTCGACCGAACTGGCGAAAGCGGCGCGGGCGGGGTGGAGCGGACCGGTCGAGGCGGTCGATGGACGTCTCGCTCCTGCACCCTTGATCGTCGACGCACTGTTCGGCGTCGGTCTTTCGCGGCCGATCGCGGACGACCTTGCGGCCATCCTCGGGCATTTTGCCGACCGGCGCATATTGGCGGTCGATGTGCCGAGCGGAATCGACAGTGACGGCGCGGCCGACTGGATGCCCCCGCTTCGCGCCGATGTGACGCTCGCGCTCGGCGCATTGAAGCCCGCGCACGTCCTGCTTCCGACCGCGCCCGCCTGCGGGCGCGTCCTGCTCGCGCCGATCGGCATAGCGGCGAACAAGGCGATGCGGACGCTGCCGAGGGTGCGGGAAACGCAGCCGGAGGCGACCGCCCACAAGTTCACGCGGGGTATGGTGCTGGTCTTCGCGGGTCCCATGCCCGGCGCGGCGGGCCTGACAGCGGCGGCGGCATTGCGCGCGGGGGCGGGCTATGTCGTCCTCAACGGCAGCGAACGCGCGCCCTTTTCGGCGATCATCGCCGAAAGCGATGCGAAGTTCGGCGAGCGGCTCGATGATCCGCGCGTCGGCGCTGTCGTCATCGGGCCGGGATTTCCGGCGGGCGACGAATTGCTGTTCGACGTCGAAGCCGCGCTCGATTCGGGGAAGCCGCTCGTGCTCGATGCCGCCGCGATCGACGCGGCGCTTCCCCGCCTCTCCGAAACGCCGCGCAAGACGATCCTGACCCCGCACGAAGGCGAGTTCGCGCGCGCCTTCCCGCAACTTTACGGGAGCAAGATCGACCGCGCCAAGGCGGCTGCGGCGCGGACGCAGGCGGTAGTCGTCTACAAGGGCGCCGATACGGTGATCGCCGCGCCCGATGGCCGATTGGTCGCCGCGTGGCCAGGCAGCCCTTGGCTGGCGACGGCGGGCACAGGCGACGTGTTGGCGGGCGCGTGCGGTGCGATGCTCGCACGGGGCGGCGATGCCTTCGACGCGGCGGTCGCCGCGGTGGGCTGGCATATCGCGCAGGCGGCGCGTATAGGCCCCGGCCTTGTGGCCGACGATCTGATAAGGGACTGACATGGGCGAAGCTTCGCTGATCGAGCGCATCGCCGCGCGCGGCGACGGCGTGACGGGCGACGGCCGCCATGTGGCGGGCGGCGTTCCCGGCGACCGCGTGCGCGACGACGGCATCATCATCCCGGGGCCGAACCGCACCGACCCCGTCTGCCGCCATTTCGGCAAATGCGGCGGTTGCCAGTTGCAGCATGTCGCCGAGCCGGCGCTGGCCGAATTCGTGCGCGACCGGGTTGTCGGGGGGCTGGAAGGGCAGGAGGTGCCCTATGGCGACGTGCTTCCCGCGCAGCTTTCGCCGCCGCGGAGCCGCCGCCGCGCCGCGTTGACCGCGCTGCGGACGGGCAAGCAGGTCGCGATCGGGTTCAACGCCGCGCAGAGCAACCATATCGTCGATATGCGGATGTGTCCGCTGCTGCTCCCCGAACTGTTCGCGCTGATCGAACCCGTGCGCGAATTGCTCGCGACGGTCGCGCAGCCGCGGCGTCCGGTGAAGGTCAAGCTGCAGATGCTCGATCAGGGCGTCGAACTGATTCTCGAAGGCGTGAAAGCCGAAGGGCTCGACGCCGCGATGGCGCTTCAGGATTTCGCCGGCGCGCATAATCTTGCGCGCTTTGCGATCGACCAGGGCGAGGGGTTCGAAATCCTGTGGCAGCCCGATCCGCCGACAATGCGCTTTGGCGATATATTGGTCGAAGTGCCGCCTTTTGCCTTCTTGCAACCGACGGCGGCGGGACAAAACGCGCTGATCGATGCGGTGACCAAAGCGATCGGTGAGGCTGGCGCCGTCGCGGATCTGTTCGCGGGCGTCGGCACTTTTGCGCTGTCGGTGCAGGCCGGACGCAAGGTCTACGCTGCCGAGGGCGCGCGCGACGCGGTCGCGGCTCTGACCGGCGCGGCGAACCGCGCGCGCGCGCTGGTCGCGACCGAGCATCGCGACCTGTTCCGCCGCCCGCTGGTGCCCGCCGAGTTGAACCGGTTCGGCGCGATCATCCTCGATCCGCCGCGCGCCGGGGCGGAGGAGCAGGTGAAGCAGCTCGCGGCATCGACCGCGCCGGTCATCGCCTATGTCAGTTGCAATCCCGCCAGCTTCGCGCGCGATGCGAAGATACTGGTCGAGGGCGGCTATTCGCTCGACTGGGTGCAGCCCGTCGGCCAGTTCCGCTGGTCGACCCATGTGGAACTGGCCGCTCGGTTTTCGCGCTAGGGTTCAGTGTAGAACGAACCCCATGAAGGCGTGCAGACACAGTGCGAATAGCGCGAGGCTTGCCAGCGCGAAGACGGCAAAGCGCCACATGACGCGATTGATCGTCACCTGGATCAGGCTGTGGACGATGCGAAGGGCCACATAGGCCCAGGCGATCTGCGCGTTGAGCCCGCCGCCCATTCCGCCGACCGCGAGCGCGATCGCGACGGCGTAAAAGACCGTCGGCTGTTCCATCAGATGGTTGTAATTGTGCGCTTTCCACTGCACTTCGGCGGGCAATACCTCGTCGAGCCCCTTGCCGGTGCCGCCGACCATCTTCGCGGCGTCGATCTTCGCGCGCTGCATCGCCGGGATCCGCGTCGCATACATCCACACCCACATGATCATTGACCAGAGCGCCAGCGTCGCGACCGGCCCCAAAATAGCGTTCGTTCCCATCTTTCTCTCCCCCTCAACCCAAAGTGGCAATGACCGCGAGCAGCGCCAGGGCCAACAGGCACAAAGTCGATGCCGCAAAGATCGCAAAGCGTACCGGTATGCGATTCACCGTCGCTTGCCAGAAGCTGTGCACGATACGCAGCGCGACATAGGCCCAGGCGATCCACACGATATAGGCGGGGTAGCCGCCGACCGCGTGCAAGATCAGGATAACGGCATAAAAGAGCGTCGGCTGTTCGAGCAGATGCGTGTAGTTGTGCGATTTCCAGTTTGCGATCGGCGGCAATATGCCTTCGAGGTCGCCGCCGCGGCCGCCCGGCGGTGCCGCTTTCAGGTCGATACCCGATTTGGCGAGCGCCCGGAAGCGCGTCACGCCGACCCAGACCAGCATGACGAGCGTCCACAGAATCAGCACCGCGCCCGGTGCGAGGATGTTCGGCGTCATATGGCTCCCCCCTTTTGTCGTGTCGCGGCGATGCTAGGGGCCGCGCGCCGATATGCAATTGCCAAAATTCAGCCGTGCCGGGCCTCGAGTTCGTCGCGGATCGCCGCGCCGTCGCCGTCGACGCGCGGCGCGAAGCCGAGGTCGCGGGGCGACATCGCGCCATATTTCACCGGCGGCTGCATTTCGTGGAAGACGCCGACATCGGGATGCGTGCGGTGGCGGAAAAAGCCCGTGGCCGACAGATGCGGGTCCGCCTTGATGTCGTGAAGGTCGCGGACCGCCATCGCCGGAATGTCATTCTCGGCGAACAGCGCGAGCCATTCGGCGGTCGTCTTCGCCGGCGTCTTGCGCGCGATTTCGCCGTAGACGATCGGCATATGCTGGCCTTTTGCCTTGGCAGCCTGGAATTCGGGCGTTTCGGTCAGCTCGCCGCTGCCAAGCAGCACCATCAGCCGGGCGGTCGATTCGGGGGTGTAGGGGACGATGGCAAGATAGCCGTCACGCGTCGGAAAGGGCTGGCGCGTCGGATCGAGCTGGCGCGGATAGCCCGCGGGCCCGATCGGCGGGTCGAGCGCCGCGTCGCGCAGATGCTCGACCAGCATGAACGAGGTGAAGCATTCGAACATCGGCACCTGAACTTCTTGCCCTTCGCCGGTTCTGAACTTGTGGACGAGCGCCGCGAGGATCGCCTGCGCCCCGAACTGGCCGGCGACCTTGTCGGCGATCAGCGAGGGAAAATAGCGCGGGCGCGGGTCGCCGTCGACGCGGGGGAGGAGACTGGTGGTGCCGCTCGCCGCCTGGATGACATCGTCATAGGCCTGAAGATCGGCATAGGGGCCCTCCTGTCCGAAGCCGGTGCCGTGGACATAGATGATGTCGGGCTTGATCGCGCGGCATCCGTCATAGTCGAAGCCGAGCCGCGCGATCGCCTTGCCGCGGACGTTGTGGAAAAAGACGTCGGCGGTGGCGAGCAGGCCGCGCAGCACTTCGGCATCTTCGGGCTTTTTCAGATCGAGCGCGATCGAGCGTTTGCCGCGGTTCACGGTGAGGTGTATCGATCCCATCGTCGGGTCGGGAACGCCGCTGCCGAGGTAGCGCGACACATCGCCGACCCCCGGCATTTCGACCTTGATCACCTCCGCCCCGAGGTCGGCGAGCATCTGCGTCGCATAGGGGCCGAAGATGACGGTCGTCAGATCGACGATGCGGATGCCTTCAAGCATCGTCATGCGGCATCGTCCGCTACGGCTCGATAGATCGTCCTGACCAAGCGGCATCCTCCCTTGCTGTTTGCGCAAAGATAGAAGGATTGCGAAGTGAAACGGAAGAGCTAATCGACCGTGCGGGACTGTCAGGCGGGGGCCGGCGCGACGCCATCGCCAGCGCCATCCGCATAAGCGGCGGAAATCCGTCGATAGGATCGGGAGGCGAAGGCAGCGGCGGTGGCGAGCACGCCCAGCAGACCGGCGATCGAAAAGACGATCGCGATCCCGCGCTCGGGGCCGCGGCCGTACCAGTCGCCGATCGCGTCGGCGCCCCATCCGGTCGTCATCAGCGGGACGAATACGAACTGCGTGAGCGGTGCGATCAGGAAGGCGGTGAGCGGCGAAGCCGCGAGTTCGACCGACTGGGCGAAACCGAAAACCCGCCCCTGCCGCTCGAACGGCACGACCTTTTGCAGCGTCGTCTGCTCGGCCGCTTCGGCATAGGGGCCGAGGAACATCCAGAGGAAACAGCCGGCCGCGAGCAGCAGGATCGACGACTGGATGGTGAAGAAGACCGCGACGATCCACGCGCCAAGGTTGACGAGGAGCAAGGTTCGCACCGGGTTGGCGCCCAGCCCGGTCCGCGCGATCATAACGCCGCTGAGGATGAAAGCGCAGGATATGACCGCCCAGAGCAGGCCCCATTCCTCGACCTTCATCAGCGACAGGCCATAAGCGTCCATCAGCGCCATGAAGACGCCGCCGAGAAGATTGTTAAAGGAGGAGAAGAGGATCAGCGCGAAAAGCCCCGGAATGGCGAGCACGACGCGTAAGGTTCCCGCAAGGTCGATCCGGCGCGGTTCGGCATGGTCTTCGGCATTGCGCGGTTCGTCGATCCGGACGAAAAGCAGGTGGGCGATCGCTACGAGCGAAAAGCCGATCGCAAAGATCAATGTTCCGGCCATGCCGCCCCACGCCACGAGGAAGCCGCTGATCGCCGAGGTGGTGAGAAAGCCGATCCCGCCGACCATGCCGACGAGCCCGTTCGCCTTATCGCGCCGGTCTTCGGGCACGAGCAGGGTCACGAGCGTCGGGAGCGCGATCATGCGGATATTGCCGGCGATCACGGCGAGCATCGAAACGAGGATGAAGAGCCAGAGCGTCAGGCTCCGTGTTTCGGCGCTGCGGATGTCGGGATCGAGCAGGAAGCCGCCGAGTGCGGCCGCGTAGAGGATCAGCGAGGCGACGCTCGACACCAGCATCATATTGCGCTTGCCATGATGGTCGACAAGGCTGCCGAACCAGATGCCGAGCATCGCCGTCAGCACGAGATAGATGCCCGCGATCATCCCTGTCGCGAATACCGATTGGGTTTCGAGAAAGGTCCAAAAGGTCAGCGCGAACCACACCGTGAAATTGGTGATGTTGGCGATCAGATTGTTGGCGAGGAGATGATGGAAGGGCTGCATGGGCGGCGCAATCTAGCGCCTTCTCCCAAAAGGAAAAGGGCCGGTCGCATCGCTGCGCCGGCCCTTTCCGTTTTCGCTATTCGGTCGTTATCAGAACAGCTTGGTCACCGTCGCGCTGCGGCGTTCCTGTTCGACTTCGCCGGTGTAGAGGCTGACCATCGGCTCGTCGCTGACGACATGGGTCTCGTCGGCGCCGAAGCCGTTGAACTTGGTCCGCATCGCGCATCCATAGGCGCCGAGCATCCCGATCTCGATGAAATCGCCGGCCTTGATGTCGGCGGGCAGGAAGAAGGGGCCCGTCATATGGTCGAGATCGTCGCAGGTCGGGCCGTAGAAGCTGAACGGCACCATCTCGCCGTCGCTCTCCACGTCGCGCTGCAGCGAGACGGGGAAGCGCCAGCCGACATGCGCGGCGTCGAACAGCGCCCCGTAAGCGCCGTCGTTGATGTAGAGTTCGTCGCCACGGCGCTTTTCGACGCGCACGATCAGCGAGCTATACTCGGCCGACAGCGCGCGGCCCGGTTCGCACCAGAGTTCGGCCGAATAGCTGATCGGCAGGCTTTCGAAGCTGCGATGGATCGTCTCGAAATAGGCGTCGAGCGGCGGCGGCTCCATGCCCGGATAGGACGAGGGAAAGCCGCCCCCGACATCGATGATGTCGACGGTGACCGACGCCGCGACGATCGCGGCGCGGACGCGTTCCATCGCCTGCGCATAGGCGTGGGGCGTCATCGCCTGGCTGCCGACGTGGAAGCAGATGCCGAGCGCGTCGGCGGCCTGGCGCGTCGCCATCAACAGTTCGGCGACTTCGTCGGGCTCGGCGCCGAACTTCGCGGCGAGGCTGAGCTTCGAATGATCGGACGAAACACGGAGGCGCACGAGCAGGTTCAGATCCTGCGCGCCTTCGGTTGCGCGGACGATCTTTTCGAGCTCGTCGAGCGTGTCGAGCGAGAAGGTGCGCACCCCATGCTTCCAATAGGCTTCGGAAATCGCTTCCTCGGCCTTCACCGGGTGCATGAAGCAGAGAGTCGCTTGCGGCAGCGTGCGGGCGACGAGCCGCACCTCGGCGATCGAGGCGACGTCATAATGGGTGACACCCGAATCCCACAGCACGCGCAGCAGGTCGGGCGACGGATTCGCCTTGACCGCATACATGGTCGTGCCGGGAAATCGCTCGATGAAGAAACGCGCTGCGCGCCGCGCGGCGTGCGGGCGGACAAGCGTAACAGGTTCGACCGGCGAAAGTGCCTGAATCAGCCCGTGGGCGCTATGATGCTGGTGCAACTCAAGGGACCCCCAAAGATAACGTTAAACATCCAAGGCTGCCTTGCGGTTATTGGAAGTCCCCCTGGGGCAGCGGAGAGCGCATATATGGGCGGGGGTCCCCCCTGTAAAGACCCTAGCGCGCAATTTTGTAACGCCGTGGTCACAGCCGCGCCGAAACAAACGGGGTCGACGCGCGCCGAATGGGCAAAGGCACGACAAGTGCCCGGCACAACGCTACGAACATTTAACAAGCCAACCGAAAGGAAGCTCGCAACATGGTATCTCGCGCCGAGGTCAATCACACATTTTCCGACGCGGAACTGGGCGAGCTGCGCGGCTTCGGAACCGTCGAGACGCACAAGGCGGGCGACCTGCTGGTCGAGGAGGGCGCGATGGCGCCCGACTGCATCGTCACCCTTTCGGGCCACACCGACATTTTCGCGTCGACCGACGAAGGTCGCAAGCGCGTCGGCTGGATGGAGCATGGGCAGTTCGCGGGCGACCTGTCGGTGCTGACCGGGCAACGGCATTTGTCGCGGGTGGAGATGGGCGCCGATGGGGAGATTCTCCGCATCGCGCACCCCGATTTTCAGCGGCTGATTGCAGGCAATTCGCACTATTCTGACATTTTCGTTCGCGTGCTGTCGGCGCGGCGCGAATTCAGCAAGCATCGCGGTTTTGCGGTGACGATCATCATCGGCGCGGCCATGGATCGCAGCGTTTATGCGATGCGCGACCTGCTGATGAAGCATGGCGTTGCGCATCGCTGGTTCGACCCCGCCGACGGCCCGGTCGCCGCGCATCTGCTCGCCGAGCGCGGGCTTGCCGAAGATCAGTTGCCCGTGGCGATCCTCGGCGCGGCCGAAGTGCTGGTCCAGCCGACCCCCGAACAGCTCGCGGCGGGACTGGGCCTCGACCTGCTTCCCGATGGCGCGACCGCCGATGTCCTTGTCGTGGGCAGCGGTCCGGGCGGGCTCGCGGCGGCGGTGTACGCCGCCTCGGAAGGGCTGACGGTGATCGCCCTCGATTCGCTCGCCCCGGGCGGGCAGGCCGGCACCTCGTCAAAGATCGAGAATTATCTTGGCTTTCCCACCGGCATTTCGGGCAACGAGCTGGCGCGCCGCGCGACGGTGCAGGCGCAGAAGTTCGGCGCACGGCTGGTGTCGCCGGTGCGCGCGGCGTTGATCGGCCGCGACGGCGATGCCTATTGCCTGCACCTCGCCGACGGCCGCAAGCTGCGCAGCCGCGCGGTGGTCGTCGCGAGCGGCGCGAAATATCAGAGTCTGCCGATCGACGGGATCGAAGCCTATGAAGGCCGCGGCATCTATTATGGCGCGACGCCGATGGAAGCACAGCTATGCAGCGACGCCGAGGTGACGATCGTCGGGTCGGGCAATTCGGCGGGGCAGGGCGCGATCTATCTCGCGAGCGTCGCAAAGAAGGTTTACGTGATTTTCCGCCGGTCGAGCCTGCGCGAGACGATGTCCGAATATCTGGTCAAGCGGCTGGAAGAGCATCCGAATATCGAAATCATCCCGGCGACCGACGTCATCGCGCTGCACGGCGAGGACCGGCTAGCCGGTCTGACCTACCGCTGCCGCGAGACGGGCGACGAGGGGCATTGCGATTGCGGTTTCCTGTTCCTGTTCCTTGGCGCGCGCCCGAATACGAGCTGGCTGCCCAAGGAAATGGTGTGCGACGAGCGCGGCTTCGTGAAGACCGGCACCGACATCGCCCCGCTCGAACTGGTCAAGGCGGGCTGGTCGCTCGACCGTATGCCGAGCCGGTTCGAGACGAGCTGGCCGCGCATCTATGCCGTCGGCGATGTGCGCAAGGGATCGGTGAAGCGCGTCGCCTCGTCGGTCGGCGAAGGGTCGGTCGTGGTCAGCGACATCCATCAGGCGCTGGCTGAGCTTACCCCAGCCGCGTCTTGAAATCCTCGTAACCGAATTCGCGGATCAGCCGCAGCTCGTCGCTCTCGCTGTCCCACAGCCAGATCGACGGCAGCGGCACGCCGTTGAAGCTGTTCGTCTTGACCATCGAATAATGTGCCTGGTCGAGGAAGGCGAAGCGTTGACCGATGCGGGCGCCCCCAGGGAGGCGGTAATCGCCGATCACATCGCCCGCGAGGCACGAGGGGCCGCCGAGGCGCGTCGGCATACCCTCGCTGCCCTCATCGAGCATCGCGGGGCGATAGGGCGCCTCGATCACGTCGGGCATGTGGCAGGTCGCCGAAATGTCGGTGATGCCTATCGGCATGCCATTGTCGAACAGGTCTAGGATTTCGCCAACGAGGATGCCCGCGTCGAGCGCGATCGCTTCGCCCGGCTCGATCATCACGTCGCAGTCGGTCGCCGCGCGCACCTGTTTCAGAAAGGCGATCAAATCGTCGACCTGATAATCGGCGCGCGTCACATGGTGGCCGCCGCCGAAATTGATCCATTTGAGCTGGCTGAAGAAGGGGCGCAGCATCGGGTGAACCGCGTTCCAAGTGCGTTCGAGCGGCGGGAAGTCCTGCTCGCAAAGGCTGTGCATATGGACACCGTCGACCCCCTCCATATGCTCGGGGAGCAATTGGCTGATCGGAAAGCCGAGGCGGCTGCACGGCGCGGCGGGATCATATTTGGCGACCTCGCCCTCGCTGTGCATCGGATTGATGCGGAGCCCGACGTCGAACGTCTCGCCCTTCGCGCGCAATTCGTCGAGCAGCGGACGGAAGCGCGCAATCTGGCCGGGCGAATTGAAAATCAGATGATCCGACAGCGCCGCGATCTCGGGCAGATCGGCTTCCTTATAACCCGCGCAATAGGTCGCAACTTCGCCGCCATATTCGCTGCGCCCGAGCTTGGCTTCGTAAAGTCCCGACGCGCAGACGCCGTCGAGATAGCCGGCGACGGTCGAACCCAGCGACCACATCGAAAAGGCCTTGAGCGCCGCGAGCACGCGGGCGCCCGACGCGTCGCCGATATGGCGCAGCAGCGCGAGGTTGGCGCGGACCTTGGCGGCGTCTACGACAAAGGCGGGGGAGGGGACGCGGGTCAGGTCGAAGCGGGCAAAGGCTCCGGGATCGCCGGCACGGGTTTCCATGTCGCTGTATTTTCCTATGAGACCGCAATCGGTCCCTTGAAGATGAAAAACGCCCCCGCCGCGATCAGACCGAAGCCGACGAGATGGTTCACGGTCAGCTTCTCACCGAGCCAGAAGACCGCGAACCCCGCGAATATGATCAGGGTGATCACTTCTTGCAAGGTCTTGAGTTCGGCGGCGCTGTATACGCCATAGCCGATCCGGTTCGCGGGAATGACGAGGCAATATTCGAAGAAGGCGATGCCCCACGCGATCAGCACCGCGAGCCAGATCGGCCGCGACACCGCGCCGAGCTGGCCGTACCAAGCGAAGGTCATAAAGATGTTCGAGACGAACAGCAGGCCGATCGGCGCGAGATAGGCGGTCATTTCTTCTCTTTCGTCCCTGTCAGCGGCAGCACGTCGCGGAGCAGCGCGGCAAAGAAATGCCCCGGCTCCTCGACCATCGGCATATGCGCCGAATGTTCGAGCCAGACGAGCGTCTTCGAGGGTGCCTCGACCTGTCCGAACCAGTCGGCCGCCACCGGCGAAGGGACAGTATAGTCGTGCCTTCCGAGCAGGAAGACGAGCGGCACGTCCATCTTGCGTACCGAATTGAAGCTGACGTCGGCGAGCCGCGGCCAGAGCGTCGTCACCGAAAATGCGCTGCCTTTGCCCCAAGCCTGCACATCGGCGGGCGTATATTCGGGGGACAGGCGCGGGGTCTGGAAATAATATTTGAGATCGGGCTTGTTATAGATCAGCGATCCGTAGGGGATGGCATATTTGCGCCATCCGTCGGCCTTGGCGATGGTGAATTCGCCTTGCGGATAGGGCGCCAGCGCGTCGATCGCGGCGACCGCCGTCATGTCGCCCGCCGCGAGCGCCTTGGCGCGCGTCCACGCCATGCCCGCCTTTTCGCCTTCGCGAAAATCGATGCCCTGACCGACGCCGACATAGGCGTAGAGCAGGTCGGGCCGCTTCACCGCGACCGACAGGCCGACGATCGAACCCCAGCTGTGCCCCATCAGCACGACCTTGCGCTTGGCATAGCGTTTCTTGAGCAGCTCGATCAATTCGATGGCATCGTCGCGATAGCGTTCAGGGGTCATCGTCGGGGCTAGCGTGGCGGGGTCGTTCAGCGGATAGCTGCGCCCCGCGCCGCGCTGATCATATTGGACGACGGTGAAGACGTCCTCCCACGGACGCTGGAACACCCAGGCGAATGGCATTTCGACCGCGCCGGGGCCTCCATGGACGAAGATCAGGATCGGGTTGTCGCGGTCCGAGCCGCGAACATTCACGATCTGCCGCGCGCCGCCGAGCGTCACCTCGAACGTCTCCTGCACCCCATTGGGCGTGACGATCTTGCCGATGTCGGCGACGATCGCGCGGCCGGGGGCGTAGGGATCGTCGGATTGGGCGGCGGCGGGGGTGGAAAAGGCCGCGAGTAAGGCGAGCGCGGCAATATGGAGCTTCATGATCTCGAACTACCCTTCGTCATTCCCGCGAAAGCGGGAACCCAGTTCTACCGTCGCTACTGGGTTCCCGCTTTCGCGGGAATGACGAAAAAGAGAATAGCGATCAGAAATCGAGCGGACCGTCCAATTCCTTCACCTGCCAAGGCAGGCCGTGCTTGTTCAGCATGTCCATGAAAGGATCGGGATCCATCTGCTCCATGTTGAACACCCCGTCGCCGCTCCACGTGCCGGTCACCATCATCGCGGTGCCAATCATCGCGGGCACGCCCGTGGTGTAGCTCACCGCCTGATTGCCCGTCTCGGCGAATGCGTCTTCATGGTCGCAGATATTGTAGAGATAGAGCGTCTTTTCCTTGCCGTCCTTGCCAAGGCCGGTTGCGATGACGCCGATGTTGGTCTTCCCCTTCGTCGTCTCACCGAGGCTCGACGGTTCGGGGAGCACGGCTTTGAGGAATTGCAGCGGGACGATCTCGCGGCCTTCGTAGACCACCGGGTCGATGCGCGTCATACCGACATTCTGGAGCACGGTGAGATGCTGGATATACGCCTCGCCAAAGGTCATCCAGAAACGGATCCGCTGGATTTCGGGCAGGTGCGTCTTCAGGCTTTCGATTTCCTCATGGTACATGAGGTACATCGTCTTTTCGCCCACCGCTTCGAAGTCGAACTTTTGCTTCACTGACATCGGCGGGGTTTCGACCCAGTCGCCATTTTCCCAGTGGCGCGCGACCGCGGTCACTTCGCGGATATTGATTTCGGGGTTGAAGTTGGTCGCGAAATGCTGGCCGTGGTCGCCGCCGTTGCAATCGAGGATGTCGAGCGTGTCGATGCGGGCGAAATGATGCTTCTTGAGCCAAGTGGTAAAGACGCTCGTCACGCCGGGGTCGAATCCCGAACCGAGCAGCGCCATCAGCCCGGCGTCCTTGAAGCGGTCCTGATAGGCCCACTGCCAATGATATTCGAACTTCGCCTCGTCGCGCGGCTCGTAATTCGCGGTGTCGAGATAATGCGCGCCGGTCGACAGGCACGCCTCCATGATCGTGAGGTCCTGATAGGGAAGCGCAAGGTTCACGACATGCGTCGCCCCGATCGAACGGATCAGCGCTGCGGTCGCGTCGATATGGTCGGCATCGACTTCGGCGGTGTTGATCGTGACGCCGGTGCGTTCCTTCACCGACTCGGCGATCGCGTCGCACTTGAACTTGCGGCGGCTCGCGAGCGTGATGTCGGGGAATATCTCGGGGTTCATCGCCATCTTGTGTACCGCGACCGAACCGACGCCGCCTGCGCCGATCACCAGAACCTTGCTCATCAAAAATCTCCTGCCCGCTATGTCGCGGCTTGTGTTGTATGCCGCGCCCTATAGGACGAAGCCATGACACAGCAAAGCCCCGAAGCCCTGATCGATCCGGCGCGTGCGCCCACGCACGCAGGGGTCGAACGCGCGGCGGCGAAAGTCGCTGCATTGCTGCCGCAAACGCCGCTGTTGCCGCTGGAGATCGACGGCAAAACGATCTGGTGCAAGGCCGAGTGTCTCCAGCCTGTCGGCGCCTTCAAGATCCGCGGCGCCTGGCACCGGCTGACCGATTTGAGCCCCGAGCAGGCGAATGAGGGCGTCGTCGGCGTATCGAGCGGCAATCACGCGCAGGGGGTCGCCTGGGCGGCGAAGCGGCTGGGGATCAAGGCGACGATCGTGATGCCGAGTAACGCGCCCGCGATGAAGCTGGCGGCGACGCGGGGGCTGGGCGCCGAGGTGGTGCTCTACGACCGCGTCACCGAATCGCGCGATACCGTTGCCGCGAAACTGCTCGCCGAGCGCGGCGGGACGCTGGTTCACGCCTATGGCGATCCTTGGATCATCGAGGGGCAAGGCAGCGCCGGGATCGAGGCGGCGGCGCAGATGAAGGCGCGCGGCATCGACGGTCCCGACAAGGTCATCGCCTGCTGCGGCGGGGGCGGCTTGTCGGCGGGGCTCGCGCTCGCGCTGCCTGACGCGGAGATCATTGCGGTCGAGCCCGAAGGCTGGGATGATGTGATGCGCAGCCTTGCCGCCGGCGAAATCCTGTCGGTCGAGGATTTGGCCTATCCGACCGAATGCGACGCGCTACAGACGCCCGAAACCTGGCCGATCAATTTTGCCGTGCTGCAGGCGCGCGGCGTCAAGGGTGTCGTGGTGACCCACAGCGAGGTGCGCGATGCGATGCGACTGGCGTTCGAAAAGCTGCACCTCGTCGTCGAACCCGGCGGCGCCGCGGCGCTTGCGGCCGTGCTCGCAGGGAAAGTGTCGGTGACCGACGCGACGCTTGTCACCCTGTCGGGCGGCAATGTCGATCCGCTGAAGTTCGCGGAGATCATCACCGAATAGGAAACTTATCGAAGACGACGCGTTTGGGATGGGAAGGAGACGCATGATGCAAAAGAGCATGATTATGGCGAGCGCCGCGGCGCTGGTGCTGCTGGCGGGTTGCGAGAAGGCGGAAGCGCCGGCGCCCGCGCCGACCGATACGACGACGACCGAGGTTCCTGTTGAAACGGCGCCGGTGGAAGGTGCCGAAGCAACCGACCCCGCGACCGCGCCGCACCGCTTTGCGAGTTGGGCCGGGAAATGGACCGGGGTCGAGGGCATGTATGCCACGATCACGCCCGCCGAACCCGGAAAATACAAGCTGGAGATGCAGTCGGACCTCGACACCAAGGGGACCTATGACGGCCAGGACAGCGAGCATGGCATCCAGTTCAAGCGTGGCACCGAGCAATTGAGCTTGCATCGCGGCAACGGCGACGAAACCGGCCTCAAATATCTCGCGGGCAAGCAGGAATGCCTGATCGTCAAGACGGGCGAGGGCTACTGCCGCGATTGACATTCGTCATTGCGAGGAGCGAAGCGACGCGGCAATCCAGAGTTTGCGGTAACCGCCCCGGATTGCTGCGCTCCGCTCGCAACGACGATGGAGGGGTAATGGACGAGATCGGAAAAGCGACGGTGGCTGACCAACCCGCGCTCGTCGAAACGTTGGCGCAGGCGTTCCAGACCGACCCGGCGCTATCGTGGATATTGCCCGATCCCGCCCACCGCACCCGCGCGCTGCGCGGCTTGTTCCGCACTCTCGTCCCCGCGGACATGCGTGCGGGCATCGCGCTGCGGACGCCCAATGATGAAGCGGCGGCACTCTGGCGTGCGCCGGGACGGGCACACAGCGGAATGCCCGAGTTCCTGCGCACCGTCATCCCGCTCGTCGCGACGTTCGGCACCGCCTTGCCGCGCGGATTGAAGGTGCAGGGCGGCATCGACGCGCATCGGCCCAAAGGGCGTTTCTGGTATCTCCATTATGTCGGCGTGCGGCCCGGCGATCAGGGTAAGGGACACGGCGGGCGGATCATTCGCGCGCAGACCGCAGCCGCCGATGCCGAAGGTCTGCCGTGCTGGCTGGAGACCGCAACGCCCGAAAATGTCCCGCTGTACGAGCGGCTGGGCTTCATCACCGCGGCCCAATGGGACGTGCCGGGCGGCGGCCCGCATTTCTGGGGCATGATGCGCCCGGCGCGCTGATCAGGATGTCGGACGCGTCGCGCTGAACGAGAAATCCACGTCGACCCCCGCCGCAATGGCATCGGTCGCCGCCCATTCGCCTTGGCCGACGCCGAAGGCGGTGCGGTCGATCCGCGCGGTCCCCGCGACGCGCGCTTTATTGCCTTCGATCCGCAAGGTGAAGCGCAGGGTGACGGGCTTGCTGACGCCGCGCAGGTCGAGCGTGCCGCGCGCTTCGTAACGGTCGCCATCGATATGGCGGATATCGCGTGCGGTGAAGATGGCGTTCGGCTGCGCCGTGACGTTGAAGAAATCGCTGCTTTTCAGCGAATCGTCGCGCTGACCGTCGCCGGTGTCGGCCGAGGCCAGGTCGACGGTGACGCGGATGTTCGATCTGGCGAGAACGTCGGGACTGAAGCGGATGGCGGCGCGCCAGCGTCCGAAACTCCCCCTGACCGCCTCGCCGTTCCACCGCGCCGTGAAACCGAGGCGCCCGCCGGAGGCGACCGTCCAGTCGGCGAGCGGCTCTTTCGCTTCCACAGGGGCCTCTTTGGTTGCGTCCTCGACGGGCGCCTTATCTTCGACCAAGGGAGCTGCGGGCACCGCCTGCGGCGCGACAGGCGCGGCGGTCGGCATTGGCGGCGCTTTCACCACGACCGGCCGGCTTCGTTCCGGATAGACCGTCTGCCCGAGGGCGAATGCGCCCCCGACGAGCGCCAGCGCGCCGATCGCGGCGCCGACAGCCTTGCCGCGCGCAAAGGGGATCATGCGTTGAAGATCGGGCTTGCCGAGCAACCATTGATGGCGAAGCGCGCCGATGATGTGGAGCAGGAACAGCCCGATCGCGAGCCACGCCATCGCGCCGTGAATGCTTTCGGCGGGTTCGTGCAAAGCGCGGCCGACCGGCAGGTGCGGCCAAGGGACGAGACCATAGAGCAGGGTGGGAACCTGGACCCGCGCGGTCGAAACGAGCAGCCAGCCGGTGACGGGGCCGAGGATCATCACGAGATAGAAGAGCCCGTGGACGATGCCCGCCAACATGCGCGTCCAGGCGGGACCGTCGGATGCGGGCGGGCGCGGCGTGAACAGACGGACCGCAAGCCGCGCGAGGCTGAGCAACAGGATCGAGATGCCGATCGATTTGTGCAGCTGGTATCGCGCAAAGAGTTCGGGGCCGTTGTTCCCCTCGAGCGCCCAACCGAGCGCGATCTGGAAAGCGAGGAGCAGCGCGATAAGCCAGTGCAGCGTGATGGCGGTGTAGCTATAACGCTGTGTCGGCATTCGAAACCTTTTGTACCGGGGGAAGGGAGAATGGGACAGAACCTAACGGCAAGAGGGATTCGGACAAGCATTAACCCCCGTGCCCCTGCGAAGGCAGGGCCCCATCACCGAAGGTGGCACTCATCCAACCGGCGATTCAGTAGTCTCGTGCAGAAGATGGGCCCCTGCCTTCGCAGGGGCACGGAGGCAGATTTCTTGCATAGGCAGCCTCAGCCCCTGCGCTCAATCCGCGAAGCCGACGAACCGCACCGCTTCTTCGACGCTCTTGCGGTTCGACACTACTGCATTCGCGGGAAAGTCGCCGTCGGGCCAGCCCATCGCGACGCAGATCATGATGACCTGATCGTCGGGGATGCGCGCATGTTCGCGCACCACGGGACTCTGCATGATGCCCTGGCTGTTGATCACGCAGCCGAGCCCCCGCGACCAGGCGGCGTTGACGAGCGCGTTGGTAACCGCGCCGCAGTCGAACGGCGCGATATCGCTGCCGAGCAGGACGCGATCATAGGTGACGACGATGCTGACCGGCGCGTCGAACTGGCGGAAACCGCGCAGCACCCAGTCCTGCCGCGCATCCTTGTCCTCGCGCGCGATGCCCATCGCGCCGAAGAGTTGCTTGGCGATCTCGATCTGGCGCGCGCGGTGGTCGTCGGCGACGCCGTCGAAGCGGCGGAACTCGCGGCTATCGGGCTTGCCCGCGAGGATACCATCGGTGTTGCCTTGGCGGATCGCCGCGAGCGCCGCGCCGGTGACGACCGAGAAATTCCAGCACTGATTGTTGAACGACGACGGCGCGCGCATCGCGACCTCGAGGATTTCGGCGATCAGCTCGCGCGGGACGGGCTTATCGAGGAAGCCGCGGATCGAGCGGCGTCCGACGACGACCTCGTCATAACCGGGGGCGGCCGTCACGCGGCGTTCACGCGGCCTTCTGAAGCTGCAGTTCGAGCCGGTCCCAAATCTCGACCAGTGCGCTCGTCAGCTCGCGCATCATCGCTTCGTCATGCGCCGGGCCGGGGGTGAAGCGCAGGCGTTCGGTACCGCGCGGCACCGTCGGGAAATTGATCGGCTGCACATAGACGCCATATTCGGCGAGCAGGATGTCGCTGATCTTCTTCGCACGCACCGGGTCGCCGACCATCAGCGGGACGATGTGCGTCGTCGAATCCATCACCGGCAGGCCGGCGTCGCGGAAGCTCCGCTTGAGATAGGCGGCGGCTTCCTGCTGCGCCTCGCGCTCGACGTTCGACGATTTGAGGTGGCGCACACTCGCAAGCACGCCGGCGACGAGCACCGGCGACAGGCTGGTGGTGAAGATGAAGCCCGGCGCATAGCTCCGGATCACGTCGATGATATTCTTCTCGGCCGCGATATAGCCGCCCATCACGCCGAACGCCTTGCCCAGCGTGCCTTCGATGATCGTGATGCGATCGGCGGCTTCGTCGCGGTCCGAGATGCCGCCGCCGCGCGGGCCGTACATGCCGACGGCATGGACTTCGTCGCAATAGGTGAGCGCGTTATATTTTTCGGCGAGGTCGCAGATCGCGTGGATCGGAGCGACGTCGCCGTCCATCGAATAGACGCTTTCGAACGCGATCAGCTTGGCGGCGTCGGGATCGTCGGCGGCGAGCAATTCCTCGAGATGTTCAAGGTCGTTGTGACGCCAGACGCGCTTTTCGCAGCCCGAGTTGCGGATGCCCGCGATCATCGAGGCATGGTTGAGCTCGTCCGAATAGATGATGCAGTTCGGCAGCAGCTTGCCGAGCGTGCCGAGCGTGGCTTCGTTCGAGATATAGCCCGAGGTGAAGAGCAGCGCCCCGTCCTTGCCGTGCAGGTCGGCAAGCTCATGTTCGAGATCGATGTGATAATGGGTGTTGCCGCCGATGTTGCGCGTGCCGCCCGAACCGGCGCCGACGTCGTGCAGCGCCTCTTCCATCGCGGCGACGACCTTGGGATGCTGGCCCATCGCGAGATAATCGTTCGAGCACCAGACGGTAATCGGCTTCGGCCCGTTATGGCCCGCAAAGCAGCGCGCGTTCGGGAAAGCGCCCCTGTTGCGCAGGATATCGATGAAGACGCGGTAGCGCCCCTCTTCGTGCAGCCGGTCGATCGCGCGTGCGAAGATGTCGTTGTAATTCACGTTTCAGCCCCGCAGTCAGGTGCCAGTCAAGTTTCGGGCGCCGCCCCCCGGCGGCTATTAACATGCGGGCCAATAACGCCGAAAAGCGCCGAAGGCCAGTGCGAACGATTCGCAGCACTAGGGCAAATTGTCCTATCAGATCGTCTCGATCGACCCGATGCCATAGGGGGCGAGCGCGGCGAGCGGCGGCGGCGGACGCTCGTCGCTGCGCGTGAAGACGGCGATGCCGGGTGCGGGTGCGCCGGGCCATAGCTGCCCTTCGGTCAGGTAGGCGATCCGCCGCGCGATGCCCGCGGCGCCGTCGATCAGGCGGACGTCGGGGCCCGCTACGGCCTGCAATTCATCGCGGAGCAGCGGAAAATGGGTGCAGGCGAGAACGACGACATCGATCGCGTCGCCGCCGGGCTGATCGCGCAGGCCCGCGATCGCGCGGGCGATCACCTCGCGATCGACCGCTTCGCCGCGCAGCTTGGCCTCGGCGCCGGTGACGAGCCCGGGGCTGCCGTGGCGCAGCACGGTCTTTCCGTCGGCGAACTTCGCGCTCAGATCGTCGACATAGGGCTGGCGCACCGTCGCTTCGGTGCCGAGCACGCCGATGACGCCGGTTTTGGTCATTTCGGCCGCGGGCTTGATCGCGGGCACGGTGCCGACGATCGGCAGGTCGAGCGCGGCGCGGACGTGGCCCAGCGCGATCGTCGAGGCGGTGTTGCACGCGATGACGGCGAGCCGCGGCTGATACCGCTCGACGAGGCGGCCGAGCAGCGCCGGAACCCGCGCGGCCAGTTCCTCGTCGCTTTTCTTGCCATAGGGCAGCCCGGCATAATCGGCGGCGTAAACGAACGGCGCGGTCGGGAGCAGCGCACGGGTGGGACCGAGCACGGTGAGGCCGCCGAGGCCGGAGTCGAAGAAGAGGATGGGGGCGCTAGGGGGCGGGGCGTGCATGGCAGGGCCGTAGCAGGGTGGAGGCGGAGCCTCAATCCACGCCCGTAGCCCCCGCGAAGGCGGGGGGCGCTAGAGGCTTTGTGCTACTTCGCCAGCGGTCCCAGCCTTCGCGGGGACGACGGTTATCGATCCATTTTGGCGGGCACGCCACGCTAATTCATTGATTGCGTCGCCCAACATCTCCACAACGATGCCGAACGGAGCAGGGGAGCCCATGACCATCTATTTGCTGATTCTCGCGGGATACCTGCTGGGTTCGATCCCGTTCGGCGTCATCCTGACCCGATTGTTCGGCGCGGGCGACCTGCGCCAGATCGGGTCGGGCAATATCGGCGCGACCAATGTGCTGCGCACCGGACGCAAAGAGCTGGCGGCGGCGACCCTGATTCTCGATGGCGCGAAGGGCGCGGTCGCGGTGCTGCTCGCGCGGCATCTCGTTCCCGAACTCGGCGATCATGCCGCGATGATCGCCGGCGCGGCGGCGGTGATCGGCCATTGCTATCCGGTGTGGCTGAAATTCCGCGGCGGAAAGGGCGTCGCAACGCTGCTCGGCCTGGCGCTGGCGCTCGCCTGGCCGATCGGGCTGGTGTTCGCGGTCGTCTGGCTCGGCACGGTTTTGCTTCTGCGCATCTCGTCGCTCGGCGGGATGCTCGGCGCGGTGTCGGCGCCGATCGCCGCGCTGGCATTCGGCCATCCGGTCTATGCGATCGGGCTCGCGGGGCTCGCGGTGATCATATTATGGCGGCATCGCGAGAATATCGCGCGACTGCGCGCCGGGACCGAGCCGCGCGTCGGCGGCAAGAAGGACGCTCCCAAAGGGGCCGGGGGGGCGTGACCCATGCCGAGCGGCTGGCGCGGCTGCGGCTGATCCGCACGCCGCATGTCGGGCCTGTTAGCTGGCACCAGCTGATGCAACGCTTCGGATCGGGCGAGGCCGCGCTCGAGGCCTTGCCCGAACTCGTGCTGCGCGGCGGAGCGGGGAAGCCGCGGATCGCGCCCGCCGAGATGGCGGAGCGCGAGATCGAGCGCGTCGCCGCGCTCGGCGCACGGCATATATTCAGCGACGAGGATGATTATTCGCCGATGCTGCGCGAGGTCGAGGGTGCGCCGCCCGTCGTCGTCGTGCGCGGCGATGCCGCGATGTTGCGGCGACCGTGCGTGGCGATCGTCGGCGCGCGCAACGCATCGGCGATCGCGTGCCGGTTCGCACGCCAGTTGGCGGCCGATCTCGTGGCGCGCGACGTCACGGTGGTCAGCGGACTGGCGCGCGGGGTCGATACCGCCGCCCATGTCGGCGCGCTGGGCGGATCGACGGTGGGCGTCATCGCCAGCGGCATCGACGTCGCCTTTCCGCCCGAAAATGCCGCGTTGCAGGAGAAGATCGCGAGCGATCAGCTGCTCATCGCCGAACAGCCGCCTGGGACCGAGCCGCTCGCGCGTCATTTCCCCTCACGCAACCGGATCATCGCCGGCGTCGCGCACGGGACGGTGGTGATCGAGGCGGCGCCCAAATCGGGATCGCTGATCACCGCGCGGCGTGCTGGCGATTATGGCCGCGAAGTGATGGCCGTGCCGGGCTCGCCGCTCGATCCATGCGCGCAAGGCTGCAACCTGCTGATCCGCGAGGGCGCGACGTTGATCCAGACGGTCGACGATGTGCTGGAGGCGGTCGGACCGATCGACGTGCGGATGGTACGCGAACCGGTACGACCCTACACCACCGCGCCAGCGCCGATGGACGCGAGCGACGGTGAGCGCCGCTCGTTGATCGACCTTCTCGGCCCGACGCCGGTGGCGGTGGACGAACTGGTGCGCCAATCCGGACAGGCCGCGTCGACCGTGCAGTTGCTGCTGCTCGAACTCGAGCTTGCGGGCCGGGTCGAACGCCACGCGGGAGCCAAGATTTCGCTCGTGTGAGGGCTGATGCAAAATCCGGCTTGACGGAATCAAGCGATCCCCGCCACCCTCGCGCGTACATGTGAGAGCCGGTGACGGGGATAGTAATTTAATGCAATTGGTAATTGTGGAATCGCCCGCAAAGGCGAAAACGATCGAAAAATACCTCGGTCGCGATTTCAAGGTGCTGGCCAGCTATGGCCATGTTCGCGACCTGCCGCCCAAGGACGGGTCGGTCGATCCCGACGACGGCTTTGCGATGCAGTGGCAGCTTTATCCTGACAAGACGAAGCGGATGAAGGAAATCCAGGACGCGGCGAAGACCGCCGACCGCCTGATCCTCGCGACCGACCCCGATCGCGAGGGCGAGGCGATCAGTTGGCATGTGCAGGAATTGCTGCGCAGCAAAAAGGCGTTGCCGGCTTCGGTCGACCGCGTCACCTTCAACGCGATCACCAAGCAGGCGGTGACCGATGCGATGGCGCATCCGCGCGCGCTCGACGACGATTTGATCGACGCGTATCGCGCTCGCCGCGCGCTCGACTATCTGGTCGGCTTCACCCTGTCGCCGGTGCTGTGGCGCAAGCTGCCCGGCGCGAAATCGGCGGGGCGCGTCCAGTCGGTGTCGCTGCGACTGGTGGTCGAGCGCGAGCGCGAGATCGAGGCCTTTGTCGCGCAGCAATATTGGTCGGTGACGGGCCTGTTCGAAATGAGCGGCACGCCGTTCAAGGCGCGCCTGTCGCGCTGGCGCGGCGACAAGATCGAGCGGCTGACGATCGGCACCGAAGCCGATGCCCGCGCCGCCGAAGCCGATGTGAAGGCGGGGCATTTTACCGTCGATGCGGTCGAGACCAAGCCGCTGACGCGCAACCCGCCGCCGCCGTTCACGACGTCGACCTTGCAACAGGAGGCGGCGCGCAAGCTCGGCTTCTCGGCGAGCCACACGATGCGCATCGCACAGGCGCTCTATGAGGATGGCGCGATCACCTATATGCGGACCGACGGCGTCCAGATGGACCACAGCGCGATCAGCGCCGCGCGCAAGGCCATCGCGACACGTTACGACGGCGGTTATGTTCCCGACCAGCCGCGGCAGTATCAGACCAAGGCGAAGAATGCGCAGGAAGCGCATGAGGCGATCCGCCCGACCGATTTTTCGAAGGACAAGGCGGGAAGCGGCGACCATGGGCGGCTCTATGAGCTGATCTGGAAGCGCGCGCTCGCGAGCCAGATGGCGTCGGCGCGGCTCGAACGCACCAGCGTCGATCTGACCGACGGCACCGGCAAGACCGTGATGCGCGCGACCGGGCAGGTGGTGAAGTTCCCGGGCTTCCTCGCGCTCTATGACGAAGGCCGCGACGACAGTGCGGACGACGAGGACGCGCGCCTGCTGCCCGCGATGGCGAAGGGCGATGCTCCGGCGAAAACGGGCGTCGAGGTCGAGAGCCACGAGACGCAGCCGCCGCCGCGCTATTCCGAGGCGAGCCTGGTCAAGAAGATGGAGGAACTCGGCATCGGGCGCCCGTCGACCTATGCCTCGATCTTGCAGGTGCTCAAGGACCGCGCCTATGTGACGGTCGAGAAGAACCGCTTCATCCCCGAGGAAAGCGGGCGGTTGCTCACGGCGTTCCTCGAACGTTTCTTCGAACGCTATGTCGGCTATGATTTCACCGCCGGGCTTGAGGAAGAGCTCGACGACGTCTCGGGCGGCCGCGCGCAGTGGCAGGCGGTGCTCGAACGCTTCTGGCGCGATTTCAAGCCGCGCACCGGCGAGGTGATGGAGCAGAAGCCGTCGGAGATCACCGCGGCGCTCGACGAGTTCCTCGGCGCGTATCTCTTCCCCGACAAGGGCGACGGCAGCGACCCGCGCCTGTGCCCCAATTGCGGCACTGGACGCCTCGCGCTGCGCGGCGGCAAGTTCGGGCCGTTCATCGCGTGCAGCAACTATCCCGACTGCAAGTTCACGCGCAAATTCGCGCAGCCGGGCGGCAGCGACGGTGCCGACACCGGGCCCGAGGCGATGGGCAATGACCCCGACAGCGGACTGGAAGTCACCAAGCGCAGCGGGCGCTTCGGGCCGTACATCCAACTCGGCGACGGCAAGGAGGCGAAGCGTTCGTCGATCCCCAAGGACATCCCGGGCGAGGATTTCGATCTCGATTACGCGCTCCGACTGCTTAGCCTGCCGCGCGAGGTCGGGGTGCATCCCGAAAGCGGCAAGGTCATCATGGCGGGGCTGGGGCGTTACGGCCCCTATCTGCTCCACGACGGCAAATATGCCAAGCTGACCGGCACCGCCGAAATCTTCGACATCGGCATGAATGCCGCGGTCGTCCGCATCGCCGAGGCGGCGGCGGGCGGCGGACGCGGGCGGACCAAGGCCGAGCCGCTCAACACCTTTGGCCCGCATCCGACGAGCGGCGGCGAGATGAAGCTGATGGAGGGGCGTTTCGGGCCCTATGTCACCGACGGCACGACGAATGCGACGCTGCCCAAGACGGCCGACCCCGCGACGCTGACGCTCGAAGAAGCGATCGCCTTGATCGATGCGCGCGCGGCGAAGGGGCCGGCAAAGGGCAAGAAGAAAGCGGCGCCGAAGAAAGCGGCGGCCAAGAAGCCTGCCGCCAAGAAGGTACCTGCCAAAAAAACGGCATCCAAGGAATAACGTCATCCCGGCGAAGGCCGGGATGACGATTTCGTTTTGGCCTGATACGTTGGGGCATCGGGGAGACTTGTCCATGCGCCACCTGCTTGCTGCCATCCTGTTCGCCCTGTCGATGTTTTCGCTACCCACCGCTGCCCAGTCGCCGCGCTACCTGATCTCGGCCAGCCCGATGACCGACGCGCCTTCCGGCATACAGGCATGGCGCATCCAATATTGGACAACCAACGGCAGCGGTCAGCGTTTCGCCGCCACCGGCATCGTCGCAGCGCCGATGGAGGCGATCCCGCCGCGCCCGCGCCGCGTCATTGCCTGGACGCACGGTGCGTGGGGCGTCGCGGAAAAATGCGCGCCGTCGCTTAGCCCGAACTTCTTTGAATATTCGGCGGGAATGGATGCCGTCCGCTCGGGCTATGTCGTCGTCGCACCCGACTATATCGGCCTTGGCAGCCCGACGATGCACCCGTTTCTCGTCGGCCCCGATACGGCGAACGCGGTGCTCGATGCGGTGCGAGCGGCGCGCGAAATCCCCGGGGCGGCCGCCGGAAGCAGCTTCGCCGTCTGGGGGGAGTCGCAGGGCGGCCACGCCGCGTTGTGGACCGCAACCGCCGCACGCTCCTATGCCCCCGACCTGACGCTCGTCGGCACCGCCGCCGCCGCGCCGCCGACCGACCTCGCCGCCAATCTGCGCGAAGGCAGCGACAAGAATGCGCGGGCGCTACTGTTGTCCTTTGCGCTCCATAGCTGGTCGACGCTCTATAATTTTCCGCTCGACGGTGTCGCCAACCGCACGAACCAGGGGATTATCAATCGGCTGGCGCAGAACAACTGCGTCGCCTTTAATAAGAAGCCCAAGCTCGGCACGATCCTAGGCATCCTGACCATCGCGCGTGCGACGAGGAGCAACGACATCGCGAGGATTGAACCCTTCGGCTCCTTCGCGCGCGCCAACAGCGTCGATCCGGCGCGCGTGCCCGGACCGCTGCTGATCGCGCAGAGCGGCAAGGACACGATCGTCGCGCCCGCGGTAACGCGCAAGTTCGCCAAGGCCGCGTGCAAACGCGGCACGCCGACGCGCTGGATCGCCCTGACCGGCGGTCATGGCACGAGCGCGAAGGACAGCGCGCAGGAAACTATCGGCTGGATCACCGCGCGCTTCGACGGCAATCCGGCGCCGAATGACTGTCGGCGGATTTAGGCTTTTAGCGGAAGGTGTCGGGATCGACGGGTGGCGTGCGATCGAACCACGCGATCGAATCGGGGCGGAACAGCATGTAAACGGCGGCACCCTGGATGACTGTGATGACGATCGCTACACCCAGCAACATGCCCTGCGGTCCAAGCGGATTGTTGAGGTTGCTCAGCATCGACCACAGCCCGATCGCGAAAAAAGCTACCAAAATCCATTTGGCGACCTTGCTCCCCCGCGCAGAGATGAAATACCAGATGATCAGGTTGATGATCAGGCCGATGGCGAACGTCGCGATTATGAACCCCGATCCGAAACCGATGGCTGCAAGCTCGGGCGCGTTCGCGAGCTTCTCCGACACTTGCTTCCATGCGAACAGGAAGTTCAGCGCCCCGAGTATCAACGATCCCAGGAACAGTCGGTCGAAAAGAATGATGGAACCCGGTTTGATCATTTTACCCCCTCGTTGTTATTGCTCAATCGACCCAGTCGAGCCCCATGTCGCGATAGACGCTGCGGTCCTCGTCCCAGTTCGCCTTGACCTTCACATGCAGGAACAGGTGCACCTTGCGGCCAAGGAGTTCGGTCAGTTCGGCGCGCGCGCGACTGCCGATTTCCTTAATCCGCTCGCCCTTGTGGCCAAGGATGATCGCGCGCTGGTTGTCGCGCGCGACCAATATCTGCTGGTGGATTTCGGCGCTGCCGTCGGGACGGTTCGTGAATTTTTCGGTCTCGACGGTCGACTGATAGGGCAGTTCCTCATGGAGCTGGCGGTAAAGCTGCTCGCGCGTGATTTCGGCGGCGAGCATGCGTTCGGGCGCGTTGCTGACCTCGTCCTCGGGGAAGTGCCACGGCCCCTCGGGCATCAGCTTCGCCAGCTGCGCCTTAAGTTCGGGCACACCGTCGCCGCTGCTGGCCGAGACGAAGAAGGTTTCATCGAAAGGCGCGCGGCCGTTGAGCTCGGTCGCGATGGCGAGCAGCTTGTCCTTCTTGGTCAGGTCGACCTTGTTGAGGATCAGATATTTCTTCTCGGGCCGGTTCGCGATGCCTTCGAGCACGCGCTCGACGCGGCCCGTCAGCTTCGCCGCGGCGTCGACCATCACGAGGATCGCCTCGGCTTCCTCGAGACTGCTCCACGCGGCGGCGACCATCGCGCGGTCGAGCCGGCGCGTCGGCGCGAAGATGCCCGGCGTGTCGATCAGCACGATCTGCGTCTCGCCCTCCATCGCGACGCCCATCAGCCGCGTGCGCGTCGTCTGCGCTTTCGGGCTGACGATCGCGACCTTTTGGCCGACGAGTGCGTTGACGATGGTCGACTTGCCCGCGTTGGGCGCGCCGACGACGGCGACAAACCCGCAATGCTGGGTCATTCCCTGGTTCCTTCGAGTTCGGCGAGCAAGGCCGCCGCGGCGGCCTTTTCCGCCGCCTGTTTGCTGGCGCCTTCGGCTTCGGCGCGGGCGAGCTTGCCGACGCTCACGGCGATGCGGAAGCGCGGGGCGTGGTCGGGCCCTTCGCGCGATACGATTTCATATTCGGGTGGACGGCGCCCCCGCGCAAGCGCCCATTCCTGAAGCGCGGCCTTCGGATGTTTCGGCGCCGCCTGCTGTCCCTCGATCATCTCGTCCCAATGTTTGAGGATGAAGCGCCGCGCCTCTTCGGCGCCCTTGTCGAGATAGATCGCGCCGATTAGTGCCTCGATCGCGTCGGCGGCGATATTGTCGCTGTAACGGCCGCCGTCGTTGCGCGCCTGCGCGCCGAAACGGACGAGCGCGGTCAGGTCCAGCCGCTGCGCGATCGCCGCGCAGGTCGCGCCCGACGCGAGCACGTGCAGCCGCGAGGACATTTCGCCCTCGGTCGCTTTCGGAAAGCGCGCGTAGAGTTCCGACGCGATGACAAGCCCGAGCACACGGTCGCCCAGAAATTCCAGCCGCTGATAATCGGCGCGACCGGTGCTGCCGTGCGTCAGCGCCAGATCGTAAAGCGTCAGGTCATCCGGGGTGCAGCCGATGATCCCGGCGAGCGCCCCGGTGTCCAGCATATCGTTCAAAAACCGTCCCCGATGCGCTCCCAGCGCGCGGCGGTGAACCAGCTGATCGGGTTGACCCAGCTTGCCGACCCGTCGGTCGAGAACATCCCGACGAGCGCGTGGCCGACAAGGTTTTCCTCGGGAACAAGGCCGATGCCCTGGTTCTCCATCGCCGGGAAGCGGCTGTCGGCGCTGCGGTCGCGGTTGTCGCCCATCAGGAACAAATGCCCCTCGGGCACAACGACGAGCGGTGTATTGTCCTCGGCGATAGGCACGATGTCGAGGATGGCATAGCTTTTGCCGCTCGGCAGCGTTTCCTTGAATTGCGTGTAGCGGCACTGACGCTGGCCGTCGGCGGTGACTTCCTCGAACTCGGGCGAATAGCAGGGCAGGGTGCCCGTCGCGCGCGAAGCGTCGATCATGTTCTGCGTCACCGGAATGACGAAGTCGGGCATCGCTTCGCGCTGCAGCGGCTTGCCGTTGAGCCAGACGATCCCGCCCTTCACCTGCACGCTGTCGCCGGGCAGGCCGATCACGCGCTTGATATAATCATTGTCGTTGACCGGCGGCGCCTTGAACACGACGACGTCGCCGCGCTCGGGCGTGTGCGGGAAAATGCGGCCCGGGATCAGCGGCGCGCTGAACGGCAGGCTGAATTTCGAATAGCCATAGGCCATTTTGTTCACGAGCAGATAGTCGCCGATCAAGAGCCGCGGCTGCATCGATTCCGACGGAATATTGAAGGGCGAGAGGAAAAAGCTGCGGAAAACCAGCACCGCGATCGCGAGCAGCGCGAGGAAGCGGACGGTGTCGACCGCCT
This sequence comes from Sphingopyxis italica, assembly GCF_011926545.1. Lineage (GTDB taxonomy): Bacteria > Pseudomonadota > Alphaproteobacteria > Sphingomonadales > Sphingomonadaceae > Sphingopyxis > Sphingopyxis italica. The sequence goes on along the minus strand of NZ_JAATIT010000002.1, from coordinate 357,246 downwards.
CTTCCTTGGCGGATAGGGGCGCGGGGGCCGGGGCGGGCGGCGTGGGTTCGATCGGGGGCCCGCTCGGGGGCGTCACATCGGCGGTAAAGCTGGCATCGGTCATGCTGCGGCATTGGCGATGAATAGGTTGCCACGTCAAGCAAATATCGGCGGACGCCACTGGCGCGGCGTGGGTGGGGAGCCTAGAGAAGAGCCGACATTTCATTGCCGCTCGCATCGAGCGAAGTCGAGATGCCCATCGGCGTGACGCCACGCTTCGGGTATCTCGACTTCGCTCGACACGAACGGAAAACCAAGGAAGATTCAATGACGAGCGCATCAGAAGCCTGGCAGGCCCTTTCCGACTGGCAGCCGCAGAAACTGACCGACCTGATCGCTGCCGATCCCGAAGCCCGCTTGCAGGCGCTGGTGCGCAGCGTCGCCGATATCCGTTTCGATTTCGCCAAGACGCATCTCGACACTTCGGCGATCGCGATCCTCTCCAACCTCGCCGAAGCACAGGATTTCGCGGGTCGGCGCAAGACGCTCTTCTCGGGCGGCATCGCCAACCCGACCGAAGACCGCGCCGCCGAGCATAGCGCCGAGCGCGGCGACGGCGCGCCGGAATCGGTCCATGTCGCGCAGGCGCTGCATCAGCGGATGCGGATGATGATCGACGCGATCGAAGCGGGCGCGTTCGGCGAGATCCGACATCTGCTCCACATCGGCATCGGCGGATCGGCGCTCGGACCCGATCTGCTCGTCGACGCGCTCGGTCGCCACAGCGAACGCTATGATGTCGCGGTGGTGTCGAACGTCGATGGCGCCGCGCTCGACGAGGTCTTCGCCAAATTCAGCCCCGAGCATACGCTCGTGGCGGTCGCCTCAAAGACTTTCACGACGACCGAGACCTTGCTCAACGCCAATTCGGCGCTGCAATGGCTCGACGAGGCGGGAGTCGAGGATCCGGTCGGCCGCTTCATCGCGCTGACCGCCAAGCCCGAGCGCGCGATGGAATGGGGTATCGACGAAACGCGCATCCTGCCGTTCAGCGAAACCGTCGGCGGGCGTTATTCGCTCTGGTCGTCGATCGGCCTTCCCGCCGCGCTCGCGCTTGGCTGGGACGCCTTCGCCGACCTGCTCGAAGGCGCGGCCGAAATGGACCGGCACTTCCGCTTGGCGGACGGCGCCGACAATATCTGCCTGCTCGCCGCCTTCGCCGATCAGATATACGCCAACCGTCTCGGCTGTCAGACGCGCGCGGTCTTCGCCTATGACGAACGGCTGCGCCTGCTTCCCGACTATCTGCAACAGCTCGAAATGGAATCGAACGGCAAGTCGGTGACCGTCACCGGCGAGGCTCTGACGCAGCAGACCGCGCCGATCACCTGGGGCGGCGTCGGCACCGACGCGCAGCATGCGGTGTTCCAGCTGCTTCATCAGGGCACGCACCTGACCCCGGTCGAGTTCGTCGTCGTGCGCGAACCCGACCACCTGCTCGACGAGGCGCATCACGAAACACTCGTCGCCAATTGCATCGCGCAGGGCGCCGCGCTGATGACGGGCCGCGCAAGCGAGGACGGCGCGCGGGGCTATCCGGGGAACCGCCCCTCGACGACGATCCTGCTCGATCAGGTCACGCCGCGCGGCCTCGGCGCGCTGATCGCTTTCTACGAGCATCGCGTCTTCGCCAATGCCGTGCTGCTCGGCATCAACCCGTTCGACCAGTTCGGGGTCGAGCTGGGCAAGGAAATGGCGAAGGGCCTCGCCGAAGGCACGGTCGCGTTCGACGCGGCGACGCAGGCGCTGATGCAGGCGGCGCTCGGCGACTGAGCGCCCTGTAGCTGAAACTGCGCCGCTGAGCCTGAACGCAAATTTCGATTGGCAAGCCGCGCCGGTGTAACCACATAGGCGCCGGGCGCGAATGCCCGCCTGTCCAATTCAGGGGTTATCCATGAGCGATTTCGACTATGATCTCTTCGTCATCGGCGCCGGTTCGGGCGGCGTCCGCGCCTCGCGCATCGCAGCGTCGCACGGCGCGCGTGTCGCCGTAGCAGAAGAGTATCGGGTCGGCGGCACCTGCGTCATCCGCGGCTGCGTGCCCAAGAAATTGCTCGTTTACGGCGCGCATTTCGCCGAGGATATCCACGACGCGCGCAAGTTCGGCTGGGACGTGCCCGACTGCAAGTTCGACTGGCCGGTGCTGCGCGACAATGTGCTGGCCGAGGTCGACCGGCTCGAAGGCCTCTATGGCCAGACGCTCGACAACCACAAGGTCACCGTGCTCAAGACGCGCGCGACCGTCGTCGGCCCGCAGAAAGTGCGCCTCGCCGACGGGACCGAAGTCACCGCCGAGCGCATCCTGATCGCCACCGGCGGCTGGCCGCACGTCCCCGAGTTCCCGGGCAGCGAACATGCGATCACCTCGAACGAGGTCTTTCACCTCGAAACGCTACCGAAGCGCATCGTCATCGCGGGCGGCGGCTATATCGCCAATGAATTCGCGGGCATCTTTAACGAATTCGGGAGCAAGGTGACGATCGTCAACCGCGGCGACACGATCCTGCGCGGCTATGACGAGCAGATCCGCGACCGGCTGCTCCAGATTTCGATGACCAAGGGCATCGATTTCAAGTTCAACGCGCCCTTCCAGTCGATCGAGAAGAAGGATGACGGAACGCTCACCGTCCATCTCGAGGGTTGCGATGCGATCGAGGCCGACGCCGTGCTGATGGCGACCGGGCGCACCCCGAACACCAAGGGCCTGGGGCTCGAAGAGGCCGGGGTCGAGCTCGACGACAAGGGCGCGATCAAGGTCGACGAGCGGAATCAGTCATCGGCGCCGAGCATCTTCGCGGTCGGCGACGTCACAGACCGGATCCAGCTGACTCCGGTGGCGATCCGCGAGGGGCAGGCGTTTGCCGACTCCGTGTTCGGCGACAAGCCGACGCTCGTCGATTATGCGAATGTTCCGAGCGCGGTGTTCAGCCATCCGCCGATCGGCGCGGTCGGGATGACCGAGGCCGAGGCCCGCAACAAGCTCGGCTCGATCCGCGTCTATACTAGCGATTTTCGCGCGATGAAGAATGTCCTCGCGGGCCGTAACGAGCGCGCGCTCTACAAGATGATCGTCAACGCCGCGACCGATCAGGTCGTGGGACTGCACATGATCGGACCCGACGCACCCGAGATCCTTCAGGCGGCGGCGGTCGCGGTGAAGGCGGGGCTGACCAAGGCCGATTTCGATGCGACGGTCGCGCTGCACCCGAGCATGGCCGAGGAACTCGTGCTGCTGAAGTAGCCTAAACCAAAATAGGATTCCGTTCGCATCGAGCGAAGTCGAGATGCCCTTCCGCTTGGCGCTACGCTGCGGGTGTCTCGACGTTGCTCGACACGAGCGGGTTTAGAGGTTCGAATTATCCGATTCGATACGGCACCACATCGCGCCGGTCGGGATCGACCAATATAGGCCGGTCGCTCGGCGGGAAGGCGCGCTGGTCGCAGTCGTCGCGCGGACAGATGCGGCACGACAGGCCGATGCGGGTAGCGGCTTGCGGCGCGGCGACATCGACGCCGTCGGCATAAACGAAATCACCGGCATATTGCGCCTCGCAGCCGAGCGCGACGGCGTAGCGGCGCGGGCTTCGCGCATAGCTTCCCGACGGCTTCACCAGCCCCTTCGCCATCGACACATAGCGCAGTCCGTCGGGGGTTTCGGCAAGCTGGAACAGGATGCGGTCGGGGATCGCCGCGGCCTCGTGGACGATCCACAACGGGCAGGCGCCACCGAAGCGAGCGAATTGCAGCCGCGTCGCGCTGTGCCGCTTGGTGATATTACCCGCCATGTCGACGCGGCAGAAGAACATCGGAATGCCGCGCGCGCCGGGCCGCTGGAGGGTCGAGAGGCGGTGGCACGCCTGCTCGAAGCTGACCCCATATTGCATCCGCAGCCGGTCGATGTCGTGGCGAACCGCGCGCGCGCTGGCGCGGAAGGGGGCGTAGGGCATCAGCACCGCGCCCGCGGCATAATTGGCGAGGCCGACATGGAGCAGCTGGCGCGCCGCCGGGGTGCGCAACGGCGATGCTTCGACGACCGCCGCGATCTCTCCCGCGAGCGCGAGTGCGGCGAGCTGGTGCGCAAGCTGGAAGCGCCGGCTTTCGGCGGGCTGCGACGGATCGATCACCAGATGGCGCATCGTTGCGTCGAAATCGCGCAGCGCCTGCGTCTGGCTATAGACGATTGAAATGCCGAGCGCATCGCGCAGCCGCCGTTCGATCGTCTCGATCGCGGGCGAGGGCTCCTTGCCGCGCAATTGCCCGGCGAGCGCTTCCGCCGCGCGATCGATGCTGTCGACATAATTGCCGGCGTCGTGAAACCAGTCGCGCACCTCTTCCCACGGCAGGCGGCTGCCTTCGGCGGTGCCGCCGGTCAGCGCCTCGTCGATGATCTGCAGCCGCTGCCCCGCGCGGCGATAGGCGGCATGGAGCGCGACGAACTGGTCGGCGAGCTGCGGTTGCTGGAGCGCGGCGCGTTCGAGCTGCTCGGGGGGCAGCGGCGACGCCGCGAAGAGCGGGTCGGCCGCGGCTTCGCGCAGCGCGCCGGCGCGGCGGTCGCCCGCCTCGGCGGCGACTTCCTCCCATTCGAGCGGGAACAGGCGCTGCAGACGGTCGAGCAGCGCGGGGGTAAGCGGGCGGTCGTCATGTTCGATCTGGCTGAGATAGGAGGTGGAGATACCGAGATGCGCGGCGAACTCGGCCTGCTTGATGGCGCGGTCGGTCCGGAGTTGCTTGAGCCGGTTGCCGGCGAAGATGCGTTGGCGGGACATCGCCGATATCTTTAATTTGCAAATTCATACTTTGCAATTTTGCAAATTCACATTTGCATCGCGGCGCGAGCGAAGGCAGACGGCAGCTTCCAGATCAACCGGAGAGCCTTATGTCCGCCAATATCGCCGAAATGGAACGCCGCCGCGCCGCCGCCGCGCTGGGGGGCGGGCAGAAGCGCATCGACGCGCAGCATGCCAAAGGCAAGCTGACCGCGCGCGAACGGCTCGACGTGCTGCTCGACGAAGGCTCGTTCGAGGAACTCGACACCTATGTCGAACATGATTGCGTCGATTTTGGGATGGAGAAGCAGAAGATCCCCGGCGACGGTGTCGTCACCGGATCGGGGACGATCAACGGCCGCCTCGTCTATGTCTTCAGCCAGGATTTCACCGTGTTCGGCGGCTCGCTGTCGAAGCGCCATGCCGAGAAGATCTGCAAGGTGATGGAAAATGCGATGAAGGTCGGGGCGCCGGTCATCGGCCTCAACGACAGCGGCGGCGCGCGCATTCAGGAGGGTGTCGCCAGCCTTGGCGGCTATGCCGACGTGTTCCAGCGCAATGTGCTGGCGAGCGGCGTGGTGCCGCAGATCAGCCTGATCATGGGGCCGTGCGCGGGCGGTGCCGTCTATTCTCCTGCGATGACCGACTTTATTTTCATGGTGAAAGATAGCTCGTACATGTTCGTTACGGGCCCCGACGTCGTGAAAACGGTGACGAACGAAGTGGTGACGCAGGAGGAACTTGGCGGCGCGATCACCCACACGACGAAAAGCTCGGTCGCCGATCTGGCATTCGAGAATGACATTGAGGCGCTGCTCGCGGCGCGCGATTTCTTCGACTATTTGCCCGAAAACAACCGCAGCGGCGTTCCGGTTCGCCCGACGAGCGATCCCTATGATCGCGCCGATATGAGCCTCGACACGCTGATCCCGCCCAACGCGAACCAGCCCTATGACATGCACGAGTTGATCCGCAAAACGGTCGACGAAGGCGATTTCTTCGAGGTCCAGCCGGCGCACGCGGGCAATATCATCTGCGGCTTCGGGCGCATCGAGGGGCGGACGATCGGCATCGTCGCGAACCAGCCGCTGGTGCTCGCGGGCGTGCTCGACATCAACTCGTCGAAGAAGGCGGCGCGCTTCGTGCGCTTCTGCGACGCGTTCGAAATCCCGATCATCACCTTCGTCGACGTCCCGGGCTTCCTGCCCGGCACCGCGCAGGAATATAACGGCATCATCAAGCATGGCGCGAAACTGCTCTTCGCTTACGCCGAGGCGACGGTGCCCAAAATCACGGTGATCACGCGCAAGGCCTATGGCGGCGCATACGACGTGATGGCGTCGAAGCACCTCCGCGGCGACCTCAACTATGCTTGGCCGACCGCCGAGATCGCGGTGATGGGCGCGAAGGGTGCGGTCGAGATCATCTTCAGGAGCGACATCGGCGACCCGGAGAAGATCGCGCAGCGGACGAAGGAATATGAGGACCGATTTGCCAACCCGTTCGTGGCAGCGTCGCGGGGGTATATCGACGAGGTAATCCACCCGCATAATACGCGGAAACGGATCGCGCTGGGGCTAAGGAAGCTGCGGAACAAGCAGCTGGAGAATCCGTGGAAAAAGCATGACAATATTCCACTATAAGTTGCTCGGCTTTTTGCTGATCGTGGGTCTCCTCGGGTTTAATTCTCTCCGCTATTGGCGGCGTCGCCAAGAGTTGCGATTGGCTCTGGCGCAGGGCGAAGGGCTTGCACGGGACGGATGGCTAACGACAGCCGACGAACCGGGTTATCGAGATCTATATAATGACCTGCAGCGAGAGGCTTTCGCCGATTTTGGGAGCCGAATTTTTCACAGTATTGGATTGGCCGTGAGTTGGGGGCTTCTGACCCTCGTGGCCGACAACTGGCATGAATGGGGTTTGTAGGATGAAACTAGGCCGCCTCAACCACATCGGCGTCGCCACGCCGTCGATCGCCGACAGCATCGTCTTTTATCGCGACGTCATGGGCGCGACGAAAATCCACGATCCTTTCGACCTGCCCGAACAGGGCGTGAAAGTGTGCTTCGTCGATACGCCCGGTGCCGACGGCGCGCTTACGGGCACGCAGATTGAGCTGGTCGAGCCGCTGCCCGGCAACACCTCGATCGCGGGGTTTCTCGAGAAGAACCCCGCAGGAGGGCAGCATCACATGTGCTACGAAGTTCCCGATATCCACGCCGCCAAGGCCGATTTCGAGGCGATGGGCAAGCGCGTGCTCGGCGAACCCCGCATCGGAGCGCATGGGACGCTGATTTTCTTCCTCCACCCCAAGGATATGGGCGGGGTGCTGACCGAGATTATGGAGACGCCGAAGGCGGCGCACTAACCTTTATCCCTTCGTCATGCTGAACTTGTTTCAGCATCCATGGCCGGACCTCGCCATCAGCGCGGTGCAGACCGAGAAGGCAGGCCATGGACCCTGAAACAAGTTCAGGGTGACGAGTAAAGAAAACGAGATTGAGACTGCATATGACCGACAAGCCGACCATCGACCAATGGACCGCCGCCGCCGACAAGGAAGTGAAGGGCAAGGACCTGACCTGGCACACGCCCGAGGGGATCGCGGTCAAGCCGCTCTACACCGCCGAGGATGTCGCGACCGACCCGGGCCTCCCCGGTTTCGCGCCCTTCACCCGCGGCGTGCGCGCGTCGATGTACGCAGGGCGGCCGTGGACGATCCGGCAGTACGCTGGCTTTTCGACCGCCGAGGAATCGAACGCTTTCTATCGCCGCAACCTTGCAGCGGGTCAAAAGGGCCTGAGCGTCGCCTTCGACCTCGCCACCCATCGCGGTTATGACAGCGACCATCCGCGCGTCGTCGGCGACGTCGGCAAGGCAGGCGTCGCGATCGACAGCGTCGAGGATATGAAGATCCTGTTCGACGGCATCCCGCTCGACCAGATGTCGGTTTCGATGACGATGAACGGCGCGGTGATCCCGATCCTCGCCTTCTTCATCGTTGCGGGCGAGGAGCAGGGGGTCGACCGCAAGCTGCTCGACGGGACGATCCAGAACGACATCCTCAAGGAGTTCATGGTCCGCAACACCTATATCTACCCGCCCGAACCGAGCATGCGGATCATCTCGGATATCTTCGGCTACACGAGCCGCGAGATGCCCAAGTTCAACAGCATCTCGATCTCCGGCTATCATATGCAGGAAGCCGGCGCGACGCAGGTGCAGGAGCTGGCGTTCACCATCGCCGACGGCGCCGAATATGTGCGCTATGGCGTCGCGTCGGGCCTCGACATCGACAAGTTCGCGGGGCGCCTGTCCTTCTTTTTCGCGATCGGCATGAACTTCTTCATGGAGATCGCGAAGCTCCGCGCCGCGCGCGTGCTGTGGCACCGCGTGATGACCAACCTCGGCGCCAAGGACGAGCGGTCGAAGATGCTGCGCACCCATTGTCAGACGTCGGGCGTGTCGCTGACCGAGCAGGACCCGTACAACAATGTCATGCGCACGACGATCGAGGCGATGGCCGCGATGCTCGGCGGCACGCAGAGCCTGCACACCAACGCGCTCGACGAGGCGATCGCGCTGCCGACCGACTTCTCGGCGCGCATCGCGCGCAACACCCAGATTGTCATCCAAGAAGAAACCGGGATGACCAAGGTCGTCGATCCGCTCGGCGGCTCCTATTATGTCGAGGCGCTGACGCAGGAACTCGTCGACAAGGCGTGGGAGATCATCGAGCGCGTCGAGAAGGAAGGCGGCATGGCGAAGGCTGTGGCGGCTGGCTGGCCCAAGGCGATGATCGAGACCGCCGCCGCGGCGCGGCAGGCGCGCGTCGACCGCGGCGACGATGTCATCGTCGGGGTGAACAAATATCGCAGACAAGATGAGGATCTTCTCGAAACGCTCGAGGTCGACAATGCCAAGGTGCGCGAGGGTCAGATCGCACGGATCAACCGCATCAAGGCGAGCCGCGACGAGGCGGCATGCGCCGCCGCGCTCAAGGCGCTGCGCGACGGCGCGGCGGGGCGTTCGAGCATCGAGAACAACCTGCTCGCGCTCGCTGTCGATGCCGCGCGCGCCCGCGCGACGCTCGGCGAGATTTCGTCGGCGATGGAGGAAAGCTTCGAGCGTTACGGCACCCAGCCGACCCCGGTGAAGGGCGTCTATGCCGCACCCTATGAAGGCGACGATCGCTGGCAGCAGGTGCTCGACGGCGTAAAGGCGGTCGAACGCCGCATGGGGCGTAAACCCAAACTGCTGGTCGCCAAAATGGGGCAGGACGGACATGATCGCGGGGCGAATGTCATCGCCTCGGCCTTCGGCGACATGGGCTTCGATGTCGTGTCGGGGCCGCTGTTCCAGACCCCCGAGGAAACGGTCGTGCTCGCGCTCGACAGCGGCGTCGACGTCGTCGGCGCGTCGAGCCTCGCCGCGGGGCACAAGACGCTGATCCCCGAACTGATCGGTAAATTGAAGGAGGCGGGGCGCGGCGACATCAAGGTGATCGCGGGCGGGGTCATCCCGCCGCAGGACTATCAATATCTCCGCGACGCGGGGGTGCAGGGCATCTATGGCCCCGGCTCCAACGTCGTCGAATGCGCGGCCGATGTGCTGCGCCTTCTCGGCCACAACATGCCCCCTTTGGAGGATGCTGCATGATCACCGACACCCGCACCGACTGGACGCGCGAAGAAATCGCCGAACTGTTCGACCTGCCGTTCGACGAACTGATGTGGGAGGCGCAGGGCGTCCATCGCCGCCATCATGCACGCGGCGAGGTCCAGCTTTGCACCTTGCTCAGTATCAAGACCGGCGGCTGCGTCGAGGATTGCGGCTATTGCTCGCAGTCGAAAAGCGCCGACAGCGGATTGAAGGCGACCAAGCTGATGGACGTCCGCGCGGTGTTGCAGGCGGCGGCGCAGGCGAAGGATTCGGGATCGAAGCGTTTCTGCATGGGCGCCGCCTGGCGCAACCCCAAGGAGCGCGACATGCCCGCGATCGTCGAGATGATCGAGGGCGTGCGCCAGATGGGCATGGAAACCTGCATGACGCTGGGGATGCTGACGAAGGAACAGGCGCAGACGCTGGCGGTCGCGGGGCTCGATTATTACAACCACAACATCGACACGAGCCCTGAGAATTACGAAAATATCATCTCCACCCGCACCTTTCAGGACCGGCTCGACACGCTCGATGAAGTCCGGGGTGCCGGGATCAACGTCTGCTCGGGCGGGATCGTCGGGCTGGGCGAGACCCGCACCGACCGCGTCGGCTTCATTCATGCGCTCGCGACCCTCGAACGCCATCCCGAAAGCGTGCCGGTCAACGCATTGGTGCCGGTGAAGGGCACCGTCCTTGGCGACATGCTGGCGGACACACCGCTCGCGAAAATCGACGATATCGAATTCGTCCGCACCATCGCGGTCGCGCGCATTACGATGCCGAAATCGATGGTGCGCCTGTCGGCAGGCCGCGAGAGCATGTCGGAAGCGACGCAGGCGCTCTGCTTCATGGCGGGCGCGAACAGCATCTTCACCGGCGACAAACTGCTCACCACCGGCAACCGCGGCGACAATGCCGACGCGGCGCTGTTCGCGAAGCTGGGGCTGCGCCCGATGGAGAGTGAGGAACCGATGCGGATGGAGGCGGCGGAGTGAAATTGTTCGACGTTCTCGCCAACATCGTCGCGGGATTCGCGGTGTGGGTCGTGCTGACGGGAATAGTCTATTTTTTCGTAAGTTGGGGCAGCGATGAGGCGCCGGGCAAGGTTTCTTTCTGGCCTTGGAAAGCTGCAATAATTGCCGTTTCGGTGCTGAGTTTCTCGCTCTACGCCAGACGTTATTGGAAGAAGCTGGATCACTGATGTTCAAAAAAATCCTGATCGCCAATCGCGGCGAAATCGCCTGCCGCGTCATCAAGACCGCGCGCCGCATGGGGATCGCGACCGTCGCCGTCTATTCGGACGCCGACGCGCGCGCGCCCTTTGTCCAGATGGCCGACGAGGCGGTGCATATCGGGCCGTCGCCAGCATCCGAATCCTATCTGATCGCCGACAAGATCATCGCGGCGTGCAAGGCGACCGGCGCCGAGGCGGTGCATCCGGGTTATGGCTTCCTGTCCGAGCGCACCAGCTTCGCCGAGGCGCTCGCCAAGGAAAATATCGCCTTCATCGGCCCGCCGGTGAACGCGATCGCCGCGATGGGCGACAAGATTGAATCGAAGAAGCTCGCGAAGGAAGCTGGCGTCAACGTCGTCCCCGGCTTCGTCGGCGAAATCGAAGATACCGAACATGCCGTGCGCATCTCGAACGAGATCGGCTATCCGGTGATGATGAAAGCGTCGGCTGGCGGCGGCGGCAAGGGCATGCGTCTTGCCTATGACGAAAAGGACGTGCGCGAAGGCTTCGAGGCGACCAAGCGCGAAGGGCTCAACAGCTTCGGTGACGACCGCGTCTTCATCGAGAAATTCATCCTCAACCCGCGCCACATCGAAATCCAGATCCTCGGCGACCAGCACGGCAATGTCCTCTACCTCAACGAGCGCGAATGCAGCATCCAGCGCCGCCATCAGAAGGTGGTCGAAGAGGCACCGTCGCCCTTCGTCACCGAAAAGATGCGCAAGGCCATGGGCGAGCAGTGCGTCGCGCTGTCCAAGGCGGTCGGATATTATAGCGCGGGCACGGTCGAATTGATCGTGTCGGGCGCCGACCCGACGGGCGAGAGCTTCTACTTCCTCGAAATGAACACGCGGCTGCAGGTCGAGCATCCGGTGACCGAAGCGATCACCGGCATCGACCTCGTCGAGCAGATGATCCGCGTCGCCGCGGGCGAGAAGCTCGAGATGACGCAGGACGACATCAAGATCGACGGCTGGGCGATCGAGAACCGCGTCTATGCCGAAGATCCGTATCGCGGTTTCCTGCCTTCGACCGGGCGCCTCGTGCGCTACCGCACCCCCGTGCCGGCATGGGAAGGCGACGAGCGCGGCGTCGACGGCGTGCGGGTCGATGCGGGGGTCGAGGAGGGCGGCGAGGTGTCGATCTTCTACGACCCGATGATCGCCAAGCTGGTGACTTGGGGCGAAACGCGTGACGAAGCCGCCGACCTGCAGATCGCGGCGCTCGACCGCTTCGAAATTGAAGGCCTCGGCCACAATATCGATTTCGTGTCGGCTATCATGCAGCACCCGCGTTTCCGTTCAGGCGAACTGACGACGGGCTTCATCGCCGAGGAATATCCCGAGGGCTTCCACGGCGCCGAGACCGGCGATCATATCGTCCGCGCGCTCGCGGCGATCGCGGGCTTCATGGCGAGCGCCGAGACCGACCGCGCGCGCCGCACCGACGGCCAGCTCGGCGATCGGCTCGAACCCCCGGCCAAATGGCAGGTGTCGATCGACGGCACTCCGCATAAGGTCAAGATCGGCGAGAAGCATATCAAGGTCGAGGGCGACCGGATCGACATCGCGCTCGAATATACGCCGGGCGATCGGCTGGTGGTGGCCGAGATCGACGAGACAGAACTCGCGGTGAAGGTCGCGAAGACGCGCACCGGCTGGCGCATGACGACGCGCGGACGCATCCATGACGTGCGCGTGCTGCCGTGGCATATCGCGCCGCTCACTCAGCATATGATCGAAAAGATTCCGCCCGACCTCTCGAAATTCCTCATCTGCCCGATGCCGGGCCTGCTCGTCGCGCTGCACGTCGGCGAAGGCGACAAGGTCGAGGCGGGCCAGCCGCTCGCGACGGTCGAGGCGATGAAGATGGAGAATATCCTGCGCGCCGAGAAAACGGGCGTGGTGAAGACCGTCAACGCGGCGCAGGGCGACAGCCTCGCGGTCGATGCGGTGATCCTCGAAATGGAATGATCCTCAAAATCCGTTCGTGCCGAGCTTGTCGAAGCACCGTCCTTCCTTCTACTGCACCGAAGAAAGCACGGCCCTTCGACAGGCTCAGGGCGAACGGAGTTTGTTGAATGCACCTCAATCACGACAACGACGCGCCCGCCGCCGCCCCGATCACCTTCGACGATTTCCTCCGCGTCGACATCCGCATCGGCACGATCGTCGAGGCCGAGCCCTTTCCCGAAGCACGCAAGCCCGCGTTCAAGCTGAAGATCGACTTCGGCCCCGCGATCGGCGTGAAGAAGAGCAGCGCGCAGATCGTCGACCGCTATGCCATCGAGGACCTCGCGGGCCGACAGGTCGCCGCGGTCGTCAATTTCCCGCCGCGCCAGATCGGCAAATTCATGTCCGAGGTGCTGACGCTGGGTTTCGCCGATGAGGAGGGTGCGGTGATCCTGTTCGCACCCGATCGCGCAGTGCCGAACGGCTCGCGATTGTTCTAGCGGAGTATGACCGTTTTGGGGTGGGGAGCGGACGTTCCTATCCACCCTCGTCATTCCCGCGAAAGCGGGAACCCAGTCTGGGATCAGCCTACGCACGCTCTGGGTCCCCGCTTGCGCGGGGATGACGAAGTAGAAGGTGGGCGACGGCTGGTTTCCGATCGAAAACCGCCACTCGATCGCTCAGCTCAATCGCCCACCAGCGCCACCGCCCTGATCCACCCGGCGCTCGCGCGCTCGATCTTCACCGGGAAGCAGCTGAAGGTGAAGCCCTTCGCCGGGATCGCCGCGAGGTTGGTCAGCTTCTCGATCTGGTAATAGGGCCGGATCCTCCCCGCCTTGTGCCCCTCCCAGATGATCGACGGATCGCGCGTTTCGGCCCAGCGCTTCGCGGTGTGACTGAACGGCGCGTCCCAGCTCCACGCGTCGGTCCCGACGACCTGCACGCCGCGTTCCGTCAGGTAGAGCGTCGCCTCGGCGCCCATGCCGCAGCCCTGATCGGTGAAGTTTTCGGTGCCGTAAATCGCGCCCGACTGGACCAGCACGATGTCGAGCGGCTGGAGATCGTGGCCGATGCGCGCGAGCTCGGCTTCGACCTCGGCGCCGCTCACCACATGGCCGTGCGGGCGATCCGAAAAGTCGAGCTTCACCCCGGGACAAAAGAAGAGGTCGAGCGGCGCTTCGTCGATCGACGGGGCGGGCGAGGCGCCGCTGTCGGTGGTCGAATGATAGTGCCACGGCGCGTCCATATGGGTGCCGTTGTGCGTGCTGAGCGACAGCATCTCGACCGCCCAGCCTTCACCGTCGGGCAGATCCTCGCGCGTCAGCCCCGGGAAGAACATCGCGATCTGCTCCCATGTATTCTCATGGGTCATATAGGTGATGTTGGGGCGCATCACCGGCGGGTCGGACACGACGTCGTTGGTGATCGGGATCGATAGGTCGATGAATTGCATCGCGGCATCCTGCCACCGGAATGACGCTACGCCAAGAAGGCTTGCGCGCCGTTCGCCGACCGCTAGAGATGGCGACAAGCCCGATAGGGGCAGGGGAGAGACTATGACCGACGCAGCCGCCGTCGCCGACCATGGCGCGGTCTATCAGCCGAGCGCGAAAGACATTCGCATGGTCATCGCCGCCTCGTCGGCGGGCACGGTGTTCGAATGGTATGATTTCTTCATCTACGGCACGCTCGCGGCGATCATCGGCAAGGCATTTTTTCCCAGCGACAATGCGACGCTTGAAATCCTGCTTGTCTGGGCGGGGTTCGCGGTCGGTTTCGGTTTCCGGCCCCTCGGGGCGGTGCTGTTCGGCTTTCTCGGCGACCGGCTGGGGCGCAAATATACCTTCCTCGTCACCGTCACGCTGATGGGAATCGCGACCGCGGGGGTCGGCATGATCCCGTCGGCGGCGAGCATCGGCATTGCCGCGCCGATCATCGTCATTCTGCTCCGCGTGCTGCAGGGCCTCGCGCTTGGCGGCGAATATGGCGGCGCCGCCATCTATGTCGCCGAACATTCGCCGCCCGGGAAGCGCGGCTTCTATACCAGTTTCATCCAGGCGAGCGTCGTCGGCGGTTTCGTGCTCAGCCTGATCGTCGTGCTCGGGTGCAAGGCGCTGATGCCCGACGCGGTGTGGGAAAGCTGGGGCTGGCGCGTGCCTTTCCTGCTGTCGCTGATCCTGCTCGCCATTTCGCTGTGGATGCGCCTCAAACTCTCCGAGAGCCCGGTGTTCCAGGCGATGAAGGCCGAGGGCGAACTGGCGAAGAACCCGCTCAAGGAAAGCTTTACTTATCCCGGCAATCGGCGCCGCATCTTCATCGCGCTGTTCGGCATCGCGGCGGGCCTGACGGTGATCTGGTACACCGCGATGTTCTCGGGCCTGTCGTTCCTCAAAGGACCGATGAAGGTCGAGGACACCGCCGCCGAGATCATCGTCGGCCTGGCCGCGGCGGTCGGCATGGTCTTCTTTATCTGGGCGGGGCGCCTGTCCGACCGGATCGGCCGCAAGAAACCGATCGTCTGGGGCTATGGCGTGACATTGGTGCTGCTCTTCCCGTTCTTCTGGTGGATGGGCAGCGTCGGCAATCCCGCGTTGACCGCTGCGGCCGAACGGGCGCCGATCGTCGTCCAAGGATCGAAATGCAGCTTCGATCCTTTCGCGCAGAAGCAGGAGACCGCGTGCGGCAAGACGCTTGGCGAGCTCACCAAGCTTGGGGTGCCCTATCAGGTCTTCAACGTCCCCGCAGGTTTTGACAGCGTCATTGTAACGGTCGGCGGCCGCGAAGTCGCTGGTGAAGATCCGGCGGTTCTCAAACCCGCGCTCGAAGCAATGGGCTACAGCTTCGAAAAGCAAATACCGAGCATGGGAAGCATCGCCGTGATCTTCCTCGCGCTGCTCGGCCTCAGCGCGCTATCGGGTTTCACCTATGGCCCGGTCGCCGCGCTGCTGTCCGAAATGTTCCCGCCGCACGTCCGCTATTCTTCGCTGTCGATCCCCTATCACCTCGGCACCGGCTATTTCGGGGGATTCCTGCCGCTGATCGCAAGCTTCATCATCGCAAAGACCGGCAACGCCTATGCCGGGCTCTGGTATACCTGGGGCGTCGTCCTCGTCGCTTTCCTCGTTACCGCGTTCATGCTGAAGGATCCGGTCGAAGGGCAATGGGACAAGCCCGCCGTCTGATCACCCCATTGGCGGGGCCAGCCAAGCCGTATAGGGGCAGGGGAATGATCGCCATTCCGTCGCCGCTCCGTCTTCGCCTGTCTTCCGAGGCCCTCGTCGCCAACTGGCGCTGGCTGGCCAAGCAGAGCGGCTCGGCGGCGTGCGGCGCGGCGATCAAGGCCGACGCCTATGGTCTCGGCGCGCGCGAGGTGATGCGGCACCTGGCCGCTGCGGGGTGCCGCGACTTTTTCGTCGCGACCTGGGCCGAAGCCGCCGCGCTGATGCCCTTGCCGCGGGGGGTATCACTCTCGGTCCTCCACGGCGTCGGCGCGAGCGACATGGTCGCCGCGCGCACGCTTGCCGCGCGGCCCGTGCTCAGCAGCCTCGTGCAGATCGCGCGCTGGCGCGATGCGGGCGAGGGGCGCCCGTGCGATGTGATGATCGATACCGGGATGAACCGCCTCGGGCTTCATGTCGAGGAAGCGACCGGCGGCGCTCTCGATGGCCTGACCGTCGAAACCCTGCTCAGTCATCTCGCCTCGGCCGACGAGGACAGCGAACAAAATGCGCGCCAACTGGCGGCGTTCCGCGACATCCGGCGGGCGATCCCCGCCCGGCGTTACAGTCTGGCGAACAGCGCAGGCATCTGCCTCGGCGCCGATTATGCGTTCGATCTGACCCGCCCGGGCATCGCGCTCTATGGCGGGACGCCGCGGAGCGAAGCCGAGGGACATATCCGGCAGGTCGCCTTTCCAGAGGCGCGCGTGTTGCAGGTGCGGGAGGTGCGGCATGGCGAAACGGTCGGTTACGGCGCGACCTGGACCGCGCCGCGCGACAGCCGGATCGCGATCGCGAACCTGGGCTATGCCGACGGCTATCTGCGCTGCCATTCCGGATCGGGTCGCGCCACTTGGGAAGCAGGCTCGCTACCGCTGATCGGCCGCGTGTCGATGGACCTGACCGCTTTCGACGCCAGCGATGTCGGCGGACTTGAGGAAGGCGACTGGCTCGCGCTCGGCTATGACCTGCCCTCGACTTCGGCGCGCAGCGGCTTGTCGCAATATGAACTGCTGACGGGGCTGGGTGCGCGGTTTGAGCGCCGTTGGGCTCGCCCCGATTAGATCAAGCCGCCGGTTCGCAAGAGCGATCGCCCGACAGAAAAAGGCCCCCCCGATATGATCGGGGAGGCCTTCTTCGCAGATTCATATCATTATCAGAATTTCACGGTCGCTCCCGCACGCACGTAGCGCCCGAGAAGACCACGGAAATAGGTGATCGTGCCGCCCGACGCCGGATAGGGGTAGGGGGGCTGTTTGTCGAAGACGTTGTCGACGTTCAGCTGGAGCTCGAACCGTTCATCGACGTCGAAGCGGACGCCCATATTGACGAAGATCACGCTGGGGATGTCGTTAAGACCATCGGGATAGAAATCTTCCGCGGCCTGCGGATCGATCTGTGCCTTGCCGATGTACGACAATTGCGTGAACAAATTGAAGGTCGGTTCAGAGTAATTGAGCGTCAGCACACCCTTATGCTTCGAATAGCCGATGCTGCCATCGGTTTGCGATTTCGCCGAGTTGGCGTCGGCGCGGGTGCTGAGTTCATCCAGATACTGATACGAAAGATTGACCCCGATCTGGGAGTCGGTCGAGATGAAGTCGGTCGGTACGCGATAGTCGATCGACGCCAGATAACCCTTGTAGCGAAGCTGGGCCGAGTTGAAGTAGCCCGTTTCGATGAAGCTGATCTGACCGTCGTCTGCAGAACCGTCGCCGTCGAACGCATCGCGCGTGATACGATCGCAGAACTCATTGGCCGGGAAATCCGCCGAATCATAGCAGTTTGCTACAACCTGACTGCCCGACAATTCGCTGATCACATCCTTCAGCTTGATGTCGACATAGTCGACGCTCGCGCGGAAACGCGGGATGAATGAGGGTTCGAGAACGACGCCGACGGTCCAACTGTCCGCCTTTTCATTATTCAGCGACGGATTGCCCGCGATGGCTTGGGTGAACGAACGACTGTCCGACAATGAGCTGAAATTCGCGGGCAGGCCGATCGCGGCGCAGTTGGCCGCGCGCGTTGCCGGATCAGGTCCGTTGTCGAGGTTCGATTGGTCGCACGGATCGGTGGCGAAGCCGAAGAAGTCGCTCGACGGGTTGAACGCCTCGGTAATGGCGGGCGCACGGATCGAGCGCGTGAAGTTGCCGCGGATCGTGATGTCCGAGATCGGCTTCACACGGCCGCCTACGGTCCAGGTGAAGTCGCCGCCCGCGATCGAATGATCGACCCAGCGGCCAGCCGCCTGGAGCTCGAGCAGATTGATGAACGCGCCCGTCGACGGGCTGATCAGTTCGGCACGGAGTTCGCCCGAGAGTTCGTCGGTGTTGAACTTGCCAATCACCGGCTGAATCGGGACCGAGCGGCCATAGGACGCATAGGTGCCGTCGTCCTGAAGTTCGCCGCGGAAAAAGGCGCCGGGGTCGAAATCTTGCGTTTCTTCGCGATGTTCATAGCCAACCGCGATCGAAAGATCGCCGCCAGGCAATGCGAACAACGGCCCCGAAAGCAATGCGCTGAACACCTTTTGCTTGTTCAGCGATACCGGACGCGCGATTGCGGAGATATAGTCCAGTGCTTCCTGCGATACGCGCCCCGTGCCGAACAGGTTCAGCGGCGCGCAAGTGCTGTTGACGGTCTGGATCGAGGCATTCGTATGGCCCGGACGGCACACGATGTTGCCATTGCCGTCAAGGACGGCATCGACCGCATTCTCGAAATTCTGCTGCACCAGTTCGCGCGACGTGCCCGAAGTTTTCGACCGGCCGTAATTGCCGACGACTTCCCAGTTCCAGGTGCCGGCGAGTGCGTCGAACGATCCGTCGAGACCGGCGACAAAGCGCATGACTTCGACCTCACCGGTCGAATTGCCGGTCGCGAGGTCGGTGTTGGCCCGGCCGAGATAGAAATAATCCTGGGTCACGCCCAGGAAATTCTGGTCCGAAAACGGGTTATTGTTGATCGAATCGATGATAGCGGCGCGCGCTGCCGTCGACAAAAACGGGTTATCGACGCTGACGATGATATTGCCATCGGGGGTTCCCGCGGCGTCGAACAGGGCCGAATTATACACGGGCTGGTCGCGCAGGTTGCGGCCCTTGCTGTTCGAATACCAAGCCTCGCCGAAAAAGCGGATCGAATCCGACAGTTCATACTTTGTCGTGATGATCCCGCTGTAACGGCGCGTTTCCGAAAGCAGATTCGACGTCGGGACGAGGCTGAAACCATTGCCACCGGCAAAATCGATGCCAAATGAACCCGGGCGACCGGCGTAGGTGCCGAAATCAATAGGGATCAAGTTTCCGTTTTCGTCGAATTTCAATTGGTCGCCGGCTCCGTTCGTCACCGCGCCATTGAATCCCGCAGGCAGGCCGAACAGTGGCCCCTGAGAGTCCGGAAAGTTGAAGTCGAGGCCAAAGTCGGCGAGGCCGACGATCGGCGAGCCGGTTTCCGAGATCGCGGGCAGGCGGCGATCGGCATAAAGTTCCTGCGTGAAGCCGCTCGTCGGATCGCTTGCGTCGCGGAAGAAAAGGCCGCTGGCGAACGCCGGACGATCAACGCCCGTCAGTCCCTCGCCCTTGTTATATTCGGCCGAGACGGTCACGTTGCCGCGACCGTCGCCGAAATTATAACCCGCGAGCGCGCGGAAGCGATAGTTGGCGGCGTCGCCACGCGTGGTCAGGCCGTATTGGCCGTCAAGCTCGAAACCTTCATAATCCTGCTTGAGGACGACGTTGATCGTACCGGAAATCGCGTCCGAACCATAGATCGGGGCGCCGCCGACGACGATCGTCTCGACCCGTTCGACCAGCTTTGTCGGGATGACGTTGAGATCGACCTGACTGCCCGCACCGGTCGGGCCGAAGATCGAGGCCGTATTCGAACCGACGAAGCGGCGGCCGTTGACGAGCGTGAGCGTGCGCTGCGATCCGAGACCCAGGAAGTTGACGAAGCTCTGCCCTTGGCCAAAGCCCGACTGACCGCCGACGGGCGACGAGCCCGGGACACCGAAGGATGGCTGCTCGTTAAGCGCCTGACCAAGCGTTTCGAACCCGCGGGCTTCGATATCCTCCGACGACACGACGACCGAAGGCTCGACGGTGTCGAAATTGGCGCGGGCAATTCGCGATCCCGTCACGATGATGGCATCGCCGTCGTTGGCGGGTGTCGATGCCTCATCGGTGTCACAGACCCCATTATTGTCGGTATCGGCGCATGGCGGCGTGTCCTGCGCCAGCACGGGCTGGCTCACGGATATGGCTACTGCAAAGGCAGCAGCACCCAGAAACAGGTGCGACTTTGTCATTGATAACTCCCCGGTTGTCCGTTCAAAAAACAAGATGAACGAATTGCCGCTAGGAAGACGCAAAAAGAATCAGAGCACAAGCCTTCCGTGGCAATTTGATGTCACCCGCCATTTATGGCATGTTTTCTGTGATATTTGCGCAACACTCGCTTCTTCGGATGGAGACAAACCGACGTTAATAAATTTTCTTGGCGCGACAGGAAAAAACGCCGGAAGCGGTTGGTGCGGCGAAATATTGCAGATCTATCGCTACAATCGAAACTAAGTTTCCTTCCCGTGTTTTGGACGCTGCTCCTGTCAGTACAGGACGAGGTGCGGCTGGCACCGTCGGCATCGCTTGGCCGAACCGAAAGATGCGCCTTTTGATCCTTGCCGACTCGCTTGGCCGCCTCGCGCCGCATGTTGCGACGCATCATAATTTGATGCTAATGCTGCGGCTTGTCCGGTGCGGCGCGGTCGCCAATGGTTCCGGGATGCAGGGAGCGCGGGTAAAAATGGCGAAATCCAAGGGGGCGGCGGAAGATGACGTCGTCACGATCAAGAAATACGCCAACCGGCGCCTCTACGACACCGAACGCAGCTGCTATATCACGCTCGACGATCTGGGCACGATGGTCCGCGACGGCCGCGATTTTCGCGTCGTCGATGCCAAAAGCGGCGAGGACATCACGCATAATGTGCTCACGCAAATCATCATGGATGAGGAAACGCGCGGCGAAACCTTGTTGCCGGTCAATTTTCTGCGTCATCTGATCGGCATGTACGGCGACAAGATGCAGTCGATGGTCCCGCAATATCTGGAAGCGTCGATGACCGCGTTTCGCAAGAACCAGCAGGATGTCCGTTCGGCATTCGAAGGCGCGCTCGGCGCGAACCCGCTCGCCGAACTCACCCGCCGCAATATGGAGATGTTCCAGCAGGCCGCCGGGGCCTTCATCCCAGGCGCCGGCGGAAGCAAGGCGAAAGACGCCGAGATCGCCGCGCTGAAGGCCGAAATCGCCGACCTCAAGGCCGAGCTCGCAAGCAAGAAATAACCGGGGCCGCTCTCGCCGCCCCCAAAGCACAGAAAACAGGACAGATGATCAAGCATGCGCTCAGCGTAACCCGCCAGGCCGACTTCGCGGCCTGGTATCAGGATGTCATTGCCGAGGCCGACCTCGCCGAGGAATCGGGGGTGCGCGGCTGCATGGTGATCAAGCCGTGGGGTTATGGCATCTGGGAACGCATCCAGACGGTGATGGACGCCGCGATCAAGGATGCCGGCGTTCAGAACGCCTATTTCCCGCTCTTCATTCCCTTGAGCTTCTTTGAAAAGGAGGCCGACCATGTCGATGGTTTCGCAAAGGAAATGGCGGTCGTCACCCACCACCGGCTGATTGTGGATGGGAAGGGCAAGCTCGTCCCCGATCCCGAGGCGAAGCTGGAAGAGCCGCTGATCGTCCGCCCGACGTCCGAAACGGTGATCGGCTCGGCGATGAGCCGCTGGGTGCAGAGCTGGCGCGACCTGCCGCTGAAGGTCAACCAGTGGGCCAACGTCGTGCGCTGGGAAATGCGCACGCGCATGTTCCTGCGCACCAGTGAGTTTCTTTGGCAGGAAGGCCATACCGCGCACGCAACCCGCGAAGACGCGATGGCCGAGACGCTGCGGGCGCTCGAAATGTACCGCGCCTTTGCCGAGGATGTCCTCGCAATGCCGGTGATCGCCGGCGAGAAGCCCGAGAATGAGCGTTTTCCGGGCGCCGTCGCGACCTATTCGATCGAGGCGATGATGCAGGACGGCAAGGCGCTGCAGGCCGGCACCTCGCACTATCTCGGCACCGGTTTCGCCGAGGCGGCGAACATCCGCTATCAGGACAAGGACGGCGGCCACAGCCTCTGCCACACGACGAGCTGGGGCACGTCGACGCGCATGATCGGCGGCGTTATTATGACGCATGGCGACGATGACGGGCTGCGCTGTCCGCCGCGCATCGCGCCGCACCATATCGTGATCGTGCCGATGCTGCGCGACAATGACGAGGATACCGCGGTCCTCGATTATTGCCGCGACCTCGAAAGCCGGCTCAAGACGCTCGACGCCTTCCGCGAGCCCCTCCGCGTGCTGTTCGACACCGGCGCGAACAAGCCGCAGACCAAACGTTGGGGTTGGGTCAAGAAGGGCGCCCCGATCATCGTCGAGGTTGGCCCGCGCGATGTCGCGGGCGGCAATGTCGCGGTGATCCGCCGCGACCGGCTCTACAAGGACGACGGCAAGCTCAACTCGGCGTTCGTCGCGAAGGGCGATTTCGTCGCCGACGCGGTCGCGACGCTCGAAGACATCCAGACGAGCCTCCATGCCGAAGCGAAGGAACGGCTCCACGCCAATATCCGCCGCGACGTCACCGACCTGAAGGCGCATTTCGCCGGCGACGACAAATTCGCCGGCTGGGTCGAAGTGCAATGGTCACGGCCGAGCGGGGCGACGCTCGACAAGATCGTCGAGCAATTGAAGGCGCTCAAGTTGACGATGCGCAACACGCCGCTGGGCGCCGCCCCCGCGGACGACGCCTGCTTCTTCACCGGCGAACCGGCGGTCGAGCGCGTGCTGATCGGGCGGACCTATTGAACCGCGACGCGCTTGCATGGAAGGGCATAGGTCCTTAGCCTTCGCGCCGAGGGGCTCGAAGGAGACTGTCGATGCGATTTCCCCTGTTGATCGCGGCGGCTACGCTGGCCTTCGCCGCGCTTCCCGCCGCAGCCCATCATGGCTGGTCGTCCTATGACGAAACCAAACCGGTCACCTTGACCGCGTCTTTCTCCGAACTGTCGTGGGGAAACCCGCACGGCAGCGCGAAGATGCGCTGGAAGGGCAAGGTCTGGGACGTCATCCTGGCGCCGGTCGGCCGCATGGAAGCGCGCGGGCTGACGCGCGCCGAGATCGAGCCCGGCAAACGCTTTCGCCTGACCGGCTATCTCCGCCGCGACGGCACCGCCGAAATGCGGATCGAGCGCGTGATGATCGGCAAGAAGACGGTCGAGCTGCGCTGAGCAAGGTCGCGTGGAGCCCCTTCTGACCGCCGCCGCGGCATGGCTCGATACCGTCGGCATCGGGCCATGGTCGCGCGGGTCGGCGCTGGTCTATCCCGTCGCCAATACATTGCATCTGCTGGGTCTCGTCATGCTGGTCGGCGGCATCGGCATCGTCGATCTGCGGGTCATCGGCCTGTGGCGCAGGCTGCCGATCGCGGAGCTGTCGCGCGCGCTGACGCCCGTTGCCATCGCCGGGCTGGTCCTGATGGTAGCCAGCGGCACGATCCTGTTCGCCGCCGACGGCGCGGCACTGGCGCGGTCGGCCATTTTCGAACGAAAATTGATCATCGTCGCTGCGGCACTGGCGAACGCCGCCGCCTTTCGGTGGGCATGGAGCGCGCGTATTGCGGGCTGGACGGATGGAGCGCCGCGCCCGGCGCAGGCGATGGCCGCGGCGTCGCTGCTCCTGTGGCTCGCGGCGGGCGCATCGGGCCGCTGGATCGCTTACGGCTGACGATGGAGAGGGCGTGCTATCGCTTGGTAAAGCCCGCTGGCGCGCTTATAGCTTCGGCTAATGAAAAAACGTTCGAATAATTCGCCCGGCTTGCCCAGCAGCGAGCAGATCCTCAACTTCATCACGGCGTCCGATCAGCCCGTCGGCAAGCGCGAGATCGCGAAGCATTTCGCGCTCCACGGCAATGACAAGATCGCGCTGAAGGCGCTGCTCAAGGACATGACCGACGAAGGCCTCGTCGATCTGGCGCCGGGCCGCGCCTTTCACAAGCATGGCGGCCTGCCGCGTGTGACCGTGCTGCGCGTCGCGGCGATCGAGGGCAGCAACCTCTGGGCGGTGCCCGATCGCTGGGAAGGCGCCGGCCCCGCGCCGCGGCTGCGCGTGATGGAGCAGGGACGGAAAGGCGCGCTCGGCGTCGGCGACCGCATTCTTGCGCGCACCGAAGAGCACGGCAGCGGCCACGTCGCGCATCCGATGAAACGCTTGGCAGCGAGCGCCGAGATGGTGATCGGCTTGCTCGTCGAGGATGTCGGCCCGGGCGGCAAGCCGATGATCTGGCTGCGTCCCGCCGACAAGCGCGCGCGCTATGACTTCGCCGTCGCCGACAAGGGCGACGCCGCCATCGGCGATCTGGTGCGCGCCGAACTGACGGGGCGTGGTCCGGCGATCAAGGCAAAGGTCGTCGACCGCATCGGCGATCCCTTCGCGCCCAAATCGCTGAGCATGATCGCGATCGCGCGGCACGAGATTCCGCACGTCTTCGACGGCGAAACGCTCGCCGAGGCGGAGAAGGCGGCGAAGCTGCCGCTCACCCCCGACGGACGCGAAGATCTGCGCGACCTGCCGATCGTCGCCATCGACCCCATCGATGCCCGCGACCATGACGACGCCGTGTGGGCCGTCCCCGACGAAGACCCCGGCAACAAGGGCGGTTTCCGCGCGATCGTCGCGATCGCCGACGTCAGCTACTATGTCCGCCCCGATGGGGCGCTCGACCGCGAGGCGCGGCGGCGCGGCAACAGCGTCTATTTCCCCGATCAGGTCGTGCCGATGCTGCCGGAAACGCTCTCGGCGGGCGTTTGCTCGCTGAAAGCCGGGCAGGACCGCGCCGCGATGGCGTGCCATCTCGTCATCGACAAGCATGGCAAGGTGACGTCATGGCGCTTCGCGCGGGCGCTCGTCCGGCTGCGCGCGAACATCGCCTATGAACATGCGCAAGCCGCCTATGACGCCGACGCGCCGCGTGACGAATGGGATGCCGATGTACTCCCGACGCTCCGGAATTTGTGGGCGTGCTGGGCGCTGCTGGCGAAGGCGCGCGCCTCGCGCGCACCGCTCGATCTCGACCTGCCCGAACGGCAGGTCATCCTCGATGAGGCGGGCGGGATTGCGGAGATTCGCGTCCGCGACCGGCTCGATTCGATGCGGCTGATCGAGGATTATATGATCGCGGCGAACGTCGCGGCGGCGAAGGCGCTCGAGGCGAAGAAGTCGCCGGTGATGTACCGCATCCACGAACCGCCGAGCCGCGAGAAGCTCGTGAGCCTGAAAGACTATCTCGAAACCTTCGAACAGAGTTTCGCGCTGGGGCAGGTGATTACCCCTGCGGTGTTCAACCGCCTGATCGACGGCTTTTCGGAGGACGACCGGCTGCCCGAGATCATGCAGGCGATTTTGCGCAGCCAGACGCAGGCCTATTACGGCCCGGCCAACGCGGGGCATTTCGGGCTCGCGCTCGGCAGCTACGCGCATTTCACCTCGCCGATCCGCCGCTACGCCGATCTGATCGTCCACCGCGCCCTCGTCGACGGCTACCGCCTCGAAGTGCCGGGCAAACCGAAAGACCTGCCCGCACGCACCGGGCTGGGCGAAGCGGATGCCAAGGGCCTTTCGCGCATCGGCGAGGCGATCAGCGCGCTGGAGCGCCGCGCGATGGAAGCCGAGCGCGAAACCGTCGACCGCTATGTCGCGGCCTATCTTGCGAGCAAAACCGGCGAGATCGTCGCGGCGCGGATCACCGGGGTGCAGCCCTTCG
Source organism: Sphingopyxis italica (assembly GCF_011926545.1). Lineage (GTDB taxonomy): Bacteria > Pseudomonadota > Alphaproteobacteria > Sphingomonadales > Sphingomonadaceae > Sphingopyxis > Sphingopyxis italica. Next base: position 331,505 of record NZ_JAATIT010000002.1, on the reverse strand, counting down.
GCTTTTTCGCCACGGTCGACGGGCTGGGCGGCGACGGGCTGGTGCCGGTGTCGACGCTGGGCAGCGAACGCTTTTTCTATGACGAAGCGGCGCGCAGCCTCGACAGCGAGCATGGCCGAGTGAGCTTCACGGTCGGGCAGCGGCTCGACCTGAGGCTGATGGATGCCAACCCGATCAGCGGCGCGCTGCGCTTCGAACTCCCCGACGCGCCCGAAGGCGGTTTCCGTAACCGCCCGCCGCGACGTGACGGGATGAAGGGCAAGGACAAGGCGGGCAAGCATATGGTCGGCAAGCGCGGCCGCCCTGCGAATATCAAGCATAAGGGGCGGAAACGGTAGTTCAGGCAGCCGCCATCGCCTGCAACAACGCCGCACTCTCCGCGTCCGCCGGGAAGAACGCCTCGATCGCCAGCTCCGAGAGCGTGATATCGACCGGCGTGCCGAAGATCGTCACGGTCGACACGAAGCGGATCTGCCCCATCGGCGTGTCGAGGATCAGCGGCACCGCAATACCGTTCGCCGCGCTGCCATGATCGCCCTCGGCGTCGCCACCATAGTCCGCAAGCTCCTCGCGCAGCGCGATCAGCCCGGCATCGGCGCTCGCGTCGATCTGGTGATCGAGCCGTTCGAGCAGATGCGCGCGCCATTCGCCGCGATTGACGATGTGCGGCGCGAGCCCCTTTGGGTGCATCGCGACGCGCAGCACATTGACCGGCGGCTCGAACAATTCGGGCGCCGCGAGCTGCGCCAGCAGCGCGACCGCGGCGTTCGCCGCCACCATGTTCCAGTGGCGATCGACCGCCAGCGCGGGGTAGGGCTCATGCCCCTTCAGCACATGTTCGACGATCGCCCGCATCCCCGCCATTTCGTCGCTGTCGAGCGGTCGCTCCTGATAATCGGGCGCATAACCGCCCGCGAGGAGCAACGCGTTGCGCGCGCGGTGCGGCACCTCGAGGCAATCGGCGATGCGCTGCAACATCGCCGCGCTCGGTTTCGAACGCCCCGTTTCGATAAAGCTCAAGTGACGCGTCGAAATCTCGCTGTCGAGCGCGAGGTCCATCTGGCTCATCCGGCGCCGGACGCGCCATTCGCGGAGCTGTTCGCCGAGGGAAGCGGGCTTCATCATCATTCTCCTTCGTAACGTCCGCTATACCCCGGCCTTCGGTTTTTCCATTACCTCACGCGTAATCGACGCCATTCACTCCGGGGTCCAATTGGGGCGGGTCGAAAGGAGAATCACTATGTCGATCCGCAATCTCAAATATATCCTCATCGCCGACGCCGTCACCTGCACGGGGGTTTTCGCCATCGGCCTGCTCGCCGCCGCGCCGGTCGGCGCGCTGCTCGGCCTGCCCGCGAATATCGTCGCGGTTGGCGGCTGGATCTGCCTCGCCGCCGCGCTGCTGATGGTCGTTGCCGCTTTGCAGAAGGTGCCGAATCCGGCGCTGGTCAAGCTGATCGCGCTCGGCAATCTCGGCTGGGTCGCCGCGAGCTTCGCGGTCGTCGCGACTTTTGCCGTCCAGATGACCGGCCTCGGCATCGCGGTCGTCGTCGCGCAGGCTTTCGCGGTGCTCGGCTTCGCGATCCTCGAGTGGAAGGCGGTGGCGACGCCGCGCGTCGCCGCCGCCTAGGACCGATCGGCATTTAGTTCCTGGTGAGTCGAAAATGGTGGTTTTCCGTGACCCGGAGCGCAGCGTGCTTTCTGCACGTGAGCACCGGAAGCGCGGGACGCCGCCATTTGCAGGCCGCCAGGGGCTGAATGCCGATCGGTCCTAACTCAGCGCATCGAGCCGGGTAATATCGATCCCGCCCGGCACCAGCATCACCGGGCACGGGAGCGCCCCCGCATCCTGTCCGGTGAAAAAGGTCACGAGCGGCCCCGGTGCGCCGCTCGCGGCCGTTGCGAGGACCAGCGCCGCGACCTCGTCGTTCGCGCCGATCAGTTCGCACACCACGTCTGCCGGTTTGCCCGACTTGACCATGACCTGCGGCGTTACGCCCGCTTCCTGCACGACGGCATCGCCGGCGGCGGCGACCAGTTCCTCGGCATGTTCGCGCGCTTCGGCCTCGATCGTCGCCTGGACGCCGCCGAAGGCGACGAAATCCTGCGGCGGGATGATCGCCAGCACGATCACGCCGCCGCCCGTTCGTGCCGCGCGCCGCGCCGCGAAGCGCAGCGCGAGCGACGCCTCCGGGCTGTCGTCGATCACCACCAGATATGTCCGCATCGCCCCGACCCCTCGTGTTTTTGCTTGGGTGGGAGAGTGCGTCACATTCGTATGAAACGCAAGCTGGCCCGCTGGACCTTGACCGGGACAGGGCTTATGGCGAGGAAGAATCCGTAGCGGCAGGCCCCGCCTGCAAGACTGACAGGGACAAGCCTAGACATGCCAATCGAATTGAAAATGCCCGCTCTCTCGCCGACGATGGAGGAGGGCACCCTCGCCAAATGGCTGGTGAAAGAGGGCGATACGGTCAAATCGGGGGACCTGCTCGCCGAGATCGAGACCGACAAGGCGACGATGGAGTTCGAAGCGGTCGACGAAGGCACGATTGCGCAGATTCTCGTCGCCGAAGGCACCGACAATGTGAAGGTCGGCACCGTGATCGCGGTGATCGCGGGCGAGGACGAAGATGCGTCGAGCGCGAAGGCGGCGCCGACGCCGGCGCCTGCCGCCGAGCCCAAGGCCGAAGCCCCGGCGCCGGCACCCGCTGCGGCTCCCGCGCCGACCCCGGCACCCGCGCCGGCTGCCGCCCCCGCTGCACCGGGCGACCGCATCAAGGCGAGCCCGCTCGCCAAGCGTCTCGCCGCCGAACAGGGCATTGACCTCAAGGGCGTGACCGGCACCGGCCCCGGCGGCCGTATCGTCAAGGCCGACCTCGAGGGCGCCCCGGCGGGCGCCGCGGCCCCCGCGGCCGCAACCGCCGCTCCGGCGCCTGCCGCGGCCGCGGCCGCGCCAGCCCCGGCAGCAGCCGGCGCAATCCCCGATTTCGGCATCCCGCACGAGGACGAAAAGCTCAGCGGAATGCGCAAGACGATCGCGCGCCGCCTCAGCCAGTCGATGCAGGAATCGCCACACATCTACCTCACCGTCGACATCCGCCTCGACGCGCTCCTGAAACTGCGCGGCGAGCTCAACGCCAGCCTCGAAAGCCGCGGCGTCAAGCTCAGCGTCAACGACATGCTGATCAAGGCGCTCGCGGTCGCGCTCGAACGCGTGCCGGCGTGCAATGTCAGCTTCGGCGGCGACGTGATGCGCAAATACAAGCGCGCCGACATCTCGGTCGCGGTCAGCATCCCGGGCGGCCTGATCACCCCGATCATCGTCGATGCGGGCGGCAAGTCGATGTCGAAAATCTCGACCGAAATGTCCGAACTCGCGGCGAAGGCAAAGGAAGGCAAGCTGAAGCCCGAAGAATATCAGGGCGGCACCGCCTCGATCTCGAACATGGGCATGATGGGGATCAAGCAGTTCACCGCGGTGATCAACCCGCCGCAGGCGATGATCATGGCGATCGGCGCGGGCGAGAAGCGGCCTTATGTGGTCGACGACGCGCTCGCGATCGCCACCGTTATGTCGGCAACCGGCAGCTTCGACCATCGCGCAATCGACGGCGCCGATGGGGCGCTGCTGATGAAGACCTTCAAGGAACTGGTGGAGAACCCGCTGGGGCTGGTGGCCTGATCAGGGAAGGGCGATGCGCTTCGTTCGACAGCTTCTGCATTGGTTGGTCGGACTGCTCGCGCTCGCCATTCTGGCCGCCACGGCCAGTTGGATTTGGCCTGAAGATTCAAGGCAAATATGGTTTCTCGCCTATGCGGCTATAGCCGCTTCCGTGTTTTGGGAGTTGATCGACAAACTCCGCAACCGGAATGGCGAACAAGGAGATAATTGTGGCTGACACCAACTACGACCTCATCGTCCTCGGCTCGGGACCCGGCGGCTATGTCGCGGCGATCCGTGCGGCGCAGCTTGGACTCAAGACCGCGATCGTCGAGCGCGAGAATCTCGGCGGCATCTGCCTCAACTGGGGCTGTATCCCGACCAAGGCGCTGCTGCGCTCGGCCGAAATCTATCATTATATGCAGCATGCGGGCGATTACGGCCTGATCGCCCAGCAGATCAGCGCCGACATCGACGCGGTCGTCAAGCGCAGCCGCGGCGTCGCGAAGCAACTCAGCCAGGGCGTCGCCTTCCTGATGAAGAAGCACAAGATCACCGTCCATATGGGCGAGGGCAAGCTCACCGCGCCGGGCAAGCTCGAAGTGAAGGGCGAGAAGGGCACCGAAACCCTGACCGCCAAGAACATCATCGTCGCAACCGGCGCGCGCGCGCGCGACCTGCCGTTCGCCCCCGCCGACGGCAAGCGCATCTGGACCTATCGCCACGCGCTCGTCCCGCCCGAAATGCCGAAGAAGCTGCTCGTCATCGGATCGGGCGCGATCGGGATCGAATTCGCGAGCTTCTACAGCGACATGGGTGTCGACGTGACCGTCGTCGAAATGCTCGACCGCCTCGTCCCCGTCGAGGATGCGGATGTGTCGGCCTTTCTTGAAAAATCGCTCAAGAAGCAGGGCATGACGATCTTCACGGGCGCCGGCGTCGAGGAACTGAAAGCGACCGCGAACGGCGTCACCGCGAAGATCAGGACCAAGGACGGCAAGACCGAAAGCGCCGAATTCAGCCACGCGATCGTCGCGATCGGCATCGTCCCGAACACCGAGAATATCGGGCTCGAAGCACTCGGCGTGAAGACGACCAAGGGCCATATCGACACCGACGCGATGTGCCGCACCAACGTTCCCGGCATCTGGGCGATCGGCGACGTCACCGCGCCGCCGTGGCTCGCGCACAAGGCGATGCACGAATCGATCATTTCGGTCGAGGCGATCGCGGGGGGCCACCCGCACGCGATGGACCCGCGCAACATCCCGGGTTGCACTTATTGCCGCCCGCAGATCGCCAGCGTCGGGCTGACCGAAGCGAAGGCGAAGGAACTCGGTTACGAGGTCAAGGCCGGCACCTTCCCCTTCATCGGCAACGGCAAGGCGATTGCGCTGGGCGAGTCCGAGGGTTTCACCAAGACCGTGTTCGACGCGAAGACCGGCGAGCTGCTCGGCGCGCACATGATCGGCGCCGAAGTCACCGAACTCATTCAAGGCTATACGATCGGCAAGACCGCCGAGCTGGTCGAGGATGATTTCATCGGCACCGTCTTCCCGCATCCGACGCTCAGCGAAACGATGCACGAGGGCGTGCTGGCAGCGTTCGGACGGCCGCTGCATATCTAAGCTTCACTAATTTCGTCATTCCCGCGAAAGCGGGAACCCAGTTGCACCGTCAGCTCGCTGGGTTCCCGCTTTCGCGGGAATGACAAAGGGGGGACATGTAATAGCCAAGATCGACCGACTACCTGTCATTGCTGCGGCGCTCCTCCTCACCACCATCCTGCTCGGCTTCGTAGTCGGTGCCGGCTGGACGCATGCCGCCGACTGGCAAATCTCTCACGGCCTTGCGATCCGCGCCGACGAAAGCGACCCCGCCTTCGTCGCATTCATGCAATGGGCCAGCTGGATCGGCGGCGGCACCCCGCGCTGGATCATCGTCATCCTGCTGTGCGGGCTCGTATGGCACTGGTGCGGGCCGCGCTGCGCGGTCGCGCTCGGCGGCGCGTCGCTGCTCTCGAACCTTGCGTCGAGCGTACTGAAGCTCGGTTTCGGCCGCGCGCGGCCCGACCTGATCGATCACCTCGACCATCAGACGAGCTTTTCCTACCCCAGCGGCCACGCGACGAGCGCGGCGACGGTCTACCTCCTCCTTGCCTGGCTCGCGCCGCCGCGCTGGCGGCCCTTCGCCTGGACGCTCGCCGCGGCGATGATCATCCTCAACGGCTTCTCGCGGATCATGCTCGGCGTTCATTGGGCGAGCGACATCGCGGGGGGCACGATGCTCGGCGCGGCGTTCGCGCTGCTCGGTGCTTGGTGGGTTGCCAAGCACAGGGCGACCGCCTGAAGCATTTTCCGCTGTCCTATTTTGCGGCGGTTTGCCATCTAGTTTGCGGGCAAGAACAACGGGCGGGGTAAACATGCAATCGCGAGTGAAGTTAGGGAGTTTTCTGCGGGGAATCGCTTTGGGCTCGACGGCGTTCTTTGCCGCCTTGACCATGCCGGCACAGGCACAGGACGCCGCCGGCCAGACCGTCATCACCGCCGCGCGCTATATCGACGTGCTGACCGGCAAGGCGGTCGAGTTTCCCGCGATCTTCGTCGGTGCCGACGGCCGCATCACGAACATCGCCGATGCGCGCACGGTGCGTTGGGGATCGAATGTCAAGCATATCGACCTTGGCGATAAGACGCTGCTTCCGGGCCTCATCGACATGCACGTCCACCTCGACGGTCCCGCCGACATCGGCGGCTATCGCGGACTCGAATTCACCGACAGCTTCTGGGGCATGACCGCCGTCAAGAATGCCAACGACATGCTCGGCGCGGGCTTCACCACGGTGCGCAACGTCGGCTCAAGCGACCGCAACGACATCGGGCTCAAGCAGGCGATCGACGCCGGCTATGCGACCGGGCCGCGCATCGTCCCCGCGGGCTATGCGCTGGGCGCGACCGGCGGGCATTGCGACAGCACTTACCTGCCGCCGAGCCTGGAGAAGAAGGACGGCAAGGAAGAGGGCATCGGCGACACGCCCGACGAGCTGCGCTATCAGGTCCGCCGCCAGCGCAAATATGGCGCCGAGGTAATCAAGGTGTGCGCGACCGGCGGCGTCTTTTCGCGCAACACCGAACCGGGCCAGTTGCAGGTGTCGGAGAAGGAACTCGCCGCGATCGCCGACGAAGCGCATCAATGGGGCCTTCGCGTCGCCGCGCACGCGCATGGTGCCGAGGGCATCCGCGCTGCGATCGCGGCGGGCATCGATACGATCGAGCATGTCAGCCTCGTCGACGACGAGGGCATCCGCATGGCGCTCGCGCGCAAGCGTCCCGTGTGGTTCTCGATGGATATCTACAACACCGAATATACGCAGGCCGAAGGCGCGAAGAACGGCGTGCTCGAGGATAATCTCCGCAAGGATCGCGAAATCGCGCAGATTCAGCGCGACAATTTCCGCAAGGCGGTGAAGGCGGGCGTGCGCATGGTGTTCGGTTCGGACGCCGGCGTGATGCCGCACGGCGACGTCGGCAAGCAGTTCCGCGTCATGGTCGAATATGGGATGACCCCGATGCAGGCGATCCAGGCCGCGACGAAAACCGCCGCCGAGGCGCTCGGGCGCGAAAAGGACGTCGGCGCGATCGCGGTCGGCCGCTATGCCGACATCGTCGCGGTCGACGGCGATCCGCTGACCGACGTGCGCCAACTCGAAAGCGTCGATGCGGTGGTGAAGGGCGGAGTGCTGGTGCGGGGCGAATAGGCCCCTAGACCACCAGCCGGTCGAGCAGCGCCTCGCGCATCTCGGGGGTGAAGTTCAGCACCCCCTCGGCATAGGTCGCGATATCGCCATGATCGCGGCGCACCGTGGCCAACGCGGCGTCGAGATAGGCGGGATTGACCGACATCAGCGCGCGGATCGCATCGTCGTGGATTTCGGCACCGTAGCGCGATCGGATATGCGCGGCGCCCTGCGCGATGCGTTCCTCGATCTTGCCCGCGGTGTTGGTGAGAAGATAATCGTGCATCAGATCGTCTTCGTGGACGCCAAGCAACCGGTGGACGATCGCGACGGCGAACCCCGTGCGATCCTTGCCGGCAACGCAGTGGACGAGGCTCGGCGCATCATATTCGGCGAGCGCCGCCAGATAGAGCCGCAACGTCGCGACAAGCGCGGGGCGATAGGGCATGCCGGCATAGGTGTCGATCATCCGTTCGCGCGCCGTCTCGACATCGATCGTCCCGCCCGCCGCCTGCAAATGCGGCGCGAGCCCCGCCGTCACCCCGCCCGCGAACAGCACGCGCGCCGCGAAATTATCCGACCGCCGGCACGGGTGCATCTCGCGCTCGTCATCGCCGCGCAGATCGACGACCGTCTCGAGCCCCAGCGCGTCGAGCGCGGTCAAATCCTCGTCGGTCGCCGCCTCATGGTGCGCCGAGCGCCACAGCGTTCCACCGCGCAACCGCCCGCCGCCCTCGACGGCATAGCCGCCATAGTCGCGAAAATTGTGGATGCCGGACAGCGGCAGGACACGCTCGGCGAGCATGGTCATTCTCCTGTAAACATAGGGGGACGCTTTTCGACGAAGGCATTGATCGCCTCGCGGTTATCCGCGGTTTCGTGGACGATCGCCTGATAGGCTGCACTGAGTTCCAAAATATCGCTCATCCGGCTGTGCTGCGCTTCGCGCAGCAGACGTTTCGTCAGACGCAGCGCGCGGGGCGGGTTGCAGACGATCCGCTCGGCGATGGCGATCGCGCGGTCGAGCAGTTCCGCATCGGGCACGACGTCCGTGACCAGACCATATTCCTTTGCCTGCGCGGCGTCAAAGCGGTCCCCGGTAAGAAACAGTTCGGCGGCGCGCGGATAGCCGAGTATCTTCTGGAGCAGCCAGGCGCCGCCGTCGCCCGGGACGATCCCGACCTTGATAAAGCTGCACGCGAATTTCGCGCTCTCGGCCGCGATGCGAATATCGCAGGTGCAGGCAAGGTCGGCGCCAAGGCCGATCGCGTGGCCGTTGACCGCGGCGATCATCGGAACCTCGCAGTCCATCAGCGCGCGGATCACCGCCTGCACGCCCTTGCGGTAATTGGCGCGGGTGGAATCGGGCTGATCGAGCACGCCGATGCCGGTGCGGTCTTGCATCCCTTTCAGGTTCCCGCCGGCGCTGAACGCCTTGCCGCTGCCGGTCAGGATGATCGCGCTGACGCCCCGGTCGTCGCCAAGGGTGCGCAGCGTGTCGATGATGTCCTGGCAGTCTTCGTGGGTGCCGATCGCATTCATGCTTTCGGGCTTGATCATCGTCAGGATCGCGATCTTGCCCCGCCGCTCGACACTCAGAAATTCGCCCATCTTCAATTATCCTTTGCTGACTAACCAAAGCTATTGCATGGCTGGTGCGACATGCAAGGCTTTGCGCTCTATCCTTTCGATCCGCCCGGTGACGTTGCCGCACTGCGCACCGATTTGCGGGGCTGGCTTGCGATGAATCAGCCGCAGGATGATGTGGTCGCGCGGGCCAATTGCTGGGCGAGTTTCGATCCGGATTTCAGCCGCGCGCTCGGTGCCGCAGGCTATGTGGGAATGACATTGCCGGCGCAATATGGCGGCGGCGACCACCATCCGCTCGAACGCTATGTCGTGATCGAGGAATTGCTGGCGGCGGGAGCGCCCGTCGGCGCACACTGGATCGCCGACCGTCAAACCGGTCCGCTGATCCTGCGCTACGGCAGCGAGGAACAACGCGAGCGTTACCTGCCCGGAATCGCGAAGGGCGAGCTTTATGCCTGCATCGGCCTGTCCGAGCCGGGCGCCGGATCCGACCTTGCCGCCGTGCGGACCATCGCTCGCGAGACGACAGAAGGCTGGCGCATCAACGGCCAGAAAATCTGGACCACCGGCGCGCATTTCTCCCACATCATGCTCGCGCTCGTCCGCACCGAGGAAGGTAGCGAGCGTAATGCCGGGCTCAGCCAGCTGTTGATCGACCTCGATACGCCCGGCATCACGATTCGCCCGATCATCGACATGGCGGGGCATCACGACTTCAACGAAGTCTTCTTCGACGATGTCCTCGTGCCGCACGGCGCGCTGGTCGGGACGCGCGGGCAGGGATGGAAACAGGTCACCGCCGAACTCGGCCTCGAACGCTCGGGGCCGGAACGTTATCTGTCGAGCCATGCGCTGCTGGCCGCGCTGGTCGATGCGGCGGGCCCCGATCCCGATCCGGCGGTCGCGGGTCTGATCGGCGAGCTCACCGCCGAGATGTGGACGCTGCGCCAGCTGTCGATGTCGACCGCGGCCAAGCTCGCGGCGGGCGAGGATCCGATGGTCGAGGCGTCGGTGGTGAAGGAACTCGGCAATGCCTTCGAACAGGATATGCCGCGCCGCGTGCAGGCCATCGTCGATTGCGCCTGGGACGGTGACACCGATCTCGCCAAACTGCTCCGCGCGCTGCTCATCGCGTCACCCAGCTTCTCATTGCGTGGTGGGACGCGCGAAGTGATCCGCGGGATCATCGCGCGCGGATTGGGCCTCCGATGAGCGAGGCGCGTGATATGCTTTGCGATACCGCGCGCGCGGTGTTTGCCGAAGCGTCGGCAACAGGGATGACGCCAATCGAGGAGGCGGGCTTCGATCTCTTGCTGGTCTCGGAAGATCAGGGCGGTTTTGGCGGCGACTGGGGCGACGTCGACGCCGTGCTGCAAATCGCTGGAGTGGCCGTGCCCGAGCTACCGGTCGCCGAGTTCATCGTGAACGAGGCACTTCTTGCTGCAGCAACCGTCAGCCTGATGGCGGGCGCAATGGCGCAGGCGTTCGCGCTGTCGATTGACCATGTGAATACCCGTCAGCAGTTCGGACGGCCGCTCGGCAAATTCCAGGCCGTGCAGCAATCGCTCGCGGTCATGGCGTGCGAAGTGCGTGCGGTCGATGCCGCGGCGGCGGCGCTGGCTGCGCGGCTGGATGCCGTGGGCCGCGACCCGTTGGCAGCCGACTTTGAAATTGCGGCGGCGAAACTCCGCGCCAACCGTGCGGTCGGCGTCGTCACCGCCATCGCGCACCAGGTGCATGGCGCGATCGGTTTTACCGGGGAATATGACCTCCACCGCGTGACGATCCCGCTGATGCGCTGGCGCAGCGCCCAAGGGAACGACGCTCATTGGGCTCAAATTCTCGGCCGTCAGGTCGGCGGTTTTGGCGGACGCGGCCTTTGGGAAGCGATGGCCGCGCGCGGCGCCTGAGCCGTCAGCGCACCGCGCCGCCTTCGCGGAGCGCGGCAATCTTGTCAGCGTCATAACCCAGATTCGCTAGCACAGCATCGCCATCGGCACCGACCGCCGGGGCCGGGCTCGGCGTGTCGTTGACCGTCACAGAATAGCGCGGCGCGGGCGCGGGCTGCACCGCCCCGCTGACCGTCAGGAAGGTTTCGCGTTCGACATTGTGCGGATGCTGCGGCGCTTCGCTCAGCGACAGGATCGGCGCGAAGCAGACGTCGGTCATTTCCATGATCGCGCACCATTCGTCGCGTGTCTTGGTCTTGAACAGCGCAGTCAGTTTCTCCTTGAGCGGCGCCCATTTCGACGGGTCCATCTGCGCATCGAAATCGGGATCATCGATGAGACCCGTCTTTTCGCGGAGCAACGCATAGAATTGCGGTTCGATCGAGCCGATCGAGATGAACTTGCCGTCGGAACACACATAACTGTCGTAAAAATGCGCTGCCCCGTCGAGCATGTTGACGCCGGCTTCATCCTTGAGCCGCCCAGCGGCGTGGAAGCCCCAGGTCATGCCCGCGAGCAGCGCCGAACCGTCGGTCATCGCACAGTCGATCACCTGACCCTCACCGGTGCGCGCGGCGTGGACGAGCGCGCTCGACATGCCGAAGGCCAGCATCATGCCGCCGCCGCCGAAGTCGCCGACATAATTGACCGGCGGCACCGGCTTCTCGCCCGCGCGCCCGATGCCGTGAAGGACGCCCGAGAGCGAGATATAGTTGATGTCGTGCCCCGCAGCCTGGGCATAGGGGCCGAACTGCCCCCAGCCGGTCATGCGGCCGTAGACGAGCTTCGGATTGTCGGCGAGCAGCACCTCGGGGCCGAGCCCGAGCCGCTCCATCACGCCGGGGCGATAGCCCTCGATGATCCCTTCGGCGCTTTTGCACAGCTCGCGCGCGATCTGCACGGCATCCGGGTTCTTCATGTCGAGCGCGATCGACGTCCGGTTGCGGCTCAGCGGATCGCGCGGGTCCATGAAGCCGCCGGGGCGATCGATGCGGATCACCTCGGCGCCATGGTCGGCAAGCATCATGCCGCAGAAGGGACCGGGACCAATGCCGGCAAATTCGATGATCCTGATACCCTTCAGCGGCCCGGCCATGATGCTCTCCCTGTCCCTCAGATACGTTCGATGATGATCGCGGGCGCCATGCCGCCGGCGGCGCACATGGTGACGAGGCCATAGCGGCCGCCCGAACGTTCGAGCTCGTCGAGCGCGGTCCCGATCAGGATCGACCCCGTCGCACCGATCGGATGGCCGAGCGCCATCGCGCCGCCGTTGATATTCACCTTCTCACGGTCGAGATCGAGATCGCGGATGAACTTCTCTGCAACGACCGAGAAAGCCTCGTTGATTTCCCAGACGTCGATGTCTTCCTTCGTGAGCCCGGCTTTTTCGAGCACCTTCTTCGCCGCCGGAACCGGCGCGTTGAGCATCAGCGTCGGATCGTCGCCGATATTGGCATAGGCGACGACGCGCGCTCGGGGCTTGAGGCCGTGTTTGTCGGCATAGTCCTTCGACGTCAGCAGCAGCGCCGCGGCGCCGTCGACGACACCCGACGAATTGCCCGCGTGGTGGAAATGCTGGATTTCGACGTCGGGATACCGGCGGTTGACCTGCTTGCGGAAGGTGAAGCCGCCGCCGAGGTCGAAATCGGCAAGGCCGGTGAAAGCAGGCTTCAACGAGGCAAGGCCCTCGGCGGTCGTTTCGGGCCGCGGAAATTCCTCATGGTCGAGCGCGACGCTGCCGTCGGTGTTCAGGACGGGTACCACCGATTTGGCGAAGCGGCCTTCCTTGATCGCGCGATCGGCGCGCTGCTGGCTGACGAGCGCGAGCGCGTCGAGTGCTTCGCGGCTGATCCCTTCGATCGTCGCGATCGCGTCACCGCACACACCCTGATGCGATTGCGGGTGGAGTTCGTCGAGCGCCTCGTGGCCCGACCCCATCAGGCGCGGCGGCAGCCCGGCGTTCGCCTGTTCGGCGGCATGGGCGGTCGTATAGCTCATCATCTCGGTGCCGCCGGCGATGACGCAATCTTCCATGCCGCTCATCACGCTCGCGGCAGCGAAGTTGACCGAGCTGATGCCGCCGCCACAGAAGCGGTCGAGAGTGGTGCCCGAGGCTTTGGTGTCATAGCCCGCCGACAGCGCCGCCATGCGGCCGAGGTCGCCGCCCTGCTTGCCGTTCTGCGACGAGGTCGACCAGACGATGTCGTCGACGGTCGCGGTGTCGAGGTTATTGCGGTCGCGGATTGCGGCGAGCACGGTCGCGGCGAGGTGCTGGGGGTGGAGGTGCGAGAGCGCGCCCTTGCCGGGCTTGCCCACTCCGCGAGGGGTACGAACGGCGTCGATGATATAGGCTTCGGCCATGAGGGAAATCCTTTCGGTCGGGAAGATTAGCGGGGAGCCATGCGAATGGCGCCATCGAGGCGCACCGCCTGGCCGTTGAAATAGGTATTACGAACCATCTCCATCGCGAGACTCGCATATTCCTCGGCTTTGCCGAGGCGCTTGGGGAAGGGGACCGAGGCTTCTAGGCTCTCCTTCACCTTCGGGTTCATATTATTGAGGAGCGGCGTGCCGAACACGCCCGGCATGATCGAATTGACGCGGATGCCGAGATCCATCAGGTCGCGCGCCATCGGCAGGACAAGCCCGTTCACGCCGGCTTTTGCCGAGCCATAGATGACTTGGCCGATCTGGCCATCCTGCGCCGCGACCGAGGCAGTCAGCACGATCGCGCCGCGTTCGCCATCTTCCATTTCGGGAAGGCTAGCCATGCCTTCGGCGGCGATCGATGCAACACGATAGCTCGCGGTCAATATGCCTTCGACGCCAAAGGCATAGTCGGCGGTGGGCGTCCGGCGATAGCCTCCGGTTTCCTTGTCATAGGCGAGCGTCTTGCCGCGGCGCGAGGTCATCGCGCAATGGACGCAGACGCGCTCCTGCCCATGCGCGGCGCGCGCCTTGGCATAGCCATCGAGGACCGAGTGTTCATCGGTGATGTCGACATGAACAAAAAGCCCGCCGATCGACGCCGCGACCTCCTCGCCGAGCGCATCGTTGATGTCGAAGATCGCGACCTTCGCGCCCGACGCGGCGAGCGCCTCGGCGGTCGCGCGGCCAAGGCCCGACGCGCCGCCGGTGACCACGGCCGATATGCTGGAATCGATTTTCATGGGGAGGCTCCTCAGGCCGGAATCTGGTTGAAGGGGATGCCCTTGTCGGGGCGATGGTCCTGCGGAAGCCCGAGGATGCGCTCTGCGATCGTGTTGAGCAAAGTTTCGTCCGACCCGCCCGCGATGCGGCCCGTCGGCGCATTGATCCAGCTCGACGCCCAGTCGTCCTTGAGCGAGGCATGTTCGTCGAACGCAAAGGCATCGGTCCCCTGCAGGTCGAGCGCGAGTTCGGACAGCTTCTGGCGCGAGCGCACCGCGACGAGCTTGTTGAGCGAACCTTCGGGACCCGGCGTCATCCCCGCCTGCATCATCAGCCGCGCGCGGCGGTTGATCGAATCGAGTCCGGCGCGCATCGCGTAATTGCGCGCGATCTGCTGACGGATGCGGCCGTCCTCGATCGCGGGGCGGCCGTTCAGCCGGACCTCTTTCGCAAGATCGACGAACAGATCGAGGTGCGGACCGAAGCCCGCGCTGTCGGTCGCGACATAGCGTTCGATCATCAGCGTCGCGAGCGCGACGGCGAAGCCGCCGCCGACCGGCGACATGCGATGGTCGTCGCTGATCTTCACATCGTCGAAGAAAACTTCGTTCACATGGCTGTCGCCACCCGCGAGCTTGATCGGGCGCACCGTGACGCCCGGCGCCTTCATGTCGACCCAAAAATAGGTGAGCCCTTTGTGCTTCGCGACCGTCGGGTCGGTGCGCACGACGATGACGCCATAATCGCTATATTGCGCCCAGCTGGTCCAGACCTTTTGCCCGTTGATCTTCCAGCCGTTGCCGTCGGTCTCGGCGCGGGTGCGCAGGCCGGCAAGATCGGTGCCGCCCGAGGGTTCGGAAAAGAGCTGGCACCAGATTTCCTCGCCTTGCAGCGCCTTCAGCACGCGCTCCTTCACAAACTCGCGGTCGCTGCCGAACTGCATCAGCACCGGCACGGGCATGCCGAGCGAAATCCCGAAATAGACGTTCGGGAAGCCGTGCTTCATCTCCTCGCCCTCGAAAGTGATTTTTTCGAGGTGGCCAAGGCCCTGGCCGCCGAGGTCGGTCGGCCAGTTGATGCCGGCATAACCCGCGTCGAATTTCGCCTTCTGGTAACGGCGGCCGAGCGCGAGATCTTCCTCGACGGCCAGCCCCTTGCGCGCCGCCTTTCCAAATGTTGGAACCATCGATTCGCACCAAGCCGCAGCTTTGGCGCGATAGGTTTCGAGATCGGTCATGCGGCGCCTCCTGCCAGCCGGTCGACGAGCACATCCTCCCAGAAGAAGCTGCTCCCCTGTTCGAGCGCGAGTGTACGCGAGCGGCGTATGTGCAGATGCAATCCGATCTCCCACGTCACGCCGATGCCGCCATGGATCTGGACGCAGTCGCGCGCGGCGGTGTCATATGCCTCGGTCGCCGACAGCCGCGCGGCGGCGGCCGCGATGATGAAGTCATCCTGTTCCTCGCGCGCCGCAGCGTGGATCGCATTGGCGCGCGCGAGTTCGACGAGGCCGTAGAGCTCGGCGATGCGGTGCTTGATCGACTGAAAGGCGCCGATCGGCTGACCGAAAGCCTTGCGCGTCAAAGCATAATCGCGCGCGGTCTCCATCAGCGCCTCGGCGCCGCCTGTCTGTTCGTGCGCGGTGACGACCGCCTGCAATGCAAGAATATGGAGTGCCGCGGTGCG
Organism: Sphingopyxis italica; assembly: GCF_011926545.1. GTDB lineage: Bacteria > Pseudomonadota > Alphaproteobacteria > Sphingomonadales > Sphingomonadaceae > Sphingopyxis > Sphingopyxis italica. The sequence goes on along the minus strand of NZ_JAATIT010000002.1, from coordinate 315,727 downwards.
CGCCGCCTCACCGGTTACGAGCGTTTCGGCGGGTGTGTCGGCAAAGGTCAGATCGGCGATGCAACGGCTGTTGTCGAAGCTGTCGATCGCGTCGCGTGCGACGCCGGCCAAATCGGCGATTGCCAGCACAGACGTGCCGCCCTCGTCGGCGAAAACAACAGCGACATCGGCGAAAAGCCCGCCCGATACGCCGACAGCCCTTCCGCCGAGCTTGCCTGCCTTCAGCGCGACGCCGGGCCGGGCGGGCAAGGGATCGGGCCCCGCCGCGAACGCCACCGCGCCGATCGTCTCGCCGCTTGCAAGCCCGGGAAGCCAGCGCGCCTTTTGCGTGTCGTTACCGTAAAGCTCGATTGCCTTCGCCGCGCCAAAGCTCGACGTCAGGAACGGCGCACCGCTGAGCGATCGTCCTGCCTGATGCGCGATCAGCCCCAGCTCGACGAGGCCCAGCGCGAGTCCGCCAAACGCCTCGGGAAGCGCGAGCGCCGTCCAGCCCTGTTCCTTGGCCGTCGTCCAGAAATTCTCGTGATATCGGCCGCTGGTCTGGAGCAGCGGCAGCAGATCGTCCTTGCTGACCCGCCCCTCAAGCGCGCGCCGCGACTCGGTCGCGATCGCGTGCTGCCCTTCGTCGTACAAAATCGACATCGCCCCGTTTCCTCTACCCTTTGCTTTCGGCCATCATCCGAACGTTAACGTAAACGTCAAGTATTTTGACGCGGCGAGGGAGCGGGATCAACTGGCGCCCCTGTCAGGCGAGCCCGGCTTTCCAGTCGCGCTTGATCTTCTTCGCGAGGCTCCATTTGTGGACCTCGGTCGGGCCGTCGTAGATGCGGAAGGCGCGAACCTCGCGGAACACCTGCTCGACGATCGTTTTGTCCGTCACGCCGGTGCCGCCCATCACCTGCACGCAGCGGTCGGCGATGCGCATCAGCGCCTCCGACACCGCGACCTTCGCCATCGAGCTTTCGACCGTACCGAGCGATCCGGTGTCGAGCACGCCCGCGCACCAGTCGATCATCAACTCCGCCTGCTTCAAGTCGATCATATTCTCGGCGAGCATGAAACCCACGCCCTCATGTTCGATCAGCGGCCTGCCGAACGCCTCGCGACGATTGGCATAGTCGGTCGCGATCTCGTGCGCGCGGATGCAGGCGCCGAGCCAGCGCATGCAATGCGACAGGCGGGCAGGAGAGAGGCGGACCTGCGCATAACGGAAGCCTTCGCCAGCCTCGCCCAGCATCTGGTCGGCGGGCACACGCAGATTGTCGATCGTCAGCGTCGCGTGACCGCCGGGCATCGAACTGTCGATCGTGTTCGGCACATCGTCGATGCGGATGGCGGGATCGGGCAGGTCGATGAGGAACATGCACGCGCCTTCTTCCGCCTTCGCCATCACGATGCCCACACGCGCGCCCTGCGCACCGGTAATAAAGGTCTTGCGCCCGTTGATGACCCAATGATTGCCGTCGAGGTGGCACGTCGTCTTCATCATCGACGGGTCGGACCCGGCGCCGCCGTCCTCGGCGGGCTCGGTCATAAAAAAGGCCGAGCGAACGCGGCCCTCAACCATCGGCTTCAGGAAACGCGCCTTGAGTTCTGCGCTGCCTTCCTTGCCGAGCAGATACATATTGCCCTCGTCGGGGGCCATCGTGTTGCAGGCGAGGGGACCGAGCGGCGACAGGCCGCTCTTGATCAATACGACGGCGGTCTCGCGCTGGTTGAGGTGGCTGCCGTCGCTCAGAATGTGGGGAGTGAGCACACCGGCGGCGCGGGCATGCTCGCGCATCTCCATGACCAGCTCGTCGGTCGGCGCGCCATGATGGTCGCGGCGCGGGTCGGCTTCATAAGGGGCGACGGTTTCGCGCACGAAAGCTTCGACCTTTGCGGCGATGGCCAGCGCCCGATCCGATATGCCTTCGCCCGCCGTCATTCCGATTCCCTTCGCTATCTAACCACCTTCTTAGTCAACCCGACGTTGACGTAAGCGTCAAGTTATTTCATGGACCGGAACGAAGATGCCGTAAGGGCAGGACCGCACAGGAGGGATCGAATGGCTTTCAAGACACGCATCACCGAAATGCTGGGGATCGAACATCCGATCGTCCAGGGCGGGATGCAGAGCGTCGGCTATGCCGAACTGGCGAGCGCGGTGTCGAACGCCGGCGGCCTTGGCATATTGACCGCGCTGACCCAGCCGACCCCCGCGGCGCTCGCCGCCGAGATCGAGCGGTGCCGCGCGATGACCGACAAGCCGTTCGGCGTGAACCTGACCGTCTTTCCGACGATCAACGCGCCCGATTACAAAGCCTATGCGCAGGCGATCATCGACGGCGGGGTCAAGATCGTCGAAACCGCGGGAACGCAGGCGGTGCGCGAGATCTGGGAGATGCTGAAACCCCATGGCGTCACCATCCTCCACAAATGCACCGCGGTTCGCCACGCGCTGTCGGCCGAGCGCGCGGGCTGCGACATCATCTCGATCGACGGCTTCGAATGCGCCGGTCATCCGGGTGAGGACGATATCCCGGGGCTGATCCTGATCCCCGCCGCCGCCGACAAGGTGAAGATCCCGATGCTCGCGTCGGGCGGTTTCGGCGACGGGCGCGGGCTCGTCGCGGCGCTGTCGCTGGGCGCCGAGGGCATCAACATGGGCACACGCTTCTGCGCAACCGTCGAGGCGCCGATCCACGACAATGTGAAACAGGCCTATGTCGAGAATGACGAGCGCGGCAGCTTCCTGATCTTCCGCAGCCTCAAGAACACCGCGCGCGTCGGCAAGAGCGCCGTGAGCGAAGAGGTCGTGCGCCGCCTCGCGGTTCCCGACGCCACCTTCGCCGATGTCGCCGAACTGGTGAACGGCAAGGCGGGCCGCGAATTGCTCGAGAGCGGCGATCTGTCGAAGGGCGTTTTCTGGGCGGGCATGGTGCAGGGACTGATCCACGACATCCCGACCTGCAAGCAGTTGATCGACCGGATCATCGCCGAGGCCGACGCGATCGTCGATCAGCGGCTCGCCTCGCTGCGCGCCTGACGCGCCTCCACGCTGGCGCGCCGCGACCGCTTTCGATATGATCCGATTCTTTGCAATCTGATGGTATCGAAGCCCGCCGGCGTCCGCGCCCGCCGGCGCGGCAAGGGGGATGTTTGAGCCTCATCGAATATAAGGGTTTCGGCGGAGTTCCTCTGGCAGCCGACATGCTCGGCGACGAAAATGACCCCGCCGTGCTGTTGGTCCCCGAGGTGGGGCAGGGCCGGACCGCGTGGCGCGAGGTCGCCGAAGCGCTGGTGCTTTCGGGCCGCCGCGTCGTGAATCTCGACCTTCGCGGCGACAGGGAACTCGCGCCGCATATCGAAGATCTCAGAGCGGTGCTCGCCCAGATGGGATCGCGCCCGGTGGTGGTGGCCGCTGGGCGCGGCAGCTGGATCGCGACGCGCGCGCTGGGGCTCGACGGCGCGCATCTCGCCGCGGGCCTCGTTCTCGTCGACATGCCGGTCGATGAGGATGCCGTTGAAAGCGGGGTCGCAGCGCGGCTGGCGTTGCCCACGCTGGTCGTACGCGGCGGCTTCTCGCCCGCGCAAGACAGCGCGGCCAGCGAGGCATTCAACGCGGCACTGCCGTTCGGCGAGAGCGCCGACATCAACGAATGCGACCTCGAACTTGCCTCCGACCGTAAAGAGGCATTGCTCGGCCAGCTCCTCGAATTCCTCGAGCGCCGCCAGCCGCGCGAGGCCATGGAATTCAAGGCCGGATCGGACCCGCGCACGCTGCGCGACGCCATGGGCTGCTTCGCGACCGGCATCACGATCGTCACCGCGCTCGACGCGGCGGGAACGCCCGTGGGGCTGACCGCGAACAGCTTCACCTCGGTTTCGCTCGACCCGCCGCTGCTGCTCGTGTGCATCGCCAACACGGCGGGAACCGCGCCGGTGCTTCGCGGGGCGGCGCATTTCGGGGTCAACGTCTTGCAAATCGGCCAGCAGCCCGCGTCGAACCGTTTTGCTGCCAGGGGCGAGGATCGTTTCGCCAACCAGCCGTGGGCGCCGGGGCAAACCGGTGTGCCGCTGCTCGGCGGTTCGCTCGTGTCGTTCGAATGCCAGCGCGAATCGCTTCACGAGGCGGGCGATCATTTCATCCTTGTCGGCCGGGTCGTCCGTGCACAGTTCGAACCGCACCGCGACCCCTTGCTCTATTTCCGCGGGAAATATCGCCGGCTGCATTTCGCCTGATGGCGGACAGGGTGGGATTCGAACCCACGGTGAGCTTGCACCCACGGCGGTTTTCAAGACCGCTGCCTTAAACCACTCGGCCACCTGTCCTTGGCCCGCCGCCATAGCGCGGCGGCGCCCGGCGGCAAGCGAAACCTTGCCCGCTCGACCCACCGCGCGAATGACTCGCCTCGTCCTGCGGCGACCTAGCCAAGCCGCTCGCATCTGTGCGAGACACGCCTTATGGGTGGGGACATGATACACGCTATAAGTTTCAGAGCCGGACGCCTTTTCGGGATCGCTGCCGCTTTCCTGTCGGCATGGATGCTCACCGCTTCGGCGCCGCTTCATGCGCAGAGCGGCGATGCCGGCTTCGATACCTATGTCCAGTCGCTATGGCCGAAGGCGCAGGCGCGCGGCGTGTCGCGCACGACCTTCGACCGGGTGACGGCGGGGCTGCGCTACAATCCGCGCGTCGTCGCGCTCGACCGCGACAATCTGGGCAGCCCGCCGAACCCCAACACCCCGATCCCGGCTTTCGCGCCGTACAGGGCGAAGCATGTCGATGCCGCGCGCATCGGCGGCGGGCGCCGCGTCCATGACCGGTTGCTCCCGCTTCTGTCGCGGATCGAGCAGCGCACCGGCGTTCCGACGAGCATCATGATCGCCATTTACGGCCATGAAACCGCCTATGGCCAGGTCACGGGCGGTTTCGACCTGCCCGAGGCGCTCGCCACCCTGGCCTATGAAGGACGCCGCCGCAGCCTGTTCGAGCCCGAGTTGATCGCGACGCTGGTGATGGTCGAGCGCGGCGTGCCCCGCGGCGTGCTGAAGGGCAGCTGGGCCGGCGCCTTCGGTTATCCCCAATTCCTGCCGTCGGTCTATCTCCGCGTCGCCGAGGACGGCGACGGCGACGGCGTCGCGCGGATCTGGTCGAGCGAAGCCGACGCGATCGAGTCGATCGGCTCTTATCTTCGCAACGCCGGCTGGCGCGCCGGGCAACCCTGGGGCGTCGCCGTCACGGTCCCCGCGAGCTTCAATCGCGGCGCGGTCGCCAATCGCCTGACCCCGACGCGCTGCCCGCGCGTCTTCGATCGTCACAGCCGTTGGCGATCGATGGCCGAATGGCGCGCGGCCGGCATTCGGTCGGTCAACGGACGCTGGCCCGATGGCAATGTGCAGGCGACTCTGCTCGAACCCGATGGACCTGGCCGGACCGCATATTTGCTGACCGGTAACTATCGTGCGATATTGGACTATAATTGTTCCAATTTTTACGCATTATCTGTGGGGTTGCTGGCGGATGAAATCGATCGTTAGGGGCGGGGGCTTGATGGCCGGGGCAGCGTTGCTGCTGTCCGGTTGCGGCAGTTTGGACGGTAAACGCGAAGCAGGACCGACGGCGAGCCCGGCGCCTGCGGTCACGGGCGTGACCGATGTACCGGTGACGATCGGCGATCCGTACAAAATCGGCGGAGTGACCTATACGCCCATCGACGTCGCTGACTATGACGAGGTCGGCTATGCGGGCTGGTACGGCGACGATCTCGCCGGAAAGCCGACGGCGAACGGCGAAACCTTCGATCCCGCGAGCATCAGCGCGGCGCACAAGACCCTGCCGCTGCCCAGCTATGTCGAGGTGACCGCGCTCGACACCGGGCGGACGATCCTTGTCCGCGTCAACGACCGCGGCCCGATGGTCACCGACCGCCTGATCGGCCTTTCGCGCGGCGCGGCGGAGCAGCTCGGCATCGCCGATGGCGTCACCGCGGTCCGCGTGCGCCGAACGAACCCGCCCGCCGCCGAACGCAGGCTGCTTCGTGCCGGGGAGCCGGTTCGCGAACGGATTGCCACGCCCCAATCACTGCTGGCGATTCTCCGGGCCAAGGCGAAAGAATTGCCGGCACCGAAAGCCGCTACTGCGTCGACGCCCGCCAGTCCCGCGACCGCATCTGCGGCTGGCAAGGCGGGGGAGGGCCGCTTCATCGTCGAAGGTCCCGGAACGAAGGTGCCGGCGCCTCCACCGCAACCCGGCACCAAGCCCGCAGCCACCGCCGGCAGCTATTTTGTGCAGGTAGGCGCCTTCAGCACCGAGAGCCGCGCCACGGCAGCTGCGAAATTGGTGGGCGGGCATGTCAGCAAGGCCGGCAATCTCTGGCGTGTGCGCATGGGGCCGTTCGCCGGCGACGCCGAGGCGCGCAGCGCGCAGGCGACGGCGAAGGCCAAGGGGTTTCGCGACGCCTTGATCCAACGCGACCGTTGACCGCCTGATATGCGCAAGCCAGCCGTGTTTTTCCGAACCGCCGCAACCGCCCTGTCGGGCTTTGTGCTGCTTCTCTCCCATCCCGTCGCATCGGCTCGCGAGGCAAGCCCGAAGAGCGCGCCGGTCACCCGCGCACCCTATGTCACCGAAGCGCCCGTCGTGATGCTCAAGGATCTCGATTCGGGCCGGATTCTCTTTTCACGCGGCGCCGACAAACGCTTCGCACCCGCATCCATGGCCAAGGTGATGACCGCCTATGTCGTCGTCGACTTGATCGAGAAGGGCGAATTGTCGCGCGACAAGCTTTTCACAGTGAAGGACGCGACATGGAAGCTGTGGAGCGCGCGCCGCGGCGAATCCACCATGTTCCTGCGGGCGGGCGAGAAAGTGTCGGTCGATGATCTCCTCAAGGGACTGATCACTGTTTCGGGAAACGACGCGGCATCGGTTCTTGCCGTGGGCATCGACGGCAGTGAGGCCGCTTTCGTTAAGCGAATGAATGACATGGCGGTAAAGATTGGTATGGTGTCGAGCCGATTCGGCACGGCGAGCGGCTGGCCCGACGGCGGAGTCACCCAAGTCAGCGCGGGCGATCTGATCCTGCTTGCCGACCGGCTGATCCGCGATCACCCGCGCGCCTATGCCCGCTATTTCTCGATCCCGAAATTCCAGCACGGGATGTCGCCCGACGGCAAACCGATCATCCAGTCGAACCGCAATCCGATTCTGGGCCGTTTCGTCGGCGCGGACGGGCTCAAAACGGGGCATACGTCGGAAGCTGGCTATTGCTTTCTCGGTTCCGCGAAGCGCGACGGGCGCCGCCTGATCATGGTGGTGGCGGGCCTGCCCAGCGACAAGGCGCGCCGCGAAGAGGCCGAACGGCTGATGAACTGGGGCTTTGCGAACAAAAGCATGTCGGTTGCAGCCCAAAATCGGCACGGCGGCATGCCGAAAGGCCGAACGAACGCTGCTGGGGCGAGATGACAAAAGCGATCGGCCGGGCTACGGCCCGGTCATGCACGGCCCGCTTTCCATTCCTCACCATCGCGGACTAGCGACGTGACGCCCGGTCGATTCGTCACGCTTGAGGGCGGGGAGGGCGTCGGCAAGTCGACACAGATTCGCGCGCTTGCCGCCGCTCTCGAAGCACGCGGACTCGAAATCGTCGCGACGCGCGAGCCCGGCGGCAGCACCGGCGCCGAGGCGATCCGGACGCTGTTGATGGAAGGCAGCGACGACCGCTGGAATGCGCGGAGCGAAGCCCTGCTCTTCGCCGCCGCACGCGCCGACCATGTCGCGCGCACGATCCGCCCGGCGCTGGCGCGCGGCGCCTGGGTCTTGTGCGATCGTTTCGTCGATTCGAGCCGCGCCTATCAGGGCGGGGGCGGCGGAATCACCGACGCCGATCTCCTTGCGCTGCACGGCTTCGGTTCGGAAGGATTACTGCCCGACCGCACCTTCCTGCTCACCGTCAGCCTCGACGAGGCGGCGCGGCGCCTCGCCGAACGTGGCGGCAGCGACCGCATGGGGAGCAAGCCCCGCGACTATCAGGCGCGCCTCGCCGCCCGCTTCGCCGAAATGGCCGGGGCCGAATCCGGACGCTGGCGGATCGTCGATGCCGACAAAAGCGCCGAAGAGGTGACGGCGGCGATCTTCGCGGAGCTCGTAGAATGGCTGCCATGATCGGCCATCAGGATGCCGAAAAGGCGTTCCTCGAAGCGTGGCAGGGCGGCCGCATCCATCATGCCTGGCTGCTGGCCGGGCCGCAGGGGATGGGGAAGGGCGCTTTTGCCGAGCGGGTCGCGCGCTTTCTCGTCACGCATGGGCGCAGCGGCGAAGGCGAGGCGATCCCGCTCGACGATCGCGGCGACGATGCGGCGGCGCGATTGGTCGACGCGGGCAACCATCCCGAAACTCTGCGCCTCGCCCGCCAGCCGAAGGACAAGTCCAAGGACCTCGCGCGCAACATCACGATCGAACAGATTCGGCAAATGATCCGCCGCCTGCATCTGTCCCTGTCGCTTGGCGAATGGCGCGTGATCATCGTCGACGCGGTCGACGACCTTGAAACCGACGGGGCGAACGCGCTGCTCAAGACGCTGGAAGAGCCTCCGGCGAAAACCCTTTTTCTGCTCGTCAGCCACTCGCCCGGACGCCTGTTGCCGACGATCCGCTCACGGTGCAGAACCCTGCGTTTTCAACCCGTTGCCCGTGACGCCATGACGACATGGCTGCACGAGCTGCGGCCGATGATAGAGATGGACGAGCTGCGTGCGATCGTTGCCGCATCGGGCGGGGTGCCGGGCAAGGCGCTGGCGCTCATCGATAGCGACGTGGCGGTCATGGAGAAGAAGTTGATGGCGATCGCGACGAGCGGCGATCCCGAAAACCGGCTGCGCGAGGCACTGGCCCGCGAAGTCGGCGGCACGAGCAATCGCGCCCGCCTCGAGCTGGTGATCGATATCGTGCCGGGCCTACTCTCCCGCATCGCGCGCGAGCGCCCGATTGCCGAAATCGCGCCGATCCTAGCGCAATGGGACCGCGTTCAGCGCACAGTCCGCGATGCAATCCGCGGATCCTATGACGGCGCGATGGTCGGCTTCGAAATCGGCAATTGCCTCGCCGAATTGGCGCCGCGACCGGAACGGGCCGCACGCTGACGCTTTCCCTCCCTCGCGCCAGCGGCTAAGGCGCGCGCATGTCCGAAGATAACGCACCTTTCTACATCACCACCGCGATCAGCTACCCCAATGGCCGTCCGCATATCGGCCACGCTTATGAAGCGATCGCCACCGATGTCATGGCGCGTTTCCAGCGCGCGCGGGGCCGCGACGTGCGGCTCGTCACCGGAACCGACGAACATGGGCTGAAGATGTTTCAGACCGCGCGCGACCAAGGACGCGCAACGATCGATCTGGCTGACGAAATGTCGGGTTATTTCCGAGAGATGTATGCCAAACTGAATATCAGCTATGATGTCTTCACGCGCACGTCGGACGCGGCGCATCATGCGGCTTCGCAGGCGCTCTGGAAGGCGATGGAGGCCAATGGCGATCTTTATCTCGACCGCTATGAGGGCTGGTATTCGGTCCGCGACGAAGCCTTTTACGACGAGAGCGAACTGACCGACGGGGAAGGGGGCGTCCGCCTCTCGCCGCAAGGGACGCCGGTCGAATGGACGGTCGAGGAAAGCTGGTTCTTTCGTCTGTCGAACTATCAGGACCGGCTGCTCGCGCTCTACAAGGAGCAGCCCGATTTCATCCGCCCCGAAAGCCGGCGCAACGAAGTGCTCCGCTTTGTCGAAGGCGGACTCAAGGATCTCAGCGTCTCGCGCACCAGCTTCGACTGGGGCGTGCCGGTGCCGGGATCGCCGGGGCATGTGATGTATGTCTGGGTCGATGCCCTCACGACCTATCTCTCGGGTCTCGGCTATCCCGATCCGGACAGCGACTTCGGAAAATTCTGGCCGGCGAATATCCATATGATCGGCAAGGATATCGTTCGTTTTCATACGGTTTACTGGCCGGCGTTCTTGATGAGCGCCAATCTGCCGCTGCCGAAGCAGGTGTTCGGCCACGGCTTCCTTCTGAATCGCGGCGAGAAAATGTCGAAATCGCTCGGCAATGTCGTCGACCCGATGGTGCTCGCCGACCAGTTCGGCGTCGATGCGCTGCGCTATTATCTGCTCCGCGAAGTCAGCTTCGGGCAGGATGGCAGCTATTCGGCCGAGGCGATCGTTCGCACCGCGAACGCCGATCTCGCGAACAGTTTCGGCAATCTCGCGCAGCGCAGCTTGTCGATGATTTTCAAGAATTTAGATGGCGTTCTGTCGAATGATTGGTCGCCGACAGACGATGACATAAGCTTGATTGCCGACATACTCGATATGGCGCGTGTACGCCTGCCGCGCGAATTCGAGCAGCTCGCCTTTTCGGTGGGCATCGAGGATTGGATCCGCGCCGTCTTCGCGTGCAACCAATATGTCGATACGCAAGCGCCATGGGCGCTCCGCAAGACCGACCCCGAGCGCATGCGCGCGGTGCTGATGACGCTGTTTCAGGCGGTTCGTACGCTGGCAATCGCGATCCGCCCGGTGGTGCCCGCAGCCGCCGACAAGCTGCTCGATCAGATGGGCATCGCCGAGGATACGCGCGATTTTGCGGCACTTGCTGACATGGGCTGGTTCGAGAAGCTGGTTGCAAGCGGTTTCGCGGTCGGCCAGCCTGTGCCAATCTTCCCGCGCCTCGAATTGCCTGAGGGAGAAGAGGAAGGGGAGGCGTAATGCTCGTCGATTCGCACTGCCACCTCAATTACAAGGGGCTCGCCGAGCAGCAGGGCGAGGTGCTGGTGCGTGCACGGGAGCGGGGTGTCACGGCGATGCTCAACATCGCGACGCGCGAAAGCGAATGGGACGATGTGCTTGCGGCCGCGGAGGCCAATCCGGATGTGTGGGCGAGCGTCGGCATCCATCCGCACGACGCCGATCATCATCCCGACGTCGACACGGCCAAGCTGGTCGAGCGCGCCGCGCATTCGCGGGTGATCGGCATCGGCGAGACCGGGCTCGACTATTATTACGACAAGAGCGATCGGGCGCGACAGCAGGACAGTTTCCGTCGCCACATCCACGCGTCGCAGCAGACCGGCCTGCCGATCATCGTCCACACCCGCGATGCCGAAGCGGATACGCTGGCGCTGCTTGGCGAGGAGATGGCCCGCGCGGTATTCCCCGGCGTGATCCACTGCTTCACCGCGAGCGACGATTTCGCGCGGAAGGCGCTCGATCTCGGCCTCTACATCTCGATCTCGGGAATCGTGACCTTCAAGAACGCCGCCGAGCTTCAGGCGACCGCCAAATGGCTTCCGCAGGATCGGCTGTTGATCGAAACCGACTCCCCATTTCTCGCCCCCGTCCCGCACCGCGGCAAGACGGGCGAGCCCGCCTTTGTCGCCGACACGCTCGCCTTCCTCGCCGATCTGCGGGGCGAGGAAAAGGATGCGCTCGCGGCCGTAACAAGCGCCAATTTCTACACGCTTTTCAACAAGGCGGCGCCATGACGTCACGCGCCTTATGAAGCTTCGCATCCTTGGCTGCGGGACCTCTTCGGGGGTGCCACGGATCGGTAACGACTGGGGACAGTGCGATCCCGACAATCCTCGCAATTTGCGCAGCCGCGCATCGATCATGGTATCGCTCGGCGGCTTTCGCATCCTCGTCGACACCAGCCCCGATATGCGGCTGCAACTGCTCGACGCGGGAGTAGGCGAGATCGACGCCGTCATCTGGACGCACGAGCATGCGGATCACACCCATGGTCTCGACGATCTGCGCCAGGTCATGCACCTGCGCCGCTCGGCGGTTCCGGTCTATGCCCGCGATCACGTCCTCGACATATTGAAGTGGCGTTTCACCTACGCCTTTGCAGGCAATGCAGGATATCCGGCGTCGGTCGACCCGATCGATCTCCACGATCATCAATCGATCGGCCCGATCGAGGTTTCGGCGATCGAAATGCCGCACGGGCCGATCAAGGCGAGCGGACTGATCTTCAGCGACGGTGCGCACAGAATCGCATATGCCACTGATTTTTCGAAGTTTACCGACGAAATGATCGATTTCTTCCAAGGCGTCGACCTGTTCGTCATCGACGCACTGCGCCGTTATCCCCACCCGACGCATCCGCACCTTCAGATGACGCTGGAGGGGCTGGCGAAGGTCGGCAATCCGCGCGCGATTATCACGCATATGGACAATACGATGGATTACGAAGACCTTGCGGCCGAATTGCCCGGAGGGGTCGAACCGGGCTATGACGGGTTGGAGGTCCAGCTATGAGTGGTGATACCGTCGTCCAGACGCTGTGGTTCGCCGGCGCGTTCGCGTTGGTGCTCAGTTCGTTGCTCGCGCGCCGGTTGCCGATGGCCGACTGGCTCAAGATGACGCTCGCATGGGTCGCGATCTTCGGGCTCGTATTCCTTGTGATCCGGACGTGGCAGGCGGTGACATGACTAAATATCTTATCTCCTTCCCGAGCGAAGCCATGGTCGTCGCCGACGAGGAATTGCCCGAGGTCTCCGTCGACGCGCACGCCGTGATCGAAGAAGCCAAGGCTGCGGGCGTCTATGTGTTCGGCGGCGGAATCGACGAGCAGGTCGATCCGGTGTTGGTTTCGGGCGACGGATCGGTATCGGAGCGGACTTATCCGGGCAGCCGGATCAAGGGCGGGTTCACCGTGCTCGAGCTGCCGATCCGCGAAGATGCCGTCGAATGGGCGCGAAAGATCGCGGTGGCCTGCCGTTGCCCGCAGGAGCTTCGCGCGTTCATGTACGATCCCGCGAGCTAAGAAAGAGGGCGGACCGCATGGCGGCCCGCCCAGTTGTCGATCGGCGTCATTGGGGTCGTCGCCGATCGCCCCATTCGATCGCTTATTCGCTGGTTTCCTGCTGCTCGGCCGCGTCTTTGAGTTGGCCTTTCGTCATCCCGGTTACGAGCACGTCGCCCGAGCCGGCAAAGCTTGCGGCGGGCAGCGTTGCGACCCGGTCGCCGACTTCGACCGTCACCGCCTGCACCACCCCGCTACCTGTCTGGCGCAGGTTCTGCACATAGCCGATCACCTTGCCGCGCGGATCGGTGACCGGCATACCCGGAGCGACCGCGAACATGCCGTTACCGCCGGCGGCGCCGCTACCTGCGGCGGCAAGCTGACCCAGGCTGCCCTGGAAACTGCCCGCGATCGAGCCGGCGGCGCTGGCGCTGCCTGAGACGTTCGACAGCGCGCCTCCGGCCCGATCACGGACAGTCCCGACCGCACCGCGCGCGGTGTCGGTAGCGGTCGAAGCGGTACCTCGTGCGGTTCCGACGGCGCCGCGCGCGGTCTGGCCGACGAAATCGGTGCCGACGGCTTGTGCGTCGAGGCTGCCACTACCCGAAGCGGAACCCGAACCGCTGGCGTTGCCGCCGACGCTGCGGCCGAGCAGATCGACGTCACCATTCGCCGAACCCTTGCTGTTCGCATCGGCGCTGCCCTTGCCCTGAACGCGGCCCGAGCGGCGATCGACCTGGGCGTCGCCGCGGCCCGATCCGGTGATGTCGCCGGCGCTGCCAAGCGTTCCGCCGATCGGTCCCGTCGGATTGCCGAGCGTGCTGCCCAGCGTTCCGCCGAGCCCGCCCCCAAGCCCGCCGCTACCGCCGAGCAGCTGCGCCGAGGCCGGGGTCGAAAATGCCAAGGCCGACGCGGCGAGCGCGAGCGCCGGCGTGAAAATACGATGTGCCACCATTCTTCTCCTTCATTTGCGGCCCGGAGGGGAGGGCCTGAAGGAAGAACGATGGCGCGTTCGAATTTCTTCCGAAAAATATCCGGGACGGGTCAGCGGCCGCCGCAATCTCCGCAGATCAGGCCGTGGCCATAGATCTTGTCACGGCCCTTCTTTCCCAGGTCGCGCGCTTCGAAGACCAGCGCCGAAACCGCAGGCCGGATCCGGTCGATCGCTGGTGCGGGATAGCGGAGGGCGAGCCGTCCGGCGACCAACGGCGCGGCGAAAGAAGTGCCGCGCAGGCGGTCGGTCGCATCGACGCCGGTCGCGGCCAGCACGGCATCGCCCGGCGCAGCGAAGTCGAGGTGGAGCGCGCGGCCAGCCTCGGGCAAGGCGCGATTCCTGGCATCGACGCCGGTCACGGCAAACACGCCTTTATAGGAGGCGGGATAGGCGGGCGGAGCGGCGGGGCCGTCGTTGCCGACTGCCGCGACGATCAACATGCCGCGCTGCTGCGCGCGCGAGACGGCGGCCGCGAGCAGCTTGTTGTCGGGCCCGACGAGGCTGATCGTGGTCACCGCGGCGCCGCGCTGAACCAGCCAGCCAAGCGCGCGCACGATGGCGCTCGCGTTACCGCCAGCCGGATCGGAACCATAGACATCGGCGGCGAGCAGCTTCTGCCCCGAAGCCGCGCCGCGCACCCGCCCGCTGCCGATCAGTAGCGAGGCCACAGCGGTGCCGTGGCGGCTTGCATGCGGTGCACCGGCAGCGAAGCCGCGCTGCTCGACGCGGCCCGCGACCGACGGATGCGCGGCCACGCCGCCATCGATCAATCCGAGCCGTGCCTGGCCAGGCGACGCTGTCGTCGCCAATGCCACGGTGGGCAGCGCCCCACCGGGACCGCTCGCGAAATAGATATGGTCGGCATCGACTTCGGCATCGGGGAGCAGCTTGGAAAGCTTCTTTTGCGCGCGAGCGAGGCTATGCCCATCTGGAACAGCGAAGCGAACGATGTCGAGGTCGAGGCCCTCGATGCGATCGCGGTCGACCAGCCGGAACCCGTCCTCGGCCGCGCGCGCGATCATCGCCTCGTCGACGCCCGTTGCAACGAGTATGCCGCGCACTGCGGGCTGGCCGTTGCGGTCGCGCTCGATGCGGTCGCGATTGTCGCGTAGCAGCGTAGCGATCCGGTCGAGCCGGGCCCGCGCGAGCGTGTCGCGCACGTCTATCAGCGGTTCGGTAGCGATTTCGGGTAGCGAGGGCAGGGTGCGAGCAACGCCGGGCAGTTGGACCGACGGCAAGCCGATCTGGGCGTCGACACGCGATGCGATTCCCGCGCACAGAAGCGAGAGCAGTATGGCGGGGGCGATCAAGGCGCGCATCGAAACTCCTCGTATCAGCGGGACGGACGGGGTGCGAACCAGCCGCGTCCGAAAAATTTAGCATGCTGCGGAAGAAACGATAGAGTGGCGTCGTTTCTTCCTCGAACACAGCGAAAAGGCGAATATGCGCTTTGAAGAGGAACTGGTCGAATTACTGCCGCGCTTGCGCCGGTTCGCGCGCGGATTGACGCGTCATCAAAGCGATGCCGACGATTTGTGCCAGGCGGCGATCGAGCGCGCGCTGCGATCGCGCGACCAATGGCAATCAGGAACGAGACTGGACAGCTGGATGTACCGCATCACCCGCAATCTCTGGATCGACGAGCGCCGTGCAGCGGGCCGGCGCGGCGTTCACACTCCGATCGACGACGCGGTCACGCAAGTCGCGGGCGAAGGCGCCGCCGAGGTCGAGGCGGGCGCTTTGCGCGGCGATGTCGACGGCGCGATGGCCCGGCTTCCGGACGAACAGCGCGAAGTCGCGATGCTCGTGCTGGTCGAAGGCTATGCCTATCGCGAGGCAGCGGAGATACTCGAGGTGCCGGTCGGCACCGTCACCTCGCGCCTCGCGCGTGGGCGCGAGGCGTTGATGTTCTATCTCGGAGAAGCGGCATGAGCTTTGATCCCGCCACCGTCGCCGCTTTCGTGGACGGCGAACTCGATGACCTCACCGCGCGCCGCATCGAGCGCGAGGCCGCGACCGACACGGCGTTAGCGGCCGAGATCGCCCGCCACCGCGCGCTCAAGGCGCGGCTGAAGGCGCATTATGCTCCCATCGTGGAAGAGGCGGTTCCCGAACGGCTTGGCGCATTGCTCGTGGTCGATGACGAGGTCGATACCAGTCTGGTCGATCGCCGCAGCGCCGCGCGCGCGCGCTTTAGTGGCATTCATTGGGGCGCCATCGCGGCTTCGCTGATATTCGGCCTGACGATCGGGCTGCGCCCCTGGACGCCTGCCGCTGATGTCGCGATCGATGACGGCACGCTGGTCGCGGCGGGTCCGCTCGCCGAAGCGCTCGATACGCAGCTCGCCTCGACCCAGCCCAGCGATGCCGCGGTGCGGATCATGCTCAGCTTCGAGGACAAGACCGGTCGCTATTGCCGCAGCTTCGAAAGCCGCGCGATCGACGGCATCGGGTGCCGCGAGCAGGATCGCTGGCAGATCGAAAGGACGCTGCCGGGCCAAACCCGCGGCGATTACCGGCAGGCTTCATCGGGCGAACTTGCCGCGGCGGCGGCGGCCATGATGAAGCGCGACGCACTTGACGCCGGGGGTGAACGGGCGGCGCGGGACGCCGGATGGGTTCAGCACTGATAGCGTCGTCGGAGAGATTCGATTTTGCGCCAACCAACCGCCCGCACATCGGGCGCTCGGGCTTTACTGCGGCAGGAAGCGATTTTAGACGGGGGCATATGATTTGCCGTGCAGAGGGGATCGGCGTCGCTCATTCTCTCGCCGATCGGATCATATTTAACATAATATATATTATCGGATAATCACATGCCCGCTCCGGCGAATCAATCCCCCATCGATCGTCTGCTCCGCATCATGCGCCAGTTGCGCAATCCCGACGGCGGTTGCGAATGGGATCTCGCGCAGGATTTCTCGACGATCGCGCCTTATACCATCGAGGAAGCCTATGAGGTTTCCGACGCGATCGCCGGCGGCGATCCTGCTGCGATCCGCGATGAACTCGGCGACCTGTTGCTCCAGGTCGTGTTCCATAGCCAGATAGCGACCGACGACGGCCTGTTCGGTTTCGACGACGTCGCCAACGCGATCAGCGACAAGATGGAACGCCGCCATCCGCACATTTTCGGCGACCGCAAGACCGACGACGTTCGCCGGCAATGGGAAGCGATCAAGGCCGATGAGCGCGCCGCCGAAGGACCCAGCGGTGCGCTGGCGGGCGTCGCGCTAACGCTGCCGGCTTTGCTCCGCGCCCAAAAGCTGCAAGGTCGCGCCGCGCGCGTCGGTTTCGACTGGCCCGATGTGAACGGTCCGCGCGACAAGATCGCCGAAGAATTGGCCGAGGTGGCGGATGCGGTGAATGAGGCCGAACGCCATGAAGAGGTCGGCGACCTCTTGTTCGCGGTCGTCAACTATGCGCGCAAGCTCGGCGTCGATGCGGAAAGCGCACTACGCGACGCCAATCTGAAATTCGCCGGGCGCTTCGCCGCGATGGAAGATCGCGCGGGAGGCAGCATCGCTGGCCTGTCGCTCGACTCGCAGGAGGATCACTGGTTGGCGGTCAAGGCGTCGGAGCGCCGCTAGCCGGCCACAGTCGTTCAAAGCGCGCCCGGTCGGCGGGATCGAGCCGCACGGTCAGCACATGGCCCGCGCCCTCCGGCTCGTCGGCAAGCACCTCGCCGCGCGCATGAAGCCAAGCCATCGCCTCGCCCTGCTCATAACCGAGATAGATGCGTTGCACTTGGTGCTGCGCGGTCAATTGTGACGCCATGAGGATGCGCGCAGCATCGACGCCCTCGCCCGTCACCGCCGAAATGACCGCGACGTCGGGACGCCGCGCCGCCATTTCTTCGATGATCGCGCGGCGATCGACATCGGCGGTATCGACCTTGTTCCATATCTCGATCTGCGGGATGGCCTCGGGCGTATCGCCCTCCCCGCCGTCCTGAGGGCCGTTCGCGCCGAGCGAGTTCAGGATCGCGCGCACGTCGTCATATTGCGCTTCGCTGTCAGGATGGACGATGTCGCGCACATGGACGATCAGGTCGGCGGTGGTGACCTCTTCCAGCGTCGCGCGGAACGCGGCGACGAGTTCGGTCGGCAGGTCTGACACGAAACCGACCGTGTCGGACAGGATCGCCTTGTCGATGCCGGGCAGCCGGATTTCGCGCATCGTAGGATCGAGGGTGGCGAAAAGCATATCTTCCGCCATGACGTCACTTCCCGTCAACCTGTTGAAGAAAGTCGATTTTCCCGCGTTGGTATAGCCGACGAGCGCGATGACGGGCCAAGGCGCGCGCTGGCGTTTCGACCGTTGGAGCTGGCGCGTCCGGCGTGCATCGTCGAGGCTGCGCCGGATCCGCGCCATCCGGTTGCGGATCATTCGCCGGTCGGCCT
The DNA here is from genome assembly GCF_011926545.1 of Sphingopyxis italica. GTDB lineage: Bacteria > Pseudomonadota > Alphaproteobacteria > Sphingomonadales > Sphingomonadaceae > Sphingopyxis > Sphingopyxis italica. The sequence continues at coordinate 297,541 of NZ_JAATIT010000002.1, read as the reverse complement.
CGATCTGCGTTTCGCCGGGGCCGCCGAGGAAGCCGAAACCGCCGCGCTGGCGTTCGAGGTGGGTCCAGCTGCGCACGAGCCGTCCCGCCTGATAGTCGAGATGCGCGAGTTCGACCTGCAAGCGCCCCTCGGCCGTCGCCGCGCGCTCGCCGAAAATTTCGAGGATCAGCCCGGTGCGATCAATCACCTTCGTGCCGAACGCCGTTTCGAGATTGCGCTGCTGGATCGGGCTGAGCGCCGCATCGACGACGACAAGCTGGACGCCCTTCGCTGCTATGTCGGGCGCGATCGCGTCGATCTGCCCGACGCCGAGCAGGGTGGCGGCGCGCGTCTGACGCAAGCGCAGCGTGTGGACGGCGACGACGTCGAGCCCGATCGCGACCGCGAGCCCCCGCGCCTCCTCCGCACGCGCGTCGAGATCGCGCGCGAGCCGCTGGCTATGCCATTCGGGTACGATGACAAGCGCGGGGGCGCCACGCGCTACCTCGTCTTCATTGTCGGCCATCGAGGTTTTGGGCGGGTCGATCAGGCGTTATCCGCTTCGCCGTCAGCCTCGCCATTGTCGGTCAGATTGATCGGTCCGTTCGGCTGAACGGTCGAAATCGCGTGCTTGTAGACGAGCTGGACCTGCCGCTCGCGCTCGAGCAGCATGCAGAACAGATCGAACGCGACGATATCGCCCTGCAGCATCACGCCGTTGACGAGGAACATCGTGACCGACTCGTCCGAACGGCGGACCGCGTTCAGGAACACGTCCTGCAGCGCCTTGCCCTTGCTGGCCGGCGCGTCACGCAGATTGTCGCCGAGCAGCGACAGGTCGAAATCGTGCGACGGCATCACGGTCGAGATCGCGTGCTTATAGACGAGCTGCGACTGTCCATCGCGGCGGAGCAGCAGCGAGAAATTGTCGAACCAGGTGATGATGCCCTGCAACTTGACGCCCTTGACCAGGAACATGGTCACCGGGGTCTTGCTCTTGCGGAGGGCGTTGAGGAAAATATCCTGGAGATTCTGGTTTTTATCGGACACATTTGCCTCCTGTTTTTGGCGGTGGAACCGCGGGTACGGCGCCGGTTTTCCCCGGCATTCAAAACCTTCTTCTAAAACGCAATATGCGGCAAAGCACCGGGAACGTCCAGCCTATGCTTCGCCTTCCGAACTCTCGGTAAGGCCCAAAAGTTTCAGTTTGCGGTGCAGCGCCGACCGCTCCATCCCGATGAAGGTCGCGGTGCGCGAAATATTGCCTGAAAAGCGGTTGATCTGGATACGCAGATATTCGCGCTCGAAGTTTTCGCGCGCCTCTTTCAGCGGGATCGCGGTGATCGATTCCGAATTGGGCAGGATATCGGTCCCGCCGCGCACCAGTTCAGCGGGCAGCATATCGGCGTCGATCCGCGCCAGCCGGTCGCTTGGCGCGAGGATCATCACGCGTTCGATGACGTTGCGCAACTCGCGGACATTGCCCGGCCATTCATGCGCCTGCAGCGCCGCCATCGCCTCGGCGCTGATCTCGGGCGGCGGAACGCGGCGGTCGGCGGCGTAACGCCGGATATAATGGTCGCACAGGCTGGCGATATCGTCGCGCCGCTCGCGCAGCGGGGGGATATGCACGGGCACGACGTTGAGCCGATAATAGAGGTCCTCGCGGAACCGGCTCTCGGTGATTTCGGTCATCAGGTCGCGCGCCGACCCCGAAATGATGCGGACGTCGACGCGGATCATCGTGCGGCCGCCGACGCGCGCGAAACTCTGGTCGGTCAGGACGCGCAATATCTTGCCCTGCGTCGTCAGCGGCATGTCGGCGACCTCGTCGAGGAACAAGGTCCCGCCATGCGCCTGTTCGAGCAGCCCGACGCGGATCGACCCATCCTCGGCTTCGGACCCGAACAATTCGGTTTCGACCGTTTCGGGGTCCATGCGCGCCGACGAAATGACGCGGAACGGCGCATTGTGCCTGCCGCTCCATCCGTGCAACACGCGTGCAGCAACTTCCTTGCCGACCCCGGGCGCGCCGGTGATCAGGACGCGGCTTCCCGTTCCGGCAACGCGTTTCAGCGTCGCGCGGACATTGTTGATCGCGGCGCTCGTTCCCGTGAGTTCGTCGGACGGCCCGGCTTTTTCGCGGAGCTGCTCATATTCGAACTTGAGTCTTTCGCTCTCGGTCGCGCGCGCGACGAGGTGGAGCAGGCGCGACGCCTCGAACGGCTTTTCGATAAAGTCGAACGCGCCGCGGCGGATCGCGGCGACCGCGGTGTCGAGGCCGCCATGGCCCGAGATGACGATGATCGGCAGCGTCGGATCGAACGCCTTGATCGCTTCGACGAGGCCGAGGCCGTCGAGCCGCGAGCCTTGCAGCCAGACGTCGATCAGCGCGAGCGACGGCCGTCGCTGGCGGATCGCCTCGAGCGCCGAATCGCTGTCGGACGCGGTGCGCGCCTCATAACCTTCGTCTTCCATGACCCCGGCGACGAGGTCGCAAATGTCGCGTTCGTCGTCGACGATCAATATATCAAGCGCCATGATCTTCTCTGTCCTGACGATTCCGGATGCGCCCCGGAACCGTTTCATTTTGCCCCATATTCTGCTCCCCGCCCTTCCCGGCCAAAGGCCGGAGCCGGTCGGGATGGAGCGTCAGGGTCACGCACGTCCCCTGCCCCGCCGGATTGTCCAAAAATTCAAGGTCGCCATAATGTTGCTCGACGATCTTCTTGACGATTGCGAGGCCGAGACCGGTGCCGCCCTGTCGCGTCGTCATATAGGGCTCGGCGATCGCGTCGCGCGCCTCGGGCAGCCCGATGCCGTCGTCGGTGACGCGGATGATCACCTCTCCCCCCGGGCCGATTTCGAGCGCCGCGCCGACGTGGCCCGTAGCGATGGAATCGGAGTTTTTATATTTTTCTTCAATTGCTTCGACAGCGTTTTTTACAATATTGGTAACCGCCTGCGACAAGAGGCGGCGATCGCAGACGAGCGGTTCGATCTCCGCCGGCGTCTTGACCGAAAAGGCGATGTCGGGCTTTGCGACTTCGAACAGGAAAACGGCCTGGCGCAATATGTCGCGTGCATCCTCGACGCCGAAGGTCGGCTTGGGCATTCGCGCGAAGCTCGAAAATTCGTCGACCATGCGCCGCATGTCGTGAACCTGTCGGATCACCGTATCGGTGAGCTTGCGGAAGGTCGCCGCGTCGCCCTCGACCTTATCGCCGAAACGGCGCTGGAGCCGTTCGGCGGCGAGCTGGATCGGCGTGAGCGGATTCTTGATCTCATGCGCGATGCGCCGGGCGACGTCGGACCAGGCCGCGCGCCGCTGGTCGAGCAGTTGCTGGGTGATGTCCTCGAAACTGAGCACGAAGCCGTCGCCCTGCGCCACCGCCTTGGCCGCGAGCGTCGCGGGCTCGGCATCCTTGCGCGACAATTGCACGATCCCCTCGCGTTCCTCGCCGGTGAGCAGCCGCGCCAGTTCGGGCGCCACATCGTCGAGCGGCTGGCCGGTCAGGCTTTCCGCCGACTGGCCAATCAGCCGCTCGGCAGCGGCATTCGCCAGCAGGATGCGGCGATCGGTATCGACCGAGACCACGGCGGACGACACCCCGCTCAATACCGCTTCGATGAAGCTGCGCCGCGCCTCGAGCTGCTCGTTCACATTGACGAGCACGCCGGTCTGCCCTTCCAGCTGCTCGGTCATCCGGTTGAAGGCGCGCGTCAGCACCGCAATTTCGTCGTCGCGCGCCGGCGGCGTGACGCGGACCGACAGGTCGCCCCCCGCCGCCGTGCGCGTCGCACCGATCAACGTCCCGAGCGGACGGACGATGCGATCGGCGACGACGATCGCGGCGATCACCGCGAGCGCGAGCAGCAAGAGCGAGCCCAGATAGAGTGCGCCGTTGAACTGGAGCTGGAGCAGCCGCGACCGATCGAACAGATCATTATAGTCGGCAAGCACCGTTCCCGCGCGGATCGACTGCTGGAAGCCCGGCACATTGAAATCGCGTGAGGCGTAGAGATAGGCGTTGCGCGATCCAGGAAGCCGGGTCGCGGCATTAATCCGGTCTGGTTCGCGAATCACGACGACATCCTCGCCGGCGTCAAGCCGGTTCTTCATCTCGTCCGTCAGCCGGTTTTCAGCCGTGCGATTGTCCGGGTCGATCATAGCGGCCGTGCGCGCTATGCCATCATCGCCAATTTCGATGATGGCCGATTCGTTCAGGCTTCGCACCACGACCTGCTGCAAATAATAGTTGGTGAAGTCGGGGTCGTCCATACGCGCCCTGCTCAGCAAACTGCTCAGGTCGCCTGCCATTTTGACGGTATTTGCCCCAACCTCGCGTTGGTTTTCCAGGTAATAGCCCTCGGCCAGACTGGCCGCATTTTCGAACATGCCGCGCGAGCGGTCGGAAAACCAGAAATCGACGCCATATTGAAAAAGCAGCGACGCAAAAATTACTACTAGCAGCGTCGGCGCCGCGGCGATTAGCGAAAAGAGCGCAACGAGCCGCACATGAAGCCGCCCGTTACCCCCCGCCATCGTCCGCACCGCGCGCGCGCGCGCGACGCGGCTTCCGATCAGCACGATCAGCGCCATCGCCGGAACGAGGTTGACGACCATGATTGCGGCAACCAGCGCCGGCGTCAGCAATCGCTCGCTCTGCGCGTCCCCAGTGACGAAAATATAGGTCGCAATCGCCACGCTGACGATGACCGCGAGCGTGTAATATTCGGGTGCTCCAAAGCGCCAGAAGCCCGAGCGCACTTCCTCTTCGTCCGAATCCATGCCGAATGCCAAGGAAGCCGCTTGCGCCATTGTTGCCGCGTTACGACAATCCTGTTGCATAGAAAACACACAATCGGCCCGTCCGTCGCCCAATTGCGCCGATTCCGGGACTATTTACCGGTTCAGGGGCGTGCCGGGTCGATGTCGAGCTGCCCCAGCCGCTTGCGCAGCGTGTTGCGATTGATCCCGAGTCGCCGCGCCGCCTCGAGCTGATTGCCGCGCACCTCGCGCAGGACGCGGCGGAAAAGCGCTGCCTCGACGATCGCCTCGAGCTGTCCGTGAATGTCGCCCTCGTTCGTCGCACCCGCCATCTGCTCGCGCACCCAGTCGTCGACGGCGCGCGCGATCAGCGCGGCGGGCTCGACCGCTCCGCCGCCCTCGCCGTTTTCGCGGAGCACCGTCTCGACGTCGCGCACCGTCACCACCGTATCGCGCGAAAGCACGGCGAGCCGCTGGACGACGTTGCCCAGCTCGCGGACATTGCCCGGCCAGTCATGGCGTTCGAGCCACTGCATCGCCGCAGGCGCGAATTGGCGGTGGGGAAGCCCCGAGCCGCGCCCCGCCTCGACGAAGTGGCCGACAAGCGCGGCGATGTCGCTCCGCCGGTCGCGTAGCGGCGGCAGCGTGACCGGAATGACGTTGAGGCGGTAGAAGAGATCCTCGCGGAAGCGGCCATCGGCGACGAGCGTCCGCATGTCGCGGTGCGTCGCGGCAATGACGCGCACGTCGGCGCGCAACGCCTGATTGCCGCCAACGGTCGAATATTCGTTGCTCTGAAGCACGCGGAGCAGCCGCGTTTGCGCCTCGATCGGCATGTCGCCGATCTCGTCGAGAAAGAGCGTGCCGCCCGCCGCCTGCTCGAAACGTCCCGCATTGCGGCTGTGCGCGCCGGTGAACGCGCCCTTTTCGTGCCCGAACAGCTCGGCTTCGATCAGCTCGCGCGGGATCGCCGCCATGTTGATCGCAACGAACGGCCCGTTTCGGCGCAGCCCGGTCGCGTGGATCGCGCGCGCGACGACTTCCTTGCCGGTGCCCGATTCGCCGAGGATCAGCACCGCGAGGTCATTCGATGCGAGGCGGGCGATGGTGCGGTAGACCGCCTGCATCGCCGGTGCGCGCCCGACCAGCCCGTGACTGTCGGCGGGCGCCGCGGCGTCACGCGTCGCCGGTTCGCTGCGCCGTTCAAGCGCGGCGCGGACGCTCGCGGTCAGTTCGTCGAGATCGAAGGGCTTGGGCAGATAGTCATAGCTGCCGATGCCGGTCGCGCGCACCGCGGTGTCGAGCGTATTTTGCGCCGACAGCACGATCACCGGCGTCGCGGGGTCGATGCCCGTGTGCGCCAGCGAATCGATGCCGTCGCCGTCGGGCAGCACGACGTCGGTGATAACGAGGTCCGCGCGGTGGTCGGCCAGCCAGGCATTGCGCTCGGCAAGGCTGGCGACCGACACGAAATGGCCGCATTCGCCGACAAGCGTTTCGCGGATGATCATCGCGATCGCCGGATCGTCCTCGACGAGCAGGATCGTCTTGCCCCGTGTCATGCGCGGCGCCCCTTTTGCGCTACGGGCAGATGCACACGAAAGCGCGTCCATTCGCCGTCGCGGATATGCTGGACCGTGCCGCCCATGTCGCGCGCGAGCTTGGCGACGAGCGCGAGGCCGAGCCCGCGTCCCTCGCGCTTCGTCGTCACGAAGGGATCGAACAGGTCGCCGCGAATGTCGGCGGGGACGCCGGGACCGTTGTCGCTGACACTGACCTCGATCGGCAGCGCGATGCGCCCGCGTCCGTCGCCATTGTCGATCGACAGGCCGTGCCGATAGGCGGTCGTCAACCGCACGACGCCGTCGTCGCGCCCGCCCAGCGCCTCGCAGCCATTGGTCACGAGGTTGAGCAATATCTGCACCATGGCATCATGGTTCCCGTGCACCAGCGGCAGCGACGGATCGAAATCCTCGGCGAAGCGCACGCCCGAAAACTGACGCGCGCGCGCGGTTTCCATCGCCTGATGAATCGGCTGGTAGAGGTTGATCGGGCCGCACGCGATCGGCTGCCCGCGCGAGAAATGCTCCATCTGGTCGATCAGCGTCGCGATCCGGTCGACCTCGGCGCAGATCAGCGTCGTGAAGGGTTCGCCGCCGGCATCGGTCTTGCGTGCGAGCAGCTGCGCCGCGCCCTTGATGCCCGCGAGCGGGTTCTTGATCTCATGCGCGAGCATCGATGCGGCGGCGCCCGCCGCGCGCCCCGAACGGCCGATCGCGCCGCCCATCAGCTCGGCATCGCTTTGCGACGGCACGAGCGCGAGGATGCGGTGGCCGCTGCTGCCGTAAGGGACCATCTGCATATCGACGAAGACCGTTTTGCGCCCGCCGACCGAGATTTCGGCGCGATGCGCGAACAGCGCCGACGTCGCGGCGTCGCTCATCCGCTGGCGATAGCTGCGATCCATAGCGATGACGTCATAGATGACGCGCCCGACCATCGCCGAACGGCTGACGTTGCAAAGCTGTTCGGCGGCGGCATTGACGAACAGCACGACCCCGCCGCCGTCGATCAACAGCGTGGGAATGGGGTGCGACTGAATCAGTTCGTCATGGTCGAAGCGCGGGATGCTCGACGTGAGCGCGCTCACGCAGCGGCCCTGGTCAGATGCGGGCCATAAAAGGCTTCGAGCGCGTCGAGCACGCCCTTGCTGTCGGGGATCTGATTGACCTTGTTGCGGAACTCGGCCGAGCCGTGCAGTCCCTTGACGTACCAGCCGAGATGCTTGCGCGCCATATTGACCCCGGTCATTTCGCCATAATGGCCGACCATCGCGCGGTAATGCGATGTAATGACGTCATATTGTTCGTCGAGGCCGGGGTCGGGCCGCTCGGCCTCCCCGCGCAGCGCCGCCATCACCTGACCGAGCAGCCAAGGCCGGCCATAGGCGCCGCGCCCGATCATCACGCCGTCGGCGCCGCTCTGCGCGAGTGCGGTTTTGGCATCGGCGGCCGAGCAGATGTCGCCGTTGACGATGACCGGGATCGAGACCGCGTCCTTGACCGAGCGTACGAAACCCCAGTCGGCCTCGCCGCGATACATCTGGTTGCGCGTGCGGCCGTGGACGGTGACGAGCTTTGCGCCCAGATCCTCGGCGATATGCGCGAGTTCGGGGGCGTTGAGGCTGTCGTGGCACCAGCCCATGCGCATCTTGACCGTCACCGGCACCGATACGGCCTCGACGCAGGACTTGATCAGCGCCGCGGCGAGCGTCAGGTCGCGCATCAGCGCCGATCCGGCGTCGCCGTTGGTCACCTTGCGCACCGGGCAGCCCATGTTGATGTCGATGATCGACGCGCCGCGATCCTCATTGAGCTTCGCGGCTTCGCCCATTTCATAGGGTGTGCAGCCGACGAGCTGCATCGATACCGGCTCTTCGACCGGATCCCATGCCGCTTTCTGGATCGACTGGCGCGTCTCGCGGATCGCGGCCTGGCTCGCGATCATCTCGGTGACGTTGAGCCCCGAGCCGTAATAGCGCACGAGCTTGCGGAACGGCAGGTCGCTGACGCCCGTCATCGGCGCGAGGATCACGGGATCCGCGATAGTGATATTGCCGATCTGGATGGGCCTGAGCGGCGCCATGGCGAGGAGCTTTCGTCTGATTGCCTAAATTTTGAGCAGCCCCTACACGCTAAGCCGCTTTCCCGCAAGGCGCGGCTGCGCTAACCGGCGCGTCAGATGAGCGAGTCCGCCCCTCCCCCTGCCCCGCGTGCCGCGGTGATCCTGCTCGCCGGCGGCCAGGGAATACGCGCCGGTTTCGACCGGCCAAAGCAGCTCGAACGGCTCGGCGGCAAACCGGTGCTGCAATGGAGCCTCGATGCCTTCATCGCGCATCCGAGGATTTCGGGCGGCGTGCTAGTGGCGAATGGTGACGTCATGGCGGCGATCGGCCCGCTGCCGGAGGACTGGATTTCCGCCGATCCCGGCGCGGAACGCCAGCAATCGGTCGGCAACGCACTCGCCGCGCTCGATGAATGGGAAGACGGGGCGTTCATACTCGTCCATGACGCCGCGCGGCCGGGCGTAAGCAGGGAAATCATCGACCGCTTGCTGGCCGCCCTGCAAACCGCCGACGCCGCGATCCCGACATTGCCCGTCCCCGATACACTCGTCGAACAGGCGCACGACGAAGCCGGCGATGTGGTCGACCGCAGCGTTCTGGCGCGCGTCCAGACCCCGCAGGCCTTTCGCTTGGGCATTTTGCGCCGCGCGCATGCCGAGGCGGTCGAGGCGGCCGCGACCGACGATGCGCAACTCGTTCGCCGGCTTGGTGTGGCCGTGGCGACCGTGCCGGGCGATGCCCGGCTCCACAAACTGACATATGCCGAGGATATGGCGATCCTTTCGGGGCTTTTGGGGACGAACGCCATGATGCGAACCGCGGTCGGCATGGGCTATGACGTCCACCGCCTCGTTGCCGGCAAGCCGCTGTGGATCGGCGGGATAGAAATCGAGCATAGTCATGGGCTTGAAGGGCATAGCGATGCCGACGTCGCGCTTCATGCGATCACCGACGCGATCCTCGGCGGCCTCGCCGACGGCGACATCGGCGACCATTTCCCGCCAAGCGATCCGCAATGGCGCGGCGCCGCATCGCACCGCTTCCTCGCCTTCGCCGGCGAGCGGGTGGGCGCGCGCGGCGGACGCATCGACCATATCGACCTGACGATCATCGCCGAAGCGCCGAAGATCGGGCCGCATCGCGCCGCGATCCGCGCGCGCATTGCCGAAATCCTTGCGCTTCCGATCGAACGGGTTAGTGTGAAGGCGACAACGACCGAGCGGCTGGGCTTCACCGGTCGCCGCGAGGGGATTGCTGCGCAGGCCGTCGCGACCTTGCAACTTCCGGAGAATTGAACCTTGCAGTCTGCCGAAGAAACGCGCCTTGCCGCGCGCGACGATCTGGCCACCGCCGTGCTTGCGGACAACCGCGCGGCGGGCCGCCGGATCGCGGTCGCCGAAAGCTGCACCGGCGGCATGGTGAGCGCCGCGCTGACCGACATAGCGGGCAGTTCGGACGTGTTCTCCGCGGGTTTCGTCACCTATTCGGGACACGCCAAACAGTCGCAGCTCGACGTCAGCAGCGAAATCCTCGAAACCTTCGGCGAAGTATCGCTCGCGACGGCGTGGGCGATGGCGGCGGGGGTGCTCGCGAACAGCGACGCCGATGTCGCGGTCGCGATCACCGGCATCGCCGGGCCGGGCGGCGGGTCGGAGAAGAAGCCCGTCGGTCAGGTCGTCTTCGCGCGCGCGCTGCGCGGGCAGGACCCCGACGATTATTTCACCCAGCGCGTCCAGTTCGAATCGACCGATCGCCGCGCGATCCGCCATCATGCGACGCTGTTCGCGCTCGAACTGCTTCAGCCGGGCAAGGATTCGCTGCGGCCGTCGGAGGATGTCACCCTCCCCGCCCCGTAAAGTTCGTCGGCGCGCGTTTCGAACGCCGCGATCATCTTGCGCAGCGCCTTGTCGAACATCTGCCCCGCGAGCGCCTCGAACATGCGGCTGCGGAATGCGAAATCGACCATGAAGTCGACGCGGCAACCGCCGCCCTCGGCGGGCCGGAAATGCCATTCGTTGCTGAGGTGCTTCATCGGCCCGTCGATATAGCTCACGATCACCTCGTGCGGCCGCTGCTTGTGGACGCGGCACGAGAAGCTTTCGCGCAGCCCCTTGAAGCCGACGATCATGTCGGCGACGGTTTCATGCTCGCTGTCGTCGCGGATGCGGAGCGCGACGACCCACGGCAGGAACTCGGGATAGCGCGCAATATCGGTGACGAGCGCGAACATCTGCTCGTCGCTATACGGCAACTCGCGCGTTTCGTGGTGCCGGGGCAATCAGTCCGCCTTGACGCGCGCCAGTTGCGCCTCACGCGCGGCGCGCATCCGTTCGAAATCGTCGCCGGCGTGATAGCTCGAACGCGTGAGGGGCGACGAGGCGACCTGCAGGAAGCCTTTCGCGCGCGCGATCTGCGCATAGGCGTCGAACGCCTGCGGGGTCACAAAGTCGATGACCTTGGCATGCTTCGGCGTCGGCTGGAGATATTGGCCCATCGTCATGAAATCGATGTCGGCGCTGCGCATGTCGTCCATTACCTGATGGACCTCCAGCCGCTCCTCGCCGAGCCCGAGCATCACGCCCGACTTGGTGAAGATCGACGGATCGCGGCGCTTGACGCTTTCGAGCAGGCGCAGCGACGCGTAATAGCGCGCACCGGGCCGGATCGTCGGATAGAGCCGCGGCACGGTTTCGAGGTTGTGGTTATAGACGTCGGGACGCGCATCGACGATCGCCGCGACGGCGCTTTCGGGCTTGTTGCGGAAATCGGGGGTCAGGATCTCGATCGTCGTCTGCGGCGTCTCGCGGCGCAGCGCGTTGATGACCTTGACGAACTGGCTGGCGCCGCCATCGGGCAGGTCGTCGCGGTCGACCGAGGTGATGACGATGTGGCTCAGGCCCATCTTCGCGGCGGCGATCGCGGTATGCTCGGGCTCGAGCAGGTCGACAGGGCGCGGCATCCCTGTCTTGACGTTGCAAAAGGCGCAGGCGCGCGTGCAGGTGTCGCCGAGGATCATCACCGTTGCATGCTTCTTGGTCCAGCATTCGCCGATGTTCGGACACGCCGCTTCCTCGCACACCGTATGCAGGTTGAGCTCGCGCATCAGCTTGCGCGTTTCGGCGTAACCGGGGCTGGTCGGCGCCTTGACGCGAATCCAGTCGGGCTTGCGCTGGCGCTGACTGGGAGTGGTGGTGGCGGTCGGTTGGGGCTGGGCGGGAGCGTTCATTTCGCCCACATAGTCGCGCACGCGCCTCTTCTCAACCTCTCTACCTATGCTAAGGCGCGTCCATGACTCACTTTGCTGACATGATCGAGGGCTACCGGCGTTTCCGTAACGGCGGCTGGGCGGAGCAACGCGAACGCTGGGAACAGCTTGCGGAGGGGCAATCGCCCAAGGTGATGATCATAGCCTGTTCGGACAGCCGCTCCGAACCCTCGCAGATTTTCGACACCAACCCGGGCGAAATTTTCGTCGTGCGCAACGTCGCGGCGCTGGTGCCGCCGTTCGAGACGACGCCGGGGCGCCACGGCGTCTCGGCCGCGCTCGAATTCGCGGTGCAGTTCCTGAAGATCGAGGAAATCGTCGTGATGGGCCACGGAATGTGCGGCGGCTGCCACGCGGCGCTTCACAAGTCGATGGCGGGCGCCGAGCCTGGACGCGGCGGCTTCATCGCCGACTGGATCGCGGTGCTCGACGAGGCGGCCGAGACGGTGCGTGCCGAACATGCCGACATCGATAACCGCGAAGCGGGCCGCGCGATGGAAATGGCCGCGGTGCGCGTCAGCATCGACAACCTCAGAACCTTTCCCTGCATTCAGGAAAAGGAACGGCGCGGGACGCTGAAGCTACGCGGCGCGTTTTTCGCGATCAACGATGGCGTGCTGCATCTGATGGAAGAGGCGACGGGAGAATTCGCTCCGGCCTGATGAACGTCACGCTCGCCAAGGCGCGCGAGAATGTTCACGCGACCAAGCCGATCCTTTGGGAAATCGCGCCGGCCTAGCTGGGGCCGCCGATGGGTAAGATGAGACGCGTGGTGGCTTTGGGGTGGTGAACTGCCGTATAGTTTCGTCATGCTGAACTTGTTTCAGCATCCATGGCCTGACCTCCAATCCCGCGCAGCGCCGAAGGAAACGGCTGGGCCATGGACCCTGAAACAAGCTCAGGGTGACGAGATACCAAGCGTCGCTTTCCCGTCGGTTCTGTATTCCGTCGTGTCGAGCGAAGTCGAGACGCCCATCGGCACCCCTAGGCCGAGGGGCATCTCGACTTCGCTCAATGCGAATGGAGTTGGTAGGCCGAGCGACAGCAACCGATCGCTCTGGACGATGAAGTGACCGACCAACGGTTGCGCCCATCTCCAATCAAGACCAATGCTCCAAAGCAAAACGCCCGCGGAAAACCGCGGGCGCTTCGTTATCCGGTGATGTCGAAGGGCTCAGCCCTTGGCGACGCCCGCGATGGCCTGATCGACCAGCGCCTTGTCCGCTGCGGCGTCGTGCTTGTCGGCGATCAGCCGTGCCGCCGCTTCGGTCGCCGCCTTGGCGGCCGCGGTGCGAACTTCGGCGAGGGCGCCGGCTTCGGCCGCGGCGATGCGGTCTTCGGCCATCTGCTTGCGGCGCGCGATCAGCGCGGTCGCATCGGTCTTGGCCTTGGCGACGAGCGCCTCGGCCTCGGCATCGGCGCGGGCGCGCATCTCGTCGGCTTCCTTCGCGGCGTCGGCGAGCTTCGCCTCATATTCGGCCTTTAACGATTCGGCGTCGAGGCGCAGTTGCTCGGCTTCCTTGAGCTGCTTCGAAATCTCGGCAATCTTGTTGTCGAGCATGCCCGCGATCAGCGCCGGCACCTTTTTCCACAGCAGGATCGCGATGAAGATCGTCATCGCGATCGACACCCAGGTGGTTGCCGTGAGGATACCGAAAGACTTCGGTTCGGCCACCCCTTCGGCCAGGACCATCAGGAAATCAGCCATGGAGCACCGCCTTCACCGCCGCCTTGGCATCCGCCGTGGCGATCTTCACACCCGACAGCTTGGCGACGAGGTCGCCCGCCGCTTCGGCCGCGACCGCCTCGATTTCCGCCATCGCCGACGTGCGCGCCGCGCCGATTTCGGATTCCGCCGCCGCCAGCTTGCCGGCGAGTTCGGCATCGACCTTGGCCAGACGCTTTTCGGCGTCTTTTGCCGCCTTGTCCTTGGCGTCGGTCACCGCCTTTTGCGCGGCGGCGCGGCTCGCGTCGCTCTGCTGGCGGTAGCTTTCTTCCAGGCCGTCGGCCGCGGCATGGGCGGCTTTCGCCGCCGCCAGATCGTCGGCCACCTTGCGGTCGCGCGCGTCCACCGTCGCCTCGATCTTCGGCAGCATGCCGCGGCCGATGACGAAAAAGACGAAGCCAAAGGTCAGCAGCACCCAGAAAATCTGCGATGCGGCGTACCAGCTTTCAGCGAATTGGCTGATTTGAGGCATGGATATACTCGACCGACAAAAGAAAAGCAGTCGCGGGGCCGACTTTTAGCGAGCCAGCCCCGCAGACGAAATCAGGCTGCCTTGAGGTACAGCAGGATCGCGATCAGGAACGACAGCAGGCCGAGAAGCTCGGCGGCCGCGAAGCCGATGAACAGGCGGCCCTGCTGGCCGTCGGCGGCCGCGGGGTTGCGCAGCGCGCTTTCGAGGAAGCTACCGAAGACGTTGCCCACACCGATGGCGGCCATACCGGCACCGATGGCGGCCAGACCGGCGCCGATGAGCGAAGCAGCTTGAACGTCCATTTTATACTCCTTGGGAAAAACGTTAATTAACTAGTTGAAATATCAGTGCAGATTGATCGCGTCGTTCAGATAGAGCGACGTGAGCAGCGCGAAAACATAGGCCTGAATACCCGCGACCAGCAATTCGAGCCCGCTGATCCCGACCATCAGCGCCATGCTGGGGATCCCGACGCCAAGGCCAACCGCGGGGCCAGCAGCGATGCCGTCGATGATGAACGAGGCGAACACCTTCATCAGCACGTGGCCGGCGGTCATCGCGACGAACAGTCGGAGAGCGAGGCTGAACGGGCGGACGAGGAACGATACGAGCTCGATCGCGGGGATCAGCCACAGCAGCCACCAGGGCGTGCCGTGCGGGACGAAAAGCGAGAAGAAATGCAGGCCGTGGCGCCAGAAACCGACGATCAGGACGATCGAGAAGCTCAGGATCGCGAGAAAACCGGTGATCGCGAAGTGGCTCGTCACGGTGAAGGGATGCAGGCCGAACAGGCCGAAGGGCATGAGGCCGATCACGTTCAGCATCAGGATGAACATGAACAGCGAGAAGACATAGGGCGTATATTTGCGGCCTTCGGGGCCGATATTGGCGTTCATCATGCTGGAAATGAAGCCGGTGAAGCCCTCGACGGCGACCTGCCAGCGACCGGGAACGAGCTGGCGCTTCATCCCGCCGATCATAAAGACCCAGAGCAAGAGGCCGGCGATCACCATCCACATCGCGCTGGTGGTAAAGGCAACCTCATGATTGCCGACATGGAACATGTCGAACATCTTCTGCACCTCGAACTGGTGCATCGGGTCCACTTTGCCTTGATCCGCCACGCGATACCTCGCCTAAAATCCTGTCAGTCCGGCTTTTTGGGCCGAACATTCGCAATCCGAAATATATTCCTGAAGGCGACGGCTATTCCAAGGAACAGCACCGCCAACAGGCCCCAGGGCGCCGTGCCGGCGAAATGGTCGATCGTCCAACCGACCAGCGCGCCGCCACCGATCCCGCCCAGCAGCTCGGCCAGAACGCGATTGCCGAGCTTGTAATTCGCATCGGTCTCCGGTCCGGCGGTCGCTGCGGTCCTTCTTGCTTCTGCGGCTTCGGCCCGGTCCAATCGCTCTTCGAGCGAGACCAGGCGCGAATCCTCAGAGCCAAGTTCCGGATCGCTGCCATTCCCCGTCATTTGCGCCATCCTCCTGAAACAGAACCGGAAACTCCCGATTCCGCCTGCGAAAAAAGGCCCGAAAATTCGGGGGACCCCTAAGGCGCGGTCCGTTTAGGAACGCCGCCCGATTAAGTCAATGCTTCTGCTTGCGCACAAAAATGCCGCCGCCGATCCCTCTTCCCGTTCGCATCGAGCGAAGTCGAGATGCCGTGAGGCCTTGCACGGACGAGGGATGTCTCGACTTCGCTCGACACGAACGGAATCGGGCAAGGCCATCCGCGCCTAGTGTCGAAAAAATGCCGCCGCGTTTAGGGGCGCGGCGGCATATGGGAGCCCGACGGGCTCCATTATTCGGTTGCGGATTTTACGGGCAGCGCGCGTCGCGTTCGGGCGGGCTCGCGTCGCGGGTTTTCCATGCACCGCCCGGCGTCTGATATTTCTCGCCCGGCTTGGTCTTCGCGATCAGGTTGCAGCCGCTGGTAAAGGCGAATTGCTCGACGGTGCTGCCGGTCGACTGCGCGCTCGCGGTATAAGCCGCTTTCCGCTTGATATTGAGGTCCTGCACCAGCGCGCGGATCGCCGGGGTCGGCGTCGTCGCGAAGCCCAGATAACCGTCGGGCTGCTCGCCGATCTGTCCGGCGGCGCGCGCGGCGGCATAGGCCGGGTCGCGCTGCGCCATCGCCGACGGCACGGCGAGAGCCACGGCAGCGGTCGCCGCAACTGCCGCGAGCGCCCATCCGGTCGGTTTCCACTTCGTCATACGCATCACATTCTTCCCCATCAGAATATCTCGCTATTCTGCTCAATGAGCTTTTTGGCGTCGCCATCCAGCCTGTACACCACTTCCTGCCGGATGTTGATGTTCAGGTTGATCTCGATCGGCTTGTCGGGCGTTTCGATCTGCACGCAGCCCGCAAGGGCCCCCATCAGGGTCGGCGCGCCTATCATCACCGCAACATGCCTGACGTCAATGGCCAGCCTCCTTGCTCCACTCTTGTTTCTCTTCATCGCACAGGCTCGCTTTCTGGTGGCTGAACGGGGACGGTTTCTCCCCTCGCGGCGGCTTCGGCTTCTTCCTGGGCCCGCATCAGGGCCGGCAGATTCTGTTCGACCAGCAGCGACGGATCATAGAATCCCTTCGCCGACGTCAGGAGCTGGCGGAACGGTGCCTTGATCTTCACATTGAAGACCAAGGGCAGTTTTGCGACCTGGTTGGTCAGGAAATTGCGCGTCGCGCCCTCGCCCTGCCCCACGCCGCCAAAGCGGATGTCGGTCACCATTTCGCCGTCGAGGTCCCCGTTCAAGATGATCGTCAGATCGTCATATTTGAGGCTGCGCAGCGCGCCAAAGGCAAAATTGGCTATGACGCCGAGATTGCGGTTCGACAATTCGCCGACATAGGCCAGCGTGCCCCCGCCGGCGCGCGAATCGATGCGCCCGCCGACGATGCGCCCGCCGAGGCCGTCGAATTCGACCGGCAGCGTCCCGTCGAACACCCCGGTCGCATTGATATTGTCGAAACCGAAATTCTGCAGGAACACCGCCGCGTCGACCCCGACGATGTCGAACGACAGCCGCCGCGCCTTGTCTGCATTGAAATCGAGCGTCGTCGGATGGAGCAGCAGCTTGCCGCCGCCGAAGGGCCAGCTTCCGCCTTCGATGCGGACGCGGTTGTCGCCGAGCAGCCGATATTCGATCTCGCCGTCGATCACGGGAATGCCGGGATTGATCTCCTCGATCTTGGCGATCTGTCCCGGCGCCGACTTGAGCCCGATCAGATCGTCGAAGGTCAGCGTCGTCGTCAGCCCGGTCACCGGGCCGAAGGCGGCGGCGAGGCTGGTGTCGGCGGTCGCGAAGGTGCCGCGGCTGGTGACGCCGTCGGCGGTCCACTCGATCCGCCCGTCGCCGACCACCGAGCCCTGGACGTTGGCGACGACGCCGAGCGCGAGGCTGGTGAGCTGGTCGGGCTGGAACGCCTCGCCGAAGCGCAGTTCCTTGACGGTAATATCCGCCGAGCCGCTGCCGTCGGCGAGCCGGTGACGGATCAGCGTGTCGAGGATTTTCGTACCCGTCTTCCGTTCGTTGAAGCCGGCTTTCGCCTCGATGATCCCGTCGGCGAAACGCAGGTTCGCGTCATTGCTGACGAGCGGGAAGAAACGCGGATCGGGCGCCGCGTCGGTGAGCAAGAGCCCGCCGTCGAGCGTCAGCGCGCCATCGGCGAAGCGCCATTTGCTGGCGATCTCGCTCATATCGAGCGGCACCGCGCCGATCTTCCCGCTCGCGCCGCGAAGGTCGCCCGCCATGCCCTGCGGCGTCGCCTGTCCGCTCAGGCGCTCGGCGGCGAAGCGCGTCACGCTTTCGCCCTCGCCCAGCCGCACATCGGCGCGCGCGAGCGACCAGCGCATCGCCGACAGGTCGATGTTCGCCGGGCCGCTGGTCAGGCTGAACGGCGAACCGCCGCTCGCACCGTGCAGGGCGATGCGCGGAATGCGAATATCGCCGCGCAGACCATCGGGTCCGGCGCTGAGCAACGGCGCGCCCGGGCGGCTGCACAGATCAAGCGCGCTGCGGCCGAGCCGGAATCCGCCGACCTCGATCCGGTCGGCGGCAACACGGCTGCACCCGCCGTCGAGTGCGAGTGCGCCTGTGGGCGCGAGAAAGCCGTTCAGCGGCACCGTCAGCCGCTCGACCCGCCCGCCCGCGAGCGGCCCCGACAAGGCCGCGGTCGTCGCGAAGCGGAGCAAGCCGCCGGCGCCGCCCGAAAAACGCACCGGGGTGAGCGCCAGCCGCGCGCCTTCGGCGCTATAGGGTTCGAAGCTGGCAAGCCCGGTTACCCGGCCATCCTCGTTGCGAGCGATGCTCAGCGTGCCCGAGGGCAGGTCGCCCCCACCGATGCTCCAGCGTCCCGTCGCAATCACCGCGGGCTCGTCCGCGCCATAGAGATAGCCGATGCGGCTTTCCGCGCCGCCGGTGAAGTGGGCGCCGCTCGCGCTGGTCAGTTCGGGCGCGATCAGATCGACGCGTGCGGTCGGTCCCTCGCCCGCGAGCGCGAAACCCGCGCTGCCGCTCGCATCGGCCAGCACGCGGCCGAGCGCGGCCATCGCCTTCGCGGCCAGCGGCCCCACCGGCATCCCCGCCAGCCCGCGGGCGCTTTCGGCGAGCGAGCGGCGCAAATCCGCGCTGCCGGTCGCGCGGGCGAAAGCGAGGCGCCCGTCGAACTTCGGCGCCGCACTGCCGACGCTGCCCTTCGCCTCGAGATTCACCGTCTCGGCCGCGAAATCGGGGCCGCGCAGGCGCGCCATGTCGGCATCGACATCAAGCTTTGTCAGCAAGGCGGTGCCGTCGAAGCTCGCGCGCAGCCCCATCCGGTCCGCCGCGACGGGGCCAGCGATCAGCCGCACGATGCTGGCGTCGGCCTTGCCTTTCCAACTCCGCAGATCCTCCGACAGCGAAAGGTCGAGCGCGACTTGCGGCGACGCCGCGCTGACACTGCCATCAGCGCAGCGGAGCGAGCGCCCACGCAGCGGACCGACCAACTGCGGCCTGACATCGCGGACGAGGACCGTCCCATAGAAGCTGACATCGTCGCCATCGCATCCCGCCGCCTTGACGCGCGGCGCGACGAGCGCGAGCTTGCCGGTGAAATCGCGGCGCAGATTACCGCCGCCATTGAGCGCCGCGCCGATGTCGCCCCACGGCGTCTCGATCCGCGCCCGCGCATCGCGAAGCGCGACCGACAGATCGGGCAAGGCGAAGGGATCCTTGCTCTCCGGATCGCGAAACCTGTCGAGCGAGCCGAACGACAGGCGCCCGTCCGCGAAGCGGCCATAGAGACGGACGCCCTCGGCGTTGATCCCGGACACATAGGGCCCCGACCAGCCATAGCCGAGCAGGATTTCGACGCGCCTTGCCGTCAGGTCGGGCCGCTTCGGGTCGCCGATGACGATGTTCGACAATATCTCGCTGCGAAAGCCGATCCGCTCGATCGTATAGCGCGCGGGGACGCCGCGGCTGTCGAGCTGGTCGTTGATGAACTCGTCGGCGATCGGCTCGCGCGCGATCCACACCCCGGCGACGAGGATGATCACCGCGCCGGCGGTCAGCCATCGCTTCTTGAACAGCAGCGTCCGATATTTGAACCGCAGCTTCGCACCGTCCGCCGCTTCAGTCATAGGAGTTGGCCGATGACGTCATGGCGGCAAAATCTCGTCCCTCGACCCGAACCCCGTGCAGGACAGAAACGCCGGACATCATATTTCGCTGCAAGAAATTGATCCGGTTCGCCATCTTCCTTTTTCTATGACCGTTGAGTGCGCCTCACAAGGCGGTTATTGACGCGGCATGGGGGACACACCGGATCATCTTGGGCATCGTGCGCGGCTGCGGTCGCGCCTGCTCGACGACGCCGAGGGGCTCGCCGATTATGAGCTGGTCGAATATCTGCTCGCGCTGGCGGTTCCGCGCCGCGACACCAAGCCGCTCGCCAAGGCGTTGCTGCGCGAATTCGGGTCGCTGGCGCAACTCGTCAGCGCCGACCCCGAATCGCTGCGGCGCGTCGATGGGCTCGGTGACACCGGCATTGCGGCGCTCAAGATCGTCCAGGCCGCCAGCCTGCGCCTTTTGAAAGGCGAGTTTCGCGACAAGCCGCTCTTGTCGAGCTGGGACGCGCTGCTCGACTGGCTGCGCGCCGACATGGGGCCGATCGACGTCGAGCGCGTCCGCATCCTCTATCTCAATTCGCGCAACATGCTGATCCGCGACGAACTTGCGAGCGAGGGGTCGATCGACCAGTCGGCCATCTATGTGCGCGAGGTGATCAAACGCGCGCTCGAACTCGGCGCCTCGGCGCTCATCCTCGTCCATAACCATCCAAGCGGCAGCCCCGAGCCGAGCCGGCAGGATATCGCGATCACCAAAGATATTGCGGAAGCGGCGGCGAAGCTCGGGATTACGCTCCACGACCATATCGTCATCGGCGGGTCCGATTATCGCAGCTTCCGGGCGATGGGGCTGCTCTAGCCCATTTGACTTATCCCGGCCCCCGACTACATCATCATCTGATGCAGATTCGACGCGGCCTTCTCCGCTTCCGTTTTCACGGGGGACAGCTTCTCGCGGGCATTTAGCCCCGGGTTCCGGCGCGATCGCCCCGAGCCCGGGGCACCTTCCGTCCCAAATTGCCGCGCGTGGCGAATCGCCGCGCGCCCTCCGGAAAGTCCGCGCCATGACCAAGAAGAATAAGAAAGGGGCCGCGATGCCCCTGATCCGCATGATCGACAGCGAAGCCGATGCGCTGACCGAACTCACGCTGCAGCAACAGCGCGATTCGATCTCCTTTTATGAACTGCTGCTCGACGAGATCGACCGCGCCGCGATCTGCGAGCGCCCCGATATACCCCCCGACGTCGTTACGATGGGATCGAGCGTTACCTTCATCGACGAAAAAAGCGGCGCCGAGCGGACGGTGCGCCTCGTCTATCCCGCCGAAGCCGACATAGCCAACGGGCGCATGTCGATCCTGACGCCGGTCGGCGCGGGACTGATCGGGCTGAGCGTCGGCCAGTCGATCAACTGGCCCGATCGCGGCGGCATCGAGCACCGGCTGACGATCGTTGCGGTCGAGCAGCCGGTGCGCGCGGCATGAACGGCGATGCGGCCGCCGGATCGCTCCGACGGCCGCACCACCCCGCGAGGCGCTTTTAGGCGCCGCGCGACAGGAAACCGGTAAGTTCGGTCTTGTTCACACCGCCCGACTTGTCGCCGTCGGCCGATGCGAAAGCCTGACCGATCCAGCTCGTCACCTCGGCCGATTCGACATCGGCGGCAGGGTCGGTCGCGGCACGCAGCTTTTTCATCCACGCGCCGAATTCGGCTTCGTTGAGATCGCCATTCTTGTCCCCGTCATAGGTCGGGAACTCCTGCTCGACGATCTGCGCTATCTGGGTCGGCGTCGCCGCTGCGTCCGCAGGAGCGGGCTCGGTTGCAGCCGGCGGTGCTGACGAATCGGGCGTCGGGGCCGGACTGGTCGTGTCCGGCGTCGTCGTATCAGGTGCCGGCGCCGGGCTGGTCGTGTCCGGCATCGGGGCCGGCTCGGTCGTCGTCGGCGGATTCATCGGATCCGAAGCCGGCGGGGTCGTCTGGGCCAGCGCCGGAAAACTCACGGCGGCGGCACCGATCAAAAGCATCTGTTTCAACATGATCTATCTCCAGTGTATCGGTTTATTCCGGTTCCGATTCGGGCGCTTCCTCATCGTCCGGAGCGGGCTGGTCGGCCGGAGGGGTCGGCTCGGCCGCGGGGGGAGTGTCGCTGGGGATCGCGTCCTCGGTCGGCGCCTCATCGGTGGGTGCCGTCTCATCGACGGGGGTGCTGTCCGGCGCGGGGGCGGTCGTATCGGTGGGCGCCGGCGGCGTCTGGGTCGTCGGCGCGGTTTGTTCATCCGTCGGAGCCGTGGTCTGGGCCAGGGCGGGGAAGCTGATTGCCGCTGCGCCAATCAAAAGCACTTGCTTAAACACATTCATTCTCCTGTATCGGCGACCTTGATTATTGGCCGCCTTTTCCTGATGGGGCGAAAGATCAACCCGCCGCGTTTCGGCAAAGTTGCGGTGCCGCGACATTTGGCGAAACGCCCCGTCCCTGCTACGGGGCGCCCCGTCCCGGTTGCGCGGGGATTCCGCGACAAGGCGCCCGAAAAGGAAGGAAATTCAATGGTTCCGCGTTACGCACGGCCGGAAATGACCGCGATCTGGTCGGCCGAGAATCGCTTTCGCATCTGGTTCGAGATCGAAGCGCACGCGACCGACGCGCTCGCCGAACTCGGCACCATCCCGAAATCCGCCGCCAAGGCGCTGTGGGACTGGTGGGCGACGAACCCCGCGATCGACGTCGCCGCGATCGACGCGATCGAGGCGGTGACCAAGCACGATGTCATCGCCTTCCTGACCTGGGTGGCCGAGAATGTCGGCGACGAAGCGCGCTTCATGCACCAGGGCATGACGTCGAGCGACGTGCTCGACACCTGCCTCGCGGTTCAGCTCAGCCAGGCTGCCGATATATTGCTCGCCGACCTCGACGCGCTGCTCGAAGCGATCAAGCGCCGCGCCCATGAGCATAAGCTGACCCCGACGATCGGGCGCAGCCACGGCATCCACGCCGAGCCCGTCACCTTCGGCCTGAAGCTCGCCGAAGCCTATGCCGAATTTTCGCGCTGCAAGCTCCGCCTCCAGGCCGCGCGCGCCGAAATCGCGACCTGCGCCATTTCGGGCGCGGTCGGCACCTTCGCCAATATCGACCCGCGCGTTGAAGCGCATGTCGCCGCGAAGCTCGGCCTTGCGATCGAGCCCGTCTCGACGCAGGTGATCCCGCGCGATCGCCACGCGATGTTCTTCGCGGTGCTCGGCGTCATCGCCTCGTCGATCGAGCGCCTGTCGGTCGAAGTCCGCCACCTCCAGCGCACCGAAGTCTTGGAAGCCGAGGAATATTTCTCGCCGGGGCAGAAGGGCTCGTCGGCGATGCCGCACAAGCGCAACCCGATCCTGACCGAGAATCTCACCGGCCTGGCGCGCATGGTGCGCAGCGCGGCGATCCCGGCGATGGAGAATGTCGCGCTGTGGCACGAGCGCGACATCAGCCATTCGTCGGTCGAACGCTTCATCGGCCCCGACGCGACGATCACGCTCGACTTCGCGCTCGGACGGCTGACCGGCGTCATCGACAAGCTGCTCGTCTATCCCGAACGGATGCAGAAGAATCTCGACCGGATGGGCGGCCTCGTCCACTCGCAGCGCGTGCTGCTCGCGCTGACGCAGGCGGGCGCGAGCCGCGAGGACAGCTATGCGCTGGTCCAGCGCAACGCGATGAAGGTGTGGGAATCGGACGGCCAGCTCTCGCTGCTCGAACTGCTCCAGGCCGATGCCGACGTCACGGCGCGGCTGTCGGCGGACCAGCTTACGGAACTTTTCGACCTCGGCTATCATATGAAGCATGTCGATACGATCTTCGACCGGGTGTTCGGGCCTGCATAGCGGCGGGCTGGAATCGCGCGGCATTCTGTCATAGGGTCGTCGACGGATCGACAGAGGAGCAAGACGAAGTGGGAATCCTGCGTACGATCATCTGGGTGTCGCTGACCGCCGTTCTCGTCATCTTCGCGATGGCGAACTGGCAGGTCGTAACCGTCACGATCTGGCCGGGCTGGGAAGCGGAGACCAAGCTTCCCGTCGTCATCTTCGCGTCGTTCCTGATCGGCAGCGTGCCGATGTGGATCGCGCTGCGCACGACGCGCTGGTCGCTGAAGCGCCGCCTCGACGCGAGCGAACGGCAGGCGGCCGACCTTCGCGCGCTCGCCAACCGCCCGGTGACACCCGCTCCCGCCCCCACTCCTGCGACGCCGCCGGTGAACGACATTCCGCCCACCCCCGCCGACCTCTTCCCCACGGACAAACCATGACATCGCCGCTTTATCTCGCGATCGACACCCCGCACCTCGATGCCGCGCTGACGCTTGCGCAGAAGGTGCGGCGGCATGTCGGCGGGCTGAAGCTGGGCCTCGAATTTTTTTGCGCGAACGGCCATCATGGCGTGCATGAGATGGCGAAGCTCGGCCTGCCGATCTTTCTCGACCTCAAGCTGCACGATATTCCGAATACGGTGGCAAAGGCGATCCAGGCGCTGCGCCCGCTCGAGCCGGCGGTGCTGACCGTTCACGCCGCGGGCGGCCGTGCGATGCTCGAAGAGGCGAAGGCGGTGGCGGGCGCCAGCACGAAGGTCATTGCCGTGACCGTGCTCACCAGTCTCGACGCGCCGGACCTCGACGACATCGGCGTCGGCGGCACCCCGCACGACCAGGTCGTCCGCCTCGCCGCGCTCGCGCGCCAAGCCGGGCTCGACGGCATCGTCTGCTCGGGCCAGGAAGTGAAAGCGGCGCGCAAGGCGTGGCCCGGCGGCTATTTCGTCGTCCCCGGCGTCCGCCCCGCGAACGGCAAGGCCAGTGACCAGAAACGCATCGTGACGCCGGCGCAGGCGATGTCGGACGGCGCCTCGATCCTCGTCGTCGGCCGCCCGATCAGTCAGTCGTCCGACCCCGACCTCGCCGCGCGCGAGATCGAAGCGACGCTTTAATCACCATATCCGTCATCCCGGCGAAGGCCGGGATCTCCACGGTGCGCTCAGCCGCAACGGCGAGACCCCGGCCTTCGCCGGGGTGACGGCAGGACAGGATGAACATGCCCCCTCTCGTCAAAATCTGCGGGCTCAAGACGCCCGAAACGCTCGATGCCGCCATTCGCGGCGGTGCGACGCATATCGGCCTCGTCCATTATGAGCCGAGCCCGCGCCACGTCGACCTCAAGACCGCCGCCGAGCTGCGCAAGCGCGCTGGTCCGCACATCAAGGTCGCGCTGCTGCTCGTCAACGCCTCGCAGCAGCTGACCGGCGATGCGCTCGGCATGGTGCGGCCCGACATCATCCAGTTTCACGGCAGCGAGACGCCCGAATGGCTTGCGGTCGTGAAACGGCTCGCGCCGGCGGAGATATGGAAAGCCGTTGGGCTAAAGGATGCCGAGACGCTGGTGCGGATGCAGAAATATAACGGGATCGCCGATCGCATCCTGTTCGACGCCCCCGCGGCCGCCCTCCCCGGCGGGACGGGCACGCGGTTCGACTGGTCGCTGCTCAAAAACCATCGCCACAGCATGGACTGGGGCATCGCCGGCGGCCTGACCCCCGAAAATGTCGGCGAAGCCCTCGCGGCGACCGGGGCGCCGCTCGTCGATGTGTCGTCGGGCGTCGAAAGCGCGCCGGGCGTCAAGGATGTGGACAAGATCGCGGCTTTCCTTAAAGCGGCGGGTCGATGACCCAGCTACCCAACAGCCTCCGCTCCGGCCCCGACGCGCGCGGCCATTTCGGCCAGTTCGGCGGCCGCTATGTCGCCGAAACGCTGATGCCGCTGATCCTCGACCTCGAACGCCATTATCGCGCGGCGCAGCAGGACAACGCTTTCAAGGCCGAGTTCGACGATCTGCTCAAAAACTATGTCGGCCGCCCCAGCCCGCTGTGGTTCGCCGAGCGGCTGACCGAGCATCTGCGCGCGAGTGCCAGCGAAGGCTTCGGCGCTAAGATTTACCTCAAGCGCGAGGACCTCAACCACACCGGCGCGCACAAGATCAACAATTGCATCGGCCAGATCCTGCTCGCCAAACGCATGGGCAAGACGAAGATCATCGCCGAAACCGGCGCCGGCCAGCATGGCGTCGCGACCGCGACCGTCGCCGCGCTCTTCGGCCTGCCCTGCACGATCTTCATGGGCGCGGTCGACGTCGCGCGGCAGCAACCCAATGTGTTCCGCATGAAGCTGCTCGGCGCCGAAGTCGTCGCGGTCGAAAGCGGCGCGAAGACGCTGAAGGACGCGATGAACGAGGCGCTGCGCCACTGGGTCGCGAACGTCCACGATACCTTCTACATCATCGGGACGGTCGCGGGCCCGCACCCCTATCCCGAGCTGGTGCGCGATTTCCAGTCGGTGATCGGCGACGAAGCACGCGCGCAGATACTGGAAGCCGAGGGCCGCCTCCCCGACATGCTGATCGCCCCCGTCGGCGGCGGATCGAACGCGATCGGGCTGTTCCACCCGTTCCTCGACGACGAGGGGGTCGAGATCGTCGGCGTCGAAGCCGCAGGCGAAGGGCTCGACGGCAAGCACGCCGCGAGCCTCGCGGGCGGCCGTCCGGGCATTCTCCACGGCAACAAGACTTATCTCTTGCAGGACGAGGACGGCCAGATCACCGAGGCGCACAGCATCTCGGCGGGCCTCGACTATCCGGGCATCGGCCCCGAACACAGCTGGCTCCACGAAATCGGCCGCGTCCGCTATGAACCCGTCACCGACGATGAAGCGCTCGCGAGCTTCCAGAAGCTCACCAAGCTCGAAGGCATCATTCCGGCGCTCGAAAGCGCGCACGCGATCGCCGCCGCCGAACGCATCGCGCCGACGATGGGGAAGGACAAGATCATCATCGTCAACTGCTCGGGCCGCGGCGACAAGGACATCTTCACTGTGGCCGATGCGCTGGGGGTCGCGCTATGAATTGGAAACTGTTCGCGCAGTTGTTTGCGATCACACTTCCACTGACCGTCATTATAACAGTCGTCTTGCGCGTGCTGCTGCAATGGTCCGGAGATTTCTCCCGGTGGCAAGACACGCTCACCTCGAGCAACATTGTGCTGTCTGTCGTGATTGCGGCGATAATTGCCCGCTCGATCATACGACATCAGGCGCTTTACGGCGAAGACCAATGACCCGCTTCGCCGCAACCTTCGCCAAGCCGCGCCCCGCGCTCGTTGCATTCATCACCGCGGGAGACGGCGACACCGCCGCGAATCTCGACGCGCTCGTCGCCGGCGGCGCCGATGTGATCGAGCTTGGCATGCCCTTCACCGATCCGATGGCCGATGGCCCAGCGATTCAGGCCGCGAATTTGCGCAGCCTCGCGAAAGGCACGACGACCGCCGACATCTTTGACATCGCGTCAGCCTTCCGCCAGCGTCATCCCGACACTCCGCTCGTCCTGATGGGCTATGCCAACCCGATGACGATCCGCGGACCCGAATGGTTCGCCGCCGAATGCGCCAAGGCCGGGGTCGATGGCGTCATCTGCGTCGACATCCCTTCGGAAGAGGACGCCGAACTCGGCCCCGCGCTCCGCGCTGCGGGGGTCGACCTGATCCGCCTAGCCACTCCCACCACCGACGCCGCGCGCCTGCCCGATGTGCTGAACGGCGCGGGCGGTTTCCTTTATTATGTCTCGGTCGCCGGCATCACCGGCCAGCAACAGGCGGCGCAGGCGAGCATCGACGAAGCCGTCGCGCGCCTCAAGGCCGCGACCGATCTGCCCGTTGCGGTCGGCTTCGGCGTCCGCACGCCCGAACAGGCCGCCCAGATCGCGCGGGTCGCCGACGGCGTCGTCGTCGGATCGGCCTTCATCGACATCATCGCCGAGCATGGCGACGCCGCGGCGCCGCATGTCGAGGCCTTCACCCGCACCCTCGCCGATGCTATCCATAGCGCCAAGGAGATCGCCGCATGAGCTGGCTCGACCGCGTCCGCAACGCCCTGCCCTTCACCGCAAAGCGCGATACAGCGGACAATCTGTGGCACAAATGCCGCCAGTGCCAGCAGATGGTGTTCGTCAAGGAGTGGGAAGACAATCTCAACGTCTGCCCGCGCTGCGACCATCACGACCGCATCGGCGCGACCGAACGCTTCGCGCAGCTGTTCGACGGCGGCCTGCATGAGCTGATCGCCGCCCCCGGCGCACCCGAAGATCCGCTGAAGTTCCGCGACACCAAGAAATATGTCGACCGCATCAAGGCGGCGCGCGCCCAGACCGGCGACCGTGACGCCTATCAGAATGCGTTCGGCCGCATTTCGGGCCAGGGTGCTGTCATCGGCGTGCAGGATTTCGCCTTCATGGGCGGATCGATGGGCGTCGCGGTGGGCGAAGCCTTCGTCGCGGGGGTCGAGGATGCGATCCGTCGCGGCGTCCCCTATATCGCGATCACCGCCGCGGGCGGTGCGCGGATGCAGGAAGGCACGCTGTCGCTGATGCAGATGCCGCGTGCCACGGTGGCGCTCGCGCGCCTGCGCCGCGCGGGCCTTCCCTATGTGGTGCTGCTCACCGATCCGACCACGGGCGGCGTAACGGCCAGCTACGCGATGCTCGGCGACATCCAGATCAGCGAACCCAAGGCATTGATCGGCTTCGCGGGCCAGCGCGTGATCGAGAATACGATCCGCGAAAAGCTGCCCGAGGGCTTCCAGCGCGCCGAATATCTGCTCGATCATGGGATGATCGATATGGTCGTGCACCGCAAGGAATTGCCCGCGACGTTGGGGCGGTTGATCGGTTATCTGGCGCCCGAAAAGGCGGCCTGACTTAATCCGCCCTCCCCTTCGGGGGAGGGCAATGAGACTTGCCAGCTTGCTGGCTAGTCGCAGTGGGTGGGGTCCGTCGGCCTTGCGCAAGGCCGATGGACCCCACCCCAACCCCTCCCCTGAAGGGGAGGGGCTTGCAAAAGCCCGCACCATGCCCGACCACGCCCACAGCTCCGACCCCGCCGTCCAGACCCAGCTCGACCGCCTCGCCGCGCTGTCGCCGGGGCGCGACATTCTCGGGCTCGAGCGCATCGCCGAACTTTGCGCGCGGCTCGGCAATCCTCAGCTCCAGCTTCCTCGCACCTTCCACGTTGCAGGCACCAACGGCAAAGGGTCGACCTGCGCCTATCTTCGCGCGATCCTCGAAGCGCAGGGGCGCCGCGTCCACGCCTATACCAGCCCCCACCTTGTCCGCTTCAACGAACGCATCCGCCTTGCCGGAACGCTGATCGACGACGCGCTGCTCGCCGCCCTCCTCGAAGAGGTGCTCGACGCAGCCGCGGATTTGCAGGCGAGCTTCTTCGAAGTCACCACCGCCGCCGCCTTCCTTGCGTTCGCGCGCATACCCGCCAATGATTGCATCGTCGAAGTCGGTCTCGGCGGGCGTCTCGACGCGACGAACATCATCCCGCCGCCTGCGGTCGCCGGCATCGCTTCGCTCGGGATGGACCATGAGGCCTTCCTGCTCGCGCCCGAGGCGGGAACGCCCGACGATCCGGCGATGCGCATCGCATGGGAGAAGGCCGGGATCATCAAGCCCGAAACGCCCGTCGCGACATTGGCCTATCCGCCGCATGTGCGCGATACGATCGCCGCCAAGGCGGCCGACGTCGGCGCCACCCTCTTTCCGGAGGGCGATGGCTGGGAAATAGAGCAAGCAGGCGACGCCTTCCGCTGGACCTCGAAACTGGGCTCGGTCGCGCCGCCGCTGCGCCCGCGCATGGCGGGAGCGCACCAGATGCGCAACGCCGGACTCGCGATCGCGATGCTGCGCCTCGCTCCCGATCCGCGGCCGAACGATGCGGAGATCGCACAAGGCGTTGCCGACGCGTTCTGGCCCGGGCGGATGCAGCGGCTCGGCGCGGGTCCGCTGACCGCGCTTCTGCCGCCGGACCGGCAGCTCTGGCTCGACGGCGGCCATAATCCCGACGCGGGGGTCGCGTTGGCGAAGGCTTTGGAGAGGCACGCCCCGCTCCACATCATCTGCGGCCTGCTGAGCAACAAGGATGCGCTCGGCTTCTTGCGGCCTTTCGCGAACCGGATCGCGTCGTTTCAGGCGGTTCCGATCCCCGGTCACGAACACCACGGCCCGAGGGAGCTGTGCCATTGGGTGCAGTCCGACCTCGGCATCGTCGATGCCCAGCCGTGCGAGGATGTGACTACCGCGCTGCGCTTCATCGCCGAGCATCGCCCGGCGGCGGACGTGCTGATCTGCGGCTCGCTTTATCTGGCGGGGGTGGTGCTCGATCTCAACGGCGAATGGCCGATCTGAACACAGCCTCGCTCGTCGCCCCTGCGAAGACGGCCGCTGGAAGGGTAGCGCGAGGCCGATAGCGGCCCCCGCCTTCGCAGGGGCGACGGGCCTTTTGGGACCCGCAGTCTATGCCCGCACGGTTCCCGCGGTGCCGATCGACAGGTCGACCAGCCCTTTGCGCATCATGATCCAGAACAGCAATATGCCCGGCAGCGCGGCGACGACGGTGAAAAGGTAGAAGTTCACATTGCCGAACTCCTCCATCATCGCGCCCGCGGTGGTGCCGGTCAGAAAACGGCCGACGATGCTCGCCGCCGAGCTGATCAGCGCATAATGCGCCGCGGTGAAGCGCAGGTCGCACAGCGCGGAGAAATAGGCGACAACGACGACACCGCCGATCCCGCTGGCGATATTTTCGAAGCCGATCGTCGCCGCCAGCCCCCAATTGCTGTGCCCCGCCGCCGCCAGCAAGGCGAAGCTGAAGTTGCTGACGGCCATCAGGACGAGGCTCAGCAGAACCGCCTTTTTCATCCCCATCCGCGCGTAGAGGATGCCGCCGATGAATATCCCGATGAAATAGGCCCAGAAGCCGATGCCGACGTCATAGATGGCGATCTCGTCGTTGCTGAATCCAAGATCGTCGAGCAGCAGGCGCAAGGTCAGATTGGCGAGCGTGTCGCCGATCTTGTGTAGAAGGATGAACAACAGGGCCAGCCATGCGCCATGGCGGCTGAAGAATTCGGTGAAGGGCCCGACGATCCCGGCGACGATGCCGGGTCGCCCTTCGCGCGTTACCGCCTCGCGGTGCCGTTCGGGCTCGCCGACCCAAAAGGCGGCGATCACCGCGGGCAGTGCGAACATGGCGCAGGCGAAATAGGCGGCTTCCCACCCGTAGCGCGCCGCGAGGACGAGCGCCAACCCGCCCGCCGCGGTGGACCCCAGGCGCCAGCCATATTGCGACATGCCCGATCCCACCCCGAGTTGCTCGGGCTTCAGTATTTCGATCCGGTAAGCATCGATGACGATGTCGAAGGTCGCACCGGCCAACCCGACGAGTATGGCACCGACCGCCATTTCGAAAAGCGCCGCAAATTCGCCGTCCTGGCCCAGCCCGAACCATTGCATCAACTGCCCGACCGGCGATCGCCCGACATGCTGCGGATCGACCATCGCCAGATTCGTCACCGCCAGTATGACGAGCGCCGCAGCCAGCAACAGCCACGACACGCGCTGGCCGAGACGGCCGATGACCGGCAGGCGCACCGCATCGACGACCCACGCCCACAAGGGTTTGAGGTTGTAGACGAGAAACGCCAGCGAAAAGGCGGTGATGGACGCCTTCTCGAACCCGTCCTGCGCAAGGCGCGTGGTCAGCGTCGCGCCGATCATGGCAAAGGGGAAGCCCGACGAAATACCAAGCAACAGCGCCGCCAGCGGGGCCCGCTCGAGATAGGGCCGGATGCTGTGCCACCAACTCTGCGGCGGCGGCGTCGAAATATCTTGCTGCAAAACCTGCACCTCCCCGATGCGCGCCCAGGAGCGTCGCATGTCCATCGCCAAAGGCCTAAAGCCTTGGCTCCAAATTGGAAGCGGCTAATTGAGCGGCTGCGGCAGACGGGTCGATGTCCGGGGAGAAGGGCCGCTTCGGGGTGGTTTGCGGACTTGTCAAAGGTCGCCCCCGCTTCTATCCCGCGCCAATCCGGCCACCGGGCACCTTGACCAGCGGACGCCGCCACCAAAGATTGCTTCAGCTGAGCCCTGTCCCCGCCACCCCTTACGTCGAACAGCTCAGCATCGGGGCGGGGCGCCGCACGCTTGCCATAAGCCTGGCGCTGCTGATCACGGCGCTGCTGCTCACCATGCTGCTCTCCTTCGGTCTGGGGGGACGGCCCGAAAGCAAGGAAGAGCGCGTCATCGTCGTGAGCCTCGAGCCCGCCGGGGCTGCGGAGGAAGCGAATTCGGCTGAGCCCGAGCCCGCCGAAGAGAAGGCCACGTCGCCGCAGCCCGAGCCCGAGCAAGCCCCGCCGCCAGAGCCGGCCAGGCCGCTGCCCGAACCCAAAGCCACGCCGCCCATAGTGACGCCGAGCGAGCGACCGCGACCACCTGCAGACCCGCCGAAGGTCGTCCGTCCCCCTGGCGGACCGGTTTACGGGCCACCCGACACCCGCCGCTCATCCTCCTCGTCGGGCGATTCGGAAGTGGTGGGAAAGGCTCCCAATGGCGAGCCCCTCTATAGGGCGACCTGGTATCGCGAGCCCAGCGACGGCGAGCTGCGCGGTTACCTGTCAACCGCCAGCGGGCCCGGATGGGGGCTGATCGCCTGTCGCACGGCGCCGGATTATCGCGTCGAGGATTGCATCGGGCTCGACGAATATCCGAACGGATCGCAGATCAATCGTGCGGTGCTCGCCGCGGCGTGGCAGTTTCAGGTGCGGCCTCCGCGACGCGGGGGGCGGCTGCTCGTCGGCAGCTGGGTCAGGATCAGGATCGACTATGGAGTCCGGCGGCGATAGGCCGCGCGGCGGTATATGTCGGCGGGGAGCGCCTGCCCCGACACCCCGCTCGCCCCTAGGCGGCCTGCGGGCGCCAGAAGGTCGTAAGGCCGCTCACCTTGCGCGGCGCCTCATTCTTGCAG
The DNA here is from genome assembly GCF_011926545.1 of Sphingopyxis italica. Classification (GTDB taxonomy): domain Bacteria; phylum Pseudomonadota; class Alphaproteobacteria; order Sphingomonadales; family Sphingomonadaceae; genus Sphingopyxis; species Sphingopyxis italica. Next base: position 265,206 of record NZ_JAATIT010000002.1, on the reverse strand, counting down.
ATCATCGTTTCGAGCGCTTTCAGCGCCGAGACGAGCGAGGAGGCGCTGTGCGGTTTGCCGAGGCATGCCAGCGCGATCTCGCTCGCGTCGGCGGGGCATTGTCCGGTCACCAGCAGCACCGCGATGCCGCGGTCGCGCGCCAGCCTCGCGACTTCGCGCCCGGTCATATGGCCCGCAAGGCCCAGGTCGAGCACCAGCGCATCGACCGGCTCGGCCGCCATGATCGCCACCGCCGCCTCGCCCGAATCGACCGTCGCAACGATCTCGTACCCGCCCACCTTCAACGTGTGCTCATTGTCGAAAGCCGTCAGCGGATCATCCTCGATGATCAGCAGCCGCTTGATGCAGGTAGGGCGGGACGCGAAGCGCATGGTTTCTCCCTTTGACGTCGCCATGACTCGCTCCGCGCCCTCCCGCAAGATCGCTTCTGCTTGCCATCGACGAAGCGGGTCTTTTCCGGCTATGGGCGTGATCACGACGCAACACTATTCTTCTGAAAACGACAAGAAAGCCGCATCCGTTCCGATGACGACCCGCCGTCCGCCCCGCTCGACGCCTCGCCCCGCCGCAGATCGCGACGCCCCGAAAGGCCGCCGCGCCGCGCGCGGCGCCGCATCGGCGCTCAAAGCCAAGCCCTCCGAAGAGCGCGAGGACGGGCCCCAGCGCATCGCCAAGCTGCTCGCGCGCGCCGGCGTCGGCTCGCGCCGCGATGTCGAGCGGATGATCGAGGAAGGGCGTATCGCACTCAATGGCGAAGTGATCGCCCAGCCCGCGCCGCTGCTGTCGTCGCTCGATGGGTTGACAGTTGACGGCAATCCGGTCGCCAAGCCGGTGTCGACGCGCCTCTATCGCTTTCACAAACCCGCGGGCTGCATCACCGCCGCGCGCGATCCCAAGGGCCGCAAGACGATCTATGATCTGCTGCCGAAGGGGCTGCCGCGCCTGATGCCCGTCGGCCGCCTCGACTATAATACCGAGGGGTTGCTGCTGCTCACCAACGACGGCGAATTCAAGCGTCAGCTCGAACTGCCGGCGAGCGGGGTCGAGCGCACCTATCGCGCGCGCGCCTTCGGCGACATCAGCCAGGCGCAGCTCGAAGAGCTTGCAATGGGGATCGAGATCGACGGCGTCCGCTATGGCAGGATCGACGCCAACCTCGAACGGCGCACGGGGCGCAACCAGTGGGTCGAAATGACGCTGACCGAGGGCAAGAATCGCGAAGTCCGCAAGGTGCTCGAACATTTCGGGCTGCAGGTCAGCCGCCTGATCCGGACGCGCTATGGCGAATTCACCCTCGCCGACCTCGACATGGGCGCGGTCGACGTCGTGCCGCGCGACGAGCTGTTCAAATTTCGCCGGCGTCTTGGCTAAGGGTCAGAGCCTGCCGCTGGCGCGGTCGAGGTTTGAAGCGATTTTGTTCAGGGCAAGGAAGCGGGACGCAGGCATATGAATATATTCCAAGGCACGCTGACGCAGCCATGGACAAAATCGGTCAAATCCCAAAGGGACGCCGAAATGGCTTCGATCTCGCCCCCACGCGGCCTTGCTGCTAGAACCACTAGCCACGGCGACCGCGCGACGGCGATATCTTCGCCATTTCGGCGCCTCGACCGCGCCAGCGGCAGGCTCTGACCCTGTGCGGGTAATCTCGGGCGAATGGCGCGGGCGCAAGCTGCTCGCGCCGAAGAATGACGCGACGCGGCCGACCGCCGACCGCACGCGCGAAACGCTCTTCTCGATGCTCGCGAGCCGTCTCGGCAGTTTCGAGGGGCTGGTCGTCGCCGACCTGTTCGCAGGTTCGGGCGCGCTCGGTATCGAGGCGCTGTCGCGCGGCGCCGAGCAATGCCTCTTCGCCGAACAGGATCGCGACGCGCTCGACGCGCTGCGTAAGAATCTGGGGACGCTGGGTGGGACATCGCGCGCCGATATTCGCGCGGGTTCGGTTCTCGCATTGGGCCCGGCGCGCCGGACCTACGACCTGCTGATGCTCGACGCGCCTTATGACACCGGCGCGGGCAGCGTCGCGCTGGACAAGCTCGGTCGCCTCGGCTGGATCGGCCCCGACAGCTGGATTTCGATCGAGACCGCCGAGAAGGAAACGGTCGAGGTCGCGGGCTTCGAAATCGACGCGACACGCAAGGTCGGCAAGGCGAAGCTGACGCTGCTCAGGCGGGCGGTGTGATCCGCCGCACCATCAGCAGGCCGAGCCAGCTGATGATCCCGGCGAGCGCGAGATAATAGCCCACGGTTTCGGTCCCGCCGCGTGCGGCCAATGCCTGCGCGACGATCGGGGCCATCGCGCCGCCGAGGATGCCTCCGGCGTTGAACGCCACCGACGCGCCGGTGTAGCGCACGCGCACCGGGAACAGCCCGGTCAGCCAGCTACCGAGCGGGCCATAGACCAGCCCCATCACGAACAGCGCGGCGGCGAGGCCGAGGAAGATCAAGGACCAGCTTTCCGACGCCAGCGACGGCCCGAACAGGAAACCGGTCACGATCGTCGCGCCGCACCCCCAGCTCAGCACGCGCTGCGCGCTCGATGCGTCGCTCCAATATCCGGCGATGACGATCCCGACGGCCATGAACAGGATCGCGCCGAGCTGAATCAGCAGGAACTGCTCCTTCGGATAGCCGAGCGCTGTCGTCCCGTGCGCGAGCGCGAAGCTCGTCGCGAGGTAGAAGATCGCGAAACAGGCGACGACGGCGAAGGTCCCCGCGAGCGTCGCGACCAGATGGTGCCGGAACAATTCGCCGAGCGGCACCGCGACCGGCGCCTCCGTTGCGATGGCTTTGGCGAAATCGGGCGTCTCGCCGATCTTCAATCGCACCCATAGCCCCAGCCCGACGAGCACCGCCGACAGCAGGAACGGGATGCGCCAGCCCCAGGCGGCGAAATCGGCGTCGCTCAGCCCCAGACCCAAAAGCAGGAACAGGCCGTTCGCGGCAATGAATCCTACCGGCGCGCCCAATTGCGGGAACATGCCGAAGCGCGATTTCCATCCCGGCGGGGCATTCTCGACCGCGAGCAGCGCCGCGCCGCCCCATTCGCCGCCGAGGCCGAAGCCTTGGCCGAAGCGCAGAATGCAGAGCAGCAGGGGCGCGACCCAGCCGACCATCGCATATGTCGGCAGGAAGGCGATCAGCAAGGTCGAGGCGCCCATCAGCATCAGCGACGCCACCAGCGTCGATTTGCGCCCGATGCGGTCGCCATAATGGCCGAAAACGATCGCGCCGACGGGCCGCGCGAAGAAGGCGAGCCCGAAGGTCATGAAGCTGTACATCAGCTGCGCCGAATCCGAGCTTTCGGGAAAGAAGAGCGGCCCGAACACCAGCGCCGCCGCGGTGCCATAAATATAAAAATCATAAAATTCGACCGCGGTGCCGACGAGGCTCGCGGTCAGGATGCGCCGATGCTGCCGATAGGGTGCCAGATCCACGGGCGATGCCCCTCCCCGATGTTGATCGCGACGCTTTGGGCGCGCGCCTTCACCGACGCAAGCATGAATGCGATGCGGCTCAGCGCCCTCCGGCGGCGAGCTGCGCGCGTAGCCGCAACAACTCGCGCTCGGGGATGGGCGCCAGCGATGCGGCGGGCTTGCCCTTGCGCAGCCGCGCGCGATCCTTCTCCGACGGCTCGACGCGCCGCACGCGCACCGGGGCGTGGCCTTGCGCCTTCATGCCCAGCTGTTCGGCGGCGCCGCGCGACAGGTCGATGACCCGCCCGCGCGCGAACGGGCCGCGATCGTTGACGCGGACGATGATCCGCCGCCCGCTATCGAGCGCGGTGACCTCGACATAGGTCGGCAGCGGCAGCGTCGTGTGCGCGGCGGTGATCCAGCCGGGGCGGAATTTCTCACCGTTCGCGGTGCGGTTCCCCGACTCGCTGCCGTACCAGCTCGCATAGCCGAGCGCGTCATAGGCGGGCGCGGCGGCGGGCACATAGGTCGCGCCGCGGATCGTATAGGCGGGGCCGATCCGCACGGGGGTGTCGGCAACGGGGCGGTAATTGCCGCCGGCACAGGCGGAGAGGGTCAGGACGGCGAGTGCGGCCGCCGCTGCGCGGATGATGGTGTGTCGCTGCATAGCGCGACCGTAGATGTCGGGATTGGGGAGATAAAGTATCTATGACGGGTTTGGGGTGGGGAGCGGACACACCCAATATTCGTCATTCCCGCGAAAGCGGGAACCCAGTCTGGGATCAGCCTACGCACGCTCTGGGTCCCCGCTTTCGCGGGGATGACGAAGGAAAAAGGCGGGCGACAGCTTTCGGCCGCAAGCCGACGTTCCATTGGCGAAACACCCTCGCGCGCATTACATCCGAAACCCATGACCGATTTTCGTTTCCAACAGCCCGGCATTATCGGCGCGGGCCGGGTCGCGCAGGCGCTTGCCCTTGCGCTGCGACAGCGCGCGAGCGCGCCGCCCCTGCTATGGGGTCGCTCCCCCGAGAAAGCGCATAACGCGGCCGCAGGGGTCGGCGCCGTCGCGGAACCCGACCTCGACCGCCTCGTCGCCGAATGCGACGTCATCGCGGTCGCGGTCGCCGACGATGCCCTGACCGATGTCGTGTCCCGCCTCGCGGTCGCGCTGCCGGCAGGGCATTCCCCCTTCATCTTTCACGTCAGCGGACGCAGCGGCGCGGCGGCGCTCGAACCGCTCGGCAAGGCCGGCGCCATGACCGCCGCGATCCATCCGGCGATGACCTTTACCGGCGATCCCGAAAGCGAAGTCGGCCGCATGGCGGGCGCGCGGTTCGCGATCACCGCGCCGACGGGCGAAGCCATCGAACGGGCGCGGAACATCGTCGCGTCGCTCGGCGGAATCGCGGTCGAAATCGCGGAGGAACGGCGCGCGCTCTATCATGCCGCGCTCTGTCACGCGTCGAACCATCTCGTCACGCTGGTCAGCGGCGCGGCGCGGGGGCTGAAGGATGCGGGCGTCGACGATCCAGCCGCGCTCCTTGCCCCCCTTGTCCGCGCGGCGCTGGAAAACAGCCTCGCACATGGTTTTGCGGGATTGTCGGGCCCGCTGTTACGCGGCGACGCGCGGACGATCGGCAATCATCTTACGGTGCTGGCGAACGACAGCCCCGCCCTGCTTCCGGCCTATAGCGCGATGGCGCGCGCGACGCTCGACGAGCTCAAACGCCGTGAAATCGCACCCTCGTCCCGGCTCACCGCACTGGACAGTCTGCTCGCTGTTCCCTAATCGTTCGCGCGTGAATATGACCCCCATCTCGACGCCTGACCTGACCCCCGACCCGTCGGACCCGCCCTATCTGCGCGGTCTCAACGGTCCGCAGCGGCAGGCGGTGCTGACCACCGAAGGCCCCGTGCTGATGCTCGCGGGCGCGGGCACGGGCAAAACCGCCGCGCTCACCGCACGCCTCGCGCATATCATCGCGACGCGGCGCGCCTGGCCCTCCGAAATCCTCGCGGTGACCTTCACCAACAAGGCGGCGCGCGAGATGCGCGAGCGCATCGGGCGGATGATCGGCGACGCGGTCGAGGGCATGCCGTGGCTCGGCACCTTTCACAGCATCGCGGCGAAGATGCTCCGCCGTCACGCCGAACTCGTCGGGCTGCAAAGCAATTTCACCATCCTCGACACCGACGACCAGCTCCGCGTCCTCAAGCAGCTCATCCAGACCGAGGGGCTCGATGAAAAGCGCTGGCCCGCGCGCCAGCTCGCCGGTCTCATAGACAAGTGGAAGAACCGCGGCCTCGTTCCCGGCGATCTCGATGCCGCCGACAAGGAGGCCTATGCCGACGGCAAGGGCCAGCATTTCTACGCGCTCTATCAAGCGCGGCTGAAGACGCTCAACGCCTGCGACTTCGGCGACCTGCTGCTCCATATGCTGGTGATATTGAAGACGCACCGCGACGTGCTCGAACAATATCAGGACCGCTTCAAATATATCCTCGTCGACGAATATCAGGACACCAATGCCAGCCAGTATCTCTGGCTGCGGCTGCTCTCGCAGCAACGCAAGAATATCTGCGTCGTCGGCGACGACGATCAGTCGGTGTATAGCTGGCGTGGTGCCGAGGTCGCGAACATATTGCGCTTCGAAAAGGACTTCCCCGGCGCGACGGTGATCCGCCTCGAACAGAATTATCGCTCGACCCCGCAGATCCTCGCCGCCGCCTCGGCGCTGATCGCGCAGAACAGCGGCCGTCTCGGCAAGACGCTATGGACCGAGCTCGATCCCGGCGACAAGCTGCGCGTCGTCGGCGTGTGGGACGGGCCCGAGGAAGCGCGGCGGATCGGCGAGGAGCTCGAAAGTCTCCAGCGCCAGCGCGTCTCGCTCGACCGCGCCGCGATCCTCGTCCGCGCGCAGTTTCAGACGCGCGAATTCGAAGACCGCTTCATCGCGATCGGCATGCCCTATCGCATCGTCGGCGGCTACCGCTTTTACGAGCGTGCCGAAATTCGCGACGCCCTCGCCTATCTCCGTCTCGTCCAGTCAAGCGCCGACGACCTCGCCTTCGAACGCATCGTCAATGTCCCGAAACGCGGGCTCGGCGACAAGGCGCTCGCGCGGATCCACCAGTTCGCGCGGGCCGAGCGCGCGCCGCTCTTTCATGCGGCATCGCGGATCACCGAGACCGACGAATTGACCCCGCAGGCGCGGCGTCAGCTCGCCAATTTCGTCGCGCAGATGCGGAACTGGCAGGCGAAAGCGAACACCCTGTCGCACCCGGAACTCACCCAGCTCATCCTCGACGAATCGGGCTACACCGCGATGCTCCAGGCCGACCGCAGCGTCGAGGCGGCGGGGCGGCTCGAAAACCTCTCCGAACTCGTCCGCGCGATGGAGGAATATGAAACGCTCGAGGAATTCCTCGAACATGTCAGCCTCGTCATGGACCGCGACAATGACGACCAGACCGAGACGGTGACGATCATGACGATCCACGCCGCCAAGGGCCTCGAGTTCGATCATGTCTTCCTCGCGGGCTGGGAGGACGGCGTCTTTCCGTCGCAGCGGTCGATGGACGAAGGCGGCACCGCCAGCCTCGAGGAGGAACGCCGCCTCGCCTATGTCGCGATCACCCGCGCGCGCCAGCGCGCGAGCATCTATCACGCCGCGAACCGCCGCATCTACGGCCAGTGGATGAGCAGCATCCCGAGCCGCTTCATCGGCGAAATCCCGCCCGAGCATGTCGACAGCGAAAACAGTTTCGGCGGCGGGCAAAGCCTGTGGCGCGCCAACTGGTCGGCGCAGGGCGACCCGTTCGCGCATGTCGCGGAACGCCAGCCGGCGCGCACGATGACGCGCGGCCCGGCGTGGCAGCGCGCGATGGCGACCTCCACGACGACGACCCGCGCCCCCGCCCCCTCCGAACGCGGCCCCGCTGCCTCGGTCGGCGCCAAGGCACGATTGGACCTTGCGATCGGGATGCGCGTTTTCCACGAAAAATTCGGCTACGGCGAAGTCATCGACATCGACGGCAACAAGCTCGAAGTCGAATTCGAGCAGGCGGGCAGCAAGCGGGTGCTCGACAGTTTCGTGACGCTCGCCTGATCCATATTGTCTACTCAATCAATTATGATATGCCATAACATGCGACGGTGAGTCGCATGTTGGGAGAGGCTTCATGAAAACCAGGCTCTTAGCGGGCGCGATGGCGCTCGCCCTGATCGGCTGCTCGGAAAAAAGCTCCGAACCGCTCAACGCTCCCGCCTATGACATGGCCCCCGGCGAAGCCGCCGAAACGGCTTCGACGCAGGCGATTCCCGCCCCATCCGCGATGCGTCCGCCCAACGTCGGGGTCACGTCGGCGCCCGGGGTCGCGTTCAACTACGCCTATGCCTTCCGGCTCGACGACAGCCGCATCGCCAAGGTGCAGGAGGAACATGCCGCGGCGTGCGAGGCCCTTGGCACGACGCGCTGCCGGATCGCCGGCATGACCTACCGCCTCGTCCGCGAGAATGAGGTCGAGGCGCAATTGCTGTTCAAGCTCGACCCCGCCATCGCGCGCAAGTTCGGCCGCGACGCGCTTTCGAGCGTCGAAAAGGCCGAGGGCGTGCTCGCTGAAGCGCGGATCAGCGGCGAGGATGCCGGCACGCGGATCAGCGACTCGCAGCGTCGCAGCGCCGATATCGGTTCCGAAATCGCGCGGCTGGAGGCGCGGCTGAAGCAAGGCGGGCTCGGCGACCGCGAGCGCACCGAACTCCAGCAACAAATTGCGGCGATGCGCAGACAGCTCGATGGCGAGCGTGATACGCGCCGCGCGGGCGAAGCGATGCTCGCGACGACGCCGATGCAATTCGACTATGTCGGCACCGGCGGCCTGCCCGGTATCGGTTACGGCAACCCGTTCAGCGACGCGCTGAACATGCTGATCCGTAGCGGCAGCGTGATGCTGTCTTTCATTCTGGTCGTCGGCGCCGCCGTCATTCCATGGGCCACCCTGTTCCTGCTGCTGCTCACGGTTTGGCGGACAGCGCCGATGCGCGCGATCCGCAAATGGCTGCACGGCGCCGCCAAATCGTCCGCGGTCCCGACGCCGCCAGCGGACTGAGCTCCCCGGCGCGCGCTTGCAAAGGCCCGGCGCCCCGTTATGGCAAAGGCATGACGGGGCAGACGACATGGCTGGACCAGGCGCGCGACGCCCATCGGCGTGGCGATGTGGCCGCCGAAACGGCGGCGCTCGACGCCGCGATCCGCGCCGACCGCGGCAATCTCCCCGCCTTGCTGGCGATGGCGGAGCTCAAGCGCCGCCTCGCCGACGACCGCGCGGCGTGCAGCTATTACCGCCTCGCGCTCGGCACCGCCGCGCAGGCCCGCAGCGTGCCGCCGGCGCTACATCCCGGCCTCCAGCGCGCCGAGCAATTTCTCGCCGAGACCGAGCGCGCCTTTGCCGATCACCTGCTCGGCCAGCTGCGCGGCGCCGGGATCGACGCCGGAAACGCCACGCCGCGTGTCGCCGAAGCGCTCAGGATGCTCGCGGGCGAGCAGCCGCTCTATCTGCAACAGCCGAACATGTTCTATTTCCCCGGCCTCGCCCAGCGCCCCTTTTTCGAACGATCCGATTTCGACTGGTCAGGCGCGGTCGAGGCCGCGACCGACGCGATCCGCGCCGAGCTGCTCGCGATGATCGGCGGCGCCGCGGATACTTTCGGCCCCTATGTCACCGCCAGCCCCGGCCGTCCGCCGCCGAACAACCCGCTGCTCGACAAGCCCGACTGGGGCGCGGCGTGGCTCTGGAAGGATGGCGCGGTCGCCGATGGCATGGCGGCGCTATGTTCCGCCGCCCTCGCCGCGCTGGAGCTGGCGCCGCAGCCCGTCATCCCCGGACGCGCGCCGATCGCCCTCTTTTCGCGCCTCACCCCCGGCACGCATATCCAGCCGCACCACGGCATGCTCAACACGCGCCTCATCTGCCATCTGCCGCTGATCGTCCCCGACGGTTGCGCCCTGCGCGTCGGGGCCGAAACGCGCGGCTGGCGCGAGGGCGAGCTTCTGATTTTCGACGACAGTTTCGAGCATGAGGCGTGGAATCGCGGAACCAGCGACCGCACCATCCTGCTGTTCGAAATCTGGCGCCCCGACATCGATGCCGACGAACGCGAGCAATTGACGCGTATCTTCGCGGCGATCGACACTTATGGCGAACAATAGATCAGGGACAGGAAGACGATGACCAATCCGGGAATGGATGCCGACATCTACGATGCCTTTATCGAGCAGCTGCAACGCTATGTCCGCGAGCGGCTGATCCCCGCCGAAGATCAGCTCGAGGAACTCGGCCGCGTTCCCGACGATATTCTGGCCGAAATGCGCGACATGGGACTGTTCGGGGTGACGATGCCCGAGGAATATGGCGGCGCGGGCATGAACGTCAGCCAATATGTCGGCTTCATTCGCGAGCTGGCCTACGCCTCGCCCGCCTATCGCTCGATCGTGTCGATCAATATCGGCATGGTTTGCAAATCGATCGTCGGCTTCGGCACCGATCAGCAGAAAGCGCATTGGCTGCCCAAGCTCGCCGCCGGATCGATCGCCGCCTTCGGCCTCACCGAGCCCGACAGCGGCTCCGACAGCGCGGCGATGAAGACGCGCGCGGTGCAGGACGGCAACGGCTATGTGCTGAACGGCACCAAGCGGTACATCACCAATGCGCCCTTCGCCGACATGATCCTCGTCATGGCGCGCACCAATGTCGAAGCGTTACCCAAGAATGCACATGTCAGCGCCTTCCTCGTCCCCCGCGATGCGCCCGGCGTGTCGATCGGCAAGCCCGACGGCAAGATGGGCCAGGCGGGATCGCAGATCGCCGACGTGATCCTCGAGGATGTGCATGTCGACGGCGACGCGCTGCTCGGCGGCGAGGAAGGGATCGGTTTCCGCGCCGCGATGCAGAGCCTCGACAACGGCCGCCTGTCGGTCGCCGCGGCGAGCGTCGGCTATGCCAAGCGCATGCTCGACGTGGGCCTTCAATATGCGATGGAGCGTAAGGCGTTCGGCGAACCGATCGCCAATTTTCAGCTGATCCAGGCCATGCTCGCCGACAGCAAGGCCGAAATCTATGCCGCCGACTGCATGCTGAACGACGCCTGCGCGCGCGCCGATCGCGGCGAGAAGATATTGGTCGAAGCCGCGGCGACCAAGATGTTCGCGAGCGAAATGTGCGGGCGCGTCGCCGACCGCGTCGTCCAGATTCACGGCGGCGCCGGCTATCTCAAGGAATATCTGGCCGAACGCTTCTATCGCGACTGCCGCATTTACCGCATTTATGAAGGGACGACGCAGATCCAGCAGCTAGTGATCGCGAAGAACATGATTCGGGATTTCGCGGGATGATCTGCCGGGTGGGTCGCTGGTGGAGCCGAGGGGAATCGAACCCCTGACCTCTGCAGTGCGATTGCAGCGCTCTCCCATCTGAGCTACGGCCCCGCGACGGGCGGGGTCTTAACGGCACTGGCTGGCAGTGGCAACGGCTTTTCTGACGATCGCCGCCGTCGCGGAAGAAATTTGAGGAATGGGGGGATTCCGATGGCCAAGGCATGGCATTTGACCAGTCGTCCGCAGGGGCTGCCGACGCACGACAATTTCGCGCTCCGCGACCTGCCCGACGCGCCGCTCGAAAAGGATCAGCTTCGGGTCCGCAACCTCTGGCTGTCGGTCGATCCCTATATGCGCGGGCGCATGAACGACGCGAAAAGCTATGCCGCGAGCTTTCAGATCGACCAGCCGATGACCGGCGGCGCGATCGGCGAAGTCGTCGAAAGCCGGATGGAAGGTTTCGCGCCCGGCGACCTGATCCTCCATATGGCCGGCTGGCGCGATGGCGGCGTAATCGGGCTCGACATGATGCCGAACAAGCTGCCCGCCGAGGCGCTGGCGGCGGGCATGACGCCGCAGACGTTCCTGCACAATATGGGTCTGACCGGCGGCACCGCCTGGATCGGCCTGCTGCGCATCGCGAGCGCGAAGCCCGGCGATACGGTGTTCGTATCGGCCGCGGCGGGCGCGGTAGGCTCGGCGGTCGTCCAGATCGCGAAGGCGCGCGAAATGACGGTCATCGGCTCGGCCGGCGGCGCCGAAAAATGCGAGTGGGCCCTCGACCTCGGCGCCGATGCGGTGGTCGATTACAAGGCGGGGCCGGTGCTGCCGCAACTCGCCGCCGCGCTCGAACGCCTCGGCAAGCCCGGGATCGACGTCTATTTCGACAATGTCGGCGGCGAGCATCTCGACGCCGCCTTTGCGACCGCGAACGACTTCGCGCGTTTCGCGATCTGCGGCATGATCGACGTCTATAACGACGGAAAAGCGCAGGAAATGAAATATCTCATCCGCACCATCCCGGCCCGCATCCGCATGGAAGGCTTCATCTACACCGACCAGTTCATCGAGTGCATGGAGGAATTCTATGCCGATATGGGCGGTCTGATCGCCAGCGGTGCGGTGACGATGCGCGAGACCGTGCACGAGGGGCTGGAGGCGACGACCGACGCGTTTCTCGGGCTGTTCGCGGGGGCGAACATGGGGAAGATGCTGGTTCGGATATAGGGCAAGCGGACGAAGCTATGGGCGACCGAAAGCGGACGTCCGATCTCCCCTCCCGCCTGCGGGAGGGGAAGTCAGGTCAGCTACCGAACCCCACCGACAGGAAATCGGGCATCGGGCCGTTCCAGCCGTCGTCCGGACCATCGTCCTCGTCGCGCCGTGCCCGTGGAGCCGGTTTCCGGTCGGCGTCCTTTTGCGGTGCCTTGGCCGGCGTTTCCGCCGCCCGCTTCGGCTCCTTCGTCGCTTTCGCGCTCGACCGTCGACCGCGACGCGGTTCGCGTTCGTCGGGCTCGCCTTCCGCGACCGGCTGTGGTGCACCGCCGCCGCCATGGACCGGAATCTTGTAGCCCGTCAGCTTCTGGATATTGTCGATCGCCTCGTCGTCCGACGGCGTCACCAGCGTGAACGCGCGTCCCTTGGCGCCCGCGCGGCCGGTGCGGCCGATGCGGTGGACATAATCATCGGGATGCCAGGGCGCGTCGAAATTGAAGACGTGGCTGACGCCCTTGACGTCGAGACCGCGCGCCGCGACGTCCGACGCGACGAGGATGTTGATTGTCCCCGCCTTGAAGCGATCGAGCTCGGCGGTGCGGCTCGACTGGTCCATGTCGCCCTGGATCTCGCCGGCCTTGTAACCCGCCCGCTGGAGCGCCTTTGCCAGTTCGCGCACCGTCGTCTTGCGGTTGCAGAACACGATCGCGGTGTGAACCTTTTCGGATTCGATCAGGCCGCGCAGCGTGTCGCGCTTGCCGCGTTCGGCGGTCTTGACCAGAAACTGTTCGATATTCTCGTTGCGGCTCGCGGGACGCGCCACTTCGATCGTCTTCGGGTTCGACAGGAATTTGTCGGCCAGTTTCTTGATCGGCGGCGGCATCGTCGCCGAGAACAGCAGGGTCTGCCGATTCGCCGGCAGCTTGGTGCAGATATTCTCGATGTCGGGAATGAAGCCCATGTCGAGCATGCGGTCGGCTTCGTCGATCACGAGCAGGTTGCAGCCGGTCAGCAGGATCTTGCCGCGCTCGAAAAGATCCATCAGGCGGCCCGGCGTCGCGATCAGCACGTCGACGCCCTTTTCGAGCGCCTTGACCTGGTCCCCCATCTGCACGCCGCCGATCAGCAGCGCCATCGACAGCTTGTGATATTTGCCGTATTTTTCAAAATTTTCCGCGACTTGCGCCGCCAACTCACGCGTGGGTGCGAGGATCAACGAGCGCGGCATGCGGGCGCGGGCACGGCCGTGAGCGAGGATGTCGATCATTGGCAGCACGAACGACGCGGTCTTGCCGGTGCCCGTCTGGGCGATCCCGATGATGTCGCGCATCATCAATACCGACGGGATGACTCCCGCCTGGATCGGCGTCGCTTCGGCATAGCCCGACTCGTCGATAGCGCGCAAAAGTTCGTCGGAAAGGCCGATATCGGCAAATTTCATGTGATGTCATGTCCGGAAAAGAGGGTGCGCCCGGCCTCCCACGCAGGCGGGCGCTGCCGGGGCCATTGGGGAAATAGCGATAAAAAGTCAAGAAAAGGCGACGAAAACGCGATTAATCGTCCTCGTGCACCGGAACCATCAGCCGGAACTTGTCGATCTCGCACTTCGCGCCGGTGCGCGCGTGGATCTGATCGCGGTCCTCGCAGAGTTTGCCGTCCTTGCTGCCCTGCATGTAAAAACCGGCGTAGAAGTCGAGCGCGCGGCAACCGCGGTTGAGCTGCGCGCGCAACCGCTGTCGTTGCCGGGTGATCAGATCGATACTATCGCGCTGGACCTGCATCCCCACAATGTTGCGCATCGCCACGCATTTGGGCGCCTTTTTCTCTTTCCAGACGATCGGCAATTCGATTTCCCGCTTCGGTGTCGAGCGTTCCGCGGCGAAATTGTTGAGCGGCGAACGCCGGGCGGGAACGCGGATGATCAGCTGCTGCTCGATCACCATCTGCCAGAAGGATGATGCCTGATCGACGCCCGGCGCGGAAATCGCGACCAGCGGATCCGGCGCTGCCGGAGGCGGCGTCGCGTCGGCGGCCGGCGCGGCCGCGGCGAACCACAGGAAAGCCGCCGTCAGCACAGCCGCGCTGCCGCTCCCTCGGCGCTCTGACAGAAGATGCTGATCACCCTTGGCTCCCGCGTCCATGCCCCGCTGGACGAACACATATGATTCGTCCATCGCTCGCTTTAACAAGGATGATTGAACATCAAATGAACTGTTGTCGCCGCAAGGGCCGCCGTGGCGCGGCAAGTTTCCGAAGGGAAAGGGCATGACCTACGCGCCGTCGACATCGTTATTGGGCGACCTTGCGGCTTTGCTCGGGCCTAAAGGCTATAGCGCCGACGCCGACACGATCGCGCCCTGGCTGACCGACTGGCGCGGCAAATATCACGGCCGCGCCGCCGCGATGCTGTCGCCCGCGTCGACCGACGAAGTGGCCGCCATCGTCCGGCTGTGCGCCGACGCGAGGGTCGCGCTGGTCCCTCAAGGCGGCAACAGCGGCATGGTCGGCGGCGCCACCCCCGACGACAGCGGCGACCAACTGCTCCTGAGCCTGCGGCGCATGAACCGGATACGCCAAGTCGACGAGGCGGCGCGGCTTGCCGTCGCCGAGGCGGGGGTGATCCTCGAGACCTTCCACCACGACGCCCTCGCGCACGGTCTGCGCTTTCCGCTTACGCTCGGGGGCAAGGGGTCGGCGACGATCGGGGGCCTCGTGTCGACCAACGCCGGGGGGACGCAGGTGCTGCGCCACGGGACGATGCGCGCGCTGGTCGCGGGGATCGAGGCGGTGCTGCCCGACGGCAGCATCTTCGACGGGCTCGCGCCGCTCAAAAAGGACAATCGCGGTTACGATCTGCGGCATCTGCTGTGCGGCGCCGAGGGGACGTTGGGCATCGTCACCGCCGCCTGCCTGCACCTCGTCCCCGCGGCGGCGGCGCGGCGCACCGCGTGGATCGGCGTCGATTCGCCCGAAAGCGCGCTCCTGCTGCTGCGCCGTCTCGACGCCGCGATCGGAAATCCGCTCGAGGGTTTCGAGCTGATCCCGCAAAGCTGCCTCGACGCGGTGCTGCGCCATATCCCGCAGACGCGCGCGCCGCTTTCCGCGGCCCATCCCTGGCATGTTCTGCTCGAACTCGCGGGCGATAGCGATCAGGCCTTGGGCGAGGCGCTCGATCCGCAGCTCGCTGCGGCGATCGACGCCGGGCTGATCCGCGACGTCGTGATCGCCAAAAGCGAGCGCGAAAGCGACGATTTCTGGCGGCTGCGCGATTCCATTTCCGAGGCCGAACGCGCCGAAGGCCCCGCGCTGCAACATGACATCAGCGTGCCGATCGACCTGATGCCCGCCTTTATCGCGCAAAACCCGCGCCGGCTGAAACGCGCCTTTCCGGGGATACGCACGCTGTCCTTCGGACATCTGGGCGACGGCAACGTTCATCACCATGTCCAGCCGCCCGCCGGTGTCGACGGCGCCACGTGGCTCGCCGAACATGGCGCGGCGGTCAGCGGGCTCGTCTATGCGCACGTTGTCGAACTCGGCGGATCGATTTCGGCCGAACATGGCATCGGACAGATGAAGCGCGACATATTGGCCGAACTCGACAGCCCGGCGCGGCTGTCGGCGCTGCGCGGCGTCAAGGCCGGCCTCGATCCCGCGGGCATCCTCAATCCCGGCAAGCTGATCGCCTGACGCGTCGTCCTGCCCGCCGGCCCGGCGCGATCGCCCCCTTGCGCCGCGCGGCGCGGGCCAATAAGGCGCTTTATCCTTTTCGCCCCCCGCCCGCGGGACATTACCGGAGTTGAAACATGGCCACTGCGCCCGCACCTGCCAACCTGCCGCTGTTCTACAAGGACCTCGTTCCGCTTTCGAGCGTCGATCATGCCGATTTCCGCGCCCGCCCGCTCGACAGCGCCGAATTTCTGGTTGGCCAGCATGCGATCCCGCTGACGTCGGACGAATTCGTGTCGGCATGCCGCTTTTTCCCGATCGTCTTTTCGGCGGGCGACAATCCTGTCCCGCTCGCGCTGATGGGCTTGAATGAAGGCATCAACACCTTCGTCGACGACGACGGCAAGCTGGTCAACCCGGTCTATGTCCCGGCCTATATCCGCCGCTATCCCTTCCTGCTCGCCAAGCTCCAGCCCAATTCGGAAGAATTGTCGCTGTGCTTCGACCCGACCTCGGGCGCGCTCGGCAAGTTCGACGAAGGCGATGTGCTGTTCGTCGACGGCCAGCCGTCGGACCAGACCAAGGCCGTGCTCGAATTCTGCAAGAATTTCGAGGAAGCCGGCCAGCGCACCGGCATGTTCATGGAAGAGCTGAAAAAGGCCGACCTGCTGATGGACGGCGAAGTCTCGATCCAGCAGGAAGGCAATGACAAGCCCTATGTCTATCGCGGCTTCCAGATGGTCGACGAGAACAAGCTGCGCGAACTGCGCGGCGACGTGCTGCGCAAGCTGATGCAGAACGGCATCCTCGGCCTGATCTTCGCGCACCTCTTCTCGCTGCAACTGATGCGCGAAGTGTTCGCCGAACAGGTCAAGAGCGGCAAGATGCCGCTGAACACCGAACTGCCCGCCGCCTAAAGGCGAGTTTTACGGCCGCCCCTGCACCGTTGCAGGGGCGGCTATCGGGGCGCGGCGGTCAGAAATCGACCGCGACCCCTTTCAATTCCCAATCGCCATAGCGCACCGGGTTGCGCCCGCCGGGCTGGTCCTCGGCCTTGTCCTCCGTGACCGGTCTCGGGGCCGGAACCGCGCTGTTCGTCCAGCCCGCAGGCGCTGTCACATGGGCGGGACGCTTTACAGCGCGCGGCGTTCCGCCGATGGTCGGGTTCGGGATGCTGTCGTTCGTCATGCCCGCATTATAGGATTTTTCATGCGTCACGCCAACCACGCCCTTCCCGGTCATGGCTGATCGCCGCCCCCCGCGCCGCCGCCGTTCGCCCGGCGAGGCCGATCCGCCGGGCATGGCGCCGCGCCGCGCGGCGTTACGCCTGGTGGACGCGATCCTGAGGCGCGGCGATCCGCTCGACGTCGCGATGCACGCCGCCGCGCAGGGCCTGACCGGCGCCGACCGCGCGTTCGCCGTCGCGATCGCCTCCGAAACGATGCGCTGGATGGTCGACATCGACGCGCTGATCGACGGGGCGACGGCGCAGATCCTTCCGGGCGACGTCAAGTCGCGCGCCGTGCTTCGGATCGCGCTGGCGCAATTGCTGGCGCTGAAAAGTCCGGGCCATGCGGTCGTATCGACCGCCCTGCCGCTCGTCGACGGCGGTCCGCGGCGGCTCGTCCACGCGATCCTGTCGCGCGCGCAGCAGGAGGAATGGCAGCTTCCCGACCGCGCGACGCTTCCGCTGCCCACCGCCGAACGCTGGTCCGAACAATGGAGCATGAATACGGTCGAAGCCGCCGAATCGAGCTGGAGTTCGCCGCCGCCGATCGACCTCAGCTTCGCCGCCGAGCCCGGCGCCGAGGAATGGCCCGACGCGCTGTCGCTCGCGCCGCGTCATCGCCGCCTGCCGCGGGGTCAGGCGGTCGAGGCGATGCCGGGATTCAACGAAGGCGGCTGGTGGGTGCAGGATCTGGCCGCCAGCCTCCCCGCGCGATTGCTGGGCGCCGGCGAAGGCCGGACGGTGCTCGATCTCTGCGCCGCGCCCGGCGGCAAGACGATGCAGCTCGCCGCTGGGGGCTGGGATGTCATTGCCGTCGATGCCAGCGCCAAGCGGCTCGAACGGCTGCGCGCCAACATGGAGCGCACGGGGCTCTCGGCCGAGATCGTGCAGGGCGATATCCGCTCGTGGGAGCCCGGCGCGCCGGTCGATGCGATCCTCCTCGACGCGCCCTGCTCGGCGACGGGCATCTTCCGCCGCCACCCCGATGTGCTCCATCGCATCGAAGCGCGGCAGATTGCCGACATGGCCGCCCTTCAGGCCGATCTGCTGGCGCGCGCGGCGCGCTGGGTCAAACCCGGCGGGACGCTGGTCTATGCCACCTGTTCGCTCGAACGCGCCGAGGGAGAGAATCAGATCGCGGCGTTCCTCGACAGGAACAAGGATTGGACCGTCGACCCCGTCCGGGCCGACGAACTTCCCGACGCGATCGGGCCCGACGATGGCGGATTCGTCCGCACCCTCCCCGGCCTGCTCGCCGACGCGGGCGGTCTCGACGGCTTCTTCGTTGCACGCCTGCGCGCGCCCACGAACTGAGCGGCACGGCGCCTATCCGCCACACCGCCCAATCCGTTTGTGCTGAGCTTGTCGAAGCACCGTCCTTTTCTTCAACGTCGCAAAGAAAGAACGGCCCTTCGACCAGCTCAGGGCGAACGGCTCATATTTAGCCTGCTTTGCTCTAGAACACCGCCTTCGGCGCGTCCTCCTTCATCATCGCGGCGCGGACCATCGGGATCGGCGGGCCGCCGTATGACAGGAACTCGTCGTGGAAGGCTTTCCACTTCGTCCGGTCGCCCTTCGTCCAATCCTCGCGCAGCTTGCGGATCATCAGCTTGCCCATCGTATAGTTGAGATAGGCGGGATCATAAGTGCCGCGCGCCGCCTGTTGCCGGGCGTTGCCTTCGTCCTGATAGCATTGTTCCTTGAACAGCTTTTCCGATTCCGCGACCGTCATGCCCTGCGTGTGCAGACCGATCGCCGAAATATAGCGGCAATCGCGCAGCAGCGCGTTCGACAGCTGGCCGATGTGCGTTTCGAGGTCGCCTTCGCCCAGTCCCGCTTCCCACATCATCTCCTCGGTATAATGCGCCCAGCCCTCGGCAAAGGCGTAGCCGACGAACAGCTTGCCGAAGATGCTCTCGGCGCGGTTCGAATGGAGGAAGTTCAGGAAATGCCCCGGCCAGACCTCGTGGACCGAGGTGAAGAGCAAATCCTTCTTGCCCGGAATGAACGCATCCTGCGTCGCCTGGTCCCACGCCGGATCGGGCGGCGAGATATAATAGACCGACGGCAGGCCTTTCTCATACGGACCCGGAATATCGATATAGGCGCTGTTCTGCCGGTTATAGGGCGGCGACTCCTCGACCTGCGCCTGTTCGGTGCCGGGGATCGTCACGATATCCTTCTCGACCAGAAAGGCGCGAAGCACGGGCAGCTGGCGCCGCGCCTCGGCCACCGGGCCGCCCTCGGGCTTGTCCGAATTCATCTTCTTCATGCAGTCGGCGATCGTCATGCCCGCGGCATAGGTCGCGCAGGCGGCTTTCAGCGCGTCCTGGTTGCGCTTGAGGTCGGCCCGGCCGATACGCTCGAGTTCGGCGAGCGGGGTGTCGACGCCCTCGTTGGTCAGAATCATCTTCGCGAATTTATCGGCGCCCAGCGCATAGCCATCCGCCGTCCCCGGCTGCGATCCGACATATTCGGCAAGGTCGGTCATCGCCGCGCCCGCCTTCGCGGCCGCCTCGTCGAATTGCTTCTGCAGCGCCTCGTCCTTGACCGATGCGAACGCTGCCTTGGCGTCGCCCTTGTAATAATCAGCGAAGCCGCCGAATCCGGCGGTGCCATATTTCACGAAGGTTGCGGGCAGCGGCAGCTTCAAATTCGCCTTGATCTGCGCCGCCGCCGCCGGGACCTTTTCGGCATAGGCGATGAACGCCTTCATCCGCGTTGTCGCGTCAGCGTAAGGACGCGCGATATAGACATTGGGATCGAGCGCGCCGGTGTAGAAAGCCGGGTTCTTCTGCGCGAAATCGGTGTCGCGCAGGAAGAAGAGCTGGCCCTGCGCGACATGGATCAGATAGTCGCGCTCGAACGTTTCGGCATCGGTCATCTCGCCGTCGAACGCCTTGGCATCGGCGATCGTCTTTTCAAGATAAGCGGCCTGCTTTTCGAGGCCTTCCGGCGACCAGTCGGGCAGTTGCCCATCGAACTCATGCTTGCCCTGATAGACGGCGAAATTCGGGTTGAGCGGGAAATAGCCCGCGAGGAAATTGTCGCGAAACTCGGTCCATGACGTGGCGCTTGGTGCCGTTGCAGACTTGTTGTCCGATGCGTTGCAGGCGGTGAGCGCGAGCAGCGTCGCGGCCATGGCGGCGCCGCCGAAACGAGTGAATTTGCGAGTCATTTCCGGTATCTCCCCGATAGTGATGGCGCGTTTCTGCCAGCCGCTCCGGCCGATGACACCCTATAATCGACGAACGACACGGCCATGCCATCTGGACAGCATCGAAAAGCGAGCTAGGGCGAAGGGCGATGGCGACGATCCCTCCCCCCGAAGGCGAAGAACCGGTGATGCCGGCGGCGACGCCCAAAGCCCCCTCCCCGCTCAGCTTCCCCGACTTCCGCTATTTCTGGCTCGCGCGTTTCACCGCGGTGATGGCGACGATCGCGATGGTCGTCGTGATCGGCTACCAGCTCTATGACACCGCGCGCTCCGACTATGGCATGTCGATCAAGGAAGCATCGTTCCAGCTCGGGCTGCTCGGCCTCTTTCAGTTCGTCCCGCTCGCGATCCTGACCCCCGTCGCCGGCTGGGCGGCCGACCGCTTCGAACGGCGCAGCGTCGCGATCTTCTCGAACCTCATCGACCTGCTGATCGCGGCGACGCTCGGCTGGTTCACCTGGGTCGACGGGCTGACCTTGCCGCTGCTCTTCGGCCTCGCCGCGCTGCACGGCGTCGCGCGCGTCTTTTCCGGGCCCGCCATGAGCGCGATCGCGCCCAACATCGTGCCCCCCGCGGTGTTGCCGCGCGCGATCGCGATGAGCAGCATCGCGTGGCAATCGGCGTCGGTGATCGGCCCCGCGGCGGGCGGGCTTATCTATGCCGCGCATCCGGGGTCGGTGTATGTCTTCTCGGCCATCCTCCTCGCCATCTCGGCCTTCACGCTGAGCCGCGTGCGGCAGGTTCTGCCCCCGCCCGCCGAAGTCCGCCGTCACCCGCTCCGCGAGATGGTCGACGGGCTGCAATTCGTGTGGGTCGAGCGTTTCCTGCTCGGTACAATCACCCTCGACCTGTTCGCGGTGCTGCTCGCCGGCGCGACCGCGATGTTCCCCGTCTTCGCCCGCGACATATTGCACGCGGGAGCCGAAGGCGCGGGATTGATGCGCACCGCCGTCGCCTTCGGGTCGGTCGCCGTCGCCGTCGGCCTCGCCATCCGCCCGATCGAACGCAATGTCGGCGTGAAGATGCTCTGGGCGGTTGCGGTGTTCGGCGCCGGGACGGTGGTGTTCGGCTTCTCGACCAATCTCTTGCTGTCGCTCGGCGTGCTCGTGGTCATGGGCGCGGCCGACATGTTCTCGGTGTTCGTGCGCGGCACGCTGATCCAGCTCAACACGCCCGACCACATGCGCGGGCGGGTCAGCGCCGCCTCGGGGCTCGCCATTTCGGCTTCGAACGAATTGGGCGAAATGCGCGCCGGCGCGATGGCCGCGGCGCTCGGGCCCATCGGGGCGGTCGTCATCGGCGGTGCCGGCGCGATCGGCGTGACCGCGCTTTGGGCCTGGCTATTTCCCGAACTCCGGCGCGCGCGCACCTTCGAACCGCAGTTCAGACAAAGCAAGCAATAGGGTCAAACCATTTGCCGTCCCACGCGCTCGTTCCGTCCAAAACCTATTGTCAATTTAATTTGTTGAGTTATCTATTCCCAACCCGTCACCGCGGTTCCCCCTTGCCCCCTCAATGGAGAAACCGTCATGCACAGCGCGATAATCCGTCATAAGATCCTCACGATTCCGGGCCTTAACAACAGCGGCCCGACTCACTGGCAAAGCCTGTGGGAACATAAATTCCCCCATAGCGAACGAGTCGAACTCGGCAGCTGGGACAATCCCGACAAGAATGAATGGGTGCGCCAAATCGCCGCGGCGATCGAGGCGGAGAGCGAACCCGTGCTCGTCGCCGCCCACAGCCTCGGCTGCCATGCCTTTGCGCATTGGTTCGCCGGCGCCAGCGCGCTGACGCGGACGCGTATCGCCGGCGCGTTGCTCGTCGCACCGCCCGATCTCGGCCGGTTGCGGCACGAACATGGCGCGCTGAGCTTTGCCGACTCGCCTTCCTTCACGTCGCGCGTACCGACGATCGTCGTCGCCAGCGACGACGATCCTTATGCCAAGACCGCCCATGTATGGCGCCTCTCGCGGCGCTGGGACGCGCGCTTCGTCAACGCCGGTCCCTTCGGTCATATCAACGCCGACTCGGGGATCGGGGACTGGCCTTATGGACAGTATCTGCTCGCCTCGTTACAACCCGCACCGACGCCGGCGCTGGCGGATGAGGCACTCTGGCTGCGCGCCGGGGACTGGTCAAATCGCGTCCGCCGCGACCCGCGGTTCGAATTCAAGGAAAGAGCGCACCGATCATGAAAGCCAATTCGATCCTCGATACCATCGGGAACACGCCGCACATTCGCATGGCCAAACTGTTCCCCGACGCCGAAGTCTGGATAAAGTCCGAACGCAGCAATCCCGGCGGGTCGATCAAGGATCGCATCGGCCTCGCGATGATCGAGGCGGCCGAACGCGACGGCAGCCTGAAAGCCGGCGGCACCATCGTCGAGCCGACGTCGGGCAACACCGGCATCGGCCTCGCGATGGCCGCCGCGGTCAAGGGCTACAAGCTCATCCTCGTCATGCCCGAAAGCATGTCGATCGAGCGCCGGCGGCTGATGCTCGCCTATGGCGCGACCTTCGACCTGACGCCGCGCGAAAAGGGCATGAAGGGCGCGATCGAACGCGCGATCGAGCTTGTCGAGACGACGCCGGGCGCCTGGATGCCGCAGCAGTTCGAAAATGACGCGAACATCGACGTCCATGTCCGCACCACGGGCCCCGAAATCCTCGCCGATTTCAAGGACACGCCGATCGACGTGCTGATCACCGGCGTCGGCACCGGCGGCCATATCACCGGCGTTGCGCAGTTCCTCAAGGAACATTGGCCGAACCTCAAGGTCTTTGCGGTCGAGCCGACCCTGTCTCCCGTCATTTCGGGCGGCCAGCCCGGACCGCACCCGATTCAGGGCCTCGGCGCCGGCTTCATCCCGCGCAACCTCCACACCGACCTGCTCGACGGCGTGATCAAGGTCGAGGCCGCCGACGCCAAGCAATGGGCGCTTCGCGCCGCGACCGACGAAGGCATGCTCATCGGCATCTCGTCGGGCGCGACGCTCGCCGCGATCGATCAGAAGCTCGCCGAGCTTCCGCCGGGTAGCCGCGTGCTCGGTTTCAACTACGACACGGGCGAGCGTTACCTGTCGGTTCCCGATTTCCTGCCGGAGATCTGAGCCCTCGCGATGCGCCTTGACGGCGATCAACCCGTGCCGCCGCGGCGCGACTGGACGGGCTGGCTGTTCGTCCTGTTCGCCGTCGCGGCGATCGTCGGCGTGCTTTATGCCAACGGCGAAAAGGACGGCGCACATTACATGGCGCGGCCGCATCCGGTTGCGCCGCCCGCCGACGTCGTCCCCGACGCGCCGCCGATGGAACTCGCGCCGGTGACCGAGGCCGACGCGCGCACCCAGAACCTGAAGATTCCGCTCGTCACCAAGGGGTTCGTTGCCGCGCGGCCCTTCGTCTATGCCGGCGGCGGCGATGCCAAGGCGCGCGCGCGCGACTGCCTGGCCGCCGCGATGCTCTATGAAGCGGGCGACGACGCCAAGGGGCAGCAGGCGGTCGGACAGGTCGTGATCAATCGCGCGCGCCACCCCGCCTTCCCGAAATCGATCTGCGGCGTGGTGTTTCAGGGGGCGGAACGCGCGACGGGTTGCCAGTTCACCTTCACTTGCGACGGCGCGCTCAGCCGCCGATATTCGGACGCGGCGTGGCAACGCGCGCGCAGCAATGCCGATCTGATGCTGTCGGGCGGCACCGATCCGCGCGTCGGCCTAGCGACCCATTACCATACCGACTGGGTCCGCCCCTATTGGAGCGACAGCCTCGAGAAGATCGCGATCGTCGATACCCATCTCTTCTTCCGCTGGCCGGGCTATTGGGGGACGCCGGGTGCCTTTCGCGGCGCCGTGTCGGGCAGCGACGGACCGGTCGCGAAGCTCGCGACGATTTCGCCGCTCCACGCCATCGCGCTGGGACTTTCCGCTGACACCGCTCCGGTCGACGCGAATGCAGCGGTGGGCGAAGCGCGGGTCGTCACGGGCGCGGGCGAGAGCGCGGGCCGCGACACGATCTATATTCAGCTCGATCGCAAGGCCGCGCCCGAAAGCTTCGTAACCACGGCGCTGCGGCTGTGCGGCGACAAGCCCTATTGCAAGTTCATGGGTTGGACCAACCCGGTGCTGAAGCCCGACAGCGATACGATGAACGACACGCAGCGCGCCGCGATGAGCTTTTCCTACCTCCGCGACGACAAGGCAGGGTTCGAAAAGGCGCTGTGGAATTGCAGCGAATATAAGCGCGACGATGTGCGTCAGTGCATGAAGCGGTAGGGGCAGCGTTTTCCCGATGTCGGTCTGGGGCGTGATAGCGGACGCACCCAACATTCGTCATTCCCGCGAAAGCGGGAACCCAGCGAGCAACCGTCGCCACTGGGTTCCCGCTTTCGCGGGAATGACGAAGTGAGAAAATGGAGCGGCACCTTAAGGCCGAACCCGGCCTCCCGCCTCAAGGAATCGCGTAGGTCACATTCGCCTGCCCGACCGGCCGTTCGGCATCGTCGGTCCATATCCGCACGTCCATCACCGCAAGCCGCTTGCCGAGGCGCAGCATGAACGCGTCGGCGAACAGCGGCCCCGGACGGCACGGGCGCAGGAACTGGTAGTTGAGCGCGCTCGTCACCGCCATCGCGACCGGGCCGATATGCGCGAGGACGAGCGCATAGGCCGCCATGTCGGCAAAGCCCATCTGCGTCGGGCCGGAGATCAGCCCGCCGGGGCGTAACGCCTTGTCGGTGGGATCGAGCCGCGCCTGGATATGTCCCGGCACAGCCGACATGACATGGCCGCGCGAGCCGGGCTCCGACTGAGGGAAGGCCTCCGCCATGAAGGCGTTGAGCGCGTCCGCATCCATACGGATCGCGCTCGAAGAAATTGGCGTGCCCTCCCCCGCCATTCCGCTTAGCGCGTCAGCTTCTTGTACGACGTCGCGTGCGGGCGCGTCGCATCGTCGCCGAGGCGGCGGATCTTGTCCTCTTCATAGGATTCGAAGTTGCCTTCGAACCATTCGACATGGCTGTCGCCCTCGAACGCGAGGATGTGCGTCGCGAGGCGATCGAGGAAGAAGCGGTCGTGGCTGATGACCACGGCGCAGCCCGCGAAATTCTCGAGCGCCTCTTCGAGTGCCGCGAGCGTTTCGGTGTCGAGGTCGTTGGTCGGTTCGTCGAGCAGCAGCACGTTGCCGCCCTGCTTCAGCATCTTGGCCATATGGACGCGATTGCGCTCACCGCCCGACAATTGGCCGACCTTCTTCTGCTGGTCGACGCCCTTGAAGTTGAAGGCGCCCACATAGGCGCGCGTCTGCATCTCGTGCTTGCCGATGTTCATCATTTCGGCGCCGCCCGAGATTTCCTGCCAGACATTATTGTCGGGTTTCAGGTCGTCGCGGCTCTGGTCGACGAAGCCGAGATGGACGGTGTCGCCGATGACGACCTTGCCATTGTCGGGGGTTTCCTGCCCCGTGATCAGCTTGAACAGGGTCGATTTACCCGCGCCATTGGGGCCGATCACGCCGACGATGCCGCCGGGTGGAAGCGAAAAGGACAGGTCTTCGAAGAGCAGCTTGTCGCCAAAGGCCTTCGAGATATTCTCGACCTCGATCACCTTGCCGCCGAGGCGCTGGGGCACCTGAATGACGATCTGCGCCTTGCCGGGGATGCGCTTTTCCTGTGCCTCGACCAGCTGATCGAAGCTTTTGATACGCGCTTTCGATTTGGCCTGACGGGCTTTCGGCGACTGCCGGATCCACTCGAGCTCGTCCTTGATGGCTTTCTGGCGACCGGCGTCCTCGCGCGATTCCTGCTCGAGACGCTTGCCCTTCTTTTCGAGGTAGGTCGAATAATTGCCTTCGTAGACGAAATAGCGGCCGCGATCGAGTTCGAGGATCCAGTTCACGACGTTGTCGAGGAAGTAGCGATCGTGGGTGACGAGGATCACATTGCCCGGATAGTCGACGAGATGCTTTTCGAGCCAGGCGACGCTTTCGGCGTCCAAATGGTTGGTCGGTTCGTCGAGCAGCAGGATCGACGGCTTTTCGAGCAGCAGGCGGGTGAGCGCGATGCGGCGCTTTTCGCCGCCCGAAAGATTTTCGACGCTCGCGTCGCCGGGCGGGCAACGCAGGGCTTCCATCGCGATTTCGAGCTGGTTGTCGAGCGTCCAGCCGTCGACCGCGTCGATCTTTTCCTGCAGCGTGCCCATTTCCTCCATCAGCGCATCGAAATCGGCGTCGGCGGGCGGATCGGCCATCAGCGTGCTGATCTCGTTGAAACGCTCCATCATGTCGGCGACGCCGCGGACGCCGTCCATGACGTTTTCCTTGACCGTCTTGGTCGGGTCCAGCTCGGGCTCCTGCGCCAGATAGCCGACGGTGATCCCCTCGCCCGGCCACGCTTCGCCGGTGAATTCCTTGTCGATGCCCGCCATGATCTTCATCAGCGTCGACTTGCCGGTGCCGTTCGGGCCGACGATGCCGATCTTGGCATCGGGATAGAATTGCAGGCTCAAATCCTTGAGCGTCGGCTTTTGCGCGCCGGGATAGGTCTTGTTCAGACCCTTCATCACGAAACTATATTGGGCGGCCATGGGATATGCTCCGAAGTCTGGCTGGGCCGCGCATGCGGCCGGGAGAGTTGCGCGCCGGTTAGCGAATGGGGGCGCGATTGGCAATCGGCGCTTGCGGCAGGCCGAATTGCCCCGCTAGGACAAGGGCATGACGAACCCTGTCCCTGCCCGCCTTCTCGCGCTTGGTGGCGCGAGCCTCGCCCTTCTCGTATCGCCGCTGTCGGCGCAGACTCCGCCGCCGCCGAGCGCGGTCGATCTCGCGCAGCGTGGCGACGACCTCGCCTGGTCGATCACCGAGGACCTCACGACCGAAATCGGACAGCGGATGGCGGGCACCGAAGCCGAGGCGGCCGCGCGCAAATGGGCGGTGGCGCGGCTGCAATCGATGGGTTTCGCCAATGTCCGCGACGAACCGTTCGACATGTCCGTGTGGGTGCGCGGCGAGGAAGAGGCCTGGCTGACCAGCCCCTTCCTGCCGCAAAAACTAGCGATCACCGCGCTCGGCACCAGCGCCTCGACCGGCGCCAAGGGTCTTGAGGGCGACATCGCCTATTTCGAGAGCTTCGACGCGCTCGTCGCGGCGCCCGACACCCAAGTGAAGGGCAAGATCGTCTTCATCGACCACCAGATGGCACCCGCCCAGGACGGCAGCGGCTATGGCACTTACGGCCGCGGCCGCTTCACCGGCGCCAATGTCGCGGCCAAGAAGGGCGCGATCGCGACCGTCATCCGCGCGATCGGCACCGACGATCATCGCAACCCGCACGCCGGCGGCACCAATTTCGAGCCCGGCGTGAAGCCGATTCCGGCGGGCGCCATCTCCAACCCCGATGCCGACCAGCTCGTCCGCCAGTGGAAGCGCGTGACGGCGGGCACGGCATCCGGACCGCTGCGGATGAAGCTGGTCCTGACCCCGCGGAACCTCGGCACGAAGAAGTCGGGCAACGTCATCGCCGAAGTTCCGGGGCGCGACCCCGCCGCGAGTCCGGTCATCGTCGCCTGCCACCTCGACAGCTGGGATCTCGGCACCGGCGCGATCGACGACGCGGCGGGCTGCGGGATCGTCGCCGCCGCCGCCAAGCATGTGATGACCGCCGGCCAGCCGCGCCGCACGATCCGCGTCTTGTGGGCGGGCGCCGAAGAGGTCGGCGTCTTCGGCGGCCAGGCCTATTTCGACGCGCACGGGACCGAGAAACACGCCGTCGCGCTCGAATCCGACTTCGGCGCCGATCGTGTGTGGCGGATCGACTTCAAGCTGCCCGACAGCGCCAAGGCGCTTTCGGACCGGCTCGCCGCCGCGGTGATGCCGTTCGGCGTCGTTCGCGGTCGGCAGCCGGCGAACGGCGGCGCCGACATCGGCGCGCTCGTTCAGGCGGGGGTTCCCGCGGTCGATCTGGCCCAAGATGGCACGCGTTATTTCGACCTGCACCACACGCCGGACGACACGCTCGACAAGATCGATCCCGTCCAGTTGCGGCAAAATGTCGTGGTCTGGAGCGCGGTTCTGGCGATTCTCGCGAACAGCGAGGATAGCGAGCTTCCCTGACCGTTACGGATAAATGACAGATTCCCGCGCACGCCGACCATCTCAATTATTTTTGTTGACGATTCACGCGGAAAGGCTAAATCCCGCCGCTCGCGGTACGGGAAGTTTTCCCGGACGCGGAAAGGCATTTTAGGGAGCCCACACATCATGAAGAAGTTTGCTGCTATCGCCGTTGCTGCCAGCATGTTCGCCCTCGCCGCTTGCGGTGAAAAGGCTGCTGAAGAAGCCACCACCGAAGCTCCGGCTGCCGAAGCTGTTGCTGAAGAAGGCGCCGACGCCGCCGCTGCCGGCGCCGAAGCCGCTGCCGCTGGTGCCGACGCTGCTGCCGCTGGCGCCGAAGCCGCTGCTCCGGCTGACGCCGCTGCCGCTCCGGCCGACGCTGCCGCTGCTCCGGCTGACGCCGCTGCCGCTCCGGCTGAAGCGACGAAGTAAGTCACAGCCCTCCGGGGCATTGACCGAAACGAAAAAGGACGGTCTTCCTTCGGGAAGGCCGTCTTTTTTGTGCCCCTTTGATCATGCGCAACCAGGATATTCGCGATGGCAAAAAAGAAGCCCTATGAGTTGGTAATTTCCGAAACGGGGAGCCGGACGTCAGACGAGATTTTTCTGGCGGTGGGCAAGGCTCTTTCTGCGTGGGAATATCTTGAAACCACGCTCGCGTTATCTTTCGGCCATCTGGTCGGCACGAACCATATTGTCGCTTTGCGTGCTATTGGACGTATCGAAAGCCCCGCCGCGCGTCTGAATGTGATCCTGGAAGCCTTTCGGTCGTCACCCGAAGAGTTTCGCGCCCAATATCCGACGTTCGAAAAGACGGTGAAGGAGGTCATGCCGTTCACCGAAGTGCGCAATGCGATTGCGCACGGCCATCTGCAGTGGATAGAGATCAAAGGCCAGGAAAAGGTATATTATCTTACACCCAGCATCTCGACGACGCGAAAGACAACGCAAATCGACCGGGTCGATCAGGGAGCGCTGGTCGCCGCCCGCAATGAAGCCGAGGTTTTGCGGCACATATACGATTACGCTTTGAATGCCGACGCCATAGACGGATATCGTTTAGAGTTTAAGCGGCTGTTGGAAGAGGTGCAGTCCTGCAATTTCCCTTCCGCCCAATTCGATATCCGGGCGAAATAGCGCGTAAAGGCCGTCGCTTGCAACCTTGGCGGCAGCATATGGTCGGGGAGACAGGATTCGAACCTGCGACATCTTGCTCCCAAAGCAAGCGCGCTACCGGGCTGCGCCACTCCCCGACGCTGAGGGCGCCTTAGACAGGCTTCTCGCCCGAGTCTATCCCGCAGACGTCGCAATCAGTCGCGCATAGAAATCGATCATGCGTTTGAAGCTGTCGATCGTCATATGTTCGTTGGTGCCGTGGATCATCGCGGTTTCCTTCAGCGTGAAGTGCATCGGCATGAAGCGGTACACATCCTCCGAAATCGGCTCCATGCTGCGGCTGTCGGTCGCGGCAACGACCAGATAGGGCGCGACAACGGCGCCTGGCGCATCGGCGCGCGCGGCCGCGACGACATATTTCCAGCCCTGCGAACTCGTCGACGACACGCGCGACGGCTCGTTCGGCGGCTTGACCCAGCTGAGTTCGACCGGCGCATCGCCCACCGCGGCCTTGGCGCGCGCCATGACGTCGGCCGAGCTGTTCCATGGCGCGATGCGATAGTTGATCAGCGCGGTGGCCGATTGCGGCAGGACATTCTCCTTGGGGCTGCCTTCCAGCATCGTCGGCGCGATCGTGGTGTGAAAGGCGGCCGCCGACGAGGGCGAGGCCGAAAGCTGGTTTTCGAGCAGATAGCCGAGCAGCCAGCGGTTCGCGACCGCCATCTTCGTCGTCCCGCCCTTGTGCGCCGCGAGCGCCTCGACCATCGCCGCGCCGGGGCCGCGCATCTCGATCGGGAAGGGCTTTTCGGTGATGTCGAGCACCGCGCGCGCGAGCGTCGTCACCCCGGTTTCGGCGGGCGGCATCGAGCTGTGCCCACCGGGCGCGTTGGCGGTGACTTTCAGCGTCGCATAGCCCTTTTCGGCGACGCCGATCAGGATGGCGGGGCCGTCGATCACCGGGGTATCGAGCAGCACGACACTGCCCTCGTCGAGCGTATAGAGCGCGCGCACGCCCTCGGCCTTCAGCTTGGCGGCCGCCGCGGCGGCGCCCGACCCGCCGGCTTCCTCGTCGTGGCCCGACACCAGATAGATGCCGCGTTTCGGCTGGAACCCTCGCGTGGCCAGCGCCTCGATCGCCTCGAACAGGCCGATCAGCGATCCCTTGTCGTCGACGGTTCCGCGTCCCCAGACCGCCTTTTCGGCGATCGTCCCCGCGAAGGGCGGATATTTCCAGTCGCCTTCGGTCCCTTCGGTCACCGGCACCACATCCTGATGCGCCATGACGATGATCGGCGCGAGCGACGCGTCGCTGCCCGGCCAGTGATAGATGAGCGTGCGGTTCGGCAGGATCGTGCGCGTCATCGCCTCATGCGTCGCGGGATAGGTCGCCGCGAGCCACGCGTGAAGCTTGTCCCACTCGGCGACGTCGTTGTCGGCGGCATCCTGATGCGAGATCGTCCGGATCTGCGCCGCGGCGCTCAGATGTTCGACCGCGGTGCCGAGGTTATAGGCGGGTACCGCGGCAAGCCGGACGCCGCTGCCGTCCGCAATATCCGTTGGCGCAAAGGTCGCGGTGCGCACCGCCACCGTTCCCGCCACGATCGCGATGATCGCCAGACCCCCGATCAGGATCGTCCGCCGCTTCCCCATATGTCCCTCTCCTTCTGCCGGCGCACTGGACCGTCATCAGTTTCGATTTGCAAGGGAAATGAAGGAGGGAATGGTGGGCCCGGCAGGACTCGAACCCGCAACCTAGCCGTTATGAGCGGCCAGCTCTAACCATTGAGCTACAGGCCCCCTCTCGAAACCCGGTTGGGGATATGCGGGCGATAGCGGACGGTGCGGCGCGTTGGCAAGCGCCAACCTCAGCGCGCCGCCTTCCGCTCGGCCATCGCCAATATCCCGGCGGCGGTCGTCGCCTCGACCCCGCGCCGCGCGAGATGGCCGAGCACGACGTCCCACCAGCGATAGAAGAGGTCGAGGTCGGCCTGGCTGCGGACATAGGGGGTGTTGCCCGGCTGCAGCGACGGCGAGTGGAAGGAGAAGTTCAGCACCGGCAGGCAGAGGTCGATCGCGATGTCGATCGCTATGCACGCACGCTCGGCCGGAATGCCCTCGGGCGTCAGCGCGATCCGTTCGGCGAGGCCCAGCCGGGCAAGCGCCGCATGGCTGTTCGACGAGGTGCGATGATAAAGCCAGCGCCCTGCGCGCCCGAGCAGCCCTCCGAAAACCGTGGTGACGGGCATTTCGAGCACGGCCCCCTGCCCGACCTTGACCCACCAGGGATGAAGCGGCGCTTCGCGATAGTCGGGGCCATGGCCCGCGTGATAATCGAAACCGCTGCGGACCGATGTGTCGCAGCGAAAGCCGAGTTCGGCGAGCATCGCCGCGGTGTCGGGGCCAAGGCCATAGCGCCCGGCGCGATAGGCGGTCGGCTGGACACCGAACCGGTCGCGGATCGCATCGCGCAGCGCGGTCATTTTGGCGCGCTGCAGTTCGGCAGGCAGATTTCCGGTATAGCTGTTGCGCTCGTTCACATCTTCTTCGTACGGCGGGGTCACCCACGGATGAAGCTGTGCCCCGATCTCGCAGCGGCCCGCGTTCCGCGCGGCGCCGAGGATTTCGACTGCGCGGTCGTCGGCGACGATCGGCCAGTCGACCAGATAGATCGGTTTCACCCCCGCGCGTTCGAAATAGCCCTGGCATTCGGCGAGCGCGGGGACCGACGCGAGGCGATAGCCGGTGCGCGCGAACGGCGCATCCCAATCGAAATCCTCTTCGGTATCGATCGTCACCCAGAAACGCGGCTTTTCGCCCGAATCCAGCGTGACCATCTCCGACGCGGCCGGATATGCAAAGAAACTGCCCGCAGGCTGCACCACGCCCCCCTTCGCCCAGCCTCGAAGGCCTATTCGCCTTGCTGCGCCTCCAGCCCGGCCTCGGCCTTCGAGGTGGCGGAGGGCAGATGCAAGGTCAAGGCGTTATGCCCGATATCGAGCCGTCCGCCGACCGCGCGGGCGAGGCTGTCGACCAAGCGGAGCGAGAAGCCGAGGCTGAGCACGGCGGCGCCGGGCGCTTCGCCCTCGGGGCTGAAGCCCGGATCGAGCAGGTCCGCCGCGGTCGCGAAGCGGATCGCCGCCGGGCGGACGACCCGCAACTGGAGCATGTCGTCGTGCCGCGACTCGGTGACGAGTTGCCCGACCAAAGTCGCCTCCGGTTCGGACACATCGACGAGCGCGGTGAGCAAGCGACCGACCATGCGCCGCACATTGGCGTCGCTGGCGAGCCCGAGAAAGGGTCCGCCGACGCGCGAGATGCTGAGTTCGACGCGCTGGTCGGCCAGCAGCCCGGCGAGATCGCGCTCGATCTGCGTCACGATCGCCCCGATATCGACGATCTCTTCGGCGGAGTCCGCCGGGGGCGCCGCATCGCTGCGCGCCGCGGTTTCAAGGTCGTCGATGATCGCCTGCACCGAAGCGGCGTCGGCAACGATCGCGTCGGCCATCGCGCGATAGCCGTGGCTCACCGGCCCGAACATCTGCCCCGAGATGATTTGCGCGAAACCCGAAATCGCGTTGAGCGGGCTGCGCAGCTCGTGGATCAGCTGGCGAATCGAATCGCCCGAATCTTCGGTCGCGGTCCGGCCATAGGGCGTTTCATTGCGCTGCGGACGCCGCGCGCTCGCGCGATAGCCGCGAAACTGGCCGGTCGCAGGATCGAACCAGGGCAGCGCCGAAAAGCGCCATTCACCGGCTTCGGCGGCTGTTCCCTCCAGCAGCATGCGCGCGTTGATGATCTCCGCCCGCTGGCGGAACGCGCCGGCGGCGACACCGTCGGCGCCGGGTTCGCCGCCGAAGGCCGCCTCGGCGATCGACAGCCCGATGACCGCTCCGCGCGTCACGCCGTCGACCCAGTGAATCACGCCGTCGGGCCCGGTTTCGAACAGGAAGGCGGCGCGCGGCGGGCGCGGCGCAGCGGGCTGGCCGCGAGTCGATTGATATTTGTCGATCCGGCGGACGAGCTCGCTGATCTGGCTGGGGCCGTTATCGGCCACCGGTTCGAGTGTCGCTTGCCCGGTCGCGGCCGGCTCCTCGACCGCCGCGCTCGCCGGCTGCGGCAAGGCCACCGAGGCGCTGCCGAGGCTGGCGAGCGCGCGGGCGACGCCTTGCGGCAGGTCGCGGCGCCCCGCGAGCACCGATCGCGCCATCGCGCTCGTCGCGGGCAACAGCGCCAGCCAGTCGGCCTCGGCCAGCCGCACCTCGCGCAGCATGATCGCCGATACCGCCGGAACGTCATTGGCATAGAGCGCGACGAGCGGCGCGAAACGGCCGTGGCGCGCGATCGCGCGCGCGCAGTCGCGACGCACCGCCTCGGGGACCCGTGGCCGCAATACGGCGAGCGCGTGCAGGCTGCGGCGAATATCGTCATCGCCCAGTTGATTGCCGCGCTGAGCCAGAATATCGGAAAGTTGTCGCCACGCGGTGATGCTCGCGCGGCGGTCTGCGGGCGCCTGGCGCAAGATGGTCGCAATCATCGAGTCAGCGGTCACGCAAATTCAGCCCCACAGCGTCGGTCGTTGGTTAGCATATGCTTACCGGCTAGCGTGAATCCCCCAGCCATGAAAGTGCCTTAACCTTCCGCGTCGCATTGTGGGACAATTGCAATCGCCTGAAATAATATTATGGTCATCGCGATTTTGGAAAGCGGAAGTTTCAACGATGGCGAGTCAGAAATTCGATCAGATTGATTTGCAGATATTGGGCGAGCTGCAGAAAAACGGGCGGATGACGAATGTCGAACTGGCACAGATGGTGGGGCTGACGGCGCCGCCGTGCCTCCGCCGCGTGCGCGCGCTCGAGGAGTCGGGCGTGATCCGTTCCTACCACGCCGACCTCGACGCCGCGAAGCTCGGCTACGGCATCACCGTCTTTGCGATGGTCAGCCTGCGCAGCCAGGCCGAATCCGACCTGAAGACGTTCGAGGATTATGTCGGCGGCCTCGCCGAAGTGCGCGAATGCTATATGCTGAACGGCGAGATCGACTTTCTGCTCAAGGTCGTCGCGCGCGACCTGCAAAGCTTTCAGTCGTTCCTGACCGCGCATCTGACGTCGGCGCCGAACGTCACGAGCGTGAAGACATCGCTGACGATTCGCACCGCCAAGCAGCTCGCCGGCATCCCCGTCGAATCCTGATCAACCGGATCGAAAAAGGGCGCCGATCCAGACCGGAGCGGCGCCCTTTTTATTAGTGGCCTCGGCTTCAGCCGCCCGTGGTCGGGGCCGCCGGCGCGGGCTCCGGGGTCGCCGGGGCTGCCGCTGGCGTGTCGATCTTGACCGTCCACAGATCGGCGAGCCGCTTGCGGGGCCCGGTCACCTGCGCGAAGCTCGCCTTCGCACCCGCGGCATCGCCCGAGTGCGCCTGCGCGACACCAAGGCGATAGGTCCACAAATCCTTGTCGCCGCCGGCGGCCAGCGCCGCCTTATAGAGCGGAATGGCGTCGGCATAGCGGCCGTAACCGACCATCGCGTCACCCGTCGCGCCGGCGACCTTGGGGTTCGACAGCGTCGACGGCTTTTGCGCATAGGCCGTGAGCGTCGATTCCTCGTCGCCCATACGCTCGGTCTGGCTGGTCAAAAGCTCGTTGAACTTCGCGTCGCTGGCCGGGATCACACCGCCCTGCTTGCCGGCCTTGATCAGCGAGACGACCTCGCCCGGCAGCGCGGCTTCGGTCGCGAGCGCGGCATATTCCGCATATTCGGGACGCTCCTGCATCGCGCCCGCCGCGCGCATCAGGCGAAAGATGTCGAGCCCGACTTCCTTGTCCTGGTTCGCCTGCAACGCGATGAAGAGCGTCTGACGCCAGACCGCCGGCTGGTTATAATCGCGCAGCCGCAGCGTCATCAGGTCGAGCACGTCATTGTTCCGCTTTGCGGCCTGTAACGCCTTGACCGGACGGACATACAGCTGATCCGACGGCCGCTGCCCGGCGGCGCGGCTCGCTTCGATCGCGGCCTTGGCGGTGGCGACGCCCTGATCGACCTGCCCGGCGTTCAGATAGCTGTCCATCAAGAGGATGGGCACATTGGGCTCGGTCGAACCCGCGGCGCGCGCGGCTTCGAGGCGCTTGATCGCCTTGGGATAATCCTTGGCGCCATAGGCGAAATTGCCCGAGAAAAAGCTGTAGACCGCCATATTTTCGGCCGGGGTGCGGCCCGAATCGAGCATCGCGTCGAGCGCCTGTGCCTGAATGGCCTGGTCCTTGTTCAGGATGCCGAGCTGGAGCTGATAGAAAGCGGTGAGATATTTATCGTCGGGCGTGGTCGCGGTGCCCTGCCCTTCGGCCAGCGCGGCCTGGAGCGCCGCGGCGTCCTTTGCCGTCGTGGCTTCGGTCATCTTCTTGAGCGCCGGACCGAACGCTTTGCTCGCCGACAGGCCCTGGCCTTTTTCTTCCTCGCCCTTCTTCGGCTTTTCCTTGGCGGTGGCCGGAAGGGCGGTCGTCATCAGCGCGCAGCCCAGCACGGCAGCCATCGCCGTTGCGGGCATAGAGCGGAAACGGGTGAACATCGAAATCTCTCCTTTGAACTCGGCCGCCGTCGCCTCCGCGCCAAATCGTGGCGCGCACAGGCTCGGCCGCGCGTCGATAACGCGGCTAACCGCGTCGCGTTGCCATGGCAAGACAGCGGACATCGATATTTCACTGGTCGAAAGCGGCTGAACGGGAATTGAACCCGCTTCGTCGGTCGGCCCGGCGGGGCCGATCAGGCGATCTCGTCGATCGTCCGGTTGATCTGCCGCAATACCGCGGGATCGCCCGGCGCACCCGCCATCGCCGCTTCGGCAAGCTCGATCAGCGGGATGATGCCGAAGGTCGCGGCGAGCCCTTTCAGGCGGAGCGCCGCCACTTCCCAGTTCGCGTCACACCGCGCGCGGCGCATCAAATCGGCCAGGTCACGCGCGCTCCCGGTGAAGGCGCCGCGCAGGTCCATCGCCATCGCCGGGTCGTCGCCGAACGCGGCGCTCAGGTAGCGATCGAGGGGGCCACTGTCGAACGACATTCCACAGCTTTGCCATCTTGTGGTTAAGTTTCCGTTTCATGGCGGTCATTTGATGCTAGGATGGCGCCATGACAGGGCACAAGAAAATCGTCGGATTGTGGCGGGATTCCGCGGCGAACCAGGAAGCGGACAGCGCGGCGCCGGCGGAAGCCACCGGGCCGGACACCTTGGCTGCGCCCGAAGCGGCGGCACCCGCCGAACGCGATTGGCTCGATATGTCTTCGCTGAACGCGACCGAAGACGCCGACGACGCGGCGCCGCCGGCGTGGCGCGACCGCGCCGTCCCCGCCCTTCTCGTCCTTCTCGCGATCGGCTGGACGGGTTTCGCGTTCGCGGTGGCGACCGAGGGTTTCGCGCGCGCGCCGGCGCTCGCCGACTGGCCGCTCCTGATCGCGACGATCGCGATGCCGCTGACCTTGCTCGCGGTGTTCTGGATGGTTCTGCTGCGCTCAGGCCGATCCGAACAGGCGCGCTTTGCCCGCGCGGCCACGGCACTGCGCGAAGAAAATATGTCGCTCAACCAGTCGATGCACGCGCTCGGCCTGCACCTCGCCGACGCGCGAAAGCAGCTCGGCGAACAGGCGAAGCTTGTCCAGCAGCTCGGCCTCGACACCGTCTCGCGCCTCACCGAAAGCAGCGACAAGCTCGCGAGCAACGCCTCGGTGATCGCCAACGCGCACGACCAGCTCGCCCGGTCGGGCGATGTCGCGCTGCAACGGATGGACGGGCTGCTCGCCGGCCTGCCGCGGATTGACGATGTCGCGCAGCGGCTCGCGGTCAATTTCCGCGAGGCCGGGCTCGTCGCGCACCAGCAGGGCGCCAATCTCGAAGCCCGGCTCGCCGCGCTCGGCGAGGAAGCCGCCAAGACCGCGCAAATCAGCGAAGCTTCGACCGCGAGCATTCTCGAGGCGATCGTCGCGTTGCAGGGACAGGCCAGGGAAACCGAGTCCGACCTGCTCGCCGCCTCGACGCAGGTCACCGAGGCGCATGACGCGGCGCTGGCGCATATGACGAACATTTCCGTTTCGGCGCGCGGCGAGATGACCTCGACCGTCGCCGCGATGACCGGCGAGATCGAAAAGAGCTGGCAGCAGTTTCGCAACGGCGTCGATGCCGCCGCCACGCGGATGGACGCCCGGCTTGCGGCGGCGCGCGACGCGGGCGATGCGATGGGCGCGCAGCTCTCCGCGCATGCCGACGCCAGCGACGCGCTCGCCGCGCGCATCACCGCGCATGTCGCCGATGTCGGCGGACAGCTCGAAATTCTCGACGTGAGCGTCACCGCGAGCACCGGCGTGATCGGGCGCGCGATTGACGATACCAAGGGGCAGCTCGCCGCGTTCATGCAGGAAGTCCAGAGCGGCAACGCCTCGGCGCATCAGCTCATCGGCCACGCCGAATCGCTGCTGCTCGCGCTCGACGCGGTGACGCGCGAGCTCGACGAGACGCTGCCGCACGCGCTGGGCCGCATCACCGCGCACGGCCAGACGACGCAGACGGCCTTGGCGCAACTGCGCCCGCTGCTCGATGCGTCCGAACTGGTGGCGCAGTCGACGGTGTCGCACGTCAACGCCGTGCAGACGACATTGAGGGCGAACGAGGAACAGATGGCGGGGCATGCCGCCAGCCAGCAGGAGCTCGCCGACCGGATCAACGGGGCGCTCGCGGACGCGGAAACCGCGCTCGCAAAACTGCGCGAGGGCGCCGACGACTTCGCCGAACAGGGCGGCGCGCGGATGATCGCGACGCTGGCCGAGGTTCGCACGACCGCCGATTCGGCCGCCGACGAGGCGCGGCTGACGCTCGAAAAGCTGGTATCGGGCGCGCGCGACGCGATGCAGGCGACCGCGACCGGCGCGATCGACGCGGCGTTCAAAAATGAAGTGATGACGCAATTGAACGCGATCGAAGACGCATCGGCGCGCGCGGTCGCCGCGGCCAACGGCGCCGCCGACCGGCTGATGCGCCAGCTGATCACGATCATGGACACGAGCGCGAGCGTCGAGCAGCGCGTGAGCGAAGCCGAACAGGCGATCGCCGCCTCCGACCGCGATTCGCTCGCGAAACAGGTCGGTCTCTTGACCGAGGCGCTGAAATCGACCGCGATCGACGTCACCAAGATCCTGTCGAGCGAAGTCAGCGACACCGCATGGGACGCCTATCTCAAGGGCGACCGCGGCGTCTTCGCGCGGCGCGCGGTCAAGCTGGTCGAGAATAGCGAGGCCAAGGAAATCCTGCGCCTCTACCAGAATGACGACGCGTTCCACGCCTCGGTGAACCAGTTCATCCACGATTTCGAAGCGATGCTGCGCCTGCTGATCGCCGCACGCGATGGATCGGCGATCAGCGTGACCCTGCTGTCGTCGGACATCGGCAAGCTGTATGTCGCGCTTGCACAGGCGATCGACCGCCTGCGGAACTGATCGCGCCGCGAAACCTCCGCGTTTCGGCCGGAAGCGGCCCTCATATTCCTCGTCATCCCGGGCTTGACCTGGGCCTGCCTTGTCTTTTCGACGTCGAGCACCAGGAAGGCGCGTCCCGGGTCTCATAGCTCGTCATTCCCGCGAAAGCGGGAACCAGTGTGGGATCAGCCGACGCACGCTCTGGGTTCCCGCTTTCGCGGGAATGACGAATGGGAATGTCGCAATCCACCCCAAAGCGGACGCAAGGGGCGATCCAAACGATCGGTAGCTTACGCCCGTCCGGTCAGCACGTCGGGGTTCACCCAGCCGTTCACATAGGCCACATAATAAAGCCCGAAGGCGACCGTCGCGACGATCGTCATCTGCAGCAATATGCGCCCGGGCCGAAAGGACGCCGGCGCCCCCGGCTCCTGCCCGCGCACCAGCGGCGTCGCGTCATCGCTCGCGCGGCGGCCATGGAAGGGCAGCACGAAAAAGGCGCTGAACGCCCAGAACAGCAGATAGATGGCGAGCGCCGAAGTCCATTTCATCGCGATTGTCCCCGGATCAGATATCGACGAGCATCACATCGACGACAGGCTTCTTGCCCGTCCAGTCGGTCGCGATTCGGCGCACGCCGAGGCGGATCGCCTCGCGCAGCTTTTCCTCGTCGCGCGCGGGGCCGGTGGCGGCCTGCTCGGCGGCCTCGCGCATCTCGTCGATAAAGGCTTCGCGTTCATCCTCGACCGGCACGCCGCGATAGCTGATCGCGCTTTCGACGAAACGCTTGCCGGAGAAGATGGCGGCAACGGTGATGTGGCCGTTCAATGAAAGCTTGCGCCGCTCGTTGATCGTCTCGCCATCGGCGGGCAGGATGACGTCGCCGTCGAGGATCAGCCGCCCCGCTCGCACACGCTCGACGATCTTCGCCGGCCCCGGCGCAAGCCGCACCAGGTCACCATTTTCCTGCACCAGCGCATCCGGCACACCGCGTTCGAGTGCGAAGCGCGCCTGTTCGTGCATATGGCGGATCTCGCCATGCACGGGCAGGACGAGCTGGGGCCGCAGCCAGCCATAAAGCGCCGCGAGTTCGGGCTGCCCCGGATGGCCGCTGACGTGGATATGCGCTTGCTTCTCGGTAACGGTCAGCACGTCCTTCGCCGCGAGCTGGTTCATAATCCGTCCGATCGCGACTTCGTTTCCGGGGATCTGCTTCGATGAAAAGACGACGGTGTCGCCCGCCTCGAGCTTGATCTGGTGGATGTCGGCCGCCATGCGCGCGAGCGCGGCGCGCGGTTCGCCCTGCCCGCCGGTCGCGATGACCATCACCTTGTCGCGCGGCAGCCGCATCGCCTCGTCGAAATCGACCGTCGGCGGAAAATCCTTCAAATAGCCGACCGAGCGCGCGACACCGAGGATGCGGTCGAGCGAACGGCCCGCGACGCACAGCGTGCGTCCCGTCGCCTTCGCGACCGCGCCCAGCGTCGCCAGACGTGCGGCGTTCGATGCAAAGGTGGTGACGACCACCCTGCCCTTCGCCGCGCCGACCGCCTGCTCCAGCCCGGCGCGGAGGCCCCCTTCGCTGCCCGATGCTTCGGGGTTGAAGGCGTTGGTCGAATCGCAGACGAGCACGTCGATCCCCTCGTCGCCCACCGCGGTGAGTGCGGCGGCGGTCGCGGGAACGCCGAGGATCGGTTCCTCGTCGAGTTTCCAGTCGCCGGTGTGAAAGACGCGGCCATAGGGCGTGTCGATCACCACCGCGCTCATTTCGAGGATCGAGTGCGCGAGCGGGATCAGGCGGATACCGAACGGCCCGAGCTGGAAGCTGTCGTCGATATCGACGACCTTCAGCTCGACCTCTTTCTCCAGCCCCTCTTCGGCGAGCTTGTGCGCGATCAGCCCCGCGGTGAAGCGGTTGGCATAGAGCGGCACGCCAAGCTCGGCGGCGAGATAGGGGATGGCGCCGATATGATCCTCGTGCCCGTGCGTCAGGATGATGCCGAGCAAATCCTTCTTGCGATCCTCGATAAATTCGAGGTCGGGCATGACGATGTCGATGCCCGGATAATCGTGGCTGCCAAAGGTCACGCCGAGGTCGGCCATGATCCATTTGCCGTCGCAGCCGTAGAGATTGGCGTTCATGCCGATCTCTCCCGACCCGCCCAACGCGAGGAAAAGCAGCTCCTTGCCCGGAGTCGTCATATCGTTGTCTTCCGTTGATGATAAAGGTGCATCAGCCCGTTCAGCGTCAGATCGGGCTCGATACGATCGAACAGGTGCGCCTGTTCCTGAAAAAGTGTCGCGAGGCCGCCCGTCGCGACGACGGTGAGCGGCTTGCCGATCTCGGCCTTCATGCGCGCGATGAGCCCCTCCATCATCGATACATAGCCCCAATAGACGCCGATCAGCATCTGGCTTTCGGTAGTCCGCCCGATAACGCTGTCCGTCGCCGGAGCTTCGATCGCGATGCGCGGCAGTTTGGCGGCGGCCGCGACCAGAGCTTCGAGCGAGAGATTGACTCCGGGCGCGATGATTCCGCCCATATAAGCGCCGTTGGGCCCGATATGGTCGAGCGTCGTCGCGGTGCCGAAGCTGATGACGAGCTTGTCCTTGCCGGGCTCGACCGCCTGCGCCGAGATCGCGTTGACCGCGCGGTCGGCGCCGACCGATTGCGGTTCGTCGACCTTGAGCGCGATGCCCCAGGTCACCGGCTCGCGCCCCGCGACGAGCGCATCGACGCCGAAATATTTCACCGCCAGCAATTGCAGATTGTGGAGCGCGCGCGGGACGACGGTGGAAATGATCACCGCGTCGACCTCGCGACGTTCATGTCCCTCGATCCGCATCAACTGGTCGAGCCACACCATATATTCATCGGCGGTGCGCCGGTCGTCGGTCGCGATCCGCCAGCGCGCGAGCAGTTCCTGCCCGCGAAAGATGGCGAATTTGGCATTGGTGTTGCCGACGTCGATCGCGAGCAGCATCTAATTCCCCTCCTCGACCGGACGGCGCAATTCGATATCGCCCGCATGGATCAGCATGATCTCCCCGCCGCCCAGGCGCAAGCGTAGCGCGCCGTCGGGCGCGAGGCCATCAAAGAAGCCGTCGATCCCCTGTTCGGACACGTGGAGCGGCGTTCCCACGGGATGCCCCAGCGGCAGCCAGGCGCGGACGACGCTCTCCACGCCCTCCTGCCGCCAGACCCACAGCGCATCGACCATCGCGACCGCCAAGACATCGGCAAAGCGGTCGCGATCGATCCGCGCATCCTTGTCGGCCAAGCAGGCGGTTGGACGGTCGGGCAGCTCGGGCGCCGAC
Organism: Sphingopyxis italica; assembly: GCF_011926545.1. Classification (GTDB taxonomy): domain Bacteria; phylum Pseudomonadota; class Alphaproteobacteria; order Sphingomonadales; family Sphingomonadaceae; genus Sphingopyxis; species Sphingopyxis italica. The sequence continues at coordinate 223,089 of NZ_JAATIT010000002.1, read as the reverse complement.
ACGAGATTGACCCCCATGCCGATGACCACCGCATCGCCCGTGCGTTCGAGCAATATGCCCGAACATTTGGCGCCGTCTATCAGCACATCGTTCGGCCATTTCAGCTGGAAATCGACCATCGGGGCGAGCGTCGCGACGGTCCGGGCGAGCGCGACTCCGGCAACCAGCGCCAGCGTCGCGGCTATCGGATCCCCCGCGCGGAGCTGGACCACCGTCGAGCCCATGAAATTGCCGTGCCCGTCGCCCCACGCGCGGCCGAGCCGTCCGCGTCCGGCGGTCTGGCGGTCGGCGACGAGCCAATGCCCCTCGCCGACATGCTCGCCGCCCGCCAGCCGCGCCAGCAGGTCGGCGTTGGTCGAGCCTGTCTGCCGGGTCCGCTCGATCGGCGGGATCAGAACAACACCGCCGCCGCGCTGGCCGAAAGGACCGCCAGCACGGGAATAAACAGATAGCCGATGACCGAGAGCCACAGCGCGCTCGCGGTGATCACCGCATCCTCGACGATCGCGCCGCCGCCCTTTGGAAATTCGGTGTCCGACTTGTCGTCGAAATACATCGTCTTGATGATGGCGATATAATAGAAGGCGCCAATCACCGAGGCGACGATGCCCGCGACCGCCAGCGGCACCAGGTTCGCGTTCACCGCGGCCTCGAACACCAGATATTTCGGCCAGAAGCCGAAAAGCGGCGGGATGCCGGCGAGGCTGAACAGGAACACCGCCATCGCCGCGGCGAGGCCGGGGCGGCGCTGCGAATAGCCCGCGAGCGCCGGGATGCTCTCGATCTGGTTGCCCTGATCGTCGCGCAGCTGCAACACAACGAGGAAGCTGCCGAGCGTCGTCACGACATAGACGAGCAGATAGGTCAGCACGCCTTCGACCCCCTGTTGCGTCCCCGCCGCCAGGCCGATCAGCATATAGCCGACATTGTTGATCGACGAATAGGCAAGCAGGCGCTTGATATTCTTCTGCCCGATCGCGCCGACCGCGCCGAGGATGATCGAGGCGAGCGACAGGAAGATGATGATCTGCTGCCACGCGCCGACCGCGGGGCCCATCGCGTCGATCACGACGCGCGTCATCAACGCCATCGCCGCCACTTTCGGGGCGGTGGCGAAAAAGGTCGTCACCGGGGTCGGTGCGCCTTCATAGACGTCGGGGGTCCACATGTGGAACGGCACGGCGCTGATCTTGAAGCCGAGGCCCGCGAGCACGAACACGATGCCGAAGATGAGACCAATGTTGAGCTCGCCGCCCAGCACCTTCGCGATCCCGGCGAAATCGGTCGTCCCGGTGAAGCCGTAGAGCAGCGAGATGCCATAAAGCAGCATGCCCGAGGCGAGCGCGCCGAGGACGAAATATTTGAGCCCCGCTTCGCTCGACCGTTCGTCGGTGCGCATGAAGCTCGCGAGCACATAGGCGGCAAGGCTGTTGAGCTCGAGCCCGACATAGAGCGTCATCAGGTCGCGCGACGAGGCCATGATGCCCATGCCGAGCGCGGCGAACAGGATCAGCGTTGGATATTCGGCGCGCATCCCGCCGCGGAAGAAGCGCGGCGCGATGACGATGCAGATGAAGCTCGCGGCGTAGATCAGCAGCTTGGCGAAGCCGCCGAAGCCGTCGACCGAAAGCGTGCCCGAAAACACCGTCGTCTCGACGCCGATCAGCGCGACGACGGCCGCCGCGGCGGCGGCGAGCGTCAGCAGCGAGCTCAGCTGGTAGAGACCGACATTGCGGTCACCGACGAAGGTGCCGAGCATCAGCGTGATCAGCCCGCCGATCGTCAGGATCAGTTCGGGCCAGATGAGAGCGAGATCGGCGGTCACTGGACGCCTCCCGCATGGGCCGAGCCGTGGGCGGTTTCACCGTGTGCCTCGGCCGCCCTTGGCTTGCCGGCGGCAAGACGCGCGTCGCCCGCGGGCTTCGCCGGGGCAAGCCGCGCAACGACCGTCGTCACATCGCCGCGCATCGGCGCGAGGAAGCTTTCGGGATAGACGCCCATCCACAGCGCCACGGCGGCCAGCGGCACCATGATCGTCCATTCGCGCGCGTTTAGGTCGGGCATCGCCTTCACATCGTCCTTGGTCAGTTCGCCGAACACGACGCGGCGGTAGAGATAGAGCATGTATGCGGCGCCGAGGATGATCCCGGTGGTGCAGACGAAAGCGACCCAGCTCGAGGCTTCATAGATGCCCGCGAGGCTCAGGAATTCGCCGACGAAGCCGCTGGTGCCCGGCAGGCCGATCGACGCCATGGTGAACAGCATGAAGAAGATCGAATAGGCCGGCATATTCTTCGCGAGCCCGCCGTAACGATCGATTTCGCGCGTATGCAGCCGGTCATAGATGACACCGACGCAGAAGAAGAGCGCGGCCGAGACGACACCATGGCTGAGCATGATGATCAGCGCGCCTTCGATCCCCTGCTGGTTGAAGGCGAAGAGACCCGCGGTGACGATCGCCATGTGCGCGACCGACGAATAGGCGATCAGCTTCTTCATGTCGCTCTGCACCAGCGCGACGAGGCTGGTGTAGACCACCGCGACCATCGACAGGCCAAAAACGATCCACATCAGCTGCCCCGACGCGTCGGGGAACATCGGCATCATAAAGCGCAGGAAGCCATAAGCGCCGAGCTTCAAGAGCACGCCCGCGAGGATCATCGAGCCCGCGGTCGGCGCCTGCACATGCGCGTCGGGAAGCCAGGTGTGGACGGGCCACATCGGCATCTTGACCGCCAGGCTAGCGAAGAAGGCGAGCCACAGCCACGTCTGCATCGCAGCCGGGAAGTCATAGTTCAGCAGCGTCGGAATGTCGGTCGTGCCCGCTTCGCCGATCATCGCGATCATCGCGATCAGCATCAGCACCGATCCGAGCAGCGTGTAGAGGAAGAATTTGAACGCCGCATATTTGCGGTTCGCACCGCCCCAGATGCCGATGATGAAATACATCGGGATCAGGCCGGCTTCGAAGAAGATGTAAAAGAGCAGCAGATCCTGCGCCATGAAGACGCCGATCATCACGACTTCCATTATCAGGAACATCGCCATGTAAAGCCCGACACGGCTCTTGATCGCGTCCCAACTGGCGAGGATGCAGAGCGGCATCAGGAAAACGCTGAGCATGATCAGCATCAACGCCATGCCGTCGATACCGAGCGCATATTGGAAGCGGCCGAACAAGTCGGCGCGTTCGGTGAACTGCCACTGCGCGCCGCCGACGTCGAAATTCGCCCACAGGATGCAGCCGAGGACGAAGGTCGCCAGCGTCGCGCCGAGCGCGACGAAGCGCGCCATCTTGTCGCCGGCGAACAGGCAGACGATGGCGGCGACCGCGGGGACCGCCAGCATCAACGAAAGGATCGGAAAGCCGCTCACAGGAAATTCACCATGGCCCAGCTGGCGAGGCCGACAAGACCGAGCAGCATCACAAACGCATATCCATAAACATAACCCGATTGCAGCCGGACCGCGAGACGGGTCCCCCCAGCGACGAGCGCGGCGGCGCCATCGGGACCGAAGCGGTCGATGGTGCCTTCATCCCCGCGCTTCCAGAAGAAGCGGCCGATCGCGAAGGCGGGCTTCACGAAGAGGATGTTGTAGAGCTCGTCGAAATACCATTTGTTGTACAGGAACTGGTGGAGCAGCTTGAACTGCGCCACGAAGCGCGCCGGCAACGTCGTGTTGCGAATATAGCTGTTCCACGCGAGGAACAGCCCGATCGCCATCGCCGTGAACGGCGTCCATTTCACCCACAAAGGCACTTCATGCGCGGCGTGCATCAGATGCTCGTCGAACGCGAGGCTACCCTTCCAGAACGCCATGCCCTCTTCGGGGTAGATGAACTGGTGGTGGAACGCGATGCCCGCGAACACCGCACCGATCGACAGTATAACCAGCGGGATCAGCATCGAAAGCGGGCTTTCGTGCGGGTGATAACCCGCGGTGCCGTCGCTGTGCGTGCCGTGGGCGTGCGCGTGGGCATGATCGTCATGGCCGTGATCGCCATGCACCGCGTGCTGAATATGCTCGCTCTGCTCCCAGCGCGGCTTGCCGTAAAAGGTCAGGAAGACGAGGCGCCACGAATAGAAGCTGGTGAGGAAGGCCACGAAGACGCCGACCCAGAAAGCGATCACGCCGCCACCGCCGCTCGCGAAAGCCGCCTCGAGGATGCCGTCCTTCGAATAGAAGCCGGCAAAGCCCGCGACGCCCGCGATACCGACGCCCGTGATCGCCAGCGTGCCGAGCATCATCGCCCAATAGGTGATCGGGATCTGCTTCCGGAGCGCACCATAATAACGCATGTCTTGTTCATGGTGCATCGCATGGATCACCGAACCGGCACCGAGGAACAGCAAAGCCTTGAAGAAGGCGTGCGTGAACAGGTGGAACATCGCGGCGCCATAAGCGCCCGCGCCCGCGGCGAAGAACATGTAGCCGAGCTGCGAACAGGTCGAATAGGCGATGACGCGCTTGATATCCCACTGCGTCGTCGCGACGGTCGCGGCGAAGAAGCAGGTGGCGGCGCCGACGAACATCACGACACCCTGCGCAACGGGGGCGGTTTCGAACATCGGCGACAGGCGGCAGACCATGAAGACGCCCGCGGTGACCATCGTCGCGGCGTGGATCAGCGCCGACACCGGGGTCGGCCCCTCCATCGCGTCGGGAAGCCAGGTGTGGAGGCCCAGCTGCGCCGACTTGCCCATCGCGCCGATGAACAGCAGCAGGCAGAGGATCGTCATCGTGTCGAGACGCATCCCCATGAAGCCGATCGTCGAACCCGCCATGCCCGGCGCGGCCGCCAATATCTCGGGGATCGAGACGGTGCCGAACACCAGGAAGGTGCCGAAGATACCGAGCATGAAACCCAGATCGCCGACGCGGTTGACGACGAACGCCTTGATAGCGGCGGCATTGGCGCTCGGCTTCTTGTACCAGAAACCGATGAGCAGATAGGATGCGAGACCGACGCCTTCCCAGCCGAAGAACATCTGGACCAGATTGTTCGCGGTCACGAGCATCAGCATCGCGAAGGTGAAGAGCGAGAGATAGGCGAAGAAGCGCGGCTGGTCCGGGTCTTCCTCCATATAGCCCCAGCTATAGAGGTGGACGAGCGCCGACACCGTCGTGATCACGACGAGCATCACCGCGGTCAGCGTGTCGACGCGCAATTCCCAGTTGAACTGGAGCGCGCCCGACGAAACCCAGTGCAGCACCGGGGTCACCGTCGCTTCGCCGCTTCCGCCCACGAACGACAGAAAGATCGGCCAGCTCAAGGCGCAGCTGGTGAACAACGCGCCCGTGGTCAGGATTTTGGACGGCACATTGCCGATCACGCGCTGGCCGAGCCCCGCGACAAGCGCCGCCAGCAGCGGCAGAAAAACGATCGCCTGGATCACCGGTTTACCCCTTCATCCGGTTGGCATCGTCGACGGCAATGGTGCCGCGGCCGCGGAAGTAAATGACGAGAATGGCAAGACCGATCGCGGCCTCACCCGCCGCAACGGTCAGCACGAACATCGAGAAGACCTGCCCGACGAGATCGCCGAGCGCCGCGCTGAACGCGACGAGATTGATGTTCACCGCCAGCAAGATGAGCTCGATCGCCATCAGGATGACGATGATATTCTTGCGGTTGATGAAGATACCGAGCACGCCGAGCGTGAACAGCACCGCCGAAACGGCGAGATAATGGCCGACCGAAATCACAATTCCATCCCCTGCCCGACGCCCGGATCGACGAGGCGCGTCGCGTCCTGCGGACGGCGCCGGTTCTGCGCCGAGATATTCTGGACGCGCACGCCGCCACGCTGGCGGTGCGTCAGCACGATCGCGCCGATCATCGCGACGAGGAGGACAATGCCCGCCGCCTCGAACAGGAAGATGTAGCGCGTGTAGAGCAGCTCGCCAATCTGCTGGATATTGCTCTTGTCGCTGACGACCGGCGCAGCGCGTGCCGCGAGGTCGACCTTGCCCGCGCTCCATGCGGCAACAGCAACGATAAGCTCGGCTGCTAGGATGATCGCGACGAGCGCGCCGAGCGGCAGATAGCGCACGAAACCCGCGCGCAGCTCGGCGAAATCGATGTCGAGCATCATTACGACGAAAAGGAACAGCACCGCGACCGCACCGACATAAACGATGACGAGCAGCATCGCGATGAACTCGGCGCCCGCGAGCAGCATCAGTCCCGCCGCGTTGAAGAAGGCGAGGATCAGCCACATGACGCTGTGGACGGGGTTACGGGCCAGAATGACCATCGTCGCCGAAGCGATGACGATCGAAGCAAAGAGCCAGAAGGCGATGACCTGAATCATATCCGCGCGCCCTTATCGATAGGGCGCGTCGGCGGCAAGATTCGCCGCGATCGCGCGTTCCCATTTGTCGCCGTTGGCGAGCAGCTTGGCCTTGTCATAGAGCAGCTCCTCGCGCGTTTCGGTCGCGAATTCGAAGTTCGGCCCCTCGACCACCGCATCGACCGGGCACGCTTCCTGACAGAAGCCGCAATAGATGCACTTGGTCATGTCGATGTCGTAACGCGTCGTGCGGCGCGAACCGTCTTCGCGCGGCTCGGCCTCGATCGTGATCGCCTGCGCCGGACACACCGCTTCGCACAGCTTGCACGCGATGCAGCGCTCTTCGCCGTTCGGATAACGGCGCAGCACATGCTCGCCGCGGAAACGCGGGCTGAGCGGGTTCTTCTCGAACGGATAGTTGATCGTCGCCTTGGGCTTGAAGAAATATTTCAGCGTGAGGGCGTGCGCCTTCACAAACTCCCACAAGGTGAAGGATTTGATGAGATGGGCGACATTCATTGCCCGTCCCCCTTCATCTTTGACGCTTTTGTAGTGCACACACCGACGCCCTCAAGTTGCCAGATAGACGCACCACCAAAAGACTGCCGAGTAGACGACAAAATTTTCATATAGCCCCGCTGATCTGGCTCGATATAATCCATTTCGACCTGATAAACCGCCGTTGGATTTTTGATTTCAAACTTATGCGTCCCAGCTTGATCGGAAGACCAACCCATCAATGCTGTACCACTACCCACAAACTGTAAGGGTTTTGAAATTGTTATGGTAACCGGACGCGTAGGCGCTCCCTGACCACGGGAAAAAGCGTTCGGCTTGTCGAAGTGGCCTTCGACAACAAACTTACTCCCCTCAGACGAATGCATCTCACAGTTCCAATCCAACGGCTTCATCCAATTCAGCTGTTGGGGGTCCCAAGCAGGCCTCACACTTGGTGCCTCATTGTAGGGCTGAATTAGCACTTCAGCAGCGAGAAGCATAATGGCTGACGCCAACATCACCCATACCTCGTCAGCATCAGATAGCCGGAGATCAGGAAGATCCAGAGAAGCGAGATCGGCAGGAAGACTTTCCAACCGAGGCGCATCAGCTGGTCGTAGCGGTAACGCGGGACCGTCGCCTTGACCCAGCTGAAGACGAAGAAGAAGAACAGGATCTTCGCGAACAGCCAGATGATGCCCGGAACGGCATAGAGCGGCGCCCAGTCGATCGGGGGCAGCCATCCACCCCAGAAGAGCACTGCATTGAGCGTGCACATCAACAGGACGTTGGCGTACTCTCCGAGCCAGAAGAGCGCGAAGCTCATCGACGAATATTCGGTCTGGTAACCCGCGACGAGCTCGCTTTCCGCTTCGGTCAGATCGAACGGCGCGCGCGCGGTTTCGGCGAGCGACGAGATCAGGAACATCACCGCGAGCGGGAAAAGCAGCAGGTTGAAGCCGAAGGCGTTGACGATACCGAGCCCATGGCCCTGCTGCGCCTTGACGATCTCGTTCATGTTGAAACTGTCAGCGAACAGCACGACGCCGATCAGGATGAAACCGATCGAAACTTCATAGCTGATCATCTGCGCCGACGCGCGCATCGCCGAGAAGAAGGGATATTTCGAGTTCGACGCCCAGCCCGACAGGATCACGCCATAAACGCCAAGCGACGAGATCGCGAGGATGTAGAGCAGTCCGACGTTGATGTCGGCGAGCACCGCGCCCGAATTGAACGGGATCACCGCCCAAGCCATCAGTGCGACGGTGAAGGTGATGATCGGCGCGATCAGGAACAGCCCGCGGTTCGCGCCCGTCGGGATGATCGTTTCCTGAAGGAACACTTTCAAACCGTCGGCGAACGACTGCAGCAGGCCAAAGGGACCGACGACGTTCGGACCGCGGCGCAGCGCGATCGCCGCCCAGATCTTGCGGTCGGCATAAATGATCATCGCGACCGCGAGCATCAGCGGCAGTGCGATGAGCAGGATGCCCGCGATCGTCGCCCACGCCCACGCAGCCTCATAGGACATGGTGATCCGCGCCCATTCCCACGGCAGCCCGAGAAACTGGAAGTCTTGGAAGAACTCAGTCATTTCCGCGCCCCGTCCTGGTTCTTCCAGCCATTATGCGGGCCGGGCTTTTCCGACGTGCGCGGATTGAAGCCGCGCCAGACCGAATAGCCCATCCCGACCAGCAACACGCTGGCAATCGCATGCACCGGGGTCATTCCGCGGCCTCCGCAAAGTCTGCGCCATGGACCAGCTCTTCCGAGCAGCGCCGCATCGTCGGCGACGCGCGGCAGATGGCGTTGGTGAGGTAGAAATCCTTGATCGGCGACGGGATCGCGCGTGCCTCGGGCTTCGCGGGCAGCTTGGGAACCGTCCAGCCATAGTCGGCCATCCCTTCGACGCCGAGCGCGGGCACCGCGGCGATCATCGCCGCGCGGCATTCGGCAAAGCTGTCAAAGCCGACCGACACGCCAAGCGCATCGGCCAAAGCCCGGAAAATGCTCCAATCCTCGCGCGCGTCGCCCGGCGCGAACACCGCTTTTTCGCTGCGCTGGACGCGGCCTTCGGTGTTGACCGTGGTGAAGTCCTTCTCGGTCCATGCCGCGGCGGGCAGGATGACATCGGCGGCGTGTGCGCCCTTGTCGCCATGGTGGCCGACATAGACCTTGAAGGTACCCGGCAGCGACGCGAAATCGACCTCGTCGGCGCCGAGGAAGAAGGCGAGCTGCGGCTTCGCGGCGATGACATCCTTGATGCCGCCCGGCAAGCCGTAACCGAGCATCAGCGAACCCATGCGCGCGGCCGAGAAATGGACGACGTTGTAACCGTTCCAGCCGTCCTTGACCGCGTTCACCGACTTGGCGAGCGCGAGGCCCGCGCCGTGGACGCCGGGGACCGACAAAGCGCCACCGCCGAAGATCAGCATCGGCCGCTCGGCGCCCTTCAGCGCGTCGAGCACATGCGCGGGAAGCTTCGTCACGAGCGAGGCATCGTCGCCGAGCCACTCGGTCTTGTACGTCAGGTCGGTCTCGGGGCCGACCGCGAAAACCTTCGCGCCCTTCTTCCACACCGCCTTGCGAATGCGCGTGTTGATCAGCGGCGCTTCCCAGCGGAGGTTGGTGCCGACGAGCAGGATCACATCGGCATTTTCAGCCTCGGCAATGCCGGTGTTGAAATTGACCGCCGACAGGCTGGTGACGTCATAATCGAGCCCGGTCTGGCGTCCTTCGAGCAAGGTTCCGCCGAGTGCGTTCACCAGCGATTTCGCGGCGAACATCGTCTCGCAGTCGGCAAGATCGCCAGCAATCGCCGCAACCGACGAACCGGCGTTCACCGCCTTGATCGCGGCGAACGCCTCGGCCCAACTGGCGGGCTGGAGCGCGCCGTTCACGCGGACATAGGGCTGGTCGAGGCGACGACGGACGAGGCCATCGACATGGTGACGCGTCTTGTCGTTCGCCCATTCCTCGTTCACGTCATCGTTGACGCGCGGCAGCACGCGCAGGACCTGGCGGCCGCGCGCGTCGATGCGCACATTGGTGCCGACCGCGTCCATCATGTCGATGCCGAGCGTCTTGGTCAGCTCCCACGGGCGCGCTTCGAACGCATAGGGCTTGCTGGTGAGCGCGCCGACCGGACACAGGTCGACGATATTGCCCGACAGTTCGCTGCCCACCGCGCGTTCGAGGTAGGAGGTGATCTGCATATTTTCGCCGCGATAGATCGCGCCGACATCTTCGACCCCCGCGACTTCCTCCGCGAAACGGACGCAGCGCGTGCACTGAATACAGCGGGTCATCACCGTCTTGACGATCGGACCCATATATTTCTCGGTGACCGCGCGCTTGTTCTCGTCATAGCGCGTCGCGCCGCGGCCATAGGCGACCGATTGGTCCTGCAAATCGCATTCGCCGCCCTGATCGCAGATCGGGCAGTCGAGCGGGTGGTTGATGAGCAGGAACTCCATCACCCCTTCGCGCGCCTTCTTGACCATCGGGCTGTCGGTCTTGATCACCTGCCCCTCGGCGGTCGGCAGCGCGCACGACGCCTGCGGCTTCGGCGGTCCGGGTGCGACTTCGACGAGGCACATGCGGCAATTGCCGGCGATCGACAGGCGTTCATGGTAGCAAAAGCGCGGAATTTCCTTCCCCGCCAGCTCGCACGCCTGCAGCACGGTCGCGCCCTGCGGGACGTCGAGTTCTACGCCATCTACGGTGACTTTAGGCATTAGCGGATCACCTCGATATTGTCGGAGCTATAGAGGCCATTGATACGGCGCCGCTTGCCTTCAAATTCCATGATCTCGCTATGCATCCGGATCATGTAACCCTTGCTCGCATACTGCATGACTTCATCCAACGTGGCACAGGTAACCTCGGCCGAAACAACGTTCGGTCCTTTGGAAACCTTGTAATTGCCCTTCTTCTTGTACGCTGCCAGCCGAACGGGAACCTGTTTCCCGTCTCGACGCACGCAGACGTGATCTTTTTCGATCGCCTTGATCACTCCGCTGCCTCCAGCGCGCCGCCATTCTCGCGGATGCGGCGCTCGATTTCGGGGCGGAAATGCTTGATCAGGCCCTGGATCGGCCACGCGGCGGCATCGCCGAGCGCGCAGATGGTGTGGCCTTCGACCTGCTTGGTCACGTCGAACAAAGTATCGATTTCGCTGATGTCGGCATCGCCGGTGCGCAGCCGCTCCATCACGCGCCACATCCAGCCGGTACCTTCGCGGCACGGGGTGCACTGGCCGCAGCTTTCATGCTTGTAGAAATAGCTGATGCGGCTGATCGCCTGGACGACGTCGGTCGACTTGTCCATCACGATGGCGGCGGCGGTGCCGAGGCCCGATCCGACAGCTTTCAGCCCGTCGAAGTCCATCGGCGCGTCCATGATCTCGGCCGCGGGAACCAGCGGAACCGACGAGCCGCCGGGGATCACCGCGAGCAGATTGTCCCAGCCGCCGCGGATGCCGCCGCAATGCTTGTCGATCAGTTCGCGGAAGGTGATGCCCATCTCTTCTTCGACGACGCACGGGCGCTCGACATGACCCGAGATCTGGAAGAGCTTGGTGCCCTTGTTGTTCTCGCGACCGAAGCTCGCGAACCACGGCGCACCGCGGCGCAGGATCGTCGGGACGACCGCAATGCTCTCGACATTGTTGACCGTCGTCGGGCAGCCATAGAGGCCCGCCCCCGCCGGGAACGGCGGTTTCAGGCGCGGCTGGCCCTTTTTGCCCTCGAGGCTTTCGATCATCGCGGTTTCTTCGCCGCAGATATAGGCGCCGGCGCCGCGGTGGACGAAGACGTCGAAATCATAGCCCGACTTCGCGGCATTCTTGCCGAGCAGCCCAGCGTCATACGCCTCCTGCACCGCCGCGAACAACGTCTCGGCCTCGCGGATGAACTCGCCGCGGATATAGATATAAGCCGCGCGCGCGCGCATCGCGAAGCCGGCGATCAGCGCGCCTTCGATCAGCTTGTGCGGATCGTGGCGGATGATCTCGCGATCCTTGCACGAACCGGGTTCGGATTCGTCGGCGTTGATGACGAGGAAGCTCGGGCGGTCGGCGCGCGGCTCCTTCGGCATGAAGCTCCACTTGAGCCCTGTCGGGAAGCCCGCGCCGCCGCGGCCGCGCAGCCCCGACGCCTTGATTTCCTCGATGATCGCGTCCTGGCCGCGGCTCATCAGATCCTTGGTCTGGTCCCAATCGCCGCGCGCCTGCGCGGATTTGAGGTTCCACGGCTGGAAGCCATAGAGGTTGGTGAAGATGCGATCCTTGTCAGCGAGGCTCATGCGCCTTCCCCCACATCGTCACCCCGGACTTGATCCGGGGTCCATGACTTCAGCGCTGCGGTGGATGCCGGATCAAGTCCGGCATGACGAAGGAATGAAGCGTTGGTCATGCTCACCACTCCTTCCGGTAATCATGGTTGGCCTTGACCATTTCCTTCAGCGTCGTCGGGCCGCCCTCGGGCTCGCTCGTATGGCGTCCCGCGATCTGCGTCCCCGCCCTCGGCGTCTCACCCGCGGCGAGCGCATCGAGGATGCGGACGGTGCTATCGTAATCGATGTCTTCATAATTATCGTCGTTGATCTGGACCATCGGCGCGTTGGTGCAGGTGCCCATGCACTCGACCTCGGTGAGCGTGAACAGCCCGTCGGGCGTCGTCTTGCCCTTCACCATGCCGCGGTTCTTGCATGCGGCCATCACATCGTCCGACCCGCGCAGCAGGCACGGCGTCGTGCCGCAGACCTGCACATGATAGCGGCCGACGGGAACGAGATTGTACATGGTATAGAAGGTCGCGACCTCATAGGCGCGGATGAACGGCATATCGAGCGCGGCGGCGACATATTCGATCACCGGCACGGGCAACCAGCCCTGCGTCTGCGTCTCGGCGCCGACCTGACGCTGCGCGAGGTCGAGCAGCGGCATCACCGCCGAGCGCTGACGCCCCGCAGGATAGCGCGCGATGACCGCCTTCGCCTGCTCGGCATTTTCCGCCGTCCATGCGAACGCGCCCCAGCGCGCGCGGGTTTCGGCTTCGTCGGGAATTTGGGGTGCGTCAGCCATGGGCGACAACTTTCGAGCGTTTATCAAGCGCCAACCTGCCAAGAAGAGCAATGGGCCAAACAAGATTCATGAGCGTGATCTCGTCATTCACTTCAAACCCGCGAGTCCAATGCAAAGCGAGCAGCACGAGGGCTGCGCCAATGGCCATTTTCTGGATTGTGTCGAGCAATGCGATCACCGGTCACACTCTCCGAAAACGACGTCAATGGCGCCGATAATTGCTGTCGTGTCGGCGAGCATGTGGCCCTTCGACATCATGTCCATCGCCTGCAGGTGGCTGAAGGCGGTCGGGCGGATCTTGCAGCGGTACGGCTTGTTGCTGCCGTCGCTGACCAGATAGACGCCGAACTCGCCCTTGGGGCTTTCGGTCGCGACATAGACTTCGCCTGCCGGGACGTGGAAACCCTCGGTGTACAGCTTGAAGTGATGGATCAGCGATTCCATCGACTGCTTCATCTCGCCGCGTTTCGGCGGCACGACCTTACGGTCGAGGCTCGCGATCGGCCCCGACGGCATTTCGTTGATGCACTGGAGGATGATGCGCGCCGACTGATAGACTTCCTGCACGCGGACCATGAAACGGTCATAGCAGTCGCCGCGCGTGCCGACGGGAATCTCGAAGTCCATCTTGGCATAGGCGTCATAGGGCTGGGACTTGCGCAAATCCCACGCGATGCCGCTGCCGCGGATCATCGGGCCCGAGAAGCCCCATGCCAGCGCATCTTCCTTGCTCACCGTCGCGATGTCGACGTTGCGCTGCTTGAAGATGCGGTTGTCGATGACGAGGCTCATCGCGTCGCCGAACAGTTTCGGCAGGCGCTTTTCACACCATTCGCCGATGTCGTAGAGCAGCCGTTCGGGCACATCCTGATGGACGCCGCCGGGGCGGAACCAGGCCGAGTGCATCCGCGCACCCGACGCGCGTTCGAAGAAATTGAGGCAATCCTCGCGCAGCTCGAACACCCACAGGTTCGGCGTCATCGCGCCGACGTCCATGACGTGCGACCCGATGTTGAGCATATGGTTGCAGATGCGCGTCAGCTCGGCGAACAGCACGCGCAGATATTGCGCGCGGTCGGGCACTTCGAGGTCGAGCAGCTTTTCGATGGCCAGCACGTACGAGTGCTCCATGCCGAGCGGCGAGCAATAGTCGAGCCGGTCGAAATAGGGCAAAGCCTGCAAATAGGTCTTATATTCGATCAGCTTCTCGGTGCCGCGATGGAGCAGCCCGACGTGCGGATCGACGCGCTCGATAATCTCGCCATCGAGTTCGAGCACGAGACGCAACACACCGTGCGCCGCGGGATGCTGCGGGCCGAAGTTGATCGTATAATTGGTAACGGCCTGATCGCCCGCGGTATCGGCGGTATCGACCGGATAGCCTTCGAACAGGTCGCCGCCATAATGATGCACGTTCGGAGAGTCGGTCATGCGTCACCTCCTGCTTTGGGCTTGCGCGGCGCGCGCGGCTTGGTCGGCGCCTTTTCGGCCTTGGCGGTCGCGGGCGTCTTTGCGGCCTTGGTCGCGGTCTTTGCGCTCGCGCCGTCGCGGCTCGTCTTCGCCGCCTTGATGTTGGCCTTCGCGCCCGCGCCCGTCTGCGTCGTGCTTTCGGTCGTCTTCGGCGTCGGCGGCGGCGGAGCCTTGGCTTCGTCGGCCTTCTTGACCTCGGCCGCGGTCATCGGCGTCGGCGCACCCTTCCCCGGCGCTTCGCCCGTCCCGCCGGCCTTTTCATCGCCGGGCAGCACATAGTCGGCGCCTTCCCACGGCGACATGAAGTCGAAATTGCGGAAATCCTGCGCCAGCTTCACCGGCTCATAAACGACGCGCTTGTCTTCTTCGCTGTACCGCAGCTCGGTATAGCCGGTCAGCGGGAAGTCCTTGCGCTGCGGATGCCCCTGAAAACCATAGTCGGTCAGGATGCGGCGCAGGTCGGGATTACCCGCGAACAGCACGCCATACATGTCGAACACTTCGCGCTCGAGCCAGCCGGCGTTCGGCCATACGGGAACGATCGTCGGCACCGGCGTCGCCTCGTCGGTCGACACGCGCACGCGCAGACGGTGGTTCTTGGTCACGCTAAGCAGGTGATAGACGACCTCGAACCGCTCGGGCCGGTCGGGATAGTCGACCCCGGCGATCTCCATCATCTGCTGATATTCGAGGTTGTCGCGCAGCGCGACCATCACCCCGGCGATCGCGTCGCGATCGACCGTGATGCTGTCTTCATCGACGGTGAAGACGTGCGCGAGCAGATCGGCCCCGAGCAAAGTCTTGAGTTCGGCCGCCAGGGTTGCGCGCGGTGCGATGAGAGGAGCGGGATGAGCCATCAGCGTTCGATCGTCCCGACACGACGGATCTTCCGCTGCAACTGCATCACGCCGTAAAGCAGCGCTTCGGCGGTCGGCGGGCATCCGGGGACATAGATATCGACGGGCACGATGCGGTCGCAGCCGCGCACCACCGAATAGCTGTAGTGATAATAGCCGCCGCCATTGGCGCAGCTGCCCATCGAGATGACGTACTTCGGGTTCGACATCTGATCGTACACGCGGCGCAGCGCCGGAGCCATCTTGTTGCACAGCGTTCCCGCGACGATCATCACGTCCGACTGGCGCGGGCTCGCGCGCGGCGCGGCGCCGAAGCGTTCCATGTCGTAACGCGGCATGTTGACGTGGATCATCTCGACCGCGCAGCATGCGAGGCCGAAGGTCATCCACCACAGCGAGCCGGTGCGCGCCCAGTTGAACAGATCCTCGGTCGAGGTGACGAGAAAGCCCTTGTCGCCGACTTCTGAATTAAGGTCGTCGAAAAAGCCCGCATCGGGGTTGGTCCCCGGGGCAACCGGCATCTGGCCGGGCGGCAGGATGATCGAGCTGCTCATTCCCAGTCCAACGCCCCTTTCTTCCAGGCATATACAAGGCCGAGGGTCAATTCGGCGAGGAAAACCATCATCGTCGCCCAGCCGGCCCAGCCGATTTCCTCGAGGCTGACCGCCCAGGGAAAGAGGAAGGCCGCTTCGAGGTCGAAGATGATGAAAAGGATGGCGACGAGGTAGAAACGCACGTCGAACTGGCTGCGCGCATCTTCAAATGCGGGAAAACCGCATTCATATTCGGTCAGCTTCGCCGGATCGGGCTTGTGTGCCCCGGTCAGCCGCGCGACGCCCATGGGCAGGAACACGAAGGCGGAGGACAGGCCGACGGCGATGACCAGAAAGATCAGAATCGGCAAATATTGCGTCAGATCGACCATGGGAGCTCGCAGTTCTGTTGTTTTGGGGTGCCTGGCACCCGTTTATGGGGGGCGCTTTAGGCCAGCGCGCCGCGTGTCGCAAGCACCGCGGGCAGGATTTTCGTTCCCTGCGTAACCGAAAACCTATTGCACGCTGGCGAGCGGGCCTATCGCTGTGATACGCCAGCGAAAAAGGGTCGCTATGCCGCGCTTTCGAGGCGCTAAATCGACAAAGGGAGCTTTCATGGGACCAATCACCACTCGTACCGCCCTCGCCTTCGCCCCGCTGGCGCTTTTCTCGGCGACTCCCGCGTACGCCGAACTGATCAACGCGGCGAATCCGGAGACGATCAAGGCGATCGTCGAGTCGCAGGGCTGGCCCGCGACGATCGTCGCCAAGGAGGGCGACGATCCCTATATCGAGAGCAACCGGAACGGCCTCAAATTCCTCGTGCTTTTTATGAACTGCGATGCGGGCGAGCGGTGCAAGACGCTGCAATATTATATGGGATTCAGCGACGCGAAGGACGTCACGCTCGAACGGCTCAACCAGTGGAACAAGGAAAAGCGCTTCGCCCGCGCTTATAAGGACGATGCCGGCGATCCGGTGCTCGAAATGGACGTCGACCTCGATTTCCAGGGCATCCCGCGCGAGAATGTCGGCGAGACCTTCAACACCTGGGCGTCGCTGATGGACAGTTTCCGGGCGTATGTGTTCGAGAAGTGACTATCCGTCATCCCGGCGAAGGCCGGGATCTCGCCGGTGCGAAATAACGCGACGTTGAGATCCCGGCCTTCGCCGGGATGACGGATGAAATTAGGCGTTGCGCAGCGCGCCGGCGACCAGCTTTTGCAGTTTCGAATGCACCGCGGCGCTGCCGGCGATGAATTCGCTGCGGTCGATCGCGCGGTCGCCGCCGCGAAAATCGCTGACGAAGCCGCCGGCCTCGCGCACGAGCAACATGCCCGCCGCCACGTCCCAGACCTGCAGGTCGCTTTCCCAGAAACCGTCGTAGCGCCCCGCCGCGACCCATGCGAGGTCGAGGCTGGCGGCGCCAAAGCGGCGGATGCCGGCGACTTCGGGCGCGACCGCACCGAAAATGCGGCTCCACTGCGCCATATTGCCATGACCCATATACGGAATACCCGTCGCGATCAGGCATTCGTTGAGGTGACGGCGCGACGCGACGCGCAGCCGCCGGTCGTGCAGCCACGCGCCGCGGCCGCGCTCGGCCCAATAGCTTTCGTCGGTGACGGGCTGATAGACCAGCGCCGCGGTGACGTCGCCCCAGCCGCCACCGGGCTTCGGCTCCTGCACCGCGATCGAGATCGCGAAATGCGGAATCGCGTGGAGGAAGTTCGAAGTGCCGTCGAGCGGGTCGATGATGAAGCGCGGCTTGCCAGGATCGCCCTCGATCTCGCCCGCTTCTTCCATCTTGAAGCCCCAGCCCGGACGCGCGTGGGTCAGCTCGTCATACAGCGTGCGTTCGGCCGCCTGATCGGCCTTCGAAACGAAATCGGCCGGCCCTTTCTGCGAGACCTGCAGATGCTCGATCTCGCCGAAGTCGCGGCGCAGCTTTGTGCCGGCCTTGCGCGCGGCGCGTTCCATGACGGTGATGATGCCGGATACGGCCATTTTCTATCTCCCCCCTCCCGCTTGCGGGAGGGGTCGGGGGAGGGAATGTCTTCGGGATAAGGCCTGCTCCCCGAACAGGCCCTCCCCTAACCCCTCCCGCAAGCGGGAGGGGAACCTATTCAGTCCGCACGCCGCACATATTCGCGGTCGTACACATGCACGACGATCTTCGTGCCACTCGTGATATGCGGCGGCACCATCACGCGCACGCCATTGTCGAGGATCGCGGGCTTGTACGACGACGATGCCGTCTGGCCCTTCACCACCGCGTCGGCTTCGACGATCGTCGCTTCGATCGTTTCGGGCAGCTCGACCGAGATCGGGCGCTCTTCCCAAAGCTCGAGCACGACATCCATGCCGTCCTGCAGGAATTCATGCGCTTCGCCGACGACGTCCTTCGAGATGTTGATCTGTTCGAAGCTGTCCTTGTCCATGAACACCAGGTCGTCGCCCTCGGCATAGAGGAACTGGAAATCCTTGGTGTCGAGGCGGACCTTTTCGACCGTGTCGGCGCTGCGGAAACGGTTGTTGAGCTTGCGCCCGTCGATCAGATTCTTGGCTTCGACCTGCATATAGGCGCCGCCCTTGCCCGGCTGGGTGTGCTGGATCTTGGTGACCTTCCAGATGCCCTTTTCATATTCGATAATATTGCCGGGACGGATTTCAACGCCGGTGATCTTCATCGCGCACACTCACTGAACAAGAATGGAAAGAGCAAAGCCGCGCCCGCCGGGCACCGCTATCAGGTGCGCGCCTTTAGCCGCGCGCGCGCCGAAGGGCAAGCCGCGTGTCAGGGCGTCGCCACGACCATCAAGCGCGTGCGCTTGTAGCTGAGCCACACCAGCCCGACGAACAGGATCAGGCCGACCCACGGTGCATAAGGCGCATAACCGTCGCCCACGACCGCGAGCGGCGCATCGCTGCCGCTCCCCGCGACGATGCCGGCATAGAGCACGCCGAACAGGCTCTCGCCGACGATCATCCCCGTCGCGGTGAGCACGCCCATGCGGTGCGCGAAGCTCGCGTTGGGACGCTTCGCCGCCCAGCGGTCATAGAACCAGCCGCCGACCGCGCCAATCACCACCGGCAGGATCACCGCCATCGGCAGATAGATGCCGATACCGATCGCCAAGGGAGGCAGCCGAAGCTTGCCCGCGCGGCCGAGCAGCGCGTCGACGATGATGAAGCCGACCCCCGCGAGCGCGCCATAGATCAGCATCGTCCAGTTCAGATCGCCGCCGAGCACGCCTTGCGCGAGCGACGAAATCAGCCCGGCTTGCGGTGCCGCCAGCGCATTCGGCCCTGCCCCCGGCGCCCCAACAAAACCGAGCGTTTCATTGAGGACATTCAGCACTGGCGGAACGATCAGCGAGCCGAAGATCACGCCGATGATCAGCGCGACCTGCTGTTTCCAAGGCGTCGCGCCGACGAGCTGGCCGGTCTTCAGATCCTGGAGATTGTCGTTCGAAATCGTCGCGATGCCGAAGACGAGCCCGGTGACGATCAGCGCATAGGCGACCATCGCGCTCACCTCGGCCTCTCCGCCGCCGCGACCGAGCAGGCCGAGGAGGAGCAGGGACGAAGCGATGATCGCAAGGATGCCGATCCCCGACACCGGCGAGTTCGACGCGCCGATCAGCCCCGCCATATAGCCGGTGACCGACGCGATCATCAGCCCGACGATGATGATGAACAGGATCGCGCCCGCGATCAGCGCGAACGACGCGCCGGCGAGCGGCCCGCCCGAAAGCTCGAACCAGAGCAGCGCCCCGATCGGCAGCATCAGGAACAGCGACCCGCCGAACACCCAGCGGATCGACATATCCTGTTCCTCGATCGCCAGCGCCTGCCCGCCCTGCCGCGCGCGGCTCGCCGCCATCGCCGAGCGGATGCCGCCGAGCACCGGCCCTGCGATCTTGACCAGCGTCCACAGCGCCGCGACCGCGATCACGCCCGCGCCAAAGAAGCGAACGTCGGCGCGGAACACGGTGTTCGCCAGCGTTTCGGGATCGCCCGCCCCACCTTGCGTCAGGATCGGCAGCAGCACCCACCAGCCGGTGATCAGGCCGACAAGCTGCGCCATGCCGACCGACAGCCCGACGAGATGGCCGACGCCGAACAGTGCGAAGGCGAGCCCGCCCGCGACGCCGGTGGCGCCGCTGCCGACCGCGAACCAGCGCGCGACCTCGGCGCCCGCGAGCTTCATCTGCGTGAGCAGCATGAACCCCGCCGCGACGAGGCTGTTCCACAAGAGCGCCGACAGCCCCGCCTTGTTCTCCTCGGCCCCTTCGGCGCTCGCCGCGCCGACCTGCAACACTTCGGCCGCCGCCCGCCCTTCGGGATAGGGCAGATCCGAATCGACGACGAGCGCGCGGCGCAGCGGCACCGAGAACAACACCCCCAATATCCCGCCGAGCATCGTGATCGCGGTCGTCTCGAGCAGCGGGAAGCCCTGCCAGTAACCGACCATGACAAGCCCCGGCAGCACGAAGATGATCGCCGCCAGCGTGCCCGCAGCGCTCGCGATCGTCTGGACGATATTATTCTCGAGGATCGTCGATCCGGCCATATAGCGCAGCAGCGCCATCGAGATCACCGCCGCGGGGATCGAGGTCGCGAAGGTCAGCCCGACCTTCAGCCCCAGATAGACGTTCGCCGCGGTGAACGCCAAAGTCAGCAGCCCGCCGAGCAAAACAGCCCGGATCGTCAGTTCGCGCCCGCGTGACGTCGGCGCTGCGGTGGTTTCGGCCATAAATTTCTCCCCGCCCGCTGTGTTGCGGCACGCCGCATTTCACGCAAGCGAAAAGGCGACGAAGCGAAACCGATTTGTCGCATCGATCCAATAGGACGCACGACATCAATGCCATATCGGCGGCCATGATGAATATCGATCGTTCGGGCCCTACCCCGCCGCTCCCTCGCGGCAACGCAGCAACTTCGTCGCGCGGGGCGCCTTGCGCCGGCCTCTTTGGCTGGCGCAAGGATGCGGCGGCGCCTTCTGCGCCCGAAAAGGAGCCGCGGACGCCCGGACGCGATTATCCGGCGGGCTGATCGTTCAAGAGAGCGCCGAACGCCCGCACCGCCGTCGCGGGACCTTCGGGATGCGCCCAAACCCCGCCGGCGACGGCAAGAAAATCCGCCCCCGCCTCGATCAACGTGCGCGCGTTATCGACGGTGATCCCGCCGATCGCAACGCAGGGCAGCTCGAACATACCCTGCCACCATGTGAGAATTTCGGGATCGGCGTGATGCTCGACCACCTTGGTCGTCGTCGGATAAAAGGCTCCGAAAGCGACATAGTCCGCCCCCGCCTCGCCCGCTTCCATGGCAAGGTGCCGGCTCGCGTGACACGTCACGCCGATCTGCGCCTGCGGGCCCAGCAGGCGGCGCGCTTCCCTGGGATCGCCATCGCCCTGCCCCAGATGCACGCCATCGGCGCCCAGCCGCTTCGCGAGCGCGACATCGTCGTTGACGATAAACGCCACGTCATGCGCCGCGCAGAGGGCTTGCAGCGGCTCCGCAAGCCGCGCCGCCGCGTGCTGGTCGATATCCTTGACGCGAAACTGGAACGCCGCGACCGGTCCGGCGCCCAGCGCTTCGGCAAGCTGGCCGGGAAAATCGCCGCCGACGTCGATCGGCGAAATCAGGTAAAGTTGGCAGGTCGGTGTTTTCATGGCGCGTTCATAGCGGCGCGGTCACAGACGGGCAAATGCAGAACAAGTCCCTAGCGATCCTGACCCTATCCGCCGCATTTGCCCTTTCGGCGTGCGCGACGACCGCCGGCGCACCCCTTCCGGGCGGCAGCGACGTCGCGCTCGGTCAGAAAGCCTATGTCGACGGCCCGCTCGTCCAGCCGGTCGAGGTGGTCGAGGACAGCCGCTGCCCGATGAACGCGCGCTGCGTCTGGGCCGGGCGCGTGCGGGTGAAGATGCTGTGGCTGCGCGGCAATGGCGAGAAGCAGCCGTTCGAAGTCACGCTGGGCGAAGAGACGCAGCTCGCCGATGGCAAATTCACCCTCGAATCGGTGCGTCCCGAAAAGATGACCAATGTGACGATCAAGCCGTCGGATTATCGCTTCTCGTTCCGCTTCGCGGGCGGGCTCTAAAGCACCCGCGCGAGCACGAACCCGTCCCATTTCTTCGCGCCGACCGTCTGCACCGCGGTCGCGTCGAGCCGCGGGTCGCCGCTCAGCATGTCGAACAGCGCGCGCGTGCCGATGATGCGTTCGTCCTCGCTGTCCGTTTCCAGCACCCCGCCCTCGCGCACGACATTGTCGACGATGATCGTCGTGCCGGAACGCCCGAGCCGGATCGCTTCCTCGACATAATGGGCGTTACTCTGCTTGTCGGCGTCGACGAAGACGAAATCGAAGGGCGCCTCGCCGGTCATCGCGGCGAGGCTGTCGGCCGCGGGACCCACGCGGATATCGACTTGCTCCGAAAGCCCCGCATTTTCCAGATTTTTGCGCGCGACCGCGGCGTGATGCGCTTCGAGTTCGAGCGTTACCAGTGATCCGCCTTCGGGCAGCGCGCGCGCCAGCCAGATCGTAGAATAGCCGCCGAGCGTCCCGATTTCGAGGATACGCCTCGCTCCCGCCATCTGCGCGAGCAGGAACAGCATCTTGCCCTGCGCCGCCGACACGTCGATCGGCGGCAGGCCTTGCGCGGCGTTGTTCGCGAGGGTGGTGGCAAGCGCGTCATCCGCGTCCAGCAATTTGCCGGCGATATAATCGTCGACGGCTTGCCACCTCTCTCCCATCACTTCAGGCCACAGAGGCCGCGTGAATTTCGCTGATCGCGCCGCCGAGTGACGCGTTGAACTCGTCATCGCTCATCTTATGGCGCAAATCCTCGAGCAAAGCGCGGCTGAAGCTCGCGATGATGCCCGGATTCTTGGCCAGTTCGACGCACGCCTCGGGCCGCGCAAAGCCCCCCGACAGCGCGACGACGCGCAGCACTTTCGGATGATCGACGAGCGGCTGGAACAGGCCGGCTTCGGTCGGCAGCGACAATTTCAGCATCACCGGCGCACCGGTCCAGGCGTCGAGCGCCGCCAGCGTTTCTTTCAGCAGCAGCCGATCCGCGGCGTCGCGCTCGGCGCTCTTGATATTCACTTCGGGTTCGATGATCGGCACCAGCCCGTGCGCCGCGATGCGCGCGGCTTCGGCGAACTGCTGTTTGACGATCGCCTTGATGCCTGCAGGATTCGCGAGGTTGACGACGCTGCGCATCTTGGTGCCGAACACGCCCTTGGCGACCGCGCGGACGCACAGATCGTCGAGGCCGGGATTGGCCTTCATCAACTGGACGCCATCGGCTTCATCCTCGAGACCCTTGTCCACTTTAAGGAACGGCACCACACCGCGTTCCCACAAAAGCGCGGGAACGGGCTTGCCGCCCGCCTCGCCGTCCATCGTGCGCTCGAACAGGATCGCGCCGATCACCTTCTCGCCATTGAAGCAGGGCGCGGTGACGATGCGGCTGCGCATGTCGTGGATCAGGCCGAACATTTCCTCGTCGTTCGCGAAAGCGTCGGCTTCGATCCCGTAACCCTTCAATGCCTTGGGCGTCGAACCGCCGCTCTGGTCGAGCGCGGCGATAAAACCCTGTCCCGATTTGATCTGGTCGAGCATGGCGGCATGGACGGTGGTCATAGGATCTCCGGTGGTTTGCATACGTATGTGGCGGTGCCCATAGCGACCCCTTGGGCCGGATGCAACGCGGGCGGAAGTTCTACGCCTTCAGCGCGTCGACGCCCGGCAACGCTTTGCCTTCCATCCATTCGAGGAAGGCGCCGCCGGCGGTCGAAACGAAAGTGAAGTCGCCGGCAACCCCGGCATGGTTGAGCGCCGCCACGGTATCGCCGCCGCCAGCGACCGAGATCAGCGAGCCCTCGCGCGTCAGCGCCGCGGCGGTCTTGGCGAGCGCGACGGTCGCGGTGTCGAAAGGCGGCGTCTCGAACGCGCCGAGCGGGCCGTTCCACACCAAAGTTCGGCAATTTTTGAGCACGTCGGCGAGCGCCTCGACCGCTGCGGGACCGACGTCGAGGATCATCTCGTCCGCCGCGACCTCATGCACATTGACCGTTCGCGTCGGGGGGTTGGGCGCGAACTGTTTCGACACCACGACGTCATAGGGAAGATGGATCGTGCAGCCCGCCGCATCCGCCGCGTCGAAGATCGCGTTGGCGGTGTCGACCAGATCATGTTCGCAGAGCGACTTGCCGACATCGACCCCGCGCGCGGCGAGGAAGGTGTTCGCCATGCCGCCGCCGATGATCAGATGATCGACCTTGCTCACCAGATGACGCAGCACGTCGATCTTGCTCGACACTTTCGCGCCGCCGACGACCGCCGCCACCGGATGCGCGGGATTGCCGAGCGCGGCGTCGAGCGCCTTCAGTTCGGCCTCCATGGCGCGGCCCGCATAGGCCGGCAAACGGCGCGCGACGCCCTCGGTCGAGCCATGCGCGCGGTGCGCCGCTGAAAAGGCATCGTTGACGTACAGGTCGCCGATTTCGGCGAGCGCGTCGGCAAAAGCGGGGTCGTTCTTTTCCTCGCCGGGATAGAAGCGCGTATTTTCGAGCACCGCGACGTCGCCCGCGGCAAGCACCGCGACACCCGCCTTGGCGCCCTCACCCACCGCTTCGGGGATGAACATCACCGAATGGCCGAGGACGTCCTCGACGCCGCCCATGACCAGGCTGAGCGACTGCGTCGGGTTCTTCGCGCCCTTCGGCCGCCCGAAATGCGCGAGCAGCAGGACGATCGCGCCCTTGTCCGACAGTTCGCGGATCGTCGGCATCGCCGCCTGGATCCGCGTCGCGTCGCTGACCGCGCCTTCGAACATCGGGACGTTGAGGTCGACGCGCACGAGCACGCGCTTGCCAGTGACGTCACCGATATCGTCGAGGGTTCGAAAGCCAGTCATAAATATCTCCGCTCGCCCTGAGCCTGTCGAAGGGCCGCTCTTTCCTTCAAGAAGGACAGGACTTCGACAAGCTCAGTCCGAACGGGTTTAGATTACAGAAACTTGGCGACCACACCCGCCGTGTCGATCATGCGGTTCGAGAAACCCCACTCATTGTCGTACCAGCTGAGCACGCGCACCAGTTTGCCGTCGATCACCGAAGTTTCGAGGCTGTCGATCGTCGAGCTCGCCGGCTCATGGTTGAAGTCGATCGAAACCAGCGGCTCTTCGGTATAGCCGAGTACGCCCTTCAGCGGGCCTTCGGCCGCAGCCTTGAGCACCGCGTTGACTTCTTCCTTGGTGGTGTCGCGCAGCGGCGTGAAGGTGAGGTCGACGACCGACACATTCGGCGTCGGAACGCGGATCGACGAACCGTCGAGCTTGCCCTTCAGCTCGGGCAGCACCAGGCCGACGGCAACCGCCGCACCGGTGGAGGTCGGGATCATCGACATCGCGGCGGCGCGGGCGCGGCGCGGATCGTCGTGGATCTGGTCGAGGATTTTCTGGTCGTTGGTATAGGCGTGGATCGTGGTCATCAGGCCGCGTTCGATGCCGATCGCCTCGTGCAGCACCTTGGCGAAGGGAGCGAGGCAGTTGGTGGTGCACGACGCATTCGAGATGATGAGGTGATCGGCAGTGATCTTGTCGTCGTTGACGCCATAGACGACGGTCAGGTCGACTTCCTTAGCGGGGGCCGAGATCAGCACGCGCTTGGCGCCCGCGTCGAGATGCTTCTGGCCGCCGGCCTTGTTGGTGAAGAAGCCGGTGCATTCCATCACGATATCGATGCCGTTCGCGGCGTGCGGCAGAGCGGCGGGGTCGCGCTCGGCGGTGACCTGGATGCGCTTGCCGTTGATGATCAGGTCGTTGCCGTCGACTTCGACGCTACCGTTGAACGCGCCATGCACCGAGTCATGGCGAAGCAGGCGGGCATTGGCCTTGGCATCGCCGAGGTCGTTGATCGACACCAGTTCGAGATCGTGATCGCTACGCTCCAGAATCGCGCGCGCCACATTGCGGCCGATGCGTCCGAAACCGTTGATTGCAACCTTCACTGCCATGTCGAAAAATCCTTTCTGCGTGGGAGAAGCTGGTCCTTAGTTGCCGAGCTTTGACAATATCTGGGGTGCGATAGCATCGGCGGTAAGGCCGAAATGCTTGAATAGGTCTTCAATCGGCGCCGAAGCGCCGAAGCTGTCGATGCCGAAGCGCAGGCCGTGGCGGCCGGTATAGCGTTCCCAGCCAAAGGTCGTGCCTGCCTCGATCGACACGATCAGCGCATCGTCGGGCAGGATATCGGCCTGATAGGCGGCGTCCTGTTCGTCAAAGAGTTCGGTCGAGACCATCGAGACGACGTCGGCGCCGTGGCCGGCATCCTCGAGCTTGTCGGCGACGTCCATCGCGAGCGACACTTCGGAGCCCGTTGCGACGAGCACGACCTTGCGCGCCGCCGCGGCATCGCGCAGGCGGTAACCGCCTTTGGCGCAAAGATTTTCGGTGACGTCATGGCGTAGCGGCGGGAGGTTCTGGCGGGTCAGCGCGAGCAGCGACGGCCGGCTTTCCTGCGCCAAAGCGAGCGCCCAGCATTCGGCGGTTTCGACCGCGTCGGCGGGGCGCATGACGAGTAGGTTCGGCATCGCGCGCAGCGACTGGAGATGCTCGATCGGCTGATGCGTCGGGCCGTCCTCGCCCAGCCCGATGCTGTCGTGCGTCATCACATAGACGACGCGCTGCTGCTGGAGCGCCGACAGGCGGATCGCGGCGCGGCAATAGTCGGCGAACACCAGGAAGGTGCCGCCATAGGGCACGATGCCGCCGTGCAGCGCCATGCCGTTCATCGCCGCCGCCATGCCGAATTCGCGGATGCCATAATAGATGTAGCGGCCCGAATAATCGTCTTTCGTCAGCGGCTTGGTCGACGAGGTTTTAGTATTGTTCGAACCCGTCAGGTCGGCGCTGCCGCCGACAAGCGCCGCAATATCGGCGGTCAAGGCGCCGAGCGTGTTTTCCGAAGCCTTGCGCGTCGCGACCTTCGGCGGTTCGGCGACGAGCCCGTCGAGATAGGCCTTGAACGCATCGCCCGGAACGATCTTGCCGCTCAGGCGAGCTTCGAAATCGCTTTTCTTTTCGCTATTTGCGAGGCGATCATTCCATTCGGCATGAAGTGCTTTGCCCTTCTCGCCAAAGGCCGCCCAAGCCGATGCGATATCGGCGGGAATGACGAACGGCTCGGCGGTCCAGCCCAGCTCGATCCGCGCTGCGGCGATCTCGTCGGCGCCGAGCGGGGCGCCGTGCGTCGCCGACGTGCCCTGCTTGTTCGGCGCACCGAACCCGATGATCGTGCGGCACGCGATCAGCGACGGGCGCGGATCGGCGAGCGCGGCATCGAGCGCGCGGCGAATGTCGGCGGGATCGTGGCCGTCGCAGCTTTCGACATGCCAGCCCGTCGCGGCATAACGCGCCGCGATATCCTCGCTCGTCGACAGGTCGGTCGACCCGTCGATCGTGATCTTGTTGTCGTCCCACAGCAATGTCAGCCGGCCGAGCTGCAAATGTCCAGCTAAACCAATGGCTTCGTGGTTGATGCCCTCCATCAGGCACCCATCGCCCGCAACGACATATGTGCGATGATCGACAAGATCGTCGCCATAGACCGCATTCAGATGCCGCTCGGCAATCGCCATCCCGACCGCGGTCGCGAGCCCCTGCCCCAGCGGCCCCGTCGTCGTCTCGACACCGTCGAGCTCGAAATTCTCGGGATGCCCCGCGCACGGGCTGTTCAGCTGACGAAAATTGCGGATGTCCCCCAGCGTCGGCCGCGCATAGCCTGCCAGATGCAGCGTCGCATAGGCGAGCATCGAACCATGCCCCGCCGAAAGGACGAATCGGTCGCGATCGGGCCATTTCGGATCGCTCGGATCGAACTTCAGATAGTCCGAATAAAGCACGGTGGCGACGTCGGCCATGCCCATCGGCATCCCGGGATGGCCGCTGTTTGCGGCCTGTACGGCGTCCATCGCAAGCGCGCGGATCGCGTTGGCGAGCTGACGTTCGGGCAGTGTCATATGTCCCCCGGGAAAGGATGTGAAGATGACCGGATTCGGTGGGGACAGCCCTTTGCGGGGGCAGGGTCAGGAGTCAACCGCTTGCGGCACAAATTCACGCGCATTTCGGTGAGGAGAGGCGATTGCGCGCCTCCGCCCGCGCTGCTAACCCTTGGTCATGGAACTCGATCTCGACGAATCCAGCCTGGCCATCGGCCGCATCGAACGCGCACTGAGCCGCATCGAAAAGGCCTTGGCCGACCGGGCGAACCGTCCCGCACCCGCCCCCACACTCACCGCCGCCGCCCCCCCCGCCGACCAATCGGCGCTGAAGGCGGAGGTTGCAGCCGTTATCGGCGAGCTCGACCGGCTGATCGCGGAGGCCGACCGTGGCTGACGTCAAACTGACCATCGCGGGCCGTCCTTATGACGTCCACTGCGCCGACGGGCAGGAAGCGCAGCTGGCCCAGCTGGCATCGGTCGTCGACGAAAAGGTCCGCACGATGCCGGGCGGGACCGAGACTCGCCAATTGCTGTTCGCGGCGCTCATGCTCGCCGACGAGATGCAGGAAGCACGCGGCAAGGTCGAAAAGACCGAACCGCAGTCCGACTCGCTGCGCGCGGCGATTGCGCTCGCCGAGAGCCGCGAGGCGCAGGCGCGCGACGAATTGAAGGCAGCCATCGCGCGCGAGCAGGAAGCGATCAAGGCACTGGAAGCGGCGCGGCAAAATACGGCACCCGCGGCTCCTTCGCCCGGCTCGCCGAACGATCGCGCGCTGTTGCAGATCGCCGACCGCATCGAAATCCTCGCAGCAAAAGTCGAGCAACTCCCTTGAGGATGCGGGTCCGCGCGCCTATATAAAAGGTGGCGGGTACTGCCCGGCACGAGCTTTTGCGAAAATCCCTGAGGCGATACATCATCCTAGGGGGCTGTCCCTGCCCGGACCCTGGTCCGACGTACATGGTCCCCACCTGACGTTACTGGCGTCAGAGGACTTTCCAGCAAACGACCTCGGCGGTCCCGCCAACCGACCCGCGGATGTCCAGAGCCCAGAGGAGGCGATGACCGACTTGTCCGCCGATCTGGTCCAACAAAAGCAGAGATTGCGCGAGAAACTGCGCTTTCGGCGCAAGCATTTCGCCGCCAATCTCGACGGCATGGCGCAACTGGCCGCTTTCCGCGCCCTGCCCGCGCCGCTTTCCGAGCGGCTCGCCGGTCATGCCGTCGTCGGAGCCTATGTCGCGTGGGGCGACGAGCCCGATATCCTGCCGATGTTCGCCGGCGTGGCCGAGGCGGGCGCGCTCGCCCTGCCCCACCATGCCGCGCGCATCGACGCGATGGACTTTCGTCGCTGGCGACCGGGCGAGCCGTTGGAAAAAGGGCCTTGGAGCACGCAGCAGCCGGCAGATCATGCAGCTCTGGTGACACCCGACATCATTTTCTGCCCGCTCGTCGGGTTCGACCGCAAGGGCGGCCGCATCGGCCAGGGCGGCGGGCACTATGACCGCTATTTCGCTGCGCATTCCGGCGCGCTGCGCATCGGTATCGGCTGGTCGGTACAGGAAATCGACGCTACCCCGCGCGAATCGACCGACATCGCGCTCGACGCGATTTTGACCGAACAAGAATTCATCCTTTGCGGAGATCGTTTGTGAATCAGGACAGCCAAGATCGGTTCAACGGCAATCCCCAACCGAGCTGGCGCAAGCCCGCGGGCATGTTCCTGATCCTCGCGCTGATCGGCGGCTGGACCGCGATCGTCGCCAGCCTTTCGCCATGGGTCGGCACCTGGCCGGTGCTGGTGCAGGCGGTTTTCTATCTCGTGGCGGGGATCGTGTGGATCGCGCCGCTGAAGCCGCTGCTGCGCTGGATGGAACTGGGGACTTGGCGCCGCTAAAGAGCGGCGCCAATCCATGATTTCCAGTGATGGAAAATCCCAAGCTGCGGTGACCATTCCGTCCGAAAAGACGAGGAATGGCGCGAGTGACGGGGCTCGAACCCGCGACCTCCGGCGTGACAGGCCGGCACTCTAACCAACTGAGCTACACCCGCGTGCGCTTGGGAGCCGCGCCAATATGGCGCCCGCCCCGGCCTGTCAACCGTCGCTTTCATCCTGCGTGCGATTTAATCGGTCGCGCACCTCATCGGTGGTGGTCAGCGTGCCATGCTCGAACAGGAAACCCGCGAGATCGGGCGTTCCGGTCGACGCGAGCACGGTCTGCAAGATCAGCAGCAAGGGAACCGCGAGCAGCGCCCCCGGCGTTCCCCAAACCCATCCCCAGAAGCTCAGCGACACGAGAATGAGCAGCGGATTGATCGTGAGCCGCTTGCCGAGCACCAGAGGCGTGATCAGATTCGCCTCGACCAGATGCACGCCGATGAAGATCAGCGCGGGCAGCAGCGCGAGCCCGACCGCGTCGAAGGTCATCAGGCCGCCCAGCCCCAGCAGCACCGCAGCGACGATCGGCCCCAGATAGGGCACGAAATTGCAGATGCTGACGATCCCGCCCCACATGAAGGGCGACGGCATGCCGAGCGCCCACAGCAGCAGCGCGACCGAGAGCCCGAGAATGGCGTTGATCATCGTGATCGTCGCCAGATAGTCGGCGGTCGCGTCGACGACATTCTGGATCACGCGCGCGGTCTGCATCGCCCCGTCGAAGCTGCCGCGCCGGCGAATCGTGCCTTTGCGCAGCCGCGTCCAGCCTGCGAGAAAGAAGAAGATGACGAGCACCGCAAAGAACAGCTGGATCGCCGCCGAGGGCGCCGACGTGATGAAATAGTCGACCACCGATGTCGGAGCGGTCGCGGCGACGGCCTGCGCGGTCGCTTCGGTCCCGCTCGCTACCGACATCAGCGTGCGGTCGACGAAGCGTTGCAGCGTCGAATAAAAGTCGATGAGCGGCGCCAGATTGCTCTGGATGCGCGGGATCGATTCGGGAATGCGCGCGAACCAGCCCGTCGCCGGCACGACGATGATCGCGAGCGCCGCGTTGATGATCGCGAGAAAGGTCACGAGCGCAAAGAACGCCGCGAGCGCCGAAGGCAGGCCGCGACGTTCGAGCCATTCGAGCAGCGGCACGAGCGCGATCGCGATAACGATCGCAGCGGTGAGCGGCAGGAAGAATTCGGCGCCGGCTTGCAGAGCAAAGGGCAGACCGAGGCAAAAGGCGGCGCCGAGGATCAGCGCGAGCGCGGCAAGCAGCCGATCGCGGCGAAAATCGTCGATCTCGATCTGGTGCAGCGGATTGACGCGCGGCGGACGCACATCCTTGCTGCCCCGGTCCTCCGCCACCCCGCTTCTCCTTGTTAACCGCCTCACCTTACGCGCGCTTTACTTGCCGCGCCAGCCGCCCCGTTTCGCGCGGAGCAAAG
The DNA here is from genome assembly GCF_011926545.1 of Sphingopyxis italica. Taxonomy (GTDB): domain Bacteria; phylum Pseudomonadota; class Alphaproteobacteria; order Sphingomonadales; family Sphingomonadaceae; genus Sphingopyxis; species Sphingopyxis italica. Next base: position 191,952 of record NZ_JAATIT010000002.1, on the reverse strand, counting down.
TCGGGGTCTGTCCCCATTTGGAGCAAAACGCGCTCTTCTACCTGCATTTTAACCAGAAATTACCCTTTATCCACGAGAGACGGCTCCAAGGACCAACCTATTCGGAGTCAAAGTGATGATGATAGCGCCTGTGGGGGGCGCGAAGCATCGGCTTCTTCCCTCTTGTTCGACCATTGCCTTGCTCGCCGCGCTCGCGCTGCCGATGCAGGCCGAAGCCGCCGGCACGCGCGCCGGATCCACCATCAGCAACACGGCGAGCGCGAGCTTCGATACCGGCGCCGGCACGACGACAGTCGATTCGAACCGCGTCGATTTGCTCGTCGACGAACTGCTCGACGTCACCGTCGATTCGAGCAACCCGGGCGACGTCCCGACGACGCCCGGCGCGACTTCGCAGGTGCTGACCTTCTCGGTCACGAACAACGGCAACGGCGTCGAGGCTTTTGGCCTGACGACGATAGCCAACGCCGGCGGCGACAATTACGACCCCGTCGTCACCCAAATCTATCTCGACAATGGCGACGGCCTCTTCGACGCCGGCACCGACACGCTTTATACCCCGGGCGCCAACGATCCGTCGCTCAACCCCGATCAAGGCGTCACCGTCTTCGTTCTCGCAACGACACCGGGAAGCGTCGCCGACGGGAATCGCGGCATCGTCAGCCTCGTTGCGGCGGCGAAGACCGGGACCGGCGACCCCGGCGACAGCTTTGCGGGACAAGGCGAAGGCGGCGGCGACGCGGTCGTCGGCTCGACCGGCGCCGACGGGCAGGATGCGGGCACTTTCGTCGTCTCGGCCGCGACCGTGACGCTCGTCAAATCGGCCGTCGTGACCAATTCGCTGAGCACCGCCGACCCGATCCCGGGTGCGACGATCACCTACACGATCGTCGCCACCGTCGCGGGCAGCGGTTCGGTCGGCGGCCTTGCGATCACCGACGATATTCCGGCGGACACCAGTTACGCCCCGGGCTCGATCACGCTCGGCGGCAGCGCGCTCACCGACGCCGCCGATGCCGACGCGGGCAATTACAACGGCACGCGGATCAATGTCGCGCTTGGCACCGTTGCCGGCGGCCAGACCCGCACCGTCACCTTCCGCACCACGATCGATTGATGGAGATGCCCATGCGCACCGTCCTTTTCCTTCTGCTCGCCGCGCTGATACCCGGTCCGGCGTTCGCCGCGAACCAGGTCGCGCTCGACAATCATGTGTTCGTCGAGCGCGTCTTGACCGACGCCGAGGGCAAGCAACGCATATTGCTCGAAGAACCGAAGGTCGTCGTTCCCGGCGACCGGCTCGTCTTCGTGCTCAACTATCGCAACGCCGGCGCGCAGCCGGCCGACAAATTCGTGATCACCAACCCGATGCCTTCGGCGGTTCGCTTCGCGGACGCGGGCGATACGCGGCCATTCGTCTCGATCGACGGCGGCAAGCAGTGGGGACTGCTTTCCGACCTCAGCGTTCCGATGGAGGGCGGCACGCGCCGCGCGGCGCAGCCCGCCGACGTGACACACATTCGCTGGGCTTTCCAGAATCCGATCCCGGTCGGCGGCACGGGCAAGCTCATGTTTCGGGGAGTTGTCAAATAACGAAGTGAAATAAAACCGCTTGACGGTCGCCAGCGGTGGGGAAACGGCGGCCACATAAAGCCCAGGAGCTCAGCTATGACCAGCAAGCTGACTTATATGGGTGCCATCGGTCTGACGGCGCTTTCGAGCGTCGCCGCCGCGCCGGCCTTTGCCGCTGGCACGACCGCGGGCACCACGATCACCAATACCGCCACCGTCGACTATCAGGTCGGTGGCGTCGCGCAGGGCCAGCAGTCGGCGTCGAATAATTTCACCGTCGACCGCAAGATCAACCTGCTCGTCGAGGAAGTCGCCGATCTCACGACGCCCGTCGTACCCGGACAGGCGAATGCCGTCACGACCTTCCAGTTGACCAACATGTCGAACGAGACGCTCGACTTCGCGCTGACGGCGACACAAATTGCCGGCGGCACCGCATCGCACGGCGGCACCGACAGCTTCAACGCCAATAACGTCCGCATCTATCGCGACAATAGCTCATCGGGCACGATCGGCGGCTGGGACGCGGGCGATACGATGATCACGGGCTATATCGACGAACTCGTCGTCGATACGGCGGTCCGCCTGTTCGTCGTTGCCGATATTCCGGCGGGCCTCGCGAACAATGCGGTCGCCGGGGTGGCGCTACGCGCCACGGCGCGCGAAGGGGGCCTGATCGGCACCCAGGGCGGAGCGATCACCGAAACCACCGGCGCGAACACCGCCGGCAAGGACACGGTCTTCGCCGACGTCACGGCCGGCGCCGCCGGCGATGCGGCGCGCGACGGGTCGCACAGCGACAATGACGATTACACGGTGCAGACGGCGACATTGGCGGTCACCAAGACCAGCCGCATCATCTCGGACCCCGTCAACGCGACGAGCAATCCGAAACTGATCCCGGGCGCGGTTATCGAATATTGCATCGCGGTCGCCAATAGCGGCAGCGCCGCGGCGACGTCGGTGGTGATCACCGACCCGGTTCCGGGCCAGCTGACGTTCAATGCGGGTTCGATCCTGCTGGGCGGCACCGTCACCGGCGGGACATGCGATTTCAACGGCGCGGCGGGCGGCGGTTACGCGGCGCCGAACGTGTCGGGCACGATCGCCTCGATCGCCGCGGGCACCGCCAGCACGCTCGTTTTCCGCGCGACCGTCAACTGATCGAGTGACGAACGGGGCAGCGGGCGTTCCGGCGTAAACCGGCGTCCGCGGTTCCCTTCGGGGCTTGCATGGCATTCCGCATGACCTTTTCCGGCCTCGTGACCGCTCTGGTCGCGGCAGCAATGCCCGCGATACCGACGGCGCGCGCGCAGGTTATCACGAACACCGCTTCGGCGCAGTGGACGCACGACGGGCAACCCGGTCAGGCGCTGTCGAACCGCGTCGATGTGACCGTCACGCCGCGTCCGGCGGCGGCGCCGGTGATCGCAACCTATCGCCTGATAAACGGCGGCGGCGACAAATCGGTCGCGCTGGCACCGACGGGCTGCACCCGCGCGGCGACGCGCAGCGCTAGCAGCACGATCCCGCTCGGCGGCGTGTATGAAGGCATCTCGACCGCTCCGGCCTCGCTGCAAAGCACCGACAATTTCCGCGCCGGCGAAGCTCTCGTCGTCGGGGTCACGCTCGCATCGGCCAACGCCGATCCGCAGCAGCGTGACACGCTGACCGTCGCCCTCGAACTCGAAAACGGCGACCGCGAGCAGATTATACTGACCGAGACCGCCAACGACAGCGGCGAATTCGTCGGCATCATCAATACGATCGGCGTTCCGCCTGCCGTGACGCAGGGCGATTGCCGCCTGTCGGTCAATCCGGGGGCCCCGCTGACGCTACGCGTCACCGACCAGGCAAACGCCAGCCTCGTCGCGCTCGCGACGATCAACTTCCTTGTCGATCCGTTCGGCATCGTGTTCGATAGTGGCGACGGCGCCCCCGTGCCCGGCAGCCGCGTCACGATCGTCGACGCCGCGACCGGCCAACCCGCGCAGGTGTTCGGCGACGATGGTGTCTCGGCCTATCCGTCGAGCGTCGTCACCGGCCAGAGCGTCACCGATGCGGGCGGAACGACGTACAACTTCCCGCCGGGCGATTATCGCTTTCCCTTCCTCGCGCCGGGAACCTATCGACTGATCGTCGTGCCGCCCGCGCCCTATACCGCGCCGTCGAAATCGAGCGCGGCCGACCTCGCGGGCCTCCGTCGCCCCGACGACGGCCAGCCGTTCGAGATCACCGGCGCGAGCTATGGCAGCCCCTTCACGCTGAACAGCCCCGCTCCCGTGCGCGTCGACATTCCGGTCGACCAGCCCGGGCTGCCGCTGGTCCTGCGCAAGACGACCTCGACGCAGGTCGCGGTGCCTGGCGACGTGATCCAGTATCGTATCGAGGTCGCAAACCGTGACACACGCCGGGGCACCGGCGCAGTGACCGTGCGCGATCTGCTGCCCGCCGGTATGCGCCTTCGCGCCGATACGGTGCGTGTCGATGGCGTGCGCGTCGACGCCGCCGTCCAATCCAACGGCCGGGAATTCGCGGTCACCCTGCCCGGCATCGCGGCGGCGCGCTCGGTTCTCCTCACCTATCTGGCCGAAGTGATCGTGTCGGCGCAGCCGGGCAATGCGCTCAACCGTGCGAGCGCGACCGATAACCGCGGGTCGACGAGCAACATCGCCGAAGCGACGATTGCGATCAAACGCGACCAGCTCGGTGATCGCATGACCATCATCGGCCGCATCGTCGATGGCGGTTGCAGCGTCGATCCGGGCAAGGCGGACGGTATCATGGGCATCCGCGTGATGCTGCAGGACGGCAGCTACACCGTCACCGACGAGGATGGCCGCTATCATTTCGAGGGCGTGCGGCCGGGCCTGCATGTCGTGCAGATCGATCCTTCGACGCTGCCACTCGACCGCGAAGCGATCGACTGCGCGCGTTCGACGCAGAGCGCGGGCAGCGCGATCTCGCGCTTCGTCGAAGGCCGCGGTGGTGCGCTGAAGCGCGCCGATTTCCGCGCCGTCGCAAGCGCACCGCGCGCGGCGCCGAACCTCGTCGCGGTCGAAGCGCGGAAGGTGCTGTCCGATCCCGAAGCCGCCGGCACCGGCCGCGACTGGCTCGCGGGACAGGAACCGGGCATCGGCTGGCTCTTCCCCGACATCGACCATAACCCGCGTGCCAAGGCGATCCGGGCGGCCGTGAAGCACGCCCCCGGCCAGACTGTCTCGCTTCGTGTCAACGGCAAGCCCGCCGACGCACTGACCTTCGAAGGCGTGAGCAAGTCGCCCGACGGCGGCGTCGCGGTCAGCCTGTGGCGCGGGCTCGAAATTCGCGAAGGCGAAAACCGCCTCGTCGCCGAGGTGAAGGATGCGAATGGCGCCACGATCAAAACGCTAGAGCGGGACGTCCATTATTCGATCACCCCGATGCGCGCGTCGCTGATCCGCGAAAAGTCGATTCTGGTCGCCGATGGCGTCACGCGCCCGGTGATCGCGGTGCGCCTGACCGACCGCGACGGCAAGCCGATCCGCGCCGGGCTGACGGGCGATTTCAGCGTCCCTGCCCCTTATTATCCCGCGGTCGAAGCCGATGCGCAGCAGGCGCGCCAACTTGCGGGCCTCGAGCGCGCGCAGCCGGTGTGGAAGATCGATGGCGACGACGGCATCGCCACTATCGAACTCGAACCGACCACGGCGTCGGGCACGCTCGCGATGGAATTCACCTTCCGCGACGACAAGGTGGTGCGCAAGCAAACGATCGAAACCTGGCTCGATCCGGGCGATCGCCCGTGGACCGTCGTCGGCTTTGCCGCCGGCACGCTTGGCTATAATATGCTGGGCGACCGGATGGAGCCGGTGGCCGAAACGCTCGACGATCTCAACGCCGATGCGCGCCTCGCGCTCTATGCCAAGGGCCGCGTGCGCGGAAAATGGCTGATGACGCTCGCCTATGACAGCGACAAGGACAAGGACGACGCCCGGTTCGGCGGCGTGATCGATCCGCGTGCCTATTACACCATCTACGCCGACCGCAACGAGACGCGCTACGACGCCGCCTCGGTCCGCAAGCTCTACCTGCGCCTCGAACGCCCGCAATTCTATGCGATGTTCGGCGATATCGAGACCGGCATCTCGGAACCCGAACTCGCCCGCTACCAGCGCGCACTCAACGGCGGTAAGGCCGAGTATCGCGGGCGCAACCTCGCCGCGACCGCCTTTGTCGCCGACACCCCCTATCGCTTCCGCCGTGACGAGATTCAGGGCAATGGCCTGACTGGCCCGTACCAGCTCGGCGCCAAGGACATCTTGCCGAACAGCGAGCGGATCATCATTGAAACGCGCGACCGGCTGCACAGCGAACGCATCGTCGAGAGCGTCAGCCTGTCGCGCCATGTCGATTACGACATCGACTATCTGGCGGGCACGATCCGCTTCCGCGAACCGGTGCTCAGCCGTTCTTCTGCGCTCGATCCGCAATTCATCGTCGCCGAATATGAGGTCGACGGTGTCGGCCAGCGCGTGCTCAACGCCGGCGGCCACGTGAGCTACCAGTCGAACGACGAAAAATTGCGTGTCGGTGCGACGTTCGTCCACGACGAGGATGGCAATCGGAAAACGAACCTCGGCGGCATCGATGCGCGCTATCGCCCCAATATCGAAACCGAGGTGCGTGCCGAACTCGCGGTCAGCGACGCCAAGGCGGTCAACGGCGGCACGACTGCCAGCGGCACCGCGAAAGCATGGCTGATCGAGGCCGAGCATCACAGCAGCAACGCCGACTTCCTCGCTTACGTCCGTGAGCGTGAAGCGGGTTTCGGCACCGGCCAGCTCAACAGCAGCGAGAATGGCACACGCAAATTCGGTTTCGACGCGCGCCTGAAAGTGAGCCGCAACCTGTCGGTGACCGGCAGCGCGTGGCAGGAAGATTATCTCGAAACCAGCGCGCGACGCCGTGCCGCGCGCGCGCTCGCCGAATATGATAATGGCAGCAGCGTCATGCGTGCCGGGTTGACCCACGCCGACGATCGCTTGACCGATGGCACGCGCAACCGGTCGAACATCGTCCAGCTGGGCGCGACGCGGCGGCTGTTCAAAAAGCGCCTCGAACTCGACGCGCAGACCGAATTCGCATTGGGCGGGAAAGATGCGAGCGTCGACTTCCCGGCACGCCATCGCCTCGGCGCGCGTTTTGCGGTGACGCGCGACGTCAATCTCGTCGGCAGCTACGAGATCGCCGACGGCGATACGATCAAGGTGCGCACCGCCCGGCTCGGCTTCGATCTGACGCCTTGGCCGGGCGCGCGCCTTCTCGCCACCGCGAACCAACAAGAGATCGGCGAATATGGCCCGCGCAGTTTCGCCGCCTACGGCCTGTCGCAGTCGCTGAAGCTCGGCGAGCGCTGGTCGGTCGATGTGTCGGTCGACGGAAATCGCACGATCGGCGGCATTCGCGCCGGCGATGTGCTCAACCCCGGGCATCCGGTCGCCTCGGGCGGTTTCCTTGGTGCGGGCGGCACGCTGACCGAGGACTTCCTCGCGATCAGCACCGGCGCGACCTATCGCGCCGACCGCTGGACGCTGACCGGCCGAGCCGAATATCGCGATGGCGAGCTCGCCAACCGTTACGGGCTCACCCTCGGCGGCCTGCGCCAGCTCGGCGAAGGCCGCGCGCTCGGCGCGCTCTTCACCTATGCCAAGGCGGGCGGCAGCGGCACCACGCCGACGACCGAGGTCATCAATTTCGAGATGAGCTGGGCGCACCGTCCGGCCGATTCGCGGGTTTCATGGCTCAACAAGAGCGAATTCCGCTCGGACAAGGTACGCGACGCCGTCGCGGGCGAGCCCGGCCCGGTCGGCGGCACGCTCATGATCGACGGCGACGCGACAAGCCGACGCCTACTCAACAGCCTGTCGGTGAACTGGACTCCGCTCGGCGATCGCGGGTTCGGCGAAGGCTGGTACGAGCGCGCCGAAATCGGCTTCTTCTGGGGCACGCGCTATAATTTCGACCGCTTCGGAGCAGACGATGTGAAGGGCTGGTCGAACCTGATCGGCGCCGACTTCCGCTTCAATCTTGGCGAGCATGTCGACGTCGGCGCCTCGGGTACTATGCGCGTCGGGACCGACGCCGATACCGTGAGCTGGGCGGGCGGGCCGACGGTGACGCTGGCGCCGATGACGAACGCGAACATCACCTTCGGCTATAATTTCGCGGGCTTCCACGATCGCGATTTCGAGGACGCGCGCTTCTCACGCTCAGGCGCCTATGTGACCTTCAAGCTGAAGTTCGACCAGACGAGTTTCGCGGGATTAGGGCTGTAAAGGAAACACAACCCCGTTCGCATCGAGCGAAGTCGAGATGCCCATCGTCAGCGCGCGCCTTCTGGGTGTCTCGACTTCGCTCGACACGAACGGATGAGGTTAACTCAGTCCGCGAACAGCAAAACCGGCGTCTCGACCAGCTTCTTCAGCGCCTGGACATAGCTCGCGGCATCCCAGCCATCGACGACGCGGTGGTCGCAGCTGATCGACAGGTTCATCAGTTTCGCGCGGCGAATCTCGTCGCCGTCGAAGACCGGACGCTCTACGATCTTGTTCGGACCGATGATCGCGACCTCGGGACGGTTGATCACCGGGGTCGTGGCGATGCCGCCGAGCGGGCCGAGCGAGGTGACGGTCAGCGTGCCGCCGGTCAGTTCTTCGACCTTCGCCTTGCCGGTGCGCGCGGCTTCGGCGAGACGCGTGATCTCGCTCGCCAATTGCCACACATTCTTGTCCTGCGCGTCGCGGATTACGGGGACCATCAGCCCCGCGTCAGTCTGCGTCGCCATACCGAGATGCACTGCGCCATAGCGCGTCACCACGCCGCCTTCGTCGTCGTAGCGGGCGTTGATCATCGGGAATTGCGGGATCGTGCGGCAGATCGCCACGATCAGGAAGGGCAGCATCGTCAGTTTCGGGCGGCCGCCGCGATTGGCGTTCAAATCGGCGCGCATCTCTTCGAGCGCGGTGACGTCCATTTCCTCGACATAGGTAAAGTGCGGAATCGCGCGCTTCGATGCCGCCATATTTTCGGCGATCTTGCGACGCATGCCGATGACCTTGATCGGCTGGTCGGCGCGGGCGCGGCTGGCGCCTGGGGCGTGATAGCCCTGCCCGCCGCTGTAGCGCAGGAAGGCGTCGAGATCGGCGTGGCGGATGCGGTCGCCCTCGGCCTGCACCTGGCCGAGATCGACACCAAGGTCCTTCGCGCGGGCGCGGACGGCCGGCGATGCGAGCACGGCCTTCCTCTCCCTCTCCCCTTCAGGGGAGAGGGGAACAGCGGCAGGAGCAGGAGCCGCTTTGGCCCCATCTCCCAACCCTCTCCCCTGAAGGGGAGAGGGCTTTTCGGCCACTTCTGCCGCCGAAGCTTCCTCTGCACCCGGCGTTTCCGCCACGATTTCCTGTTCGGCCGGCGTATCGGCAGGCGGCGCTTCGACATCGCCGTCACCGTCGCCATCGGTCTCGATCACCGCGAGCGTCGACCCGATCGGGATCAGGTCGCCGACCTCGCCCGCCAGTTCGACGACGATTCCCGATACCGGCGATTCCATTTCAACGGTCGCCTTGTCGGTCATCATATCGGCAAGCTGCGCGTCTTCCTCGACGCGCTCACCGATCTTGACATGCCAGGCAACGATTTCGGCCTCGGCAATGCCTTCGCCGATGTCGGGCAGGCGGAATGAATAACGGGCCATGGCGTCAGTCCTTCAAAATCTTGGTCAGCGCGGTCGCGATGCGCACCGGGCCGGGGAAATAGGCCCATTCGAGGCTATGCGGATAAGGCGTGTCGAAGCCGGTAACGCGTTCGACCGGCGCCTCGAGATGATAGAAGCAGCGTTCCTGCACCAGCGCCGCAAGCTCGGCACCGAAGCCCGAGGTCCGCGTCGCTTCGTGGATGATCAGGCAGCGGCCGGTTTTCTTCACCGACGTCTCGATCGCGTCGATGTCGAGCGGCAACAGCGTGCGCAGGTCGAGAATTTCGGCGTCGATGCCCATTTCCTCGACGATCGTCTTGGTCACATGGACCATCGTGCCATAGGCGAGGATGGTGAGCGCCTCGCCCGAACGCACCGTCGCCGCCTTACCGAGATCGATACGGTAATAGCCCTCGGGCACCGCGCTCGCATCATGCTTCGACCAGGGCTCGACCGGTCGGTCATAATAGCCGCTGAACGGGCCGTTGTAGATGCGCTTGGGCTCGAGGAAGACGACGGGGTCATTATCTTCGATCGCCGCGATCAGCAGGCCTTTCGCATCATAGGGGTTCGACGGGATCACCGTCTTCACGCCGCAGATGTGCGTCATAATGCTTTCGGGCGACTGGCTGTGCGTCTGGCCGCCGAAGATGCCTCCCCCAAAAGGAGTACGCACCGTCATCGGGCAGATATAGTCGTTCGCCGAACGATAGCGCAGGCGCGCCGCTTCGCTGACCAGCTGGTCGAGCCCGGGGTAGATATAATCGGCGAACTGGATCTCGGGGACCGGACGTAGGCCATAGGCGCCCATGCCGACCGCGACCCCGATGATTCCGCATTCGTTGATCGGCGTGTCGAACACGCGCGTCTTGCCATGCTTTTTCTGTAGGCCCGCGGTGGCGCGGAAGACGCCGCCGAAAAAGCCGACATCCTCGCCCATCACGACCATGTTCGGGTCGCGTTCGAGCATGACGTCCATGGCGCTGTTGATCGCCTCGATCATGTTCATGGTCTTGGTCGCAGAACTGGAGGATTCTGGCATCATTCGGGCTTCCAGTTGGGGCCGAACTTGGCCTCTTGCTCGGCGAGCATCTGAGCGCATTGTTCCTGGAGGTGCCACGGCATCTCTTCGAATACATCCTCGAACATTGTCTCGAACGGCTGGTGCATGCCGTGGCCCAAAATGCCGAGCTTTTCCGATTGCTTCTGGGTCGTCTTGACCAGCTCGTCGAGTTCTTTCGCCTGCGCTTCGTGCCGCTCGGTATCCCATTCGCCAAGCGTTTCGAGATGCTGGCGGAGCCGCGCGATAGGATCGCCGAGCGGCCAGGCGGTCGCTTCGTCGGCGGCGCGATAGGCGCTCGGGTCGTCCGACGTGCTGTGGCCTTCGCTGCGATAGGTGAAATGCTCGATCAGCGTTGGGCCGTTGTTCGTCCGCGCGCGATCCGCCGCCCATTGCGTAGCGGCGTAGACCGCGAGCGGATCGTTGCCGTCGATGCGCAGCCCGGCGATACCATAGCCCACCGCGCGCGCCGCAAAGGTCGTGCGTTCGCTGCCCGCGAAGCCCGAGAAACTGGAGATCGCCCACTGGTTGTTGACGACGTTGAAGATCACCGGCGCGTTGTAGACCGTCGCGAAGGTCAGTGCCGAGTGGAAGTCGCCCTCGGCCGACGAACCCTCGCCGCACCATACGGTCGCGATCCGGCTGTCGCCCTTCGATGCCGAGGCCATCGCCCAGCCCACCGCCTGCGGATATTGCGTCGCGAGGTTGCCCGACACGCTGAAGAAACCATGTTCGGGCGCCGAATACATGATCGGCAACTGGCGGCCGAGCAGATGGTCGCCGCGGTTCGAATAAATCTGGTTCATCATCTGGATCAGCGGATAGTCGCGCGCGATCAGGATACCCTGCTGGCGATAGCTGGGGAAACACATGTCGCCGCGATCGAGCGCCATCGTCGAGGCGACCGATGTCGCCTCTTCGCCGGTGCACTTCATATAAAAGCTGGTCTTGCCCTGACGCTGGGCGCGGAACATGCGGTCGTCGAACGCACGGACCAGCATCATATAGCGGAGCATGATGCGCAGCCGCTCGGGAGTCAGCTTCGGATCCCATTGTCCCTTCGCCTGCCCGTCGAAATCGAGCACGCGGACGAGGCCATAGCTCAACTCGCGCATCGCATCGGGCTTGGTCGCTTCGCCGGGGCGCGGGGTCGCTTCGACCGCGGGAATGTCGATATCGCCGAAGTCCGGCGTGTCGCCGGGACGATAGCGCGGTTCGGGGATGTGAAGCGACAGCGGCGGCAGATTGCTCGCCGGGCGCCCCACATCTTTTTTGGGGTGCGTCTCGGGCATATCCTCGTCCTTCGAAGCGCGAATCAGCGCCTAGTTATATTTCACCGTGGCGACATATTATTACGGCCGCCATACGAATGCAACGGCGACCGTCAGACCGCGACAGGCGCGGAAATATGCGCTTGCGGGGCATAATCCTCGACCGTGAAGTCCTCGAATTTATAGTCGAAAATGCTGCCGGGCCGCCGCAGGATGCGCAGCTTGGGGCTGCCGCTGGGCACGCGCGACAACTGCTGCTCGACCAGTTCCGCGTGGTTGAGGTAGAGATGAACGTCGCCGCCCGTCCACACCAGTTCGTGTGCACGAAGGTCGCATTGTTGTGCAATCAGGCGCGTCAGTAGCGCGGCCTCGAACACGTTGAAGGCAAAACCGAGGCCGAGGTCGCACGAACGCTGAAGAAGCAGGCACGACAGGCCGCCATCGCTGCGGACATGGAATTGATAGGTCATGTGGCACGGCGGCAGTGCCATGCGATCCAGATCGGCGACGTTCCAGCCGGTGAAGATGTGCCGCCGCGAGCCGGGGTTATTCTTCAGCGAATCGATCAGCGCCGCAATCTGGTTGTGCCCTTGGCTTGCGCGCCGGAAGAGCCCGTCACCCGCCGGCTCGTAGCGCGGCCAGTTCACCCACTGGTAGCCATAGACCGGTCCGAGGTCGCCCCACTTCGCTGCGAAATCCTCATCCGCGATGATTCGCGCCTCGAAATCCTCGGCGCTGATCGCCTCGCCGGTCTCGCGGCGATATGTGTCGAGCGGCCAGTCGGTCCAGATTTTCACGCCCTGCGCGACCAGCGACCGGATATTGGTGTCGCCGGTCAGGAACCACAGCAGCTCGCGCAGCGCGGTTTTCCAATAGACGCGCTTGGTGGTCAGCAACGGGATCGCGTCGTCCGCGAGCGAAAATCGCATCGTCTCGCCAAACAGCGACCGCGTGCCAACACCGGTGCGGTCGACGCGCTCGTCGCCCTCGACCCAGATGCGGCGCATCAGGTCGAGATATTGCAGTTCATAATGGATGGAATCAGACAAGACATGCTCCCGGCTTTGCCCTCTCATTGCTAGGCCCCGCACCGCGCGCGGACAAGGGACCAGCGGGATTGCGCCTATAAAGCCTCCGATGCGGGGCAGTCGGGCGTTGGGAATCGCGCGTCCGAAGGGCATGGGTCCGGCGATGACCCTGTTCGAGCCCGTCGGCAAAAAACCGGAACCCTCCGCACCAGCCGGATTCGTGCCGTCCCGATCCGAGGATGACGTGGCGCGCCATTTGCTGCGCCCGCTGTTCGACGATCATCGCGAAACGCTGCTTCTCGTCGGATTCGACGCGTTCGACCGCCTCGTCCGCCTCGAATGTGTCGATGGCGATGCGACGGGCCGCTGCCTTATCCCGCCGCGAAGCTGGCGGGCCTTGCTCGGCGGCGGGGTCAGGACGGTGGTGATGGCGCATAACCACCCCTCGGGCATCGCCGCGCCTAGCGAGGCCGACATGAGCGCGACTCACAATGCCGCGCTCTTTCTGCGGACCCTGGGCATCAATCTGGTCGATCATCTGATTTTCGTTGCGGATGGACATTTCAGCTTTCGAACTGCCGAAATGCTCTAGTTCCGGCAATCCTCTTCAATGTGCCGATTGACGCTTGAAGTTCGCAGATTGCGCGTCTAGAGGACCGCCCTGCCTTCGCGGCGACCTCGGTCGGCGCGCAGATCGGTCGGGGAGTAGCTCAGCCTGGTAGAGCACTGTCTTCGGGAGGCAGGGGCCGGAGGTTCGAATCCTCTCTCCCCGACCAATTTCCTGCATATTGCAGATTCTGCACTGTCTCTTCTTGTAAGTTGGCGCACAAACCCCTAAATTCAAACTACGCCGCTATGGTTTTCCCCCTTTCCATCGCGGCGAGTGTCCCGTCAGCTTTGGCGCGGACGCGTCCTCCCTGGACCCTGGCCACCTCGTACTTCGGTACGAGGTGGTTTTTTATTCGGCAGCTTGCGGAAATATTTCGGCGTCGGGTCGTGTCTCTCCAAGATCGCCGACGAGGTCCGCGAACCAGCGGGCGAGCCGAGCGACCCGCACCCTGTCGGGCAGACGTTCGGCCGTCAGATAGAGGCTGCGGTCGATTTCGATTTGCACCGCGTGAATCGCATCGCTCGGCCGGCCGTGCGTGCGGATGATATGACCGCCCGAATAAGGCTGGTTGCGCGTCACGACTTCACCCAGGCGCCCCGCGGATGCCATCACCCGATCGATCACTCCTTCACCCGCGCTGTCGCCAAAACGATCGCCGACGACGATTCGCGCGCCGTGACCCGGCTGCCCGACCGGAATCGAAGGCATCGAATGGAGATCGATCAGGATCGCACGACCAAAGCGACCCCGCACGTCCGCCAAAGCCTCGGCGAGTGCGGCGTGATAGGGCCGGTGGAACGATTCGAGCCGCCAGTGAAGCGCCGCGCTGTCGATTGGCCGCGTCCACAGCGGGCCGCAATCGAAAAGGCGTGTCGGCACGACGCCGAGCCCTGCGCGTTCCTTTCGGCCCGGCGCGGAAAACTGCGCGCGCAGCGGCATTGCGACCTCGCCGGGCGCCATCTGCCCCTCGCCGCGATTGAGGTCGGCGACCGCGCGTGCCCACAGGGCCTGCACGACGGTGGCCCCCGCGACGGGCGCCTCGGCAGCGAGAAGATCGCACCATCCATCCTCGAGCCGTTCGAGCTGCGACCGCTCGACTCGCGCCGCGGCGAGTATCTCGGGCGGATAGATGCGCCCCGCGTGCGGCACCGAAACCACGACCGGCCCGCTCGCCCGGGGACGGTTGACAGCGATGGCGGCAGGCGGGATGCTGTATGTCGGCATCGCTTACGGGTGGCAAAAAAAGCGCGACGAATCCAGCGTCGCGCGTCAATTTGTTAAATCTCTGACGCTATATCGGATATGGATTTGAGGGCGTGGCCGTGCGGAACCGGCGGCGCCGAAGGACCAGGGAACAGACTTTAACATGATACGCATTTTGCTGGCCGAAGATGACGATGTGATGCGCGAATATCTGGCGCGGGCGCTGACGACCGCCGGTTATCACGTCACCGCCGTCGATCGCGGCACCGCGGCCGTCCCCTATATCGATTCGGGAACCTTCGACCTGCTCCTGTCGGACATCGTCATGCCCGAAATGGACGGGATCGAACTCGCCCAGCACACGGCAAAGGCCGCACCGCAGACGCAGGTGATGTTCATCACCGGCTTTGCCGCGGTTTCGCTGCGCGCCGAGGAAAATGTGCCGCAGGCGAAGCTCCTGTCGAAACCCTTCCACCTCAAGGATCTGGTGCGCGAGGTCGACAATCTGTTCGGCCGCGCGGACCGGTCGAACCAACAATAAAGTCCTTTCCGCTCACGCGGAGTCGGCACCGGCCCGCTCCCCCACCCGGCCTCCCATAGGCTACTATCGTTGGGGAGGCCGGGTGGGGGAGCGGGCCGGTGCCGAACTGTTCCGGTGCAACCGGAGCAGCCCCTAAGGAAATGCTTGCCAAGCCGCGCCGGGGCCTTTAGGGGGCGCGTCACCCCAAGGGATGGGCGTGTAGCTCAGTGGTAGAGCACTGTGTTGACATCGCAGGGGTCGCAAGTTCAATCCTTGCCACGCCCACCATTAAAAACGCCGCCACCCCAACGGGTTGGCGGCGTTTTTGCATTCAAGCCATTCCCTTTGCCAAGTCGCCGCGCGATGCGTCGCCGATCTGGCTGCCGCCGTCGCAGTCGAGAATCGTGCCGGTGATATAACCCGCGGCCGGCGAGCAGAGGAACACCGCCGATTCGGCGACTTCCTCGATCTTGCCCCAGCGCTTCATCGCGATCCGGTCATAATGCGCAGCCCGCGTTTCGGCATCGGGCGCGAGGCGCTTCATCCCCTCGGTATCGGCGATCGGTCCCGGCGAGATGCCGTTGACGCGCACCTCGGGACCCCATTCGAGCGCGAGGACGCGAATCAGCTGGTTGATCCCCGCCTTCGCCGCACAGGCATGCGCCTGCAGCGCCGAGGCATTGACCGCCTGCCCCGCCGTGATCGCGATCAGCGATGCGCCCGGCCGGCCCAGCAGATCGTGGCAGCCGCGGAACACGTTGAAGGTGCCGTTGAGGTCGATGTCGATCACGGTGCGGAAGGCGTTCGCGGACATGCCGAGCACCGGCGCGAGAAAATTGCCCGCCGCGCCCGAAACGACGATGTCCATCGGACCAAGGTCGCCTGCGACCCGCTCCATCACCGCGCGGATGGCCGCATAGTCGCGCACGTCGCCCGACAGGCCGAGCGCGCCCGCGCCGATTTCTTCCGCCGCGCGCGCCGCCTTGTCGGGATCGCGACCGGCGACCGCGACCTTCGCGCCAAGCTCGGCGAAACGCTTCGCGATGCCAAGATTGATGCCGCTCGTCCCGCCCGCAACAAAGGCGGTCTTTCCCGCCAGCAGATTATCCCGAAATGTCGACATCGCGCTCATCCTCTCTTCGATTGTTGACGGCGACCCGCGCGATGCGGGGTTGACGGATCGAAACCAGTCGCCTTTTGAAACCCAAGGTCAGGATCCATATATTACGCGATCGAGGTTTGAAGCGATTTTGTTCAGGGCGAGGAGGCAAGGCGCAGGAATATGTCAATATTTCAAGACTTGCCGACGACGCCATGGGCAAAATCGATCAAATCCCGAAGGGACGTCGAAATGGCTTCGATCTCGGGTCCAGTCGGCCTTGCGGGTAGCGATGCTACCCGCTGCATCCACCCGAACCCGATATCTTCGCCATTTCGACGCCTCGAACGCGGAATATATGGATTCTGACCTTAGACAGACAGCAAGGATGATCCGATGGCAAGTGCCGGCCCCACCTCGAACAGCTTCATCTCGCAGCGGCTGAAGCTGCATTATGTCGATTGGGGCAACCGCGGCGCCCCGCCGTTGCTGCTCATCCACGGCGGCCGCGACCATTGCCGCAACTGGGACTGGGTCGCCGAAAAACTGCGCGATCGCTACCACATCATCGCGCCCGATCTGCGTGGTCATGGCGACAGCGCCTGGTCGCCCGACGGCAATTACGACATGGACGGCTTCGTCTATGATCTCGCGCAGCTGATCCACCAGCTCGACCTTGGCCCCTTGTCGATCGTCGCGCATTCGATGGGGGGCAATATCGCGCTGCGCTATACCGGCCTTTACCCCGAAAATGTCCGCAAGCTCGTAGCGATCGAAGGACTCGGCCCCTCGCCCAAGGTGATCACTGAACGCGCGAAGACGGGCTATGCCGAGCGCTTCCGCAAATGGATCGACGACAAGCGTCAGGCCGCAGGGCGCACCCCGCGCCGCTATGCGACGCTCGAAGACGCGCTCACGCGGATGATGGGCGAAAACAGCTATTTGACCGAGGCGCAGGCGCGCCATCTGACGATCCATGGCATCAGCCGTAACGAGGATGGGACGTGGGGCTGGAAGTTCGACAACTACCTCAACGTCTGGCCCGCCTTCGACATGCCGCAGGACGATATTGCCGCGCTATGGGGCGCGATCACCTGCCCGACCCTGCTGCTTTATGGCGCGAACAGCTGGGCCTCGAATCCCGAGCGCGATGGACGGCTCGACCATTTCAGCACCGCCAAGGTGATCGAATTCGAAAATGCCGGCCACTGGCTGCACCACGACCAGTTCGACCGGTTCATGTCCACGCTAGACGAATTCCTCTAAGCCGGACGTCGGTTGCGTGCCGCGGCGCGCGATAAGAGGCGGCGAGATGGCCTATACGGGACAGATTTCTGGGCGGGAGCGGGCCGTGTCCGGCGGCGGCGCCGTGGTAGCCGTCGTCGCCGTTGGCCTCGGCGTTGCCAGCGGCCTCAACCTCGACGTCGTGCGGAAAGCCAGCGAAGCCATCACCGCAATCGCCATTCCCGCACCCCCGCCGCCGCGCAACCCAGCCGTCCCGGCAAAGGTTTCGAGCGAGAAGGCAAGCGGCAAGGCATCGGCGGCAAACAAGCGGGCCAAGGCCGCTGCCGTCACTGCCCCGCCCCCAAAACTTCCGCCGGTCGTTCCACCCGTTGTGGCGGCGACGCGCCCCGGCGCCGGAAGCGATACATCGGCCGGCGCAACGCCGGAGGTCGGGCCGGGATCGGGCGCGGGCGGGCGCGGCGATGGAACCGGCGCGGGGGGTTCGGGAAGCGGCACGGGCGGCGGGACGAAGGCGGCATGGCGCAGCGGCACGATCCGCGACCGCGACTATCCACGCGAGGCCAGCCGCGCGAAAGCCGGCGGCGAAGTCGAGGTGCGCTTCACCATCGAAGCCAGCGGCCGCGTCACCGGCTGCCGCGTCAGCCGGTCGAGCGGCGACGCTTCGCTCGACCGGACGACATGCGCCCTGATCGAGGACCGTTTTCGTTTCAGACCCGCGACCAATGCGGCGGGCGACGCGATCGCAAGCTCCTATGGCTGGCGCCAAAGCTGGTGGCTCGAGCGACGGTGATTTTGCCGATCTTGACGCATGATCAAATGACGTTGCGACATTGTTGCGAATAATTCTCATTATTATTGACTCTGCGATCGACTCGCAATAGCGGCCTCCCCGTCCATAACAACAGGGGTAAAGCCGTGAAGCCAACGACGTCCGCCACTTTCCTGGCGCTCTCCTGCGTCGGCAGCCTGATCAGCACCGCGGCCATGGCGGCCGATGCGGGCGCCGATGCGTCTTCCGAACAGCAATCCGAACGCGAACGCCGCGACGAACGCGAGCAGATCCTCGTCACCGGGCAGCATTATCAGACGCAGCAGGAATCGCCCAAATCGACGCGCCCGGTGCGCGACACGCCGCAGACGGTCACGGTCATCACCGGCGAGACGATCGAGCAGCAGAATCTGCTGACGCTGCGCGACATGCTGTCGACGGTTCCCGGCATCACCTTTGGTGCGGCGGAAGGCGGTTCGCCCCCCGCCGACTCGATCAACTTCCGCGGCTATTCGGCGGGCAGTGACATCACGCAGGACGGAGTGCGCGACAGCGCCGCCTACAGCCGGTCGGACTCGTTCAACCTTGAACAGCTCGAAATCGTCAACGGTGCCAATTCGGTGCAGAGCGGCGCCGGATCGGTCGGCGGATCGATCAACATCGTCACCAAGCGCCCGCTCGACGAGACGCGCGTCATCGGCACCGCAGGCATCGGCACCGACGATTATTACCGCGGCACGGTCGATGCGAATGTGCGGCTGAACGACCTGATCGCGGTGCGGCTCAACGCGATGGCGCACAAGAATGACGTGCCGGGCCGCGACGTCGATACTTACAAACGCTGGGGCGTCGCGCCGTCGATCAGCATCGGCATGGCGGGCCCGGCCAAGCTGACGCTGCAATATCTGCACCAGGAAGACGACAATATCCCGCAATATGGCGTGCCCTATTATGATGGCCTCGTCCCGGGCGCTCACCGCAGCGACTATTTCGGTTATCGCAATGTCGACCGGCAGGAAGTCACCGTCGATCAGGCGACCGCGATCTTCGAGCATGATTTCGGCGACAGCTGGTCGATCCGCAACCTCGCGCGCTGGCAGAAGGTCAGCCAGCTGACCGTCGTCGGCCCGCCGCAGGGAACATATTGCCTGTCGACCGGCGTGACTCCGACCGGCGGCAGCTGCACGATTACCGTGTCGGGCGCGCCGTTCACCGTGCCCGACGGCTATTATTATATCGGCGGACCGCGCGGAACGCTGCGCGATTCGACGAACGAGCTGATGTACGATCAGGTCGACCTGCGCGGCACGTTCAACACCGGCGCGATCGAGCATACGCTTGTCGTCGGTGCGTCGGCGCTGTGGGAGAAGTACACGCTGAACAGTGGCAATGCGCTCACTAACGCCGACGGAACACGCTTCTATACCCGCTATCCGCTGGTCAACATCGCCAACCCGAACGAGGTGGTCGTTGGCCCCGACCTGCCCGACGGCTTCTCCTACGGCAGCAACCTCTATGACGGGCCGGTCAACTTCACCTACACCAGTCGCCAGCGCGGCGAGGTCGACAATTATTCGCTCTATCTGTTCGACGCGATGAAGCTCGGCAAGCTCGAGCTCAACGGCGGCGTCCGCTATGAAAAGAGCAGCGGGTCGCGGCGCACCGGATTGGGCGTCACAATCCCCGCCGAATATAGCGACAATCTCTTCTCCTACCGCATCGGGCTCGTCTACAAGCCGGTCGAAGCGGTCACCCTCTATGCCGCCTATGGCAATTCCAGGACCCCGTCGCAGTCGTCGGTCAACGGCGCCTGCTCCTTGCCCAACGGCGACGGCCTCAACGCCAATTGCAACGTCAAGCCGGAGGGCGCGAAGAATTACGAGATCGGGGTGAAGGCCGAGGTCGCGGGCGGGCGCCTGCTGCTGAGCGCCGCGGCGTTCCGCAACGAACGCGACAGCTATCGCGTCAATTCGGGCGATCCGACGCTGCCCGATCAGGTGCTCGACGGCCATTCGCGCGTCGACGGCATCGCGCTGAGCGCGGTCGGCCAGATCCTGCCCCGCTGGTCGATCACCGCCAACTACACCTATCTGGACAGCGAGATCTTGCAGTCGGTGTCGAATTTCTGCCTCGTCAATCCCGGCGAAGGCACCTGCACCAATTCGCCCGCCTTCCCCGATCCGGTCGCCGGTGCGCGGCTCCAGAACACGCCCAAACATTCGGGCAGCCTGTTCACCACCTATGAGCTGCCGTTCGGGCTGAAGATCGGATATGGCGCCACCTATCAGGGCAAGTTCACTTTCAACTTGCCCACCGCGACCACCGATCCGCTACTGTTCCAGTCGGACGATTATTGGGTCCACAACGCCTATCTGGCCTATGATTTCACCGACCGGATTTCGGCGCAGCTCAACGTCAAGAATTTCACCGACAAGCTCTATTTCACCCGCATCCGCAACAATGGCTGGGCGACCCCCGGCGATGCGCGGTCGGCGGTGCTGACCGTCTCGGTCGGCTTCTGACGAAGGATGGCGGGGGCGGCTTTGCGCCGTTCCCGCCATTGATCGCACCCGCGCGCTGTGGCAGCGCGTCAGGGTAGCGCAAAGGGACAGACCGCCGATGCTGATTGCCGTACCCGATCTGCTTTCGCCTGCCGAAGTCGCGGACGTCCGCGCGATCATCGACGGCGCCGAATGGGTCGACGGCAATGCGACGTCGGGGCATCAGTCGGCGCTCGCCAAGCATAACGAGCAACTGCCCGAGGATGGCGACGCCGCAAAGCAGGCGGGCCGGCTGATCCTCGAGGCGCTAGGCCGCTCGCCGATCTTCTTCGCCTCGGCGCTCCCACTCAAAATCTATCCGCCGCTGTTCAACCGTTACGGGGCAGGCCAGGAGTTCGACACGCATGTCGACAACGCCATCCGCCTCAAGCGCGGCAGCGATTTCCGCATCCGCAGCGACCTGTCGATCACCGTCTTTCTCGAAGCGCCCGATGATTATGACGGCGGCGAATTGCTGATCGAGGATCATTATGGCGTCCAGCGCGTCAAGCTGCCCGCGGGCCACGCCGTCGTCTATCCCTCGTCGAGCCTGCACCGCGTCACCCCGATCACGCGCGGGCGGCGCACCGCCTCCTTCTTCTGGCTGCAATCGATGGTCCGCGATCCCGAGAAACGCCGCACGCTGTTCGACCTCGACCGCGCGGTGCAGCGGCTGACCGGCGAGCTGGGCGGCAAGGATCGCTCGGTGATCGAGCTGACGGGGGTGTATCATAATCTGCTGCGGCTTTGGGCCGATAGCTGAACCCTCATATCGTCATCCCGGCCTTCGCCGGGATGACGATTAGACTTCAATCCAGCATCGCGCTCCACGCGCGCGAAACATATTCGCGGTCGCCCGATATGACGCATGCCGCGAGCTGCTGTTCGTCGGCCAACGCCGTCGCCGCTTCGGGCCCGAGCACCGTCAGCGCGGTCGCCCAGCCGTCGGCCATCATGCAGCTGCGATGGAGCACCGTAACCGACGCGACGCCGTTGACGATGGGCCGCCCGGTCGCCGGGTCGAAGCTGTGCGAATAATGCCGGCCATCCGCCCTGAAACCGCGGCGATAATGGCCCGAGGTCGCGGCCGAAAGGTCGTGGAGCGCGATGCGCCAGGGCGCGATCGACGACGACGGCGGCATCTCGACATCGACCCACCAAGGCTGGCCGCCGGGGCGGATCCCCTCACCGCGCAATTCGCCGCCGACCTCAAGCAGGAAATGACGCACGCCCATGTCGAGCAGCCAATCGGCGGCAAGGTCGACGGCATAGCCCTTGGCGATCCCCGACAGGTCGAGCGCCGCGCCTTCGCCGCGCCGGATGCGCCGCGTCGCGGGATCGAAGTCGATCGTCCTCGCGGCGGACACGCCGGTCGAGGGCGGCGCACGATCGACGGGCCCCCCGCTGCCAAAGCCCCACGCTTCGGTCAGATGGCCGAGGCCCGCGTCGAACGCGCCGTCGCTGGCGCGCGCGATTTCGAGCGCGGCTCCGACGACATGGGCGAGTTCGCCCGGCACCTCGCGCCATATGCCGGGGCGAGCGCGGTTGAAGCGCGAGAGGTCGGAGCCCGCCTCCCACTGGCTCATCTGTCCGACCACCAGGTCGAACGCCGCCTCGACGCCGTGCACGATCGCGACGGGCGGCGCCACCGCTTGCAGCGACCAGCTCGTCCCCATCGTCTCGCCGGCGAAGCTTTCGATACCCGCGCGCGCGTCGCGCGCCGCAAAGGCCGCGGGCGTCAACGCGCGGGGGATCAGGATGCGGTCGGTCAGGGCGCGAGCACCTCGAGCGTCGTGACATAGCTCGCGCGGCGCTGCGGCGCCGTCGGCGCCGCTGCACCTGCTTCACGTGCTGCGCGCGGCGTCGTGACATTGAGCCAGTAGAGACCGGGCTCGGTCCAGTTGACCTCGACCTTGCCGTCGGCGCCGGTCTGCAAGTCCATCTGGCCGAGCTGGTCGCGATAACGGATGCCGCCGGGGATCACCGTTACCGGCAGGCCCGCCGCGGGCTTGCCGTCGAGCAGGAACTGAAAGGTCGCGGCCTCGCCCGCGATCAGGTCGTTCGGATGGGTGACCGGAACCAGCTCGATGCCCTTGCCCGTCGGCTGGAACAAGGTCGTCGTCGGTTCGCCGACGGTCACGAAAATCTCGTTGCGATTGTTCGATTCTGCGGTCCGCACATTGGCCGCGCCCGCGGGGATACGCTCGGCGAGGTTCGCCGTCGTCGTGCCGCGCGGCAGGCGCTCGGTCTTGCCGTTCAGGTCATAGCTGCCCATCACGCCGTCGGAGATCGACGCGATGCGCCAGGTTCCCTTCTGCGTCAGATGGACGTCGAAGGTGCTGCGATAGCGCCCCGTCGCCTTGTTCTCGATCGCCGCCTCGCTGCCGTCGGGCGCCCACGCCTTCATCGCGTCGAGGCGCATTGGATGATGTTCGAAATAGAAGAGGTCGTTCGAGATTGCGGCGTCGACGGTGACCCACACATCGTCGCCCGACAGCACGGTCGCCGAAGGCATCATCCACTGGCGGTGCGCCGACGCCGGAACGGCCATCGCGGTGGCCAGCGCGGCGGTCGCGGCGAAGCCCCAAATCTGCTTTTTCATACCCCTGTCCTTTCAAACTTTAGCGGAAGGCGACCGAAACGGCCCCCAATTCGGTGGTTCCGGCAGCGCGCCCGCCCGCCCCGGCCTTTGCCGGCCAGGTGAAGGGGATGCGCAGCAGTTCGCGGCCGCCGACCTCGCGCGCCGCTTCGATCACCAGCACATATCGGCCGGGTGCGGCCGCGCCCAATTGCGCGCGCGTGAAGGAGATTTTGTGCGCGCCGGGCGCGCGCGTCGCGCCGGTGATGCCGTTCGCCGGGAAGGTCATCGCGCGGCCCGCGGCGCGCCACCATTGACGCACGTCGCGCAGCCATCTGGTGCCTTCGTTCGCCTTCATATCGTGATCGTACCAGACTGCGACCGTCCTTGCCTTCGCCCCCTCCTTCTCGACCCAAATCGCGATATAGGGCATGTGATATTCGGCGACCTTCAGCCGCGGGATGTTGACCGTGACGTCCATCGTTCCCGGCGCGGCGGCGAGCGCGGGCGCCGTGAGCATCGCGCCGACGCCGACAGTGCCGCCGAGGATGCGCGCGGGGGTGGAAAGCTGCATGACGGGTCTCCCTAATGGATGAAGATGATCGCGATCGCGGCGGGGATCGCGAGGCCCATGCCGACGAGCGGCCAGGTGCTTTTGCGTTTCGCCGAATGAAGCTGGAGCAGGAACAGGCCGGTGACCGCGAAGACGAGGCAGGCAAAGGCGAAGATGTCGATGAACAGGCTCCACGCGCCGCCCGAGTTGCGGCCCTTGTGAAGATCATTGAGATAGGAGATCCAGCCGCGGCTGGTGACCTCGCTCGTCGCCTCGCCGGTCGCGAGGTCGATCGCGACCCACGCGTCACCGCCGGGGCGCGGTGCGGCAAGATAGACTTCGTCCGCCGACCATTCGGCTTCGCCCGACGCCTTGACCGCGAAGCGCGCTTCGACCCAGTCGGCGACGGCGGGCGGCAGCGGTGCCTTTTCGGCCGCGGGAACGGCGGTTTTCAGCCGCGCGAGCATCGCCGGCGGCATCGTCGCGGCGCCTTCGGTGACGACGGGCGTCGCTTCGATGTCGGCGGCGTGGTTGAGCGTGAAGCCGGTGACCGCGAACAGCAAGAGGCCGATCAGGCTGACGGCCGAACTCATCCAGTGCCACATATGGAGCTGTTTCAGCCAGAAGGCCTTCCGGCTCTTGCCGGTCGCCGGTCGCGAAGAGGTGGGTGCGTGCATCGGCTCTGGAAAGCTTTGGACGGGATCGATGCAAGCGACATTATCGCGAACGATTCTCAATTACAATAAGAATTCTGGCTTTTGAGACCGAGAAACGCGCGGGTCTGGCATATAGGGCAGCGGGAGGCATGGCCGGACCGGTCGTGTGGGGCGGCCCGTTTCGATCGTTTGGGAATTAGGTGGCGGAGACGGAGTCAACCAAACAAGAAGTATATATATCTGTTTTCATTCAAAACTCTCCTCACTCTCACGGACGATACCATGGATAATACCATGGACGCATCATAGCTCTCGCTACGTCTCGGTCGGTCGACGACTTATTAGAATGAAACGATGAGATTCCACACTTGGCAGCCGCCCCCCGCACTGCAGAAGCTGAACACAGCCCGCTCACGCTCGGGCGCCCCGATGGCCCGTAGGTCGATGACCCCAGATTGTTGCATGGTCGCCCGCCCTGGCAATCAGGACGACAACTTCAACAGGCTACACCAAAACCGGGCAGTGCACGGTGGAGTTGGAACTCACAATCGCGCCTTTGAGACGCCTAGCGTATTGAGCCGGACTAGTCCTTGCCAGTTGCGTGGAATAGAAAAGCGGAGCTTCTCGTCCGAACCGCGGATAGTCGCTTCATAATTTCTTCCGGCCATAAGCCCGGCTATTCCAAACTTTCCGACATGATTTGTGCAAAGCAGCCTTTCCCCAAAATCAGGATGATCCTGAGACGTAACAACCGCTGTCGTGAGGCTCAGAGGCGTGCCGTCTGCTGCAGTTAGAGTTGCAACCAGGTCGACTTGACCCGTCGAATTGCTAGCACCTACGGGCGTGCCTTCTACTGGCGAAGCGGTCCCGGACGTACCATCACAAATGATTTCACCGGCGCGATACAGCTTTTTCCGATCGCTCAGATCAACAATCGAGGAGAGGGCTATCGGTTTGCAAACCGAACCATCAAGAATATCAATCACGACCTCGTCATCTTGGGATACTGAGAGCAGGAAATATCCATTGCTATCTGCGGTGGTTCGGTCCGATCCAGACCGGATGGCTGCATTGGCTTGCGGCTTGCCAGAATGATCCACAACTCGGCCGTAAACAGCAAAACTATTTCGTGCTTCATATTTCAAATACGCCACGTTTCCAGGATATAGCGTAATACGACGTATAGACGTGTCTATATCATACGGAGGAGCGTTTTCAGCCTCAAGTTCGACTTCATATTCTTCATATGCTGCGACACCCACGGCGGATGTTTGACCTGGCTTGATACGATCGTAGGGCTGCCGATTTACTTTAATTCGATAGCCGCTATCGCCAGCTCCTTCGTTCAACGTTGATGCCTTGTAATCGATGTTAATGTCGGAGAGAATTATTGCTTGTCCCACATCGGCAAGGCCAAATTTGAATTTGCCTCCGCCCAGCGCAAAACCAGTTCGGCCATTGGCAAAAATCGACGAGAAGCTACCACCGCTGCCGGGGGTATCTTGATATTGCGCGGTTGCGTCGAACTGACCGAATGACGCCCTTACATCTGTACTTGCGTAAGCCCTATCCGTGTCCGCATTCGTTGAGACACCGATCTGATTGACCATGTCGGCGCTGCCAATGCGATCCACGCGCGAAACCGTTGCATCCAGCACGGGCGAGAACCCCTCGCGCGTTTGACCTTGGGCCCGCGGCACTATTTCGCCGCCCGCTCGAATTGAGGCGTTTGTGCGGCGATCCAGGCCGAAGAGAAAGCTCAGAGTAGCGCCAACGCGCGTTTCACGATTGGACGTCCGGCCATAAACCGACAGCAAAGGGCGGTAGGAACCCACGCCAATCGTTCGCGAGTAGCGAACATCAAGAGAATAATCGTCTTCTAGCAGCTCAAAGTCGGTGTAACCTACAGAGGTACTCAGCGATCCCCCAAATAGTGAGAGTTGGACTGAACCGAACACAGATTTCTCGGAGCGTGCGAAAGGACGATAATCATCGACGTTGGATAGCTGGAAACCGTCGATGTCCGACTTCACGTATCTACCAGACAACGTGAAACGGACATCCTTGACCGTCATTGTTCCTGTTGCAAGCGCGCCGTAAGAGCCGTCATCACCCAATACCCCTGTAACGAGTCCCTGAAGATTTCCGCGGATCGTCGTAAAGCTAGCTTCAGCAAAATTCCGATCATCAATGTGAAGTACGCTCAAGTCTATTGCACTGGTATTGCCAATTCGGCGCCTCGCTCGCGCGCCCAACACAGGCGAATTCTTGATACGGGGGAAAAATGGCTCGTCACGACGAATCGTTGTTCCGACGAAATTTTCTGGCGCATAAAATCCAGCCTTCAGGCTGAACTCAGTTTTATTTGCCACGGGGAGGCCTTGTGCCTTGGTGAAGGAGCGGGAATCTTCGAATATTATTGTTCCGCCAGAGCGCGCGACGATTTCGAGCGGATAGGATCCTTCCGGCAAGCCCGACGTATCGAGCACCTGCGCTCCTGCTCCGTAATGGCGAACGGAAATAAGGACGCCGTTTCGGCGGAGTTCTACGTCAGCCTCGCGAGGGAGCACGATCTGAATCGGGGTAGCAATTCCAGCCTCATATGCCTTGCGCGGATAGAAACTTGCAAATTCAGCACCAACCATTCGAAACGAGGTCAACAACCGAGTAGAATAATCCTCAAAAAGTCCTGCGCGAGCGATCCTGCCGGCCCACACATGCTGAGCGGTAGCTTCCAGCAGGCGGGTTCCTTGGTCATCATCGATGATCGTGCGCGCAAGCAATGCCGACTGGCCGACGCTGGCCGCGGTATCCAGCGTTGCGCCAAAACGGACACGAGAACTGTTTCCACCGGCAGTCGCAGCGGAGAAGTTTATTGTCTGTATCAGTGACGGGCCCGTCGATGCAGGGCCCAATATAATCTCATCGGTGGGAGGAATGATAACGTCTTCGGCGTTGAAGAACAACTCGACCACAAAGCGTTCCGGGTCGACGATCACCCCCTCTTGGCCGGGAGGCAAAATGCCGCAATTCGTACTTTGGCCAGGGAAACAACGAAAGCTTTCATTTATCATCTGGGGCTTATCTACAAGCCTCCGGATGGCCGCAGGTGAAATGCGCCCCGACAAGGCATCAACAAGCTTTTGGGGCTCAGCGAATGCAATGCGTCCGTTGTCGAGAACTGCCCGAAATGAACCCAAGCGATTACCCAAGTAATAAACATCGAACAGTGTATCGAGCGGCGCAACAAGATTAGCAAAACCCGGCGGTGCTTCGGTTTCAAATGTTATCGGAACCTGAGGGACAACCACCTCGTTGGCGGGGTCAATAGCGTCCGAAACAGACTGCGCCGCCACCGCGGCCCTTGCGTTGCTGACCGGGAACGCAAGGACACCGAGGGCGCCAAAACAGCTCGCGAGCAGAAGCTTCCGCCGCATCGAAGAAAGATGAGGATAACGGCCCAATGCAACGATCACACGGGTTCGATACTAATGACTAGTTGCTGCAGATAGTTCCCAGCAATGGCCCCAGAGAGCTCTCGCTCGGTAAACCGGAATTGCAGGTTGGCGTTGACGACTCCCTTGCAGTCAGCAACGGGCGTAGCACGGCCTTCAAAGACTAGGACGTCGCTTTCGCTTGATCGACGCGTCAAACGATCACCCGCAGTGGTGCTGAAAGTGACTTCAAAATCAGGTATTGCGTCGCTTCCCTGCTTCCCTCCGATCTGAAGCCGGAGACGAAAACGACCGGTTTGTGTGACTATGCAAAGATCATTTTGCGATCGAAGTTCGCCCACGCCCGACCACCGCATTGGTGTCGAATTTTGCCGCTGAACATATATCGCGGCTGTGCCTTCGCCTTCCTGCGCGTCGGCATAAACCGGGCTGGCCTGCAAAGCCACGCTCATAATCACGAGGCAAAAAAAACGTCTCATTGCGCCCCCCAGCACACTGACCTGAGATAAAAAAAGGGCGAGATTCACCTCGCCCTTTTCTTAACTTATTGCTTAGGGAACGGCGACGACGACCGAAAGCGTCCCGGTGTAAGTGTCGGCCAGCGCTGCGAGCGCCACCGAGTTACGAATGCCGACGCGAAGCGAGGCGTTCTGACCACCGGTATTGGAGCATGCGAGATCGGTCGCACGATTCTGGCCAGCGCGAGTATTTTCCATCGTCTTCTGGACGTTGGGGCGCATAAACGTTGCAGCGATCGAATTGTAAGCTGCCGCATCGTAGTAGCCGACGGTGTGATTCAGTTGGGTTCCGCTCGAATTGCCCGACAGGCCATAGGGATTGCCGAGCCCGTCGCCGTTGAGACCGTTCACGCTCACCTTGTAGCTCCCCAGGGCATCAGCGTTCGAATAAACGCAGAACTGCGAAATGCCGCTGGTCGTGCCAAAGTTCGAGCCGATCGTTGCAGCGTCGATCGTCAGCGAGATATCGTCGAGACCGCGGATGCTGACCATCGGGTCAACCTGGACATTCAGGTTCAGCGTCCCGGTGCTGGCCGAGCCCGAAAGTGTACCATCGGTGGCTGCCGACGCCGGAGCCGAAGCTGCTGCGACCATGACAGCTGCGAAAAGCAGAACTGACTTCTTCATAAAAAATCTCCCTATCATTGGAGGAAAGCATCGACGCACGACGACCCTCCAGAATCAGCCCCTCGCCGATTCTTAATCATTAGTTAAGCTATCCGGCCTGGGAGTTAAAGGACTAATTTATAATTAACCAAGGATTTTTTCTGAAAAACGCTTGAATTCTACGAATTTAAGCGAGCCCGGAGGCGGAGCCCCGAACTGAACCATAAGGCATTAGTTAAGTTAATTGGTTAAGGCTATTGCACCTATCCGTCCGCCAGCGACTAATATTAAAACTCGCGATCGACGGGCGGAGTGTCGGAACCTGCCTTGGTTTTCAAGAAGAGGCGATCTGAGGGCTGATCAAGGCTTACAGACATGGTATTGCCAGCATATAAGCGCTGAGCTTCTAGGGGCTTGCAGCGCTCTTTGTCTGGGTTCGTGCGAACCTCACCTGGACAGACGAAGCCTTCTGCGACCAAAACATTGGAGTTTCCCGAGTTCGTCAAAATGACCTGGCCGGGCAAACGCTGTGCTTCGACCTTTGCTTCGCTGGCTTTTGGCCGGTCAATGACCAAAACGTCGTAAGCAGCCAGCATCTTAATTGCGACGCCGCGATTTTCGGCGCCGGCGTCTTTCACCTTAAGCGCGCCCACCTGCGGCGCCACAAGCACTCGATAGACTCGATCCCTGGTTAGGGACTTATTCAAGGAGACGAGGCGAATCGAGCGGATTGCCCCTGGCTCGAGAACAATTTGATTTGGCGTGACCAAGAGGCCCAGCTTATCCGGGTCAGTCTCGACAAGCTTGTTTTCCAGCTCAGTTCCAGCGTCGACAATCTCTGCCACAGTCACAGCGACATAATACCGATCTTGGCTATCGTTCCGGATTACGAGGTCGCTGCGCTCTTGGTCGCCCTCTTTGAAATCAACCCAAAGCTTGCTTATCGACAAATTTGCCGACGCAGGAATAGGAATCGCAAGGGCTGCGCTCGCAGCGGCGACAATTTTCCAAGAACGCATTAGAACCCCCATCGAATCAAAGTGGTCCCTCTGACTCGGCACGGACGGATAGGTTCAAAGTGCTTTTCGGTCAAACCCATAGCCGCGGGGCAAAGCCCCAAAAGCCAACTTAGTGTCCCTTTATGGGATAAATCTATCTAGATCGTGCCGATAACGTAGAGCTTGGACCTCGCATTGAGGGGATTGTAGTCCCAAACTGAAAGATCCTGAAGCGGGATATTTAGCGTTGCCCGACTGAGACGGCCGGAGCGATCAACCGTTTTCCAAGCTGATGAAAATTGCCCACCGAATGAGCGGATCTGGAGATGCGGCGCCGCGGGTGTGAGCAGAGCGACTTTCAGGTCTTCATCCCCTGTTACGCTATTCGGCGCATCAATCATAAGGCCATTATTGCCGTTGACGATTGACCAAAGGCCCGTCGCGCCATTCTCTTGGGCGCGAACCGCATCAGCGAGCGGCGGGATAACGACGGTTATGTTCATCGTGCCAGTCGACTCGCTCCCGAGACTCGAGGCCTGCGCCGGCACAGCACAGAGATACGCCGCAGCGATTACCGAGGTCGTCAAAATTGCGCGCATAGTCGATCCTTCCGTCGCCGCTTTTATGGAAGGAGTGACTAAGAAGCCGTTAAATGAAGGAGCGAAGTGTCTGTGCACGAACTTATGAAAGATGTAGGCGGCACCAATTGCCTAGGCCTGTTCAGAATGGCAAGCTTGCCAACCCGGCGATCTCCCCCTCATGCGAGCACAGCATGGTTGTTGGCCGAAGCCCACGTGACCAGGCAGTGCTTCGCGGTCATTCTGCGAGACAACTACGATCAGAGGTCGAGGGATATACGAATTTTGTCCGGCGTGGTTCGAGCCAGACGAGCAATATCGATACGGCTTGTAGCGACCAGCTTTCGCAAATCGTTCGAATCGTCGCCTATGAGTTCGGCCAATTGAACGCCCAGATACTCGGCCAACTCGGCCCAGCGCGAACCGCGGGGAACTGACCTTCCCGATTCCCAGCCACTCACTGCAGCGGTGCTAACTCGAAGTTTTTCCGCAATGTCCAATTGTTTAAGCCCCCTTTCCACTCTTAAGCGGTACAAGCGCTCTGCGAAACCGCTCCCTTCGGCTTGGGCATGAAATCGCAACTCGGGGAAATATCCGCTCGTAATGAGCTCAGGACCAATTGCGCCTGATAAAATTTCAAGCGCCAAAGTGGCATCACTGATTGCCTGATCGAACACACATATTGCAAGTTTGCCGCTTGTCCAAAACACGATCCCAATGGCTGAGTCTGCAAAGTTGAAGTCGATCTGTTCGCCTATCACCCAAGCTCTGTCACTCTCGAGCAGCGCGGAACCAGATGCCAAACAGTGCACAATAACGTCGCCTCGAACACCTGCCGAACTTTCATGAGAAAGCCTAAGGCGTTGCGCCGCCCCTTCCTCGCCCGTGTTAGAAAACGTCGCTAAAACAGGCATGTCAGTCTCTAAACCGTTCTATAATCTTACGCATACAAATGCGTCTGAGTTGGTCACGGGGCAATTACTGCAAAGCTCGCACAAGGAACATCAAAATCTTTACGGCGTGGGCCAGAGATCGAACTGACATTCAGAGCCAGCAATCACGGTTGCGGAGAGAGCGATGACGGACCACTTGTCCTGCAACCTCACCAAGCAGCCTTATGATGAAATGGTGTTGCGTCGGCCTGTTGTGCAATCTTAGATGAGACCCAGCGTCTGCGCGCGTTCGACAATCTTACGATTGTGCCCCACTCCCAGCTTTTTCCTGAGTTCGGCGATGTGGAACGAGACAGTCGGGGGCGCGATCGACAGGCGATAGCCAATTTCCTTGTTTCTGTATCCTTGTTCCAGATAATGGAGGACTGCCATTTGCCGCGGTGAGAGCAACACCGGCGCCTGCTCCTCACATCCAAGGCCGCAGGTTATTGTCTGCGAAATATAGATTTCTCCCGCAAGCGCCGCATCACACGCCGCAAGAATTTCGCTGGCGGGTTCGGATTTGCTGACGACCGCACGCGCCCCGAGTTTCAGCGCAACTTCGATCTCCGTATTGTTGTTGTCGCCGGTCAGTACGACCACGGCCATATCGTGGGACCCGATAATTTCCGCGAGCACGCTCACCCCGCGCAAATCGGGCATGTTGAGGTCGAGGATGACAAGGTCGACCGGATTATTCGCAAGGTAAGATGCAACCTCTGCTCCTCTATGCAGCCCGCCAACGATCTGGAATCGGGGCTCGATCGAGAACAGGAGTTGCAGGCCCGAATGCGTGATCGGATGGTCATCGACGATCAAGATCGTCGCGACCGGCAATTGGTCCGGATCGGCTAGAGCCGGATCTGCTTCCTTCTGGATCAGCAGCCAGCGATCCAGATCGTCTTCTTGCGAAGTAGACGGTGTCGAACCGCCACCGCTGCCGCGGCCTCCCACCTCAACATTCGCCGCCGCTAAGTTCATATCGCCGTCCACCCCCCTCTTCGACTGCAACCTTTACGCACCAACGTCCACCCACAGACATGCGCATCGTCGACAATGTTTGCCGCTGCCCGGCTTCGAGCGTCGCGTTGCCGCGATGGTGGCTGGTGGATTGCCCCGTGAACGTCATTTCGTAACGCACCCTCTGCGTCACCGGCGACTCACCGATCAGCTGCAGCTGGACAAGATTGCCGTCGCGTTCGACCTCCAGCATGACGGCGTCACGCGGCGAGGCCGCGGGCGTCATCGCCACGAAGAACAGGCCCGGCAGAACGGCGGCTGGCAAGAGCAGCACAATCAATTGCCTCCCGGATTCGCAAGCCGCGCAACAATCGCCTCAAGCAAGGCCTGCGTTTCGACCGAAAGGTCGCTGCCGTCGGTCGGCTTGCCTTCGGCGTTCGGCTCGCCGGTCGGAACCGTCAGGGTGATCGATGCCAGCGCCTGAAGTTCGCGGTCGTCAGCCGACGGATTAGTCCCCGGGGCGCGCGCCGCCTCGTCGATCCCCGCCCCGCGCAACGTCGTCAGCCGCTCGCCGAGCAGCCGTTGTTCAGCGGTTAGCGTGCTCGCGGGACGCGTGGCAAATTCTTCCGATCGCGTCTCGATCCGCCGCCGGCAATAATCGGCATCCTTGGCTGACAGGAGTTCGGCGCTGCACCGGTCAATCCCGTCGACGCGGCCGAGCGTGACCTCGGTATCGGTCGTCGAAAGCTGCGGCAGATTTTCCGGCTTTTCGCCCAAGGTGGGCTTCTGGTCGACAAAGGCTGAATTGTCGCCCCGCGACACTTGCTCGACCGGCGCAAGAGTCCCCGCCGACGGGTTCTGATCGAGTTGCTCGACCGAAACCGGCGCTGGCTCGGCCAGCATCATCAAGGCAGCGAAATAGCCGATCATTGCACCCGTCCTTCTAGCCGCCCCCGCCCTGTGCGCCGGTCTGCTGGATCTGCAAGGTCGATCCGCCGCTTTGTTGAATCTGAAGATCGGACAGGCCATTGCCGTCCTGCGTCCACGCCAGCCGGTTCGCGTCGCCGGTCTGCGTCGCCGACATCATGTTGCCGTCGCCATTCTGCGTCAGGCTCGCCTGATTATCCTGGCCATCCTGCACCAGCGCAAGCGAGTTCGCCTGCCCCGTCTGACTGATCACCGCGGCATTATAGACCGTCCCGTCGTTCGACTGCGAAATACTCACCTGATTGGCGTTCCCGGCCTGGAGAAGGCTGAGGACATTGGCGCCATTCCCGCGCTGCAGAATCGCGGCGAGATTGTCGTCGCCCATCTGGCCGATCTCGGCATAATGATTGCCGCCGTCGCGCTGCCGGACCTCGGCGCGATTATCGTCGCCGTTCTGCGCGATGCGCGCATAGGGTTCCGAGCCATCCTGCTCGATCGACGCCCGGTTGGTCGCACCGATCTGCGCGATAAAGGCGCCGCGATCGTCGGTCGCCGCGATTTCCTCGACGGGGGGTGTCCCGCCGCCGGGTTCGGCAGCCACCGGCGCCGTCGCCACTATCGTTGCGGCTGCTAGCAGCATCAGCTTCCATACGGACAAATCCGGTTTTCCCATTTTCATGAGCAGTTCCACTCGTCGATCATATCATGGTTAACCAAGAACTGCGATGGGCGGGGCAATCCTTTTGAGATTGCCCCGCACCACCATCACATACCCGCCGGTCCCTGGTTGACGACAGCGGAATTGGAGCTGCCGCTCTGTGTCACAGTCGACAGCGAGTTCATGCCGGCCTGGGTAACCGCCGCGACATTGTCGCTTCCGAACTGGTCAATAAGCGATTCATTGCCCGATCCGGACTGCAGAACGGTCGCCGTGTGCCCGTCCCCGCGCTGGAGGATATCGGAGAAGTTGCTGCTTCCCGTCTGCGTCACGTCGGCGACATGATCCGAGCCGAAATTGGCACCCTGATCGATCACCGAGCTGTTTTCCTCGCCGCCCTGGAACACCGTGGCGGTCTGGCCATAGCCGCGCTGCTTGATTTCGGAATCGACGCCAAGTCCGGCCTGGACGACGCTGGCCGAATGGCCCGAGCCGATACTGCCGCCCTGATCGATTTCCGAACGCGCGAACTCGCTGGTGCTGAGCTGTTCGACATAGGCGCTCTGCAGGCTGCCGCGTTGGACGATGCTCGATTGGCCCTGGCGGCCCGACTGGGTCACACCCACAGCGTTGGCATCGACATATTCGCCGGCGCTGTTGCCAAGGCCGGCCTGGTCGATCGTCGAGACGTTGGCGGTGCCATCCTGCAGGACATTGGCCTGATGGCCGCCGACGAAGCCCTGCGTCACGGTCGAGCTGTTGTCCTCGCCCGCCTGCGTGACGATCGCGCCGCTCAGCGCCGTCGACGACTGGGTCACCGTCGATCCGTTGCCGCTGCCCGACTGGGTCACTTCGGCGCCGTTGAACGCGCCGGTCTGGGTCACGGTCGAGCTATTTTCATCGCCCGACTGGGTGACTTCGGCCAGCGTGACGCTGCCGCTTTGGCTGACGGTCGAGGTCAGGTTGGTACCGGTCTGCGAAACGTTCGCCACGGTATCATCGCCCGACTGGTTGATCGTCGACAGATTCTCGTCGCCCGATTGGAAGAGCGTCGCACTGTTGTCCGAACCGCTTTGGTCGACGAACGACACGTTGGTCGGCGCGTTCTCCGGTGTCGCCAGATCGGCGCCGACCTGCGTCACGCTCGCCGAGCCGCTGCTACCCGACTGCGCGATGACCGAAGCGTTGCGCGCGTGCGCACCGCTCTGGTCGACCGTCGCCGATCCGGTACCGCTCTGTCCGATGACCGACGTGTTGTACACGCCAGCCTGCGCGACGTCGGCGCTCGCCGCGGCGCTCTGGTTGATGCTCGAACGGTTGAGGATGCCGTTCTGGTTCACCGTGGCGCTCGCGCCATCGGCCGACTGGTCGATCAACGAGACGTTGTTGAGATACAGCGTCCCACCGCTGCCAAGCGGCGGAGGCGGCGGCAGGTCGCTGCCGTCCCATTCGCGACCGCCGATCCCGTTGACACCGCCGCCCTGCGTGACGCTGGCGGTCGCACCGGCGCTCTGCTGGATGCGCGAGGTGTTGTCGTCGCTTGTCTGGAGCGTCGTCGCAACCGCGCCGGATGCGGTGCCGGTCTGCACGATCGACGAATCATTGCCGTCGCCATTCTGCGTGATCGAGGCAAAGGCCGGAACCGCATCCTGCGTGATCGACGCGACATTGTCGTCGCCATTCTGGCTTACCAGCGCATCGGCAAACACGTCGGGCACGACCGGCGCGCTCGCGGGGTTCCCGTCGCCGGTGCCGTCGGCGCTCTGGCGCACGACCGTCGCGCTGTTCCGGTCGCCCGTCTGACTGACCGCGGCGTTCGAGAAATTGCCGGCCTGATTGATGCTCGACACGTTGTCGTTGCCAAGCTGGAGCACGTCGGCGACGGTGTTGTCGCCCGTCTGGGTGATCACACTGCCGTTGCCGTCACCGAACTGCGTGACGCCAACGAGCGCTGCAGCATCCGCTGAGCCATAATTGCCGTCGGGATCGCCGACCGCGCCATTGACGCCCGACTGCAGCACCACGCTCGTGTTTTCGTCGCCCGTCTGGCTGACGCTGGCTTCGTTGTAGCGCATGCTCTGCTCGATCACCGAGCTGCTCGACCCGTCCTGAAAGACCGACGCATTCTGCGCGCCGCCCGACTGCTGGACGCGCGACTGCGCGGCGCCGCTCGCCTGGATGACGCTGGCGCGTTCGTCGGTGCCAGTCTGGAAGACCTTGCTGTCCGCCAAGTCGGTCGCGGCCTTCTGCTGGACGTTCGCGACGTTGTTGGCGTTAGACTGCTCGACGAGCGAGTCGCTGTTCGCGCCGTCCTGCGCCACGGTGGCCGTCTGGTTGGCGCCGCTTTGCAGCACCGTCGAGCCATTAGTTTGCGCAACGGCGGGCGCTGCAATCGCAAGCGCCGCAACCGATGCGGATGTCAGAATAAGCTTTTTCATGATCAATACCTTTTAAGGCTGTGCTGACCGAGGAGGATCGAAGGGCCGGACAGGCGCCCGGCCCTTCTCATCCCATCACATCGCGGGACCGCCGCTAACGCCCTGCGTAACGGTGGCGCTGTGGCCTGCGCCCGACTGGGTAACCGACGAGGTGTTGCCGCTCGAATATTGCGACACGCTCGCGCTGCTGTCGGTGCCGCTCTGCAGGATCGTCGACACATTGCCCGATCCCGCCTGCAGCACTTCGGCGGTCAGCGACGCGCCATCCTGAGTTACCGACGAGATATTGTCGTCGCCGTTCTGCACCACCGACGCCAGGTTTTCGGCCGACGCACCCGCGATCAGGCTGTTGGTCTGGCTGATCATGCTGTCGTTCCGCGAACCCGACTGGACATTGCTCGCATCCATCAGCCGCGCAGAAATGCTGCTGCTGCCGCCGAACTGCGAAATGCTGCTGACATTGTCGTCGCCGATCTGGCTGATGTCGGCCGTTGCAACGCGCGGATCCGCACCACCCGGAGGATTCGGGGCATTGCCGATCGACTGGCTGATCGTCGCGAGGTTGCTGTCGCCGACCTGCGAAACGAAGGCGTCCGAAAGCTGGCCGCTTTGCGTGACGATGGCGTCGTTCAGGTTGCCCGACTGGTCGATCCCGACCAGCGCCGTATCGTTGCCGGCCGAATTGTCGAAACCGGACTGGACAACATCGGCCTCGTTCTCGTTTCCGCTCTGGTTGACGTTCAAATCGCCCGATGAACCCGTCTGGCTCGCGGTCGTGCGGTTGTTGTTGCCGGACTGGTCGATCAACGCCTGCTGGCTGTTGGTCTGGTAGGGATTGCCCGCGTTGCGTCCCTGCGTCAGATCGGCTTCGTTGCTGTCGCCCGACTGGTTGACCGTCGCGATCGAGTCCACCGAGTTCTGCACGATCGACGAGGTGTTGGCATCGCCCGACTGATCGACGTTGGCGATACCGCCGGCGTCATCCTGCTGCAGCACGGTCGAGAGGTTGGCCGAGCCGCCCTGATTGACCGTGGCGCTCGCATCGCTACCGAGCTGGTCGAGGTCCGACGTGTTGCCGGAACCCGTCTGAATGACGGTCGCCGTATTGGCCGCACCCTGCTGGTTGACATCACTGTTGTTGTCAAAACCGGTCTGCGACACGCTGGCGTCGTTGAAATCGCCGCCGCCCTGGTTGATCACCGAGGCATTGTTATAGGTCGTGTCCGAACCCGGAAGGTTCTGGCCCTGCGTCACGCTGGCGATGTTGTTATTCGACGTCTGGTTGATCGTCGAATCCTGCTCGTCGTCGAACTGGTCCACCGAAGCGATGTTGCTGTCACCCGACTGGCTGACGATCGAATCGTTCGAAAACAGCTGCGTCTGGGTGTTCTGCGATACGGTCACGCTATTGTCGTCGCCCGACTGGTCGATCGTCGAGGTCGAACTCGGCGGAACGAAGCCCTGACCGTAAAGGTCGGCGCCGTCGTCGGTCTGGTTCAAAGTGGCGGTGTTGCCGGCGCCCGATTGGGTGACGAGCGACGTACCGCCAAGGCCCCCGTTCTGGTTAACCGTCGCCGTGTTGTCGGCGTTCGACTGCGTGACCGTCGAAAGGTCGTTGGCACCTGTCTGGTTGACCGTTGCGGACTGCCCGTCACCCGACTGAGTTACGGTGCTGGTGTTGTCTTGGGCAACCGCCGGAGCACCCATCATGAGTGCTGCGGCGGAAACGCTTGCCAAAATTGACTTCTTCATGGTTGCATCACCTTTTCAAAAAGGCGATAACCATCGCGCTACGGCGCAACAGACGCCGAGCTTCACAAAGGTTATCGCAGCCTATACTCGCACGCATCGAAGTTGCCGCTTCTTTGCGTGCCATTCTCCTACGACTTATCGGTCGGGGATCCGCCCGGAGAAATTAAACGAACCCCATTTTAATTCTTGTTCAGGATCCCCCGTCATCCCTCCTCTTGTCTTCGACTATCTTTAGCGCGGACAGCGAACCGGCCTTTTCGACCGCTTCCTGGATATCACGCGCTTCATACTGGCCGTCGCGCTCCTTGCGGTAGTAAGCGAGCATCGGTGACGCGGCCTTCATGTTGTTGAACTGCCATAGGTCCAGTTCAACACCCTCCATCACCAGCCCGTAAACTGCCTTTTCGATCGCCTGCTGGAGCGCGACCTGATCGGGTTCATTGCTTGTGATGCCCCACTCGGCTTCGAGCAGTTCCTTGAACGCGACGAAGCGATAAGCACTCGCTCCGATTGCCTGTGAGGCGATCGTCTTCGACGCGGTGACGGTCGTCAGCACTTCACCGGTACGAACCGACACCGCGCGCAAATAGACCGTCACCGTATCTTGGCGATATTCAGTACGGCCTCCGATGCCCAAGAACGCCGCTCCCGCGCCGCCGGTCACTGTGTTGGTATCATAGCCTACGATGCCGCCCTCAAGCAGGACGCCAGCAAACAGAAGCGCCGG
Source organism: Sphingopyxis italica (assembly GCF_011926545.1). Taxonomy (GTDB): domain Bacteria; phylum Pseudomonadota; class Alphaproteobacteria; order Sphingomonadales; family Sphingomonadaceae; genus Sphingopyxis; species Sphingopyxis italica. The sequence continues at coordinate 152,967 of NZ_JAATIT010000002.1, read as the reverse complement.
CAGCGCACGCCGATCAGGCTCTTCCTCACCAAGGTAGCGCTTGCGCATCTCGGTGATGATTTGGCGTTCCTTTAGAAGGTTATCTAGGCGTTCGCGCTCGACGATAGTGAACCACTTGCGCTTGCCGGCATCCTGAAGGGCCTTGACGAGCATCGCACCGGCGCCCTGCGTGACCGCGCGCGATAGTGTTTGTCCCGCTTCGGTCGGCTTGAATTGCCCCGTCTGGTCTGTGAAGCCATAGACGGCGATCGCGACCTGGCGCTCAGGCGGCGGCAAGCCGTTGAGAAGCAGCTGCGTCTGTGTCTTTTTCGGAAAGTAGGCAAGGCTAGTGCTCTCTGCGAAAGTGTCACGACCGCTTTTAGAAACGGTCATGCAACCCCCGAGCGACAACGCGCCCAGAGCCATCGCCGCGATCTGGAATCTCCGGTGCATCAGTTCACCTCGACAAACAGCGGGACAACGATCCGGGTCTCTTCCCCGGTATCGTCATTGGTAATGGTCAAGGTGACGGAATCTAGCGATCGAAAGAAGGTGATCGTCTGTCCGCCGAAACTGATGGTACCACTCTCTTGCGGATTTTCACCAAAGATCGCGTCGACGATTTGCGACGATAATGACGACAGAAGACGCGATTGCAACTGTCGCGCAAATATGTCCGCTTGCGATGACGAGCTGGTGGATCGCGGGTCGCGATAGTCGTTCTGCGCGTTAGCCGTGCCGAGGATATGATTGGAGTTAAATGGATTGCCGCCAAACGTCGGGCTGATCGGTTCATGCACAAGATCCTGCGCATGCACCGGGACCGACGCCAACGCTCCCCCAGCCGCCAAAGCAGCAAACATCGAAAATTTACGAATCACACACCCCCGTAGATCCCCCGGATGCAACATTTTTTGCCCCTCATCTGTGTGACATGGGGCCTGCGACTCGTTGCATCAATTAATAAGTTATTAACAAACGAAACAAAACCGATGACCAACCTAAAAAAATTTAGGGTCTCAAGACGGGACAGTCGTTTCGCGAAAACGATCGAATGCCGCCATCGCTCATCCATCTACCTGTTTTTGCTGTATAATCTCAGAGAAGTACGACGATATGTTGACGCCACTTGCGGTTGTGACGTTGGTCAACTGCAAGCCAACTCAAGAAAAATAAACTTTGCATTTGGATTGAGGCCGCGAGTTTTCAACAGCCCCCCCCCCTTCGCCCGGTTCTTCGTGATAATCACAACCCCACGAAGTTAACCCTTCCCGCTGTCACGTCATGGCGTGCCTATGATAGAAGCATAATCATCTCGGAATGCTTGGCCTCCAATGCGCGCTTTCTATGTCGTTGCGAGTTTGGCTGTCGAGGGCTCCTCTATCTTAGCCATTTGTTGATTCGACTATGATACCGGGTTGGACATGGAGCCCGAGCGCGACGCCATTTATTACGAACAGCTAGCCCGTGTCGCTCGCCTGAAAGCGAGCGCGACCGACGATCCATTTCTGGCAGTCCGTCTTCACGAGGCAGCGATCAGGAACGAACGAATGGCACGGAAGCTTCGCCGCGATTCAGCATGATGCCCGAGGGGACGTGGGCCGGTTTTGCGGATGCGCCGCTCACTCTTCCCTATCAACGAATTTGATCTCGCTATCGTCATAAGGGGCCAATCGCGCTCGTCCGAGGAGGGGGCCATATAGAGTCCGCCGCGTGCAGCATCCAAGAAGCGACGCACGGTCAACAGCGCATCTTGAGTTCCGCCGGTGATGAGATCGATGGGCGCTGCTCCCCCGAAAACCCGAGCATCATGTAGCTGAAGAAGCCATGCGACACCTTCTTGGTCGTCGTCGAAAAGCGTCCTCAAGCCTATATGAATCCCGAGGATCGCCGCTTTATGGAGTGGAACTCACAGTCGCGTCTTTGGGGCGCCTAGGAGAGGCTTCGGGCCGGTTTGGAGATCAGTTCCCACATCGCCGCGGGTGAGAGGATTGTGACACCCTTTGGCGCCGTCATATCCAGAAGATCCTTGTCACCGCTGACCAGCCAACGAGCGGAGCCGGCTATTGCCGCAGCGACGAACATATCGTCATCGGGATCGCGGCTGCGCACGGGAGGAGACACCTCTTGAATCTCGACCCATTCGGCGATCGCGCTGAAGTCATGGAGTATCTGGTTGCGGCGTTCGATGGTCAGATACCTGTCGAACTTCGGACGCCAAAGGCGCGTACGAAACTCATCGAACGTCGGTTCGGCGAAGATCAGTCGCGCATGGGCGATTACCCATAATGTCACTTTTGCAGGCGCGGATTCTGCCGACAGGGCAGCGCTAATAAGGACATTGGTATCGAGAACGAACGCGTCACCCTTCATCGGAAAGCAGTCGCGCGAGCTCGTCCTTGGTCAGACCCTTTTCAGCGGCTTCGCGCGCGGTTTCGCCGAGAGTGCGCGCGAGCCTGTCGGCGTAAAAGTCTCGCATGGCAGCATAGTCCTCTGCCGACACCATTACGCCGACGACGCGATTACGCCGGGTCACCCGCACAGGTTCGCGCTGCACACGGTCGATCAGTTCGCCGAAGCGGGTTTTCGCTTCATTGGCCGTGATGGTTTGCATAATTATCTCCATTCGGCAAATCGAGCCAATCGTTCGATTTGAACGGTTCACTTATAGGGATATTCGGAAAGCCCTTCAAGGGAAGCTGTGCAATTCGCCCGAAGGTGTCTCTCGGCGCGGGGGACGGGGAAAAGGCGGGCGGCCTTGGCGGAGCATGTGACCAAATCGAAACACTGTTGTCGAAATCACCGAAGCAAGGCGCCAAATATGTCGTCGTTTGTGTGGTCGTCCAAGGACCGTCTCGTTCAAATGTCCGCAATTCGGTGGATTTCAGCCGATTATGCCGTGTTGAAAAATTCTGGTTTGTGGGATCAGAAACCCAGCGTCGGGGGTTCGAGTCCCTCGCTCCCCCCGGCCTCATCTTCCATGCCGACAAATTTGATCTCGCTATCGTCATCGGGCGGCCAATCCCGCTCATCTGATGTCGGGTACCTGTAGAGCCCGCCGCGTGCGGCATCGATCAAGCGGCGTACGGTGAGAAGAGCATCCTGCGTGCCGCTGATCATAAGATCGATCGGAGGTCCGCCCCCTAAAATGCGCGCATCAGGCGGCGTCCGGAGCCAGGTGACACCTTCATCGTCATCCGCGAAGAGAATTCTAAGCCCTTTATAAATGCCCAAGATCGCTGAAATCCGCATCAGGGCATCGACGCTCAGCGTGATGTCCCGATGCTCGCGAGCTTTCTTGACCCAGCCGCGATAGGTCGACCGGGCCGGATAGCCGAGGATCAGCCGGCGCTGTTCCTCGGTCAGGCTCCAAAGATCGGCAATGGCAAGAAAGGTGCGCAGGCCAGCCCCGCTCAGGCGTCGCCGGTTCGCCGGCGCGAACCGTGCGATAGCAGTCCTTGCGGCGGAGCCAGAGTTCGGGGAACCGGGGTGCTTGTCCATCTCTCACACGTCCGGTGAGATTGACCCGGGCCCGGCATCGGACGCGCCATCGCCTTCTTCAGGCAACGGGATGGTAACGAGCAGCGCGTCACGGATGAGCGCCAGCGCACCGGCGCTGCGGTCATGATCGCGAAGCAGGAATTCTTCATCGATGGCAGGCAGGCCTTCCGGCTCGTAGCCATCGCAATGGACGCGAACCTCGTAGGTTGCGATGCGACCGTTCGAGATATTCGCGGCCGTGATCTCGCCAATTTTGTACTTCCGTTCCTCGCGGCCCCAGGGCCAGACTTCGACCGTCACCACTAGCATCACATTTTCCTTTTCATATTTTCGGTGCAACCCGGCACGTCGCGGGTCAGATTCCATCTGGGTTTAGCGCGTCGAAATCGGCCGCTTGCTTCAACCCGCGCTTGGTCAGCTTGAATGCTGGGCCGCTCGCATCCTGGTCAGGCACGAAATGGAGCACGCGATCGATCAGGCAGGGCCGATATTCGCGGTGCCACACGGGCACGAGGCCGTGGATCCCGATGTCGACAACAACCCGGTTTTTGCCGGTCCCCGGCCGCGCGACATAGACCATCAGCGCGTCGCAGCGAGAAAGGCACATGATGTTCTCGACGGCATGATGATTGCCGACGGCCGAAGCATTGGCTGGAACGATCAGCAGATCGGCATCGGCCGCGATCAGATAGTGCGAGCATTTGACAGGCAAGATCGGCGCTTTCTCGTCGAGCTCGAGCTCGGCGATCCGGACGATAACGAGCGCGGCCCTCAGCGTTTCCATTTCTTCGGCGCGGTCGATGGCGGTGGGGTATTTTGACATATATGATCCAGTCCTTGGCAGCGCTGGCTGGACAGCGGCTGCTTTCCTCTCTTCGCTCCAGCCACAGCTGAGCAGTCTTCTTTCGGGTTTGTTCTCGGCGCCGGTCGTGGCGCGGCGGCAGGCCGTCGGCGCGTCAGATGCCGGCGGTGCATCCTTGATGTGCCTGCCACTCGGCCCACTCCGCAGCGAACATCGCCTTGCCTGCGTCGGCCGCAAACGGCCGGACAAAGTCCGCAAAACCATAAGCTTTGAGTTCGCGCGCCAAGGCCATCAGGTGAACATGCGGCGGATTCGTCGACCCAATCTGGACCGGCAGGTGGAAGGCGGCGATGACGGCGAGATTACGCTCGCGGCAAAGCCGTTCGCGAGCAAATGCGCGCACATCCTCCCAGATGGCATGGATCCGGTCGGCGTCAGGAAAACGGATCGTCATCATAACGAGCAGGTCTTTGAGGCCTTCACAGGCCTGCGCTTCATATTGCTCGCAGAGGCGCTTCGGATCGAGGCAATCGTCATGCGCCATCGGTGGAAGCAGGACGTCCCAGCGGTAGCATGTGGGTTCCCATGGCGCCGCGACGTCGGCCTTGCGTCCCGGCGACAAACGCCGGAGCACCGAGCCGGGCGCGGTCTGGATCGCCCCACTTCCAATCCGACGTCGAACGACCCCGAAAGCAATATGGGGATCGCTGCCGCCTTCGACGGGCACGAAATCGAGTCCCTCAGGCGCGGGTCGTTTTTTCATCGCCATGACCATCCTCCGCGCAGATGCGCGTCGAGATGCGCGTTAGCGCGCTCGATGCCGGCGGTCCGGTCCCAGTCGTCGGCGTATGGCGCGTGCTCGGTCAGAAACAGCCCGTGAGGCAGCAATCGGACCGAGGGTCCGTCGCCCGTCGGCACGATGCAGCTGTCCCCCGCGAGACCGCGGAACAGCCGATAGCCCTGAAGCCATCGAAGATCGGCGTCGCCCGGAAGAACGAGGTCGATGGTGACATCGTTGGCCGACTGGCCCTGCGAATGCCGCAGCAGCACGACCGGATGCCGGGCCGCGATCGCTTCGGCTTCCATCTCGCCGAGGAACAGGGGCGAGGCGCAAGCCGTTGCCCGCACTATGACGCCGGGCGTCTCGATGAACAGGCTGTCGGCAAGCAGCCCAGCCATATTCAGCACATCGCGGCTCGCGCGGCTGTGCATTAGCGATGCCAGGTAGCGCATGAGCTTGATGTCGGTTCTCGTCGCGGTCGGTAGCGGGACGCTGCCCTTGATCACGAGACCGAACATGCTTGGGTGCGGCTCGATCATGAGATCGATTGCGCTACCCGGCGAATTTATCATCGTCATTGGACTTACTCGTGTTGCACGAGCCCGGGGGCCGGGGCTCTCGGCAGCCCCAGCGCCAGATGTTTTCATCCTTCCCGCAGGGCCAGCCTGCGCCTTCTCTTCCGTTGAAACTTCGGTGCGTGATCGCGCCGCGCCACTCTCATCGTCCCTCGATGCAGGACAATCTTCGACAGGGCGATTTCGGGGCGCCAAGAGCGCACTGCACCAATTTGGATCAAATAGCCGAAATAGCTGCGAACCCGTTTTCTTCGCCGTAACCAATTCTATCTAAGTGCGCCCACCTTGATTGATTTCGGGGAGGGGTAACAATGTATCGGAATATTGCAGGGATCGTCCTGTTCAGCATGGCGCTGACTGTAACCGGCCAGGCTGCCGCGAAGGAAAAGTTCGTCGTTCAGCCGGTGCAAGTCGGCGCGGAAACTGTTCGCTACGAGCAGGGCGTTGCGACGGTCGAGCTGTTCAACCGCCAGGGTTCTGTTCAAATTCAGCCGCTGCCCGTCGACCATGGCAGCCTCGCCTTCTACGTCGGCGTATATAATGCGGGCCATGTGCCCGCGAATATCGACATCTCGAACTTCTCGATCAGGGCCGGCGACCAAACCCTGGCTGTCTTTTCGCGGCAGGAGCTCGAAAAGAAAGCAAAGAACCGTGCGATGTGGACGCAGATCGGCCTTGCGGCGCTCGGCGGGCTTGCCGCGGCAGGCGCTGCCAGCCAGCGCGATACCTATCACAGCACATTCTATACGCCGCGGGCCACCTATCATGGCTATTACAGCGCACCGAGCGTCGCCGGCCAGATCCAGGCTACCGCCATCACCGCGGGTACCGGCTATGCGATCTATAATGTGCAGCAACGCCTCGACCGGACGCGCGCCGAACTCGCAAACTCGGTCGTCCAGCTTTCGACCGTCGATCCCGACGACAGCTATGGCGGCAAGATCGTCCTAGCCAAGATCAAGGACAAGAAGCTGCCGAAGGTCGTGACGATCGACCTGGACTGGAATGGCGAGCGCTATCCCTTCTCGTTCCGGCTGGTGAAGCCGGGGACGCCCGCACCGGCGTTCACGATCACGCAGGCGGTCGTCACTGCGCCCGCGGCACCAGAAGCAGCCGCGACCGATGTCGGCATTCCGATGGCGTCTGTCACACCTGCCGCGCCCGTCGATCTGTCCGCGGAAGTGGCGAGGACTGCGCGCGATACGTCGACGCCGTTGGCGTTCATGGACAAAACCACGGTGTCGAAGATCGAAGCGCAAGGCGATCGCCTCATGCTCACGGCGTTGGTCGATCAGAAGGGCGCGATACTCACAGACAGCGGGCGCCGGCAGTTGGTTCGCAAGATCTGCGAAACCAATGGCCCTCTCCTCGGCGCGGGTGCCACGGTCCATCTCGACCTGTTCGAAAAGGGTCAGGCGAAGGGTTCGGCTTTTGGTTCGGTGACGGCGACACGCCGCGATTGCATGATCTGAGCAGGCTTGGAATAGAGGCGTCATGATATCCGCAGCTCTATTCCTCGCCTCGATCGTCCCGTCGGGCCAGTCGTTCGACTGCACTCCTACCGCCGTATGGGATGGCGATGGCCCGATCTGGTGCGCCGAGGGGCCGCATGTCCGGCTGTCGGGCATTGCGGCTCGCGAAATGGACGGGACGTGCAGCCCCGGTCATCCTTGCGCCGCCGCCGATCCCCGCGCGGCTCGCGATCATCTGGTCGGCCTGGTCGGCAAGCGCACGGGCACGCGCTCAACCGGGCATATCACGGTCACCGGCCCGACGATGCGGTGTCGTTCAGCAGGTGGCGCCGGCGGCAATCGCACTGCCGTCTTTTGCGTCTCGCCGCAATCGGGCGACATCTCCTGCGCGATGGTTCGCGACGGCTATGCGGCCCGCTGGGATCGGTACTGGCGGGGGCATCGCTGCGAGTGAGGCGTGAGCCAAAGTGGAAAGCCCGGGCTCACATGCTTGAGTTCTGGGCGGTGACCGCGGTCGTCTTCGGCTCGCTTGTTGCCGGGATCCTGTCGGCCGTGCGATGTCTGCTCGGATGATGACATCCGAGCGTGAGCTGTGGGTCTGCGCCCTTGCCGTCGAGAAACAGCATGGCGAACAGGCGGGTGTCTGGATCGCCGAGCGCATCGGTGCATTGGCCCTCGCGGGCGATGGCGAAGGCGTCGCGCGCTGGAAGGCGATCGCCGAGAAGCTGTCCTTGCTGTGGACCGGAGAGCGCCCGCTGTCGATGTGACGGATCGGTCGAGGTTGGGCCCAGCATCAACCGTCGACTGTTCCCAGGATGATTAGCTGCGCGGATTGCAAACCGACACGCTCCGCGCCATTCTTCCCCGGATTTATTCGGTCCGGGAGAGAAATTTGGCGAAATATGATCCTCTCGCGGACTATCTGGCGCGCAGCGACAAAGTGCGCGTGTCGCTGACATTCGATCAGATCGGAGAATTGGTCGGCGGCCTGCCGCCCACCGCTTATGAAAAGAATGAATGGTGGGCGAATGAGGACGTTCGAACGACGCGCCATGCGCAATGCAAATCCTGGCAACGGGCCGGCTACAAGGTCTCGGTCGATCGGTGCGCCCGGATCGCGACCTTCGCGAGGACAGCGTGACCCAAGCGTCGCTTTTTGAACCCGGCCGCTTGCGCGCTGGCTGCTATAATGTTCGTCGTAGTGATCGCGTATGAGCGCGGTCGTTGGTCAAGGGGAGGAAGCAGACGATGGCAGGAAAACGATCGACCGAAGATAAATATGCAATGGCGGGGATTTTCGTGGGCATGGGTGTCGCCGCGGTTGCCGCGATCCTCTTCGCCTCGCATTCCAGCACGATTGTCCGCTATCTGATCATGGCATCGGGGCTTTTGATTGGCTGGCTCGTGGGGCGCTCGATTGGCAGACGCAAAAGCCAAGGCGAATAACCGTCATCCCTTCTGCAGTCGCCGGGGGGGGCAGCACATGTCGCTTGCCGCACACCGTTTATGTAACCGTGTTCTGAAGGCCGCCTTGCAGGAAACTGTTGCGGGATGCTGAGAGCCGCTCTTTGCGAGGAGCGCTGATAGACGAGGATATCGGAGCGACGGCGGCGAGTGCTCTTGTGACCGGTCATATGAGTGATCGTATGAGCAGTCGGATCGCGGTCGTTGGAGGTCGTCGTGGTTGGTAAGTGGAACAGAAGCTGGCGATCTCGCGCGAGGCGTTCGGCCCCGACGGATCGGCCTCGGCGACCTGCGAGCGGCACGTCATCGGCAGCGGGATGCTCTATACGTGGCGTCGGCAGGCACTAGCGGCGATCTGACGGGAGCGACGCGCACGCCGGCACCGTCGTTTGCCGAGGTCATGGCCGAGATCGCGACAATATCCGCCGAGCGCGCGATCCACGCCATCGCCAGCGGCCGCGAGAACTGCCTGTTCGCCGGATCGAAGGCAGGCGGCGAACGCGCCGCCGCTATCTATTCGATCATCGAGACGGGGAAGCTCAATGACGTCGAACCGCAGGCTTATATCGCCGATGTCATCGAGAAGATCGCATCAGGCTGGCCCGCGTCCCGCTGTGGACGGGCTCATGCCGTGGAACTGGACAGCACAGACCGCACCCGTCAGCATGGCGGCATGACCGATCAGATCGCCCGGATTCGCATCACGCTCGAAGACATGAAACCCGTCATCTGGCGCCGCGTAGAACTTCCCGTCACCAACAGTCTTAAGACCCTGCACCTCGCGATCCAAGCCTGCATGCTCTTCGAGAACTACCATCTGTTCCGTTTCGACGTGGGCGATGCCGCCTATGGCATCCGCTTCGATGATGACGATGCTTTCATGGTCCGCACCCGCGACGCCGCCAATATGCGCATCGGCAAGCTCGTCGAGCGCGGCATCACCAGCTTCGCCTACACCTATGATTTCGGGGACAACTGGCGACATCGCATCGAGATCGAAGAGATCACACCCGCCATTCCCGGCATCGATTACCCGCGCTTCGTCGATGGCGAACGGCGGGCTCCGCCCGAAGATGTCGGCGGCACCCCGGGATTTGAGGAGTTCCTCGATGCCATGGCCAAGCCGCGCCATCCCGAACGCGCGTCCATGGTGCAATGGTATGGCGGCGTCTTCGATCACAACGATATCGGCCCCGACGAGATCAACGCACGCATGGCAAAGCTCGCCAAGCGACGGGCGCAGGGAATAGCTGCCGCCGTCAACGCCGCGGCCCGCCCCGACTGATAAACGCGGTTTCGTCGCCACGCTTACATTGCACCAGCTACAAGGCCACCAGCAGAACCTCCTCGAGAGTTCCGATAGTTGGAGCGCCGCCGGATATAGTAACGTGGCTAGTGATAGTGACGCCGTCCTCTCATGCCCTCAACATAAAGGCTCAGGGTAATCAGTGTCATGGTTACCCAATTTTCATTGGACACAGGTATGCGCAGATCGTCCCGCTGCGTAGCGACCCCGCGGCGGGACAACCTCTCACGTCTCGTCGATGAGGCGCTGGACGGCCGAAATGGGAGTATCGTCAGTCAATCGGATAGTTTCACCGCAGCCGGGACATTCTATCGTCCGCTTTAGTCGTAGCGTTTTATAACTGACGCTGAATTCTCGCCCACAGCCAGGGCAACTTCCTGCAGCGCGGATGTCATCAAGCTCGTGGGCCATGAACTCAATATACTCGATTTGTCAGAGAATCCGAACACCATTGCCCAATAGGGTTAACCATGCATGCTTGGAACCAGGTCGAAACTCAGGCAACACTGCCTCATGTCTGTGGATTTTTCCGCGACAAAGTTCGCACTCGAATTATTATGACCGGGGACCGTACCGAAGGGAATATATGATGGATGACAAGGAGACGCTCGTAACATTGACCGCGGACATCGTTGCTGCCCACGTCAGCAATAACAGCGTCGCGATCTCAGACATCCCACTTGTCATACAATCCGTCCACCACGCCCTTGCAGGCCTTGCCGTGAAGCCAGAGCCCGAGATCAAGCAGGAACCAGCGGTATCAATTCGATCTTCGGTAAAGCCTGACTACATTGTCTGCCTTGAGGACGGAAAAAAATTGAAAATGCTGCGTCGCCATCTGATGACGCATTATGGCATGACGCCCGAAGATTATCGGGCGAAGTGGAGCCTTCCGAAGGACTATCCGATGGTGGCCCCCACTTACGCGGAACGGCGCCGGGCGCTAGCTAAAGAAATCGGCCTTGGAACCAAGGGCCGTGGCGGTGGACGCAAACCAAATCCGCGAGGCCGCACGAAGGCAAAATAGCCCCGACTTCGGTGCCACGAACAATGAATTGGCCGCATGCCTGAGAGAAGGCTAACGGATTTCCCCGCCATTGTAAAAAGGGCGACGCAAATTATCCTGCGCCGCCCTTCGACGATGTATCCACTAATTCATCGCCCCACCTGACCGAAGCTCATCGGGTCGCATTTCAGAGCTTGGTCAAGAAAGATATTGCAGGGGGCCATATCAAGGAGGATTCGCGCTGGATTGTATCAAAGCGCCAAAAGCAAAGCCCGCAAGAGCTCGTCTTGGTAGTGCACGGAAGAGATCAGGCGTAAACGCCTGCATCGACACCGTCGATGTACTCGAGCACTTCGTCGGCCCGCCCTTCTCGGACGAGTTGCATGGCTGTCTGGCCTGAGAAGCCCGGCAGGGGCTCAGATCGATACCAGGCGTAAGCCATGAGCTCCGAACCAAAACGGCCGCAGACCTTGTTGAGTATCTCGACGAGTTCACGCAGACGGCGCTGGGTTTTATCCGAGCGCACTCGATCTTTGCGTTGGACAGCGTCGCGGCCAAGGCCAGCTGAACGGGCGACTTCTGCGCTCGTCGTGCACAATGCTTTGGCAATCTTGCTGGGAGCGAAGAGTCCGTCGTCTGCGTATTGTGCCAAGCCCATCTGATTTTAGGCCGCCTCATGTTGACGAAATCGGCGGGGTCAGCCGCCCGGAACGTCCTCTTTGGAGATCATTTTCTTTTCCTCCAGCTAGAAACTTCGCGCCGTGTATATCGTCGCTGAGCCCGGTAATCAATCGCGTCCACGCTGCTTCGTCGCTTGGTACGCGAGTAGAAGATCCGCCGTATCGAGTTCGGGGAGACCGGGGTTGGGGCCTTTTTGCGCAACCGGCGGAACCGCAGCCTGAGGCTGAGGAAGCCTCTGATCTTCGCGAACAATCGTCTGCTTTCTCATTGCAACGCGTTCCAAAGGCTTCGGGCGAGCCTTAGGGATCAACCGCTGGGCGGCGAGGTCGCCGGCACTCGCACATAGTTTCAGATACTCTTGCCATGTTGGTTTTCGGCAGCGTGCGAGCACCTGTGTTTGCCGAGAGTGGAGCTTGCCCAGGAGCGCAAGTTCCGGCTTCGATGTCTCAAGCGAAAACCGGCGATAGAATTCGCGGCGTTCACCTGGAGGAAGCTGAGCCGCCTCCTCGCGCCTGCGCATCATCAAAGCCTTCCGCTTGCGTGCACGTTCCAGCGATTGTTTCTTCTTTAGCCTTTTGCGCGAAAGACGCTTTTCCCGCTCGGCCGCAGCATGCTGTAGCGCCAAAAGATCGAAGCCTTCCTTAAGCCGCTGGCGATCAGTGCCCTGGCCAAGCGATGTCCCTGCCCCCGTCGTTCTACGCTTCGGCCACCAGCGTTCAAAACTTTCGACATCGCCCGCGTGTCGCGCCTCAAGACGGCGCAGCCCATATTTGCGGCTGGGCAAATCGAGGTCCGATGCCGGGATGCGGTTGCCCCGATCATTCACATCAAAGATGATCAGACCGCGCAGTTCTTCGGCCGCCTTTGTGGTTCGATATATAGGTTCGAAGTCTAAGCCGAGGGCGCAAATCGCGTCTCGTTTCGATGTCCAGTCGGGCGTATCAAGAGCGTTTCGTATTTCCTCGGCGCGAGCCATGAGCGGTATCGACCCCACCCGATCAGACCGTCTTTGCTGTGCCGAAATTTTGTCTTTGGCTCCCCCCGCCAAGCGTGCTTGCGCCGCCTCTGCCGGCGTTCGAAGAGCCCGAAGTCCAAGCTGCCGCTCCAATTTTCGGCATGTATCCATCACGCGCGCGAGTGCGCGAAAATCATATGTTCGAAGGGCCCGGGCGGACAGCGGAACGGCATCGACTTCCGCATCGGACAGTGCATGCGGGCCGATGTTTCGCACCGCATTGCCCTTTTTTAGAAACCAGCGCTTTGGGGGCGTCTGACCAGTCTCAGAGTCAATGGTGCAGTAGAAGATGTGGACATGGTCGTGGGCCTTGTCTTTGTGGCGAACAACCACGCGTTGGAGACCGGCCAACCTGAGCGCCGCGGTGACTTCGTCGGCGCAATGCAGCCATTGGCCCGCGTCGAGCGGGCCGTCCTCGATCGCTGCTGACAGTGAGATGTGCAGCAATATATTTTTCGCGCGCGTGCTGAGTGCAGCAACTGCCGCCATCTCGTCTGCGGCGAACTCGACGGATGTCACGCATCGCAGGTCGAGGACTTCATGGTCACGGTTCTCGACCAGATATCTAACGATCCCGGCGAAATCGGAACCCCACGTGATGTTGCTGATCATGACTTTGCGATTTTCACGGCATGGAGCAGTTCTCGGTACGCTTCGAGAAGTTCGTCCGAACGAACCTGTTCGTTCGAGTTCATGCGCCGCGCAATCTGATTGACGTTGTTCCCGAGCTGCCGGACGGCACGGACGAGGTCGCGTGAGACCACGATTTGCTTGTTCGCTCGTCGAACGAGCCGGCGTAGAACCTCGGCCTCGCTGCATGCTGAGTATGCGGCGATCGCCTGGAGCTGTGCGAACTCTTGTTCGTCCCAGCGCGTGCTGCGGACGATTTGTCTCTGGCGATTTTCGGATCCGCTCTGTCCGGTCATTTTCTTTCCCCTAGGGTGAAATTCTGGTGTCTCTGAGGAGGGGTTTGGGGAGGACAGAGTCCTCCCCAACAAGGTCGGGCCACGCGTGACAAGCGACAGAGCGAAGCGACAGAGCGCGGACCAAAGCGCCGCTGCAGCGGCGCGGTAGTCGTTGGCCAGCCCTTGCTCTTTCCTCCCTATTTCCGTTTGAATCCGTGATTGTCTTGGACGTGGCGACGCATGTCGTCGCCACCGGCGGGCCCCTGACGAGAAGTCGTCAGGGGCTGCGAGTTCTCTAGTGATTTCCTGCGCGCCGGTCGGCGTACTCTGCAGCACAGATCATCAGATCATTGCGCACCGTGTCACTGGTGACTGGCGCCGGCCTAACGCCGCGCCGCGCACTTGTTGCATAGGCTGCCGTGGATGCATCTATGCACCGACCGAACTCGCGATCGGAGGCCGCGTGCGTCGCTGCTTGTTTCGCTTTCACGTGATTGGCGCCGAGTACCCAACCCGCGCTGCAGGTGACAATTGCGATAGCGAGCGTGCCCATGGTTGCGAACTTGTACAGCCGCCGCGCAGAAGCTGCCGCGTCTCGTGGCAGCGTGTCGCGGATCTTGTTGACCGCGATGAGCGCTGCCTGGTCGACGCGGATCGGGAGGTCATGATGGATCTGCTGCTGTGCGTGTCGCCCGGCCTTTTGGATTGTCGCCTCGAGTTGCTGAAGAAAGTTCATTCGGCCGACGATTTCGTACATTGCCGCCGGGCTCTTCAGTATTTCGGCGGGCAGTGCGTCCAAAAGCTGATTGAGCTGCCGGTAGTCTTCAGCGGTGGGTGCGCGGTTCAGAACATCGCGCATGATCTGTTTTGCAAGGTCGCTCATGCCGGACCTCCCAGAAGATCGACAAGCGGTTCAAGCTGCATTGACACGGCGCTCCACCACAGATCAAAATCAATTTGATCGGTGAGCCCAAGGGCCGCCGACGAAAGGTCATGAAACGGCGCGCGAGCTCTCGCAATCTTAGTTCGAACGAAGATCGGTAGGACAGGTAGAAACGCTTCGATACCGCCGTTCCCGATGAAGCGGGCTCGTGTTTGCGAACCATTCCAGAGCTCGAACTTCGATGGGTCGGAACCGAAACGGCCGTTCATCCAGAATACCGTATGGCGAGCATCGGCGACCTGCAAAGCGGTCTCGAGGAGCCAGATCGAGTCTTCCTCCTCTGCTGCAACCCAGATGCTGATTAGATCTCGATCCAGTGCTGCAGCGACTCTCTTCATACGCGCGGCTTCCTGGGCCATTTCGGCGCCAATATTGCCGGGATAGTCGACGACAATCACACTGTCGTCGTCTGCCTGCTCCCAATGATTGTAAAGAGATGTCCACCCCAACGGATCGCGCAGCGTTACACGAGTCACGCCAATGCTTTGCTCATAATAGCGGGACAAATGGCCATTGCGCCCATCAGCATCGAATGCCGCTATTTGATACCCATTCGCGGCAAACCAGCCGGTTGCCGCTCGACCTCCGAAACTCTTTCCAGTTCCCCCTTTATCGCCAAGGAAGCTCACAATAGGCCGGCGCTTTGTTCGTGGGTTTGTAAAGTCTGCATTTGATGCAAGCATCGCCATGATAATGCCTTTCAAGGATGATCGATGCCCACGCCCGCCGGTAATGCGCGACAGACGTGGCTAAGATTTCGATGTAATTTTCAGGAAGCGCGGGCTCACCTGAGACATAGGCGAGCGCGAAACGCTTGTTCGTTAGAGCAGGTCTAGCGGAAGATTCTGCACAACATAGGTATCCTGCGCGCCCGACTGCGGAGCATTCGCTTTCGCTGACGCTTTGGTGTCGCCATCGCCTTTGACCTTCTTCCGCAAGCGCGGCGGAACACGAACGACGTCCTTTGGGCGCGCGCTTTCCCGGCTTGTCTTGCGTGCATCGGTAAGGGCAGTGCGCAACATGCTTTCGCTCACGCGAGCGTCGTTCATCCACTGCCTCACGTCGACGTTGGCGAGCAGAGCGGGAAGTTTTACCGACGGATGTTCAGCCATGAGTGCACCAACAAACTGCGCAGCAGCAACCCGGGGCACATCGGCGCTAGTCTCGGCTTCGACCAGAGACTTTCCAATCAATGCGCCAAATTCTTCATGAGTATGCATTCCATTTCTCCTGTCGTGAAGACTGGATTGCCTTCTGTTCGACAGGTCAGCCGTATGCATTTTGCGTGATCCCTCCCACGGGGGGCTACATCGCATTAATGCTTTATCTGCGTTTTTAGGCGACTAGGTCGGAATACCCATCCCACCGATTGAGCGAGCGAATGATTGTACAACTGAAGCAGGCGATGGCATTAATGGATCCCGCATCGAGTTTCGATTTTTTCCGACTAGCTGCCGATATCCGCGATGAAATTGATGAGCGACTGAATGGCGGAATTAACCGGGACGAGTTTGAGAGGCAGCTCTTTCAATTCCCTGACATGGCACAACTGCCGATTGGTCATCTTTTCGATCACCGTGTGCGAATGCCAGAGCAACAAGCGAGAACGCTTTTTGCAGGAGATGCCCCCGCCTTCAGCGAAACTCTGTCAAGGATGCTGTGCAACGGTCACGCACAGGGCGCAGAGATGATTGCTGAGGCACTCAAGCTTGATCCCAGCGAAGATGCGCACCGGTTCGTTGATTTTCATCGATCACATCCGGAGCTAGCGATCAAATGCTTGGCTGGCGATCATGAGGCCGCGCTAGCAATTTCGCGACTGACCCCCAAATTAGATACTCTGAATTTCAATCATCTGCTCTTCTCAACTGCGAGCTACTATGGTGCGCTTCAGCTTCAGATTATCGCAGCGCGCCAACGGGCAATTGAGATATTTCAGTTCGGAGAGGAGAAAGAAGCTAAAGGCCGATCAATGGGCGCCTTGATCGACAATTTTGCTCTGATGAGCGCGGGGCTGGAAAAAGCCCTCGACGGCGTTTTCTCGGATAAAAAGTCCAAAGGAAGGCCATTAGAAATCATAAGCCAGCTCAGGGAGTTTAGCGAAAAGTTCGAAAAGGAAGCGTATGTCGCACGCTCGGGCCTGAGCGAGCCTGACCTGCTCCACGAACTCCGCACTTTCTATGGCTATCTAGCTCCACGGATTGATTTAATCAGGTCGTGCATGGGCAGAGCTAAGCCAAAACGCGCATTCAAGGATCATGATCCAAAAAATGCCAGCCTTCGAAGCGAGATGCGGGTTTTCGTTACCACCGCTCTCGCCGGAGGTGTGACGGGCGGCGAACAAATTGCGTTTGCCGGTCTGCGGCTGTTATCGTTTTCGCGGCTGCTTCCAAGTATAGTATCGGGGCGAACGGAATGGCCAAAGCGCCATGAACGTTGGTTTGGCCGCCTTGCCGGATCTAAGAATAAAGACGCCGCGAAGCTGATCCTCGTGGCGCGCTCGGCCGTCTGGATCACGTCACAATATCCACCGGCATTTAGCCCGGAGGGGCATCCGTATGATCTTCGGGGGTCCTTTGAGTTGCATACTAAAATAGGAAATGTTCCGGGCCAAGATCTGATCAGAGCTACGAAGAAAAAGGCAAGTGCTTGGATCGCGCCAGACCATATTGCCTTGCCAACGGCAGACCTTGGCGGTTCGCAGCTTTGGGATATCCAGCCGGAATTTCATTTGGGAAGTGCGCCGCTGGCGAACGCAGACGCGATCAACAGCTCACTAACGAAAAATGATCACTGGTCGCCAAAAAGTCACACTCCCTCTCCGCGCTATCGAGCGCCTCGAAAATCCCATCATAACTATTGATCTGATAATAGTGTTAGTTACGTAAGTGGAGCATCAGCTCCAGCTTGTCGTTCGTGAACAATGGCGATCGAGCGGCGATCGGAGCAGACAAGCAATGCCCTCATCTTCGTGGCGGTGATGGGCGCCTTGAGTCTGTCGTTCGCTTGCCCGCGGTGGACGTAAAGCTGCCGAACTGACTGGCGTTGCATGGTACCCGTCCGGTGAGGGCCGTGTTGTAGGCTGGGGTTTCGCGCGCTCATAAGCGTGCTCGTATGAGCGAGCTTAAGGACGGATATGAGCCAGGTAACGCTGTTTAGCGGCCCCGAGCGGCGTCGGCGGTGGAGTGAGGATGAGCGGCTTCAGATCCTGAACGAGGCGTTTGCGCCGGGCTCGTGCGTTGCCGAGGTTAGCCGCCGGTATGATGTTTCGACCAGCCTGATCTATGCATGGCGGCGCAAGTTTCGCGCGGCGTTGCCGGGTCCCGTTTTCGCCGAGGCTATCGTGGCCGACGAGCTGCAGCCGCCTTCGTCCGTGCCGGGCGTCGCGATTCTGATCGAGCTGCCGGGCGGCGCCCGGGTCAGCATCGCGGCCTCGGCATCGCCGGTGCTGACAGCCGCGGCCTTGAAGGCGCTGCGATGATCCCGCCCGGCGCGCGGGTGTGGATAGCGATGGGTCATACGGATATGCGCAAGGGCATGCAAGCGCATGTTGCTGCGGATCGAGCGCGGTAAAGGCGGGCGGTACCGCAACGCGATGCTGCCTGACGGACTGCTTCTTCTCCTGCGCGATTGGTGGCGCGCCGGGCGGCAGCAGGGCATTTTGCGTCCCGACGGCTGGCTCTTTCCCGGACAGAGCGCAGCGGCTCCGATCAGCACGCGCCAGCTCTACCGCGTCGTCGTCGAGGCCGCCGAGGCCGCGGACATCGGCAAGCGGGTCGGACCGCACACGTTGCGGCACAGTTTCGCCACCCATCTTCTCGAAGATGGCGTCGACATCCGCGTCATCCAGGTCCTGCTCGGCCACGCCAAGATAAACACGACGGCCTTCTACGCGCAGGTCGCAACAAAGACCGTTCGGTCGGTCGTCAGTCCGCTCGACAGGCTTGCGCTGGCCGCGCCGGACGAGGAGGTCCCTGACGGCTGAGCGGTGCGTACCTCACTTGAGGTCGCCGATATTTTCCGGGCTGCTGGACCGGCCTATCGCGCCACCCATGCCGGGCATCTGAGCCTGCACCAGCTCAAGATCATGTCGGCGATCGAGCATTGCCGCACCGCCGCTCTCGGCGGGCACGTCGAGGCCTGTACCGACTGCGGCCACTGGCGGATCGCGTACAACAGTTGCCGGAACCGGCACTGCCCCAGATGCCAGGGCGCCGCCGCACGCACCTGGCTCGAGGCCCGCGAGGCCGACCTGCTTCCGGTCGGCTATTTCCACGTCGTCTTCACCCTCCCCGCCGAGGTCGCCGCGATCGCCTTCCACAACAAGGCGCTGGTCTATGACCTGCTGTTCAAGACGGCGGCCGATACGATGCTGACGATTGCCGCTGATCCCAAGCATCTCGGCGCCCGGATCGGCATCACCGCCGTGCTTCACACATGGGGCTCTGCGCTCACCCATCACCCTCACATCCACATGATCGTGCCGGGCGGCGGCATCTCGCGCGATGGAACGCGCTGGATATCCGCACGCCCGGCCTTCCTCCTGCCCGTGCGCGTGCTCGGCGCCCTTTTCCGCCGCTTGTTCCTGACCCGGCTACGCGCCCTCCATGACCGTGGGCAGCTCGTCTTCTTCGGCAGCATGACGCAGCTCGCCGAACGGCGTGCGTTTCTGAGGCACCTCTCGCCTGTCCGCAAGAAGCGCTGGGTCGTTTATGCCAAGCCGCCGTTCGCAGGCCCCGAGGCCGTGCTCGCCTATCTGTCCCGCTACACCCACCGCGTTGCGATATCGAACAGCCGCCTCGTCCGCTTCGACGATGCCGCGGTCACCTTCCGTTACAAGGACTATCGCCAGGGCGGCGCCAACCGCCAGCAGGTCATGACGCTCGCCGCCGACGAGTTCATCCGCCGCTTTCTGCTCCACACCCTGCCGCGCGGATTCCACCGCATCCGCCACTACGGGCTCCTCGCCAGCGCACGCCGCAAGGATCATCTCGAACGCGCGCGACGTCTGCTCGATGTCGAGCCTCCCCCGTCCGAGGAACCGACCGACGATGCAGAGCCCCGACCGACCTGCCCGTGCTGTGGCGGCATCATGATCGTCATCGAGGTGTTCGAGCGCCGTTATCAGCCTCGCGCGCCGCCACCGCCATCCCTCGCACCCGGGACACCTACGCCGTGATCCGGCACGGCCCATCGCCTTCCTCCTCCCGGGCACACCCGCGCCTGGAAGCGGACCCGCTCGCGCCGGCGCTGCCAAAAAGCAGACGCCGGAACCGCAAAATCGGTCCGTCCGCTTTTTGGCGTCCGCTTTTGCGATCTAAATCCAGACAGTCCGCTATCGCGCACGTCCGCTTTTGGGCAACACGGGGCTATCCCACCATCAGCGCAAAACAGCTTTCCCCATAGCTCCGCCCATGACCACCGCGGTTCGGGCACCGAAGACTTTCCGACGCCTAGCGGCGTCCGAAACTCTCAACGTTTGGAGACCTTCCGTTTCCGCGCGAAACACAACAAGAGCGGACATCCGCACGATTTATCGTGCGGTCCGATTATGTCGCTCAGCAATTGCTAAACTGCCGGTAATTGTTGAGTAGTCGCTGCCGTACCGGATTATCTCGGAGCCACCGCGCTCCAATCACATTTTGATAATCGGTGCAGCAACGCTGGCGGCATCGCTCTAAGCTTGAAAGTACGATCTTACTGCGGGAGGAACTATGTATATCTGCCGACGCCTCTTCGTGGTCCCAATGGCAAATAACGACCATGGCAAATCCACGATCATTCGGAGCTTGGTTTCGCAAGCAATCGGGCGGAAGATCGGCCTGCACAAAAAAGCTCGTCGAAACATGGTCACCACCGCGGGGCGGCACGTGGATGCCTTCATCTTTGGCCGCTCATATCAGGAAGTAGAAAAGGGTAAATGGCGATCAGTTGTCGCCGCGCTCGACGGAAACGATCCCGGTTGGCGCGAGAGAGAACTCATTATTTTCCCAAGCCATGTGGGCGTAGACGACATTGCCGATATTCTGGAGATGCTAAACGCAGCACATTCGGCAGGTTTTGACGCGATCGCCGCCCCCGTTGTGTATTCGGACGACGAAGGCAATAACCGAGCGGAATTAGCACCGGCACTGGCACTTCCTTGGAACGGCCGATGGACAATCCCAAACACTTGGCAAGAAGATCCCACTGGCCAACTATGGGGGCTCGGAAATGATCTCTGGTCATGGATTTCACGGGCGCTGACACCATGACCAGTGCGATAGACGCCAACCTCTATAGTAATCCTGACTCCGATCCCAGCGGACCTTGGCTCGCATCGGATTTGACTGTCACGGGCATTCGTCCTTTGCAAATCTTTGAGCTTCTTGGAAGCTTTCCCCCGACCGGTAGAAGCTGGCGCTATACGCGTGATCGCACGGAAGTGCTGATCGAAGAGGAGCGCATCGCGGCGAAGCCAAGAGGCTTACCGTTCCTCAAGCGCTATGTACATGAACTGGCACAAACGCTCCCCCACGAGAAAGAATCAGCCACAGAATTATTGGCATTTCCTGACATTATTCGCGATTTTTCCGCAAGCTTGGCTAAACGCCTTGCCGTTTGCCCAGGCGATCTTTCGAACTTCGAGTGGCGAGATCTGGAACGCGCATTGGCTGCCGCATTCGAAGGGATTGGATTTCAGACGCGCCTGACGCGTCCCGCAAAGGATGGAGGTTTCGATATTGAACTTTATTTAGGCGCGAAAATTTATCTCGTTGAAGTGAAGCACTGGTCAGCGCCTTCCCAGGTCGGCATCGGGATGGTCACACATTTCGCGGAAGTTGTCGCCATGCGGGCGTCCGACCGCGGCCTGTTCTTGTCTAGCTCAGGTTTCCGCAACTCGCTCCTGTCTCAACGTATGGAGATCGCGCCCGCGCAGGTCGCGCTTGGGGATGGCCGCAAGATTATAGGCCTCTGCCAGCGCTATCTCGAAAGCGTACAAGGCGTGTGGCAGCCCGCGACCGACCTTTCCGAACTCCTGTTCCTCGACACTTTCTAGGAGTCCTCCTCTGAGTTGTCTTCAACGGACAGTTAGCCTGTGGCCGGCGTCGCTCAGTCGGCTGCTGTGGCGACCGCGGAACACAATCGTCGGCTAGCTGCCGTTCACGAACCTAGAAAAACGTTCGCTAGCGGTGATTTTCGTTAACGTTGGTTGCCCATTGGACGATTTGTACACGACCTGATCGAGCCAGATTTTTTCGCCCTGAATGTCGTCCTCATCGATTTCACGCCACCAATGGCGGCGTTCAGCATTCCACCGGTATCCTCGTACCTTTAGGAGGTCTTTGGCATCGAAAGGAGCCCCAACCGCTGCTACGAGAAAATTGGGGCGATCACAGCGTTCTAGAAGATGCGACATTATCGTCCGGCCATCGCGCGCAGCGCAGCCCAGAAGCGTTGATAACGCTTGCACATCTTGTTCAGCGCGATGGCCCTGAAAATACCATCCGGCTTGAAGCAACAGATGTCCAAGGGCACGTCCATCGAAACCTAAGATAAGCCAATCGAGCTGCGAAAGACTGCACCCCCACGCCTTGTTTCGTAATATTGGAAAGCGCAGGTCAATGAAAGGTCTATCAAACGCCGCATTGTGCGCGACGATGATGTCAACCTCTCCGAGGAGGATTGTTATTGCGTCGTCGTCGAACGCACATCCAGCGAGGTCTTCATCAGTAAGACCGGTGAGCAAAGTCAGTCGCGGGGGCATCGGTCGAGCTGGATCCTCGCGCCAGGACCGAGGACGTTCAACCTCGACAATTCGACCGAATAAGTCGACGCTGAGCCGCTGGATGGCGATCTCCACGACCTTATCACAGTTAGGATCGAGCCCCGTTGTCTCCGTATCAACGATAGCGACGGTCCGAAGGTCGTCTGATCGGTGGGCGAGTTGATCGACAAGTCCGGTTAACTGCAGTTCACGCAATACGCGAAAGCCTGGAATCCGAGAAAGCCTCTGGGCAAGATGCTCTCCCTCTTCCGCGACGCTCATTCGAGATTTGAGGAGATCAAGTAACTTCATTAGACGAGGCTTGCCAGCTTTTCGAGGAGGACTTCGGAGAACTCGTAACCAGGCGGCAAACTCTTGAATTCTTTCACGCCGTCCCTGAGCGGGTCGCCTCCCTTTTGATGCAGGCCCAGCCTCTCGACGGGCAATTCAATTATTTGGGCGGTGGCCAGCCCCGCTCCTGCATGCTTATAGATGGTGCGACGCTCGGACAGCCGGTAGGGCGAGACGGCGAGCGAACCACCAAAATGCCCGCAGTTGCATATGATAACATTGCAAAACACCATGCGCGCAACTGCCTCCGCGACGTGACGGAACGATGTCGCATCCTTGTTGAGCGCCAGTATAAACAGATGCTGGACCTTGCCGCGATACATCGCGATCCGCTCGAGATCTAAAAAATCGTAGCAGACCATCACGCCGAAGGTCCCAACCTCGTCCCCATCGAACAGCCAGACTGATGGATCGCGCTTAAACTCGCACAAGATGCTCTTGAGCTTCCTATCTTCTTCCGGCGCAGCATAAGTCTTACCGATACGACGTGTGGTAACCTTGGCGCCCATTCTACGGTTGCGCCACCGTTTTGGAACGATGAGCAACGCTTCGTTGTGAACCTCTCCGAGCTTCTCTCCTGCCCGATAGTCGAGTCCAGCAATTACAACCGACTGCATTTTGTCGGCCATCCTACTGAGAGTCGCTTCGTACCCCGTGGGCACCGATAATTCTGGCAGAACTATAATGTCCGGCGGCGGCTGCTCTTGGTGAAATGCTGCAAAGAATCCGCGGATCTCTGTGATCGCTCGCTCCTCCTCGCAGGAGGACATTTTGGGTATCCCCAACCAAGCAGCGGCAGGATCAAGCGAGGTCTGGATGATGCCGACTTTGAGGGAGGAGGCGAGCGTGGGCCCAGATGAAGTCGTCATAGCCCCAGCTCTTCCTCGTTTGGCATCCCGTCGACAAAGGCGCCCATCTGACGCAGTCGCACCGGAATAAGCTGCCGGGGTTCATGCTCAAGCACGGTCATCTGGCTTTTCTGCAATACATCCTGTGCCAGCTTGATTTGAGCCAACAGCGCATCCGGGCCTGCAATGAGTTGATCAAACTCGGTGTCGTCGGCTGACTGGCCCTTCGTATTGCCGAACAGCATAGGGAACTGTGTCAGCATAGAGGATTCTCGACTTCGAGGGAGCAGGCAGGCTCGGAGTATAGCGATGGTGAAGGAAGAGATTGGAAGTCGCTCAACATCGCGGGAAACGATTTCGATCAAACTTTGCTCCTGCCCGCGAACGTTCCACGCCGCCGGCAAGATGAAACTTTGTCGTAATATACCCCAGAGAATTTGCCCGAGTGCTCGTAGTCTTCGCGGCCACGCGCGTTCCTCGACGGATGTCAAAACCTCATGATAGCGATAGTCCTTCAACCCGGCTGACGGGACGATCTTGCTGAGGCGCATCGTACTCTGCCAGGTTTCCCACGTAATTTTGTCGCCTGTGTCAGTTGCATCCGGCAGCACCTTCCAATCAGTAGGTAGCCATTCAGACGGAATGCTCACGTCTTCTGGGTGAAGCCGGTCAAGGCAATCCATGTCGGGCCCTTCGGGATCAAAGATAGGCTCAAGAATCTGCCGCACAATTTCTAGAGCGGTCCACTCTGATCGCCGTGGATCACTGGGGTTCATCGCTGCCGTCGTCCTGGTCCATTCGACTAACGAAGGAGTGGCGCGCGTATGAGAAGTCCGCGCACGAACGTCGCCTATCACTGGAGATATGTCCGGCAGCCTCGCAAAGCTGTCTGGCTGCGTCCGTGCTGCGTCCAGTAGCCAGCCCTCGTCATCACTCTTGAGAAGGAAAGGATCCTCGGCCAACCGCTTCCAAGCAGCAGGGGGCAGGTGCTCGGGATAACGTCTCAGGCCATTCCAGTCCTCAGGACGGCTTGGTTCGTAGCTCGCTGCGGCTATTGCCCAGTATCCGGGGGGCTGCGTGCGATGTGTGTCAGTGGTCGCGAATAGCCAGTGAAACCAAACGCCTAGCGGAGCTCCGGTCATTTCGAGCAAGATGGCGAAGCTGGCACCTGATGCCCTCTCTGATCCGATCGCGCTGACGAGTAGCTCATTGGAGAGCGCTGGGTCAGTCACCGCAATCTCGGCCGATCCAAGCAACAAAGCGGCTTGAAATTCCCGACGAGCATTCCATTGAAATCGTTGCAGCTTGGCAGCATCGTTAGAGGGGACGAAAGCCTCAAGATCTGCGCGCAACAGATTTTCGAGGAAGGCTCGCGCCGCCCCACGTTCACGGTGGAGCAGATCAGGCCGCGACAGCGCGACGCTGGCGGTTAAAACGTGGCGGGAGAGGACGTGCAACGTCATTGCTCCCAAGTACAATTTTAGGAACTGGTGATCGTCGTCGGCGTGTTCGTTCATCCAGCGGCGCATACGGTCGAACCCGTCATGTCCGGTTGCCCGGCAATAATCGACCAACCGAGTAAAAAGTCTGACTTTGTCCGGATGAGTCGCAAAGGCCTCAAACAGCAGCCCAAAATGACGTTTTACGAGTGCGCTCCAACTGCCCTTCTCAACGTCCTCAAGTTCGGCGATGCGATCTAGGATAGGTTTGACAATAGCTGGATCCTGATCTCCGATTTTTTTGCCGCGGGTGACTGCTTGGAGCCGACGATGTTCAAACAAAAGCTCTTCGTTTGGGCGAAATAAAGCAGGGGTAAGATGTGCAATCCGTGCCGCAGCGAAGGCCATCCGTGTGTCCCCGCGGATTTCCTGATCTGGAATATTTGCTAGCAACAGCCATTCGAGCTGTTCCAGCCGCTGGCTGCGGCCCGCGTCGGTTAGTAGGTCAAAGTCGGTCGCCGCTAACACCGATACTTGGGCCAACGTTCGCGTCATTAGCTGCGTAGGCTTGCGACCATCGACAGATGCGGAGGAAATCGCGACCGATCGAAGCTCCGCCGGATCCATCGGTGCATCTGTCTGATCAGGATCGAGCAGCCATTTCAGTTCCGGCGGCACATATTTGTCTCGTTCAATCTCGACACCGATGCCGTGTCGAGCGAGCAAGTGGGCATATTCTCTCATCCACTCTAGAAGACGGTCGAAATCGTAAGCGAGGAACTCATGATCGTCAACGAACCGAAAATGAGCGATATCGCGATGCTCAAGCAACAGCTTCTCGACCTCGGAATCGATCGGCAGCATGGCCACGTTTGCGAGGAAACCTCCGGCGAACAAGCCCGTTGGGATGCCGTCGAAAGGCCCCGCCGGCGCAATCGGAACCACTTTGGCCTTGAGCGCTTGGTCGAGGCCTCCATCGTCGACGCTGAAACGAAGCATTGCAGCAAGGAGCGATGAGAGGCGGGGTTCATCAGTGAAACCGTCAACCAAAGCATCGAAGCCACGATGGATAGCGGCGACTTTAACCGACGGATAGAATTTGCTGAGGTCGAGAGATGCAGCATACAGTGTGTCGTTGGCGGAAGATGGGCGGTTCCAGAACGAAGGATAGAAGTAGGCAAGGCCATCACTTTGCGCGAGTGCTAATCGCTCACCGGCATCAAGATCCTCTTCCTCAATATTTTCACCGACCATCTTTCGTGCCGTGAGTGAGATGTGGCGTCGAAAGAGGGGCCAACTATGTTTAAAGTGGCGGTAGAGATAACCGGCTGAGTGCCGATATGGGCCGATATTCAGCCTCGAGTGACGCCCTTCGGAGGTCTCTTCTTCATACCAAGCGGCTCGATACAGCCGATTTCCATAGCTCCAGGCTGGCATTTTCTGGTCCAACTCCGGGCCCAGCACATTTACGAGTGCGACCCATGCTACTTGATCGCGAACAGCGACTTCAAAGTATTGCCGCAGCTGTGGCCTGCCATCCTTGTCCGGTTTTTTTGGTTGAGGGACCAACCTAATTGGCCGGTTCTTCCAGTTTCCTGTCGCGAAGTCGTGACGAATGGCGGCTAACTCAGCTTCCAGATTCAGTTCGAACGCTGCAACCTCAGCCTGATCGTAGAGTCCGTCCGCCATACGGTAGCAGCGACGCACTTTGCGCCATGCCCAGAGCAAGTTCTCTGGCAAGAGAAGAAGGTCAAACCAAGTCATGTGATCCCTCGCCGCGATCGGAGATAATCGTTCAAGTCATTCGCCTCAGGCGGCAAATTTTTCGTGACCACGGATATGCCACGCGCTGCGAGACGATCACGGAGTCTCTTGGCCAGTCCACGGCCCGCCGGATCGGCATCAGTGAAGATCGCGACGTTTCGGCCTATGAGGCAGTCGATTATCTGTGGTTCGAGTTCGCGCGTTGCGCCAAGAAGTCCGATAGGAAGCATGCCGAGTTCGTGCGCGGAGAGGACGTCGGTGATGCCTTCGCAGACTGTAATAGTTGGCCCTGGCTTACCGAGCGCGTCAAGATTGAATGGCGGGGGCAGAATCTTCGCAGGGCAAAACCAGCGATATTGCTTTTGATCGTCTGTGCGACGAGCTTGGAGGTAAACGACGCTTCCGTCCTGCAAGAACGGAAAGAGAAGGTATTGAGAAGGGAAACAAAGGAGGGGCCCGTAGCGCCCCTCAATAACGAGACCTGCTCCATCCAAACGCGCCATTCCAAATGTTGCTATCGCCGATCGCCACAATGTTGCGCGGTCACCGATCTGACCAATTTGAAAGTGTGCAATCGTTTCTGCACTGAATGCTCTTCGTTGAAGGTAGGATCGGCCGCTCTCGGTAAGCGGCGACTGGTCAAGGATCCAACCATAGATCTCAGGGTCAACCCTGTGAGACGAAGGTTGCACCGATACCGGCAGTGTCTCTGTAGATTTTAATCGGGGGGCCCGCGAACGCGACAAAGCGCCATTTCCGCTGAGATAGTTATCATTGAGCCAGCGGCAGGCAGGAGCGAAATCGATACTGTTCATCGCCATCACCAAGTCAATTACGCTTCCGGAACGCTGACAGCCAAAGCAATTGAAACCATTGCTGGCTGGACGCAGGGAAAACGAAGGTCGTTGATCTGGATGACCAGGAAAGCGGCATCGTCCCGCTCCCTTAGGGGAGAGAACGAAGCCAAGGTCCGATGCAACCGTGGCTATCGGGATCGCCTTGATCCGCTCGAGGTCAAATTTCATTCATCGCCGATCTCAGTCGCCTTTAACCATTGAGCTCAAGGAGTTGAGCACCCGCTTAAGGTATCAGCTTACTTCTAATTGCCGCCATTCACCCTCAGCCGCTGTATTTCGCTTAGCTCATCCCGAATCAATTCTTCACTCGATCGCTGCGTCGATCTGTCGATTGACGGACCCGTTGCGATCCAATTCCGCCCAAAGGAACACGACCTTGCCCTCGCTGACCTCCTGCAACCGCGCTCCAATGTTCCTTTTCTCGCGGCTGTCCGCGTTGTCCGTCCGGTCAGCCCCTTTGTATTCGACGATGAGCTTACGCCCATCAGTAAGTTCGCCGACGAAGTCGGGGTAGAACAGGTCTGTCGAGGTTGGCAGTGCATAGGACCAAGTTGTCCGATCAACGTTCCGAACCCAACGGTGCACAGCCGGGTGGTCGTCGATCTGCACCGCGGCCATCCATTCTTCACCGCCATGCCTCAGGTCGCCGACCTGCGCGAACAAATGCTTCCGTGGTCGCCACGGCCCCGAATACGGCGTGCGCGGATCATAGCCAGCCTTTGAGAAGCTGAAGCCGTTGTCACCCAAGGAAAGAACAGGTGCGATATCCGTCATCAACAACTGTACGCCCCGCATGCCGGCTTCGCGGCGTTGCTGTACGATTTTTGCGATGATGGCCCTTCGCAGCGCAAATTTACCGCGCACAAGCTGCGCCAGCGGGATACGCTCCACAACCCCTTCAACAACGCGCCGGCAATACTCGAGAAATATAGGCTGGGAGACGTCGCGCTGGCGCGTCGTGCGATCAAGCCAACGAGACAGCGCGGCCACGTCCCAATCGGTCGCGTCGTCGAGCGCCAATTCGGCGGCGGCGTCGATGCGATTGTAGACCACCTGGTCGCCATCCACATCCATCTCGAATGTGTCGGGGCGCTCGGTCAAAGCAAAGCCGGGCAGGCCTGTGTCGACCTGCCGGAGATCCCATCCTCCCACGTCGACCAGCGTCTCGGGGAAGACGATTTCGAGCTGCCCATCCCGCTCAATCGCCAACCGGGGCAACGTCAGGACCTCGCCCTGCTCAGCAGGTGATAGCGACTCCGCGCGACGGGCGATAAAAGCCTCCACCGCCGTCGTCGGCGTGACTTCGGCGCTTGTAACTGCTGTGACTACTTCGCGGAGCACCTCGTCCGGTGCAGACGTATCGAATGTGATCGCAACTCCACCTGCTCCGTCATCTGCCATCCGGGTTGCAGCGACCATCTCGGGGGTCCAATTGCTCTGATCGGGCCGGTCCCGGACGTGCAGCACAGGCAACTCCGGCCGCGTGAACAGCGATTGGTCTTCGCGCCACTCGAAAGTCGCGGGCTGTTCGACGATCGCCTCCAGTGCTGTGCGCTCATCGAAGCCCATTTCGGTAAGTCGATCTTTCAAGCCCTCGGCTGCATCAAAGAAATTGCGCTCGGATACGTGGGCATAGGCGCGGTTCAGTTCCTCTGACGAGCGTCGCGTTGCGAACGGCATGCGCAGCACGCGGCCGAGCAACTGCTCCACGGCGCCGCCGCTGCGAATGCTGGCAAGCGAACAGAACACATAGGCGAAGGAGCAGTCCCAACCTTCTTTCAAGGCATCGACGGTGATGACGTGCTCAATCGTGCAGGCCGGATCGAATAGGTCGATACCATCTAGCTCACGTTGGTTGCCCGTGGCCACCGCGATCCGGTCCTCTGGGATACGGCAATCTTCGATCAGGTGACGTCTGACGACATCCACGGTCGCTTCGGCGCCTTCGCGCGCGGGCTGCGCCTGATAGAGCGCGATTGGTCGAATACCGCCGCCGTCTCGGACGGCAATGCCTTCGAGCCAAGCACGATTATCAATTGCGTGTGCGATCGCCTGCTGCCAGCTGCCATGCTGCGAAAGGTGGATCGGCAGCTTGATCATGTCCGCTGCCTTCAACTCCGCGGCAGTGGCGGACACGATGACGTTCGAGCGCACAGGTGTCGCCGTAAACTCCACGACCGCTGCAGGCGCGATGCGCCCCATCGTCTCACCGGAAAGGGTGGAGGTGAAATTGTGCGCCTCATCAACGATCACAAGCGGACGATGCAACTTCATCAGATTGGCAAAGCTGGCGATCGGCTTGCCCCGGCGCGGGCCATCCTCGTGCCGGGTAACATCGGCACTGGTGGGCAGCGTGGCGAAGTGCGGTTCTAGTTCCTCGTCGTCGAGATAGACGTTGCGATCTTCGGCGTTGCGCACGCGGAACGCCTGCACGGTCGAAACGATCACGGTCGTCGCATCCGCCATGTCTTGCGGGCGAAGCTGCCTTCGCTCATCGATGCCATAGACGCGCACAGCACCACCAAAGGCCGTTTCCAACGCTTGCCGATAAGGATGGCTCACCTTTCTGAGCGCGCCCAGCGTTTGCTCAGCAATGGTGGTTGAAGTGACGAGCCATAGCACGACCGGGAATCGCCGGGCGAGATAGGTGTCCCGCGCCACGCCGATTGCATGGGCGGCGAGCAAGGTTTTGCCGCCGCCGGTCGGCAGGCGAAGGCAGCAATAGGGAACGTCCGGCAGCCCAGCTAACGGGGAATAGGTCGCAGCATAGGCGCCCGGTTGGCCCACTGCACAGGCGGCTGTATAAGCGTGGGCATGATCGCGTATTGCCGCTTGGTCCAGAAAGGTCCTCAGTGCATCTAGCGCGCGGAGCTGATAATCCTTCAGTTCCATCAGCGTTCCCTCACATCATACGGGGTCTGCTTGAACCTCACGTCTGCGTCCGCCAGTCGGGCCGCACCCAGCTTGCTCCATTCGCCATAGACCGTCATCGGGCCGTCCCAGCGGCTCTCCTCGCGTAGCCGCGCGAGCAATGTGGCTGTCAACACGTTGCCACCGCTGACCGACCGGTCGCCCAGGATGCCGTTATAAAGCAACGCATAGGCCATGCCTTCATGCACGCCCAACAAGGGGGTGTCGGCAGCCTTGGTCAGCGGGGTGCCGGTCTCGCTGAGCCAAATGTGCGCGGCGAGAGTCGCGAAGGCGATATCGGCCGTTATGTGCCCGTCGGCGTCGAATACCGGCGCGCCGAGGCGATAGAAGCGATAGCCGCCACCGCCGGTCCAGCCGACCGCTTCGGACACGCCGCCCTGTTCGCCCGCAATCACCTTGTCGAGCCGCGGCTTGCAGTGGGTTTCGGCATGGTTGCCCATCTCGATGCCGATCCAGCGCCGTCCCATCTTGTGCGCCACTGCCGCGGTCGTTCCAGACCCAAGGAAGCTGTCGAGCACGAGATCGCCAGGGTTGCTGGCGATGTGCAAAATGCGCTGCATCAGGCGTTCGGGTTTAGGTGTGTCGAAGGCGTCGGCTGAGCCGAACAAAGCATTGATCTCTCGTTTCGACTCTTGCGTATTGCCAACCTCAGAGTTGGTCCACCATGACCAACTTACCCTTCCTTGCTGCTCATTCAGATAAACCTTTTTCCGTGGCATCCCCATACCATCGCGACCAAACCAAAGTCTGCCGTCAGCGCGGAGTTTGAGATATTCAGATTCGATGGTGACCCAACAGCGACCTGGTGGTGGCGAATACTCCGCCCCGCCGGGCGTAGTGATTACATACATCTGATTAGGCCGATAACCTTGTGCCGAGAAGTTTGAGGATGAGGTCCAAGGTCCCTTTGGGTCATTGTCAGGATTACGAAACTCCGCCACCTGCTCGGCGGTCAGTGTCAGCCGGTTCGCAGTCGTTAGAAAACGCGGGGCGGACTTGCCGTAAACGTGAATATGGTCGTGGGCATCTCCGATAGCCAATCTGTTGTCAGGCCCAATCCGCTTTTGCCACAGCACGTTGACGATGAAATTTTTGCGCCCAAATACTTCGTCCATAATGACCTTGAGGTAATGCCCCTCATTGTCGTCGATCGAAACCCAGATGCTGCCGTCTTCGGCTAGCAGGTCACGCAGCAGCACCAGACGCGGATAGATCATCGCCAGCCACTGGCTGTGCTCCAGATTGTCATCATAATGTTCGAAGGCAGAGCGCGTGTTGTAGGGCGGATCGATATAGATGCACTTCACCGCGCCCTTGTAATAGGGAAGCAGCGCCTTCAGAGCGTCGAGGTTGTCGCCCTGAATAAGCATATTTTCGGCGGTCGCATTGCCGCCGTCCAACGCGGGCACCGCGTCCAGCAGCCGATACGGAACCCCCGCAGCCGCGCGAACATCATCACCGCGCGTCATCCAATCGAGTATCGGCACCTAACCCCCAAATTCACTCGGCAACAAGCCTTATAGCCTTAGCCGCTTCGATCCTAAACAAACAGGCGTTGTAGGTTGTCGGGAAAATTTCAACAAGCGCCGCGCTCCTCGACCGAAGGTGCAGAGGGAAAATCCTCGCTGTCGCTGGGTGCACAAGGAGAACGATTGTGCACGACGTTTACCACTTAAAAACCGTGACGCTGAGACGGGGATGGAGGCGACCACCCTCTGCTCCCAAAGCAGATTATCTAACGATCCAAAAGAAGACCGCTTGAGGTCACGCTCTTTTCAACCTGCCGTTCTGAACAGTCCAAAAATGCGGCCGCACTCTCATGAGCCAACTGAAGTCCGCTTTTTCGGCGAGCGGCGGACTGGGTTGGATGACCGACCTTAGGCGAGAAGTCGGTGCCCATGCCCCCATCTAATGGCCGCTTTCGGGAACGGCGCGAGCTAGGTCGGAACGGCCGACGTGAGGCGCGAAGCCGCCGACGCGTCAAATAACTTCGAGCCGCTGGTTAGTAGAATTCAACATTGTCGCGATGTCACCCCCCGGTGATCGATATCATCCTAGAACTATGTTTAGGGTATGAACTCAACAGCCAACAGCCTCCATAAGCCAAAGTCTACGGCGCACAGCGATGGCGGCACAACCGGCCTCGCGGAAGAGCTGGCTAAATTGATCTCCACCAGCCCAGCCGCTTTGAAATTGATAGCTGCTGCGATGGAGGAAAGACACCTAGACCAGTTCATGGTGACCACACCGTGCCTAAGATGCAACACGAGGGCCAATTCTCTCGAGGTCATATCGACTCCGGCCGAGGTCGACGATCCTCTCGTTTCGCTCAACGTTGTCAAACGCATCGCGGGCATCGGAAAAACTCGGATTTATGCCCTAATCCGCCAGCAAAAATTTCCGAAGCCTTATAAACCGGGAGGGACATCTTCGAGATGGAGTCTTGTGGAGATAAATCGCTGGCGAGATGAGCAGCGGTCACAATGAAATTGTTGGAGCAGCAAAAGATTGAGCTACCGCGGCCTTCCTGGGCCGGTTGCCGCCCATCGAATCGGTCCATCTAGCAGGGTTTCCGCCGGCCAGAAGCCATCGAATAGGATATCGGCCCATTCCTGCGCGAGCTGCCTGCGGCGTGGCCTATAGGCCGCGCGATTGTAAGCATCCTCGGAACCCGAAACCAGCGTACCGGGAGAGTTTCGTTCGCCCAACGCCTGCGGAACGTGAGCCAGCATCAAATCAATAACGGCACGATCGCCATCATTTCCCAGCTCCTTGGCGCGCTCATTCATGATGGTTGAAAAAGCAGCGCGAAACCCATGCGGGACGTGGCGCTGATGATAATCGGCCCGAATGAGGAGCGCCCTCAGTGTGTTCTCCGATATCGGGCGATTAGCCTGCCGTTCGCCAGGAAAGCAAAACAGGAACTTGCCGGTCAGACGCCTGAGCTGATTCAGTACGTCCACGGCCTGCATCGAGAGGGGGACATGATGATCAAAGTCAGAGCTGTCCTTCCTGGCCTTTGTCCCCTTCATTCGCACAGCCGGAATTATCCAGGTCGGCTCATTGCCGCCGAGATCGAAAAACTCGGTCCAGCGTGCACCGATGAGATCCCCGGGCCGCACTGCGGTTAGAGCAAGCAATCGAAGCGCGAGTTTGGTCTGCGCTCGGCAACGCTGCGCTTCGCAATCCAACAACATCTGACGAACGGCAGTGATTCGTCCGGCTTGGTCGGGCTGTTCGTCGACTATCGATGGTTGGTGCTTTGACTCAGGAACAGGCTTCAAGGCTTTTGAAAGCGTGGCGACAGGATCGCTGTCACAAAGGCCAGCGGCGATCCCATACACAAACACCGCTGAAATTCGCTGCCGCAGACGGTGCGCAGTCTCGATCGCGCCGCGGTTTTCGACGTTTCGTAACAGAGCCAGAATTGCTGGCGCCTTCAATTTGGCGATCGGTTCGTCCCCGATCACAGGCAGAACATCGCGTTCCAAGCTCACCCAGACATCGCGTGAGTGAACTGCCGACCAACGAGCGAGGGGGTCGACAGTCCAAATGTCGGCATGGAGATGCGACCATTTGCCTTCGTTCTCCATTGCTGATTCGCGCAGCTTCTGGAGAGACCATCCGCTCTGAAGCTCGAACCAGGCTTCGGTGGCCGCGCGAAAACTATTCTGCCTCTCGAGAGCCTCGGCCCGTTCAACGGCCCTGCGCTCTTCCGTTGGGTCCCTTCCCTGGCTCAGTACTCGCTTGGCTTCATCGCGCTTAGCGCGCGCGTCCAAGAGGCTGACAGCAGGATAAGAACCAAAACTCAGCGTCTTCTGAACAAGCTTTCCCGCGGAATTCCGCCCAAAGGTGTAGTTCATTCGCCAGTGCTTGCCGCCAGATGGCGTAATCAGGAGATAGAGCTGCCTACTATCTCCGAGGCGATAAGCAGATTCGCGCGCCTTCGCCGCTTTGATCTTCCCGTCGTTAAGCACGGCAGTCTCCGATACCATGGATGTCCGAACCGATACCATGGCCTGTACCATGGATTTGCATGGACGCCCGCGAACCGGCGCGAACAAGCCCAATACTGATTGGCCGAAATAACCGCAGAAAATCAACGATGTGTGAACGGGCGCGAACTGGAAAGTTTGCAAAGGTGGCGGAGACGGAGGGATTCGAACCCTCGGTACCGGATTTACCAGTACGACGGTTTAGCAAACCGTTGGTTTCAGCCACTCACCCACGTCTCCGCATGGTCTGCCGCGCTAACGGCAGTCTGGCCTAGGCGGGTCGCTATAGCCATGCGCTTCGCGCCCCGCAACGCCAAAGATTGTGCTTTTTTCGTGCCGCCGCTGTCCTTTCGTCGCCCGAATGATTCGATCCGGCGCAAATTCGACTCGGGTCATCGCCCGTTCATTGCCCGCGCGCCAAAGCGAGTCATGATTAACGCAGGTTTCGCCGTAACGGCGCGGTTCGATTTTTGGGGGTCCAATATGCGGAAGACGTTCACCAGCCTTGCCTTTGCGGCGATGGCATCGCTCGGCCTCGCGCTGACCCCGCTGCCCGCGGCGGCACAGATGCGCGAGATCGACCCCAGCAACATGCAGATCGATTCCGACCTCGACAATCCGGCGCCGCCGCCGGTGACCAGCACGACGACGACGAACCTCTCTTACGACAGCGACCTCGCGACCGGCGATCAGCAGACGAGCGAGGTGCCGGTCGACGGCACTGTGGCGCCGACCAACGCCCCCGCCGACATGACCGCCACCGACGTCGCCGCCGATGATAGCTCGACCTACAAGCAGGACGATCTGATCGGTGCCGCCGAAGGCATCTTCGGCAAGGGTGCGCAGGGCCTGGCGGGGTTGATTGAGGACATCCTCAAGGAGCAGGGCGAGCCCAACGCCTATATCGTCGGGCGCGAAGCCGGCGGGGCACTGGTGTTCGGGGTGCGCTATGGGTCGGGAACGCTCCACCACAAGGTCGAGGGCGAACTTCCCGCTTACTGGACCGGCCCGTCGATCGGTTTCGACGCGGGCGCCAATGCGGCCAACACCTTCATCCTCGTCTATAATCTTTTCGACAGCGAGGACCTCTACAGGCGTTATCCGGCGGGCGAAGGCGCCGCCTATCTGGTCGGCGGCTTCAACGCGAGCTATCTGCGCCGCGACGATGTGGTGCTGATCCCGATCCGCGTCGGGGTCGGCGCGCGGCTCGGCGCGAACATCGGCTATATGAAATTCCGCAAGAAGCAGAATTGGCTGCCCTTCTGACGAACGGCCCGCTTGCCACGGGGGCGAGGCCCGCGCTTCGGCGCGGGCTTTTTTCTTTGCGCGGGATGACTGCCAGCGGCCGGCAGTTGCCTCCCCGACCTCGTCATCCCCGCGAAAGCGGGAACCCAGAGCGCGCGCAGGCTGGCCCATCCCTGGGCTCCCGCTTTCGCGGGAATGACGAAAATGGGGAATAGCCGGTAGCGACCGATTGCGGCCGAAGCGTAATTGCTCTCTCCCCTTCAGGGGAGAGATACGAAGGCTTGCCGGTTTTACCGGCTAGCCGAAGTTGAGAGGGGCATGAGCCGCTTCGGCCCCCTCTCCCAACCATCTCCCCTGAAGGGGAGAGGGCTATGGCAGCTCTCCACCCCAAAACCGACCCACTGGCATCGCGGGCGTTAATCCCCGTCGAAGGCGATCAGCGTTTCGCACGTCAGCCCCGCCGCCGCGAGACGCTGTGACCCGCCGAGATCGGGAAGGTCGATGACGAACAGCGCCGCCGCGACTTCGGCGCCGACGCTCCGCATCAGGGCGGTGGTGGCAAGGATCGTCCCGCCGGTCGCGAGCAGATCGTCGACGAGGATGACGCGGTGCCCCGGCAACACCGCCCCTTCGTGCAGTTCGAGGCGGTCGACGCCATATTCGAGTTCGTAATCGACACCGATCGTGACGCCGGGCAGCTTGCCCGCCTTGCGCACCGGGACCACGCCGAGGCCCATCGCGGTCGCCATCGCGGCGCCGAACAGGAAGCCGCGCGCTTCGACCGCGACGATGAGATCGGGGCGATAGGTCGCGGCGCGCGCGCTCAGCCGGCGCACGCTCTCGCTGAAACCGGCGGCATCGCCGATCAGCGTCGTGATGTCGCGAAACTGGATGCCCGGCTTTGGAAAATCGGGGATCGTGCGGACCAGCGACGCGAGGTCGAGGTCCGGACGGGGCGGAAGGGCGATCATGTGGTCACAATCGCCCTTCCCTTGCCCGTATCGATCAATGCTTCTTGTCGGCCCAGATGTTCCGATACGACAGATAGGTCAGCACCGTGAAGATCAGCAGGAAGAAGAAGACGGCATAGCCGACCTGGATGCGCTTGATCAGCTTCGGCTCGGCGGTCCAGACGAGGAACGCGGTGACGTCCTTGGCCATTTGATCGACCGAAGCCTCGGTGCCGTCTGCATATGTGACCTGACCCTTGGTCAGCGGCGGCGCCATCGCGAGGTTGAGGTTCGCGAAATAGGGGTTGTAGTGCAGCCCCGTGCCCGGCTTCAGCTCCGCGGGAAGATTCTTCGGCGGGTTCTGGAAGCCCGTCAGCAGCGAATAGACATAGTCCTTGCCGCCCTCGCGCGCCTTGGTGATCAGCGAGAGATCGGGCGGCAGCGCATTGTTGTTCGCGGCGCGCGCGGCGACCTCGTTCGCATAGGGCGACGGGAAATAATCCGACGGCATGCCGTCGCGTGTCGCCGGTTCACCCGTGTCGGGGTTGATCGACGGCACCTGGAAACCCTTGGCGAAGGTCTTCACCTGGCCCTCGGTATAGCCGAGATCCTGAATATCGCGGAACGCAACGAGGCTCAGGCTGTGACAGGCCGAGCAGACTTCCCTGTACACCTGCATCCCGCGCTGCAGTTGCGCCTGGTCCCAGTGCGGCAGGACAATGCCGTCGCTGGCCAGCTTCAGATGCTTGGGATGCTTGTGAAACTCGTGCGCGGCATTGGCTTCATTGCTGAGCGGTGTCGTGAGGATCGCGAGCACCAGCGCGGTAATGAAACCGAGACCGACGAGAAAACCGAGCGGACGAACCATGGCTGTATCAGCTCCTATTAAAGTCCGGCGCTCAGGCCGTTGCCGAAGCCGACGGCGCGTCGGTGGCGTGTTTGGCGAGGACCGCTTCGGTGATCGAATTCGGCATCGGAAGCGGGCGTTCGATCCGCGACACGATCGGCAGGATCACCAGGAAGTGCGCGAAATAATAGATCGCACCGATCTGGCTGAGGATCACCCACGGCTGCTCCGCGGGTTGCATGCCGCACCAGCCGAGGAGCAGCACGTCGATGACGAGGATCCAGAAGAAGATGCGGTACAGCGGACGATAGTTCGACGATTTGACCGGCGAGCTGTCGAGCCAGGGCAGGAAAAACAGCAGCGCGATCGATGCGAACATCGCGATGACGCCCCACAGCTTCGCGTCGATCCACAGGAAGTTGAAGGTGAACGCCTTCAGGATCGCGTAGAAGGGCAGGAAATACCATTCGGGAACGATATGCGCCGGGGTCGAGAGCGAGTTCGCCGGGATATAGTTATCGGCGTGGCCGAGCATATTCGGGCTGAAGAAGGTCAGCGCGACGAAGATCAGCAGGAAGACGCCGACGCCGAAGCCGTCCTTCGCGGTGTAATAGGGGTGGAACGGGACGGTGTCCTGTTCGCCCTTCACCTCGATGCCCGTCGGGTTCGACGAACCCGGAATGTGCAGCGCCCAGATGTGCAGGATGATGACACCCAGGATCACGAACGGCAGCAGATAGTGCAGCGAGAAGAAACGGTTGAGCGTGGCATTGTCGGGGACGAAGCCGCCGAGCAGCCACTGGCGCACCGGTTCGCCCACCAGCGGGATCGCCGAGAAGAAGCCGGTGATCACCTGCGCGCCCCAGAAGCTCATCTGACCCCACGGCAGGACATAGCCCATGAAGGCGGTCGCCATCATCAGCAGGAAGATCACGACGCCGAGCAGCCACACCATTTCGCGCGGCGCCTTGTACGAACCGTAATAAAGGCCGCGGAAGATGTGGAGATAGACGACGATGAAGAACATGCTCGCGCCGTTCATATGCGCGTAGCGGATGAACCAGCCGGCGTTCACGTCGCGCATGATATGCTCGACCGAGTTGAACGCGACGCTTGCGTTCGCGGCATAGTGCATCGCCAGAACGATACCCGTGATGATCTGGATCATCAGCGCGGCGCCGGCGAGAACGCCGAAGTTCCAGAAATAATTGAGGTTGCGCGGGACCGGATAGCCGGGGCCCGTGGCATTATAGACGAGGCGCGGAATCGGCAGCTTCTCGTCCATCCACTTCATCAGCGGATGCGTCGGTTCATAGGGTTTGGCCCAGGGAAAGCTCATCTTATCTCGCTCCTCAGCCGATCGTCACGACGGTGTCGCTGGTGAAATCATAGGGCGGCACGACCAGATTCTTGGGTGCCGGGCCCTTACGGATGCGCGCCGCGGTGTCATAGTGCGAACCGTGGCACGGGCAGAAATAACCGCCGAAATCGCCCTTGTTCTCGCCTTCCGCGGCACCGAGCGGCACGCAGCCGAGGTGGGTGCAGACGCCCAGCGTGATCAGCCAGTTTTCCTTGCCGGGCTTGGTGCGCTGGTCGATCGTTTCGGGGTCGCGCAGGTCGCCGAGCGGAACGGCCTTGGCCTCGGCGATTTCCTTGGCAACGAGATTGCGCACGAACACGGGCTGCTTGCGCCAGCTGGTCTTGATCGCCTGTCCCGGCTGGATCGCCGAAATGTCGATTTCGGTCGTCGACAGCGCGAGCACGTCGGCCGACGGGTTCATCTGGTTGAGCAGCGGCAGCACCACCGCGACCGAACCGACACCAGCGAAACTCACTGCCGCAATATTGATGAAATCCCGGCGGCGTACGCCATCCTCGATACCGGCGTTGAGTTCAGATTCACTGGCCATTCGACTGCCCTTGCATGGGTGAACTAACAAAGTTCTCGAAGTAATGGCCGCCCCTGTTGCACGCGCACGAAAGCGCACAACCCGGCGGCCCCTCCGGGAATTGCGGGCCTGATAGCCGCACTGTCCGGGCTTGCCAACAGGCAATTTCCCCTTCCGTCGCCGGCTCGCCCCCATGCAGCCAAGCCTCTCGATTCGCGGCGCCTTCGCCGTTATGGCGGCACCATGGAAATCGCCCTGTTTCAGCCCGACATCGCCGGCAATGTCGGCACGATCCTGCGCACCGCCGCCTGTTTCGGCGCGCCGGCGCATATCATCGAACCCTGCGGTTTTCCGTTCGGCGACGCCGCGCTCAAGCGGGCTGGCATGGATTATGCCGTGCGCGCCAACGTCCGGCGGCACCCGGGATGGGACGCGTTCCGGCAATGGTCCGTGATCGGCGGGCAGCGCGTCGTCCTGCTGACGACCGCGGGCGCGACGCCGCTTCCCGATTTCGAGTTCGGCGCGGGCGACGTCCTGCTTTTCG
The DNA here is from genome assembly GCF_011926545.1 of Sphingopyxis italica. Taxonomy (GTDB): domain Bacteria; phylum Pseudomonadota; class Alphaproteobacteria; order Sphingomonadales; family Sphingomonadaceae; genus Sphingopyxis; species Sphingopyxis italica. Next base: position 113,130 of record NZ_JAATIT010000002.1, on the reverse strand, counting down.
GGTCGGAGAGCGCCGGCGTGCCGCACCATGTTCACGATGCCGTCGCCGCGCGGGTCGCGATTCCGATGCAGCCCGGCTTTCGATCCTTGAATGTCGCGGTCGCGGCTGGCATCGCGCTCGCCGAGGCGCTCAGGCAAACGAAAGGCTTTCCCGCATGATCTCGCTCGACCCGCAGCAACAGACGGCGCGCACCTGGTTCGAATCGCTTCGCGACCGCATCTGCGCCGAGTTCGAGGCGATTGAGGCCGAGGCGGGCAGCGACGCGCGCTTTTCCTATACGCCGTGGGATCGCGAGGCCGAGGAGCTGGCGCCCGGCGACGGCGGCGGCGGCGTGCGCGGCGTGATGACCGGCCGGGTCTTCGAAAAGGTCGGCGTCAATGTCTCGACCGTAGCCGGCCAGTTCGCGCCCGACTTCGCCGCGTCCATCCACGGCGCGGGCGAGGACCCGAACTTCTTTGCCACCGGAATCAGCCTCGTCGCGCATATGGCGAACCCGCATGTTCCCGCGGTGCATATGAACACGCGTTTCCTCGCGACGACCAAGCGTTGGTTCGGCGGCGGCGCCGATCTCAACCCGCCGATCCCTTACCAGGAGGACACCGACGCCTTTCACGCGCGGCTGCGCGCCGCCTGCGCGCCCTTTGGCCCCGAGGTCTATGAACGTTATGCCAAATGGGCCGAGGATTATTTCTATATCCCGCACCGCGGCGTCCACCGCGGTGTCGGAGGAATCTTTTACGACCATCTCGAGTGCGGCGACGACGCCGAATATGACCGCAATTTCCAGCTGACGCAGGCGGTCGGCGAGGCGTTCCTCGACATCTTCCCTGAGATCGTGCGCCGCCGCATGGGTCTGCCCTTCACCGACGCCGAACGCGAGGAACAACTGATCTGGCGCGGCCGTTATGCCGAGTTCAACCTCGTCTACGATCGCGGGACATTGTTCGGGCTCAAGACCGGCGGCAATATCGACGCCATCCTGATGAGCCTGCCGCCGCTCGCCAAATGGGCCTGACGCGAAAAGGGCGCCCCGTTTCCGGAGCGCCCTTCTCTCCTGTAGCGACGCAGGATCAGGCGAAAACGTCGCCCGACGCGCGCGGTGCGATGGCGCGATAGACGCCGACGGGCACCGAGAAGGAGATCATGATGATCGGCAGATAGACGAGCGCCGCCATCACGATCATCGTCAGCATCGCGCCGACGACCGATCCACCCGCGATCGCGCCGAGAATGCCGCCGAAGATCATCCCCGCGACCAGCGCATAGACGAACACGCCGATCGTGAAGAGCAGGTAGAAGCCGACGATCACCCATTGCGAAGGACCGGTGAGCCGCCACGATTCGCCGAGACCCGTCACCGGATTGCGCGTCAGGCGTTCGGCCATCACCGGTCCGGCGACTATGAAGCGCCCCTGCACCCACAGCAGAAAGACGATCATCGCGACATAGAGGATGATCATCAGCAAGATCGCCCCGCCGCCGATCGCGCCGGCACCGCCCGATTCGAACGCCGCCGGGGACAATCCGCCCATTCCGCCGAGGGCCGCGCCGAAGATCAGCGTCATAATGAACATGACGATGAAGATGACGATATAGGCGGCGATCATAATGACCATCATGCCAAAGGCGAGCGCCGGCCCGGCCTGGAACGCCCAGGCAAAATTGGGCGCTTCGCCGGGATACATGCCGCCGCGCCAGATCAGCATCGACACGCCATAGAAAATGACCGCGGCGATCAGCGCGAACAGCATGATCTTGCCGAAAGCCCCCATGATCAGCGACGGGTCGTTGGGCGCCATCGCCATCGCCGAAAAGGTCGATCCGAGGAACAAATAGCCGAGCAGCCCGACGACGACGAGCGCGCCGCCCACCCACATCAGCATTTGCATCCAATTGGCCTTCAGAAACGCGAAGGTTTCGGAAAAAGCCGCCCCGATACTCATTTTCATCATGTCACTTCCCCCTGTTGCTGAATGTCACTCCATTGCAATCGACCCCAACATTGTTTTTATCTTACTGGAACACCTCGCCCGAGGTGCGCACGGCGAGTTGGCGATAAATAGCCGCCAGAACCGCGGTGTTGAGCAGGCCAAAAGCCGCCGATACCGCCGAATTGATCACGCTCCCGATCACATAGCCGAACGAACCATGCGGACCGAAAATGCCGGTCACGGCGCCGACGATCATCGTGATGACGAGCAGCGCGATCATAAACAGGATCACGAACAAGGCGATCCGCCACCCGTTACCGCTGGTCAATTGCCAACTGCCCGTCAACGCGGCGAACGGATTTTTCAGATTCCGGTCGGTCAGAAGCGGATAAACCGCCGCGAACCGTCCGATCAAATAGAGCGCGGGAATGATCAGCAGCAGCGCAGCGATCCCGAACAGGACGGATTGAACCACAAACAAAATGATCATGGTCGGGATCATGACGAATGCGAAGCCGAGCGCTTCGCCGACGCTCGTCCCCGATCGCGCGAGCCACAAGCGCAGGATCGCGATCGATCCGAGCGTCGAGGCGATCATCACCGCGCCAAGCCAGGGCAGTTGCTGCCGCATCTGCTCCCACAATAATGTGCTGATCTGGTCGGGCGTGGCGTTGTCGGGCGGCACCAGCGGTGCGGGCCCCAGAAGCGCGGCGGCTATTCCGGGCAGGAAAAAGAAGAGGCCTGCGAGAACGCCGGTCAGGGGCAGATGCGCCCGCACCAACGTCATCGCATCGTCCCACGCCGCACCCATGTCGAATTTTACCATTGATACCCCGTCATTTTCTGGTTCCCCGTTACGGGCGAAGGTGACGATGTTCGGCGCATCTGTCCAGCCCCGTCGCCCATGCGCGCCGGGGGGCCTTGCGCCGAAGGCCGCGGCGGGCCAGATAGCCGGCACGATGCCCCGCCTTCCCCCGCCCGATTGGACGATCAGCCCCGGCCTGACCGACTATGATACGGCGCTCGCCGACATGGAGGCGCGCGCCGCCGCGATCCACGCCGGAGCAGCTGGCGAGCGCATCTGGCTGATCGAGCATCCGCCGCTTTATACCGCAGGGACGAGCGCCGATCCCGCCGAGCTGCTCAACCCGCAATTCCCGGTTTACGACGCGGGGCGCGGCGGGCGCTATACCTATCACGGGCCGGGCCAGCGCGTCGGCTATGTCCAGCTCGACCTGACGCGGCGCGGGCGCGACGTGCGCGCCTATGTCGCGGCGCTCGAAGGCTGGGTGATCGACGCGCTCGCGCTTCTGGGTGTCGAGGCACGGCGGGCGGAGGGGCGGATTGGCATCTGGACCGACGATGCGCAGGGCCGCGAGGCCAAGATCGGCGCGATCGGCGTGCGCGTGAAACGCTGGGCGACGATGCACGGCTTTTCGCTCAACGTCGCGCCTGATCTGGCGCATTTCGGCGGTATCGTGCCATGCGGCATTGCGGAGTTCCCGGTAACCAGCCTCGCCGCGCTCGGCAAGGCGGCGAGCTTCGCCGAGGTCGACGCGGCGCTAGCCCGGACGCTTGCCGCCTTTCTCGACAAGCTTCGGCCGACGGACTAGGAACCCCTGCCATGACCCGCATCATTCTCGCCTCGCTCCCCCTCCTCGCTCTCGCTGCCTGCGGCGGCGGGGACAGCAAGGGCAAATCGACCACCACGCTCGACGCGGTCGAGGTCCAGCCCGGATCGGTGAGCGATTCGATGATCATCCTCGACAATGCGGCGAGCGACGGCACCGCGGTCGACAACAGCGTGCCCGAGGACGAAACGAAGAAGGACGCGCCGAAGGCCGAAGAGGCGAGCGATGAAGTCGCGAGCGAAAGCGACGCCGATGACGACCCCGAAGCGGTCGACATGCCGGTCGCGAAAAAGGCGATTGCCGACGATAGTGCGGCAAAAAAGGCCGAATAACGCCTGATGCTTGATCGACTTTGATTGAAAAGGCTGTGCGCTCCCGCGAAGGCGGGAGCCCATCTCCGGTCCGCGCGAGTTTGAACCGGCAGGAGATGGGTCCCCGCCTTCGCGGGGACACGGGGACTTCAATCAAGGATGAGCAGCCCTAACGCAGCCCCAGATGCTTGTGCGTCTGGAGCGACAGGCGCCAGCGCGGATCGTCCATCACCAGATCGATGCACGCCTGCACATTGGCACTCGCGTTCGGATCGTCGAGCGGCTGGACGAGCAGATGTTTGAAGTCGAGCGCCGCGAGCCGCGCGACGTCGCTGCCGGGCTGCGGCCAGACGAGCTTCAATTCGTCGCCGCTCGTCTGCACCAGTTCGCTCCCCGCCTTCGGGCTGACGCAGATCCAGTCGATGCTGCGCGGGATCGGAAGCGTGCCGTTGCTTTCGATCGCGATGGTGAAGCCGCGGTCGTGCAGCGCCCCCACCAGCGCGTCGTCGACCTGCAGCATCGGCTCGCCGCCGGTGAGCACGACATAGCGGTCGTCGCTTCCCTCGCCCCAGCTTTGGGCGATGACGTCGGCGAGCGCCGCGGCCGATTTATACTTGCCGCCCAAGGTCCCGTCGGTGCCGACGAAATCGGTATCGCAGAATTGGCAGACCGCCTTGGCGCGATCCTTTTCGCGCCCCGTCCACAAATTGCAGCCGGCAAAGCGGCAGAACACCGCGCGGCGGCCCGTCTGCGCGCCCTCGCCCTGCAGGGTGAGGAAAATCTCTTTGACCGCGTAGACCATCGCGTCAGGCGTAGCGCGTCGGGTCGGCGAGTCCCGCGTCGGCGAAGCCCTTCGACCGGAGGCGGCAGCTGTCGCACGACCCGCAGTGCAGCCCTTCGGGCGTCGGGTCGTAGCACGACCAGCTCATCCCCGCGTCCATGCCGAGCCGCGCCGCTTCGGCGGCGATATCGGCCTTGGTCATATGCTGGAGCGGCGCGTGGATGCGGAACTCGACGCCCTGGTCGCCATCGCGCGTAGCGAGCGCCGCGAGCTTTTCGAAGCCCTGGATGAATTCGGGGCGGCAGTCGGGATAGCCCGAATAGTCGAGCGCATTGACCCCGATGACGATGTCCTGCGCCGCCCGTGCCTCGGCGAGCCCGAGCGTCAGCGACAGGAAAATGAGATTGCGCGCGGGGACATAGGTGATCGGCACATCGGCGCCCCCCTCCACTTCGGGAACGCCGTCCTTGGGCACGTCGATGTCGGCGGTGAGCGCCGAACCGCCGAAACGGCGCAGGTCGAGCGGCAACACGATATGTTCGGCGGCGCCGACATAGTCCGCGATGCGCGACGCCGATTCCAGCTCGACGCGATGGCGCTGATTATAATCGATCGTCAGCGCGACGATGCGCGCGCCCGCTTCGCGCGCGAGGCCCGCGCACACCATCGAGTCGAGCCCGCCCGACAGAAGGACGATCACGGTTTTTCCGGAAACTTGCTGCATCGGCGCCAGATAGGCCCGCTCCGCTGGGGGCGCAAGTGCTGCGGCGCACCAAAAGAAACGGGCCGCGAGGCGGTCGCCGCACGGCCCAGTTCGGCATGACAGCCGTTAGGGAGAAGACATACGAAGCATGTCTTGTCCCCCGTCTAGCTCCCAATGGTTAACATCGCGTTAGCGCGTGGATCAGCAGCCGCCCGTGCGCCGCGCCTCGATCGCCTGCGAGAAGGGCCTGCCCTCGGCGATGCCCTGCGTGTCGATCTGGACCAGCCGGTTCGTTTCGCTGCGGATGGTCGTGCGGCCGTGCCCCGCGCCCGGGCAGGTATAATGGACGGTCACCGAATTCGGCGTATCCTCGATCACATAGCGCGAACAGGTCGCGCCCGGGTGATAGACCTGGATCATCCGCCGCGCGTCGCCGATGCAGATCGTCTGGACGACCGTGTCCTTGCCGCGTTCGCGCAGCTGCCAACTGCCCTTTTCGAGCCGGTCGAGCATCGCCAGCGACGGCGCCTGTGCCGGCACCGCGGTGGCGGCGCCCGCAAGGCCGAGCGCCAGCAAAGAATATCGTATGAAGGGAGAGAAGATCGCCATTTTCACCTGTCCATTGACCGCCCGCACGCGGGCTGGATGCGACCCCGTTGCCCATAGCTAATCATGCAGCGGCCCCTTTTCAACCACTTGGCGCTGAATTCACCCATCTCGTCGCCGGATTCGGCCTATTCGATGCGATCGTGCGTCGCGATCTCGTCGAGCGGGATCGGGAAGAAGCGCGAGCAAAAGGCGCAGTCTACTACGATCCTGCCATTTTCATCTGCCATGTCGGCGCGCTCGGCCTCGGGGAATTGCGCGAGCACCCCGGCGAAATATCCGGTGCTGCACCGGCACCCGCGCGACACCGTCACGCCGGGCTCGACGCGCACTTCATCCTCGTGGAACAGCCGCCACGCCAGCGTTTCGAGCGAGGTCGCGGGATCGGTGAGTTCCTCGTCCTTGAGCGTCGTCGCGATCGCCTTGGCATGGTCCCATTCGGGATTGTCGTGGCGAACGTGCAACCGGTCGCGCCCGACCTCGCCTTCGGGAAGATGCTGGAGCAGCAGTCCGCCGGCGAGGCAGCCCGCCTCGGGATCGTGGCGCGCCGAGAGCTTGATCAGGCTCGAAATCTGCTCGGATTGTTCGAAATAATGTTCGGCCGCCTCGCCGATCGAGGTGCCTTCGAGCGGGACGATGCCCTGATAGCGTTCGCCGGTGGTCGCCTGGTCGAAGGTGATCGCGAGGAAGCCTTCGCCGAACAGCGCGAACAGCGTCGGGTCGGCCCCGACCTCGGCCAGCCGCTCGGCATCGAACTTGAGATAGCCGCGCAGTTCGCCGCCGCGATAATCGCAGACGAGCAGCTCGATCGGGCCGCCGCCGGTCTGCGCCTGCAGCGTCATCTGGCCGTTCTCGTCCTTGAGCGTCGAGCCGAGCAGCACGGTGAGCACCAGCGCCTCGGCCAGCAGCTTTTCGGCGACGGGCGGATAATTATGCGCGCCGATGATCGTCTGGAGCGCCGGCCCGAGCCGCACCAGCCGCCCGCGCACATGGCGCTCGGCAATGGTGAACAGCAACGGCTGGTCGAACCAGGTTTCGATGGTCTCGCTCACGTCTTTAGGCTCACAATTTTCCGAGCGCCCAGAGCAGGATCGATTTCTGCGCATGGACGCGGTTTTCGGCTTCGTCCCAGACGCGCGACTGCGCGCCGTCGATCACCGCATCGACGACCTCGTCGCCGCGGTGCGCGGGCAGGCAATGGAGGAAGATCGCATCGCCCTTGGCGCGCGCCATCAAATGCTCGTCGACCTGATAAGGCGCCATCGCCGCGATTTTGTTGTGGGCATGGTCCTGCCCCATCGACACCCAGGTGTCGGTGACGACGAGGTCGGCACCCGCCACCGCCTCGCGCGCGTCGCGCATGATGTCGACGCGAACGCCCTTGGCGCGCGCGGCCTCGACGAAGCCCGTATCGGGCTCATAGCCCTGCGGCACCCCCGCGCGGACATGAAAGCCGAACAGCCCCGCCGCCTCGATCAGCGAAGCGAGGACATTGTTGCCGTCGCCGAGCCACGCGAGTTCGAGCCCGGGCAACGCCTTGCCGCTTTCGACGATCGTGAGCAGGTCGGCGACGATCTGGCACGGGTGCGACAGATCGGTCAGGCCGTTGATCACCGGGACGCTGGCATATTCGGCGAGTTGCTCGGCCTTGGCATGGTCGTCGGTGCGGATCATGATCGCGTCAGCATAGCGCGACAGCACGCGCGCGGTGTCGGCGATCGTCTCGCCGCGGCCGAGCTGGGTCGTGCCGGCGTCGAGGATCATCGGCGTCCCGCCTAGCTGGCGGATCGCGATGTCGAACGAGGCGCGGGTGCGCGTCGAATTCTTTTCGAACACCATCGCGAGCACATGGTCGGCGAGCGGCTTGTCGGCGTCGGGCTTCGCCTTCGGCCAACCCTGCCGCGCCGCCTTGCGATCGATCGCGTCGGACAGCATCGCGGCCACCGCATCCCCGCCCGCGTCGGACAGATTCAGGAAATGCCGCATATCCACCTCGTCTCGATAAATAGGGACAGTCCCTATTTAATTGTCCGCAGCGCCCAATCGACAAGCGGACAGTTCGCAAATTAAATAGGGACTGTCCCTATTTATCGCCCCCTCGCGGCCGCCTCAGGATTCGGGCGGCGTGTAGCTCGCCGCGCCCGCCGACAATTTCTCGATGAATTCGGCGATGTGGCTGTCGTCGATGTTGAGCGGCGGCAGCACGCGGACGACATTTTCGCCCGCCGCGACGGTGAGCAGCCCGTGATTGTCGCGCAGATGCGCGACGAAGGCGCGGCTGTCCGAATTGAGCTTGAGCCCGAGCATCAGCCCGACGCCGCGCACGCTGTCGAACAGATGATCGTGGTTCGGGATCAGCTGTTCGAGCGCGCCGCGCAGCCGTTCGCCGGTCGCTTTGACCTGCTCGAGGAAGCCTTCCTCCAGCACGACGTCGAGCACCGCCTGTCCCGCCGCGCAGGCAAGCGGGTTACCGCCATAGGTCGACCCGTGGGTGCCGATCACCATGCCGCGCGCGGCCTTTTCGGTCGCGAGGCAGGCGCCCATCGGGAAGCCGCCGCCGATGCCCTTCGCGCTCGCCATGATGTCGGGGGTGACGCCGAAATGCTCATAGGCATAAAGATGGCCGGTACGCGCGACGCCGCACTGAACCTCGTCGAATATCAGCATCAGGTCGCGCTTGTCGCAGATGTCGCGCAGCGCCTGAAGGAAGGGCTGCGACGCGGGGCGGATGCCGCCCTCGCCCTGGATCGGCTCGACGAGGAAGCCGGCCGTATTATCGTCGACCAGATCGAGCGCGGCGTTGATGTCGTCGAACGGCGCATAGGCGAAGCCCGGCAGCAGCGGGTCGAAACCCTTGCGCAGCTTCTCCTGGTTGGTCGCCGAAATCGTGCCGAGCGTGCGGCCGTGGAAAGCGTTGTTGAAGGTGATCAGATTGTGCTTTTCGGGATTGCCCGCGCTCGAATGATAGGCGCGCGCGGTCTTGATCGCGCATTCGACCGCCTCGGCGCCCGAGTTGGTCAGAAAGACCGTGTCGGCGAAGGTGTTCTCGACGAGCCGCGCGGCATAGGCTTCGCCCTGCGGACTGCCGTAGAGGTTCGACACGTGCATCAGCGTCGCCGCCTGCTCCTGGATCGCCTTTGTCAAATGCGGGTGGCCGTGCCCGAGCAGGTTGACCGCGATGCCGCTCGCGAAGTCGAGATAACGCTCGCCTCGCTCGCCGATCAGATACGCGCCCTCGCCGCGCACCGGACGCACAGCACACCGGGGGTATACGGGCATCAGCGGCGTGATCGTCATGGCAGGCACCTTTCGGTCAAAAGTAAAAAGGCGACCCCGGATGGGCCGCCCTTGGTCGGGCCGCTCCTATACTGCCGTGGCCGGAGCCGCGTCAACACAGGGGTTAGAGCGACTTCGCAGCCTGCATGGCGAGCGCGAGCGAATGCTTGCGCGCGGTATGATCGTACATCGACGATGCGACGATGATCTCATCAACGCCGGTGCGCGCCTGAAAGGCCTTGAGGCCCGCCGCGATGTCGTCGGCGGTGCCGACCGCCGAACATTGCAGAACATGATCGAGGATCGCCCGCGCATTGGGCGGCAGGCTGTCCTTATAGCCGGCAAGCGGCGGCTGCATCTTGCCCGGATTGCCGGTGCGGAGCGCGACGAAGGCCTGCTGCTGCGACGATGCCAGCAGTTCGGCCTCTTCGCGCGTGTCCGCCGCGAAGACGTTGAACGCCGCGGCGGCATAGGGCTCGGCAAGCTGTGCCGACGGCTTGAACTGGCGGCGATAGATGTCGAGCGCCTCGTCAAGCGCGTCGGGCGCGAAATGGCTGGCGAACGCGTAAGGCAGCCCGAGCATCGCCGCGAGCTGCGCGCCGAAGGTGCTCGAGCCCAATATCCACAGCGGGATATACGTGCCGGCACCCGGCACCGCGGTGATGCCGAGTTGCACGTCACCCGCCAGAAACGCCTGCAATTCCAGCACATCCTGCGGAAACTGGCGCTCGTCGCTGGCGAGCGTGCGGCGCAAGGCGCGGGCGACGCGCTGATCCGACCCCGGCGCGCGTCCCAGGCCCAGATCGATACGCCCGGGAAAAAGCGCCTCGAGCGTCCCGAACTGCTCGGCGATCACCATCGGCGCATGGTTGGGGAGCATGATGCCGGCCGACCCGATGCGAATGCTATCGGTGGCGTGCCCGATGTGCGCGAGCACCACCGAGGTCGCGGCGCTCGCGATCCCTGTCATGCCGTGATGCTCGGCGACCCAATAGCGTCCATAGCCGAGCGCCTCGGCATGGCGGGCGAGATCGGCGGCGTTGGCGAGGGATTGCGAGATCGTGCCGGTATCGGTGACGGGCACGAGGTCGAGGAAAGAGAGTTTCGTCATGCAACGGATATGCGGTGGCGGTGCGTCGGGTTCAACCTCTCACCTCGTCATTGCGAGCGAAGCGAAGCAATCCAGGGCGGTTTACGCGGGCTCTTGATTGCCACGTCGCCTTCGGCTCCTCGCAATGACGATAAATTTTGGACCTACGCCCGCTCGTCCTTGGGCGAATCCATCAGCACATAGGTGGTGATCGAATGGACCTGCGGCAGCACGCCGAGCACTTCGGTGTGAAAATGCTTGTAAGATGCCAGATCCTCGGTCTCGACGCGCAACAGATATTCGATTGTGCCGGTGATATTGTGGCACTCGCGTACTTCGGGCGCCTCGGCCATCGCGGCTTCGAAACCGGCTTGCGACTTCTTGGTGTGCGACGACAGGCCGACGGTGACATAGGCGAGGAAGGTCAGCCCGAGCTTCGCGGGGTCGATCACCGCGCGATACCCCTTGATCACCCCGCTGCGTTCGAGTTCCTGCACGCGGCGCAGGCACGCCGAGGGTGACAGCCCCACACGGTCGGCGAGTTCGAGGTTCGAGATTCGCCCGTCGCGCGACAATTCGCGCAATATCCTGCGGCCGATGGCATCGATCTTGATCATGGATTGCATAATCTAGCCGAACGCGGCCCATCTTTGCAATCCGTCGCGCATCGAAACGCATTATATTGCGCGCCATGGAACAAACCACCCTCGCCGCGCTCTCCGCCTTCGCGCTCGTCTCGTCGATCACGCCGGGACCGAACAATATGATGCTGATGGCGTCGGGCGCCAATTTCGGGCTGCGCCACACCGTGCCGCACGCCTTGGGTGTGGGCATCGGCTTCACACTGATGATCGTGCTCGTCGGCGTCGGGCTGATGGGGTTGTTCGACCTGTTTCCGGTGCTCAATATCATACTCAAGGTGGTGAGCGTCGCCTATCTGCTGTGGCTGGCCTGGAAGATCGCCAATGCCGCGGCGCCCGATACCGCGGGTAGCGCGCGCGGCAAGCCGATGAGCTTTTTCCAGGCGGTGATGTTCCAGTGGGTGAACCCCAAGGCCTGGTCGATGGCGCTCACCGCGATCGCGCTCTACGCGCCCGACCGCAATTTCGCCGCGGTGCTGCTCGTCGCGGTGATCTTCGGGATCATCAACCTGCCCTCGACCAGCCTGTGGGCGGTGATGGGCGTGTCGCTGCGCGGCTGGCTGTCGAGCCCGGCGCGGCTGAAGGCGTTCAACTGGACGATGGCGGCGCTGCTCGTGGGGTCGCTCGCGCTCCTCATCTGATTGCAAGGTTGCCGCTTGCAACCTAAAGACGGCGCTCCCCTTCTGACCGGAGAACAGAGCCATGCGAAGCCGCCGCCTCGGCCAAAGCGCCATCCATGTGTCCGACATCTGCATGGGAACGATGACCTTCGGCAGCCAGGCCGACGAGGCAACGGCGTTCCGCGTGCTCGACCGCTGCTTCGACGCCGGGATCAATTTCTATGACACCGCAGAGGGTTATCCGGTGCCGCCCGATATCAAGTGGGTCGGCCGCACCGAGGAAATCGTCGGGCGCTGGATGAAGACCAAGCCGCGCGACGCTATCATCCTCGCCACCAAAGTATCGGGGCCGAGCCATGTCTGGTTCAAGTCGCCGTGCCGGAACGGCATGACCGCGCTCGACCGCAAGAATATCGTCCAGGCCATCGACGACAGCCTGACGCGGCTCCAGACCGACTATATCGACCTTTATCAGACGCATTGGCCCGACCATGACGCGCCCTATGACGAGATGATGGACGCGCTGGACGAACTGGTGCGTGCCGGCAAGGTCCGCATCCTCGGCTGCTCGAACGAGACCAGCTGGGGTCTGATGAAATCGCTCGCCGCGTCCGACCGGCTCGGCGGCGCGCGCTATCACACGATCCAGAATAATTTCAGCCTCAACAACCGCCGCTTCGATGACGAGCTGGCGCAGGTGTGCCGGCAGGAAGGCGTCAGCCTGATCCCCTATTCGCCGCTCGCGGGCGGGGTGCTGTCGGGCAAATATCAGGGCGGCGCGACCCCCGAGGGCGCGCGTTTCTCGCGCTACCTCAAGATGGAGGGGCGGCAGGCCGCGATGGGACGCCGCTTCGTCAACGACAAGAGCCTCGCGGCGACCGAGCGTTACCTCAAGATTGCCGAGGGGGCCGGCTTGCACCCGGTGACGATGGCGACCGCCTGGTCGAAGCAGCACGACTTCGTCGCCTCGACGATCGTCGGGGTCAGCGCCGAAGATCAGCTCGACCCGATCCTCGACGCGATGGAACTGGTGCTGGAGGGCGACGTGATGAAGGCGCTACACAAGGTCAGCAAGGACATCCTTTACCCGATGGGCTGACCTGACGGCCATTCGAGAACCAGCGCCTCGCCGACCCGCAACCCGCGCCAAGCCTGAGACAACCGCTCGAAATCCTCGAATACCTGCGGCCGCACCGCGTCGATCCGCGCGCGTTCGTCGGCGCTGAGCGTTGCCCGCACCCGTTCGGCCTCGCCCAGTGCCGCGCGCTGCGCTGGGCCGTCGGGGCGCTGGCCGCTGCGCCAGGCGACGTCGAACAGGAAGGCCGCGATTTCGGACAATTCGCCGTCGCGCCCCTGCGCTTGGACCAGCTTCTGACCTTTCGAGGCCTGCTTGCGCGCCGCGCGGCGATGTTCGCGGGCGTCGCCGCCGTCGGGGCCGCCGATGTGGAACGAGCCCGCATTGCCCCCCGCCGCGATTTGCCCGAACACGCCGGACTTGAGCCCGAGCGCGGCCTCGACGGCGAAATGCACCATGTCGTGCGGCAGGTCGGGATCGAATCCCGGCGCCGGGTCCATGACGAGCGACGGCGTCGCGTCGCGCTCGATCCGCACGCCATAGCGGCGATCACCCGTCCGGATGAAATGGACTTTCATGGTATCGCCCTATAGGTTCGCGGCCATCTCTTCCAAAAGGATTTGCGATGACTCCTGTCCGCCGCACGTTTTTCGCCCTCGCCGCCTTTTCCGCCGTCATCGGCACCGCGCATGCCGCTAACCCGACGATGTTTCGCGACGCGGGTTGCGGCTGCTGCCTCAAATGGCTCGAGCAGGTGAAGAGCTCGTTCGGGCAGAAGGCGGTGATCGTCAATTCGCCCGACATGGCCGCGGTGAAGGACAAGCAGGGCGTGCCGCAGGCGCTGCGCAGCTGCCATACCGTGCTCGTCGGCGGCTATGTGATCGAGGGGCATGTGCCCGCGAAAGAGATCGCCCGCCTGCTTCGCGAAAAGCCCAAGGGGGTGAAGGGCCTTGCCGTCGCCGGCATGCCGGTCGGATCGCCGGGCATGGAGCATGGCGACCACCGCGAAGCCTATAAGGTCATGACCTTCGGCCCCGGCGGCCAGCGCGTTTATGCGAGCTACGCCGCGAGCGGCGGCACGCACGCACACTAAGTTTTTTCTCGCCGTTCGCATCGAGCGAAGTCGAGATGCCCCTCGGTCGTGCACGCCTTAAGCGCGTCTCGACTTCGACCGCAGGTCGAAGTTTATCCTGAGCGCCTGTCAAGGCAGTCGAAGGGCTCGACACGAACGGAAAACTAAGCGGGCTTCAATTCGGCCTTGAACAGTTCGAGCATCCGCGCCCACGCCTTCTCCGCCGCCGCTTCGTTATAGACGCGGCCATCGGGCGGGCACCAGCCGTGCTGGGCCGGATAGACCTCGACCTCGTGCCACTGCGAGCGCGGTTCGAGCACCGATTTCAGCAGCACCTTCTCGTTCGGCGCTTCCTTGTCGTCATCCTCGGCGATCGCGAAAAGATAGCCCGCGTTGGTCGCGGGGATCAGCAGGTGCGGGCTGTCGGGCTTGTCGGTGCCCACCCCGCCGCCATGAAAGCTCGCCGCCGCGCCGACGCGGTCGGGCTTCAGCGCCGCGGTGTAGATGACCATCGGCCCGCCCATGCAATAGCCGGTGGTGCCGATCTTGCGCTTCGTATCGACCTCGCCCTGCGCGTCGAGGAAGGCGAGATGCGCTTTCGCGTCGGTCTCGACGACCGGCTTGGTGAGCTGCTTGAGATAGCCGAACAGCTTTTCGCGCACCGCGGGATTGCCCCAGTCGTTCGCGGCATCGACCACCGGCGATTTCTGCCAGCGGTAGAAGGGATTCACCGTCAGCACCGCATAGCCCTCGCCAGCGAGCCGGTCGGCCATCTGGCGAAAGGCGGGGCGCAGCCCGCGAATGTCGGGCCACACCAGCACCCCCGGGTGCTTGCCCTCCGCCGGCGCGACGAAATAGGCGTCGCAAATGCCGTCATCGGTCTTGATCGTGACGTCGCGCCCCTTCACCGGCCCCGCCGCCATCGCGCGCGCCGGCAGCGCCGCCATCAACGCGCCCGCCCCCGCGAGCGCGGTGAAGCTGCGGCGCGCGACGGGCATTCCGGCGCGGTCGCGATCGGCTTCCATCTTCTCGGTACACATGCTGGCTCTCCTTGGGGGCATTCGGCAAAGTCGCGGAAAATAACGCAACTTCACTCGCGATTTGCTGTTTCGTCCCGTGATCGGGATCGAACGAAGCGCGAAGCTAATTCACGCCCGCTTTTTAGGACAGCGGTTTTTGCCGCTTAGCTCCTCCCTGTGGCGAAGCCATGGGGAGGTGGCAGCGGCGTAGCCGCTGACGGAGGGGCAATAGCGCGACGTCGCGGCCCCTCCACCATTCGCTTCGCGAAAGTGCTGGGCCGTCCAGTCCCCCGGACCGGACTTGGATTGCCGGGGGCAATCCAACCCTGCACTCCCCCTCCCCATCGCTACGCGACAGGGAGGATCGCGATCTCATGGAACGCCATCGCCACATGATGCACCCCGACTTCGCGCAGCATCGCGCCATGCGCCGCCCGGTCGACGATATGCCCCGCGCCGCAGAAGCCGACGACCGTCATACCCGCCGCGATCGCGGCCTCGGCCCCCGTCGGCGAATCCTCAATCGCGAGGCACGCCGCGGGATCGACCCCCAGCCCCTTGGCGGCGGCGAGATAGATGTCGGGAAACGGCTTGCCGCGATCCCAGCCGTCGGCGCTGTAGACATGCTCGCCGAAATGATGCGCGAGGCCGAACAGCCCGAGCGCCCAGCCGATATATTCGGCACGGCTCGACGAGGCGATCGCGCGCGGCGTGGCGCCGAGCGTCCCCAGGAAATCGGCGACACCGGCGACAGCATCGAAACCCTCCATATAGCGCGCCCGCGCGCGCGTCCGGTGCGTCTCGCGGAAATCTGCCGGCAGCGGCCGGCCGTAGCGCGCGACGATCCGTCGCTCGGTTTCCTGCCAGTTATGGCCATAATAGTCGCGCAGGCACTCGTCATAAGTCGCGGACATGCCGGCGGCGGTCAGGCTCTCGGCCAGCGACAGGTTGGCGCGCACCTCGCTGTCCGCGACGACGCCGTCGAAATCGAAGATGATGGCAGCGAAGCTCATGCGAATCCTACAATCTTCATACTTGCCGCCTAGAGCCTCGATGAACAGGAGACATCCCATGAAATTCATCGAACTCAAATCGCGCGGCGGCAATTATCTCGTCGTCGCCGAAAATGTCGCCTGGCTCCGCGACTATGAAAATGGCCAGACGCAGGTCGGCATGGTCGGCGGCGCGCCCCTACTCGTCGCCGGCAAGATCGAGGACATCGCCGCATCGATTCTGGAGCAGGCGAACGCGGCGGAGTGACATTCCGGCGTCGCACGCGTCAGCGCATGACCTCATGCTCGCGCGCATAGCCCCACGCCCCCTCGCCCGACCAGCCGCGCCCGTCGGGAAAGACGAGCTTCAACCCACTGAGCTGCGACGGGGCGAACAGGCGCATGTTCACGCCCATCAGGTCGACCTCGCCGCCCATGCGTTCGATCAGCCCGGCGGTTGCCGACCAGTGTGTCGTGCAGCCGCAGGTCGCGCAGAAATGCAGGTCCGAATTGGGGTTTTCGCGATCGGCGCGATTATAGGTTCGCGTCTCACCCTCGATCACGACATCGCGCGGGGACATATAGCTCCACAGGATGCCGTGCGAGAAGCAGAGCGAGCAGTTGCACTCGGCGATCTCTTCGGGCGCCTTCGCGAGCCGCACCGAGACGGCGCTGCAGTGGCATGTCGTGTTCCAGCTCATTTCGACTGCGCCATACTGCCCATACTCGTCATCGCGTCGTCACCAGCTCCAGTCCCGCCTCGACCAGCGTACCGGCGTCGACGGCATCGCGCGAGACAGTATAAAATTCAGAGACGCGAAAGTCCGCGCCGATCGCCAGCAATTCCAGTTCTTTCGCCTCCAGAATCGCGTCGCGCACCTGCAGGAAATGCCGATGCATGTAAGAAGGGCCATTAGCCATGAGGGTCGAATCGTCAACGGGCGCGCCGTCGCTCACCACGAGGAGGATGCGTCGCCGTTCGAGGCGGCTTTTTAGCTGATCGACACCCCATTCCAGGGCCTCCCCGTCGACATTTTCGCGCAGGACATCGGGGTTCAGCATTTGCCGCCAGTCGTTCGTATCAAGTGCCCCACTGTCGAACGGCTGGTAAAGAATATGAAGCAGGGCGCATAAGCGCCCGGGTCTGGGCGGCTTTCCCTCGTCCAGCCATTTGCGCCGCGTTAAGCCGCCATGCCAGCCAGCGGTCGTATAGCCGACGACCGCGACACTCGCGCCGCGTCTTCCCAACTCCTCCGAGAGGCGCCGCACCCCTGCCGCGACCCACGCCATTGGTTCGCCACGCATCGAACCCGATTGATCGACCATGAGCAGCACAGCGGCATCGCAGAGTTCGCCGCCTTCATGTGCTTCCAGCGGCCCCAAATCTCCGAGCCGGTCATAATTGCCTTCGGCGCGCTCGATCTGGAGGTGCCACTGCCGATCATCCTTTTCGAGATATCCCTTTTTGCCATCGGGGCTGATCTCCAGCAAACTTGTGGGCACAGAAGCCGCAGTGAGAATGCAGTCGAATTCGCGCGTATATGCACGATAGGCCTCGTTCTCCGGACCATCTTCCGCCTGCTGCGGAGCGCGGCGATGAAGAATGACTACCATCGCTGCGATCAGCACGATCACTACCAGCGCAATACCGATGTCGACTAACCCGGACGCCATACCCCCTCCGCGATGCTGATCCTATTCCACCGTTACCGATTTCGCGAGATTGCGCGGTTGATCGACGTCGGTCCCCTTCGCCACCGCCACATGATAGGCGAGCAGCTGAACCGGCACCGCGTACACCAAAGGCGCGATCAGCGGGTGGACTTTGGGCATCTCGATCGTCGCCATGCAGCCCTCGCCCGCTTCGGCGAGCCCTTCGGCGTCGCTGATCAGCACGACCTTGCCGCCGCGCGCCATGACTTCCTGCATGTTGCTGACGGTCTTTTCGAACAGCGGGCCCGACGGCGCGAGGACGATCACTGGGACCGCCTCGTCGATCAGCGCGATCGGGCCGTGCTTCATCTCGCCCGACGCATAGCCTTCGGCGTGGATGTAGCTGATTTCCTTGAGCTTGAGCGCGCCTTCGAGGGCGAGCGGATAGTCGGGGCCGCGGCCGAGGTAGAGCACATCGCGCGCGGGGGCGACGAGGTGCGCCATCGCCGCGATATCCTCGTCATGCGCAAGCGCGGCGTTGAGCGCGGCGGGCGCTTCGATCAGATGCTTGACGATCTCGCGCTCTTCGGCGGCGCTGAGCTTGCCCTTTTTTAGCGCGAGGTGCGCGGCAAGCGCGGCGAGCACCGCGAGCTGGCAGGTGAAGGCCTTGGTCGAGGCGACGCCGATTTCAGGCCCCGCGTGGGTCGGCAGCAGCAGGTCGGCCTCGCGCGCCATGCTGCTCGTCGGCACGTTGACGACGACCGCGATCGTCTGGCCGTTCGCCTTGCAATGGCGCAGCGCCGCGAGCGTGTCGGCGGTCTCGCCCGACTGCGAAATGAAGAGCGCGAGCCCGCCGGGTGCCAGCACCGGATCGCGGTAGCGAAACTCCGACGCGACATCGATGTCGACGGGCACGCGCGCAAAGGTCTCGAACCAATATTTGGCGACCATGCCGGCATAGAAGCTGGTGCCGCACGCGACGATGGTGATGCGATCGATCTTCGACAGGTCGAAATCCATCTGCGGCAGCGCGACCGTCTGTTCGAGCGGGCGGATGTAGGAGGAGAGCGTCTGCGCGACCACCGTCGGCTGCTCGAAAATCTCCTTCTGCATGAAGTGGCGGTAATTGCCCTTCTCAACCGCCGCGGCGGTGACGCCGCTGGTGGTGACCTCGCGCGTCACGGGGTTGTTTTCGGCATCGTAAATCTGCGCGCCCTCGCGCGTGATGACGACCCAGTCGCCTTCGTCGAGATAGGCGATCTTCTGCGTCAGCGGCGCCAAGGCCAAAGCATCGCTGCCCAGATAGGTTTCCCCCTCGCCATAACCGACGACGAGCGGCGAGCCGAGGCGCGCGCCGATCAGCAGTTCGGGATGCTGGCGAAAGGCGATCGCGAGCGCGAAGGCGCCGCGAAGCTGCGGCAGCACGGCCTTTACCGCATCCTGCGGCGACTTGCCCGCCTCGACCTGTTCGCTGACGAGATGCGCGACGACCTCGGTGTCGGTCTCGCTTTCGAATTTGTGCCCGCGCGCCTGCAGCGCCTCGCGCAGCGGCTTGAAATTCTCGATGATGCCATTGTGGACCAGCGCGACCTCGCCCGTCGCGTGCGGGTGCGCGTTACTCGTCGTCGGCGCGCCGTGCGTCGCCCAGCGCGTGTGCGCGATGCCGACGGTGCCGGGCGCCGGATTGCCCGCCAGCTCCTTCACCAGATTGCCGAGCTTGCCTTCGGCGCGGCGCCGGATCAGCTGCCCGCCCTCGACCGTACACACCCCCGCCGAGTCATAGCCGCGATATTCCATGCGCCGAAGCCCCTCGACGAGGCGGTCCGCCACCTGGGCCGTGCCGATGATTCCGATAATTCCGCACATGGATTCTGGCTTTCTTTATAGCGTGTAGGGGACGCGAATACCCGGCATCGATGCCGGAAATATCTTGATATTGCGTGTGACGAGGATGCGTCCGCCGATCTGCGCGGTCGCCAGTACGAAAGCGTCGGCCAAGGTCAAGCCCTTGCGCTCGGCGCGGAGCGCCGCGGCGCGGCGCGCGACCGCGTCGCCGATCTCCTCGACCTGAAAGCAACCGAGGAACGCCTCGACCGCCTTCAGCGTCTGCGCGTCGGCGGCCGACATCACCTCGGTCCAGCTGACGCGGCTGACGCTTTTGCGTCCGGCGCGGCGGATTTCCGCGCGCGCCGCCTCGACGCCGTTCAGCGCATCGATCAATATGTCGCTGTCGAACTGCGCGTCGATCATTCGCGCTTGCCCCTGAGGCGGCGCTGATATTTCAGCCCGTCGCCGATGTCGGTGCGGTCGCGCCAGATGCCGAACGCATTGTCGATCGCGTCGCCCGACACATCGGCGCGATAAGCGGCCACCGCCCGCCGGACCAGCTCGGCGCGCGAGACACCCTGTTCGGCGGCGAGCGCCTCGAGCCATTGGATATCATTGTCCGGAATGTCCGCGAGGAAGCGCATCGCAATTCGATATCATATCGTGATATCAAGTCAATGCTGCCGGATCGGATGGGAAATCGAAGCGGAAGCCATTGATCCACTTCCGATTGATGATAGCGTCAGTAACGAGGGGAGATGGGGGAAATGAAGCAGATGATTCGGCTGATCTTGTTGTCTAGCCTTACGGCTATGACGGCCGCTTGTGCCAGTGTTGGCGGTCAGGGGGTCGCGGCAATTCCCAAAAAAACCGTTTAGCGACGGCGCCATCGAGGTCATTGCGAACAAATATCTGGACGCCGTTACGCGGAGCGGGACATCGATGCCGGTCGCGAAAGCCGGAAGCTGGCTCGATTTCTATGAAAAATGCCGCGATCACGTAACCGCGAACAATAGCGTCGAACTGGTGAAATGCCGGAATTTTCGCGACTTGGTGATCAACGATTTGATGTTCATCATCAATCATAATTACAGTGCATATGAAGGAAATCTTCTCGCGGGACGAGCCAAGGCGGATTTCTACGTCGGCGCCACGCGATCGGCCTTCGAAACGGGCGCGACCTTGATCGACGCCACCGGCGTCAAAACGGTTCTTTCGGCGCTTGCGACCTTCACCGGCAGCACCCAGACTCTCGCGAACGAAGCCTTTTATTACGAGCAGACAGGCCCCGCGCTGATCAACGCGATGCGGGCGGACCGGAAGACCGCGCATCTGCCGATCCTCGCGGGGATGAAATCGGAGTATAAGGATTATCCGCTCACCGCGGCGATGGCGGACCTCGACGCCTATTTTCGCGCCGGCACGATCGCCAGCGCGGTCATCGCGCTTTCCAAGGCCACCGCCAACGCCGAGGAGGAAGCGACGAGCAAGCTCCAATGCGCGACGAAAGCCTTGACCGCGACCGACGTTCGGACTTGTTAGCGGCCGGCGCCGGCGCGGCGATCGGCTTTCGGTTCGCCGGTCAGGCGCGCCCGAAATTGCGGTCGACGAAGATCATCGCGAATTGCACCGGGTCGGGCGCCTCGCCATTGCCTTCGGCGAAGCGCGCCTTGCCGTCGGTCCAGATCTTCCGGATCTGCGCCGGCAGTTCGGGGCCGAACTTCATCTGCTGCTCGACGATCTGCTCCCAGCTTCCCTTCGCGCCAAAGCTTTGTTCGAGCTGCGGGACCATCGCCTCGCAATAATTTTCGGTCGCTTCGTCGAGATGGCCGATCGCCTTCAGCACCCACGCATCGACGAAGCGCAGGAAGGGTTTGTCATCATAACGGTTGTTCACGCCTTTTTCTCCGCCGCTTTCTTCTTGCGCATCGCGTCGTGGAAGCGGTCGGCCCAGCCGGGCTTGACCAGCTGCTCGCCGCGCACAAGGCGAAGCTCGCCGTCGGCGACGTCGCGCGTGACCGCGCTGCCCGCCGCGACGATCGCGTCGGCGCCGATCCGGACCGGCGCGACGAGCGCGCTGTTCGATCCGATGAAGGCACGCTCGCCGATCTCGGTCCTATATTTGAAATAGCCGTCATAATTGCAGGTGATCGTGCCCGCGCCGATATTCGCGGCGGCACCGACGCTGACATCGCCCAGATAGGTCAGATGGTTCGCCTTCGCGCCCTCGCCGAGAACCGCTTTCTTCGTCTCGACGAAATTGCCGATCTTCGCCTTTTCGCCGAGAATCGTGCCGGGTCGGAGCCGGGCGAACGGACCGACTTCGCAGCCCGCGCCGATCGTCGCGCCTTCGATATGGCTGTTGGCGCGGATCTTCACCCCGTCCGCGACCGTCACCCCAGGGCCGAAAAAGACATTGGGTTCCATCGTCACGTCGCGGCCGAGCTCGGTATCCCATGAGAACCAGACGGTATCGGGCGCGATCAGCGACGCCCCCTCGTCCATCGCCCGCCGGCGACGCTGCGCCTGCCACTCGCCTTCCAGTCCGGCGAGTTCGGCGCGGCTGTTCACCCCGGCCACCTCGGCGGCGTCGGTCTCGATCACGACGACGCGCGCGCCTTCGGCAATCGCCCCCGTCGCGACGTCGGGCAGATAATATTCGCGCTGGGCATTGTCGTTGCCGACGGCTTCGAGCAGGCGCCACATGTCGCGCGCATGGGCGACGATCACGCCCGAATTGCACAGATCGACCGCCCGCTCCTCGGGCGACGCATCCTTATATTCGACCATCTTGAGAACATTGCCGTCGGGATCGGCGACGATACGGCCGTAGGCGGCGGCATCGCGCGGACGAAAACCGAGCACGGCGACTGTCGCGCCAGCATCGAGCGCGCCGCACAGCCGCCGCACCGTATCGGCGGTCAGCATCGGACAATCGCCGAAACAGACGAGCACGGTGCCCGCGAAACCGGCGAGCGCGCCCTTTGCCTGCAATGCCGCGTGCGCGGTGCCGAGTTGCGGATCCTGCACCGCGACGCTCGCGCCGGTGCCCGCCAGCGCGCTTTCGATCTGTTCGCGCCGGTCACCCACGACGACGACCGTCGCGGCGGGCGGCAGCGCCGCGAAGCTGTCGAGCAGGTGCAGCAGCATCGGCCGCCCCGCGATCGGGTGCAGCACCTTGTGCAGGTCGGATTTCATGCGGGTGCCCTTGCCCGCGGCAAGGATGATGGCGGCGATGGGGTTGCTCATGCGCGCTGCCATGCCAGCAAATCATTGCGGTTTCCAGAGCATCGCGCCATGCGCGGCGGATGAACGGATTTCCTTTTGCGATCGTCGGCTTCGATCTCGACGGCACCCTCCTCGACACGCTCGGCGACCTTGCCGCGGCGGTCAATCATACGCTCGCGCAAATGGATCGCGCGCCGCTCGCCGAGGCGGCGGTGCGGCCGATGATCGGGCGCGGCGCGAAGCATATGCTCGAGGAGGGGCTGCGCGCTTCGGGCGGCGTCCCCGATGGCGCGGTCGAAGGGCTCTATCCCGAACTGCTGCGCTTTTACGAAGCGCATATCGCGGTCCACAGCCGTCCCTTTCCGGGCGTCGTCGCCGCGCTCGACGGGCTCGATGCGCTGGGCGTGCGCACCGCGGTCGTGACCAACAAGCTTGAGGGGCTCGCGCGGCAACTGCTCGGCGGACTGGACCTCGCCGACCGCATGGCGACGATCATCGGCGGCGACACGGTGGGAGCACGCAAACCCTCGCCCGAGCCGATCCGCGCGATGATCGAGCGGTGCGGCGGCGGGCGCGCTGTCTTCATCGGCGACAGCATTTATGACGTCATGGCGGCGAAACATGCGGGCGTGCCGAGCGTCGCGGTCAGCTTCGGCTTTCTCGACCGGCCCGCGGGCGAGCTGGGCGCCGACCATGTGATCGATCATTTCGACGAGTTGGTCCCGCTGCTCGCGCGGCTCTGACCCGCTCCAAATTATCCGTTTGTCCTGAGCTTGTCGAAGGACCGTTCTTTCTTTTGATCGCATAAGGAAAAGAACAGCCCTTCGACAAGCTCAGGGCGAACGGGCATGGGTTACGAATGCTGTTTCTGCCATTTCGTCCAGAGATGCTTCGCGAGCATCGCCGGCGGCATGCGCAGCCAGTGCGAGCGGATGTAGAAAGCCTGTTCGAGCAGCGGCTGCGTCACCCGCCCCCAATCGTCGCGCGCGAGCAGGCGGCGGCGGAACCAGATATCAGCGGGATCCTGCCGGTCCCATCCGCCCGGCAGCGCCGCGCCATAAAGGTCGCGCGACAGCCGCGCGGCACGGTGCACCGCATCCTGCAGCCCGTGCAACGCCGCCCGGCCGTCGAGCTGCCTCCAAAACCCAGGATCGGCCGCCGCGAAACCTCGCGTCATCAGGTGAAAATCCCACAGGTTGCGTAAGCCCCCCTGCAGATCGCCGTCGGCGAGCATGTGCGCCGCGCAATGCACCGCCATATCGGTCGGTTGCAGCACCGCAAAGCCGCCGCCGCTCGTCACCGCATCGCTGACCAGCGCGAGCGCGTCGGGTGTGATCCGGTGCGTCTTTGGCAGGATCGTGTGATGGACGTCGATCATGCGGTCGCGGCCCGAGTGAATCATCGGCGGCAGCTCGTGCATGTGTGCGCGGTAATAATGATCGTCATAGGGGTCCGACTTGACCCATTCCCAGCCCGCCTTGAGCAGCGCATTTTCGGCGCGGCGAATGTCGGCCCCGAGCACGAGGATATCGAGGTCGCCGATCTGGCGCCCCGCCGCGCACGTCATATCCGCGGCGGCATAGGCCGCGCCCTTCAGCAGTACGAATTCGATCCCGACCGGCGCGAGCGCGCGGCGCGCCATCTCGGCTTCCCACAAGGCTTGGCGCTGCGCGACCTCCGCCGCCGCCCGCTGGTCGGCGAACAGCGCGGCGACTGCGGGCGGGACGGCGGCGCCGTCAAGCCGGTGCGCGAGCGTCGCGAGCATCGCTTCGCTGCGCGCGACGCCGATCAGGCCGTCCCAGTCACGCGGCCCCAGCGTCGCGGCGTCGCGCCGCCCGGCGAGCAGGTCGACGAAGGCGGCGACGGCGCTCACCGCGCCGCCTCCGCCCATAATTCTTCGACCAGCGCGATCCCCGCCGCGCTGTCGGGATAGGTGATGCCGAACGCCGGCGTTTCGCGGACCATCCGCGTCAGCGCCGCAAATCCAGCCTCGCCGAGCGCGACATAATTGGTCGACGCTTCGGTCAGCCGGACGAAGGCCTCGCCCTCGCCCATCGGTTCAATGCCGGCCGCGCCGCCGAAGCGCGGGAAGAGGAGCAGCGCGGGGCGCGCGGGCGCGTGCATCGCGGCGACCGCGTCGGCGCGCGGGATCAGGTGGCGGATGTCGCCCTTCGGGGTCCCCGCGAGCAAAGGCCCAAGCCGCGCCGGATCGACGCGCGCCGCGACTTCTGCAATGGCTTCGTTCTTGAGGCTCACCGCGCGCGGAAAGGCAAAGGCATCGCCGCCCGCCGGGTCGATCAGCGTGAACTCGTCGCCCATCAGCCGCCAGTCGTCCTCGCCCAGCAGCGCAGCGAGCGTCGATTTGCCCGATCCCGATTCGCCCGACATGATCAGCGCGCGGCCGTCCCTTGCGACCGCGCTCGCGTGAAGCAGCAGGTGCCGCCGCCAGCCGAGCGCAACCTGCAAGTTCATCCCCATCTCGGCGGCGAGCAGCCCCATCGACAGCGGCAGCGGCAGCGCGCCGGGGACGATGAAATCGCCGCCGATATGCACCGACGGCCGCAGCCAGCGCCGCCACGGCCGCGCCGCGAACAGCCGCACCGTCGCGTCGGCGGGGCGCATATCGTCCTGCGGATAGGCCGCATAAAGCCGTTCGAGCGCGGCGACCGGGCCGGCCCAATCGCTGCCGATGCGAAATTGCACCGGGCCGACCGCGATGCGCGCGCTATGCCTCACGCGCGCTCCACCAGTCCCATCGCGGCGAGTTCCGAAAGCCGCTCGGCGAGGATCGGCTGCGCCTCCTCGGCGCTTTCCATATCGAACAGCGCGGCCAGCCGCTCGGCGACGTGCGCGGGCGTGCAGGCGTCGGCGCCCATCGCGTCCAATATTTCGGGCACGGGCGACACGACGAGATGCGTCTGCATCGATCGCCGGTCGAAAATCGCGGTCAGCTCGCCGAGCGGCTCGATACGCAGCGTATCGGCGGGCGCGGCGCGATAGGCGCGATCAGCCATAATCTTCGGCGGCGGCGGTCAGTTTGGCGAGGATCGCCATCATCGTCGCGCGTTCGGCCGCGCTGATGTTCGATTCGAGCTGCGCCTCGCTCGCGAGCGCCGCCGGCACGATCGCGTCATAGAGCGAACGGCCGGTTTCGGTGAGCTCGAGATGATGCGAGCGCCCATCGGCCTCATGCGCCTGGCGCGCGATCAACTGGCGATCCGCGAGAGCCTTGGCGGCGCGATTGACCGTCACCTTGTCCATGCGCGTCGCGGCGACAAGTTCGCGCTGCGTCTTCGGCCGGCCCTCGCCGAGCACCGCCATCAGCCGCCACTCGGGAATCTTCAAACCGAAGCGATTCTCATATTCGGCGGCGATCCGGCTCGACAGGGCGTTCGATGCGATCGACAGGCGATAGGGCAGAAAATTATCGAGATTCAGCTTCTTCGCGGCCATTGCCTTATAATCCCACAGCTTGTTCGATCCCGGCGAGGCCTATCCTATCGCCTGTTTTGAGCCTGTGAAGGCCGGAATGGCGCGAACATCAGAAAGACAGGCGCGCGCCGATCCACAAGGTGCGCGGCGTCGCGCGCTCGACGATGCCCGATGAGGAGATCGCCGCCGGGACCAGTTCGTCGAACAGATTTTCGCCGCGCGCCTCGATGCTGACCGCATCGCTGAACCGCCATGACAGCCCGGCGTTGAGCGTCAGCGCATCATCGAGCGCGAGGAGCCCGAGATCATCCTCATTCTGCCTGCCGATATAGCGCAGCGTCGCGAAGCCGCCCAAGGGGCCTTGCGTATGGCTGCGCAGCGACACGCTGCCGCCATGCTTGGCGATCTGCGCCGGACGGCGGCCGTCGAGCGTTGCCGCACCGCCCGAGGCGTCCACTTCGGCATCGGTAAAGGCATAGGTGGCGCGCAGCGTCGCGGGTCCGATCCGCTGTTCGGCCGCCACCTCGACGCCCTTGCTGTCGATCGCGTCCAGATTCTGCCGCTGGTTGAGGTTCGGCGCGAGCGTCACATTGGCGATCGCGTTCGTCAGGCGGTTGGCGAACAGCGTCGCCGACAATTTCGTGCCGCCGCTTTCCCAATCGGCGCCGACCTCGCCGCCCCACAGCCGTTCGGGCTTCAGCATCTCGTTCGCCATCGTCGTCTCGGCACCGACGCGGAACGGGCGGTAAAGCTCGTTGAGCGTCGGTAGGCGCCAGCCGCGATAGGCGGCGGCGCGCAGCGAAACGCTATCCGACGTCCAGCGCACGCCCGCGCGTCCGCTACCTTCCCACCCCTGCCGCGCGGCAAAGTCGAGGTCGGTGATGACCGGCCCGCCGCCGCGATTGCGCTCGATCCGATGCCCGGTGCCGAGCCACCAGCGATCGACCCGCCCGCTCAGCGTCCAGAGGAAGCCGTCATAGCGGTTGCCCGAGGTCCATTCGGCGAATACCCCGACGGTGTCGCTGCTCCCCCCCGCCATGCGGTGGCGGCCGGGAATGCCGTCGGTGAAAAAGAAATCCTCCTCGGTCCGCCCGACCGTGCGCCGCCAGTCGGCGCCGATACGCAGCGGATTGGCGTCGCCGATCGCGGGACGCAGTTCGAAGCGACCGCCGATACCGGTCGCAGGGATGCGCTGGAACAAGACGGGGTTCGCGCTGTCGCGCCCCGCCCCGACGCTCGCGAAGCCGCTCTCGAAATCGCGGAGCTGGATATAGCCGAGCGCGAGCCATTGGGTCGCACCAGCGGGGTCGTGGACGAACCGCACGCTGGCATCGAGGCCGTCGGTCCTGCTCGCCGTGAAATCGACCCCGCGGTCGCGCCGGTCGGAGAAGCCACGGACGCTCGCCTCGATCCGGCTGGCGTCGCCGGCATCGAAACGCAGGCGAAGTCCTAGCCCGCCCTGCTCATAGGGCGCCGCGCGGTCGGCCTCGCCGCGCTGGCCCTGCGCGACGGGGATGAATCCGTCGCCGCGGCTGTAGCGGCCATCTACGGCGACCTGCCCGCCGCCGATCTCGCCACCGACCGACGCCGACGCGTCCCAGCCGTCGCGGCTGCCATAGGCGAGACTCGCTTCGGCGCCGTCGGTCATCGTCGAATGGAGGCCGATCGTCCCCGCCAGCGCGCCGGGACCGTCGGCGCCGCTCCCGCCGCCGCGCGTCACGACGATGCCGCCGAGGTTGATCGCGTCATAGGCGCTCCACGCGACCCAGCCGCCGAACGGATCGGCCTGCGGCACGCCGTCCAATGTCACCAGCGCGCGGCTCGACGCATTGCCGCCGAGGCCGCGGAGCGTCACGCCCTGACTCGTCGGATGCGCCGAGCGGCCGTCGGAGCGGCGGAACTGGACGATCCCAGCTTCATCGCGGAGCCTGTTCTCGACGCGCGCGCCGAAGCCCGGGTCGACATCGAGCAGGATCGCCGAGGATTGGACGAGGTCGCTGTTCGGCGCCCGGAGCATCCCGCTTCCCGAAACGACGATCTCTTCGCGGGAAACCACCCGCGCCGGGATGACGATCTCCTTGTCTTCCCTTTCCTCGGCCATCGCCGCCGCAGGCAGCGCCAGCGCGAGGGTCCCCGTCAGAAGGCGGATCACGCGGGCTTGACCGCGTCGGGATGCGCCTTCTTGAACGCGTCATGCTCCATGCACGCCGCGTCGATCGCGACCAATCGCGGATAATCGTCGAGCGGGGTGTCGAACCGCCGTGCATTATACATCTGCGGGATGAGGCAGCAGTCGGCGATCCCCGGCGTATCGCCGCCAAGGAAGCGCCCCTCGCCCGCCATCGCTTCCAGCGCGTCGAAGCCTTCGACGATCCAGTGGCGATACCAGCGGTCCTTGGTCTGCTCGTTGAGCCCAAGGTCGCGCTTCAGATATTTGAGCACGCGGAGATTGTTGAGCGGATGGATGTCGCTCGCAATCACCTGCGCGCGCGCGAGCGCGACCGCGCGCGGCATCGCGTCCTCGGGGATCAGCCGCGGTTCGGGATAGGCGCGGTCGAGCCAGTCGATGATCGCCATGCTCTGGATGATCGGTTCGCCATCGACGACGAGCATCGGGACAAAGCCCTGCGCATTCTGTTCGAGAAAGGCGTCGCTGCGCTGCTCGCCCGCGATCAGGCTGACCTCGACGCGATCATAGTCGAGCCCCTTGAGGTTCAGCGCGATGCGGACGCGAAAGCTGGCCGAGGAACGGAAATAATCGTGGAGGACGAGATTGGTCATAAGGTTCAGCGCGTCCCCATTTGATCGTCATCCCGGCGAAGGCCGGGATCTCGACGATGCGTCAGGCCGCAAGGGTGAGATCCCGGCCTTCGCCGGGACGACGAATATGAGTGGGATGGGTTTCGTTCAACCCTGATCAATGCCTAATTCCGCGCATCCTTCGGCATCTCGGCAATCCATTGCCGGAGTAGCGCCGCGCCCTCCTTGTGCACTGTCGATCGCCCGACCTCGGGCATCGCGATGCCGGGATCGGTGCTTTCGAGGCGATAGATGAGGAAACTGTCGTCGGGATCGCCCGGTGCGATCGCGAATTCCATCCCGCCGCTGCCGCGCCCTGCCGCCGTCGGCCGCTTGCCGATACCATAGTTGACGCCGGTCGGATCGTCGGTCCAGCGCAGGAACAGCCCGCTGTTCGACGCGCTGCCCGCGGGATTGTGGCAATGCGCGCAATTGACGTCGAGATAGGCGCGGGCGCGGGTTTCTACGCTGCCCGCCTTGGGATCGTCCCATTGCGGCATGATGGGCCTCAGCGCCGCCGGATTCTCGAAATATACTGAGCGCATCGTCTTGATCTCGTCAGGGAATATGAAATTGCGCGCTTTCGGACCAATCGGCACGATCGCGCCGTTCAGGCTATGGCATTCCTTGCATTGATTTTTGTTCGGCACCCCATAGCGGATGGTGTGGACATCACCGCCCGGACTCTTGAAGGTCACGGGAACACGGCGTCCGCCAAGCGCCAACGTCGCGTCCTTGCCGTCGGCATCCCAGATATATGGCAGCGCAACCCAGCCCGAAGCGCGGTGGATTAACAGTCGCGTCTCGACCGGCCGGCCTTCGTTCACGTCGGCCCAGCCGAAGCTTTTGATCAGCACCGTTCCCACCGGAAACTCGATCGTGCCGTCGGCCAGCACCCTCGCCTGCTTGCCGTCGGGAATTGAGACGAAACGATGCTTGTCGGTATAGTCGCTGAACAGCGACGTGCGCAGCGTATAGCTGAAACTCACCAGCGGCGCCTCGGGACCGAACGGAAAGAGGCCGAACGCAGAAAGTTTTTGCGGGATCGCGTCACTTTCGATGACGCGCTGCTTGCCGTCGGGTAATGGCACGGTCGCCCCGCCGCTCGAACAGAGCAGCGCCGCGGCCAGCGCGGCGAAAACGCGTCTCACCGGACCTTCGCCTCCATGCTTTCGGGCAGCGTGATCGCCGGCAGCGCCGCCGGAACCGTTCCCTTCGACAAGTCGACGGGTGCGGGCTTCGCTTCGCTCTGCGGCGTCGCCACGTCGGGCAGATTCAGCGACAGAACCCCGACCGGATCGAGCACGACCGCGTCGCCCGCGCCATCCCACAATATCGGCGGAATGCTGCCGCCCATCGCCGCCGCGATCTGCTCGCCGCCGGGGAATTTGGGCGCATAGCCCGCCTTGCCATGCTGGTTGCCGCGTACGACGATTGCGCGAGGCAGCGGCTGATATTTCGGGTCCTTATGCTCGTAGCGATAGCCGACGATCATCACATTGGTGGTGCCGTTATTGTCGAAGACATTGTCGAAAATCTCGACATTGCGGTTCGCCATCACGAGCACCCCGGTGCCCGTCGGTACGCTCGCGACGATATTGCCCTTCGGCGCGAAATTGGGCGTGCTGTTGTCGTTCACGACATTTTCGAAAACGCGGACATTGTGCCCGCCCTGCATCGGCAGGCTCGGCAGGTCGAACACCAGGATTCCGCCGGTGTTTTTCGTCGCGATATTGTCGTGGACATCGGCGTCATAGCTGTTCTCGATCTCGATCCCCGCGACATTCTCGGTCGCGATCGAATCGCGGACGACGATATTCTTCGACTGGCCGACGTATATGCCGGCGTCCGACGCGCCGCGGACATAGACGCTGTCGATCAGCACGTCGGTGCTTTCGACCGGATAGATGCCATAGGCGCCGTTCGTTTCCTTTGGCCCGGCGGTCCATTCGACGCGCAGCTTGTGATAGACGATGCGGTCGGCGCCCTTCGACTTGATCCCGTCGCCCTTCGTGTTGAGCACCGCGAATTCGGTGAGCAGCACATCGTCGGAGGTGACGAGCAGCCCTTCGCCCGCGCCCTGCTGCCCTGCAAAGTCGAGGACCGACCCGCCTGCACCCGCCCCGGCGCCGCGCACCGTGACATTCGCGACGTCGAGCGACAGGCCGTCGGTCAGCGTCCAGGTGCCGGCGTCCAGTTGCACCGTATCGCCCGGCTCGGCGAGGATCAGCGCTTCTTGCAGCTTTTCATTGGCATCGGGCGTTGTCGCACTGACGCTGATCACTTTCGCCGCCGCCGGCTGGGCGGCAAGCGCCGCCACGATGCAAAGCGTCGCCGCGTGGTGGCTGAGGCCATGGAATCGCATATGTCTCTCCCCTGATTTTGCGGGAGCATGCTGCAAGACTTGACGGAAGCCAAGCGATGTTGCTGACATATGTGTAGCTAACCGGGGAGAGGTCGCTTGATTCACAGAATGGGACTGGCGCTTGTCGCCTTGATTGCCGCGCCAGCGGTCGCGGCGGCGCCCGCGCCGCTGTCGGGACGCTGGAAAACCGACGACGGCAAGGGCATCGTTGCGATGACGAAGTGCGGCGCGAAGATGTGCGGCCGCGTCGCCGAACTTCTGATCAAGGAGCCCGCCGGCGGCCAGCGCGACGAGCGCAACCCCGACAAGGCGAAGCGCGGCCGCATGGTCGAGGGGCTGCAGATCTATTGGGATCTCGTGCCGCATGGCGACGGCTGGAAGGGCGAAGGCTATAGTCCCGAGGACGGCCGCTATTACAACGCCCACCTGCGGGTAAAAGGCAACAAGCTGACGATGAAGGGCTGCGTGTCGGTATTCTGCCGCACCGTCACGTGGACGCGGGTCGGATAATCGCCCTTTTATGTTCCGTTCGTGTCGAGCGAAGTCGAGACACCCATAAGGCATAAGGGTCCGATGGGCATCTCGACTTCGCTCGATGCGAACGGAAATATTGGCCCGCTTACGAGTTTTCGCCCAAAACCCAATCCACGCCCGCCGCGACGTGAATGCGCGTCGTGTCGTAGATCGGCAGGACATTGGCATCTGTATCGACCAGCATCACCAGTTCGGTGCAGGCGAGCACCACCGCCTGCACGTCCTGCTTCGCGATGTCGGTGATGAAGGTCTTCATCGTGCGGCGCGAGCTTTCGTTGACCTTGCCGAGCATCAGCTCCTCATAGATGATCCGGTCGATCTCGTCGGCGCGGCTCGTGTCATAGGGGGCGAGCGTCAGCCCGTGGCGGACGAGCCGCTGGCGGAACCATGGTTCGGTCATTACGCCCCGCGTGCCGATCACCGCCGCCGCCTTGATCCCGTCGGCCTTCATCTTCTCGCCGGTCTCGTCGACGATATGGAGGATCGGGATCGAGATCGCCGCGGCGACATCCTCGGCGACCTTGTGCATCGAATTGGCCGCGATCATCAGCGCGGTCGCGCCCGCCGCCTCCAGCCGCTGCGCCGAAGCGATCAGCACCTCCTTGGCATGCGTCCATTGCTCGGCCGTGGTGATGCGCGACAGCTCGCAATAGTTCAGGCTCTCCAACAGGATCGGCGCCGAACAGGCGGTGCCGAGGCGCTTTTGCACCCCCTTGTTGAGATGGCGGTAATAAAGCTCGGTCGACGCCCAGCTCATTCCCCCGATCAGGCCGATTTTACGCATAATTCCTCCGTTGGTCGCGGCACCGGCCCGCTCCCCCACCCGGCCTCCCTAAAATAGCAAACTATGGGAGGCCGGGTGGGGGAGCGGGCCGGTGCCGCCTGCGCCGTCAGGCGCAGAAACTCAATGCCCGCTGCCGCTCAGCGCCTTGACGATATCGTCGGCCATCTTCTTCGCATCGCCGAGCAGCATCATCGTCTGGTCCATATAGAAAACGTCGTTGTCGACGCCGGCATAGCCGACCCCGCCCATCGAGCGCTTCACGAACAGCACCGTCTTCGCCTTTTCGACGTCGAGCACGGGCATGCCGTAAATCGGCGACGTCTTGTCGGTTTTCGCCGCCGGGTTGGTCACATCGTTCGCGCCGATGACGAAAGCAACGTCGCACTGGGCGAACTCGCCGTTGATGTCCTCCAGCTCGAACACCTCGTCATAGGGAACATTCGCCTCGGCGAGCAGGACGTTCATATGGCCCGGCATACGCCCTGCGACCGGGTGGATCGCATATTTGACGTTCACGCCTTCCTTCTTGAGCTGGTCGGCCATTTCGCGCAGCGTGTGCTGCGCCTGCGCGACGGCCATGCCGTAACCGGGAACGATGATGACATTCTCGGCCTGGCTCATCAGGAAGGCGGCGTCTTCGGCGCTGCCCGGCTTCCACGGGCGCTGTTCCTTTGAACCGCCCGCGCCCGCCGCCGCATCGTCGCCGCCGAAGCCGCCGGCGATCACGCTGATGAAGCTGCGGTTCATCGCGCGGCACATGATGTACGACAGGATCGCACCCGACGAGCCGACGAGCGCGCCGGTGATGATCATCGCGGTGTTGCCGAGCGTGAAGCCCATCGCCGCCGCGGCCCAGCCCGAATAGCTGTTGAGCATCGACACGACGACCGGCATGTCGGCGCCGCCGATCGGGATGATCAGCAGGAAACCGATCGCGAAGCTGAGCCCCATGATCGTCCAGAACAGCCATTGCGGCTGATAGCCGCTGGCGAACACTCCGATCAAAGCCAAGATGGCGACGAGGGTTCCAAGATTGATAATGTGCCGTCCGGGCAGCATGATTGGTGCGCCCGACATATTTCCGTTCAATTTGAGGAAGGCGATGACCGATCCGGAAAAGGTGATCGCGCCGATTGCCACGCCGAGCCCCATTTCGATCGCGCTGACCGAATTGATCCATTCGACCCGATCACCCCCGACGATCGCTCCGCCAGAACCAGCATAGTCGGTGAACAATACGCTCATCCCGATCCCGAAGGCTTCCGGGTTCAGAAAGGCCGCAGCTCCAACCGCGACCGCAGCAAGACCGACGAGGCTGTGGAACGCCGCGACGAGCTGCGGCATTGCGGTCATCGCGATCTTACGCGCCATCACAATACCGATGACGGCGCCGATCGCGATAGCACCGAGAATCTCGGCCATCGCGACCGGATCGACCCCGGCGAAACTGTTCGTCGCATCGCCAGTTTTCCAAGGCACATGCGTCAGGAGTGTCGTGACGACCGCGATCGTCATCCCCGCCATGCCGAAACGGTTGCCGCGCTGCGACGAAGCCGGGCTCGATAGCCCGCGCAGCGCAAGGATGAAGAAGACGCCCGCGATCAGATAGGCGGTCGCCGCCCAAGGGTTCACGGCGCCGTGGCCGCCGGTGACGGCGGAAAGGATCGACTGGAATTCCATCTCAGCGCTCCTTCTTCTTGTACATCGCCAACATGCGCGCCGTGACGGCGAAACCGCCGAAAATATTGATGCTCGCCATCACGACCGCGGCAAGGCCGAGCCATTTCGACGAGGCCGATCCCGCGGCGGCGCTCGCAATCAGCGCGCCGACGATGATGACCGAGGAAATGGCATTGGTGACGCTCATCAGCGGCGTGTGCAGCGCCGGGGTCACCGACCAGACGACGAAATAGCCGACGAAGCACGCAAGTACGAAAATCGAAAAAATCGCGATAAAATCCACGGGCTCGCTCCCCTGCTGATTCCGTTTCGCGCACCTCTTGCCGCGCGCGGTCCGACCTGTCGACTCCAAAGCGGGAAAAAGAGGCGCCCGCGTTTCGCAAGGAGAGAAATGCGGGCGCCTTTCGACATAAAATATCATTGTCGACGCCTTGGGCTTGGGCAATCGAACGTCTTTGTTGGGGGTGGAGCGGACGTTGCCACTCTGCAACCCTCGTCATTCCCGCGAAAGCGGGAACCCAGTAGCGACGGTTGCTCGCTGGGTTCCCGCTTTCGCGGGAATGACGAAGTAAGGAAAGGGCAGCTTCCGGCCGAAACCCACCGGTCGGCATCGCACCGACCGCAAGCCGTCTACATCGCCGGCACCAACACTGCATCGATGACATGGACGACGCCGTTCGACTGCGCGAGATCGGCGCCGGTCACCGCCGCCTTGTTGCCGCTGCTGCTCGTCAGCACGATCGCATTGCCGCTTTTCGTCGCGGTCAGTTCCTGCCCGCCGGCGGTGGTGAGCACGGCCTTGCCGCCGCCCTCGGCGATCTTCGCGGTCAGATCGGCGGCGGTCAGCTTGCCCGGGACGATATGATAGTTGAGCACGCCCGCGAGCACCGCCTTCTGCGCCGGGCGCATCCATCCGTCGCGCGTCACCGGCGGCACCTGCGTAAATCCGGCGTCGGTCGGCGCAAAGAGCGTGAACGGCCCCGCGCCCGACAGCGTCGCGGCGAGGCCCGCCGTCTGAAGCGCGCCGGCGAGCGTCTTGTGCAGCGGCGATGCCGCGACATTCGCGGCGATCGTCGTCCCGGCGTTCATCGCGCTGCCCGACGAGATCGCGTCGGCGACCGAGGCGCCGCCGGCGTCCGATGCCGGTGCGTCGGACTTGCCGCATCCCGCGAGCAGCATCGCGGCCGCAACCGACGCCATCAGAAAACAGCTCTTCATCGTCATCCTCGCTAAACGGTCCCGGCCGAATCGGCCGCGCGTCGGCATCAACACGGCGTTGATGACAGGAATATTACCGGCGGCGCGCGATCGCCGAGCGCGGACCGGCCAACGACGCAACCATGGCCGCGAGAGGCGCGTTCCAAGCGCAGCAACAGAAAGGAACCGATATGCGCATGCCCCTCATCCTCGCCAGTGCGACCCTGCTCCTCGCGGCCTGTGGCGACAAAAATGAGGCCGCCGAAGAAAAGCTCGAGCGCGCGGCCGAAACGA
This sequence comes from Sphingopyxis italica, assembly GCF_011926545.1. Lineage (GTDB taxonomy): Bacteria > Pseudomonadota > Alphaproteobacteria > Sphingomonadales > Sphingomonadaceae > Sphingopyxis > Sphingopyxis italica. The sequence goes on along the minus strand of NZ_JAATIT010000002.1, from coordinate 77,589 downwards.
GCGCCACGGTGGCGGGCCCCGTCCCGGCGGCGCTCGGGCTGAGCGAGGCGCAGCTGCTCGACGCCGAAATCGTCGGCGCCGATGGCCAGGAGCTTGGCGACGTCGCGCAGGTCCTGCGCGATGCGAGCGACAAGGTCGACCGGCTGCTGGTCGAGATCGAGGACAGCAACCCCGATCGTTACGTCCATGTCCCGATCGCCGGGTTGAAAACCATCGTGCGCGGCGACGACACCGATTTGCGGACCACGATGACGAAGGCCGACCTTGCCGGCCTGCCCGAAGTCAAGCTGCCCGCCCCCTGATCGAAGGCGGCCACCGAAGCGACGACGTCAGCCGAGCAGCCGCTCGTTCACGACCTTGCCGCCCTGCGTCAGGCGCACGGCATTGCCGATTTCCTCGTCGAGCACGGGCTTGCCCTGCTCCTTATCCCAGAAGGCCGAGAGGAAATTGAAGAGGTTGCGGCTGAACAGCGCGCTGGTGTCGGCGGGCATCAGCGCCGCGATATTCTTCGCGCCGATCACGGTGACGCCGTGGATCTTCTTCGCCTCGCCCGACACCGAACCTTCGACATTGCCGCCGCTTTCGGCCGCCATGTCGACGATCACGCTGCCGCTGCGCATGGTCGCAAGCTGTGCGTCCGAAATCAGCCGCGGCGCGGGGCGCCCCGGGATCAGGGCGGTGGTGATGACAATGTCCTGTTTGGCGATGTGCGACGAGACGAGCTCGGCCTGCGCCGCCTTATATTCGTCGGACATTTCGGTGGCATAGCCGCCCGCACCCTCACCCTCGATCCCCGCGACGCTCTCGACGAAGATCGGCTTGGCGCCGAGCGACATGATCTGTTCCTTGGTCGCGGCGCGCACGTCGGTCGCGCTGACCTGTGCGCCGAGGCGGCGCGCAGTCGCGATCGCCTGCAGCCCCGCGACACCGACACCCATCACGAACGCCTTGGCCGCGCTGACGGTGCCCGCGGCGGTCATCATCATCGGAAAGGCGCGGCCATAGGCGTTCGCCGCCATCAGCACCGCCTTGTAGCCCGCGAGGTTCGCCTGGCTGGAAAGAATGTCCATCGACTGCGCGCGCGTGATACGCGGCATGAATTCCATCGCCAGCGCCTCGAGCCCGAGCTTGGCATAGTCGTCGATGCGGGCGCGCTCACCGAACGGATTGAGCCCGGCGGCGAGCCACGCGCCGTCGGCGAAGCCCGACACGCTTTTCGGGTCGGGGCCCTGCACGCCGAGGATGATGTTCGCGCCCTTCAGCGCGTCGGCGCGGCTGCCGACGCTCGCACCCGCGGCGCTATAATCGGCATCGGCGATCGAGGCCTCAACGCCCGCCCCCGACTCGATGGCAACTTCGGCGCCCAGGCCGATGAATTTCTTCACGGTTTCGGGAGTCGCGGCGACGCGGGCCTCGCCCTCGGCGAGTTCCTTCAGAACGGCGATGCGCATGCGCGAAGCCCGGTCAGGAGGCGAGGAGAAGGACGACGACGAGCACCGCCACCGCGCTGATGATCGACCCGATTTTCAGCAGGCTGAGGAAACCCGAATAGGTTTCGTTCGCTGCCTTCATTTCCTGCTGTGCCATCGCTTTTCCCCTATTACGCCTGTTTGCTGTGCGCGAACGCACAGCGCAGCGCCCAGAATCGGTTATCGCGCCGGTCTTAGCCACGCACCTCGCGATGCTCAAGTGCGGGTTTGGCTCCATCACGCCCCTGTGGCAAAAGAGGATTGGCCTTAATCGCCCTTTTACCCCTATCGGATAGATATGCGTCCCACAGCAGAACAGAGCCGTAGCAATGCCGATTCAGGGGGCAGATTCGAAACGATGACGAACACGCGCGACACGCGAATGGTGATGATCGTCGACAGCGAGCCTGCCCAGCAGCGCTTTCTCGCCGCGCTGGCCTCGCGCGGCGGTTGGCGCAGCGTGATCGCGCCCGACACCGACACCGCGCTCGCCAAGCTCGGCACGCAGGAAGGCATGGCGCTCGATGCGGTGCTCGTCGATCAGGGCGCGCCGGGCATGGATATTTCCGAATTCGTCGCCGAACTGCGCCGTTGGCGTCCCGCGCTGCCGCTCGTCGTCATCACGATGCGCAACGGCGTCGAGGTCGCGGTCGGCGCGATGCGGGCGGGGGCGAGCGACTTCGTCCAGAAACCGATCGCGCCCGACCGGCTGCTCGAGGCGCTCGACCGCGTCGTATCGACCGGCGGCCCGCAGGGCGAGCTTCGTCCGCTCACCGAAAAACTGCGCGCGCCGCTCGCCTTCGAGGAAATCATCGGGTCGAGCCCCAATTTCCGCAGCGCGCTGGCAATCGCTGCCAAGGCCGCGCGCGCGCGCGTGCCGGTGATGATCAACGGCAAGCCCGGCACCGGCAAGGAAGTCTTCGCCCGCGCCATCCACAGCGCGAGCCCGCGCGCGCGCGGGCAGCTCGTGATGGTCGATTGTTCGGCGGTTTCGCCCGGGCTGATCGGATCGGGGCTGTTCGGCCACGAACGCGGCGCCTTTCCGGGCGCGTTCGACCGCCAGGTCGGCCGGCTCGTGCAGGCCGACGGCGGCAGCATCATCATCGACCATGTCGAGTGCATCCCGCTCGAAACGCAGGCGAAGCTCGTCGAATTTCTGAACTCGGGCGAAGTGCAGATGATCGGCGGTTCGATCCGCCAGAGCGTCGATGTGCGCATCATCGCGACGAGCACCAGCCCGCTCGACAAGCTGATCGAGGCGGGTCACTTCCGCGAGGATCTGTTCTACGCGCTGTCGAGCGCGCAATTCACTCTGCCCTCGCTTTCGGAACGCCGCGGCGACGTCGGCCCGCTTGCACGCCACCTGCTCGCGCGCATCGGCGGGCTGCCCGGCATGGGACCGATCGGGGTCACCGACGACGCGCTGCGTCTGCTCGCCGCCTATGCCTGGCCGGGCAATGTCCGCCAGTTACAGGATGTGCTGTTCCGCGCTGCGGTCGAAAGCAAGACCGACGTGCTGACCAGCGCCGATTTCCGCGCGATCGAAGCGACACTCGGCGGCGGCGTGAGCGGCGACAGCAACGTCGCGATCAACGGCGAGGCGATCGGCGTCACCCTGTATCTGCCCGACGGCAATTTGCGGCCGCTCGAAGAGATCGAGGCCGATGTCATCCGCCTCGCGATCGGCCATTATCGCGGCCGGATGAGCGAAGTCGCGCGCCGCCTCGGCATCGGCCGCTCGACGCTTTACCGCAAATTGAGCGATCTCGGGATCGACACCGCGGCCTGACGCGCGCTTGGCTCGCCCGAGCCGATCGCGCTTGATATATAAGTTTGAACTTATATGACTGTCCCGACACCCATCGGGAGAATCATCATGCCGTTCGATACCATCGCCCAGGCCGCGATGGTCGTCCGCAAGGTCGAGGATGTCACACACGATGGCGCGCCGGCGCGCGCGGTCGTCGCTTCGCGCGCCTATCCGACGGGCATCGACGATCTATGGAACGCGATCACCGACAAGGCGCGCATCCCGCGCTGGTTCGCGCCGGTCGAGGGCGACCTCACCCTTGGCGGAAAATATCAGATCAAGGGCAATGCCGGCGGCACCGTCACCGCGTGCGAGCCGCCGCGCAGTTTCGCGCTGACGTGGGAATTCGGCGGGGGCATCAGCTGGGTCGAGGTCGAGCTGGCCGAAACCGGCGACGACAGCACGCGCCTCACGCTCAGGCATATCGCCCCGCTCGACGACAAGTCGGAGGAATTCTGGGACAGGTTCGGCCCCGGCGCGGTCGGGGTCGGTTGGGACCTGTCGCTGCTCGGCCTTGCGTGGCACCTCGAAACCGGCGACGCGGTGCAAGAGCGCTTCGCCGAAGAGACCTGGCCGCTCAGCGACGAAGGCAAGGCGTTCGCGACGTCGAGCAGCGAGGCGTGGACCGCCGCATCGATCGCCTATGGCACCGCCGAGGATGCCGCAAACCGCGCGGGCACCACCACGACCGCCTTCTACACCGGCGCCGCCGCGCCCGAATGAGCCACGCCTTCGACATCCTGGGCGATCCGGTCCGCCGCCGCATATTGGAGCTGCTCGCCGACGGGCAGCGCGCGTCGGGCGAGATCGTCGAGGTGATCGCCGCCGAATTCGCCATCTCGCAGCCCGCCGTGTCGCAGCATCTGCGCATCCTACGCGACAGCGGCTTCGCGACATCGCGGGCCGAGGGGCGGCGGCGGCTCTATGCCGTCGCGCCCGAACGGTTCGACGAGGTCGACGAGTGGGTGCAACGCTTCCGCCGCACCTGGGAACCGCGCTTCGAGGCGCTCGCGACCGAGGTCGCGCGTGGAAAGAAGGCGCGGCGGGCGGGTAGCTCTCCCCTCCCGCTTGCGGGAGGGGTCGGGGGAGAGCCTGTTCGCAAGGCGCCCGCTGCTGACACGCCCTCCCCTAGCCCCTCCCGCAAGCGGGAGGGGCATTAAGCGGTCAGCGCCGCGTCGCGCAGCCCGCGCCAGACGCGGAGCGCCTGCCGGTTCTCGGCGATGTCATGGACGCGCAGCAGCTGCGCGCCCTGCCCCGCCGCCTGATAGTGCAGCGCGACGGTGCCGCCGAGCCTTTGATCGGCGGGAGCCTCGTTATCGAGCGCGCCGATCATCCGCTTGCGGCTCGCGCCGAACAGGATCGGACAGCCGAGCGTGTGAAACAGCGCGAGCCCGTTCACCAGCGCGAGATTGTCGCCGACCCCCTTGCCGAAGCCGAGCCCCGGATCGACGATGATCTTCGCCCGGTCGATCCCGGCGGCGACGCAGGCCGCCACCCGCTCGGCGAGCATGTCGTAGACGTCGTACAGGACATTCGCATAAGTCCCGCCCTCGTGCGGGTCGCTCTTCGCCGACGGCGCGTGCATCAGCACGACCGGGCAGCCGGCCCGAACCACCACCTCCATCGCGCGGTCGTCGTAGCGCAGCGCCGAAATATCGTTGACGATGTGCGCCCCCGCCGCGAGCGCGGCCTCCATCACCGCGGCCTTGCGCGTGTCGACCGACACCGCGACGCCGCCCTTGGCGAGCGCCGACACGACGCCCTCGATGCGCTTGATCTCGTCGCCCTCCCAGATCAGCGGCGCGCCGGGCCGCGTCGACTCGCCGCCGACGTCGATGATCGCCGCGCCCGCAGCGCCCATCGCGAAGCCGGCTTCGGTCGCGGCGGCGGCATCGATATGCTTGCCGCCGTCCGAAAAGCTATCGGGGGTGACGTTCAAGATGCCCATCAACTGCGGTTCGCCCAGCCGGATCGCGCGCTCGCCGAGTTGCAGGTTGCCGCGCGGCCGCGTCACGCCGGCCCGCTGCGCCGTCGCCGCTTCGGCGAGCCGGTCGGGCATCGCGGCGATCCAGCCGTCGAGTTCGGCGACCGGCACGACCGCCGATTTGACCGCGCCATCGTCGCGCAAACTGACATGCCACGCAGCGAACCAGACCATCGTGTCGGCGATCCGCAGGCAGTCCTCGTCCAGCTCGTGCGGCCGGTCGACGAAACAGGTCGGACGAAGGTAGACGCGCGCGTCCTCCCACGTCTTGCCGAGGTCGGGCTTGGTCAGGGGTGCAAACATCGCCTTATCCCTCCCCGTCATTGCGACCCCGGCGAAGGCCGGGGGCGGCAATCCAGAGCGGTTTACGCAAACTCTGGATTGTCGCGTCGCTTCGCTTCGCTCCTCGCAATGACGATATTGTTACGCCTCGTTCGCCAGCAGCCAGTCCTGCCGCACCGCGTCGATCACGCGCAATTCCTTGCCCGTATCGACGTGCCAGAAGGTCCAGCCGTTGCAGCTCGGCGCGCCCTGCACGCCCGCGCCGACCTTGTGGATCGACCCCGGCGCCTGCCCCTCGCAATCGAGGCTGCCGTCAACGCGCACCTTCGCCTTCCAGCGGCGCTTCGTGTCGGTCAGCAGCGTTCCCGGCGCGATCATGCCGCATTCGACGAGCGTGCCGAACGCGACGCGCGTCGCGGCTTTCGGCGCCATCATCGTCTTCACCGCGCTCTCGTCGAGCGGCAGCGCCATCTGGATGCGCTCCTTCGCCGCGGCGATATAGTCATCCTCGCGCTCGATGCCGATATAATGGCGGCCAAGCCGCTTCGCGACCGCGCCGGTCGTGCCGGTGCCGAAAAAGGGATCGAGGATCACGTCGCCGGGGTTCGAGCAAGCGAGCAGGATGCGATAGAGCAAGGCTTCGGGTTTCTGCGTTGGGTGGACCTTCGTACCGCCCTTCTTGAGCCGCTCCTGCCCGCCGCAGATCGGGATCAGCCAGTCGCTGCGCATCTGAAGCTCGTCGTTGAGCGTTTTCATCGCGCGATAGTTGAAGGTGTAGCGCGCCTTTTCGCCCATCGACGCCCAGATCAGCGTCTCGTGCGCATTGGTGAAGCGCGTGCCCTTGAAATTGGGCATCGGGTTCGCCTTGCGCCACACGATGTCGTTGAGGATCCAATAATCATTGTCCTGCAGCGCGGTGCCGACGCGGAAGATATTGTGATAGCTGCCGATGACCCAAATGCTGCCCTTCGGCTTCAGGATGCGCTTCGCTTCCTTGAGCCAGGCATGGGTGAAGCGATCGTAAGTGGCGAGGCTGTCGAACTTGTCCCAATCATCGTCGACCGCGTCGACCTGGCTGCCGTCGGGGCGCAGCAGGTCGCCGCCGAGCTGGAGATTATAGGGCGGATCGGCGAAGATCATGTCGACCGACGCCGCGGGCAGGCTACGCATCATCTCGACGCAATCGCCCTGCAAGATGCTGTCGAGCGGCAGGTCCGCGGGGTCGACCTTGGGCGTCCGCTGCTTCGTCGCCGGCGCCTTGACCCGTTCCATCACACCCATGCTTCACCCCGTTCCTTGCTCGTAAGAAGGCCCTGATGAGTCAGGCGGAGTCCGCCGTCAAGCGCAGGAGTCTAGGGATTCCGCGTGATGAAATAGTTAACGCGATGAGAACGAAAGGAGTCTGACACAGCATATGGAGTCGGCCGCGACTCGGAGACTCAACCACTGGTGGTGTGGCGATGAGGACTCACCGGCGAAAAATATTTCGTCAAATCCCCGGATCTACCCCGGTCAGTTCGATCGAGCGCATCCACAGCTCGCGCGCGAGTTTCGGATCGCGCGCGGTGCGCGTCGCGCGCGCCGGGCCAGAGCGTCCCGACACTTCGCCGAGCCCCTGCGGCCCCAGATAGTCGCCGCCCTGCACATGCGCGCCCGTCGCCGCTTGCAACGTCGGCCACGTCCCTTGCGCGGCGCTGTTGAAGAAAGGCGACGCCAGCGGCGTCATCGTGCGCAGCGGCAGCGGCAGGTGGCGCGTCAATTCGGTGAGCGCGACCCCCGGATGGCACCCGATCGCCTGCGTCGCCCGGCCCGCGGCGCTCAGCCGCCGGTCGAGCTCGAACATATGGAGCAGGTTCGCAAGTTTGCTCATCTGGTAGCGCGCCCAATTGTGATAGCTGCGCGCCGCCGACAGGTCGCTGTAATCCATCGTCCCGTTCCGGTGCGCGATGCTGCCCGTGATGACGATGCGGTCGTCGACATGCGGATGGAGCAGCCCGGTGAGCGCGAAAGTCCCGAGGTGATTGACCCCGAATTGCAGCTCATAACCCTGCTTCGTCAGCGTGCGGGGCGGGATCATCACGCCGGCATTGTTGACCAGCACGTCGATCCGCGGGCCCGCGAGCACCACCTTCGCCGCATCGCGAACCTGATCGAGATCGGCGAGGTCGAGCGGCTGAAACGACAGCTCGGCCTGCGGCACGTCGACCCGGATGCGGTTCATCGCCGCGCCGGCCTTGTTTTCGTCGCGGCACGCCAGGATCACATGCGCGCCGCGTGCGGCCAATACCCTGGAAACTTCAAAGCCGATGCCGGCATTGGCGCCGGTGACGAGGAAGGTGCGGCCGGTCTGGGCCGACACATCGTCGGCCGTAAATCCCCTGCTCATCGGCTCCCTCCCCCCTTTTTTCGGGCTTCAGACCAGCTGCATTTGTGCGACCGGGGCAAAACTGGTCCGATGGTGCGGCGTCGGGCCATGTTGCCGCAGCGCCGCGAGATGATGCGCCGTGCCATAGCCCATATTGGTCTCCCAGCCAAAACCGGGATAGTCGCGCGCCATCGCAACCATGAAGCGGTCGCGATGCTCCTTCGCGAGGATGCTCGCCGCCGAAATGCAGGGATGCAGCGCATCGCCGCCGATGATCGCGCGCGCGCTATAGCGCCATTTGGGCAACCGGTTGCCGTCGACGAGCACTTCGTGCGGATCGAAGCCCAGCGCCTCCACCGCGCGCGTCATCGCGAGGAAGGTCGCCTGCAGGATATTGATGCGGTCGATCTCTTCGACGCTCGCCTCGCCGACGCCCCAGCGGCAGCGCGCCTTGATCAGGGTCTCCAGCTCGCCGCGGCGTTTGGCGGTAAGTTTCTTGCTGTCGTCGAGCCCCACGATGCCGCCCTCGCAAAGCAGCACGGCGGCAGCCACCACCGGCCCCGCCAGCGGCCCGCGCCCGGCTTCGTCGACCCCGACGATCATTTGTGTCGCTCCGAAACGAACTTCAATTTCCGTTCGCATCGAGCGAAGTCGAGATTCCCATCGATGTGGCGCAAAGCCGAAGGGTGTCTCGACTTCGCTCGACACGAACGGGTGAATGGGGCGGCCTGCGGAATCATATACGCCACGGCGGATACCTCCGATATTCGGCCGCCTGATACAGGCACAGGCGATTGCCCGCGGGATCGGCCAGCCGCGCCTCGCGCCAGCCCCATTCCTCGTCCTTCGGCATCTGCTCGAAGCGCACGCCGCGCCGCGCCAGATACGCGACCCACGCGTCGAGCGCGCCGCTTTCCAGATAAGTCGTCGCGCCGCCCGCCGCGCCGTCGCCGACATGGATCGACAGCGTCACGCCATTCGCGGCTTCGAACCGCGCATATCCATTGTCAGGACTATCGACGATCTGCTTCAGGCCCATCTGCTTGTAGAAGGCCACTGACACCGCATAATCCTTCGCGGGCAGCGTCATCTGGTTCAGCGCCGGACCGGTGAACAGCCCGTCGTTGCGGACATACTGCTGCCCCATCGGGCCGTGCCCCTGCCCCAACCCCGGCGCATCGAGCAGCGACAGCCGCACGAAATCGCGCGCGCGCGCGATCGCGGGTTCGAGCGGCATCCCTTGCGCCAAACCGCACGCGATCGCGCTCGCCAGCGTGCAGCCGGTGCCATGACTATGCTCGGTATCGATCCGCGGCGCTTCCCAGCGCGCAACCTCGCCCTCGCCCGTTTCGAGCAAGCGGTCGGTCACCGTCTCACCCTCGGCATGGCCGCCCTTGACGAGCAACGAGCAGCCGTGCGCGAGCACCGCGTCCTCGCCGCCCAAGGCTTCGAGTTCGGGCAAGTTCGGCGTCGCGACCATCGCGCGGTCGAGCAGCGCCTTGAACGCCGCGATCGTCACTTCATCGGCGAGCACCGATCCGCTCGTCGCGATCATCACCGGATCGAAGACAAGCGCGGCTTGCGCGAGATCGGGCCGCGACAATCGCTCAGCCACCGCCGAAGCGGTCTCTGCGCTGCCGATCATGCCGATCTTGACCGCATCGACGCCGATGTCCGACGCGACGCTGTCGATCTGCGCGAGCACCATCGCGGTCGGCACCGGATGAACGCCCTGCACCCCCAGCGTGTTCTGCGCGGTGATCGCGGTGATCGCGGTCATCGCATGGCCGCCGAGCATCGTCACCGCCTTGATGTCGGCCTGGATACCCGCGCCGCCGCCGCTATCCGATCCGGCGATGATCAGGACGCGTGCGGTCACCCCTTATGCTTTCGCTCCGTCGAAGCGGGGTATTTCGCCAGTATCGCACCTTCGCGGAGCGGCCGGTCAAGCAGGTCGCCGCCGCAATTGGGACAGAGTTCGTCGAGCTTGTCGGCACAGTTCGCGCAGAAAGTGCACTCCATCGAACAGATGAAGGCGCCATGGAGGTCGGCGGGCAGGTTGCGTCCGCATTTTTCGCAATCGGGTCGCATTTCAAGCATGATAAATCTCTTTCAGTTCTAACAAAATCAATGGTTATGCCGCCGCAGCGCGCACCGCGTCGCAGATCATGTCGACGACCTGCTCGACCTGCCCGGCATCGTCGCCTTCGGCCATCACGCGGATCAGCGGTTCGGTGCCCGACGGACGGATGACCAGGCGGCCGCGCCCGTTGAGCGCCGCCTCGCCCTCGGCGATCGCGGCGATGACCTGCTTGTCGTCGAGCGGCTTGCCCCCGGCAAAGCGGACATTCTTCAAAAGCTGCGGCACCGGGTCGAACTGGTGCAGCAATTCGCTCGCGGGCTTGCCGGCCGCGACGAGCTCGGCGAGCAGTTGCAACGCCGCGAGCGTGCCGTCGCCGGTCGTCGCATGGTCCGACAGGATCATATGCCCCGATTGTTCGCCGCCGACGTTGAAGCCGCCTTCCTTCATCCGTTCGAGCACATAGCGGTCGCCGACCTTGGTGCGTTCGAGCCGCAGCCCCTCACCCTCCAGAAAGCGTTCGAGGCCGAGGTTCGACATCACCGTCGCGACGACGCCGCCGCCCTTCAGCCGCCCCTGCCGCGCCCAGCTCGCGCCAATCAGCCCCATGATCTGATCGCCGTCGATGATCGTTCCCTTTTCGTCGACGACGATCAGCCGGTCGGCATCGCCGTCGAGCGCGATGCCGATATCGGCGCCGCTCGCGACGACACTTTCCTGAAGCAGCGCGGGCGCGGTCGATCCGCATTTGTCGTTGATGTTGGTGCCATTGGGTTCGACCCCGATCGCGACGACGTCGGCCCCCAGCTCCCAGAACACCGTCGGCGCGCTGTTATAGGCCGCGCCATTGGCGCAATCGAGCACGATGCGCAGCCCGTCGAGGCGCACCGATTCGGGCAGGCTTTGCTTCACCGCATGGATATAGCGGCCGCGCGCGTCGTCGATGCGCTTGGCGCGCCCGATATGCCCCGCATCGGCGAGCTTCGGCTCGACGGTGAGCAGATGCTCGATCTGCGCCTCGTCCTCGTCGGACAATTTATAGCCGTCGGGGCCGAACAGCTTGATCCCGTTGTCGCGAAAAGGGTTGTGGCTCGCCGAGATCATCACGCCGAGGTCGGCACGCATCGAGCGCGTCAGCATCGCGATCGCGGGGGTCGGCATCGGGCCGACCTGCACCACGTCCATGCCAACGCTGGTGAAGCCCGCGACGAGCGCGTTTTCGAGCATATAGCCCGACAGTCGCGTGTCTTTGCCGATCACGACGCGATGCTTGTGCGTGCCGCGCAGGAAATGCGCGCCTGCCGCCATGCCGACGCGCATCGCGACCTCCGCCGTCATCGGGACCTGGTTGGTCAGGCCGCGAATCCCGTCGGTTCCGAAAAACTTGCGCATATTCCCTCTGCTACCTGACCACGGCCCGGCAAATGCCTGCCCCGGCTTCCCGCGGGATGGCCCCCGCGGAGCATTTCCCGGCCCAAAAACCGGTTCCCGTTTGTTTCGGGAGGTGCTCTAAGTCACCCAAATTTGCTTGGCAAGCTGGCCAGAAAAATCGCCGGGAGAATCCGTCTTGAAATCCGCTTGGCTCATCCTTTCGGCGCTGATCGCCGGTATGCTCCTCGGCGTCGGCGTCGAGCTGGCGTCGCCCGCCGCCGGGACCGCATCGCTGCCGTGGATCGAACCGATCGGCCTGCTCTGGCTCAACGCGCTCAAAATGACGATCGTCCCGCTGATCGTCGCCCTGCTGATTACCGGCATCACCGCCACCGCCGATGCGGCGCGCGCGGGCACCCTCGCCTTTCGCGCGGTGATGACCTTTCTCGGCGCGATCTTCCTCTCGGGACTGATGTCGCTGTTGATGACGCCGCTGCTGCTCCGGCTCTTTCCGCTTTCGGCCGGCGCCGCCGAAGCTTTGCGTCACGGGCTCGGCGGCACGACCGAGGCGGGTCCCTCGCCCAGCTTCGGCGACTTCCTGCTGTCGCTCGTCCCGACCAATCCGATCGCCGCCGCCGCCGAAACCGCGATCCTGCCGCTGATCGTCTTCACGACCATCTTCGCCTTCGCGATCACCCGCCTCGAACCCGTGCCGCGCGCGACGCTGTCGGGACTGTTCAAGGCGCTCGGCGACGCGATGCTGATTGTCATCGGCTGGGTGCTCGCACTCGCGCCGATCGGCGTGTTCGCATTGGGCTATGCGCTCGCGGTCAAGGCGGGGTTCGCGGCGTTCGGCGGCCTCATCCATTATGTGCTGATTCTCTCCGGCATCGGCGTCAGCTGCATCATTCTCGGCCTGTTGCTCGCCTGGTTCGTCGTCGGTATCGCGCCGCCGCGTTTCCTGCGCGCGATGGTGCCGACGCTCGCGGTCGCGATCAGCACGCAAAGCTCGCTCGCCAGCCTGCCCGCGATGCTGAAATCGTCGGAGGAACTCGGCGTCGATCCCAAGAAGGCCGACGTCGTGCTGCCGCTCGCGGTCGCCTTGTTCCGCTTCACCAGCCCCGCGATGAACCTCGCGGTCGTCATCTATGTCGCGTGGCTGTTCGGGATCGAACTGACGCCGTGGGAAATGGCGATCGGCCTCGCGGTCGCGATCGCCGCCGCGCTCTCCTCGGTCAGCCTGCCCGGCTCGATCAGCTTCGTGACCTCGATCGCGCCGATCGCGGTGTCGATGGGGGTTCCCGTCGCGCCATTGGGGCTGCTCGTCGCGGTCGAGACCTTTCCCGACATCTTCCGGACCATCGGCAATGTTATCGGCGACGTCGCCGCGACCAAATATGCCGCCGACGGCGTCGAAAATGAACCTGTAGGAGAAATCCCATGAAATATCGCAAGCTCGGCCACGGCCTCGAAGTCTCCGCGATCGGCATCGGCTGCATGCCGATGATCCGCGGCGGCAACATCCTTTATGGCGAGACCGCCGACCTCGACGAATCGACGCGCACGATCCACCGCGCGATCGACCTTGGCGTCACCTTCTTCGACACCGCGCAAATCTATGGTCCGTTCAGCAACGAGGAACTGCTTGGACAGGCGATCAAGGGTAAGCGCGACGGCCTCGTCATCGCGACCAAATTCGGCTTCCGGTTCGAGGGCAAGCAGATCACCGGCGTCGATGGCTCGCCCGCGAACGCCCGCGCCGCTTGCGAAGGCTCGCTCCAGCGGCTCGGCATCGACACGATCGACCTTTTCTACCAGCACCGCGTCGATCCCAATGTGCCGATCGAGGAGGTCGTCGGCGGGATGATGGAGCTGGTGAAGGAGGGCAAGGTCCGCCACATCGCGCTCTCCGAAGCCGGACCCGAAACGCTGCGCCGCGCCGCGAAAGCCGCGCCGATCGCCGCGCTGCAGAGCGAATATTCGATCTGGGAACGCGATATCGAGGACGAAATCCTGCCCGTCTGCCGCGAGCATGGCATCGGTTTCGTCCCTTACTCGCCACTCGGCCGCGGCTTCCTGGCGGGCGCGGTGCGCAGCCGCGACGAGCTTCCCGAGGGCGACTGGCGCCGCAACGACCCCCGCTATTCGGACGAGAATCTCCCCGCCAACCTCGCGATCGTCGATGCGATCGGCGCCGTCGCGGACAAGCATGGCGTGTCGAAGGCGCAGGTCGCGCTCGCCTGGCTGCTCGCGCAAGGCGACGACATCGTCCCGATCCCCGGCACCAAGCGCCGCGCGACGATGGAAGACAGCGTCGGCGCCGCCGACGTGACGCTCACCGCCGAGGACCTCGCCGCGATCGACGCCGCCGCGCCGAAAGGCGGCACGAGCGGTCCCCGCTATGGCGAACAGGGCATGCGGATGGTGCGGCTTTAGGCGTTCCTTTCGCGCGCCTTCGCCGCCGCCCGGACCTCTTGCGAGCGTTCGAGCGGGAGGATCAATATATCGTCGCCGTCGACGATGACCGCGATATTATCCATGCCGAGAATCGACACGCGCCTGCCGCCGGCGCGGACGAGATTGCCGCGGCTGTCGTGGAGGAATGCGTCGCCGGTGACCGCATTGTCGGCCGCGTCCTTTTCGGCGAGCGCGTGGATCGTGTGCCAGCAGCCGAGGTCGGACCATCCCATCGCGACGGGAACGACCGCGACGCGGTCGTCCTTTTCCATGACGGCATAATCGATCGAATCGGAAGGCGCCTTCGCGAATTCGATGGCGTCGGCATAGAGCGCGTCGCCGTCGCGCATCCCCGCGGCGAGCGCCCTGTCGGCGGCCTCGAAGATCGGACGGCAATGGGTGAGCATCGCGTCGCGCATCCGCGCCGCGCGGAACAGGAAGATGCCGGCGTTCCAGCTATAGCCGCCCGCCGCGAGCATCGCTTCGGCATCGGCAAGCGGAGGCTTTTCGACGAAGCGGTCGACCGCGAAGCCGTCTTCGCCGAGCGGGTGGCCGGCGGCGATATAGCCGAAACCCGTTTCGGGGCTGTCGGGGGTGATCCCGAAGGTGACGATCCAGTCCTGCTGCGCGAGGCGCACCCCCTTGGCGATCGCTGCGTGAAAGGCGGGGATGTCGGCGATGACATGATCGCTCGGCATGACCAGCAGCAGCGTGTCGGCGTCGGCCTGCGCGACCGCGAGGGCGATCGCGGCGGCGGTGTTGCGCGGTATCGGCTCGACGAGCAGCGCCTCCTCGCGGTCGTTCATCTGTTCGCGGACCATCGCGACATGGCCGTCGCCGCACAGCACGATCGGCGGCAGGAAATCCGGACCGGCGGGGGTGCGCTCGACGGTCTGGCGGAACAGGCTGCGCTGGCCGTGGAGCAGCAGAAACTGCTTGGCGCGGGTGCCGCGCGATTCGGGCCACAGGCGCGTGCCCGCGCCGCCGCACAATATGACGGGCTGGATCATGGTGGTCATAGGGTCGGCCTATCGCACGATATGGGGGAACAGGACATAGATGATGCAACAGGTAAGTGTAAAATTAACCGACAGTTGACGCCTCGGATGTAGTATCGCGCCGACATGTTCCGACTGTTCAAACATTATGTCCCGCACGCCGTCGTCTGGCTGGCGCTGATCGAATTTTTCGCGCTGCTCGGCTCGGCCGAGGGGGCGTGGCATCTTTACGCGAATCAGGCGGGGTTCGATGCCGGGCCGCTCGCGAGCCGCTGGCTGCCGCTTTTGACCTTCGGCGTGTCCAATTCGCTCGCGATGATGGCGACCGGAATGTACGGGAACGAGGGGCTGCGCTCGATGCGCTTCGCGACCGCGCGTCTGCTCGCCGCGATTTCGCTTGGCGTGATCTTTCTTTCGGTGCTGGGGTTCCTGTTGCCGACCGCGACTTTGTGGCGCGCGAACAGCCTCTATGCGATGATCTTCGCGATCGGCGTGCTGTTCGTGATCCGCCTGATCCTGACGCAGTCGGCGGGCGCCGAAGCCTTCCGTCGCCGTATCCTCGTGCTCGGCGCGGGGCCGCGCGCGGCGCGGCTCGCGGCGCTCGCCGATACGCCGGGAAGCGGGCTGGAGATGGTCGGCTTCGTCGCGATGAGCGCGGCCGAAAAAACCGTGCCGGGCGCGGTGCAACGCGAGGCGATCGCCAATCTTTCGGACCATGTCGTGATGCTGCGCGCCGGCGAAGTCGTGCTCGCGCTCGAGGAGCGGCGCAACGCGCTGCCGCTGAACGACCTGCTGCGCGTCAAGACGACGGGGGTGCATGTCAACGACATCGCGAGCTTTATCGAGCGCGAGACGGGGCGCGTCGACCTGGCGACGACGAACCCGAGCGGCCTCATTTTTTCCGACGGCTTTTCGGCGGGGCAGCGGATTTCTAAAGTGAGCAAGCGGTTGTTCGACATCCTTGCCAGCCTGATCGTGCTGATCGTCGGCCTGCCGCTGATCATCGTCGCGGGGATCGCGGTGATGCTCGATAGCCGCGGGCCGGTCTTCTATCGCCAGCCGCGCGTCGGCCTGTTCGGCGAGCCCTATGACATCTTCAAGATCCGTTCGATGCGCACCGATGCCGAGGCCGCCGGCAAGGCGGTGTGGGCGAGCGAGAATGATCCTCGCGTCACGCGCGTCGGCCGCGTCATCCGCAAGCTTCGCATCGACGAGCTGCCGCAGACCTGGTGCGTGCTCAAGGGCGATATGAGCTTCGTCGGGCCGCGCCCCGAACGGCCGAGCTTCGTCGAGGAACTCGAAAAGAAGCTGCCATATTATGCCGAACGGCACATGGTGAAGCCCGGCCTGACCGGCTGGGCGCAGATCAACTATCCTTATGGCGCGTCGGTCGAGGATTCGCGCGTAAAGCTGGAATATGACCTTTATTACGCCAAAAATTATTCGCCCTTCCTCGACCTGCTGATCCTGCTCCAGACGGTGCGCGTCGTGCTGTGGCCGGAGGGAGCGCGCTAGGGTCCGTACCCAATTAGGGCGCCGTCGAGGTTTGAAGCAAAATGGCCCAGTGCGAGGAGAGAAGGCGAAGACATATGTCAATATTGGGAGGCTTCTCGACGAAGCAATGGGCCATTTTGATCAAATCCCTTCGGGACGTCCAAATGGCTTCCATCTCGGCCCGAAAGCCGCTTGCAAGGGCAACCAGCCCTCGCGACGCGTCTTTCGGCCCGATATGTTCGCCATTTGGACGCCTCGACGGCGCCCTAATTGGGTACGGACCCTAGGGTGAGCGCGCTCGCCGGCCTGTCCCAGATCCTGTCGACCCTCGCGCTGGCGGGCTTTTCGGGCGTCACTTTGTGGCTGCTGATGCGGCCGCGCGCGCGCATGGCGGCGCTGATGCCCGCGCCGCGCTGGCAGGTGACGGCGGCGGCGGCGACCGCGCTGTGGTGCGCGGCGCTGACGGTCTTTTCGCCCGGAACGTCGGAGGCGCTGGTCGTGCAGATGATCCGCGATGGCGCGATGCTCGGCTGGCTCGGCGCGACCTTCTGGTCGCCGCGCGCGCCGATGCCGCGCCCGCTCCGCCTGATCCTGCGCATGCTCGCGACGATCTGCCTGCTCGCCTTCCTGCTCGGCGCGGCGGCGCATTTAGGTGCCGGCGCGGCGGCCGCGTCGTGGATGAAGCCGACGCTGACCTTTACCGCGATGATCGTCGCGATCGGCGGGCTGCTGATCATCGACGGCGCCGTCCGCCGGGCGAGCGGCGGACTGCGGATGCCGGTGCTGGCGGTCGCGGGCGGTTTCGCGATGCTCTGGGCCTATGAACTCAACGTCCAGCTGATCGGCGCGCTGACGGGCGAGAAGGCGTCGACGCTGATCGCGCTGGTTCCCGCGGTCGCGCTGCTGACCGTGCCGATCCATGTCGTCGCGGCGATGGACATCGGCCGCGAGCGAATGCGGCTGTCGCGCACGGCGGCGACGCGGTCGCTGATCCTGCTCGGCGCCGCAGTCTATCTGATCCTGATCGCGCTGACGGGTGCGGTCGCGCGCGCGGTCGGGAGCGATTATGCCGAGCTGGCGCAGGCGATTTCGCTGGCGGTCGCGCTCGGTGCCGGGGGCCTCATGCTCGCCTCTTCGCGGGCGCGCGCGTGGCTCTCGGTGATGATCTCCAAGCATTTTTTCGAGCATCGTTACGACTATCGTGCCGAATGGATGCGCTTCACCGCGACGCTGGCGCAGGGAGATGGCGACGACGACCGCAACCTCCATCGGCGCGTCGCCAAGGCGCTCGCCCAATTGACGGGCAGCCCGGGCGCCTTGCTGATGCTGCCCGCCGCGTCGGGCGGCTTTCGCGTCGCCGAGCAATGGCACTGGCCGGGCGGCGTGGACGAAGAGGCGGGCCTGTCGCTGCGATCGGCCTTCATGCTCCAGGAAACACGGCATATCGTCGACCTCGACGCCGAGCGCCGCGGGCAAAGCCGCGAGGATCTGGCGATCCCCGAGTGGCTGATCGCCGACGCGCGCGCCTGGGTGGTGGTGCCCGTTCTCCATTTCCAGCGGATGATCGCGATCGCGGTGCTGCACCGCCCGGCGGTGTCGCGCGCGCTCGACTGGGAGGATCTCGACGTGCTGCGCATCGCGGGGCAGCAGGCGGCAAGCTATCTGGCCGAATCGCAGAGCCAGCAGGCCTTGTCCGAGGCGCGGCGGTTCGACGAGTTCAACCGCCGCTTCGCCTTCATCATGCACGACATCAAGAATCTGGCGAGCCAGCTGTCGCTGCTCGCGCGCAATGCCGAGCGCCACGCCGACAAGCCCGAGTTCCGCGCCGACATGACGCAGACGCTGAAGATTTCGGCGGGGCGGCTCAGCGACCTGCTCGTCCGGCTGTCGCCGCGCGAGCGTGGGCCCGCCGCCGAGCCCGGCCGCACGCTGGTCGAGCCGGTGCTGAACGAGGTCGCGGCGGAAATGCGGCCGCGCCGCGCGCTGTTCGTCGGTTGCCAGGCGGGCCTGTCGGCATGGGCCGAGGCGGGCGCGGTCCGCCAGATCGTCCAGCATCTGGTGGCCAATGCGATCGACGCGTCGGCGCCCGACACACCGGTGCAGGTCGTCGCGGTCGCCGAGCAGGGGCGCGTGCGCATCGCCGTGATCGATCAGGGTTGCGGCATGACGCGCGCGTTCATCCGCGACGAGCTGTTCAAGCCGTTCGTATCGACGAAGGAATTGGGTTTCGGGCTCGGCGCGTTCGAGGCGCTGCAAATCGCGCAGGCGATGGGCGGCGCGATCGAAGTCGCGAGCGAGCCGGGCAAGGGCAGCAATTTCACCCTCTGGCTCCCGCTCGCCGATGCGCGCGGCGCGGTCGGCGGCGATGCGCGGGTGACGAAAGTGGGAATGACATGAACGAGGGCGGGACCGGATTGCGCACATTGCTGGTGGTCGAGGACGACGCGGGGCTGCAAGCGCAGCTCAAATGGGCGTATGAGGATTATCGCGTGCTCGTCGCGGGCGACCATGACTCCGCGATCGAGCTCTTACGCGCCGAGGAGCCCGATGTCGTCACGCTCGACCTTGGCCTGCCGCCCGATCCCGATGGCACGCGCGAGGGGTTCCGGACGCTCAAGGCGATCCTCGAGGCCAAGCCCGACACCAAGGTGATCGTCGTGTCCGGGCATGGCGAGCGCGCCAGCGCGCTGACCGCGATCGCGAGCGGCGCGTGGGATTTCTATCAGAAGCCGATCGACATCGACGAGCTGGGGCTGATCGTGCGCCGCGCGTTTCACGTTCGCGAACTCGAGGTTGAGAATGCGCGGCTGGCAAACCAGGGCGCGGGCGACAATCGCGTGCTCGGCGGGATGATAACCGGCGCGCCGGAAATGCAGAAGGTCGCCCGCACGATCGAGCGCGTCGCGAACCTCGACGTCTCTGTCATGCTGCTCGGCGCGAGCGGCACCGGCAAGGAATTGCTCGCGCGCGGACTGCACGAGGCTAGCGCGCGGCGCGATGGCGCGTTCGTCGCGATCAACTGCGCCGCGATCCCCGAAAATTTGCTCGAAAGCGAGCTGTTCGGGCATGAGAAGGGCGCGTTCACCGGTGCGGTCAAGACGACCGAGGGCAAGATCGAGCTCGCGCATGGCGGCACGCTTTTCCTCGACGAGGTCGGCGACATTCCGCTGCCCTTGCAGGTCAAGCTGCTGCGCTTTTTGCAGGAGCGCACGATCGAGCGGATCGGCGGGCGCAAGGCGATCGCGGTCGATACGCGGATCGTCTGCGCGACGCACCGCGACCTCGACGCGATGATCGCCGCGCAGAGCTTTCGCGACGATCTTTATTACCGGCTCGCCGAGATGGTGGTGAAAATCCCGTCGCTCGCCGAGCGGCCGGGCGATGCGGTGCTGCTCGCGCGGCACTTCCTCCACCAATATGCGCCCGAGATGAATCCCGGGGTGCGCGGCTTCGCGCCCGACGCGTTGCAGGCGATCGACGAGGCGCGCTGGCCCGGCAATGTCCGCGAGCTTGAAAACCGCATCAAGCGCGCCGTTATCATGGCCGACGGCAAGCTGGTGATGCGCGAGGACCTCGATATGGCGGGCGGCGGCGAAGAGATCGACGAGGCGTGGCTCAATCTGCGCAGCGCGCGCGAGGCGGCCGACCGCGTCGCGATCCGCCGCGCGATGACGCAGAGCGAGGGCAATATTTCGCTCGCGGCGAAATTGCTCGGGATCAGCCGCCCGACTCTCTACGACCTGCTCAAGCAATATCGGATGCAGGGCTGAATGACCTTTCGCCGCGTCTGGACCGGCGCGCCGCTGGTGGCGACGCTGCTGCTCGCCGCGTGCGGCGGCGGACCGGACGCGCCGCGCAAGGCCGATGAGCAGCGGCGTGCGGCGCTGCAGGCGGCGATCGCCGACAATCCGGGCGACATCGCACGGCGCGTCGCGCTCGCGCGCGTCGCGATCCGGCTTGGCGACGGGGTCGGCGCCGAGGCGGCGGTAAAGGGCGCGATCGGCGCTGGCGCCAACGATGCGGCGCTGCGGCCCTTGCTCGCGCGCGCCTATGCGATGCAGGGCGAAGACGCGCGCGCGCTCGAGGCGCTGGAGGTCGGGCCGGTCATTCCCGAGATGATGGGCGAAGCGGCGTGGGTCGCGGGCGATGTCCATCTGGCGAACGGCGACCTCGCCGCCGCGCGCGAAGCCTATGACCGGGCGGTGCACGAACTGCCGCGTAGCTCGACCTTGTGGGTCGATGTCGCGCGCTTTCGCGACGCCGGCGCCGATACGCTCGGCGCGCGCGACGCGGTCGACTATGCGATCGAACTCGACAAGACGAATAGCGCGGCGCTGGCGTTCAAGGCAAATTTGGTGCGCGGTGCGGAGGGGCTCGAAGCGTCGCTCGGCTGGTATGCCGATGCGCTCGCCGCCGATCCCGACAATGCGGACGCGCTGATCGATCAGGCGGCGACGCTTGGCGACCTCGGCCGCTATCGCGACATGCTGACGGCGCTGCGCCATGCGGCCACGATCGTGCCGCGCGATCCGCGACTCTATTATTTGCAAGCGGTGCTCGCGGCGCGCGCCGGGAATTTCCGTCTCGCGCGCAGCCTGCTCCAGCGCACGCGCGGCGAACTCGACGCGCAGCCGTCCTTCATGCTGCTGAGCGCGGTCGTCGAACTCGAACTGGGCGGCGAGGCGGTCGCGGCGACGTGGGCCGACCGCCTGCTCGCTGAGCAGCCGCATAATTTCAACGCGCGCCGCATCCTCGCCGCCGCCGAATGGGCCGACGGCGACGCCGGGGCGGCGCGCGAGGCGCTGCTACCGCTCGTCCGCCGCCCCGATGCCGATAGCTGGTCGCTGATCCTCGCGGCGCGCGCGGCGGCCGAGCTGGGGCGGAGCATGGAATCGGCGGATTATCTCGGCCGCGCGGCGGCGCTGAGCCCGGGCGAAGCCGTGCCCTTCGCGGTCGACGACGATTATGGGCTGATCGCAATGGCGGCCGATGCCGCGCCGCTCGATCCGGCCAAGGTCATTCCGGCGATCGCCGCCGACCTTGCGAGCGGCAATAGCGCGCGCGCGATCGGGCGCGCGGTGCGGTTGCGTGATGCGAACCGCGGCGTCGCCGATGCGCATATCCTGCTCGGCGATGCGGCGCTGGCGGGCGGGCGGTTCGGCCTCGCGGTCGAGGCCTATCGCGCCGCGCGTGCGATCGACGCGGGCGAGCGCACGACGCTGCGCCTCGGCAACGCGCTATACCGCGCGGGCGACGCCGCCGGGTCGGGCGCCGCGATCCTGGCGCTGCGCGATAGCCAGCCGTCGAGCATCGCCGCCGACCGGCTTGCCGGGCATCTTGCGATGGATCTGGAGCATTGGGATCAGGCGATCGGGCATTTCGGGCGCGTGCGGCGGCGGATCGGCGACCGCGACGTGGTGGTCCTGCGCGAACTGGCGCGCGCGTGGGCGGCGAAAGGCGACGATGCGCGCGCGCTGCTACTGATCGACCGCGCCTATCGGTTGCAGCCGCTCAATGCGGGAATCATGGAGTTTTACGCCACGCTGCTGGACAAGCGCGGACGAAAGCAGGCCGCGGCGGATTTGCGCGAGAAGGCGGCGCAGATCGGGCGATAGACGAAGCGGGAATTGGGCGCAGGAAAGATCGTAGAGCTTCCCCAACCCCCGCAAAGCGGTTAGTGCGCGCCCATGATCCTCGTCATCGACAATTATGACAGCTTCACCTTCAACCTCGTTCACTATCTGATCGAGCTAGGCGCGGACGTGCGCGTCGAACGCAACGACGCCCTCACCGCGGCGCAGGCCCTTGGCTCCGGCGCCGACGCGATCCTGATCTCGCCCGGCCCCTGCACGCCCAACGAGGCGGGAATCAGCCTCGACCTCGTCGCCGCCTGCGCCGACGCGCGGCGCCCGCTGCTCGGCGTCTGCCTCGGCCATCAGGCGATCGGCCAGCATTTCGGCGGCATCGTCCAGCGTGGCCATCTGATGCACGGCAAGACCTCGCCCGTCTGCCATGACGGCAGCGGGCTCTTCGCCGGCCTGCCCTCGCCCTTTCAGGCAACGCGCTACCACAGCCTCGAGGTCGTCGACATTCCCGAGGGGCTCGTCATCAACGCGACGAGCGACGACGGCGCGGTGATGGGTTTCCGCCACGCCGAGTTGCCGATCCACGGCGTCCAGTTCCACCCCGAAAGCATCGCGACCGAGCATGGTCACGCGATGCTCGCCAATTTCCTGAGGATCGCGGGGCTGCCCGCCGGCGAGCGCAAGGCGGCATGAGCCGCTTCGGCCCGTTCCCCGACCCCTCGGCGCTGCTCGATCATGACGAGGCCGCCGACGCCTTCGCGACGATGCTCGACGGTGGCGCGAGCGACGAACAGGTCAGTGAATTCCTGATCGCCCTCGCCGATCGCGGCGAAACGATGGTCGAAATCGCCGCCGCGGCACAGGCGATGCGCGACCGGCTGATCCCCATCGACGCCCCCGCCGGCGCGATCGACGTCTGCGGCACCGGCGGCGACGGCCATCATACATTGAACGTCTCGACCGCGGTGTCGATCGTCGTCGCGGCGTGCGAGGTTCCGGTTGCAAAGCACGGAAATCGCGCCGCTTCTTCCAAATCCGGCGCGGCCGATACGCTCGAGGCGCTCGGCCTCGACATGGAGCGCGCCGACCGGCAGGCCGAGGAACAGCTCGCCGACCTCGGCATCTGCTTCCTCTTCGCGGGCACGCGTCATCCCGCGATGAAGCGCATCATGCCGATCCGCCGGGCAATCGGGCGGCGGACGATCTTCAACCTGATGGGCCCGCTCGCCAACCCCGCGCGCGTCACGCGCCAGCTCGTCGGCATCGCGCGCCCCGCCTATGTCCCCGTCTATGCCGAAGCACTGCACCGGCTCGGCACCGAGCATTCGCGCGTGATCTCGGGCGACGAGGGGCTCGACGAACTCTCGCTCGCGGGGGGCAACGAGGTCGCGGTGGTCACCTCCGAGGGCGTGCGGATGCAGCGCAGCATTGCCGCCGACGCCGGGCTCCCGACGCGCTCGCTCGAAGAGATTCGCGGCGGCGACGCCGAATATAACGCCAAGGCGCTTCGCGGCCTGCTACAGGGCGAGCCCGGCGCCTACCGCGACGCGGTGCTCTACAACGCCGCCGAGGCGCTCGTCGTCGCCGGCGCCGCCGACACCTTGCTCGAAGGCGTCGAGGAAGCCGCCGAAGCGATCGACAAGGGCCTCGCCAACGCGCTGCTCAACTGCTGGATCGCCTATAAATGAACAAGCTAACCCAGATACTTGCGACCAAGGCCGAAGAAGTCGCCGAGCGCCGCGCGGCGCGCTCCTTTTCGGACCTCGATGCGATCGACGCCAGCCCGGTGCGCGGCTTCGCCGCCGCGCTAAAGGCGAAAATCGACGCCGGCGGCTTTGCCCTGATCGCCGAAATCAAGAAAGCTTCGCCGTCCAAGGGATTGATAAGGCAGGATTTCAACCCCGCCGATCACGCCCGCGCCTATGCCGCGGGCGGCGCCGCCTGCCTGTCGGTCCTCACCGATGCGCCCTATTTTCAGGGGCATGAGGATTATCTCGTCGCCGCGCGCGCCGCCTGCGCGCTTCCCGCTCTCCGCAAGGATTTCATGGTCGATCCGTGGCAGGTCGCCGAAGCGCGCGCGATCGGCGCCGACGCGATCCTGATCATCGTCGCCGCGCTCGACGACAGCGCGATGCGCGAGATCGAGGCGGCCGCGCTCGAACGCGGCATGGACGTCCTCGTCGAGGTGCACGACGAAGCCGAACTCGACCGCGCGCTCACGCGGCTTAAATCGCGCCTGATCGGCGTCAACAACCGCGACCTCCGCACCTTCGAAACCGACCTCGCCGTCACCGAACGCCTCGCGAAGCTGGTCCCGCCGGGCACCTTGCTCGTCGGCGAAAGCGGCATCGCGAGCCACGCCGACTGCGCAAGGCTGGCGGAAAGCGGCGTCAAAACCTTCCTCGTCGGCGAAAGCCTGATGCGTCAGGATGACGTCACGGCGGCGACAAGGGCGCTGCTCGAAGGAGCCGCGGCATGACCCGGCCGACGCACCTCGACGAAAGCGGGGCAGCGTCGATGGTCGATGTCGGCGCCAAGCCCGCGACGCAGCGCCGCGCAGTCGCCGGCGGCCGCATCACCATGTCGCCCGAAGCGCTCGAAGCGATCCGCAGCGGCAACGCGCCCAAGGGCGACGTCCTCTCGACCGCACGCATCGCCGGCATCATGGCCGCGAAGCGCACCGCCGACCTCATCCCGCTCTGCCATCCGCTCGCGCTGACCAAGGTGGGCATCGATTTTACGTGGGAAGAGGGTGGCATCGCGGTCACGGCTATCGCGCAGACGACGGGCCAGACGGGGGTCGAGATGGAGGCGCTCACCGCCGCTTCGGTCGCGCTTCTCACCCTCTATGACATGGCGAAGGCGCTCGACCGCGCAATGGTCCTCGGCGACATCCGCCTCCTCGAAAAGAGCGGCGGCCGCTCGGGCGACTGGCGCGCCGAATGAGCGCCCTGCTCGCCGTCGAAGAAGCGCAAGCCCGGCTCTTCGCGCTCCACGAACCGCTCGCCAGCGAAAATATCGCCTTTTCCGAATCGCTTGGCCGCCATCTTTCGGACGATGTCATCGCGCTGCGCGACCAGCCCGCCGCGCCGATTTCCGCGATGGATGGCTATGCGATCCGCTTCGACGATCTGCCGGGTCCGTGGACCATCATCGGCGAAAGTGCCGCAGGCGCCGCGTCCGACCGCATCGTGGGGCCCGGCGAAGCGACGCGCATCTTCACCGGCGCCCTGCTCCCTTCCGGCACCGACACGGTGATCGTCCAGGAAGATGTCGCGCGCGCGGGCGACGCCCTGACGCTAACGACCGACGGCCCCGGTGCGCGCGGACGCCATATCCGGGCCCGCGCCGCCGATTTCGCCGCCGGCGATTGCCTGCTCGCCGCGGGCACGCGCCTGACGCCCGGCGCAATCGCCGCGGCGGCGATGAGCGGCGCGGGGCAGCTTGCCGTCGGCCGCCGTCCGCGCGTCGCGATCGTCACGACCGGCGACGAACTCGTCCAGCCCGGGCGCCCGCTCGCCCCCGGCCAGATCCCCGAAAGCAACGGCGTCATGCTCGCCGCGATGCTCGCCGGAGAGGTCGCCCCCGCCGTCCAGCCCCACCATCTTCCCGACGATCGCGCCAAACTCGCGAGCGCACTCAAGGAGTTGGCGCGACGCCACGACGTCATCGTCACCGTCGGCGGCGCGTCGGTCGGCGATCACGACCATGTCCGCGGCGCGCTCGGCGACGCCGGCGGGAGGCTCGATTTCTGGAAGATCGCGATGAAGCCCGGCAAGCCGCTGATCGCCGGAACGCTCGGCGACGCGATCCTCCTCGGCCTTCCCGGCAATCCATCGTCGGCCTTCGTCACCGCGACCTTGTTCCTGCTGCCGCTCGTCCGCCATCTTGCCGGCGCGGGCGCCCCCCTGCCGCCCGTGCATCAGGCACCGCTCGCCGCGCCGCTCGGCGAAGGCGGAACGCGCCGCGATTACCTCCGCGCGCGACTCGAAAACGGCCGCCTGACGCCGATGATCGGACAGGAAAGCGGCCGCACCCTCCCGCTCGCCTCGGCCAATGCGCTGCTGATCCGCGACATCGGCGCGCCCGCGCGCGCGGGCGGCGACATGGCGGACTATATCGTCATCGCTTGACAAGTTCCGATTTGTTCCACTATCGTTCTCTCTATGTCCGGCCCGGCACCGACGGGTCATCATGGAGAATAATCGATGTTGACCGCGAAGCAGCATGAACTGCTCCACTTCATCCAGCAGCGCCTCGACGCGAGCGGCATTTCGCCCTCGTTCGAGGAGATGAAGGAGGCGCTCGGCCTCAAGTCGAAATCGGGCATCCACCGGCTGATAAGCGCCTTGGAGGAAAGAGGTTTTCTCCGCCGCCTTCCCAACCGCGCGCGCGCGCTCGAAGTGCTCAAAGTTCCCGAAGCGGCGAAGCCCGCAGCGGGGGCACGCGAACCGGGGCGCGAAAATGTCGTGCCGCTGCGCAAGCCTGCTCCGGCGTTGCGCCCGATCGCGGCGAACGACATCGTCGAGGTGCCGCTGCACGGCAAGATCGCCGCGGGCGTGCCGATCGAGGCGTTCGAGGATCACAACAATCTCGCGGTCCCCGCCGCGCTGCTCGGCTCGGGCGAACATTATGCGCTCGAAGTGTCGGGCGATTCGATGGTCGAGGCCGGAATCTTCGACGGCGACTATGCGCTGATCCAGAAGGCGAGCACCGCGCGCGAAGGCGACATCGTCGTGGCGCTCGTCGACGGACAGGACGCCACCCTCAAATATTTCCGCCGCGAAGGCCAGATGATCCGGCTCGATCCCGCCAACAGCGCCTATGAACCGCAGCGCTACCCCGCCGAGCGCGTCATCGTGCAAGGGCGGCTGTCGGGATTGCTTCGTCGTTACCACTAAGCTGCTGCGGCAGCCGCCACGGATGCTCGTCGCCGGCGCGAAGCGCGGCGACGGCTTTCGGCGCTTCACCCAAATAGAGCGCCAGTCCGCCGGTTTCGACCAGGCTGTCGCGATCGATCGTCATCCAGCGCGCCGTACATTCGCGCGGCAGCCAGCGGTCGCTGATCACGACATCGGCGGCGGCGCAGGCGGCGGCCATGTCGGCGCCCTCGATCCGGTCGCGCCCATGTGACGCGAGGATGACGCGCCGCGACGCGCCCCTCCCCTGCGCCCAGCGGCAGAAATCGCGATTGCACTCGACATGGTCGAGTTCGGCTAATGCCAAAAGCGGCGCATCGACGCCCGCGGCCTCGGCGACCGTATCGCGAACATAATCGCCCGCCCGGTCGCGGAGCAGCGCGTAACTACCATCGGGCAGCGCGGCGGCGATATGCCGTCCGTCGCCGGTGACGAGCAGGTCGGGGCGCGGCGCGGCGAGCAGCGCCGCCATCCCGATCATCAGCGGCACCGCCCCGGCGCGGCGCCAGCGCGTCTGCCACAGCAGCAGCCACAATCCTCCGAACACCGCGAGGGCAAAGCCCCACGGCGGAAAGCTCGGCATCGTCGCGACCGCGCCGGGCGCAGCGGCAACGCCATGCGCCAGCGCGATCAGCACCCGCAGCGCCTGTTCGGCGACCCACCAGAAGGGGGCGCCGAGTCCGACGCTATCGAACAGCAGCGCGAGCGCCTCGAACGGCATGATGACGAAGGTCGTCAGCGGGATCGCGACGACATTGGCGAGCGCGCCGTAAAGCCCCGCCTTGTGGAAATGGAACAGCGCGATCGGCGCCAACGCGACCTCGACCACCAGTCCGGTGATCAGCAATCCGGCAATCCCGCGCCCCAGCTGGAACAGCCACGGCTCGTCGCGACGCGCGAGGAAAAGCCGCATCGGGCGGCTCTCGTGCAGCGCGATAATCGCCGTGACCGCGGCGAAACTCAGCTGGAAACTCGGCCCCGCGAGCGATTCGGGCCGCCAGATCAACACGATCAGCGCCCCCGCCGCGACCAGCCGCAGGGTCAGCGCCTCGCGCCCCATCAGAAAGGCGACGAGCACGAGCAGCGCCGCGATGAACGATCGCAGCGTCGGGACTTCCGCCCCCGCAAGTAACGTGTACCCCCCGCCCGCGAGCGCCCCCGCCGCCGCGGCGAGCGGCAGGACATAGCCGGCGAGCGCCAGCCGCGGGCTCAGCGCGAGCAGGCGCATCGTCAGCAGCATCGCGAAGCCGACGACGGCCGTGACATGCAGCCCGCTGATCGACAGCAGATGCGCTAGACCGCTGCGGCGCATCGCTTCCTCGTCGGCCTCGCTGATCGCGCCGCGGTCGCCGGTCACCAGCGCGGCCGCGATGCCGCCCGCCGATCCATCGACCTGATCATGGATATGCGCGCTCAGCCGCACGCGCACCGACGGCGTCGCCGCGCCGCGGTCCGACGCGCGCGAAACCTTGCCCAGCACCGTCCCGACCGCGCCGATCCCGTCGAACCAGGCGCGCTGCGCGAAATCATAGCCGCCGGGCAGGCTCGCGGTCGGCGGCGGCATCAGCCGGGCGCGGACGCCGATCGCCTCGCCCTCGACCAGGTCGGCCGCCTGCTCACCGCGCAGCGTCAGGCGCACGCGTGGCGGCAGGTCGCTGCGGCGCTGCGGAGCTGCGAGGATGCGAATCTTCCCCTTTGCGGGCAGCGGCTCGACGCGCTCGACGACCGCGGCGAATTCGGTCGTCACCGGCGCGGCGAGCACCGGCGCGGCGACCCCGAGCGCGCGGGCCCAAACGAGCAAGAGGCCGATGGCGACCGCGCCGCACCCGACCGTCATCACCCGCCCCAGCCGGCGGTCCCAACCGATCAGCAATCCGCCCAGCACCCCGCTCGCCAACAACAGCAGCAGGCCGATCCAGTGCAGCGTCGCGGGCAGCGCGAACCAGGCGCCGATGCCCGCCCCCAGCGCGACGGGCAGCCACAGGCCGATCCGCTCGCGCTCGGCCTCCAGCCGCGCCTCGATCGCGTCGGCGGCGCCTTTCCAGGTACGAACCGTCCGCCGCGCAATGGGCGTTTGAAGCTGCCCTGTCGCCATGCTAGGGGCACCCCCGATCCCCGCTCAACCGGGCGGCAAAGTGAGTGAAAGAGGCCTTGGTGGCAACCGAAAACCAAACCAACGCGGCTGAAGCAACGGGGGCCGACGTCGTGACCCGCTTCGCCCCTTCGCCGACCGGCTATCTGCATATCGGCGGCGCTCGCACCGCGCTCTTCAACTGGCTGTTCGCGCGCCACCATGGCGGCAAATTTCTGCTGCGGATCGAGGATACCGACCGCGCACGCTCGACCGACGCCGCGATCGACGCGATTCTCGACGGCATGCAGTGGCTCGATCTCGATTGGGACGGCGAGACGATATTCCAGTTCGCGCGCGCCCCGCGCCACGCCGAGGTCGCGCACGAACTGCTCGCCAAGGGCGAGGCCTATCGCTGCTACCTCTCACAGAACGAGCTTGCCGCGATGCGCGCCGAAGCGCAGGAAAAGCGCCAGCCCTTCCGCGTCCGCAGCCCATGGCGCGACCGCGACGACGGCGACCCCGCGGCCCCGCACGTCATCCGCCTGAGCGCACCGCAGAACGGCGCCGTCACGATCGCCGACAAGGTCCAGGGCGAAGTCACCGTCCAGAATGCCGAGCTCGACGATTTCATCCTGCTGCGCAGCGACGGCACCCCGACCTATATGCTCAGCGTCGTCGTCGACGACAACGACATGGGCGTGACGCACGTCATTCGCGGCGACGACCATCTCAACAACGCCTTCCGCCAGCTCGCACTGCTTCGCGCGATGAATTGGCGCGAACCCGTCTATGCCCACGTCCCGCTGATCCACGGCGCCGACGGCGCGAAGCTGTCGAAACGCCACGGCGCGCTCGGCGTCGACGCCTATCGCGACGAAATGGGCTATCTGCCCGAAGCGGTGAACAATTATCTCCTCCGCCTCGGCTGGGGGCATGGCGACGACGAAATCATCAGCCGCGCGCAGGCGACAGAGTGGTTCGACTTGGGTCATGTCGGCCGCTCGCCGTCGCGTTTCGACTTCAAGAAGCTCGAGAATCTCAACGGCCATTATCTGCGCGAAGCCGATGATGCGCGTCTCGCGGATCTCGTCGCTCCGCGCGTCGAAAAGCTCGTCGGTCGCGCCCTCGATGGCGCCGACCGCGACCTGCTGACGCGCGCGATGGACGCGCTCAAGCCGCGCGCGAAGACGCTCGACGAAATCGCCGATGGTGCGACCTTCCTGTTCCAGGGCGATCCGTTGCCGATGGACGAAAAGGCGGCCGAGGTGCTAAGAACCTCGCCCGAAGGCCTGCTGGCCGCCGTCACCGCGCGGCTGCGCGGGCTGAACGACTGGACGACAGAAGAGCTGGATGCCGCCGTGCGCGCAGAGGCCGAAGCCGCCGAACTGGGGCTCGGCAAACTGGCACAGCCCTTGCGCGCGGCGCTAACCGGCCGAACAGTTTCCCCGGGAATTTTCGACGTGCTGCTCTTGCTCGGACGCGATGTCAGTCTCGCCCGACTTGACGCAGCGCAACATTTTCCGGCAGGGGCATAGCCACTCTCTCTCCCCGCCGTCAGAACAGGGAACAAAATATGACCGACACCGCGAAAATCACGCTGGGCGACAAGACCGTCGACAGCCCTGTCCTGTCGGGCACCGTCGGCCCCGACGTCGTCGATATCCGCAAATTCTACGCCCAGACCGGCGCGTTCACCTATGATCCCGGTTTCACCTCGACCGCGAGCTGCGAATCGCAGCTGACCTATATCGACGGCGACGAAGGCGTCCTCCTCCACCGCGGCTATGCGATCGGCGACCTCGCCGAACATTCGAGCTTCATGGAAGTCTGCCATCTGCTGCTCAACGGCGAACTGCCGAACGCCGGCGAGCTGGCGACGTTCGAAAACACGATCACGCGCCACACGATGCTGCACGAACAGCTCGCGACCTTCTATCGCGGGTTCCGCCGCGACGCGCACCCGATGGCGGTGATGTGCGGCGTCGTCGGCGCGCTCAGTGCCTTCTACCCCGATTCGACCGAAATTCACGATCCGCGCCAGCGGATGATCGCCAGCCATCGGCTGATCGCGAAAATGCCGACGATCGCGGCGATGGCGTATAAATATTCGGTCGGCCAGCCCTTCATCTATCCCGACAATTCGCTGAGCTACACGGGCAATTTCCTGCGCATGACCTTCGGCGTTCCCGCCGAGCCCTATGAGGTCAACCCCGTCGTCGAGCGCGCGCTCGACCGCATCTTCATCCTCCACGCCGACCACGAACAGAATGCGTCGACCTCGACCGTCCGCCTCGCGGGGTCGTCGGGCGCCAATCCCTTCGCGTGCATCGCGGCGGGCATCGCCTGCCTCTGGGGTCCGGCGCACGGCGGCGCGAACGAAGCCGCGCTCAACATGCTGCGCGAAATCGGCCGCCCCGAGCGCATTCCCGAATATATCGCGCGCGCGAAGGACAAGGACGATCCGTTCCGCCTGATGGGCTTCGGCCACCGCGTCTATAAAAACTACGACCCGCGCGCGACCGTGATGCAAAAGACGGTGCGCGAGGTGTTCGACGCGCTCAAGGTCAACGACCCCGTGTTCGAGGTCGCGTTGCAGCTTGAGGAAATGGCGCTCAACGATCCCTATTTCATCGAAAAGAAGCTGTTCCCGAACGTCGATTTCTATTCGGGCGTCATCCTGTCGGCGATCGGCTTCCCGACGACGATGTTCACCGCGCTCTTCGCCCTCGCCCGCACAGTCGGCTGGGTCGCGCAGTGGAACGAAATGATCTCGGACCCCGCGCAGAAGATCGGCCGCCCGCGCCAGCTCTACACCGGCCCGACGCATCGCCCGTTCGTGCCCGTCGACAAGCGCTGAGGCAATCCTTCGCCAGAAACAGAAAGGGGTCGCGCTGCGGCCCCTTTTTTTGGCTCAATGCCGGAAGCGCCCCCAAACAACGCGTCGCCTACCCGACCCAGCGCCAGATCCCCGCGACCATATAGCCCAGCGCCCCATGCGCCCAACTCGCGGCAAGCCAGAGCACGATCCCGCCGAACAGCGCATGCCCGCGCGGCAGCGTGTCGCGCCACGGCGCCCCGCCCGCGAGTTGCCGCGCATAAGGAACGAAGCTCGTCCGCGCCGCCCAGCCGCGCCAGCTTTCGCCCATCAATCGCGCCTTTTTCGCATCCTGCCCCGCCGACCCGACGAGCGCGAGAAATACGATCGTTACCGACAGGATGATCTGGCCCGGCGTCGGCATCACCATGATATGCGCGATCGCCCACAGCGCGAAACCCCACATCATCGGGTGCCGCGTGATCGCGAACACCCCGCGCGGCGCGGCGGCCGCATCCCGCGCGGCGTGCGGCGCGGGCAGCGCCGGATTGCCGATCAATGATCCCATGAACAAGATGCTCGCGAACAGAACGATCAGCGACGCGAGACTCCACAGTCCGTCACCGACCGTCCACAGCGGCGGTTCGGGCGGCATCCCGCGCCACGCCTGCACCACCATGATCAGCGTCGCGATCGCGACGACCGAATAGACGATCTGGAACCCCCGCTCGCCCAGCCGTCCCGCGAGGCCGTCGCGGAACGGATGCGACAGGACGAGGTGCGAGGCGACGAACAGGGCGCAGGTGACGATCAAAAGCGACATCGGTTGCATGGACAGCTCCTCACCGAACATGGCCTGATCGACCGCTCCAGGCAGCGCCGACTCGAAGCCATTTCGACGCCACCATCCGCGACAAAGCTAACAGTGTCAACATGGTCGAGATGACCTGTCCGCTTCCCCTACTCGGTCATCCCGGCGCAGGCCGGGATGACCGAGCGGAAACTACCAGTCGTATGCGTTGGGCAGCGCCCCTTCCTGCGGAATTTCGTAGCGCTGACGCAAACGGTCCTGCCGCGTCGTCAGCGACTGCGCCTTGCCGTCGATCCACACCATCGTCGGACGGCTGCCGAGTTCGAGCGGATCATTGTCCCAGATCACGACATCGCCGGCGCGGCCCGGGCGTAGCGAACCGATGCTGCCCTCCATGCCGACCGCGCGCGCGGGCACGCTGCTGATCGAGGCGAAGGCCTGATCCCAGCTCAGCCCGCTCGCGCCGGGCACCCGCGTCAGCCCGACGAGGTTGCCCGCATATTGCGTCGCATAGCCCATCTTGTGCGCGTCATCGTCGTCGAATACCCCGACCGACACGTCGACGCCCGCGGCCTTGAGCCGCCCCGCGTTCGACTGCGTCGCGCCGAGTTGCTCGAAGCTCGACGGCAGGTCGGTGAGCGGCGAGACGAGCACCGGCACCTTCGCCGCCGCGATCTCGCGCGCGACGATCCAGCCTTCGGTCGCGCCGACAAGCACCAGCTTCATGGCGGGAAACTCGCCCTTCAGCTTGAGCACATTGACGATGTCGACCGCGCGGTCGACGCGTATGAACAGCGGCGTTGTGCCGTCGATCACGCGGACGAGCGCGTCGGCGTCGGCGCGCTGGATCATCGCGTCATTGCCCCATTCGGCGAGCACCGCCGGGTTGCGGGCATAGCTGCGCGCCGCGAGCAATTGCTCGCGGAAGAGGAGGAAGGTCGCCGCGCGGCTGCCCCCCGCCTTCGACGCGCCATCCTCGCCGAACGCCACATATTGCAGCGCGCGCGGCTTGGTCACCATGTCCATGTCGTCGGCCAGGTCGATCACCGCGCCCTGCCCCGCGAACAAATTGCTGCTGCCCCCCGGCGCGACGATCGCGCGCGTCACGCCCGACGCGCGGTTGACCGCGACCGGCGATCCCATCGGGTTCAATGCGGGCGCGATGTCGAGCCCCGCCGAAAAGCGCGTGCGCGGCGCCGATCGGTCGTTGGTGCCGCTCACCGCATCGACTTCGGTCAACCCGACGCGGCTGAACGCCGCGACGATGCCGGGGGTCACATATTTGCCCTCCGCATCGACGCGCTCGATGCCCGCCGGCACCGCGACCCCCGCACCCGCCGCGACGACCTTGCCGCCGCGCACGACGACGGTGCCGCCCTCGATCGGCGCGCTGCCGTCACCGATGACAAGCTTGGCATTGACGATCGCGACGTCTTGCGCCGCCACCGGAAGCGCGATCAGGGCCGCCGCGGAAAGAAGGAGCGCGCGCATCATTTCACATCTCCTTCGCCCGGCTGGCCGAGTTCGAAATCGCTCACCGGCCGCCGCTTCGGATCGTTCGCATCGAACATCAACGCGCCGTCGATCCACACCTTTTCGGGGCGCGTATAGGCGCTGAACGGGTTGCCGTTCCACAGCACGACATCGGCCATCTTGCCCGGCTTCAGGCTGCCGGTCCGGTCGGCGATGCCCAGCGCTTTCGCCGGGTTATACGACAGCCAGGTCCATGCCATCTCGTCGCTGACGTCGATGCCGATGCGGCGCCCCGCGGCGCGCGCCTTGGCCGCTTCCTGGTTCAGCCGCTGGATCTGGTTCGCATCGTCCGAATGGACGATCGTGCACGCACCGGCCTTGTAAACGAGCGGGATATTCTCGTTGACGCTGTCATAGGCTTCCATCTTGAAGCCCCACCAATCGGCCCACATTGCCGAACAAATGCCTTCTTTCGCAAGGATGTCGGCGATCTTGTACGCCTCGACCGCGTGGTGGAAGGTCGACACCTTATAGCCGAACTCTTTCGACATATCGATGACGAGCGCCATCTCGTCGGCGCGGTAGCAATGATTGTGGACGAGGATCTCGCCCGCCAGCACGCCCGCAAGCGTTTCCATCGCGAGATCGCGATCGACCGCCTTGCCGTCGTCCAGCTTCTTCTTATAGGCCGCCGCTTTCGCCCAGGTCGCGCGGTTCACCGCGAAATTGCCCATGCGGGTCGACGGCGCCCTGCCCTTGTTCCCGTAAACGCGCTTCGGATTTTCGCCGCACGCCATTTTCAGGCCATAGGGCGCCCCGGGGAATTTCATCCCCTGCACCGTCCGCGACGGCACATTTTTGAGCGTGACCGAACGCCCGCCCATCAGGTTCGCGCTGCCCGGCAGGATCTGCAGGCTGGTCACGCCGCCGTTCGCCAGCGCGCGGCTGAACCCCGGATCCTGCGGCCACACGCTATGTTCGGACCACACTTCGGGCGTCGTCGGCGCCGTCGCCTCATTGCCGTCCGAATGCGCTTCGACGCTGGGCGAGGGGTAATCGCCGAGGTGACTGTGAATGTCGATGATGCCGGGCGTCAGATATTTTCCGGTGCCGTCATAGACCGCGATGTCGGCCGGGATCGGCGTATCGGGGCCGCCGACGGCCTCGACCTTGCCGTTCGCGAGCAGCACGGTGCCATTGTCGATCCGCCCGCCCTCGCCGTCGAAAATCGTGACGTTCCGCACCGCCGTCACCTGTCCGGGATAGGGCTTATAAGTCGACGGATAGGGATCCTTGTTGAACTTCGCCGGCTTTTCGGCGGGCTTGTCGCTCGCCGAGGCCGTCTCGCCCCCGCCCGTCGCCGCGCAACCGACGAGCGCCAGCGACACCGCAGCCAGCAGGCCGCCCTTCACACCTCTGATCATTATTACGCCCCTTTGGGTTCGGGATGAACACCACCCGCCTGCGGTTCGGCCTCGCCGACCCCGGCCAGACCGTCATCGCGGTCGCGGAGCGTATCGAGGTGCATCCAGCGCTTGACGATCGGGCTGACCAGCAGCACCGCCACCGCCGCGCCGATCGCGATCCAGCCGAACATCTCATAAATTTCCAGCAACTTGGCCTTACTCATCTCCCCGCCATGGCCGCCGGTCGCTTCGCCGATCTTGCCGGCCACGAAGTTGCCGACCGCGGTCATATAGAACCACGCGCCCATGATGAGCGAGGCGAGGAACGACGGCGCCAGCCGGTTCATCGCCGACAGGCCCACCGGGCTGAGGCACAGCTCGCCGGTCGTGGCGAGAAGATAATATAGGAAGACAAAGAGGACGGGGGTCATCACCTCAACGCCGAATGTCTGTGCGCCCCACACGAGCACAAGATTGGCCAGCCCCATCTGTGCCAGCGCCAGCCCGAATTTGGCGGGCGCCGAAGGTTCCATGCCGCGCTTGCCGAGCCATTGCCACAGCGCGGCGAAGAAGGGCGCGAAGAGGATGATGTAGATCGGGTTGATCGACTGGAAGATTGACGCGGGAACCGCCCCGCGATCGACATAGCGGTCGGTGAACAGGTTCATCGACCCGCCCGCCTGTTCGAACAGCCCCCAGAACAACGGATTGAGCGCGATCAGGAAGAGGATGGCGAACATCCGGTCGCGGGCATGATCCTCGCGGCCCATCTTCTCCATCGCCATCACGGCGAGCAGCAGGACAAAACCGGCAAGCGCCACCCATGCGGCGGGTGCGAGTCCTAAGGCGACCGGACCACTCGCGATGCCGAGGTTCAGAATCAGCGCCAGCGGCAGGAACAGCATCAGGACGAGCCCCGCGACCGCCATATTGACGCGGCCGCGCGGCCCCGCGCCGATCGACCCATAGGGCAATTGAAAGGTCGCGGCGAGCACGACATAGCCAAGCAGCAGGATGCCCGAGACGAGCAGCAGATTCTGGATGACGTCCTGATATTGAACGAGCAGCCAGATAACCGCGACCGCGCCGACGCCAACGGCATAGAGCGTCCATTCGCGCGGCCGCGAGAGCGGTGCGGGCGCCTCGCCCGCACCCTTGAGCGCGCTTTTGCCAAGGACGAAGACGACGAGGCCGGCGAGCATGCCGATGCCCGCGAGACCGAAGCCATAACCCCAGCCGATCCGCTGGCCGAGATAGCCGACGAGGATCGTGCCGAGCGCGGCGCCGACGTTGATGCCCATATAGAAGATCGTATAGGCGCTGTCGCGGCGGACGTCGGTGAGCCGGTACAATTGCCCCACCATCACCGAAATATTCGCCTTGAGGAAGCCCGAGCCGACGATGATGAAGGCGAGCGCCGCCCAGAAGACGTTGATCGTGGGATCATCCTGACCGCCGACGCCCTCGACCGCCATCAAACTGTGCCCGATGGCGAGCAACAGGCCGCCGAACAGCACCGCCTTGCGCTGGCCGAGATAGCGGTCGGCGAGATAGCCGCCGAGGACCGGCGTGATATAGACGAGGCTGGTGTAGGCGCCGTAAACGAGGTTCGACTTGCTGTCCGAGAACAGCCAATGTTGCGTCAGGTAGAAAATCAGGATCGCGCGCATACCGTAATAGGAGAAGCGCTCCCACATTTCGGCAAAGAAGAGCATGTAGAGGCCCTTGGGGTGGCCGGCGAACTCGGGCTTCTTGCTGCCGGCGATCAATGCGCCAATGCTCAAGAAAATGCCCAGGACCACGACCGCGATCACCGCGATCCAGTCGCCTTCGTCCCAAAGGCCCATATCTTTCATCAACGCGTCCCTTTTATCCATTATCGTGGGCGCGGCCTCCCGCCGCGCGAATGGGGCAACCTAGCGCGAAAATTGCGTATGGGAAGAATCTAATTGCGCCTGAAACCGCTTCGTCCGGGCCGAAATCTGTTGCGAATCGTTCGCAACACTTGCGCGATGGCGCGGAAAAGCCCACATGGCGCACCATGTTCAACGACAGCTCCTCGCTCCTCGCCCACCTCGCGACCCGCCGTTCGGGAAAGGCGCGCGACATGGTCGCGCCCGGCCCCGACGCCGCGACCTTGCGCGACATCATCGCGCTCGCGCTGCGCACCCCCGACCATGGCAAGCTCGCCCCCTGGCGCATCGTCACGATCGCGGATGACCGGCGCGACGCCTTCGCGGCGCTGCTCAAGCAGGCGTGGGTCGCCGAAAACCCCGGCGCGGCGGGCATGGACCTCTCGGCGCTCGACCAGTTCGCGCATCAGGCCTCGACGCTGCTCGTGCTGATTTCCACGCCCGTTCCCGGCGCCAAGATACCGGTGTGGGAGCAACAGATGTCGGCCGGCGCGGTCGGCATGAACCTGCTCCACGCCGCGCATGCGCATGGCTTCGTCGGCAGCTGGCTCACCGGCTGGGCGGCCTATAGCGCCGAAGTCGCGGCGGCGTTCGGTGCCGGCGAAGGCGACAAGATCGTCGGCTATTTCTTCTTCGGCACCGCCTCGCGCGATCTCGACGAGCGCCCCCGCCCCGATTATGACGACGTCGTTCGCGCTTGGGAAATTTAGTTTCACATTCCGGACTGAATTTGTAATTAGCCGAATTTGACTGTGCTGCTGTCTTATGGCATTAAGGCGGCATGCTCGATCAGTCCAAGCCCGTGTACCAGCGTCTGCGCGACGTCATCGCCAACGCGATCCTCGACGGTCAATTCCGCGACGGCGACATGCTTCCCTCGGTGCGCTCGCTCGCCGCGGAAGAAGGCGCGAATCCGCTGACGGTCGCCAAGGCGTATCAGACCTTCCAGGACGAAGGGCTGGTCACGGTCAAGCGCGGGGTCGGCATGTTCGTCGCCCAAGGCGCGACCGAGCGGCTGCGCGACCTGATGCGCGCCGATTTCCTTGCCAATGTCTGGCCCCCCGTCGCGCAGCAGATGCGCCGCATCGGCCTCGACGCGCGGACGTTGCTGGATTTGACCGAGGCCTGACGCATCGCTCGGCTTCGGGGTGGAACGCTGCCGTTCCCACTTCCGTCATCCCGGCGAAGGCCGGGATCTCGCCGGTGCTTCATTCCGTTAGGGTGAGATCCCGGCCTTCGCCGGGATGACGATAAAGGGAATGTCGTTTTCCGCCCGCAACCCGCGCTGTCCCGCCGCCATTTGCCGGGAACGAAATCGCCGCGTCCGGATAATCGCATCCGCCTCTTGCACATATGGTGCCTTGCTGTAACAATACACCCATAGCACGTCGGCCAGGACGCGCGCCACATTCCATCGTCCGGAGAAACGAACATGCTCGAACGTCGCACTCTGCTGGCCGCCACGGCCGCTTCCTCGCTGCTCGCCGCGTTGCGCGCGCCCGCCAGCGCGG
This sequence comes from Sphingopyxis italica, assembly GCF_011926545.1. Classification (GTDB taxonomy): domain Bacteria; phylum Pseudomonadota; class Alphaproteobacteria; order Sphingomonadales; family Sphingomonadaceae; genus Sphingopyxis; species Sphingopyxis italica. The sequence goes on along the minus strand of NZ_JAATIT010000002.1, from coordinate 38,772 downwards.
CGCCGGCCGCGCCCGGCAGCGAAGGCGCGCGGCTGACCGCGATCTACGAGCGCATCTACGACATGCTCGTCGATCAGGACCCCGAGTTCGCGACCGCGCTCGGGCTCGACAAGGGCGACCGCGCCGCGTCGAAGGCGAAGCTCGCCGACCGCTCGCCCGCGGGAATCGAGCGCGGCCATGATCTTTACCGAACCGGCCTTAAGGAACTGAAGACGATCGACCCCGCGAAACTCTCGGGCATGGACCTCGTCAATTACGAAACCTTCCGCGATCCGTGGGAACATTATGTCAAGGCGTTCGACACGTTCGATTACGGCCTTCACAGCTGGCCCGAACCGCATCCCGTCACGCAACTCAGCGGCACCTATCGCTCGATCCCCGACTTCCTCGTCAATCAGCACAGCATCGCGAACGCCGCCGATGCCGAAGCCTATCTATCGCGCTGCAATGATTTCGCGGTTCAGCTCGACAATGAAACCGGCCGCATCAAGGCCGATCACGCCGCGGGGATCATCCCGCCCGATTTCGTCGTCGACCGCACGCTCGCGCTGTTCGACAATATCTGGAAACCCGCGCCCGACGCCAATATCCTGACCACCAACCTCAAGACCAAAACCGCCGACATTCCCGGGGACTGGGCGAAGCGTTGCGCCGCGATCGTCGAGGGCAAAATCTATCCCGCGATGCGCCGCCAAGCGGCCGAACTCTCCGCCGTGCGCCCGCGCGCGACGCACGACGCCGGCGTCTGGCGCCTGCCCAAGGGCGACGAATATTACGCCTATGCGCTGCGCTTCGCGACGACGACGGGCATGTCGGCGGAGGAGGTTCACAAGCTCGGGCTCGACCGCATGGCCGCACTGACGGCGCGCGCCGATTCGATCTTCAAGGCGCAGGGCATGACCAAGGGCAGCGTCGCGGAGCGGATGCGCGAACTCGGCAAGGATCCGCGCTTCCTTTATCCGAACACCGACAAGGGCAAGGCCGACCTCATCGCCAAATTGAACGAGCAGATCCAGGAAATGCAGCGCCGCCTGCCCGAAGCCTTCGGCCGCCTGCCCAAAGCCAAATGCGACATTCGCCGCGTGCCGCCCGAGATCGAGGCGGGCGCCCCCGGCGGCTATTATCAGATCCCCGCGCTCGACGGCTCGCGCCCCGGCGCTTATTATATCAACCTGCGCGATACCGCCGAAAATCCGTCGTGGACGCTGCCGACGCTGACCTATCACGAAGCGACCCCTGGCCATCACCACCAGATCGCGCTCGCCCAGGAAGCGACCGGCATCCCGCGCCTCCGCCGCCTCCCCGCCTATTCGGTCTATACCGAGGGCTGGGGCCTTTATGCCGAGCAGCTCGCCGACGAGATGGGGGTCTATGAAAACGACCCGTGGGGCCAGCTCGGCTATCTGCAATCCTATATGTTCCGCGCCGCGCGCCTCGTCGTCGACACCGGCCTCCACCATTATCGCTGGAGCCGCGAGAAGGCGATCGCCTATTATAACGACTCGCTCGGCACCCCCGAAGGGTCGAACGTCACCGAGATCGAGCGTTACTGCGTGTGGCCGGGACAGGCGACGAGCTATATGGTCGGCCAGACGCGCTGGGTCGCGATCCGCGAAAAGGCGAAGGCCGCGCTCGGCGACAAATTCGACCTGCGCGATTTCCACGACACCGCCTTGTCGGCGGGCGCGATGCCGATCGAGGTGCTCGCGGGCGTGATCGACCGCTGGGCGGCGGCACAAAAGGCCTGACCTCACGACAAAGCCCTTCGCCTGCGCGAACAGGCGGAGGGCTTCTCGCGGTGGTCTCGATCAGAACGCCAGAGTCAGAACCCTAATTCTGGAAGATCGCCGGCGTTCCGGGTTTGACCATCTGCGCGACGCGAGCGGCGTCCCAATTGGTCAGCCGGACGCAGCCATGGCTTTCCGCCCGTCCGATCGTGTGCGGCTCGCTCGTTCCGTGAATACCGTAATGCGGCTTGCTGAGATCGATCCACGCGACGCCGACCGGGCTGTTCGGCCCGGGTTTCAGCATCACCGCGTCCTTGTCGTTGCTCACGTCCCAGAACAATTTGGGATTATAGTGGAAGTCGGGATTGCGGCTGACGCCCTTTATCTTCCACGTCCCGATCGGCAGCGGGTCGTGCTGGCTGCCCATCGTCGCGGGGAATTGCGCGACCAGCCGGTCGGCGTCGTCATAGACTTTCAGCACGCCCTCCGATTTGTCGACGACGACCTTCGCGGCGGCAAGCTGCTCCGGCGCGACGCCCAGCCGTTCGAGCGTGCCATTCCAGCCGCGCGGATCGTCGCCCGTCTTCGGGACATCGACGTCGGGGATGTTGGGAACGCGAAATGGACGCCCCGCGCCGACCAGCGTCGATGGGCTGTTGAGCGCGACGAGCGTTTCGGGCGTCGTATGGAAACGCTCGGCGAGCGCTTCGGTCAGATTGCGATAGCCGAGCGCGGGCAATTTGGCCTGATCGGCAGCGTCTTTCGGAAAGGCCGGAACGAACGGGCCTTTCGCAAAGCCCGCGGGGATGACGACCATCCGCGTCGCGGGAATATCGCGTCCTTGCAGCAATGCCTCTTCGGTGGCCGCGTCGAGCTTGCCGCTTTCCTCGATGCCGCGCGCGTTCTGAAAGCCGCGCAGCGCAGCGACATAGGACTGCCCTTCCCTCCCGTCGATCACACCGGGCGAGAAGCCGAGATGGTCGAGCAGAACCTGCGCACGAAGCGTCGGCGGCGCGGCAAAGGGCGCCGCGTCGGTTTTAGCGTCCTCGAAGCGGAGCGTGTCGGAATCGGCGGCGACCTCGGCCGCCGGTGCTTTTTCGGAGCCCTCCCTGTCCAGGGCCGCATTGCAGCCCGCAACCAGCAACAGGCAAGGTAGAATGAAGATAGGTTTCAAATGCTTGTCCTCGCAGTCCGAGCAAGGTTAACGATCCGGTGCGCGAAAGGATGCGGGGGCGGAGCCGGGCGGCCATGGAGCAGCGAGTGTTTAGGTCGGTACTCAATTACAGCGCAGTCGAGGTTTGAATCAAAATGGCTCAGTGCGAGGAGAGCAGACGCAGGAATATGTCGATATTTCCAGACTTCTCGACGAAGCAATGGGCCATTGTGATCAAATCCCCCCTCCCGCTTAATTGGGGGGATGCCCCCTGTCCCGTTCGTGTCGAGCCCTTCGACTGCCGTGCGGGCGCTCAGGATAAACTTCCGGCTTTACCTTCTTTGCGCCTTTGCGTGAGACATTCACCTTTTGCGCAAGGGCGTAAAGGCACGCGGCTTTCTTCCGGCGCGCGCTGCGAATCCCGATTGCCGCGACTTCGACGCTGTGAAATGAAGCCCCCAAGGGGGACGATACATTGGGTTCAAACGGAAATATGACGCTGGCGGACCGCCGTCTTTGGGCGTTCCTCCTCGGCGTCGTCGCGGTGACGATCGGCGTGCTCCTCCACCTCCCGATGTTCTGGATGGGCCGCGACATGGGCTTTCGCATGGCCGGGATGCCGATGGACGGCGCGATGATCGCGGGGATGTGGATGATCGTCGCCGGGATCGGTCTCGCCGCCTATGGCCTGCTCCCCAAGGGCCTGTCGCGGCAAATCGAGACATCGAGCCAGCTCGCGGTCAGCGCGCCCGAGGACGCGCCGCTGTCGGCCGCGCATTGGCGGTTGATGGGGGTGCTCGTCGTCGCGTTGGTGATCGATATTATGAAGCCCGCCAGCCTCGGCTTCACCATCCCCGGCATGATCGACGAATATGGAGTGCCGCGCGAAACCGTCTCGCTGGTTCCGTTCGTGGCGCTCGTCGGCACGGTCGTCGGCTCGTTCCTCTGGGGCGTCGTCGCCGATATCTATGGCCGCAAGGCGTCGATCCTGCTGTCGGCGGTGATGTTCGTCGGCACCTCGATCTGCGGCGCGATGCCCTCGCTCGCGTGGAATATCGGCATGTGCTTCCTGATGGGCGCCGCCGCCGGCGGGATGCTGCCCGTGACCTATGCGCTGCTCGCCGAAATGATGCCGAGCCGCCACCGGGGGTGGAGCCTCGTCCTCGTCGGCGGGCTCGGCGCCGTCGGCGGCTATGCCGCCGCCAGCCTGCTCGCGGTCTGGCTCGAACCCATCTTCAGCTGGCGCGCGCTGTGGCTCGCCAATCTGCCGAGCGGCCTGATTCTCGTGATGCTGGGGAGCTTCATCCCCGAATCGGCGAAGTTCCTGATGGCGCGCGGACGGCATGACGAGGCGCGCCGCGTGATGGCGCGCTTCGGCTCGGCGGTCCACCAGATCGCGCCCGACGAGCCCGCAGTGCCCCGCCGCACAGCATCGGCGCCGAAACCGCGCCCCTTCGGCGGCAAATTGCTCGCGCTCAGCCTCACCGCCATCTGCTGGGGTCTCGTCAATTTCGGCCTCTTGCTGTGGCTCCCCATCGAACTGATCGCGCGCGGCTACAGCATGGAGGTGGCGAGCCGGCTGCTCGCCGCATCGGCGTTGATCGCGCTGCCCACCGTCTTCGTCGTCGCATGGCTATATAGCGCATGGAGCGCGAAAAAGTCGGTGCTGCTCTCGATCGCCGTCACCTTGCTCGGCCTGGCCGGGGTGCTGTGGCTCGCGCTCGCCGAGGGGGCCAGCCCGGTGCTGCCCGTCGCGCTGCTGATCGTCGGCAGCAACGGCATCATCGCGATGCTGCTCCCCTATTGCGCCGAAAGCTTTCCGCTACGCATCCGCGGCCGCGCCACCGGCGTCGTCGCGGCGTGCAGCAAATTGGGCGGCGTTTTCGCGCAGGCGCTCGCGATCATGGCGATCATCCCGACTTTGGCGGTCAGCGCGATGATGATCGCGGTGCCGACGCTGCTGTCGCTGCTGCTCGTCGCCCGCTTCGGCCGCGAGACGCGCGGCAGCGATCTGCGCGACCTCGATCCCGACGGGCATGTGTTCGACAAATCGGGGCTTTAGAATCGCGCGCTAATCCCCCGCGAAATCGAACGCGCTCACGCCGCGCTCGCCCTCACGGAAGCGCAAGGGGCGTCCCAAGGGTGGCATCGACCGCTGGACGCAGCCGGTGCGGGTGCAGCGCCGGCAGCCGAGCCCGATCGGCACCGCGGGCGATCGCATCAGGTCGATCCCGCGCGCGGCGATCAGCGGCGCGGCGACCTTGGCATCGACGCCGATGCACACGGCAAAGCGCGCGGGCGTCCCGCTGCCCGTCGCGCCCGGCGCCGCGACCGAGCGGCTTTGCGTGAACCAGCGCGACCCGTCTTCCAGTTCGACCAGGTCGGCGATCACCTCGCCGGGCCGCGCGAAGGCCTCGTGGACGCCCCACAGCGGGCAGCGCGCGTCGCCATCGACGAGCGGCGACTGGCTCGCCCCGGCATAGCGTTTGCTCCCCTGTCCCGCGCGGTCGATGCGCAGCATGAAAAAGGGCAGCCCGCGCGCGCCGACGCGTTGCAGCGTCGTCAACCGGTGCGCGACCTGCTCATAACCCGCGCCGAAGCGCCGCTGGAGCAGCAGCAGATCATATCCCGTCGCGTCGCACGCGCGCAGGAAACGCCCATAAGGCATCATCAGCGCCGCGGCGAAATACTGGATCAAATGCCGCTCGAACAGCCGCGCCGCCGCCGTCTCGGCAAATTCGGCGCCCGCGACGAGCGCGTCGATCTCGGCCTTCGCCTCGATCTGCGCCAGCGTCGCCGCCGCCTGAAAGGTGCGCGACGCGGGGCGCAGCAGCTCGTTGAGCATCAATTGCCGCGCGTGCCAGTCGAGCCAGCGCAGCCGGTCGGGCATCACGTCGGCGGGCAGGATGCGGATCCCGAGCTGGTGCCGCGTGCGCAAACGCTCCGAAATCGTCCCATATAGATCGCCCCCCGCGAGCCGAAGCTCGTCGGCCAATTCTTCGGCGCGCGCGTCGAGGTCGGGAAAATGATTGCGCCATTTCTCGATCGCGCGGCGCACGGCGGCAACTTCGGGCGCATCGCCCTCGCCTTCCGAACGCCCCTCTGGCGCCGCATCGAACAGTCGCGCGAACGCCGCCGCGGTCGCCGGCGCCGTCTGAAGCCATTCCTCGACCTCCTGCGTCCCGATCCCCAGATCGGCGAAGCGCGGATCGGCGAGCCGCCGCCGCAGACCCGCGAGCCCGCCCGGCACATCCTCGCCGCCCAGCTTCGCGGCGTCGAAACCGAACCGCTCGGCGAGCCTAACGATGACGGTTGCGCTCAGCGGCCGCTGCCCATGCTCGATCAAATTGAGATAGCTCGGCGAAATCGCCAACGCCTCGGCCATGGCGGCCTGCGTCATCCCGGCCTCGCGCCGGACCTTCCGCACCGCCGGCCCCGCAAACACCCGCCGCTCCGCCATTTTGTAACTTTCTTTACTATTTTACATGCTAATTTACACCATATCGCCATATTGCACAAATATTATTGACAAAGCTTTTCACTTTCCGGGGCAGTTTCGCCAACTTCCACCCATCAGCTTCGAACGAGGACAAGACGATGGGTTATCAGGAAGACATGGCGCAAGCAGGCCGCCTCATCCGCGATTACGACGGCACCTGGGACGGCATCAGCGGCGAAAGCATCGCCCGCATGCGTGCGCAGAACAAGTTTCGCACCGGCCTCGACGTCGCCCGCTACACCGCGCGCATCATGCGCGCCGACATGGCCGCCTATGACGCCGATCCCGCCAACTACACCCAGTCGCTGGGCTGCTGGCACGGCTTCATCGCGCAGCAGAAGATGATCTCGATCAAGAAGCATTTCGGCACCGTCAAGGGCCGCTATATCTATCTCTCGGGCTGGATGATCGCCGCGCTGCGCAGCGAATTCGGTCCGCTGCCCGACCAGTCGATGCACGAAAAGACCAGCGTTCCGGCGCTGATCGAGGAAATCTACACTTTCCTCCGCCAGGCCGACGCGCGCGAACTCGGCGGCCTGTTCCGCGACCTCGACGCCGCGCGCGCCGAGGGTGACGAGCTCAAGGCCAAGCAGGTTCAGGCCGCGATCGACAACCATGAAACGCACGTCGTGCCGATCATCGCCGACATCGACGCGGGCTTCGGCAATGCCGAGGCGACCTATCTGCTCGCCAAGAAGATGATCGAGGCCGGCGCCTGCGCGCTCCAGATCGAAAATCAGGTTTCCGACGAAAAGCAGTGCGGCCACCAGGACGGCAAGGTCACCGTCCCGCACGAGGACTTCATCGCGAAGATCCGCGCCTGCCGCTACGCCTTCATGGAACTCGGCGTCGAGGACGGCATCATCGTGACGCGCACCGACAGCCTCGGCGCGGGCCTCACCAAGCAGATCGCCTTCTCGAAAGAAGCGGGCGACCTCGGCGACCGCTATAACAGCTTCCTCGATTGCGAAGAGGTCGAGGGCGCGGGCAACCCCGGCGACGTCCTCATCAACCGCGACGGCAAGCTCATGCGCCCGAAGCGTCTGCCCTCGAACCTCTATCAGTTCCGCCCCGGAACCGGCGAGGATCGCTGCGTCATGGACTGCATCGCCAGCCTGCAGAACGGCGCCGATCTCCTCTGGATCGAGACCGAAAAGCCGCACATCGAACAGATCGCCTCCATGGTCGACCGCATCCGCGAAGTCGTCCCCAATGCCAAGCTCGCTTATAACAACTCGCCGAGCTTCAACTGGACGCTGAACTTCCGCCAGCAGGTGTTCGACGCGTGGGAGAAGGACGGCAAGGACGTCAGCGCCTATGACCGCGCGAAGCTGATGAGCGTCGATTATGACGGCACGCCGCTCGGCGACGAGGCCGACAACCGTATCCGCACCTTCCAGCGCGATTCGGCCAAGCGGGCGGGCATCTTCCACCACCTGATCACGCTGCCGACCTATCACACCGCGGCGCTCAGCACCGACAATCTCGCCAAGGAATATTTCGGCGACGAAGCGATGCTCGGCTACGTCAAGGGCGTCCAGCGCGCCGAGATCCGCCAGGGCATCGCCTGCGTGAAACACCAGAACATGTCGGGCAGCGACATCGGCGACGATCATAAGGAATATTTCGCCGGCGAAGCGGCGCTCAAGGCCGCGGGCAAGGACAATACGATGAACCAGTTCGCCGCTTAAACGAGTTCGACGCGGGGGAAATGTTGCAGCCCCCGCGTCACCCTTCTCGGCGCGGAGTGCCTTGCAAATCACCCCGCGCCTCCCGAGCTTTCCTGGGGAGGAAAGCCTGTCCGTCGGAAGCCGCGAGGCCTCCGGCGGACATTTTTATTGCCGCAGCGCCGCCTCCTCGCCGCGCGTTTTGACCAGCGACCAGATCACCCCGGCCGCGATCAGCGCGACCGTCACGCCGAGGCTGACGAGCGGCGGGAACTTGTCGTCACCCAGCACGAAATCGGCGACGAAGATCTTCGACCCGATGAAGACGAGCACCAGCGCGAGCGCATATTTGAGGTAATGGAAACGGTGCACCATCGCCGACAGCGCGAAATAGAGCGCGCGCAGGCCGAGGATCGCCATGATGTTCGACGTGTAGACGATGAACGTATCGGTGGTGATCGCGAAGATCGCGGGCACGCTGTCGACCGCGAACACGAGGTCGGCGAGGTTGATCACGACGAGCGCGAGGAACAGCGGCGTCGCGGCGAGCACGATCTTGCCGGTCTTGCTGTCGGGCACCCGCACGAAGAATTTCTCGCCGTGCAGCTCGTTCGTGATCGGCATCCGCCGCGACAGCCACTTCACCACCGGATTGCCCGCAACGTCCATCGGCTTTTCGCTCGCGAACAGCATCTTCACGCCCGTGAACACGAGGAACGCCGCGAAGATATAAAGCACCCAGCCATATTCGGTGACCAGCGCCGCGCCGCCCGCGATCATCATCCCGCGCAGTATGATCACCGCGAGGATGCCCCACAAAAGCGCGCGATACTGATAGCGCGGCGGGATCGCGAAGGTCGCGAAGATCAGCGAAATGACGAAGATATTGTCGATCGACAGCGCCTTCTCGATAAAGAAGCCGGTATAATATTGCAGCCCCGCCTCGCCGCCCTTCGCGGCCCAGACCCACGCGCCGAACGCCATCGCGATACCGATATAGAGCGCCGAGAGCTTCAGACTCTCGCCGATCCCCATCTCCTTGTTTTCCTTGTTGAGGATCCCGAGATCGAAGGCCGTGAGCGCGACGACGAGCGCAAGGAAGGAAAGCCAGAACCAGGCCGGGGTGCCCAGCCAGTCGGCGAACAGAAATTCCATGATGATAGTCCCTGGAAATGCCGAGCGCGCCGCCTTTCGGCAGCGCGCGCGATCGTTGCTTTTACGCGATTAGCGCGCGAGCGCCGGACGCAAGGCGGGTCGCCGGACAAGGGCCGCGAGCCGCTCCTTGACCGCGAGCTTCAGCGTCTTCAGCCGCAGCAGGCGGAACGGGTCGGCGCCGCGCCGACGCGCCTCGCGCTGCTCGGCATCGTCGAGCTGGCGATGGAGCAGCGTCAGGCGATAGAAATTGGGATTGAAAATCATCGAAAAGGGCCTCCTGATTGAAAAATCAAGCAGGTGACGCCGATGCCGAAACCCTCAAAACAGGGGGGAGAAAGGGCCTCAAGCATCGGTGTCACCCGATGCGGTCCGACATCACGTAGCGGGATATTTCCCGCCGACGCCAGAGGGGCCCGGCCCGCATATCTTCTATCTAGGGAGCCGCCCCGCCGCTTGCAAGTCCCCCCGCCCCGCGCCACCCTATATCGATGAAGGAGCAAGCATGATGAGCGTCGAAATCGCAAAGGACGGCCCCGTCACGATCGTCACGATCGACCGCCCGGCGAAGCGCAACGCGGTCGATCCCGCCACCGCCGACATGCTACGCGACGCCTTCGCCGCCTTCGCGGCCGACGATGACGCGAAGGTCGCGATCCTGACGGGCAGCGATGGCCATTTCTGCGCGGGCTTCGACCTCGGCGCGGTCGGCGCCAACCGCTACGATCCCGACGGCCCCGGCCCGATGGGACCGACGCGGATGCTGCTCGAAAAGCCGGTGATCGCCGCGGTCGAGGGGCATGCCGTCGCCGGCGGGCTCGAACTCGCGCTCTGGTGCGACCTCCGCGTCGCCGCCGCCAGCGCGGTCTTCGGCGTCTATTGCCGCCGCTGGGGCGTGCCATTGATCGACGGCGGCACCGTCCGCCTGCCGCGTATCGTCGGCCAGGGCCGCGCGCTTGACATGATCCTGACCGGCCGCCCCGTTGCCGCCAACGAAGCCCACCGCATCGGCCTCGCCAACCGCGTCGTCGCCGACGGCACCGCGCTCGCCGCCGCGATCGAGCTAGCGAAACAGATCGCCGCCTTCCCGCAAATCTGCATGAACAGCGACCGGCTGAGCGCCTACCGCCAATGGAATTTCGAAATCGAAGGAGCCCTCGCGCACGAAGCCCACGCCGGCGTCGTCCCCCTGCGCGAAGGCGCGGCGGCGGGCGCGAAACGCTTTACCGACGGCGCGGGACGCGGCGGCAGCTTTGCCCCGTCAAAGCAGATTGACGACTAAGGGGAGAAAGCAGACGTTCCCAACCCTCGTCATCCCGGGCTTGACCCGGGATCCATTCATCCGTCGCTGGCGTCCATGGACCCCGGATCAAGTCCGGGGTGACGATGAAAGAAAGATCCTCCCTGTCGCGCAGCGATGGGGAGGTGGCAGCGCGAAGCGCTGACGGAGGGGCTAATTGCTCAAGCGCCTTATTATCGCAACCGCTGCCCATGCCGTCAGTGCAAACGTCAGCAAATACACGACGATCTGGAAGGGGCTCATTCAACTGCTCCATCACTAGCGGGGCTCATCCACTACCGACTTCCGCGAAGAGGAACAAGGCGGCCCCCCGGGGGCAAGCCCGAGGTGCCGAAGGTTGGGAGGGGGGCATTTCGCGCGCGGCGTCTGCAACTTTGCAGGCCGCGAACGCGTGAGGTCCGGCATTTCTTCGAAGCCCCGCGCGATGCCGGTGTAAGCGATCAGGAAACGCGATTAAAATGCGTCGTTTCCAGTTTTTGAAGCTTGTCGCTGGACCAGACGATCGTTTCGGTCATGGATTTCAGATCCTTGGCGACGGTGTAAACGCGCGTCGACACCCGCGCGCCCGCCTTTCCCAGCGTCATCACCAAAGTGTCCGGCGCCGGCTGACGCAGCGCGACGGTGTCGATGAAATCCATGTTGCCGGTGACCGGTACGGGGACGCCATCAAGCGCGGCGGTCGATTCCGCATGCCGGCTGGAGCCGTCCGGCGCGACGATTTCGACCCGCGTTGTCCATTTGCCGTCTTGCGATGCGCGAAAGATCATCGTCACCCTTTGCGGCCGTTCGTTCTCGGGCATGGCCGACGCGTCCAGCGACCAGCTTCCGGCCAGCGGCAGCTGCCGGGATGCCGCGCTGTGGACGGCGTCGGCGGTTCCGGCCTGATCGGCCGAAGGGGCGGTGGCGACCATCAATCCGGCGGCCGCCAGGGGTATTGCAATGAGCATGGCGATCATTCCTTTCGAACCGCGAACCCCGACGGCTGCGGTGTGCGCCAAATCTTTCACGGTGGAGCGGCGGCTCGAAAGATCGATATTTTCGTCACAAGTTTTTTGGCGGTCCAGCAGCCGCGCCAATTCGCGACTGCTGCCGACTCCCGTTTTCCGGCGGGCGGAGCGCAAACGCTCGTTAATCGAGGTTTCCGAACGGCCTAAACGCGCTGCGATCGTCTTGACGGTATGCCCGGCGACCAACAGGCGCAGAATTTCCATTTCCCGGTCGGTGAGGCATGCGGACAAGCCGGGAGCGGATTCATTGGCAGACATGTCTTTCGCTCACCACAGCCTCACGAACAGGTCCATCCCAATTTAATTGGGAAAGGGCAGCAGGGCCAGATCGAGCGTGGGAAGAAGCGTCCCCCTACCCCTTCCCCATCAGCTTCATCGTCATCGCGGTCAACGCCTCGGTCGCGGTCGAGATCACCGCCGGCGCGTCGGGCGCCCAGAAGGGCGAGTGGAGGCTCGGCAAGGTCCGGCCTTCCTTCTTCGCCGCGTCATATTCGGCCTGCGGGACGCCGCCGACCCAGACGATCAGGCTCTTGATGCTCTTGTCCTCGCGCCCGAAGCGGCCGAAATCCTCGCCGCCCATCACCGGCGGCATCTTGACGACGCGCTCGTCGCCAAAGCTCGTTTTCAGGAACGCCGCCATTTCCTCGGTAAATTCGGGGGTGTTGAAGGTCGCGGGCGTATATTCGTCGCGCTGCACCGTCACCACGGGCATCCGGTCCTCGGGAATGCCGGCCGCGATCGCCTCGCCCTTCGCGATGCGCGCGATCCCGTCGAGCAGATGGTCGCGCACCGCGTCGGTATAGCTGCGTACCGTCAGTTGCAGTCGCGCCTCATCCGAAATGATATTGTGCTTGGCCCCCGCATGAAAGCTGCCGACCGTCACCACCGCGCTGTCGAGCGGGCTCACCTCGCGCGACACCAAAGTCTGGAGCGCGCCGACGATGCGGCTTCCAAGCACGATCGGGTCCTTCGTCGCCTGCGGATAGGCGCCGTGGCCGCCGACGCCCTTCACCAAAATGTCGACGCTGTCGACATTGGCGAGCGCATAGCCCGGCGTATAGCCGATCTTGCCTGCGGGAAACTGCGCCGCATCATGGAACGCCAGCACATATTCGGGTTTCGGGAAGCGCGTATAGAGCCCGTCCTCGAGCATCATCCGCGCGCCCGCGCCGCGCTCCTCGGCGGGCTGGCCGATCATCACCAGCGTGCCCGACCATCCATTCTTGTTCGCCGCCATCAGCCGCGCGACGCCGATCCAGGCGGTCATATGCGTGTCGTGGCCGCACGCGTGCATCACGCCGGTTTCGACGCCTTCCTTGGTGGTGACGCGTATTTTCGACGCGCCGGGAAGCCCCGTCTGCTCGGTGACCGGCAGCCCGTCCATGTCGGCGCGCACCATCACGACCGGGCCGGGGCCGTTCTCCATCACCGCGACGATACCGGTGCCGCCGACCTTTTCGGTGACCTTGAAGCCCAGCTTGCGCGCTTCGGCGGCGAGGATGCCCGCCGAGCGCACCTCCATGAAGCTGAGTTCGGGGTGCGCGTGCAGATCCTTATAGATCGCCATCAGCGACGGCATCTGTTCTGCAACCTCGCCGCGCAGCGCCTGCGCCGCCGCGGGCATCGCGCCCGATACCGCCAAGGCCAGCGCCGCCGCGCCCGTCCACAAAATCCGCATCGTCATTCCCCTGTTTTGGCCGTTTTTCTATTCAGGCGCTCCGTCAACCCGCCGGAACCAGTTCGATCACGTCGAGCAGCGATTCATAGGCTGGCGCGGGCAGCACGAGCCGCCAGCGATTGTCGCCGATCCGTTCGACCAGCCCGGCCATGTCGCGCATCCGGTCGCTGCCGTAGTTGAGCGCCATCTCCTCGTCGCCGAGTTCGAGCGTGCCGAGGAAGACCTGCCGCTTCAGATTGTCGGGAAAGATCAGGCCGACGGGGCGCTGCGACCCCGACAGCTTGGTCAGGCTCGACAAGCCCTGCTCGTCGGCGACGCGGCAGCGGAACCAGCCATAGGCGATATAGCCGAGAGCGCCGCGTCCCTGCGCGCCGACCTTGATCGTCCGGCAGCGATATTCGCCCGCCGGCAAATGCGGATTGGGCAACGCCGCCGTCGGCTGGAGCAGCACGCCCTCACGGTCGATGTCGGCGCCGAAGCCCTTGGCCCGCGCATCGGCGAGCGCCGCCTGCCAGTTCTTATACCAGCCGCGGATCCGCTGCTTGTCGGCATCGGTCGCGGTCGCGCGCCAGCCGCCTGTCGCCTCGGGCGGCGGCGCGTCGGCCGCCGACGGCGGAACGGATGGCACGGTGCGGCAGGCGCTGAGGCCGATGCCGAGCGCCAAGGTTAAAACCCAAATGGAGCGACCCATGATTCTCTTTCTCTCCCCCGACCCCTTGGTTAACCTTAGGAGCGCAAAGGAGATTGCTCAAGAGCGCAGCGGGTCAGGCCGCCGTCCAGCCGCCATCGACGCTGAGGTTCGCGCCCGTGATGTTCGCCGCCTCGTCGCGCGTCAGGAAGCTCGCGAGCGCCGCGACCTGCTCGACGGTGACGAACTGCTTCGTCGGCTGCCCAGCGAGCAGCACGTCGTTGATCACCTGCTCGCGCGTCATGCCGCGCGCCTTCATCGTGTCGGGGATCTGGTTCTCGACGAGCGGCGTCCAGACATAGCCCGGGCTGATGCAATTGACCGTGATCCCGGCGTCGGCGACCTCGAGCGCGACCGTCTTGGTCAGCCCCGCGAGCCCGTGCTTCGCGGTGACATAGGCCGATTTGAACGGCGAGGCGACGAGCGAGTGCGCCGATGCGGTGCCGATGATCCGCCCCCATTTCCTCTTGCGCATCCCCGGCACGGCGTGGCGGATCGTGTGGAACGCCGCGGTCAGGTTGAGCGCGATGATCATGTCCCACTTCTCGACCGGGAAATCCTCGACCGGCGATACGAACTGCATCCCGGCATTGTTGACGAGGATGTCGACGCCGCCGAAATCCTTGTCGGCGCGCGCGAACATCGCCGCGATCTCGTCGGGCTTGGTCAGGTCGGCGCCGTCATGGCCGGCCCGGCCCCCGCTGATCGCCTCCAGCCCCTTGCGCTCGGCCTCGACCGCATCGGCGTCGCCGAAGCCGTTGATGATGATGTCGGCGCCGTCAGCGGCGAAGGCCTTGGCGATGCCGAGCCCGATGCCCGAGGTCGATCCGGTGACGAGGGCGGTCTTTCCTTTGAGGCGCATTTGGGGGTCCTTTCGTTGGGGGGAGATTCTCAACCGACGTCCGTGCCGGGTTTCGGCTTCAGCCCGCCCGATTGCACGGCGAAGCTGTCGGACCGGCCCTCGGCGATGCTTTCGGCGAGCAGATGGCCGTCCTTCATCGCCGCCTCGACCGCGGCGCGGCCGAGCGCCCAGTTGACCTCCATCGTCGAACGCGAAAATTCGAAATCGCGCGCTCCGGTCTGCCACGCGGGCGGCTCGTGGATCAGTTGGACGACGTTGAGCGCCTTGCTCTCGACCATCCGCCGCACCGCCTTCACTTCGGCAAGGCCGGCGAATTCGTCGGGCAGCTTCGCGAGCATCCGGTCGATCAGCCGATGCTCCTTGCGCCGCCGCACCAGCCCGTCCGAAATCCGCCGCGTGCGGCTCGAATATCGGATGTCCTTCTCGCGCGACCAGGCTTGTTCGAGGTCGTGCGGCCGCTCCCCGCGCGCGGGAAACAGGTCGACCTGAAACACCAGCATATCGTCATCCGCCGCCGCGACGACATGTTCGAGCGGGGTGTTCGACACGAGCCCGCCGTCCCAATACCAGTGACCGTCGATCTCGACCGGCGGCAGCCCCGGCGGCAGCGCCCCCGACGCGAGAATATGCCGCGCGTCGATCGTGTCGCAAATCGTGTCGAAATAGCGAAAATTGCCGGTCTCGACCGCCACCGCGCCGACCGACAGCCGCACCTTGCCCTTGTTCACCCGCTCCCAGTCGACCAGCCGATCGAGCGTCGCCGCGAGCGGCGCGGTGTCATAGAAGCTCACCGCCTCGGGCGTTTGCCGCTCGGCAAGCGCCGGCGGCGGAAAGCGCGGGGTGAAAAAGCCCGGCACGCCGAACGCCATCACCTGCCCCGCCGCCGCCATATGCGACCATTCGCGCGCCCAGTCACTGTCGGGGGTCGGCAGCGAGGGCAGCGCCGACGACACGCCTTCCCAAAACTCGCGCATCTTGCCCACCGCCTGATCGCGCTCGTTGCCCGCGATGATCGCCGCGTTCACCGCGCCGATCGAAATCCCCGCGACCCAGTCGAGTTCGATGCCGAGGTCGATCAGCGCCTCATATACGCCCGCCTGAAACGCCCCGAGCGCGCCGCCGCCTTGCAGGACGAGAACGACGAGGTCGGGAAGCGGCAAAGCGGCACGGATGGCTCGGCGGGGCATGGACTTGGGGTATCCTCTGGCTTGGAGCGAGACCCATGTTGCACCGCAGCACGCGCCATTGCAATGGCTTGTCGGCTGCGAACCCCCTTCCAATTGCCCGGCGCTGCTGTAACACTCGCGCCGGAACGACCTTGATGGTGGAGAAGCCCGATGCGCCTCGACGATTATGATCCCGGAGACGATATTCGCGATCTGGGCCGGGGCGGCGGCGGTTTCGGCGGCGGCGGGGGCGGTGGTCTCGGCGGGCTGCTGATCGGTTTCCTGCCGATGCTGCTCGGACGCAAGATGGGTTGCGGGACGATCCTGATCCTCGGTGTGGCCGCCTTTTTCCTGCTCGGCCCCGGCGCCAATATGCTCAGCATGGGTGGCGGCACCAGCGACCCGTTGGCCGACAGCCGCAGCGGCGCGAACGTCGCTTGCGATACCGAAGGCGAACGTTTCGCGTGCAACGTCTTCGGTTCGACGCATCAGGTGTGGGGCGAGCTGATCAACGGCTACCAGAAGCCCACGCTCAACTTCTTCACCGACCAGAACCGGTCGGGCTGCGGCGCGGCGCAAGCGGCGATGGGCCCCTTCTATTGCCCCGCCGACCAAGGCATCTATCTCGACACCGCCTTCTTCCGCGAACTCGAACAGCGTTTTGGCGCCGCCGGCGACGCCGCGCAGGCCTATGTCGTCGCGCACGAGGTCGGGCATCATATCCAGACGATCAGCGGCATCTCGAATCAGGTCCGTCAAGCCCAGGGGCAAAGCTCGCAGGCCGAGGGCAATCAGTTGCAGGTCCGCATGGAGCTGCAGGCCGATTGCTACGCCGGCGTCTGGGCGTCGCGCGCGCGCAACAGCGCGGGCCAGCCGGTGATGGAGCCCGGCGATATGGAAGAAGCGATGCGCGCCGCCAACGCGATCGGCGACGACACGCTGATGCGCTCGGCGGGCCAGCGCCCCGTCCCCGAAAGCTTCACCCACGGGACGAGCGAACAGCGCATGAGCTGGCTGCGCCGCGGCCTGCAATCGGGGGATCCGCGCCAGTGCAACGCCTTCGATACCGCCATCTGAGCGCCGCGCTCGCGGCTTCCCTGTTGGCGGCATCGCCCGCGTCGGCCGAAACCCTCTATATCGCGGCGGGGCGGCTGATCGACGGCGTGTCGAACGACGTCCGCACCGGCCAGTGCATCACCGTCGAGGCCGAGCGCATCAAGGCGGTCGGCCCATGCGGCGCGCCGCCCGAAAGCGCGACGCGCATCGACTGGTCGGGCTTCACCGTCCTCCCCGGCCTGATCGACCTCCACACCCACCTCGCCGACCTCGGCCAGAGCGCCGACCTCGCCGCACCGATGAAGGCGTCGCCCGCCGAAACCGCGCTCGTCGGCGCCCGCAACGCGCGCGTCACGCTCGAAGCGGGCTTCACCAGCGTGCGCGACGTCGGCACCTATCGCGGCCTCACCGACGTGGCGCTCCGCAACGCGATCGACCGCGGCGACGTGCCCGGCCCGCGCATGTGGGTCGCGGGCGCCTATCTCACCATCCCGAAGGGCGGCGGCGAACTCAACGGCGTCGTCCCGAACGAGCAATTGCCCCCAGACATGCGCCTCGGCGTCGCCGCGACGCCCGAAGAAGCGGCGGAGAAGACCGCCTATCTGCTCGACCACGGCGCCGATTTCATCAAGGCGATCGCGACCGGCGCGGTGCTCGCGATCGGCACCGAACCCGGCGCCCCCGAACTGACGGTCGAACAGCTCCGCGCGATCGTGGAGGTCGCGCATGCACGCGGCAAAAGGGTCACCGCGCACGCGCACGGCGCGATCGGCATTCAGAACGCGATCAACGCCGGAGTCGACAGCATCGAACATGCGAGCCTCGCCGACGAGGCGACGCTACAGCTTGCGAAAAAGCACGGCACCTGGCTCGCGATGGATATCTACAACGGCACCTATATCGACGAGGTCGGCACGAAGGAGGGCTGGCCCGAGGAATATCTGCGCAAGAATCGCGAGACGACCGACGCGCAGCGCGCCGCCTTCCGCCGCGCGGTCGAGCTCGGCGTCAACATCGGCTATGCGACCGACGCCGGCGTCTATCCGCACGGGCTCAACGCGCGCCAGTTCCGCAATATGGTCAAATATGGCATGACCCCGATGCAGGCGATCCAGTCGGCGACCGGCCGCGCCGCCGAGGAAATGGGGCGCGGCGACATCGGCGCGATCGTCCCCGGCCGCTATGCCGACTTCGTCGCGGTCAAAGCCGACCCGCTCGCCGACATCGGCGTGCTCGAAAAGATCGACCATGTGATGAAGGGCGGCGTGCTGGTGCGCTGAGGAATGGGATCTTTGATCTGACCCACCCAAACCCGTTCGTGTCGAGCGAAGTCGAGACACCTATCGTTGTCGCGCAAGGTCGATGGGTGTCTCGACTTCGCTCGACACGAACGGATGTAAGGGCGCAGATTTAAGGCACGTCGCCCAAGCCGGGCGAGGAAGCCACAACCTCACGCTCAGCCTTCTTCCCACGCAACTTCCTGCCAGCCGCCGCAATCTGCGCCCGCCCCATCCGCGACGCCGCATGGATCTCCGCCCGCGCCAGCAGCAGCGCCAGATCCTCGCGGCCGATGTCGAACGTCTCGCCCAGATCGTCGAGCGCCGCGTCGATGTCATCCATCAGCACCCCCGTCGCCGCGCTTGCGACCGCCGGCTTGCCTTCGACCGGCGCGGCGCGGTGCGGATAGCTGTGCCCCGAAAAACGGTGAAAGGCCCAGCCCGCCGCGACGAGGAGCAGCGAATTGACGAGCATCGGCAGCAGCAGGTGCGCGGCGTGTCCCGATTGCAGCGTGTGCCCGCCGATCACCGCGCTCAGCGCTGCGGCCCCGCCCGGCGGATGCAGACAGCGCAGCAGCGACATGATCAGGATCGCGCCGCCGACCGCCAGCGCGGCCGCCGGCGCCGGCTCCGGCACCATTCCCATAACGATTACCCCGAACGCCGCCGACAGGACGTTGCCGCCCACGATCGACCAAGGCTGCGCGAGCGGGCTCGCCGGAACCGCGAACAGCAGCACCGCCGACGCGCCGACCGGCGCGACGATCCACGGCGTCGCCGCGGGAAAGAACAGCACGCACAGGACGCCGACGACCGCGACCCCGATCAGCGCGCCGACGCTGCCGATCGCGCGGTCGCGCAGGCTCGCGCCCGCCAGCAGCGGCACGAACAGGCGGTGGGTGGTGGTCGACAGCGCGCGAAACAAGCGATTCTCCTCTTCGGGCCGCGCCGATGAACCAGAAAGGCATCGCGATCCAGACAGCTTTGATTTGAAAAGGCGAAGCTGGATTAGCACTCGGGCCTTGAACCGGCTCGTCGCGGCGTTAAACCCCCCGCCATGCGAAACATGCTCCTCACCAGCGCGATCGCGCTCACCGCCGCCCTTTCCGCCCCCGCCATGGCCCGTCCGATGACCGAGGTCGACCTCGCGACGCTGAACCGCGTCGCCGCGCCGGCGGCATCGTCCGACGGCCGCTGGGTCGCCTTTCAGATGACCGAGACCGAGACGGGGACCTACAAAAGATCGACTGGCCTCTGGCTCGTCGACCGCAACGCGAAGGGCGCAAAGCCGACCCCGGTCGCCGACACCGCCGGAAAGAACGAAACCTCGCCCGCGTTCGACAAGGACGGCTTCCTCTATTTCCTCTCGAACGCCTCGGGCAAGGATCAGGTCTGGCGGATCGACCCGAAGGCGGGCGGCGCCGCGACGCAGGTCACCGACACGCAGGCCGACGTCGCGGGCTTCAAAATCTCGCCCGACGCGGCCAAGCTGCTCGCCTGGGGCGACATCGCCAAAGAATGCACCGATTTCGGCTGCGAAGCGAAGGATAAGGGCGCGCTCCCCGGCCCCGGCACCGGCCGTCTCTACAAGGATGGCGCGGGCTTCGTTCGCCACTGGGATCATTGGGAAACCCCCGGCACCTACAGCCGCCCCTTCGTCTTCAACCTCGAAGGCGGCAAGGCGACCGCCGCGCGCCCGGCCGACGCCGGCCTGATCGGCGACACCCCCTCCAAACCCTTTGGCGGCGGCGAGGAACTCGCGTGGGGCGCCGACAGCCGCACCATCTTCTTCACTTTGCGCAAGGCCGATCGGGGCGAACCGATGTCGACCAACCTCGATATCTACAGCTGGCTCGTCGACAGCCGGATGATGCCGGTCAATCTGACGCAGGACAATCAGGCGACCGACACGTTGCCGACCCCCTCGCCCGACGGCAAATGGCTCGCTTATGTCGCGATGGCGCGCCCGGGATACGAGGCCGACCGGCTCGTGCTGATGCTGCGCAACCTCGAAAGCGGCGAGACCAAGAAGCTCACCGACGCATGGGATCGCTCGGTCGGTTCGATCGCCTGGGCGCCCGACGGCAAGTCGCTTTACGTCACCGCGCAGGACACGCTCGAACATCCGCTATTCCGCGTCGACGCCGCGACGGGCAAGGTCGAGAAATTGAAGGCGTCGCCCGATGAATATGCGGGCAATATCGGCGATGTCACCCCGCTCCCCGGCGGCGCGCTCCTCTATTCGCGCAACAGCGCGCTCGCGCCGACCGACCTCTTCGTGCGCGATGCCAGGGGCAAGGTCGGCCAGCTCACCGACGTCAACGCCGCGACCCTCGCCGAATTCGACCCCGTCGAGCTCGAGCGCATCCAGTTCGCGGGTGCGAACGGCGACAAGGTTTGGGGCATGATCCTGAAACCCGTCAGCCCGGTGCAGAAGCTGCCGGTCGCCTTCATCGTCCATGGCGGCCCGCAAGGCAGCTTCGGCAACAGCTGGTCGACGCGCTGGAACCCGCGCCTCTTCGCGCAGCAGGGCTATGGCGTCGTCACCGTCGATTTCCACGGCTCGACCGGTTACGGCCAGGCCTTCACCGACAGCATCAACAAGGATTGGGGCGGCAAGCCGCTCGAGGATCTGAAGCTCGGTCTCGCCGCGGCGGGGCAGCAGGATGCGCAGCTCGACATCAATAACGCCTGCGCGCTCGGCGCCTCCTATGGCGGCTATATGATGAACTGGATCGCGGGCCAGTGGACCGACGGCTTCAAATGCCTCGTCCAGCACGACGGTGTGTTCGACCTCCGCGCGATGGCGTTCGAGACCGAGGAATTGTGGTTCGACGAATGGGATCATGGCGGCCCGTGGTGGGAACGCACCGACCCCGAAAAGTGGAACCCGGTGAACCATGTCGACAAGTGGAAGACCCCGATGCTGGTGATCACCGGCGAAAAGGATTTCCGCATCCCCTACACCCAGGGCCTCGCCGCCTTCACCGCGCTCCAGCGCCGAAATGTTCCGTCGCAATTGCTCGTCTTCCCCGACGAAAATCACTGGGTGCTCAAGGGGGCGAACAGCGTCCAGTGGCACCAGACGGTGTTCAGTTGGCTGGGCGAGCATCTGAAAAAGTAAGCCGACGTCACCTTTCCTCGTCACCCCGGACTTGATCCGGGGCCCGCCTTCTTGAAGAAACAGGCGGGTGCCGGGTCAAGCCCGGCATGACGATCGGGAAAGAATGAACACCCCCTTGCCGCGCCGCATCATGGCTGGCAAAGCGCGGCGCATTATGCCGATGGAAAAAACCTTCGATCCCGCCGCTATCGAGGCGAAATGGGCCCATATATGGGAAAGCCGCGGGCTGTTTCGCCCGTCGCGCCCCGACGCGACCCCCTTCACGATCGTCAACCCGCCGCCGAACGTCACCGGCGCGCTCCACATCGGCCATGCGCTCGACAACACGCTGCAGGACGTGCTCGTCCGCTACGAACGCCTGCGCGGCAAGGACGCGCTGTGGGTCGTCGGCATGGACCATGCCGGAATCGCGACGCAGATGGTGGTCGAACGTCAATTGAACGAGCGCCAGCAGAAGCGCACCGATTTCACGCGCGACGAGTTCGTCGACAAGGTCTGGGAATGGAAAGCGGAAAGCGGCGGCCAGATCACCGGCCAGCTCCGCCGCCTCGGCTGCTCGATGGACTGGAGCCGCGAGCAGTTCACGATGGACCCGCATTTCACCGAGGCCGTCGTGAAGGTCTTCGTCGATCTCCACAAAAAGGGCCTGATCTACCGCGACAAGCGCCTCGTGAACTGGGATCCGAAGCTCAAGACTGCAATCTCGGACCTCGAGGTCGAATCGCGCGAAGTGCCGGGCCATATGTGGCATTTCAAATATCCGCTCGCGGGCGGCGAAACCTACACCTATGTCGAACGCGGCGCCGACGGCAACGTCGTGCTGCAGGAAGAGCGCGACTATATCGCGATCGCTACCACGCGCCCCGAAACGATGCTCGGCGACGGCGCGGTCGCGGTGCACCCGGATGACGAGCGCTATCGGCCGATCGTTGGAAAATACTGCGAGATTCCTGTCGGTCCGAAGGAACATCGCCGCCTGATCCCGATCATCACCGACGAATATCCCGATCCCGACTTCGGGTCGGGCGCGGTCAAGATCACCGGCGCGCACGACGAGAATGACTATGGCGTCGCGCAGCGGGGCGGCATCCCGATGTACCGCCTGATGGACGAGGTCGCGGCGATGCGCGCCGATGGCGCGCCCTATGCCGAGGCCGCCGCGCGCGCGGTGGAGATCGCGAAGGGCGCGACCGCAACCCCGGCCGAAATCGACGCGCTCAACCTCGTTCCCGAGGAATATCGCGGGCTTGACCGCTACGAAGCGCGGAACCGCGTCATCGCCGACATCGACGCCGAAGGGCTGATGGTGAAGGTCGAGGACAAGCTGATCATGCAGCCGTTCGGCGACCGCGGCGGCGTAGTGATCGAACCGATGCTCACCGACCAATGGTATGTCGACGCCAAGACGCTCGCGCAGCCGCCGATGGCCGCAGTGCGCGACGGCCGCATCAACATCGTCCCCAAAACGTGGGAAAAGACCTTCTTCAACTGGATGGAGAATATCCAGCCCTGGTGCGTCTCGCGCCAGCTCTGGTGGGGTCACCGCATTCCGGCCTGGTACGCCGACGACGGCCGCATCTTCGTCGCCGAGACCGAGGAAGAAGCGCAAGGTCAGGCCGGCGCCGGCGTCGCCCTCACCCGCGACGAGGACGTCCTCGACACCTGGTTCTCCTCCGCCCTCTGGCCTTTCGCGACGCTCGGCTGGCCCGAGGACAGCGACCTCGTCAAACGCCATTACCCCAACGACGTCCTCATCTCCGGCTTCGACATTCTCTTCTTCTGGGATGCGCGCATGGCGATGCAGGGGATGGAGTTCATGGGCGACGTGCCGTGGAAGACGCTCTACCTCCACGGCCTCGTCCGCGCGCCCGACGGCGCGAAGATGTCGAAGTCGAAGGGCAATGTCGTCGACCCGCTCGGGCTGATCGACCAATATGGCGCTGATGCGCTGCGCTTTTTCATGGCGGCGATGGAAAGCCAGGGCCGCGACATCAAGATGGATGACGCGCGCCTCGCGGGCTATCGCAACTTCGCGACCAAGCTTTGGAACGCCGCGCGCTTCTGCGAAGCCAATGGCATTTCGGCCTCGACCAGCTTCGAAGCGCCGCCCGCGACGCTCCCCGTCAACCGCTGGATCATCGGCGAGGTCGCCGCGACCGTCGCCGCGATGGAAACCGCCTTCGCCGCCTATCGCTTCGACGAGGCCGCGAACGCGATCTACAGCTTCGCGTGGGACCGTTTTTGCGACTGGTATCTGGAGCTGATCAAGGGCGCGATCGACGATGAGACCAAGGCCGTTGCCGGCTGGGTGCTCGACCAGATCCTCGTCATGCTCCACCCCTTCATGCCCTTCATCACCGAAGAACTTTGGACAGGGCTCGGCGACCGCGCCGATTATCCGCTGATCACCGCCAAATGGCCCGCGCCAAACGCGGCGCGCGACGCCGACGCCAGCGCCGACATCGACTGGCTGATCAAGCTCGTCAGCGAGCTGCGCACCGCCAAGGCCGAACTCGGCTTGCCGCCCGGCGCGCGCCTGACCGCGCATTTCCCGGCGTCGCTGAAGCCCCGCACCGACAAGCTCGCCGCGCAGCTCGACCGCCTCGCGCGTCTCGAAAACGTCAGCTTCGACCCCGCCCCCGCGGGCGCGTCGGCGCAGCTCGTCGTCGAGGGCGAGACGATCACCGTGCCGCTCGAAGGCGTGATCGACATCGCCGCCGAACGCGACCGCCTGACCAAGGCGCTCGCCGCCGCGGCAAAGGAACGCGATGGCCTCGCCGGCCGCCTGAACAACCCGTCGTTCGTCGAGCGCGCCAAGCCCGAAGCGGTCGAAAAGGCGCGCGCCGACCACGCCGCCAAGGAGGCCGAAGCCGACCGCCTGACCGCCGCACTGGCCCGCCTGGGGTGACGGGCGGCGAAGCTCCCGTCACGCCGACGCCCGTCGCGGCGGCCGCCGACCCCGCCGCGAGCCCGGTCCCGCCGCGCCAGACCGCGCGCGGCGGCGGGCGGATGGATCTCACCCAGGGTCCGATCACCAAAACGCTGATCCTCTTCGCGCTGCCGACGCTCGCGTCGAACATTCTCCAGACATTGTCGGGCTCGGTGAACGCGATCTGGGTCGGGCAATTCCTTGGCAACAGCGCCCTCGCCGCGACCGCCAACGCCAACATCATCATGTTCCTGATGTTCGGCGCCTTTTTCGGCTTCGGCATGGCGGCGACGGTGCTCATCGGCCAGTCGATGGGCCGCGGCGATATCGACGCCGCGCGCCGCGCGACCGGCGGCGTCATCGGCCTTGCGTTGATCTTCTCGGTCGTCATCGCGATCGTCGGCTGGTTCGCGTCGGATCGCATCCTCGGCTGGCTCGAAACCCCGCCCGAGGCTTTCGCACTCGCGCATGATTACCTCCGCGTCACCTTCCTCGCCGTCCCCGCCTCGATGCTCAGCGTGACGCTGATGATGGCGTCGCGCGGCGCCGGCGACGCGGTGACGCCGCTCCGCTTCATGATCCTCGCGGTCGTGCTCGACATTATCTTCAACCCCGTGCTGATCCTCGGCCTCGGCCCCTTCCCGCGCCTCGGCATCGCGGGCAGCGCGCTCGCGACCGCCGCCGCCGGCACGATCAGCCTCGCGGGCATGATCGGCTGGTTCTACGCGAAGAACCACGTCCTCCGCCTCCGCGGCCACGAACTCGCCTATCTCTACCCCAAATGGTCCGAACTGCGCTTCATCATCGGCCGCGGGCTGCCGATGGGCGCGCAGATGCTCGTCATCTCGGGCGCCGGGCTCGTGATGGTCGGCCTCGTCAATCGCGAGGGGCTCGTCACCGCCGCCGCCTATGGCGCGACGCTTCAGCTCTGGAACTATATCCAGATGCCCGCGCTCGCGGTCGGCGCGGCGGTCAGCTCGATGGCGGCGCAGAATATCGGCGCGAACCGCTGGGACCGCGTCGCCTCGGTGACGAACAGCGGCATCGCAATCAACCTCGCGATGACCGGGGTGCTGATCGTCCTCCTCCTGATCTTCGACCGCGCCGCGCTCGCGCTCTTCCTCGGCAGCGAAAGCCCCGCGATCGACGTCGCGCGCAATATTCAGCTGATCGCGACCTGGACCTTCCTGCCCTTCGGCACGACGATCGTGCTGATCAGCACGCTGCGCGCCAACGGCTCGGTCGTGCCGCCGCTCGTCATCCTCTTCCTGTCGATGTTCCCGATCCGCCTCGGCATCTATTATTTCGGCTATCCAACGGTCGGCAGCGACATCCTGTGGTGGAGCTTTCCCTTGTCGTCGCTCGCCTCGCTCGCGATGGCGTGGGCGATCTACCGGCGCGGGGGCTGGCGCCGCACGCTGCCGCAACCGGCGACCTGAACCGCGCCGTCAATCCGCGCCACCCTGAATCCGTTCGCATCGAGCCCTTCGACTGCCTTGGCAGGCGCTCAGGATAAACTTCGGCCCGCGCCGAAGTCGAGATGCCCCTCGATCTCGCGCCGTTCCGACGGGTGTCTCGACTTCGCTCGACACGAACGGGATAGGTAGCTCAAATTCGAGCTCAACGCTTTACGCCGGCCCCTTTCGACCAAGGCGCGCGCAGCTTCGACTGGCGGCCCGGCGCCCGCTAGCCATCGACCGGCTTTTGCCGCTAAAGCAACGTCAATGAATGTGACAAACCGTAAAGACGCGCTGCGCGACCAGCGCGCGAAAATGCTGGCGGCGGCGCCCGACTGGCGCGCCTCCGACGCCCGCGTCAACCCGCGCGTCGCGATCGGGTCGATCATCGCGATGTGGCTGATCTATTTCCTGATCACCACGGGCCTCGCGATGCTGACGGGCGCGCCCGAACAATGGTCCTATGCCGGCCGCCGCGCGATCGTCGTCATCGCGGGCATATTATGCACCTTCGTCCTCTATCAGCTGCTCCAGCGCGCCCAGCCGCAAAGCTTCGGCGCGCGCCTTGCCGCCGCTTTGGGCGCTGCCATCCCGCTCGTCGTCGTCTATGCCACGATCAACCTCTTCGTCTTCTTCTATTGGTTTCCCGCGCCCGATACCGCGAAGATCATCGAGGAAGTGCAGTCGAAATTCCCCGTCGCGTGGGAAATGGTACTGATCCTCGACAGCTCGATCCGCTGGTATTTCTTCTTCGCCGTCTGGGCCGCGCTTTACGTCGCCTTCGGCTATGCCAATGAAATGCGCGCGGTCGAACGGCGCGCCAATCATTTCCGGATCGAAGCGCAGACCGCGCAGCTCCGCGCGCTCCATTATCAGGTCAATCCGCACTTCCTCTTCAACACGCTCAATTCGCTGTCGACGCTGGTGCTCAAGGGGTCGAAGAGCGAGGCCGAGACGATGATTATGAACCTCGCGTCCTTCCTGCGCTCGAGCCTGGCGGTCGATCCCGAACAGCTCGTCAGCCTCGACGAGGAGATCGCGCTTCAGCGTCTCTATCTCGATATCGAACAGACGCGCTTTCCCGACCGGCTTCAGGTCGAAGTGGCGATGCCCGACGAGCTCAAAAACGCCTGCGTTCCGGTGCTGATCCTGCAACCGATCATCGAAAATGCGATCAAATATGGCGTTTCGCCCAGCAAGGGAAAGATCGCGATCCGCCTGACCGCCAGCGCCGAATATGGCCTGCTCATCCTGCGCATCGAAAACGACATCGACCCCAAGGCGCCAGTTCCCGCTTCGGGCACCGGACTCGGCCTCGGCAATGTCCGCGAGCGCCTGCTGACGCGCTATGGCCCCACCGCGGGTTGCGAAT
Source organism: Sphingopyxis italica (assembly GCF_011926545.1). Taxonomy (GTDB): domain Bacteria; phylum Pseudomonadota; class Alphaproteobacteria; order Sphingomonadales; family Sphingomonadaceae; genus Sphingopyxis; species Sphingopyxis italica. The sequence goes on along the minus strand of NZ_JAATIT010000002.1, from coordinate 11,658 downwards.
GGGGGCCGTCCGACGATGGCGGCTTCGTCGTTTCGCTCTGGCTGCCACTGGCACGGGAGGCTTGTTAAGATGCTGCAAACACTTCGCACCCTCATCGTCGATGATGAACCGCTGGCGATCGAGCGCCTGCAAATCCTCGCCGGGCAACAGGATGGCGTCGCCCTCGTCGGCACCGCCAGCGACGGCGCCTCGGCGCTGCGCATGGTCGACGCGCTCGCGCCCGACCTCCTGCTCTGCGACATCGCGATGCCCGATCTCAACGGGCTGGAGGTCGCCGCGGCGATCGAGGCCATGGACAATCCGCCCGCGGTCGTCTTCGTCACCGCCTTCGATCGCTATGCCGTGGCGGCGTTCGACGTCGCGGCGGTCGATTATCTGCTCAAGCCGGTGTCCCCCGATCGCCTCGCCCGCGCTTTGTCGCGCGTTCGCGAATGGCGCGCGACCGAGCGGGCGCCGGCGCAAAAGAGCAAGTGGATCAACGAATTCTGGGTCCAGAACCGCGGCGAGATGCTGCGGATCGATGCCGGCCAGGTCGATCTGATCGAGGCCGAGCGCGACTATATGCGCCTTCACGTCGGCGGCCGCAGCTGGCTGATCCACCAGACGATCAAGTCGCTGGAAGCGCGCATGAACCCCGACCAGTTCATGCGAATCCACCGGTCGAAGATGATCCGCCGCGAAGGAATCGTCGGATTGAAGCATCATGGCGACGGCGCGTGGAGCGTCGACCTGGGCGACGGCGGTGTCCACCGCATCGGCCGCACCTACCTCCACGACGTCAAGGCGATCATGCACGCCTGACGAAAAGAGCGGCGGTGCCGCGAGCTCGCCGGAAAACATCGGCTTTGGGTTGAAGAGCGGACGTTCGTACTACAGCCGCCGGGATCCCGACACATCCAAACTAGCTGTCTCCACGGTCTCTAAGCGCCCAATAGATTAAGGCCATCAATGCGACACCGACGATGGGCGCTCCATAATATAGGGCTGCAGCCAGCACATCCGTTCGGCATCCATGGTCAGGCACAGGGTCGCCGATTTGGATCTTAATATCCGGGCAAAATGCGACGTCGGCGGAGATTGTCATGAGCCAGTATGCAGCGCAAACAATTAGGAGGCAGAGAACCGCCCCACCGATTTCCTTTACAGTCCTCAAATCTTGTCCCCGGCCAATTTGTGTGGTGCCCAGATGATCATGAAGCTGAACGTCCGCAATCGGCAGCGGATATTCCCATGTTCCGTTCGTGTCGAGCGAAGTCGAGACACCCATCGAAAGAACGCTTAGCCCGAGGGGCATCTCGACTTCGCTCGATGCGAACGGATATTTTAAGGCGCAATGTCCGCTCCCGACTGAAAAAAGGACGGTCATGCCGCTGGGGCATGACCGCCTTCTTGGGACACATATGGTCGGGGTCGTCAGGGAGCGGAGAGGATGACGATCCTGCCGCGATCGGCGTAGCGGGCGCCCTCGCCGTTGAACAGCGCCGCCAGCTTCGTATCGGCGTCGGCCATGGCCGTATCTTCGCAGCGGTTGGAGGCGCCACGCTCGCGCAGGCTGGGACGATTTTGCGGCCGGCTGCCGCAGACCTTCCGGACCGCATATTTTACGCGCGTGGTCAGCCGCTCGCGTCCCTCGACGCTCGACAGGTTCAGATCGTCATATCGGACGATCGCGGTGCGCCGCTCGCCATCGTCGCCGGCCGCGGGGGTCGCCGCGGCGGGAAGGGAAAAGCCGGCCGTCGCCAGCGGCGCCGCCAGCAGCATGAGTGAAAGTTTCGCCATGGGGGAGTCCTCTCTACAAGGGATGCGGGATACCGGATCGCGGACCGGGGAGACCGTCTTCCGATATCCCGCAACACGGGTGATACGCCCTGGACGCCACGGGATTCATCCTTGGATCGATCGGGGCGAACGGCCGCTCGATTTACGGACGAAATGCTTCCAGCCGTCGACGAATGGCCGACGGCGGGGCAATATCATGGCGCCAAGCTTGCATCGCGCGCGCGCTTGGGGCCAAATCAGCCGGTGGCGTGGAAATTATCTTTCGCGGCGAGTCGGCGCGGCGGCGAAATTCTGGTCCGCTTGCTCTTGCTTGCGCTCGCCGGAACGCTCATCGGGCTGCTGCTGGGCGAAACGGTCGCCAAGCCGCTCGCGGCAGTTCGCGGGGGCGCTGATTCCGCCTCCTTCACGCAGTACAGCGCCAATCCGGACGCGCGCGTGCGGCAGGGCGCGACCGCCGCGCCGTGCATCGGATGCCCCGACAGCTATGGAGTCGCGGCCAGGCTCCGCGCCGAACGCGAGCCGAGGATGGACGGCGCCTTTCGCGAGCTGGGCGCCGTCGAGATCGACGCACCGCCGCCGGCCGAGCTCGCCCCCGAACCCGCCCACGACGGCTATCGATATGGCGGCCGCTTCCCCGATCCGCTCGAAACGGTCACCCCCGAAAGCAATGGCATGAATCCGCCGACAATGCACAGCGCCGACCCACCCATCCAACCCGCAATAAAATCAGGCTCCTCCCCTTCAGGGGAGAGCCTTATCGGCCTCGACCCAAGCTCTTTCGACCCTGATCATCTTTGAACGAAAGACGTCGCCTCTCTTCCGTCATCCCGGCGAAGGCCGGGATCTCACCCTATCGTGTTGACGCACCGGCGAGGTCCCGGCCTTCCGGGATGACGATCAAAAAAAAGATCGCGCTCCACCCCTACTGCGGCGGCACCGGCGCGGGCGGCGCGCAGCGCGTCGTATCGCCCGCCTTGCACGCCGCGGCATCGGCTTCCCATTGGATCCGTTCTTCGGCCGACATGGCGGCGACGCGCGCCTTTTCGGCCTCATAGGCCGCGGTTTCGTCGGTATAGACCTGCTGGTCGTGCGCCACCTGCTGCTGCGCCGCCGACACTTCCTGCGCATAGGTCGTATTGTCGGCGCGGGCGCGCGAGGCCTGCGCGGCGTTGAGCCGCGCGGTATTCGCGCGCTCCTCGGGCGTCGTGCCGTCGGGTGCCGTCTCTTCTCCGGCGGCTTCGGGTGCGGGGGCGGGTTCGGCTGCCGGTGCCGCCTCGGGCGTCTGCCAGGCCATCGCCTGGCCCGAAGCGAGCAGCGCGAAGGCGGCGGCCGCCGTCCAAATCCTTCTGGTCATCGAAGTCACTCCTTCAAAATATCGGTTCCGGCGATCGAACGCGTGGCCCGGTGGACCGTTCCGCCCGAATTGACCTCGGATCGGGCAGCCGCCATGCTGGACGCCTCCATCCTGTCCGATCGGCCGACCCTTTGCCAGCACTCCCGAAACACCCGCTCAATCGCCCGGTATTCTTCACGCCGCTCGCGGTGCTTCTCGCCGCCGTCATCCTCAGCCTGTGGCAGGGGCCGGCCGTGCTCGCGGCAGAAACCGCGATCAACGACTGGATTCTCGGCAATTTCTCGCCGCTCTTCGCCTGGGCCGGGATCGGCTTTCTCGCGCTGCTCGCGGGCATCGCGCTCTCGCCGCTCGGCGGGCGGATCATCGGGGGGCCGGACGCCGCGCCCATCCTCTCGCGCTGGCGCTGGTTCGCGGTGACGCTCTGCACCACGATCGCGACCGGCATCCTTTTCTGGGGCGCGGCCGAGCCCTTGTTCCATCTCAACGATCCGCCCGCAATGCTGGGGCTCGAACCCGGCAGCGACGCCGCCGCGACCTTCGCCATGTCGACGATGTTCCTCCACTGGACGCTGACGCCCTACGCCATCTACACCGTCGCCGGGCTCGCCTTCGCGCTCGTCTATTACAACCGCCGCGAACCGTTCAGCCTGTCGTCGCTCTTCGTCCCCCTGCTCGGCCAGCGCGCGCATGGCCCCGTCGGCACCGGGATCGACATCATCTGCCTCTACGCGCTCGTCGCCGGCATGGCCGCCTCGCTCGGCGCCGGCCTGCTCGCGCTCGCCGGCGGGGTCGAGGGGATCGGCGGTTTCGACGGCGGCACCGCACTGCGCTGGGCGATCGCGGCGGCGATCGTCGCGAGCTTCCTCATCTCGGCAGCGACCGGCGTACAAAAGGGCATCGCCGGCCTTTCGGTGCTCAACACCTGGATTTTCTTCGCGATCATCGCCTTCGTCCTGCTCGCTGGCCCCACCGCCTCGATGCTCGAGCTCGCGCTCCGCGGCACCTTCGATTACTTCCAGACCTTCCTCCCCCGCAACCTCGGCCTCGACGTCGACACCGACTGGCACCGCCAATGGACGATCTTCAACTGGGCCAACTGGTTCGCCTGGGCGCCGGTCACCGCGCTCTTCCTCGGCCGTCTCGCCGTCGGATACAGCGTGCGCGCCTTCATCCTGTACAACCTGATCCTGCCGTCGCTGTTCGGCGCGGTGTGGATGACCGCGATCGCCGGCGCGACGATCGCGCTCGACCAGCAAAGCGGCGCCGGCCTCTATGCGATCCTTACCGCGCAGGGCCCCGATCCCGTGCTGTTCCGCCTGTTCAGTGCGCTCGGCGGAGGCCCCGTCGTCGCGGCGATCGTGCTGTTCGCGATCTTCCTCTCTTACGTCGCGGGCGCCGACGCCAATGTGTCGGCGATGAGCGCGCTGTCGACGCACGGCATCTCCCCCGAACGCCCCGAAGCGCCCTTGTGGGTGCAGGCGGTGTGGGGCGTGACCGTCGGCCTTGTCGCGCTGGTTCTCGTCGCGGGCGGCGGGCTCGACGGCATCCGCATGATGTCGGTGCTCGGCGGCTTCCCCGCGCTGTTCGTGATCGTCGGCGCCGCACTCTCGCTCACCGTGATGGCGGTACGGGGACGGCACGAAGCCGCCCCCGCCCGATCCTGAGAAAGGGGCCTCAGGACTACCAGATTTTCGTGCGCGCCTCGGGCGTCAGATAATATTTTGCGCCCGCTTCAACGCCAAACGCCTTGTACCACGCATCGACATTGCGCACGGGCCCGATGATGCGCCAGCGCGCCGGGCTGTGCGGATCGCTCGCGACCTGCTGCTTGATCGCATCCTCGCGCGCCTTGTCACGCCATGCCTGCGCAAAAGCGAGGAAGAAGCGCTGATCGCCGGTCAGCCCATCGATCACCGGCGCTTCCTTGCCGCCCAGCGAGCGGTGATAGGCGTCGTATGCGACCTCGAGCCCCGCCAGATCGGCGATATTCTCGCCCATCGTCAGGTCGGGATTGATGAAGGCGCCCGGCGCGGCCTCATAAGTCGCATATTGCGCGCCGAACGCCTTTGCCTGGGCATCGAAGCGCGCCGCGTCCTCCGCCGTCCACCAGTCGCGCACCGCGCCCTCGGCGTCGATCTTGCGGCCCTGATCGTCGAAACCATGCGTGATTTCATGGCCGATCACCGCACCGATCGCGCCGTAATTGACCGCATCGTCGACGCTCTCGCTGAAATAGGGCGCCTGCAGGATTCCCGCCGGGAACACGATCTTGTTCTCCAGTCCGCCATTATAGGCGTTCACCGTCTGCGGATTCATCGCCCATTTCTTGCGATCGACCGGTTTATTAAGGTCCGACAGCGCATAGGCATATTCGAAGGCGGCGCTGCGCTTCACATTGCCGTAAAGATCGGCGGGGTCGATCTTCAGCGCCGAATAGTCGCGCCATTTGTCGGGATAGCCGACCATGACGTCCATCTTCGCGAGCTTCGCCAGCGCCGCATCCTTCGTCGCGGGCGCCATCCAGCTGTTGGCCCGGATGCGATCGCCCATCGCAAGCTTCAGATTGGCGACGAGCACCTCCATCTTCGCCTTCGCGCTCGCCGGAAAATATTGCTTCGAATAGGTTTCGCCGACCAGTTCGCCGAGGCTCCCGTCCACCAGCGTCAACCCGCGCTTCCAGCGTGGGCGCAGTTCGCCCACCCCGCTCAGCGCCTTCGTATATTCGAAACGGCTGTCGACGAACGCCTTGTCGAGATAGGGCGCGGCATTGTCGGCGACGTGGAACTGCTGCCACAGCTTGATCGTGTCGAGCGGGGTTTTGGCATAGAGCGCCGCGATGTCGCGTACCGCGGTCTTTTCGTTAACGATGATACGTTTCTGCGGCGCAATGCCGGCGCCGGCGAACCACGCCTTCCAGTCGAGCCCCGGCGCATAGGCGGCAAGCTCGTCCGACGACATCGGGTTGTTGATCTTGCCGATGTCACGGCGGTCGGCGATCGCCCAGCTGACTTTCGCGATCTCGGTCTCGAACGCCATGATCGCATCGGCGGCTTTTTCGGGGTCGGCATTACCCGCCATCTTCATCGTGCGCGCGATATAGGCGCGATAGGCATCGCGCTGCGGCTTGAAACTGTCATTGAGATAATAGTCGCGCTCGGGCAGGCCGATCCCCGCCTGCCCCAGCCACAGCACATTGACCGTCGGATCGGCGGTGTCGGCATAGGGCCCGCCGCTGACGATCGTCGAACCGAACGTCCCTTGGGTGCCGCCCATGAAGCGCGCCATCGCGCTCTTGTCCTTGATCACGGCGACCGCGGCGATGTCGGCCATTAGCGGCTTTGTGCCCAGCGCCTCGACCCGCGCGTCGTCCATGAAGCTCTGGTAAAGGCCGCCGACCTGGCTCGCCGCGGGCGCGCTTGTGACAAGCTGGCGAAGCTGGCGCTGGGTCAGATTATAGACGTCATAATCGACCCCCGCCGAGGCTTGGTCGGCCGGGATCTCGGTTCGGGCGAACCAGCCGCCGTTGGCATATTTGTCGAAATCGTCGCCCGGCTTCACCGACGTGTCGCGCGCGCCGAGGTCGACGCCCCATTTGCCGAAGGTCAGCGCCGTCAGCGCGCCTTCCGCCGAAGCATCGCCTTCGCCCGTTTCCGCCGCCGCCTTGAGAGCACCGCGCGCATTTACATCATTCGCCATGGTGGGCGTCGCAATCAACGCTGCCGCAATCGCCAGTCCCGCGACGCTCGAAGTAAAATTCTTCATATCCCCAGTCTCCCATTCCCCGGCGCCGTCCGATCAAGGCGGCGCGCATGGCGTATTTGTCCGCCTGCCGGGACGAAGGGTCAAGCGAGCGGGCCGACGCTGGTCGAAGCCTTTGTGGGGTTGGTGGAAACACCCGCATTGCGGCGTCGCATCCGGCCCCCTATCTATGCGGCGAACGGGCGCAAACCGCTCTTGCGCCATCAGAACAAATCTGGAACAAACCCCTCCCATGAGTCTCACCCATATTTTCCGTCAGCATGGGTTTTCCCAATGCTGACCCACATCAAGGTTCGCGGCGCGCGCGAGCATAATCTCAAGGGCGTCGACGTCGACCTGCCGCGCGACGCGCTGATCGTCATCACCGGTCTGTCGGGCAGCGGCAAATCGTCACTCGCCTTCGACACCATCTATGCCGAGGGACAGCGGCGCTATGTCGAGAGCCTGTCGGCCTACGCGCGCCAGTTCCTCGAAATGATGCAGAAGCCCGATGTCGAGCATATCGACGGGCTGTCGCCGGCGATCAGCATCGAGCAGAAGACGACCTCGCGCAACCCGCGCTCGACCGTCGCGACGGTGACCGAGATCTACGACTATATGCGCCTGCTCTGGGCGCGCGTCGGCATTCCCTATTCGCCCGCCACCGGCGAACCGATTTCGGCGCAGACGGTCAGCCAGATGGTCGATCGCGTGATGGAACTGCCCGAAGGCACCCGCGCCTATCTGCTCGCGCCCGTCGTCCGCGGCCGCAAGGGCGAGTATAAGAAGGAACTTGCGCAGTGGCAGAAGGACGGCTTCACGCGCGTCCGCATCGACGGCGAATTCTACGAGATCGGCGAGGCGCCCAGCCTCGACAAGAAATACAAGCATGACATCGAGGTCGTCGTCGACCGCGTCGCGGTGCGCGAAGGCCTCGAAACGCGGCTCGCCGACAGCTTCGAGACCGCGCTGAAACTTGCCGAAGGTCTCGCCTATGTCGACCTCGCCGACGGCCCGGTACCGGGGCGCGAGGAGGAGGACACCGGCGGCGCGATGAAGGGCGCGGGCATCCCCGCCAACCGCCTGATTTTCTCCGAGAAATTCGCCTGCCCCGTCTCGGGCTTCACGATCGCCGAGATCGAGCCGCGGCTGTTCAGCTTCAACGCGCCGCAGGGCGCCTGCCCCGCGTGCGACGGGCTCGGCGAGCGGCAGGAGTTCGACCCCGACCTCGTCGTCCCCAACCATGCGCTGAGCCTGAAAAAGGGCGCGGTCGTGCCGTGGGCGAAATCGAACCCGCCCTCGCCTTACTATATGCAGGTGCTCGAAAGCCTCGGCAAAGCGTACGGCTTCGACCTGACGACGCCGTGGCAGGATTTGCCGGGCGAGGTTCAACTCATCATCCTCTATGGCAGCGGCGGCAAGCCCGTCGAGTTGACCTTCAAGGACGGACGCCGCAGCTATACGACGCACAAGGCGTTCGAGGGCGTCATCGGCAATCTCAACCGCCGCCTGCTGCAGACCGAAAGCGCGTGGATGCGCGAGGAGCTGAGCAAATATCAGGCGCCGCATCCGTGCGAGACCTGCCATGGCGCGCGGCTGCGCCCCGAACCGCTCGCGGTGAAGATCGCGGGCGAGGACATCAGCATGTCGGCGCAGCGCTCGGTCGCCGACGCGCTGAACTGGTTCAGCACCCTCGAGGAAAAGCTGAACGACACGCAGAAACAGATTGCGAAAGCGATCCTGAAAGAGATCAACGAGCGGCTCGGCTTCCTCAACAATGTCGGGCTCGACTATCTCAATCTCAACCGCACCAGCGGCACGCTCAGCGGCGGTGAGAGTCAGCGCATCCGCCTCGCCTCGCAAATCGGCTCGGGGCTGTCAGGCGTGCTCTACGTCCTCGACGAACCAAGCATCGGGCTGCATCAGCGCGACAACGACCGGCTGCTCGCGACCTTGAAGCGCCTCCGCGACCTCGGCAACACCGTCATCGTCGTCGAGCATGACGAGGATGCGATCCGCCACGCCGATTATGTCGTCGACATGGGCCCCGGCGCGGGCGTCCACGGCGGCGAGATCGTCGCCGAGGGATCGCTCGACGAGGTGCTCAAGAACACGAAGAGCCTGACCGCGGCGTATCTGACCGGCGCGAAGAAGATCGAGGTGCCGAAGCACCGCCGTCCCGGTAACGGCTTCGACCTCGTGCTCAAGGGCGCGCGGGCGAACAATCTGCAGAATGTCACCGCGAAGATCCCGCTCGGCACCTTCACCTGCGTCACCGGCCTGTCGGGGTCGGGCAAGTCGAGCCTGATCATCGACACACTCTACGCCAGCGCGGCGCGCGTGCTCAACGGCGCGCGGATGGTCGCGGGACCGCACGACAGCCTCAAAGGGCTCGAACATTGCGACAAGGTCATCGACATCGACCAGTCGCCGATCGGCCGCACGCCGCGCAGCAACCCCGCGACTTATACCGGCGCCTTCACGATCATCCGCGACTGGTTCGCGGGGCTGCCCGAAAGCCAGGCGCGCGGGTACAAGCCGGGGCGCTTCAGCTTCAACGTCAAGGGCGGGCGGTGCGAGACCTGCACCGGCGACGGGCTGATCAAGATCGAGATGCACTTCCTGCCCGACGTCTATGTGACGTGCGAGACGTGCCACGGCAAACGCTACAACCGCGAAACGCTGGAGGTGAAGTTCAAGGGGATGAGCATCGCCGACGTGCTCGACATGACGGTCGAGGATGCGGCGGACTTCTTCAAGGCGGTGCCCGCGATCCGCGACAAGATGGCGATGCTCGTCCGCGTCGGGCTCGGCTATATCAAGGTCGGGCAACAGGCGACGACGCTGTCGGGGGGCGAGGCGCAGCGCGTCAAGCTCGCCAAGGAATTGTCGCGCCGCTCGACCGGGCAGACGCTCTACATCCTCGACGAGCCGACCACCGGCCTGCATTTCGAGGATGTGCGCAAGCTGCTCGAAGTGCTCCAGGCGCTCGTCGACCAGGGCAACAGCGTCGTGGTGATCGAGCATAACCTCGACGTCATCAAGACCGCCGACTATATCCTCGACCTCGGCCCCGAAGGCGGGGTCAAGGGCGGCGAGATCGTCGCGGCGGGAACGCCCGAACAGGTGGTGAAGGCGAAGCGCAGCTTCACCGGCCAATATCTGGCGCCGCTGCTGGGGAAGTAAGAAGCCCCTCCCGTTTACGGGAGGGGTTTGGGGAGGGCCTGTTGCCTCTCCGCACGAAGGACACATGCCCTCCCCCGACCCCTCCCACAAGTGGGAGGGGAGATTCAGCCCATCAACTTCGCAGTAATATCCTCGGCAGCATAAATCCGGATCACCGGCGGATGCGGCGACAGCGCGCGCATGTCGGCGACGAAGTCGCGCGCCGCGGGCAGCGCAAAATGGGCGCGGACCGCATCGACGCTCTCCCACTCCTCGACGAACATCAGCCGGTCGGGGTTTTCGACATCGACATGGCAATGATGCGCCAGACACCCCGCCTCGCCGCGCGACCGCGCACTATGCTCGGCGCCGAGCGCGATCATGCGCTCGCGATGTTCGGGAGTGAGGATGACATCGCCGGTGATTATGATCATGCCCTGCGTAAACTCATCCTGACGGGTTAATCGAGGCTGCTGTTGCCAAAAGCAGGAACGGCCCATATTCAATTACCCATTATGCGATGGAGGGTAAAGAGACATGAACATTAGCAACGATGCTGCCTTTGAAGAAGAGGTCAGAAAAATTGCTAAACAACTTTTCCCTGGGGTTAACCCAAACGACAGCAGATATGCAGACGGTCGCGAACGCGATGGGCTTTTCGACGATGGGGAATGCGTTCATATTTTTGAGGCTACAGTATCGAAGAAAACCGACAAGGTAAAAAATGATATCAGAAAAAGCTCAGAATTAGTTGGGAAGATTCGCCGAGAAAAGCCAACCCATAATGTTAAAATATGGATTGTTACTGCGGAACCGCCAACTGCGGATCAGATCGAAGAGGGGGTCAAGGGACGAGCAAGGGCAAGATGTCCGATCGAAGTTTGCGGTTTCGAATCGCTTTACAATAGACTTTTTGACGCAAGAGAATTCCTTCGGCTTCGCTCGAATTATCCATTTGGGAGCATCCGGAATCCCGACAATGATAACGATAAAAATGTCCCGTTGAGTGAGTACATCGAAGTTAGATTTTGCGACCGCGCGGGAAATTCTGAAATTTCTGTAAGCGATATATGCAAAAAGATTCAGTCGCCCGGGTATAGAGGCGCTATAATAGGCGACTACGGCGCGGGAAAGAGCATGGCTCTTCGTCATATTTACTATAAAATGTACTCTCTATTTGAAAATCATAAAACCACTCAATTTCCCATATATTTGAATCTTCGCGATCATTTTGGACAAACTGATCCGTCGGAAGCCCTAATTAGACACGCTACGAAATTGGGGCACCCATCGCCCCATCGGTTAGTTTCGGCATGGAGAGCGGGGTACTCCACGCTAATTCTCGATGGATTCGACGAACTGTCTCCTACGCAACTTTCTTCAACTACGAGAAATTTGCGTGACGCACGCCTCGCAGCATCGATTTTACTTTCAAATTTTCTCTCAGAATCGCCAGTTCAAACTTCGATTGTGTGCGCAGGAAGGCTTCATTATTTTGACGATGAAAAGGAAATGCGTAGAGCGATCGTGACGTGACCCCCTGGTTTCCACCAGCCGGGATTAGAGCCCAGCAGCTTTGTTGCGCATGAGCGCGGTGTAAGCAATGGCCTGTGCAGCGGAGC
>NZ_JAATIT010000001.1:948468-1653392 GCF_011926545.1 Sphingopyxis italica | reverse complement strand
TCGAATTGAAGACTAAGCGTTCGCTCGCACGCGATTCAGGGGCATCATAGTCGCCAGCCAACGACGAGGACAACGTCCGCTCCCCACCCCAAAGCAGCCGCTTAAATCTTCCCGCGCACCCCCAGAAAGAAGCGCCGGCCCAGATAGTCATATTGCGTGCCGAACGCCGGGGCCTGCCCGATCACCGGCGGCGTCGCGGTCACCACGGTCGATACGCGCGGCGGCGGCGTGTCGAACAGGTTCGCGACCCCCAGAGTGATGCGGAAACGGTCGGCAACATCGCGGCTCAGCGACAGCGAATGAGTGAAGGTTGCAGGCACGCTGACGTCGGGGCAGAAACGTCCGCCCGGCCGGAAGCTCGAGGTACGGCATGCGTCGCCACCCTGGGCGCGGAGCAGATCTTCCTCGTTCGATGCGGCACCTATGACGTCGAGCCCGTAGAACAGCGTCCAGCCGTCCTTCATCCAGCCGAGGTTGAAATCGCCGACCCACTTCGGATTGCCGATCTTGCCATTGTCGTCGATGATGGTGCCGGGGAAGAGTTCGACCTTGTCCCGGACCTGCCAGGTCATCTGCGCGCGGAACGTCAGTGCGCCCAGATTGCCGAGGTCCTGATCGATCGCCAGCGACAGGTCGACGCCGCGATTGCGCTGGCGGCTGATGTTGACATAGCGGTCGGTGACCGCCGCGACGCTCTGCGCGTCCGGGCCCGCGGCCGTGCGCGTGAACAGGCCGCAAAAGGGTTCGTTTGCGAAGGTCTCCGAATCATAGCAGCTGGTCAGGATGTTGCCCGCGCCGAGCAGCGTGATCTCGTCTTTCACCTTGATGTCGAAATAATCGACCGCGAGGCGCGTCTTGAGCCCGCCCCACAGCGCGCCCGACAGATCGGGGGTCAGAATCACCGACACCGTCTTCGCCGTCGAGGTTTCGGGCTCGAGCCGGCCGAGTCCGCCGCCCGAGATGATCGTCGCCGGGGCGATCCCGCCGGCATAATCCGGCGCGATCCCGTCGGCGGCGCAATTGTCGAAGATGCGCTGGCTGATGGCGCCCGCCGCGAGCCGCGCCGCGCTCTGGATGCACGGGTCGATGTCCTGCTGGCCGAGAAAGCCCGTCTGATCCTGCAGAAACAGTTCGAACAGCGCCGGGGCGCGGAACGAAGTGCCCCAGGTGCCGCGGAAACGCAGCCAGTCGGTCACCGCCCAGTCGGCGCCGACCTTCCACGTCGTATCGCTGAAATCATCCCGCGCGCCCGTCCGCGCGGTCGCCTCGACATGCGTATAGCGTGCCGCGCCCGACAGCGTCAGCCGCTCGATCATCGGCACGCCTTCGAGCAAGGGCACTTCGATTTCGCCGAACAGTTCCTTCGACACGGTGCGCCCCGCGGTGATGCCCGAGGTCGTGAAGTTGGCGACATTGCCCGCGCGCGTCGCTTCGCCCGGCGTGTCGTCGATTTCGTCGCGGCGGATATTCGCGCCGAACGCCGCGCCCACCGGCCCGGCGGGCAGCGCGAACAGCTTGCCCGTCAGCAGCGCTTCGGCCGATGTCTGCTTGAACAAGGTGCGGCCGGTTTCGCGGCCCGTCAGGAAGGCGCGCTCTTCGGGCGTGAAATCGCCGCGCAGCACGCGCGGGTCGGTAAAGTCGATGTCGATGCACCCCGCGCCGCGGATCGCGGTCGTCGTGCCGGCGCACGAACGCGTGCGCAGCGTCTGCGACGCGATGGAATCCTGATAGATGACGTCCTGCGTATAGCTCGCGTCCGAGCGGCTGTGCTGGCCATGGACGTCCCATTTCCACCCGCCGCCCAACTCGCCGCGCAGCCCGAGTACGCCGCGATAATAATCCACGTCGGCTTGGCTTTCGGACTTCACGAGCACGCGGGGGCGCAGGATGACATTGCCGCCGAACTCGCCGTTGAGCGGGTCGCCCATGTCGGTGGGATCGCAATTATAAGCGGTCGGGTCACACAGGAAAAAGGGCAGCATCGACGCGCCGGTGAACTGCTGGAGCTCGATCCGCTGGACGCCATTGTTGTGCGACTTGCGGTTGCTGAACAGGAATTCGCCATAGGCGGTGATGCCGCCCGTCACATCATAGGCGCCCTCGACGAAGGTGCTGATCCGGCGCACGCCCGAGAAGACGTCCATATCCTGTTCGGCGGGCTCGAACTGGTTGAGCGCGCCGGTCGACGGACCGTCGAAATTGACCCCGAAAAAATCGGCCGGCCCGAACACCCCGATCGGATTATAGGCATTGATCGGGATGCCGACTCCCGCGAACTCATTGCCATATTGCCCCGCGAAGAGCGCCTGTCCGTTCGGCGCGATCAGCCCGGGGCCGAAGGTCGGAAAGCCGTTTTCGTCGACCCCCGAGAAATCGCTGAACACGATCATATTCGCCTGCGTGCTGTTGCACGCGGGGCGGCCGGTGCGAAAATCGACGATGTCGGCGCGGCTGCCGTCAGCCTCGCGCTTGAGATATTCTTCCGAGCAGAACAGGAAACCGCGATCGCGGCGGGTGAGGTTCTGCTGGCGAAAAACATCGACCGTCGCAAAGATATGGCCGCGATCGAATGTCTTGCCGAAGCTTGCATCGACGCCATAGCTTTCGCCGCCGCCATGTTCGGTGATCGACGAGAAGCCGCCGCCCTCGAAGCCGTCGAGGTCGTCGCGGGTCAGGATGTTGACCACCCCCGCGACCGCATCCGCGCCATAGATCGACGAAGCGCCGGTCTTCAGCACTTCGACCTGCCGGACCACCGACAGCGGCAGCACATTGAGATCGAAGGGCGCGACCGAGCCGCGGATGCCCGCGGGGCCCGCACGCCGGCCGTTGATCAGCACCAGCGTGCGCTCGGCGCCGAGGCCGCGCAGCGACAGTGTCTGCACATCATTGCCGCCATTGGCGACGAAACGGTTCGAGATTGCCGAGGTAATCTGGATCGATCCCTGCGCCGCCGGCGTGGATTGCAGGACATCGGCCAGCTGGACCTGCCCCTGAAGTTTCGCCGTTTGGGGGTCGATCACCTGGATGGGGTCGGCGCTGGTGAACTCGCTCTTCGCGATGCGCGAGCCGGTGACGATGATCGCGTCGCCGTCGGCCTGCGCCATCGCGGGGCTCGCCGACAAGGCGATCGCCGAGGCCGTCGCGACCAGAAACACCTGCGAGCGGGTGCCAGTTTTCATTGTCTTCTTCCGGCTAAAAGTTGATCACGCCCCCCGGCGCGTCGGAAACTAGGCCAAAGGGCGTTTCGATATGGTTACCGCCGCGGTAAGTTTTTGGCGGCGCTCGCCCGCTTGTCGCAGCCATCGAGGGGGGCTAGGCACGCGGGCCACAGACCGGGGCGAAAGGATCGCACGATGAGCAAGGCAATGGGCGAAACGCTGGGGCGGCTGGAAGCGGTCATCCACGACCGGCTCGCGGCGGGCGAAGCCGAAGCCTCCTATGTGGCGAGCCTCGCCGCCAAGGGCCGCGGCAAGATTGCGCAGAAACTGGGCGAGGAAGCCGTCGAAGCGGTGATCGCGGCGGTCAGCGAGGACGATCCCGAACTGATCGGCGAGGCGAGCGACCTCGTCTTCCACCTCTCGATCCTGCTCGCCGAACGCGGCCTGTCGTGGGACATGATCGCCGCCGAACTCGACCGCCGCCACGGCACCTCGGGCCACACCGAAAAAGCCGGCCGCCAGCAATAGGAACGCACCCATGCCGATCGACGCGACGCTTCCCTATGACGACAGCAATATCTTCGCGCGCATCCTGCGCGGCGAACTGCCGTCGAAGACGGTTTACGAGGACGAGTATGCGCTCGCCTTCCACGACATCAACCCGCAAGCCCCCTTGCACATCCTCGTGATCCCCAAGGGCGCCTACGTCAGCTGGGACGATTTCTCCGAGCGCGGCGGCGACGCCGAAATCGCGGGTTTCGTCCGCGCGGTCGGCAAAGTCGCGCGCGACCAGGGCCTCGTCGCCCCCGGCTACCGCCTGCTCGCCAACACCGGGCTCGACAGCCATCAGGAAATCCCGCACCTCCACGTCCACATCTTTGCCGGACAAAAGCTCGGGCCGATGCTCGCGCGCTGATATTCGGCGCTGCCTATGACGGTGGTCACAGCTTTTTCGCACGCCGCGACACACCCTGCTGAGCGCGCGGCGACGGGTGGACTCTTGCCCCTGTTTCCAGCAGGATAGATATCCGGGCCAAAGGGGAGACGACGCGATGCAGCAGGGATGGCGCAAGCTGGCTACGGCCTTGGCCGGCAAGGCGAAACTGGCGCTGATCCTGCCCCTCACCCTCGCGATGGCCGCGACCGCGACCGCCGATACCGTCCCGCAGGTCACGCTCGCGACTCCCGGCAGCTCGGGGACCGGCGACGGCACGATCACGCGCTTCACGCTGCGTTTCTCCGAAGACATGGTGCCGCTCGGCGACCCGCGCGCGCCGGCGCCCGCCACCAACGACTGCAAGCTTCCGTCGTCGGGCCGCTGGGTCGACACGCGCACCTGGGTGCTCGAATTCGACAAACCGCTGCCCGGCGGGCTCGCCTGCCACGTCGAGCTGCGCGACGGGCTCAAGACCGCGCGCGGCATCGCGGTCGCGGGCAACAGCCGCTTCGCGCTCGACACCGGCGGCCCCTCGGCGCGCGCGGTGCTCGTCGGCGGCATGAGCGGCGGGATCGAGGAGAGCCAGATCTTTCTCGTCGCGACCAACGTCGCCGCCGACCGCGCCTCGGTCGGTCGCTACGGCTATTGTTCGGTCGACGGCATCGGCGAGAAGATCCCGCTCGACGTCCTCCCGCGCGAAACCGCGACCGAAATATTGACCGGGCTCGGCGACAATAATTGGTCGCGCCAGTCCTTCACCTACGACGCCGGCCTGCCGCAGCGCTTCCCCGCCGCGGGCGCGGACCGCGAGGCCGCGCTCGACCGCATCGTCCCGGTCAAATGCCGCCGGCCATTGCCGCCGGGCCGCGAGATGGCGCTCGTCTGGGACGCGCGCATTACGCAAGCCGGCGTTCCCGGTCGCACCGCGGGCCGCGATCAGCGCTTCGATTATGACGTGCGCCCCGCCTTCACCGCCAAAATGTCGTGCAGCCGCGTCAACCCGCAGGCGGGCTGCAACCCGATCAAGGATGTCGTGCTGAGCTTCGCCTCGCCCGTATCGCGCGCGACGATCCTCGCCGCGACGCTCGACACCGCCGACGGCAAGCGCCTGACGCCCAGGATCGACGACGACGACAAAAACGACGACTGGCTGACCACCGTCCGCTTCACCGGCCCGCTGCCGCAAAATGTCGACGCGACGCTTCGGCTTCCCGCGAACGTCACCGACCAGAGCGGCCGCAAGCTGCAGAACCAGTCGAATTTCCCGCTGAAATTCCACATCGACCGCGCCCCGCCGCTGGTCAAATTCGCCGCCGAATTCGGCATCCTCGAAGCCGGCGAGGGCGGCGTCCTGCCCGTCACCGTGCGCGGGGTCGAAGCCAGCCTCGTCCAGTCGAACCTCAAAATGCCCGTGGCCGCGCTCCGCGTCGGCGACGACGATGCCGCGATCGCGCGCTGGCTTCGCCGCGTCGACGACGCCGACGACAGTGACTTTCGTGAAGAAAAGAACGCCGCGGGCAAAGATGTCACGGTCAATTACACCGGCACCAGATCGGTGTTCGTCGGCGCCCCGTCGGGCGGCGAACGCCGCGATATGCAGCTGACCCCGCCGGGCGGCGGCAAGGCATTCGAGGTCGTCGGCATCCCGCTCGCCGAAAAGGGTTTCCA
This sequence comes from Sphingopyxis italica, assembly GCF_011926545.1. Taxonomy (GTDB): domain Bacteria; phylum Pseudomonadota; class Alphaproteobacteria; order Sphingomonadales; family Sphingomonadaceae; genus Sphingopyxis; species Sphingopyxis italica. Next base: position 1,647,626 of record NZ_JAATIT010000001.1, on the reverse strand, counting down.
TGTCGTCGAGATCGCGAGCCCCGAACTCGGGGCCGCGCTGCTCGGCCGCCGCGAGACGCGCTATGTCGCGACCTCCGCGCTCGTCACCAACATGGCGGTGCATTTCAAATGGGGCCGCGAAGGCTCGCTCGCGTGGGTGACCGCGCTCGACACCGGGCTTCCCGTATCGGGCGCCGAAATCCGCGTCACCGACAGCTGTACCGGCCGCCTGCTCGCGCGCGGCACCGCCGACAAGGCGGGCCGCCTCGCCTTTCCGTCGGGCCTGCCCGAGCCCGAAACCTATTCGAGCTGCGAAGAAAATCCCGACATGGCCAAAAGCGAAGGCCACGCCCTGATGGTCAGCGCGCGCGCGGAGGGCGATTTCAGCTTCACGCTCACCGACTGGGGCAAGGGCATCCGCCCCTATGACTTCGACCTCCCCTATGGCTGGTCGGAGCGGGCGGACATCCTCCACACCGTCTTCGACCGCGCGCTCGTCAAGGCGGGCGAAACGGTCCACATGAAGCATATCCTGCGCCGCCCGGTCGGGCTGGGCTTCCGCACCCCCGAACCGCTCGCGGGCAAGCTCCGCCTCGTCCACCGCGGCTCGGACACCGAATTCGAGATGCCGTTCGCGATTCCCGCCACCGGCAGCGGCGAGACGGTCTGGAACGTCCCCGCCTCGGCGCCGATGGGCGATTATGAACTCGTCTTCGTGACGAAAGACAAGAAGGGCGAGGACAAGACGATCTGGTCGAATCAGTCGGTCCGCGTCGACGAATATCGTCTACCGACGATGAAGGCGACGATCACCGGCCCGAAAACCGCGCTCGTGCGCCCCGCCGCGGTGCCGCTCAATCTCTTCGTCGGCTATCTTTCGGGCGGCCCCGCCCCCAATATGCCCGTCGAGCTGCGCACCAATTTCCGCGCGACCTGGTCGCCGCCCGAGGATTATCGCGACTGGGATTTCGACGGCCAGCCGGTCAAGGAAGGCACCGTCCAGCTCGACGACAGCGGCGATACGCCGTCGGCCGACCTGCCGCTCGCGCGCTCGGTCCCGCTCACCCTCGACGCCAATGGCAGCGCGACGACGAGCGTCACGGTCGACCAGCCGATCACCGAACCGACGCTGATGGCCGCCGAAATGGATTATGAGGATGCGAATGGCGAGACGCTGACCTCGAGCCGCCGCATCACGCTCTACCCGTCGGCGGTCCGGCTGGGCGTCAAGACCGACGGCTGGCTGATGCGCGACAACGACCTCAGGCTCAATTTCATCGCGCTCGACCTCGAGGGCAAGCCGATCCGCGGCCAGCGGGTCGACGTCGCGCTCTACAACCGCGAGATTATCACCGCGCGGCGCCGCCTGATCGGCGGCTTCTACGCCTATGACAACCAGATGCGCACCACGCGCCTCGGCGCGACATGCAGCGCGACCACCGACAAGCTCGGCCGCGCGAGCTGCGCGATGGCGCCCGGCGTTTCGGGCGAAGTCACCGTCGTCGCAACCACCCAGGACGCCGACGGCAACGAGGCGCGCGCGGTGCGCTCGGTGTGGCTCGCGGGCGACGACGACTGGTGGTTCGGCGGCGACAATGGCGATCGCATGGACGTGATCGCCGAACAGCCGCGTTACGACGCGGGCGACACCGCGAAATTCCAGGTCCGCATGCCGTTCCGCGAAGCGACCGCGCTCGTCACCGTCGAGCGCGAAGGCGTCCTCTCCAGCTTTGTCGTGCCGCTGAAGGGCACCAACCCCGTCGTCAAGGTCAAGCTGCCCGCGGCCTATGCCCCCGACGTTTATGTCTCGGTGATGGCGGTGCGCGGGCGTGTCACCGGCGGCGAAAGCTGGTTCCGCAAGCTCAAGCGCGCGGCCGGCTTCAAGATCGAGAATAGCGAGGGCGCGCCGCCGACCGCCTTGGTCGATCTCGCCAAGCCCGCCTACCGCATGGGCATCGCGCGGATCAAGGTCGGCTGGGAAGGCCATCAGCTCGGCGTCAAGGTGAAGGCCGACAAGGAGACATATTCGGTCCGCGAAACCGCGAAAGTCGAGATCGAGGTCGAGACACCGGGCGGCAAGGCGCCGAAGAACGCCGACGTCGCTTTTGCCGCGGTCGACGAGGCCTTGCTCCAGCTCGCGCCCAACGAAAGCTGGGAAATCCTCTCGGCGATGATGGGCGAACGCACGCTCGACGTGCTCACCTCGACCGCGCAGATGCAGGTGGTCGGCAAGCGCCATTATGGCCGCAAGGCGCTCGAACCCGGCGGTGGGGGCGGCGGCGACCTCTCGGGGCTGACGCGCGAGGATTTCCGCCCCGTGCTGCTCTGGAAAGGCCATGTCCCGCTCGACGCCAAGGGCCGCGCGAGCGTCGACGTGCCGCTCAGCGACAATCTCTCGGGCTTCCGTCTCGTCGCGATCGCGACCGACGGGTCGCAATATTTCGGCACCGGCGAAACGAGCGTCCGCACCGTGCAGGATCTCGGCGTCTTCGCCGGCATGCCCGAACTGGTGCGCACCGGCGACACTTACGATGCGCGCTTCACGCTCCGTAACGGCACCGACAAGGCGATGGAGGTCACCGCGACCCCGACGCTGTCGCCGGCGATCGCGACCGCGCCGCCGCTCACCGTCACCATCCCCGCGGGTGGCGCGGTGCCGATCAGCTGGTCGATGACCGCGCCCGAGACCACCGGCCCGATCGAATGGACCGTCGAGGCGGTATCGAAGAATGGCAAGGCGCGCGACCGGCTTGTCTTCGAACAGACGATCGAGCCCGCGGTCCCGATCGAAACCTGGGCCGCCAGCCTGTTCCGCGTCGGCCCTGCGACAACGCTGCCGATCGCGATCCCCACGGGCGCGCTGCCCGGCGGCTATGTCGATATCGCGCTCGCGGGCACGCTCGCCCCGCCGCTCACCGGGGTGCGCGATTATATGAGCGCCTATCCCTACACCTGCTTCGAACAGCAGACGTCGCGCGCGGTCGCGCTCGGCGATGTCGGACGCTGGCAGGCGCTCGCGGGCGCGATGCCGACCTATCTCGATGACGACGGGCTGCTGCGTTACTGGCCCAATGAGCGAATGGAAGGCTCGATCGAACTCACCGCCTATGTGATGAGCGTGACTGCCGCGAACGGCTTCGCGATCCCCGAAGCATCGAGAACGAAGATGGTCAACGCCTTGCAGGCGGTCGTCGAAGGGCGGCTGACGCGCAAGGGCTATGGCCCGTGGGACATCCGCCCGGTGCGCATCGCGGCACTGGCGGCGCTGGCGCGGAACAAAGCGTCGAGCGCGAGCCTCGTCGCCGCGATCGACGTCGCGCCTGCCGACATGGCGACCGGCACGCTCGCCGACTGGCTCGTCGCGCTCGAAAAGACGCCGGGCGTGCGGAACGCTCCCGCGCTGCGCACCGCGGCCGAGGCTGAACTCCGCAAACGGCTCGTCTATGAAGGCACGCGCCTCGACCTCGTCGACGATGCGAAGGCGCCTTGGTGGATGATGACCAGCGGCGACGAAATGGCGATCAAGGCCTTGGAAGCCGTGCTCGGCCGCAAGGGCTGGGAGGATGACGCGGGCAAGCTGATGGTCGGCGTCGCGCAGCGCCAGCGCAAAGGCCATTGGGACACCACCCCGGCGAACGCCTGGGGCGCCGTGACCGTCCGCCGCTTCGCCACCCTCTATCCGGCGAGCGCGATCACCGGCGTCACCAACATCGGCCTCGCCGGCGATACCGCGTCGCAAAGCTGGCCGCTTCCGGCCGAACCCGTGTCGCCGCTCCGCGTCGCGCTCAATGCCGCGACGATGAGCCTCAAGCATGACGGCACCGGCGCGCCATGGGCCACCGTCAGCGTCAAGGCCGCGGTGCCCCTGAAGGAGCCGCTCAACGCGGGCTACCGGATCAAGCGTTCGGTGAGTATCGTCAAGGCGGCGAACAAGGATCGGCTGACGCGCGGCGACGTGATCAAGGTACGGATCGAGGTCGTCGCGGCGGCCGGGCGGACGTGGGTCGTGGTGAGCGACCCGATCGCGCCGGGTGCGACGATCGTCGGCAACCTCGGCGGCCAGTCCGAAATGCTTGGCAGCCAAGCGGGCGGCGACGGCGCGCAGCCGAGCTATGTCGAGCGCGGCAAGGACAGCTGGCGCGGCTATTTCGGCTGGATGCCCGCGGGCACCCACGCGGTCGAATATGTCGTGCGATTGAACGGCTCGGGCCGCTTCACCCTGCCCCCGACGCGGGTCGAGGCGATGTATTCGCCCGCAATCCGCGGCCAGTGGCCGAACGCGCCGGTCACGGTGGCGAACGTGGGGTCGTGATGCTTACCCGCCACCGCCCCCTGTTTCCGCTCGTGTCGAGCATCTCAACTTCGCTTGATGCGAACGGGGGAGGTGGGTTCCGCTTCTCTATCCCTGTGCCCCTGCGAAGGCAGGGGCCCATCTCCGGCCGGTGCAAGGTTGAACCCACAGGAGATGGGCTCCCCCCTTCGCGGGAGCACACGCTAATTTAGTCGATGGATTTGCCCCGTAAACGCAGCTGGCTCGACGCGCTCGCATGGCTTGCCCTCGCCGCACTCATCCTCGTCACCGTCGCCCACCTCCTCACCCGCCCCCCCGCGATGCCCGACTTCGCCACCGTCCGCGCCGACTGGCGCCCCAGCGAGGCGTGGCTCTACGACCGCACCGGCCAATTGCTCGACAGCGAACGCGTCGATTTCGAACGCCGCCGTCTCGCATGGGTGCCGCTGGGGGACATCAGCCCCGCCGTACGCGACGCCGTCGTGCGGAGTGAAGACCGCCGCTTCTGGTCGCACGGCGGGGTCGACTGGCTCGCCACCGCGAGCGCAGCCCGCGCGCGCCTGACTTTGGGGCGGACCGGTGATCGCTCGCGCGGCGCCTCGACGCTCGCGATGCAGCTCGCGGCCTTCCTCGACCCCAGCCTCGCGCAGCCCGGCAAGCGCGACTGGCGCACCAAGATTCGCCAGATGCGCGCCGGACAGGCGCTCGCGGCAAACTGGTCGCACGAGGACATGCTCGAGGCCTATTTCAACCTCGTGCCGTTACGCGGCGAGGCGCAGGGCATCGGCGCGGGCGCGCAAAGCCTGTTCGGCAAGAAGCCCGCCCAAATGAATCGCACCGACGCCGCGCTCTTCGCCGGCCTGCTCCCCAACCCGGCGGCGGACGCCGACGCACTCGGCCGCCGCGCCTGCCGTATCGCCCGGAATATTGGCGGGAGGACGAAGGATTGCACCGCGATCCGCGCCGCCGCCGCGACGCTCGTCTCGGGCGAGCATGCCGCGCGCTTCGACCCCGGCCTCGCGCCGCACCTCGCGGTGCGCCTGCTCGACAAGCCGGGCAAACGCGTCACGACGACGATCGACCGCCGCATCCAGACCGCCGCGATCGTGGCCTTGCGCCGCCAGCTTTCGGGGCTCGGCGCGAACCGCGTGCGCGACGGCGCGGTCGTCGTGCTCGACAATGCCACCGGCGCGGTGCTCGCCTATGTCGGCGGCGTCGGCCTCGATTCGACCGCGGCGCAGGTCGACGGCGCCAATGCGCGGCGGCAGGCCGGATCGACCTTGAAGCCGCATCTCTATGCGCAGGTGATCGAACATGGCTGGCTCACCGCCGCCTCGATCCTCGACGACAGCCCGGTCCAGCTCGACACCGCGTCGGGGCTCTACGTCCCCAAAAATTACGACCACAGTTTCAAGGGGCCCGTCAGCGTCCGCCACGCGCTCGCCTCGTCGCTCAACGTCCCCGCGGTTCGCACGCTGATCATCGACGACGTCCAGCAGTTCCGCGACCGCCTGTGGGCGCTCGGCTATCACGGCATCGTCGAGGACGGCGAATATTACGGCTTCAGCCTCGCCCTCGGCTCGGCCGAGGTCAGCCTGATCGAACAGGCCAACGCATTTAGAACATTGGCGAATATGGGAAAATGGTCGTCCGTCCACTTCGCCGCTGGGCGCAACGACCGAGAAGCCCCGCGCCAGATCGTCAACCCCGCCGCCGCCTTCATCGTCGGCGACATCCTCGCCGACGCCACCGCGCGCGCCGACGCCTTCGGCGCCGACAGCGCGCTCCGCCTCCCCTTCTGGGCGGCCGCGAAGACGGGGACATCGAAGGGGATGCGCGACAATTGGTGCGTCGGCTGGTCCGGCCGCTTCACCGTCGCGGTGTGGGTCGGCAATCTCGAGGGCGATTCGATGCGCGCCGTCTCGGGCACCTCGGGCGCCGCGCCGGTCTGGCGTGACGTCATGCTCGCGCTCCACGCCGGCCGCCCCGGCAAGCCGCCGAAAATGCCCGATGGCGTCGAAGTGCGGCGGGTCAGCCTCCCCGGCACACGCGAGCCGCCGCGCCGCGAATATTTCCTCGCCGGCACCGCCCAGAGCGAAATCGCCGCCGCGCCCGAGGCCGCGCGCCGCCCGCGCATCACCAGCCCGGTCAGCGGCAGCGTCTATGCGCTCGACCCCGACATTCCGCTGGACCGCCAGCGGCTCGCGGTGACGGTCAGCGGTTCGGTCGCCGGATACCGGCTGATTCTCGACAAGAAGCCGCTCGGCGACGCCGATGCCGGGCAGCAAATCCTGCCGCGCCCGGGCGCCCATATGCTCGCGCTCGTCGATCCGGGCGGGCGCATGATTGACCGCGCGCGCTTTACGGTACGGTAAGCCGGGTTACCCCTGAAATTAAGTTGCGCTGACGCGCGGAGCGGCTAGTCTGCGCCGCCATGAGACGGGCGGCAGCTCAGCCGCTCCAAAGGGGAAGAATATGCTATTTGACCGCGTAAAGCCGTTGGATGCCATTTTGGCGACAGCGGAGAAAAAGTCGCTTACGCGCACGCTCGGCGCCTTCCAGCTGACGATGCTGGGGATCGGCGCCGTGATCGGGACCGGCATTTTCGTTTTGACCGCCGAAGCCGCGCAAAAGGCGGGCCCGGGCATGATGATCAGCTTCGTCATCGCCGGCTTCGTCTGCGCCTTCGCCGCGCTCTGCTATGCCGAAATGGCCTCGATGGTCCCGGTGTCGGGATCGGCCTATACCTACAGCTATGCCGTGATGGGCGAGCTGATCGCGTGGATGGTCGGCTGGGCGCTGATCCTCGAATATGCCGTCGCGGCGGGCGCCGTATCGGTCGGCTGGTCGGGCTATGTCGTGGGCCTCATCGAGAATGCCTTCGCCATAGACATACCTTCGACTTTGGTGCTCGGGCCCTATGACGGCGGCATGATCAACCTGCCGGCGATGTTCATCGCCGGCCTCGTCACCATGCTCCTTGTCATCGGCACGCGCGAATCGGCGACGGTCAATGCGTTTCTCGTCGTCATCAAGGTCGCGGCGCTGACGCTTTTCGTCGTCCTCGCCTTGCCCGTGATGCAAATGGAGAATTTCGAACCCTTCGCGCCGCTCGGCTTCGGAGGGATCGGCGCCGCCGCGGCGTCGATCTTCTTTGCTTATGTGGGCTTCGACGCGGTTTCGACCGCAGCCGAGGAAACCAAGAACCCGCAGCGCAACATGCCGATCGGCCTGATCGGCAGCCTCGCCATCTGCACCATCTTCTACCTGCTCGTCGCCGCCGGCGTCATCGGCTCGGTCGGTGCGCAGCCGATCGGCATCGATGCCGCTGCGGGCCATGCGCTCGAACCCGGCAGCCGCGAACTCGCGGCCGCGTGCGGGGCGATCGGCGATCAGGCGGTCGTCTGTTCGAAGGAAGCCCTCGCCTGGACGATGCGTGAAATCGGCTGGGAGCAGGTCGGCAATCTGATCGGTCTCGCCGCCGGACTCGCGCTGCCCTCGGTCATCCTGATGATGATGTTCGGCCAGACCCGCATCTTCTTCGTGATGAGCCGCGACGGTCTGCTTCCGCAGGCCTTCTCGAAGATCCATCCGAAGTTCAACACGCCGCACGTGATCACGATCATCACCGGTATCGCGGTCGCATTGTTCGCCGCCTTCTTCCCCGTCGGGCAGCTGGCGAACATCTCGAACTCGGGCACGCTCTTCGCCTTTGCCGCGGTGTCGATCGCGGTGATGGTGATCCGCCGCACCGACCCCAGCCGCCACCGTCCGTTCAAGACGCCGCTGATCTATATCACGGCGCCGATCGCGATCCTGGGTTGCATCTATCTGTTTTTCAACCTCGACCAGAAGAGCATCAACCTCTTCCTGATCTGGGCCGCGATCGGCCTGGTCGTCTACTTCGTCTACAGCCGCAGGCGCAGCCATGTCGGCCTGGGACATATCGAGGTGCATGAGGATGATAGCGACGCACCGCCGCCGCCGGTCCCGCCGGCACCGTCGTTCAACTGACGGTTCGGATAGTCAAACGGGAAAGGGGGCTTCGGCCCCCTATTCTTTTGGCACGGATAAGCACGGAGCACCTGCGGCCGGTTTCGACCGATAGTTGCCTTGGCCGCGTAGGCGGCCTCTGCGCGAAATATTCAAAAGGCGACTTGCGACCGGAAGCGGACGTCCCGTTTATCGTCACCCCGGGCTTGACCCGGGGTCCATGACTTCAACGCCGCAGGGGATCCCGGATCAAGTCCGGGATGACGACAGATTGAGAACGACCGGAAGCTGCCTCCCTATCATCGTCATCCCGGCGAAGGCCGGGATCTCGCCATTACGTTGTTCCGATAGGGTGAGATCCCGGCCTTCGCCGGGATGACGGATAAGGGGCGGTCTGGAATCCACCCCAAAACAGATGTTCACCGACCGCAAGCCGCCGTCGCCCTCAATATGGACTTTTCGGCGCGGTTCCCGGGCGGGTGAACAGCTTGCCGCGTTCGGCCCAGTAAACCAGGGCAAGCCCGGTTACAGCGCTGATCAGGAAGGCATAGGCGAGCGGCAGCGTCGTGCCGTCATATTGCTGGCCGATCGTCGCGCCGACGGTGGCCGCGAGCAGCGTCTTGGCAAAGCTCTGATACGACGAGGCGACTCCCGCCATATGGCCGAAATCCTCCATCGCGATCGACCCGAAATTGCTGCCGATAAAGCCGACGAGCCCGACGTTGACCATCATCAGCGCGGTGAACATCCACAAAGTCTCCGCGCCGCTCAATGCCGCGATTATCTGCAATATCGAGGTCGCCATGAAGGCGAAGACCGCCGACTGCGACACGCGCCGCGCCCCGAACCGCTCGACGATCGCGGCGTTCGAGAAATTGGCGATCGCGATGCCGATCGCGACGATGGCGAAGATCAGCGGGAACAGCGCCCGCGCGCCGAACACCTCGGCGATGATCTGTTCGCTGCTGTTGAGATAGCCATAGAGCGCGCCCTGCATCATCCCCGACGCGATCATATAGCCCGCGGCGCGGCGGTGCCGCGTCACCGTCGCCCAGCCCGCGACCATCGTCCTGAAATCGAGCGGCCGCACGTCGGCGGGGGCGAGCGTTTCGGGCAGGCGGCGGAGCCAGAACAGCATCACGATCGACATCACCGCGAGCACGATGAAGATCGCGCGCCAGCCCGCGACCGCGGCGATGCCCGCGCCGATCGTCGGCGCGATGATCGGGACGATCATAAAGACGAGGAAGATCAGCGACAGCCTTTTCGCCATCGCGTCGCCCGAAAACAGGTCGCGGATCACCGCGACGACGATCACGCCGAGCGCGGCGCTGACCAGCCCGTGGACGAAACGCAGCGCGAGCAGCATTTCGAAACTCGTCGCCAGTCCGCAGCCGATCGACAGTGCCAGATAAGCGAACAGCGCCGGGACGAGCACGCCCTTGCGCCCGAAGCGGTCCGAAAGCGGGCCGTAAAGCAGCGACCCGAAGCCGATGCCGAGCAGATAGATCGAGATGACATGCTGGCGGTCGTTGGCGACCGTCACCCCCAGCGCCTCGCCGATCGCCGGCAGCGCGGGCAGCATCGAATCGATGGCGAGCGCATTGAGCGCCATGACCATCGCCATCATAACCACCATTTCACGGGCGCCCGGCAGGCTCCGTTGGGGGGATTGGGCCGGTTTGTGCATCGCAGCAGCCTATGCGCCCAAGCCGCCGCTTTGGATAGCCCCCCAATAGCCCGCAGAGCCGAAGGGCATTGCTATGCAAAGCAAAAGGGCCGCCCGATCGAGGCGGCCCTTCGCTTGTTTCGCCCGGGCGGATCAGCCCTGACGCGTGCCCGTCATCGCCATCGAGCCGAACGCGCCGGCCTTGATCGTGCCGGTCAGCGCGTCGCCGTCGATCGTCGCTTCGCATTCGAGCGTCATCGGCATCGGCACCTTCATGTTCATGGTCCAGCTCAGCTTGTTGCCGTCGACCTTGCCATTTTCGACGTCGAGCGACCCCATCGCGCCGGCATTCTGGCCGGTGAAGCTGCCGCCGTCGCTGGTGACGGTGAAAACCGATTTCTGGTCGCCCATCGGCGATTTGGTGACGCAATCATAGCTGCCATCGACTTGAGACATTGCGGCTCTCCTTACTGAAACTGATGTTAGTTATCGAGGGTCACCATTTCCACCGGCAGACCCAATCCGTCAAGCTGCGGTTTCACCACGGCGGCATCGCCGACGACGACATAGACGAGATCGTCGGTGCTGAGCGCCTTTCGCGCCGCCGCATCCAGCACTTCGGGCGTCATCGCCTCATAGGTCGCGGGCAGTTTTTCGTAATAATCGTCGGGGCGATCGAATTTGGCGATCGCGCGCAGCCCGCCGAGCACATCGCTCGAGGTTTCGAAGCTGCCGGGCAATTCGCGGACGCTGCCGTTCACGGTGCGCTGCAATTCCTCCTTGGTCACACCCTTGTCGCCGAGGAAGGCCTTGAGATCGCTTTGCAGCTCCTTGATCGAATCGCCGGTACGATCGGCCTGCACCGGCGCCGAGGCGATCCAGCTGACGCGGTTCTTTTCGCCCGTCACCTGCGTCCGCACCCCATAGGACCAGCCCTTCGTCTCGCGCAGGTTCATGTTGAAGCGCGACAGGAAATTGCCGCCGAAGATGTCATTCGCCGCGCGCAGCACTTCCAGCCCGTCGCCGCCCTTGACGCCCAGCACCTTGCCCGCGAGGATCACCGATTGCGGCGATTTGGGCCGGTCGATGAGCAGGATGCGCGGCTGCGGCTTGGGGACCGCGATCTCGAAATGCTTCGTCGGCTTCGGCGTCGCCGGCGCTTTCCAGTCGCCGAACGCCGTGTCGAGTTCCTTCTTCACTTCGGCGAGGGTCGTGTCGCCGACGACGAAGATCCGCGCATTGTCGGGACGAATCCACGCCGAATGGAAAGCCGCGAGCTGGTCGCGCGTCGCCTCGGTCACCGCCTTGGCATTGCCGAGGCCCGAAGGCGGAATGCCATAGGGATGCTCGGCACCGTAGAGCGCAGGCATCAGCACGCGGCTGGCGATCGCGCGCGGCTCGTTGAGTTCGGCCTTGAGCCGGTTCAGTTGCTGCGCGCGCACGCGTTCGAGCTCCTTCGCATCGAACGCCGGGTTGCGCACATAATCGGCGAGCAGCGCGAGCGACGCGCGCAAATTCGGCTTGAGCGCGAACAGTCCGAGCGCGGTTTCATCGGCGTCGGCATAGCCATAGGTTTGCGCGCCGAGCCGCTCCTTCGCTTCGGCGAAGGCGATCGAATCGAGGCTCGTCGTGCCTTCATCCATCAGGCTGAGCATCAGCGACTGGGTGCCGAGCGCGCTGTGCGGGTCGGCGGCATAGCCGGCATCGAAGCTGACCTGGACATTGACCGTCGGCACCGTCGTGCGGCGCGCGAACACCACCTCGATGCCATTCTTGAGCTTGGCGCGTTCGATCTCGGGGAATTCGAGTGCCTTCAGGCCCGTCACGCCGGGAAATTGCGAGCGGTCGGCGATCGCGGTCGCCGCGCCGATCCCCGTGTCGGGACCGACATCGCCGAGCGCGGGGTTCCAGTAGCGGTCGGGCTGAACCGCCGGCGCGCCCTTCGCCGCGACGACCGCGCCGCCGCGATTTTCGCCGCCTTCGGTGCGCTCGCCGGGGGTATAGGTCAGCGAAAAGGCCGGGCGCGACAGCCATTTGTTCGCGGCCGCCTTCACCTGCTCGGGTGTCGCCTTGGCGAGCCGCTCGAGTTCGACCTTATAATAAGCGGGATCGTTCGAATAGAGCGCGCCCTCGGCGAGCGTCACCGCCTTGCCGCCGAAACCGCCGACCGATTCGAGCTGCGAGATCGCGCCGCCGAGATAGCTCGCCGTCGCGCGCTGCAATTCGTCGGCGGTCGGTCCGCTCGCGAGAAAGGCCGCGATTTCCTCGTCGAGCCTTTTGGCGACATGCGCGGGATCGACCCCCGGCTTGACGTCCGCCTGGACCAGCACGATTCCCGCATCCTCGAAGGGCGAGGCGCCCGCCGAGACGCTGACCGCGACCGGATTCTTGCGCACGAGCGCGTTGTCGAGCCGCGACGAGGACAATCCGCCGAGCACCGACATCGCCATCTGGAGCGGCACCGATTCGGCGTCGTTGAGCCCGGGCATCGTCCACATGCGATAGATGCGCGTCGTCGGGATCAGGTCCTTGACCTCCTTCGCGAGCGGCGCCGGCAGCGTCGGCAGCGAAGTCGCGGGCGCCTTGATCTCGGGACCGCGCGGAATGTCGCCGAACCATTCGCCGACCTTCGCCTTCGCGGTCGGCACGTCGATGTCGCCGGCGAGGACGAGCACCGCATTGTTCGGGCCGTAATTATCGGTGAACCATGTCTTCACATCATCGAGGCTCGCGGCGTCGAGGTCGGCCATCGAGCCGATCGTGCTGTGATGATAGGGGTGGCCCTTGGGAAAGAGATTCTCGAAAATCTCGTAACGCAGCAGGCCATAGGGATTATTGTCGCCCTGCCTTTTCTCGTTCTGGACGACGCCGCGCTGGTTATCGAGCTTCTCCTGTGTCACCGCGCCGAGCAGATGCCCCATGCGGTCGCTTTCGAGGAACAGCGCGAGGTCGAGCGCACCGGTCGGCACCGTCTCGAAATAATTGGTGCGGTCGAGGAAGGTCGTGCCGTTGAAATCGGTCGCGCCGACCTGGCGCAGCGGTTCGAAGAAGTCATTGGGGGCGTTTTCAGAGCCGTTGAACATCAGATGCTCGAACAGGTGAGCAAAGCCGGTCTTGCCCGCCGGCTCATGCTTCGACCCGACGCGATACCACACCGACACCGCGACGACCGGCGCCTTGCGATCCTCGTGGACGATCACGCGCAGGCCATTGTCGAGCGTGAAGGCTTCGTATGGAATATCGACCGCTTTGATCAGGTCGGCGGTCGGCGCGGGCGCCGCAGCCTTGGCAGCACTCCGGGCAAACGCGGGACCAGCGGCGACGAGCGAGGTCGACAGGGCAAGGGCGACGGCGAAACGATGGAAACGAGCCATGAATATCCCCTAGATCAAGGCACGCAGGCGAGCGCCTGCTGATCGCGTGCCGGACGGCACTGTATCAATGGTCTAGAGACTGCCCTGGCGATTTGGAAGCGTTGTGATCGCTCCGGGAAACCCGCCGGGTAGGAGCGGTGCGCAGCGCGGGCCGATGGCCCCGTGCAAGCACCGCGACGCCCTCCGGCGGGTTTCCCGGAGCGACCCCTGCGGGGCGGGCCGATTTTGGCCCACTGCAGCGTTACTCGTCAGTCACGATGCGGTCCCATCGCTCCCTCCTCGCTCCTTGCACTGGACCAAAATCGGCTCCGTCACAACGCTTCCAAATCGCCAGGGCAGTCTCTGGGACAGTGCTCCGCGGCTTTCAAGGCCGATAGAAACGCGCCCCGCTCGCCTTCAGCGCCGCCGGATCGAACAGCACGGGCTTCAATTTGTGCGCGACGAACAGCGGTGCCTGATCGTTGTAATGCGGGCTGTCGGGACGCGTCGTCGCCGCGCCGAACGGCTGGATCGATTCGGAGCGGACGCGGCCTTCGCGGTCCCACGTCACGAACATGATGAAGCTGTCGCCGTGGCGCACCTTCAGCCGCCCGTCGGGCTCCTCGTCCCACAGGGTCGAGGCGCGCACCGTGTCGTTGCCGCCGTCGAGCGGCAGGTCGACGCGGTTCGCTCCCTCGCCGTGGCGGAGGCGGAGCACGGTGCCGAGCTTCGGATCGAGCCCGCCGAAATATTCCTGCAGATGCGCGACCGTTTCGGTCAGCACCGCGCGCGGGTCGGGCGCGGCGCGGCGCTGGTAATGGCGGCCGTTCGCGGGCCGCAAGACCATCAGCGCGAGCGCGTCGCCCTTGCCCCGGCCGTCGAGACTCCAGTCCCATTTGCGCAGCAGCCGCTGAGCTTCGGCGAGCGCCGGATCGCCCTTCGTATCGAGCGCGAGCAGCCGGTCCATCCACGCCTTCGCATAGCCGGATTTCGCATAGGCGGTGTCATATTTGATCGCCCTCAGCCGCGCCGCGTCGATCTGCCCCGACGCCTCGAACAACGCGATCAGCCGCACCGCGCGATTGGTCATGTCGTCCTCGATCCCGAGCAGCGGCGAGAAAGCCGCGGCGTCGAGTTCGTCGCCCGGTCCCGCCGCTACCCACGGCGTGTTGTTCGCGTTCATCACATAGCCCGAGCGCGGATTGACCAGCGCCGGCACGCGGTCGAACGGCAGCGTCTTCGTCCACAGGTCGGCCGACGTGTCCCCCGGCAGCACCCCGCGCCAGTCGAACCCCGCCGGGCGGTCGGGGAACATCGCATTATAGAATAGCCCGATATTGCCCTTCGCATCGGCATAGATGAAATTGGTCGCGGGCACGCCCTGCCCCGCCATCGCGGCGCGCCATTCGGCGAAAGTCTTCGCCTTGTTCAGCCGGTAATATTGGGTGACCATATTCGCCTGGTCGATCCCCGCATAGCGGATCGCGAACGCGCCCTTGTCATTTTTCACGACCGGCCCGTGGACCGAACGATAAATGGTGCGCGGCACGGGCAGCACGAAGGGGCCGAATTTAACCTTCAGCCAGATGCGCTTTTGCTCGAGCGGGCGCCACGCGCCGTCGAAGCGATAATTGTCGCCGCTGTCGTCAAGGGTCAGCTTGTAGACGTCGATCAAGTCGGGCCGGTTCACCGTGTTGGTCCAGCCGAGATATTTATTGTGCCCGAGGAAGGGATAGGGCGAGCCGGGGAAGTTGGCGCCGGCGAAATCCCAGCCCTCTTCGCTATGCACGACCAGCTCGTACCAGGCGACGCCGCCGGTCCATGGCTGGTGCGAGTTGGAGACGAGCCGCGTCGCGCCGTCGGTCGACCTTGCGGGGGCGACCGCCATGCCGTTCGACCCGTTGTCGGCGGGGTCGCGGCCGACCGGGGTCAGTTCGCGCGGGACGAGCTTGCCCGACTTGTCAAGCGCCGGGCCGCCCTCGCGCCCGATCTCGCCGCCTTCGACGAGCGAGCCGAGCACCGAATCGAGCCCGAAGAAAAAGGGCGAGCGCAGCACGAAGCCCGCGACGACATCTTCGCCGGTCATCGGAAACAGCCCCGACAGCCGCACTTCCCCCGGATGCTTGTCGGCATAATGGTTGAGCCCCGCCGCATAAGCGGTGAACAGCTTTTTCACATCCTCGGGCAATCGCGGCCAGTCGCGCGCCGTCGTCGCGCGGACATCGAGCAGCGCCGCGGCATAATCGATCTTCGCGCCATCCGGCCCGAGCATCGCACCGGCGCGCCCGCGCGTCATCGCGAGCACTTCCTGCAACGTCGAAAAATCATCCTCGGCGTGCGCATAGGCGACGCCATAGGCGACGTCGGCGTCGGTCTTGCCGAAGATATGCGGCACGCCGAAATTGTCGCGCGCGATGCGGACGTCGGTCGGCTTGAACGCCGGCGCCGGCGGCGCTTCGGCGGTCAGCGGCTCCCAGAAGGCGAGCGATACGGCGGCAACGACGACCAAAGCCAGCAAGCCCAGCAAAATCCGTCGCAGCATCATGGGTCCCTTCGTGGCCGATCCGCGCGCATCTGTGACCGCCCTGCCCGCCGATGGCAAGCGGCCGTCGTTCGTCGAGGGTCGGCACGGACCGGAAAGCGGCCTTCGCTTTCGGACGTGGCGTCCCGCCGCAGCGTCAGATGGATAAAGGGGCCTCACAGCGCCGAGCCATCTTCTTCGCGTCTTCGCGTGAAATTCTCTCGTCCGGGCAACCATCAACCGCCCCTTGTGTTGCACAATGGCAACACTATCTTGGCGGGCAAGAAAGGGGCGTTCTTCCATGAACCTCGAAAAATTCACCGACCGTGCCAAGGGCTTCCTCCAGGCGGCGCAGACGATCGCGATTCGCATGAATCACCAGCGGATCGCGCCCGAGCATATCGCCAAGGCGTTGCTCGAAGACAATCAGGGCATGGCTGCGGGGCTGATCGCGAACAGCGGCGGCGACACCGCGCGCGCGGTCGCCGGCATCGACGCGCTGCTCGCCAAGCTTCCCGCCGTGTCGGGATCGGGTGCGCAGCAAACGCCTGGCCTCGACAATGACGCCGTGCGCCTGCTCGATCAGGCCGAGCAGGTCGCCGCCAAGGCAGGCGGCGAGTTCGTCGCCGTGCAGAATATCCTGCTCGCGATGGTGCTGAGCAGCGGCACCCCGGTGGGCAAGGCCTTCGCCGATGCCGGCGTCAAGCCCGAGGCCTTGAACGCGGCGATCGCCAAGCTCACCGGCGGCCGCACCGCCGACACCGCCTCGGCCGAGGATCGCTATGACGCGCTTCAGAAATTCGCCCGCGACCTCACCACCGTCGCGCGCGAGGGCAAGCTCGATCCGGTCATCGGCCGCGACGAGGAAATCCGCCGCACCGTGCAGATCCTCGCGCGCCGGACCAAGAACAACCCGGTGCTGATCGGCGAGCCCGGCGTCGGCAAGACCGCGATCGCCGAAGGCCTCGCGCTGCGCATCGTCAACGGCGACGTCCCCGACAGTTTGAAGGACCGCCGTCTGCTGTCGCTCGACATGGGCGCGCTGATCGCGGGCGCCAAATATCGCGGCGAGTTTGAGGAGCGCCTCAAGGGCGTGCTCGACGATGTGAAATCCGCCGAGGGCGAGATCATCCTGTTCATCGACGAGATGCACACGCTCGTCGGCGCGGGCAAGGGCGAGGGCGCGATGGACGCGTCAAACCTCTTGAAGCCCGCGCTCGCGCGCGGCGAGCTTCACTGCATCGGCGCGACGACGCTCGACGAATATCGCAAGCATGTCGAAAAGGATCCCGCGCTCCAGCGGCGTTTCCAGCCGGTGTTCGTCGGCGAACCGACGGTCGAGGATTCGATCTCGATCCTGCGCGGGATCAAGGAGAAATATGAGCTGCACCACGGCGTGCGCATCACCGACGGCGCGATCGTCGCCGCGGCGACGCTGTCGAACCGCTATATCTCCGACCGCTTCCTTCCCGACAAGGCGATCGACCTGATGGACGAGGCGGCGAGCCGCATCCGCATGGAAGTCGAATCGAAGCCCGAGGCGATCGAGAGCCTCGATCGCCGCATCATCCAGATGAAGATCGAAGAATCGGCGCTCGGCAAGGAAAGCGACGCGGCGTCGAAGGACCGGCTCGCCACGCTCCAGTCCGAACTCGCCAACCTCGAACAGCAGTCGGCCGAACTCACGCAGAAATGGCAGGCCGAGAAGGACAAGATTCACGCCGAGGCGAAGATCAAGGAAGAGCTCGACGCCGCGCGCGGCCAGCTCGAGCAGGCGCAGCGCGCCGGCGATCTCGGCAAGGCGGGCGAGCTCAGCTACGGCACCATCCCGGGCCTCGAAAAACGGCTCGAGGAAGCACAGGCCGCCGCGGGCAATGCGATGCTGCGCGAGGAAGTCACCGCCGACGACATCGCCGCGGTGGTCAGCAAATGGACCGGCATCCCCGTCGACCGGATGATGGAAGGCGAGCGCGAGAAGCTGCTCGGCATGGAAGAGACGCTGGGCCAGCGCGTGATCGGGCAGGATGAGGCGGTCCGCGCCGTGTCGACCGCCGTCCGCCGCGCCCGCGCCGGGCTACAGGATCCGAACCGGCCGCTCGGCTCGTTCCTGTTCCTCGGCCCCACGGGCGTCGGCAAGACCGAGCTCACCAAGGCGCTCGCGCGCTTTCTGTTCGACGACGACAATGCGATGGTCCGCATCGACATGTCCGAATTCATGGAAAAGCACAGCGTCGCGCGCCTCGTCGGCGCGCCTCCGGGCTATGTCGGCTATGAGGAGGGCGGCACGCTCACCGAAGCGGTGCGCCGCCGACCCTATCAGGTCGTGCTGTTCGACGAGGTCGAGAAAGCCCATCCCGACGTCTTCAACATCCTGTTGCAGGTGCTCGACGACGGCCGCCTCACCGACGGACAGGGGCGCACGGTCGATTTCACCAACACGCTGATCATCCTGACCTCGAACCTCGGCAGCCAGGCGATCGCGGCGCTCCCCGACGACGCGCCGGTCGAACAGGCCGAGCCCGCGGTGATGGAGGTGGTACGCGCGCATTTCCGGCCCGAGTTCCTCAACCGGCTCGACGAGATCGTGCTCTTCAACCGATTGGCGCAGCAGCATATGGGCGGCATCGTCGACATCCAGGTCGCGCGCGTCCAGAAGCTGCTCGCCGACCGCAAGGTGACGCTCGACCTGACGGACGCCGCGCGCGCGTGGCTTGGCCGCGTCGGCTACGATCCGGTCTATGGCGCGCGGCCGCTGAAACGCGCGGTGCAGAAATATCTGCAAGACCCGCTCGCCGACCTGATCCTGAAGGGTGAGGTCAAGGACGGGACGACGATCCGGGTCGACGAAGGCGACGGGGCGCTGGCGCTGACCCCGGGCTGAATTCGGAAAGGCGCTTACTGGCCGCTGGGTCGGCCGCGGCCCCAATCGACGATTTCGCGTGCGACCGCGTTGCCGCGATCGGCGAGGCGACGCCATTCGCCCTGGGTCTTGCAAACGCGTTCCTTGCGAACGAGCGATCCCGTCACGGCGATTCGGCGGCACACCATTTCCTGGTCGGGATCGCTTTTCGTATCAGCCGCCGGCTGCGCACTCGGCGCCTGCAAGAGGACGGCCAGAACGATTGACGCAACATACATAAAAGATAACCCCCTTCGGCTGTCAGCCGAGCCTAAAGAGCGCCAGCCGCCGATGCAGCGGCATCGGGTGCGCTCGAATCCGTCACCGAGTCTATCATGCGGCAATAGTCGGCGACAATCCCCTGTTCCTCTTCGGTCAGGTGCGGATTCCACACGTCGAAGATCAGCACGGCGCGCATCACGGAACTGTCGTTCCATGCTTCATGCTCGATCGTGTCGTCGAAGGCAAAGGGCCGTCCCTCGACCCATTCGCGCGTTTCGCCGCCGACCCGAAAGCCGCAGTCCGGCGGAACAATCAGCGGCAGGTGGATGATGGCACGGCTGTTGGTGACTCCCGTGTGCGGGGGAATCCGCGTATGGGGACGCAGCATGGAGAAGAAGGCGCTCGGCGCCCGGCCGGGGATGCGCGCGCCCGGAACCGCAGCCAGTGCCGCGGCGGTTTCCGGACACCGATCGAGCACCGGCTGGTTGGGACGGCCATATTCCCACAGGAAGCAGGCGCTCCAGTCGAGATTGTCGTTGAGCGCGTCCCACTGGCTGCCCGAGACTCCCTTGTCCATCCGCACATAGGGCCGCAAATCTTCGCCCGGATCGCCGAGCAGCGCCTCCAGCTCGGCGCGGATCGCCGGTGTCCGCGCCGCCAACGCTTCGAACCAGGGGAAATGCCGGTCGTCGAAAAATTCGTCGGCCGGCAGAAAGGGATAATAGAGGCCCGCGCACTGATTCGGATAGATGCGCCGCTGTCCGAGGACGTGATCGAGAAAAGCCCCGGCACGCCTGCCCGGCGTTTGTTCGAGACCGGCGCGGCGCGCGCCGAATGCGCTTTCCACCTGCCGGGCGATCGCCGCTTGCTGCGTCCGGCAATAGGCGCGGGCGTGATCGAGGATTTCGACAAGCGCGGGCGCGGGGGCGGCAATCTGTTCGCCAAGCTGGATCACCGCCGACCAGCGAATCATCGCGTCGCGCGACGCGCCGTTCCGTTCGTGCGATTCGGCAAGGCGGACAAGCGCCGAAATATCGCGCTGGTCGCGTTCGAGCGCGCTTTCGAGCGCGCGCCGTTCGGCCGGATCGTCGCCGAGCACGCGGTGCGCATGGGCCAGATTGCGCCACAGGCTACCCGCTTGCGGGTCGGCGGCGGCGGCCTGCTCGAACAGGCGCGCGGCGGCGGCGGCGTCGCCGGCCTTGAGCGCGGCTAGTCCCCGGGCGTTGGCTTCTTGGGAGGACAAGGTCATACGAAAGCTCTACGCAATTGCCCCGCCGATGGAAAGACGGCGACTTGCCGAAGGCGCGGGCGCGGCTAATGTCACGCCATGGCATCCACACCTGTTTTCGATCCCGCGGACCCCGCCTGGCTGGCGCACCGCTATGATGCGGCCGGCGACCGGCTGCTCTTTCGCCATGTGCCGCGAGCGATGCACCGCGACGGGCCGTTTCTGACCGACGAGTTGATCGGCGATCGGCCCCAGGCGATCGTAGCGCGCGCCGAGGGCGTCGCGGCGGCGCGGGCGCATGCGGGACCGATTCATTTCATCTTTCATTCGGCTTTTTGCGCCTCGACCCTGCTCGTGCGCGCGCTCGACATGCCCGGTCACGCAATGGGGCTGTCCGAACCGGTTCTGCTCAACGACATCACCGGGCTGCGGCGGCGCGGCGAGCGGAACGGCGCCGAGCTCGCGCGGCTGCTCGACGATGCGTTGCTGCTGCTCGCGCGGCGTTGGAGTCCCGCCGAAACGCTCGTCGTCAAACCCTCCAACATCCTCGCGGGGCTGATGGTCCCGATGATGGCGCTGCGCCCCGATGCGAAGGCCCTGCTGCTCCACGCACCGCTGTCCGAATTTCTCGTCTCGGTGGCGCGCAAGGGATTGTGGTGCCGCCTGTGGGCGCGCGAGTTGCTCGAAGGCCTGATCCGCGAGAATCTGGTCGATCTGGGCTTCGAGACGCGCGATTATTTCCGGCTGAGCGATCTTCAGGTCGCCGCGGTCGGCTGGCTGGCGCAGCAGCGGTTGTTCGTCGCGCTCGCGAACCAGTTTCCAGACCGGGTGCGCACCCTCGATTCCGAACGGCTGCTCGCCGACCCCGCACCTGCGATCGAGGCGCTTGGTGCTTTGTCGATCATTCCCCCCGCTGCCGTAGCCGAGAGCGGTGCGGCGCACAGCGATGTCTTTGCCCGCCACAGCAAATCGGGCGCCGATTTCTCGATGGCGGCGCGCGAAGCGGAGCGCGCGGCGGCGAAGGAGGCGCATGGCGACGAAATCGACAAGGTTCACGCCTGGGCTGTGGCCATTGCCGGCACTGCGGGCATTCCGCTGACGCTGCCCCAGCCATTGCTGGGATAGCCCCCCACGGTGGGGGCGAAGCGACAGCCACGCAGCGGGTCCTCTGCTAGGACCGATCGACATTCAGCTCTGGCGGCCTGCAAATGGCGGCTTCCCGCGCTTCCGGTGCTCACGTGCCATCAGCACGCTGCGCTCCGGGTCACGGAAAACCACCATTTTCGACTCGCCATCTTCTGAATGTCGATTGGTCCTAAATCGGCAACCCTTCACTCGACCGCACGAAATCGGGGCGCGTGATTATTTCAGGCGCGGCGCGAAACGCGCATGAAAAAGGGGAGCGGGCATCGCTGCCCGCTCCCCGATTTCTGTCGTGTGTCCGCGCTTCTTAGAAGCGGATGCGGGCAGCGGCGACGTAGCGGCGACCGATCGAGTCGTAGGTCGACGGGAAGGTGTTGCCGCTGTTGAAGGTGGTCGAACCCGCTTCACCACCGACGAGCGGCGGCTTCTTGTCGAAGAGGTTCTGGACACCCAGCGTCAGCGTCAGGTTTTCGAGGACATGGAACCGCGTGGTCAGATCGAAATAATCGAAAGACCCGATGGTGTTGAAGTCCTCCTGCTGACCGGCCAGCGTGCCGGCGCTCGCAGGCAGCGTGCCCTCGAACAGGAAGCGCGAGTCTTCGTCGAAGCCACGCGCCGCGAAGTCCCCGGCCAGACCTTCATACTTGGTCCCGCCGATGTGGCGCCACAGCAGCGACACGTCGGCATTGTCGAACGCCAGCGTGGTGCGAAGCGACCACTGCCATTCGGGGATCGGCTGACCGCAGTTGGCCGAATAATAGCCGACGCAATCGCGGTTGAAGCCGCCCGGGGCCGACTGGAACGTCGACTTTTCGGTCCAGTTGACCGAACCGGCGAAGCTGAGGTTGGCGAAACCGACGTCGTGCGAATAGTTGAGCGCAACGTCGATGCCGCTGGTTTCCAGCCGTCCGAGGTTCGAGGTGGTCAGGAACAGACCCGGCGTCGTGTTCGGATCGCCGTTGAGGCCGCCCGTCAGCGGATCGCGCTGGATCGCCGTACAAGCATCGGTGGCCGAAGCACCCGCCGACGGATTCGAGGGGTCAGCCCCGAAGCACGCCGTGATCGCGTCGCCCGGCGTGGGCGAGGTGATCGCGCCGGTGATCTTGATGCTGTAATAGTCGACCGACAGCGACAGCCGCGGCACGAAGCTCGGCTGCAGAACGACGCCGACCGTCCAGGTCTTGCCGACTTCGGGGCCGAGGTTCAGGTTGCCGCCGCCCGTGGCGTTGGCCTGACCCGCGATCGGCTGCGCGATCGCGTCAACATTGCCGCCCGTAGCACCTTGGGCAAGACAGATTGCTCGCAGTTCTCCGGTCGGGTTCGGACGGATACGGGCACCCGCATCGTTGAACGTCGCGCACGGGTCATCCTGAAGGTTGGTCAGGCCCGTGTTGACCGGCGAGAACAGCTCCGCGATGTTCGGCGCGCGCACCGCGCGGGCGTAGTTGCCGCGGATCTTGATGTCGCTGACCGGAGTCCAGCTGCCGCCGACCTTCCAGGTCGTGGTGCTGAACGACGGGCTGCCCGGCGCATCGACCTTGTAGTCCGAATAGCGGATGCCGCCTTCGATGGTCAGATCCTCGAAGAAGGGACGATCCTGAACCAGCGGGATGATGATTTCGCCGATCGCTTCATACACGCTGAAGCCGCCGTCGATGTTCGGCGCGGCACCGCCGGCGCCGCCCAGGTCACCACCGGCCGCGAGCGTGTCCGACGCTTGCGACGCCGCATATTCGCGATATTCGCCGCCGACCGCGAAAGCGATCGGGTCGCTGCCCAGCGGGCTGACAACGCCGAAATCGCCGTCGATCGTCGCGCGGGCCTGCGCCAGCGAGACCTTGGTGCGGACCGTCGAAACCTCGTTGAGGAAATCGACCGCGCCCGGCGTCCAGCTGGCATTGCCTTCGGGACCGAACCAGTTGATCGGAACGCAGCCCGCCGCCGTGCCGTCCAAGCAGGTCGTGGCATTGGTGGCAAGGAAGCTGTCGCGGACGCGCGAGTTCAGCGTATAACCTTGGATCTGCTGGATATTTTCGGTTTCACCATAGGTGCCGAAGACGTCCCAGTTGATCGAGTCGGTGATGCCGCCGCGGGCGCCGACGCGATAGTCGAAATAGTTGGTCGTATATTCGCTGATACGCGGCCCGACTTCGGTGGCGCGGCGGAACAGCGAAGTCTGCGGGTTGGGGTTGTAACCCTCCCCGTCAGCGATGTCGCCATCGCCGTTAACATCAAATGCGACGAAGCCGCCGGCGCCGATCTCGCGATAGTTCGGGTCGTCGCGACTCGTGGCCAGCGCGGCAGCGTCGCACTCGGCTTGCGTGAAACGCGGGGTGTAAACAGTGGCGCTGGGGTTGACGTCAACGCCGCAGAAGGTATTCCGCAGCCCGGGCGCCAGGAAGGGGTTGGAAAGCGGAATATTCACCCCGATGCCGAAGGCGCCCGAAGGCGCGATGATCGTGCTGACGGTATTCTTCGAGAACAGGCCGCGGGTATAGACTTCGACCGCGTCGCTCACTTCATAGTGCGCGGCGCCATACATGTTGAAGCGCTCGAACGGCGTCTGATAGACGTTGAACGGGTTGAAGTTGAACGGAAGGAAAGCCGTCGTCGGGTTGAAGGCGGTGCCGTCCGCATTCACCTGGCGCGTGCCCATGCCGGGGAGCGAGAAGCGCGACGGGACCGAGGTGCCCGAACCGCCGCCGCCGCCCGAAGCCGAGCTGAGCGCGAACAGGCCGTGCTCGCGCGCGCCCTGATAGATGGGGTCGGATTGCTGATATCCGACGCTGAACACCGCGTTGCCGCGACCGTCGTCGAAATTGGCGCCGATCGTCACGTCGGCGCGCAGCGTGTGGCCGTCGCCCTGTTCGGTGAGCTGGTTCGACAGATTGGCTTCGATCCCGGCGAAATCGCGCTTGGTGATGAAGTTGACGACACCCGAAACGGCGTCGGCGCCATAGGTGGTCGATGCGCCGCCGGTCAGGACGTCGACGCGCTCGATCAGTGCCAGCGGGATGTTGTTAAGGTCGAAGCGGCCGTTCAGTTCGGCCGGCGCCAGGCGCACGCCGTCGATCAGCACGACGTTGCGGTTCGAACCGAGGTTGCGCAGGTTGACGAACGACGCGCCGCCGTTGCCGTTGTTGACCGCCGAACCGATCGACGGGGTCACGCCGGGAAGTTCGCGCAGCAGTTCTTCGGCCACGTTGGCCTGCTGATAGTCGATTTCTTCCGCGCCGATGACGTTGACGGGGGTCGACTGTTCGAGGTTGGGGTTGCGGATCAGCGTGCCGGTGACGACGATTTCGCTGTTGCTGGTGGTGCCCTCGGCGGCGTCCTGCGCATAGGCGGGAGCCGAAACCAGGGCGACGCTCATCACGAACGGCGCGGCGCCCAGCTTCAGCTTGGAATAGTGGGTTTTCTTCACAGTGCAGTCCCTTGCTACTGGTGGATTGAAATTACCCGGACCCCCAGCGCGGCGGCAGAAAGCCGACGCGCAGATGCCCCGATAGCGTGCGGGATGAAACTTCGTTCATGTCGAGTAAAGCTAAATCCCGCCGCAAAGGGGCGTTTCGCGGCGCATTGTGACGTATTTGCAACAAACTGGAGAGGTCACGAAATACAATATGCTGCATCGCGATGTTCGCGACATTTTGTTTCAACGGTTACGAAATGCGCGTGGTCGGCGCGGGGCTCAGCCGCCGATCGGCCCCGCGAGCTTGGAGGGGTCGAGCCGCGCGCCCTGCCATTTGAGGCTCCAGTGCAGATGCGGTCCCGTCGCGCGTCCCGTCCGGCCGACAGTCCCGAGCCGCTGGCCCTGGACGACGCGGTCGCCGAGCTTCACGTCGAGGCGCTGGCAATGGAGGAAGGCGCTGTTGAGTCCCATGCCATGATCGACGATCAGCAGATTGCCCTCGAGCGTGAAGGGCGCCGCCGCCGCGAGCACGACGACGCCGTCGGCGGGCGCCACGAACGGCGTTCCCGCGGGAACCGCGACGTCGGTGCCGCTGTGATAGCTGCCGGGCTTGCCCTGATAGACGCGCTGCGCGCCGAAGAAGCCCGAGAGCCGCCCGGTCACCGGCCAGCGGAACGCCTGCCGCCAGCCGTCGGACGTGACCCGCTTGCTCCGCGCCGCCGCGATCGCGGCGAGTTCGGTGGGGCGGCGGCGCTCGAATTCGGCGTCGCTCCGCGCGCTGCCGCGATACGGCGCGTTGATATGCTCGAGCCGCCAGCGGCCCGGCGCGACCGCGATCGAGCGCACGACCTCGCGCCCGTCGCCGAGCGTCGCGACCAGCCGCGCCTCGGCCCCGGCGTCGCGATCGAAGGCGATCAGGAAACGTCCGTCGGCGGCAACCGGAATCGCCGCGCCGTCGTACGTCAGCGTGCGCGTGCCCTCGGGCACCCGCCCCACCATCGCCGCGCCCTGCTCGGCAATGCCCTGCAACGCGAAATCGGCGCGCTCCGGCGGGAGCGGAGGAGCGGGCGGCGGCGAAGGCACGGGCCGAGCCGGCGGCGCCGGCGCGGGCTCCCTTCCCGCGTCAGCGGGCGGCACGCAGCCGGCGAGCACGACGACCAGCGCAAGCGCCGCACCGCGTCGAAGCCGATCCGCTTTCGCCGGCCTCATGCCCCGCGCGCGGCGTCCAGCGCGGCCTGCACCGACAGCGCGGCGGTCGCATAGGCTTCCTGCCGCGCGACCGACCAGTAACGCAGCTCGTCGAGCCCGATCGGCGCGCCCGTCACCGCGCACAGCACATGGTCGCCGGGCGCGAGGACGCGAAAGCCGTTCGGTCCATATTGCAGGCGAGCGAGGCGGTTGCGGCTGGCGATCAGCATGATTCTCTATCCATAAGGCGGCAAGTCATGGACCCGGTTATAACAGCATCGTGCCGTGCGGCCACCCCCCGGTCCTTGGCGCCGGTCTCAGAAGAGCTCGCCCTGCCCCCGCTTGGGCTCCGCAGGCGGGGACTTGCGCGGCGGCTTGGTTGCGGCGGGCGGCGGCGCGTCGCTCCCGCTCACCTGCACCGGAACCTCGCCGTCGGCGAATTGCAGCCGCAGATGCCCGGCGTCCTTCGCCTTGCCCGCCGTCGCAACGATCGCGCCGCCGCCGTCGCGCACCATCGCATAGCCGCGCGACAACAGCGCGCGCGGATCGAGCGAGGTCAGCAGCCGCCCCATTCCTTCGAGCAGCGCGCGGTCGCGGTCCCAGCGCCGCGCGAGCAGCGCCGGCCGCAGCGCAGCGCCGCGCGTCGCGAGCCGCTCCGCAATCACCGCCAGCCGCTGGCGCTGCCCGCGGTCGAGCCGATCGCCCGCATCGTCGAGCCGCTGGCGCTGCGGCGCATAGAGCGCCTCGCGCTTCGGCAGATGGCGCGCCAACGCCGTCAGCCGCTCGCCGCACAAGGCCTGCCGCCGGCTCGCCGCCCCGATGATCCGCCCGTTCCACGTCGCGAGCTGCGACATGAGTTCGGCGCGCACCGGCACCGCCATCTCCGCCGCCGCGGTCGGGGTCGGCGCGCGCACATCGGCGGCATAGTCGGCGAGCGTCACGTCGGTCTCATGCCCCACCGCGCTGATCGTCGGGATGCGGCAATCGGCGATCGCGCGCACGACGACCTCTTCGTTGAACGCCCACAGATCCTCGATCGACCCGCCGCCGCGCGCGACGATGACCAGGTCGGGGCGCGGCACCACCGGCCCGCCGGGCGCGATGGCGTCGAAGCCGCGAATCGCACCCGCGACCTGCGCCGCCGCGCCATCGCCCTGCACCAGCACCGGCCAGACGATGACATGCGTCGGGCAGCGGTCGGCCAGCCGGTGGAGAATGTCGCGGATCACCGCCCCGGTCGGTGAGGTCACGACCCCGATCGTGCGCGGCAGAAAAGGGAGCCGGTCATATTTCCGCTCGCGGTCGAACAGCCCCTCGGCGCCAAGCCGCGCCTTCAATTTTTCGAAGAGGAGCATCAAGGCGCCCTCGCCCGCGACCTCGAGCGTATCGACGACGAGCTGATATTTCGACCGCCCCGGATAGGTGGTGAGCTTGCCGGTCGCGATCACCTCGATCCCGTCCTCGGGCCGGAAGGCCAGCCGCCCCGCCTGTCCCTTCCACATCACCATGTCGATCAGCGCATTATCGTCCTTCAGCGCCGCATAGAAATGCCCCGACGCCGCGCGCTTCGCTCCCGACAACTCTCCTCGCACGCGCACGCGCGCGAAGCCGTCCTCGACCGTGCGCTTGATCGCCGCCGACAATTGGCTGACCGACAGCGGCGGAACATTGTCGCCGGGCGCCGCCTCGGCTAACAGCCGCGCTTCGGTGCCATCGTCGGACGCCGGATCGGGAAAAGGGACTGACATGAATATCCTGCTGGTCGGATCGGGGGGCCGCGAACATGCGCTCAGCTGGCAGTTGGCACAATCGCCAAGCTGCGCCAAGCTCTATGCCGCACCGGGCAATCCCGGGATCGAGGCGCACGCCGAATGCGTGGGCGTTGCCGCTGACGACATCGATGGCCTGATCGCATTCGTAAAGGCGCACGCGATCGATTTCGTCGTCGTCGGCCCCGAAGCGCCGCTTGTCGCGGGCCTCGCCGATCGCTTGCGCGAGATCGGCATCCCCGTCTTTGGTCCTTCGGCGGCCGCCGCACGGCTCGAAGGCTCGAAGGGCTTCACCAAGGATCTGTGCGCGCGCGCGTCGATCCCGACCGCCGCCTATGTCCGCTGCACCTCCGCCGAGGAAGCACGCGCAGTGCTCGAGGGTTTTGCGATCCCCGTCGTCATCAAGGCCGACGGCCTCGCGGCGGGCAAGGGCGTTATCATCGCCGAAACGCGCGAAGACGCCGAAGCCGCGATCGAGAATATGTTCGATGGCGCCTTCGGCGGCGCGGGCGCCGAAGTGGTGATCGAGGAGTTCATGACCGGCGAGGAAGCGAGCTTCTTCGCGCTCTCCGACGGCACCGACGTCATCGCGTTCGGCAGCGCGCAGGACCACAAGCGCGTCGGCGATGGCGACGTCGGCCCGAACACCGGCGGCATGGGCGCCTACAGCCCCGCGCCGGTGCTCACCGCCGACCTCGAAGCCGCGGTCATGGACCGCATCATCCGTCCGACCGTGGCGACCCTCGCCGCCGAGGGCACGCCTTATGTCGGCGTGCTGTTCGCGGGGCTGATGCTGACGGACGAAGGGCCGAAGCTGATCGAATATAATTGCCGCTTCGGCGATCCCGAATGCCAGGTGCTGATGATGCGCTTCAAGGGCGATTTCGCCGCGCTGCTCCACGCCGCCGCGACCGGAATGATCGCCGGCGCCGACGCCCCCGCCTTTTCGCACGATTATGCGCTTACCGTCGTGATGGCGGCGAAGGGCTATCCGGGCACCCCCGAAAAGGGCGGCGCGATCCGCGGCATCGCCGATGCCGAAGCGGGCGGCGTGCGCGTCTTTCACGCCGGCACCGCGCGCGACGATCGCACCCTCGTCGCCGCCGGCGGCCGCGTGCTCAATGTCACCGCGACGGGCAAGAGCGTGACCGAAGCGCAGGCGCGCGCCTATGCCGCGGTCGACAAGCTCGATTTCCCGAGCGGCTTCTGCCGCCGCGACATCGGTTGGCGAGAGGTCGCGCGCGAAGCGGAATAGAAACCCCACCTCGTCACATTCCCGCGAAAGCGGGAACCCAGCGAGCCGACGTCGCACCTCGGTTCCCGCTTTCGCGGGAATGACGAGGAAATTCATGGTAACCCATTCGTTAAGGTAGACCCGGCACACAACCCCGCATAGGCTGACCGAAACTCACAAGCGGAGAAGATCATGATCTGGCTTCAGGAAAACTGGATTATCGCGGTCGTCGGCCTCGTCGTTGCCGTCGTCCTGCTGTGGTGGCTGTTCGGACGCGCCAAGCCGCAGGAGATTGCGCCGCCGGCCGCCGAACCGGCGAAGCCCGCCAAGCCGCTCGAACCGGCCAAGCCCGAGATCGTCGCCGCCGAGCCTGCGCGCTTCAAGCCGATCGAGCGGGGGCCGCGGCCCGTCACCCCAGCCGCGCCGCCGCCCGCGCCCGAGCCGGCCGCCAAAGCGCCGCCTTCCGCTCCCGCTCCAGCGCCCGTCGTCGAACCGGTCACCGAAACCGCCCCTCCGGCGTCCAAGCCCGCAGCCAAACCAAAAGCGGCCACAAAACCCGCCGCGAAGAAAGCCGCCACCAAAGAACCGGCGGCGAAACCCGCCGCAAAACCAGCGACAAAGGCAGCAGCCAAGCCCGCAGCCAAAAAGGCACCCAAGGCGGCGGCTATTCCCGAAGAGCCGACGGTTTCGCCGCCGCCCGTCGCGAAACCCGCACCGGCATCGTCAACGACCGGAGCCGACAATCTGCAATTGCTGAAAGGCGTCGGCCCCAAGCTCGTCGTGCTGCTGAACGGGCTCGGCGTCACCAGCTTCCGGCAGATCGCCGACTGGACCGACGCCGACGTCGCGCGGGTGGACGCGGCGCTCGGCGCCTTTCAGGGCCGCATCACGCGCGACAATATCGTCGACCAGGCCGCCTATCTCGCGCGCGGCGACAAGGCGGGGTTCGAAGCGAAATACGGCGCGCTCGGCGGCGAACTCTGACGGGTCCTGCTACCGGCCGAATGGCGGGGAGAGACCGGTTTCGGTCATATCAACATCGTCATCCCGGCGAAGCCTGTCCTGAGCGCCTGCAAGGCAGTCGAAGGGGCCGGGATGACGAAAGTGAAGAACGCCCGCTCTCCACCCCGACGCCAACGCCCTCAAATAATCCTTTCCTACATTCCTCCGTCATGCTTCAAACTGGCGGATGACGTCTCTCGCTCTTCCATCCCCCCTCCTCGCCGGCAGCCGCCTGCGCGTCGGCAAGGTCGGCCCCGCCGCGACGGGTATCATTATACCCGAGGGGAATGACAAGTTTGACAACTTCGGAAGTAAATTGCGCGGATGCGGCGCGCTACGCGCCTTCCTCGTCCTTCGGCTTGCGAATCTGGGTGACGAGCAATTTGTCGATCTTGCGCCCGTCCATGTCGACGATCTCGAACCGCCAGCCCTTATCGGTGAAGTGCTCGCCTTCCTTTGGCAGGCGCTTGAGGATAGCGAGTGCGTGACCCGCCGCGGTCGCGTAATCGCGATCCTCGCCCAGTTCGATGCCGAGCCGCTCGGCCATCTGATCGGCGGGCATCGACCCCGCGATCAGCAGGCTGCCGTCGTCGCGCTCGACGACGAAAGGTTCGCTGCCGATATCCTGGTCCGACGCGAATTCGCCCGCGATCGCCGACAAGAGATCCGCCGGGGTCACCAGCCCGTCGAAATGGCCATATTCGTCGTGGACGAGCAGCATCGGCACCTCGGCGACGCGCAAGGCCTCGAGCGCATCCATCGCGTCGATCTGGTCGTGGATGACTTTGGCGGGGCGCATCAATTGTTCGAGGTCGAGCGTCTCGCCCTGGAACAGCGCCGATGCGATGTCGCGCGCCTGCACGACGCCGACGATGTCGTCGACCGATCCGCGCGCGACCGGCAGGCGGCTGTGCGGCGTTTCGAGCAATTTGTCGCGCACACCGCGCGCGTCGAGCGAAATATCGACCCAGTCGACATCCTTGCGCGGCGTCATCACCTCGCGCACCGGCCGGTCGGCGAGGCGCACGACGCCCGAGATGATCGCGCGCTCGCTTTCCTCGATCACCCCCGATTTGGACGCCTCGGCGACGATCAGGTGGAGTTCCTCGGCGGTCACCCGGTCCTCCGATTCGCGATTGAGGCCGAGAATGCGAAATACGAGCGCCGAACTGGCGTCGAGCAACCATACGAGCGGTGCGCCGATTTTGGACAGCCCGTACATCATCGGCGCGACGATGATCGCGATCCGTTCGGGGGCACGAAGCGCGAACTGCTTGGGCACCAGTTCGCCCGCGATCAAAGAGAAATAGGTGGTGAGCGCGATGACCACGGCGAAGCCGGCGGCTTCCGCATTCTCGGCATCAAGCCCCAGCCACACCGAAAGCCGGTCGGCGACCGGCTGCCCAAGGCTCGCGCCCGAATAGGCGCCGGTCAGGACGCCGATCAGCGTGATGCCGACCTGCACCGTCGAGAGGAATCGCCCCGGATCGGAGGCAAGTTGGCGCGCGATCTTCGCGCCCCGGCTGCCGCGCTTTTCCGCCGCCTGCAGTCGCGGGCCGCGCGACGAGACGATGGCGAGTTCGGACATGGCGAAAACGCCGTTGAGCAGGATGAGGATCAGGATGATCACAACATCCGACCAGGGAAAAGGGGTCATGGGAGAAGCGGGGGGCGGGCGATCGTACGGCGCGTCGGCGCCCGGCCCCTGTCATCGTCGGTCATGTCCACCCTATAAGCGAAAGGCGCAGCGTTGCACAATGCTCACCTCAATGTCCCGCTCAGCCGCCATTCAGCCCTGTTCGGGAACCAGATCGCCGGCCATATGTTATCGGCACGTATGCGCGGTATGCAAAGGATCAGAAGCATCCGCCGGATAAGGGAGCGAAAAAATGAATAGCAGGACGATCAAGCTCACCATTTTAACCAGCATCGGCGCGATCGCGCTGACCGGTTGCGTCACCGATCCGGTGACCGGCGAACGCAAGATATCGAAAGCGGCGATCGGCGGCGTCGGCGGCGCGCTCGGCGGCTATCTGCTCGGCGATCTGATCGGCGGCAAGAACAGCCGCACCGAGGAAATCGTCGGCGCGGGCATCGGCGCGGTCGCGGGCGCGGGGGCCGGCTATTATATGGATCAGCAGGAAAAAAAGCTGCGCGAACGCACCGCGGGCACCGGCATCGACGTCGAGCGCCAGGGCGATCAGCTCGTGCTCAACATGCCCGGCGACGTCACTTTCGACCTCAACAGCGCGATGGTCAAATCGCAGTTCCGCAGCGCGCTCGACGGCGTGGCATCAACGCTCGCCGAATATCCGAGCACCTATATCGACGTCTATGGCCACACCGATTCGACCGGTAGCGACAGCTATAACCAGGGCCTGTCCGAGCGCCGCGCCGCGTCGGTCGCCGACTATCTCGGCGGCCGCGGTATCCAGCGCGCGCGCATGGCGACGCTCGGCTA
Organism: Sphingopyxis italica; assembly: GCF_011926545.1. Taxonomy (GTDB): domain Bacteria; phylum Pseudomonadota; class Alphaproteobacteria; order Sphingomonadales; family Sphingomonadaceae; genus Sphingopyxis; species Sphingopyxis italica. Next base: position 1,615,262 of record NZ_JAATIT010000001.1, on the reverse strand, counting down.
TGGCGAATCGCAGCTGAAATGTTCGCCCGAGCGGAGCGAAGCCGATTATCAGTGCAATCGCCGCGTCGAAATCCGCATCGCGCCGGTTACGCAAGACGACGTCAACGCCGCGCGCTAAGAAGTTCCATTCCCGTGGAATAGAAAGGGCGTCGCCGAAGGGCGGCGCCCTTTTCCCATCAGCCGAGGTTGAAGCTCGTCTTGACCCCGTCGATGACGAACTGGGCCGCGAGCGCGGCAAGCAGAACGCCAAGCAGGCGGGTGATCACCGCCTCGCCCTTGTTGCCGATGATCCTCATCAACGGCCCGGCCGCCAGCAGCGCGCCAAGCGTCAACAACAGCACGAGCAGCAAGGCGCCAAAAATGATGAAGGCGCGGTCGAGGCCGTTGTTCTGCGACACGAGCAACATCACCGACGCGATCGAACCCGGCCCCGCCAGCATCGGCATCGCCATGGGAAAGACCGAGACATCGTCGACCTCGGGGGTGGCAAGCACTTTTTCGGCTCGCTGCTCGCGGCGTTCGGTGCGCTTTTCGAACACCATGTCGATCGCGATGATGAACAGCATGATGCCGCCCGCGATGCGGAAACTGTCGAGGTCGATGTGCAGGAAGCTCAGCAGCGCTTCGCCGAACATCGCGAAAAATACGAGAATGCACCCCGCGATCAACGTCGCGCGGATCGCCATGGAGCGCCGCTGCGCCGCGCTCGCTCCCGTCGTCAGACTGGCGTAGATCGGCGCGCAGCCGGGCGGGTCGATCACGACGAACAAAGTGACGAAGGCCGAGATGAAAAGGTCGATCATGGCCGCGGCGCCGCGACCCGATCGTCGATGACGGTCGCCATGTCCTTGCCGTCCCACAGGCGGATCGTGACGCGGCGCGACTTGTCGGCGCGAACGGTCGAGGTCCAGCTCAGCGTCTGGTCCGCCGACAGACCAACAGCCATATCTTCGCCCTCGCCGCCCGCCTCGATCGGCACCGCGGGCCGCGAACCGCAGACCGCCAGCTTCGACGCAATAAACTCGGGCGCCTCGCGCGGCGTCGTCAGCGCGTCGCCATGGTCGAGCACCCAGCTCAGCCGGCCCTTTTTATCGCGCGTCCAGACGGTGGTGAAAAAGCCGTTCGCCGGCCCCTTCTGCCACGCGCCGGTGGTGACGCCGCTGTTGCCGTCGCAGCTGACATAGACGGCGTGCGGCTGCCACTTCACCGCCTCGGCTGGGTCCTTTTGCGACTTCAGCCAGTCTTGCGCCTTCACCCGCTCGGGCACGAACATGATCGCATCGGGGTGCGCGGTTTCGCGAAATGCCGTCCATTGCCCCTCCGCCTGCGCGAGCTGCGCGAAGCGGATCTCGGCGGCGATGAACGCGCTGGGATTGGCGGCGAGCGGCCGGTTGCGGAAATCGCCCTGCGACCCCGCGCAGCCCGCGAGCGTCAGCACAAGCGCGGCGGCGAGCAGCCGGCGCATCAAAAACCCTCCGGATCGGCCAGCCCCGCGCGGCGGTGCGCCGCGACGAGCGTGTTGCGCAGCAGGCACGCGATGGTCATCGGGCCGACGCCGCCGGGAACCGGGGTGATCGCGTCGGCAACGTCTGCGGCTTCGGCATAGGCGACGTCGCCGACGAGCCGTCCCTTCGCTTCGCCTTCGGCGGGCGGCAGGCGGTTGATGCCGACGTCGATCACGATCGCGCCGGGCTTGATCCAGTCGCCCTTGACCATTTCGGCGCGGCCCACCGCGGCGACGACGATGTCGGCGCGGCGGACGAGACCCGGCAAATCCTTCGTCCGGCTATGCGCCATCGTCACCGTGCAATTGGCGCCGAGCAGCAATTGCCCCATCGGCTTGCCGACGAGGATCGAGCGCCCGACGACGATCGCGTCCTTGCCGCTGAGGTCGCCGAGCCGGTCCTGCAGCAGCAGCAGGCAGCCATAAGGTGTGCATGGCACCATGCCGGCGATGCCGAGCGCGAGGCGCCCCGCGCTGACCGGCGTCAACCCGTCGACGTCCTTGTCGGGATCGATCGTCGCGACCGCCGCTTGCTCGTCGAGATGGCCGGGCAGCGGCAATTGCAGCAGGATGCCGTCGACCGCCTCATCGGCGTTGAGCTTGGCGAGCAGCGCCTCGACCTCGTCTTGCGTCGCCGTCGCGGGCAGGCGGTGTTCGAAGCTTTCCATGCCGGCGGCGACCGTCGCCTTGCCTTTCGATCCGACATAGACCGCGCTCGCCGGATCGTCGCCGACCAGCACAACCGCGAGCCCGGGCGCGCGCCCCGTCGCCGCGCTGAACGCCGGAACCGCATCGGCGATCCGCGCGCGAAGCCCCGCAGCGAAAGCCTTGCCGTCGATCACTTTGGCTGCGGGTACCGAAGCGGTCATGCGTCAGGCCATCCCGGTCTGGACGCCGAGCCGGTAGAGATAGGTCATCACCGGACCCTGGATGATGATGAGCAGGATCAGCACCACCATCGGCGTCAGGTCGATGCCGCCGAAATCGGGCATGATACGCCGGAAGGGACGATACAGCGGCTCGGTGATCCGGTCGAGCACATGCCAGAGCTGCCCGACGAAATCATTGTGCGTGTTGATGACGTTGAACGCGATCAGCCACGACATTACCGCCTGGACGATGATGATCCACCAGAGGATGTTGAGCAGGATCGACAGAATATCGAGAAACATGAAATACAAGGCAAGGTCTCCGGCCGAAGGTCGATGGCGTCCGTCTTAGCGGTGAATGAGCGTGCCCGCACCCCTGGCGGTGAAAATTTCGAGCAGCATCGCGTGCGGGATGCGTCCGTCGAGGATGACCGCCGCCTCGACCCCCGCATCGACCGCCGCGACGCAGGTCTCGACCTTCGGGATCATCCCGCCGGTGATCGTGCCGTCGCCTTTCAATCCGTCGATCGCCTCGCGGTCGAGATCGGTGAGCAGCGCACCCGACTTGTCGAGCACCCCGGCAACGTCGGTGAGCAGGAAGAAGCGTTTCGCGCCAAGCGCGCCGGCGATCGCGCCCGCCATCGTGTCGGCGTTGATGTTGTACGTCGCGCCATCGGCGCCGAGCGCGACGGGGGCAACGATTGGGATGAAATTGTCGTGGGTCAGGTTGACGAGGATCGTCGGATCGACCGCGACGGGTTCGCCGACGAAACCCAGGTCGACGTGGCGCTCGATCCCCGAATTGGGATCGGGCTCGGTGCGGCTGACCTTTTCGGCGAGCACGAGGTTCGCATCCTTGCCCGAAATGCCGACCGCGCGGCCGCCGAGCCCGGCGATCCAGCTGACGATTTCCTTGTTGATCTTGCCCGCGAGAACCATCTCGGCGACCTCGGCGGTCGCCGCATCGGTGACGCGAAGGCCGCCGACGAAGGTCGATTCGATGCCGAGCTGTTTCAGCATCGCGCCGATCTGCGGCCCGCCGCCGTGCACGACCACCGGGTTGATGCCGACGGCCTTCAACAGCACGACATCCTCGGCAAAATCGCGCTGCGCTTCGGGATCGCCCATCGCATGGCCGCCATATTTGATCACGAAGGTCTCGCCCGCATAGCGTTGCAGATAGGGCAGCGCCTCGACGAGGGTTTCGGCTTTGGCGAGCAGGTCGGGCATTTTCGAGGGGTCGGTCATCGATATCATCCGGCGTTCTTCGCATCGAGGCTGCGGCCGAGTGCGACCAGCCCGGTGATGACGAAAGGAATGACGAGCACCGACAGCGCGACCTTGGCGAGCATCTGCCCGCCCATCAGGTTGGCGATCGGGAACACGCCGTAAAAGGCGATGGTGACGAACAGCAACGTATCGACGATCTGACTCAGCGCGCTGGCGATCGCGCCGCGGATCGCGAGCCAAGTGGTCCCGGTGCCGACGCCTTCGCGCCCGCGAAGCTTGCTGAAAATGGTGACGTTCAAAAATTGCGAGGTGCCATAGGCGACGATCCCCGCCGCCATCAGGCGCGGGCTCTGGCCGAGGATCATGTCGAACGCCGCGAGCCGTTCGGGCTGCATCTCGGGCGATGCGGGCAGCGCGAGGACCAGCGCGGTCAGCATGATCGACAGGACGAGCGGGACGAAGCCCCAAAGCACCAGCCGGTTGGCGACCGGCTGTCCGTGCAGTTCGGACACCGCGCTCGACAGCGCGACGAGCAGCAGAAAGGCGAAAATGCCCGCCTCGACCGCCAGCCAGCTCCCCAACGCGACCTGCTTGTTCCCGAGCACGCCGGCGAGCACGACCATGCCGCCATAGACGATCGAGAAAAGAAAGAGCGACGGAGAGAGCGTGCGCGGCAACGCTGACGTGGGTTCGGTCATGCCGCCCGATAGTCGGTTTTGCACAAGCTGGAAAGTCCGAGAAACACGGCTGGCCGCGCGGCCCTTGCCCCGCCGCCAAAGCCCGTTATTCAGGCCCATTCACTTGCGGGGGACGCATTGACATCATGGAACGCCTGATCGGTCTGCTCGGCATCGTCGTATTGCTCGCGATTGCCGTGCTTTTTTCATCGAACCGGCGATGGATTCGCCCGCGGATCGTCATCCCCGCCTTTCTGCTTCAGGCCGGTTTCGCGGTGCTCGTGATCGGCACGCCATGGGGGCGCGCGGTGATCCAGGCGATGTCGAACGGCGTGTCGAACCTGCTCGGCTATGCCAAGGCGGGCACCGATTTCATCTTCGGCCCGCTCGCGTCGCCCGAAATGGGGGCAAATAGCTTCGCGATCGCCGCGCTTCCGGTGATCATCTTCTTCGCCTCGCTCATTTCGATCCTCTATTATCTCGGCATCATGCAACTGGTGATCAAATGGGTCGGCGGCGCAATCCAGAAGGTCACCGGAATCACCAAGGTCGAAAGCCTCGGCGCCGCGGCGAACATCTTCGTCGGCCAGTCCGAATCGCCGCTGGTCATCCGCCCCTATCTCGCCGGCCTCACCCCCCCCCAGCTCTTCACCGTTATGACGGTCGGTATGGCGGGCGTCGCGGGCACCATCCTCGGCGCCTATGCGAGCATGATCGGCGAGCAGTTGCTCCCCTATTTGCTCGCGGCAAGCTTCATGTCGGCGCCCGGCGGCATATTGATGGCCAAGATCATGATGCCCGACGATCCGAAGGATCTCGGCATCGAGCCGGTGATCATGCCGGAGGCCAGCCATGACGAGGAAAAGCCCGCAAACATCATCATGGCGGCGGCGCAGGGCGCGCAGACCGGCGTCAAGCTCGCCGTCGCGGTCGGCGCGATGGTGCTCGCTTTCGTCGCGCTCGTCGCGCTCGCCAACGGGCTGCTTGCCGGCATCGGCGGCTGGTTCGGCTATGAAAGCCTTTCGTTCCAGGCGGTGATCGGCGCGATCTTTCGCCCCGTCATGTGGCTGATGGGCGTGCCGTGGGACGAAAGCGCGACCGTCGGCGGACTGTTCGGCAGCAAGATCGTGCTCAACGAATTCGTCGCTTTCATCGACCTCGGCAAGGTGCAGGGCGACATGTCGATGGCGGCGGTCGCGATCGCCACCTTTGCGCTTTGCGGATTCGCCAATTTCAGCTCGATCGCGATCCAGATGGCGGTGACCGGCGGACTCGCCCCGAATCAGCGCCCGATGATCGCCAAGCTCGGCCTGAAGGCGCTGCTCGCGGGGAGCCTGTCGAACCTGATGTCGGCGGCGCTCGCCGGGCTGATGCTCGGGATCGCGCCGCCGCTCGCGGCGCCCGCTGCCGAACCGGCTGCGCCTCTGCCGGCGCCCACGGCAGGGCTCGAAACGACGGGCTCGACAACGCCCCCCGCAAAGACGCCGTAACGCGTGGCCTCCCATCGCGCTGACGATATGGGAGAATTTGCAAGCCCCCAGCGAATGGCGTAAACTTAGCGACATAACGAATCCCGGGTCGCGTTCGCAAAATGGGAGGCTGTGATGAAAACCGCTTATCGTTTGTCGATCCTTGCCGCGGCTGCGGCGTCGATAGGGGCGGGGTTCCTCGCCACCTCCTACGCCCAGACCGCCGAAACGGAACGCTACCGCCCCGATCGTCCGCCCGAGGCGACGATTTATCGCGACGCCGGCTATCGCGGCCCGGCCGTGTTCATCGGCGAAGCGAAACCGAACCTCGGCCTCGCGTGGCCGGTCAATTCGGTCCGCGTACCGAACGGGCGCTGGGAGCTTTGCGAAAGAACGCGCTATCGCGGCGATTGCCGGACGGTCGATCGCGATACGCCGATGCTGAACAATGTCCTGCGCGGCATCACGGTCCAGTCGATCCGTCCGGTCGGTTCGGGGGGCGGCGGGGGCGGGAACCCCAATCCGCCCGCCAATGATCAGGTCGCACGCGGCAATTTCGCCGAATTCCATACGCAGCCGGCGACAAGCAACTACCGCGTGCTCGCCTGCACCCGGGGCTCGGCGACCGCCAGTTGCGCCGCGAGCACCGCCGACAGCTGGTGCCGCTCGATCGGCTGGAACGGGTCGGCGCGCGAACATATGGAAACGGTGAGCGGGCGCGTCTACCTCGCCGACGTCTTGTGCGTCCGCTCGGGCTATTGAAGGGGAGAGCGACATGAAAACCACGTCTGTTTTCGCGGCGAGCGCCGCGGTTCTCGCGCTGGCCGCCTGCTCGTCGGTGCCGCGCAACACGGGCACCAGTTATGAATGCGATCGCGGCACGAAATTGAAGGTCGATTATGCCGGCGACGGCGCGATCGTACGCGTCAACGGTCGCCGGACGGTGGTGCTCAAATCGACGCAAGCGAACCGCGGCCAGATTTACGAGAATAAAAAGGGCGTGCGGCTCCAGCGCAACGGCAATAGTGTGACGTGGAATACCGCGCTGCGCTCGGCGCCCGAAAGCTGCCGCACCGTCTACACGCCGCTCTGACGGGCGCGATCAGGGCCGGGCGGGCGCCTTGCAGCCGCGCTCGAGCCCGACACCCTTGAGAAAGCCGCGGCGCACCGTGCCGGCATAGACCGCGAGCGCATAGCGCCGCCGCTCGGCATTGGCGCCGGTGACTTCGCCGATCAGCCCGCGGAACGGAATGATCCCGCCCGCCACCGTTCCGGCCACGCGGCCGGCGGTTTCTTCGCGCTTTTTCGCGCGGTCCTTGTCGACCTGCTCGTTGACATCGGGGCCCAGCACGGCGTCGAGTTCGTTCACCTCGCCGATGATCGCGGCGCATTTGCCGAGGCCCGCGAGCGAATAGGGATCGCCCTGCACCTCGAGCAGCTTGGCGGGCACCTCCTTGCCGTCGAACGGCTCGGTCACCGAATTGGCGGTGTCCTTGATCGTCGACTCGGCGGGCGCGCCCTGCTGGACGTGGGCGGATGCGGTTCCGGCAAGCCAGCTTGCCGCGAGAGCGAGTAAGAGCTTGTTACGCATGACCATATCATCCCCTATATTCTCGCAGATCCAACGCGCCCGACGCCTTTCGGCTCCATCGGCCGTCCTATAAACCGGCGCCTCTTCCACGTTGAAAGCGAGGGTTCGGGCGTCGTAGCCGCTCACCGTGTCGGACGAGGCTCCGGCCCGGTCCAGTCGTAGAAACCGCGACCGGCCTTTTTACCGACCCAGCCGGCATCGACATATTGGACCAGCAAAGGCGCGGGGCGGAATTTCGGATCGCCGGTGCCGCTGTGGAGCACGCGGATGATTTCGAGGCAGGTGTCGAGCCCGATGAAGTCGGCGAGCGTGATCGGGCCCATCGGATGGTTGAGACCGAGGCGACACCCCGCATCGATGTCCTGCATCGTCGCGACGCCCTCACCGAGCGCGAAGACGGCTTCGTTGATCATCGGCATCAGCACGCGGTTGACGATGAAGCCTGGTGCGTCGTTGGCGTGGACGATTTCCTTGCCGAGCCCGCGGCCATAGGCCTCGACCTTGGCGAGCGTGTCGTCGCTCGTCGCGAGGCCGCGGATCAGTTCGATCAGCCCCATCACCGGCACCGGGTTGAAGAAATGCACGCCGATGAAGCGCGCCGGGTCGGGCGCGGCCTGGGCAAGACGCGTGATCGGGATCGAACTGGTGTTGCTGGCAAGGATTGCCGTGGCCGAGAGATGCTGGCCGACGCTGGCGAAGATCGCGCGCTTGATCTCCTCGCGCTCGGTCGCCGCTTCGATGACGAGGTCGGCGGGAGCGAAGGCGCTATGGTCGGCGACGGGGGTGATGCGGCCGAGCAGCGCATCGGCGTCGGCCTGGCCCATTTTCTCTTTTGCCACGAGGCGGCCGAGCGCCTTGGCGATGCCCGCCTTGCCCGCTTCGGCGCGCGCGATGTCGATGTCGGAGAGGAGCACGTCATGGCCCGCGCCCGCCGACACCTGCGCGATGCCCGCGCCCATCTGCCCCGCTCCGATAACGCCGACGATCATATCCTGCCCTTTCGCTTGAAACTCCGCCTGTGCCCCTACGGTTTCGGGTCGGGGCGTCAAGGGTGAGCTCAGGGGGCGGAGCGGAACTCGGTCGCTTCGGCAAGGATCAGCGCGAAGGCGGGGTCGGCGTCGTCCCATGTCGCGATCGGAGTCCAGCCGCCTGCGCGCAGCAGCAGGTTCGCGTCGCGCGCGCCGTATTTATGGCTGTTCTCGCTGTGGATCGTTTCGCCCTTCGCCATATGATAGGCGCGGCCGTCGATCGTGAAATCCATGTCGCACGCCGCGACGAGGTGCATTTCGACGCGCGCATGAACATCGTCCCACACCGCACGATGGCTGAAATTCTCGACCGCGATATCACCGCCGAGTTCGCGATTGATGCGTTCGAGCAGGTTGAGGTTGAACGCCGCGGTTACCCCCGTCGGATCGTCGTAGGCGCGTTCGAGGATGCCGATGTCCTTGATCCGGTCGACGCCGATCAGCATCATCGACCCGTCGCCGAGCGTTGCGCGCCAGTTGCGCAAAAGGTCGATCGCGGTGCGTGCGACCATATTGCCGATCGTCGAGCCCGGAAAAAAGCCGAGTTTCGGGAGCGGGCAGATTTCGCGCGGCAATTCCACACGCTGAGTGAAATCGGCCTCGACGGGATAGATCGGAACCGCGGGGAAGCGCGCCGCGAGCGCCTGCGCGCTGTCGCGAAGGAAGTCGCCCGAAATATCGACCGGGACATAGGCGGCGGGCGCGATGGCATCGAGGAGCAGCGGCGTCTTGGTCGAGCTGCCCGATCCGAGTTCGACGACCGCGCGCCCGGGTCCGATCGCCGACGCGATGTCGGCCGCGTGGCGCGTGAGCAGGTCGGTTTCGCTGCGCGTCGGGTAATATTCGGGGAGCGCGGTGATGTCCTCGAACAGCGCCGAGCCGGTCGCATCGTAGAACCAGCGCGCGGGAATCGCCTTTCGCCGCTGCGCGAGGCCGGCGTGAACGTCGGCGCGAAAGGCGATGTCGACTCCGACGTCATCGGCCGCAACTTGCCGAAGATTGCGCACAACGCCCATGTCAAAGATCCTTCGCGAGGCGAACGCCGGTGAATTGCCAGCGTTGGTAGGGGTAGAAGAAATTGCGGTAGGAGGCGCGGCAATGGCCGCGCGGGGTCGCGCAGCTGCCGCCGCGCAGCACGAACTGGCCGCTCATGAACTTGCCATTATATTCGCCGACCGCGCCCGGCGCGGCGCGGAAGCCGGGATAGGGGCGATAGGCGCTGCCGGTCCATTCCCACACGCTGCCGAACATCTGTTCCAGGCCGGTGCCACCAGTGACAGGAGCGGGCTGAACTGGCCCGGCGCCGTCGAGTTGCTGGCCGCCGTCTGGGTCGAGCGCGGCGGCCGCGGCTTCCCATTCCTGCTCGGTCGGCAGGCGCGCGCCGGCCCAGCTGGCGAAGGCGTCGGCTTCGAAGAAGCTGATGTGCGTGACGGGTGCGGCGGGATCGATATCGTGCCAGCCCGACAGGGTGAAAAGCTTGCCGTCGCGCCAATAGGCGGGCGCCTTGATATTGTCGGCCTGCAACCACGCCCAACCGTCGCTGAGCCAGAGCGAGGGGGTGTGATAGCCGCCGTCGTCGATGAACTGGCGCCACTCCCCATTGGTCACAGGGCGGCTGGCGAGCGCGTGCGGCGCCAGCAGCACCTCATGCCGCGGCCCCTCGCAATCGAAGGCGAAGCCGTCGCCGCAATGGCCGACCGCCACGATGCCTTCGGCGCCCTTCACCCATTTCATCGCGGAAAACTGCCGAACTTCACTCGTGATCGGCGTTTCCCACACGGCGGGGCCGAGCGGGTTCTGCGCAAAGAGATGCTTGAGGTCGGTGAGCAGCAACTCCTGATGCTGCTGCTCGTGATGAATGCCGAGGGTGACAAGGGCGCGGGCCGAGGGTGGAAGATCGGGAAGCGCGGTCTGCACGGCAACATCGACATGCGCGCGCCAGACCCGCACTTCGTCAAGCGACGGGCGCGTCAGCAGGCCGCGCCGCGGGCGCGCGTGGCGCGGCCCCTCGGCCTCATAATATGAGTTGAAGAGATAGGGATAGCGGGCGTCGAAGAGCGCATAGCCCGGCACATGATCGCGCAGGACGAAGGTTTCGAAAAACCATGTCGTGTGCGCGAGATGCCATTTGGCGGGCGAGGCGTCGGGCATCGACTGCGCGCTCGCGTCGGCGTCGGAGAGCGTCGCCGCAAGATCGAGCGAGAGACGCCGCGTCGCGGCGAAGCGCCGGGTCAACGCCTCGATCGGATCGGCGCGGGTCGAAGCATCGGTGCGGCTGGCCATGTCGAGACAATCCCCCGGGGTGCGATTCGGTTTCGCGGTTCGTCGGATTATGGTTACGGCGCGCGGGATTGTCTAGAACGTTTAGGGAACAAGGTGCGACGAGATTCCTAGCGCGTCGCGCCGGGTTTCCAGAGGATGTCGCCGCCCGCGGCCGCGTTTACGTGCCGCGTGAGCACGAAGAGATGGTCCGACAGGCGGTTGAGATAATTGAGCGCGAGCGGGTTGAGCTTGCGCGCCGCCCCCGCCGCGACCGCCGCACGTTCGGCGCGGCGCGTGATCGCACGCGCGAGATGGAGTCGCGCCGCGGCTTCGGTGCCGCCGGGGAGGATGAAGCTGCGAAGCGCGTCCAGCGCCGCATTCATCGCGTCGATCTCATCCTCCAGCCGCGCGATCTGGCTCGGGACGATCCGCAGCGCCATCTCATGCGGGCCGAAACCGAACTGAATATCGGGCGGGGTCGCAAGGTCGGCGCCAAGATCGAACAGCTCGTTCTGGATCCGCGACAGCATCGCCGCCTCGTCGCTCGCCGGATCGAGCGCGGCGGCCGCGAGACCGATCGCGCTGTTCGCTTCGTCGACGTCGCCGATCGCCGCCATCAGCGCATCCGACTTGGCGATCCGCGAGCCGTCGACGAGCCCGGTGGTGCCGTCGTCGCCGGTGCGCGTGTAGATCTTGTTGAGCTTGACCATATCAGACAACCCGCAATTGGAATTATCGCTTTATTCCGTTCGCATCGAGCGAAGTCGAGATGCCCCTCGGGCTAGGCGCTACGTCGATGGGTGTCTCGGCTTCGCTCGACACGAACGGAAAAAGAAGTGCTCCGATCAGCTGCCGGCGGCGAGCAGACCGATCAATACGAGCAGGATGATCGTGATCGCCTGCCACTTCACGCGGGCCATCATCATCTTGTTTTGCATCACCTGATTTTCCTGGACGGTGCCCTCGATCTGGGCCTTGTGCCCTTGCGAGAAATAGAAGAGCCCCCGCGCGAGCGAGAAGAGGACGAAGCCGGCGGCAATCACGACGCCAAGGATGAGCAGGATTTCCATACTCCCTATTTAGGACTTCCGGAGCGAATAGCCAGTGGGAAGCCGGTCGGCGGCGAGATCGGCGGCAAGCGCGCGGCCGTCGATCCCGGCTGCGCGGAGCGAGGCGAGCGATGCGGCGGTGTCGCGCTTGGCGAGTCTTTTGCCGTCGGGGCCGCAGACGAGCGCGTGGTGACGATAGAGTGGCGTCGGCAGACCGAGCAGCGCCTGCAGCAGCCGATGGACGTCGGCCGAGGCGATCAGGTCGGCGCCGCGGATGACGTGCGTCGCGCCCATCGCGGCGTCGTCGAGCGTGCTCGCGAGATGATAGCTGGCGGGCGCGTCCTTGCGCGCGAGGACGATATCGCCGTGGGCTTGGCCGTCGGCGATGCGGCGCCCCTGCCCCATTTCTTCCCATTCAAGTTCGCCCGTTTCCGTGACCGCGCGCGCCATGTCGAGCCGCCAGCAATGCGGTTCGGCCGCCATGCGCCGTTCGCGATCCACATCGGGCAGGTCGCGGCAAGTTCCGGGATAGACGGCGCCCGAAGGACCATGCGGCGCCGACAGGCTGGCCGCGATGTCGGCGCGGGTGCAGAAGCAGGGATAGACGAGGCCGCGCGATCGCAGATCGTCGAGTGCGGCGGCATAGGCGCCGAGCCGCGCCGACTGGCGCACCGGGTCGCCGTCCCAGTCGATGCCGAGCCACGCCAGATCGGCGAGCGACGCGCCGATAAATTCCTCCCGCGAACGGCTGCCGTCGATATCGTCGATGCGGATCATAAACCGCCCGCCCGCCCCGCGCGCAGCATCATGCGCGAGCACCGCGCTATAGGCATGGCCGAGGTGAAGCTCGCCGGTCGGGCTGGGGGCGAAACGCGTCAACATGATAGGATCCTCACCTGATCCCATGAATCCATATGCGGTGGCGAGTCAAAGGCAATCATTCCATATCTTGCGCGCACAAGCCCCTTGACGTCAGAATCTGATGCGGCATGTAATGACGGTGTCATGCAGGAACGGCAGTGGCGCGCCATCCCGCGATCAAAGGGGGCAGCGTTACCTAGCCATGTTCCATCCCGATCTTGCCCGGCATCCCGATAGCTGTCCGGCGCTTGTTCTCAACGCCGATTATACGCCGCTGAGCTATTATCCGCTGAGCCTCTGGCCCTGGCAGACCGCGGTGAAGGCGGTATTCCTCGACCGCGTCACCATCGTCGAGAATTACGAGCGCGAAATTCACTCGCCGACGCGAACGATGGCGATCCCGAGCGTCATTGCGCTGCGCCAATATGTGAAGCCGTCGGAGCATCCCGCCTTCACGCGATTCAACCTGTTCCTGCGCGACCGCTTCGCGTGCCAATATTGCGGGTCGGGCAAGGACCTGACCTTCGATCATGTCGTGCCGCGCCGGCTGGGCGGACGCACGACGTGGGAGAATGTCGCCACCGCCTGCGCGCCGTGCAATCTCAAGAAGGGGGGCCGCACCCCGCAACAGGCGCGGATGCCGCTCTATCGCCAGCCGTGGCGCCCGACGAGCTGGCAGTTGCAGGACAATGGCCGGGCTTTTCCGCCCAACTATCTGCACACGAGCTGGATCGACTGGCTTTATTGGGATGTCGAGCTGGAGGGGTAGGCGGCACCGGCATTTGGCCCGGGCAGCTTGGCGGTGCAGCGATGGCGAGGTGACAACGCAAAGCGAGACGGCGGAGCCTTTGGCGCTACCGTCGCCGACCCTTCACCCCCGCTTCGCGGCGGCGCGTCCTCCCCGTGGCATCGCCACAGGGAGGATTAAACGGCCGGGCCAGCACTGCGATTAGCAGTTGCCTTCGACTCCATCAGCACAGTCCGCAGCGGATTCGACGTCTTTTCCTGCACCTTCAACCGTGTTGCAAGCAGACAGGATCAGCGAGCCGCTAATTGCGAAAATTGTAAAAAGCTTTTTCATATTCTCTCTCCGACGGCGAGGGCGAACCACCCTTGAGTGATTCCGACAACGGCTGCTCGCGACGGTCGTTCCGTTGCATCGGCGTCCCGCCAGCCGAAGCGTTCGAAAAGGTCGCCAGGGCGTCAATGAGCGGCATTTCTTTCGCGTCATTCCCGCGAAAGCGGGAACCCGGAGCGTGCGTCGGCCGATCCCACCCTGGGTTCCCGCTTTCGCGGGAATGACGAAGTAAGAAGGAATGCGACGGCAGCTTCCGGTCGTTTGCGGCGATCCTCACGGTCCGTTCGTTTCGAGCGGCGGCAACCGAGCGATAGCGGCCTTCCATCACCGGTTTGCGCACTGTAAACCTCTGACTTCGGAGGCGTTAAAGGAGACGTATAATGGTTCGCACAATCTTCCTCGGGATTTCGGCTTTTGCCCTTTCCGCTTGCGCCAGCACCGCGCCCGCCGAGCGGACGATCGCCGTCACCGGCAGCGTCACCTATCGCGAGCGCATCGCGCTGCCGCCGACCGCCCGGATCGAGGTGAAGCTCGACGACGTCAGCCTGGCCGATGCGCCGTCGCGGACGCTTGCGAGCCAGCGTTTCGCTGCCGGCGGCAAGCAGGTTCCCTTTGCCTTCGCATTGACGGTCGACCGCGCCGACCTCGACCCGCGCCACAGCTATGCGGTGTCGGCGCGGATCACCGGCGCCGACGGCAAGCTGATGTTCATCACCGACACGCGCAACTCCGTTACGTTCACAAGCGGTTCGACGGTCGATATGGGCATGCTCAACCTCGTCAAGACGAACTGATCCCCCCAGTTCGTCATTCCGGCGAAGGCCGGAATCTCGACCTCGCAACATGACGCACCGGCGAGATCCCGGCCTTCGCCGGGATGACGGGGGTGGAGGGCGCATAGCTATGCGCGGCTTGACGCTGCGCCTTCGCAAGTGCAGCAAACGGCGCATGGGCCCGCCTATCCAGATCTCGCAAAATCCCGACATCCGCTATTTGGGGCGGATCCTCGGCGACGTCATCCGCGCCTATGGCGGCGACAAATTGTTCCGTCAGACCGAATATATCCGCTCGTCCAGCGTCGACCGGCATCGCGGGATCGCGGGGGCGGAGGCGATCGACCCGGGGCTCGATGCGCTGAGCCTCGACGACACGATCGCCTTCGTGCGCGGTTTCATGCTGTTTTCGATGCTCGCGAATCTCGCCGAGGACCGGCAGGGCGTGGCGGCCGAGCCCGAGGCGACGGTCGCGGCGGCGATCGAGAAGCTGAAGGGCGACGCGATCGATGAGGACGCGATCGCGGCGCTGCTCGGCGCCTCGCTCGTCGCGCCGGTGCTCACCGCGCACCCGACCGAGGTGCGCCGCAAATCGGTGCTCGACCACAAGAACCGCGTCGCCGAATTGATGCGGATGCGCGACGCCGGGCTCGACGAAACCCCCGAGGGCGATGTGATCGAGGAAGCGATCCGGCGGCAGGTCGTTCTGCTGTGGCAAACGCGCCCGCTGCGCACCGAGAAATTGTTCGTCGCCGACGAGATCGACAACGCGCTCACCTATTTGCGCGATGTCTTCCTGCCCGTGGTGCCCAAGCTTTATGCGCGCTGGGAGAAGGAACTGGGGCAGCGCCCCGCACCCTTCCTGCGCGTCGGCAGCTGGATCGGCGGCGACCGCGACGGCAATCCCTTCGTCACCGCCGAGACGCTGCGACAAGCGACGGCGCGCAACGCCGCGGCGGTGCTCGGCCATTATATCGATCAGGTCCACGCGCTCGGCGCCGAATTGTCGGTGTCGTCGAGCCTTGCGTCGGTGCCGCAAGCGGTCAAGGAACTCGCCGAGGCGAGCGGCGATACCGCGCCGAGCCGCGGCGACGAGCCCTATCGCCGCGCGCTGTCGGGCATCTATGCACGGCTGTCGGCTACATATCTGGCGATCGCCGGCAAGGCGCCCCCGCGCCCCGCCGCGCTGAAGGGCGAAGCCTATGCCACCCCCGCCGAATTCCGCCGCGACCTCGTCACCATCGCGGGCGGGCTGTCGGCGAGCGGCAAGGGGCAGTTCGCGGGCATCGGCGCGCTAGGGCGGCTGATCCGCGCGGTCGAGGTGTTCGGTTTTCACCTCGCGACGCTCGACATGCGGCAGAATAGCGCGGTGCACGAGCGCGTGCTCGCCGAGCTGCTGGCGGTATCGGGCGTGTGCGCCGACTATCTGGCGCTGGGCGAAGAGGAGCGGGTCGCGCTGCTCACCGCCGAGCTCGCGAGCGACCGGCCGCTCGCCGCGCCTTGGCACCAGTGGAGCGACGAGACCGCGGGCGAACTCGCGATCGTCCACGCTGCCGCCGATGTGCGGGCGCGGCTGGGCGAGGATGCGATCTGCCAGTGGATCATCAGCATGGCGCAGGAATTGTCCGACCTGCTCGAGGTCCATGTCCTCGCGCGCGAGGCGGGATTGTGGCGCAGCGGCGACGCGGCGGGCCAATCGAACCTGATGGTCGTGCCCTTGTTCGAGACGATCGCCGACCTCGACCGCGCGCCCGCGATCATGGCGCGCTATTTCGCCATGCCCGAAATCGGCCCCCAAATCGGCCAGCGCGGGCATCAGGAAGTGATGATCGGTTATTCGGATTCGAACAAGGACGGCGGTTACCTGACTTCGACCTGGGGGCTGCATCAGGCGTCGCAGGCGCTGACCCCGGTGTTCGAAGAGGCCGACACCGCGATGCAATTGTTCCACGGCCGCGGCGGCGCGGTCGGGCGCGGCGGCGGCAGCGCCTTTGCCGCGATCCGCGCGCAGCCCGCGGGGACGGTGCAGGGGCGCATCCGCATCACCGAACAGGGCGAGGTGATCGCCGCCAAATATGGCACGGTCGACAGCGCGGCGACGAACCTCGAGGCGATGGTGTCGGCGAGCCTGCTCGCGAGCCTCGAGCCCGAGGCGCTGAGCGACAAGGATGCGGCGCGCTATACCACCGCGATGGACCAGCTGTCCGATGGCGCCTTCGCCGCTTATCGCGGGCTGGTCTACGATACGCCGGCGTTCAAGGATTTCTTTCGCGCGATGACGCCGATCGCCGAGATCGCGGGGCTCAAGATCGGGTCGCGGCCGTCGAGCCGCACCAAGTCGAGCGCGATCGAGGATCTGCGCGCGATCCCCTGGGTGTTCAGCTGGGCGCAGTCGCGCGCGATGCTGCCCGGCTGGTACGGGACGGGCGAGGGTTTCGCGGCGTTCGAGGACAAGGCGCTTCTCTCAGACATGGCGGCGGGCTGGCCGTTCTTTGCGGCTTTGCTCGGCAATATGGAGATGGTGCTCGCGAAATCCGACATGGGCATCGCGGCGCGCTATGCCGAACTCGCCGGCGGCATCGACGGGCATGATGCGATCTTCACGCGCATCCGCGACGGGTGGAACCGCGCGCATGACGGGCTGCTCGACATCACGGGCCAGACACGGTTGCTCGAGAAGAATCCGGCGCTCGAGGCGTCGATCCGGCTGCGCCTGCCCTATATCGAGCCGCTGAACCTGCTCCAGATCGAGCTGATGAAGCGCCACCGCGCGGGCGAAACCGACCCGCGCATCGCCGAGGGCATCCAGCTGACGATCAACGCGATCGCGACGGCGCTGAGGAATAGCGGGTAAACAACCATAGCCGTTTGTCCTGAGGAGGGACTGAGCGGATGCGAAGGCCCGTCTCGAAGGACGCAACGCCGCGCCACCGTCCTTCGAGACGCCATTTCGACAAGCTCAATGGCTCCTCAGGACGAACGGGTTTTTGGGTCAAACCTTCGTAATCACCACTTCACCCTTGGCGTTCGCGCCGTCGGGGGCGAATTTGATCGTGAAGTCGGCGCCGTCCTTGTCCTTGCCCGCGAGCGTGTCGCCGGTGCGCGTGACCTTGATGCCTTGCTTCGCAAATTCGCCGGCCATCCAGTCGGCCGCTTTCGCGGGCGCGGCGGGCGAGGTGAAGCCGAGTTCGACCCGCGCCTTGTCGGCACCATTCTTGTCACTCGCATCGACGTTGACCGTCGTGACGTTGCTTCCGGGGTAGAGCTTGACCCCATCGATGTCGAAGTCGCTCGCGACGTCGAGGTCGACGAAATCGGGGACGTCGATATTGATCGCGGCGCCATCGCCGCCGATGCGGATCTTGCCGCCATCCTTGCCGGTCTGGATCTTGATGCCGCCGCCGTCGCCCTCGGCGTTGATCGAGACTTCGGTGCCCTCCCCGGCCTTCTTCTCCTCCGACCCGCAGGCGGCGAGGAGCATGATCGGGGGAATGAGGAACGCGAGACGCATGGCCAATCTCCTTAGTGCATTAGTTATATAATACACCAAGGAGATTATTGAGTCAATTTCCCCAATTTCGTCATGCCGGACTTGATCCGGCATCCATTCTACCGGCGCGGTCATGGACCCCGGATCAAGTCGAACAGCCACGTGTCTCGTTCGAGGGTGACGATGGCAGGGAGAGCGAGATCAGGCGTCGATGCTGGTCCGCACATCGCCGTGGACGAGCCCGCCATCGACGGTGATCGTATCGCCGACGACATAATCGCCCGCCTTCGACGCGAGGAAGATCGCGGCGCCGGCCATGTCCTCGGGCACGCCGATGCGCTTGACCGGAATGCTCTTGGCGACCGCGTCGCCATGGTCGCGCGCGGCCTTGTTCATATCCGACTGGAAGGCGCCGGGCGCGATCGCGGTGACGAGGATATGGTCGGTGACCAGCCGCGCCGCGAGGCGCTTGGTGAGATAGAGGATCGCGGCCTTCGACGCATGATAGCTATAGGTTTCCCACGGGTTGAGCCGCTGGCCGTCGATCGAGCCGATGTTGATCACCTTCGCCGGGCGGTCGTGCGAGCCGCCGGCCTTGAGCAGCCCGTGGAGCGCCTGGGTGAGGAAGAAGGGCGATTTGACGTTGATGTCCATCACCTTGTCCCAGCCGGCCTCAGGGAAACCCTCGAAGGGTTCGCCCCAGGCGGCGCCGGCATTGTTGACGAGGATGTCGAGCCGCTCCTCGCGCGCTTCGAGTTCCTTGGCGAGCGCGCGGCAGCCCTCGACGGTCGCGAGATCCACAGGGAGTCCGATGACCTTGCCCGGATAGCGCGTTTCGAAATCGGCGACGGCTTCCTCGATCTGCGCGCTCTTGCGCGCCGAGATGTAGACGCGCGCGGCGCCCGCGGCGAGATAGCCCTCGACGATCATCTTGCCGATCCCGCGCGAGCCGCCGGTGACGAGCGCGATGCGGCCGTCGAGGCCGAACATGTCTTGGAGGTTCATGGGTTGGGCTCTCTGCCAATAAATAGGGACAGTCCCTATTTTTCGTTCACATTGTTTGCGGCAGCGGGGTCGGTTTGCAGAAAAATAGGGACTGTCCCTATTTATTGACCCCGCAAGGTCAGTAGCCGTTCATCCGCGCGACCTGGTCGATGTGATAATGCACATCGCCCATATATTCGGCGAGCGCACGGTCGCGTTTCATGTAGAGGCCGATGTCATATTCGTCGGTCATGCCGATGCCGCCGTGCATCTGCACGCCCTCGCGCACCGCGAGGTTCGCGGCGCGGCCGGCCTTGGCCTTGGCGACCGAGACCATCAGCTTCGCGCCCTCGCTGCCTTCATCCAAAAGCTGCTGCGCCTTCATCACCGTCGCGCGCGCGACTTCCATCTCGCCGTAGAGATGCGCGGCGCGGTGCTGAAGGCCCTGGAACTCGCCGATCAGCTTGCCGAACTGCTTGCGTTCCTTGAGGTAATTCACCGTCATGTCCATCGCGCCCTGCCCGACGCCGACCATTTCGGCGGCGGCGCCGGTGCGCGTCGCGGCGAGCAGCGCGTCGAGGATTTCGCCGCCCGCATCGACCTCGCCGATCACCGCGTCAGCGTCGACCTCGACGCCGTCGAGCGTGACATGACTCGCCAAGCTGCTGTCGACGAGGCGGCGCGGGTCGGCGGTGACGCCCTTCGCATCCTTCGGCACCGCGAACAAAGTGATCCCGCCGTCGGTCTTCGCCGCGACGATGCTCATATCGGCGACATGGCCGTGGAGGACGAAGCTCTTCTTGCCGTCCAACCGAAACCCGTTGCCCGCGCGCGTCGCGGTCGTCGCGATGCGGTCGGGGCGGTGCTTGGCGCCCTCGTCGATCGCGAGCGCGACGATCGCCTCTCCGGAAGCAATGGCGGGGAGCCAGCGGCCCGCCTGCGTCCCGCCCGCCTTCGCGAGTGCGGCGACCGCGCCGACGCCGGTCGACAGGAAGGGCGACGGGGTCAGGTTGCGGCCGATTTCCTCGAGCACGATGCCCGCTTCCATATGCCCCATGCCGAGCCCGCCATGCGCCTCGGGAACGAGCATGCCGGGCAGGCCCATTTCGGTGAACTGCGCCCAGAGGTCGCGCGAGAAGCCGGTGGCGTCGGCGGAGTCGCGCAGCTTGCGGAGGTGCGAGACCGGCGCCTGTTCGGCCACAAAAGGAGCGACGCTGTCCTTGAGCATCGCCTGGTCGTCATTGTGATACAAAGGCATGGGTCAGGCTCCAGGCAGGTCGAGGATACGCTTGGCGATGACGTTGAGCATGACTTCGCTCGTCCCGCCTTCGATCGAATTGGCCTTGGTGCGCAGCCAGCCGCGCGCGCGCGCGCCGCCCTTGGTCTCTTCGCTGTCCCATTCGAGCGCTTCGCTGCCGCCGCCCGACATGACGAGTTCGTGGCGGCGCTTGTTGAGCTCGGTGCCGACATATTTCATCATGTTCGAGCTGGCCGGATGCGCGCGGCCGGTCTTCCACATGTCCATGAAACGCTCGCCCATCGCACGGTAGGCGAAGACATCGACGTCGAACGCCGCCATTTCGGCGCGCAGGATCGGATCGTCGAGTTCGCCCGCGGCGTTCTTGCCAAAGGATTTCGCGAACGCACCGCCGATGCTGACCATATCGCCGCCCGCGCCGCCGCCCGAGATCATCTCGCGCTCGTGGCCGAGCAGATATTTGGCGACGTCCCAGCCGCGGTTGATTTCGCCGATGAACTGCGTCTTCGGCACTTCGACATCGTCGAAGAAGGTCTCGCAGAAGGGCGAGTTGCCGCTGATCAGGAGGATCGGCTTGGTCGTGACGCCCTTGCTCGCCATGTCGAAGAGCATGAAGGTGATGCCCTGATATTTGTTCGCCTTGTCGGTGCGGACGAGGCAGAAGATCCAGTCGGCCTTGTCGGCGTAGCTCGTCCAGATTTTCGATCCGTTGACGATCCAATGATCGCCCTTATCGTCGCCAAAGGTTTGCAGGCTGACGAGGTCGCTGCCCGAACCGGGTTCCGAATAGCCCTGGCACCAGCGGATTTCGCCCCGCGCGATCGGGTTCAGATACTGGACCTTCTGTTCCTCGGTCCCGAATTGCAGCAGTGCGGGGCCGAGCATCCAGATGCCGAAGCTGTCGAGCGGCGAGCGCGCGTGGATGCGCTTCATTTCCTGTTTGAGGACCTTGGTCTGCTCGGGGGTGAGGCCTGCGCCGCCATAGGGCTTCGGCCAGTCGGGGACGGTGTAGCCCTTCGACACACAGGCTTCGAGCCATTGTTTCTGGGCATCATTTTTGAACACCCAGTTGCGCCCGCCCCAGCAGACGTCCCCTTCGTCGCGCACGGGCACGCGCATTTCGGCGGGGCAATTCGCTTCCAGCCATTCGCGCACCTCGGTGCGGAAAGCGTCCAGTTCGCTCATCCTTTTGGCTCCTCTTCTGCCCCCAAATCTACGTCCGCTTCGCCGCTTTACGCAAGCGTCAACTTGGGATCTGGCACCTGCCGTTACGGCGCCGTAGCGTCGGATTGACCGCCGTTGACGCGTCCCCTTTGGCGCCTAAGCTAAGTGGCAAAAGAAAACGGGAGAATGGGTCATGCGATTCGCAGGCAAGGTAGCGGTCGTCACGGGTGCGGCGTCGGGAATCGGCAAGGCCGCGGTGCTGAAACTGGCCGGCGAGGGCGCGCATGTCTTCGCCGCCGACATCGACGAGGCGGGCGGACGCGCTCTCGCCGAACAGTCGAACGGCAAGATCAGCTTTATACGCTGCGACGTGACCGTGCCCGCCGACATCGAGGCGCTGATGAACGCGGCGGCCGCAAAGGCGGGCGGGATCGACATCGTCTTCAACAATGCCGCCGCGGGCGGCGACCGCGCGCCGATCGACGAGATTACCCCCGAGGGCTGGGACCGCACGATGGACCTGGTGCTGAAATCGGTCGCGATGGGCATTCGTTATGCGGCGCCGCACATGAAAGGACGCAAAGGCGCGAGCATCGTCAACACCGCGAGCGTCGCGGCGCTCGGCGCGGGCTATTCGCCGATAGCCTATGCCGTGGCGAAGGCTGGCGTGCTCCACCTGAGCAAGGTCGCGGCGACCGACCTCGCCCAATATGGCATCCGCGTGAACGCGATCTGCCCGGGCTTCATCAACACCAATATCTTCACCGCCTCGCTCGACGTTCCGGGCGAACTCAAGACGCAGGCGAATGCGGTGATCGCCGAAATGAGCGCGAACGCGCAGCCCGTCGCGCGCGGCGGCCAGCCCGAGGATATCGCCAACGCCGTCGCCTATCTCGCGAGCGAGGAATCAAGCTTTATGACGGGCACCCACCTGCTCGTCGACGGCGGGCTGACGATCGGCCAGCGTCACGCGTGGGACAAGGAAACGCCGGGCATATTCGACGCCCTGCTCGCGATGGAGGAAGCGACGAAGGCGGGAAGCCCGGCGTGAACGCCGCCACCGCCGCGGCGCCGCGCCCCGAATGGCTTCCGGTCTGGCTGAAGCTGGTGCACGGGCTCGGCAGCATCGCTTACGGGGTCAAGGAGAACGGCTTTTCCACCTTTCTCCTGCTCTTCTACAATCAGGTCATCGGGCTCGACGCGGGCATCGTCGGCATCGCGATCATGGTCGCGCTGATTTTCGATGCGTTCGTCGACCCGGTGATCGGCGAGCTGACCGACCGCACCCGCAGCCGCTGGGGCCGCCGCCTGCCCTGGCTCTATATCGCGCCCTTCCCGCTCGCGTTCGCGTGGATGGCGCTGTGGAGCCCGCCCGAAATGAGCGATGCGGCAACCATCGCCTGGCTGATCGGCTTCGCGATCGTCGTGCGCGCGCTGGTGTCGATGTGCGAAGTGCCGTCGGTCGCGATCGTCCCCGAGCTCACCGCCGATTATGACGAGCGCACCGCGGTGATGCGCTACCGCTTCCTGTTCGGATGGGGCGGCGGACTCGTCATTCTGGCCCTCGCCTATGGCGTCTTCTTCGGCGGGCCAAAGGCGCTGGTCGATCCGGCGGGCTATTTCCCCTATGCACTGACCGGCGCGCTCGTGATGCTCGGCGCTGTCGTCCTGTCCGCCGCCGGGCAGCACAAGCGGATCGCGGTGTCGAACCTCGCCGACGTCAAACCCGCGATGAGCCTGGGCCATATCCTGCGCGACATGCGCGACACGCTGTCGAACCGCGCCTTCCTGTGGCTGGTGTTCGCTGCGCTTTTCGGCTTCGTCAATCAGGGCATCACCTTTGCGATGAACAACTATCTGCTGAGCTTTTTCTGGCAGTTCACGCGGGGGGAGATGGTCGCCTATGTCTTCCTGCTGTTCGGGACGATGATCGCAGCTTTCATTCTGGTCGCGCCGATCTCGGCCAAACTCGGCAAGCGCGACGGCGCGATTCTGGCCGGTGCGATCTCGCTGATCGTCAACAGCGGCATCTATTTCGCGTGGATTTACGGGTTTTTCCCCGGTCTGCCGGGCAAGCCGAGCGTCGCATGGATGTTCGGGCTGGTTTTCGTTTCCAACAGCTTCTCGATCATCCTGATGATCCTCTCCTCGTCGATGATGGCCGACGTCGTCGAAGCCTCGCAAAGCGAAACGGGCCGCCGGTCGGAGGGGCTGTTTTTCGCGGGCTATTTCTTCATGCAGAAATGCGCGACCGGCATCGGCATCTTCGTTGCGGGGATGATCCTGTCCTTCGCCGCCTTTCCGGCCGGGGCGGAGCCGGGACAGGTCAGCAACGCGGTGCTCGGCGATCTCGCGCTCGGTTACATGTTTTCGGTGCTCGTGATCGGGATCGTCGGGCTGATCGTGATGCGGCGCTTCCCGATCTCGCGCGCCGATCACGAAGCGCGGCTGGCGCTGCTGGGCGACGCGGCGCGTGCCGAACCCGACGCGAGCGGAGCGCACCCCTGAGCGAAAAATGCGCGCCATGACCAAATGAGGTAATTTTCGGACCGCAGGACTTGGCAAGGCCGGCGAATCGGTCCAAGGGTTTACGTGAACGTAAAGGGAAGGATGCGAGATGGATTTCGATCTCACCGACCGGCAGGTCTATTGGCGTGACCGCGTGCGCGATTTCATCGAGCGCAAGGTGCGTCCCGCCGTCCCCACCTACAACGAGCAGGACAAGGCCGGCGACCGCTGGAAGGTGATCCAGATCGTCGAGGATCTGAAGGCCGAGGCGAAGGAAGCCGGTATCTGGAACCTGTTCATGCCGCCCAAGTCGGCCGCGCATCGTCATGTCGACGAGACGTTCGAGTTCGAAGGGCCGGGCCTCACCAACCTCGAATATGCGCTGTGCGCCGAGGAAATGGGCCGCGTCGGTTTTGCGAGCGAGGTGTTCAACTGCTCGGCGCCCGACACGGGCAATATGGAAGTATTCCACCGTTACGGAACGCGTGCGCAGAAGGACAAATATCTCGGCCGGCTGATGAACGGCGAGATCCGCTCGGCCTTTTTGATGACCGAGCCGCGCGTCGCCTCGTCCGACGCGACGAACATCGAGACGCGCATCGAGCGCGACGGCGATGATTATGTCATCAACGGCACCAAATGGTGGTCGTCGGGCGCGGGCGACCCGCGTTGCGAGGTCGCGATCGTGATGGGCAAGACCGATTTCGCCGCCAAGCGCCACGCGCAGCAATCGATGGTGCTGATGCCGCTGAACACGCCCGGCGTGAACATCCTGCGCCACCTGCCCGTCTTCGGTTATGACGACGCGCCGCACGGCCATATGGAAATCGAATTGAAGGACGTGCGCGTCAATGCCGAGGAAGCGATGCTGCTCGGCGAAGGGCGCGGCTTCGAGATCGCGCAGGGGCGGCTCGGGCCAGGGCGCATCCATCACTGCATGCGTACGATCGGGGTCGCCGAAGAAGCGATCGCGAAGATGGCGAAGCGGCTGCAGTCGCGCGTCGCGTTCGGCAAGAAGGTCGCCGAATACAGCATTTGGGAGCACCGCTTGGCGCGCGCGCGCATCGATATCGAGATGACGCGCCTCCTCTGCCTCAAGGCCGCCGACATGATGGACAAGGTCGGCAACAAGTCGGCCGCCGCCGAGATCGCGATGATCAAGGTGCAGGCACCGAACATGGCGCTCAAAATCATCGATGACGCGATCCAGGCGCATGGCGGCGGCGGCGTGTCGGAGGATTTCGGGCTCGCCAAAGCCTATGCGCATCAGCGCACGCTGCGCCTCGCCGACGGGCCCGACGAAGTGCACGAACGCGCGATCGCGCGCATCGAATTCGCCAAGCATAGCGAAGCGAGCGAGCCCGGCTTTTCGTCGGGCGACGTCGGCGCTTCGCGGTAATCCAAAACTCCCCTCCCGCTTGCGGGAGGGGTTGGGGAGGGCTTGTTTCTCCCTGTTTGGAAATCGACAACCCTCCCCTAGCCCCTCCCGCGAGCGGGAGGGGGATTTTACGGAGACTATAATGACCAAAGCCGCCATCCTGATCGAACCCGGCAAGCCGCTGTCGATCGAGACGGTGCAGATCGCCGATTGCGGCCCGCACGAGGTGCGTATCCGCACCATCGCGTGCGGGCTCTGCCATTCGGACCTGCATTTCATCGACGGCGCCTATCCGCACCCCCTTCCGGCTATTCCCGGCCACGAGGCCGCGGGCATCGTCGAGGCGGTCGGCAGCGAAGTGCGCACGGTGAAGGTCGGCGACGCGGTCGTGACCTGCCTGTCGGCCTTTTGCGGCCACTGCGAGTTCTGCGTGTCGGGCCGCATGTCGCTGTGCATGGGCGGCGACACGCGCCGCGCCGCCGGATCGGCGCCGCGCATCACGCGCCCCGACGGATCGCCAGTCAACCAGATGCTCAACCTGTCGGCCTTCGCCGAGACGATGCTCGTCCACGAACATGCGTGCGTCGCGATCGACCCCGCGATGCCGCTCGACCGCGCCGCGGTGATCGGCTGCGCGGTGACGACGGGTGCGGGGACGATCTTCAACGCGTGCAAGGTGACCCCGGGCGAGACGGTGGCGGTCGTCGGCTGCGGCGGCGTCGGGCTCGCGACGATCAACGCCGCGAAGATCGCGGGCGCGGGGCGCATCATCGCCGCCGATCCGGTTCCCGAAAAGCGCGAACTCGCGAAGAAACTGGGCGCGACCGACGTCGTCGATGCGCTCGCCGACGATGCCGCGAAACAGATCCTTGAACTGACCAAGGGCGGGGTCGACCATGCGATCGAAGCTGTGGGCCGTCCCGCTTCGGCGAGCCTCGCGGTCGCGTCGCTGCGCCGCGGCGGCACCGCGACGATTCTCGGCATGATGCCGCTCAGCGAGAAGGTCGGGCTCAGCGCGATGGACCTGCTCTCGGGCAAGAAATTGCAGGGCGCGATCATGGGCGGCAACCGCTTCCCGGTCGACATCCCGCGCCTCGTCGATTTCTACCTGCGCGGATTGCTCGACCTCGACAGCATCGTCGCCGAAACGATCCCGCTCGAACGGATCAACGAAGGCTTCGACAAGATGAAGAAGGGCGACGCCGCACGATCGGTGATCGTATTCGACCAGTGACCGTCAGCCCGAAGTCAATAAATAGGGACTGTCCCTATTTAATTGCGGCGCCGGCATCGATCGGCCCGCTGCGATATGAATTAAATAGGGACTGTCCCTATTTATTGGCGTCCGCGCCGGGTGAGCGGACAGAGAGAGGCTTATGACTTTGGACGCACAGAAAGCCTTCAGCGGCACCGTCGCGCCCGAGGGCGCCGATGTGCTCGACGAGGCGAAGCTGACCGCGTGGATGGAAACCCATGTTGAGGGCTTCACCGGCCCGCTGACGCAGGGCAAATTCGCCGGCGGCCAGTCGAACCCGACCTACAAGATTTCGGCGCCGTCGGGCAATTATGTCCTCCGCCGCAAGCCCTTCGGCCAGCTGCTTCCCTCGGCGCATGCGGTCGACCGCGAGTATAAGGTGCAGGCGGGGCTCTATAAGATGGGGCTCCCCGTCGCGCGCCAGTACGGCCTCTGCACCGACGACAGCGTGGTCGGCAGCTGGTTCTATGTGATGTCGATGGTCGATGGCCACACGATCTGGGACGGCGCGATGCCGGGATCGACGCCCGAAAACCGCCGCGCCACGTACAATGCGATGATCGACACGCTCGCGGCGCTGCACAGCGTCGATGTCGAGGCGGCGGGGCTTTCGGACTTCGGCAAGCCGGGCAATTATTTCGGCCGCCAGGTCGATCGCTGGACCAAGCAGTACCGATTGTCCGAAACCGAGACGATGGACGAGATGGAGCGGCTGATCGCGTGGCTGCCCGCGACCTTGCCCGAACAGACGCGCACGAGCGTCGTCCACGGCGATTATCGCATCGACAATATGATATACGCCAAGGATCGGCCCGAGGTGCTCGCGGTGCTCGACTGGGAGCTTTCGACGCTGGGCGATCCGCTCGCCGATTTCACTTATGTCGCGATGGCGTGGGTGACCGAGAATGGCGGGCGATCAGGCGTTTCGGACCTCGATCGCGAGGCGCTCGGCATTCCCGAACTCGACGAGATGGTGACCCGCTATTGCGCCGCCACCGGCCGCGACGGCGTGCCCGACATGAACTGGTATTTCGCGTATAATTTCTTCCGTCTCGCGGGAATCATCCAGGGGATCAAGAAGCGCGTGATTGAGGGCACCGCCTCGTCGCAGCACGCGAAGGACATGTCCGAACGCGTCCGTCCGCTCGCCGAAAAGGCGTGGGATTTTGCCCGAAAGGCCGGCGCATGAGCCTGTTCGACATGAGCGGGCAGGTCGCGCTGATCACCGGATCGTCGCGCGGCATCGGCAAGGCCACCGCCGAGGCGATGGCCGAACAAGGTGCGAAGGTCGTCATATCGAGCCGCAAGCAGGATGCGTGCGACGACGCCGCGGCGGAAATCAACGCGAAATTCGGCGAAGGCACGGCGATTGCGGTCGCCGCGAACATCTCGTCGAAGGACGATCTGCAGAATCTGGTTGATGAAACGCGCGCCGCCTTCGGCAAGATCACCGCGCTCGTCTGCAACGCCGCATCGAACCCCTATTATGGCCCGGGTCTCGGGATCAGCGACGAGCAGTTCCGCAAGATCATGGACAATAATATCCTGTCGAACCACTGGCTGATCACCATGGTCGCGCCCGAGATGCTCGAACGCGGCGAGGGGTCGATCACGATCATCAGCTCGATCGGCGGGCTCAAGGGATCGCCGATCATCGGCGCTTACGGGATTTCGAAGGCCGCCGACATGCAGGTCGCGCGGAATTTCGCGGTCGAATTCGGGCCGAAGGGGGTGCGCGTCAATTGCATCGCGCCGGGCCTGATCCGCACCGACATGGCGCGCGCCTTGTGGGAAAATGAGGAAAACCTCAAACGATCGACCGCCGCCTCGACGCTGAAGCGCATCGGCGAGCCGCACGAGATCGCGGGCGCCGCGGTCTTCCTCGCCAGCAAGGCGGGGGCATTCACCACCGGCCAGACCATCGTGTGCGATGGCGGAGCCACGATTTCGGGAGGCGCATGATGGGCGCGTTGGACGGCAAGGTTGCGATCATCACGGGGGCCGGTTCGGGCATCGGCCGCGCGAGCGCGCTGCGCTTCGCCGCCGAGGGCGCCAAGCTCGTGATCGGCGACAAGACGGCAGCGGTGCATGAGACGGCAGAGCTGGTGAAGGATGCGGGCGGCGAGGTCGTCGCGCTCGAAATCGATGCGGGGGTCGAGGCCGATGTCGCGAAGCTCGTCGCGGCGGCAAAGGACACTTATGGCGCGCTCGACGTCGCCTTCGCCAACGCCGGGATCATCGGCGACATGGGCGGCATTTTCGACTTCGATCCCGACGCATGGGCCGAAACGTTGCGCGTCAATTTGATCGGTCCGGCGCTGATGGTGAAGCACGCCGGCAAGGCGATGGTCGATCAGGGGCGCGGCGGCGCGATCGTGCTGACCGCGAGCGTCGCGGGATTGAATTCGGGCGCGGGCCCGGGCGCCTATTCGGCGTCGAAGGCGGGGGTGATCAACCTCGCCAAGGTCGCGGCGCAGCAGCTGTCGACGAGCGGCGTGCGCGTCAACGCGGTGTGCCCCGGCCTCACCGAAACGGGGATGACCAAGCCGACCTTCGACTATGCCAAGGCGAAGGAGGTCACGCACAAGCTCGGCCAGCTCAACCCGCTGCGCCGCGCGGCGCAGCCCGAGGAACTCGCCAATGTCGCGCTTTTCCTCGCCAGCGATCAGGCGAGCTATGTCAACGGACAGGCGATCGCGGTCGATGGCGGGTTGACGAGCTCGCACCCCGTGACGCGCCAGTTGCTCGGTCAGACGTCGCATTGAAATATTCGGCTTTGGCGCATTTCACCAACCCCGTTCGCGTCGAGCGAAGTCGAGACGCCCATCGGTCGGGCACGCCTTCGGGGTGTCTCGACTTCGCTCGACACGAACGGAAGCAGGGGTATGATTTGAGACCAAATACCAGAGGAATTTCATGACCCACGGATTCGACCTCGCGCGGCTGGACCGCATTCCCGCCTTCCTCGCCGACAAATATGTCGACACCGGCCGCCTGCCGCATGCGGCGACGCTCGTCTCCCGGCGCGGCGAGATCGCGCATCGCTCGTGCATCGGCGACGCACGGCCGGGCGAGGCGCTGAAGGACGATGCGATCTTCCGTATCGCAAGCATGACCAAGCCGATCACCAGCATCGCTTTCATGATGCTGGTCGAAGAGGGCAAGGTCGCGCTCTCCGACCCGCTCGTCAAATATTGCCCCGAGTTCAAGGGCACCGGCGTCTTCGTCGCGGGCGGCGGCAATGTGCCCTTCCTGACGCGGCCGCCCGCGTCGCCGATCCGCATGGTCGACCTGCTGCGCCATACCGCGGGCCTGACCTATGGCTTTCAGGAGCGCACCCCGGTCGACGCCGCGTACCGCAAGGCGCGGATCGACGATTTCGACGCCGATTATACGATGGACAGCTTCATCGCCGACCTCGCGAAAATCCCGTTGCAATTCGACCCCGGTGCACACTGGAATTATTCGATGGCGACCGACGTGCTCGGCGCGGTGATCGAACGGATCGAGGGCAAACCATTCGGCGAGGTGTTGCAGGAACGGATCTTCGGCCCGCTCTCCATGGTCGATACGGGGTTCAAGGTGCCCGCCGAGCAGCAGCACCGGTTGGCCGACGCCTATGCCTTTCACCCCAAGGACAGGATGCAGGATTTCGACGCCGGCGCGCGGAGCCGCTGGGCGAAGGATCGCAGCTTCCATTCGGGCGGCGGCGGGCTCGCCTCGACGCTCCACGATTATCACCGTTTCTGCCTGATGCTGCTCGGCGGCGGGAAATTGGGCGATACGCGGATCATCAGCCGCAAGACGCTCGACCTGATGACGTCGAACCATCTGCCCGGCGGCGGTGACCTGACGCAGCACAGCGTCGGTATTTTCAGCGAGGACGAGAATGCCGGGATCGGCTTCGGCCTCGGCTTCGCGGTCACGCTCGACCCCGCACGCGCGGGCATTCCGGGCTCGGTCGGCGATTTTTATTGGGGCGGCATGTTCTCGACCGGCTTCTTCGTCGATCCGGTCGAAGAGATTTGCATGGTCCTTATGACCCAGCTCATGCCCTCCTCCACCTACCCCGTGCGGCGCGAGGTCAAGACCTTTGTCCACGCCGCGATCGACGACTGAAATGCAACACCACCTATCCGTTCGTATCGAGCGAAGTCGAGATACCCATCGACCGGGCGCCTAGCCCGAGGGGCATCTCGACTTCGCTCGATGCGAGCGGGCTTATTTGAAGGAGTTCTCCCATGTCCGAAGACACACCGATTTCCGTCACGATGGAAAAGGATGGTGAAGTCGCCGTCATCATCGTCAACAACCCGCCCGTCAACGCGCTGAGCTGGCACGTCCGCCAGGGCCTCGAGGATAATTTCGGCGCCGCGCTCGCCGACGACAGCGTCAAGGCGATCGTGCTGCGCTGCGCCGGCGCGACCTTCATCGCGGGCGCCGACATCAGCGAGTTCGGCAAGCCGCCGCGCGGCCCCGATTTCAACGCGGTGCTGGGCAGCATCGAGGCGGCGTCGAAGCCGGTGGTAGCCGCAATCCACGGCACGGCGCTCGGTGGCGGCCTCGAAACCGCGCTCGTCTGCCACTACCGCATCGCGGTGCCCTCGGCGAAGCTCGGCGTGCCCGAGGTGAAGCTCGGCCTGCTGCCGGGCGCGGGCGGCACGCAGCGCCTGCCGCGCGTCGTCGGCGTCGAAGCCGCGGCGACGATGACCTCGACCGGCGATCCGCTGCCCGCCGCCAAGGCGAAAGAACTTGGCCTCGTCGACGAACTCGCGGGCGAGGACAGCCTTGCCGCCGACGCCATCGCCTTTGCCCGCGCGAAGATCGCCGACGGCCCGCGCCCGACGCGCGAACGCGAAGTCTTTGGCGATGTCGGCGTGATCGAACAATTGAAGGCCAGGAACGCCAAGCGCTGGCGCGGCTTCGAGGCGCCTTATGCCAACCTCGCCTGCGTCGAAGCCGCGACGCGGCTGCCCTTCGACGAGGGGCTCGCCTTCGAGCGCGAGCAGTTCATGAAGCTAATGTTCGGCAGCCAGTCGGCCGCGCAGCGCCACATCTTCTTCGCCGAGCGTCAGGCCGCGAAGATCGACGGCCTGCCCAAGGATACCGCGCTGCGCGACGTGAAAAAGGTCGGCGTCATCGGCGCCGGCACGATGGGCGGCGGGATCAGCATGAACTTCTTGCAAAAGGGCATCCCCGTGACGATCGTCGAGATGGCAGAGGACGCGCTCGACCGCGGCGTCGGGGTGATCCGCAAGAATTACGACGCCTCGGCAGCGAAGGGCCGGTTCAAGCCCGAGCAGGTCGACCAGATGATGGGCATCCTCACACCGAGCCTCAGCCTCGACGATTTGGCCGACTGCGACCTGATCATCGAGGCGGTCTATGAGAATATGGACGTCAAGAAGGACATCTTCGGCAAGCTCGACAAGATTGCGAAGCCCGGCGCGATCCTCGCGTCGAACACCAGCTATCTCGACGTCGACGAGATCGCGACCGCGACGAACCGCCCCGGCGACGTGCTCGGCATGCACTTCTTCTCGCCCGCCAATGTGATGAAGCTGCTCGAGGTCGTGCGCGGCGAAAAGACAGCGCCCGATGCGCTGGCGACCGCGATGGCGATCGGCAAGAAAATCGGCAAGGTCGCGGTGGTCGCGGGCGTGTGCGACGGCTTCATCGGCAACCGGATGCTGAAGCCGCGCCAGATGGAGGCGATGAAGCTGCTGCTCGAAGGCGCGACCCCGGCGCAGGTCGACAAGGTCCATGTCGAATTCGGCATGCCGATGGGGCCGTTCCAGATGAGCGACCTCGCCGGCGTCGATATCGGCTGGCACCGCGACCCGAACCGCATCGAAAGCATCCGCGACGCGCTCGCCGCCGAAGGCCGCTGGGGGCAGAAGAAGCAGGCGGGCTTCTATGACTATGACGACAAGCGCAATCCGTCGGAAAGCCCGCGCGTCGCCGAGATCATCGAGGAATTCCGGGCGAAGGCCGGCGTCGAAAAGCGCGAGATCACCGATCAGGAGGTCATCGAACGCACGCTCTATCCGATGGTCAACGAAGGCGCGCTGATCCTGTCCGAAGGCAAGGCGCAGCGCGCGTCGGACATCGATGTCGTGTGGATCTATGGCTATGGCTGGCCGGTCTATCGCGGCGGCCCGATGTTCTGGGCGGGGCTGGAAGGCACCGACAAGATCGTCGCGGCGCTCGAGAAGCATGGGTTCGAAATCGCGCCTTTGCTCAAGGAGAAGGCCGAGGCGAAATCGGGCTTCTAAGCCGCCTTCGCTTACGAAAAAGAGGCCGTCTGTCCCGGTGCGGGGCAGGCGGCCTTTCTTTTTTGCCGCGAACACGGCCGCCATGATCGAAAATTTGCGATTCAAGGTTAAAGTGCTGGCAAGACCCGCCGTCAGGGCAGAGCATGAACGCCATGTCCGCCCTCGCCATCCTTTTGCTTGCCGGCAGCGCGCCGGTTGCGGCTCCTGTGCCAACGCCGCAGGTTTCCGCAGTTGCGGTGGCGCGCGCACGTATCCTTTCGCCCGCCGAGGTGCGACGGATCGACGGCCGGCTCGAGGTGCGCACCGGTGAGCGCAAGGCATCGACCCAGGTGCATCGGACGACGCGCCGCGAGGGCGGCGAGACCGCGGATTTTTACTGACCCAATTCCCGTTCGCATCGAGCGAAGTCGAGATGCCCCTCGGCACGGCATTGTCTCGATGAGTGTCTCGACTTCGCTCGACACGAACGGAATGGGAGAGGCGTTAGTCCTGCAACGTCTTGATGATCGCCGAAAAGTCGCGGCCGTCCTTGTCGGCCTCGACAAAGGCTTCGTAAAGCTCGTGCGCCTTCGATCCCATCGGGACGTCGGCATCGACGCTCGCCGCGGCTTCCATCGCGAGGCGCAAGTCCTTGAGCATCAGCGCCGCGGCGAACCCGCCCTTATAGTCATTGTCGGCGGGGGTCGCGGGACCGACGCCGGGGAGTGGCGCGTAGCTCGTCAGCGACCAGCACTGGCCCGACGACACGCTGGCGATGTCGAAGAATTTCTGCGGATCGAGCCCGAGCTTTTGCGCGAGCGCGAGCGTTTCGCACGTCGCGACCATCGAGGCGCCGAGCAGCATGTTGTTGCAAATCTTCGCCCCCTGCCCCGCGCCCGCGCCGCCGGCGTGGATCACCGCCTTGCCCATTTTCGCTAGGATCGGTTCGGCGCGCGCGAAGCCGTCATCGACGCCGCCGACCATGAAGGTCAGCGTGCCCGCGTTCGCCGCCGCGATGCCGCCCGAGACGGGCGCATCGACCGCGACGAGGCCCTTCGCGGTCGCCGCTTCGATGTTCGAGCGCGCGGTCGCGACATCGATCGTCGAACAGTCGAGCAGCAAGGTGCCCGGCGCGGCGTTCGGGAAGACATCGGCTTCATAGACGCCGGAAACATGTTTGCCCGCGGGGAGCATCGTCACGACCGCCTCGGCGCCGGTGACGGCTTCGGCGGCCGATGCGGCGCGGGTGCAGCCCGCCTCGACGGCGCGCGCCAATGCTTCCTCGCTGAGATCGAAAGCGCGGACGTCGTGCCCCGCCTTCGCGAGGTTCGCGGCCATGCCGCCGCCCATGTTGCCGAGTCCGATGAATGCGATCTTCATGTCATTCTCCCGAGGGATTTTTCGATTTAAGCCATTGCGCAACCAAGCTGATTGCAAGCGTCAGCAAGGCAGCGGTTGGCAAGACGAGGAAGGCGACGAGCCACCAGAGCAATCCTTCAAGGTCGCCTTGGTCATATAAAATGCGCTGATCCACGACATAGGCATAAGCGAGTAGGTGGAGGCCGATCAGGATCGCGGCAGCATATATCGCTCGCTTTGAAACCAGCCGCCTCCGCGCGAGACTCACCGCCCTTTCCACACGCCTTCGCGCTTTTCGATGAAGGCGGCCATGCCTTCGGCCTTGTCCTCGGTCGCGGCGAGGATCTGGAACAGGCGGCGTTCGTAGATGAGGCCCTGATCGAGCGTCGTTTCGAACGCGGCGTTGACCATATCCTTGTTCACCATCGCGGCCATCGGCGGCATGCTGGCGATCGTGGTGGCGGTCTTCACCGCTTCGTCGACGAGACTTTCATGTTCGACGACGCGCGCGACGAGGCCCGAGCGTTCGGCTTCGGCGGCGTCCATCATCCGGCCGGTGAGGCACATTTCCATCGCCTTCGCCTTGCCGATCGCGCGCGTCAGCCGCTGCGACCCGCCCATGCCCGGCGCGACGCCGAGCTTGATTTCGGGCTGGCCGAACTTCGCCTTGTCCGACGCGATGATGAAGTCGGCCATCATCGCGAGTTCGCAGCCGCCGCCGAGCGCGAAGCCATTCACCGCGGCGATCCAGGGCTTCCTCACCTTCTTCACGAAATCGCTCGTCCATTTCGAGAAAAAGTCCTCAAGGTAGAAATCGGCGGCCGGCTTGTCGGCCATTTCCTTGATGTCGGCGCCCGCGGCGAACGCCTTGTCGCCCGAGCCGGTGAGGACGGCGCAACGCTGGCTGTCGTCGGCTTCATACGCCGCGAAGGCCGCGATCAGATCGTCGAGCACGCCCGAGTTCAGCGCGTTGAGCGCCTGCGGGCGGTTGAGCGTCACCAGCGTGACGGCCCCGCGCGTTTCGACGAGGAGAGTTTCATAGCTCATGGTCTTGTCCTGTATCAGCGGTTGGCGTCGATATTGCGCAGCAGCACTTGCAATTGCGCCGGGGTGGCATGGTCGTGCGCCTCGTCGGTCGAGGTCAGCTGGTTGTCGTAGGGAATCGGCTCGTCGAACTGGTCGGCCGCGAGGTCCCAGGTGCGCCCATCGATCCGGTTGTAGAAATGCGTGCCGCCCTTTGTTGCGGTTTTCATGATGTCGCCGCCGAAATGATGATGCACGGCGAGCGCGGTCACCGCACACTGGTTGCGGCAGGGGTTCGCGGGGTCGAACGGATCCGATATCGTCTCGGCCGACCAGCTCCGCTTCACCGCATGATAAAGGGCGATCGGATCGGAAAAACTCACAGCGGCGTCCATTTCTCACTCTCGGGCAGCGGCGCGAAAATCGCGTCGATCCACTCGTCGGTTACGGCCTCGGGCGTCGGCGGATCCCATTTCGGGCTGTTGTCCTTGTCGACGATCAGCGCGCGCACGCCCTCGATGAAGTCGTGCATCTGAACGACGCGGCTGCCGATCGCATATTCCTGGCGCATCTGCTCCGCGAAGTCGTGCATCTCGCCGCCTTCCTGCAATTGACGGAGCGCGACCTTGCATGTCTGGGGCGATTTGCCGTGAAGCGTCGCGAGTTCCTTTTCGGCCCATGCGCCGCCATCGGCTTCGAGCGCGCCAAGGATATTCTCATAGGTGTCGCTCGCGAACAGGCGGTTGATCCGTTCGATATGCTGGGTGATCGCGGCGGGCGGCGCGGTGACCGACAGCTCGCCCAAAATGCCGCCGATGCGGTCGGGGTCGACCGCGATGCGCGCCTTCGCCTCGGCGAGCTTTTCGGACGGCAGATAATGCGTCGCAAGGCCAAGCGCGAGACACTCCGCGCCGTCGAGCCGCGCGCCGGTGAGCGCGAGATACGCGCCGACGCGCCCTTCGAGGCGCGGCAGATACCAGCCGCCGCCGACGTCGGGGAACAGGCCGATCCCGGTTTCGGGCATGGCGAAGCGCGTGTGCTCGGTCGCGACGCGATATTTCGCAGGCTGCGAAATCCCGACCCCGCCGCCCATGGTGATGCCGTCCATGAAGGCGACAACGGGCTTGGGATAGGTGAAGAGCAGGTGATTGAGGCGATATTCGGTGTGGAAGAATTGGCGCGCTTCCTTGCCGTCCTTCGCGCCGCTCTCCGCAAGCATGCGGATGTCGCCGCCAGCGCAGAAGCCGCGGCCCTCGCTATGGTCGATGATCACCGCTTCGACCGCGGCGTCGCCCTGCCATTTGACGAGCGCGTCGATCATGGCTTCGCACATCGCGAGGTTGAGCGCGTGGATCGCCTTGGGGCGATTGAGCGCGATGCGGCCGACGCGAACGTCGGTCGAGATCAACACATCGTTTGTCATTGGCGCAGCAGGTCCCTTCCGACGATCATCCGCATCACCTGGTTGGTGCCTTCGAGGATCGAATGGACGCGCAGGTCGCGCCAGAAACGCTCGATCGGATAGTCGCGCAAATAGCCATAGCCGCCGAAGAGCTGCAGCGCGTCGTTGACGATCTTGCTGCCATTGTCGGTCGCGAGCCTTTTCGCCATCGCCGAGAAGCGCGACTTGTCGGGCGCGTTCGCGGTGACCTTGGCTGCCGCGAGATAGAGCAAAGCGCGCGATGCTTCGAGGTCGGTCGCCATGTCGGCGAGCATGAACTGGGTGTTCTGGAAATCGGCAATCGGCTGGCCGAATTGCTGGCGGTCCTTGGTATAGGCGATCGCTTCGTCGAGACAGCGTTGCGCCCCGCCGAGCGAACAGGCGCCGATGTTGAGCCGGCCGCCGTCGAGCCCGGCCATCGCGAAGCGGAAGCCGTCACCCTCGGCACCGACGAGATTTTCCACGGGCACGCGGCAATCCTCGAAGATCACCTGCGCGGTGGGGGATGCGTTCCAGCCGAGCTTCTTCTCCGGCGCGCCGAAGCTGAGGCCCGGCGTATCCTTTTCGATGACGAGGCAGCTGATGCCCTTCGACTTTTCCTCGCCGGTGCGGACCATGCAGACATAGATGTCGTTGGTGCCCGCGCCCGAGATGAACTGCTTGGTGCCGTTCAGGACATAATGATCACCCCCAGAATCTTTGGCGCGCTTGGCCGTCGTCTTGAGCGCGGCGGCGTCGGACCCCGAGCCCGGCTCGGTCAGGCAATAGCTGGCGATCTTTTCCATGCTGACGAGCTGGGGCAGGAAGCGCGCCTTGATCTCGGCGCCGCCGAAGCGGTCGATCATCCAGGTCGCCATATTGTGGATCGAGACATAGGCGCTGGTCGCGGGGCAGCCATAGGCCATCGCCTCCATGATCAGCGCCGCCTCCAGCCGGCCGAGCCCGATGCCGCCCGATTCCTCGGCAACGTAAATCGCGCCGAAGCCGAGCTCGCCCGCCGCCTTCCACACATCGACGGGGTAATGATGTTTCTCATCCCATTCCGCCGCGAAGGGCGTGATGCGGTCGGCGGTGAATTTGCGCGCCATGTCCTGAATGGCGAGCTGGTCGTCGGTAAGCTGGAACTGGTCGGTCATGTCTCGGTCTCTAAAATAGCTTCGGCTTCGATTTCGACTTTCCACTCGGGCCGGATCAGCGCGGGGATGACAAGCATCGTCGCGGCCGGGCGGATGTCGCCGAACATCGCCCCATGCGCATGGCCGACGAGGTCGGCGTCGGCGGCGTCGGTGATATACATGCGCGTCCGCACGACATCGGCGGGCGAGCCGCCGAGCGCTTCGAGCGCTTCCTTGATGATCGTCAGGCAGCGCGCCGCCTGTGCCCCCGCGTCGCCGGGAGTCGAGCTTCCGTCGGCCTCGATCGGCGCGCAGCCCGCGACGTCGATGCGGCTCCCCACCCGAACCGCGCGGCTGTAGCCGTAGACGGGTTCGAATGGGGACGCCGATGAATGATTGCGGCGGCTGGACTCAGCCACAGGTGACCTGCGTGATCTTGTAGGCGTCGTCGTACATGATGTTCACGCGGTCGACGCGGTAATCCATCGTCATCGCCGAGCGCGGCGGCCCCCAGCGCAGCGTGCGCGCGCCAGACGCTTTCAGAATCGCGCCGCCGAGGGCGGGGGTCGCGGTCTGGCCGACATAGGATTGCACCGCATCGGCCTGACACGTCATTTCGGCTTCGGGCGGCGGCGGGGTCGATTCGACGGGCGCTTCGCTGCTCGAACAGGCGGCGAGCGGCAGGGCGGCAGCAATTGCAATCCAGCGAATGTCCATCTTTCGTCTCCCTTTCAAAAAAACCGTCAACCGGCGCAGCGCGTATAGCGCATCGGACCAGCCGCGGCACCCTCGCCTTCGTCGCGGCGAACGAGCGTCTTGCCGCCGTCGGCGAGGTCGAGCCGCATCCGGCGATCCCATTCCTCGCCCTCGCCGCTGAACTTATAGTCGGCGACGATGCCGCTCGCGTCGCTCTCTTGCACGCGCGCGAGTTCGCCGTGCGATTCGAAAAAACGCAGATTGGTCGCATCGATCGTCAGTGCGGTGAGGTCGGTGCCTCTCCGCGCTGTGCAATCGGCGGCTTTCAGCGCCCAGCGGCCGCGAATCGCGGGCGGAATCGTCTTGCCGTCAACGGCGGCGTTGCCCGGATCGGCCTTTGCGGACGCTTCGGTTTCCGCGTCGGCTGCGGGCGTTTCGGCGGGCGCCGGACGTTCGGCCTTTTGCAGCGGGCCGATATCGGAGCTGGCTTCGGGGCCCGTTTCCTCATCCTGTCCGCCGCTGCACGCGGCGAGCATCAACAGGGCGGCGGGCATCGTCCATCGCATCATCGTCATTCTCCTTCGCGGGAGAAATGTTCGACCGGGCACAGAGGTTTCACCGCCGCGCCCGATCCGCGCCTCACCCCATCGTCGGGATGACGAAGGCGTTGCCACCGTCAGGCGAGCCATCGGGCCAGCGCGCGGTGATCGTCTTGACCTTGGTCCAGAACTTCACGCCTTCCATGCCGTGCTGGTTGGTGTCGCCGAACGCCGACCGTTTCCAGCCGCCGAAGCTGTGATAGGCCACCGGCACCGGGATCGGCACGTTGATGCCGACCATGCCGACATTGACCCGCGCCGCGAATTCGCGCGCGGCGTGGCCGTTGCGCGTGAAGATCGCGACGCCGTTGCCATATTGATGCTTCGACGGCAGTTCGAGCGCGGTCTCGAAATCGGGCGCGCGGACGATCTGGAGGACGGGGCCGAAAATCTCTTCCTTGTAGCTTTCCATGTCGGGGGTGACATGGTCGAACAGGGTCGGACCGACGAAGAAGCCCTTTTCGTGGCCCTGCAACGTGAAGCCGCGGCCGTCGATCACGAGTTCGGCGCCTTCGTCGGCGCATTTCGCGATCCAGCCCTCGACCTTGTCCTTGTGCGCCTGCGTAACGACGGGGCCGTAATGCGCGTCGGCATCGGTCGACACCCCGACGCGCAGCGCCTCGATCGCGGGGACGAGCTTTTCACGCAGCCGGTTCGCGGTGTCTTCGCCGACGGGAACGACGACCGGCAGCGCCATACAGCGTTCGCCCGCCGAACCGAAGGCCGCGCCGGTCAGATCATTGACGACCTGGTCGAGATCGGCATCGGGCATGACGATGCCATGGTTCTTCGCGCCGCCCATCGCCTGGACGCGCTTTCCGTTCGCGACGCCGCGGTTGTAGACATAATGCGCGATGTCCGACGAGCCGACGAAGCTGACCGCGCCGATGTCGGGATGGTCGAGGATCGCGTCGACCATTTCCTTGTCGCCATGGACGGTCTGGAAAACTCCCTCGGGCATGCCCGCTTCGAGGAAGAGTTCGGACAGGCGCACGGGGAGCGAGGGATCGCGCTCGCTGGGCTTCAGGATGAAGGCGTTGCCGACGACGGTCGCGATCGCGCCCATCCACAGCGGGATCATCGCGGGGAAGTTGAACGGCGTGATGCCCGCGCCGATCCCGATCGGCTGGCGCATCGAATAGACGTCGATGCCGGGGCCGGCACCG
The DNA here is from genome assembly GCF_011926545.1 of Sphingopyxis italica. Taxonomy (GTDB): domain Bacteria; phylum Pseudomonadota; class Alphaproteobacteria; order Sphingomonadales; family Sphingomonadaceae; genus Sphingopyxis; species Sphingopyxis italica. Next base: position 1,575,181 of record NZ_JAATIT010000001.1, on the reverse strand, counting down.
ACGGTATATTCACCCTTCAGCACATGCGGCGCGGCGCAGGCGAATTCGACGACGTCGAGCCCGCGCTGAACGTCGCCGCGCGCGTCGGCGATCACCTTGCCATGCTCCGCCGACAGCATCTGCGCGAGCTCGTCCATATTGGCTTCGACGAGGCGCTTGAATTCGAACATCACGCGCGCGCGGCGCTGCGGGTTCGTCGTGGCCCAGGCGGGCTGCGCGGCCTTGGCGGCGGCGACGGCGCGGTCGAGGACGGCGCGGTCGCCGAGCGCGACCCGCGCCTGCACGCCGCCGTTGTTGGGGTCGAGAACGTCGGCGAACCGGCCGGCACCGTTCGTGCCGCCGCCGGCACCGCCGACGATGTGATGGTCGATCTGTCGCATGGCATAGTCTCCCAAAGATGTTGGCCTTGCCACAGACCAGTTACGGTCCGATTGCAAGGGATAGACTTGCAGGACCATCCTGCATATTTGCAGGTCATGGACTGGGACAAGCTGCAATATTTCCTGTTCGTCGCGCGTCACGGCACGCTCGCGCGCGCCGGTGCCGCGCTGCACGTCGATGCGACGACGGTGAGCCGCCGGGTGAGCGCGCTCGAGACGTCGCTCGGCCAGACATTGTTCGAACGCGCGCCGACGGGTTTCGTTCTGACCGCGGCGGGCCGTGCGCTCGTGCCGCACGCCGAAGCGATGGCGGCGGCGGCGGCGCGCATCCATAAGGCTGACGAAGCCGGCTCGGGCCTGTCGGGGCAATTGCGCGTCAGCGTGTCCGAAGGCTTCGGCAACAGCTTCATCGCGCCGCGGCTCGGACGCTTCGTCGCGGCGCATCCCGAACTCGAAATCGACCTCGTCGCTTCGTCGGGCTTCCTCAATCCGTCGCGGCGCGAGGCCGATATGGCGGTGCTGCTTGCGCGGCCACGAAAAGGCCCGCTGATCACGCGCAAGCTCTCCGACTACGGCCTCGGCCTCTATGCGCCCGCCGACCGGCCCGACTGGCAGGTGGCGGTCGCCGCCGCGCCGCTGTCGCGCGCGGGGATTCCGGTGATCGGCTATATGCCCGACATCCTCTACGCGCCCGAACTCGACTATCTGGGCGAGATCGAGCCCGGATTGCGGGCGAATGTGCGATCGTCGTCGATCCTCGCGCAGCGGCGCATGATCGCGGGCGGCGCGGGGGTCGGTGTGCTGCCCTGTTTCCTCGCGGCGGGCGACCCGGCGCTGGTGCGCGTGCGGCTCGATCAGGTGATCGCGCGCGCCTTCTGGCTCGCGCTCCACCGCGACGTCGCGCCGCAGCCGCGGATACGGGCGTTCATCGACTGGTTGGACGCCGAGGTGAGGGAGAGCCGGGGGGTGCTGATTCCCGCTTAGGCCGGACGCCAATCGGAGGCGATCAGGCCGCTTTTGCCGAACAGCCTTGCCATCGCGTCCGGACCCGCCGCCGCTTCGCGCAGTTTGCCGGCGAGCGGGTCATCGACCGGATGATCGCTCCGCAGAAAGGCGATCCACGCCGCGATGGCCGCTTCGAGCGACGGGCAGCGCGCACCGCGCGCTTGATGCCATGCCAGCGTTTCAAGCCAGCGCTGCGGGATCTTCTGGCTGCCGTCCATCGCGATCTGGATCAGCCGATGATCGAGCGCGGGGTTGGCGAAGCGACCCAGCAAAGCATCGGCATAGGCGGCGAGATTCTGCCCCGGCGCGGCGTCGATCGTCGGCGCGGCTTCGCCCACCATCAGCCGCTCGATGACCGGGCGGATTTGGGGATCGGCGATCGTCTGATGGACATATTCATGCCCCTTCCCCAGCCCGATATAGGCGAGCGCCGAATGCGCGCCGTTGAGCATGCGCAGCTTCGCGGTCTCATAGGGCGCGACGTCGGCAACGAGTTCGGCGCCGACCTTTTCCCAGCGCGGGCGCGGGCCGGCGAAATCATCCTCGATCACCCACTGGCTGAAACCCTCGGTGACCACCGCGCCCTCATCGCGCGCGCCGAGCGTCGCTTCGACCTCCGCGCGGTGGGCATCGGTCGTGGCGGGGACGATGCGATCGATCATCGTCGCGGGGCAGGTGCATGCCCTATCGAACCACGCCGACAGGTCGGGGTGACAGGCGGCGAGATATTCGCGCATCAGGCGGCGCAGCACCGCGCCATTGCCCGCCAGATTGTCGCAGCTGAGCAGGGTCAGTCCGCCGAGCCCCGCCGCTTTGCGCGCGGCGAGCCCGGCGGCGAGGAAGCGATAGAGGCTTGGATTCCCGACCGCCGCGGCGAGGTCGAGCGAGCCGTCGGGCCGGCGCAGATAGCCTTTTTCGGTAACGGTGAAGCTGACGATATGCGTCGTCGGCGCGGCGATGGCGTCGATCACCGCTTGATTGTCGTCGGCCGCGACGAGCACCTTCTGCACCGCGCCGATCAGGCGCAACCGCGTCCCGACGGCGCTGCGCGTGCTGACGGTATAGAGGCCGTCCTGCGGATTGAGCTGTGCCGCGACATCGCCCGAGCGCAGCGACACGCCGATGATACCCCAGTCGCGATCGCCCGCCGTCATCGCATCGTCGGTGTAGACCGCCTGATGCGCGCGGTGGAACGCGCCGATACCGATATGGACGATGCCCGCCGCCTGCGCGGCGCGGTCGTAGCCCGGCGCCCGCACCGACGCCGGGAGGGGTGTTTGCGCTGACAGCCTCACAGTTTGTACGCGGCCTTGGCGAGATTGTAGCTGAGGTCGGCCGCGAGCTCGGCCGCCTCCCATTCCGCCATCCGGTGCTCGGCGACGAGCTGCGCGAGAAAGCCGCAGTCGATGCGCCGTGCGACGTCGTGGCGCGCGGGAATCGACAGGAAGGCGCGCGTGTCGTCGTTGAACCCGACGCTGTTATAAAAACCCGCGGTCTCGGTCATCTGGCTGCGGAACCGCCGCATCCCTTCGGGACTATCGTGGAACCACCAAGCGGGGCCGAGCTTCAACGCCGGATAATGGCCCGCGAGCGGTGCGAGTTCGCGCGCATAGCTCGTCTCGTCCAATGTGAAGAGGATGATCGTGAGGCCCGCTTCATTGCCGTAGCGACCGAGCAGCGGACGCAGGGCATGGACATAGTCGGTGCTCATGGGAATATCGGCGCCCTTGTCGCGGCCATAATGGTCGAACAGCCAAGGGTTGTGATTGCGGAAGGCGCCGGGGTGAATCTGCATGACGAGCCCGTCGTCGAGGCTCATCCCCGCCATCACGGTCAGCATATGCGCGCGAAACAGCTCGGCATCGGCCGCACTGACTTTGTCGCCGGTGACGCGCGCGAACAGCACCTCGGCTTCGGCGTATGGCAGATCGGCGGTCGCCGCGGTCGGGTGGCCGTGATCGGTCGAGGTCGCGCCCATTTCGGCGAAGAAGGCGCGGCGATTGCGGTGCGCCGCCAGATAGCCTGCGTAGGAAAAAGCGTCCTCGCCCGAAAGCTCGGAGAAACGCTGGAGATTATCGCGAAAGCCTTCGAATTCGGGATCGACGACCGGGTCGGGGCGATAGGCGGTGATCACGCGCCCGCCCCATTCGCCGCTTTCATTCGCGGTGCGGATGGCGGCGTGATGCTCGAGCGTGTCGAGCGGGCTTTCGGTCGTCGCGATCACCTCGATCCCGAAGCGGTCGAACAACGCGCGCGGGCGGAAGGCATCGGTCGCCAGCGCCTCGGTGATGCGGTCGTAATAGAGGTCCGACGTCTCGGCCGAAAATTGCACATCGAATCCGAAGGCTTCCGCAAACACCCAGTCCATCCACATCCGCGACGGGGTGCCGCGGAAGAGATGATAGTTCCCGGCGAAGAGCCGCCAGCTTTCTCGCGGCTCGGCATCGCGGTTCCGGATACCCAGCGCATCGAGGGGAATGCCCTGCGAATAGAGCATCCGGAATATATAATGGTCGGGATGGAGCAGCAGCTCCGCCGCATTGCCGAAGGGCGCGTTGCCCGCGAACCAGCCGGGATCGGTGTGCCCGTGCGGGCTGACGATCGGCAGGTCCGCCACCTCCTTATAGAGCCGGCGCGCGATGTCGCGCTGCGCCGGATCGGACGGAAAGAGGCGGTCGGGGGAGAGTAGCAGCGGACGCGGCATGGGCTTATTTTGCGCTTTCCACGCCGACCGGCGCGAGGCGCGGGCTCAGCAGATGAACCGCGAGCACGGCGAGGAAATAGACGATCGTGCACGCGGCGAAGATGAGCGTGTAATTGCCCCCCGTCGCATCGAGCACGAGCCCGGTCGATTTCGCCATGATCATGCCGCCGACGCCGCCCATGAAGCCGCCGAGCCCGATCACCGATCCGACCGCACGTTTCGGGAACATGTCGGGCGGGATCGACAGGATCGTCGATGAAAAGGCCTGGTGCCCGGCGAGCGCGATGCCGATCAGCACGACCGCGAGCCACATATTTTCCAGCCCGGTGACGAACAGCAAGGGCAGCACGCACAGACCCGCGCCGATCATCGTGACCTTGCGCGCGAAATTGACGCTGTGGCCCGTCTGGATCAGTTTCGACGACACCCAGCCGCCAAGGATACTGCCGGCATCGGAGAGCAGATACATGATGATCATCGGCAGCAATATGATCTTGAGATCGACGTTATAGGTGGTGCTGAAATATTTGGGCAGCCAGAAGAGCATCAGGAACCAGACCGGATCGGTCAGGAATTTGGCCATCGCGAATGCCCAGGCTTCGCGCTTGGTGACGATCTTGCCCCAGCCGATGCGTTCGATCTTTTCGGGCGGATCATGCTCGATCCATGCGAGTTCGGCCTCGCTGACCTTGCCGCTTTCGCGCGGGTTGCTGTAGAGCCAGAGCCACAGGATCAGAAGCAGGACGCCGAAAGCGCCCGTATAGATGAAGGTTTCGCGCCAGTCGAAGCCGAGCACGCGCATGCACAGCGCGACCGTCGGCGCGGTCAGGATGACGCCGATCGTCGTCGCGCTGTTGACCCAGCCGATCGCATAGGAGCGCTCCTTTTGCGGGAACCATTCGCTCGACGCGCGGACGACCGAGGGGAAGTGCCCCGCCTCGCCGACGCCGAGGATGACGCGCGCCAGCATGAAGGAGACGACCGACGAAGCGAAACCATGCGCGACATGGCCGACGGTCCAGATCGAAATGGCGATCGCATAGCCGATCTTGGGACCGAAGCGGTCGATCAGCCAGCCCATGAGCAGAAAGCCCAGCGCATAGGCGAACTGGAAGGCGGTGACGATGTTGCCATAGTCATTCTCGGTCCATTTGAGCTCATCGCCGAGCGTCGGCGCGAGCAGTCCGAGCATGGTGCGGTCGATATAATTGACCGTGGTCGCGGCGAACAGCACCCCGACGATCAGCCAGCGGTAACGGCCGGTCCTTGGCACCGGCGTCGCCGTACCTCCGTCCGCGAATGCCTGTGCCATAATCCTCTCCTGTTATTTGGCTCTATTAGCTTTTGATCGAGCAGCCGACGCGGATTTTTCCGTCGAAGACCGCTTCGGCGCGCTGGCCCGGCCTGATTTCATGAATACCGGTGATCGCGCCGGCGGACACCCATGTTCCGGCTGGAATAGCTATGCCGCGCGTCCGCAGGATGTTGATCAGGAACAGCGCCGAGCCGAACGGGCCGTCGAGCATGGCCTCCATCGTCGCGGCGCCGACGGTTTCGCCGTCGATCGCCATTTCGACGGGCATGCGGATCAGATCGGCATTCCGCCAGTCGGCGATCGGCGGGCCGAGGATCAGCCCCTTGTTATTGCCATAATCCGAGGCGGTGACTGCGGGACCGTGGCGATTGATTTCGGGAAAGGGCGAGCTCGCAATCTCGATGCCGGTGCGGACGTCGGCGATGCAGCCGCGCACGCTGTCGATGTCATAATCGCGCGTGCCAACCTCGCCGAAGCAGAGCAGCACCTCCGCTTCGGCGGCGGCGAAGCCGTCGGCATAGACGGGCATCACGGGTTCGCCGGTGGCGCCGTCGAAAATCTCGTCGGCGAAGATCGGGCCGGTCAGGCGATTGCCGCCGTAGCGGGTGACGAGATCGGGCGCGATTCGTCCGACCTTCCATCCGCCGATGCGGCGGCCGTCGAACGCGATCGCGCTGTCCTGGATCGCATAGGCGTCGGCCATCGTCTGCGGCATCGCGCCGGGATAGGCGGTAAGCGGTGTCTTTCGCGCACGCGCGTCGATCAGGACCCGCGCTATATTCTCGTGATCGCTTGTCGCCAGCATCTTTCTCATTTCCCTCTTCCGCGATGCGGTGTAAGAGACACCGGTGTCAAAGGCAAGCGAATATCCGATGCGCGGGGCGCTGCGCGTCCATGAGGCGGACAATGTCACGACCACGATCGCCGACATCGCGCCGGGCACGACGCTGTTCGCGGGCAGCGATCTGCGCGCCGCCGTCGCCGTGGGGCGCGGGCACAAGATCGCGCTCGCGCCGATCGCGCGCGGCGCCGCTGTGATCAAATATGGCTTTCCGATCGGCGTCGCGACCGCCGACATCGCGCCCGGCGAGCATGTGCACAGCCACAATCTGGCGACCGTGCTGAGCAGCGACGGCGACTATCGTTACGCGCCGCCCGCCGCCCGTGCAGCGCCCACCGCCATGCCTTCCCGGACCTTTGCGGGCTATGTCCGCTCCGACGGCCGCGTCGGCACCCGCAACGAAATCTGGATCCTGCCGACCGTCGGCTGCGTCGGCAACCTCGCCGCGCGCGTCGCGCGGATCGCGGGCGAGCGCCATGCGGAGCGCATCAACGGGGTGCATGCGTTCAAGCACCCCTTCGGCTGTTCGCAGCTCGGCGACGACCTCGGCCATACGCGCGCGCTGCTCGCGGCGCTCGCGCAGCACCCCAATGCGGGCGGCGTGTTGATCGTCGGCCTGGGGTGCGAGAGCAATCAGCTCGGCGCGCTGGTGGACCATATTCCAGCCGATCGCCGCGCCCATATCCGCACCCTGTCGGCGCAGGCGGTCGAGGATGACGAAGCCGCCTGCCTCGCGCTGGTCGACGAACTGGTCGCGGCCTGCGCCGACGCGCCGCGCACCGACGTGCCGCTGGAAAAGCTGGTTTTGGGCGTCAAATGCGGCGGCTCCGACGGCCTCTCGGGCCTCACCGCCAACCCGCTCGTCGGGCGGATGGCCGATGCCGTCGCGGCGGCGGGCGGCAAGGTGGTGCTGACCGAAATTCCGGAAATCTTCGGCGCCGAGCAAATGTTGATGGACCGCGCGGTGTCGCGCGCGGTGTTCGACGAGACCGCCGCGCTCGTGCGCGATTTCAAGCAATATTTCATCCGCCACGGCGAGCCGGTGAGCGAGAACCCCTCGCCCGGCAACATCGCGGGCGGGATCACCACGCTCGAGGAAAAGTCATTGGGCGCGGTGCAGAAGGGCGGCCAGGTGCCGCTCGTCGATGTCCGACGCTATGGCGAAGAGGCGGCGCTTCCCGGGCTGACGCTGCTCGAAGCGCCCGGCAACGACGCGGTATCCTCGACCGCACTGACCGCGGCGGGTGCGACGATCATCCTGTTCACCACCGGGCGCGGCACGCCGCTCGGCTTTCCGGCGCCGACGCTCAAAATCGCGTCGAACAGCGCGCTCGCGGCGCGCAAGACGGGGTGGATCGATTTCGACGCGGGGGCGGTGCTCGACGCCGGTTTCGATGCGGCGGCCGACGCGCTGCTCGAACTCGTCACGGCCACCGCCTCGGGAAAGCCGACGAAAGCCGAGGTCAACGAAGAGCGCGATATCGCGATCTGGAAGTCGGGCGTGACGCTTTAATCGAGCGCGCGGAAGGTGAAGTTCCGAAAGCGCGCTTCGCCAGATCCCGCCGAATAGAGCCCGGGGCGCAGCATCAGGAAGCCGCCGCGCACATTATGATGGTATCCCGAAACCTCCATGCCGCGGTCGAAGCGGACCCATGTTTTCCCGCCATCGCCGCTCGTGTCATAGGTGACGATATGGCGGTCGTTGGTGACGCGCATGCGCATCGGGCGGCCGTGCGGATTGGCGGGGCGCGCTCGCTCGATGCCATATTGGTGGGTGACGAAGCGGGCGCCGTCGAAGCCGAGCCCGCAATAGAGCTTCTCGTCATAGAAGAGGATCAGCCCCGCGGTGCCGCCGGGCGCGATCTCGATATCGCATTCGAAGCGATACGCCTGATCGCCCGCGATCAGCAGCAAGGGCGATGAATCGACCGGCGCCTTGCCGCGAGCCGCCAGCACCAGCGCGCCATCCTCGACGCGCGCGCGGCGGCGCTCATCGGGCGCGGGCTTGAAGAAATTCCATTTGGCGCCGAGCGCTAGGCTCGAAAAATCGTCCGACAGCGCCATGCCGTGCGGCCCCGCGACCGTGCCGCCCTTGGGCTTGGCGATCGGTTGCGACAGATCGCCGCCTTTCATCCGGAACCAGCCGTCATCGGTCCATTCGACGGGGTCGAGCAGCGCCTGCCGGCCCAAGGTCCAATAGCCATTCTCATAGCCATGATAAACGCTCCACCAGTCGCCCGCCGGCCCCTCGACGAGCGTCGCATGGCCGCGCGACCACCATTTTTCAGCGGCCGATCTGGTGCGAACGAGCGGGTTGGCGGGGCAATTTTCCCACGGGCCGTGGATCGACTTCGAGCGCGCGGCGATCACCATATGGCCGGTCGGCGGCCCCGCGGTGCCGCCGACCGCGGTGATCATGTAATAATAGTCGCCGTGCCGCGCGATCTTCGGCCCCTCGGGCGCGAAGCCTTCGACCACCCAGTCGGACGGATAGCGCCACGGGTCATAAACATGTTCGGGCTCGCCGATGCGCGACAGGCCATCGTCCGACAGGCGCACGCGGTCGCCGCCCGACAGGAACAGCCAGCGCGACCCGTCCTCGCCGACCGCATGGCCGGGGTCGATATGGTTGGGGAGGTTCAAATCGACGGGATCGCTCCACGGTCCCTCGATCCGGTCGGCCCAGATCACCCAACTTGTGTTCGGGCCCTTGGTCGGAACGTAGAGATAATAGCGCCCGTCGTGCTTGCAGAGTTCGGGCGCCCAGACCGAGCCGATATTGCGGGTGAGCGCGGGGCCGATCGGGCGCCAGTTCACCAGATCGCGCGAATGCCAGATGACCAGACCCGGATAGCTATCGAAGGTCGAGAAGGTCATATAATAGTCGGCGCCATCCTTCAGGATCGACGGATCTGGATGGTCGCCCGCCATGATCGGATTGAGGAAGCGCCCGTCGCCAAGGTCGGCCTTGCGCTGGCCGTCGAAGCCCTTCGCCCACGCCGGCGCGGGGGCGGGCGAAGCGGGTGCGCCGCTCGCAAGAGCCGCCGGGGCGCCGAAGCCCGAGAGGCCCGTCCCCAGCAATCCCGCTCCGGCCAGTTTGAGCATGTCGCGGCGATCGGTCACATCATTCTCCTCGCAAAAAGAAAGGCCCGGCCCCCGCAAGCGAAGGCCGGGCCTCACCGGGACGACATGTTCGGTGTCAGATCTTGAAGCGCGCACCGAACAGGAAGGTGCGGCCGTAATGATTATTCTCGTAATTGCGGTTCGCTTCGCGGTCGGTGAAGCGATAACGGTAATCGTCGGTCAAATTGGTGCCCTCGATCGACAATTCGATGTTGTCGGTCAGCGCATAGCGGATTGACGCATCGACGTTGAACGAGCTGCCATAACCTTCGAACACATTGTTGTTGCCACTGGTGCTGTCGTTATAGCCCGAACGCCACGCCGCCGAGGTGCGGACCGAGAATTTGCCGTCGTCATAATAGACGGTGGCATTCCACGCGCGTTTCGCAAGCCCGAGCAGCGGCTGGGTGAAGGTGCTGGCGACCGGCGCCTCGAGCCGGTTGTCGTCGGGGTCGTAAGCGAGCGGCCCGCGGATGGCGTAATCGACGTCGCTCTTCACGAAGGTCGTGTTGCCGAGCACGCCGAAGTGGCGCAGCGAATCCGAGAAGACCGAGAAGGGCAGCTGCAGCGACAGCTCGACGCCCTTCAGGCTGGCGCCGGGACCGTTGCCGGTTGTACGGAATTCGAACTCGCGATTGGGATTGCCGCCATCGACGACCGCCTGATAGGCCGGCGTCCCCGGCGTCAGCAGCGACAGCGGCAGCCCGCTCGACGCATAGGTTCCCTGGAGCGACGTGCCGATCGGGAAGCTTTCGATATCCTTTGCGAACAGCGCCACCGACGCGATCGCCCCCGGCGCGAAATACCATTCGGCCGCGAGGTCGAAGGTCGTGGCGCGATAGGGTTCGAGGAACGGGTTGCCCGAGGTGATGCGGAAATTGAACTGGTCGACCGAACCGCCCGGGGTCAGGCTGCCCAGCGTCGGACGCGTGATCACCTTGGCGATCGCGCCGCGCAGGATGATGCTGTCGGTCGGGTGCAGGTTGACGTTGAACGACGGCAGCCAGTCGTCATAGGTCCGGTCGACCGTGACGAAGGTGCCGCTGGTGAAGCCCGATGACGATTGATCGGTCTTGGCATAGCGGACGCCCGCATTGCCCGTCATCCGCATACCGAGCACGTCGGTCTCGAACTCGGCCATGAACCAGCCGCCATAGGTTTTTTCGGTGACGGCGCGCTGGCCGCCCTGCTGAAGCACCGCGGGACGGTTATAAAGATCGATCAGCGCGGTGCCCGCGTCGAGATCGGGAACGATCCAGGCGTTGGTGTTGCCCGACGGCTGCCCGGCGTTGCCGAGTTCGAACAGCTCGGCGATGTCCGACGTGACCGGCAGCCCGCCGGTGCCCGGCGCGCAGGTGAAGGCGCTGCAATAGCTGCTGTCGCGGCGGAAATCGACCGTATCGAAATCGAACCGACGATAGAAGCCGCCGCCGCGCATCTTGAACCGGTCGGCGACGTCCCAGTCGAAATCGGCCGCGAAGGTCTTGAACTTGTTCGTCAGGAAGGACGGGCGGTCGCGGAATTCAGCGAGCACGAAGGACGACGGATCGTCGATGCCGGCGCCGAAGGTCAGCAGCGGATATTTCATGTTCGTATAATCGTAACGATAGCCGGTCGCGTCGACATCGTCGAAAGCGAGCGTCGTTTCGACCGGAATATCGGCTTGCGACTTGGAGATGCCGCCGAGAAGATTGACCGCGAGCGTGTCGGTCAGCCGCTGCTCGAGCCGGCCCGAAATCTGATAGAATTCGGTCTTGCTCTGGCGCGAATAGCGTTCGGTGCGGACATAGACATTGTCGAGGTCGGCGGCGATGAGGTTGTTGTCGCCGTCGATCGTGTAATTCGATACGTCGATCGCTTCCTCTTCGCTGCGCAGCAGCACTTCGCCCCAAAATTCGTCGCGTGTTTCCTTGAAGGTCGAATAGAGGCCGTCGATCGAGATTTTGGTGTTCTCGCTCGGTTCCCACTGGATCGACGCCGTGGCGCCGAGGCGCTCGCGGTCGTGGCTGACGAGGCCATAGCGCGGGATGCGCGGGTGAAAGGCTTCGGCGACCTCGATACAGGCGTCCGACGGGTTGGCGACGAAGTCGGAGCCCGCAAGGCAGGTGACGCCGTCGACGCTGCGGAACGGCGCCTGCGCCCAGCGCACGCTGTTGTTGCCGAGCTCGTGCGTCTTGTAGTCGGCCCAGGCGACCGACGCGGAGACGCCGAAGGTCCGGTCGGCATTGGTCCAGGCGATGAGGCCCGCGAGGCGCGGATCGACGTCCTTGGTCAGATCATTATAGCGCCCCTGCACCGAGGCGACGGCGGTAAAGCCTTCCTTGCCGCCGAGCGGATTGCCGGTGTTGAGATCGACGACTGCGCCGAGCGAGCCTTCGTCGAGCGAGGCCGACGCGGTCTTGTGGACGACGAGCGAGGTGAAAAGCTCCGACGCGAAAACGTTGAAGTCGAACGCGCGATCGCGGTTCGCCGACGCGCCGTCGGTCGAGGTCGCGATCGTTTCCATCCCGTTGAGGCGGACACGGGTGAATTGCGCGCCGAGCCCGCGCACGGTGATCGCGCGGCCTTCGCCGGCGTCGCGCTGGATCGAGATGCCCGGGATGCGCTGAAGCGATTCGGCGAGATTCTGGTCGGGGAATTTGGCGATGTCCTCGGCGACGATGACGTCGACCGCCGCGATCGAGTCGCGCTTCTGGTCGAGCGCCTTGTCGAGCGAGGCGCGGAAACCCGTGACGACGATCTCGTCCTCGCTCGCGACGCTTTCTCCGGCGGCGTCCTGCGCCCAGGCCGGCGACAGCGTCAGCGCGGCAAGCGACGCGCCACACGCCAGCCGGGTCAAAGCGCGTACGCTCCGCATTGCATGAATTTCCATTATCATCCTCCCTTATCGCCCCGTTGCCCCCGCTTGTGCAAGAATGACACCGGTTACTTTGCTGGACGAAGTGATTTGGCTAATCGCTTCATCCGTCGATTTTTCAGAGAGCGATGACGGCCGTCGCTGGACGCGACGAACCGGATCAGACCCTCTCCCTTGGAATTATTTTCTCGTTGACCGATTGGGGTAACCGGTGTCAGGAAGATTGAAGGATACGGGCAGCCGTGTCAATAGTTAAAGAATGGGGAGAGAGATATGCGCCGGAAACCTTGGATAACTGCGCTTTTTCTGGCGCTTGCGATGCCGGCCGCGCCGGCATTGGCGGCGGAAGCCGCCCCATCGGCCTTCCCCGGCGCGGTCGGTCCGGCCGCCGCGACGCCGGGCGGGCGCGGCGGCAAGATCCTGCGCGTGACGACGCTCGCGCCCGATGGCCCCGGGTCGCTGAAGGCGGCGATCGAAACGCCGGGGCCGCGCATCATCGTGTTCGAGGTCGGCGGCGTGATCGACATGGGCCGCAAGACGATCGAGATCAAACATCCCTATCTGACGATCGCCGGGCAAACCGCGCCGGGACCGGGGATCACCCTCATCCGCACCGGCATCGACGTGAAGACGCACGACGTCGTGATGCGCCACCTGCGCGTCTATACCGGCGTCGACGACCAACCGAAGCGCAGCGGGTGGGAAGCCGACACTTTTTCGACCGTCGCGGCGCACAATGTCATCGTCGATCATTGCACCTTCCTGTGGGGGATCGACGAGAATATGTCGGCGTCGGGCCCGCGCTTCACCGGCAAGAGCGTTGCGGAATGGCGTCAGGGGACGAGCCACAACATCAGCTTCTCGAACAATCTCGCCGCCGAGGGCCTCGCCGACGCGAGCCATCCCAAGGGCGAGCATAGCAAGGGGTCGCTGATCCATGACAATGCGACGGGCATCGTCTTTTACCGCAACGTCTGGGCGCATAATGTCGAGCGCAATCCGCTGATCAAGGGGGGCGGACAGGCGCTGATGATCAACAATCTGATCTATAACCCCGGACACCGCGCGGTGCATTATAATCTGATGAACCTCGAATGGGTCGGGCATGATTATGTCGCCGGACAGATCACCGCGATCGGCAATGTCATGCGCGGCGGCAACGACACCGACGAGGGCCTGCCCTTTCTGATGCTCGGCGGCGACGGCGACCTCGAATATTATGGCCGCGACAATCTGGCGGTCGATCGCCACGGCAATGCGCTTCCCGAGTTCGGCCGCTATGGCGAGACGCAAGCGAAACTGATCCGCGCCAAGGCGCCGCTCGCGCCGGTCGGCGGTTATACTATCCTGCCGGTGCGCGATGTCGAAACCGCGCTGCTGGCGACCGCGGGGGCGCGGCCGTGGGCGCGCGATACCGAGGAGATTCGCATCCTCTTCTTCGTCGCCGAGGGGCGCGGCGACATCATCGACGACGAAAAGGAGGTCAGCGCCTATCCGAAGGTCGCAGCGCCGGTGCGCGCGCCCTTCGTCGAAAAGGATTGGAACCTCGCGACGATGGAACCGAAATCGGGCCGTTACCCCGGCCAGACCGCGCCGCTGCCGCAAGAGCATCTGTCGGCGCGCGACCGCGCGTCGCGCGGAGAGGCGCAATGAGCGCACTGCTCGCCGCGTTGCTCGCGAGCGCCGGCGCCGCCCCCGCGATGGTCGTGATCGACGAAGCGGCGACGGTGCGCGAGGAAGCGCCGCCGCATGGGCGAATCGGCATGTCGACCGCGTACCGGATCAGCGACGCCGTCCCCGCACCGCGCAGCTTCGAATTCCGCAAGCGCGCGCTGCACGTCGGCGCCGCGATCGGCGTCCACGCAATCGGCCATGACGAGATTTATTATGTCCTGTCGGGCACCGGCATCGTCCATTCGGACGGCGAGGAGAAGGCGCTGACGGCCGGGACCGCGGCGTGGCTCTACAAGGGCGCCAAGGTCGGCATTCGCCAGACGGGCGGCGAGCCGCTGGTGCTGATTATCGCCTATCCGAACAAGGTGGCTGGGCAATGACCGTCGGCCGCCGCGCGCTGCTGACCGCCGGCCTCGCGCTGCCCTTCGCGAGCGCGGCGGCGCGCGAAGTCTGGACGCGGCCCGCCGGCCTGACCCCCGACGCGAGCATCGCGCTCTGGCCTGAAGCCCATGTCGTTCCGCCTGCGGGGCTTGTCGAAAAGGTCGTGCAGCGGAGCGAGGATCCGAATGCCAGCGACCGGATGCTCGAGGGTATCACGCGCCCGCGGCTCGACATCTTCCGTCCGGCCAAGCCCAATGGCGCGGCGGTGATCCTCGCGCCCGGCGGCGGCTATCGCTATGTCGTGGTCGACAAGGAAGGCTATGAACTCGCGCGCTGGCTGAAGGAACGCGGCGTTACCGTCTATGTCCTCTTCTATCGCCTGCCCGGCGACGGCTGGACGAACGGCGCCGACGTGCCGCTCGCCGATGCGCAGCGCGCGGTGCGGCTGGTGCGCAGCCGCGCGAAGATCGACCGGATCGATCCGGCGCGCGTCGCCTTCGGCGGCTTTTCGGCGGGCGGACAGGTCGCGACGAGCCTGCTCACGCGCTTTGACGCGAAGGTCTATGCGCCGGTCGATGCGGCCGACGCGTTGTCCGCGCGCCCCGATGCGCTCGCCGCCATTTACCCCGTCGTGTCGATGGACCCCGCGATCGCCCATGCGATGAGCCGCGAAAAGCTGATCGGGACGGATGCCGGTGCGGCGCGCGAAAAACTCTACTCGCCCGAACGCAATGTCCGCGCCGACCAGCCGCCGCTCTGGCTGCTCCACGCCGAGGATGATGATGTCGTGAAGGTCGAAAACAGCGCCCGGCTACGCGAAGCGACGCGCAGCGTCGGCGCGCCGGTCGAAGCCCATTTCTTCGAGCGCGGCGGGCATGGCTTCGGGCTGATGAAGAGCGCGGGCCTGCCCGTTGCGATCTGGCCCGAGCTGCTGTGGAACTGGCTCGGAAGCCACACGATCGTTTGACACCCCGTCATGTCCCAGGCTGGATGTAGGGCACACGCGCGAACAGCTCGCGTTCCCACTGGCGCGGATCATTTTCGACACGGCTTGCGGTATCGAAAATCATCGTCTGGCGCTTGGCCAGATCATAGGCAGGCCAACCCGGATCGCCGGTGTGCGCGAAGCGGACGAAGGCGTCCATGACGCGGTCGCTCATCGCCTGCTGCGCCGGGGTCGGATCGGGCATCGTGCCGAAGCTGAGACCGATATCGTCGGTGTGCTTCGCGTCCTCGAAATCGAGCTGATAGACGAAAGCCGGCGCCCCGGCACGGGCGCGCGCTTCGGCCTCCTCGACCTGCCCGCGCCAGCTGCGTGCGGCGGTGACGATACGGTGGAACAGTTCGAGCGGTTCGGTTTTCGGGTAACGCGCGCGAAACTCTCCCACCACCCATTCGGGATGGATGTCGATCCGCATCTCGGGCGCGATCCTGGCGGCGAGATTGTCGAAGTCGAGCCCCGCAAGCTGCTTGCCATCGGGCGCATAAAAAGCGCGCGTTTCCATCACCGTGTTGCCGAGCATCATCGGAATGCCGAGCGACTGCGGCGCGGCGTCGGGCCAGAAGGGGTGGCGCGTCAGATGCTTCATGTCTAGCACCGGCCCCATATAGACCGAGCCGCCGAGGATCGGGTCGGTCGCCGACAGCGCCGCGACGAGTTGCTCGACGGGGGCTGTCGCGGGGTCGACGCCCTGCCCCAGCTTGGCCAAAAACGCCTGCGCGCGCTTCGTCGCGTTGAGCGGGCCCGAGGCGGTGACCTGCTGCCCGCTCATCGTGATCGCCTTGTGGAACAGGCTCTTCGCTTGCGGCATCGCCATCAGGGTCGCGATCTTCGCGCCGCCGCCCGACTGGCCGAAGACGGTGACGTTGCCCGGGTCGCCGCCGAAGGCCGCGATGTTGCGCTCGATCCATTGCAGCGCCGCGATCAAGTCGAGCTGTCCCGCGTTTCCGCTGTCGGGAAAGCGCGGATCGAGCCGAGCGAGATAGAGATAGCCGAACGCGTTGAGGCGGTGGTTAACGGTCACCACGACGACGTCGCCGCGCGCCGCGAGCTTTGCGCCATCATTGACCGGGTCGGTCACGCTGCCGGCCGAATAGGCGCCACCGTGGAAATAGACCATGACGGGGCGCTTCGCCGCTTTCTCAATGCCCGGCGTCCAGACGTTGAGGAACAGGCAATCCTCGCTTTGCGGCCGATAGCGGTCGCCCCTTTGCGGGCAGGCGGGGCCGAAGCCACCCCCGGTCATCTGCTCGGCGCGGCGAACCGCGACCGGCGCGCAGAAGCGCTCCGCGCGGGCATAGCGGATGCCTGCATAGCAATAGACTTCGGGCGGCGCATTGTGCCAGCTTCGGCTGCGATATTCGCCATCGGGCGCCTTGAGCCGGCGCGTCGCGACATACTCCTCCTGCGCTGCGATCGCCGGCCGGGCGGCGGCGGATGCCGCCAGCGCGATGCCGCCCGCCAGAACAGCGCGGCGGCCGATCGTGTCAGCGCCGGACATCGAGCCCGCCGCCGTGGAAGACGTCGATGTCACCCTGTCCGAAGCGGCTCGCATCGCCGGGCAGCGAATGTTTGAGGCAGGTGAGCGCGAGGCCCGATTCGGCCATCGCGCGTGCATCGCCGCCACCGAGATGCGCGTGCAGCACGCCCGCGGCAAAGGCGTCGCCCGCCCCGATGCGGTCGACGATGCCGGTGACGTCGATCTCGGCGGTCTGGTGGCAGGAGTTGCGAAGGTCGACGCGCGCCGCGATCCGGTGATGGTCGGCGGTGGCCGTATGGCGCGCGGTCGAGGCGATGAGCTTGAGGTCGGGGAAGGCGGCAAAACCCGCTTCGGCGGCTTCGCGGCGCCGGTCCGCGCCCTCGCCGCTGAATTCGCGCCCGAGCACGAGCGACAGGTCGCGGTGGTTGCCGAAGAGGATGTCGGCGCTGCCGATCAGTTCGGAGAGGATCGTGCGCGGGTCGCTGTCCCACGCCTCCCACAGCATCGCGCGATAATTGCCGTCGAAGCTGACGGGCACCCCGAGCCGCTTCGCCGCGCGCGCTGCGCCGAGCGCCGCCTCGGCCGAGCGCGGCCCGAGTGCGGGAGTGATGCCCGAGAGGTGGAGCAGGCCGGCGCCCTCGAGCAATCCGTCGAAGTCATAATCCTCCGCCCCGGTCGCCGCGAAGCTCGATCCGGCGCGGTCGTAGACGATTTCCGAAGCGCGCAGCCCCGCGCCGACGCTGAGGAAATAAAGCCCCATGCGCCCCGGATGAAGCGTGACGGCGGCGCAGTCGACGCCCGCGCCGCGCACCGCCGCCACCGCGCCGCGGCCCAGTGCGTTCGAGGGAATTTTGCTCACCATCGCGCAGTCGTGACCGAGGTGCGCGAGGCCGATCGCGACATTGGCCTCGGCGCCGCCGACGTGAAGCGACAGCGACGGCGACTGCATGAGCAGTTCATTGCCCGGCGCGTTCAGGCGGATCAGAAGTTCGCCGAAAAAGACAAGGCGACCGTTCAAGATGACGTCCTTCCCCAAATCCGTTCGTGCTGAGCTTGTCGAAGCACCGTTCTTCCTTCCGGCCATTCAAGATGAGGACAGCCCTTCGACAAGCTCAGGGCGAACGGAAATTTTTGAGGCGCTTCTCGTTATCGCGCGAGCCAGCCGCCGTCGACGGCGAGGATATGGCCCTGAACATAGTCCGACGCCGACGACGCGAGGAACACCGCGGCGCCGCCGATATCGCTGGGATCGCCCCAGCGCCCCGCGGGGATGCGCTCCATGATCTGGCGGTTGCGCGTCTCGTCGCCCTGTAGCGCGGCGGTGTTGTTCGTCGCGATATAGCCGGGCGCGATCGCATTGACCTGCACGCCCTTCGCCGCCCATTCGTTCGCGAGCAGCTTGGTCAGCCCGCCGACGCCCGACTTCGACGCGGTATAGCTCGGCACGCGAATGCCGCCCTGAAAGGTCAGCATCGAGGCGATGTTGATGATCTTTCCCGAACCGCGCGCGATCATATGACGGCCGACGCTCTGGCAGAGAAAAAAGAGCGTCTTCAAATTGGTGTCCATCACCGCGTCCCAGTCGGCCTCGGTGAAGTCGACCGCGTCGGCGCGGCGGATGATGCCGGCATTGTTGACGAGGATGTCGATGCGGCCGAACTCAGCGAGCACCGCGTCGACGAGCGGCTGCACCGCGCCGACGCTCGACAGGTCGGCGGCGAAATTTTCGCCTTTCCGGCCGAGCCCGCGTATCTTGCCGACGGTCTCGTCGGCGGGCGAGCGGCCCGCGGCGGCGATGTCGGCGCCGGCTTCGGCGAGCGCGAGCGCGATCCCCTGCCCGATGCCGGTGTTGGCGCCGGTGACGAGTGCGACTTTTCCCGTGAGGTCGAAAACGCCGGGCATCAGGACAGCTGACAGATGTCGAGGACGTTCATGTCGGTATAATCCTGATTCTCGCCCGCCATCGCCCAGATGAAGGCATAGGATTTGGTGCCCGCGCCCATATGGATCGACCAGGGCGGACTGATCACCGCTTCCTCATTCTGCATGACGATGTGGCGCGTCGCCTCGCCCTCGCCCATGAAGTGCATCACGCGGTCGGTATCGACATTGTCGAGCTCGAAATAGAAATAAATCTCGCTGCGCCGCTCGTGAATGTGCGGCGGCATCGTGTTCCACACGCTGCCTTCCTTGAGCACGGTCAGGCCCATGACGAGCTGCGCGCTGTCGCACACGCCCGGAATCACGAGTTGGAAGATCGTGCGCTCGTTCGATTCGGCGAGGCTGCCACGATCGAGCGCATTGGCGTCGGCGATGCCGAGCTTGCGCGTCGTGAACGCCTTGTGCGCCGGGCACGACGCCAGATAGAAACGCGCGCCCTGCCCTGCGAAGGTGACGTCTTTCGCGCCCATCGTCACATAGAGGCAATCCTTGTTGCCCAGCGTGAAGCTCTCGCCGTCGACGGTGACCGTGCCTTCGACCAACGAGACGTTGACGATGGCGAGCTCGCGGCGTTCGAGGAAGGGGTGGCCCGCAGCCGAAGGCGGCTCGCTTTGCGCCGGCAGCTTGACCGGCGCCGAACCGACGGCGACGCCGCCGATCACGAAGCGGTCGGCGTGGGTGTAGTTGAGGACGCATTCCCCCTCGCGGAACAGATTCTGGATGAGGTAGCGATCGCGCAGCTCGGCGTTCGACACCTCTTCCATCATCACGGGGTGGGTGGCGTAATAGGTCTTGGAAAACATGGGATCGCATCCTCGCTCGAGATTTCTGGCTTGCCGCCTTGCTAGTTTTGATGGTAACCGGTGTCAAGGGGTGTTGGCGCCCGCGCCGGGCAGTTGATTTTACCCGTTCGAGCGCCCATCAACAAATAAAGCGCGAGCCTGGCCAGAGGCCCCGCAGGGGAAAGAGCGAATATGGCGGCACAGAATAAGGGGCCGGGGGGCAAGCAGCCGACGATCAACGATGTCGCGGCCCTTGCGGGAGTGTCGAAAAAGACCGTGAGCCGGGTGATCAACCGGTCCGAATTCCTGACCGACAAGACGCGCGCGGCGGTCGAAAAGGCGATCGAACAGCTCGGCTTCGTTCCCAATCCGCAGGCGCGCGCGCTTGCCTTTCGCCGTAACTTCCTGATCGCGCTGCTCCACGACAATCCGAACGCGCAGACGGTGCTGAACTTCCAGCGCGGGGTGCTCGACGCGATCAAGGACAGCGACCTCGCGCTGCTCGTCCGCCCCGTCGACCGCGGGTCGGACAAGATGCTTGAGGACGTCCGCACCTTCCTCGAAAAGCAGCGGCCGATCGGCGCGATGCTGCTGCCGCCGATCTCGGAAAATGACGATCTCGCCGCGCTCTGCGAGGATCTCGGCGTGCGCTATGTCCGCATCGGGTCGGCGCGGATCGACGATGCCAAGCATTGCATCTCGTCGAACGACCGCGAGGTCGTCGCCGAGGCGGTGCGCGGGCTCCTCGCATTCGGCCACCGCCGTATCGGCTTCGTGCGCGGCCCCGTCGGCTTCCGCTCGGCGGCCGAGCGCGAAGAGGGGTTCCGCGAGGCGCTCGCCCAGGCGGGGCTTGAGCTTGCCGCCGAACTCTATGCGCCAGGCAATTATCGCTACACCGCGGGGATCGAGGCGGGCGAGGCGCTTCTGTCGCTCAGCGCGCCGCCGACCGCGGTCTTCTGTTCGAACGACGAGATGGCGGCTGGGCTGATGAGCGTCGCGCACAGCAAGGGCATCAAGGTGCCCGGCGAACTGTCGATCATCGGCTTCGACGACAGCCCGACCGCGACGCATATCTGGCCCGCGCTCAGCACGGTGCGCTGGCCGATCCGCGAAATGGGCATCCGCGCTGCCCAGACGCTCGTTCCCGATTTCCTCGGGCCGGGCGCCAAGGCGGCAGGCGACGAGAGCAATGTGCTCGCCTCGACCTTCGTCGAGCGCCAGTCGGTCGCTGCGCCGCCGGGGCGTTAGGCGTCAGCGCCGGCGGCGCGCGAGCTGATATTCGTATAGCGACGGCGCGGCGTCGACCGCCTGCCCTGTGCCTTCGATATAAGGCGCAGGATTGTAGCTGACCCGGATCTTCCGGTTTGCGTGCAGCCCGACGATCCGCTCGCCCGGCCCTTCGAGCCCGCTCGTGATCGCCACCGTCGCGTCGGCGGGAATGTTTTCGGGCATCACCAGCTTCGCATTCCATAACGTATTGTAGAGGCCATGCCCCGGCTTCCAATAAGGCGCGCCGCCGCCGACCCAGAGCTGATACTGCCAGCCGTCCTTGCCCTGTTCGGGATCGATGTGCATCTCGATCGCGTCGAACAGATTCTGATGGTTCGACCCGCTGTGCTGATCGATGATCGCATCGCGGTCGACGACCGAGCGCAGGAACACCGAGCGCGTCGAGCGCGTGTTGATGCTGACCGGGTGGACCACCGGATTCGCAACCTTCAAATTTTTGACGAGCACATTGTGCACCGCGCCGACATGCACCGAATAATGCGCGCGGCGGTCGCCCGTCGTTATGATGTCGGCGATCGTCAGGCTCGCCGCATTGTCGGTGAGGATGCCGCTGTCCGACCGGTCGATCGTCAGCCCGCTTATCCAGCCGTCGAACACGCCGGTCATATAGATGCCGTTATAACCCTGCTCCAGATGATGGCCGAACGCCGGCGCCTCGGGGAACTGCAGCCGCATATTCTGGATGCCGACGTTTGAGAGATGCTTCCAATCGGCGACGACCGCGGGCTGGTCCGCGCGAACGTCGTGAAGCAAGGGATCGCCGAGCGTCACCGTTCGCCCGCGCACGGCAGTAACACGCGTCGCCTGCACGACGACCGGCCGGTTGGGCGAGGTCCAGTGGTGCGAGCCGATCGGCAGGTCGGTGTCGCCATAGAGCGATTTCAATATCTGGCTCTTTGGTCCGTCGACCGAAAACCATTGAACCTGGACGACATCGCCGACCTTGAGCTTCGCCGCGTCGTCGACCGTCAGCGTGCGGGTGAATTGCTTGCCCGACACACCGGTCGCGAGCACCGGGTCGCGCACGTCCTTCGCCGCGTCATAGGAGACCGGCCGGCTGCCCTCAGGCGCGACGCGGATCATCCCGCCCGCCCAGCTATATTCGGTGAACAGATAATCGATATTATGCTCGGGCTCGACCTGCTGCTTCTTTTCGCGCACCAGATATTCGCGCAGCTCGTCATAATCGTGGCTCTGGTCGATCAGCTTCAGCGGGCGCGGAAACCAGAGCTCGCTGCCGCCGGGGCCGTCGCCCGCACCGTCGAGGACGATGTCGCTACGCGCGATCCGCAGCACCTCGGTGATCTGCGTGCGCCCCTTCGGGAAACGCAGCGTCACCTTGCCCTTCACCGCATTGGCGGCGGCAAGCGCGCGGAGCACCGCCTTGGTATCGTCGAGCCCGTCGTCGGGGATCGCGCCATGGTCGGTCACCTCGATAACCGTCCCGGCATCGGCGGGGATAGGCGCGAGGCCGAAGCCATAACCCGCATAGCTGAAGTCGGGCAGCGGATTCGCCGCCGCCGTCGCGGGGTCCGAGAGGATTTTGGGCAATTTCCCTGCCTGCGCCTGCGCCTGCGCGGGAAAAATCAGCGCCGCGCCCAGCGCCAAAACCGAAACGAGGCGCGCACGCCGACCAACCGAAACCACCACCCGATAACTCCTTGTGACCTCTAAAACTTCGCGCGCACCCCGACCGAGAAACGCCGCTCGGACAGGGCATAGCTGTTGAGCGCGGTCGGGTTGAAATTGCTATACTCGCTCGTCGCCGATTTCTTCGGCATCAGATTCTGCGCCTGAAGCGACAGCGCGATATTCGGGGTGATGTCGACCCCGAGCTGCGCGTCGAGCTGCGAGCGCGAACCGACGAAGCTCGGGCGTCCTTGCGAAAATTCGAACACCGCCTCGTCGCGATAATTATAGGCGATGCGCGCCGAAAATGGCCCCTTCTCGTACAGGCCGACGAGGTTGTAGCTGTTCTTCGACACCGCGACGAGCGGGAAGCCGGCATTATCCTCGGCATCCGAGTAAGTGTAGTTGGCGATCACGCCGAAGCCGTCGAGCGGCGAGGGCAGGAAGTCCATGAACTGCTGGATGCCGATCTCGAATCCCTTGATCTTGGCGCTCGCCAGATTTTCGGGGCGCGAGAAGGTCAGCTCGCGGCCTTGATCGTCGAGATCGAGATCGACTCCGGTGGTGACGAAGCTCGCGATGAAATTCTTGACGTCCTTGTAGAAGACCGCGCCCGAGATCAGCGAGCTTTTCCCCGTATAATATTCGAAGCTGACATCGGCCTGCGTCGCGATCGGCGGTTCGAGATTCACATTGCCGCCGGTGACCGACAGGTTGGTCGCGTTGAAGAAGGTCGACGGCGCGAGGTCGGCGATCGAGGCGCGCTGCATCGTCTGCGACCCCGACACGCGGATCAGGAAATCGTCGGTGACGTTGAAGGCGATGTTCGCGCTCGGCAGTATATTGGTGTAGCGATTCCGGTCGTTGCGCAGCGTGCTGACCGCGCCGACATTGACATAGCTGTCGACCGACAGGCGGGTCGACGCGATACGCACCCCGGCGTTGGCCTTGTACGATATGCCCGCGATCTCGCCCTCGCCCGACACCATCAGATAGCCCGCGAGCGTTTTTTCGCTGAAGTCATAGTCGCGCTGGAGGTTGGGGAGCAGGGTCGAGCGGCCGTCGGGATCGGGATTGGGCTGCGCCGCCTGCCCACGATTGAAAACATAGTCGTAGGTGGGCGCGGTGCTCAGGAAGCTGTTCGGGAAAGTGCCCGGAATGTCGGACAGGAAGTCGCCCGCATCGACCCCCCGCAGATAGGGCTCGATCTCTTCGCGGGTCGGGGTGACCTGGCTGCGGAAAGCGTTCGAGCGCGCGTGGAGATCGGTGTAGCGCACCCCCGCCGCGATCGTGACGCCGCCGCCGGCTTCGTAAGCGACGTCGAGCTTGCCGGTCCATTCCTCGAGCAGGCCGAGCAGGCGGTTGCTGCGCACGCCATTGTTCGCGGGGTTGTAGGAAGCGTAATCGGCCGGGTCGAACGTCCCGCCGAGCGTCAGCGAGGGAATGGTAACGTCGCGGAAATCGAACGCGCCAGGAACTGCCGCCGTCCCTTGCAAGGTGATGATCTGGATCGTCTGGTCGATCGTGCCCTTGCTGTAATAGCCGTCGGCCTCGATCGTCAGCCCGTCGCTCTCATATTTGCCGTTGAGCCCATAGAGAAAGCTTTCGGTCGGCTCGTTGCGGATCTGCCCCGCGGTGGTGACGGTGCCGTTCGCATCGCCCGCGACGACCATGCCGTTCTCGACGACGGGGTTGGCCACCGGATTGGCGCCGGTGGGCAGGCGGAAGGCGAAGAAATCCTGTCGGCGCCCGGTCTTGAGCTTCGAATAGAGCGCGTCGGCGGTGACCGTGAATTCGGGGGTGACTTCGAACTGGATCGCGCCGTTGAGGCCGAGCCGCGAGCGGTCGACGGTGAATTGTTCATATTGCAGCAGCACCGGCGTCTGCTGAACCGTCGTCGTCCCGCCGGCGGTATAATTGCGGTCGAGGAAATTGTTGCGTTCGAACGCCTGCGTCGTCGAGGTGCGCTTCTGATATTCGCCCGCTAGCATGACGCCGATGCGGCCGTCGGCGAACTTGGTCGTCGCGAAACCGGTGATCGCGGGTTCGAACTTGTCGCTATTCTCCGAATAGACGCCCTGCGCGCGCAGCGAAATCGTCGGCTCCTTGAAGTTCAGCGGCTTCGGGGTGACCAGGTTGACCGTACCCCCGAGCCCGCCCTCGGCCTGACTCGCGAGCGGCGATTTGCGGACTTCGAGGCGGCCGAACAGGCTCGACGGCACCGAGTCGAGCCCCGACGAGCGGCCGAGCTGGTCGTTTTCGGGCGGCGACAGCCGCGCCGACCAGCCGAGAAGCGTGCGGCCGTCGACTTCGACGCGAACCTGTTGCAGTCCGCGCACCGACACCGACTGGCCTTCGCCGAAGACGCGGGTGATCTGGACGCCGGTGACGCGCTGGAGCGCCTCGGCGACGTTGGCGTCGGGAAGCTTGCCCACGTCTTCGGCGGTGATGACGTCGAGAAGCTGATCGGCCTCGCGCTTGATGTCGGCCCCCTGTGCGAGCGAAGCGCGGATGCCGGTGACGACGATCGCATCCTCTTCAGTCTGCGCGGCCGCCGCATCCTGCGCATGCACGGGCGTTATCGCCAGCGCGGCGAGCGATGCGCCGCCCGCGAGCTTCGCCACTATTCCAATGCCTCGTCTTGCCTGAATAGCCATGTCCATCCTCCCACCTTGGCCCGGGCCTGCAGCCCACGCCCCATTTCCCACGGATCGCGACCAGGGCTGGCTTCGGAGCCGACCGGCCGTCATCTTTATGTTTCATTGTCCGGCTTCGGTAACCGGTGTCACGAATGATGCGGGAAAGAGCGAGTTGCTGTCAAGCAAAAATTGTATGACAACTATCCCATTGGTATGACAACTTTGCGGATCGGAAACCTCGTCACAGGCGCGGCGGAAAAATTGTCGCAAATTGTCGCATCGCGTCCATGGGGCTTGCCAGCGCGGGGGCAATCGGCTGAATAGGCGCCAATCCTCCCCCGTTCCGACTTGAAACGAGACTAACCCCATGCTGGACAAGAGGCCGCTGCTTCGTGCCGGAGCCCTGTGTGCCATCGCCCTGTCGCTTGCCGCCTGCTCCGCCGAAGAGGACAGGGGCGGTCGCGGCGCGCCCGAGGTCGGCTATGTCACCGCCGCCGTCCAGCCGGTGCCCGTCACCACCTCGCTCGGCGGACGCACCGTCGCTTATGAAACGAGCGAAGTGCGGCCGCAGGTGAACGGCCTGATCCGCCGCCGCCTGTTTACCGAGGGAAGCCTGGTGCGCGCCGGCGAGCCGCTCTACCAGATCGACGCGCGCCTCTATCAGGCCGGGGTCGATCAGGCGGCCGCGAACCTTGCGAGCGCGCGGGCGAGCGCCGAGGCGGCCGAGGAACGCGCGCGCCGCCTCGAACCGCTCGCCAAGATGCAGGCGGTCGCCGAACAGGATTATACCGACGCGCTCGCGCAGGCGCGGATGGCGCGCGCCGCGGTCGCGCAAAACGCCGCCGCGCTCGAAACCGCGCGCATCAACCTGCGCTTCGCGACGATCGCCGCACCGATCAGCGGCCGCATCGGACGCAGCCTCGTCACCCCGGGCGCACTGGTCAGCGCGAGCCAGGCGACCCCGCTCGCGGTGATCCAGCAGACCGACCCGATGTTCGTCGATATGCAACAGTCGAGCGCCGAGCTCACCGCGCTGCGCCAGGCGATCGAAAGCGGCGGGGTCACCGCCGGCAGCACGTCGGTGCGCCTGCGCCTCGAGGACGGCAGCCGCTATGGTTTTGCCGGGACGGTCCAGTTTTCGGACGTCACGGTCAACGAAGCGACCGGCACCGTGACGCTGCGCGCGCGTTTCCCCAATCCCAAGGGCGTGCTCTTGCCCGGCATGTTCGTGACCGCGATGTTCGACCAGGCGGTGAACCCGTCGGCGATCCTGCTGCCGCAGCCGGCCGTGCAGCGCGATTTCGACGGTTCGGCCTTCGTCTATCTCGTCGGCAAGGACAATAAGGCGGTGCGGCGCAAGATCGTCGCCGACCGCACCTCGGGCGCCAACTGGGTCGTCACCGAGGGGCTGAAACCCGGCGAACGCGTCATCTCGCAGGGGATCGGAAACCTGCGGCAGGGCGCGGCGATCCGCCCCGTGCCGGCGAGCAGCGCGCAGCGCGTCGGCGCGCCGAAAGGCGAAAGCGCCAAGGCGAAGGGCAAGTAGCGCGTCATGTCGCGCCTTTTCATCAACCGGCCGATCTTTGCCTGGGTGCTGGCGATCATCGTCATGCTCGGCGGCGTCGGCGCGCTCTTTTCGCTGCCGATCGAGCAATATCCCGACATCGCGCCGACGCAGGTCAATATCCGCGCCTCCTATCCCGGTGCATCGGCCGAAACGATCGAGAACAGCGTCACGCAGGTGCTCGAACAGCAGCTGACCGGAATCGACGGTCTCCTCTATTTCAGCTCGCAATCGAGCTCGCGCGGGCGCGCGGACATCACCGCGATCTTCGTGAAGGGCACCGACCCCGACATCGCGCAGGTGCAGGTCCAGAACAAGATCCAGTCGGCGGTCTCGCGCCTGCCGCAGCAGGTGCAGCAACAGGGCGTGCGCGTCACCAAATCCAATTCGGATTCGTTGCTGCTCGTCGGCGTCTATGACACGACCGATACGCGGTCGAACCAGGACGTGTCCGACTATCTGGCGTCGAACATCCAGGATCCGCTGTCGCGCGTCGAAGGCGTCGGCGACGTCAACGTCTTCGGGTCGCCGCACGCGATGCGCATCTGGCTCAATCCCCAGCGGCTCGCGGCGACGGCGCTGATGCCGAGCGACGTGGTCGCGGCGATCAGCGCGCAGAACAGCGAGGTCGCGGCGGGCGATGTCGGCGGCCTCCCCGCGCCCGAAGGTCAGATGCTCAACGCGACGGTCACCGCCCAGTCGCGGATGCAGACCCCCGAACAGTTCGAGAATATCGTGCTGAAAACGCTACCCGACGGCGCGACGGTGCGAATCAAGAATGTCGCGCGGGTCGAGATCGGCGCCGAAAGCTACAGCGCGATCGTCCGCGTCAACGGCCATCCCGGATCGGGCATGTCGATCTCGCTGTCGCCGGGGTCCGACGCGCTTGAGACCGCCGAACGCGTCAAGGCGCGGATGACCGAACTCGGCGCCGATTTCCCCGACGGCCTCGCTTACAGCTACGCCAATGATTCGACCGCCTTCATCAAGCTGTCGGTCAGCGAGGTGCAGAAATCGCTGCTCGAGGCGATCCTGCTCGTGATCCTCGTGATGTTCGTCTTTCTGCAAAGCTGGCGCGCGGTGCTGATCCCCGCGATCGCGGTGCCCGTGGTGTTGCTCGGCACCTTCGGCATTTTCTACCTACTGGGGTTCAGTATCAACACCCTCACCCTGTTCGGGCTGACGCTCGCGATCGGGCTGCTCGTCGACGACGCGATCGTCGTGGTCGAGAATGTCGAGCGGTTGATGGAAGAAAATCCCGGCATGACGGCGCGCGAGGCGACGATCCAGTCGATGCGGGAATTGCAGGTCGCGCTGATCGCGATCGCGCTCGTGCTGTCGGCGGTGTTTCTGCCGATGGCGTTTTTCGGCGGCTCGACCGGCGTCATCTATCGCCAGTTCTCGGTCACGATCGTGTCGGCAATGGCCTTGTCGGTGCTCGTCGCGCTGATCCTGAGCCCGGCGCTGACCTCGACCCTGCTCAAGCCCAAGAATGGCGACAGTGCCGCGGATAGCCGCTTTCCGCGCTTCCACGCCTTTCTCGAACGCGCCAAGACCGGCTTCAACACGCGCTTCGACGGCGCGGTCGCCCGCTATGTGGGCAGCGTCACCAAGGTCGTCGACCGCAAATGGCTGTTCCTCGCCATCTATATGGTGTTGCTCGCGCTCCTCGCCTTCCTCTTTCTCCGCTTGCCCGGCGGCTTCCTGCCCAACGAGGATCAAGGACGCGTCTCGATCCAGTTCCGCCTGCCCGCGGGCGCGACGCAGGCGCGCACGATCGAAGTGCGCGACATGGTCGAAAAATATCTGCTGACCGAGGAAAAGGCGAATGTCGGGGCGCTGTTCCTCATCGCCGGCGGCGGCGGTGGCGGCGCGTCGGGGCAGAATACCGGCCAGGGCTATGTCAACCTCGTCCATTGGGACGAGCGGCCGGGCGAGGAGCGGAGCGCCGACGCGATCACGGCGCGCGCGCGCGCCGCGCTCGCCGGCGTGCGCGACGCGCAGATCTTCGCGCTCGTCCCCGGCGCGGTGCGCGGGCTCGGCGACTCGTCGGGCTTCACGATGCAGTTCCAGAACCGCAGCGGGATGAGCCGCGACGATTTCGTCGCCGCGCGTGACAGGTTGCTCGCGATGGCGAACGACAACCCCAATCTGACCTCGGTGCGCCTGTCCGACCTGCCCGACGTATCGACGCTCAAGATCGACGTCGATACGCAGCGGCTGACCGCTTATGGCATCGACAATGGCGACGTGAACAACACGCTCGCGACCGCGTGGGGCGGCCGCTATGTCAACGATTTCATCGACAAGGGTCGCGTCAAGCGCGTCTATGTCCAGGGCGACGCCCCCTATCGCGCCAGCCCCGAGGATCTCGGCCAATGGTTCGTCCGCTCCACGGGCGGGCAGATGTCGCCCTTCTCGGCCTTTGCGACGATCGGCTGGTCGACGACACCGAGCAGCAGCTCGCGCTTCCAGGGCGTTCCCGCCTTCGAGATTTCGGGCCAGCCGACCCCCGGCACCAGTTCGGGCGAGGCGATGGACGAGATGGAGCGCATGGCGAACCAGATCCCCGGCACCAGCGTCGCCTGGTCGGGCTCTTCCTATGAGGAACGCCTCTCCTCGGGGCAGGCGCCTTTGCTTTACGGCCTGTCGCTGCTCGTCGTCTTCCTCTGCCTCGCGGCGCTTTACGAAAGCTGGTCGATCCCGCTCGCGGTGCTGCTCGTCATTCCGCTCGGGCTGATCGGCGCGGTGTTCGCGGTGAATCTGCGCGGGCTCGAAAATGACGTCTATCTCCAGATCGGCCTGCTCACGACGATGGGGCTGGCGGCGAAGAATGCGATCCTGATGATCGAGTTCGCCGAGCAGGAGGAGCGCAAGGGCAAGCGCGTGATCGAGGCGGCGGTCGAGGCGGCGCGCATCCGTCTGCGCCCGATCCTGATGACGAGCTTCGCCTTCATCTTCGGCGTGCTGCCGCTCGCGATCGCGACCGGCGCCGGCGCGAACAGCCGCGTCGCGATCGGCACCTCGGTGATCGGCGGCATGCTCACCGCCGCCTTCCTCGCGATCTTCTTCATCCCGCTCTTCTTCGTCCTCGTCCGCCGCGGCGTGCGCGACGGGCTCGCCGCGATGCGCGCGCGCTTCGGCAAGAAGAAGGGTGATGACGCCGCCGAGGTCCCGGCATGATCGGCGCGCGCACGCTCCTCCTCGCCGGCACGCTCGCGCTCGCCGGCTGTTCGCTCGCGCCCAAGACGGTGCTGCCCACGCCGCCGGTGCCGCAAGGCTGGCCGGTCGGCGACGCCTATCTGCTGCAGAGCGAAGCGGCGTTGCCGATCCTTTCCTACAAAAGCGTCTTCACCGACCCGCGGCTGCAGGCGCTGACCGAACAGGCACTGGCGAACAACCGCGACCTGCGCATCGCCTATGCCAATGTCGCCGCGGCGCGCGCGCAGGTGCGCGTCACGCGGTCGGGGCAATTTCCCGAACTCGGCGCGAGTGCGGGCGCGGGCTATTCGGATAATGGCTCGGAGAGCGGCAGCGGCGATTTCTCGCTGCGCGGCGGCGTCACCGCCTTCGAGATCGACCTCTTCGGCCGCCTCGCCAATGCGACCGAGGCCGACCGCAACCGCGCACTCGCGACCGAGGCGGCGTCGCGCACCGTGCGCCTCGCGCTGATCGCGAGCCTCGCCGAGGCTTGGGCGGCCTATGGCGCCGATCGCGACCTCCTGAAAATCGCCGAGGACACCGCCGCGAACGCGCGCGAAAACGTGCGGCTCACCCAGGCGCGGCTCGACGGCGGCGTCGCGCCGCGCACCGACCTCCGCCAAGCCGAACAGATCCTCGCGACCGCCGAGGATTCGATCGCGCAGCAAAGGACCGCGCTCGCGCAGGACGAGAATCTGATCCGCCTGCTCGTCGGGGGCGATATCGACCGCGCGCTGTTGCCCGCGAGCCTGGCCGAAGTCACGCCCTCGGTCGTGGCGCTACCAGCAGGAGTCAGTTCCGAGATATTGCTGCGCCGCCCCGATGTGATCGAGGCCGAATATGACCTGCGCGCCGCCAACGCCGACATCGGCGTGGCACGCGCGCGCCTCTTCCCGTCGATCTCGCTGACCGGGCTGCTCGGCTTCGCCAGCAACGCGCTCTCCAGCCTGTTCGACAGCGGCTCGTTCAGTTGGTCGGCGGGCGGCGATGCGACCGCGACGATCTTCGACGCCGGCGGCCGCCGCGCGGGGGTGGCCGTGACCGAGGCGCAGCGCGATGCCGCGCTCGCGGGTTATGAAGGCGCGATCCAGACCGCCTTCCGCGAGGTCGCCGACGCACTCGCGGTGCAGGGCACGATTTCCGAACGCGGCCGCGCCGCGGCCGCCAATAGCGACGCCGCCGCCGACACCGCGACGCTGACCGACGCCCGCTACAAGGGCGGCGTCGACAGCTTCCTTTCCAGCCTCGACGCACAGCGCAGCCTCTATTCGGCGCGGCGAAACGAGATCGCGACGCAACTCCTGCTCGTCCAGACACGAATCGCGCTGTTCCGCGCGCTTGGCGGCGACAGCAGCGCGGGAACAGAAGCCCCCTAACCCACTCTAAGCGCACCATTTCCTGACCCTCCTTGACAAGCGTCATTGCAAGGGCGCTAATAGAACATATCAGGAACAAATGATGCACGAGTCGTCTCACCCTCTCGCCGGGCTGCGGAAACGTATCGCCCGGATCGCCGCCAGTGGCGGTTTTGAAAGCCGCCCGGCCGAAGGCTGGCTGGCGAGCGGCCACGCCCGCTTCGACGATGCGATCGGCGGTGGCCTCGCGATGGGGCGCACCCATGAATTTTTCGCCGCCGACGCGCTCGACGCGACGAGCGCCGCCGCCTTCGCCGCGCTCGTCGCGCTGCGCACGCCGGGCAAGGCGCCGCTGATCTGGCTGCGTACGAGCGACGCCGACAAGCGCAGCGGCCATATCTACGCCCCCGGCATCGCCGAACTCGGCGGCGACCCCGACCGGCTCCTGCTCGTCGAGGCGGCCGATCCCAAAATGCTGCTCGCCTGCGCGAACGACGCGATCCGCTGCGCCGGGTCGGCGGCGGTGATCGTCGAAAGCTGGGGCAAATTCCCTTTGCTCGACCTCACCGCCGGCCGCCGGCTCGCCCTCGGCGCGCGCGATGCGGGCACGACCCTTTTCATGCTCCGCCTCAATAGCGTGCCGACGCCAAGCGTCGCCGAAACGCGCTGGAGCGTCGCCGCCGCCGCCTCGCGCGGGCTCGAAGCCGACGCCCCCGGCGCACCCGCCTTTGACCTCGAACTGCTGCGCTGGCGCGGTGGCCCCGCGGGAACGCGCTGGCGACTGGACTGGAACCATGACGAACAAGCTTTCGTGGAAGCGGCGCTATCTGGCGCTCTTCTTCCCCTTCCTGCCCGCCGAGCGATGGCTTCGCACGGCGCCGCTGCCGCCTGACGCCCCGCTCGTCTTCGCCGAGAAGCAACGCGGCGCGATGCGACTCGCGAGCGTCGATGCGGCGGCGCTCGCGGTCGGGCTGCGTCCCGGCATGCCGCTCGCCGACGCGCGCGCGCAGGTCGGCGCGCTCGCCGTCGTGCCGCACGATCCGGTACTCGATCAGGACTGGCTCGACCGGCTCGCGCAGGGCTGCGCGCGCTATACGCCGCTTGTCGCGCTCGACGCGCCCGACGGGCTGATCCTCGACATCGCGGGCGGCGAGCATCTCTTCGGCGGTGAGGCGGGGCTGGTCGCCGATGTCGAGATGCGATTCGCACGGCTCGGCATGACGCTCCGCCACGCGCTCGGCCAGACCGCCGACGCCGCACGCGCGCTCGCGCGCTATCAGGTGCGCCCCGCGCCCGACGAAGCCAGCGCGATCCGCCGCCTGCCCGTCGCCGCGCTCGAACTGGAGCCCGAGGCGACGACCGCGCTCGTCCGCGCCGGATTGAAGACAATCGGCGATCTCGCGAGTCGGCCGATGGCGAACCTCGCCGCGCGCTTCGGCGCCGACGCCGCGATGGCATTGCGCCGCATATTGGGCGATGCGCCGAGCCCGCTCGACCCGCGCGTGACGCCCCCCCCGGTCGCCGCCGAACGCCGCTTCGCCGAACCGCTCGGCAGCAGCACGCACGCCACCAAAATCCTCGCCGAGCTCGCCGCCGAAGCGATCGAGGAGCTTGCCGAACGCGACAAGGGCGGGCGCCATTTCCGCGCCACCTTCTTTCGCAGCGACGGGCTCGCGCGGACGATCGCGATCGAGACCGGCCACCCGACGCGCGACGCCGACCTCGTCATGCGGCTTTTCGCCGAGCGCATGGACAGCCTTGCCGACCCGCTCGACCCCGGCTTCGGTTTCGACATGATTCGCCTCGCCGTGCCACGGCTCGAGGCGCTCGGTGCGAGTCAGCTCAAGCTTGAGGGCGGGGCGGTGAAGGACGCCGCGATCGACGAACTCGCCGACCGGCTCGCGACGCGGCTCGGGCGCGGGCGGGTGCGGCGGCTGCGTCCCGCCGACACGCATATCCCCGAGCAGGCGCAGCTCGAACTGCCCGCGATCGACGCGCCCGCCCCGCTGCCCTGGCAGGCCCCCGAGGCCGGCGAGCCGCCGACGCGCCCCTTCCACCTCTTCGACCCGCCGCAGCCGATCGAGGTGATCGCCGAGGTGCCCGACGGCCCGCCGCAACGCTTCCGCTGGCGCCGCGCCTTCCACGCGATCCGCCGTTACGAAGGCCCCGAACGCATCGCCGCCGAATGGTGGCGCCGCCGCGACAATGGCGGGCTGACGCGCGACTATTACCGCGTCGAGGATGCGCAGGGCCGCCGCTTCTGGCTCTTCCGCCACGGCCTCTACGACGAAAAGCCCGATCCGCGCTGGTATATCCACGGAGTCTTCGCATGAGCGATGCGCCCGAAACCCCACCCGATCCCGGCTTCGCCGAACTCGTCGCGGCAACCAACTACAGCTTCCTGCGCGGCGCCTCGCACCCCGCCGAGATGGTGGCGGAGGCGATGGCGCTCGGCATGACCGGCATCGGCATCGCCGACCGCAACAGCGTCGCGGGGGTGGTGCGGGCGTGGGCTTTTCTGAAGGAGCAACTGGTCAAAAAACCCGAGATAGTGAAGAATTTCCGACTGGTGGTCGGCGCCCGGCTCGTCTTCGCCGACGGCACCCCCGACATCGTCGCCTACCCCGTCGATCGCGAAGGCTGGGGGCGGCTGACGCGCCTTCTCTCGACCGGCAATCTCCGCGCACAAAAGGGCGACTGCATCCTCGAACTGGGCGATCTGCTCGATCATTGCGACGATCTGCTCCTCATCGCAATGGAGGGCGACGAAGCGTTGCTCCGTACCCTCAAAAACAAGCGACCGAAATCGGTCTGGCTGGCCGCCACGATGCCGCAATCGGGCGTCGACGCGCGCCGGCTGGCCGAACTCCAGCGCCTGTCGGCGGCGACCGGAGTTCCGCTGCTCGCGACCAACGATGCTCTCTATGCGGCCAAGGAACAACGCCCGCTTCACGATATCATCACCTGCATCCGCGAGGGCACGACGGTCTCGAAAGCCGGCAAGCTGCTTCGCGCCAATGGCGAGCGTTATCTGAAAGCGCCCGCCGAGATGAAACGCCTGTTCAACGGCTATCCGAAAGCGATTGAAGCAAGTACGAAGCTTCTCGCACGCATCGGTTTTCGCCTCGAAGACCTGCAATATGAATATCCGCACGAACCGGTTCCACCGGGATGGAAGCCTTTCAACTATCTGCACCATCTGGTGAAAACCGCAGCCGAGGAGCGTTACAAAACGCCGCTCCCGCCAAAAGTCCGCAAGCTGCTCGCCGACGAACTCCGGCTGATCAGGAAGCGGCGCTACGTCTATTATTTCCTGACCGTCTATGACCTCGTCCGCCACGCCCGTGCGCAGGAACCCCCGATCCTGTGTCAGGGCCGTGGCTCGGCCGCCAATTCGATTGTCTGCTTCCTGCTCGGCGTGACCTCGGTCGACCCGATGAAGCACGACCTGCTCTTCTCGCGCTTCGTATCGGCAGAACGTGACGAGCCCCCCGATATCGACGTCGATTTCGAACATGAGCGGCGCGAAGAGGTCATCCAATATATCTACGACCGCTACACGCGCGATCGCGCAGCAATCGCCGCGACCGTCATCCATTACCGCCCGCGCAGCACGATCCGCGAAGTCGGCAAGGCGCTCGGTCTCAGCGAGGATGTCACCGCGCGGCTCGCCGATACGAGCTGGGGGAGCTGGGGCGACGAGGTGCCGGTCGAGCGGCTCGTCGAGGCGGGTCTCAACCCGCACAATGGCGAGATCGAGCGGCTCCACCGTTTCGTCGGCGAACTGCTCAAGGCGCCGCGTCACTTGTCGCAGCATGTCGGCGGCTTCATATTGACCGAAGGACGGCTCGACGAGCTGGTGCCGATTCACAATGCCGCGATGGAAGACCGCACCTTCATCGAGTGGGACAAGGACGACATCGACGCGCTGGGGCTGATGAAGGTCGATGTGCTCGCGCTCGGCATGCTGACCTGCATTCGCAAATGCTTCGACCTGATGCGCGAGCATGGCCTTGGCGATCATACGTTGGAAGTCGACATCGATTGTGATGATCCGGAAGTCTACGGCATGCTGCAGAAGGGCGACAGCATCGGCGTTTTCCAGGTCGAAAGCCGCGCGCAGATCAACATGCTGCCACGCCTCAAACCCAAGGTCTTCTACGATCTGGTGGTGCAAGTGGCGATCGTCCGCCCCGGCCCGATCGAGGGCGACATGGTTCACCCCTATCTACGCCGCCGTAACAAGGAAGAACCGGTCGAATTTCCGGAACCTGCGCCGCCCAATCCGCCTGATGAACTGCATGATGTCTTGGGTAAAACCTTCGGCGTTCCGCTGTTTCAGGAGCAGGCGATGAAACTCGCAATGGTCGCAGCGGATTTCAGCCCTGAAGAGGCCAATGGCCTGCGCCGTGCAATGGCGACGTTTCGGAATGTCGGAACGATCGAGAATTTCCGTGAGAAGATGGTCGGCGGCATGGTCGCACGCGGCTACAAGCAGGATTTCGCCGAGCGCTGTTTCAAGCAGATCGAGGGTTTCGGCAGCTATGGTTTCCCCGAAAGCCATGCCCAGTCGTTCGCGCGACTCGTCTATGTCT
Organism: Sphingopyxis italica; assembly: GCF_011926545.1. GTDB lineage: Bacteria > Pseudomonadota > Alphaproteobacteria > Sphingomonadales > Sphingomonadaceae > Sphingopyxis > Sphingopyxis italica. The sequence goes on along the minus strand of NZ_JAATIT010000001.1, from coordinate 1,539,425 downwards.
CCTCATGGATCAAGCATTACCACCCCGCGGTCTTCGCGTGCGGCATCCTCAATTCGCAGCCGATGGGCTTTTACGCCCCCGCGCAGCTCGTGCGCGATGCGCAGGGGCATGGGGTCGAGGTGCGCGCGGTCGATGTCAATGCGAGCGGCTGGGACAACAGTCTCGAGCGAAAGAACGATGGCAGCCTCGCGCTGCGGCTCGGTTTCCGGCAGGTCGACGGATTCCGCGAAGAATGGGCGGGGCAGATCGTCGATGCACGCGCGGTGCCTTTCGCTTCGGTCGAAGAACTCGCACGCCGCGCCAATCTTCCGTCGCGTGCATTGCACCTTCTCGCCGATGCCGATGTGTGCCGGTCGATGGGGCTCGATCGGCGTCCGGCGCTGTGGGATGCGCGGCGGGTGCGGCAGGGGGTGTTGCCGTTGTTCGGCGCCGCCGAGGCGAACGAGCTCGGCTTCGAGGAGGATGCCGCGCTGCCGCCGACGCCGATGGTCGAGCATGTGCTCACCGATTACCAGACGACGCGCCTGTCGCTGAAGGGCCATCCGATGGCGTTCCTGCGCCGCGATTTCGAGCGCGAGGGCGTGCTGAGCGCGGCCGGGGTCGCGGCGGCGAAGAACGGATCGATCGTGCGCACCGCCGGCGTCGTGCTGATCCGCCAGCGGCCCGGCAAAGGCAATGCGATCTTCATCACGCTCGAGGATGAGGGCGGGATCGTCAACATATTGCTCTGGGCGCGCCTTTTCGAACGCCAGCGCCGCGCGGTGATGGCGTCGCGGCTGATGCTCGCCGAGGGCGAGGTGCAGCGGAGCAAGGAGGGGGTGATCCACCTGATGGCGACGCACATCGTCGACCGGACGGCAATGCTCGACACGCTGGGCAGCGACCGGCGCTTCGATCCCGACACCGGCCGCGCCGACGAGGTCAAGCATCCGCAACCACCGCGCGGCCATGCGGCGCGGCACGGCCATCCGCGCAACGTCCGCATCCTGCCCAAGTCGCGGGATTTTCATTAGTTGGTTGTTTTCCGGCTCACGCCGGAAGCGGCACCGGCCCGCTCCCCCAACCGCCCGACGCGTGGCGTCGAAGGGTCTCCCATAGAATACGATGTCGGGAAGCTGGGTGGGGGAGCGGGCCGGTGCCGCCTCTGTTCGGTTACGAACAGACAAAAAGAAGATGCCCCGGCTGTGGGGGCCGGGGCATCCAATCAGGCTATCTAAGGGACCAACCGAATATAGCCTGAAATTTGTTCGCGAAGTTTAGCCGCGAAGCAGGTTCATCACGCCCTGCGAGCTCTGGTTCGCCTGAGCGAGCATCGCGGTCGATGCCTGCGACAGGATGCCGGCGGCGGCAAGGTTCGTCGATTCGACCGAGAAATCGGCGTCTTCGATACGCGACTTCGCTTCCGACAGATTCGTGACGCTCGACGTCAAATTGTCGACAGCCGACGACAGGCGATTCTGCTGGGCACCCAGGTTGGCGCGTTCGGTCGCGACCGTGTCGATCGCCGTGTCGAGCGTCGCAAGCGCGCCCTGCGCACCCGCCGCGGTCGAGAAGTCGAGCCCATCGACGCCAAGCGCAGCGGCCTGAAGGTCGGCGACCGTGATGTTCACGACCTGGCCGGTATCCAGACCCGTCTGGATGTCGAAGCCCGCAGCGACGCTGCCGTTGAGCAGCACATTGTCGTTGAACGTAGTGCGGGTCGCGACGTCGCCGATCTGCGAAATCAGCGCGGTGACTTCTTCCTGCACCAGCGTACGGTCGTCGTCGCTCAGCGTGCCCGTCGAGGCCTGCATCGCCAGTTCGCGCATACGGACGAGGATGTCCGAGATGCTGCCGGCGGCGCTGTCGGCGGTCTGCGCGAGCGAAATGCCGTCGTTCGCATTGCGGATCGCCTGGGTCAGGCCGCGGGCGCTGGCTTCCATGCGGGTCGCGATGGCGAGGCCGGCGGCGTCGTCCTTCGCGCTGTTGATGCGCTTGCCGCTCGACAGGCGTTCCATCGCCTGCGACTGCATTTGGCTGGCAACACGCGAGTTATTCTGGGCGCGCAGCGCGCTCACATTGGTGTTGATGACAGTCATCTTTGTTCCTTTCCGGCCTCGATGGCCATTCCCGTGATGTGAGGGCTCGAGGAGCGGTCACGAAAGCAGTAACGGCGCGCCGCCACGGCGCTTAAGCCCGGCCCGTCAAAAAAATGCCGAAAGCCGCCGATGACCACGGCCGCCCTGATTTAATCGACTGAAAATATTAGATTAATTATTTTGGCACGAGCTTTGCATCCTTATTTGTGCGTGCGGCAGACCGCCGCGCATCAGGACGGATGAAGAAGCCAATGAGCACGATTGACCCGAGCCGGCTGCTGCAGATGCGCAGTTCGATCCTCAATCAGAACCAGGCGCTGCAACGCGCCGCGGGCCAAGGCGGCATCGGCGCGGCCGACGGCGGCGTCGAAGGCGGCGGCGGAGCCCCCGATTTCGGCGCCGCGATCAACAATGCGCTGCAGCAGGTCAACGCACAGCAGTCGAAGGCGAGCCAGATCACCGAAGCCTATGAACGCGGCGACACGCACGACATCGTCAGCGTGATGATCGAGCGCCAGAAAGCCTCGCTCGGCTTCGAAACCACCCTGCAAGTCCGCAACAAGCTGCTGTCCGCGTATCGCGACATCATGAACATGCCGGTGTAATCCATGGCCGAAGCTCAGATCCTCACCCCCGTCGCCAACTCCATGGACGACGGGTCCGCGAACCGCCTGCCCGCCCCCGTCCTCGGCGGCCGCCTCGCGCCTGTAACGCAATTCATCCGCCAGCCCGCGGTCCAGCGCGCGCTTCCCACGATCGCGATGGCCTCGGCCATCGGCATCGCCGCGCTCGCCTATTTCACCATGCAGGCGGCGCCGCAGGCACAGCTGTTCGCGGGGCTCGACGACGCCGACAAGGCGGCGGTCGCCGAGGCGCTCCAGTCGCAGGGCATCGCGCACAGCGTCGATGCGTCGACCGGCGCGCTCACCGTCGACGCCGACAAGCTCCACCAGGCACGCATCGCGCTCGCCGGACAGGGTCTTCCCAAGGCGGCGCCGAGCGGCGACAGCCTGATCGCTTCGCTTCCCATGGGGTCGAGCCGCGCGATCGAGGGCGAGGCGCTGCGCTCGGCGCGCGAAGCCGACCTGTCGCGCACGATCGAAACGATCGACGCGGTCAAGAGCGCGCGCGTCCATGTCGCCGCCGCCGAACCCAGCCTGTTCGTCCGCGACGACAAGCCCGCCACCGCGTCGGTGATGCTGACGCTGCAGAACGGCCGTTCGCTTTCGGACGGCCAGGTGCAGGCGATCCGTTTCCTCGTCGCCTCCTCGGTACCCGGCATGAACGCCGATCAGGTGTCGGTGATCGACCAGCGCGGCGCGCTGCTGTCCGACACCGCGAGCGGCAGCGACATGAAGGCCTTTCAGCTGCAATTGCAGGTCGAGGACCGTTTCCGCCGCGCGCTCGACACCTTGCTCGGCCCGATGCTCGGCGCCGGCAATTATACGGTCGAGGTCCATGCCGACGTCGACATGTCCGAAAGCCAGGCGACGCGCGAAAGCTTTCCCGAGAATGACCGCGCGCTGACCAGCGAACGGATCACCCGCTCGACCAGCGGCACGAGCGCCCCCGCCGTCGGCATTCCCGGCGCGCTGTCGAACCAGCCGCCGCAGGCGACCACGGTGACCGCCGAGGGACCCCAGCCGGCGGCGCCCGGCGCGCCGCCGGCGCCCGGCATCGAAAGCAACGAAAACGCCGCCCGCGCCTATGAGGTCGGTCGCGAGATTTCGGTCACGCATTCGCCGCAGGGCAGGCTGCGCCGCGTCTCGGTCGCCGTCGCGCTCAATCAGGGCAAGAAGGCGCTGACGCAGGCCGACCTGACCAAGATCGACAATCTGGTGAAGGGCGCGATCGGCTATGACGCCGCGCGCGGCGATGTCGTCGCGATCAACCAGCGCCCCTTCGCCCTGGTCGAAGACACGGCGCCCGCCTTTTACGATCAGGGCTGGTTCCTGCCGCTCGTCAAGCAGGTCGGCGCGATCCTCGCCGCGCTGCTCGTCTTCCTGTTCATCGGCCGCCCGATGATCCGCGCCGCGAAAGAACGCGCCGCCCGGCGCGCCGAACAGAATCAGGAACTCGAAGCATCGCTGCTCGCCGCGACCGACCGCCCGGCGCTCGCCAGCGGTCGGGCTGGCCGCGAAATCACGCTCGAGATGATCGAGCAGGCGCCGAGCTACGAAGCGCGCGCCAATCTGGTCCGCGCCTTCGTCCGCCAGGATTCGGCGCGCGCCGCGCTCGTCGTCCGCCACCTGATGCAGGAGGGCGCCCGTGCCTGAGGTCGCCGAACTGGACAACGCACCCGCGATGCCCGCGATCGAGGGATCGGCCGCCGCCGCCATCCTGCTGATGCTGCTCGACGAAAGCGAAGCCGCGACGATCCTGAAGCAGCTCGATCCCGACGAAGTGCGCCAGCTGGCGAAGGCGATGTTCGACACCGCCAATGCCAGCGAACAGCAGATCGGGCTGGCGCTCGACCGCTTCGTGACGCGCAGCCGCGACGTCAGCGCACTCGCGATCGGTGCCGACATCCGCATCCGCACCGTGATCAACGAAGCCGTCGGCAACGTCCGCGCCGACAATATCCTCGCCGCCGTGGCGCCGCAGCGCAGCGCAGCGTCGCTCGAAATGCTGCGCTGGATGGACGTCGATGCGATCAGCGGGCTGCTCGCCAGCGAGCATCCGCAAGTCGGCGCGCTGATCCTTTCGGTGCTCGTCCCCGACGTCGCCGCGCGCGCGATCGAGACGCTCGACGAACTGCTTCAGGCCGATCTGGTGCTGCGCGCCGCGATGCTGACCTCGGTCCCCGCCGCCGCGATCGAGGATCTCGAATCGGTGCTCGCGAGCGCCAATGTCGACGGCCAGCGCGTCGCCAAGCAGGCGATCGGCGGCCCGAGCGACGTTGCCAAGATTATGAAGAAGATGCCGAAGCAGCTCTCCGAACGCACGCTCCGCTCGCTGAAGAAGCACGACCGCGTCCTCGCGCAGACGATCGAGGAAGAGATGTTTATCTTCGAAAATCTGCGCGACCTCGACAAGAAGAGCCTCAGCAGCGTGCTGCGCTCGGTCGACGCGGCGCAGCTCGCGATCGCGCTCAAGGGTGCCGACGAGGATATGGTCGACATGTGCCTCGCCACCATGTCGCAACGCGCGGGCGAAACGATCCGCGACGAAATGGACGAAATGACGATGGTCAAGCGCGCCGACGTCGACGACGCGCAGAAGAGCGTGATGCAGGTTGTACGCCAGATGGCAGCGGCCGGCGAGATCATGATCGCCGGCGGGGGCGACGATTATGTTTGATCGCGCCGCCGAAACGGGCTTCGCGCCCGTCCGCCTCGCCGATGCAATGGCGCGCGACGCCGGCTTTCGCCCGCTATCTTTCGCGTCCGCGCCGCACACCGCGCCGGAGGAGCCCGAAAACCTCGACGAAATCGGCCTCGACGACCCCTTCGCGCTCGGCCTCGCCGAAGGCCAGCGCCTTGCCGAAGCCGCTTTCGTCGCCGAGCGCCACCAGCTACTCGCGCTGCTCGCCGGCGCCGAGGCGTTGCAGGACGAGCCGAGCGAGGAACTGGCTCAGCTGATCGCCGAAACCGTCGAGCGCCTCGTCCGCCAGATCGTCGCCGCGGCGCCGATCGACGCCGAATGGCTCAAGGCGCAGGCCGAGACCGCCGCGGCGATGGTCGCCGACGCCGACAAGGCGCGCACTTTGTGGGTCCACCCCGACGACGCCGCGCTGCTCGCCGACTCTCCGCTGACGCTCGCGATCGAAAGCGATCCGGCGATGATGCGCGGCACCGTCCGCCTCGAAACCTCGACCGGCTGGATCGAGCATGGCCGCGCGGTCTATCTCGAGGAACTGCGCGCCGCGCTCGGCGAAAGCGAAGCCGCATGACGCGCCGCCTCGCCCTGTCCGCGCAGCAATTGCTCGACCCCGTCGACCTGACGCACGCCAGCCCGCGCCGCATCGGCACGCTCGTCTCGCACGAAGGGATCATGCTCGAAGTGTCGGGTTTCCCGATGCCGCTCGGCAGCAATGTCCGCATCCGGTCGGCCGACAATGATTATGTTTACGGCGAAGTCGTCGGCTTTCGCGGCCACCGCAGCCTCGTCCTCCCGTTCGACACCAACAAGCCGCTCGTCACCGGCGCGCCCGTCGAACCGCACGGCGCGTCGAGCATGGTCCCGGTCGGCAAGGCATTGCTCGGCCGCATCATGGATGCGCAGGGCAACCCGCTCGACGGCCGCCCGGCGATCAAGTCGCAATTCCAGTGGCCGCTCGCCGGCCGCAAGGTCAATCCGTTGCGCCGCGGCCGCGTCACCCGCGCGCTCAACATGGGCGTGCGCGCGATCAACGGCCTGCTCACCGTCGGCGAAGGCCAGCGCGTCGCGATCATCGCGGGCTCGGGCGTCGGCAAGTCGGTGCTGATGGGCCAGATGATCGCGGGCACCGAATGCGACGTCATCGTCGTCGGGCTGATCGGCGAGCGCAGCCGCGAAGTCAGCGATTTCGTCGAAACCAAGCTGCCCCCCGAAGTCCGCAAGAAGTCGGTGGTCGTCGCGGTTCCCGCCGATCATCCGCCCTTGCTCCGCCTGCGCGCCGCGATGCGCGCGACCGCGATCGCCGAAGCCTTTCGCGCCGAGGGCAAGAAAGTGCTGCTGCTGATCGACAGTCTGACCCGCGTCGCGCATGCGCAGCGCGAGATCGGTCTGACGCTGGGCGAGCCGCCGACGATGAAGGGCTATCCGCCGTCGGTCTTCGCGCTCATCCCTTCGCTGTGCGAACGCGCCGGCATCGACCGCGAAACCGGCGGCTCGGTCACCGCGCTCTACACCGTGCTCGCCGATGGCGGCGACATCGACGACCCCGTCGTCGATAGCGCGCGCGCGATCGTCGACGGCCATATCATCCTGTCGCGCCAGCTCGCCGAACAGGGCGTCTATCCCGCGATCGACGTCGCGCGCTCGCTGTCGCGCACGATGGTCGATTCGGTCGACCCCGAGCATGCCGCCGCCGCCGCGCGCTTCCGCCAGCTCTGGTCGCTTTATGAAGAGAATCGCGACCTGATGCTGATGGGCGCTTACGTCGCCGGCGCCGATCCGGTGCTCGACACCGCGATCGCCCGCCACGCCGACCAGCTCGCCTATGTTTCGCAGCCTGCGAAAGCGCAGGTCGATTTCGACATTTCCCGCCAAGCCCTGATTGAAGGATATTCCGCATGAACGCCCGCACCGCACGCCGCAAACGTATCATCCGCGTGCGCTCCGTCGAACATCAGCAGGCGGAGGCCAATCTGGCACGCGCCAATGGCGAACTCGCGAATCTCGTCGAACTCGCCAAGCGGCTCGAAACGCTGCGCGTCGACCTGGCGATGGCGAAGGGCGCCGTCGCCGGCCGCGCGCTCAACACGATCGGCGAGCTCGCGATGCGGCTCGACATCGCACAGGAAAGCCTGACCGCGCCGCTGGCGGGCGCCAGCCAGCGCCGCGACCAGATGGGCGCGCTGGCGCAGAGCGCGATGGTCAAGGAGGAATCGGCGGTGCGCCTCTATGAACGCAGCCGCAAGTCGGCCGAGGCCGAACAGGAACGCCGCGACGACGCCAACCGCCCGCATCGCCCGCGGGCGGGCATGCGGCTGCGCCTGATCGAAGGCGGCGCGGCATGATGAGCGCGCCATCCCTTCCCACGCCGCAGGGCAAGATGCCCGCCGGCTTCGCGACCTTCCTCGCCAATATCGGTCAACTGCCCGACGGCAGTGAAAGCCCCGGCTTCGATCAGCTGCTCGCCGCAGCGCCGGTTGTGGCTGCTCCGGCCGCCAATGCCACCGCGACGATCAAGACCGGTCCCGCGCCGGCGGTCGACGCCGAAGCCGCGCAAATCGATATGCCGCCGCTCGAAGACGCCGTGAGCGTCGAGGCCCCGGTCGTCAAAGCCGAGCCTGCCAAAGCGGACGCCGCCACGCTGGCCGCGACCCTGCTGATCGCGCTGGGCGGCAGCGCCCCCGGCCCGGCGACCACGCCCGGCAAGCCGGCACCGGCCGAAACCGAAGCCGACACCGCCCCCGATACGGCGGAAGCCGGCGCCACCGCCGCCCCGACCGCCGATTTGGCTGCGGTCGCGGCTGCAGCCATTCCGGCTGCCGCGAAGCCCGCCAAGCCGGTCGAAGCGTCTCAGATTCGTGCCGACACCGATACAGCGGCAGCACCCGCCACCGCGCGCCCGCGCGATGCAGCGGCGCCGCTGCCGATCCTGACCGGCGCCGAAGCGCCGGCCGCGAAGCCCGCCGACGCCGCGCCGTCGATGACGATCCTCTTCACCCAGCCGGCCGCGCAGGGCGCGGGTGTCGCGGCGGCGACCGCACCCGTCCAGCTCGCCGAGCGCGTGCTCGACATGGACAGCGACGGCGCGTGGATCGACCAGCTCGCGCGCGACATCGCCGCGACCAAATCGGACAGCGGCGACATCAGCTTTCGCCTGATGCCGCGCCACCTGGGCCGCCTCGACGTCGCGATGCAAATGGGTGGCGAGGGCATCGCGCTGAAGATGGACACGCAGCATGAAGCGACCGCGACGATCGTCACCGCCGCGCAGGGTCGCCTCGTCGAAGAACTGCGCCAGCAGGGCGTCCGCGTCGCCGGCGCCGAAGTGACCTGCACCCCGGGCGAGACCGGACGCCAGTCGCCCAATCAAAACCAGGGCCAGGGCCGCGGAACCGCGCCCGATCCCGCGCACCTCATCGAAACCGCCACCCAGCGCGCCGAGCCGCGTGACGAAGACCGCGCCGCCGACCGCCGCGGCCGCTTCGCCTGATCAGAAAGGGTCTCATCATGGCCAAGGACAATGTCGAAGGCGCCCCCAGGAAAAAGGGCAAGTTCAAGAAACTGCTGCTCGTCAGCGTCGCCGCGATCGCGCTGATCGGCGCCGGCGCGGGCGCGGGCATCTATTTCGGCGCGCTGCAGGCGCATGAGGCGAAGCCCGAGGATAAATATCCCAAGCTCGTCCTGCGCAGCGACGACGATGCCGAACCGGCCGCCGAGGGGCCCGGCAAGGAAGCGCCGCTCAAGGTCGGCACGGTGTCGGTCCCGAACGACAGGTTCAAGGTCGACCCGCGCAAATATGAGGTCACTTATTATCCGTTCGCCGAGAGCTTCACGACCAACCTCGCCGACGGATCGGGCTTCCTGCAGATCGGTATCAGCGTTTCGACCTTCTATGACGGCAAGGTTATCAATAATATCAAACGGCAGGCGGTGCCGATCCGCTCGGTCGTGCTTATGGTGCTCGCCGAACAGGATCCGGCTCTGCTCTCCACATCGCAGGGGAAACAGCGGCTTCAACGCCAGTTGACGGCCGCGATCAACGATGTGCTGCGCGAGAAGGAAGGTTTCGGGGGTATCGACAATGTCTATTTCACGAGTCTGGTGATCCAGTGACCGCCGTCACGAAATCGGTCAAAGCCGTGAAGGCGCCGGCCGCACCGGCGCCTTCAGCCGCGCCCGCGGACAGCAAGGAATCGCTGCTGCTGCGCAAGGCGGAGGGCAGCTATGCCTTTCCCGCGCTCGAGGGCGTCGCGAACCAGTTCGCGCGCAGCTTGCGCGACCTTATCCGCGCGCTTGGTGCGCCGACGGTCCAGATCGAGCGCGCCGGCGCCGAGCAGATGAGCTTTGCCGAGTGGAGCGCGTCGGCCGCCCCCGCGATCTTCTGGCGCTATCACGCCCCGCCGCTCAAGGGGCCGGTGCTGCTCGCGGGCTCGCGCTCGCTGCTACTCCAGCTCGTCGACATCTTCTATGGCGGGCGCGGCCAGCTCGCCGCCGAACGCGAGGAGCTGACCGACGCCGAGGATCGCTTCGCCGCGCGCCTCGGCCGCGACATCGGGATGCAGCTCGCCGCCGCCTGGCGCGACAAGCTTGCGATCGAGCCCGAACTCGACAGCGTCACTGCTGATCCGGCGAAGCTCGCCGCGGTGCGCGCCGACGACGAATTGTTCGTGCAGCGTTTCACCCTGCGCGGCGCGCCCTTCGACGGGCGGACGATCATGTGCGCCTATCCGGTCGCCGCGCTGCGCGGTGTCGCGGGCGACGAATTGCTCCCCGAATTGCAGGGCAACGGCAGCGCCGACCCCGCTTGGTCGGGCGCGCTCGACAAGGCGCTGCGCGACGTGCGCATGCCCGTGCGTTCGGTGCTCGCGCGTCCCGAAATCAGCCTCGTCAAGCTGCTCGCGCTCGAGGTCGGCGACATCATTCCGCTTTCCATGCCGCGCCATGTGCCGGTGACCGTCGCGGGACGCAGCTTCGCGTTCGGCAGCATCGGCGAAGCCAATGGCAACGCCGCGATCATGATCGACCATATCGAAAAAGGACCGGACAATGACTGACATCGCCGAAGCCCCGAAGGCCGCGCGCGCCGACCGGCGCGACAAGAGCATCGGTGCCGCGCCCAATTTCGACCTGCTCGCCGGCGTCTCGCTGCGCGTGTCGGTCGAGGTGGGCTCGACCTCGATGACGCTTTCCGAACTGCTCGCGCTCGGCGAAGGCAGCGTGATCGAACTCGATCGCGCCGCCACCGACCTGCTCGACATCTATGCCAACGGCACCCTCATCGCGAAAGGCGAGATCGTCAGCGTCGACGGCCGCTATGGCATCCAGGTCGCCGAAGTCGTCGCGCCGGCGCGCGGGCTCGAAGGCTTCGAACGGAGAGCCTGATGTTCGAATATATCCTCCGCCTTCTCATCCTGCTGCCGCTCGTGGGCGGCATGGCGTGGGGCAGCCTGTGGCTGTGGAAGCGCGTTCAGATGGGCGTGCCGCTCGTCGGCGGCGCGACCAAGACGCGCGCGATCGAGATGGTCGACGTGCTGCCGCTCGGCCCGGGATCGAAGCTCGCGGTGGTCGAATTCGCCGGGCAGCGGATCCTCGTCGCGGTGTCGCGGAGCGGCATCACGCGGATCGCCGACGACAGCCAGGGCGATTTCCATGCGGACTGATCGCCGCTTCTGGCTGCGCGCCGCGGCGCTCGCGGGCGGCGCCGCGCTGCTCTGCGCCGCGCCCGCCGCCTATGCGCAGGCCGCCGACGGCCTCAGCCGCGCGGTGAACGAAATCGGCGGCGACGGCCGGCCTTTGAGCCTGTCGCTCCAGATCCTCGTCCTGATGAGCCTGTTGACGGTGCTGCCGTCGCTGCTCCTGATGATGACCAGCTTCACGCGCATCATCATCGTGCTCTCGATCCTGCGCCACGCGCTGGGATTGCAGCAGACGCCGCCGAACCAGGTACTCGTCGGCCTCAGCCTCTTCCTCTCGCTGTTCGTGATGGCGCCAGTGATCAGCGAAGTGAACCGCGTCGCGATCGAACCTTACGGGCAGGAACAGATCGACATCGGCACCGCGGTGTCGCGCTCGGGCGACGCGCTCCACGTCTTCATGATGAAGCAGACGCGCAAGACCGACCTGATGATGTTCGCCAAGATCGCCAAGGCGCCGAGCTATGCGAGCCCGAAGGACGTGCCCTTCTCGATCCTGCTCCCCGCCTTCGTCACCAGCGAACTCAAGACCGCGTTCCAGATCGGCTTCCTCATCTTCCTGCCCTTCCTCGTCATCGACCTGATCGTCGCCTCGGCGCTGATGTCGCTGGGTATGATGATGCTGTCGCCGACGATCATATCGATGCCCTTCAAGCTGTTGCTCTTCGTCCTCGTCGACGGCTGGGCGCTGACGATGGGCTCACTCGCTTCCTCCTTCGTGGGTTAGCGCGGTGGAAGCGGACTATTTCGTCGGAATCGCGCAGCAGGCGCTGTGGATTCTCGCGCTCGCCTCGGCACCGCTGCTGCTGCCCGTGCTCGTCATCGGCGTGCTGCTCGGCATGGTGCAGGCCGCGACCTCGATCAACGAACAGACTTTGACCTTCGTGCCCAAGCTGATCGTCGCGGCGATCTGTCTCGCGATCTTCGGCGGCAGCATCCTCGTGCTGCTCACCGACTTCACCCGAGAGCTGTTCGCGCAGATTCCGGCGCTCGTCCGCTAAGCAGCGATGAACCCCGCCGACATCCCGAATATCGAGGCGATGCTCCAGCTGTGGATGCTGGGGATGATCCGCCCCGGCGCCGCGTTCATCGCCGCGCCGGTGTTCGGCGCGTCGAACGTGCCGGTGCAGCTGCGGCTGGTGATCGCACTCGCGGTCGGAGTGCCCGCGGTCGCCGCCTCCGGCATGGCGCTGCCGCCCGAAGGCATCGTGTCGATCCCGGGCATTTTCCTCATCGTCGGCGAGGTCGTGATCGGACTCGCGATCGGCTTCGTCCTCCAGATGGGGCTCGCCGCCGCGCTTCTCGCGGGCGAGGTGATCAGCAATGCGATGGGTCTCGGCTTCGCGTCGATGGTCGATCCGCTCAGCGGCGCGTCGAGCTCGGCGATCGGGCAGTTCCTATCGATGATGGCCACCGCGCTCTTCCTCGCCGCCGACGGCCATCTCCTGCTCATCGACATCATCGTCGACAGCTATAGCGCACTGCCCCCCGGCAACGCCTTTCCGTCCTGGGACGCGATCGGCGGGGTGATCCGCTTCGGCAGCCTGATGTTCGCCGCCGGGCTGACGATCGCGATGCCCGTCGGTTTCGTGCTCATCCTCGTCCAGATCATCATGGGCGTGATCGGCCGCTCGGCGCCAGCGCTCAACCTGTTCGCGGTCGGCATCCCCGCGACCCTGCTCGCCGGGATCGTCCTGCTCGGCATCGCGACGCCCGCGATGGCCGAGGCGGTCGCGCGCATCCTCTCCGACGCGCTCGACGCCGCGCGCATGGTGGCGGGTATCTGAGCCATGGCGGAAGGCAGCGACAAGGACCAGAAAACCGAACAGCCGACGGCGAAGAAGCTCGCCGATTCGGCGCGCGAGGGCGATGTGCTGATGTCGCGCGAGCTGGCGACCGCGCTGATGATGCTCGCCGCCGCGGGCTGGATCGTCGCCGCGGGCGGCTGGTTCGTCCAGTCGGCGGGCGACCTCGTCCGCCGCGGGCTGACGCTGAACGCCGCCGACGTCGCCGATTTCGCGCCCGCCGAGGCGCTGATGCGCAACGGGGTCGAGATTTTGCTGCCGCTCGCGAGCCTTTTCGCGCTCGCGCTCGGCGCCGCGGTCGCGGGTCCGGCGATGCTCGGCTCGATGGGCTGGCGCGGCAAGGCGCTCCACTTCAAGGGCAACCGGATGAGCCCAATGGCCGGGCTCAAGCGCATGTTCGGCATGCAGGGCGCCACCGAACTCGGCAAGGCGATCGCGAAAGTGCTGCTGCTCGGCGCGATCGGCTATTGGCTGGTCGCCAGCAGCCTGCCCGCGATCATGTCGATGGCACAGGCCGATCTGATCGCCGCGATCGGCCTTGCCGGAAAGGCGATCGGCCACGCGATGCTGACGCTCGCCGGCGGGCTGGTCGTCATCGCGCTGATCGACGTGCCGGTGCAATGGTTCCAGCGCAACAAACGGCTGATGATGAGCAAGCAGGAGATCAAGGAGGAAATGCGCCAGTCCGACGGCGCCCCCGAACTCAAGCAGGCGCAGCGTCAGCGCGCGCACGAGATTTTGAGCGGATCGGCGCGCAAGGCGGTGTCCGACGCGACCGTCGTCCTCACCAACCCGACGCATTTCTCGGTCGCGCTGCGCTATCGCCCCGGGACCGACGCCGCGCCGGTCGTCGTCGCGCGTGGGCGCGGCGACGTCGCGCTGTCGATCCGCGAGCTTGCACGCGCCGCCGACGTCCCGATGCTCGAATATCCGCAGCTGACCCGCGCCATCTATTTCACCGCGCGCGCGGGCCGCGTGATCCCCGAGGAATTGTTCGTCGCGGTCGCGACCGTGCTCGCCTTCGTCTTCCAGCTCGAGCGCGCGGTCGCCGACGGCATCGTCCAGCCCGCGGTCGACGTGCCGCCCACGCACCGCTTCGATCCCGAAGGGCGCCGCCAGGCTTAATCTTTCGCGCGCGCCGCCGTTAAGCAGTGCGAAGGATATTTCGCCATGGTCAGTTCAATCGCCAACAGCCTCGGTTTCGGCTCCGGCCTCGACGTCAAACAGCTCGTCACCGACCTGTCGAACGCGTCGCGCGACCCCAAGATCGCGCGCATGACCGACCTGACGCAGACCAACCAGACGCGGATCAGCGCGCTGGCGCAGGCGCGGGCCGATCTCGACGGATTCGCCGATTCGCTAAGCCAGATGGTCGATGACGGAACGCTGCGCAGCACGCCGACCGTGTCCGACGAAAGCGTGCTCGGCGCCACCAGCCGCGCCGGCCTCTCGGCCGACAGCTTTGCCGCGACCGTCGTCGTGAACCAGCTCGCGCGCGCGCAGACCAGCTATTCGGGCGTCGTCGCCGACAAGGCCGCCGCGATCGGCGCGGGCACGATGACGCTGACCGTCGGCGGGGTCGCCAAGACGATCACCATCGACGCGACGAACAACAGCCTCGACGGGCTTGCGGGTGCGATCAACGCCAGCGGCGCCGGGGTGACCGCCTCGATCATCGCCGATGAAGGCGGGCACCGGCTGATCCTGAAAGGTCCGACGGGCGAAGCGGGCGCCTTCACCCTCACCGCCGACGCTGGCGCCGATCCCGCCCTCTCCGCCTTTGCCACGGGCGGCGGCATGACCGAGGGCCAGAACGCCGCCAACGCCGAATTCACGATCGACGGCGTCGCCTTCAGCCGCGCGAGCAACATCATCGACGACGTCGTTCCGGGCATGTCGCTGACGCTCAAGAAAGCGGCGCCGGGCCAGCCCGTCGACATCGGCGCGAGCCGCCCGCTCGGCATGATCAAACAGACCGTCAGCGATTTCGTCGCGGTCTATAACCAGCTCAAGAAAAGCCTCGTCGCGGCCTCCAGCCTGTCGGGTCCGACCTCCGGGTTGCGCGAACTCGAACGCGAGCTGGGGGGGCTTCTGCACAAGGTGATTTCGAGCCACGGCAGCATCAATCAACTGTCCGACATCGGTATTTCGACCACGAAGGAAGGCTTGCTTTCGGTCGACAATGCCAAGCTCGACAAGGCGCTCGAAGCCGACGCCGGCGCGGTCGAGGCGTTGTTCAATCCGCGCCGCGACGCCACCCACACCGAACAGAGCGACCCCGGCATCGCCTTCGTGCTCGACGCGATTCGCGACAAGGCGGTCGGCGTCAACGGCGCGATCGATCGCGTGTCGAAATCGCTCGACACCAAAAAGGAAAATCTCGCCGACCAGCTCGAGAAGATCGAGATGCGAGAGGACGCGTACAGGAAGCGCCTCGAGAAGCAATATGGCTCGCTCGAAGCGAAGCTCGCCGCCTTCAAGGCGACGCAATCCTATCTCGAGCAGCAGATCAAGCTCTGGTCGAACCAGGGCAATGACTAAGAACTAGAGCGTGGGGACCAGGACCGTGACCGCTACCGCTTCGACCGTCCGGGCGACCGGGCTTTATCGCCGCTTGCAGAATGAAAGCCGCGCCGCCGCCGCCGACCCCGTCGAGCTGGTGACGATGCTGTACGACGAGCTCGAAACCGCCGTCGGCGTCCTTGGCGCGATGGTGCGGCAGGGTCAGCGCATTTCGGCTACCGAGCCCGCCCACCGCGCGCGCGCGATCCTGATCGGCCTCGACGTCAATCTCGACCGCGACAAGGGCGGCGACGTCGCGACCGCGCTGTCGCGCGTCTATCGCAGCATGCGCCGCAAGCTCGACGACGCCGTGGCCGCGAACAGCGCCGAGGGGCTTTCCGAGCTGCTCGAAGGCATCCTGACGATCAGCGCCGCCTGGCGGCAGCTCCGCTAGGACCGACCGCCACGACAGGCGCATAACAATGGCCCGCCCTTCGCGTGAAGGAGCGGGCCGAAGCCGTTCATCCGGAACGAGCCCGCTGGGTACCCGGCCGCCCGAGGTGGGGACGGGCGGCCGGGTGGTGCGGGAGCGGACCAGAGCCCCCTTTTTCAGCGGGTGCTGAAACTTGTGTCGCGCGGGCCGTCAGGCGGCCTGCTGGTGGACGCCATATTTGCGCATCTTCTCGATCAGCGTCGTGCGCTTCAGCGTCAGCAGGCGCGCGGCTTCCGAAATGATGCCGTCGGCCAAGTCGAGCGCGACATGGATCTGTTCGAGCTCGATCGTTTCGATCTCACGCTTGAGGTCGATCGGGCGGCCCGGCGCCGGCGTCTTCGCCGTCGGCGCGGCCGAAGCAAAAGGGGGGGCAGCAAAATCTTCCGCGCCGGCCGAAACTGCGGCAGGGCTGCTCGGGACGGCGTACCGCGGTGCAAATGCCGCGGTGGGGTTCAAAAGCATCGCGACATCGTCGGCGCCGAGCGTCTCGCCGCCATGAAGAACGCTGGCGCGTTCGACGAAATTCCTGAGCTCGCGCACATTGCCCGGCCAGGCGTGCTGCATCAGCAGCGCCATCGCGGCATCGTCGTAGCGGCATTTGGCGTCGGCCGGCATCTGGCGCTGGAAGTGGCGGACGAGCGCCGGAATATCCTCGACGCGGCTGGCCAGGCTGGGGACCTGGAGCACAACCACGCCGAGCCGGAAGAACAGGTCTTCGCGGAACTTGCCGTCGGCGATCGCGGCGCCGAGATCCTGATGGGTGGCCGAAATGACGCGGACATCGACGGCCTTCACTTCGCTGCTGCCGACACGGACGATCGTCCGCTCTTCGAGCACGCGGAGCAGTTTCACCTGCATGTCGAAACGCATATCACCGATTTCGTCGAGGAAGAGCGTGCCGCCCTCGCTCGCTTCGAAATGGCCGATGCGACGGGCATGGGCGCCGGTGAAGCTGCCCTTTTCATGCCCGAAGAGTTCGGATTCGATGAGTTCGCCGGGGATGGCGCCGCAGTTGATCGCGGAGAAGGCCTTGCCCGTACGGGCGCCCTCGTCGTGGATCGCCCGGGCGACCAGTTCCTTGCCCGAGCCCGACGGGCCGCAGAGCATGACCGAGGCGTTCGAACGCGCCACGCGGCGGATCATCTCGCGCAGCCGGCAGGTTGCCGGGCTCGACCCGATGATCAGCGCTTCGAGCGCTGCGTTATGATTGTGCCCCAGTGTCATTTTACTCTCCACCGCACCGCCCGCTCGGTGCCCCTTCGATGGACTCAGCAATTGACGAAACTGGTAAACAAAAGCTTATCGCCCGTTCACTAAGTCTTTCAAAACAAAGCAATATCGCCAGATTGGAAGTATCGGGCGCGCAAATACGTTAACCATCTCCGATATACTGCCAAACTGGCGCTAATTGCCGACGCTCCGCCAACCGAGCGTGATCGAGATGCGGCGATTGCGCGGATCGAATCGGTCCGACGGGACATAGGGCTCGCGGTCGGCGACCCCCTCGATTCGCGCGAACCGCTCCGACGCGATGCCGCGAAACTCGAGATAGTGGCGCGTGACCTCGGCGCGATCGACCGACAGACGCCAATTGTTGGTGCCCGACTTCGCCGACCAGGGCGCGGAATCGGTGTGTCCTCGGACCATCACCCGGTTGGGCACTTCGGAAACCAGCGCCGCGACCTCGGCGAACAGCTTCGCACCGGACGGAGTTAGCTGGCTGGTGCCGATCGCGAACATCGAGACATCGGCATCATCGACGATGTCGATGCGCAGCCCTTCCAGCGTTTCGGTGAAGCGCAGGTTGCGCGCGAGACGCTTTAGGTCGGCGCGGCTCTGGAGCCGATCCTTCAGCGACTGGGCGAGCAGGTTGAACTTCTTCGATTCGGCTTCGCGCTCGCGTCCCGACGCCTCGCGCGGTCCGCCGACCGCGTCGCGCGGGATCGTCATCGCGCGCGTGCCCGTCTGCGCGGCGCCATGCGGATAGCGGTCGGCCGCCACCAGCGAATCGCCACCGAACAGGCCGGTCGATCCCGCGGTTTCGGTTTTGGTCTGGACGATCGTCGGCGCGAAATAGTCGGCGAGCGCCTTGCGCTGCGCCTCATTGGTCGCGCCGAGCAGCCACATCAGGAGAAAGAAGGCCATCATCGCGGTAACGAAGTCGGCATAGGCGACCTTCCACGCGCCGCCGTGATGGCCGCCATGCGCCTGCTGGATCACCTTCTTGACGATGATCGGGCGCGGCGGCGTGTTCGGGCGCGCGGCCATCAGCGACCCCGCATCCCGTCGAAGACTTCTGCGAAGCTCGGCTGGTTATGATGATCGACGCCCGAGCGCGCCGCCTCGATCACCAGCGGCTGCGGATGGCCGTGGAGCGAGGCGATGATCAGCTGCTTCACCGTGTGATAGATGGCGCCGTCGCTTTCGATCACCGTCTTGGCGCGCGTCGCGAACGGACCGACGAGGCCGTAGGCGAGCAGCACGCCGAGGAAGGTGCCGACCAGCGCCGAGCCGATCATCGCGCCGAGGATCGCCGGCGGCTGGTCGATCGAGCCCATCGTCTTCACGACGCCGAGCACCGCGGCGACGATGCCGAGCGCCGGGAGCGCGTCGGCGAGACTCTGCAGGCCTTCGGCGGGCTTCAGGCTGTGGTGATGATGGCTCTTCAGCGCATTGTCCATCACCTCCTCGACCGCATGCGGATCGAGCGTTCCCGACGACACGACGACGAGGCGCAGCGTGTCGCAGATCAGGTGGACGAGCGTGTCGTCCTTCAAAAGCTTGGGATATTGCTGGAAGATCGTCGAATTCTTCGGATCCTCGATATGCGGCTCGACCGCGACCGGGCCTTCGGTGCGCATCATCTTCATCAGCGTCGAGACGAGCAGGATGCAGTCGAGATAATCCTGCTTCTTGTATTTCGGACCCTTGAACACCTTGCCGAGCCCGCCGGCGAGCGCCTTCAGGTCGGCGCCCGAATTGCCGATGATCAGCGAACCGAGCGCCGCGCCGCCGATGATCAGCATCTCGTGCGGCAGCGCGTGCATCACGGGGCCGAGGTTGCCCCCGGTCAGCGCAAAGCCCCCGAAGACCAGCAGGATCAAGACGACGATGCCGACAACGGGGAACATATGTGCGCAACTCCATTCGGGACCCGGCTGTCGAGGCCGGCCCCCGCGAACTCAGGCCCCACTAACTCAGGGACGTCTTGATGTTTAACGGCAGCGGCGCCGCAAGATTGAGGGCCGTCAGCTCAAAATATCGAACAAGGTCTGTCGGTTGATCTTCGCGAAGGCCGCCTGCGCGGCGCTGAGCGTCAGTTCCTGGGCGTTGAGTTCGGCGATCGCGATCGACAGGTCGGTATCCTCGACCACCGATCGTTCGTCCTTGAGCGTGATCCCGCGCACCGCGAGGCTGTCGCCGATGCGGTCGAGGCGGCCGCCCGACAGGCCGATCTTGGCATGTTCGTCGGCGACGTGGCTGATCGCGTTGGCGAGCGCGCCGAGCGATGCGTTCATTCCCGCCTCGTCGTTCGCCGCGACCGCCGCCGCGGCGTCGCGGATGCCCGTCGACAGGCTGTTGCCGCCGACGACGAACACGTCGGCCGCCGACGGCACGGGCGCGAAGGTGAGGTCCGAATCGAAGCGCATCACGCGCGCGGCGCCGGCGGCGAACACCGGCTCGCCGTTCGAATCGCGGGTCGCCGCCAGCGCGTCGAGCTCGTCGGCGATCGTCCCGAGTTCGGCGGCGATGGTGGAGCGGTCGGCGGGGTTCGCCGTATCGCTCGTCGCGGCGATCGTGAGTTCGCGCGCGCGCGACATCAGGTCGCTCACCGATTTCATCACGCCATCGGCCTGCGACACGAGCGCCGAGGCCGCGTTGATGTTCGACGACCAGGCGGTCATGCTCGCCTGCGTCGTGCCGATCGTCGCGATCCGCCGCGCCGCGACGGGATCGTCGGACATGCGGAGCAGCTTCTTGCCGCCCGAAATCTGGATCTGCGTCCGCTCGAGCTGTTCGGCGAGCTTTTGTTGGCGCGCGATTTCACGCGTCATGCGGTTGCCCACGGCGTTGATCATGATCCTGCCCCTTCCTTAGAGCGAGCTGAGCAATGTTTGCATCGTTTCGCGCGCGACCTGGATCGTGCGCGCCGCCGCCGAATAGGCTTGCTGAAAGCGCAGCAATTCGGCCGCTTCCTTGTCGAGATCGACCTGGCTGACGCCGTCGCGCGCGGCGGCCGACGCATCGGCACGCGTGGCGGCGGCGGCATCCTGCGCGCGCGCCGACGCGACCGTCTGCGCCTGCGACGCCATATGGCCCGACCAATGCGCCTCGGGATCGTTCGCCCCGCGCATCGCGCCGAGCGCGAGCATATTGCCGTTGCCGCCCGACGCATCGGCGACCGCGACCTGATCGGGGGCCAGCGTCGCGGCGGTCAAGGTCGCGGCGCTGGTGCCGGTGAACAGCGGCTGGCCCGGATTGCCGTCGGCATCGATGCCCGCCTGATGCGCGGCGTTGAGCTGGGTCGCGAAACCGGTCGCCATCGTGTCGAGCGCGGCGCGCTGGTCGGCGACATGATTGGCCCCTTCCGCGAGCCCGGCGAGCGAGCCGGTCGAGATCGCGAGCGGCGAGCCGCCGACGCTGTACGACAGGCGGCCGTCGGCGGCGGCGGTCACCGAAATCGGGTTCACCACCCCGCCGCCGACGAGCAGGTCGCCCGATCCGGCGGCGCGCAGCGTCACCGCGCCATTGGTGTCGAAGGTCGCGCTGACGCCCGCCTGCGACGATAATTTGTCGAGCAATCGGTCGCGCTCGTCGAGCAGGCTCGCTTCATTGGTCGACCCGGGGCGCGCCTTGCGCAGCCCGATGTTGATCTGTTCGAGCGCGCCCAAATTCGCGTTGAACGTGTCGACCTCGCTCGCGGCGGCGCCCTCGATCCCCTCGCCCATCTTGTCGAGCTCGTTCGCGGCGGTGCGAAACCCCGATGCGATGTCGTCGGCCGACTGGAGGAACTGGGCGCGCAGCGTCCGGTTCGACGGGTCGGAAGTCAGCTGGTCGGCGGTCGTATAAAGATTGGTGAGGCCGGTCTTGATGCCGTTCGTCTCGTCGCTCAATGCGCCTTCGACCTTGCCCAGCCAGTCGAGTTTCGTCGCGGCGCGCTCGGCATCGCCCGAGGTAAGGCGCGAATCCTCGATCAGCCACGCATCGACCGAACGGTCGAGGCCGCGAATATCGACGCCCCCCGGGTTGGTGTTGCCGCGATAGAAGATCGAATTGCCGCCGCCGACGGCCTCCATCATCTCGAGCCGCCGCCGCGCATAGCCGGGCGTCTGGGCGTTGGCGATATTGTCGCCAATCGTCGAGAGCGCGCGCGAATAGGCCTTGAGCCCGCTGTAGCCGATGCCGAGCAGGTCGCTCACTGCACGCCTCCCCCGGCGCGAGCGGCAAGCCCGCCAAGCTGGCCGCGAAACTGCTGCTCGACCATGTCGGCGATACCGAATTGGCGCATCGAGGCAAGGCTGTCGGCGGTGCGCGCGTCGGCCATTTCGCGGAAATTGTCGGTCGCGCTCGACCCGAAGATGTCGTCGGCGAGCTTCGCCTGCCGCATCGACGCCATCAGCTGGCGCAGGATCACGGCTTCGAACGCCTCGGCCGCCTTGCGCAGCCCGCCATCGCCGCCACCCGCCGCAGCCGGAGTCGGGGTCGCTGTCGGCGTCGCGCCGACGGAAGAGATAGGTGTCGTCATATGATCACCAGTTCCGCAGTGAGCGCGCCGGCCTGGCTCAGCGCCTCGAGGATGGCGACAAGGTCGCCGGGAGCAACGCCCAGCCGGTTGATCGAATCGACCAGTTCGGAGAGCGAGGCATTGGGGTTCATCAGAAAGGCCGGGCCATAATTTTCGGACACCTCGATCTCGCTCGACGGCTCGATCGCGGTCTGGCCCCGGCTGAACGGCGCCGGCTGGACGACCATCGGCGATTCCTTGATCGACACGGTGAGCTTGCCGTGGCTGACCGCGGCGGTGCCGACGCGGACCGCGCCGTTGATCACCACCGTTCCGGTGCGCGCGTTGACGATCACCTTCGCCGGCGGTTCGGCGCGCGTCACGCCGAGATTCTCGATCTTCGACATCAACCGCATCCGCGCGTCGCCGTTCCCGCTGGCGCGGATCGCGATGCTCGCGCCATCGATCATCGACGCGGTCCCGGGGATCGCCGCATTGATCGCGTCGGTGACGCGCTTGGCGTTGGTCGCGTCGAACTGATGGAGATTGAAGGTCAGCCAGTCGCTGGTCGCGAAGCCGGTGTCGACCGCGCGTTCGACCGTCGCGCCGCCCGCGATACGCCCGCTCGACGGCACATTGACCGTCAGCTTCGACCCGTCGGCGGCATCGACGCCGAGCCCGCCGATCACCAGATTGCCCTGCACCATCGCATAGATCTGCCCGTCGGCGCCATAAAGCGGCGCGAGCACGAGCGTGCCGCCGCGCAGGCTCTTCGCCTTGCCGATCGCCGACACGGTGACGTCGAGGCGCTGGCCGGGTTTCGCAAAGGGCGGCAGCTCGGCGGTGATCATCACCGCGGCGGCGTTCTTGAGCGCCGGGTTCACCCCCGGCGGCAGCGTCAGGCCAAAGCGCGACACCGCCCCCCGCATGCCGAGCGTCGAATAATCGAGACTGTCGTCGCCGGTGCCGGCGAGGCCGACGACAAGGCCATAGCCGGTCAGCTGGTTCGCGCGCAGGCCCTGGAACTGGCCCATGTCCTTGATGCGCTCGGCGTGCGCGGGCGCCGCGAAGGCGAGGCCCGCGAGCAGCAGCGCGAAAAGGGTGAACAGGGTCGGACGCTGGGTCACTTCAAATTCCTCTGTCAGAAGGGGCTGATGATCGAGAAGAAACGCTGCAGCCAACCCTGCCGGCTCGCGCGGGCGATCTCGCCCTTGCCGACGTAGCGGATGTGCGCATTGGCGACGCGCGTCGACAGGACGCGGTTGTCGGGGCTGATGTCGATCGCTCGGACGATGCCGGAGATCTGGACGCGCTCGTCGCCGCGGTTGAGGGTCAGGAATTTCTCGCCCTTCACCAGCATCGTGCCGTTGGGATAGACGGCGGCGACGGTCACGCTGACCTCGCCCGACAATGCGTTCGACTGCGACGCCTCCCCCTTGCCCTTGAACTGCTGGCCGCCGCCCATGCCGATGTCGCTGGGGTCGAACAGCGACAGCGGACCGGTGGTCGGCGGGGAGAGGCCGATATCGCCGTCGCGCTGCGTGCCCGCGGCATTGCTCTTCGTCGCGGCGGTGCGCTCGACGAGCTGGATCGTGATGATGTCGCCGACGAAGCCCGCGCGCCCGCCCGAGGTGAGCGGCACATAGGCGCCCTGAAAGATCGAGCCGTTCGCCGGCGGCGGCGGAGGCGGCAGCGGCATCGAAGCCGCAAAAGCGTCGGGCGGCAGCTTGTCCTTCGCCTGCGCCGCGATGGGCACGAGCGCCAGTGCGAGCATCGCCAGCTTAGAGAGTCTGCGACGCATTTTTCATCATCTCGTCGGTGGCCGAGATCATCTTCGAATTGACCTCATAGGCGCGCTGCGTCTCGATCATGTCGACGAGTTCCTCGACGACATTGACGTTCGATCCCTCGAGCATGCCGCCGCGCAGCGAGCCGCGGCCTTCCTCGCCCGCACCGCCGACCAGCGGCGCGCCCGAGGCCTGCGTTTCGACGAGCATGTTGCCGCCGATCGCCTGCAGCCCCGCCGGGTTGGCGAAGCGCGCGATCTCGATCCGGCCGAGTTCGAGCGCGGTGCCGTCGGCGGCGGTCGCCGACACGGTGCCGTCGAGCCCGATCGTCACATTGCTCGCATCCTCGGGAATCTGGATCGCGGGGATCATCGGCTTGCCGTCCGAGGTTACGATCGTGCCGTCGGGGGCGCGGCCGAAATTGCCAGCGCGGGTATAGCCGATGCGCCCGTCGGGCATTTCGATCTGGAAATAGCCGGCGCCGTCGATCGCGACGTCGAGCCCGTTGCCCGTCGTCTGGAACGCGCCCTGCGTATCGATGCGCGCCGTGCCGTTCAATGCGACGCCGGTGCCGAGGTTGAGCCCCGTCGCATAGCGGTTTTCCGCCGTCGAGGGCGCGCCCGCCTGCGTCATCAACTGATAGCTCAGCGTCTCGAAGCTCGCGCGATCGCGCTTGAAGCCCGTCGTGTTGACGTTGGCGAGGTTGTTGGCGATCACCTGCATCCGGAAGCCCTGGGCATCCAGACCGGTCCGCGCGACGTGCAAGGCACCGATAGTCATTTCATATTCTCCTTAACGGGGGAGCTGCATCAGATTGGCGGTCGCGCTGTCCATGTCGCGCACGTCGCTGATCATCTTCAATTGGGTGTCCCAGCTGCGGCTCGCCTCGATCATCTCGACGAGCGCGCTGGTGGCGGTGACGTTCGATCCTTCGAGCGAGCGGGTGAGCAGCCGCGCTTCGGGATCGTCGGGCAATATGCCCTCGCCCTTGACGCGGAACAGGCCGTCAAGCCCCTTGGCGATCTCCGACCCCGTCGGGGTCGCGAGCCGCAGCCGGTCGACTTCCTGCGGATTTTCGGGATCGCCGCCTTGCGGCACGACCCACACCCGGCCTTCCTGATCGATGCTGATCGCGTCGGCGGGCGGGATCGTCACCGGCCCCTGACCGCCCTGCACGGGATGGCCGTCGCCGGTGGTCAGCAGCCCGCTCGGCGAGATCTGGAGGTCGCCGCGCCGCGTATAGGCCTCTTCGCCGTTCGTCGCCTGCACCACCAGCAAGGCGTCGCCCTGCATCGCGATATCGAGGTCGCGGCCCGTCTGCGTGACGGTGCCGGCGCGCATGTCGGCGCCGAGCACTTCCTCGGACGCCATGGCGCGCGCGTCGAGCCCGCTGCCGTCGAGCCACAGCGACTGCGCATTGGCGATGTCGGCGCGAAAGCCCGGCGTCTGCGCGTTCGCCAGATTGTTGGCGATCGCCGTCTGCCGGGACATGCTGCCCCGCATCGCGGTAAGGCTGGTATAGATGAGGCGGTCCATCTGGTTTCTCCCGGCAAGCGGCGGTCAGCGGCGCGTCAGCGCATGCCGATGATCGTTTGGGTCAGCTGCGACGCGCCCTCGATCGCCTTGGCGTTGGCCTGAAAATTGCGCTGCGCCGACATCAGCATCACCAGTTCCTCGGTGATATCGACGTTCGAGCGTTCGAGCGCGCCCGAACGGACCGCGCCCATCGAGCCGCTGGTCGGGCCGTCGATCGTCGGCGGGCCGCTTTCGCCCGTCGACTGCCAGTGCGCGTCGCCGGTCGGGCGCAGGCCCGACATTGTCGGGAAGGTCGCCATCGCGACCTTGCCGAGCGTCTGGCCTTCGCCATTGGCAAAAGTCGCGGTGACGAGGCCGTCGAGGCCGATCGACACATTGACCAGCGCCGAGGCCGGGTCCGACGGCGCGCCTGTGGGAAGCTGGAGGTCAAAGGCGCCGGCGAGCGTGTTGCTGGTGACATTGCCGTCGGCATCGACCGGCAGCAGCTGCAGCTTCGCGCCGGTCGTGTCGATGACATAGCCGTCGGGGGTCGGTTCGAACGAACCGTTGCGCGTATAGGTGATCGCTTCGGTCGGCGGGTTGCCCTTCACGATGAACAGACCCTCGCCGACGATCGCCATGTCGAGCGTCTTTTCGCTCGCCTCATACGAGCCCTGCGTGAACTGCTGGGTGATGCCGTTCAGGCGCGTGCCCTGGCCCGCGATCGTCTTCGTCGATTGGGTCGGCGACGAAGCGAAGATGTCGCCGAACTGCGCCTTGCTGCGCTTGAAACCGACCGAGCCGGCATTCGCGATATTGTTCGAGATGACCGACATATCGGTCTGCGAAGCCTTGAGGCCCGAAAGCGACGTATAGAATGACATGGACTTATCCTTCCTGGGTGGTGGGGACGGGCGCCGGGGTGGCGGCCTTGATGTCTTTGAGCAGCTGCGTCTGCGCGGTGAGCTGCTCCGAAATCTGTGCGAGCACATTGTTCGTTTCGCTGATCCCGGCGAGGCTCGAGAATTGCGCCATCTGGGCGACCATCTGCTGATTATCGACCGGGTTGAACGGATCCTGCTGCGACAGCTGCGCGGTCATCAGGCGCAGGAAATCACCCTGATCCATCTGCTGGCTGGTGCCCTTGGGGTGGATCACGGGGTTGTTGTTGGTGATGCTGTTGACGCTCATCTTACTGTCCCATCCTGAGGGTTTCGTTGATCAGGCCCTTCGCGGTTTCGAGGACCTGGACATTGTTCTGATACTGGCGCGCGGTCTCGACCATCTCGACCAGCTCGGCGGCGCTATCGACCGCGGCTTCCCAGACATTGCCGTCGGCGTCGGCGAGCGGATTGGTGGGGTCGTGGCGTTTCGACGGCGCCATTTTCGAGGTCGTGACCTGATCGATCTGGACCGTCGCGCGGCCGTGGTCGTCCATCACGGTGCGGAACACGGGCTTCAGCGAGCGGAAGGCGCCCGCCTCGCTGCCCGCGACCGTCCCCGCGTTGGCGAGGTTCGATGCCGTGGTGTTCAGCCGGACGAGCTGCGCCGACATCGCGCGGCCGCTGATGTCGAAGACGGAGAAATTGCTCATCGTCATTCGCCCTTCAGCGCGCGCGACAGCGTGTTGATACGGCCGCTGAGGAAAGAAAGGCTCGACCGATAGGCGAGCGCGTTTTCGGCATAGGCGGTCTGCTCGGTCGCCATCTCGACGGTATTGCCGTCGAGCGACGCCTGAACGGGCACGCGATATGCAATCGCGCCTTCGGTCGAAGCGCCCTGCTGCGCGAGGTCGAGCGCCTTGGCGAAGTCGATGTCGCGCGCCTTGTAATTCGGCGTCGCAGCGTTCGCGATGTTCGACGCGAGCATCATCATGCGCTGGCTGCGCAGCTGAAGCGCCGTCGCATGCAGGCCAAAGAGTTTCTCGGATGCCATCATCCCGTTCCTTCCATTGCCGCCCACCGGCGGCGGCCTTTCATCCCGGGCCCGGCCAGCTGGCATGGACGCGCGGAAATACACCAAGGCAGGATGCAATGGCCGTGCCAAAAGTATTTTTTCCTTATAATTCAGTTAGTTATTGAGATCGTGCGGCGGAACCCGATTGCCCTCGTCAAAAAACCGACGATGCCGCGCGCCCTCCAGCAAAACCGCGCGTCAAACCGCGACTGGCACGCTTCCTGCAAAATATCGGGAGACCCAAATCATCGGGCGAGCCAACCGGACCGAAGGAGATCGACCTTGTCCCGCAAAATTCTCGCCGGCCTTGCCGCCTGCGCCATCGCCGCCCCCTATGGTGCCGGGGCCCAGCAGGCGACCGAAGACTGGCAATCGATCGATGCGCTGACCGCAACGGTCGCCAACGCCTTGGGCCGCACCGCGACGCCGATCGATCGCCGCATCAAGCTCGCGCGCTGTCCCGAACAGGCGTCGATCACCGCGATCGACGCGCGCACGCTCGCAGTGCGCTGCGACCCGCTCGGCTGGCGCCTGCGCGTGCCGATGACGGGTCCCGTCGATGCCGTACCTGCGGCCGCAGGCTATGCCCGCCCCGCGCAGAGTGCCCCCGTGATCCGCCGCGGCGACAATGTCCGCGTCACGATCGACGCCCAAAGCTATTCGATCAGCTATGCCGCGATCGCCGCCGAGGACGGCCGCGTCGGCGAGACGATCACGCTGCGCGGCGACGACAAAAAGTCGAAGTTCAGCGCCACCGTCACCGGTCCCGGCCGCGCCATCCTGCAAAACTGATCCTCACCCTCGCACCCCATTCATTGGCCCGGCCTGTCGGCTTTCCGACGGCGCCGGGCCTTTCTTTTGTTTTTTTCAGGCAAGCGCCCTTAATCGCCGCCGACACCGTCCGTTAAAGCCTTCGTGAACCGCGCCGTCACTTTTCTGACGGCACCGGATGGAGGCTTTTATGTCGGGTGACAGCAAGATCGGACCAGTCGGCGCCGCCAGCCGCGCCGTCCCGTTGCGCCGGGTCGCCAGCGAAAATGTCGCGGCGATGCGCACGCCCGCGCAGCTTCAACCGGCGCAGGAAAATCTGCCGGCCGCAAAGCTGACGCGCCTCGCCAGCAGCCTGGCCGACCAAGCCCCGCCGGTCGACGTTGCGCGCGTCGCCTCCCTGCGCACCGCGATCGCGAACGGCAGCTATGGTGTCCACCCCGCGATCATCGCGAGCGCGATGCTCGACTTCCATGGCCGCGGGGCCGAATGATGCTGGCGCAGATGGAAGAGGTTCAGGCGCGGCTCAACACGCTTGTTGGCGCGCTCGACGGGCATGATGCCGGCGCGATCGTCGCCGCGACCGAAGAACTGGCCACCGCGGTGATCCTGTTTCGCGGCGCAGCGGTCCCCGCGGGTAGCGAACATCGCGCGCGCGCGCTGATCGGCCAGACGCTGAACCAGCTCGAAGCCGCCGCTGTCCGCGTCAACATCTTGAAGAACTGGACGCGTCAGAGGATTGACAAGAGCCACGACATTCGCGGCACGCGACCGCGAGGCGCGGCTTTAAGCTACTGATAACCTAACAATTTACGCGCCATCACGGAAAATGGCACGATGATTGCTTTTGGTCTGCTGAACAAGCGGAACCAAAGCCATGAACGCAATCAACAATCCCCAGAGCGCCAACCGCATCGCCGCACCCGTGCTCGACGCGGTGCAGAGCGCGTCGGCGCGATCGGGAATTGATTTCGACTATCTGTTCGACGTCGCGCGCGTCGAGAGCGGCTATAATCCCGCCGCCCAGGCGTCGACCTCGTCGGCGCGCGGCCTCTATCAATTCACCAAACAGACTTGGCTCGCGACGCTCGACCGCCATGGCGCGAACCACGGCCTCGCCTGGGCCGCCGATGCGATCGGCCGCGATGCGTCGGGCCGGCTGAGCGTCGCCGACCCCGCGCTCCGCCAGCAGATCTTCGACCTGCGCGACGATCCCGCCGCCGCGTCGAACATGGCCGCCGCGCTGACCGGCGACAATCGCGCCTATCTCGAAAGCCGGATCGGCCGCGGCGCCGAGCCCGTCGACCTCTATCTCGCGCATTTCCTCGGCAGCGGCGGCGCCGCCAAATTCCTCGCGGCACTCGAGGCCAATCCCGATCAGCCCGGCGCGTCGATGATGCCCGAGGCCGCGGCCGCGAACCGGTCGGTCTTCTATGCCGCCGACGGCAACATGCGCAGCCTCGCCGAGATCCGCGAACGCTTTCGCGTAAAGCTCGAAGAGGGCGGCAAGATCGAAAATATGAAGCCCTTCGCTCCCTCGAGCTGGCACGCGCAGGCGAGCAGCTCGAGCGGATTGGCGAACGCCGGCGGGGGTCGCCCGCCGCTCCAGATGATGGATATTCAGCCTATGCCCAAAAAGCTCTCGATGGGCTTTGCCGCCGATGCCTATCGGCGGCTCGCGTCGCTTTCGGGAGGCGCGGCATGACCGCCGGCTTCAACCTTCGCAACATCGGCCGCATCGCCAGCGTCTCGGCGTTGCCGGCGGGGATGCTGATCGTCGTCGGGCTGATGGTGATCCCGGTTTCGCCGCTGATCCTCGACATCAGCTTCGTCGCCAACATCATGATCAGCCTGTTGATCCTGATGGTCGCGCTACAGGCGTCGAAACCGCTCGACTTTTCGGCCTTTCCGACCGTGCTGCTGCTCGCGACCTTGTTCCGCCTCGCATTGAACGTCGCCTCGACGCGTGTCGTGCTCGTCCACGGGCATGAGGGGACCGCAGCGGCGGGCCATGTCATCGAGGCGTTCGGCCAGGTGCTGATCGGCGGCGACTATATCGTCGGCCTGTTCGTCTTTTTCGTGCTGATGATCATCAACCTGATCGTGATCACCAAGGGCGCGGGCCGCGTGTCCGAAGTGTCGGCGCGCTTCACCCTCGACGCGCTTCCCGGCAAGCAGATGGCGATCGACGCCGATCTCAACGCCGGGCTGCTCACCCCCGAAGAAGCCAAGGCGCGCCGCGTCGAGGTCGGCACCGAAGCCGATTTCTACGGTTCGATGGACGGCGCCTCGAAATTCGTGAAGGGCGACGCGGTCGCTGGCCTCTTGATCCTGTTCGTCAACATCGTCGGCGGGCTGATCCTCGGCATCTTCAGCCATGGGCTCAGCCTGTCCGAAGCCGGCAGCACTTACATCACGCTGGCGATCGGCGACGCGCTCGTCGCGCAGATTCCGGCGCTTTTGCTCTCGATCGCCGCCGCCGCGATCGTCACCCGCGTCTCCTCGCCCTTCGACCTCAGCGGCCAGATCGGCAGCCAATTCTCCTCGCCCGTCATCTGGATGGCGGTCGGCGGCATCCTCTTCATCCTCGGCCTCGTTCCCGCGATGCCGCAGATGCTGATCCTGCCCGCCGCCGCGCTCTCCTTCGCGATCGGCTGGCAGCTCCGCCGCGCCGAAGCCGCGGTCGCCGGCCTGCCTGAGCCCGCCGCGCCCGCGCCCGACCCCTCGCTCATCGAATGGGCCGACGTCAGCGACGCGAGCGCGTGCCAGCTCGAGATCGGCTATGCGCTCGTCACCCTCGTCGACGAACGCAAGGGCTCGCCGCTGATGACGCGCATCACCGGCATTCGCCGCCAATTGTCGAAGGAATTGGGCTTCGTTATCCCGCCGGTGAAGGTCAGCGACGACCTGTCGCTGCCCGGCAACGTCTATCGCATCTCGGTCGCCGGGGTGATCGTCGGCGAGGACGAGGTCTTCCCCAACGAAATGCTCGCGCTCGATTCGGGCGACCTCGTGCGCCAGGTCACCGGCCGGCCATGCAAGGACCCGACCTTCGGCCTCGACGCGCTGTGGATCCCGAAGGCGATGCAGAATGACGCGATCGCGGCCGGCTATACCGTCGTCGACCCCGCCACCGTCGTCGCGACGCACCTCAACAACAGCATCGTCGGATCGGCCGCCGAGCTGTTCGGCATCGACGATGCGCAGGCGCTGATCGACAATCTCAAGACGCATTATCCGCAGCTCGCGCAGAATCTCAGCCCGCAGGGCTATGCGCTGCCGCGCGTCGCGAGCCTTTGCAAATCGCTGCTCGTCGAGCGCGTGCCGCTGCGCGATTTCCGCAAGATCGCCGAGGCGATGGTCGCGCTCTCAGCGCAGCAGCTCGGCGAAATCGACCTTGTCGAAGCGGTGCGCCAACGCATCGGCGCGCTGATCGTCCAGACGATCGTGCCGAGCCGGATGCCGCTGCCCGTCGTCACCTTCAGCCCCGAGATCGAGATGCTGCTCAACCAGGCGGTGCGCGCCAATCCCGCCGCCGAATGGCCGTTCGAGCACGGCATGGCGATGACGATCATCGAGCAGGTCGGGCAGGCCGTCGAACCGCTGCTGCTCCAGACGCGCAGCTTCGCGCTCGTCGCCTCGCCGATCTGCCGTTCCGCCCTCTCGCGCCTCGTGCGCGCCACTTTCCCTGATGTCGCGGTCATCTCCTATCTCGAGATTCCGGCGACCAAGCAGACCGAAATCGTCGCGACGATCGGCGCCGAAGTGCCGCGCCTCGCGTCCGGGCTCGACGCCCCCATGGAGGACCAAGTGCATGAGAATTGAGCCCGCCGAGCAATTTGCCGCGAGCGGCCGAGCGCCGGGTACGCGCGGCTATGGCGAAAGCGTCGAGGCGCTGGTCGAGGAATATGCGCCGCTAGTCCGCAAGATCGCGTGGCAGGTCTTTTCGCGCGTGTCGCGGACGAGCGAGCTCGACGACCTGATTCAGACCGGGCTGATCGCGCTGATTGAGGCGAGCCGCCACTATGAGGAGCGCGGCTTCGCCTTTGCCACCTATGCGACGACGCGCATCCGCGGCGCGATGATCGACCAGCTGCGCCGCGAAGCCGATGTCGGCCGCTCGGCGATGGTCGCGGCGAAGCGGATCCAGGCGATGCGCGGCGCGCTCGAACAGCAGTTGATGCGCGCGCCGACCGCGGCCGAGATGGCGGTCGCCTTCGACATGTCGGCGGAGGATTATTTCGCGCTCGAACGCAATGCGACGCACGGCCGCTCGACTTCGCTCGACGAGCTGACCGACATCGGCGCCTTTCTCGCGGCCGACGACGATGCCGGCGCCGACGAACGCTGCGAGCAGGAGGATCTGATGGGGGCGCTGCGCCAGTGCGTCGGCCGCCTGTCCGAACGCGAGCAGATGGTACTCCAGCTCTATTTCTTCGAAGAGCTCAACCTGCACGAAATCGGGCTGACGCTCGACGTCAGCGCGGCGCGCATCTGCCAGATCAAGCGCGAGGCGATGATCAAGGTCGACCGGATGATGAAAGAAATGACCGAATAGGAGGGACCGGGTGCGGTGCGCGCGACCAGTCGCCCCCGCACCCGATCCCAAGGGTTGGAGCCCTAGGCCGCCAGCGGGGGGAAAGCCTGGCGGACGTCGCCGATCTTTTCGAAATAGCTCGCCATGCGCTCGGCCCCGCCGTCGCTCAGACGCACGATCGTGCGGCGGCGATCGCGTTCGTCGATCGAGCGATACACCAGCCCGCGCTGTTCGAGCGATGCGATCATGCGCAGCCCCGACGACAGCGGAACCCCCGCGCCGGTCGCGAGATCGCTGGCGCTGAGCACGCGGCCGTGCGCGCCCGCGAGCATCAGGTCGAGCATCATGTCCCAGACCGGCCCCGACATTTCGGCGGTGCCGAAATGGCTGCGGCGAATGCGCCGGATCTGGATGCTGAGCGACAATTGATCGAGCAGCCCCGCGCCCGCCGGCGCGTCGCCGCGGACGGTCTCGGCGCCGCGCGTGGCGGCGGACGGCGATTCTTCGCCGAGGCCCGCGAGCAGCTCGTGGATCTGGTTGACCCGCGATTTCAGCTCGGCAATTTCTTGGTTCGAAAATGGCTGCATGTGATGATGCCCCTGGGGAGCCACATATCAGGCCGTCACGTCATTCCGCCGACTGGACGACCCCGATGCGTAGATGATCAGCAACAGGATCGGATAGGAAATATACACCGAGAGCAGCGAATAGGGCCGCGCCAATATCTCCGAGAACATGAGCTTCTGGATATGGCCGAAAATGGCGATCAGCTGCCATCCGGTGATCCAGTAAGGCCAGAAACTCTGCGTCCGCATGGCGATGAACCAGAAGCTCATCAAAACCAGCACGTCGATGATGAAGATATTGACCTCGATGTTGGTCCAGGTCGGAAAAGGCGTCAAGGCCGTCGTGAGGACCGAAGCGATCAATGCCGTATAGGCTGCCCAGCGCTCGAGCGGTCCGCCGCGACGAATCGCGACGGCGACGGTGATGAGCAGAACGGCATAATAGATCGCCACGGACCACATTGTGGCAGTCAACCTTTCTTGCGGATCAGCCGGCCTTCGCGAACGCCGGCGCGTCGGCGCCCTGACGATCGTTGCTGCCTTCGTCGACCAGCTTCGCGCTCGCCGGCTTGACGCCCGCGCCGAACATGCGCGTGCCGAGGCCGACTTCCTTCTGCGTCACGGTCAGCGCCAGATGCGCGTCGGTCAACAGCTGGCGGACCTCGCCGGCAGCGGCGAGCGCCTGCGCGACCTTCGCCATCGCTTCCTGGCCGACGATCGCCGACATGTTCGTCTCGCGGCGCGCGGTGGGCAGCGTCGCGGCGAGCTGGGCGATTCGGATCATCGCCTCGTCGATGGCGTCTTCGGCCAGATGCAGCTCGGAAGCGATTTTCTTCGCAGCAGAAACTCGTTGATTCAGCATCATCTTTTTCCTTGAAAAAGAATGCTACCGGTTCCCCCCCGCAGCATTCGTTCGAACATCAGGTCAGAACGCGACCGAGTCCGACAAGGATCGAATAGAGGGCGGAAAAAGCCAAAATCGTCGCTACTGCGATCAGGATCGGCCAGATTATCCTTTCCATCAACCCATGCCGGTTGGCCGGCTGGGACGCGGTAGGAAATGGCGAACCAATGTCGAAAAATCGCCGAAACGAACTGCGCCCCGCTTCGGCATCGGCGGCCGGGGGAACCTCGCCTAGGTCGATCAATTGATATGTCAAAGGCTGATAAGGGGTAACATCATCGAAGACACCGTTAACAGCGAGTATACGCGCCGCTTCGATTCTGTTGGAAACATTAAGTTTTTTCAACACGCGACGCACCCGTTCGTCGACGGTGTGCGGTGATACGTGCATCAGGCGAGCGATCTGCTTGGAATTTTTGTGCTCGTAAACGTGCCGCAACGTTTCAATCTGCGCGGCGGACAGCAGGCTGAGGTAATTGTCGGGGTCGCCTTGCACGCGGGTTGGAATAGAGCATCACGAGTCGAAATCAAGGTCGGTAGCCAGCTAATTTCCCGTCCGGCCCATATTCGGCCCCGCCGCGGCGCCCGATTCGTTCCGCTAACGACTCTCTTTCAAGCCGCGATAGCGCTGGATCGACTTTTCGATGTGCCGACGCGCGGCGCGGCGCGCGGCGACGGGGTCGCCCGCCTCGATCGCGACGACGATCGCTTCATGGTCGCGGTTTATCGTGTGCGCATAACGCTGGTGCCGGACCGGATCGTCGCCTTGCAGATAGAGCCGCCGCGACGGCACGAGCCGCACGCCGAGAAATTGGGTGAAGCGGAGGTAATAGGGATTGCCGGTCGCGCTGGCGATCGCGGCATGAAAAGCGGCGTCGGCGGCGACCGACGCATCGACGTCGCGGCTTTCCTCCATCGCGTCGAGCGTCCGGCGCAGCGCCGCGAGATCGGCATCGGTCCGCCGCCGCGCCGCGAGATCGGCCATCTCGACCTCGAACCCCATGCGCATTTCGAGCAGCCGCAGCACATCGTCGATCTCGCCGATTTCCTCCGCCGTGACCTGAAAAGCGCGATATTGCGCGCCGTCGGGGACATAGGCGCCCGATCCGCGCCGCGACACCAGCAGCCCGCGCGCCGCGAGCCTTGAATAAGCCTCGCGCACGACGGTGCGGCTGACGCCGAACGTCTCGGTGATCTCTTTTTCGGTCGGGAAACGCGATCCGACGGGCATTTCGCCCGTCTCGATCTGCTCCTCGAAACGCTGGACCAGATCATCGGCCAGCGATGCCGCCTTGGTTACCGCCATGGATGCTGCGTTATCATCGCGCCGCGAAGCTGACTAGGGCCAGTGCCCATGAATTACGCGTTCGACGTTGAGGCGTTTTTGTTCGGTACGGGAAGGCAAGAATCTTCGGCCGCATCACCAACTCCACATCGTGCCGTCCTCGAGCCGGTTCACCGGCAGATAGGCGCGGGCATAGGGAAAGGTCCCGGCGAGCGTCTCGTCGATCTCGACGCCGAGGCCGGGCGCATCGCCCGGATGGAGCATGCCGTCCGCGAAGCGCCAGGCGTGCGGAAAGACCGCGTCGGTCTCGGCCGTGTGGCGCATATATTCCTGGATGCCGAAATTGGGGATCGCGAGCCCCAGATGCAGCGCCGCCGCCATCGTCACCGGCGATAGGTCGGTCGCGCCGTGACAGCCCGTGCGGACCTGATGCAGATCGGCGAGCGAAGCGATCTGGCGCATATGGGTGATGCCGCCGGCGTGGAGCACGGTCGCGCGGATATAGTCGATCAGCCGGTTCTCGATCAGATGCTTGCAATCCCAGACCGACGAGAAAATCTCCCCCACCGCGAGCGGCGTCGTCGTATGCTGGCGGATCAGGCGGAACGCCTCCTGATCCTCCGCCGGGGTCGCATCCTCGATCCAGAAGGGGCGATAAGGCTCGAGGTCCTTGCCGAGCCGCGCCGCTTCGATCGGGGTCAGCCGGTGGTGGATGTCGTGGAGCAGATGCACATCCCAGCCGAGCGCCTCGCGCGCCGCGGCGAAGAGCTCGGGGACGACACGCATATATTTCGCGGTCGACCAGACATTCTCGGTCGGCAGGTCATTGTCGGCGGGCTCATAGAAATAGCGGTCCTTGCTGACGCCATAGGTCGATGCCATCCCGGGCACGCCGCATTGCAGGCGAATCGCCTTGTAACCCTGCCGCTGGTAATCGAGCGCGGCCTCGATCGTGTCTTCGATCGTCGTGCCATTGGCATGGCCATAGACCATGCAGCCCTCGCGCGCGGCGCCGCCGAGCAATTGATAGACCGGCAGGCCCGCGAGCTTGCCCTTGATGTCCCACAAAGCCATGTCGACCGCCGCGATCGCCGTCATCGTCACGGGGCCGCGGCGCCAATAGGCGCCCTTGTAGAGAAATTGCCACATATCCTCGATCCGGTGCGCGTCGCGCCCGATCAGGCAGGGGACGACATGCTCCGACAGATAGGCCGCCACCGCAAGCTCGCGGCCGTTGAGCGTCGCATCGCCGACGCCGGTCGTGCCGTCGTCGCATTCGATCTTCAGCGTCGTGAAATTCCGGCCCGGCGAGGTCAATATCACCCGGGCTGACACGATCTTCGGCATTCCATCCCCTCATCGTTACAAAAAGATAGTTGTGTGACAACATTATTGACACTCGAGCCAAAAGGGAAGAGGTATGTCACCGGTGTCAAGGCGAAAAGCCCGGCCGGCTTGAAAGGGAGAGGATATGCCATGTCGCTGAGCCTGTTTTCGATTCTGATGACCGCTCCGGCCGTCGTGGCGGCGCCTGCCGAACCCGTGATGCCGCAACCCGCCGCGATCCTCGCCGATACGCGCCGCGTCGCCGACTGGCAGCTCGCGAACCGGACCAATTGGGCGACGATGCCCGCGGCGCGCAAGAGCGTGCGCGAGGTGCGCGACTGGCAGCAGGCGACCTTCTGGGTCGCGCTGACCGAGCTTGCGAACCGCGACAAGGCTTATGCGCAGCCGCTGCTCGACCTCGGCCGCGCCGAACAATGGCAAATGGGCGACCTGCCCTTCCACGCCGACGACCAGCTGATCGGACAGGCCTGGCTGTGGGCGGCGCAGAATGGCGCGGGCAAGAAAGCGATCGCCCCGATGCGCGCCTATTTCGACCATGTCCTCGCCAACCGGCCGACGATCGGGCTCGAATTCATCCCCGTCGCGCCCGGCAAGGGCACGTCCACATGCACCGACCGCTGGTGCTGGTGCGACGCCTTGTTCATGGCGCCGCCGACGATGCTCCGGCTGGCGCAAGCGACGGGCGACCGCCGTTACGCCGACTTCGTGCACGAGGAATGGAAGGCGACGACCGACTATCTCTTCGACCCGGCGGAACAACTCTATTTTCGCGACAGCCGCTTTTTCGACATGCGCGATGCCAAGGGACGCAAACTGCTCTGGAGCCGCGGCAACGGCTGGGTCATGGGCGGTCTCGTCCGCGTGCTGCAGGTGCTGGGCAAGAACGACCCGCACCGCCCCACTTATGAAAAGCTGTTCAAGGACATGGCGGCCCGAGTCGTGACATTGCAAAAGGCCGACGGCTATTGGCCCGCCTCGCTGCTCGACGACGATCCCGGCACGCCCCCCGAATCGAGCGGCACCGCCTTCTTCACCTATGCCTTCGCATGGGGGGTCGACAACGGCCTGCTCGACCGCGCGACTTACGAACCCGCCGCGGTGCGCGGCTGGGCGGCGCTCGGCCGCGCGGTCCAGCCCGACGGCATGCTCGGTTGGGTCCAGCAGGTCGGCGACCGCCCCGACAGCGTCTCGGCAAAGGAAACGCAATTCTACGGCAGCGGCGCCTATCTGCTCGCCGGAACCGCGATGTACGACTTGGCGAAAAAACCCCGAAAATCCTCGATAAAATAGAGAGGGGCGGTTCATAACCGCCCCTCTCTCGAAAGATTGACTTCTCCCTTTAAAGTTGTAATACATTTTGTAAGTTGTATAACAACTGAAATTGACACCGGTATCAACCGGGTCCGCGCCGCAAGTCCAGGGGCGGCATAAAAAGGAGAGGGAAATGAAGTCATCATCGGTCCTGCCGACCCGCACCGCCTTGCTGGCGTCCGCGGCGCTGTTCGCCGCCATGCCCGTATGGGCGCAGGAAGCGCCCGCTGAAATCGAAGGCGAACCGCCGGCGGCGGTCGATGGCGGCGACGAAATCCTCGTCACCGGCACTCGCGCGACGCAGCGCAGTTCGATCGAATTCAAGCGCGCTGCCGACGTCGTCGTCGACGGCCTAGTCAGCGACGAAATCGGCGCGAGCCCCGACAATTCGGTCGGCGACACGCTCGAGCGCATCGTCGGCGTCTCGGCCGACCGCTTCAAGGGCAATGCCAACGAGCTATCGGTGCGCGGCCTCGGTCCGACCTTGAGCTTTTCGACCTTCAACGGCCGCGAGGTATCGACCGCGGGGCCCGACCGCTCGGTCGCCTTCCAGCAATTCCCGTCCGAACTGGTCAACGGCGTCCTCGTCTACAAGACCCAGCGCGCCGACTTCCTCGAGGGCGGCGTCGGCGGGGTGATCGAGCTTCGCTCGATGAAGCCGCTCGATTACGGCAAGCGCCGCATCCAGTTCGAGGTGCGCGGCGATTTTCAGCCGCAGGACGACGACGTCTATCAGCACGACGGGCTCGGCTATCGCGCCAATTTCTCCTACACCGACCAATATGAAACCGGGCTCGGCGATATCGGCGTGTCGATCGGTTACCAGCGCCAGGACACGAGCGCGCCCGAGGATTATTACAACGGCAATTCAACCTTTCAGCTCTGCAACACTTCGGCGAACAATCCCTGGCAGCTGACCGGCAATGCCGCGACGCAGGCGGCGGCGGGCGCCAATATCAACTGCACCTTCGCCGAAGGGCCGCGCGCCGCCAATGGCGTGACGGTCGGCGAGACCATCGGCGATTTTTATTTCCCGACCTCCTCGCGCAGCTTCCGCACCCAAAAGACCTCGGAGATTCGCGACGGGCTGATCGGCGCGATCCAGTGGCGCCCGTCGCCCGAATTCGAGATTTCGATCGACGGCCAATATTCGAAGCGCCGCAGCCTCGAGGACCGCAACGTGCTGGGCATTCCCGAAGGACTGCGCGGCCTCGAGCCGCTGGTCATCGGCGACGGCAGCAACGGCTATTCGCCCGGCGCGCTGATCAGCTATCGCGGCAATTCGAATATCGAGAACCAGCTCGAAACGCGTCAGCGCAACGAAACCTATAAGGGCGGCGGGCTCGACCTCATCTGGGCCCCCGATCGCTGGACGGTCAGCTTCGACGGATCCTATTCGGACAGCCACCGCACCGAAACGCAAAAGGCGACGCGGATGCGATCGAACCGCCGCGTCGGCTATACGCTCTCCTATCTGGACGACGATGTCGTGCCGAGCGTCGAGTTCGAGGATTTCGACATCACCGACCACGACCTGTTCCAGACCACCGCGGCCAATTCGGTCTATGCGCGCAACCGCTTCGTCACCGACCGCCGCGACCGGATCTGGGCCGGGCGGCTCGACGTCGAGCGCGAACTCGACGGCTTCATCACCTCGGTCAAGGCCGGAGGCCGCTATTCGGACCATCATCGCACCAACGACAATGCGCGCAACAACAACCTCAATACTTTGGCCGCAATCGACGGCGCGACCCCGGCCCAGTTGATCGCGCAGGCGAACCGGAACTGCCGCGTGCCCTTTACCACCACCAGCTACATGCAGGGCATGGGAACCAACGTCACGCGCTGGGCGACGTTCGACAACGACTGCCTATTCCGCACCTTCACCGGCGGCGACGACGCGCTGCCCTATCCGACCGACGGCCGCGATCCGAGCGACATCGACGTCACCGAACGCATCTATGCGCTCTATGGCCTCGCCAATTTCGAATCGCAGGCCGCCGGCGTGCCGTTCAGCGGTAATATCGGGCTGCGCTGGGTCAAGACCGATATCACCTCGATCGGCTATCGCCAGCCCTATGTGATCACGATCGACACCGCCGGCGACAGCTACAGCGTCGACCCCGATCCGAACGGCGCGCTCCAGACCAACCGCGCCAAGGGCAGCTATAATTATTTCCTGCCGAGCGCGAACATCGCCTTCGACCTGTCGCAAGAGGTCAAGCTGCGCCTCGCCGCCTATCGCGCGATTGCGCGGTCGGGAATCGAAAGCTTCGGCGCGGGCATCCGGCTCAACCCCTCGGCGGGGACCGGGCTCGACAATATCATCTTCGACGCGACCACCGGCAACCCGAACCTCAAGCCCCTGCGCGCGTGGAACCTCGACGCGAGCCTTGAGCTCTATGCGTCAGAGGACACTTTGCTCTCGATCGCGGGCTATTATAAATGGGCGAAGGGCACGGTGATCAGCGCCGAGGAGCCGATCCCCTCCGACATCACGATCACGACGATCCGCGACGGCGGCGCGCCGGTGACCGAGACCGTCACCATCGCGCCGGTCGCCCCGACGAACGACGGCGAAACGCGGCATCTCTACGGGATCGAGGCGACCGCGAGCCACGCCTTCACCTGGCTTCCGGGTCCGCTCGACGGGCTCGGCATCCAGGGATCGGTCAACCGCGCCTTCGCCAATTTCGAATATCCCGACACCTCGCCGATCGCCGATTATGTGGATCCGGCGAACCTGATCGGGCTGTCGAAATGGACCGCCAGCGGGTCGGTGTGGTTCGAGAAATGGGGCCTCTCGCTGCGCGCCAACCTTCGCTATCGCTCGGGCTATTACAAGCCGAACAGCGGCACCAACCGCGAAATTCGCGGCGCGACCTATATCAACCTCTCGGCGCAATATAATCTCACCGACAATGTCCAGCTCAAGCTGCAGGCGCTCAACGTCACCGGCACCAACGACATCATGTACAAGGGCGGATACGACAGCATCGCCGAGGTGTCGCGCAGCGGCACGCAATATTTCTTCGGCTTCCGGGTCCGCCTGTGAAGTCAGCGAGTTTAGCCCGACTCCCTTGGGCTATCCTGGCCGCCGCCGCGACTCCGTCCGCGGCGGCGGCTTTTTCCTTGCCGCCGGCGAACGGTGCGCAAAAGGAGGAGGGATGATCGCCCGCCGCGCCCTGCTCCTCGCCGCGCTGCTCGCCGCGCCCGCGGCATGGGCGCGCCCGCAGCCCGGCACGCTCGACATTCGCGCGATCGAGCGCCGCCGCCTGCTGCCGCAAGCCGAAGCCCTGCTCGCCGCCGAGCCGCGCACGATTGCGGCGATCCCCGCGCCGCGCAGCCCCGCCGGACCGCAGGATTATTATTCGGAAGGCGATTATTGGTGGCCCGATCCGGCGAACCCCGGCGGTCCCTATGTCCGCCGCGACGGCCGCTCGAACCCCGACAAGTTCGACGGTCACCGCGACGCGCTGATCGCGTTTGGGCGCACCGTCCCCGCGCTCGCGGCGCTGTGGGATCTCACCCGCGAGCCGCGCTTCGCCGACGCCGCGATGCGCCACCTACAAGCGTGGTTCGTCGATCCGAAGACGCGGATGAACCCGAACCTCAACCATGCGCAGGCGATCATCGGCGTCAACAGCGGCCGCGCGATCGGGGTGATCGACACGCTGCAGATCGTCGAGGTCGCGCGCGCCGCAGCGCTGTTCGCACGGCGCAATGCGCCGGGCTATACCGCGATCCGCGCGGGCGTCGAGGGCTGGTTCGCCGCCTATCTGGACTGGCTCACCACCTCGCCCTTCGGCACCGAGGAACGCGACGAGGAAAACAACCACGGCACCTGCTGGCTGCTACAGGCGGCCTCCTTTGCTGCGCTGCTCGGCCGCGACGACATTCTCGCCGATGCCCGCACCCGGCTCCGGACGATCATCATCCCGACGCAGATCACCCCCGACGGCCGCCAGCCGCTCGAACTCGCACGCACCAAACCCTATGCCTATGCCCTCTTCAACCTCGACGTGCTCGCCGCGTCGGCGTGGCTGCTCGGCGGCGCCAACCTCATCGGTTGGAAGACCGCCGACGGCCGCTCGATCGGCGGCGCGATCGCGTGGATGGCGCCCTTCATCGCCGACAAGGCAAAATGGCCGCTGCCGCCCGACATCGAATATTGGGACGGCTTCCCGGTGCGTCAGCCGAGCCTGCTCTTCGGCGGCCTCGCGCAGAAACGCGGCGACTGGCTGGCGCTCTGGCAGCGCCTCGACCCCGACCCCGTCATTGGTGAGGTCGTGCGCAACTTCCCCGTGCGGCAGCCCCTGCTCTGGCTCTAGTTGCGGCCCTCGACCAGCCCGCGCGCGATCACCTGCGCCTGAATCTCGGCGGCGCCCTCGAAGATATTGAGGATGCGCGCATCGCAGAGCAGCCGGCTGATCTCATATTCGAGCGCATAGCCGTTGCCGCCGTGGATCTGCAGGCTCGCATCGGCGTTCGACCAGGCGGCGCGCGCGGCGAGCAGCTTGGCCATCCCCGCTTCGATATCGCAGCGTTTGCCGCCGTCCTTCGCGCGCGCCGCAGCATAGCTCAGCTCGCGCGCCATCACGAAATCGACGAGGCTCATCGCCAGCTTGTCGGCGACGCGCGGGAAATCGATGATCGCCCGGCCGAACTGTTTGCGGGCAAGCGCATAATCGAGCCCGAGCTCGATCGCGCGCCGCGCGACGCCGACGGCGCGCGCCGCGGTCTGGATCCGCGCGCCTTCGAAAGTGCGCATCAATTGCTTGAACCCCTGTCC
Organism: Sphingopyxis italica; assembly: GCF_011926545.1. Classification (GTDB taxonomy): domain Bacteria; phylum Pseudomonadota; class Alphaproteobacteria; order Sphingomonadales; family Sphingomonadaceae; genus Sphingopyxis; species Sphingopyxis italica. The sequence goes on along the minus strand of NZ_JAATIT010000001.1, from coordinate 1,497,043 downwards.
CTCCGCACCGCCGAGCAGCGCGTCGGCGGGCGCGCGCATCGCATCGAATTGCAGCGCATATTCGCGCATCCCGCGATAGCCGAGCACCTCGATCTCGCTGCCGCTCATCCCCTCGGCGGGGAAAGGATCGGCCTCGGTCCCGCGCGGCTTCGGGACGAGGAGCATCGACAACCCCGCATAGCCCCGCGCGTCGGGAAGCGTGCGCGCAAGCAAGGTCATCAGGTCCGAGCGCGCGGCGTGGGTGATCCAGTTTTTCGCGCCGTCGATCACCCAATGATCGCTTGTCCGACGCGCACGCGTCTGAAGCGAGCCGAGGTCGGAGCCGACGTCGGGTTCGGTGAACACCGCCGTCGGCAAAATCGCGCCGCTCGCGATCTTCGGCAGCCATTCGGCCTTTTGCGCATCGGTGCCGCCCGTCGCGATCAATTCGCCGGCGATCTCCGACCGCGTGCCGAGCGACCCCGCGCCGATCCAGCCGCGCGACAATTCCTCGGTAACGATGCACATCACCAGCTTGCCGAGCCCGAGCCCGCCAAACTCCTCGGGGATGCACACACCGAAGGTGCCGAGGTCGGCCATCGCCTGAACGGTGGCGTCGGGGATCAGCGCGTTGGCAAGGTGCCAGCTATGCGCGTTGGGCAGGATCGCCGCGTCGGTAAAGCGGCGATACTGCTCGCGGATCGCGTCGAGATCGGCATCGCGCAGCGTTTCGCTCGGCCAATGGCCCTCGGCGAGTGCGGCGGTGACGGCGGCCCGGGTCACGGCATGATCGGCGTCGAGCAGGCCGGTGCAGGCTTCGGCGAGCGTCCGCGCCTCGACGCTCAGCCCCAGATCGACCGGCCGGAAAATCTCGTTCTGCCCCATCGGCAGCCCGCCGGCGAGCTGGCCGATGCTTTCGGCGAAAGCGAGCGTGGCGATCTTCGCGTCGAGCGGGTTCGAGTCCTGGCCGGACTCGCACCAGTCGAGCGTCGCCTCCAGCGCCGCCACCATCGTCGCGACCCATGCGAATCCGTGCGCCGCGCGCTGATCGCTGTCGATCGGTCGCGCAGCCAGCCGCTCCGCCAGCGCCGCCTGCGCAGCGCCGCGATAGGCCTGCGCCGCCGTCAGAGCATCCCGCAGATCGCGCACGCTCAGGCGGCGCGCTCGAAGATCGCGGCGATACCCTGCCCGCCGCCGATGCACATCGTCTCGAGCCCGTAACGTCCGTCGCGGCGCACGAGCTCGCGCGTCAGATTGGCGAGGATGCGCCCGCCGGTCGCGCCGATCGGGTGGCCGAGCGAGATGCCCGAGCCGTTGACGTTCAAAATCGCGTTCCGGCTGTCGTCGTCGGACCATCCCCAGCCCTTCAGCACCGCGAGCACTTGCGGCGCGAAGGCTTCGTTGAGTTCGACCAGGTCGATGTCGCCCCAGCCGAGGCCGCTTCGCGCGAACAGCCGCTCGACCGCGGGCACCGGACCGATGCCCATCCGGCTCGGGTCGCAGCCCGCCGCCGCCGAACTGTGATACCAGGCGATCGGCTCGAGCCCCAGTTCGTCGAGCTTGTCTTCGGCGACGACAAGGCACGCCGCCGCCGCGTCATTCTGCTGGCTCGCATTGCCCGCCGTCACGACGCCGCCTTCGAGCGGACGCAGCTTGCCGAGCGTTTCCAGCGTCGCGTCGGCGCGATAGCCTTCGTCGTGCGCGAAGACGACCGGATCGCCCTTCTTCTGCGGTACCTCGACCGGCACCAGCTCGTCGTCGAACAGCCCCTTCGCCCACGCCGCCGCCGCGCGCTGGTGGCTGCGCGCCGCATAGGCATCGCACGCCTCGCGCGTGATGCCATAATCCTTCGCCAGATTTTCGGCGGTTTCGATCATGCCCGAAATGACCCCGAACCGCTCGACCGGCTGCGACATCAGCCGTCCGCGCGTCAGCCGGTCGTGGAGGGTGAGGCTCCCTGCGCGGACGCCCTTGCGAATGTCGGTCGAATAATGTTCGACGTTCGACATCGATTCGACGCCGCCCGCGACGACGACGTCGGACATGCCCGTCTGCACCATCATCGCGGCGTTGATCACCGCCTGCAAGCCGGAGCCGCAGCGGCGGTCGAGCTGATAGCCCGGCACCTCGAGCGGCAGCCCGGCGGCGAGCCACGACCAATGGCCGATGCTCGGCGCCTCGCCATTGCCATAGCCCTGCGAAAAGACGACGTCGTCGACGCGCGCCGGATCGATCTTCGTCCGTTCGATCAGCGCCTTCAATATCACCGCGCCAAGCTCGCCCGCGGTCATCGACGAAAGCGCGCCCCCGAACTTGCCGACGGCGGTACGGATCGGGGCGACGATGGCGGCGCGGCGCAGGGTCATGTCTTCATTTCTCCATGGTTCATCCGACGCCGACGATACCGGCATCGATCAGGCGGGCAAGCTCGCCCGACGAAAGCGACAAGCGGCCGCTCAATATTTCCTCGCTATGCTCGCCGTTGCGCGGCGCTGGGCGCGGCTGCTGGCGTTCCTGCTGCGGCAAGGTCGCAAAGGCGCCCGCCGCGGGATAGACGAAACCGCTGGGATTGTCGGACTGGCCGAAGATCGGATTGTCGTTGACCAGCGCCGGATCCTGCACCGCGTCGTGCATTGTGCGGTAGGGCGAATGAACGATGCCGCCCGCGTCGAACGCCGCCGCCAGGTCGGCATGATCGCGCTTTGCGATCGCCGCCTCGAACAGCGGATAGAGCGCGTCGCGGTGCGTGAAACGCAGTCCGTCGTCGATGGCGAAGGACACGTCGCGCGCCGCCTCGATCCCGGCGACCGCTTCGGCGAGATTGAGTGCCGCGATCAGATTGACCCATTGGCGCGGGGTGACAACGACGATCATCGTGCGCCGCCCGTCGCGCGTCACGAAGTCGCGCCCGAACAGGCCATAGACCGCATTGCCGAGCCGCGGCCGATTATCGCCCGTGTAAAGCATCTCGGCGACCCCACCCAGATTGGCGACCGTCCCGATCGCGACATCGGACAGCGGAATCCGCACCTCGCCGCCCACGCCGCTCGCGCTCCGCCGCTGGATCGCCGCGAGCAGCGCGAAGGCGGCATAGGCACCGGTCAGCAAATCCCACGCGGGCAGCACATGGTTGACCGGATCGGGGCCGGCGCCGGTCAGCATCGGATAACCGACGCTGTTGTTCACCGTATAGTCGAGCGCGGGCGAGCCGTCGGCCCAGCCCATCACGCGCACGGTGATCAGGTCGGCGCGCCCCTCGGCAAGCTTGTCGTGCGACAGGAAGCCGCCCACCGGAAAATTGGTGACGAACTGGCCCGTCGCGCGCACCAGTTTCTGCAAAAGCTCGCGCCCTTCGGGCCGGCCGAGGTCGAGCGCGACCGACTTTTTCGCGCGGTTGAGATTTTCCCAATAGAGCGAGTCATTGGTCGTGGTCACCGGCCAGCGCCGGAAGTCGGGGCCGCCGCCGATCTGGTCGACGCGGATCACTTCGGCGCCCATTTGCGCGCAATAAAGCCCGGCGGTCGGAGAGGCGACAAAGGACGAAGCTTCGATCACCGACAGGCCGGCCAGCAGGTCGTACATCCGGCGCCAATCCCCCAAAAGCTTCCCGCGAAGTCACCGGCTGGAACCGCCGGTTGGAGCTATCTGGCGCACCCGAAGGGATTCGAACCCCTGGCCTCTGCCTTCGGAGGGCAGCGCTCTATCCAGCTGAGCTACGGGTGCTGATAGAGCGCGGCCTCTAGCAAGCCCGTGCCGCGCCAGCAATGGCCTATCGACCGGTGCGCGCGGATATGCGAAGCGGGCTCCGCAAAGGAGGCGGGGAGCGTTGGTGAAACCATCCGAACAAAGCTGGCCGATGGCCGCAGACCTTTACGGCGAGATGCAGCTCGAGGCGAACCCGCCCGCGCGGCATCGCTGGCGCGAATATCTGCCGGGCATCCTCGTCACCGCCATCGCCGCGCTCGCCGCCGCGTGGCTTGCCGACCATTATGCCGCGCCGATCGTGCTGATGGGGCTGCTCATCGGTCTCGCGCTGTCCTTCCTCTCGCAGGACAAGCGCACCCACGCCGGGCTCGACCTGATGTCGCAGACCGCGCTGCGTGTCGGCATCGTGCTCGTCGGGGCGCGGATCACCGCCGAGCAGCTCGCCGAATTGGGGCCGCTGCCCTTCGCGCTGCTGCTGCTCATCATGCTCGCGGTGATCGTCCAGACCGTCGCGACCGCGCCGCTGTTTCGGCAGGACAAGCAGGCCGCCCTGCTCGCGGGCGGCGCGACCGCGATCTGCGGCGCGTCGGCGGCGCTCGCGCTCTGGTCGCTGATCGGCGACAAGCGGATCGATCAGGCGCGCTTCACCCTCACCCTCGTCGGCATCACGGTCGCGAGCGCGCTGGCGATGACGCTCTACCCCGTGCTCGCAGCGCAGCTCGGCCTCAGCGACGCGCAGGCGGGCTTCCTGATCGGGGCTTCGGTCCACGACGTCGCGCAGGCGATCGGCGGCGGCTTTTCCTTCTCGCAGCCCGCGGGCGAGGTCGCGACGATCGTCAAACTGACGCGCGTCGCGCTGCTCGCCCCGATGCTGATGCTCGTCGCGCTGTGGCTCGGCCGCGGCGGCGAAGCGGGCGCCAAGCGCCGCATTCCGCTCCGCCTGCCATGGTTCATCATGGGTTTTCTTGTCATCGCGGCAATCAATTCGCTGGTTACCATTCCCGAGCCCGCACAGGATGCCGCCGCGACGGGTGCGCAGGCGCTGCTCCTCCTCGCGATCGTCGCCACTGCGATGAAGGCGCGGCTGCACCTGCTCCTCGATCAGGGATGGCGCAGCTTCGCGCCGATCATCGTCGCGACGCTGACCAGCTTTTTGCTGTCCTTGGGGGCCGCACTGCTGCTGTGACGGCGTGACGTCATAACAGTGCCCTGATATATCAGCCTTTCGGCAAAGCCCAGCTCACCGTCAGCTGCGTCGCGCGGCGCGGAATGTCGAGCTTGGCCTCGCTGAAATTGACCTTTTCATTGGGCGGCAGCATCCGCACCGGCGGCTTGATCGTCCAGCTATAGACGATCGTTCCCTGCGCATCGCGCAGCTCGGCGAGGATCGGCGGTACGCGCTGTTCGCGGTCGGTCGGGTTGATGATCACCCCCGACGCCGCGAAATAGATCGTGCCGTCGGCGAGTTCGCGGTGATCCTGGTTCGGCGGCAGTTCGATCACCAGGTCGGGCTCGTCGACGCCGCCCGGCAGACCGAGCCCCTGCGCCCAGCCCGGCAAGCCGAAATAGGCGAGCCCCGCTGTCGCGGCGATCATCAGTAGGGCGGCGCTCGCGGCGATCGCCGTCCAGCGTTTCGCCGGATTGCGCCGCGGACGGCGGAACGGCAGCGGCGCATCGGCAGCGGTGGGGGTGACGCGCGGCGCGGGCTCCGCAGCGGCGGCAAAGGCCGGCGGCGGGGCGGGCGAGGTCTCCGCAACGTCCGGACGGGTCGCTGCGGCGGGTTCGGCCACCGGCGCGGACGACGGGGCCGGAGCCGCCGCCGGCGTTTCGACCGCCGCAGCGGGCGCCGCCGAGGGTTCCTGAAACCAGCTATGGCGGCAATTGGCGCAGCGCACCGTGCGGCCCGCGGGACCAATCGCCGTATCGGGAACGACATAGCGGGTGTGGCAGGACGGGCAGGCGAGGATCATGGGGTCCTTCTAAACACGCTGATTCGCGGCGTTGCAAGCGCCGCGTTCCACTCGCGCCTTGTCCTTGGTGAATAGCCGTGCGACAGGCAGGCGGATGAGCGGACCAGCGCCCCTGTTCCTTGGCCCCGTGCAGGCGCATGATCATGCGCGGGTGACGTCATGACCGACGCAGCGCCGGTGCGCCCCGGCGGCGCGATGGTCGAATTCGACGGCGTCGGGCTGCGCTACGGCCCCGATGCCGAGATCCTCTCCGACATCAGCTTCAACCTCCAGCCGGGCAGCTTCTATTTTCTCACCGGCGCGTCGGGGGCGGGCAAGACGTCGCTGCTCAAGATGCTCTATCTCGCGCAGCGGCCGAGCCGCGGCATCGTCCGCCTGTTCGGCGAGGATCTGGTCGCGATGCCGCGCCACCGCCTTCCCGGTTTTCGCCGCCGCATCGGCGTCGTCTTTCAGGATTTCCGCCTGATCCCGCATTTGAGCGCGCGCGACAATATCGCGCTGCCGCTGCGCATCGCCGGGGTCAGCGAAGAGGATCTCTCGGGCCCGGTCGGCGAGATGCTGAGCTGGATCGGGCTCGGCGACCGCGCCGATGCGCACCCCGCGACGCTGTCGGGCGGCGAGCAGCAGCGCGTCGCGATCGCGCGCGCGGTCATCGCGCGCCCGCAATTGCTCGTCGCCGACGAGCCGACAGGTAACGTCGATCCCGAAATGGCGATGCGCCTCTTGGGGCTGTTCGAGGCGCTGAACCGCCTCGGCACCACCGTCGTCGTCGCGACGCACGATATTCACCTGATCAGCCGCATCGAAAATGCGCAGATGATGCGGCTCGAAAAGGGGCGCCTCTCCGACCCCACCGGCGCGCTGCGTTATCCGCCGGCGAACAGGACATGATCATCCCGCGCGTTCCCGTCCAGCATCGGCGCCTGCTGCCCGATCGCCGCCTGTCGGGGCCGACGCCGTGGGTCGTCGCGATCCTGATGATGCTGACCCTGCTCGCCGCCGCCGCCGGCGTCGGTCTCGCGCGGTCGGCGAATGCGATCGGCGACGCGATCGCCGGGCGCGTCACCGTCCAGATCGTCACCGCCAATCCGGTGACGCGCGCCGAGCAGGCCGCCGCGCTCCGCCGCGCCGCCGCTGCGCAGCCCTTCGTGCGGTCGGCGCGCTCGGTCGAGCGCGAGGAGTTGCAGGCGATGCTCGGCCAATGGTTCGGCAGCGAAGGGAGCGGCGATGGAGGCGACGATCCCGTACTGAAGTCGCTCCCGCTGCCCGCCCTCGTCGATGTCGATTTCGTCGGCGAGGACCGCGGCGGCCATATGGAGGCGCTCCGCGCCCTCGTTGCGCGCGAGGCGCCGGGCGCGCGGATCATCCCGCACGCCGAATGGCTGGGCCCGGTCGCGCGGCTCATCCGCTCGCTCGCGTGGATCGCGGGCGGGATGGTGCTGCTGATGACGGCGGCGAGCGCCGCGGTGGTGATTATGACCGCGCGCGCCGCGCTCGGCACCCATTTTGCGACGATCGAGATGCTCCATCTGATCGGCGCGACCGACCGCCAGATCACCCGGCTGTTCCAGCGCCGCATCGCGATCGATACCGCCTATGGCATCGCGCTCGGCAGCACCGTCGCCGCGGCGATCCTGCTGCTGATCGGCTGGCAATGGTCGGGGGTCACCGCGGGCCTCGCCGCGACCGCATCGCTCGGCGCCGCGGGCTGGGCGCTCTTGCTGGCGCTGCCGCTATTGGCTATCGCGCTCGCTGCCTTCACCGCGCGGCAGACCCTGCTCGCGGCGCTCAAGAAGATTTTATGATCAAGCGCCTGATTTCCCTGTTGTTTCTGGCCTGGGCGCTTGGCTTCGCATGGTTTGCGCTGCTGCCGCCGCTACCCGCCGCGCCGCAAAAAACCGACGGGATCGTCGTGCTCACCGGCGGCCCGGGGCGGATCGACCGCGCGCTCGAACGGCTCGAGGCGGGCGACGCCAAGCGCCTGCTGATCAGCGGCGTCGCGCGCGAGGTGAAGCCGCGCGAGCTTGCCGCCGAATATAAGCGCCCGGTTTCGCTGTTCGACTGCTGCATCGCCTTGGGGTTCGAGGCCGAGGATACGCGCTCGAACGCGACCGAGGTCGCGACCTGGGCGCAGCGGCGCAAATATAAGAGCATTCGCCTGGTCACCACCGACTGGCATATGCGCCGCGCCGAATATGAAATCGGCCGCGCGGTCGGCGACACGGTGACGATCCTGCCCGACGCGGTGCGCAGCCAGCCGAGTTTCGCGACGCTGTTTCGCGAATATCATAAATATCTCGCGGGGCTGGCGGGCGGGCTCCTCGGGCTGTGACATACGCCATCGCCCTGTTCCGTTCGATCCTGTTCTGGATCGCCTTTTTCGTGATGAGCAGCATTTCGTCGATCGGTGGGGTGATCGCGCTGCCGATCTCGCATCGCGGCACGATATTCTTCGTTCGCATCTGGGCGCAGGCACACCGAATCTTCTGCCGCTTCCTGCTCGGCCAAACAATCGTCGTCGAAGGCGAGATGCCCGACATCCCAGTGCTCTATGTCTTCAAGCATGAATCGGCGTTCGAAACGGTCGAGCAGCCGATGCTGTTCAAGCATCCGGCGGTGTTCGCGAAAGAAGAGCTGTTCTCGATCCCCGTGTGGGGTCAGGCGGCGCGTTTCTATGGCCTGATCCCGGTCGACCGCGACGGCGGCGGCAAGGCGATGCGCGCGATGCTCGGCGCGGCGAAGGCGGCGCTCGCCGCAGGGCGCCCGCTCGTGCTGTTCGCCGAGGGAACGCGCGTCCCGCACGGCGAAGCGCCGCCGCTCCGCCCCGGTTTTGCCGGCATGTACCGCCTGCTCAATATTCCGGTGATCCCGGTCGCGGTGAACAGCGGCCTCGCCTTTCCGCCACGCCGCTGGGTCAAATGGCCCGGCACGATCACCTACAAGATCGGCGAAACGATCCCCGCCGGGCTGCCGCGCGAAGAAGCCGAGGCGCGCGTGCGCGTCGCGATCAATGCGCTGAACCCGCCACCGGCGTTGCTGGAAGCTAAGCAAACCAACTAACCCGCTCGCATCGAGCGAAGTCGAGATGCCCCTCCGTCTTGCGCCATCCAGATGGGTGTCTCGACTTCGCTCGACACGAACGGAAATTGATATCGCTAATGCTTCCGCCCGAAATCGGGCGCCGCGTCATCCTGCCCCTGTTCGATGATCGACCGCCGGATCGCCCGCGTCCGCGTGAACCACTCTTCGAGCTTCGCGCCGTCGCCGCGCCGGATCGCCTGCTGGAGCGCGGTCAGATCCTCGTTGAACCGCTGCAAGGTCGCGAGCACGGCATCCTTGTTGGCGAGAAAGACGTCGCGCCACATCACCGGGTCGCTCGCCGCGATGCGCGTGAAGTCGCGGAAACCGCCCGCCGAATATTTGATCACCTCGCTCTCGGTGACCTCTTCGAGTTCGCTCGCGGTACCGACGATCGTATAGGCGATGAGGTGCGGAAGATGGCTCGTCACCGCGAGCACCATGTCGTGATGCGCGGCATCCATCGTCTCGACCTTGGCGCCGAGCGCCTGCCAAAAGCCGGTAACCGCCGCCACCGCCTCATCCGACGCGTCCGCGCCCGGGGTGACGATGCACCAGCGGCCTTCGAACAAAGAGGCGAAGCCCGCCGCCGGGCCGCTATTCTCGGTCCCGGCGACCGGGTGCGCCGGAATGATGATATGATCGGGAAGCGCCTTGGCGAGCGCGTCGGCGACCCCCGCCTTCGACGAGCCGACGTCCGAAATGATCGCCCCCGCCTTCAGCCCCGGCGCGATCGCCGCCGCCGCATCGGCCATCCGCCCGACCGGAACCGCGAGGATGACGAGGTCGGCATCGGCCACCGCGGCAACCGGATCATCGACGATCCCGTCGCAAAGGCCAAGCTCGCGCGCGACCCCGCGCACATCGTCGCTGGCGTCATGGCCGGTCACCGCCACCTGCGGCAGCCGCTCGTCGATCGCACGCGCGATCGACGAGCCGATCAGGCCCAGCCCGACGATCGCGACGCGATCAATCGCCATCAGCCGTTCAGCGCGGCGCGGATCGCCGCCGCGAGCCCGCGCGTCTCGTCCTCGGTGCCGATCGTCATGCGCAGCGCATTCGGCAGCCCCTGTCCCGGCAGCCAGCGGACGATATAGCCCGCGTCCATCAGCCGGTTGTAAACCGTCTCGGCGCTGACATCGCCCTCGAACAGCACAAGCAGGAAATTGCACGCCGACGGCACGACGCGTACGCCATGATTGCCGAGGCTTTCGATTTCGCCAGCCAGCCAGGCGCGCCATGTCGCATTATGCTCGCGGCTGTGCGCGACGAATTCCGCGTCGCCGAGCGCCGCGACCGCCGCGGCTTGCCCCGCGCGCGTGACGTTGAACGGCAGGCGGATGCGGTGCAGCGCCGAAATCACCTCGGCTGCGGCATAGCCCCAGCCGATGCGTTCGGCGGCGAGCCCGTGGATCTTCGAAAAGGTGCGCGTGATGAACACATTCGGCTGCGTCTTGGCGAGTTCGAGCCCGCCGTCATCCTCGGCCTCGGACAGATATTCCGAATACGCCTGATCGATCACGAACAGGACATTCTTCGGAAGGCCCGCATAGAGCCGCTGGACTTCCTCACGCGTCGCGAGCGTGCCCGTCGGGTTGTTCGGATTGGCGAGATAGACGACGCGCGTCTTGTCGGTCACCGCCGCGAGCAGCGCATCGACGTCGGTCGCATAATCCTTGTCGTCGGCCTCGACAGGCACCGCGCCGACGCGCCGCGCGGCGATCTCGTAGACCGCGAAGCCGTAGCGCACATAGAGAATCTCGTCGCCCACCCCGGCGTAGGTCCCCGCCGCCAGATGCAGCAACTCGTCCGACCCGTTGCCGCAGATGATCCGCGCCGGATCGAGCCCGAACTTCGCCCCGATCGTCTCGCGCAGCTCCACCGAACCCGGATCGGGATAGCGCGACAGCGCATCGGTGGCCGCCTGCGCGGCGGCGAACGCCGTGCGCGCCTTCTCGCCCGTACCGAGCGGATTTTCGTTCGCGCTCAATTTGATCAGCGGACGCCCGTCGGCGCCCGCGGACTTGCCGGGAACATAGGGAGCGATGCCGCTGATCCACGGCTTGGGCACAAGGGTTTCGGTCGCGTCGGTCATGCCGCGCCGTTTAACGGCTGTGCGCCCCGAGTCCAGTTTGTTGATGGGATTCGCGCAGAGCGCGCAGAGAAAAAATTGTTCACGCGGAGACGCGGAGACGCGGAGGAAAAGAGATTGGCGGCTCGCCGCCTTTTCTCCTAAATCTCCGCGCACTCTGCGTTCTCTGCGCGAGTTTTTCTTTCCCTTATCTCCGCGTCTCCGCGTCTCCGCGTGAACTCCTTCCGCCATCATTGACAGTCCCTGCACACCCGCTTAGCCCCGCGCGAACGATGGCGAGCCTTCTCCACCAGATTCAGCACCAGGGCGTGACGATCAACGCGACGCTGCCGCTCGACAGCGGACAGGTGCTGCCGTCAGTGACGATCGCCTGGCAAAGCTATGGCGCGCTCAATGCCGACAGGTCGAACGCGGTGCTGGTCTGCCATGCGCTCACCGGCGACCAATATGTCGCGAGCGACCATCCCGGAACCGGGAAACCCGGCTGGTGGGCGCGCATGGTCGGTCCCGGCAAGCCGATCGATACCGACCGCTTCCACGTCATCTGCGCCAATGTGCTCGGCAGCTGCATGGGGACGAGCGGCCCCGCGACCCCCGACGCGGCGACCGGCGCGCCGCTCGGCATGGCCTTTCCCGTCATCACCATCACCGACATGGTCCGCGCGCAGGCGATGCTGCTCGACCATCTCGGCATTGCGCGCCTCCACGCCGTCGTCGGCGGGTCGATGGGCGGGATGCAGACGCTCGCCTGGGCCGCGACCTATCCCGAGCGGCTCGCCTCGGCGCTCGTCATCGCGAGCGCGGCGCGCCATTCGGCGCAGAATATAGCGTTCCACGAGGTCGGGCGGCAGGCGATCATGGCCGACCCCGACTGGCAGGACGGCCAATATTACGGCAGCGCGCGCGCGCCCACCAAAGGCCTCGCGGTCGCGCGCATGGCCGCGCACATCACCTATCTGTCCGAGGAAGGGCTGACCGAGAAATTCGGCCGGCGCCTGCAGGCGCGCGACATCAAGAGCTTCGGCTTCGACGCCGATTTTCAGGTCGAATCCTATCTCAGGCATCAGGGGCTGGCCTTCACCGACCGCTTCGACGCCAACGCCTATCTCTATATCACGCGCGCGATGGACTATTTCGACCTCGCCGACCCGCACGACGGCCGCCTCGCGGCCGCCTTCGCGGGCGCCAGGGATGTGCGCTTCACGCTCGTCAGCTTCGACACCGACTGGCTCTATCCGACCTCCGAATCGCGCCGCGTCGTCCAGGCGCTGCAAAGCGTCGGCGCCGCTGCGAGCTTCGTCGAACTGTCGGCGCCCTTCGGTCACGACAGCTTCCTCCTCGACGTCCCCGCGCTCGACCGCCTCGTCGCGGGCGCGCTGGGGGCGGGCTTCTGATGGCATTGCGCCCCGATCTCGCGATCATCGCCGACGCCGTGCCCGCGACGTCACGCGTCCTCGACGTCGGCTGCGGCGACGGCGAGCTGATGGTTGCGCTGCGGGGCAAGGACGTCGATGCGCGGGGCCTCGAAATCGACCCGGCGAACGTCACGGCGGCGATCGCGCGCGGCCAGTCTGTCGTGCAGGGCGACGCGAATCAAGACCTCGCCGACTATCCCGACAACGCCTTCGACTATGCGATCCTGTCGCAAACGCTCCAGACCACCGAGCGCCCCGACCGGGTCGTCGACGAATTGCTACGCATCGCGCCGCGCGCCTTCGTCAGCTTTCCCAATTTCGCGCACTGGCGCATCCGCCTTGCCTTGCTGTGGGGCGGGCGGATGCCGGTGACGCGGCTGCTCCCCGTCGCCTGGTACGAGACGCCGAACATCCACCATGTCACGGTCAGCGATTTTCGCGACCTCGTCCGCGCCAAGGGCATCAGGGTCGAGCGCGTCTGGCACCTGTCCGGCGACAAGCCGGCGAGCGACGCCGCCGCCAGCTGGCGCGCCGAGCACGCGATCTTCCTGATTTCGCGCTAGGTCAGTCGCGCTTCTTCAACCCGTTCGCCAGCAGATCATTCGCGATCGCAGCGATCTCCGAAATGTCGCTCTCGGTATCCCAAAGCCCGTAACGCATCCCGAGGAATACGTTCATCCCGCCGATCGCCCAAGCGTGGATCTCGCTGACGTCGCCGCGAATCTCGCCCCGCGCCGCGCCATTTTCCAACCGCTGCCGCACACGCGCGACGGTCGTTTCATAATGGCTGCGATAGCTCGCATAATCGACGAACTCGGCCTCGTCGATGATGCGATAGATTTCCTTATGCTCGCGCACGAAGCCGAGATAGGATTCGAGCCCGATCCGCTCGGCGCTGATCTCGTCGGGCGCCGCCTGCACCAGCGGCGTGACATGGTCGCGCAATTGCTCGCTCATATAGCGGACGAGCGCCTGGAAGATTTCCTCTTTCGAATCGAAATAGGTGTAGAAGCTGCCGAGCGCGGTTCCGGCGCGGCGCGTGATCGCGCTGATCGACGCTTCGTGAAAACCCCGCTCGCCGAATTCGACCGCCGCCGCGTCGAGCAGCTTGCGCAGCGTCCGCCGTCCGCGCTCGGTGCGCGGCGTCTTGTCGCGCGCGTCGCCCTGAGCCTCTTCGGCCCGCCCCGTATCGGTCTGCGGCTGATCCATGGCTGCCTTTCCGTCTCCCCCTCCGTCCGGCTCCGCCTGCATCGTGGCATTTCCGCACCACTGGCAAGCAAAAAACGACGAAGTCAGTTTCCAAGTTGAAACTTGGTTCATGTTTCATTATTGGAAGCGGCGCGGCTTGGCAAGCACCGGCCCAATAAAAGCAAACCGGGCGGCGAGGGGTCGCCCATCACATGGGAGAGTTTTCATGCGTCCTTTCGCCCGCCCGCTGCGCCGTGCCATCCTCGCCACCAGCGCGCTTTCGATGATCGCCTTCGCCCCGCCCGCCTTCGCGCAAGAAGCGGGCGCCACCGACGCCGGCGATAACGAGATCATCGTGACGGCACGCCGCCGCGACGAGCGCCTGATCGACGTCCCCGTCGCGATCACCGCCTATTCGGGCGAGGCGCTCGAAAAAGCGGGCGCGATCGACATCACCGACATCGGCGCGACGACGCCGAACACGACGCTCGAAGTCTCGCGCGGCTCGAACTCGACGCTCAGCGCCTTCATCCGCGGCGTCGGCCAGCAGGATCCGGTATCGGGCTTCGAACAGGGCGTCGGCATCTATCTCGACGACGTCTATCTCAATCGCCCGCAGGCGGCGGTGCTCGACATCTACGACGTCGAACGCATCGAGATCCTGCGCGGACCGCAGGGCACACTCTATGGCCGCAACACGATCGGCGGCGCGGTCAAATATGTGACCAAGCAGCTGCCGGAGGAATTCTCGCTCAAGATCAAGGGCACACTCGGCACTTATGATCAAGCCGATCTCGTCGTCACCGCGAGCGCGCCGATCGGCGACCTGCTCCGCGTCGGCGGCTCGGTCGCGCGGCTGTCGCGCGGCGGCTTCGGCGACAATCTCACCACCGGCACCGAAAATTACAACAAGGACGTCTGGGCCGGCCGCGGCACCGTCGAACTCGGCGGCTATGGCGCGCCGGTGCTGATCCGCATTTCGGGCGATTATTCGAAGGACAAGAGCGATCCGCGCGGCGGCCACCGCCTGATCCCCTCGCTCGCGACGGGCGCGCCCGTGCTCGACAATGTCTTCGATTCGCGCGGCGGCCTCAACGATCCGAAGCAGGACATCGAGGCCTATGGTCTCGCGATGAACGTCACCGCCGAACTCAGCGACACGGTGACGCTCCGCTCGATCAGCGCGTGGCGCAAGGACCGTTCGGCGACTCCGATCGATTTCGACGCGCTGCCCGCGGTCGATGTCGACGTCCCCGGCTTCTATTTCAACGAACAGATCAGCCAGGAATTCCAGCTGCTCTACGAGGGCGACCGGCTGAAGGGCCTGCTCGGCTTCTATTATCTCGACGCGAGCGCCGACACGCTCTTCGACGTGCGCATCTTCAACACCTTCGCCGGGCTGACCGCCTTTACCGAGGCCGACGTCGACACCACGACCTTCGCCATATTCGGCGACGCGACCTTCGATTTCACCGACCGGCTCAGCCTGTCGGTCGGCGGCCGCTATACCTGGGACAAGCGTGAAGCGTTCATCCTGCGCCAGAATTACCTCGGCGGCGGCTCGCCGGTCTTCGGCGGTGCCGGGGTTCCCTTCGGCACGCCCAGCACCAATTTCGATGGCAGCCGCAGCTTCAACAAATTCACCCCGCGCGCCTCGCTGTCGTTCAAGCCGACCCCCGACCACACGCTCTACGCAAGCTATTCGCAAGGCTTCAAGGGCGGCGGCTTCGACCCGCGCGGCGTCGGCGCCAATGCACCGGCGGCGATTCCGGGTAGTCCGACCGACGCCGAAGTCTCCGCCTTCCTGAGCTTCCTTCCCGAACAGGTCGACAGCTATGAAGTCGGCTACAAGGGCAGCCTGCTGGACGGCGCCCTGAACGTCGCGCTCGCGGCCTTTTACGCCGATTATACCGACGTCCAGATCCCGGGCTCAGTCGCGTGCACAATCCTTGTCGGCACGCCTCCTGCTCCCATTCCTTCCTTCTGCGGCGTCGTCTCGAACGCCGGCAAGGCGTCCTTTAAGGGCCTCGAATTCGAAGGCCGCGCGCGGCTGGGTGAGGATCTTGCGGCGGTGGGCGACCGGCTGACGCTGTCGACCGCGCTCGGTTATATCGACGCGCAATATAAGGAATATATCACCAACATCGGCGGCGTGCCGACCGACGTCGCCGATTTCCGCGAGGTTCAGAACACACCGAAATGGACCGCGAGCGCCAACCTCGCCTATTCGACCCCGATCGGCGACGGCGACCTGAGCTTCGGCACGACGCTGTCGTACCGCAGCAAGACCTATCAGTTCGAAATCCCCAACCCCTATATCGACCAGAAGGGCTTCGCGCTGTGGGATGCGAGCATCGTCTACACCGCGCCCGACGATCGCTGGAGCCTCGGGGTGTTCGGCAAGAATCTGACCGACAAGGAGTATAAGACCTCCGGATATACGTTCGTCAATTTCGATCCCGTGACCGGCGCGCCGACATCGGCGCTCGGCACCGAGGGCACGCTCACCGCCTTCTACGGCAACCCGCGCCAGGTTTTCGTGACCGGCACGGTGAAGTTCTGATCTGGCGGAAAAAGGGGGAGAGGGGCGCCCGTTGCGGCGCCCCTTTTTTCGTCCAGTCGGCTCGCAAATCCCGACGCCGATGACCGCTTTGGGGTGGGGAGCGGACGTTCTCTGTTCGTCATCCCGGGCTTGACCCGGGACCCGCCTTTCTCCTGCTCAACGTCGACAAGACAAGGCAGGCCCCGGTTCAAGCCCGGGGTGACGAGGAAGCGGCGGCGCGCCGCCCGCAGCAACCATCCGCTCGCCGTCGATCACGATCGGGCTCGCGACGCCGTCGATCGAAGCACCATCGGGCCGAAAGCGCATCCCCCGCGCGATTACTTGCGGATCGGCGAATACTTGCGCCAGATCGTTGATCGGTCCCGCCGGCACCCCCTCGGCCTCGAGCGCCAGCGACAGCGGCTGCGCTTCCCATGTGGCGATCTTCGCCGCGAGCAGCGGGATCAGCTCGGCGCGGTTCGCGAGCCGCGCGGCATTGTTCGCGAAGCGCGGATCGTCCGCCCATTCGGGCACGCCCAATATGCCGCAGAGCTTCCGATACTGTCCGTCATTGCCAACCGCGATGACCAGCTGCCCGTCGGCGGTCGCAAAGACCTGATAGGGCACGACATTGACATGCGCGTTGCCCATCCGCTTCGGCACCGCGCCGCTCGCGAGATAATTGGCCGCCTGGTTCGCGAGCACCGCGACCTGCGAATCGAGCAACGCCATATCGATATGCGCCCCCGCATCCGTGACGTCACGACGTCGCAGGGCCGCAAGAATCGCGACCGCCGAATACATGCCGGTAAAGATGTCGGCATAGGCGATTCCCGCTTTTTGCGGGGACCCTTCGGGCTCGCCGGTCAGCGACATGAAGCCGCTCATCGCCTGGACGATATAATCATAGCCCGCGCGGTGCGCATAAGGGCCGGTCTGGCCGAACCCCGTGATCGAACAGACGATCAGGCGCGGGAAATCGGCGCGCAGCCGCACCGGATCGAGCCCATATTTGACCAGCCCGCCGACCTTGTAATTCTCGATCACGACATCGGCATCGGCGAGCAGCGCCCGCACCTCGGCCTGCCCTTCGGCCGACGCGATGTCGATCGCGACGCTGCGCTTGCCGCGATTGCAGCTGTGATAATAGGCCGCGCCCAGATTCTCGCCCTCGGCGCCGGTGACGAAGGGCGGCCCCCATTCGCGCGTATCGTCGCCCGCGCCCGGCCGCTCGACCTTGACCACCTCGGCGCCCAGATCGGCGAGCAATTGCCCGCACCACGGCCCCGCGAGCACCCGCGCCAGTTCGACGACGCGGATGCCTTCGAGCGGCTTCGGATCAGGCAAAGGCGCTGATGCCGGTGATCGCGCGGC
Organism: Sphingopyxis italica; assembly: GCF_011926545.1. Classification (GTDB taxonomy): domain Bacteria; phylum Pseudomonadota; class Alphaproteobacteria; order Sphingomonadales; family Sphingomonadaceae; genus Sphingopyxis; species Sphingopyxis italica. Next base: position 1,479,700 of record NZ_JAATIT010000001.1, on the reverse strand, counting down.
CGAGGATCAGCGCATGGACGTCGTGCGTGCCCTCATAGGTGTTCACCGTTTCGAGGTTCACCGCATGGCGAATCACATGATAATCGGCCGAAATCCCGTTGCCGCCGTGCATATCGCGCGCAACCCGCGCAATATCGAGCGCCTTGCCGCAATTGTTGCGTTTGAGCAGGCTGATCGCGTCGGGAATGAGCCGCCCCTCGTCGATCAACCGGCCGACGCGCAGCGCCGCCTGCAAACCCAGCGCGATTTCGGTGAGCATATTGGCGAGCTTCAGCTGCACGATCTGGTTCGCTGCAAGCGGGCGCCCGAACTGCTTGCGTTCGCCGGTGTAACCCCGCGCCGCTTCATAGCAGAATTCGGCGGCGCCCATCGCGCCCCAGCCGATGCCGTAACGCGCGCGGTTGAGGCAACCGAACGGCCCTTTGAGCCCCGACACATGCGGCAACAACGCATCCTCGCCGACTTCGACCCCGTCCATCACGATCTCGCCGGTGACCGAGGCGCGCAGGCTCACCTTGCCCTCGATCTTCGGCGCCGACAGGCCCTTCATCCCCTTTTCGAGCACGAAGCCGCGAATCGCGCCGTCGTGCGCCTCCGACTTCGCCCACACGACGAAGACGTCGGCGATCGGCGAATTGGTGATCCACATCTTCGCGCCCTTGAGGCGGTATCCGCCTGCGATCTTTTCGGCGCGCGTGCGCATCCCGCCGGGGTCGCTGCCCGCATCGGGCTCGGTCAGGCCAAAGCAGCCGACGAGCTCGCCCGACGTCAGCCCGGGCAGAAATTTCCGCTTCTGTTCCTCGCTGCCATAGGCGTTGATCGGATGGATCACGAGCGAGCTCTGCACCGAACAGGCCGAGCGATAGCCCGAATCGATCCGCTCGACTTCGCGCGCGATCAGCCCGTAGGAGACGTAATTGAGCCCCGCGCCGCCATATTCGGGGTCGATCGTCGCGCCGAGCAGGCCGAGCGCGCCCATCTCCGACATGATCTCGCGGTCGAAACGTTCGTCGAGAAACGCCGAGGTGACGCGCGGCAACAGCGCATCGGTCGCATAGGACCGCGCGGTGTCGCGGACCATTCGTTCCTCTTCGCTCAGCTCGGCGTCGAGCTGGAGGGGATCGAGCGGGTCGAGCGCCTCGATGCGCTGCGGATCGGCGAGGGCCATGGAACGGGCTTTCTCTAAAGGGCGGGCAGCCCTTACGGAATGCGCGCTACGGGGTCTCTGCGGCCGTTTTGCGGGCCATCGCGGCAGGCGGGCTGTCGCGCGGCTCCAATATCGCCGCCGTCTCGATCAGGTCAAGCGCGCGCCGCGCTTCGTGGTAACGCCGCGCGTCCATCAGCCACTCGCCCGCGACGTCCGCGCCGGGCATCGCTTCGATCTCGGCGATCGCCTGGTCGGCCTGCCCGGCCGACAGATAGCGCCGCGCGCGATCGAGGCGTTCGGACGCGCGCGGCGACTTGGTGCCCGCCGCGCGCACGACGAACAGCTCGCCAAGTTCGCGGCGCAGCCCGGTCCACAGGCTGCCGTCGCCATCGCCGTCGCGCCCGACGAGCTGCGGCGCCATCGCGTCGAGTTCGGTGCGAAGCCTCTCGAGCGTCACCGGGTCGCGCGACGTGTCGATGATCGTCTTGACCGCATTCGGCTGGTCGTCGCCGAAACGCAGCCGCAGCTGCGCGTCGAGATAGCCCAATGACAGCCCGCGATCGAGCGCGCGGCGCACCGCGAAGGCAACGAGCAGCCCCTCGGCGCGCGAGGCGTTGCCCGACGCCGATTCGGCCTGGAGCGTGATGCGCGACAGCCGTTGTTCGAGCTCGGCGACGCGCGCCGCGAGCGCATTGGCGCCGTCGACCGGCGTCACCACCAGCGGCGGCGCATCGGCGCCGCCCTTCGCCGTCCCGCCCGTCAACAGCGGATTGGCGGCGTCGGCTGGCGTCGCGACCGCTTTGGGAGCAGGCGATAAATCGCCGTCCGTCAGCCAGCGGTTCACCGCCCAGCCACCGCCGGCGATGCCGATCAGCAGCAGGAGAAATGCACCGATGGCGAGGGCGCGGAACGATAGCCCCCTCGCCGGGACCGCCCCGTCCGCAGGCGGGGAGGTTTCGAAGCTGTCGATTGCCATGTTTCTCTTTCGAACGACCCTATTTCGCACCCTTGTGCCACAAAGCACGCGCCTGTGCCAATATTGCGACATCATCGGGCCGGTCCGCAACCGCGATGTCGCGCCAGCCGGCACCGGCCGCCGCCGCGGCCGCCGCGCTGACCGCGGCGAGCGACAGATGTCCTCGCGCGCCGCCGACGAGGTCGGAAATGCGCTGTGCCGCGCGCGCCGAATGCGCGAGCAGCACCGCCGGCGCGGCAATCAGCTCGGCCCATTCCGCAGGCGGCGGCACGGGATCGACCGCATAGCAGGGCAGCGGCGCGACCGCCGCGCCGCGCGCGTCGAATCCGGAGCGGTCGCGACCGCAAAGCCATAATATCGCGCGAATATTCCGTGACGCCATGTCGTCAAGAAGGCGCTGTGCATCGGCCGTTCCGGTCATCGCCACGGTCAATCCCGCCGCCTCGGCCGCGCGCGCGGTCGCCTCGCCCACCGCATGGACGGGCAAGGCCGCGAGCCGGGCGAGTTCGGGGCCTGCCAGCCGCGCGGCAAAGGCGCTGGTGAGGAGCAGCGCATCGAAATCTTTAGCCGCCGGCGCGCGCCAATCGACCGGGTGCGCCGCGAACAGCGGCATCGCATGGACGTCGAAACCCATCGCCCGCGCCCGCTCGGTCGTCGCCGCGTTGCCCGGTTCGGGCCGCGTGACGATCAGCGGCGGCCCGCCCCTCATGGCGCGAACAGCGCCCGGACGCTGCCCGGCGCCTCGGCGAGCAGGCGGCGTGCCAGCGCGGCGGGCATGTCGAGCCCGGTCACGACGATATGCCCGGCCGCATGTTCGGCACCATCCTCGGAAAAAATCTCGGCGTCGAGGCGCAGCGCGTCATCATCCTGCCAAAAGGCATGCGCGGCGACGGGCGAACGGCAATCGCCGCCCAGCGCCGCGAGAAAGGCGCGCTCGGCCGCCACGGCGCGGTGTGTCGGCGCATGATCGACCGCACCGAGCAGCGCGATCGCCCTGGCATCGTCGGCGCGGCATTCGATCCCGATCGCGCCCTGCGACGCCGCCGGGAGCAAGATGCTCGCCTCCTGCACCGTCCCGACATCGTGCATCCCCAGCCGTTCGAGCCCCGCGGCGGCGAGCAGCGTCGCGTCGGCGTCGCCCGCCGCGATCTTGGCGAGCCGCGTCGCGACATTGCCGCGCAGCAACACGGTGTCGAGATCGGGGCGGATCCGCTTCACCTGCGCCGCGCGGCGCGGGCTGCTCGTGCCCAATCGCGCGCCCGGCGGCAGCTCGGCGATCGTCGCGGCCGCGAGTCCCTCGCGCACCACCAGCCGGTCGCGCGGATCGGCCCGCTCGAGCATCGCGCCGAGGAAAAAGCGCGCGTCGCGCAGCGTTTCGACGTCCTTCAGCGAATGCACCGCAATGTCGATCATCCCCGCGTCAAGCGCCGCGTCGAGTTCGCGTGTCCATAAGGCCTTGCCGCCAACCTCGGCGAGCGCGCGGTCCTGAATCCGGTCGCCGGTCGCGGTCATCGGCACGATTTCGAGCGCCTCGGCCGGCAGGCCATGGCCCGCGATCAGCGCCGCCATCGCCATATGCGCCTGCGCCATCGCCAGCGGCGAAGCGCGCGTGCCGATGCGGAGCGGATGATGGGGGGTGGGAAGCTTGTTCATCGCCCCGCTGCTAAGCCCTGCGCGCCCGAAAAGGAAGACAAGGGATTCGCGCAGAATCCCAGAGTGCGCAGAGATTATTCACGCGGAGACGCGGAGACGCGGAGACGCGGAGAGTTTCGTGATGACCGCGAAGCCGTTTTGCTCATTGGGCGTCGCTCCAATCCGCTAGGTTGTTTGTAAAGAGGCCTATCGGCCCGCACTTCCTCTCCGCGTCTCCGCGTCTCCGCCTGAACCAGAATCTCTGGGCGCTCTGCGATCTCTGCGCAAATCTTCACAATTCAACCCGGCTTGCCCCCGCGCACCCCGCGCGCGTAAGGGGAGCAATCATATGACCCTCATCCTTGGCCTTGAATCGAGCTGCGACGAAACGGCGGCGGCGCTCGTCGACAGCGAGCGGCGCATTTTGGCGCACCGCGTCGCGGGGCAAGAGGCCGAACATAGCCCCTATGGCGGCGTCGTTCCCGAGATCGCGGCGCGCGCGCATGTCGACCGGCTCGCGCCGATCGTCGAAGCCGTGCTCGCCGATGCCGGGGTGACGCTCGCCGAGGTCGATGCGATCGCCGCGACCGCGGGCCCCGGGCTGATCGGCGGGGTGATGGTCGGGCTCGTCACCGGCAAGGCGCTCGCGCACGCCGCGGGCAAGCCGCTGATCGCGGTCAACCATCTCGAAGGCCATGCGCTCAGCCCGCGCCTCGCCGATGCGAGCCTTGAATTTCCCTACCTGCTGCTGCTCGTCTCGGGCGGCCATTGCCAGCTGCTGCTCGTGCGCGGCGTCGGCGATTACCGCCGCCTCGCGACGACGATCGACGACGCCGCGGGCGAAGCCTTCGACAAGACCGCCAAGCTGCTCGGCCTCGGCTATCCCGGCGGCCCTGCGGTCGAGCGCGTCGCGAAGGACGGCGACCCGGCGGCCGTGCCGCTGCCACGCCCGCTCGTCGGCAGCGCCGAGCCGCATTTCTCCTTCGCCGGGCTCAAGAGCGCGGTCGCGCGCGCCGCAGCGAGCAGCGCGCACAGCATCCCCGACCTCGCCGCATCCTTCCAGCAGGCGGTCGTCGACTGCCTCGTCGACCGCAGCCGCATCGCGCTCGCCGTCTGCCCCGAGGCGACCGCCTTCGTCGTCGCGGGCGGCGTTGCGGCGAACGGCGCGATCCGCGCCGCGCTCACCGATCTCGCCGCGCGCTTCGACAAGGCCTTTATCGCGCCGCCGCTCTGGCTCTGCACCGACAATGGCGCGATGATCGCCTGGGCGGGCGCCGAACGCTTTGCCGCCGGGCTCACCGACCCGCTCGACGCGCCCGCGCGCCCGCGCTGGCCGCTCGATCCCGCGGCCGAGACGGTGCGCGGCGCCGGAGTGAAAGCATGACGTCATATCGCAACTTCGGCGTCGTCGGCGGCGGCGCCTGGGGCACCGCACTCGCGCAGCTTCTCGCCGCCGACGGCGCGCCGGTGCGCCTCTGGGCGCGCGAAGAGGATGTCGTCGCCGCGATCAACCGCGAGCATCGCAATCCGGTTTTCCTTCCCGGCGCGGCGCTCTCGTCCTCGCTGATCGCGACCGGCGACCTCGCCGACATGGCCGATCTCGACGCGCTGCTGATCGTCGTCCCCGTTCCCTTCCTGCGCGCGGTCCTCGCCGATTTGCCCCCCGGCGACGCGCCGCTGATCTTTTGCAGCAAAGGCATGGAGGCGGGCAGCTTCGCCTTCCCGATCGACATGGCGCGGGATCTCGCGCCGCTGCGCCCGCACGCTGTGCTCTCGGGCCCCACCTTCGCGCACGAGGTCGCCGCCGGGCTCCCGACCGCGATCACCGTCGCCGCCGATGCGGAGATCGCCGGGACACTCGCACAGGCGCTCGCGCGCCCGCATTTCCGTCCCTATGTTTCGACCGATGTGATCGGGGCGGAGATCGGCGGCGCGGTCAAGAATATCCTCGCGATCGCGTGCGGCATCGTCGACGGCGCCGGACTCGGGCTCAACGCGCGGGCGGCGCTGATCAGCCGCGGTTTCGCCGAAATGACGCGTTTCGGGCTCGCGCGCGGCGCGCAGGCCGAAACGCTCGCCGGCCTTGCGGGGCTCGGCGACCTCGTCCTCACCTGCACCTCGTCCAATTCGCGCAATTTCGCGCTCGGCCAGGGGCTCGGCCGCGGCGAAGCGGTCGAGGTGCTGATGGCCGACCGCCGCACCGTCGCCGAAGGCGCGTTCAGCGCCCCCGTCGTCGCCGCCGCGGCGCGCGCCGACGGCATCGACATGCCGATCACCGAAACCGTCGCGCGCCTCGTCGCCGGCGAGGTGCGCGTCGGCGACGCCATTCAGGCCCTGCTCAGCCGCCCGCTGCGACCCGAAGGACGATGACGAGCCGCACACAATTGCCTGCTCCCCTCCACCGCGCTAGACTGCGCATCAGGGCAAAGCAGAAGGGGCGCCAGGCTTGAGCCACACCGACAGCGCAGCTGCGCCCATTTCGCCGGACGCGCCCTCGCGCGATGCCGACACCGCCGCGCTCGCCAAGGGCGGGCGCACCAATTTCTTCGGCTTCATCCTTCGCCTCGTCGCGCGCCTGCCCTTCCTCTATGTCGCGGGCCGCTGGTACGGGCCCGAGGCGGTCGGCCGCTTCGCCTTTGCCGTGCTCGTCATCGAACTCGTCGCGCAGCTCGCGACATTGGGCCTGAAACGCGGCCTCGCCGAGCAATTGAGCGCGGAAGGCGCCGACCCGCGCTCCGTCGTGTGGGACGGCATGTTCGTCGCCTTTATCGTCTCGGCGGCGGGATCGGCGCTGCTCCTCCTGTTTCCGCAGCTGATGTATCCGGCGGGCGACGTCGACAGCGCCGACCGCTGGATGGCGCTGCTCGTCTTCGTGATCGCCGGAACCGATATCGCGCTCGCCGCCTGCGCCTATAAATTCGATGTCGGCGCGACCGTGCGCGCGCGCGCGATCGTCGAACCCTGGGTGATCAGCATTGCCGCGGCGGGTTTCTGGTTCGTTTCGGCGCGCGACGGGCTGATGCTGTCCTATGCCGCCGCGATGGTCGGCGCCTTCCTCACCGCGCTCGTTCCGATGATCCGTCATTATGGCGGCCCGGGGGTATGGCGCCCGCATCCGGCGCATCTGATCACCCTCGCGCGGCGCAACGCCCCGCTCGCCGCCGCCGACGCGATCGAATGGGGAACGCGCCGCCTCGACCTCTTCATCCTCGGCCAGTTCACCTCGCCGACGATCTACGGCATCTATTATATGGCGCAGCAGGTCGCCTCGCTGCCGCAAAAGCTGAAAACCAGCTTCGAGCCGATCCTCGGCCCGGTGATCACGCGCAACCTCGCCGAAAAGCGGCTTGGCGCCGTGGCGGCACAGGTCAGCCAGGTCGGTTTCTGGATCATCGCCGCGCAAGCCGGCGTCGCGCTCGCGCTCGGCATTCCGGGCGAGGCGGTGATGGGCCTCGTCGGCCCCGAATTCGTCAGCGGCACCGCCGCGCTCGCCTTCCTGCTCGCCGCCGAAGTCGTCGCCGCCACCGCCGTCGTCAGCGAAGCCGCGCTCGTCTATGTCGCGCGCCACCGCAACCTGCTCATCAGCATCGCGACGCTCGCGCTGCAGGCGATCCTCAGCGTCGCGTTCATCCTCGTCGCACAGTCGATGGGCTGGCCGCCCATCTATTACGCCGCGGCGGTCGCGCTCGCGCTGATGCTCGCGCTCGGTTTCGCTTCATTGGTCAAGGCGCGGCTGCTCGCGCGCATCCTCGGCGCGCCGGTGAACAGCCTGCGCTGGGCGCTTGTCTGGGCGACGGCGGGCGCCGCGGTGCTCGGCTGGGGCGCGACGCAGCTGCCCGAATGGGCCGAACTGTTGATCGGCGTGCCCGTCATCCTCGGCATTTACGGCTGGCTGATCTGGACACGCGGCTTCGGCCCCGCCGACCGCGAATTGTTCCGAAAACACCCCGAACCGGCGGAAGCCAACTAACCGTCGACCTTAATCGACTGCTTTCTGCGCCGCGTCGCCGACATCCTGCGCGGCGTCGCCGACCTGTTGCGCCGCTTCGCTGATCGCGCCGCTCTCGGCCTTTTCGCTCGCGAGGAACTGAAAGGCGAAAAAGGCCGCCACCAGAATCGCGACGAGCAAGACCAGCCCGATACCGATCCCGCCGCGGCGGCGCGGTTCGCGGTCGATGACCGTGGTGGTGTGCGTCGTTCCGTCGGGATCGCGCGTCGTGTGGATTTCATCGGCCATGTTCGGACCTCCTGTGCATGATGCCGCATAGGACGCCCGGAGCCGCGCGAAGGTTCCTATCCCAGCCGTTCGGCGACCTTGGCCTTGAGGTCGGTCTGTGCGCGCGGACCGACCTGCGCGATGATCTCGCGCGCGCATACCGCGCCCATCGTCAGGCAATCGGCCATCGACCGGCCTTCGGCGAGGCCCGAGAGGAAACCTGCGGCGAAAAGATCGCCAGCGCCGGTGGTGTCGACCACCTCGTCGATGGGTTCGGCACCGACTTCGGTGCGCGTGCCCCCCGTGATCGCGATCGCGCCCTTGTCGCCGCGCGTGACGACGAGCAGCGGCACCTGCGGCGCGATCTTCGCGACCGCGGCTTCGAAATCGTCGGTTTCGGCCAGCGCCTGGATCTCGACCTCGTTCGCGAAGAGGATGTCGAACAGCCCTTCGGCGATCAGCGCGCGGAAATCGGCGCCGTGGCGGTCGATGATGAAAGCGTCGGACAAAGTGAAGGCGACCTTACGCCCCGCCGCGCGCGACACGTCGATCGCGCGCCGCATCGCCGCGCGCGACAGTTCGGGGTCCCACAGATAGCCTTCGAGATAGAGGATCTCGGCATCGGCGATCCAGTCCTCGTCGATCATCGCCTGATCGAGCAGGTGGCTCGCGCCCAGAAAGGTGTTCATCGTCCGCTGCCCGTCGGGGGTGACGAGGATCAGGCAGCGCGCGGTGGGCGCGCCTTCCTTCAGCGCCGGAGTCTCATAGGCGACGCCCAATGCGCGCAGGTCGTGCGTGAAGACATGCCCGAGCTGGTCGTCGGCGACCTGGCCGATGAAGGCGCAGCGTTCACCGAGCACCGCCATACCCGCCAGCGTATTCGCCGCCGAGCCGCCCGACACTTCGACCGCCGGCCCCATCGCCGCATAGAGCCGCTCGGCCTCTTCGGCGTCGATCAGCCGCATCGACCCCTTGGTCAGGCCTTCGGCGGTGATCAGCGCATCGTCGGCGCGGGCAAGAACGTCGACGATCGCATTGCCGATGGCGACGACGTCGAAACGGGCGGTGGAGGCCATGGAAAATCCTGTGCTGGTGGGAAAAAGCTGCGCGCGCTTTAGGGACCGCGGCGCGCCAGCGCAAGCGCGGGCGCTTGACGCGGGGCGCGGCGCCGCACATTCCCGCACGATGGCCCGCGCCGCCCACGCTTTCCTGCTCGCACTACGAGACCTGCCCCACCCGCGCGTGCTGCGCGTGCTCGCGCAAAGCCTCGCCCTCACGCTCCTGCTCCTCGCCGCGTCGGGCGCCGCGATCTTCTTCGCCACGCGCTGGGCGCTCGCGCACTGGGAATGGATGGGCGAGGCGCAGCTCGACATGGCGGGCGTGCTGATCATCCTCCTGATCATCGCCGGAAGCTGGTTGCTCTTTCGCGCCGTCGCGATCGTCGTCATCGGCCTTTTCGCCGACGGCATCGTCGCCGATGTCGAGGGGCGCCATTATTCGGCCGCCGCGGCGCGCGCCGTCGATGTCGGCTGGCGGCAGAATATCCGCCTCGCGCTCGCCTCGCTCGTCCGCCTGATCGGCGGCAATCTGCTCGCGCTGCCCGTCTATATTCTGCTGCTCGTCACCGGGATCGGCACGCCGATCTTCGCGCTGCTGGTCAATGCGCTGCTGCTCGGCCGCGATCTCGAGGCGATGGTGCTTGCGCGTCACCCGGATCGCCCGCGCTTCGACCGGTCGGCGCGCTGGTCGCTCGGGCTGCTGTCCGCCGCAAGCTTCGTGGTGCCCGTCGCCAATTTGTTGGCGCCGATATTGAGCGCCGCTATGGCCGTCCACATGCTGCATCTCGGCAAGGGGGACCCCGAAACATGATCGATAACCGCCGTCTCGGCGCCGTTGCCATGCTTGGCTTGACGCTCGGCGCCTGCGCCGGCCCCGCGATTCCGCGCGCGACCCCGCCGCGGGCCACCGCACCGCCGCCGCCGACGGTGGTGCGGCCGGTGCAGAATAATGTGCTGATCGGGAACAGCGCCGACGCGATCGGCCGCATGTTCGGCAAGCCGCGGCTCGACGTCACCGAAGGCGCCGGGCGCAAGCTGCAATATGCGGGCTCGAACTGCACCCTCGACGTCTATTTCTACGCCCCGCGCGCGGGCGCCGATCCGGTCGCGACGCATGTCGACGCCCGCACTTCCGACGGCCGCAACGCCGAGGTCAACAGCTGCGCGCAATCGCTGCGGCGTTAGGACCTATTGAGCGGCACCAGCCCGCTCCCCCTCCCGGCCTCCCCGACGATAGTAGCCTATGGGAGGCCGGGAGGGGGAGCGGGCTGGTGCCGATTCCCCAACCAACGACGTCAGGGCGTCAGCTCGCCGAGCGCCCATAAGGCGGCGTCGGCGACCATCGGCGATTCGTCCCGCGCCAGCCGTTCGAGCGCGGACACGAAGCGCGCATCGCCGCTGTTCCCCGCCGCCATCGCCGCATTGCGAACCATCCGCCCGCGCCCGATCCGCTTGATCGGCGACCCCGCAAAGACCTGCCGGAAGCCCGCATCGTCGAGGTCGAGCAGGTCGGCGATCGACGGCGCCGCCAGCTCGGCGCGCGGCAGGAAAGCCCTGTGCCTGTGCGCGGTATCGGCAAATTTGTTCCACGGGCAGGCGGCAAGGCAATCGTCGCAGCCGTAAATGCGGTTGCCGATCCCGCGCCGCAGCGCGACCGGGATCGGGCCATTGTGCTCGATCGTGAGATAGGAAATGCAGCGCCGCGCATCGAGCCGGTACGGCGCGGGAAAGGCGTCGGTCGGGCACGCATCCTGGCACGCCGAACAGCTGCCGCACGTATCGCGCCCCGCCACCGACGGCGTCAGATCGAGCGTGGTGTAGATCGCCCCCAGAAACAGCCAGCTGCCATGCTCGCGGCTGACGAGGTTGGTGTGCTTGCCCTGCCAACCGAGCCCCGCCGCCGCCGACAGCGGCTTTTCCATCACCGGCGCGGTGTCGACGAACACCTTGACCTCGGCGTCTTTGACTTCGGCGACCAGCCAGCGCGCCACCGCCTTCAGCGCCTTCTTGACGACGTCATGATAGTCGCCGCCCTGCGCATAAACCGAGATCCGCCCGCGATCCTTATGCTCGGCCAGCGCGAGCGGATCGAGCGCGGGCGCATAGCTCATGCCAAGCGCGATCACCGAGCGAACCTCGGGCCACAGCCCCTTGGGCGATCCGCGCTGCTCGGCGCGGCTTTCCATCCAGATCATGTCGCCGTGGCGCCCCTCGGCGAGCCATTGCTCCAGCCGCGCGGCGGTCCGCGGCGCCGCGTCGGCGCGCGCGATCCCGAACGCCGCAAACCCGTGCTCGCGCGCGACCGCTTCGAGGCGCTCTTCCAAAGAAGGCGTTCCAACAGACAAGGCTTCGGCAACCATTGGCGCTCTATACGCGAGCCGCCTCGCCGTGCCATAGCTTGCGTAGAGGAAGATTGGGGACCGGCATTTGAACGATTTCAGCGTCGAGGCGGACGGCCTCACCAAATATTTCGGCGATTACAAGGCGGTCGACCAGGTCAGTCTCGCGGTGCCGACGGGCAGCATCTATGGCGTGCTCGGCCCCAACGGCGCCGGCAAGACGACGAGCCTGCGCATGACGCTCGGCATCATCGACCCCGACGCGGGGACAAGCCGGCTGCTCGGCGGCCACAAGCCGCAGAGCGTGCGCCACCGCATCGGCTATCTGCCCGAGGAACGCGGGCTCTACCCCGGCATGAAGGCGCGCGAGGCGATCGCCTTCATGGGCGCGCTGCGCGGGCTCGACTGGTCGGAAGGCCGCCGCCGCGCCGCGACCTTCATGACCGAACTCGGGCTGGAACGCGTGATCGACGCCAAGATTCGCAAAATGTCGAAGGGCATGGCGCAGATGGTCCAGCTCATCGGCTCGATCGTCCACGCCCCCGACCTCATCGTCCTCGACGAGCCTTTTTCGGGGCTCGACCCCGTCAATCAGGAGCGGCTCGAAACGCTCGTCCGGCGCGAGCAGGCGCGCGGCGCGACGATCCTTTTCTCGACGCATGTGATGGCGCACGCCGAGCGGCTCTGCGACCGCATCGCGATCATCGCGCGCTCGGCGCGGCGGTTCGAGGGGACGGTCGACGAGGCGCGCGCGCTGCTGCCGATGCAGGTGCGCTACACCCCGCGCGATGCCGGCGATTCCGCCGCAGTCGCCGCGACCCTGCCCGCCGGCGCCGAACGGCGCGGCGACGCCTGGCATTTCGCGATCGAGGATGACGACGTCGAACCCTTGCTCGCGCGAATCACCGCGAGCGGCCATGGCGTCACCGGCCTGTCGATCAGCCGCCCGGCGCTCCACGACGCCTTCGTCCATATCGTCCGCCAGGTCGACGCGAGCTTCGACGCCGACGCGGCCGAGGATGCCATCGAGGAGGCAAGCGCATGACCCCCTTCATCCAAAGCATGTTCGTGATCGCGCGGCGCGACTTCCTCGCGATCGTCGCGACGCCGACCTTCCTGCTCTTTCTGCTCGCGCCGCTGTTCATGGTCGGCATGGGCCTCGCGGGCGGCATGGGCGCGTCGCAGCTCGCCGACAGCGCGCGCGGCAAGGGGCGCATCGTCGCGGTTGCCGATCCTGCCGAAATCGAGGCGCTGCGCGCCGCCGATAGCCGGCTGCGCGCCGTGATGCCGCGCGAACCCGCGCTGCTCGAACTGCGCGTCGCCACCCCCGCCGCCGACCCCGTCGCGATCGCGCGCGAAAAGGGCAGCGATACCTATGCCGTGATGAGCGGTCCGCTCGACGCGCCGCGCATCGTCGAGCGCGAGGCGGACAGCGGCTCGGGACGCTATCTCGCCCTGCTCGCGGGCGAGGTGCGCCGCGCCAAAGCCGCCGGCGACCTGCCGCCGGTGACGCCGCGCTTCGAAAGCCTGGCCAGCGCGGGCACGAGCATCGCGGTGCAGCAATCGCTCGGCTTCGGCGCGGTGTTCGTCATCTTCCTTCTGACCCTGCTCCTCGCGGGGCAGACGGTGAGCTCGCTTGCGGAGGAAAAGGGCAACAAGGTCATCGAAATCCTCGCCGCCGCGGTGCCGCTCGAAAGCGTCTTCCTCGGCAAGCTGCTCGGTTTCCTCGGCGTCGCGGTGCTGTTCATCGCCTTCTGGATGGCACTCGCGTTCGGCGGCGGACTGATCGCCGCGACGCAGATGGATCCGGCCGCCATCGCCGCCGCGGGCAAGGCGGGCAAGGCCGCCACCGCCCTCGCGGCGATGCCCGCGACCGGCTGGCCCTTCTTCCTCGGCATCGGTTTCATCTATTTCGTCATGTCCTTCCTGCTGCTCGGCGCGGTCTTTCTCGGCGTCGGCGCGCAGGCGGCAACGGTGCGCGAGATCCAGATGCTCAGCCTGCCGATCACCATCTTCCAGGTCGGCATGTTCAGCCTCTGCGCCGCCGCCGCGAGCGCGCCCGACAGCGGCCTCGCCCGCTTCGCGCAAATCTTTCCCTTTTCCTCGCCGCTCGCGATGGCGGCCCGCGCCGCGACCGACGATGGACAAGCCGTCCATCTGCTCGCGCTCGGCTGGCAGGCGCTGTGGGTCGCGCTCGTCATCTGGATTTCGGTCCGCCTGTTCCGCGCCGGCGTGCTCAGCAGCGGCGGTGGCTGGAAATTCTGGCGCGGCGCAAAGGCCGCCGCCGCGGCTGCGGCCGCCGTCGAAGCCGCTTCGTCCCAGCCTCGTTGACAAAGTTGTAAACAGTGGCATCCTGCAACTGATCTGGTCGACGGCGGCAAGCGTCGCGGCGAGTCCCTTTTGAGGAGGAGGATGCCCCGATGGCGACTGCAGCCGCGCCCCAGCCCGTCACCGATCGCTATGACATGAGCCCCGCCGCGATCTATTCGGAGGATCGCTGGCAGGCGCCCTTCGCCGAAATCCGCAAGGCCGGCGGTATCGTGAAGTGCGAGGACAGCGTCCACGGCCCCTATTGGAATATCGCGAGCCATCAGGCGATCCAGCATGTCGAGGCGCTGCCCGACATCTATAGCTCCTCATGGGAATATGGCGGGATCACGATCCTCGAACGCGACGAGGATGAGGATTTTCGCCTGCCGATGTTCATCGCGATGGACCGGCCGCAGCACACCGACCAGCGCCGCACCGTCGCCCCCGCCTTCACCCCCGCCGAAATGACGCGCCTCAGCGAAGACATAAGGAATCGCACCGGCGAGGTGCTCGACGGCCTGCCGTGGGGCGCGACCTTCGACTGGGTCGACCGCGTATCGATGGAACTGACGACGCAGATGCTCGCGCTGCTGTTCGACTTTCCGTGGGAAGACCGCCGCAAGCTGACCGAATGGTCCGACTGGATGGGCGACGTCGAACTCGCGCAAAAGGTCGAACTCAAGGAACAGCGCCGCGCGGTGCTCGAAGAAGCCTTCGTCTATTTCCAGCGACTGTGGATGGAAAAGGCGAACCAGCCGCCGACCCCCGACCTCCTGTCGATGATGCTCCACAGCGAAGCGATGAGCCACATGGACAAATATGAGTTCATCGGCAACCTCGTCCTCCTGATCGTCGGCGGCAACGATACGACGCGCAACACCATGTCGGGGCTCGCCTATGGGCTCGACAAATATCCCGACCAGCGCGCGAAGCTCGAAGCCGATCCGGCGCTCATCCCCAATGCGGTGAGCGAGATCATCCGCTGGCAGACCCCGCTCGCGCACATGCGCCGCACCGCGCTCGCCGACGCCGATCTGTTCGGGCATTCGATCAAAAAGGGCGACAAGCTCATCCTCTGGTATATCTCGGCGAACCGCGACGAGAGCGTGTTCGACGACGGCGACGCGCTGCGGCTCGATCGCGAGAATGCCCGCCGCCACCTCTCTTTCGGTTACGGCGTTCACCGCTGCGTCGGTGCGCGCCTCGCCGAACTGCAACTGCGCATCCTGCTCGAGGAAATGGCGGCGCGGCGGATGCGCGTGACAGTCACGGGCGATCCCGAGCGCGTCCACGCCTGTTTCGTCCACGGCTTCCGCGCGCTGCCGGTACGAATCGAGAAATATTGACGCCCGCTTGTAACCCGGCGGCCGCGCCATACGTATCAAGGACATGATCGAACGTCGTTACATTCTCGGCGGACTCGCGCTCGGCGGCGCCGTCATCGGCGCGCCGATGCTTTTCGCCAAATCGGCGCGTCCCAAGGCGCAGGCCGGCTGGCAGCTCAGCGACGCCGAATGGAAAAAGCGCCTGTCGCCGCTTCAATATCGCGTGCTGCGCGAGGCCGCGACCGAGCGCGCCTTCACCAGCCCGCTCGATCGGGAAAAACGCGCCGGCACTTTCGTCTGCGCCGGCTGCGCGCTGCCGCTCTATTCGAGCAAGACCAAGTTCGACAGCGGCACCGGCTGGCCGAGCTTCTGGGCGCCGCTCAAAGGCGCGATCGGCACCGCGACCGACCGCGACCTCGGCTATGCGCGCACCGAAGTGCATTGCCGCCGCTGCGGCGGCCACCTCGGCCATGTCTTCAACGACGGGCCGAAACCGACGGGCAAACGCTATTGCATGAACGGCGCGGCGCTCGGCTTCCGCGCCGCCTGATCCCTACTCGGGCTTCACCCGCCACACCGACAGCCCCGCGCGCGAGCCGATCGGCACCGCGTCTAGCCACGCCGGCGGCGTCCCCGCGTAAAGCTGCGCGCCCAGCGAATCCTTCCTCGCGAGGCGATATTTGGTAAAATCATTGGCGGTGCGGCAAAAGACGACCAGCGTCGCCTGCTGCCGCCGCACCAGCGCCTCGGCCTTCGCCGGATCGCCTGCAAAGGCGCGGATCGTATCAGCCATCGCTTGCCTGTTGCGGTGATGCGGCGTCGCGACGAGGCTGTGCCGCGTCCAGAACACCAGCGGCGCGCCGAGGTCGATCGGCGTCAGCAGCGTCGTCGCTCGCAGATGATTGAGGTCGGCGATCGCCGTGGGGTCGAGGCAGTTCGCCTTATAGGGGTTGGCCTCGGCCTTCTCCGCGGTCGCCCTTTTCTCCTCGTCTTTGAGCGCGGGGACCAGCGGCGTCAGTGCCGCGGCGACCGCCATGCTGCCGAGCAGCGGCAGCGTCAGCGCCGCCATCGCCGACGCGAGGATGCGCGGCACCGTCGACGAAATCGTCCGCGCCCAGCCCCACGCGCGCAGGCCGAGCCAGGCGCAGCCGGGCAAGGCGAAGAGATGCGCGGTCGACACGCTGCGGAACACGAGCAGCGACAGCGCCGCCGCCCCGGCGAGCGCGACGATGACCGTCGCCCAATTCCTTCGATCCGCGGCCTCGGCCGAACCACGCCACGCAAGGATCGATCCGACCAGACCGATGAGCGTCGGCACCAGCACATGGATCATGTCGTGCGGCTTCGCGACCCACAAAGGCTGGCCTTCGAGGACGTTGCGATACCAATATTGCACGACGATAGGATCGAGGGCGGCAAAGGGTCCGTTCGCGCATTGCGGTTCGGTTCCCACCAGCGCCCCCGCCGCCGCGATGCCGGCCAGCCCTAGCAAAGCGAAGCGGACCCACGCCATGCCGGGATTCGCGCGCGCCGCGGCAAAACTCACCGCCGCCGCCGCGACGAACGCCGCCATATAGGGAGCCGAAAGCGAATCGCACCAGCTACCGACGAGGCCCACCGGACCGCGCGTCACGAACTGGAGCAGGATCGCCCCGGCCGCGAGCGCCCCCATATAACCACACAGCCGCGCGCGATCCTCGCTCCGGCCCTCTAGCGCCCAGCGCAGCGCCGCAAGCCCCGCGAACAGCGCGACGACGGGCAGCCCTTCGATCGACACCGCGAGCAGCGCCGCCGCGAACAGCCCGCCGAGCAGCCCCGCCTGCCAGCTCGCGGGGCGCAGCGCCTGCGCCATCACCAGCATCGCAAGGAAAATCTGCCAGCCATGATGGTCGACGCGCAGCGGCCGGAACTGGACGAGGATATAGCCCGACATGATCAGGAACAGCGGCACCACATAGGCAATCCGACGGTCGGACAGATTGCGGTAGCCGAGCGCGCAGGCGACACTGAGCGCGGCGCCGAGCAGCGGCGGCCACAGCGCCATCACGATCCGCTCGGCCATCGCCTGCCCGAACAGCGGCTTCAGGATAAGGATTCCAGCAGCAAGCGGCGCATCGACGATGCGCGACCAGTGCATCAGCACGCCGCCGCCGGCCGGATTGACGCGATATTGCGCCAGATCCCACCAGCCTTGCCCGGCGAGCAGGTCGCGCACCTGCGCCATGCGCATCGCATCGTCGGTATCGGCGAGGTCCAGTGCCCCGATCGCGCGCCATTTGGCGGCGATCGCGATCAGGCTCATCAAGCCCCAGATAATCAGTGCGATGCGCGCGGGCGTGAACCAGGGACCGAGCTTGATGCCGCCCGGATTTGAAGCGGGCGGCGCGTCGCTCATGCCGCGGCGGCCCGGAACACGATATGGCGGCGCAGCAGATAGGTGGTCTGGAAACTCACGACGATCGCCGCGAGCTTGGCGAGCCGCGGGTCGAGCCCCAGCGCACTGCCCCCGCCGACGATCGCGGTCGTGACCGCGAGGCCGACGAGCGCCGAGCCGACGAAAAGCAGCTTCTGGCGATGCCGCTCACCCGTGCCGCGCGCCGCGGCGCCGTCGGCGAAGACGAGCCGGCTCGAAATCACCCAGTGAACGAGGATGCCCGCGCAATATCCGGTCGCCGACGCCGTTACCGGCGCCAGCCCGGCGTCGAGCAACAGCAGAAACAGCCCCGCGTCGCTGCCGAGCGCGAGCCCACTCGCGAGCAGATAGTTCAGCCAGCGAATCTCGCCGCGCCGCACCGACGCGATCAATTTGGTGATGGGTTGCATCGCACCGATCCCGGACGGGCCTTACGCCGCCTTAGCGACGCGCGCCGGCACCTCGCGAACCGACGCCAGCGCGGCCTGTTCGCCCTCGGTGCCGCTCTCATGATATTCGGCATCCTCGTTGACGCCCCAGATGTCATAGAGTTTCTCGCCCGCGGCGATGTTGCGCACCGTCAGCATCGCGGTCATCATCGCATGATCCTGGTTGTTATAGCGGTGCATGCCGTTGCGCCCGACCATGTGCAGCGTCGGATAACGCGCCTCGAGTTCGCTGCGCATCGTCTCGACATGCGCGGCATATTCATCGTCATAGACAGGATAGGCCTTTTCCTGCCGCACGACGGCGCCGCCGACGACATCTTCGGGGTCGCAAAGCCCCAGGATTTCCATTTCCTTCGTCGCCAGCGCGATCAGGCGCTCGTCGCTCGACGCCCAGAGCCCATCGCCTTCGAAACAGAAATATTCGAGGCCGACGCACGCGAGTTCGGGGTCGGGCACCATCTCGGGCGACCAGCTGCGGAAATTCTGCACCCGGCCGACTTGCACCTTGCTGTCGTGGATATAGATCCAGTTGTCGGGGAACAGATCCTCCGAGCGAATCTTGAGCGCGACGGTCAGAAAATCGCGATATTTGAGGTTCGATGCGGCATTCAGCGCGCACGCCGGTAGCGGGTGGATGCGTGCCGCCAGTTCGCGCATCGGCGCCGAGCTGATCACATGGCCGGCGTCGATCACGACATCGCCGTCGGGCCCGCTCGCGGTCATCCGCCAGCGCCCGGTCTTCTGGTCCTGCGTCAGCTGCTTGAAGCTGTGCCCCATCAGCACATGATTGCCGCCCGCGACGACCTTGTCGCGCGCCGCCTCCCACATCATGCCGGGGCCAAGCCGCGGATAGCGGAAGGTTTCGAGCAGGGTCTTGGTCGCCATGCCGTCATTGGGTTTCTTGTTGAGCCCGAGGCTACGTTTCAGCCCGTCGATCACCGCGCCGCCGAGCGAAAGCCCCTTGATGCGCTGCGCCGCCCAGTCGGCCGACATCTCGTCGCACGGCATCCCCCACACCTTTTCGGTATAGGTCTTGAAAAAGATCGAATAGAGCTTCCGCCCGAACTGGTTGATCGTCCAGTCCTCGAAACTGCGCACCTTTTTCTTCGGCAGCAGCTTCGCCTTGGCGTAGCTCACCATGCACAAGGTCGAACGCACCACGCCGAGGTTCCACAGCGCCTCGAACGCGCGCAGCGGATAGGAATAAAATTTGCCCTCATAATAGATGCGGCTCATCCGCGGGCGCTCGATGAAATCGTCGGGCAAAATCTCGTTCCACAGCTCGACGACTTCGCGGCTTTTAGAAAAGAAACGATGCCCGCCGATATCGAAACGAAAGCCCTCATGCTCGACCGTCCGGCTGATCCCGCCGACATAGACCGCGTCCTTTTCGATCACCGTCACGCTGTAACCCTGCTGCGTCAGCAGATAGGCGGCGGTCAACCCCGCAGGACCGGCACCGATGATGGCGACGTCGGCGCTCGTCGGACGATTTTTCGAACCAGAGGCTTCGGACATGCTTATTATTCCCCACAGGCAAATTCATGCTCGCTACCCCTGTGGCCAATCATGGATAAAAACTGGTTAACGCGGCGCCGGGATTCTGCCGCAAAGGCCGCTTCGCACCTTGGGGCGCGGCCCGTGTTGCTGTAAAACGGCTTCAGCCAAGGAGGCGCACGATATGGCAGGCGGTCTGGCAATCGTATTGAGCGGCGGCGGCGCGAAGGGCGCCTTCCAGGTCGGCGTCGTCCACGAACTCGTCGTCAATCGCAGCGTCCGGCTCGACATCGTCGCCGGCGTCTCGACCGGCGCGATCCAGGCCTTGGGGGTCGCGCAGGACGATGTCCCCGCGCTGCTCGACGCCTGGCTCGGCATCCGCGGCAACAGCTCGATCTACAAATCGCGCCCGCTCGGCGTCGTCGGCGGGCTGCTCGGCGAGGATGCGCTCTACGACACCGCCCCGCTCAAACGCCTGCTCAAGGGCTTCGCGAACGAAACGAAACTGCGCGCGAGCGGACGCAAACTCCTGCTCGGCGTCGTCAATCTCGGCACCGGCACCTATCGCACGATCGACGAAAGCGTGCCCGGCATCCACAATTGGGTCTATGCGAGCTGCGCGATGCCGCTCTTCTTCGATCCGCTGAAGACGCGCGCGCGCGACGGGACCGAGGAGCAATGGGTCGACGGCGGGGTGCGCGACGTGACGCCCCTGAGCTCGGCGCTCGAAATGAACCCGCGCGGGGTGATCGCGGTGCGCGCCTCGCCCGCGCCGCAGCCCGGCCCGGTGCGCACCTTCCCCAACCTCATCAAGATCGGGCTGCGCGCGGTCGATATCCTCCAGTCCGAAGTCTCGGCGAACGACCTCTCCGGTGCAGCACTGATCAACGACCTGATCGCCGCGCGCGAGGCGCAGCTCCGCGCGCTCCAGAACGAAGGCATCGGCGGCGCGCAGGCGGCGCGCATCCTCCGCCCGCTCGACGTCCAAATCGCCCACTACCGCTTCGCGCCGATCCGCATCATCGAGCCCGAAGAGGAAGTTGCCGAAACGCTCGAATTCGACCCCGCCCGGATCCGCGCCGCAATCGACGCCGGCCGCCGCGCCGTCGACCGCGAATGGGACGCGCTGGAGCCGCTGCTGAGTTGAGGGCGATCAGCGACCGCAATCGGCCGGAGACTGCCGTCCTATTCATCGTCATCCCAGCGAAGGCCGGGATCTCTCCCTATCGGATTCACGCACCGGCGAGATCCCGGCCTTCGCCGGGATGACGGAATAGAGAGTGGCAGCTCCCCACCCCAAAGCTGACTAGAATTCGTCGTCCCCATCGCCCGGCGGCCCGCGCGCATTGTTGCCACCGGCAGGCGCTTCGTTCCGTATCGCAACGTCACGCACCAGCGGCTTCAGCACCAGCGTTCCCAGCCGCACGCGCGGCGTCGCCTTGCCCGGCACCGCACTTATCACAAATGCCCCGTCGAGCCGTAGCGCCGCCGCCGACGCCTCGCCCAGCCGCACCGTATAGCGCCCGTAGGCGACGCCCTCGAACAGGAAATAGCCGTCGAATTCGGTCAGCGTCGCCGCGCGCACACGCTCTTCGACATCGATCAGTTCGACGCGCAGTCCCTCGACCACATTGCCGCCGTCGCGCCGGAAAACCCCCTCGATTTCTCCCGCCGCCGCCATCGGCAACAACACCCGCGTCGCAACGCCGGGCCGCGGTGTCACCACCACCCCCGGCAGCGCGGGCTGGACATAGGGGTCGGGCAGGCTGCCCGCGTCGATCCCGATCATCACCGCGCGGAACGGCTCGAGCCCGTCGATCATCCCGCGCCCCGCCTTGTCGGTCGCCGCGTCGACAAAGGCGTTGCCCGCGGTCAGCGGCACATCGGGCATCGCCGCCTCGCCCGGCTGGCGCACCCCGTCGCCATTCTCGTCCATCCACACTTCGGCGACCACCCGCCCCCGGCTCGCGAGCTTCTCAGCTGATACGCGCCAGCCGCCGTTCGACCGCGGCCCGAAGCTTAAGGCGAGCGCCAACGACGCCGCGATCGATCCGTCGCTCGCGACCTCGCCGAATCCCGTCAGCTGCAACTTGTTGAAACGACGCGTATATCCCAGCCCGGCGCGCGCGCGATCGAGCCCACGGTCATAGCCGAGCTCGGCGCGCCATTCGGCCTCGCCCTTCCCGGCCCATTCGCCGATCAGCACCATGCGCGTGTCGCTATTCTCGCCCGCCAGCGCGAAACGCGCCTCACCACGGACGCGAACCCGCCCGATCCGGGCGTTGGCGAGCAGGCTGGCGGTGAGGTTGTCGGGGGGATCGGCGCCGGCCGGCGCCTTCGTCCGGCTCCAGTCGAGCTGGCCGGTGAAAGTCAGCGCGCGAAAGCTCGCCGACGCGCGCGCGCGCGCCTCCAGGCTGTCGCCCCCCGACCATCGCTCGACCTGCCGCACATCGAAATGGAGCGGCAATATCGTCCGCCCCAGCTTCACCGGCTGATCGACCGACACCGAATAAATGCCGTTGATATTGCCCGACAAACGATCGGACACGAACCCGCCCCAGCCGCGCATCGCGTCGGCCCGCACATAGGTTTCGCCGAACGCCGCGAGCCAACCCGCGCGCGCGGCGATGCCGCCATCATTGGCATAGCTGCCGCCGACTTCGAGCAAAGTCGGCCCGATCGAGCGCCGCAGCGCGACCTCGCCATAATGACGGCGGACATTCTCGATCAGCAGACTGTGCAGATGGACGGATGCGGAGGTGCGCGTATCGAGCCCGCGCTCCACCCCCGCCGTCGCGCGCCACCCGCGCCGATACGCGCCCCCGCGCCGGCCCCCGAATTCGATCAGATCGGTGTTTTCCTGGGCAACGCCCGCCCAATACCAGGTCTGCTGCGGCGGGATCGAATCCATGCCCACCTGCACCTGCTTGATCTCGCGCCGCACCTGCCCCTGCGGCCCGTACAGTATGATCTCGAAGCGGTTTGCGCCATATTGCAGCGGCACGTCGATGAATTCATAGCGGCCGTCGCCATTCGGGCTCGTGAAGGCGAGCAGCTGCCCGTTGCGATAGAGTTCGGCGTCCCAGCCCGCAGGCAGATCGCCGCGGAAATCGGTCTTGTCGAACGCGTCGGGGCGCTCGACCGGGCGATTGGTCAACACCGCCCCGCGCCCCGGCGCCGACGCCGCGACGATTCCCGTCGAGAGCAGGCCGACGTCGCCGACGCCATAATGCGTTGCATTCAGCGCGCCGAGCAGCCGCCCTTCGGGATCGGTGCGATAGAGCCGCGTCCGCAAGCTGTCGGGCACCCCCTCGTTATCCGACGACAGCCGCGCGTCGAAACTTTGCGCCAGCACCTCGCCCGCGGCGAAAATCTCGTAGCGCCCTTGCACATAGGATCCGCCGCGCTTGTCCGACACGACCCCCGCCGAGGCGACGACATCGACCGACGGGCTCGCCCATGCCCGATACGGCCGCGCCGCCTGCGGCAGGCTCGCCAGGTCGAAGGCCGCCTGCGGGCGGATCGACGCTGCGCGCCCGCGGCGTTCGGCGGCGAGCTGGAACGGCAGCTTTTCCTTCGCATCGACGCGCAGCACCGCGTTCGACAAATCGGCGGTCAAAGGCACGCCCAGCCACTGGTTCAAACTATCGAGGTCGACGCACCAGCCCGCCGCCGTGTCGCGGATCGTCGTCGCGTCCAGCGCGAAACTCCGGCTCCCCGCCCGCACCTCGCCCGCGTCGCGGTCGATCGTCAGGCTGCGCCGCTCGTCGAACACCCATCCGGTTGCGCGGCGCAACTTCCGGTCGACGCGCACCGCAAGGTCGAGCGCGAGCACGACATCGCCCAGATCGACGCAAATCCCCTGCGGCGTCCGATATCCGCGCACCCCGTCGCCGAGCCGGTATTGCCCCGACCTCACGTCGAACAGCCAGCTGTCGTCCGCGTTCGGCGCCCACGCCGCGGAGGAGGGAGAAACCGCCGTTCGATCAACGGCTTCGGCGCTGGCGGGCGCGAGACCCGCCAGCGCCAGCGCGGCGACGACGAAGCGCCCCCACCGCATCACGGCCGCGCCTACGTGTCCGTCCGATTTCTACTTCACCACCCGGTCGGCCTCGTCGATCGTGCCGCCGCCGATTTCGCGGTCCTCCGAATAGCGGATGCGCACCGGCCCTTTCAGCTTCGCCGCCACCTCGTCCGGGACGCGCAGCGACACCGTGCGCGCGCCGACCTCGGGATAGACCGCGATCCCGCGCGCGACGAGCAGAGGTTCGGCCACCCCCGGCCGCGTCACCTCGATATCGCCATAGATCGAGCGGCTTCCCGTCCGCGACAAGTCGAAATTGAACGCCGGCCCGTCCGCCCCCTCGCTGACCCAAGCGTCGCCGATCACCGCCTCCGCGCCAAGGTCGCCGACGCGCACGATCACCGGTATCGTGATGCCGTAAATCGGCGTCAGCGCGATCGACACGCCGGTGCTCGCGGACTTCGCTTCGGCTGACTCCGCCGGAACCGTATCGGGAACCGCGCGGAACAGCATATGCGCGCGATATTCACCCGGCGGCAGCCCCTCCGGCACGCGCACCCCGACGCGCACCACCTGCGGCTGGTTCGGCGGCAGCGTCACGCGGCGCGGGCTGAAGACGATCATGTCGAGCGCCGCGCGCTCGGCGGGCGTGGCCTTTTCCTCGGCGATCTCGTCGAGCCCGCCCGCGGCGGTCATCCGCTTGATCTCGAGGCTGATGCGATAGGTCGCGGGCGCGCTGCCGATATTGCTCAGCACCACCTCGGTCCCGCGCGATCCGTCGAGGATGACCCGCGTCGGCGCGACGAGCAGATCGCCCGACGCCAGCGCGGGCGATACCGCGGCGCCGAGCGCAGCCGCGGTGAATAGGCCAAAGGCCTTCAAAAAGCGAAGCATGGATACGATCCCCACAATCGTCCGGGAGCCGGCCCCACACCGTCCCGATGGTCGCGTCCTGTTTGCGCCGACATGGTTGATATTTCGCTAACCATCGCTGCGGCCCCGCAAAAAAAGGGGTCGCCGAACCCTCGCCCGGCGACCCCATTTACACGGCTGGCGGATCCAGGCCCGCCAGGCCCCCAATATTTACTGATAATTGGCGGTGACGTTGAACGTCCCCGAATAATCGCCCGACGCCTGGTTGGCGCCGACGCTCAGCGTGCCGCCGATCTGAAAGCTGCCGCCGGTGGCGCCGAGCGTGATGTTCGGCGCCGAATAGGTCAGCGTCGACGTCATGCTACCGCCCAGCGATCCGTTGAGCGTCACGCTCGCATCGCCGCCGACGAGCACCACCGCGCCGCTCGTGCCCTCGACGTCGAAGCTGCCCGCGGCAGCCGTCCCGGTGCAGGTCAGCCCGACGCCGCAGCTCACGCCGCCCGCGGTCGACACCGCGACGGTCGACGCGGTCGCGCCGCTGATGATCGTCGCATATTGCAGGTCGCTGGTCTTGGTGAGCGTGATCTGGCGCAGGATCTTGGCCGTCGCCGTCCCGGTGGCCGTCGCCGCATGCGCCGCCGGGGCGTTCATGGCGAGGGCAGCAATCGCGGCGCCCAGCAGGGCGCGCTTCATTCCATAGTTGCGCATATGATTTGGTCCCTTGAATTCGGTCTAAATTCGAATGGAAATCCCACCCCATTCGGCGACCCGTTTAGGGCGCGACCCGTTCAGTCTTTGCCAGCAAGCTTGGTTAACGGGACGGCAGGAATTGGTCCCGTACTTTCCAAATAATCACTTTAAATCAATGTATTAAGATAAATAAAGCTTCGCCGCGCGAAGCATTTTATCACGGGCTCTGGCCCGGACTGATACAAATCCGCCGCGCTCGCGGCCCCGGCGGACCATGTTTCGATTCGCGCAGAGACCGCAGAGGCAGAGATTTACGCAGCGAACTTCGTGAGCCAGCCTCTTCGTGGCTTTGTGCGAAACAAACTTGGGCCGACGTCTGCGGCATCGAACCAACACTTCTGCGATCGCTGGGCCCAATGATTATGGCCCGCGAACGACCCCTAGATTCCTTCGCCCGACAATCGCTGGCAGATCATGTCGAGCTGGTCGAGCGACGCGAATTTCAGCGTCAGCGCACCCTTGCCCTCACCCGCATATTGAATCGCCACGCCGATTCCGAGCAGTTCGGACAAATGCCGCTCGACCGCGACGATGTCGGGGTCACGCCCGACCCCGTCCATGCTCTTATATTCGAGCGGCGCCTGGCGCGGCGCATCGCCGCCCTTGCCGGCGCGCACCAGCGCCTCGACCGCGCGGACCGACAGGCCTTCCTTCGCGACGCGGCGCGCGATCGCTTCGGCGTCGTCGACGCCGATCAACGCGCGCGCATGGCCCATCGCCAGCGATCCGTCGCCGACCAACTCCTGCACGCTCGCGGGCAGGTCGAGCAGGCGCATCAAATTCGCGACATGGCTGCGCGACTTGCCGACCAGCTTCGCCAAGGCTTCCTGATTATGCCCGAAATCCTCGATCAGCCGGCGATAGGCGCTCGCCTCTTCGATCGCATTGAGGTCTTGGCGCTGGATATTCTCGACCAGCGCGATCTCATAGGTCGCGGCATCATCGAGTTCGCGCACGAGCGCGGGTATCTGGTGCAGTCCCGCGCGCTGCGCCGCGCGCCAGCGCCGTTCGCCCGCGACGAGTTGATAACCGTCGCCATCTGGCGCACGGCGGACGATGATCGGCTGCAACAGCCCGCGCAGCCCGATCGAATCGGCAAGCTCGGCGATCGCCGTCTCGTCGAAATGGCGGCGCGGCTGCCCGGGCAGCGGGCGAATGGCGCCGACAGGGATATGCTGCACCGAATCACCCGCCACCGGCGCCGCGCGCGCCGCGCTCCCCGGCGTCGCCAGCACCGGCGCCTCGACCGCGGCGTCGCCAAACAGAGCGTTCAGCCCGCGACCCAGCCCCGAAGGGCGCTTGCGAATCGGCGTTGCGCCACTTTCTTTTTCAATATCAGACATTTAGGCCGCCTTCCGAATCTCGGGAAGCCGGTCGATCAACTCGCGCGCCAGCGCGATATAGGCGGCCGACCCGGCGCAGCGATGATCGTAGATCAGCGCCGGCAGCCCGTGGCTCGGCGCTTCGGACAGGCGCACGTTGCGCGGAATCACCGTTTCGAACACGACGGGGCCAAGCACGTCGCGCACATCGTCCGACACTTGGTCGGTCAGCCGGTTGCGGCGGTCGAACATGGTCAGCGCGACGCCGAGGATCGACAATTTCTGATTGAACCGCTCGCGCACGCGCTCGACCGTGGTGAGCAGCTGGCTCAGCCCTTCAAGGGCGAAAAATTCGCATTGAAGCGGCACGATCAGCGATTCGGCCGCGATCAGCGCGTTGAGCGTCAGCATACCCAGCGACGGCGGGCAATCGATCAGGCATATATCCCACTGCCCCGCTTCGGCGCCCGACAGCGCCTGTTGCAGCCGGTGCAGCCGGTCCTGAAACTCGATCAGCTCGATTTCGGCCCCCGACAGGTCGACCGTCGCCGAAACAATATCGAGCCGCGGCACCGCGGTCGCAATCGCGCATTCGGCCACCGTCGCATCGCCGCGAAGCAGCTCATAGCTCGAATATTCGCGCTGTGACTGCTTGATCCCGAGCCCGGTCGAGGCATTGCCCTGCGGATCGAGGTCGACGATCAAGGTCCGCCAGCCGGTCGCCGCGAGCGCGGTGGCCAGATTGATCGCGGTCGTCGTCTTGCCGACCCCGCCCTTCTGGTTCGCCACGGCAATGCGGATCATCGCTTTCCTCGCTGTTTCGCCGCGATACGCCCCTGTCCCACCAAAATCTGGCTGTCGGCGTCGGTGCGGCTCTGTTCCACGTGGAACATTCTCTGCCATGCCTCGGGCAGCAATGCCAGTTCCTTAACCGCGTTTCGCCCTTTTGGCAGCAGCCAGCGCGTCGATTCGGTGGAAAAACGGGCGGACAAGTCGAGC
Organism: Sphingopyxis italica; assembly: GCF_011926545.1. GTDB lineage: Bacteria > Pseudomonadota > Alphaproteobacteria > Sphingomonadales > Sphingomonadaceae > Sphingopyxis > Sphingopyxis italica. Next base: position 1,452,370 of record NZ_JAATIT010000001.1, on the reverse strand, counting down.
AGCTTGTCGAGCGGCGCGAAAGCCCGCGCGCTGATCGTCGCTGCGGGCCGCGTGGCGACGCGTTCGAGCGGTGCCTCGGCGATCTCGACATGGGCCAGATCGAGCTCGGCCGCGACCGCGCGCAAGAAGTCGCAGCGCCGTTTGCGCGATTCGACCAGCAGCATCGGCCGGGAACTCAGGATTGCGACGACCAGGCCCGGCAATCCCGGCCCACTTCCTAAGTCGACCCAGAGCCCGTCGCCACTGCGCGTGTCGAACGAAAGAAGCTGCGCACTGTCGGCAATATGCCGCACCCACATCGTCGGGATCGTCGATGCTGCGATCAAATTCTGCTCCGCATTTTCGGCGACGAGCATGTCGACGAAGCGTTCGAGTTGAACCCATTGACCAGGGCTCGGTGCGAATGTCTTCCCCAGCCAAATCCGGGCGGCTTCTCCACTGTCGAGAAGATAATCGATCATATATCGTCTTCAGTAAATGGCATCACCGTCGGAAGGGGCGTCGCCCGCTTCCGGTTAAATCGGCTGCGTCGATACTCGCTTTGATACTCCCGCCGTTGCTTGGCTACTTCATACAAAACGATCCCGGAACTGGTTCCAAGGTTTAGGCTCTCGATCATTCCGAACATCGGTATTGCGATGCACATCTCGCTGCGCTCCACGGCAAGGTCGCTGATGCCCCGTTTTTCATTGCCGAACCACACCGCAAGCTTTGTGTGCTGCTTGTAATCACCTTCATGCAAAAAGCGGCTCTGCTTTCCCTTCACATGAGGAGAAGTAGCGATCGATACGAAACCCTGCTTTTCCAGATGATCGAAGCACTCCTCCGTGCTGTCGAAGCGTTTGACAAAGGTCCATTTCACGGCCGAAACGGAAGTCTGAGACAGCGATTTACGCGAACGCATGTCCTGCCAATTATCCGGCAGCGCCTGCCGAGGATCAACGATATAGACCTTCTCGACACCAAGCGCGTTGGCGTTCCGAATAACGGTTCCGATGTTCCGGATGTCGGAAGGGCTTTCGATTACCGCGATCAGATTCTTGCAGCGAAACGCTCGTATCGCATCAGCACGATCCCGAACCGATCGCTTGGATTTTGCAGCCTCGTCAGCTGTTTTATGTTCGTCTGTCTGCATCCGACCGGTCTAGCAGGCTTCAGGCGGCGTTCAACGCCCCGTCGGGATAAGCCTCAAGCCGCGCGGCGCCGGCTGTGCACCATGATCGCGGTCAGTGCCGCCGGCGTGACCCCATCGATCCGGCCCGCCTGCCCCAGCGTCTCGGGCCGCGCCTTGGTCAGCCGCTCGACCATCTCGCGCGACAGCCCGCCGATCGCGGCATAATCGAGCACGGGATCGAGCAGGATCGCCTCGTTCGCTGCGAGCGCGCGCAATTCGGCATCCTGCCGCGCCACGTAAGGAGCATAATGCGCATCCTCGGCGACCTCCGACAGAATCGCGGAATCGATCGAATCGAGTTCGGGCGCAAGGGCGGCAAGCCGCGCCATCGACATCTCGGGATAGCGCAGCAGCTCGATCCGCTTGCGCGCGATCCCGTCGCCCGGCAGTGCCAGCCCGATCGCCGCATAATCGGCGGTCGTCACCGTGACATCGAGCAGAGCTTCGGCCCGCACGCGCGTGCGCTGCCGCGTCTCAAACAGCGCCGCCGTCGCTGGACGAACCAGCCCGAGCGCGATCCCTTTTGGCGTCAACCGCGTTGCGGCGTTGTCGGCGCGCAGCCGCAGCCGATATTCGGCGCGCGCGGTGAGCATCCGGTATGGCTCGGTCACCCCCTGCAATACCAGATCGTCGACCATCACCCCGATATAGGATTCGCTGCGGTCGAAAATCATCGGGTCACGGCCTTGCGCCGCGAGTGCGGCATTGGCGCCCGCGATCAGCCCTTGCGCCGCCGCCTCTTCATATCCCGTCGTCCCGTTGATCTGCCCCGCGCACCAGAGCCCGGCGATCGCGCGAACCTGCAACGTCCGGTCGAGCGCGCGCGGGTCTATATGATCATATTCGACCGCATAGCCCGGAACGACCATTTCGACCGTTTCGAGACCCTCCATCGTGCGCAACATGCTCAACTGGACATCGGCGGGCAACGAGGTCGAAATGCCGTTCGGATAGACGAGGACCGAGTCGAGCCCCTCGGGCTCGAGAAATACCTGATGTCCGTCGCGGTCGGCGAAACGGTGGATCTTGTCCTCGATCGACGGGCAGTAACGCGGCCCCGCCGCGCCGATCGCGCCGGTAAACAGCGGCGAACGATCGAGGTTCGCCGCGATGATCGCGTGGCTTTTACCATTCGTGTGCGTGATTGCGCAGAAAATCTGCGGCACCGTCCGTTCGCTGTTCCACGTGGAACAGGTCCATGTCGCGCCTTCGGCGCTGTCCGAAGCCTGCTCGGCGAGCCGCGCCCAATCGATCGTGCGCCCGTCTAGCCGCGGCGGCGTTCCCGTCTTGAGCCGCGCCATCGGGAGGTCGGCCGCGCGCAATTGCTGCGCGAGGCGATGCGCGCCCGCTTCACCGATGCGCCCGCCCTCCATTCGCTCTTCACCGCGGAATAGCCGGCCGCCGAGAAAAGTTCCGGTCGCGAGGACAATCGCGCCCGCCGTCAGCACCGATCCATTGGCGAGTTCGAGTCCTTCGACCCGCCCCTCATCCGACAACCGCAACGCCGCCGCTTCGCCGGCTACAACCCTGATGCCTTCTTCGGAAGCCAACAGTGCCTGAATCGCCTCGCGATAAAGTTTTCGGTCGGCCTGGATACGCGGTCCCTGCACCGCCGCGCCCTTCGACGCGTTGAGCATCCGGTAATGGATCGCCGCACTATCCGCCGCGCGCGCCATCCACCCATCGAGCGCATCGACCTCGCGCATCAAATGGCCCTTACCGAGCCCACCGATCGCCGGGTTGCACGACATCGTCCCGATCAGCGCGGGGTCGAAACTGACGAGCCCGACGCGCGCGCCCAGCCGCGCCGCGGCCGCTGCGGCCTCGGTCCCGGCGTGTCCACCGCCAACGACGATGACATCGAAACTTGCGCTATTTTGCATGATTGCGGCGCCCTTAGCGCAAAGCGCGTAGTGAATCTACCGGATCGCGACCAAAGCGATGTTCCACGTGAAACATCATTTCCCGATGCAGAAACGGCCGAACAGTGCGTCGAGCATTTCTTCGACCCCCGCCCGCCCCGTAATGCGGTCGAGCGCCGTCGCGGCGAGGCGCAACCGCTCGGCGAGCAGGATCAGGTCAACGGCCTCGCGCGACCCCGCCTCGACTTCAAGCCATTGTTTCGCCTCGGCAAGTGCAGCGCGCTGACGCTGGCGCAACGCCGCGTCGCCTTCGCGTGGCAACAAGGTCCGCGCCATCTCGACGATATATTTGTGGAGGCTGTCCATCCCCTCGCCCGTCGCCGCCGACAGGACCAGATCGCAATGCGCCGCCCGGGCCTCGGCCGCCACATCGCCGCGCCACCGATCGGCCTTCGCCGCGATCAGGATCGGGCGCGGATGATCGGGCGCCTCGTTCGGCGGCCCGAGCCACAGCAATATATCGGCGCCCTCGACCGCCGCCTTCGCCCGGTCGATCCCGATCGCCTCGATCGCATCGGCACTTTCGCTCCGAATCCCCGCCGTGTCCGAGAATCGCATCGCGATCCCGTCCAGCGCCAGCACCGTTTCGATCACATCGCGCGTCGTGCCGGCCACCGGCGACACGATCGCCAGCTCGCGCTGCGCCAACGCGTTGATAAGGGTAGACTTTCCGGCATTGGGCGGCCCCGCGATCACCACCGACAACCCCTCGGCAATGACCTCTGCCGCCGGACGCGCCAGCCACTCCCCCAACTCGCCCGCCAGCTCACCCATCCCCGAAATCAAACGCCGCGCGACAGCGTCGCCGACTTCGACATCATCCTCATCGGCAAAATTAAGCTCGGCCTCGGCCCCCGCCATCAAGCCGAGCAGCCGGTCCTGCCACTCTGCCACCGCACGCGACACATGCCCGCTCGCCATGCCGAGTGCCTGCACCCGTTGGCTCTCGGTCTCGGCCGCAAGCAAATCAGCGAGCCCCTCGGCCTCGGCGAGGTCGATCCGTCCATTATCGAACGCGCGCCGCGTAAATTCGCCCGCAACGGCAGCCCGCAACCCCGGCATCGCCGCGAGCGCCGTCTCGACCGCCGCGACCACGGCGCGGCCGCCATGCAGGTGCAATTCGGCGAGATCATCGCCCGTCGCCGTCGCCGGACCGGGAAACCACAGGATCAAAGCGTTATCGAGCGGCGTGCCATCGGCATCTTTGAGCGCGGCGAGTGAGGCATGGCGCGGTTCGGGCAACCGCCCCGCCAGCGCCGTCAACGCCGCACCAGCCCCCGGTCCGCTGACGCGCACGACGCCGATCGCCGCCGGCGGCATCCCGCTCGACAGCGCAAAAATCGTGTCGCTTACCGGACTTTGGTTCAGCTCTTGCGCCCCTTGGCGGGCTTGTCATCATCGGTCGTGTCGGTCGGCTTCGCCCCGCCCATCAACCCGCCACCGAACTGGCCGAGCAAGGACTGGACCAGCCCCAGCCCGCTCTCCCCCATCGGCACCCAGGTCTTGACCATCGACTGGACCATGTCGGGGGTGATCCCTTTCGCCATCAATTCCTTGACGCGGTCGAGATAGATGTCGTGCAGCGGCTCCAAGTCGGGAAGGCCGAACAGCCGGCGCGCCTCCTCCGGGGTGCAATCGATCTCGATATGGAACTTCATCGCATGTCTCCGCCCCGAAAAATGCCGGTTAGCCGCTTGAGCCCTGCCCGCAGCCCCGCTAGCTTCGCGCTTTCACAGCAAAGAAGCAAGACAGGAGAGCTCCCCACATGGCCGCGACCAACACCGACATCCCGACGCTCGACGGCGCCGGCACGATCCCCGCCTATGTCGCGCGGCCCGACGCCGACAGCGCGCGCGCGATCATCGTCATCCCCGAAATCTTCGGCGTCAACGAAGGCATCCGCCAGAAGTGCGACGATTGGGCGGCCGAAGGCTATCTCGCGATCGCACCCGACATTTTCTGGCGCTTCGCTCCGGGCGTCGAACTCAGCCCCGATGTCGAGTCCGAATTCCAGCAGGCGCTCGGCTATTTCGGCCAATATGACGCCGACGACGGGGTCAAGGATATCGAGGCCGCGATCCACTGGCTGCGCGGCGAGGGAGTCGACAGGATCGGATGCGTCGGCTTCTGCCTCGGCGGCCGCCTCGCCTATATGGCCGCCACGCGCACCGATATCGACGCGTCGGTCGGTTATTATGGCGTTATGATCGACCAGATGCTGAACGAAGCGCACGCGATCGCCAACCCGCTCATGCTCCACATCCCGACCGAGGATCATTTCGTCGATCATGCGGCGCAGAAGACGATTCACGAGGCGCTCGACCCGCATCCAAAGGTCACGCTCCACGACTATCCCGGGCTCGACCACGGTTTCGCCGCGACGATGGGCAACCGCCGCAACGAGGAAGGCGCCGAACTCGCCGACGGGCGCACCCGCGCCTTTTTCGCCGAGAAGCTCGCATGAGCCAGCATCCCGGCCTCGCCGCCTGGCACACCTATATGGCGGGCGGCGGCGACCCGCGGGCGCTGCGCGACCTGCTCGCCGAGGATGCGGTATTCCACTCGCCCGTCGTCCACACGCCGCAGGAAGGTGCCGACAAGGTCTTCACCTATCTCCATGCCGCGAGCCATGTCCTCGGCGGCGACGATTTCCGCTATCTGCGCGAGATCGTCGACGGCGATCAGGCGGTGCTCGAGTTCCAGAGCAGCCTTGATGGAATCCAGATCAACGGGGTCGACATCATCCGCTGGAATGACGAAGGGAAGATCCAGGATTTCAAGGTGATGGTCCGACCGCTCAAGGCGATCAACAAGGTCTGGGAGAAGATGGCGGCGATGCTCACGGCACAAGCGAGCTAGGCCGCCGATGCGCCGCTGGCTCGTCTTTCCGGTTCTGCTGCTGCTCGCGGCGTTCGCGATCTGGTGGACGCCGGCGCGCTGGACGTTGCTGCTGTGGGTGCCGCTACTGCTTGTCGCGCTCTACGATGCGCTCCAGCGGCGCCACACGCTCCGCCGCAACTATCCGCTGATCGCGCGCACCCGCTGGCTGTTCGAGGATCTGCGGCCCTTCCTCTATTCCTATATCGTCGAAAGCCCGTTCGACGGCCGCCCCTTCACCCGTGCCGAGCGCGATATTGTCTATGCCCGCGCCAAGGGCGATCTCGACGCGCACCCGTTCGGAACCGAACTCGACGTCTATTCGGACGAATATGAATGGATGAGCCACAGCATCGCGCCAGAGATCGGCCACGACCGGACGCGGCGGGTCAAGATCGGCACCGCACAATGCGCGCGTCCCTATGAGGCGGCGCTGCTCAATATCTCGGCGATGAGCTTCGGCTCGCTCGGCGCGCGGGCGATCGAGGCGCTCAATCTCGGCGCGCGGCTGGGCAATTTCTACCACGACACCGGCGAAGGCGGCTTCAGCCCCTATCATCGCACCCACGGCGGCGACATCGTTTGGGAGTTGGGCAGCGGCTATTTCGGCTGCCGCGATGCAGGCGGCCGCTTCGACCCCGAACGCTTCCGCGACCGCGCGCAGGACGAGCAGATCAAGATGATCGAGATCAAGCTCAGCCAGGGCGCCAAGCCGGGGCATGGCGGAGTGCTCCCCGGCCCCAAGGTCAGCGCCGAGATCGCCGCGACGCGCGGCATTCCCGAAGGAGAGGACTGCATCTCCCCCGCCGCGCACTCGGCCTTCGCGACCCCGATCGAGATGGTCGAATGGGCGGCGAAATTGCGCGAGCTGTCGGGGGGCAAGCCCGTCGGGATCAAACTCTGCGTCGGGCAGCCGCACGAGATCTATGCCGTCATGAAGGCGATGATCGAGACCGGCATCCGCCTCGACTATATCATCGTCGACGGCGCCGAGGGCGGCACGGGCGCCGCTCCGGTCGAATTTTCGAACCGCGTTGGCATGCCTTTGCGCGAGGGTCTCATCTTCGTGCGCAACGCACTCGTCGGGTGCGGCCTCAAGGAAGAAATTCGCCTCGCCGCGTCGGGCAAGGTTCATTCGGGCGCGGGCCTCGCGGTCAATTGCGCGCTCGGGGCCGACTGGTCGAACGCCGCGCGCGCCTTCATGTTCTCGCTGGGCTGCATCCAGTCGCTCAAATGCCATACCGACATGTGCCCGACCGGCGTCGCAACGCAGGATCCCGGCCGCCAGAGCGGCCTCGTCGTCGAGGACAAGGCCGAGCGCGTGCGCCGCTTTCAGGCCGCGACCGTTTCGGCCTTGTGGGATATCAGCTGCGCGATGGGCCTCGATGATCCGTGGGCGATTCGGCCGCATCATTTGCACGAACGCCTCAATTCGGCGCGCTCGGACTCGATCGACCGCATCTATACATTCTACGAGCGCGGCGTCCTGCTGGCAGATCCGGGATCGGTGGCAAGTGCCCGCTACTGGGCGATGGCAAGCGCTAACAGTTTCCGGGCCGCTGTCTAGATCAGGCTGAGTTCGGCAAGCTCGCGGTAAAGTTCAGGCGGCAAATCGGCAAGTCCGTCGCTCTCGTCGATTCCTTTCGGCGCATCGCTGCCGGCCAGATAACGCCACCCTTGGTGCGCGCGTTTCGGCTGCGGATGAATGCGCTCAAGCTGTGACACACACACGATATCGATGCGCCCGTCGCTGCGATCCTCGAAGCGCAAAATCTCGACGCGCCCAACCAGCGTGTGTTTGACGATGAAATGCAGCTTGCCGCCGATCAGCTCGTCGGCACGCTTGGGCTTGAACCGCGTCGTGAACCGGATTTCGCCGCCTTGCGCATAGTTGGCGATCCGCGCTTGCAGCGCCGGATAATCGGCGCAGCCGACGGCAACGCGAGTCATGTGGAGTTGGAGCATGGTGGCGAGATGGGAAGCCGGTACGAAAAAGCCAGCCCCTCGCGGAGCTGGCCCTTTCGTTTTCACGCTGAAAAACCGGTCAGCCGAAGAGCGTCCCCACCCCGACACCCGGGTCGACCCAGCCTTCGTAGATCATCTTGACCGCCACATAGACGATCACGGCGAGCCCGAGGTAAGCGATCCAGCGATACCGCTCGATATATTTGGCGATGATGTTCGCCGCGAGGCCCATCAGGGCGACGGCAAAGATCAAACCGACGATCATGATGCCCGGATGCTCGCGCGCCGCGCCAGCGACCGCGAGCACATTGTCGAGACTCATCGACACGTCGGCAACGGCGACCGCCCAGGCAGCGCCGGCAAAGCTCTTGGCAGGCTTCAGGCCCGAATGCTCGTCGCCTTCAATTTCGGGCGAACCGTGCGACTGGCCAGTGTGACGCAGCTCGCGCCACATTTTCCATGCCACCCAGACGAGCAACAGGCCGCCAATGAAAATCAGACCGACGATCCCCATCAATTGCTGCACGACAAGCGCGAACGCGATCCGCAACACCAACGCGGCGAGCACGCCGATCAGGATGACCTTCTTGCGCTGATCGGCGGGAAGCCCCGCCGCCAGCGCGCCGACGACGATCGCGTTGTCGCCCGCGAGAACGAGGTCGATCATCAGCACCTGAAGGAAGGCCGCCAAGGCCGCGGGTTCAGTGATGTTCGAGAAATCCTTGACGATCGCTGCCCACATGCCGGCAGGCCCGCCAAATCCTTCGGTAGCCGCACCGGCTTGCACCAAAAATTCCAAAATCACAGCGGCTCTCCGAAATAGCTGACCTCGGGCATGGGGTCATAAAAGGGATGCAGCAACGTCCGCCACTGCTGATAACGGTCCGATTGCCGGAAGCCGTCGCGGTGATCCGCAATCGACCTCCACTTCACTAAAAGCAGATAGGCCCGTCCGGTTGCCGTCGGGCGGCGAATTTCGAGCGAAATGAATCCCGGCGATGTCTCGATCACCGGACGGGCCTCGGAAATCGCCGCCTCGAACGCGACCTCGCTTCCAGCACGAACCGAAAGCAAGGCATGTTCGAGAACGGCCATGATGCCGGCTTACTGGTTCATGCTGTCGAAGAAATCCTCGTTGGTCTTCGAATCCTTGATCTTGTCGAGCAGGAATTCCATCGCGTCGATCGTGCCCATCTGCATGAGGATGCGGCGCAGCACCCACATTTTCGACAGCTTGTCCTTCTCGACGAGCAATTCTTCCTTGCGCGTACCCGACTTGCCGACGTCGAGGCTCGGGAAGATGCGCTTGTCGGCGACCTTGCGGTCGAGCACGATTTCGGAGTTACCCGTGCCCTTGAATTCTTCGAAGATGACCTCGTCCATGCGGCTGCCGGTATCGATCAGCGCGGTCGCGATGATCGACAGCGAACCGCCTTCCTCGATGTTACGCGCGGCGCCAAAGAAACGCTTCGGACGCTGGAGCGCGTTCGCGTCGACACCGCCGGTCAGCACCTTGCCCGAGCTCGGGACGACGGTGTTGTAGGCGCGGCCGAGGCGCGTGATCGAGTCGAGCAGGATGACGACATCCTTCTTGTGCTCGACGAGGCGCTTGGCCTTTTCGATCACCATTTCGGCGACCTGGACGTGGCGCGTCGCGGGCTCGTCGAAGGTCGAGGAGACGACTTCGCCCTTCACGCTGCGCTGCATGTCGGTGACTTCCTCGGGACGCTCGTCGACGAGGAGGACGATGAGATAGACCTCGGGATGGTTGTCGGTGATCGCCTTGGCGATATTCTGCAGCAGCACCGTCTTGCCGGTGCGCGGCGGCGCGACGATCAGCGCGCGCTGGCCCTTGCCCTGCGGGCTGACGAGGTCGATCACGCGCGCCGACTTGTCCTTGACGGTCGGATCGACGGTATCGAGCGAGAGCTTCTGGTTCGGATAGAGCGGCGTCAAATTGTCGAAATTGACGCGGTGACGCACCGCCTCGGGATCGTCGAAATTGACCTTGATCAGCTTGGTGAGCGCGAAATAGCGTTCGCCGTCGCGCGGGGCGCGAATCTCGCCCTCGACGGTATCGCCGGTGCGCAGGCCATATTTGCGGACCTGGTTCGGCGAGACATAGATGTCGTCGGGACCCGCCAGATAATTGGCTTCGGACGAGCGCAGGAAACCGAACGAGTCCGGGAGAACCTCGATCGTGCCCGATCCGATGATTTCCTCGCCCTCTTCGGCGAGTTCCTTCAGGATCGAGAACATCAGGTCCTGCTTGCGCAGCGTCGACGCGCCCTCGACGCCCAGTTCTTCCGCCATTTCGACGAGCTGGGCGGGCGCTTTGGTCTTGAGTTCTTTAAGGTGCATGGGATGGATTCCAGATAGATAATCGGGAGAGATAGACGTAATTTTGTTGCACCGAAGGGGTGCCTATCCGGCCGGGGGACGACCGTTTCGATAGCATCGGCGCGGGGGACGCGCCGCCCGTGTGGAACGGGGTTGGATCGCCCCTATAACCGGCTCGGGATCAAGTCAATCGGGCTGCGCCGGGATGAACGGGGTCAGGGCCGCACCACGACGAGGATGACGATGATCGCCGCGGCGATTCCGGGCACCTCGTTGAGCATCCGCAGCCGCTTTTCGCTCAGCGGACGCTCGCCCTTCTGCAGCTTCTTGAAATAGCCGATCAGCCAGCCGTGATAACCCGACAGCGCGACCACGAGCAGCAATTTGGCGATGAACCAGCCCTCGCGCCAATAATCGCCGTTGAAGGCGAGCATCAGCCCAAAAACCCAGACGATGGTCAGCGACGGATTCAAGATGATCCGCCGCAGCCGGTCCTCGCGCTCGATCCACTTTCTGTCCTCGTCGGACCCGACGGGCGCTTGCTGGTGATAGACGAAGAAGCGCGGCATCATGAACAGGCCGGCCATCAGGAAAATCACGAAAATGATATGCGCGGCTTTGATCCAAAGCATCGTCGCCCCCAAAAAACCTGCCAGTTCCATAGATTATCCGCCGCGAACGCGTTTGATCAGATGTTCGACATGCGCGATCGGCGTGTCGGGCACGATGCCATGGCCGAGATTGAAGATATGGGGACGATCGGGGAACGCCGCAAGGATGCGATCGATCGCCGCATCGAGCGCGGCGCCGCCCGCGACGAGCGCGAGCGGGTCAAGATTGCCCTGCACGGGAAAATGCGCCGGCAAGGCGGCGTCGGCCCACACGGGATCGACCGTCTCGTCGAGCCCGATCGCATCGACCCCGGTCTCGTCGGCATAGGCGCGAAGCTTGCCGCCGGCCCCTTTCGGAAAGCCGATGACCGGCGTATCGGGATGGAGCGCCTTCAATCGCCGCACGATCTCGGCATTGGGCGCGATCACCCATTGCTCATATTGCGCGGGGCTGAGGCTGCCCGCCCAGCTGTCGAACAATTGCACGGCCTCGACGCCATTTTCGATCTGGCCCGCGAGATAGGTGACGGTCAGATCGACGATCGCATCGATGATCGCCTGGAAGGCCGCTGGATCGCCGAACGCGAGCCGCCGGGCTGCCGCCTGATCCTTCGACCCCTGCCCCGCCACCATATAGGTCGCGACCGTCCACGGGCTTCCTGCGAAGCCGAGGAAGGTCGTCTCGGGCGGTAGCGATGCGGCAACGCGCGCCACGGTCGCATAGATGGGGTCAAGCCGCTGCGGTGCCGCCTCGAGCGACGCCAGGGCGCCATCGACGAGCGGCGGCGCCAACCGCGGCCCCTCCCCCGCCTCGAACCACAGATGCTGGCCGAGCGCGTGCGGGATGACGAGAATGTCCGAAAAGAGGATCGACCCATCGAAACCGAAGCGGCGGATCGGCTGCAAGGTCACTTCGGCCGCGGCCTCGGGATCATAGCACAGCTCGAGGAAACCGCCCTTGGTCTCGCGCAAGGCACGATATTCGGGCAGATAGCGTCCGGCCTGACGCATCAGCCAGAGCGGTGGGCGTTCCTGCCGCACCCCGCGCAGCGTCGCGAGCAGTGTCTTCGGTGACGCCTTCACGCGGCCCCTCTTTCTCTCTTCATATAGTTTTAAATATGATTGTGGTGGTTTGTTGGTCGGCGGACAAAGCGGCTTTAGGCCGGGGCGTCCTTTTTGCCAACAGCTTGACTCCTTGTGTCGCCGGACGTGTCACGGAGTCGTGAGCGGCTTTGCCCCTAATTCACAGCCTGTGGATAAGATTCATCCTTTGTGGATAAGCGAGGGAGCGGAATCGGCGCGGCGGGGGATGAATCCTGCGTGCCGAATTCATACCCGTGCTTTTGCCAAACTTATCCACAAGGGGTTTTTCGTCATCGCGGGCGCGATCCGGCATTGCCTTTTTTCGCGGATTCCCGACATGGTGGCGCGATGGGCCGGCTTCACCTTCACCTCATATCCGATTCCACGGGCGAGACGCTCGAAAATATCGCCAAGGCGGCGATCGCGCAGTTCGACGATGTCGAAGTGGTGCGCCATTTCTGGCCGATGGTGCGATCGGAATCGCATCTCGACCGCATCATGGCCGAAGTGCAGGCCAGCCCGGGCATGATCCTCTTCACGCTGGTCAACGGCGAGCTGCGCGTCAGCCTCGAACGCCGCGCGAGCGCCCTCAATCTCCCCACCGTCGCCGCGCTCGATGCGGTGACCGACGCATTGTCGAGGATGCTCGGACAGGAAGCGAAGGCGCGCCCCGGCCGCCAGCATGTCCTCGACGCCGCCTATTTCGCGCGCGTCGAGGCCATACAATTCACCGTCGCGCACGACGACGGCATCGGCTGGGAAAATTGGGAACAGGCCGACATCGTGCTTGCCGGCGTCTCGCGCACCTCGAAGACCCCGACGAGCATCTATCTCGCGAACCGCGGCTTCAAGACCGCGAATATCCCGATCGTTCCCGAATCGCCGCCGCCCGGCGCGCTGTTCACGCTCAAGCGTCCGATGATCGTCGGGCTCACCACCGGGCTTGATCGGCTCGTCCAGGTGCGCCGCAACCGGCTGCTCTCGCTGAACCAGGCGCCCGAAACCGCCTATGTCGACGACGAGCGCGTGAAGGCCGAACTCGCTTATGCGCGCCGCATGTTCGCCGACAATGGCTGGCCGGTGATCGACGTGACGCGCCGCTCGATCGAGGAAACCGCCGCCGCGGTGATCAAGCTCGTCGAAGACCGGACCGGCGCATGACGTTGCTGCTCGCCTCGCAAAGCAGCGGCCGCGCCGCGATGCTCCGCGCCGCCGGGCTGAGTTTCGAAACCAGCGCCGCGCATGTCGATGAGGAAGCCCTCACCGCTTCCTTGCTCGCCGCCGGGCAGACCCCGCGCAATATCGCCGACGCGCTCGCCGAGGCGAAGGCCGTCAAAATCTCGTCGCGGCTTCCCGGCGTCACGGTGCTCGGCGCCGATTCGACGCTCGCGCTCGACGACGGCGCGATGCTGTCGAAACCCGAAAGCCCCGACGAGGCCGCCGATCATCTCCGCCGCATGGCCGGAACCCGCCACCGCCTGTTCAGCGCCGCGGTCGCCGCGCGCGACGGCGCGCCCGTCTGGCGCGCGATCGGCGAAGCGAAGCTCTGGATGCGCCCCTTGTCGGACGCCTTCATCGCCGACTATGTCGCGCAAAACTGGGACAGCATCCGCTGGACCGTCGGCTGTTACGAAATCGAAGGAGCGGGCGTGCAATTGTTCGACCGGGTCGAGGGCGACCCCTGGACCATCATCGGCATGCCGATGCTCCCCCTGCTTTCGTGGCTCCGCGCCACCGGATTGGCCCCGCAATGAATACGCCCTATGCCCCTCCTTACGCCGAGGTGATCGGCGACCCGATCGCGCAGTCGAAATCGCCGCTGATCCACGGCTTCTGGCTCGACGCGCTGGGAATCGCGGGCGATTACCGGCGCGCGCATGTGACGCCCGATGAGCTTGCCGGCTATATTGAAGAACGCCGCGCCGATCCCGACTGGCGCGGCTGCAACGTCACCATGCCACACAAGGGCGCGGTGATGGATCTCGTCGACGACCCGGGCGACATTCGCGGCACGATCGGCGCGATGAACACCGTGGTGCGCCAGCCCGACGGCGCGTTGATCGGCACCAATACCGATGCCGCGGGCTTTTATGCCCCGCTCGCCGAACTCGACCTGGAAGGCGCGCCCGTTGCGGTCGTCGGCGCCGGCGGCGCGGCGCGCGCGGTGCTGTTCGCGCTCGCGCGCGCCAACGTCGGCAAGGTGACGATCCTCAACCGAAGCCCGCTGAAGGCGATGGGCCTGCTCGCGACCTTCGGCCTCAAGGGCGACGTCGTCGCGCTCGACGCGCAGCTTCCGCCCGTATCGCTGCTCGTCAATTCGAGCAGTCTCGGCATGACCGGAAATCCGCCGCTCGATCTCGACCTGTCGCCGCTCCCCGAGGATGCGATCGTCTACGACCTCGTCTATTCGCCGCTTCAAACGGGGCTGCTCAAGGCCGCCGAAGCGCGCGGGCTCGACATTGTCGACGGGCTCGACATGCTGATCGGCCAGGCCGCGCTCGCTTTCGAACTCTTCTTCGGCGCGTCGCCGCCCGAGGGCCGCGACGAGGAATTGCGCGCTCTCCTAACGGCATGACGCACCGCAAGCGCCCCGGCTCGCCGCTCCGCCGGCCCTTCATTCTCGGGCTCACCGGCTCGATCGGGATGGGCAAATCGACCGCGGCGGCGATGTTCGAGCGTGAAGGCGTCCCCGTCTTCGACGCCGATGCCGAGGTGCACCGATTGCAAGGCCCCGGCGGCGCGCTCGTCGCGGCGATCGAGGCGCGCTTTCCCGGCACCACCGGCCCGAGCGGCGTCGACCGGCAGAAACTCGGCGCGCGCGTGCTCGGCAACACCCACGAACTCGCGGCGCTGGAAGCGATCGTCCACCCCGCGGTCGGCAAGGCGCAAAAACGCTTCCTCGCGCGCCACCGCGCGCGCGACGTCGTCGTGCTCGATATCCCCCTGCTCTTTGAAAAGGGCGGCTGGCGGCGGGTCGGCGCGATCGCCGTCGTCTCGGCGCCCGCGTGGATGCAGCGGCGGCGCGTGATGCGCCGCCCCGGCATGACCGCGGCGAAGCTGAAGGCGATCCGCCGCCTGCAGGTCCCCGACCGCGTCAAGCGGTCGCGCGCCGATTTCATCATCGAAACGGGCCGGCCCAAAAGCGAGACGCACCGTCAAATTCGCTTCATCGCCTCTTGTTTCCACGCCCGATAGGGTCCAGATTAAGGCTTCGATGCGCGAGATTATTTTCGATACCGAAACCACGGGTTTCGATCCCAGGAACGGGGACAGGCTGGTCGAAATCGGATGTGTCGAGTTGATCGACCGCCGCGAAACCGGCGTTACCTTTCACGCCTATTTCAATCCCGAACGCGACATGCCCGCCGCCGCCGAAGCGGTGCACGGCCTGTCGATCCAGTTCCTGTCGGACAAGCCGCTGTTCGCGACGCGCGTCGACGAGTTGATCGAATTCCTCGGCGACGCGCCGCTCGTCGCGCATAACGCCGCCTTCGACTTCGGCTTCGTCAACGCCGAATTCGCGCGGGCCGGCCGGCCCGCGCTCGACATGGCGCGCATGTGCTGCACGGTGCAAATGGCGCGCAAGCTCCATCCGGGCGCCAAGCACAGCCTCGACGCGCTCTGCACGCGCTACGGCATCGACCGCAGCCACCGAGTCAAACATGGCGCGCTGCTCGACGCCGAACTGCTCGCGCATCTCTATATCGAAATGACCGGCGGGCGGCAGATCGGCCTCGGCCTCGCGGCCGCCGCTTCCGTATCGGTGTCGATCGATGTCGCGACGCCCGCCGCGTCGCGCGAGCCCGACCGCCCCTTTCGCGAACCCCGTCCCCATATGGCGTCGGCCGCCGAACGCGCGCGACACGCCGAATTTGTCGCAGGGCTGAACCAGCCGCTGTGGCTCGATACGGTGTAACGACTCTCCCATTGTCGTCGCACCGGCCAAGAAGGAGAAGAAAAATGGAAATCCGCGTCTCTGGACACCAGATCGAAACCGGCGAAGCGCTTCAGGCGCATGTGTCGGACCGGATGAACGCGATTGCCGACAAATATTTCTCGCGCGCGATCGGAGCGCACGCGACCTTCGGGAAAGGTCCGCACGACAGTTTCCAGTGCGACATCGTCGCGCATGTGATGCAGGGCCTCGTGCTCAAGGGCCACGGCCAGGCGCAGGATGCGCATGTCGCGTTCGAGGGCGCGGCCGAACGCATCGAAAAACAGCTCAGGCGCTATATGCGGCGGTTGAAGGATCATAATAATGGCGTGGCGGCGCCGTCGCCGACCGTCGACGAGATCGAGGATAATGCGGGCTACACCGTCTTCGACGCCGGCAATGACGAGGATGCGGGCGACGCACCCGCGATCATCGCCGAAACGCGCGTCGATGTCCCGAGCAGCAGCGTGTCCGACGCGGTGATGATGCTCGACCTTCGCAACACCAACGCTTTGCTCTTCGTCAACAGCAAGACCGGCACGCACAATATGGTCTATCGTCGCGACGACGGGACGATCGGCTGGGTCGAACCACGATAGGGCTGGATTTTCTCCGCCATCCGGCTTAAGGGCCGCGCCCAACGATGCCCGAAGCCGGGATGGCGGGGGGCCTGCCACGACAGATCCGCAACCGCTTGCCAGCAGATGTTCCTGGCGGTGGCCGGCGTTTAACAAGATTTGACCAGAGCAATGAATCTTTCTTCCCTTCTCTATCCGGCGACCGTGCGCGCGCATGTTCAGCTCGATTCGAAAAAGGCGCTTTTCCCCTTCGTCGGCGATCTTGCGGCGCGTTCGCTCGGGCTCGACGCCGGCGAAGTCAGCGAGGCGCTGCTCGAACGCGAACGTCTGGGTTCGACCGGATTCGGCCGCGGCATCGCGCTGCCGCACGCCAAGATGGCCGACCTCGGCGGGGTGCGCGGCCTGTTTCTGCAACTGGCGAGGCCGATCGATTTCAACGCGGTCGACGGCCTGCCGGTCGACCTGCTCTTCGTCCTGCTCTCACCGCTCGACGCCGGCGCCGACCATCTGAAGGCGCTCGCGGGCGTGTCGCGGATGCTGCGCAACGAGGCGATCGCCGACCGGTTGCGCGGCGCGAAGAACGACGAAGCCCTCTACGCGCTGCTCGCCGACACCGAAACGCGTGACGCGGCCTGACAAAAGATCAGCCGCGCCCCTGCGAAGGCAGGGGCCCATCACCCCCCGTCGCGATTTCAGTTTCCTCCGCCTCAGGCCGGCAGGTTCGGTGATGGGCCGCTGCCTTCGCTGGGGCACAAGCTGAGATGACCCGCCTCAAAAGCCGTTTCCTTGTCGACCTGCTGCTCCGACGCACCGAGGCGGCCGGCGGCTTCGCCACGATTCTCGCCAAGGGCGACGACATATCGGGCATCATTCTCGTCCAGTGCAGCGATCGCGGTGAATCCGGGCCGCTTCTCGAGCGGCGCTTCGGCCTCGATGGCCACTATATCTGGGAGGAGGTTGGCCCGGCCGACCCAAAAGATGGTGAATCGCGCGCAAACTATCAGGACCGGCGGCGAAAGGTCGATCCCGATTTGTGGATCGTCGAACTGGATATCGCAGATGCGCCACGACTCGTCGCGGAGTGGGCCGCGTTAACTTGACTCTGTTGCGGCGCAACATAATTGGCGCCCATTCGATAACGCGTAGGTCGATCCGCGGGTTGCACTGATTTTTTTTACGGCGCACCCGGCAAAGCGGATTGGACACGCAGTCGGACGATGACCGCAGGCGGCGATACTGGACCATAGTCCCCCGCCTGGTTTGAGAGGTTCGGTTCATCGGCCGCACTTTTGACGGACACTATGAGTCGCATTTTGAACGTAGCCGGCATGGCTGCCGTGGGCATGACTGCCGCCTCCATGCTGCTTCTGGCGGAACCGGGCTTCGCAAGCGATCTTGCCGCCGACGCCAATCTCCCCGCCATCATCCTCCCGGGTGCCGACGCGCCGGCGGTCGAGGAAAAGGGGGATCTTCGGGCCGAAGCCGAAACGCCGGTCGAAGACAGCACTGAAATCGAAACCGAAGCCGATTCCGCGCCGACACCGGCGCCGGTCACCGCCGCTTCGCTCGCCGAACTCGTCGCCGCGACGCCGCGGCCCGCCGAAATCGACCCCGAACTGCGCTGCCTCGCCGGCGCGGTCTATTTCGAATCGCGCGGCGAATCGCTGCCCGGCCAGCTCGCGGTCGCGCATGTCGTGATCAACCGCGCCCAGTCGGGCCGCTTCCCCAAGAGCCTGTGCGGTGTCGTGCTTCAGAAGAGCCAATTCAGCTTCGTGCGCGGCGGCCGGATGCCAGCGGTGCGCAACACGGCGCTGTGGAACAAGGCCGTTGCGATCGCTCAGATCGCGCGCGACGGCACGTGGAAGAATCACGCCCCCGGCGCGCTTTTCTTCCACGCGCGCTACGTCTCGCCCGGCTGGCGCAAGACGCGCATCGCGCAGATCGACAACCATATCTTCTATCGCTGATCTTCGGGCGGGGTGCACAGCATCCCGTTCATTGCCAAGCCATAAATGCTGGCGCATGATGCGCCAATGACGCGTCCTATCTCCGTCGCCCTGCCTTTCGCAGCGGCGCTTGCACTCGGCGGCTGCGCGACGGCGGTCCCGCCGGTCGAAGTCACCCGTTTCCACACCAATGCGGTCGCCGGCTGGGCGCCGGGCACGCGCTACGCCATTGCGACCGCGCCGCTGGACGGCCCCGGAACGGAAGTCCCGGGTGCGGCGGCGATGCCATCGCTCGAATGGAACAGCTACCGCACCGCGGTCGATCAGCAGCTCCAGCGCCAGGGGTTGGTCCCCGCCGGATCGGGCGAACGCGCGCCGCTCCTCGTCCGCATATCCTTCGACCGCGCCGAACAGCTGCCCGAGGGGCGCCGCTCGCCCGTGTCGGTCGGCGTCGGCGGTTCGACGGGCAGCTACGGCTCGGGGGTCGGGCTCGGCATCGGGATCAATCTCGGCGGCGGTCCGAAGCGGATGGCTGATCTCCAGCTGTTCGTCCGCATCGACGATGCCGCATCCGGGCAGGCGCTGTGGGAAGGCCGCGCGTTGACCGCGGTTCCGGTCAAGGCGCCCGCCAATCAACCGAGTCTCGCCGCGGCGAAATTGGCCGAAGCCCTATTCAAGGACTTCCCCGGCGAATCGGGACGCACTATCAGCGTCAAATGACCATCAGCATCAACGCCGCTTTCGACAGCGGCAATATCGTCGTGGAAAATGTCGACGGCACGTCGGCGCGCCTTTCGATTCGCAAGGACCGCGAGTCGGATTTTTTCCAGTGGTTCCACTTCCGCGTGTCGTGCGCGGTCGGCGACGCGCTCGACCTCGCGATCACCGGGCTGGCGGAATCGGCCTATCCCGACGGCTGGCCGGGCTACGCCGCCTGCGCGAGCACCGATCGCGAAACCTGGTTCCGTCTCGACACCAGCTATGATGCCGGCACGCTGACGATCCAGCACACCGCCGAAAGCCCGATCCTCTATATCGCCTATTTCGCGCCTTACTCGATGGAACGCCACCACGACCTGATCGCCTCGGTCGCCGAATGCGAAGGCGTCACCTATCGCTGCCTCGGCACCAGCCTCGAAGGCCAGCCGATCGACTGCCTCGAAATGGGCACCGGCGACAGGCAGGTCTGGCTCTATGCGCGCCAGCATCCGGGCGAATCGATGGCCGAATGGTGGATGGAAGGCGCGCTCGAAAAGCTCACCGACCCGGCCGACCCGCACACGCGCTCGCTGCTCGGCAAATGCCGTTTTCACATCGTCCCGAACATGAATCCCGACGGCTCGCGCCGCGGCCATCTGCGCACCAACTATGCGGGCGTGAACCTCAACCGCGAATGGGACAATCCGACCGCCGAACGCAGCCCCGAAGTGCTCGCCGTCCGGGGTGCGATGGACGAAAGCGGTGTCGACTGGGCGATGGACATCCATGGCGACGAAGCGATCCCCGCGGTCTTCCTCGCGGGCTTCGAAGGCATCCCGTCGCTGAAACCCGAACAGAGCGAAAAATATAAGGCGTTCGAGGCCGCGCTTGCGACGAACACCCCCGATTTTCAGGTCGATCTCGGCTACGAACAATCGGCGCCGGGGCAGGCGAATCTCTCGATGTCGACGACGCAGCTCGCCGAACGTTTCGGCGCGGTGTCGATGACGCTCGAAATGCCGTTCAAGGACAATCGCGACCTCCCCGATCCGGTGCAGGGCTGGTCGCCCGAACGCTCGAAGCTGCTCGCGCACGCCTGCCTTCGGACGCTGGACCAGCTACTGTGAGCGACGCCTGGCGGATCGTCGAGGACGATCTGTCGGGCGCCGCGATCCGCGCGCTGCTCGAGCAGCATTTCGCCGGCATGCTCGCCAACTCACCGGCGGGTAGCTGCCACTTCCTCGATTTCGATGGCCTGCGAGCGGGCGACGTGACCTTCTGGTCGATCCACAAGGGCGAGGATCTCGCGGGTTGCGGCGCCTTGAAGATGCTCGATGGCGCGCACGGCGAGATCAAGTCGATGCGCACCGCCGAAGCCTTCCTGCGCCAAGGCGTCGCCGCGCACATGCTCGTCCATATCGTCGCCGAAGCACGTAGCCGCGGCCTCGAGCGGCTCAGCCTCGAAACCGGATCGGGACCCGCTTTTGAAGCCGCGCTCGCGCTCTATCGGCGTCATGGTTTCGAGGATTGCGATCCCTTCGCCGACTACAAACCCGATCCCTTCAGCCGCTTCATGACGCGAAAATTGTAAAGAGAACTCGCACAAAGCCACGAAGCCACAAAGCACCCCGTCGGCCGGATCGGCTGCCGCCGAAACCATTTCAAGAGCGCGCTTGGCGTTCGGCGAAAAGCCGCGCTAAAGGGCGGGACATCTCTCCAGCGCAAGGATCCCAAATGCCCCAGCTCATCCTCATCCGTCACGGCCAGTCGCAGTGGAATCTCGAAAACCGCTTCACCGGCTGGTGGGATGTCGATGTCACCGAAAAGGGCGTAGCGGAGGCCATCGCTGCGGGCGAGCTGATGAAGGCGAAGGGCATCGCCCCCGACACCTGCTTCACCTCGGTGCAGTCGCGCGCGATCAAGACGCTCAACCTCGCGCTCGAGGCGATGGGCCGCCTGTGGCTCCCCGTCACCAAGGACTGGCGCCTCAACGAACGCCACTATGGCGGGCTCACCGGGCTCGACAAGGCTGAGACCGCGGCGAAGCATGGCGACGATCAGGTCAAGATCTGGCGCCGCAGCTTCGACATCCCGCCGCCGCCGCTCGAAGCCGGCTCGCCGTGGGACCTGTCGAGCGACCCGCGCTACGCCGGCATCGACATCCCGTCGGCCGAAAGCCTCAAGGACACGATCGAGCGCGTGCTCCCCTATTATGAAAGCGCGATCGTCCCCGAACTCGCGGCGGGCAAGACGGTGCTGATCTCGGCGCACGGCAACAGTCTGCGCGCGCTCGTCAAGCATCTCTCGGGTATTTCGGACGCCGACATCACCGGGCTCGAAATCCCGACCGGCCAGCCGATCATCTACGACCTCGCCGACGACCTGACCGCGCGCGAACGCTATTATCTCAGCGAACGCTGACCGCAACGGGCAACATCTTGCCCCCACCTTCGCGAGGGCGAAGGTGGCATGATCAGTCGCGCAGCAGCTCGTTGATCCCGGTCTTGGCGCGTGTCTTGGCGTCGACGCGCTTGACGATCACCGCGCAATAAAGCGACGGCCCCGGCGTCCCGTCGGGGAGTGGCTTGCCCGGCAGCGAACCCGGCACGACGACCGAATAGGCGGGAACTTCGCCGATGAAGATTTCGCCCGTCGCACGGTCGATAATCTTGGTCGACGCGCCGAGATAGACGCCCATCGACAGCACCGCGCCCTCGCGCACGATCACGCCCTCGGCGACCTCGGCGCGCGCGCCGATGAAGGCGCCGTCCTCGATCACCACCGGCCCCGCCTGCAAGGGTTCGAGCACGCCGCCGATCCCGGCGCCGCCCGACAGATGGACGTTCGCGCCGATCTGCGCGCAGCTTCCTACGGTGGCCCAGGCGTCGACCATCGACCCTTCGCCGACATAGGCGCCGATATTGACGAAGCTCGGCATCAGCACCGCGCCCTTGCTGATAAAAGCGCCGCGGCGGACGATTGAACCGGGGACGGCGCGGAAACCCGCGCCCTTAAAGCGGTTCTCGCCCCAGCCGGCGAATTTCGACGGCACCTTGTCCCACCAGGTCGCGCCGCCGGCGCCGCCCTCGATGATCTCCATGTCGTTGAGGCGGAAGGACAGCAGCACCGCCTTCTTCAGCCACTGGTTGACCTGCCAGGTGCCACCGGCGTCGCGCTCCGCGACGCGAAAGCTGCCGTCGTCGAGTCCCGCGAGCGCATTCTCGACCGCCTCGCGCACCGCGCCGGTCGTCGTCAGCCCCAGCGTGTCGCGGTCATCCCATGCGGCTTCGATCGTCGATTGCAGGTCGGTCGTCATGAAATTCCCCAAGGTGAAGGTAAGCTATCGAGCCAGTCGGCGATGTCGATCGCGTGGAAATCGACATGGTCGGGCAGGTGGCCCCGATGACCGCTTTCGCTGCCATTGTCCAGCCAGACGGTCGTCATGCCGAGGGCTTTCGCGGGGGTCAGATTGCGCGCCATATCCTCGACGAACAGGCTCTTCGCCGGATCGACGCCGAGGTGCGCGACCATCATCTCATAGGCGGCCGCGTCGGGCTTCGGCGTATAGCGCGTGACCCTGATATCGCAGATGCCGTCGAACAGGTCGGCGATCCCGCGCGCTTCGAGCACGCGCGCCGCATAATCGGCATCGGCGTTGGTGAAGACCAGCTTGCGTCCCGGCAGCCGCCCGAGCCCGGCGCGCAGCCGCGTGTCGACGGTCAGCCGGTCGAGTGCGATATCATGGACGTCGACCAGGAAATCCTCGGGGTGGACGCCGTGATGGCGCATCAGCCCCGCCATCGTCGTGCCATGGTCGTGGAAATATCGCTTCTGCACGCGCCGCGCCTCGACCGCGTCGACGTTCAGCAGCCGCATGATGAAGGCTCCCATGCGCGCGTCGATCAGGTCGAACAGCTTCGCCGACGGCGCATAGAGCGTGTTGTCGAGATCGAAGATCCAGCTGTCGATATGGTCGAGCGCGGGGGGCATGATGCGGCGCATAAAGGCTGCGGTGGGCAGCGGCAAGGCGCTCGAAAGATCCTCCCTGTGGCGAAGCCATGGGGAGGTGGCAGCGGCGCAGCCGCTGACGGAGGGGCGATAGCGCGTCGTCTCGGCTCCTCCACCATCCGCTTCGCGGCAGGGAGGATCGGAACCCGCAATTAACCGCATTCTGCTACCCCTTCCCTCTCCGTCGCGTTAAAAGGCGGGCATCAGGGCAAAGGGGAACGGCGATGGCCGACGCGAACCGACGCAGCCGCATCCACCGGATGGCTGGGCGGTCTTTACCTCTTTTGTTTGGCATCGCCGCGCTCTCGCTTGCGGCGTGCGGTGGAGGTGGCGGCGGTGCCCGCCCCTCGCCGACTCCGGCTCCACCGCCCGCTCCGACGCCGACCCCCACGCCCACGCCCCCACCGCCGACCGGCAATTTCGACACCGCCGAAACGCGCATGTCCGACGGGGTCAATTTCCACGGCGCGATCACCGCTTATCGGGCGGGCGCAACCGGGCAGGGCATATTGGCGGGCGTCATCGACGACGGCATCGACCAGGACAGCCCCGAATTCGCCGGCCGCATCTCGCCGCAGTCGGCCGACCTCGCGGGATCGCGCGGCATCAACGGCGAAGGGACGCATGGCACCAATGTCGCGCAGGTGCTGCTCGGCGCGAAAAACGACGCCGGCACCTTCGGCATCGCCTTCGACGCCGGCCTGCTCGTGCTGCGCGCCGACCGGCCGGGCAGCTGCGCGACCGAGGATCCGTCGAACGACGAAAGCGGCTGCCGCTATCCCGAAACCGCGATCGCGGCGGGGCTCGACCGCGCGGTGAGCGCCGGCGCGCGCGTCGTCAACCTCTCGCTCGGCGGTGAGGATCCGCCGGGCGCGACGCTTCGCGCGGCGGTGTCGCGCGCGACCGCGGCGGGTATCATCGTCATCGTCGCGGCGGGCAACGACGGCGACACGACCGCGAACGGCAACGATCCGGACAACCCCGATCGTTTCGCGCAGGGGCTGCGCGATGCCGGCGGCGGGCTCGTCGTCATCGCCGGGTCGGTCGATGGCGGCGGCGCGATCTCGCCGTTCAGCAATCGCGCGGGCGGCTATGCGGGTTCCTATCTTACCGCGCTCGGCGAGGGCGTGTGCTGCGCCTATGAAAATGGCGCCCTCAAGACCGAGGGCGATTTCGTCTTCGTCCTCAACGGCACCAGCTTCGCCGCGCCGCAGATCGCGGGCGCGGTCGCGCTGATCGCGCAGGCTTTCCCGAACCTCACCAGCCAGCAGATCGTCTCGCTTCTCTACCAGTCGGCGCGCGATGCGGGCGCGGCGGGCGCCGACACCGTCTATGGTCAGGGCGTCCTCGACATCGCGCGCGCCTTCCAGCCGATGGGCGCGACCGCACTCGCCGGAACATCGACCGCCATCGCGCTGGACACCCCGCTCGGCGTCCTCGGCGGGCCGATGGGCGATGCGGGCGGCGCCGGTACGGTGGGTCTCGTCACCGACGGTTTCGGCCGCGCCTTCACCGTCGACTTCGGGGGATCGCTTGGCCTACGGCCCCCCGATTTCAAACTGTCGGGCGCGATCGGCGGCCTCGTCCGCCAGCAAAGCGCCGCCGGCCCGTCGCTCGCGCTTTCGCTCGTCACCGCGCCCGGCGCGGGCGGCACCGATGCGCTCGCCGGGCTGTCCTTTCACGACGCGCAACGCGCGCGCACCCTCGCCGCCTCGGTGATGACGCGCCTCGACGCGCGCACGCGCATCGGCTTCGCGGCGGGGCGCGGCACCGGCGGTCTACTCGCGGGCGAGCGCGGCGAAAGCGGCCATGCGATGCTGATCGGCGACGCCGCGCACGAGGGGCTGGGCTTTGCCGCGAGCCCCGGCGTCGGAACGATAATCCGACATAATATCCTTTATAATCAATATGTTAATATCATTGCGGAAAATGGCTGGGTCTCGGGCTCGCGCTGGCAGGACGACCCCCTCCTCCGCTACCGCTCGCGCCGCGACAGCCGCTACCAGCGGCTCGGCGCCGCATGGGACGGCCGCTTCGGTCCGATCCGCGCCGCGCTCGGCGCCAGCTGGCTGCGCGAATCGGACAGCCTTCTCGGCGCCCGCCTCGGCCCCGTCTTCGCCGCCGGCGGCGCGACCAGCCTCGTCGGCGATATGAGCTTCACGCTCGATATGCGCGAAGATTGGCAAATTGCCGCCGCCTGGCGCCAGATGTGGACCCGCCCCGACGCGCGCGGCCTCGTCGCGGGCGGCGCGCTCCGCTCGGCCGCCTTCTCGTTCGACATCGCCAAGGCGGGTCTGCTGCAAAGCGGCGACCGCGCCGCGCTCCGCTTCGCGCAGCCCCTGCGCGTCACGCGCGGCGGTATCGACCTGATGCTCCCCGTCGCGCACGACTATGCCAGCGGCCGCACCGATTTCGGCCGACGCACCTACAATCTCGCGCCGACGGGGCGCGAGCTGGTGGTCGAGGCGAGCTATGCGCTGTCGCTGTTCGACGGCGAACTCGTCGCCAACACATGGTGGCGCCGCGACCCCGGCCACATCGCCGCGATGCCCGACGACCGCGGCGCCGCGCTCCGCTTTACGAGAGGCTTCTGATCGGCTTTAACGCTCCCCAATCAAAACAGGGGATGCCGAAATGAAGCCGCTTTACCTCCTTCCGCTGGCGCTGTTCGGCGCGACGCTCGCCATGCCGCTCGCCGCGCAGGCGCCCGCGCGCACCATCATCCACGCTGGTCAATTGCTCGCCGAACCCGGCAAGCCCGCGCGCGGCGCCTCGACGATCATCGTCGAGGGCGGCAAGATCGTGAGCATCGCCGACGGCTATCAGGCGGCCGATCCCGGCGCGACGCTGATCGACCTCAAGGACAAATATGTCCTCCCCGGCCTTATCGACAGCCATGTCCATCTGACGAGTGACTCGGGCGGCATCGCCGGCCAGCTCGAGGAAATCACGCTCAGCCCCGCCGCACAGGCCTTCAATGCCGAGGCGAACGGGATGAAGACGCTGCGCGCGGGCTTCACCACCGTGCGCAACCTCGGCGACGGCGACGGGGCGACGCTGGCGCTCCGCGACGCGATCGCCGCGGGCAAGGTGCTGGGGCCGCGCATCGTCGATGCCGGCGCCAGCATTTCGGGCAGCGCGGGACATATGGACGGCTCGCTCGGTTATCGCGATGAACTCCGCCCCTTCTTCGCGGGCGCGGGCAACACCTGCAACGGCGCCGACGATTGCCGCCGTGCGGTGCGGCTTCAGATCGGCCGCGGCGCCGACGTGATCAAATTCGCCTCGACCGGCGGGGTCAACAGCCGGATAGGAGCGGGCCTCGGCAAGCAGATGTTCGACGACGAGGCGCGGGCGATCGTCGAGACCGCGCATATGTTCGGCAAGAAGGTGGCGGTGCACGCGCACGGCGCTGACGGCATTCGCCTTGCGATCGACGCCGGCGCCGACTCGATCGAACATGGCACGATCCTCGACGAACCGACGATCGCAGCGTGGGCGAAGTCGAAGACCTATTACGTCCCGACCCTCTCGACGGTGAACGGTTACAAGGAACGCCTCGCCGCGAATCCCGACGCTTATGAACCCGACGTGCTGGCGAAGATCAAATGGCGCATCTCGATCACCGGCAAAAGCCTCCAAACGCTCGTCCCGCGCGGCGTGCGCATCGCCTTCGGCACCGACGCCGGCGTCTCGAAACACGGCCGCAACGGCGACGAGTTCGAACTGATGGTCCAACACGGCATGACCCCGGTCGAGGCGCTCAAGGCCGCGACGGTCAACGCCGCCGACCTGCTCGGCTTGGGCAATGAGATCGGCACGATCGCGCCCGGCAAGAGCGCCGATATCATCGCGGTCGCCAGCGACCCCCTCGCCGACGTGCGCGTGCTCAAGAAGGTCGATTTCGTGATGGCGCGGGGGAGTGTCGTCGACTGATCAGAGCGCGTCGCGCAGCGCCCGCCACCGCTCCAGCTTCGCGGCGAAGCCGATCGTATGCGCCGCGCTGCTCGAAGGCAGGTCGACCACAGCGATACCTTCGAGTGGCGGCAATTGCCTTCGCCCGATCGCCGCGGCCTTGCCGCCGTTGAAGGCGATCGCGCGCAAATCGGGTAGGTCGGCGACCAGCGCCGCGAGGTCGTGCGCTTCGGCTTCGCGGATCAGCGAGTCGCTGCTCGTGTGCCGCTCGGCGCTGCGAATCACATCCCACAACCCGACCTTCGCCTCGCGCAGCACGGTGAGCCTTTCTTCATAGGGCATGTCCACGAGGCGCCGCTCGACCACCTCGCCCACGAGCCGCCAGAACTGGTTCGTCGGATGGGCATAATATTGCCGTTCGGCGAGCGAGCGGACCCCGGGCAGGCTGCCGAGGATCAGCAGCCGCGTATCAGGCGCGACGTGCGGCGCGAAACTGGCGTGGCGGACGGCGGGCATGGCTCCCGATAGCCCGTCCGGCCCGGCGCAACAATATTGCCTGCCCTCGACCCGCCCCTCTTGACCACAAGGGGAATCGGGTCTAGGGGCGCGCTCGACCGAAAAGGGCGGTTTGCCGCCTCTTTCAGTTGCAACAGCGCTTGAACATTGCTGGCGCGGATGGAGCCTCCGGAAGATCTTAGCGATCCGCCGGGGTCTTTTGCTGTTATCAGGTCGGCCGTTTTTCGCCATTTTTGGCGGGTTAGCGGCCGGAGCTTCATCCACCGCGGTACAGTAACCGTTCGCTTTGATGGGCGGACATTTAAAGGTGAAGCATTCATGCCCACGATCAACCAGCTGGTCCGCAAGGGCCGGACTCCCCAGAAGGTGAAGTCCAAGGTCCCGGCGATGGACGCAAACCCGCAAAAGCGCGGCGTTTGCACCCGTGTCTACACGACGACCCCGAAAAAGCCGAACTCGGCGCTCCGCAAGGTTGCGAAGGTCCGCCTGACCAACCAGCGCGAAGTCATCACCTACATCCCGGGCGAAGGCCACAACCTCCAGGAACACAGCGTCGTGCTGATCCGCGGCGGTCGTGTCCGCGATCTTCCCGGTGTGCGTTACCACGTCCTGCGCGGCGTGCTCGATACGCAGGGTGTGAAGGACCGCAAGCAGAGCCGTTCGAAATACGGTGCGAAGCGTCCGAAGTAAGGACCGCTTTTTCGGCTATTTGATCATCCCGCGAGCGCGCTGCGCCGGGATGCTGTTGTAAAGGAATACCCTATGGCTCGTCGTCGTCGTCCTGAACGCCGCGAAATCCTGCCCGATCCCCGTTTCGGTGATACGGTGCTGTCGAAATTCATGAACAGCGTCATGCTGGACGGGAAGAAGTCCGTCGCCGAAAGCATCGTATACGGTGCGCTCGAGTCGGTCGAAGCCCGCGCCAAGAAGGAACCCATCGGAGTGTTCCACGAAGCGCTGGCGAACATCCGCCCGAACATCGAAGTCCGCAGCCGCCGCGTCGGCGGTGCGACCTATCAGGTTCCGGTCGAAGTCCGTCCCGAACGTGCGCAGGCGCTCGCGATTCGCTGGCTGATCACCGCCGCGCGCAACCGCAGCGAAACCACGATGGCCGCGCGCCTGTCGGGCGAATTACTCGACGCGTCGAACAACCGCGGCAACGCGGTGAAGAAGCGCGAAGACACGCACCGGATGGCCGAAGCGAACCGCGCTTTCTCGCACTACCGCTGGTAATTTCACTTCCTATATTGGGGGAGGCGGTCACCGCCTCCCCCCAGCCTTAAGGAATCTCTCATGGCACGCAGCCATCCGCTCGAAAATTATCGCAACTTTGGGATCATGGCGCACATCGACGCCGGCAAGACCACGACGACCGAGCGCATCCTCTATTACACCGGCAAGTCCTACAAGATCGGCGAAGTCCATGACGGCGCCGCCACGATGGACTGGATGGAGCAGGAGCAGGAGCGCGGCATCACGATCACGTCGGCCGCCACCACCTGTCTCTGGAAGGCGGAAGAGGGCAATGGTCCCGAGCATCGCCTGAACATCATCGACACCCCCGGACACGTCGACTTCACGATCGAAGTCGAACGTTCGCTGCGCGTCCTCGACGGCGCGATCACCGCGTTCGATGGCGTTGCCGGCGTCGAGCCGCAGTCGGAAACCGTGTGGCGTCAGGCGGACAAGTATAAAGTTCCGCGGATGTGCTTCGTCAACAAGCTCGACCGCACCGGCGCCGATTTCTATTATTGCGTCCAGACGATCATCGATCGCCTTGGCGCGACGCCCGCCGTTCTCTATCTGCCCATCGGCGCCGAAGGCGACTTCAAGGGCCTCGTCGATCTCGTCAACGAGCGTGCGATCATCTGGAAGGACGAAAGCCTCGGCGCCGAATTCTTCTACGAGGAAATCCCCGCCGACCTCGCCGACAAGGCGGCCGAATATCGCGAAAAGCTCGTCGAGCTCGCCGTCGAACAGGACGACGACGCGATGGAAGCCTATCTCGAGGGCACCGTTCCCGACGTCGCGACGCTCAAGAAGCTGATCCGCAAGGGTACGCTGGCGCAGGCGTTCGTCCCGGTCCTCTGCGGCTCGGCGTTCAAGAACAAGGGCGTCCAGACGCTGCTCGACGCGGTTGTCGACTATCTGCCTTCGCCGCTCGACATTCCGGCCGTTCAGGGCATCAATCCCGACAACGACCAGCCCGACTCGCGTGAGACGTCGGACGCCGCGCCGCTGTCGCTGCTCGCCTTCAAGATCATGAACGATCCGTTCGTCGGTTCGCTCACCTTCGCCCGCATCTATTCGGGCACCCTGAACAAGGGCACCTACCTGAACTCGGTGAAGGACAAGAAGGAAAAGGTCGGCCGTATGCTGCTGATGCACGCGAACAGCCGCGAAGACATCGAAGAAGCCTATGCGGGCGACATCGTCGCGCTCGCCGGCCTCAAGGAAACCACCACCGGGGACACGCTCTGCGCGACGGGCGCGCCGATCATCCTCGAGCGGATGGAATTCCCCGAGCCGGTCATCGAGCTGTCGGTGGAGCCGAAGACCAAGGCCGACCAGGAACGCATGGGCATCGCGCTCAACCGCCTGGCCGCCGAGGATCCCTCGTTCCGCGTTTCGACCGACCATGAATCGGGCCAGACGATCATCAAGGGTATGGGCGAGCTCCACCTCGACATCCTCGTCGATCGCATGAAGCGCGAGTTCAAGGTCGAAGCGAACGTCGGCGCGCCGCAGGTGGCGTACCGCGAATCGCTCGCGAAGGCCGTCGACGTCGACTATACCCACAAGAAGCAGTCGGGCGGCTCGGGCCAGTTCGGCCGCGTCAAGGTCAGCGTCGCTCCCGGCGAACGCGGCGCGGGCATCACCTTCCTCGACGAGATCAAGGGCGGCAACATTCCGCGCGAATATATCCCGTCGGTCGAAAAGGGCATGCGCGAATCGGCCGAAAACGGTCACATGATCGGCTTCCCGATCATCGACTTCGAAATCAAGCTCACCGACGGCGCGTATCACGACGTCGACTCGTCGGCGCTGGCGTTCGAAATCGCGGGCCGTGCGGCGATGCGCGAAGTGGCGGCGAAGGCCGGCATCAAGCTGCTCGAACCGGTGATGAAGGTCGAAGTCGTCACCCCTGAGGAGTTCATGGGCGACGTGATCGGCGATCTCAACAGCCGCCGCGGGCAGATTCAGGGCACCGACAGCCGGGGCATCGCCCAGGTCGTCGAGGCGATCGTTCCGCTCGCGAACATGTTCGGTTATGTGAACCAGCTGCGCAGCTTCAGCCAGGGTCGCGCGAGCTACTCGATGCAATTCTCGCATTATGAGGAAGTGCCGACCAACGTTGCCGAAGAAGTGAAGGCCAAGATGGCCTGATGGGTCAAAGCCGCGCGGGCTTGCACCGCGCGGCGAGACCCGAATAAGCGCGGACTTGCACCGCGCGACAAGACCTACTAATGGCGGCGCCTGATTCAGCAGGCTCGTCCAGGACTGATCAACGCAAACATTGAACAAGAAGGTTATACATCATGGCCAAGGCTAAATTTGAGCGGACGAAGCCGCACTGCAACATCGGCACCATCGGTCACGTCGACCATGGCAAGACCTCGCTGACCGCAGCGATCACCAAGATCCTCGCGGAAAACGTCGCGGGTAACGCGGCCGTCGACTTCGCGAACATCGACAAGGCGCCCGAAGAGCGCGAGCGCGGCATCACCATTTCGACCGCCCACGTCGAATATGAAACCGACGGCCGCCACTATGCGCATGTCGATTGCCCGGGCCACGCCGACTATGTGAAGAACATGATCACCGGTGCCGCCCAGATGGACGGCGCGATCCTCGTCGTGTCGGCCGCTGACGGCCCGATGCCGCAGACGAAGGAGCACATCCTGCTCGCGAAGCAGGTCGGCGTTCCGACGATGGTCGTCTTCCTCAACAAGGTCGACCAGCTCGACGATCCCGAACTGCTCGAACTCGTCGAGCTCGAAATCCGCGAAGAACTTTCGAAGCGCGACTTCGACGGCGACAATATCCCGATCATTCCGGGTTCGGCTCTCGCCGCCCTCGAAGGTCGCGACGACAACATCGGCAAGGACGCGATCCTGAAGCTGATGGCGGCCGTCGATGCGTGGATCCCGCAGCCGGAACGTCCGCTCGACAAGCCCTTCCTGATGCCGATCGAAGACGTGTTCTCGATCTCGGGTCGCGGTACCGTCGTGACCGGCCGTATCGAAACCGGCGTCGTCAAGGTGGGTGAAGAAGTCGAAATCGTCGGCATCAAGGACACCAAGAAGACCGTCGTCACCGGCGTCGAAATGTTCCGCAAGCTGCTCGACCAGGGTCAGGCTGGCGACAACGTCGGTGCGCTGATCCGCGGCGTCGGCCGTGAAGAAGTCGAGCGTGGCCAGGTTCTGGCGAAGCCCGGCTCGATCACGCCGCACACCGAGTTCACCTCGGAAGTGTACGTCCTGTCGAAGGACGAAGGCGGCCGTCACACGCCGTTCTTCGCGAACTATCGTCCGCAGTTCTACTTCCGCACCACCGACGTCACCGGTGAGGTCATCCTCCCCGAGGGCACCGAGATGGTCATGCCGGGCGACAACGTCCAGCTGTCGGTCAAGCTGATCGCTCCGATCGCCATGGACCCGGGTCTCCGCTTCGCAATTCGCGAAGGTGGCCGCACGGTCGGCGCAGGGGTTGTGGCAACCGTCACAAAGTAATATAGGGCCGCGAGCCGCGCGATTCGGAACTGATTCGCGCGGCTCGTAGCTTAAAGAATTTTGATGGCCGATCCGGTTTCCACGCGGAAATCGGAGCAGGCCATTTCGGCTCTTTCGCATCGTTAGACGGGATTCGACTGGAATAGTCATGGAAACGCAGAATATTCGCATTCGCCTGAAGGCCTTTGATCACCGCGTGCTCGATCAGGCCACCACCGACATTGCCGATACGGCACGTCGTACCGGAGCGCTTATTCGCGGCCCGATCCCGCTTCCGACGCGTATTGAAAAATTCACCGTGAACCGCGGCCCGCATGTCGACAAAAAGTCGCGCGAGCAGTTCGAGGTGCGCACCCACAAGCGGCTGCTCGACATCGTGCAGCCCACCCCGCAGACGGTCGACGCGCTGATGAAGCTCGATCTCGCCGCGGGCGTGAACGTTGAGATCAAGCTGGCCTAAGGCCAGCGAAGCCCCGGTGAAAACCGGGGTCTCTATCGGCAGGCGGTTCGCCGCCTGCATCGTCCGGAGCGATCCGGACCGACGATAGGGTGGATACCGCCGGTCGGTTTCTCCGGAAGCCATTACGACCGGGCTGCGTCCCCCGTCTCGCCGCTTCTCCTTCGGGATGGCGGCACCTCAGCCCGGACGGGGCGATGTATCGAAATTTTGGGCTGGGAGGGTTCCATTGGGGCAACGCCTTGATGGGTCCCGCAAGCCGTGCGGAATGGTCCGCCCGGCCTCTGTTGAGGAGTATGATCATGCGTACTGGCGTGATCGCGAAGAAAATGGGGATGACCCGCCTGTTTCAGGACGACGGCCGCCACGTGCCCGTCACCGTCCTGAGCCTCGAAGGCTGCCAGGTCGTCTCCGTGCGCGATAAAGAACGTGACGGCTATGTGGCCGTTCAACTCGGTGCCGGTTCGGCCAAGGCGAAGAACGTCGCCAAGCCGCAGCGCGGCGCCTATGGCAAGGCCGAAGTCGAGCCCAAGGCGAAGCTCGTCGAATTCCGCGTC
This sequence comes from Sphingopyxis italica, assembly GCF_011926545.1. Taxonomy (GTDB): domain Bacteria; phylum Pseudomonadota; class Alphaproteobacteria; order Sphingomonadales; family Sphingomonadaceae; genus Sphingopyxis; species Sphingopyxis italica. The sequence goes on along the minus strand of NZ_JAATIT010000001.1, from coordinate 1,419,055 downwards.
GCCGACGACGCGGCGCTCGACGTCGGCGCCGAACTGTCGGCCGACCACTTCGTCGCCGGCCAGATCGTCGACATCCAGGGCGTGACCCAGGGTAAGGGCTTTGCCGGTGCGATGAAGCGCTGGGGTTTCGGCGGCATGCGCGCGACCCACGGTGTTTCGATCAGCCACCGTGCGCATGGTTCGACCGGTAACCGCCAGGATCCGGGCCGCGTCTTCAAGAACAAGAAGATGGCCGGCCACATGGGCGCGCGCAACCGCACCCAGCAGAATCTCGAAATCGTCCGCACCGACGTCGAGCGCGGCCTTCTCTTCGTCAAGGGCTCGGTCCCTGGTTCGAAGGGCGGCTGGTTGCTCGTCCGCGATGCGGTGAAGCTGCCCCGCCACCCGGAGGCCCCCTATCCGGCGGGCGTCAAGAGCGCGGCCAACACCAACGATGCCCCGGCTGACGCGCCGGTCGAAACGCCGGTCGAAGAAACCGTCGTCGACACCGCGGCCACCGACGGCGCACAGGAGTCCTGATCATGAAGGTCAAGGTTCAGACCCTCGACGGCAAAGCCGGCACCGACATCGATCTCAACGACGACGTCTTCGGTGTCGACGCCCGCGCCGACATCCTGCATCGCGTCGTGGCCTGGCAGCTCGAAAAGCGCCGTGGTCCGGCTCGTGCCGCCCGCGAACGCAGCGACGTGTCGCGCACCGGCAAGAAGTTCGGTCGTCAGAAGGGCGGCGGTACCGCACGTCACGGCGATCGCAAGGCGCCGATCTTCATCGGTGGTGGTAAGGCGCATGGCCCCCGTGCCCGCACCTTCGGCCACTCGCTGAACAAGAAGATCCGCACCCTCGGCCTGAAGATGGCCTTGAGCGACAAGGCGAAGGGCGGCAAGCTCGTCGTCATCGACACGCTCGAGCTCAAGGACGCGAAGACCAAGGCGCTGGCCGGCAAGCTCGGCAAGCTCGAACTCGGCAATCGCGCCCTCTTCATCGACGGTGACGCGGTGCACGAAAGCTTCGCAATGGCTTCGGCCAACCTCATCGGTGTCGACGCGCTGCCCGCCATCGGTGCCAATGTCTATGACATCATCCGTGCCGACACGCTGGTCCTGACCCGCGCGGCGGTCGAACAGCTGGAGGCCCGCTGCAATGGCTAAGGCAAAAACCATCGACGCGCGTCACTATGACGTGATCCTCGCTCCGGTGATCACCGAAAAGTCGACGCTGCTCAGCGAAAATGACGCGGTGGTGTTCAAGGTCGCGAACGACGCGACCAAGCCCGCCATCAAGGCCGCCGTCGAGGCGCTGTTCGATGTCAAGGTATTGAGCGTCAACACGCTGATCACCAAGGGCAAGACCAAGCGCTGGAAGGGCAAGCCCTACACCCGCAGCGACGTGAAGAAGGCGATCGTTCGTCTGGCCGAAGGCCAGTCGATCGACATCACCGAAGGAGTGCGCTGACCATGGCACTTAAATCCTATAATCCGACCAGCCCCGCGCAGCGCGGCCTGATCCTCGTCGACAAATCGTCGCTGTGGAAGGGCAAGCCCGTCAAGGCGCTGACCGAAGGCAAGCGCAAGACCGGTGGCCGCAACAACAAGGGTCATGTGACCTCGCGCGGCATCGCCGGCGGCCACAAGCAGAAGTACCGCTTCATCGACTTCAAGCGTCGCAAGTGGGACATGCCGGCTACCGTCGAGCGTCTGGAATATGACCCCAACCGCACGGCCTTCATCGCGCTCGTCAAGTATGAAGACGGTGAGCAGACCTACATTCTGGCGCCGCAGCGTCTGGCCGTGGGCGACACCGTCGTTGCCGGCAAGAAGACCGACGTGAAGCCGGGCAATGCGATGGAATTGTCGCAGATGCCGGTCGGCACGATCGTCCACAATATCGAGATGAAGCCGGGCAAGGGCGGCCAGATCGCCCGTTCGGCCGGCACCTATGCGCAGGTCGTCGGTCGTGACCGCGGTCTCGTCATCGTGCGTCTCGGTTCGGGCGAACAGCGTTATATCCGCGGCGAGTGCATGGGCACGGTCGGTGCGGTGTCGAACCCCGACAACCAGAACACCAACCTGGGCAAGGCCGGCCGCAACCGCTGGCTCGGCAAGCGTCCGCTGACGCGCGGCGTCGCGAAGAACCCGGTCGATCACCCGCACGGTGGTGGTGAAGGCCGCACCTCGGGTGGCCGTCATCCGGTTACTCCGTGGGGCAAGCCGACCAAGGGTGCTCGTACCCGTCACAACAAATCGACCGACAAGATGATCATCCGGTCGCGTCACGCGAAGAAGAAGAGGTAAGCCATGGCTCGCTCGGTCTGGAAGGGTCCTTTCGTGGACCTCCATCTCCTCAAGAAAGCCGAAACGGCCCAGGAAGGCAGCAGCTCTGCGCCTATCAAAACCTGGTCGCGCCGGTCCACCATCCTGCCGCAGTTCGTCGGGCTGACCTTCAACGTCTACAACGGCCGCAAGTTCGTGCCGGTGTCGGTCAATGAAGACATGGTCGGCATGAAGCTGGGTGAATTCGCGCCGACGCGCTTCTTCCCCGGCCACGCGGCTGACAAGAAGGGCAAACGCTAATGGGCAAGGAAAAGTCCCCCCGCCGCGTTGCGGACAATGAGGCGCTCTCGGTCGGCACGCAGATCCGCGGCTCGGCCCAGAAGCTGAACCTCGTTGCCGCGCTGATCCGTGGCCGCAAGGTCGAAGACGCGATGAACATCCTCACCTTCTCGAAGAAGGCGATGGCCGTCGACGTGCGCAAGGTTCTCGCCAGCGCCGTCGCCAACGCGGAAAACAACCACAACCTCGATGTTGATGCCCTGGTCATCCAGGAAGCCAGCGTCGGCAAGTCGATCTCGATGAAGCGCTGGCACGCTCGTGGCCGCGGCAAGTCGACCCGGATCGTCAAGCCGTTCAGCCGCATCCGCATCGTCGTCCGCGAACAGGAAGAAGAGGCGTAAGATGGGCCAGAAGAGCAATCCGATCGGCCTGCGCCTGCAGGTCAACCGCACCTGGGACAGCCGCTGGTTCGCCGAAGGTCAGGACTATGGCCGCATGCTGGTCGAGGATCTGAAGATCCGCCAATATGTGTTCAAGACCCTGCCGCAGGCAGCGATCTCGAAGGTCGTGATCGAGCGCCCGGCCAAGCTGTGCCGCGTGTCGATCTATGCCGCCCGTCCGGGTGTCATCATCGGCAAGAAGGGCGCGGACATCGAAAAGCTGCGCAAGAAGCTCGGTGAACTGACGAACAGCGACGTGTCGCTGAACATCGTCGAAATCCGCAAGCCCGAAGTCGACGCCAAGCTTGTCGGCCAGGGCATTGCCGACCAGCTCGAACGCCGCGTCGCGTTCCGCCGCGCCATGAAGCGCGCGGTTCAGTCGGCGATGCGTCTCGGCGCCGAAGGCATCCGCATCAACTGCGCTGGCCGTCTCGGCGGCGCGGAAATCGCGCGTACCGAATGGTATCGCGAGGGCCGGGTGCCGCTGCACACGCTGCGCGCCAACGTCGACTATGCCGAATCGACCGCGCACACCGCCTATGGCGTGTGCGGGATCAAGGTGTGGATCTTCAAGGGCGAGATTCTCGGCCACGACCCGATGGCGACCGACCGTCTGATGCTCGATGCGCAGACGACCGGCGTCCGTCCGGCTCGTGAAGATCGCCGCTAAGGACTGCTGACATGCTGCAACCGAAAAAAACCAAGTTCCGCAAGGCCTTCAAGGGCCGCATCCATGGCAATGCCAAGGGCGGCACCAGCCTGAACTTCGGCTCCTACGGGCTGAAGGCGATGGAACCCGAGCGCATCACCGCGCGCCAGATCGAAGCGGCGCGCCGTGCGATCAGCCGCGCGATCAAGCGTCAGGGCCGTTTGTGGATCCGCATCTTCCCCGACGTCCCCGTGTCGTCGAAGCCTGCCGAAGTCCGTATGGGTAAGGGCAAGGGTTCGCCGGAATTCTGGGCCGCGCGCGTGAAGCCGGGTCGCATCCTGTTCGAACTCGACGGCGTTCCCGGCCCCGTGGCCGCGCTGGCGTTCGAACGCGCCGCGATGAAGCTGCCGATCAAGACGAAGGTGATCGCCCGCCTCGGCGACACCTCGCACCTGGAGGGTTAAGGACATGGCCAAGACCGAAGATTTCAAGGCCAAGACCGACGACCAGCTCGCCGAACAGCTTGGCGAACTGAAGCGCGAGGCGTTCAACCTCCGCTTCCAGGCGGCCACCGGCCAGCTTGAAAAGGCCTCGCGCGTCAAGGAAGTGCGGCGCTCGATCGCCCGCATCAAGACGCAGCAGACCGAGCGTTCGCGCTCGGCCGCGAAGTAAGGAGACTATCGATGCCGAAGCGCATTCTGACCGGCACGGTGGTGTCCGACAAGGGCGACAAGACCGTCGTGGTGAAGGTCGAACGGAAGGTGAAGCACCCTCTGTACGGCAAGATCATCCGCCGCTCGAAGAAATATCACGCCCACGATGAGGACAACGCCATCAAGGCTGGCGAAACCGTCCGTATCGAGGAAACGAAGCCGATTTCGAAGCTGAAGACCTGGAAGGTGCTCGACAAGGTCGACACTCACAGCAAGCCGGCGACCCCCGCCGCAGCTCCGGCCGAAGGCTGACGCAGATTCACGGAACCGCCGGGATTACCCGGTAGGCCAAACAAGAAGGAAGTGCATCGATGATCCAGATGCAGTCACAATTGGAAGTCGCCGACAACAGCGGCGCGAAGCGCGTCCAGTGCATCAAGGTGCTGGGCGGGTCGAAGCGTCGTACCGCCGGCGTCGGCGACGTGATCGTCGTGTCGATCAAGGAAGCCCAGCCGCGTGGCAAGGTGAAGAAGGGTGACGTGCATCGCGCCGTCATCGTTCGCACCGCCAAGGACGTGCGCCGCGCCGATGGCTCGGTGATCCGTTTCGACAGCAACGCCGCCGTGCTCGTCAACAAGAACGAAGAGCCCATCGGCACCCGTATCTTCGGCCCCGTCGTCCGCGAACTGCGCGGCCGCGGCTATATGAAGATCATCAGCCTGGCACCGGAGGTTCTCTGACCATGGGTATGGCAAAGATCAAGAAGGGCGACACGGTTGTCATCCTGTCTGGCAAGGACAAGGGCAAGACCGGCGAAGTGACGCAGAGCCTGCCGAAGGACGGCAAGGTCGTCGTCGCGGGCGTCAATGTCATCACGCGCCACCGCAAGCCGAGCCAGACCAACCCGCAGGGCGGTCTGGAACGCAAGGAAGCGCCGCTGTTCGCAAGCAAGGTTGCGCTCGCCGATCCCAAGACCGGCAAGCCGACGCGCGTTCGTTTTGAAACCAAGGACGGCAAGAAGGTCCGCGTGGCCGTGAAGTCCGGGGAGACGATCAATGGCTGATAACTACACCCCGCGCATGCGCACCCGCTACGACGATGTGATCGTCAAGGCGATGACCGAGAAATTCGGTTACAAGAATGTGATGGAAGTGCCGAAGATCGACAAGATCGTGCTCAACATGGGCGTCGGCGAAGCCACGCAGGACAAGAAGAAGGTCGAATCGGCCGCTGCCGAGATGGAACTCATCGCCGGCCAGAAGCCCGTCGTGACCAAGGCGAAGAAGTCGATCGCACAGTTCAAGCTGCGCGAAGGCATGCCGATCGGCTGCAAGGTGACCCTGCGCCGCGAACGCATGTATGAATTCCTCGACCGTCTGATCACGATCGCCATGCCGCGCATCCGCGACTTTCGCGGCGTGTCGGCGACCAGCTTCGACGGCCGTGGCAACTATGCCATGGGCCTGAAAGAGCAGATCATCTTCCCCGAGATCAACTATGACCGCATCGACCAGGTGCGCGGCATGGACGTGATCGTCACCACCACCGCCCGTACGGACGAAGAAGCCCGCGAACTGCTCAAGCTGTTCGGCTTCCCCTTCCCGATCGATGCGCAGGAAAAGGAAGCCGCCTGATCCTTCGGGACCAGGCAGGCTCTTTCAAGAAGGAAAGAGAACTTAAGTCATGGCGAAACTGAGTTCGGTAAACAAGAACGAGCGTCGCAAGCAGCTGGTGAAGAAATACGCCGGCCGCTACGCGAAGCTGAAGGCGATTGCGGCGGACACGTCGCTCGACGATGGCGAGCGTCTGATCGCGCGCCTCAAGATGGCGGAAATTCCGCGCAACGGCAACCCGACCCGCATCCGTAACCGGTGCGAGCTGACCGGCCGCCCGCGCGCTTATTATCGCAAATTCCGGCTGTGCCGTATCCAGCTCCGCGATCTGGCCAACAAGGGCCTGATCCCCGGTGTTGTGAAGTCGAGCTGGTAAGGGACTGACAAGATGGCAATGACCGATCCCCTGGGTGATATGCTCACCCGCATCCGCAACGGCCAGACGGCGAAGAAGGACAGCGTCCTGACGCCGGCTTCGACGCTGCGCGTCCGCGTTCTCGATGTTCTCCAGCGCGAAGGCTATATCCGCGGCTACAGCGAAGAAGCGCTGGGTGCCAAGGGCCAGCACAAGGGCATCCGCATCGAGCTCAAATATTTCGAAGGCCAGCCGGCGATCCGCCACGTGGCCCGCGTCTCGAAGCCGGGCCGCCGCATCTATTCGGGCTCGAAAGAGCTGCCGATCGTGCGCAACGGCCTTGGCATCACCATCGTGTCGACCCCGCGCGGCGTTCTCTCGGACGCCGAAGCCCGCGAGCATAATGTCGGCGGCGAAGTGCTGGCGGAGGTGTTCTGATGTCGCGCATTGGTAAAAAGGCAGTAGCGATCCCGGGCGGCGTCACCGCCGCGATCGACGGCGGCCAGCTGTCGGTCAAGGGTCCGAAGGGCACGCTCGCGATGCCGCTTTCCGACAACATCAAATATGAAGTCGGCGAAGGCAGCATTTCGGTTCAGCCCGCGAACGACAGCCGCGAAGCTCGGGCGTTCTGGGGCATGCAGCGCACGCTGGTCCAGAATCTGATCACCGGTGTGACCGAAGGCTTCACCAAGGTGCTCGAAATCACCGGTGTCGGCTATCGTGCCAACGCGCAGGGCAAGAATCTGAAGCTGCAGCTCGGCTACAGCCACGATGTCGATTTCGCGGTGCCCGAAGGCATCGAGATCAAGACGCCGGACAACACGACGATCGAGATCAACGGCATCGACAAGCAGCAGGTCGGCCAAGTCGCGGCGGAAATCCGCCGTTGGCGTAAGCCCGAACCCTATAAGGGCAAGGGCATCAAATATCGCGGCGAGTACATCTTCCGCAAAGAAGGCAAGAAGAAGTAAGCCATGGCACATCTTACCACTTTCCAAAAACGCCGCCAGCGCGTCCGTACCGCGCTCCGTCAGCGCGCCGCCGGGCGTCCGCGCCTTTCGGTGCACCGTTCGGGCCGTCACATCTATGCGCAGCTCATCGATGATGCCGCCGGTGCTACGCTGGCTTCGGCTTCGACGCTCGACAAGGATGTCCGCGGCAAGACCGGCGCGACGACGGCTGCTGCCGCCGATGTCGGCAAGCGCCTCGCCGCTGCCGCCAAGAAGGCGGGCGTGACGCAGGTCGTGTTCGACCGCGGCGGCTTCCTGTTCCACGGGCGCATCAAGGCGCTGGCCGACGCGGCACGCGAAGGCGGATTGGAGTTCTGATTATGGCAGACGAAGTACAGAAGGTCGAAGGCGCTCCCGAAGCGGCCCCCACCCCCACCGAAGGCCAGGCTCCGCGCCGCGGCCGTGGCGGCGGCGGTGGTCGCGATGGTGGCCGTGGCGGCCGTGACGGTGGCCGTGGCCGCCGCGACGATCGTCGCCCGCGCGACGATGACGGCGGCGAAGAGCTCATTGAAAAGCTCGTCCACATCAACCGCGTTTCAAAGACCGTGAAGGGCGGCAAGCGCTTCGGTTTCGCCGCGCTCGTCGTCGTCGGCGACGGCAAGGGCCGCGCCGGTTTCGGTCATGGCAAGGCGCGCGAAGTGCCCGAAGCCATTTCGAAGGCGACCGCCGCCGCGAAGAAGGCGATGATTCGCGTTCCGCTGCGCGATGGCCGTACGCTGCACCATGACGGCCGCGGCCATTTCGGTGCCGGCAACGTGACGCTGCGCTCGGCACCCGCCGGAACCGGCATCATCGCCGGCGGCCCGATGCGCGCCGTGTTCGAATCGCTGGGCGTTGCCGACGTGGTGACCAAGTCGGTCGGCACCTCGAACCCCTATAACATGATCCGTGCGACCTTCGAGGCGCTCGGCGAACAGACCAGCCCGAAGTCGGTCGCGCAGCGTCGCGGCAAGAAGGTTTCGGACCTGATCAAGCGTGGCGGTGCGTCCGACCGCGCAGCCGAGGCCGAAGCCGCGGCGGTGACGGAGTAAGACCATGGCCGACAAGAAGATCAAGATCCGCCAGATCGGCTCGCCGATCCGTCGTCCCAAGAGCCAGCGTGCGATCCTGACCGGCCTCGGCCTGGGCAAGATGCACCGCGAGGTCGAACTGGTCGACACCCCGGAAGTGCGCGGCATGATCCGCAAGCTTCCGCACATGGTGGAAGTCGTCGAGGGCTAAACGCCAGTGAAGCTTTATCGCCTGTTGACCGGTCCCGATGACGCCGCCTTCTGCGCGCGCGTCGAAGGGCTGCTCAACCGGGGATGGCAGCTTCACGGTAGCCCCTCGATCACCAGTGTCGATGGCCGCGGCTATGTCGCCCAGGCCATCGTGATGGAGAAAGCCGGGCCCTATCCCGGCTTTCAGCCGTCGAGTGAAATCGAACCGGACTGAAGCCTTTCGGTCCTTAGCGCGAACACAGCGAAAGCGAGTGCAACCATGACTATCAAGCTTAACGAACTTCGTGACAACAACGGCGCCCGCAAGGGCCGCATGCGCGTCGGACGCGGCATCGGCTCGGGCAAGGGCAAGACCGCCGGCCGCGGCCAGAAGGGTCAGAAGGCCCGCAGCGGCGTCGCGATCAACGGCTTCGAGGGCGGCCAGATGCCGCTCCACATGCGCATCCCGAAGCGCGGCTTCAACAACATCTTCGGCAAGGACTTCGCGATCGTCAATCTGGGCATGGTCCAGAAGCTGATCGACGCGAAGAAGCTCGACGCGAAGGCAACGATCGATCACGCCGCGCTCAAGGCCGCTGGCGTCGCCCGCGGCGGCAAGGACGGCGTCCGCCTCCTCGCCAAGGGTGAACTGACCGCGAAGCTGAACTTCGCCGTTGCCGGCGCGTCGAAGGGCGCGATCGAAGCGGTCGAAAAGGCCGGCGGCAAGGTCGAACTGCCCGAAGCCAAGCCGGAAGGCGACGGCAAGAAGGCCCAGCGCCGCGCCAAAGCCAAGGCCGACTAAACAGAAAATTGCTCCCCTCCCGCTTGCGGGAGGGGCAGCGAGACTTGCGAGCTTGCTCGCTAGTCGCAGCGGGGAGGGTGATGGGGCCTTGCGCGAGGCGGGCGGATCCCACTCAAGCCCTCCTCCAAAGAGGGGCTAAAATAGGCCTTTCCCCTTGCGCTTCGTCACCGCCGAACGCACATAGGCGCCGGGTCGCGGGGGGCGCGGTCCGGAATATCCGAGGAAAACACCCATGGCCTCTCGCGCCGACCAGCTTGCTTCCAACCTGAACTTTTCGAAGTTCGGTCAGGCGACCGAACTCAAGAACCGTATCTGGTTCACGATCGGCGCGCTGATCGTCTTTCGCTTCCTGTCGTTCGTGCCGCTTCCCGGCGTCGATCCGGTCGCGCTGGCGTCGCTCTACAGCCAGGCCGCTTCGGGCGGCGTCCTCGACATTTTCAACACCTTCTCGGGCGGCAGCCTGGAGCGCATGAGCATCATCGCGCTCGGCGTCATGCCCTATATCACCGCCTCGATCGTCGTGCAGTTGGCGGCCGCGCTGTCGCCCAGCCTCGCCGCGCTCAAGAAAGAGGGCGAAAGCGGGCGCAAGAAGCTCAATCAATATACGCGCTACGGCACCGTCGCGCTGACCGCGATCCAGGGCTATTTCATCGCCGTCGGGCTCGAAACGCTCGGCGCGTCGCAGGGCATCGCCGCGGTCGTCGACCCCGGCATGATGTTCCGCGTCGGCGCCGTGATCTCGATCGTCGGGGGCACGCTCTTCCTGATGTGGCTCGGCGAACAGATCACCAGCCGCGGCATCGGCAACGGCGTCTCGCTGATCATCATGGCGGGCATCCTCGCCCAGCTGCCGCGCAGCTTCTCGCAGATGTTCACCCAGGTCCGCGAAGGCTCGATGGGCGGCGGCACGATCTTCGCCGTCATTGGCGGCGCGATCGTGATCATCGCCTTCATCAGCTTCATGGAACGCGCGCAGCGCCGCGTCCTCGTCCAGTATCCGAAGCGCGCGACGCAGCGCGGCGTGATGCAGGCCGACCGCAGCCATCTGCCGCTCAAGGTCAACACCGCGGGCGTCATCCCGCCGATCTTCGCCTCGTCGCTGCTGCTGATGCCGCTGACGGTGACGCAGATGATGGGCCAGAATGTTCAGGGCGACACCGCGACCGGCGATTTCCTGATCACGCTCAACCAGTATCTCGCGCACGGCCAGCCGCTCTATATGGCGCTCTATGCCGCGGGCATCATCTTCTTCTGCTTCTTCTACGTCGCGGTCGTCTTCAATCCCGAAGAAACCGCCGACAATCTCAAAAAGCAGAATGGTTTCATCCCCGGCATCCGCCCGGGCAAGAACACCGCCGCCTATCTCGATTTCGTGCTGACGCGCATCACCGTGCTCGGTGCGGCCTATCTGGCGGCGATCTGTCTGATCCCCGAATATTTCATCGCGCAGTCGGGCTTGCCGTTCCAGCTTGGCGGCACCAGCCTCCTGATCATCGTCAACGTCACGATCGACACGATCAGCCAGATTCAGAGCCACATGCTCGCGCATCAATATGGCGACCTCATCAAGAAGGCCAAATTGAAGGGCGGCGTTGCGCGGCGTTGATCGCCTCGCTACGGCCTTTGCGACACGGTAGGGCAAACAGGGGTCCCCATGACGCTGAACATCATTTTGCTGGGCCCGCCGGGGGCGGGTAAGGGAACGCAGGCGTCGCGCCTCGAGGACGAGCATGGCATGGTCCAGCTCTCGACGGGCGACATGCTGCGCGCCGCGGTCAAGGCGGGAACGCCGATCGGCCTCCAGGCCAAAGCGGTGATGGACGCCGGCGAACTCGTCTCCGACGCCATCGTCTCGGGGCTGATCGGCGAGCGGCTCGACGAGCTTGGCGGCGACGTTTCGGTGATCTTCGACGGCTATCCGCGCACCGCCGCGCAGGCCGACGCGCTCGACACGATCCTGTCGACGCGCGGCCGCAAGCTCGACCATGTGATCGAGCTGCGAGTCGAGGAGGACGCGCTCGTCGACCGCATCACCGGCCGCTTCAGCTGCGCCAACTGCGGTGCGGGTTACCACGATCGTTACAAGCTCCCCAAGATGGAGAATGTCTGCGACGTTTGCGGCTCGGGCGAATTCAAGCGCCGCCCCGACGATAATGAGGAAACGGTGCGTACGCGCATGGCCGAATATCGCGCCAAGACCGCGCCGATCCTGCCGATCTACGAAGCGCGCGGTATCGTCACCCACGTCGACGGCATGGCGCCGATCGATCAGGTCAACGACGCGCTCGAAACGATCCTCGCGGGCTGAGGCTAGCCAGTTTCCCCGGCGCCGGTTATTCAGGCGCCAGGGGGAATGGCTGATGATGATTTCGGAATATTTGACCGGCGCTGCGTTCGTCGCCGCGCTCGCTTTCGCACCGGCGGCAAGCGCCAGGATTATCGACCAGAGCGATGCCGGCTTTACGGTCGCGCACACGGCGCAAGTCGCCGCGACGCCCTCCGATGTGTGGAAAATGCTCCGCATGCCGCAAAGCTGGTGGTCGAAGGAGCATAGCTGGTCGGGCGATGCCGCGAACTTCTGGCTCGATTCGCAGGCGGGCGGCTGCTTCTGCGAAAAACTGCCCGATACCGGATCGGGCGTCGGCAGCGTCCAGCACGCGCGCATCGTCTTTGCGAAACCGAACGAGATGCTCCGCCTGTCGGGCGCCTTCGGCCCGCTGCAGGGCGAGGCGCTCACCGGCACGCTGACGATCCAGATCAAGGAAACCCCGACGGGCAGCGCGCTGCGCTTCGACTATGTCGTCGGCGGCTATATGCGCTTCAAGACCGCCGACATCGCGCCCGCGGTCGACAAGGTGATCGGCGAACAATTGGTCGGCCTTGCCAATGCGCTCGGCGGGGCGCTGCCGCCGACGCGCGACGAAAAGGCGGCCGAGGAACCCGCGGCCGAAACCCCGGACGCGAAAGAGGAGCCCGGACTCGACGCCGCGGTCGCCGATCTGGTCGAGGAGGAAGCGAAGCCCGCCCCCGACGAAGGCCGTTAGGCGCCGGGCTTGCCGCGCAGCTTCGCCAGCGCGGCGAACGGTCCCGTCGCCTCTTCGCTGAGCACGCCCTTTTCGGCGAGGACGCGGTCGGCGTCGGGATGGCGCGGGAAGGGATCGAGCGCGAGCGAGAGCGTCTGCACCGCCGCTTCGCCCAAATCGATCCGGTCGCCTTCGAGCGGCAGCAGGTCGAGGTCGTCGCTGCCGATCTCGATCTCATCCTCTTCGCCGACCGGGGCATCGACGTCGCGCAGGAAGCGCAGGTCGAACGGCTCGGCGATCGTCGCGGGGACGGGCAGGTCGGTCGCGGCGCACGCCTGCACGACATCGGCGCTCACTTCGCCCCTGGCGCCGATCCCGCCCGCGATCGCACGGATTTCGGCCACAAGGGAAAAGCGGTCGAGCGCAAGCAAGCCGAGCCGCCGGGCGATCGCCTCGCGCGTACCGGCGTCGGCTTCGACCGTGATCGTTCGGCCGTGCGCGGCATCGGCGAGCGTCACGATCAGCGGAAACTCGGCAGTCATTCCCGGACGCCACCCAGCCGATCGGCGATGACCAGCTCGGAGACCGGCGTCGCCGCGAGCGCCGCGCGGAGCGCCGCGACTTCGGCCATCACATGCGCCAGCCCCGCTTCGGCGGGCTCCTTGCCACGCCACAGGTTGCGGATCAGCGCCTCGCGCAATTCGCCCGACCCGTCGGCGGCGCGGTAGGCACCCAGCCGGCCGCCGAGCGCGCTCATCATCCGCCCGACCTGCTTGCCGACGACCATGTCGCCGAAACCGATCTGGCGCATTTGCCCATCCATGTCGTTCACGAACAATTCGGTGAGCTGGACGCCGGCGAGTCCCCGCCCGGCGTCTTCATCGATCCGGTGGAGCACGAGCGCGAGTATGAGGCTGACCATGTCGAAGCGGCCGTCGAGCGTGTCGGGAACGCCGCCCTCGGCATACCAGTGCGGCGCGCGCGCGGTGGCGACGACGGCGTTCCACAGCGGACGGCGCGCCTCGCGCGGGTCGGGTTCGGATTTGAAGAGTTTGCGGAGCGATGAAAACATGGCGATTCGCTTAGGCCGAATCATGTCGGCGGAAAAGGGGCCTGAGTCAGCTTGGCGCAAGCTTTGCCGCGGCATAAGCCGCTTGTGCGCGCCGTCCGCTTGCGGTTAAGAGGCGCGATTGCCAGCACCGGATGGAAATGGTGCAACGGAGATATGTCAATGCCGAGCCATAAGCCCAAGCTTCCCGTTCGTCCCGTGCGCCTGATCGTCGCGGGGATGGCGCTTGCACTCGCCACCAGCGGTTGCACGCAGCTCAAGGGGCGGCAGGGCTATGTCGCCGATCCGGCGCTGACCCAGGCGATCACCCCCGGCGTCGATAACCGCGAGTCGGTCGAAAAGACGCTCGGCCGCCCGACCTTCGTCGGTCAGTTCGGCACCGACGAATATTATTATGTCTCGCGCGAAACGCGCCAGCTCGCCTTCGCGCGGCCGCGCCCGATCGATCAACAGGTGCTGCGCATCCGCTTCGATGAAGCGGGCAATGTCGCCGCGGTCGATCGCACCGGGCTCGAACTGGTCAGCAAGATCAGCCCCGAAGGCGACAAGACGCCGACGCTCGGCCGCGAACGCAGCTTCTTCGAGGATATTTTCGGCAATATCGGCGCGGTCGGCGCGCCGGGTGCGGGCGCGCCCGGCGGGCGGTAAAGCGACGAAATTTCTATATTACTGCGCGATTCCCCCCGCCGCGAGCACCGCGAGCGTGACGAGATCTGACGCGCTCGAAGCCATCGTCGCGACCTGCACCGGATGCTCCATGCCGACGAGCATCGGGCCGATCACCGCGCCGCCGCCGAGTTCGCGCAGCAGCTTCGCCGACAGGTTCGCCGACTGCAGCCCCGGCATGATCAGCACATTCGCCGGGCCCGACAGGCGGCAGAAGGGATAGTTTTTCATCACCTTCTCGTTGAGTGCGACGTCGGGCGCCATTTCACCCTCATATTCGAAGGCCGGCTTGCGCTGGTCGAGGATCGACACCGCTTCGCGGATACTCTCGAGCCAGCTTCCCTCGGGGTTGCCGAAGGTCGAATAGGAGAGGAAGGCGACGCGCGGCTCGTGCCCCATGCGCCGTGCGACCTGCGCGGTGCGTTCGGCGATGTCGGCGAGCATTTCGGCGGTCGGCCGTTCGTTGACGGTCGTGTCGGCCATGAAGATGGTGTGATGCTGGTCGACGAGGACGTGGATGCCGAACGGCGTCTTGCCCTCGGCATGGTCGATCACGCGCCTTATCTCGCGCATCGTCTGCGAATAGGTGCGCGTCGTGCCGGTGATCATCGCATCGCCGAGCCCCATCTTGAGCAGCAGCGAGCCGAAGATGTTGCGGTCGCGATTGACCATGCGCTCGACGTCGCGGCGGAGGTATCCGCGCCGCTGCAGCCGCTCATAGAGCATGTCGACCATCTGCGGCACATGCGGCGAATTGACGCTGTTGTGGACCTCGAAGCTCTCCGCGTCGGCGACGCCCATCGCGCGCAGCTTGTCGTGCAGCCCCTCGCGGCCGACGAGCACCGGAATGCCGTATCCGCCGTCGCGGAACTGGATCGCGGCGCGCAGCACGACCTCCTCTTCGCCTTCGGCAAAGACCACGCGCTTCGGATTGTTGCGCGCGGCTTCATAGGCGAGCGTCAGAACCGAGGTCGTAGGGTTGAGCCGCGCGCGCAGCCGGGTGCGATATTCGTCGAGATTTTCGATCGGCCGCTGCGCCACGCCGGTATCCATCGCCGCCTTGGCGACCGCAGCGGGGACGATTTCCATCAGCCGCGGATCGAAGGGGGAAGGGATGATATATTCGGGGCCGAAGCTCGACGCGCGTCCGCCATAGGCGGCGGCGACCTCTTCGGGCACCTGCTGGCGCGCGAGGTCGGCGATCGCATAGGCCGCCGCGATCTTCATCTCCTCGTTGATCGCGGTCGCATGGACGTCGAGCGCGCCGCGGAAGATGAAGGGGAAGCAGAGGACATTGTTGACCTGGTTCGGATAATCCGAGCGCCCGGTCGCGATGATCGCGTCGGGCCTTGCCGCGCGCGCGTCGGGCGGCGAGATTTCGGGGTCGGGGTTCGCCATCGCGAAGATGATCGGCGCCGGCGCCATGTCCTTGACCATCTCGGGCTTGAGCGCGCCCGCCGCCGACAGGCCGAGGAACACGTCGGCACCGACGAGCGCCTCGGTCAGGTTGCGCGCTTCGGTCGGCACCGCATGCGCCGACTTCCACTGGTCCATCCCTTCGGTGCGGCCCTGATAGATCGTGCCCTTGCGGTCGCACATGATGACATTTTCGTGCCGTACGCCCATCGCCTTGATCAGCGCGGTGCATGCGATCGCGGCGGCGCCGGCGCCGTTGACGACGATCTTCACCGTCGAAAGGTCGCGCCCGGTCAGGTAGCAGGCGTTGATCAGCCCGGCGGCGGTGATGATCGCGGTGCCATGCTGGTCGTCATGGAACACCGGGATGTTCATGCGTTCCTTCAGCGCCGCTTCGATGATGAAGCAGTCGGGCGCGGCGATATCTTCCAGGTTGATGCCGCCAAAGCTCGGCGCGAGCAGTTCGACGGCCTCGATGAAACGCTGCGGATCTTCGGTATCGACCTCGAGATCGATCGAATCGACATCGGCGAAACGCTTGAACAGCACCGCCTTGCCTTCCATCACCGGCTTCGACGCGAGCGCGCCGAGATTGCCGAGCCCGAGGATCGCGGTGCCGTTCGAGATCACCGCGACCAGATTGCCCTTGATCGTATAATCATAGGCCTTGGCGGGGTCTTCGGCGATCGCGTTGACCGGAACCGCGACACCAGGTGAATAGGCGAGGCTGAGGTCGCGCTGCGTCGCCATCGGTTTCGACGCGACGATCTCGATTTTTCCGGGCCGGCCATATTCGTGGTAAAGCAGGGCCTCGCGGTCTGAAAATTGCACCTTGCTGCCGCTGTCCATTCTGTATCCTCTCGAAATTTCCACAAGATGCGCGCCCGAATATTTCCCCTAGCGCCGCCTCGCCAAAATGTAACCGGCAATGTTGCGCCGGTGGCCAGGAAGCGGGGGCGACGGTTATGGGGATCGGCAGCTCACCACCCCAAAGCGGTCAGGCCCTTGGCCTTCGCGCCGACGATATGGTTCAGAAAAAATGACGCCCTATATCTCGGACAAGGACGGAGATTCGCGCATGGCCGATCAAAGCCAGTATCAGCTTTTCGAAACCGCGGCGGGGATCGCGGCGATCGGCTGGACGGGCGGCGACATAACGCGCTTTCGTCTGCCCGCGCCGGCCACGCCCGAAACCGAACGCGCCATTTTGAGCCACTTTCCCGGTGCGAAGCGCGCCGAGCCGCCGGCCACGATCGCGGCGGTGATCGCCGCCGCGATCCGCTATTTCGAAGGCGAGCGGGTCGAGTTTTTCGAGGCGCCGGTCGCACTCGGCGAGCCGCCGCCCTTCTTCGCGCAAGTCTACGATCATGTGCGCACGCTCGGCTGGGGCGAGACGACGACCTATGGCGCGGTCGCTCGCGCTCTCGACGCCAGGCCCGAACATGCCCGCGCCGTCGGGCAGGCGATGGCGACGAATCCCGTTCCGCTGATCATCCCCTGCCACCGGGTCCTGGCGGCGGGCGGGGCGATCGGCGGCTTCTCCGCGCCGGGCGGCTCGCAATCGAAGGCGCGCATGCTCGAACTCGAAGGCGTGGCGACCGGTCCAGCGCAACGGAGGTTCGACTTTTAGGCGGCCACAGCTTCCTCGCTGCGGCTCGCTGCGGCTTCGAGCAGACGCTTTTCAAGGCTCTTCACGCGTGCGGCGCTGTCGATCTTGTCGCCGATCAGGTCGGTGACATAGAAGGTGTCGACCGCGCGCTCGCCATAGGTCGCGACATGCGCGCTGTGCACCGTGACCTTCGACTGGAACAGCGCATGGGCGAGCTGGTTGAGGAGCGCGGGGCGATCCTGCGCATTGACCTCGATCACCGTGAAGCGATTCGAGGCCTTGTTATCGACGAAGACGCTGGGGGCGATGCGGAAGGCCTCGGCGCGGGTGCGCGGCAGCGCGCGCGCCTCGAGTTTCGGCAGCAGTTTCTGGCGGTTGGCGAGCGCGTCCTCGATCGCGCGGGTCAGCCGGCCGATCTGGCCCGCCTCGTCGAACGGCCGGCCGAGCGGGTCCTGGACGAGGAAATTGTCGAGCGCGAGCCCGTCGCGCGTCGTGTGGATGCGCGCGTCGATGATATTGCCGCCGGCAAGGTGGATGCCGCCGGCGATGCGATAGAAGAGACCGGGGTGGTCGGCGGCGAGCACCATCACCAGCGTCGCACCGCGATCGTCGTCGGGCACCGCGGCGATATGAAGCGGCGCGTCGCCCGCCTGGCGGATATGGACCATATTCGCCGCGATCACTTCGACCGGCTCGGCAATCCAGTAGCTTTCGGGAAGCCGCCTCGCGAGCTTTTCAAAGGTCCCGGCATCGAAGCCGAACTGGGCGGCCACCGCCTCCTTCTTGCTTTCGATCCGCGCCTCGCGCCCTTTCTGCTTGTGGCCGAGGCGCAGCACTTCCTCGGCGGCGTCGAAGAGTTCGGTAAGCAATTGGCGCTTCCAGCCGTTCCACACGCCCGGCCCAACCGCGCGAATATCGACGACGGTGAGCACGAGGAGCAGACGGAGGCGTTCGGCGCTCTGCACGACCTGCGCGAAATCGAGGATCGTCTTGAAGTCGGCGAGGTCGCGCTTGAACGCGGTCGCCGACATCAGGAGGTGATAGCGCACGAGCCACGACACCGTCTCGGTCTCGGCCTCGCTGAGCCCCAGCCGCGGACAGACGCGCAGCGCCAGTTCGGCGCCGAGCACGCTATGGTCGCCGCCGCGCCCCTTGGCGATGTCGTGGAGCAGCACCGCGCAATAGATGACACGCCGCGAGTGTATCTGGTCCATGATCACCGTCGACAGCGGGTGATCGTCCTTCAGCCGGTCCTGCTCGATGTCGGCGAGCAGCCCGATCGCGCGGATCGTATGCTCGTCGACGGTATAATGATGATACATGTCGAACTGCATCTGCGCGACGACGCGGCCGAAATCAGGAACGAAGCGGCCGAACACCCCCGCCTCGTTCATCCAGCGCAGCACCGTTTCGGGATCGCGTGGGGACGTCAGCACGTCGAGGAACAGCTCATTCGCGCGCGGGTCGCGGCGCACCCCCTGCGTCTCGATCAGCTTGGCGTCGTGGCGCGTCTGCCGCATCGCCTGCGGATGGATTTCAAGGCCGTGCTTGTCGGCCAGCGCAAAAATCTCGATGAGCCGCACCGGGTCCTTTTGAAAGAAATCGTCCGCCGGCAGCGCGAGCCGCCCGCGGTCGAGCACGAAGCCGTGGAGCTTGCCCGGGCGCCGCCGGATCGTCGGCAGGAAGCGCCGCCCGCGCGCCGCCATCTGGTCGTCGAGGTGCGCGAGGAAAGTGCCGGTGACGTCGCCGACGCTTTTGGCATGGAGGAAATAGAGCTGCATGAAACGTTCGACCGCGCTCTTGCCCGGGCGGTCGGCGAATTTCATCCGGCTCGCGATCTCGCGCTGGAAATCGAAGGTCAGCCGGTCCTCGGCGCGCCCCGCGAGGATGTGGAGGTGGCAGCGCACCGCGAGCAGGAAATTTTCGGCGCGTTCGAACTGGCGAAGCTCGCGCGCCGACATCAGCCCGGCGTCGACGAGTTCGGGCACGGTGCGCACGCGGTGGATGAACTTGCCGATCCAGAAGAGCGCGTGGAGGTCGCGCAGTCCGCCCTTCCCTTCCTTCACATTGGGTTCGACGACATAGCGCGAATCGCCCATGCGCTTGTGCCGCTCGTCGCGTTCGGCGAGCTTTTCGGCCACGAAAGAACGGGCGTTGCCCGCGACGACCTCGGCATCGAAGCGCGCCGACGCCTGGTCGTAAAGGTCGCGGTCGCCCCAGACGAAGCGCCCTTCGAGCAGCGCGGTGCGGACGGTGAGATCCTCCTTCGCCGCGCGCACCATCTCGTCGAGCGAGCGCGACGAATGCCCGACCTTCAGCCCGAGGTCCCACAGCGTATAAAGCTGCGCCTCGATCACCTGCTCGGTCCAGCTCGTCTGCTTGAACGGGGTGAGGAAGCCGATGTCGATGTCGCTGTGCGGCGCCATCTCGCCGCGGCCATAACCGCCGACCGCGATCAGCGTGATGCGCTCGCCCGCCGAGCGGTTCGCCGAGGGATAGAGATGGCCGGTGGTGAAATCATGGCTGAGACGGATGAGCTGATCGATGAGGAAGGCGGTCGCATTCGCCGCGACGCGCCCCGACGAGGGCCGTTCGAGCAAGCGGCGCTCGATCTCGGCGCGTCCGGCGTCGAGCGCCGCTTTGAGGAGCGCGACCATCGCGCGGCGACGGGCGCCCGAATCGCTGCTTTCGGCGGCAATCTCGTCGAGCCGGCCCGCCATCGCGCGGCGGTCGATGATCGCGCGGCGCTGGTCGAGATTGTCGAACAGGCCGCTCATGCCTCGTCCGCCAGCAGGTGTTTGAGCGTGTAGAGCGCATCGAGCGCCTCGCGCGGGGCGAGCGCGTCGGGGTCGATGGCGCCGAGAGCTTCGCGCAGCGCGTCCTTCGCCGCTTCGGGCGCGGCGGCGAGCGTTGCGGCGAACAGCGGCAGGTCGTCGAGCCCCGCGGCGAGCCCGCCGGTCTTCTCGCGCCCGGCCTCGAGCTTGGCGAGCACCGCCTCGGCGCGCTTGACCACGCCCGCGGGCACGCCGGCAAGGCGCGCGACCGCAAGGCCGTAGCTGCGGTCGGCGGGGCCCTCGGCAAGCTCGTGAAGCAACACCAGATCGCCCTGCCACTCGCGCGCGCGGACGTGGTGGAGCGAGAGCGCGTCGAGCGTTTCGGCGAGCCGCGTCAGCTCGTGATAATGGGTGGCGAATAGGCAGCGGCATTTGTTGACCTCGTGCACCGCCTCGACCACCGACCAGGCGAGCGCGAGCCCGTCATAGGTCGAGGTGCCGCGCCCGACCTCGTCGAGAATCACGAAGCTTTGCGGGGTCGCCTGCGCGAGGATCGCGGCGGTTTCGACCATCTCGACCATGAAGGTCGAGCGCCCGCGCGCGAGATTGTCGCTCGCGCCGACGCGGCTGAAGAGGCGGTCGACGAGCCCGAGCTTCGCAGTCGCGGCGGGGACGAAGCCGCCCGCCTGCGCGAGCACGACGATCAGCGCGTTTTGCCGAAGGAAGGTCGATTTACCGCCCATGTTCGGGCCGGTGACGAGCCAGAGCCGGTCGGCTTCCGACAGCGACACATCGTTGGGGACGAAGCGCTCGCCCGATTTCGCGAGCGCCGCCTCGACCACCGGATGCCGCCCGCCGGTGACCTCGAGGCACGGCTCGTCGGCAAGGTCGGGGCGGCACCAATTGTGGCTCATCGCATGGTCGGCGAGCGCGGCGGCGACGTCGATTCGCGCGAGCACGTCGCACGACGCGGCAATTTCCGCGCGGCGGCCGATCGCGGCGTCGGTGAGGGCCTCGAGATGCGCGGCTTCGGCGGCGATCGCGTGGACGCCCGCCTGGGTGACGCGGCTCGCGGCCTCGTGGAGGTCCGACGAGTTGAAACGCACGACCCCCGCGAGCGTCTGGCGATGGGTGAAGCCCGATTCGGGTGCCATCAGCGCGTCGGCATGCTTCGCGGGCACTTCGACATGATAGCCGAGCACGCCGTTGTGGCGGATTTTGAGCGACGCGATGCCGGTGCGGTCGCGATATTGCGCTTCGAGCGATGCTATCGCCTTCCGCCCGTCGCGCGCGGTTTCGCGCAGCGCGTCGAGCGCATGATCATAGCCCTCGGCGACATAGCCACCCTGCGCGGCGTCGACCGGCGGGGTTTCGATGAGCGCGCGCGCCAACTCGTCGACGAGCGCGCCATGGCCGTCGAGCCCCGGCAGCAGGTGCGCGAGCAATGGCGGCAGGTCGGCGCGCCGCGCGAGATGTTCGCGCAGAAGCCTTGCGCCGCCGAGCGCATCGCGGAGCTGCGCCAGATCGCGCGGTCCCCCGCGCCCCGCGACGAGGCGGCCGAGCGCCCGGGCGGCGTCGGGCAAGGCGCGCAGCGCCGCGCGCAGTTCGCCGCGCCACAGGGCATCGCGCGCGAGGCCATCGACAAGGTCGAGTCGGTCGAGGATCGCGCCCTTGTCGGTCAGCGGGCTGGCGAGATCGTCGGCGAGCAGGCGCGCGCCGGCAGCGGTCACCGTCCGGTCGATCGTTCCGAGCAGGCTGCCCTCGCGTGCGCCCGCCCCCGCCCCTATCATGGTGCGGACGAGTTCGAGACTCTCGCGCGTCGCGGCGTCGATCGCCATCCGGCCCGATGCGAGGTGGCGCAGCGGCGGCTGGAGGAAGGTCGGCCCGCCGGTGCCGACATGGTCGAGATAGGCGACGAGCGCCCCCATCGCGGCGATTTCGCCGCGCCCGAACTGGCCGAAGCCGTCGAGCGTCTGGACGCCGAAGAAGGTTTCGAGCCGCTTTTGCGCGCTCGTGCTGGAAAAGTCCGACGAAGGCCGGCGCACGATCTGCCGCGCCGAGCTGATCGGCAGCTCCTCCGCACTCTCGCTCAGCAGCAGCTCCGAGGGTGCGAGCCGCGCGAGTTCGGCGTCGACCGCCGCCGCCGGAACCGCGACGACCTCGAAGCGCCCCGTCGAAATATCGGCCGCGGCAATCGCGACCTCGTCGCCGACCTGCGCCAGCGCGGCGAGCCGGTTCGCGCTGCGTCCTTCGAGCAGGCTTTCCTCGGTGAGCGTGCCCGCGGTGACGAAACGCACGATGTCGCGCGCGACAAGCGCCTTCGACCCGCCGCGCGCTTTCGCCTCGGCCGGAGTCTCGATCTGCTCGGCGATCGCGACGCGGTGCCCGGCGCGGATCAACCGCGCCAGATAGGATTCGGCGGCATGGACCGGCACGCCGCACATCGCCACCGGCTGCCCGTCATGCTCGCCGCGCGAGGTCAGCGCGATATCGAGCGTCGAAGCCGCGGCCTTGGCGTCGTCGAAAAACAGCTCGAAGAAATCGCCCATGCGATAGAAAAGCAGGCATTCGCCCGCCTTGTCCTTCAGCGACCAATATTGCGCCATCATCGGCGTCGCGGCCACGGGGAGGGCGCGCGCGGCGGCGTTGCTGTTGGCGGGTCGGGGAGCGGTGGCGGCCATCCGCCCCTGCTTAGTCATTGAGGGCGGCATGGCAAGGTTGGGCGATGCCAATGGCGGCTATGGGGTGGTGAGCTGCCCTTCGATCTTCGTCATGCTGAACTTGTTTCAGCATCCATGGCCGGGGCTCGAATAGGACGCGGCGCTGAAGGAAACGGCGGGCCATGGACTCTGAAACAAGTTCAGGGTGACGAGATAAAAATCTCGTGTTCCGGTCGCCAGCCGACCCGCAGGCGCCGTCAACCGCTCGCCGGCCCCGCCATCGCCGCCGCCGCGACGAGCAGCCCGCCGTTGAAACGCTGCGACAGCGCGGCATCGGGAATCGCGTTGAAGGCATGGATCGCCCCCGCATAGCTGTGGAGGTCGACGGGCACCCCCGCCGCGACGAGCCGGCGTGCATAGTCGAGATTTTCGTCGAAGAAGAGATCGAGGCTGCCCGTCGCGATATAGGCGGGCGGCAGGCCTGTCAGATCCTCCGCCAGGCTCGGCGAAAACCAGCCGCGCCGTTCGTCGTCGGCCTGGTAATCGCCCTGCAGCGCGCGCCAGCCGAAGCGGTTGCTCGCGCGCGTCCAGATGAACTCGCCGGTCGCGGGATTGGCATAGGGACAGGTATCGCCGCCCGTCCGATGGTCGAGCATCGGATAGGTGAGGAGCTGACCCGCGATTGCCGGCCCGCCCAGGTCGCGCGCCATGATCGCGAGCGCCGCCGCCAGCCCGCCGCCGGCGCTCTCGCCCGCGACGACAATCCGGCCGGCGTCGAACCCCAGCACCTCGGCCTGTCCCGCGAGCCAGCTCAGCGCCGAGTGGCAATCCTCCTGCGGCGCGGGAAAGGGATGTTCGGGCGCGAGCCGATATTCGACCGAGACGACGGGCACCCCGGCGGCGGCGGCGAGCGCGGCGGGCCCCGCCTGCATCAGCTTCACCGATCCCAGCACCATCCCGCCGCCGTGGATGTGCAGGATCGCGCCGGCATCGGCGCGGATCGCCTCGGGGCGGAAAAGATAGACGGCGATGTCGGGGCCGTCGTGGATCGACGGGATGAAAATCTCTTCGGGCACGATCACCGGCGGCGGCAGGATCGCATAGGTCTCCGCCGCCTTCGCGCGAATCTGCGCGATCGGCGCGGCGTCGAGATCGACCCGCGGGAACAGGTCGATGATCGGCGCGATCTCGCGATCGACAAGGTGGCGGGTGTCCATGGCGCGTTCCTCCCCGGAATCCGTTGCCGGATCAAATTGCACGAAATCGCTTCATGCTCCAGCCTGTATGGACATGTTCCGGATGTCGAAAGACGGCCGATAGCTGCGGATCCTCCCCCAAGGGGGGAGGATCGGCCCGCTCACCACCCCAAGACGGCCTTCCCGCCAGACGGGATTTTATCCACTTATCCGCGCAGCGTCGCTCCGACCTTCGCGGCCGCCGCCACCACCTTGTCGGCGATCGCCTTCAGTTCGGCATCGGTGAAGCTTTTCTCGGCGGGCTGCAGCTCGACCTCGACCGCCAGGCTCACCTGACCCTCGGGCACGCCCTGGCCGGCGAAGCGATCGAACAGCCGCGCATCGACGATCGCCGCCTTGTCGGCGCCGCGGATCGCCCGGACGAGGTCGGCGGCGGTCAGGCTCGTGGCTGCGAGGAAGGCGAAGTCGCGGCGCACCGGTTGCAATGCCGGGGGCGCGAACGCGGCGCGGGCGGGGCCGCTCGCGCGCTTCGCCGGAAACGCATCGAGGAAGATCTGCACCGCCATCACCGGGCCGTCGACGTCGAAAGCCCGCGTAAGCGCGGGGTGGAGCGCGCCGAATTCGGCGAGCACCGCCTTGGGGCCAAGCCGCAGCGTCGCCGACTGGCCGGGGTGCCAGATATTGCCGGAGGTGACGGCCTCCATCACCTGCAGCCGGTCGGCGGGCGCGCCGGCGGC
The DNA here is from genome assembly GCF_011926545.1 of Sphingopyxis italica. Taxonomy (GTDB): domain Bacteria; phylum Pseudomonadota; class Alphaproteobacteria; order Sphingomonadales; family Sphingomonadaceae; genus Sphingopyxis; species Sphingopyxis italica. Next base: position 1,394,635 of record NZ_JAATIT010000001.1, on the reverse strand, counting down.
CTCGAGCAAGGACAGCGCCGCGGCCTTGGCGTCGAAGGCGTCGAAGGGCGCGGCCTTGCCCGCCTGCCAGCCGCGCGCGCTTTTGTCGCCCGCCATCAGCAGCGCGAGCGTCGGATGCTCGGCGTCGGCCAGATAGCGCCGGCCGATCTCGAACAAGCGGATGCTGCCCGCGCCGCGATTCTGGTTGCGCTGCGCCGCGGCGAGCAGGCCGGGGAGCAGCGACGGGCGCATGACCTTCAAATCTTCGCTGATCGGGTTGGCGAGGCTCCAGACGCCGCCGCCGAAGGGTGCGGCCTCGGCCTCGCTGATGAACGACCAGGTCACCGCCTCGTCGAAACCCGCGGCGGCGGCCGCGCGGCGGAGCCGGCGTTCGGTGAGCTGCTCGGCGGTCGCGGTCGGTTTCGCGACGCCATCGGCGCGCGGCAGCGGCACCGACGCGATCGCGTCGAAGCCGGTGATCCGTGTGACTTCCTCGACCAGATCCGGGGCGCCGTCGACATCGCGGCGCCAGCTCGGCACCGCGACCTGCCAGCGGCCGCCCTGTTCGATCACCGAAAAACCGAGCGCGGCCAGAATCTCCTGCTGCCGTTCGGGCGCGATCGCGATGCCGCCGAGCGTCGCCGACAGCGCCGGGTCGTAATCGACCGTCTTCACGTCGGCGGGCGGGGTGCCCGCGCGCGTCACGGCCGAGGGCGTGCCGCCGCAGATGGCAAGCACATGCGCGGTGACGATCGCGGTGGCGTCGTCGAGGAACGCCGGATCGACCCCGCGCTCGAAACGGCTGCGCGCGTCGCTGGTCAGGCTGAGCGCCTGTCCGGTCAGCGCGATGCGTTCGGGGGTGAAATAGGCGACTTCGATCAGCACGTCGGTCGTCGTCTCGCTGCACCCGCTATGCTCGCCGCCCATGATGCCCGCGATGTCGTGGACGCCGCTGTTGTCGGCGATCACAGTCATCGTGTCGGCGAGGCTATAGTTCTTGCCGTTGAGGGCGGTGACGGTCTCGCCGGCGTTCGCACGCCGCGCGACGAGCGCGCCGGTCAGCTTGGCGCGGTCATAGATATGGCTCGGGCGGCCGAGGTCGAACATCACATAATTGCTGATGTCGACGAGCGCCGAGATCGAGCGCTGCCCGACCGCTTCCAGCCGGCGGCGCATCCATTCGGGCGCGGTGCCGTTGGTGACGCCACCGATCGTGCGGCCGAAGAAGGCGGGGCAGCCCTCGGGATCGTCGGTCCGGATTTCGGTCGCGGGCGCGCCCTCGCCGGTGATCGTCGGGACGTCGAGCGGCTTCAGCGCGCCGAGCCCGGCGGCGGCAAGATCGCGCGCGATGCCGCGCACGCCCATGCAATCCTGCCGGTTCGGGGTGATCGAAATGTCGATCACCGGATCGTTCGCTCCGCTGTAGTCGGCAAAGGGCGTGCCGACCGGTGCGTCTTCGGGCAGCTCGATGATCCCGTCATGGTCGTCGCCGAGTTCGAGTTCGCGCGTCGAGCACATCATGCCGTTCGATTCGACGCCGCGCACGGCGGCGACCTTCAACTCCATGCCGTTTGCGGGCACCACCGCGCCGGGCAGGCCGAGCACGCCGATCAGGCCGGCGCGCGCATTGGGCGCGCCGCACACGACGGTCAGCGGCGCGTCGCCGTCACCCGTGTCGACGGTCAGCACCTGCAGCTTGTCGGCCTGCGGATGTTTCTCGGCGGTCAGCACCTTGGCGACGCGGAAACCCGCGAGCTTCTCGGCCGGATTCTCGACGCCTTCGACCTCGTGGCCGATGCGGTTCAATGTCGCGACGACTTCGGCGACCGAATAGTCGCCTTCGAGATGCTCGCGCAGCCAATCGAGGGTGATCTTCATGCCGAAACTCCCCCGCTCAGCGTGGGCACCGATAGTGCGCCAAACCCGTAATGCGACAGCCAGCGGAGGTCGCCATCGAAGAAGGCGCGCAAATCGTCCATGCCATATTTGAGCATGGCGAGGCGGTCGACGCCGACTCCGAAGGCGAAGCCCTGCCATTCGTCGGGATCGAGCCCGCAATTCGCGATCACGCGGCGGTTGACCATGCCGCTGCCGAGCAGCTCCATCCACGCATGGCCGTCGTCGTCGCCATTGCCGCCGACGATGCGGCGGCCCTTTTCCTGTTTATAGCCGACATCGACCTCGGCCGAGGGCTCGGTGAAGGGGAAATAGCTGGGGCGGAGGCGCAGGACGATGTCCTCGCGCTCGAAATAGGCCTTGAGGAAGGTTTCGAGCGTCCATTTGAGGTGACCCATATGGATTCCGCGATCGATGACGAGACCTTCGACCTGATGGAACATCGGCGTGTGCGTCGCGTCGCTGTCGCTGCGATAGACGCGGCCGGGCGCGATGATGCGAATCGGCGGTTCCTCGCTCATCATCGTGCGGATCTGCACCGGCGACGTATGCGTGCGCAGCAGCATCGCGCGGCCCTCGGTATCGTTCATCTGCGGCGGGAAATAGAAGGTGTCGTGCATCGCGCGCGCGGGATGCGTCTCGGGGATGTTGAGCGCGGTGAAGTTGCGCCAATCGTCCTCGATCTCGGGACCCGTCGCGACCGCAAAGCCCATGTCGGCGAAGATTTCGGCGAGCTCGTCCATCACCTGGCTCACCGGATGGACGCTGCCGCGCGGGGCTGCGTCGGCGGGAAGCGTCATGTCGATCGCTTCGGCAGCGAGTTTGACGTCGAGCGCCGCCGTGTCGAGCACCGCCTTGCGCGCGGCGAGCGCGGCGGTGACGGCTTCGCGCAGCCCATGGATCGCGGGGCCCTGCGCCTGCCGTTCCTCGGGGCTCATACCGCCCAGCGTCTTAAGCAGCGCGGTGATGCTGCCCGTCTTGCCGAGCGCGGCGACGCGCAGCGCCTCGACCGCATTGGCATCGGCGGCCGCTTCGATGTCGCCCAGCAGCTGGGCCTGGATGGCTTCGATATCGCTCATCGTCATTCGTCCTGTTCCGGCGGCGTTGCCGCTGCCGGTATCATGTTTTCCTGAATAGGTGGATAGGCGGGTGCCCGCGCGTCCGTCGTCCGCCGCTTGCACCGAAGCCGCCGCGCGGGTCAAGCCCGTTGGCGGAAAGGCGGCCTTTCGAGCCCGACCCTAACGCGCCCGCGCCGCCTGGTGCGCGATATCGGTCATCAGCTTGCGGAACAGCGCGCCGCCCGCGGTGCCCGATGCCTTGAGCGCGCGTTCGCAGTCGAGCAGGCGGCTCATCAGCCGTGCGATGCGCACCGAATCCCAGATATGAAGCTGCGCGGTCACCGCGTCGCGTTCCTTCCAGAAAATGCCGCTCGATCGCGCCGAGACGACCGTCGCAGGATGCGCGCCGCCGTCGACTTCGGCGCGCAGGCGCGCGAGCGCGAGCGCACGGATCGCCAAGGCGCGGATGATGCGGATTTCGGCGACGCCGACCGCCGCCGCCTTGGCGAGCATCTCGGGCAGATCGCGCAGCTTGCCGCCGAGCGCGACGTTGATGCACTCGCTGACATCCTCCTCGTGCGTCGCGGCGCCCAGTGCATCGATGTCGGCGGATGTGACCTGCCGCTGGCGGTCGGGACCGGCGTCGAGATAGAGTGCGATCTTCTCGATCTCGCGGCGCATCAGCGCCTGATCGCCCGAGACGAGGTCGACGAGCAATTGCGCCTCGCCGTTGGCGATGCGGAGCCCCTGTTCCTGTGCCGCCGCCATCGCGATGCCGACGAGCGCGCGCCGGTCGGGCTGGTAACAGATCGCCGCGACTGCATGATCCGACCCCTCGACCAGCTTGACGAGCTTCGATTTGGCGGTGACCGACGCGCCGGTCGCGACGACCGGGTTGATCGCGGTTTCGGCGGCGAGCAGTGCCTCGACCGCGGCGAGGCTGTCGTCGCCGCTGCCCGAAAGTTCGAGCTTGATGATCCGGCTCGGCGAAAAAAGCGACATCGATGCCGCTTCGGCGGCGAGCAGTGAAGGATCCTGCGACAGCTGCGATCCCGTCAGGTCGAGTCGTTCGGCATCCTTGCCGGCAAGACCGATCAGACGGCTCGCGACGGCTTCCATCGTCGCTTCGTCCGGACCGGTCAAAAGGGTGAAGCGAACCGCGGGGTCGAGGCGCGTCTGGCGTTCGAGGTCGGCGGGCTTGACGCTCTTCATTGCCCGGCAGGCGCGGGCACGGATACGGGGGGGGCGAGTACCGCCCCCGGCTGGCCGCCGCCGCGGTTCGCATAGACCGCGAGCCGCGCGACGATCTGGTCGGCGACGCCCGAAGCGAGCCGTTCGAGCGCGGTCGATTCGGCGGCGATCGTCGCATATTCGCTACCGACGACGTCGATCCCGGCATCCTGCGCCGCGGTCGCGTCGAGCAGCACCGCGCCCGATGCCGAATCGACGAGTTGATAGCGCGCGCGCAGCGTGCGGCGTTCGCGCGTCACCGTATCGTCGGCGCGGACGCCGAAGCCGATGATCGAATCCTCGAGCCGCACGTCGAGGCGGAGGCGCTTGCCCGCACCCTCGCCGCCCTGCGTCGCCTGGAGCCGGTCGCGAAGCGCATTGCGGACGAGCCAGCCTTCATGCCCTTCGATCGGTGCGACATCGACGTCGGCCAGCACCTGCGCCACCGCTCCCTTGCTGCCGTTCGCGTAGAGCGGACGCAGGCCGCAACCGCCGAGCATCAGCGAAGCGGCGACGAGGGCGGAGGTCAGGAGTGCGCGCATATCAGGGAACGATATTCACCAAACGGTCGGGCACCACAATCACCTTCTTCGGCGTCGCACCGGCGAGCAGCTCGACGATGCGCGGACGCGCGAGCGCCGCGGCTTCCACCAAATCCTTGTCGAGACCCTTGGCGATCGTCATCGTATCGCGCAGCTTACCCGCCATCTGGATCGCGATTGTCACCTCGTCATCGACGAGCAGTGCCGGATCGGCGGCGGGCCACGCCGCGTCGGCGATCATCGGCGTCGTGCGCTGGCCCTCGGGCAATGCCGCCCAGGCTTCTTCGGCGAGATGCGGCAGCATCGGCGCGACGAGCAGGATCAGCGTGCGGCACGCTTCGGCGCGGGTCGCCGAGGGCGGTGCTTTCTCGATCTCGTTCGCGAGTGCATGGATTTTCGCCACCGCCTTGTTGAAGCCCAGCGATTCGATGTCGGCCGCGACCCCGGCGATCGCCTGATGCAGCTTCCGCGCGAGCGCCTTGTCTTCGGCGCCATCGCCGACGTTAGCCGTGTCGCCGAACAGGCGCCACAGGCGCTGGACGAAGCGCCACGCGCCCTCGATCCCCGCTTCGCTCCACGGCAGGTCGCGCTCGGGCGGGCTGTCGGAGAGCATGAACCAGCGCGCGGCGTCGGCGCCATATTGGTCGAGAATGGCATCGGGATCGACGACATTCTTCTTCGACTTCGACATCTTGATCACGCGGCCGATCTCGACCGGCGCACCATCGGCGGTCAGCGTCGCGCCTTCGGCGCCGCGTTCGACCTCGTCGGGGGTGAAGAAGAGCGGCGGCAAGCTTTCGCCCTGGCTGCGGCTATAGGTTTCATGCGTCACCATGCCCTGCGTGAACAGGCTGGCGAAGGGCTCCTTGATATCGATCATCCCCATCTTGTTCAGCGCGCGCGTCCAGAAGCGCGCGTAGAGCAGGTGGAGGATCGCATGCTCGATGCCGCCGATATATTGGTCGACGGGCAGCCAGCGGCGAATCACCTCGGGATCGAAGGGCTTGTCCGAGGGCGCCGAGGCGAAGCGCAGGAAATACCACGACGAATCGACGAAAGTGTCGAGCGTATCGGTCTCGCGCACCGCTTCGCCGCCGCAGCTCGGGCAGGCGACATGCTTCCACGTCGGATGACGGTCGAGCGGATTGCCGGGGACCGAGAAATCGGCGTCCTCGGGCAGTATGACGGGGAGCTGGCTCTTGGGCACCGGCACCATACCGCACGCCGGGCAATGGATGAAGGGGATCGGCGTCCCCCAATAACGCTGACGCGACACGCCCCAGTCGCGCAGGCGCCACACGGTCGTGCCCTTGCCCCAGCCTTCATGCTCGGCGCGCGCGATCACGGCGGCTTTGGCTCCGTCGATCGTCATCCCGTCGAGGAAATGGCTGTTCACGAGGCGGCCGGGGCCGGTGTAGGCCTCGGTGCCGGTGAAATGCTGGGCGACCTCGTCGCCCCCCGCATTCGCGAGGGCAGGCTCCGCGATCACGCGATAGACGGGCAGTTCATATTTATGCGCGAAGTCGAGGTCGCGCTGGTCGTGCGCGGGACAACCGAAGATCGCGCCGGTGCCATAGTCCATCAGCACATAGTTCACGACCCAGACGGGCAGGTGCCAGTTCGGGTCGAGCGGGTGCTCGACGGCGATACCGGTGTCGAAGCCCATCTTCTCGGCGGTGTCGATCTGCTCGGCGGCGGTGCCCTGTCGGCGGCACTCCTCGATGAACGCGGCGAGTTCGGGCGAATCCTTGGCGAGTTTCTCGGCGAGCGGATGGTCGGGCGAAATCGCGGCAAAGCTCGCGCCATAGAGCGTGTCGGGGCGCGTCGTGAAGACGTCGAAGCCCGGCGCCCCGCCCGCGAGCTTGAACGAAAACTCCAGCCCCTGCGACTTGCCGATCCAGTTTTCCTGCATCAGCCGCACCTTGTCGGGCCAGCTGTCGAGGCTGCCCAGCCCCTCGAGCAACTCCTCGGCGAAGTCGGTGATCTTGAGGAACCACTGCGACAGTTTCTTCTTCTCGACCAGCGCGCCCGAGCGCCAGCCGCGGCCGTCGATCACCTGCTCGTTCGCGAGCACGGTCATGTCGACCGGGTCCCAATTGACATAGCTGTGCTTGCGCGTGACGAGCCCCGCGGCGAACAGGTCGAGGAACAGCGCCTGTTCCTGTCCATAATAATCGGGCTCGCACGTCGCGAGTTCGCGGCTCCAGTCGATCGCGAGGCCGAGGCGCTTGAGCTGCCCGCGCATCGACGCGATATTGTCGCGCGTCCAGCCGCCGGGATGCACGCCCTTTTCCATCGCCGCGTTTTCGGCGGGCATGCCGAACGCGTCCCAGCCCATCGGATGCAGCACGTCGTGCCCGGTCATCCGCTTGAACCGCGCGAGCACGTCGCCCATCGCATAGTTGCGGACGTGCCCCATGTGGATGCGCCCCGAGGGATAGGGGAACATCTCGAGGATATAGGCTTTCGGCTTTTCCGCCGTATCGGTCGTGGCAAAGCTGTTCGCCGCCTCCCACGCCTTTTGCCAGCGGGCGTCGGCGGCGAGGGCGCCAAAGCGCGTTTCGCGGGTCATTCGTCGGTTACCCCGTTAGTCTGTGTGGGCGCGCGGGCGCGCGCCGCCGGATTAGTCGCTGATGGCGCTGCGGCGCAGGTCGCGGGCGCGGGTGAGGATGACTTCCTCGAGCTTCTGCACGGTGGCCGCCTGCACCGGCGCGTCGACCCAGGTGCCGCCCTGCGACACCTGCCGCGACGCCGCGACGCGCAGCGCGTCGGCGCGCAGATCCTGATCGAGGATCGACACCGTGACCTTCATCCGCTCGCCGGGATTCGACGGATTCGCATACCAGTCGGTGATCACGACGCCGCCCGCACTGTCGGCTTGGAGCAGCGGCATGAACGACAGCGCGTCGAGCGAAGCGCGCCACAGATAGCTGTTCACGCCGATCGTCGTCACCTGGCTGGGGGCGAGGTCGGCGCGCGGCCGGTCCTTGTTCGCGCACGCCGAAAGACCGAGCGCCGCAAGTCCGAGCAGCGCGAGCGTGGCCGGGCGGCGACCGATCGTGGCAAGGACAGAAAGCTGGGACATGCCGATAACACCTTATCTCTTTGGAGCCCGTCCGAATGGTAAAAAATCGGCCGCGCATAACGGAATTGCCAGCGTCTCTATCGCCCTTGCCGCCACCCTGCAAGCGCGGCAATTTCGGCCGCGGCACCATTCAGATTCTGGTCAGATTTAATCCGCACTGTGACGATCCCGCAACAATTTCGGCAAAAAGCGGAATCGTTGCAACAATTTGGCGGGATTCACTGGCATTATCGGGCTAGCGGTCCTATTTGACGAGTCGATTGGGGTTGGAGTCGCAAGGCAATGGCGCGGACGTCGCGACATTTTTGGAAAGCAGGTCTCACCGCTTTGGCGGTGGTTTCGCTTGCGTTGCCGCCGGCCCTTGCCGCGATGTCGAACGCCGACCGAATTCGCGACACCACGCTTTCGGAAACCCTGCTGGGCCAGTTCACTCCGGCGTCGGGCGACGAAAGGCTGATCGCGCGCTACAACAAGATGTCGGCCGAACAGCGCGGCAACTTCAGCTTCACGCCCGCCCTGACCGACAGGACCCGTCAGAACCGCGCGATCACCGTCGTGATTCGCGCCCGCGACGATGCGTCGAGTGCCGCGCGCACCTCGGCGCTGGCGGCGGGCCGCACTGCGCCGGTCGCGATCGCCCCCGTCAAATATAATCTCGGCGCGTCGGTCGGCTTCGAAAAATTCGTCACGCCGTCGCTGCCGCGCGGCACCGACCTGCGCAACCTGCCGGTCGCCAAGGCGCCCGAACAGGAAGAGAAAAAGTCACGCTTCGCCACGCGTATGGTGAACCGCCCAAGCGACCCGAGCGGAGCCACCGATCGCGTCACCGCTCCCGGCGAGGCGTCCGCCGTCGATGTCGTCAGCAGCTATCGACTGACCAAGAATATCGATGTCACCGCGGGCGTGCGGTACAGGAGCGACGACCGCGTCGAGCCGCTCACCGATTCGCGGCGCGACAGCCAGGCGGTCTATATCGGGACGGCGTTCCGCTTCTGACGCGCCCGGCGCTTCGCCGCCTTTTCATCCCACGCATCGATCGCGGCCCAGCCGTTCGTCCTGTCGCTTGTGCGATTTAGCGCGCGTGCGCGCGGCGCGGTCATCCCGCCGAGCGCGATCGGTGTCGCTCCCGAAAGGCGCGCGAGCCGCAGCCACGCCGCCCGGCTCAGCGCGGGCGCTCCGGGATGCGAACGCGTCGGATGAAGCGGCGAGATGAAGACCGCGTCGGCTCCCGCGCGGCGCGCTTGGCGCGCTTCGCGGGCATCGTGGACGGGCATCGTTACCAGCAGGCCGAGCTCGTGGGCCTGTCGCGCCCGGTCGGCATCGCGCTGACGCAGATGGACGCCGTCGGCGCCCCAGCGCCACGCCATATCGGGAGATCCCGCAAGCACGACGACGAGCCCCCGCGCCCGCGCGGTGCGCATCAACCGCCGGAGCAGGCGCCAGCGCGGCTCCGGCGCCAGCCCGTCGTGCCGGAAAATGATACCGCCGCCGGGCGGCAGCAGCGCGGCGAGTTCGGCAAGACCGGTCGCCGCCCGCTCGTCGCTGACCAGCCAGAGTTTCGGCAATTTGGAGGGCAGGGGGTGGCGCGGGCGCATCGCGCTTTCTATAGGCGCGTCGCGAGCGCGCGCAACGCGCGGGATGAAAGCGGGACGATGAGCGAAGCAGCAGAGCGGCTGGCCGAAGTGCAGGGACTTATCGCCGACGCGGCGCAGCGCGCGCAGCGCGAGGTCGGCGAAATCTGCCTGATCGCGGTGTCGAAGACGCACGACGCGCCGGCGATCCGTCCGCTGATCGCGGCGGGCCAGCGCCATTTCGGTGAGAATCGTGTGCAGGAGGCCGCGGCCAAATGGCCGGAACTGCGCGCCGAGACCCCCGACATCGTGCTGCACCTGATCGGCCAGCTGCAATCGAACAAGGCCGAAGAAGCCGTCGCGCTGTTCGACGCGATCCACTCGGTCGACCGCTCGTCGCTGGTACAGGCGCTCGCCAAGGTTTGCGCCAAAGCGGGCCGGCGGCCGCAGCTGTTCGTGCAGGTCAATATCGGCGACGAGGAGCAGAAGGGCGGCTGCGCTGTCGCCGATCTCCCCGCGCTGCTTGCCGAAGCCAAGGCGGCTGGTCTGGAAATCGCCGGACTGATGGCGATCCCGCCAGCCGACGTCGAGCCCGCGCCCTTTTTCGCCCTGCTCGACGAGCTGGCCGAACGCCACGGTCTGCCGCTCCGCTCGATGGGGATGAGCGGTGATTACGAGACCGCGGTGATGCTGGGCGCGACGCATGTGCGTGTCGGGACGGCCTTGTTCGGCGCGCGGGGTTGAGAGTCCGCTAGCGGCCGAAAGCTGTCGCCCGCCTTTTCCTTCGTCATCCCCGCGAAAGCGGGGACCCAGAGCGTGCATAGGCTGATCCCAGACTGGGTTCCCGCTTTCGCGGGAATGACGAATATTGGGTGTGCCCGCTAACCACCCCAAAGCAGCCCTTTGCTTATTGATACTCGACCGTCACCGGAATCCGCCCGCGATAATCCCCGTCGTCGAGCGCAGCGATCCGCAACCGGCCGCCGAAGCGGAACTGAAGCCGGCCGTCGGCGCCGAGACGCGGCGCCGCCGAGAGATCGGTGACAAGACCCGTGACGCGCGCGGTGCGGCCGTGGCCGCTCTCGAGATCGACGCTCGCGGGCAGGATCACGCGCACCTCGGCGCCCGGTTCGCCGCGCACGGTCACGACGCCGGTCAGCGCGAAGCCGCCCAGATCGACGACATCGCCGCGCACGCGCCGCGCGCCCGACACCGGATCGACTTCCACCTCGCCGCCCATCGCACCGACGGCGACGCGGCCCATATCGAGTCGCGTTTCGACTTCGACGCGAAGCGGTATCCCGGCTTGGCGCGCCGCGCCGCCCGCCGCCCCGTCCCGCGCGCAAAGCAGGCACCGCGCCTGCACCGCGGGGGCCGAGGCGAACAATAGTCCAAGGGCAAGAAGCGGGCGCATTTTCACCCCTTCGCGATAACCGCGTTACGGTTAATTCCGCGTAAAATCGGTGCTCACGCGCGCCGGAAGGCCGTCATCGTGCATCTCTTAATCCGCTGGCCAGCGCGGCGCTTTTCGGCCAAACCCGCGCGATGAAAAAGAGCATGCCGTCTCCCCGGCTGAACGCCCTCGCCACCGCGGCGCCGGGGCATGATATTCATCAGGCTTTCATCGACTGGGCGACGCCGCGGCTGACCGACGAGCGGGTGCGCGCGATCTTTACGCGGATGACGGCGCGGTCGGGGATCGATCATCGCTGGTCGGTGCTGCCGCCCACACGGTCCGGTGGGTCGCCGGTCGCGGCGGGCGGATTTTACGACATGCCCGGATTGCCGCCGACATCGGTCCGCATGGCCGCCTATGCGGACCATGCGCCCGATCTGGCGATGCAGGCGATCGCGGGACTGGACGATGCGCTCGATCCGGCGCGCATCACCCATCTGGTCGTCGCGAGCTGCACCGGCTTCCTCGCCCCCGGCATCGACCAGATCCTCGCGCGGCGACTGGGGCTCGGCGCGGCGGTCGAGCGCGTTCTGATTGGCTTCATGGGCTGTTATGCCGGGGTCACCGCGCTGCGCACCGCGCGGCATATCGTGCGATCGGAACCGGGCGCGGTGGTGCTGGTGGTGAGCGTCGAGCTGTCGACGCTGCACCTCAGTCTGGCCGATGAACCCGAGCCGCTGCTGGCGATGCTTCAGTTCAGCGATGGCGCCGCGGCGGGGATCGTATCGGCGGCGGCGGGCGGATTCGAACTGGGCGAAGGCCGCAGCCTTGCGCTGGAGGGCAGCGAAAATCTGATCCGCTGGGACATCGGCGACCGGGGTTTCGAGATGACGCTGTCGGGCGAAGTGCCCGGACGGCTGCGCGAAACGCTGGCCCGTCCGGACATCCAGCGCGAGCTGTTCGGCGATGCCGGGCCGCCGCCGCTGCTCGCGGTCCACGCTGGCGGCCGGTCGGTGCTCGACGCGGTCGAACATGCGCTGGAGGTCGCGCCCGCGGCGCTCGCCGACAGCCGGTCGGTGCTCGCGCGATATGGCAATATGTCGTCGGCGACGATCCTGTTCGTGCTCGCCGACATGATGGCGCGCGGGGCGAGCGGCGAAGGCATCGCGATCGCCTTCGGTCCGGGGCTGGCCGCCGAGGCGATCCGGTTCCGGGCATGAACCCCTTCGCCAGCCTTCGCATGCCGATCGAGCGCGAAGAGGAAATGGATGCCGCCACGCTGCCACCGGGCCGCTATGCGCGCGTGCTCGCCGACCTGTCGCGCATCAACGCGCTGACGCTGGCGCCGCGACCGACGCTGGGGTTCCTGGAACGGGTGCGTGCGCGCGGTGCCGGTGACCGCCCCTGGCGCATCCTCGACGTCGGCTTCGGCGCGGGCGACATGCTCGTGCGGATCGCGCGCTGGGGCGAACGCCGGGGCGTCGCGCTCGATCTGGCCGGGGTCGACCTCAATCCGAAGAGCGAGGCGGTCGCCGAGGCACGCCTTGGCGGGCGAGCGCGGCTTGTCACCGGCGATTATCGCGATCTGGCGGGGCAGGGGTGGGACATCATCCTGTCGAGCCTCGTCAGCCACCATATGACGCCGGCACAGCGCACGGAATTTCTGCGCTTCATGGAAAGCGAGGCGGCGCGCGGCTGGCTGGTCAATGATCTCCATCGCCGGCGCCTGCCCTTTGCCGGCTATCCCTTGCTCGCTACGCTGGCATGGGTCGACCCGATCGTGCGGCGCGACGGGCAGCTATCGGTCGGGCGAAGCTTTCGCCCCGCCGAATGGGCGGCGATGCTGGGCGAAGCATTGCCCGATGTGGCGAGCAATTGCCGCATCTTTCGCAGCTTCCCCTACCGCCTCTGCGTCGAGCGTATCCGGTGAGCGACGCGATCGTCGTCGGTGCCGGGCCCGCCGGGTCGGCCGCGGCGATCGGACTGGCGCGCAGCGGTGCGCGAACGCTGCTGCTCGAACGCGCGCGCGAAACGGGCGACGCGCTGTGCGGCGGCTTTCTGAGCTGGCAAAGCCTCGCGCGGCTCGATGCGCTCGGGATCGAGCGCGCGGCGCTCGGCGGGCAGGCGGTCCGCCGCGTGCGCCTGTTCGCGGGCCAGCGGCGGAGCGAGACCGCGCTCCCCGGCGAGGCGATGGGGGTGTCGCGCCATCGGCTCGATAGCCTGTTGCAAGCGGCGGCGGGAGCGGCGGGCGCGGGGGTCGAACGCGGTATCCATGCGACGGCAATCGAAAGCGGCGCGGTTCAAACACGCGATGGTGCGACCCTGATGGCGCCTGCGATCTTTCTGGCGGCCGGCAAGCATGGTTTTCGCGGTTTTCCGCGCGAGCCCGCTGAATGGCAGCGCGCCGACCCCGCGATGGGGTTGCGCTTGCGGCTTCCTTCGCACCCTTCGCTCGACCGGCTGGTCGGCGATGCGGTCGAGCTCCACCTGTTCGACCGCGGCTATGCGGGTCTGGTGCGGCAGGAGGATGGCAGCGGCAACCTCTGCCTCGCGGTTCATAAATCGCGGCTCGATGAAGCGGGCGGCGATCCGGAGGCGCTGCTGCGCGCGCTGGGCGGCACGCTTCCGCACCTCGGCGAACGGCTGGCGCATGCGGACTGGTGTCGCGCCGTCGATGCGATCGGGCACGTCCCCTATGGCTGGCGTGCGGCAGAGACGACGGCGGGTCTGTTCCGGCTCGGCGACCAGGCCGGGGTGATCCCGAGCCTTGCCGGCGAGGGCATGGGACTCGCGCTTGCGAGCGCGGAGGCGGCCGTGACGGCGTGGCGTCACGGTGGCGGCGGCGCCGCGCCCGCATTCCAGAAACGCATCGCGGCCCGGATGACGCGACCCTTCGCACTTGCCAACCTGGTGTGGCGGATGGGCGAAAACCCGCGCATGGCGGCGGCCATGACAGGCATGGCGTCTCTTTTTCCGGCTTTGGTGCGAATGATGTCGCAAGCGACGCGGATCGAGCCGAGCTGACCGCTCCCCCTTGCGATGACGGGGCGCCGCACCGATATTGGTATCGACATGATGGCCCCCGAACGGCCATCCGAAGGAGCTTCTCCATGACCGATCCCAAAACCGAAAAGACGCTCGATCCGTTGGCGCATCATGTGCTGCGCGAGGGCGGCACCGAGCGGGCGTTCACCGGCAAATATACCGATCACAAGGGCGACGGCATGTACCGCTGCGCCGGCTGCGGCGAACCCCTGTTCGACAGTCGCACCAAGTTCGACAGCGGGTCGGGCTGGCCGAGCTACACCGCGCCCGCCGCGGGTGGCGCGGTGACTGAACTGACCGACACCAGCCACGGCATGGTCCGTACCGAAGTGCGCTGCGCGAAGTGCGAAGGCCATCTCGGCCATGTCTTCCCCGACGGCCCCGGACCGACCGGGCTGCGCTATTGCATCAACAGCGCGGCGCTTGACTTCGCGGACCGCGGGCAGGATGAGGCGTCAACCGGCGAAGGCTGATGCCCTCGCTACTGACGCATCAGGGGCGACGCGAGGGAAGGAATACGGGCTTTGCGCCGCGAAAGACAGCAAGCTTCGTCGAATAAATCGTCATCATCCAGTAAGCGCGGCGGCTCGCCCCGCGGCGAGCCGCCGCGCTGGCGCGTGTGGCTGCGCCGCGCCTTTCGCTGGGGCCTCGGCCTCGCGGTCGTCGTCCTCGTCGCGCTCGGCGTCGCGGTCGGCATCGCGGTGCAGCGGATGCCGAGCTTCGAGGAGCTCAAGAAATCGCCCGCGGGACAGACGATCCGCGTCCGCGCCGCCGACGGCACGGTTTTCCTGTCGCTCGGCCCCAATTACGGCCGCTGGCTGACGCTGCGCGAAACGCCGCAGGTGATGCAGGATGCGATGGTTGCGGTCGAGGACCGGCGCTTTCGCTATCATCCGGGCGTCGATCCCGTCGGCATGGCGCGCGCCGCGGTGCTCGCGGTCCAGAATTACGGCACCGGCCGCCGGATGCAGGGCGCCTCGACGATCACCCAGCAACTCGCGCGCAACATCTTCCTCTCGAACAGCTATACCTGGGCGCGCAAGATGCGCGAGATGGTTCTGTCGCTCGCGCTCGAATGGAAATTCTCGAAGGACGAGATCCTCGAACTCTATCTGAACAAAGTTTATTTCGGCGGCGGCAGCTATGGCATCGACGCCGCGTCGAACAGCTTCTTCGGCCATAGTGCGACCGAAATGTCGCTGTCGGAGGCGGCGGTGATCGCGGGGCTGGTCAAGGCGCCGTCGCGCTATTCGCCGACCGCCGACGCGCAGGCGGCTTTGGGCCGCGCCGGCGTCGTGCTCGACGTCATGGTCGACGCGGACGTCATCACCCAGGCGCAGGCCGACGCCGCCGAGCCCGCCAATGTCCAGCTCGCGAAGGAACGCGGGCAGAACAGCGCGCGCTATTTCACCGACTGGGCGCTGCCGCAGCTCGACATGCTGATCGACGAAGGCAGCGAAGCCTTGGACGTCCACACCACGATCGATCTCGGCATGCAGCGCGCGGCGACCGCGGCGATTCAGGCCAACGCGCCGAAAGGCGTGCAGGGCGCGCTCGTGTCGCTCGACCGCGACGGCGCCGTCCGCGCGATGATCGGCGGCCGCGATTATGTCGCGTCGAACTATAACCGCGCGACGCAGGCGCTGCGCCAGCCGGGATCGGCGTGGAAATTATTCGTCTATATGGCGGCGCTCGAGGCGGGGTATAAGGTCAATGATCCGGTCGTCGACGAACCCGTCACGATCAACGGCTGGAGCCCGCGCAATTCGTCGGGGCGCTTTTCGGGCACGATGGACCTGCGCAGCGCCTTCGCCTATTCGGTCAACACCGTCGCGGCGAAGCTGGGCGACGAAGTCGGATTTTCGGCGGTCGCGAACATGGCGCGCCGCTTCGGCATCACCACCCCCGTCAACACCCACCCCTCGATGGTGCTCGGAAGCGCCGAGGTCCGCGTGATCGACATGACCGCCGCCTTCGCCGCGGTGGCGCGCGGCGGCGTGTCGGTGCAGCCCTATGGCATCACCAAGGTGACGACCGCGGGCGGCGAGCTGCTCTATCAGCGCCCCGCCGAGCGGGGGACGACGCTTGTCGATCATTGGGTGGCCGCCGGGATCACCGATCTTTTGCAGACCGCCGTGAACACCGGCACGGGCCGGGCGGCGCAGATCGGTCGCCCCGTCGCGGGCAAGACCGGCACGACGTCGAGCAACAAGGACGGCTGGTTTTTGGGCTTTTCGAGCGGCATCACGACCGGCGTCTGGATGGGCCGCGACGATGCGAAACCCGTCGGCGGGCTGCAGGGCGGGCGCGCGCCTGCGCGGGCATTCGCCGATTATATGCGCGTCGCGGTCGCGCGGCGCCCGGTCGAGCAATTCGACACCGAAGTCGTGCTGCCCGAATGGCAGCTCGAGGACGAAGACGAAGCCTATATGGGCGAGCCCGGCGAAGACGGATTCGTCGACGAGAATGGCATGCCGATCGAGCTGCCCTATGATAGCCGGCCGCCCGAAATGACGGGACCGATGCCGCCGCCGGTCGACGATGGCCCCGTGCTCGACCAGCAATGGATCGAGGAGCAGACCGGGCGGCGTCCCCCGGCCGACAATGGCGCACCGGCCCAGAATGGCGCGACGCCGCAGAATGGCGTGCGCCAGAACGGCGGCCAGCCCAAAATCGTCACGGTGCCGAAGGTCGTGCCGCCGACAGCGCGGCCGGCGCAACAGCGCCCGCCGTCGGAATCCTCCGATTATTAGGGCTTAAGCCGGCTCAAGCCGTGAAGCGATAGCGGTGGAGCCCGCGCCCTTCGCGGCGCAGCCAGCCGCGCGCCGCCGCGACGTCGCCGTCGTGCAGTTCGTCGACGAGCGCGTGGAACGCGGCGCCATGGTCCATATGGCGAAGATGCGCGACCTCGTGCGCGACGGTCGCGCGCCGGACATGGTCGGGCGCCATGATCAACCGCCAGCTGTATCTGAGGTCGCCGTCGTGGGTGCAGCTGCCCCAGCGGCTGCGCGGATCGCCGACCGCAACGCGGCCGACCGCGAGCTCCGCGGCGGCGGCGATATCGCGGCTCTCGCGCTCCATCAGGTCGAGCGCCTGCGTCTTGAGCCAGCGTTCGATACGCCGCCCCAGCGTCTCGAGCGGGCCGCCGACATACAAGCGGTCGCCGTCGAGGCGGATCGCGCGCGGCGCGGCCGGCGCCCAGTCGACATGACGCTCGATGCCGCGAAAGGGCAGCGCCGCGCCCGGTCCGACGAGGATCGGCACCACCGCCTTGCCGACCTGTTCGGCGAGCCACGCCTGCTGCTCGCCCGCCCATGTCAGCGCGGCGCGCTCGCTGGCGCGGCGCGGCACCGTCAGCCGCAGCTCGCCGCGCGCGCCGTCGAAGACGAGGCGGTAGCGGCGCGACTGCGCATGGCGGACGACGCGCACGGGCCAGGCATCGCCCGCCACCCATATGTGCGGCCGGCCCTCCGACGGATCAAACGACGCGTTCGACAAGATGATTCTCGAGCGGGCCCGCGACATCCTCGCCGACCGTCCAGCCGACGATCGACTGGCCCGCGCGGTGCACCGCATCAGGGTCGCCGCAGACGAGATAGTGCCAGTCGGGCAGGGCTTCGCCCTCGGCGCGCAGGCGATAGGCGCAGGTCTGCGGCAGCCATTCGAGGTCGTCGACCTTCGCTTTGGTCAGTGTCAGGCAATCGGGAACATGGCGGCGCCGATGCTTGTAATCGCCGCAGCGCGCGGTCGAAAGGTCGAGCAGGCGGCACGCGACATTGGTCGGATAGATGCGGCCCGTATCCTCATCCTCCAGCTTGTGCAGGCAGCATTTGCCGCAGCCGTCGCACAAGGCCTCCCATTGACCCGCGTCGAGGCTGGCGAGCGGCGCTTCCCAGAAGGGGCGCTCCGATGTCGCCCCCGCCATCGCTATTTGACCCACTTCGCCAGCTCGGCGGCGACCTTGCCGGGCGCACCCTCATCGACATCGGTCGAAGGATCGTCGAGCGGCAGCAGCGCGAGCGGCTTGCCGTCGGGATCCATCAGAAAGGCGAGCTGACTGTGCGCCATCAGATAGCGGTCGGGTGCCGAGCCCGGCACCTTGTTATAGGTGACGACATAGGCCTTGGCGACGCTGGCGATCTGTTCGGGGGTGCCGGTCAGGCCGAGCAGGCGCGGGTGATAACGTTCGACGAAGGGCTTCAAGGCCTCGGGCGTGTCGCGCTCGGGATCGACGGTGATGAAAAGCGGCGCGACCTTGGCGCCGCGCGCCGCGTCGGTCTTTTCGAACTGCGACAGGCCGCGCATCAGCTTTTGCAGGTCGACCGGGCAGATGTCGGGACAGAAGCTGTAGCCGAAATAGACGAGGCGATATTTGCCGGCGAAATCCGTATCGCGGACGGTTTTGCCGTTCTGGTCGGTCAGCGTGAAGGCGCCGCCGATCCGGGCGCCCTCGAGCGGCGGTTTCGCGGGCGCGCTTTCGCCCGAGCCATTGCATCCCGCGAGTGCCGCGCCGAAAGCGAGGATCAGGCTTGCACGGACAAGCCTTTGTCCCATATTTGCGATATTCATCATGTGGCCAGCCTTGGTCGGCTAGCTGTCTAAAATCAACCATTGTCGTCGCGGCGCGCGATGGACAAATTGCCTCAGGGGTCGCCCGATCATGTTTCGACGCGTGGAATTCCGCCTCGCCTCCTTCTTCCTCATGCTGCTCGCGGTCGTGGGCCTCGCGCACCCCGCGCAGGCGCAGTTCCGCGGCGGCTATGCCTTTTTGCAGGCGGTCGGCAACCGCGACGGGACCAAGGCGACCGAGGCGCTGAAGGACGATCCGTCGTACGTCAACACGCGCAATCCGGACACCGGCGAAACCGCGCTGATCATCGTCACCAAGCGGCGCGATATCAGCTGGCTGCGCTTCCTGCTGGGCAAAGGCGCCGACCCGTCGATCGGCGACCGTCAGGACGTGACCCCCTTGATGCACACGGCGCTCATCAACTTCACCGACGGCGCCCAAGAGCTGCTCGACCGGAAGGCGCCCGTCGATCAGACCAATCGCCGCGGCGAAACCGCGCTGATCCTTGCGGTGCAGGCAAAGAATGTCGCGATGGTGCGACTGCTCGTCAAGCGCGGTGCCAATCCCGACAAGGCCGACCATATCGCGGGTATGTCGGCGCGCGACTATGCCAAGCGCGACGGTCGCAGCGCACGCATTCTCGAACTGCTCGAAGCCAAGGCAGATGCGCCGGCGCGCGAATTCGGCCCGACTTTCGGACCGCAATGATCAAGTCAATGTGATAGCCAGATTGACAATCACATTATGATGTGAGACATGGCGACCATGTCCACACAGCTCATCGATCGCATCCGCGCCATCGTCGACGACGGGACCATGTCCCGCTCGGGTCTCGCACGCGCCGCGGGTCTTCACGCCAACAGCCTGCGCGACCTCGACTCGCCCGGCTGGAACCCCACCGCCGAAACGCTGCGCAAGCTTGAAAACTGGCTCGCGAACGGCAGCGACCTGTCGCCAATGGCAAGTCCCGAAGAGATTATCGCCGAGGCGCGCAATGGGCGCATGTTCATCCTCGTTGACGACGAGGACCGCGAGAATGAGGGCGACCTCGTCATCCCCGCGCAGATGGCGACCCCCGACGCGATCAATTTCATGGCGACCCACGGCCGCGGCCTCGTCTGCCTGACGCTGACCAAAGCGCGCGTCGATACGCTCGGGCTCGAACTGATGAGCCGCCAGAACGGCACGCGGCATGAAACCGCCTTCACGACCTCGATCGAGGCGCGCGAAGGCGTCACCACCGGCATTTCGGCGGGCGACCGCGCGCGCACCGTTGCCGTGGCGATTGATGCGGGCAAGAGCCGCGACGACATCGTCACCCCGGGCCATATCTTTCCGCTGATCGCGCGCGACGGCGGCGTGCTCGTCCGCGCCGGTCATACCGAGGCGTCGGTCGATATCGCGCGCCTCGCGGGGCTCAATCCTTCGGGCGTGATCTGCGAGATCATGAACGACGACGGCACGATGGCGCGGCTCGACGACCTCATCCCCTTCGCGCGGCGCCACGGGCTGAAGATCGGGACGATCGCCGAGTTGATCGCCTATCGCAACCGCAGCGACCGGCTGGTCGACTGCGTGGCCGACGATCCGTTCGAATCGGACTATGGCGGCGACTGGCGCCTCAAATCCTATCGCAACAAGATCGACGGCAGCGTCAATCTGGTGCTGCAAAAGGGGCCGGTCGATCCCGCGGGCGTGACGCTCGTGCGGATGCACCCGGTGTCGATCTTCGACGACATCATGGGCCGCCCGGGCCCCAAGAAGCGCCGCCTCCAGCGATCGATGGACGCGATCGGCGAAGCCGGTGCCGGCGTCATCGTGATGCTGATGCGCCCGCTCCCCGGCTCGGCCGATGCCGAGGCGCTGCCGCCGCCGACCGGCGGCATGGACCTTCGCACTTACGGGATCGGCGCCCAGATCCTCGCCGACCTTGGCGTCCATGCGATGGAACTGCTCACCCCCACCCACAGCAATATCGTCGGACTCGAAGGCTATGGCCTGTCGGTCGTCGGCGAACGCCCCATCCCCGGAGAGGCGTGATCGGACGGTGAGCGAGGCGCTGGGGATCGGCTTTGCAATCGTTGCCGCGCTGACCACCGCTTCGTCGCATGCGCTGCTCAAGTCGGGAGAGGATCAGGAGGCCGTTCGTGCGCTGTGCGGGGTGACCTGGGCCGCGGCAGCGGCCATCCCCCTGACGTTCATCGGCGCGCCGGCCCCGGCGATACTGCCGTGGCTGGCCGGCGCCGTCACCTTGCACAGCCTCTATTCCCTCGTGTTGACGCGATCATACACACTCAACGACTTTTCGGTCGCCTTCCCGATCGCACGGGGAACCGCGCCGCTCGTCGCGACGGCAGCCGGTGCGCTGCTGTTTGCCGAAACGCCCGGTGTCGGAGAGATATTGGGCGTGGCCGCGATCTGCGCTGGCATATTTTCGCTGTCGGCGGGCGGGCGCATCGGCACGAAAGGGCTGATCGCCGCGCTGGGGGCGGGGATACTGACCGCCGCTTATACCGTCGTCGATGCGGGCGGAATGCGGGCGAGCGACGGGGTTCTTCCGTTTCTCTGCTGGTTCTTCTTCGCCACCGGGATGGCACTGATTGTCCAGTTCCGGGCGTCGGCCGGCCCTTCCGCATTCGCGCGCATGCGAAACAATTTGCGGCCCGGAATCGCGGCCGGATCGCTCGCGATCGTCAGCTTCGGATCGACGCTTGTCGCGCTGCGTTACGCGCCCGTCGCCGTGGTCAGCGCGCTGCGCGAAACATGTATCCTCGTCAGCCTGTTGATCGCGTGGTTCTGGATGAAGGAGCGCGTCACGCTTCACAGCCTGACCGCCGCTGTCCTGATCGCGGCGGGCGCCCTGCTTCTCCTGCTTCCCCATCTCTTCCCATCCATCTAAGGAGGCCGTCATGGCACATATTCTGATCGTCGAAGCCCGTTTCTATTCGCACCTCAACGACATGCTGCTGGGTGGCGTGCGCAGCGCGCTCGATGCCGAGGGGCACAGCCACGAGACGGTCACCGTTCCGGGCGCGCTCGAAGTGCCCGCGGCGATCTCGCTCGCCGCCGACAGCGGGCGCTACGACGCCTATGTCGCGTTGGGCGTCGTGATCCGCGGCGAAACCTATCATTTCGAAGTCGTGTCGAACGAAAGCGCGCGCGGCGTCATGGCGCTGACGCTCGACGGTCTCGCGATCGGCAACGGCATTTTGACGGTCGAGAATGAGGAACAGGCGCTTGCGCGCGCCGACAAGACGCGCAAGGATAAGGGCGGCGAAGCGGCGAAGGCCGCGCTCGCCATGCTCGCGCTCAAGGAACAATTCGGTATTGGTTGATCGTCCGCCTCCCAGCCGTTTTTCGGTCGTCGAACGCGGCGGGCGGCTGGTGGTGATCGACCGCGAAACCGGGCAGACTCCGCTGAGCGCGGCCGAGCGGATGGACGCGCGTGATCGCCGCATGGCGGTCGCGCCGAACCGGCCCGCGGCGCAGGCTGCTTCGGCCGGGGCCGAGAGGGTCCTCGACCTTGCCGAAGCCGCCCCGGCGCCGCAGCGCGAATTGCCACGACCGCCGAACGACCGGCAAGCTGCCGCCGTCCCCGCGATGAACCGCAAGCAGCCATGGGGTCAGAAGGCGAAGGGTGCGGGCCCCGCCATCATCCCGCAACGCCAGCAGTCTCGACCGCAAACGGGCGACCGGAAGACGATCGTCACGGCGAAATGGTGGGATGCGAAGGGGCCGCGCACGATCGAACTGGACCCAAATGGGCAGACCGAACTGACCGGCCGCCTCATGTTCCTGTTCTTCGGGGTGGTGATCGCGGCGATTGTCGTCGCCTTCATCGCGCCGCTGCTGTTGTTCGTCGGCGCGTTCCTGCTGTTCCGTTTCGGCAGCAATTTTCTCGGACCGATCGGCGCCGCCATCGTCGACAAGGCGCGCGCCGAGAAGGGATGATCCGGACCGCGCAACGCCGCCCGGATCATCGATGGCCTATGCCGGCCGCAGCGCGGGATAATCGGTATAGCCGACCGGCCCCGGCGCATACCAGGTCTGCGGGTCGTCCGCCGCCCAGTCGGCGCCTTTTTCGATTCGCTCGACGAGATCGGGGTTGCCGATGAACGGCCGGCCGAAAGCGATCGCGTCGGCCGTGCCGTCGGCGAGCGCCTGTTCGGCGAGCGGGACATCATAGTCGCTGTTGAGGATCAGTGGGCCCTTGAAAGCCGCCCGGATCGAAGGCGACTGTTTCGGCACATCGGTGCGGCCGAAGGTGCCGTCGGGACCGGGTTCGCGCAATTCGAGGAAGGCGATACCGAGCGCACCCAGCGCCGCGGCGGCGATAGGAAACAGCTTTTCGGGCGCGCTGTCGTCGACGCCCTGTGTGTCGCCATTGGGCGACAGACGTACGCCGACACGGTCCTTGCCCCAGACCGCGATCAGCGCCTCGGTGACTTCGCGGAGCAGACGGATGCGATTCTCGACCGGGCCGCCATAATCATCGTCGCGCAGATTGCTGCCGTCGCGCAGGAACTGGTCTATCAAATAGCCGTTCGCGCCGTGCAGCTGGACGCCGTCGAAGCCGGCGCGCTTCGCATTTTCGGCGGCCTTGACATAATCGGCGATGACGCGCGGGATTTCGCCCAGCTCGAGCGGACGCGCGACCTCATATTCGAGGCGGCCGACGGGGGTGTGCGCTTTGCCCGGCGCCTGCGTCGCCGACGCCGAAACGGGCGGCTTGCCGTCGTTGAACACCGAGTGGACGACGCGGCCCATGTGCCAGAGCTGCGCGACGATGCGCCCGCCGGCTTCGTGCACCGCGTCGGTCACCGGCTTCCAGCCTTCGACCTGCGCGTCGGTCCACAGGCCGGGTGCGCTCGGCCAGCCGAGACCCTCCTGCGAAATGCCGGTCGCTTCGGAAATGATCAGCCCCGCCGAGGCGCGCTGGCGGTAATATTCGCGCGCCAGCTCATTGGGCACGAAACCCGGCCCGGCGCGGCCGCGGGTGAGCGGCGCCATGACGATGCGGTTCGGCGCGTCGATCGCGCCCAGCTTGATCGGATCGAACAGGGATACGGCCATATTTCCTCCACATTCACTTTCTTGGCGCGCGACCCCATCGGCCGCCACCTTGGCCCGCGAAGCTATGGACGCAGCGGTGCCGGCACAATGGCGAGTAGCAAAAGAAAATCTAAATGACGGCGAAGAAGGCGCGCGTCGACAGGGCCGGTGCCGGCGCGGTTGCCGAACCTCGCGGCGCGGCCTATCTGACGCTCATGGCCTCCATATTGCCCGCCGACCCGACCCTCGACGAGATTCGCGCCGCGCTCGCGCCGCTCATTGCCGCATCGGCGGCATTCGACGGCTTCGGCGACGCCGCGCTCGCCGATGCCGCCGCGCGCGCCGGCGTCGATCCCGACGTTGCGCGCCTCGCCTTTCCCGGCGGTCCCCGTGACATGGTCGATGCCTGGTTCGCCGACATCGATATGGCGATGGAAGCGCGCTGGCCCGCCGAAAAGCTCGGGGCGCTCAAGATACGCCAGCGGATCACGACGCTCGTCGAAACGCGTATCGACCTGCTCGCGCCTGGGCGCGAATCGCTGCGCCGCGCGCTGGCGCTGCTCGCGCTCCCGATCAATGCGCCGCACGCCGCGAAGCTCGGCTGGCGCGCCGCCGATCATATGTGGCGCCTCGCGGGCGACACCGCGACCGATTATAATCACTACAGCAAGCGCGCGATCCTCGGCGCCGTCTACGGCTCGACGATGGCGGTCTTCCTGAACGACGAGAGCGAGGATTTCGCCGATACGCGCGCCTTTCTCGCGCGCCGCATCGATCAGGTGATGCGCTTCGAAAGCTGGAAGCACCGCCGCGCCGCGCGCACCGTCGAACGGCCCAGCCTCGCACGCTTCGTTGGGCGGCTGCGCTATCCGGGGCGCTGAGCTCTCGGCGGATTTGATACTAGCGTTGCAGCCAGTCGCCTGCTAGATTTGTTCACTTTCTGTTCAAATCGAGGCTTCGCGAAATGTCAAATCTTGAGCCAGTGCATCTGCAAGAGGATGAGGCCACTGGGGACCGTTTCCTCGTATATGGCGATGGTGCGGGTTTGCATGTCGAAATCAACTACGCCGGCGATCAGCTTTGGATGACCCAAGCGCAAATCGCTGAACTATTTGGCCGGGATGTTTCAACGATCTCGCGGCACATAGCTAGCATCCTTGAAGAAGGCGAACTCGACGAGAGCAATTTGCATAAAACGCAAATTGCCTCATCCACGAAACCAGTGACCTTCTACAGCTTGGATATGGTCATCTCGGTGGGCTATCGCGTAGCTTCAAAGCAAGCCACGCTGTTCCGTAAATGGGCGACCGAAAAGCTCGTTCAATTTGCGACGAAGGGCTTCATCATCGACGCCACACGGTTGAAAAACCCCGAGAACCGTGATCGCATTGCCGAACTCAAGGAAATCATCCGTGACATCCGCTCCGACGAGGCAAATGTCTATCGCGAATTGCGCGCCATTTGCGCGATGTGCCAGGACTATGACGGGACATCGCCCGCATGGCGGGATTTCTATCGGAACACGCAGGCCAAGCTGATCTACGCCGTCTGCTCGAATACCCCAGCGGAGGTCCTGCGCCTTCGGGCCGATGCCGGTCAGCCCAATATGGGCCTGTAAAGCTGGCCGAACGAGAATATCCGCAAGGCCGACGTCGGCACCTCTAAAAATTATCTCGCGGAAGGCGAAGTCAAGGAACTCAATCGGCTCACCACGATCCTCCTCGATATTTTCGAGGATCAGGCTGATATTGGACGCCTGACATCGATGACGCAGGCGGCCGCATTGCTCGACGGGCAGCTTTCCAATTTGGGCCGCGTCGTTCTTCGTTCCGGCGGCAGCGTGTCGATGGCTGACGCGGCCCTGCATGCCGAACGGGAATATGAGAAATTCAAGACTGCGCAAAAGCAACTTCGTCACGACCAAGCCGATCGCGACATTGCAGCGATCAAGGCGGCGCAGAAAGATTTAAAGAAGCCGGGCCGCTGACCCGTTTCGATAAAGGACTGGCGCTCAGCGGTTGTTATTGATAATCGCTCGCAAATGACTGCTTTGCTCGACAAGTCGCCGCTGGGCGTGATGGTGCGGATCGCGCGTATCGACTGGACCGCCATGTCCGACGACGAGGGCCGGCGCTTGCGCGAATTCGGCCTGATGGAAGGGTGCGAAGTCACCCCGCACCATCGCGGCAGCGTCTTTTCGCGCGATCCGCTCGCGCTGACCGTCGGCCGCATGAAGGTGATCATCCGCGCGCGGCAAGCCGCGGCGATCGAAGTGGAGCCGGCGGCATGACGGCGGCCATTCCCTCGATCGCGCTCGTCGGTAATCCCAATGCCGGTAAATCGAGCCTGTTCAACGCGCTGACCGGCGCGCGGCAGAAGATCGCCAATTATCCCGGCGTCACCGTCGAGCGGAAGGCGGGGCATGCGAGCTTCGCCGACGGCCGCCCGCTGTCGCTGATCGACCTGCCCGGCACCTACAGCCTGACGCCCGCGAGCCTCGACGAAGCGGTGACGCGCGATGTCGTGCTCGGCCGCCAGGAGGGCGAGACGCGCCCCGACGCGCTGATCGTCGTGCTCGACGCCGCGAATCTCGACAATCATTTGAGCTTCGCGCTCGAATTGCTCGCACTCGACCTGCCGACCGTCGTCGCGCTCAACATGGTCGATCTCGCGACCCGCGACGGGCTGACGCTCGACGCCGAGCGATTGTCGAAGGAACTCGGCGTGCCCGTCGTGCCCACGGTCGCGGTACGCAAGCGCGGGCTGACCGAGCTGCTCGCCGCGGTCGATAGCGCGATCGGGTCGTACGCCGCGAGCGGCGCCACGGCTCCGGCCGAAACCAACGACGTCGCGCTGCACCAGCGCGCTCGCGCGCTCGCGCGCACCGCGATCGTCAGCGAAACCCCGGTGCGCCGCTGGACGCAGCGCGTCGATAATGTCGTGCTGCATCCGGCCCTCGGGATGATCATCCTGCTCGCGCTGATGTTCGTGATGTTCCAGGCGGTCTATGCTTGGGCCGGTCCGCCCGCCGACGCGCTCGAAGGCCTCGTCGGGACGATGCAGGCGTGGGTCGTCGACAATATCCCGCAGAATTTCCTGCGCGACCTCGTCGTCGAGGGTCTGCTCGCGGGCGTCGGCGCGGTGGTCGTCTTCCTGCCGCAGATCCTGATCCTCTTCCTCTTCATCCTGCTTTTGGAAGCATCGGGTTATATGACGCGCGCCGCCTTCCTGATGGACGGGCTGATGGGCAAGGTCGGATTGTCGGGACGCGGTTTCATCCCGCTGCTGTCGAGCTTCGCCTGCGCGGTCCCCGGTATCATGGCGACGCGCGCGATCCCCGACGAGAAGGACCGGCTGACGACGATCCTGATCGCGCCCTTGATGACCTGCTCGGCGCGGCTGCCCGTCTATGCGCTGATCATCGCCGCCTTCATCCCGAATCGCGGCGTCGGCGGGACGGGCATCGGCTTGCAGGGCCTCGTGTTGTTCGGCCTCTATCTCGCGGGAATCATCGGTGCGCTCGTCGTCGCCTATGCGCTGCGCCGCACGGTGGCCAAGGGCGCGGGTGCCGGCTTCATGATGGAAATGCCGCGCTATCAGATGCCGCAGCTCCGCGACATCCTGCTCGGCCTGTGGCAGCGCGCGTGGATCTTCCTGCGCCGCGCGGGCACGATCATCGCGATGACCACGGTCGTGCTGTGGCTACTGCTCACCTTTCCGCAGGCGCCCGAGGGCGAGAGTCAGGTCGAATATAGCGTCGCCGGCCGGATCGCGAGCGGGCTCGAGGTGGTCGTCGCGCCGATCGGCTTCAACCACGATATCGCGCTCGCCTTGATCCCCGCGATGGCCGCGCGCGAGGTCGCGGTCTCGGCGATGGCGACCGCGAACGCGATCGACGCGGACGGTGACGAGGATGCGATGGCCGAATCGCTGGGAGAGAGACTGCAGGGCAAGTGGAGCCTTGCGACCGCGCTCGCCTTCCTCGCCTGGTTCGTCTTCGCGCCGCAGTGCATTTCGACGATCGCGATCACCCGGCGCGAGACCAATGGGTGGAAATGGCCCATGTTCATGGTTGGCTATTTGTTCCTGCTGGCCTATGCCGCTGCCGGAATCACTTACTGGACAGCCGTCGCCTTTGGACTAGGCTGATCCTCCACATTTTCTAGCGGAGCGGAGCGGCGATGGCTGGCAGCGTCAACAAGGTAATTCTCATCGGCAACCTCGGCGCCGATCCCGAAATCAAGTCGTTCCAGAATGGCGGCAAGATCGCCAATATCCGCATCGCGACCTCCGAACAGTGGAAGGATCGGATGACCGGCGAACGCAAGGAGCGCACCGAATGGCATAATGTCGTGATCAACGGCGAAGGGCTGGTCGGCGTCGTCGAGCGTTATCTCAAAAAGGGCTCGAAGGTTTATATCGAAGGGTCCTTGCGTACCCGCAAATGGCAGGACCGCGACGGCAACGATAAATATACGACCGAGGTGGTGATCGCCGGCATGGGCGGCACGCTGACCATGCTCGACGGCGCGCCGGGCGGTGGCGGTTCGCGCGGCGGCGGCGGCGGCGGTGACGAGTGGAGCGGCGGTTCGTCGGGCGGTGGCTCGGGCGGCGGCTGGAACCAGGGCGGCGGTGGTTCGTCGGGTGGCGGCAGCTCGTCCGGCGGCGGCTTCGGCGGCGGATCGAGCGGCGGCGGACGTCCGCCCTTCGACGACGATCTGGACGACGACGTTCCGTTCTGAGGATCACATTCAAATTCGTTCGTGCTGAGCTTGTCGAGGCACCGTTCTTTGCCTTGGCGCAGACCGGAACGGCCCTTCCCCCGGACTTGATCCGGGGTCAGGGCGAGCGGAAGAGAGGGAAACAATGGCCGGACTGGCTGGCATCAACCCCGAACCCGCGACCACCGCCGCGGACGTCGCGCGTGGCGTGTGCCGGCTGTTCGCGCAACAGGGGCTGGTCGCGATTCCCGAGGTGTCGCTGCCCAACGGGCGGCGCACCGACCTCACCGCGATCGACGCCAAGGGCCGGATCACCATCGTCGAAATCAAGGTCAGCCGCGCCGACCTGCACGGCGACGGCAAATGGCCCGACTATTGCGACTGGTGCGACCGTTTTTACTGGGCGCTCGCGTCGGGGCTCGACCCCGCAATCCTCGAAACCGAAGGTTATCGCCGCGAGACATCGGGGCTGATCGTCGCCGACCGCTATGGCGCGGCGGTGGTGCGCGAGGCCGCAAGCTGCAACATCGCCCCCGCGCGGCGCAAGGCCGAACTGCTCAGAATCGGCCGGCTTGCGATGCGGCGCTCGATGGTCGCGGCGGACCCCGAACTGGCGGTGGGGTGGAACGAAGGCTAGCGATCGATCCGCGCCGAACCGAAGCCCGTTTCATACTGTGGTGCCGAATCGGCGATACATACCCATGGCGCTTTTGAACCGACGAAAATATGGGCCGCGTAGCCGCGGAATCCCGGGTCTTCGTCAAGCAAACCGGCCGGGACGAAAAGAAACTTTCCGTCATTGCCGCTCAGCGGCACCGGGCTGCCGCATTGCCGGCAGAAATGCGACGACCAGCCGCCTCCGTCAGGAACGGCGAAACGCTGGATCATGTCCTCCCCTGCCAGCCAACGGAAGCTGGCGGCGGGCGCATAGAAGACCGCATTGCCATCCGTACCCGAGACCTTTCGGCACTTGGAACAATGACATTGGCCGGCGGGTCCAATTTTTCCGTGGATCTCGAAACGGATTTCACCGCACAGGCAGGAGCCATGAAGCGCGCTTGTCATAGACCCTCCTTGTCCGTTCGTCGCAGGACTATCCCCGCGCCTGCATCCGCGCCAGATAGCGCGCGAGGATGTCGATCTCCAAATTGACCGCACGCCCCGCCGCCGCCTCGTCCAGCGTCGTCATTTCCTGCGTGTGGGGGATGATGTTGAGCGTGAAATGCGCCTCGCCGTCGGGCTGGTCGGCGACCTCGTTGACCGTCAGCGACACGCCGTCGACGGTGATCGAGCCCTTGGGCGCGATATGCGGTGCGAGCGATGCGGGCGCCGCGACGGTGACCGTCACGCTGTCGCCGACCGGTTCGACCGACACGATGCGCCCGATGTCGTCGACATGGCCGGTGACGATGTGCCCGCCGAGCTCATCGCCGATCTTCAAGGCGCGTTCGAGGTTGAGGCGGCGCCCCGCGTCCCACATCCCCGGCGCGGTGCGCGCGAGCGTTTCGGCGCTCGCATCGATCGCGAACCAGTGGCCGTCGGCGTCGGCCCCCTTGTCGACCACGGTCAGACACGCGCCCGAGCAGGCGATCGACGCGCCAAGGTCGACCGTGCCGATGTCATAGGCGGTGCCGATGACGAGCCGCGTGTCGCCGCGATCTTCGCGGCTGCGGATGGTGCCGATGTCGGTGATGATGCCGGTGAACATGCAGGGTCCTCAAATTATCCTGATGCGCTCGTAGACGTCGAGCCGGTCGCTGCCAAGCATCCGGCTATCCCCGAGGCGCCAGCGCCCGTGTGCGTCCCCCAGATCGGTTAGGCCGATGTCGCCGAGCGCTGGCCGGCCGCCGCCGATCAAGATCGGCGCGCGATAAAGGAGCAGCCGGTCGACGCGGTCGGCGGCAAGGAAGGCCGAGGCGGCACCAGCGCCGCCCTCGACGAGCAGCGAGTCGACATCGGCGACCGCTTCGGGGGAAGCGACGGCGGCCCAGCCCTCAGGCGCTTTGCCGGATGTCAGCAGCAGCTTCTTCGGACTGCGTTCTTCAAGCCCGTCCAAGCGCACATCGAGCTTCGGGGCATCGGCTTCGAGCGTCCCGCGTCCGACCAGAATCGCCTGATGCTGCGCGCGTTCGAGATGGCCGTGCGCGCGGGCGCGCGCTCCGCTGATCCAGCGGCTCGACCCGTCGGCCATCGCGATACGGCCGTCGAGCGAGGTCGCGAGCTTCAGCGTCACGAAGGGCCGGCCCTCGACCTGCCGCGTCCACCACGGCGCCATCGCGGCGCGTGCTTCGGCGGGAAGGACATTGAAGACGACCTCGATCCCCGCCGCCTGCAGCCGCGCGATTCCCTTGCCGTCGGTGCGCGGGTCGGGATCCTGCGCGGCGATCACGACGCGCGCGATGCCGGCGGCGATCAGCGCGTCGCTGCACGCCGGCCCGCGCGGGCTCGCATGTGCGCAGGGTTCGAGCGTGACATAGGCGGTGGCGCCGTGCGCGGCGCCGCCCGCCGCCGTTAGCGCCATCGCCTCGGCATGCGGACGCCCGCCCGGCTGGGTCCAGCCGCGCGCGACGACGAGTCCGTTGTTGACGATCAGGCAGCCGACATTGGGATTGGGCGCCGAAGCCGGCCGGCCGCGCCGCGACAGCGCGATGGCGACCGCCATCCAGTCGGCGTCGGCGGGCGCTTGGCGCATCCGGTCAGTCGGCGGTTTTGGGCTGCGCGCCGCGCGCCGCGCGTTCGGCGAGCGTCGAGCGCGTTTGCACGGGCGCGGGCTTTGCCTTGGCCGCCGCGGCTTCTTCTTCGCCCAGCGTCTCGCGCGTCACCTTGTCGGCCTCGGCCGAATCATATTCGATACCCAGGCTGTCGGCGAAGCGTTGATATTCGGCGCGCTTCTGGGCGTTGCGGCGGGTCGTCTCCTTCGCGCGCGCGACCCAGTCGGCGCGAATTTCGGCGGCGCTGCGATCCGCGGTCCAGTTCTCGAAATAGATGATCTGCTCCTTGGGCTTTTCATAAGGGATCAGATATTTCTCGACCCCGGTGAAAATAAGCCAGGTCAGCGCCAGCGCGACGCCCCAAACCGCCCAACGGTGCGGGCGGGGTTCGCGGATATAGGCCCAGAAATCGGACAGGCCGCCGCCGACATCCATCTTGTTGAACATTCCCATCGGCCCAATTTAGGCGATGTCGCGGCAATTTGCGAGGGGAAGCGGTGCGCGCAAGGATTGCCCCCTATGATCGCCGGGAAGCTCTCGATTGCAAAAAATGCAATAGCAGATGTTTATTTCGCAGTTGCACAATTTTTTGTGCGCTGCAATATGAGCATGCCTTTTAGGCATCCTCTCCCAAAACTTTCACGGGCCACCCTCGGGTGGCCCTTTTTTTTCGACTTTTTTGGTTGAGAGGGTCGATTCGGCTCGTTCGAATCAGTCCTGCGTCGGCGTCCGCGTTTCGAATCGCCGCACTTCCGCAATGAAGCTGCCGGGCAGCGGCGTCGGTTGGCCGCTATCGGTATCGAGATGCGCGTAACTAATCTCGATATCAGTAAGCCGTTCATTATCGTGGAAAATTCCGCAATGAAGCGTGAAGCTCGTGCGCCCGAAGCGGCTGATTCGCGCCGCAATCGTAATCAGCTCGTCGAGCCGTGCGGGCGCATGATAGTCGATCTCGCAATGCGTTTCGCGAATGTCTGTGCCATATTGGTTAAAATAGGGACCGGGTTGACCCTCGCCGATCGCGCGAAAATATTCGGTGACGCCGATGTCGGCGTAAACGAGATAATTGGCGTTGAAGACGATATTCTGCCCGTCGATCTCGTTGAAGCGCACGCGTACGCGTTCCTGCACACGGAAATCGGCGAGCGGCACGTCGCTGCGAGCATCGGTCATTCCGGCCTCAGGCCGCGAGCGCGGCGGGGGTGCGGTCGAGCGGCGCGCACGCGGCTTCGAGCCATGCGCGCTCCTCGCCCTCCATATCCGCTCCGAGCTTCGCCAGCACTTCGGCATGATAGGCGTCGAGCCAATCGGCATCGGCTTTCGACAATAGCGCGACCTCGACCAGATTCTGCGCGATCGGCGCGAAGGTGATCGTCTCGAACCCCAGCATCTCCTCCTCGGCGCCCGCGATGCTCTGCGGCGTGACGACGACGAGGTTCTCGATACGGATGCCGAAGGCGCCCGCCTTGTAATAGCCCGGCTCGTTCGAGAGGATCATGCCGGCGTGCAGCGGCTCCTCGGTCCCCGCCTGGCCGCCGGCGGGCTTGGCGATGCGCTGCGGCCCTTCGTGGACCGCCAGATAGGTGCCGACGCCGTGCCCGGTGCCATGCGCATAATCGACCCCGTCGGCCCACAGATATTGGCGCGCGAGAATGTCGAGCTGGCTGCCGCGCGTCCCCTTGGGGAAGCGCGCGGTCGCGAGTGCGATATGGCCCTTCAGCACCTGCGTGAAGCGGCGGCGCATTTCGGGCGTCGGCGTGCCGATCGCGATCGTGCGCGTGATGTCGGTCGTGCCGTCATCATATTGCCCGCCCGAATCGACGAGATAGAGCGTGCCCGTCTCGATCGCGCGATTGGTCGTTTCGTCGACCTTGTAATGCGGCAGCGCACCGTTCGGGCCGGCGGCCGAGATCGTGTCGAACGACAGGTCGCGGAGCGCGCCGCTCGCGTCACGAAATTCGCGCAGCTTCGCCGCGGCGCCGAGTTCGTCGAGAGTCTCCGTGGGCGCGACCGCTTCCATCCATTTCAGGAAGCGCGACACCGCGACGCCGTCGCGGACGTGCGCGGCGCGCGTGCCGTTCAACTCGGTATCGTTCTTGATCGCCTTGGGCAGCACCGCGGGATCGCGATGGCGCGCGATCTTCGCGCCCGCACCCTCGAGTGCCGTGAAGATCGCCGCGACCGCGCGGTCGGGATCGACGGCGATATTCTTGCCCGAAAGATTCGCGAGCGCCGCCTCGAAAGCGTCGCGGTCATGGATCCGTACGCTGTTGCCGAGATGCGCGCGCACCGCGTCGGTGAGCTTTTCGGGCGCGATGAACAGGTCGGCGGTCGCATCGGCGTGGAGCAGCGCAAAGGCGAGGCCCACCGGCGTATGGCTGACGTCTTCGCCGCGAATGTTGAACGTCCACGCGATCGAATCGAGCGCGGTCATCACCGTCGTGTCGAGCCCCTTCGCCTTCAGCCAGTCGGCAATGATCTCGCGCTTTTCGACCGCGCCCTGCCCCGCGAGCGCGGCATCGTGGACCGTCACGACCGCCGCGCTCGGCGCCGGCTGCTCGTCCCAGGCCGCGTCGACCGGGTTCGCATCGACCGCGACGAGAATCGCGCCCTTCGCCGCCAGCGCCCTTTCGAGCGACCGCGCCCAGTCGATGCCGTGCAGCCACGGATCATAACCGACCTTCTGCCCCGCGCTGATGTTCGCACCGAGCCATTCGGCGACGCTCGACTGCGGCACGCCGACATAGTCGAAGAGCGTGCCGTCGACCTGATCGCGCACCTGCACCGTATAGCGCCCGTCGACGAACACCGCGGCCTTTTCGGGCAGCACCGCCGCGGTCCCCGCCGATCCGCCGAAGCCGGTCAGCCACGCCATGCGCTGCGCATAGTCGCCGACATATTCGCTCATATGCTCGTCGCTGATCGGCACGACGAAGCCGTCGAGGCCGCGCGCGGCAAGTTCGGCACGGACACGCGCGAGGCGTTCTGCATGGATGGCGCTGGACATCAGACGTTCCTTATTCCTACATCGCAGCGATCCCGCCCAATCGGGCGACATCGCGGGGGATTTTTCGATGCGCGCTATTTGGATGTTTCTGGCAGCAATTGCCACCCCGCTTGTCGCGTCCCCGCCCCTGTTCGCCAAAGAGAAAGACGCCGCATTGACCAGCCCCACCCCTGCCCTGTCCGCCGCACCGGTTGCCGAGAAGCGCCCGCACGAAGTGACGCTGCACGGCAAGACGCTCTCCGACCCCTATCACTGGCTGAAGGACGAGAGTTATCCGGTGATCGATGACAAGGATGTGCTCGACTATGTGAAAGCCGAGAATGCCTGGTTCGACGCCGCGATGAAGCCGCACGCCGCGCTCGTCGAAACGCTGTTCCAGGAGATGAAGGGCCGGATCAAAGAAGCCGATTCCTCGGTGCCGCAGAAGGATGGCGACTGGGTCTATTGGGTCGAATATGAAGAAGGCGCCGAGTACAAGAAATGGTACCGGAAACCCGCGGCAGGAGGTGACACGCAGCTGATCCTCGACGAGGTCGCGATGGCCGCGGGCAAGGATTATTTCCGCCTCGCCGAGGTGTCGGTCAGCCCGAACGGCAAGCTGATGGCCTATTCGTTCGACGACAATGGCTCCGAACGCTTCGAGGCGCGCATTCGCAACCTCGAAACGGGCGAACTGCTCCCCGACACCATCCCCGGCACGCTGTCATCGCTCGTCTGGACCTCGGGCAATGACGCGATCCTCTATGGCCTCGCGAACGAGAATTGGCGCACCGATAATGTCCGGTTGCACAAGCTCGGCACGCCGGTCGAGCAGGACAAATTGCTCTACAAGGAGGCCGACATCGGCTTCGGCGTCGGGATCGGCAAGACCGCCGCCGATAATTATATCGTCATCGCGACGGGCGATAACGAAACGAGCGAAGTCTACCTGCTCCCCGCCGACAATCCCGAGGCGGAGATGCAGCTCGTCTCGGCGCGCAAGAAGGGCCGCGAATATAGCGTCGATGAGCGGGGCGGCACGCTCTATATCCACACCAACGACGAGCACCCCAATTTCCGCGTCGCGACCGCGAGCATCGCGGCGCCGGGGACATGGAAGACGCTGATCCCCGGCTCGGATGACAATTACATCACCGGCCTCTCGGTCTTTCGCGACTATTTCGTGCTCGAATCGCGCGAAAAGGGCGTCGATCAGGTCGATGTCCGCCATTATGACGCGCCGCTGACACCCGGCCGCATCCAGTTTCCCGAGGCGACCTATGTCGCGGGGCTCGGCGACAATCCCGAATATCATCAGGACAAGCTCAGGCTCGACTATGAATCGATGGTCACCCCCGATACGGTCTTCGATTACGACCTCGCGGGCGGCGAGCTCGAAACGCTGAAGGTGCAGGAGATTCCGTCCGGTTATAATCATGACGATTATGAAACCGAATTGGTTCACATGCCGTCGCGCGACGGTACGCCGGTTCCGGTCTCGCTCGTCTACAAGAAGGGCACGCCGCGCGACGGCAGCGCGCCGATGCACCTTTATGTCTATGGCTCATACGGTTACCGCGTCCCCCCGGGCTTCTCGACGACGCGCCTCAGCCTCGTCGATCGCGGCATGATCTATGCCATCGCGCATGTTCGCGGCGGCGACGACCTCGGCCGCGCCTGGTATCTCGCGGGCAAGACCGACAAGCGCAAGAACACGTTCAACGACTTCATCGACGTCGCCAAGGGCCTGATCGCCGCCAAATATACGAGCGCGGGCAAGATTTCGATTGAGGGCCGCTCGGCGGGCGGGCAGGTGATGGGCGCGGTTTACAATCAGGCGCCCGAGCTGTGGGGCGCGGTGCTCGCCGGCGTGCCCTTCGTCGATGTCATCAACACGATGGTCGACGAAACGCTGCCACTGACGCCGGGCGAATGGCCCGAATGGGGCAATCCGATCACCGACAAGGCGGCGTTCGACTATATGCTGAGCTATAGCCCCTATGACAATGTCACCGCCAAGGCCTATCCGCCGATGCTGGTGTCGGCGGGGCTCAACGATCCGCGCGTGACCTATTGGGAGCCCGCAAAGTGGGTCGCCAAGCTCCGCGCGACGCGCACCAACGATGCCACGCTGCTGCTGCGCACCAACATGGGTGCGGGCCACGCGGGCAAGTCGGGCCGCTGGGGCGCGCTGCGCGAGGATGCCGAGGAGTTCGCCTTCGTGCTGACGCAGCTCGGGGTGGAGAAGTAGTCGCAATTACCAGCGTCGACGACTGACCGCCGGCCGCGGGCACACCGCCGGCTTCAGGGGTTGCTTTGAGGGCGTGGAATATATAAGCCCTTATGTATGAACTATCGATCAGGCCTCGGGACACGTCTGCGTCTGCTGGTGGCCGCGCTCGACGGCGCGGTCGAGCAGGCCTATCGCGACGCCGGACTCAATTTCCGACCGCGCTTCTATCCCTATTTCCGGCTGCTCATGGCGCGCGGGTCGGCATCGGTCGGCGAATGCGTCGCCGCCCTCGGCTTCACCCAGCCCGCCGCCACCCAGACGCTGCAGATGATGGTACGCCAAGGACTGATTGAACCGGTGCCCGGTCGCGACCGGCGTGAACGTCGTTTTGCGCTCACGATCGCGGCGCGCGCCATGATCCCCGATCTCGAAGCGGCATGGGCCGCGACGGCCGGCGCCGCGCGCGCACTCGATGCGGCGCTGCCGCAATCCTTGGGCGCGACAGTCGATGCCGCCCTCGAACAACTCGAACGCGAGTCGTTCGGCGATCTCATCAAGAAGGAACGTGCCCGATGATACGTGCCCTGCTTTCGTTTTCGCTATCGCTTGCTTGCCTCGCGCTGCCTGCCGCAGCCCAACCGATCAGCGCCGCCGACCGCGGACGGACGATCGATGAGATCGCCCGGCTGCTCGAAGCGCGTTATGTCGATGCCGAAAAGGGGCGGCGGCTCGCCGCGGAACTGCGGCGGGCGCGCGGTCAGTGGGAAGCCGTCGCCGACGGCCCGACGCTCGCCAAGGCACTCACCGGTTGGCTGCGTCAAGCTTCGGGCGACGGGCATTTCGCGGTCGATTACAGCGCCAGCCCGATCCCCGCCGATGGCGGCGAGGAGGAGTTTCTCGACGCGGAGATCGAGCGTTATTACGGCGCTCACATCAATCACGGCGTGCAGAAGATCGAACGGCTCGACGGCAATATCATGCTGATCGACCTTCGCGTCTTTCCGCCGCACGAACTCGGCGGCGACGTCATCGAGGCGATGATGACGGTCGCGGCGCAGGGCGACGCGCTGATTATCGACCTGCGAAAAAATGGCGGCGGCATGGATACCGTCGACACGATCATCAGCCAGCTGGTTCCCCAAGGGTCGCCGCTCAGCGGCAGTTTCGACCGCCCGAGTGGCGCGTCGACGACTCACGTCTCGCCCGCGCCGTCAGGGGGGCGCCGGTTCGGCGACACAAAGCCGCTCTATATCCTGACCAGCAAGCGCACCTTCTCGGCCGCTGAGGCGCTCGCCTATGATCTTCAGGCGCTGAAACGCGCGACGATCGTCGGCGAAATCACCGGAGGCGGCGCCAACCCGTTCGAATATCGGCGCGTGCACACGCATTTTGCGCTGAGCCTGCCGGAGAAACGGTCGATCAACCCGATCACGCGAACCAATTGGCAGGACGTCGGAGTCCATCCCGATGTCGCGGTTCCCGCCGACCAGGCGCTCGAAACCGCGCTGTCGCTTGCGAAACAAGCGCTCGGCAAAACGTCCAGCGACGGTCAGCCCAGGTAGCCGCGCTCCACCAGCGTGCGTTCCAGCGTCGCCGCATCGACGAACCGGTGTCCCGCGATACCCACCGATCCGGCACCCGCGACATTCGCGGCCACATCGTCGATGAACAGTGCGCCCGCGGGGTCGATGCCGAATCGCTCGATCGCGAGGCGGTAGATTGCGGGATCGGGCTTCATCAGCTTTTCGGTGCCCGAGACGATGATATCGCGAAAGCGGTCGAAGATCGGCTGGATCGGGCGAAAGCCTTCCCAGAATTCATGGCCGAAGTTGGTGATCGCGAACAGCGGCACGCCTGCGTCATCGAGCCGCTCGACCAGTTCGAGGCTGCCCGGAATCGGCCCCGGGATCGTCTCGTTGAATCGCGAGGCATAGGCGTCGATCAGCATTGCATGGTCAGGAAACCCGGCCTTGAGTTCGGGCACCATCTCGGCGAGCGGGCGGCCGGCGTCGTGCTGGAAGTGCCACTCAGGTGTGACGACGTTGGTTACGAACCATTCGAGCTCGTCCCGATCGGCGACCAGCTTGGCGAACAGATGACGCAAATCCCAGTCGAAGAGGACGCGGCCGACGTCGAAGATCACGCTTTGGCGAATCAGAGGGGGGCGTATCATGCGGTCTCCAGACACGCGAAAGCGCCGCCGGAAGCATCCGACGGCGTCACGCTAACTCGCAAATGCGCGCGGGACATATGTCCCGGCAGGACGTTCAGCCCTGGCGCGCCTTGAAGCGGCGGTTGGTCTTGTTGATCACATAGGTGCGGCCACGGCGGCGGATCACGCGGTTGTCCCGGTGGCGGTCTTTCAGCGACTTCAGGCTGTTGCGAATCTTCATCGTTCTGTTCCGTAAATCTTGGCGTTGTTACGCGAAGCGGCGCAACTATGGGGAAGCGGGTGAAAAGTCAACCGCTCCATGGCGCGCCGCAGGCTCAAAAAGTTCACGCGGAGGCGCGGAGACGCGGAGAAGAAGAAATTCGCGCAGAGAACACTGACCTCGCGGAGAGAAAAAAGCGGCGAAGCCGCTCATTCAACTTATCTCCGCGCCTCCGCGTCTCCGCGTGAACCAGAATCTTTGCGCGCTCCGCCTCCTCGGTGCGAATCAAATCCTACCCCGCCAACGCCTTCTGCCGCCGCCTTTGCACCGACGAGCCATAGCCCATCGCCTCGCGATATTTGACCACCGTGCGCCGCGCGATGTCATGGCCTTCGGCCGACAATTTCTGCGCGATCGTTTCGTCGGAGAGGATCGCCTTGGCGTCCTCGGCCTCGATCATCGCCTTGATCCGGCTCTTCACCGCCTCGGCCGACACCGCGCCGTCGCCTTGCGTGTCCGAAATGCCCGACGAGAAGAAATATTTGAGTTCGAACAGCCCGCGCGCGCAGGAGAGATATTTGTTGCTCGTCACGCGGCTGACCGTCGATTCGTGCATCCCGATCGCCTCGGCGACCTGGCGCAGCGTCAGCGGGCGCATATGCGCGACGCCGTGCAGAAAAAAGCCTTCCTGCTGCTTGACGATCTCGCTCGCGACCTTGACGATCGTGCGCTGGCGCTGGTCGAGCGCGCGCACCAGCCAGTTCGCGCCCGCGAGCTGTTCGGACAGCCACGCCTTGCTCTTCGCCGCGGCGCCCTCGGCCAGTTCGCTGTAATAGCGGCGGTTGACGAGCAGGCGGGGCAGCGTGCCGCTGTTGATCTCGACCGCCCAGCCCTCGACGGTCCGGCGGATATAGAGATCGGGGACGACCGCCGGCGCGCCGGCGCCGCCGAATTTGAGGCCGGGTTTCGGATCATAGCCGCGCAGCTCGCGAATCATGTCGGCCAGATCCTCGTCGTCGACGCCGCAGATGCGCTTCAATTGCGGGAAGGCGCCCTTGGCGACGAGATCGAGATGCGCGATCATCGTCGCCATCGCGGGGTCGTAACGGTCGGCCTCGCGCGCCTGGATCGCGATACATTCGGCGAGGTCGCGTCCGCCGATGCCCGAGGGGTCGAAGCATTGGATGATCGCGAGCACCGCTTCGAGCAATGCGAGCGGCACGCCCAATTGCGCCGCGAGTTCGGGAAGGTCGGCGCGCAGATAGCCCGCTTCGTCGATCAGCGCGACGAGCTGCCCCGCGACGATCGCTTCGATCCCGCTGAAGCGTTCGCCGACTTGCGCGAGCAGATGGTCGTGGAGCGTGTCGTCAGCTTCCGCAAAGCTGTCGAAATCGATATCCTCGCCGCCGCCCGACAGGCCGACATTGTCGCTCGCGCTGTCGTGGTGAAAGCTTTCGGCAGCCAAATCGACGTCGAGGTCGTTTTCGCTCCCGCCATTGGCCGACATCGCCTGATCGGCTTCGAGCGACGCCGCTTCGACCGCGGGGGTGTCACCCGCCAGTTCGTCACCACCGCTGCCGTCGCCGTCGGTCGACGCGGCGTCCAGCAGCGGATTGCCTTCGAGCGCTTCGGCCAGATAGGCCTCGAGCTCGAGGTTCGACAGCGCCAGCAGCTTGATCGCCTGCTGCAGCTGCGGCGTCATCACCAGCGATTGCGACTGGCGGAGATCGAGGCGCGGACCGAGCGCCATCAGCGGCTAAATCACTATTCTGCGTGCTCCCGCGAAGGCGGGAGCCCATCTCCGAACGGTGCGAGTTTGAACCCACCAGAGATGGGTCCCCGCCTTCGCGGGGACACACGGATTGTTGTGCGGCGAGAGCCACCGGCGATCACAGCGAGAAACCCTCGCCCAGATAGAGCCGGCGCACCTCGGGATCGGCGACGAGTTCGGCCGGAGAGCCGGCAAGCAGCACCTTGCCGTCATAGATGATGCACGCGCGATCGACGAGGTCGAGCGTTTCGCGGACATTATGGTCGGTGATCAGCACGCCGATGCCGCGCGTCTTGAGATCGGCGACCAGATCGCGGATGTCGCTGATCGATAAGGGATCGATCCCGGCGAAGGGTTCGTCGAGCAGCATGATCGAGGGGTTGGCGGCGAGCGCGCGGGCGATTTCGGCGCGGCGGCGTTCGCCGCCCGACAGCGCCATCGCGGCGGCGTCGCGCAGCCGCGTGAGGCCGAATTCGTCGAGCAGTTCCTCGAGCCGCCGCTCGCGCGCGATCTTGTCGGGCTCGGCGAGTTCGAGCACCGCCTCGATATTCTGCGCGACGGTCATGCCGCGAAAGATCGAAGTTTCCTGCGGCAGGTAACCAAGGCCGAGGATCGCGCGGCGATACATCGGCAGTGCGGTGATGTCGGCGCCATCGAGCATGATGCGCCCGGCGTCGGGCTTTATCAGCCCCATGATCGAATAGAAACACGTCGTCTTGCCCGCGCCGTTCGGGCCCAGGAGCCCGACGACCTCGCCCTTGCCGACCGACAGCGACACGTCCGACAGCACGACACGCTTGTCATAGCTTTTCGCGATCGAAATGACCGCCAGCCCATTGCCCGCCGCCGCATCCTCGCGAACATGCGCGCGGTGCTCGGCGACGCCATGATCGCCCTCGGTCAGCGTGCCAACAGTGGATTCGTCGTCGGTCATAGGTCGGTCGGTTCCGTTTCTAGCCCCCGCGCGGCGTTACTCCAGCGACGCGGCCAAGGTCAATCTGGCAAGATTTTTGCAGGGCAACCAGGGGAAGCGCCGGCAACGGCGCCTAATGCGCCGCTTGTGGACCGCGCACGATCCCTGACAGCGCCAGCTGCTCGTCGATCGCGGCGAGCAGTCGCGTCAGCGCCGCCTCGTCTTTCGCCTCGGCGCGCGCGACGAGCACGTCCTGCGTGTTCGAGGCGCGGAGCAGCCACCAGCCGTCGTCGGTGAGCACGCGCGCGCCGTCGGTGCGATCGACCTCGGCGCCCGAAGCCGCGAGCCGGTCGAGGACTTCATCCACAATGGCGAATTTGCGGCTCTCGTCGACCTGGAAGCGCATTTCGGGGGTGTTGACCATCGGCGCCATGCCGCCGCGCAATTCGGTGACGCTCTGTCCAAGCTTCGTCGCCGCCTCGATCAGCCGCACCGCGGCGTAAGGCGCGTCGTCATAGCCGTAATAGCGGTCGGCGAAAAAGATATGCCCGCTCATCTCGCCCGCCAGCGGGCTGCCGGTTTCCTTCATCTTCGCCTTGATCAGGCTGTGGCCGGTCTTCCACATCAGCGGCTGGCCGCCGAGCTCGACGACGCGGTCGAACAGCGCCTGGCTCGCCTTCACGTCGGCGATCACCGTCGCGCCCGGATGGTCCTGCAGCACCGCCGCGGCATAAATCTGCAACAGCTGGTCGCCCCAGATCACCCGGCCCTCGCCGTCGATCGCGCCGATGCG
This sequence comes from Sphingopyxis italica, assembly GCF_011926545.1. GTDB lineage: Bacteria > Pseudomonadota > Alphaproteobacteria > Sphingomonadales > Sphingomonadaceae > Sphingopyxis > Sphingopyxis italica. The sequence continues at coordinate 1,352,711 of NZ_JAATIT010000001.1, read as the reverse complement.
GTCGCCGTCTCCATCGAAAGCGACACCGAAATCGAGGCTCTTCTCGGCGACGAGCTTGCGCAGATCGGCGAGATTCTTCTCCTCGGTCGGATCGGGATGGTGGTTCGGAAAATGGCCGTCGATGTCGGTAAACAGCAGGTGGTGCTCGCCGGGCAAACGCGCGGTGAGCTTTTCGATGACAGTGCCCGCGGCGCCGTTGCCGGCGTCCCAGCCGATGCGGAAGGCGCCGCCCGCGAAGCCCTCGACCAGCCGGTCGACATAGGCGTCGACGATGTCGATGCTCTGCGACGTGCCTTCGCCCGCATCCCAGTCGCCCGCGGCGGCCATTTCGCCGATCCGCTGAATGTCGGCGCCGAAGAAGGGACGCCCCTGAAACACCATCTTGAAACCATTATAGTCGGGGGGGTTGTGGCTGCCGGTTATCTGTATGCCGCCGTCCACATCCTCGGTTGACGCGGCATAATAGAGCATCGGCGTCGGCCCGAGCCCGACATTGAGCGCATCGACCCCCGCGGCGTTGATTCCCGCGACCAGCGCGTCGGCGAGCATCGGCGACGACAGCCGCCCGTCATAGCCGACCGCGACGCTTTTGCCGCCGGCGCGGCGGATCATCGTCGCGAAGCTGCGGCCGATGGCAGTGGCGTCCTTGTCGGACAGCGTATCGCCGACGATCCCGCGGATGTCATATTCGCGAAGCATCGTCGGATGGAAATTGTGCGTCATATTCGAACCTCTTGGGGAGAGAAGGAAGTCAGGCGGCGGCGAACAGGTCCCCGTCCGGATGCAACCGCTCGCGCGCCGGAAGGTTCAGTCCGCCCATCGCCTCGCGGAGTTCCTGCCGCGCGACGACATGGCCGATTCCCATGCCGCCCAGATGCGCCTTGTCGAGCAGGGTGAGGCCGGCGGGGAAAAGTTCGCGATAGATGACGCGTTCGCCGAGCCCGGGGATGACGCGGAAACCGACGCGGCGCGACAACTGGGTCAGCGCCTCACCGACGCGGCGCATATTGTGCGCGTCGACATGCTGGAGGCGGTTGCGCAGGATGATCCAGTCGATCGTCCGCCCGTCGCTCTTGGCGCGCGCCTTGCGCGTGTCCCAGATCAGTTCGGAATAGAAGCTCGGCCTGGTGACTTGAAACGTCTCGGGATCGACCTGCCCGATCAAGTCGAAATCGATGAAGCTGTCGTTGATCGGGGTGACGAGCGTATCGGCGCTCGTCGCAAGATGCCGCGCGAAGATGTCGTCGCGGCCCGGCGTGTCGGCGATCAGATAGTCGGCGTCCACGCTCAGCCGCGCGACCTGTTCGTCGAGCTCCTCGATCGTCCCGCCGGTGAACACCTCGAAGCGCGGGGTCGGCAGCGCGATCTCGCGGCGCTTCGCCGTATTCTCGCGATTCTCGAGGTAACGATGAAAGGTGCGCTGGCGCGGGTCGAGGTCGATGCCCGCGACGCGCCAGCCCTGACTCGCCAGCGCCACCGCGAAATGCACGGCGCAGGTCGATTTGCCCGTCCCGCCCTTTTCATTGGCAAAGATGATGCGGTGCGGTGCGGGCGTCGTCGCAGAGGTCGTCATGGGGCGTTGCGATTTTCCTGTTTGCGCGGCATGGGCGGCCGGCGCGCGAAGTGATATAGTCGCGCCAATATCGGAGGGCGACGAGCCGTGCAAATCATCCGTGACATCGCGATGCTGCACCGTGCCGTTACGGCACTGAAACAGGGGGGGAAGAGCGTCGCGCTGGTCCCGACGATGGGCTCGCTGCACGACGGCCATCTCTCGCTCGTCCGCATGGGCCGGCGCGTCGCCGACCATGCCGTCGTGTCGATTTTCGTCAATCCGACGCAATTCGGCCCCAATGAGGATTTCGGCGCCTATCCGCGCGACGAGGCGCGCGACGCCGCGCTGCTCGTCGAGGAAGGCGTAAGCTTGCTCTGGGCGCCCGACGTCGGCACCATGTATCCGGGCGGGCATAGCACGCATATCGAGGTCGCCGAGCTTGGCGCCGATTATTGCGGCGCCGCGCGTCCCGGTCATTTCGACGGCGTCGCGACGGTCGTCGCCAAATTGTTCAATCAGGTGCGGCCCGACGTCGCGATCTTCGGCGAAAAGGACTGGCAGCAGCTCGCGATCATCCGCCGCATGGCGCGCGACCTCGATTTCGGGATCGACATTTTGGGCGCCCCGATCGCGCGCGACGCCGACGGCCTCGCGCTGTCGTCGCGCAACGCCTATCTTTCGGACGCGCAGCGCGCGGCGGCGACCGCCTTTCCCGAAGTGCTGAACGCGGCGGCACAGGACATCGTCGGCGGTGCGGACGTTGGCGATACGCTCGCCAAGGCCGAGGCCGCGATCGTCAAGGGCGGCTTCGACAGCGTCGATTATGTTGCCCTGGCTGACGCCGACAGCCTTGAAAGATTGAGTGCTTTCCGGAAGTCCGCTCGCCTTCTCGCGGCAGCGCGGATCGGAAAAACGCGGCTGATCGACAATTTGCCGGTGGGTTGATTAACGCGGAAAGCCGCCGATTTCTTCGGCGTTCACACAATATCCACAAAAAAATGCGATCGCCGTTAACGCTTTGTTGACCATAAACCGCAAATTTGGCCCCCGGAATCTCCATGTGGGGTGGAGGCAAAGGGGGTTATCATGGCGAACAGTCTGAAGTCTGCCCAATATCTGATCGAGAGCCGCTTGCTCGACGCCGCGCGCGGCGATGCGGGCGCCTATTTCGATCTCGGCATCGCGTTTTCGACCGGCTCGGGCGGGGTCGATGTCGACCTGATCCAGGCGCATAAATGGTTCAATCTCGCTGCGCTCGGCGGCAATGTCGAAGGGCAGCAGTGCCGCGCCGACCTGTCGAGCGAAATGTCGCGCGATGAAATCGCCGAGGCGCAGCGCCAGGCGCGCGCCTGGCTCGACGAAACGGCAAGACGGCCCGCAGCGCGGCGCTTCGCGGCTTAATCCTCCCGCTTGAACGGCGTTTTCCCTTCCAACCATTCCATTTCGGTCGCTTCGGCCTGCCGTTCCTGCTCGAGATAATCGGATACCGCACGGCGAAAGCCGGGATCGGCGATATAATGCGCCGACCATGTCGCGACGGGGCCATAACCGCGCGCGAGCTTGTGCCCGCCCTGCGCCCCCGCCTCGACCCGTTTGAGCCCGCGCTCGATCGCGATGTCGATCGCGCGGTAATAGCATAGTTCGAAATGCAGATAGGGGATCTCGACGAGACAGCCCCAATAGCGGCCATAGAGTGTGTCGGCGCCGAGGAAATGCAGCGCGCCGGCAATCGGCCGCTCGTCGGCGTCATAGGCGATGAGCAAAATGATCCGGTCCGCCATGTGTTCGCCCATCAGGTCGAACGCTTCGCGCGTGAGGTAGGGATGTCCCCATTTGCGCGCGCCGGTGTCCTGATAGAAAAGCCACATCGCGTCCCAATGTTCGGGACGGATCGCATCGCCCGTCCATTCCTCGACGCGCAGACCTTGGGTCGCGCGCGCCCGTTCCTTGCGCAACTGCTTGCGTTTCTGCGAATTCAGCGTGGCGAGGAAATCGTCGAAGCTCGCGTAGCCCGCGTTCGCGAAATGGAACTGAATGTCGCGGCGGACGAGCCAGCCCGCTTCCTCGAACAGCGACATCTGATCGGGCGCCACGAAAGTGGCATGCGCCGACGATAGCCCGTTTTGCCGCACCACCGCCTCGGCGGCGCGAAGCAGCAACAGCGCGTCGCCTCTGTCCTTCGCCAGCAGGCGCGGTCCCGGGACGGGCGTGAAGGGTGCGGCGATCTGCAGCTTGGGATAATAATCGCCGCCCGCGCGCGTCCAGGCATCGGCCCACGCATGGTCGAAGACATATTCGCCCTGGCTGTGCGATTTCAGATAAGCGGGCGCGGCCGCGACCAGCGCACCGGCCGCATCCTCGACGAGCAAGGGCGCCGCCTGCCAGCCGGTGCCCGGCCCGACGCTGCCCGATTGCTCGAGCAGCCTCAGGAAGGCGTGGCCGACGAACGGATTGCCGCCATCGTGCAGCGCATCCCACGCCGCCGCATCGATCGCGGCGACGCCGGTGCCGAGCGATATCGTTCGCGCGGGTGGGTCGGCTTCGGCCACCGGGTTCCTTACGCGGGTTTCACCGCGACGATCGCGTCGGCCTCGACCGCCGCGCCGAGCGGCAGCACCGCAACGCCGACCGCGGCGCGCGCGTGGCGACCCGCCTCGCCGAACAGCGTTTCGAACAGCTCCGACGCGCCGTTGGCGACCTTCGCCTGATCGGTGAAGCCGGGCGCGCTGTTGACGAACACACCAAGCTTGACGACGCGCTCGACGCGCGACCAGTCGCCGCCGAGTGCCTGCCCGATCTGCGCGACGAGCATCAGCGCGACGCGCTGGGCGGCGTCCTGCCCGCCCGCAACGTCGACATCTTCGCCAAGGCGGCCGGTGACGACCTGCCCATCGCGGAAGGGCAGCTGGCCGCTGACATAGAGCAGGCCGCCATGTTCGACGACGGGCACATAGGCGGCGACCGGCGCGGCGGGCTTGGGGAGTTCGAGGCCGAGGGTGGCGATTTTGGCGGCGATATCCATGGGGTGTGTTCCTTGATTAAACCGGTTCGCGGGCCGGGGCGGGGATGTTTTCGGCGAGGCGCGCCAATATCCAGTGCTGCGCCGCTTTCCAATCGTCGATTCGCGCATGGGCATAAGGCGAGGGCGCGATCTTGTCGGCGATCGCGGGCTCGCCGACGAGGTGGAGGCGCCACACATCGGGGGCGGCCTCAGCGACCGACTGGTGATGACCTGCCAGATCGTCGATGAACACCGCGACCGAGGGTTGATATTGCTCCATCAGACGGCGCACCGGCTCGCCCTTGCCGCCGCGGCTGCCGATCACCGGCGCGTGGAAATCATGGAGCGCGAGCTGCTCGATCCGCCCCTGCTGATGCTCGGGGCCGACATTGGTCAGCACCACGATATCGGCCTCGGCGCCGATCGTCGCCATTGCTGCCAAGGCGCCGGGGATCGGATATTGCCGTACCATCTCCTTACGGAAGAAGCCGTCGAGCAAAGGCCAGACCTCGGCCGCCTCGAGCGGCGTGCCGCATTCCTTGCGCTTCAGCGCATTGGCGAAGCTCGCATCCTCGATGCGGAAAATCACGCCATGTTCGGCGTCGACCCATTCGGCGAAGGGCACGACCATGTGCATCAGCACCTCGTCGCAATCGGTGATGACGAGCGGGCGGGTCATGCGGGTGTTCCTTCAAGTCGTTGGGCGGCGGCGGCGATCGTGGCGGGCGGCACCTGCAGCGCACTGGCGCAAGCGAGAAGGTCGTTCTCGTGGTTCGTGAGGAACGACAGGATTGCCGCGAGCGTCGCCTGCTCGCCGAGCGAGGCGCGCAGCTCGTCCGGCGCGAGCCCGGTCAGACCAAGCAGCCGTTCGGCGCGCGGTTCGTCGCTCAATATCCACCCAAGCGCCTGGAGCGCCAGCGCCACGTCATCGTCGTGCACGAATCGATTTCCCTTCGCCGCGATACAATTGTGTCGTGCGGCCGATTCGCCTAAACGGACCGCGCAAGCAAGGTGGGGAACGGAACGCACATGGGCAAGACCATCCTGGTCGTCGAAGATAATGAGCTCAACCTGCGCCTGTTTTGCGACCTGCTCAACGCCCATGGCTATAGCGCGCATCCGGTGCGCGACGGGCGCGATGCGCTGGCGAAGGCGCGCGAAGTGTCGCCCGACCTCATCATCATGGACATCCAGCTGCCGCACGTCAGCGGGCTCGACCTGATCGGCCAGATGAAGGCCGACCTGACCTTGCGCGCGGTGCCGATCATGGCGGTCACCGCCTATGCGGGGAAGGGCGACGAGGAACAGATCCGCGCCGCGGGCGCCGAAGCCTATGTCTCGAAACCGATTTCGGTGATCAAGTTCATCGAGAGCGTCGGAGTGTTCGCCTAGGGCGGGTTGCGGCCGATAGCTGCGGCTCGCTTTTCCAAACCCGTTCGCATCGAGCGAAGTCGAGATGCCCCTCGGGGCCGGGCGCTCCATCGATGGGTATCTCGACTTCGCTCGACACGAACGTAAACGGGACTGCAGCTCTCCACCCCCAAACCGCCTCTCCCTGAAGGAAAGGGCCTGTCGCGACAGTGCCCGGCCGCGGCAGGCCCTCCCTACGCCCTCCCCGACTTCGGGGAGGGGGAGAGACGGTCAGAACTGGCCGCGCAAGGTCACGCCATAGGTGCGCGGCTCGCCGGGGAAGCCGACGAAGAGCGGGTTCGCGGTCGCCGGAAAACCGAGCGACGCGGGTGCCGCGACGGTGCGGAACGACCCCGATCCCTGTAGCGGCATGTCGGCGCCGATCTGGAAATATCGCTTGTTGAACAGATTCTGCCCCCACAGCTCGATCCCCCAGCGGCGATCGCGCCCATAAAGACCGATCCGGCCGTTGAAGACCGCAAAGCCGTCCTGCACCTTTTCGACGTCGAGGTCCGACCCGGTGTTGGTGTCGCTCTGGAGCCGCGTGTCGAAATAGACGAGCGCGCTCAGCCCGCTGTCGCCGATCGGCGGCGTCCAGCTGATCCCCGCGGTCGCGACATATTTGGCGGCATTCGAAACCCCGCGCCCGGGCAGCTGGAACAGGACGGGCGACAGCGGCCGGCCGCCGGTGCCGACGAGGTTGCGGCGATAGAGGGTGTCGACATAGGTCAGCCCCATATTGACCGACAGATAGCGCGCGGGGCGCAGGAAGGTCTCGATCTCGAACCCCTTGGCGACGACGCCGGGCTTCAGCCGGTCGGACGCGCAGCCGCCCGTCGCGGCGCTGTTGTCGGTCGGTCCGGTCCCCAGATCGTCCTTGCACGCCTGGATGTTGGTGACTTCGAAATTGACGCCGTTGAAGGTGTTGAGCTGGTAATTGCTATATTCCTGCCAAAAGGCAGCAAGATTGACGTCGATCCCCGGACCATCCCATTTGACGCCGAGTTCATAGGCGTCGACCTTCTCACTCGCGAATTGCAGGTCGCTCGTCTCGGGCCGCGCGTTGCCCGGTGTGTTCGCCGGCCGCGCGAGCAACGTCACGCAGGCAGCATCCTGCGCGTCCGATCCCGCGGTCGTGCTGCACGGCCGGTCGAGCGCCGAATAGTCGAGGTTGAAGCCGCCCGCCTTGTAGCCCTTCGACGCCGAGGCATAAACGAGCCACTCGGGCGCGGGCTTCCAGCTCAGCACCGCCGTGCCCGTCCACTGGCCTTCGCTGAATTTGGTCCCCGGCGCGCCGGCAACGATGTCGGGCGCGGTGCCGTTGATCACGCAGGCGAGGCTCGCGAGCGCCTGCAAGGGCGAATTGACGATCGCGGGGCACAAAGTGTTGGTGAAATTGGCATCGCCGGACAGCGTCTTCTTCTCATGCGTGTAGCGCGCGCCGACGGTCAGCGTCAGGGCATCCTCGACAATGTCGAAGCTGTTATGCGTGAAGACCGCATAATTGGTGCTGCGCTGGGCAAAGGTCGATCCATTGTTGCCGGTGCCACCCAGCGGCGCGGCGCCGAGCAGCGCGGCGATGCCCTGAAAGCCCGGGAAGCTCGCCGCGGGCAGGTTCGAACAGGTCGGCGACGCCGGGTTGAGGAAGGTCGGGGCGAGCGCCGCCGCCGCGAGGCAGTTGGCATAGCGCTGATAGTCGGCGCCATAGACGATGTCGTCGTCGACATCGAGCTTCTCGTTGGCATAATAGCCGCCGACGAGCCAGTCGAGGCGGCCATCGAACGCCTCGCCCTGCAGCCGCAGCTCCTGCGTGAACAGCCGGAACCGGCGGTCGAGGTCGGTGCGCCGCAATATGTCGAGCGTGTTGAAATCCGAATCCTGGCCCTGCGCATTCTTGTAATCGCGATAGGCGGTGATCGAGGTCAGCGTCGCGCCGCCGAAATCCCAGTCGAGCTCGCCCGACACGCCCCAATCCTTGGTGTCCGACCGGTAGCCGACGCCCGGCGTCGTCGACTGGCGGCGCACGAAGCTGTCGCCGGCCGGCGCGACCTGATGGTTGGCGCCGAGGAACTGGAGCAGCGGCAGCAGCGTGTTCGGCGACGCCACGGGGACGCCGTCGGGCCCGCGCGTCAGGCTGCGCACAGGATTCAGCAGCACGCCGCCGCAGCAATTCTCTTCGCGCTTCGAATAGTCCGCGATCAGCCGCAGCGTGATATTTTCGGCGGGTTCGAGCAGCAGCTGGCCCTTGATCAGCCAGCGGTCGCGGTCGTTGATATCGGGCTCGCCGTCGGTCGCATTGTCAATGAAGCCGTCGCGCTGCTGCCAGACACCGTCGAGCCGCACCGCCGCCTTGTCGCCCAGCGGCGCGTTGATCATGCCGTCGACGCGCCAATAGTCGTAATTGCCGTAGGATAGCGACCCCTTGCCGGCGAAACGGCCGAGCTCAGGCCCCTTGGTGACGATGTTGATCAAGCCGGCGGTCGAGTTGCGGCCGAACAGCGTGCCCTGCGGCCCGCGCAGCACCTCGACGCGCTCGATGTCGCCGAGTTCGGACAGGCCGACCCCGGTCCGGCTGCGATAGACGCCGTCGATGAACAGGCCGACCGAGCTTTCGAGCCCGGGATTCTCGCCGACCGTGCCGATGCCGCGGATACGCGCGGTGAAGTTGACCTCGCTCGTCGCGCCCGACACGAGCAGCGACGGCGCGACCTGCCCCAGCGCGCGCACGTCGGTCGCTCCCGTCTTTTCGAGCGTGTCGCCGGTGACCGCCGAGACCGCGATCGGCACGTCGGACAGCGCCTCGCTGCGCCGCGTCGCGGTGACGATGATGGTGCTGTCGTCGGTTTCGGCGCCCGCGGCGTCCTGCGCGATGGCGGGCACGGCGACGAGGCCGAGCGCAAGCGACAGCCCTGCAGCGCTGGTTCGCAGCAGCCCGGCGGCACGGCGGCAATTGTTTTTCATGAAAATGGCCCTCCTCTCACGATCGTTCATCGGTGCGGGGGAGAGCGATTTTTGTTTATGGTCGAGGCGTATCACGACTTGCGCGCGCGATGCCAGCGCGGCGCCGCCGCCCTAACGTCATTCTGCTGGGCGCGCGGCTTTTGTGTCACAGCTGTCAGATGTGACGGGTTGACGCGTCCGGGCAAAGAAAAGGGGGCGAAGCCACCGGCTCCGCCCCCTCGAATTCACCCGATCGACGCGATCAGAATTTGCCGCGCAGCGTCACGCCATAGGTCCTGGGTTCGGCCAGGAACTGCGAGAAGATCTGGCGCCCGCCCGGATATTGCGGGTCGGCGAAGGCGGTGCCGGTCGAAGTCGCGCCTTCCTGGAACGGCGAGTTGAACGCGACCTGGGCATATTGCTTGTTGAAGATATTCTGGGCCCAGAGTTCGATGCCCCATTTCTCATCGGGTCCGCGCACGCCGAGGCGCGCGTTGAACAGCGCATAGCCGTCCTGCGCCTTTTGCGGGAACAGGTCCGACCCGGTGTTGTAGTCGCTGGTCATGCGGCCATCGACATAGACGAGGCCGGTCAGCCCGCTGCTGCCGATGTCGGGGGTCCAGGCGACGCTGCCGGTCGCGACCAGCTCGGGCGCGTTCGACAGATTGTTGCCCGGCAGCAGGCGCAGTGCCTGATCGAGCGGCGCGCCCGAATCATTGCCGACCAGCTGACCGCGATATTTGGTCTTCGCATAGGTCAGGCCGGCGGTCATGCGGAAGCTGCGCGCCGGAACGAGCGAGGCTTCGAGCTCGAAGCCCTGCGACCGGACGCCATGGCTGACGTCGTCCGCGGGGCAAGCGCCGGTGGTCGCCGCCGCGCCGTTGTAATTGGGCGCGCCGAGGAACTTGCTCTGATCGCGGTCGCCGCCACCCAGGTCGCTGTCGCAGCCGTTGACGTTCTGGACGAGGAAGACCGTGCCGTTGAACGTGTTGAGCTGGAAGCTCGAGAAATCCGACCGGAAGAAGGTGAGGCCGAGGCCGAACGGGCCGGTCGAATATTTGGCGCCGATTTCATAGCTGTCGACCGTTTCGGGATCGAACTGCAGCGCGCCGACCAGCGCCTGTGCCCCGCCCGACAGCGCGAAGGGCAGGATCGGCGATTTCAGCGCCGACCGGTCGAGGTTGAAGCCGCCCGCCTTATAGCCGCGCGAATAGCTCGCATAGACCATCAGGTCGTCGACCGGCTTGTACGACAGGATCGCGGTGCCGGTGAATTCATCCTCGCTTCTTTTGTCGTTGATCGACACGCCATTGAGTTCGGCGGTCGAATTGCCCTGGCAGCTGAGGCCGATGAGCGCGCCGGCGAGCGCGCGCGCCGTGGCGTTCGGGCTCGAAAGATCATCGAGCACCAGCCCCTGAACGGTGGTGCAGACCGTGTTGTCGTTGGTGAAGCTCGCCGAGAATTTCTTCTTGTCGTTGGTGTAACGGAGCCCGAAGGTGAAATCGAGCTTGTCGGTGATGTGGAAGATATTGTGCGTGAACAGCGCCCAATTCTCGCCGTCCTGGCGATAGACGTCGTTGATGCTGCCAAGGTCGCCGAGCCCGTCGAGCGCATTGAACCCCGCAAGGATGTCGGGACCCGACGCGCCGCTGGCACCCGCGATCGTCGCCGGGCCGACGCCGGGGGCGACGCACAGCGGGTTCGTCGGCGAATAAAGGAAATTGAGCCCGCCGCCCGAAATGATGCGGCAGCTGGCGAAACGGCCGTAATCCTCGCCGAAGCGCAGGTTGTCGCGCACGCGCAGCTTTTCATTGGCGTAGAAGCCGCCGACGAGCCAGTCGAACTTGCCGTCGAAGGCTTCGCCCTGCAGGCGCAGTTCCTGCGTGAAGGTATGGAACTGGCGATAGGCGTCGGCGTCGGGCGCGCGATAGAGGATGTCGACCGCGCCATAGTCGAGGTCGCCCGCCTGGCTCGACCGATATTCGCGATAGGCGGTGATCGAGGTCAGCGTCGCGCCGCCGAAGTCATAGTCGATCTGGCCCGAGAAGCCGTAATCCTTCGTCTTGCCGGCGAAGCTGCGCCCCGGAGTGACCGAGATGTCGCGGCTATAGCCCTGGTCGAACGCGCCGAGCGGCTGGCCGAGGTCGGCGAGCACCTGGATGATATTATTCTCGTCGTTGCCGACCGGCGTTCCCGGCGGATAGGGCAGGTTCGACGGATTGTTGAGATTGCCGATATAGGAATTGACCGACGGCCCGACATAGGTGGCGCCGCAGCATTCCTCTTCGCGCGACGTATAATCGGCGATCAGGCGGACCGACAGCGCGTCGGTCGGTTCGAAAAGCAGCTGGCCGCGAAGGAAATAACGATCGCGGTTGTTGATGTCGCGGTCGTTGTTCACATCGTGCAGGAAGCCGTCGCGCTTGACCCACACGCCGTCGAGGCGCGCGGCGAGCGTGTCGCTGATCGGGCCGGTGACGCTGCCGCCGAGGCGCCAGTAATCATAATTGCCATAGGTGATCTCACCCGTGGCGCCGAACTGGAAATCGGGCTTTTTCGAATAGATGCTGATCAGGCCCGCCGACGAGTTGCGGCCGCCGAGCGTGCCCTGCGGGCCGCGCTGCACTTCGATGCGGTCGATCTCGCCCAGCTCGTTGAGGCCGATGCCCGAACGCGAGCGATAGACGCCGTCGATGAACACCGGGACCGAGCTTTCGAGGCCGGGGTTGTCGCCGACCGTGCCGATGCCGCGGATGCGCGCCGAACCATTGGCTTCCGAGCCGGTCGACGACACGAGCAGCGACGGTGCGAGCTGGTTCAACTGGCGAATGTCGTTCGCGCCGCTGTTCTGCAGCGTTTCGGCGCTCACCGCCGAAATCGCGACGGGCACGTCGGACAGAAGCTGCGAACGGCCCTGCGCGGTGACGATGATCGGCGTGTTATCGCTATCGTCGGTCGCGGTATCGGCCGGTGCATCCTGGGCGAAAGCCGGGGCTGCGACCGCCGCCATGGCGATCGAGACGCCCAGCGCGCTGGTACGCAGAAAACGGGCAGCACGAAGGGAAGATGATTTCATATCGGGCACTCCTCTCAACATTTCATTGTTTTTGTTGCCGGGGGAGCATAACTCAATTGCGTCTCCGATCCAGCCGGAGGCGCCGATTTGCGTCATTTTTGGGAAAGTGATGCTTTTCGGCCACAGCCGGAAAAGCGCCTGTTCGGCGGGACTTAAGTCCCCGTCCGACGGAGAGGGCGGCTTGCCGTAGCGTCATCGCGGCCCCGTCCGGCGCAGGGGAAGCGGAGCCGACGTCCGCGCGCGACGAGCATCGCTTCATAGGGTCCATCGAAATTTTTGGCGATGACCGGGTCCTCGGCGGCCAGGCCGCCGGTCAGGCTGCCGAAGGCCGGCAGAATCAGCCGCCGCGCGTCGCCCGCGAAACAGGGCCGGGCAATCGGCCGGCCGCGGACATTGATCCGCAATTTGGGATGGAAATGTCCCGAGATTTCGGGCCGCGTCTCGTGCGCCAGGCTCTGATGGCGAAAGACGATGCCGTCGACGGCCAGCTCGTCGGCGACCTCGCCGCCCCATGCGCCGCCGGTCAGCCCGTCGTGATTGCCCGCGACCCACAGCAGCCGCGCCGATGCCGCCTGCCGCGCCAATCGTTCGGCCACCGCCGGCACGATGCGCGCCGCGGCGTGACGGTCGTGGAAACTGTCGCCGAGGCACCAGATCGCGCGCGCGCCGGTTTCGGCGGCGAGCGCGGCGAGCCGGTCGAGCGTGTCGTGGCTGTCATAGGGGGGCAGCGGCTGGCCCAGCGCCGCATACCAGCTCGCCTTTTCCAGATGCAGATCGGCGACGATCAGCGCGCCGTGGCGCGGCCAGAACAGCGCCCGGTCGGCCAGCATCTCGAATTGCTGGCCCGCAAAGGCAAAGATCGGCGCGGCGGACATGGCGCCGCTATGGAGGCGACGCCGCTCCGTCGCAAGCGCCCATGATGGCCCGGAGCTAACCGCCGACGCGGAATCCGTTGTTGGCAAAGCGCCGCCCCATGTTGCGGCTCGCCCCTTCGGGCAGGTCGAACACGACGCGCTTGTTCGGAAAATCGATTTCGACGCGGTCGAACAGCGACAAGGTGTCCATGCCGAGCAGCAGCGCCGGCCGCTCGACGAGGCCGAGCGCGCGGAACGCCTGGCTGTCGGCGAAGCTGACGGGCAGGTCGTTGACGTCCATGCCGTTGATCACGATGCGCCGGATCGCGGTGCGCACCGCCGGCACCACCTCGCCGGTCACCGCGCCGAGCGTCGTCGGCACGAACGGCAGGCGGTTCGCGCGCTTCGCAGCGACCAGCTCTTGCAGCGCGATATTGCCGACGCTGGTCTGCGCGCCGGTATCGACGATGACGTCGATGCGTTTGCCGTCGAGCCGCGCGTCGGACAGGATCAGCCGCCCCGCCGAGTTGCGCGCGGTGACGATGATCGCGTCGCTGTCGCGGATGATCGGGCGCGCACGCCTGCGCGTCTCCAATATCTCCATCGTCTCCTTGCGGAAATCGATGAGTAGGCGCCGGTCTTCGAGCATGTCGACCCCGATCAGCCCCGCGGCGCCGATATGCCGGCCGAAAAAGGCGGGGGCATCGACCGGGGCGAGGTGCAGGTCGGACATCCGCAGCGCCGCGACGCGGAAACTCGGCACCACCGCCGATCCGCCGATCGTCGCGAGCTTGAGCTTGGCGCCTTCGACCAGCTTCAGCCGCGCGGCGAGTTCGCGCGCGATCACCGTGCGCTCGGCGCCGGTATCGACGAGGAAGGAGAAGGGGCCTTCGCCGCCGACCATGACCTGCACCGCCATGCGCCGCGTCGCGTCGAGGTCGAACGGCTGGATGAAGGGGACGACGGTGACCGGCGGCGCGACCATCGCCCCGGGCGGCGTCGGGGCTGCGGCGGGCGCGGGCGTCGCGCTAGAGAGGGGGGGCGCGGTCAGTGCCGGGGCGGCGAGCAGCAGCGCCAATGGGACGGACCACCTGGTTGCACGGGTCATCGCTGGCATCCTTATGTATCTGGCGCCAGTCTACGCCTGTGAGGCCCTTGCGGCAAGCGACGCGCCGCCCGACGTCTCATTCCTGCGGGTCAACGCGCATCGCCTCTTCGGCCAGCGCATCGGCGAGTTCGCCGAGCAGCATATCGTCGAGGTCCGACGCCGCGACATTCTCGCGCCCGATCAGCACCAGCACCGGGATGGCGAGCGGGCTGATCCGGTCGAGCGTCTTGTGCAACATCGTCCCCGCGGCGCGGTCGAGCAGGTCGCCGAGCCGCGCGACGTCGGTCAGCCGCTCGCGCGCGTCGGCCCACGCGGCTTCGAGGAGCAGATGGTCGGGCTCATATTTTTGCAGCACGTCGAAAATCAGGTCGGTCGAAAAGGTCACCTGCTTGCCCGTCTTGCGCTTGCCCGGGTGCTGGCGCTCGATCAGCCCGCCGATGACCGCGACCTCGCGGAACGCGCGCTTCAGAAGGTGCGATCGCTCGACCCATTCGACGAACTCCTCGGACAGGATTTCGGCATCGAACAGATTTTGGGGGTGCGTGACGGGCCGCAGCGACCAGACCGCGATGGCATAGTCCGACGCGACGAAACCGAGCGGCTGCAATCCGGCGCGCTCCATCCTTTTGGTGATGAGCATGCCGAGCGATTGGTGCGCGTTCCAGCCCTCGAACGGATAGCAGACGAGATAATGGTTTCCCTCGTGCGGGAAGGTTTCGACGAGCAGTTCGCCCGGCCTCGGCAGCGCCGAGCGCAGCGCCTGCATTTCGAGCCAGAAGCGGACATCCTCGGGAAACCGCTGCCAGCTTGCCGGCTCGGCGAGGAAGCTGCGCACCCGGTCGGCGAGCCGCGTCGAGATCGCGAGCCGCGCGCCCATATAGCTCGGGATGCGCGCTGGGCGCGTCGTCGCGCGGACGATCAGGTCGGTGTCGCGGATCGCCTCGACCTCGAGGCTCAAACCGGCAAAGGCGAAAGTGTCGCCGGGGGTCAGTGTGCTCGCGAAATATTCCTCGACCTTGCCGAGGCGGCGGCCGTTTTTGAACCGCACATCGGCCATCGGCGCTTCGACGATGATCCCGGCGTTGAGCCGGTGCTGCGCCGCCAATCGCGGATGCGCGATCCGCCACTTGCCCGGTCCGTCGGGGGCGAGGCGGCGGAAGCGGTCATAGCTTTTGAGTGCATAGCCGCCGTCGCGCACGAAGCCGAGCAGCCGCGCGAAAATATCGGCGTCGATCCAGCGGTAGGACGCCGCGGTGCGGATCTCGGCGAGCAGCTCGGCCTCGTCGAACGGCGCGGCACAGGCGAGCGCCATCACATGCTGCGCGAGCACGTCGAGCGCGCCGGGGCGGAAACGGTCGGCGTCGCGCTCGCCCGCTTCCACGGCGTCGAGAGCCGCCTGCGCTTCGAGATATTCGAAGCGGTTGCCCGGCACGATCAACGCGCGGCTCGGCTCGTCGAGCCGGTGGTTGGCGCGCCCGATGCGCTGAAGCAGCCGCGACGAGCCCTTTGGCGCCCCCATCTGGATCACGCAGTCGACGTCGCCCCAGTCGAGCCCCAAATCGAGGCTCGCGGTCGCGACGAGCGCGCGGAGGCGTCCCTCGGCCATCGCGGCTTCGGCGCGCTGGCGCGCTTCGCGGTCGAGGCTGCCGTGATGGATCGCGATCGGGAGGCTCAGGTCGTTGACCTTCCACAGCTCCTGAAAAATCAGCTCGGCGAGCCCACGCGTGTTGCAGAAGATGATCGTCGTGCGGTTCTTGGCGATCACCTCCATCACCTGATGCACCGCCCAGCGCCCCGAATGCCCCGCCCACGGCACCGCGCCCTCGGGCAGCAATATCTCGATGTCGGGCTCGGCGCCGGCTTCGCCCTCGACGATCGTCACCGTTTCGCCGCGGCTGTCCGGCGCCAGCCAGCCGGCATATTGCACCGGATCGGCGATCGTCGCCGACAGCCCGACGCGGCGGAGGCCGGGCGCGATCGCCTGGAGCCGCGCCATCGCGAGGCTGAGCAGATCGCCGCGCTTGCCCGGCGCAAAAGCGTGGATCTCGTCGATCACCAATGTCTTCACATGCGCGAACATCGTGAAGCTGTCGGGATAGGAGAGCAGCAGCGACAGCGATTCGGGCGTCGTCAGCAAGATATTCGGCGGCCGGCTGCGCTGCCGCGCCTTCTTGTCCGACGACGTATCGCCGCTGCGGCTCTCGACGCTGATGTCGAGCTCCATCTCGGCGATCGGGCCGAGGAGGTTGCGCTCGACGTCGGCCGCGAGCGCCTTGAGCGGCGAAACATACAGCGTGTGGAGCCGGTCCGACGGGTGCTGCGCGAGATCGACGAGGCTCGGCAAAAACCCCGACAAGGTCTTGCCCGCTCCCGTCGCCGCAACGAGCAAGGCGTGCTCGCCGCGCTCGCCCGCGCCGAGCATATCGGCCTGATGCCGCCGCAGCCGCCACCCGCGCGCGGCGAACCAGTCGGTGAAAGGGGCGGGGAGCGGCATGGACAAGATGTGGCGCGGCGCATGGATGGGGGCAAGAGCTTCAAATCCTTACCGCGCCGGACGCGATCGTCAGAAGATACCGGCGGCGAGCCCCTCCGCGAGCGCGGCGCCCATGTCGCGCGCTTCGGCGAGGCGGTCGGGCGCGATGGCCTTCGGCGCGAGGATGGCTTCGGGGGTCTGCGCCGCAGTATGGACGATCACGGGATCGGCGACGCGCTTCAGCCGCCAGCCGGTGGCGATGCGGTCGAGCTGGCGCTGGGCATTCTCGCCGTCGGACCCCGCGCAGATGATCGTCGCATAGGGACGGCCTTCGAGTCTTCCCAGACAGGGATAATAGCAGCGATCGAACATCTCCTTCATCGCGCCCGACAGCGCGGCGAGATTTTCGGGGCCGACGAAAAGGTAACCCCCCGCTTCCTGCAGAAGCGCCGGCGTGACGCCGTCCGCGGCGATCAGCTTCGCGGCCGTAGTGGCACCTTCCGCCGCGGCTGCAGCGAGCGCCTCGCTGCCGCCGGTGCGGCTGTGCCAGACGATGAGCAGATGCGGCGCGTCGGTCATGCGGCGATGCTTGCCAAGCGCAAGGGCGCGGCGCAAGCTGCCCCGAACATGGGGGAGAGATGTGATGCGCCGACTGACCATGATGCTGCTCGCCGGCTGGATGCCGTTCGCTGCGCTCGCGCAGGATGCCGCGAGCGAGGCGACCCGCGCCGCGCAGGCCGAACTCGCAAAGCGCCTGCCGCTCGATGATCCGCGCGACGCGGCCAATGCGACGCGCGGCAAGATCGCCGAGATTCCGGACGGGCTGATCCAGACCGCAGACGGCAGGGTCATATGGGACCGGCGGCCCTATGCCTTCCTCGATGCCCGGGAGGCGCCCGATACGGTCAATCCGTCGCTCTGGCGGCAGGCGCGGCTCAACGCTGTGCACGGATTGTTCGAAGTGGTGCCGGACAAGATCTGGCAGGTCCGCGGCTATGACCTGTCGGTGATGACGATCATCCGCGGCAAGACCGGCTGGATCGTCGTCGATCCGCTCTTGTCGGAGGAGACTGCGGCAGCCGGATGGAAGCTGTTCGCCGACACGGTTGAAGCGAAATCGGGCAAGCGACCGATCAAGGCGGTGATCTTCAGCCACAGCCACAGCGACCATTTCGGCGGCGTCGGCGGGATCGTGACGCCCGAGCGGGTGAAGGCCGAAAAGATACGCATCATCGCGCCGCACGGTTTTTCGGAGGAAGCGACGTCGGAGAATGTCCTCGCGGGCGGCGCGATGGGACGGCGCGCGCTCTATATGTTCGGCGCGATCCTCGCCCCCGGCCCGACGGGCCAGGTCGACGCGGGGCTGGGCCCGAAGCTGTCGTCGGGGACGATCGGCTATATGGAACCGACCGAAAGCGTCGGCGAAAAGGGCGGCACGCTGACGATCGACGGGCTGGTCTTCGACTTTCTCGACGCGGGTGGCACCGAGGCGCCGTCGGAATTCGTCTTCTATATCCCCGCCTATAAGGCGCTGCACACGACCGAGGTCGTGACCCATAATCTGCACAATATCCTGACGCTGCGCGGCGCGCAGGTGCGCGATGCGCTGCGCTGGTCGAAGGTGATCGACGCGATGTTGCTCAAATGGGGCGGCACGGCCGATGTCGCGATGGCGTCGCACCATTGGCCCACATGGGGCGCGGGCGAAGTATCGTCGCTGCTCGCGAACCAGCGCGACGCCTATCGCTATGTCCACGACCGCACGCTTTTCCTCGCGAACCGCGGCGCGACGTTGCACGAACTCGCCGACCAGACCGCCGAGGCGCCGGTGCAAGCGGCGGATTTTTCGACGCGGGGCTATTATGGCACGGTCAATCACGACATGAAGGCGACCTACCAGCGCTATTTCGGTTGGTGGGACGGCAATCCGGCGAACTTCAACCCGCTGCCTCCCGAGCAATCGGCGCCCAAATATGTCGCGCTCGCGGGCGGCGCCGACAAGCTGCTCGCGGCGGGGCGCGAGGCGCTGAAAGCCGGCGACTATCGATGGGCGGCGGAAATATTGAACAAGCTGGTCTTTGCTCAGCCGGACAATGAGAACGCCCGCGCGGCGCTTGCCTCGGCTTATGACCAGCTGGGCTATCAGGCCGAATCGGGGGCGTGGCGGAATTATTATCTCGCCGGAGCGGCGAGCCTGCGCGGCAATGCGGTCGAAGCGGCGACGAGCAATGGCCAAAGCCGCAGTTTCGTCAGCGCGATCCCGACCGCGGTCTTCTTCGATGCGCTCGCGACGCGCTTCGACGCGGCGAAGGGAAGCGGGGTCAGGGGGACGTTCCAGTTTATCCTGCCCGACAGCAAGGAAAGCGTTGCCGTCGTCGTCGGCGGCGGCGTCGAATTCCCGCGCTACGGCGTGACCGACCCGGCCCCGACCGCGACGGTGACCATTGACCGCAAGATTCTCGACGAAGCGATGATGGGCCGCGTGCAATTCCCCGCGCTGATCCAGTCGGGCGCGATCAAGATCGCCGGCGACCGGCAAGCCTTCCTGTCGTGGTTCGCGCTGCACCCGCTCGCCGATCCGCGCTTCAATGTTGTTGTGCCGTAACGATAGAAGCCGCTAACGGAGGAATATGACCGACACGCCCGCTGCGCACCCGACCGATCCCTTCGACGCCGAGGCGCTGAACGCCGCCGAGGGGCTTCATCCGGTCGATCCGGCCTATGCCAAGGTGCTGCGCATCGCGACCGCGCTCAACCTGATCCCGCTGGCGATCGGCGCGAGCGTCTTCGACGCGTTGCTGATCCGCCATATCGAGGGGCCGTACGGGCTGATCACCGCGCTCGCCTGGCTGATCGCGATCGTCACGATCGTCAGCTTCCCGTCACGGCGCGTGTCGCGCTGGGGTTACAAGATCGGCGAAGGCCAGCTTCGCGTCGCGCGCGGCTGGCTGTTTCGTACCGACACGATCGTGCCCTTCGTGCGCGTCCAGCATATCGACGTTGGACAGGGGCCGATCGAACGCTGGTTCGGCCTCTCTCACCTCATCGTCCACACGTCGGGCACGCACAACAGCACGGTCACGCTGCCGGGATTGCCCAGCGATCTGGCAGCGGCGATGCGCGAGACGATCCGCCGCCATATCCAGACCGACTTCGCATGAGCGACGCCGCCCCCCCCGACGCCGCCATAGCCGCGCCAGGCGACGAGTCCGGCTGGCAGCGGCTGCACCCCGCGACGCTGGCGCTCGCGGTCGTCGCGCTCGGGCCGAAGTCGCTCAACGCCCTGCCCGCGGTCGCGGCGCTCGGCTTTACGGGCAACTGGATCTGGATCGTGCCCGCGATCGGCGCCTTTCTGCTCATCTCGCTGCTCGCCGCCTGGTTCCAGTGGCTGCGTTTCCGCTTCCTCGTCGGCGACGACGAGGTGGTGATCGAAAGCGGCGTCTTTGCACGCCAGCACCGCACCATTCCCTTCGACCGGATTCAGGACGTCAGCATCGAGCAGGGGCTGATCGCGCGCGCGTTCGGTATCGCCAAGGTCGGGTTCGAAACCGGCGCGGGCGGCAAGGAGAATGACGCCGCGCTCAACGCGATCGCGCTCGACGCCGCGCAGGCGCTGCGCACGACGATCCGCGCGCATCGCAGCGGCGAGGCGGCGGCGGTCGTCGCAGCCGACGCCCCCGACGTCGCGCCCGCGCCGGACGACCGGTTGCTCTTCGCCATGGCGCCGGGGCGGCTCCTGACGGCGGGGCTGTTCAACTTCTCGCTCGCCGCGCTGGCGGTGGTCGGCGCGGCGATGCAGTTTTTCGATGGCCTGCTGCCGTTCGATTTCAACATTTTCAATCCGGTGGACTGGATCGACATCGCCGAAGACCAGGGCCTCGATCAGTGGTTGCTCGCGCATCGCTGGATTGCCGGGATCGGCGCGGCGCTGTCGCTGCTGCTGATCGGTTTCGTCAGCGGAATCGCGACGATGTTTTTCGCCAACTGGGGCTTTCGCCTGACGCGTGAGCCGCGCGCGCTGCGCCGGACCCGCGGGCTGACGACGCGCACCGACGTCGCGCTGCCGGTGAAGCGCGTGCAGGCGGCGATCCTTGTCACCGGCTGGTTTCGCCGGCGTTTCGGCTGGCACGAACTCCGCTTGCAGAGTCTTGCGAGCGATGGCGAGAAGGAGCGCGACCATCAGGTCGTCCCCTTCGGCAAGCTGGCCGAGATCGACCCGGTGCTGGGCGAGATCGCGATCGCGCGGCCGGGCGCGGAGGCGGCGTGGCAGCACAGCCACCGCATCGTCGCGCTCGGCGGCCTGATCGGCGCGGTCGGCGCGTCGGCGGGCGGGATTGTCGCGGTGTCTTTCGGCCAGCCGCTCGGCTGGCTCGGTCCGGTTGCCGGACTGTTGATCGGTGCGGGGTCGCTGTTCGGTGCCCGCTTCCACCGCTGGACCGACCTCGGCGAGCAAGTGGCGATCCGGCGCGGCATCTGGAAGCCCAAGACGACGCTGCTGCCGCATGCGTCGGTGCAGAGCATCGACCTCAAGAGCGATTTCATCCTGCGTCCGCTGGGCCTCGCGACCTTGGTGTTCGGCGTGCCCGGCGGCAGCTCGCTCGCGAGCCACGAGATTCCCGCCATCCCTCTTGGCGCCGCGCACGACCTGCGCACCCGCATCCTTGCCGCGAGGGCGCGGCGATGAGCGGCGCGGCGAACGGCCTGGCTTTGGGCATCACGCGCTCGATCGCCGGCCAACCCTGGCACTGGCGGCGGGCGAGCGCCGACATGGACGGCGAGAATCTCGCGCCCGACGATCTCGTGACGCAATTGCTGCTCGCGCGCGGGGTGACGCGCGACGACCTCGATCGCCAGCGCACGCCGACCTTGCGCGGCTTCATGCCCGATCCCTCGCTATTTCGCGACATGGACGCCGCCGCGTCGCGGCTCGCCGATGCGGTCGAGGCCCGCGAAGCGGTGACGATTTTCGGCGATTACGACGTCGACGGCGCGACCTCGGCGGCGCTGCTCGTGCGGCTGCTCCGCGCGCTCGGTCTCCCCGTCGGCGCCTATATCCCCGATCGGCTGATGGAAGGCTATGGCCCCTCAGGCGCCGCGCTCGTCAAGATCGGCGAAGCGGGGTCGAAGCTCGTCGTCACCGTCGACTGCGGCGCGCAGGCGTTCGACGCGATCGCCGAGGCCAAGGCGGCGGGGGTCGAGGTGATTGTCGTCGATCACCACCAATGCGCGACGACGCTGCCCGATGCCCTTGCTCTCGTGAACCCCAACCGGCTCGACGAGGAGGCCGAGGCCGCGATCCACGGCAATCTGGCCGCCGTCGGAGTCGCCTTCCTGCTCGGCGCGGCGCTGCTTCGCACGCTTCGCGCACGCAGCTTTTTCGCGGGCCGCGACGAACCCGCGCTGATCGAGCTGCTCGACCTCGTCGCATTGGGCACGGTGGCCGATGTTGCCCGGCTCACGGGCTTCAACCGGGCTCTCGTGACGCAGGGGCTGAAGGTGATGGCGCGGCGCGGCAACATCGGCCTCGCCGCGCTGATGGATGCAGCGCGGCTCACCAAGCCGCCGGGCGCGAGCGACATGGGCTTCGCGCTCGGCCCGCGGATCAACGCCGGCGGACGCGTCGGCAAGTCCGACCTCGGGGTACGGCTGCTCACCACGAGCGACCCGCAGGAGGCGGCCGAGATCGCGCAGGAACTCAATCGGCTGAATGAAGAGCGCCGCGCGATCGAGGCGGCGGTGCTGGAACAGGCGGTCGAGGCGAGCGCCGCTTGCGGCAACGCGCCGGTCGCGATCGTCGCGGGCGAGGGCTGGCATCCGGGCGTGATCGGCATCGTCGCCGGGCGCCTGAAAGAAAAATTGCATCGCCCCGCGATCGTGATCGCGCTCGACGAGGATGGCGTCGGCAAGGGTTCGGGGCGCTCGATCAGCGGCGTCGATCTGGGCGCCGCGATCCTCGCCGCGAAGGAAACGGGACTGCTCGTCGCGGGCGGCGGCCATGCGATGGCGGCGGGGCTGACCGTCGCGAAGGACAAGGTCGATGCGCTCGGCGCTTTCCTCAATGACCGCCTTGCCGCCGACGTCGAACGCGCGAGCGGCGAAAAGTCGCTGCTGATCGACGCGGTACTCGCGCCGCGCGGAATCAATCCGCTGTGGTGCGAGGCGATCGAGAGCGCGGGTCCTTATGGCGCCGGCTGGCCCGCGCCCCGCGTTGCGACCGGCCCGGTGCGAATCGTGGAATCGGGGATCGTCGGCACCGACCATGTCCGCCTGATCGTATCGGGTGACGACGGCGCGCGCTTCAAGGCGGTCGCCTTTCGCAGCGCCGCGACCGAGTTGGGACAGGCTTTGCTCCACGCGCGCGGGCGCAAATTATGGTTGGCGGGACGCGCAAAACGCGACGATTGGGGCAGCCGTCCGGCCGCCGAGCTCCATCTCGAGGACGCCGCCTGGGCCGATTGATTTGCCGCCGCGCAACATTTTTGCGCGGCGATCCCGCCGCCGCGCTTGACCGCACCGGAACGCCCGTCTAAGGCGCCCGCTCACCGATCAGACGGCCCCTTCGTCTAGCGGTCTAGGACGTCGCCCTTTCACGGCGAAAACACGGGTTCGAGTCCCGTAGGGGTCACCATTGGTCATAGAGCGGTCGGCTCTTTTTCCCGCAAAATTTCCGACCTAAGGCCCCTTCGTCTAGCGGTCAGGACGCGGCCCTCTCACGGCTGAAACACGGGTTCGATTCCCGTAGGGGTCACCATCGGTCAAGCGGGTGGTCGGCGCGCGTATAAACCCCCCGAAAGCCCGATTACAGAGATCGCACCCTTTTGCTTGGGCCTCGCCATTCGGCGTCGTTCGTGCGGTTCCCGGGTCTTGTCATCCGATGGAGGCCAGAGCTTTTCAATCGCGAGGAAAGATACATGCTGCCGACCTCGCGCCCGGCCAGCAATGTGTCGCGCGAGGCGAGGACCGAATACCATGGCATATCCCACCCCATGAAATCGCGGTAACGCGCGCTCTCGTCATAGGGTCCTTGGCAAAATGTCGCATAGGTCACGTCGCGCGAATGCAGGTAGCTCAATTCGCGCACCTGCGATGTGAACCAGCTGCATCCCTGGCATTGTCTCGCTGCGGGCCTGCCGGTGAACCACATATAATAATAGGCGATGAGCATTCGCCGTCCCTCGAACGCGTCCAGCAACGTCGTGGGACCCTCCGCGCCGATAATCGGCGTGCGTCCGTCCACCGCGACCATCGGCACCCGGCGCCGCGCGGCCGCGATTTCGTCGCCTTCGCGCATATGGGCCTTTTCCCGCGTCCGCAGAGCGTCGAGGCCCGCCTGGAACGTCGCCCGGTCCGCCACTTCGGGCGTCGCCGCCTCATTTTCGGAAATGTGCCGCATCTTGTCCAACTCCCGAATCGATCGTCTGTGCGTGCCTGCCGCGGCGAGAAGTCCTACGCCGGCGGAAAGGGCCCCGACGGCGGCGTCGCCAGCGTGATCAGGTTGCCATCGGGATCGCGCACCTGCGCCAGCGTCGAATAATCCCCCGCAATATCGCTGCCGAGCACGATCCCCGCCTCGTCGAGCCGGCGGCGTTCCGCCGCGAGATCCGCAACATAGAGGAAAATCGAGCCGCGGCTGGCAATCTCCTCGCTGCTCGAAAGCATGAGGCCACCTTGATCGGACAATTCCCAATGCAGCAACGTCGGCATCGGCCGATAATCCGGCGCGCGGCCGAGCAGCCTCATATACCAGAGCTCAGCCGCCGCGAGATCGGCTGTGAGCAAGGAGGGATAGGTCTTCTCCAACTTCATCGACGCTCTCCGGGGTGCCTAGGCTCGTGATCAAACCAGAGCTTCGGAGTAATATGGCATGGGGAGGGGCTTTGGTTCCGTGCATAGAGCGAAGAGGAGATGTGCATTTGGCGCACATGGGCAATGATCGCTCGTTACTCGGGGGCGGCCCGAGCGGGCAACCAGGTCATTTTGGCACTGTGAAGTCCAGCTTTTCGCCCGCCGCATAGGCGTCCCACGATTGGCGCGTGCGAAAGCCGCCCTGGCCCTTGTCCCAGGCCGATCCCGAAAAATAGACGAACGGCTTGCCGGGCACGACGCGCAGCAGGACGAGATGATTGTCCGCGTCGCTGCGTATCTCGGCGATCATCGCGGGATCGACCCGGATCGCGATCGCCATCCGGCCATGGTCGCTGTCGGCGGGCCCCCACCACGAGAGCAGTCCTTTCGCCCGGTCGACCGTCAGTTCGCCGGCGCCGGACCCCGTCGTCCGCTTGCCGATGCCAATGCCGACGAGGAGCGGTTCGTCGCTGTCGGACGCGATCGTCGAGACCATGCGGGTGAAATGCGTATCGAGCGGAAGCGTGAAGCGGCGCGTCTCCCACACCTTGCGATCCACATCGACGGGCCAGGGCGCGTAATCGACAGTGAAATCGGCGGCTTTCCCGCTTGCGGACAGGATTTGGTGGCGGACGTAATTGCGCGACGTCCACAGCTTGTTGTCGTGCCAGATGCCGAGCCCGCCGGCGCCGCGCGTCGAACCGACGTTGTAGAAATCGAGGCCTTCGCCGCGATAGCTATGCTGGTCGCCGCTGCGCAGCTGACGATCGGCGAAGGGCCAGCGGACATTCTTGCCCCACGAATCGATCCCCGAACCCGATGGCGGTTCCGCCGCTTCGAGCGCGTGGCCGTAAATCCGGTGCGCGGTGCGATCATTCTCCCAAAGCAGATCGTCGTAGCGATAGTCCGCACGCACGACCGCGGCCTGAGCTTTCCGGTCGGGTGGCGGCGGCAGCGACCCCGCCACCGCTGGCATGTCCGGCGTTTCGGCAGGTTGTGCCGCGGCGGACATCGCTGCGGTCACCGCACATAAGAACGCCATCGTTACCGGGGCGCGTCGGCTCTTCCTGATGGTCGAAGTCCGCATTCTATCTCTCCCTGTGTCGGCCGGTCTCATCGTGCTGCGACCCCACCATATTGACGCTCTACCACGGCGTGGCGCCCTTGCGGCCATGGCTCGCATGCCTGATCGACCATATTTTAAAATCAAAAGAAATTATTTAAGTTGTCATATGACTTATAATCGTTACACACAAGCGGGTACGGCGCTCATGCGTCGGCAACGGGAGGATGGGCGCGTGAGGCAAAGCGGCACCGACGCTGTGCATGACGACAGGCTGGCGCTTCGCAAGCGGCGGCCGTCCCTCGTCGATGCCGCGTGCGAGCATATCCGCACCAGCATCATGTCGGGCGTGCATCGGCCCGGCGCCCAGCTCCCTACCGAAGCGGAATTCGTCGACTTGTTGGGCGTGAGCCGGACGGTGATTCGCGAAGCGATCGCCCGCCTCGCCGCGGCGGGATTGGTCGAGGCCCGCCAGGGAAAAGGTCTCTTCGTCAGCGAAACCGCGCGCTATCAGGCGTTCCAGATCACGCGCGACGAGGTTGAGAATCTCAGCGACGTGATCCAGCTGCTCGAACTGCGGCTCTGCGTCGAAACCGAGATGGCGGCGCTCGCCGCCGAACGGCGCAGCGAGCTCGACGTGATGAATATGCGTCAGCAGATCAGGATTCTGGGCGAAGCCGCGGTCGGCCTCGAGGATTCGGTCAAGGCCGATGTCGAGTTCCACAACGCCATCGCCCGCGCGAGCAAGAACAGCTATTACGCCAAACTGATAGATTTCCTTGGCGTCCGCCTCGTTCCGCCGCGCTCGCTCTATCTGCGGCAAGGCCAGGCCTATATCGGCGACAGC
This sequence comes from Sphingopyxis italica, assembly GCF_011926545.1. Classification (GTDB taxonomy): domain Bacteria; phylum Pseudomonadota; class Alphaproteobacteria; order Sphingomonadales; family Sphingomonadaceae; genus Sphingopyxis; species Sphingopyxis italica. Next base: position 1,326,539 of record NZ_JAATIT010000001.1, on the reverse strand, counting down.
TACAAGGCGGTGATCAGCGCGGAGCATGAGGCGATCCTCGAGGCCATCATCCGCCGTGATCCCGACGCCGCGCGGGTTGCCGCGCGAACGCATATGAGCGGCAGCCTCAAGCGGCATCGCGAACTTCACGACTTCATGTCGTCCAACAGCCCGACGGGCTGAAACCAGACCAACACGACAGACCTGACGAACAATTCAGGCGCCCCACTACGCCCGGCAGAATAATAAGATCAATCTGTCAAACTTGTATGATGTCTTATAGGAGAGGTCCATTGAAGGTCAGTCTTCGCGCCTCCGTGGCGCTGATCGCACTCGCAAGTGGTGCGCCCATGGCAATTGCGCAAACCGCGCCACCCGCCGTTCCGACCGCAAGCGAGGCGCAGGAGGGCGACATCGTCGTCACCGGCATCCGCCAGAGCCTTTCGCGCGCCGCCGAGATCAAGCGCGAGTCGACCGCCGTGGTCGATTCGATCGTCGCCGAGGATATCGGCAAGCTTCCCGACCTCACCACGGCGTCGGCGCTCCAGCGCGTGCCCGGCGTGCAGGTGGTCGTCGGCGGCAACAACGAGATCGTCGGCGCGCGTATCCGCGGCCTCGACGACATTGTCACCACGCTCAACGGGCGCGAGATCTTCACCGGCGTCGGCCGCGGCTTCTCGTTTCAGGACCTGCCCGCCGAAGCGCTCGCGGGCGTCGATGTCTACAAGTCCAGTTCGGCCGAGCGGCTCGAAGGCGGCGTGGCCGGCGGCGTCAATTTGCGCCTGCGCCGTGCGCTCGACTTCAAGGAACTGACGATCGCCGGCAGCGCGCGCGCGACCTATCTGCAGGAAGCCGGTTCGAAGAACACGCTCAATCCGGCGCTGAGCCTGCTCGTCGCCAACCGCTGGTCCGCGGGTGAGGGCGAGATCGCCGCGATGGTCGGGGTTTCCTACCAGCGCAACGAATATGCCCGGCCGGTTGCCTGGAACGACTGGACGCGCGCCACCAGCGCCGGCCCCGCCGGCTCGCCCCAGAATCTGCATGCACCCACCGGCTTCGCCGCTGCCATCGAGTTCGGCAAATATGAGCGCCCTCAGGCCAATTTCTCGCTTGAATGGGCGCCTGACAGCGACACCACAATCTATCTCGAGGGTCTGTTCGCGGGTTATCGCGGCGACGTCTTCCAGGCGCGCCCGACCTTCCGCGCCTTCACCGGCACCTCGCTCGAAGCGACCGCCGGCGATAGCTGCGAGGATTTCGCGGTGAACCCCGACGGCTATTATTCGGGGAATGTGCAGAGCCCGGCCAATCCGACGGGTACGGGCACGATCCGCGAGCTCTGCAACGCGACCGGCTATACCGCGCGCAATATCGAATATTATACCGCAACGGTCGCCAACCAGTCGCGCACCGACATCTTTGTGATCGCCACCGGCTTCAACAAGGAGATCGGCGCGCTCACCTGGAACACCGACATCTCCTATGAATCCTCGACCAATCGGAACGACAGCTTCCGCGTCGACATCGGCAAGCGCATCGACGAACTGGTTCTGGTCCGCGACGTCGATCACGAGGTTCAGGCGACGATGCCCGGCAACCCCATGAACGATCCGGCGGGCCTGGCGTTCGCCAACGGCATGAGCGAAAATATCAACCGCAGCCGGGGCACTTTGTGGGCCGTGATGAGCGACGCCAAATATGACTTTGGCGGGTTCCTCGACTATATTCAGGCCGGCGTTCGCGTCGCGAAGCGCAAGGCGGGATTCGAACAGTATCTCGGCGGCCCGCCGGCCCCGGGCGGTTCGTTCGTGACGCCGCTGGACGGCGCCGGCCTTCCCGGCGATATTCTTTCGCAGGCCCCCGGCGTTCCGCAGATGAACGACGGCGCGTCCTTCCTGCAGCTCGACCCCGAATATCTGACACAGGAATCGATCAAGCGGCAGCTCAGGACCCTGTACGGCATCTCGCCGGACACGCCGGGGTTCGACCCGACGCGCGACTATGACGCGCAGGAAAAGAGCTACGCCGGCTTCCTGCAAGCGGGTTATAAATTCGCGCTGACCGATGCGATCTCGATCGACGGCATGGTCGGCGCCCGCCTGACCCGCACCGACCGTGAGATTGCGGGTTCGGGCCGCGTGACCGATCCGGCGACGGGCACGTCGCGCGTCGTGCTGGTCCGGCGTTCGACCAGCGACACCGATCTGCTGCCCAATGCCAGTGCGCGCATCGAGTTCGGCGGCGGTCTCCAGTCGCGTTTCAACTATTCGAAGACGCTGTCGCGGCCCAGCTTCGGCCAGCTCAATCCCGGCCTCAGCTATGTCGTTTCCTACGTCAACACGATCCAGAATTCCGGATCGGGCGGCAACCCCGACCTCCGTCCGCAAAAGGCCGACAGCTTCGATGCGTCGCTCGAATATTATTTCGGCCGCAGCAACTATGTCTCGGCGGTCGCTTTCTATCGCGACATCACGGACCGGATCATCAACGGGACCGAGGTGCGCACGATAGACGGCCTGCAATATGTGATTTCGACCCCCCGCAACCTGGGTTCGGCCAAGATCAAGGGCGTCGAAGTCGGCGGCCAGCTGTTCCTCGATTTCCTTCCCGAAGGTCTCGACGGCGCGGGCGTGATCGGAAACTTCACGGTCATCGACAGCGAGGTGACGACCCCCGGCGACCGGCTTCAGGGCCTGCCGCTGCTCGGCGTCTCCAAATATAATTACAACATCGGCCTGATCTATGAAAAATACGGGATCTCGGCGCGGGCGATCTATACCTATCGCTCCAGCTATTTCGACGGCGACATCACCAACGGCCTCTCGCTCCGTCCGGTTTCGATCCCCGTCGGGCGCAACGGCATCCGCGCCGCGGGACGGCTCGATTTCGGCCTGAATTACGACGTCGCGCCGGGTATCACGGTCAGCTTCGCCGGCACGAACATCTTGGGTCAAAAGACGCGCAACTTCGAAACGCGCGAGGATTTCGTTCGTGAAGTACGTAACGACGACACGACCTACTCGCTCGGGGTGCGCTTTAACTTCTGAGCATGAAATGGGTGCCCGGCCCGCGGCGGACGACGCGGGCCGGCGACGCACCCGAACGATGAAAAAGGAGGATGGCTTGAACAGGAAGAGAATATTTACGGTGCTCGGGCTGGCAACAGCTCTGACGATCGGAAGCTCCGTAATCGCCGGCGCGGCATATGCGCAGGCGCCGGCCACGGCTCTGGGCGAGTCCGGCCAGACGCTCCCAGGCGACGTGCGCGTCGCACGCACGCAGGACTCGGTGACGGTCGACTGGCCCTCCGCGCAGGGCGAGCGCGCGCAGCTCGTCCTGTCGCGCGATCCCGGCAAGCCGCTGATCCAGGCGATCTCCATCGCCGGCAAGACGGTGCTCGGCGGCGTCGATCCGGCCGGTGTCGTCACCGTCGGCACCCGCGACCTCAAGCAGGGCTGGACGATCTTTTTCGACAACCCCCGCAAGCGTCCGTTCGAAAGCTTCCCGCTGACCTTGTCGCGCAGCGACATCAGCGTGCGCGCGGAGGGCGGTTATACCAAAGTGATCGTCGGCGGCGCGGCGGCCGGGCCGTTCTCCGGCGCCTATGAATTCACCATCTATCCGGGCTCGCGGCTGGTGCGTGCGGCGATGGTGATGACGACGCAGCGCGATGCCACCGCCTACACCTTCGATGCCGGCCTCAGCGTCGCGTCCTCGGCCGCCTTGCCGTGGCGCTCGATCGCCTTCACCGACACCAGCGACGCGATGGTGCGCAAGGAAGGCGATGCTTCGCGCACGCCCGCGGTGTCCCCCAAGGTGCGCGCACGCATGATCGTTGCCGAGGGCGCCGCAGGCGGTTCGCTGGGCGTAGTCCCGCCGCCGCACCAATTCTACTACCCGCTCGACTACGCCAACAACGACAATTCGGCCTGGTACGGCAATGACTATCGCAACCTCGACGGCCGCACGAGTTTCGGCGTGCGCCAGACGCTCGAGGGCGATCGGCGCTATGTGCCGTGGGTCAACGCGCCGCCAGGCACGACGCAAGACATGGGCGTGTTCCTGCTGCCCGACAGCGGCGATGCCGCGAGCGTCACCAAGGCCGCACTCGCCTATACGCGCGGCGACCGCTTCAAGGCGCTCGACGGGCACCGCACTTTCACCAGCCATTATCATGTCGAGCACACCGAAGACTTTCTGAATACGCAGCGCTTCCAGCAATCGACGGGCGTTCCCGACGGGCTCGAGTCCCCGGATTTCGTCAAGCGCTTCAAGGATATGAACGTCGAGATCGTCCACCTCGCCGAGCTTCACCTCGGGCGCGAGGCGCTCGATCGTGCCGGCGACCGGCTGACCTTGCTCAAGACGATGCACGCCGAGACCGCGCGGCTATCCGACGACAAGCTGCTGCTGCTTCCCGGCGAGGAGCCCAACGCCCATCTCGGCGGGCACTGGATCAGCTTCTTTCCCAAGCCGGTCTATTGGACGCTCGACCGCAAGGAGGGGCAGCCCTTCGTCGAAAATGATCCCAAGCTCGGCAAAATCTATCATGTCGGTTCGCAGGCGGACGTCCTGAAGCTGATGCAGGACGAGAACGGCCTGATGTGGACCGCGCACCCGCGGATCAAGGGATCGACGGGCTTCCCCGACAAGCACAAGGACACCGCCTTCTTCAAGAGCGACCGCTTCCTCGGCGGTGCGTGGAAGAATATGCCGGTGGACTATTCGCAGCCGCGCCTCGGCTGGCGGGTGCTCGACACGCTCGACGACATGAACAACTGGGCGACGAAACCGTCCGAGCGCAAGTTCGCCCCCGGCGAGGTCGACGTGTTCCAGATCTCCGACGAGAGCGAACTCTATGCGCATATGAACATCAACTATCTCAAACTCGACGGGCCATTGCCGCGCTATTCCGATGGCTGGCAGAGCGTGCTCGACGCGCTGCGCGGCGGCAAGTTCTTCACCACCACCGGCGAAGTGCTGATTCCCGAATTCACGATCGGCGGCGCCAAGAGCGGCGACGAAGCCGCGTTCGGACGCAATAGCGTGGTGCGCGCGAAGATCGAATGGACCTTCCCGCCCGCCTTCGCCGAGATCGTCAGCGGCGATGGCAGCAAGGTCTATCGCGATCGCATCGACCTGACCGGCGCCGCCCCCTTCGGAAGCCGCACGATCGAGAAGCGCGTCGACCTCAGCGGCCGCAAATGGGCGCGCATCGAGGTGTGGGACGTCGCGACGAACGGTGCGTTCACGCCGCCGGTCTTCCGGAAAACGAAATAGCCCTCCCCCCTGCCCGTGCGGTCGTCGGCGCTTCGCGCTCTGACGGCTGCACGCGGCCCTTTTGACCCGGGCGGCGCCGCCCGCCCGGTCTTTTTTCGGAGCAGTCATGTTCGATCGAACCTATTACGCCACCCATCCGGACATGATGGCGTGCGTGTCCAATGATGAACTGCGCGACCGCTATCTTATTCAGAATTTGTTCCGCCCGAACCAATGCGTGCTCAACTATACGCATGCCGATCGGCTGGCGATCGGCGGGGTGCTGGTCGAGAGCGGGAGCGTCCGGCTGCCCGATCAATCGGAGCCCGCTTCGGCCGCCGGCCACCCGTTCCTCGAGCGGCGCGAACTGGGCATCGTCAATGTCGGGCGCGCCGAAGGCACCGTGACCGTCGATGGCGAGCCGTTCACGCTGGGCGCGAAAGACAGCCTGTACGTCACGATGGGTGCGAAAGACGTCGCCTTCTCCGGCGATGGCGCGCGTTTCTATCTGGCTTCATCCCCCGCCCATCGCGCCTTCGACACGCGCAAACTGCCGCTCGCCAACGCGAAGATGCTCGAGCGCGGCAGCCTGGAGACGGCCAACGACCGGACGATCCACCAGCTCGTCATCCCGGGCGTGTGCGACAGCGCGCAACTGGCGATGGGCCTCACGATCCTCAAGCCGGGAAGCGTGTGGAACACGATGCCGCCGCACGTGCATGAACGCCGGAGCGAGGTGTATTTCTATTTCGATCTCGACGATCCCGAGCAAGGCCGGGTGATGCACTTCATGGGGCAGGGCGACGCCACCCGCCATATCGTCATGGCGAATGGCGAGGCGGTGATTTCCCCGCCCTGGTCGATCCACATGGGCGTGGGAACCAGCGCCTACGCATTCATCTGGGTGATGGCCGGGGAGAATCAGGACTATGACGACATGAACCTCCTCGACATCTGCCAGCTCCGCTAAATTGCCCTCGAATTTTCCAGAAAACGCGCCGAAATGGCGCCGCCTTCGACCCTTTCGCGCTGTCCGTCCGGTTACTCGGGGCGCAGCATCGCAGCGTGACCGAAAGCGGGGGCCATATCCATCTGATCCTGCCCGATCCCGTCGAACGGGCGGCGTGTTTTCGTGCGCTTGCGGCGGGAGGCGAGCGGGTCGTGCGCAGCTTTGCGAGCGCGGACGCATGGATCGAGGCGGAGGGCGGCGATCTGTGCGCTATCCTGCTCTTTCGCTGGCGCCAGCCGGGGCGGACCGACGGCGCGGCGCTGCTCGAGCGGATCGCCCGGCATCCCGCCATTTTTGCCTTCGTCGCCGCCGAGCAGCTCAGCATCGCCGAATCGCGCGCCATTCTGCGCGGCGGCGCGCGGGATTTGCTGCCCGCGCCGCTCGATCCGCGCCTCGTCCGGCGCACGATCGATATCGCACTTGTCGACTGGCGCGCGGCGCAAGGCGCGTTCGTCCGGCGCCGCGAGGCCGAGGCGCGATTGGCGGCGCTGACCCCGCGCGAGCGCGACATATTGGACGCGATTGCCGCCGGGCTCGGCAACAAGGCGATCGCGCGGCAACTCGCGCTCAGTCCGCGCACGGTCGAAGTACACCGCGCGAATATCATGCGACGCGCAGGCGCGGGCAATGTCGCCGAACTGCTGCGGTTGCAGTTCACCGCCGAACATGCGCGCGCCGCGCCGGTTGATCGGGTCCGTTTCGGTGCATGATCGCGCGGGAACCCGGCCAAGCACCGCGCGGTGCGCCTATAAGGAAAATGAACGGTCTACCGCCCTTGAGTTGGTCCCCATTGGCGCTGCCGTTCATCCGCCCGGGGTCAACCCCACCTGATCCCGGGCAAACAACAGGGCCGGCAGAGACGTTCCTCTCTGCCGGCCCTATGTTGTCCGGCGTCTATGACTGGACGACAAGCGCGCGCTGATCGGCGCGGCCCATCGATAGGAGGATCGGGTCCGACGCCTGCCGCGCCATGAAATCCGCCTTGCCAGCAAGGCCCCGCCAGCCGATGCCGATCAGCGATTGCGCGATCGCGCCGCCGAGCGTGTCGCCGGGGCCGGGCAGGATGATCACGTCGGGGGCGAACTCCTTGACCGCCACCTCCACCGAGAGGGCGAAATCATAGGGCGCGAGGATCTGGTGGCCGAAGCTGTAATCTCCAATCTCGGCAGGATCGCTGGAGAAGCGGCGCCAGATATGGCCGCGGCCATCAACGAGAGGCAGCGCGGGACGGCCGAACAGCGAGGCGGGCAGTTCGGCTTTCGCCTTGTCCGAACTGCCGAACATCAGGGGCGTGTGGAAGGGACCGTGACCGGCGAGGCGTAGGGGGTCGCGCCCCGGCGTCGCCGGCGCTTCGGCAAGCAGCGCGGCGAGGCCCTCCTCATTGCCGGCAAGCACCAGCATTCCGGCAAGGTCGATCGAGAGCGCGAGGGCGTGATCGGGCCGCGCGTCGATCGCGGCGACGAGATCGAGCAGCGCGGCGCGGAGGCCCGGAACCGGGCGCCAATCCTCGTCGACGACTTGCAGCAATATCTGTCCGCCGGGGCCGTGCGTCTGGCTGTTGAGGCCCATCGCGTTCGATATGCGGAAGCCGTCCTCAACCGAAACCGCCCCGCCGAGCGCCAGCGCGCTGTACCAGCCCATTGAATTGCCGAGGGCGGCGACCACGTCATATTTGTCGCGGTCGATACTCAGATAGTCGAGCGCGGTCGCGGTGTAGATCAGCGGCGCCGCGACGTCGCCGCGCATATGCGTCGCGACGCTGAAGCGGTCGGCGCCGTCGAGTTCGGTGACGGTCGGCTGACTGCGGTCGCGGCGCTGCGCATCGAAATTCGCGATAAGGTCGCCAAAGTGCGCGCCGTGCAGCCGCGCGATGCTGCCTAGCTCGCCCTTACCATAGGTACCGCGCCCCGGCGCGACGACCAGCGCGGTCTTGCGCGCGCTCATGTCAGCAGCTCGCTGGCGGCCGCATAGATCGAATCGCGGCTCGGCAAGGTCAGCGTCGCAGCGCGGCCCAAGGGGATGAAGCTGTCGTCGGCGGCGATACGCTTCAGCTTCTTGACCGGCGTGCGCTCGACGAAAGTCGCCATCAGCGCCTCGCTCTGCGATCCGGTGATGCGGCATTCGTCGACGATCAGGATGCGTTTGGCGTCACCCACCGCGGCGACAAGCTTGTCCTCGTCGACCGGACCGAGCCAGCGCAGGTCGATCACGCGCGCCTTCACGCCGTCGGCTGCAAGCAGCTTCTCGGCCTGCCGCGAGAGATAATAACCGTTGCCGTAGGTGACGATCGCGAGGTCGGTGCCCTGCCCATGCACCCCGACGTCGCCGAAGTGGATCGGCGTGCCGTCGCCGGGCGCTTCATAGACGCTGGTCCACAGGCCGTCGCCTTCTTCGTGGAGGTCGCGCGTCATATAAAGCGCGATCGGCTCGACGAAGACGATCACGCGCTGCTCCTCGCGCGCGAGCCGCACGCATTCGCGCAGCATCTGGGTCGCATCGCGCCCGTTCGACGGCACCGCGAGGATCACGCCCGGAATGTCGCGGAAGACGGCGAGGCTGTTGTCGTTGTGGAAATGGCCGCCGAAGCCCTTCTGGTACCCGAGCCCGGCGATGCGCAGCACCATCGGGTTGGTAAATTGCCCGTCGGAGAAGAAGCTGAGCGTCGCCGCCTCGCCGCGAATCTGGTCTTCGGCATTGTGGACATAGGCGAGGAACTGGATTTCGGGCATCGGCAGGAAGCCGTTATGCGCCATGCCGATCGCGAGCCCGAGAATCGCCTGTTCGTCGAGCAGGGTGTTGACGACGCGCGCCGATCCGAAACGCTGATGAAGCTTGGCGGTGACATTGTAGACGCCGCCCTTTGGCCCGACATCCTCGCCCATGACGGCGATTTCCTTATGCGTGAGCATCAGATCGGCGAGCGCCCAGCTCAAAAGCCGCGCCATATGCTGGGGTTTGTCCATCGCGCCGGCATCGCTGCCGAACATCGCCTTGCGGTCTTCGTCGGTCGGGGTGTTAGGCCGCGCCACCTCGCGTTTCGGCGGGATCAGGCTGTCCATCACATGCTTCGGAGTGGTGATTTTGGGCCGCTGGATCGCCGCCTCCGCCTGCCGCGCCAAGGTCGCGCCGATCTCCTCATAGGCTTCGGCGATCTCGCCCGCGCTCATCCAGCCATGTTCGGTCATCAGCGCGGCACCCGCGAGCAGCGGGTCGCGCGCCTCGTCGGCCTCGATCAGCGCCTTAGGGAGGTACGCGCCCTGCACGTCCGACCCGGCGTGACCATAGAGACGCACCGTCGCCATGTGCAGGAAAACCGGCTTGCGGGTGCGCCGCGCATACTCGGCCGCCTCGGCGGCGCCGGCATAGGCCGAGACGAGGTCGGTGCCGTCGCATTTGATATAGTGCAGCCCCGCGCGGTGGCGGAATTGCGCCTCGATCCAGCCCGTCGGCGTGCGCGTCGAAATGCCGATACCATTGTCTTCGCAGAGGAAAATGAGCGGCATCGGTGAGCCCTGGAACGCCGCCCAGCCCGCGGTGTTGAAGGCGCCCTGCGCGGTCGAATGGTTTGCCGAGGCGTCGCCGAAGCTCGTCAGCACGACAGCATCATCGGGCAGCGGCAGCCCGGTCATGCCGAGCCGGCGCGCGATTCCGATCGAGAAAGCCGCGCCGACCGCCTTGGGCAGATGCGAGGCGATCGTCGAGGTTTGCGGCGGGATATTGAGCGGCTTCGACCCGATCACCTTATGCCGCCCGCCCGAGATCGGATCTTCGGACGAGGCGGCGAAGCTCAGCAGCATGTCCCACGTCGGGGTACCGCCGGGAAGCTGGCGCGACCGATGAAGCTGAAAGGCGTTCGAGCGATAGTGGAGGAACGCCATGTCGGTGACGCGCAGCGCCGCCGCGACCGCGGCATTGCCCTCATGCCCCGACGAGCCGATCGTATAGAACCCCTCGCCCCGCGCCTGCAGATGGCGCGACAGCCGGTCCATCTGGCGGCTGGTCAACTGCGACAGGAAGATATCGGTCGCTTCGGCGCGCGACAGGCCGGCGGCGGCGGGGTCGGGCGTGTCGGCGCGATCGGGCAGAACGCCCCCTGCCAGTGCCGCGAGGAATTTTTCATGTACCGCCTGCGCCGCGTCCACCTGTCTCTCCTGTCGCGCGGCCTTTGGTTGCAATCGTAACCACAGGGCCGTTTTGCCGCGCGCTAGAACGGGGCAGTCCGGCGCGCAAGCATCTCTTGCCCTCCTCTCTTGCCTTCTCGCGCACGCTCGCGCTACCAAGATCGGCAATGACCGAGCGGGGCGAGATCATCTTTTCAACATGATATCCATGTGGATCGCCCAGGCGTCGGCCGCTGCCGACACATCGAGCGCCGACGCATTGAGCGCCGACAGGGGCGGGGGCTGGCTGCTCGATCCCGAACTCGTCGATCCGGGCTATAGCCAGACGATCGCCGGCGGCGAGATCCAGACCGCCTTTCCGCCGCCACCGCCGCCGCCGCCTCCGACACCCGAGTGGCTGAAGTCGCTCTTCAACGCGATCGGCAATTTCTTCGAATGGAGCGCGCCCGCGGCGAAGCCGCTGATGTGGGTGGCGGTCGCGCTCATCCTGCTGTTCCTCCTCTATCATTTCGTCCCCGCCTTTGCGCGGTGGGTCGATAATCTGCGCTTCGGCCGCAAACGCGGCGATGAAGACGCCGACGACCATATTGGAAAAGCCGAGGCTGGGGCGGCGCGCGCGCTGCTCGCCGAGGCCGATGCGCTTGCCGCCGAGGGGCGCTTTGCCGAAGCCGCGCATCTATTGCTCTATCGCAGCGTCGAGGACATCGAGGGCAGACGTCCGGGTCTCGTCAAACCTGCCATGACCTCGCGCGACCTTGCCGAGGCGCACGACTTGCCGCCGGCCGCGCGCGGCGCGTTCAGCCGCATCGCGCGCGCGGTCGAGATCAGCCTGTTCGGCGGGCGGTCGATTGATGCGAGGGCGTGGGAGCAATGCCGCGCCGCCTATGCCGAGCTGACGGTGCCGAAGAATTGGGCGCGCGCATGAGCGACGCCGCCGCCGCCAACGATCATGGCTTCAACCCGCGGTTGATCGTCGGTGTCGTCGCGATCGGCGTGATCGCCTTCATCGCGCTATGGGCGCTCATCGCCCTCGGTCCGCAGCTCAGCAGCGGCAACGACGGCGGCGGCCATGCGCTGTCGAAGGCGGCGCCGGGCTATGCCGGGATCGTCGACCTTGCCGAGCGGGCGGGCGCCGAGGTCGAGCTTCGCCGCCGCGTCGAGACGACGCGCTATGAGGAATATGAGCCGCTGCTGGTGCTGACCCCGACGCACCGCACCCGTGCGCCCGAGATCGCCGAACTGCTCGACGCCGGGCGTCGGGGGCCTGCTCTGATCGTGCTGCCCAAATGGCAGACGATGGCCGTGCCGGGCCAGACGCAGAAGCCGGGTTGGGTCAGTGTCGGTTTTCCCGCCCGCCCGCCGGTCGCGATGCTGCCGCCCGCGCATTTCGGAAAGGTCGCGATCGAGGCTGCGCCGAGCAAGGCGCAACAGGTGCCAGCGCGGCTTGCCGGGCACAGCTTCACCGCTTGGTTGCCCGGCAATGTCCAGACGATTTCGGGCGACAATCTCGAAACGCTGATTGCCGGGCCGGGCGGCGGCGCGGTGCTGGCGCAGGTCGGCGACCGCGATCTTTACATTCTTGCCGACCCCGACCTCATCAACAACCTCGCCTTCGCCTCGCGCGACGGGGCGGTCGGCGGCGCGATGCTGATCGACGCCGTCGCCGACTATGCCGATGCCGACGGGCTCGCCTTCGACGTGACACTCAACGGCTTCGGCGGTCAGCGTTCGCTGCTCCGCTTCGCCTTCGTCCCGCCCTTCATCGGCATCACGCTCTGCCTGCTCGCGGCGGGACTGCTGGCGCTGTGGCAGGCGTGGATGCGCTTCGGCCCGGCGCTGAAGCCCGGCCGCGCGATCCCGGTTTCGAAGGCGGCGCTGATCGCGAACAGCGCCGATCTGATCCGGCAGGCGCGGCGCGAACTCGATGGCGCCGACGCCTATGTGAAGAGCCAACGCACCGCGATCGCAAGACGCTTGCACGCGCCCGCAGGGCTCGACGATGCCGAAACCGCCGTATGGATCGACAAGCATCTGCGCGGCGGCGGCGACCTTTTCTCTTCGCTCGCGCGGCGCCTGCCGCTCGCGCGCAACACCCACGAATTCGTTGCGGACGCACAGGCACTGCACGACATCAGGAAGGATCTACTCCGTGACAGCTAATCCCGTCGGCAAAGGGGTCGAAAGCGTCCAGGCGCTCGGTGCCGCGATCGAGGGCGAGGTCGCCAAGGCCGTGTTCGGACAGGGGCCGCTGACGCGCATGGTAACGATCGCGCTGCTCGCGGGCGGGCACGTCCTGCTCGAAGGGCCGCCGGGGACGGCGAAGACGCTGCTCGCGCAAGCGTTCGCGCGCGCGACGGGGCTCGATTTCGGGCGCATCCAGTTCACCCCCGACCTGATGCCCGGCGACATTTTGGGGTCGAACCTGTTCAACTTCCAGACGTCGAGCTTCACCCTCACCAAGGGGCCGATCTTCACCGAGCTGTTGCTCGCCGACGAAATCAACCGCACTCCGCCGAAGACACAGGCCGCGCTGCTCGAGGCGATGCAGGAACGACGCGTCACGGTGGGCGGCGAGTCGCATGTGATGAGCCCGCGCTTCACCGTGCTCGCGACGCAGAATCCGATCGAGCAGCAGGGTGTCTATCCGCTGCCCGAAGCGCAGCTCGACCGTTTCCTGTTCAAGCTGGTCGTCGATTATCCCGACGCCGACGAGGAACGGCGGATCGTCGCCGACCATGGCGGGCGCTTCAAAAGCCCCGCGGTCGGCGATTTCGGGGTGACGCAGGTCGCCGACGCCACGGGGATCGGCGAAGCGATCGACATCATCGCGACCGTGCGGCTCGCCGAAGAGATCGTCGACTATATCGTCCGGCTGGTGCGCGCGACGCGCGAGAGCGCCGACCTTGAATGTGGCGCCAGCCCGCGCGCCGCGACCTTGCTGGCACGCGCGGCGTGCGCGGCGGCGGCGCTCGACGGACGTGACTATGTGATTCCCGACGACATCCAGCGCCTCGCCGCCGGGGTGCTTCGCCACCGCGTCATCCTGTCGGCCGCCGCCGAGATCGAGGGACGCAATGTCGAACAGGTCGTCGCGGCGCTGCTCGAACGCGAAGAGGTGCCGCGGTGATCTACCCGACGCGGCGCGCGATCTACTTGTTGCTCGCGGGCGCGCCGATGGCGCTCGCGCTCGGGCTGATCCGGCCCGAGTTGTGGCTGGTCGCGCCTGGCTGGATCGGCGTGATCATCGGCTGCCTGATCCTCGACACCGTCGCCGGCGCGAATCCGCGTCACTTGATGCTCGACGCGCGTTTCCCGCATCAGGTCGGGGTCGGCGATCCCTTTGACCTGTTGCTCACCGCAAGCGGCCGCGGTGTCCCGCCGCGCGCCGAACTCGCGCTCGCGCTCGACGAACGGCTCGCCGAAGGCGGGCGGCTTGCGGGCGATATGCGCCGCGTCGGCACGGGCGACACGCTCGTCCGCACGCTCGCGCTCACCGCATCGCGGCGCGGGCAGGCGCAAATCGAGGCATTGTGGGTCCGCTGGGCGGGGCCGCTCGGGCTCGTCTGGAAACAGCGAAAATTTCCGATCGACGGCATGATCAACGTCGTGCCGAGCCTGCGCGCGGTGACCGATGAGGGCAGCCGGCTCTTTCAGCGCAACAGCTGGTTCGGCCTCCGCCAGCAGCGTTTTCGCGGTGAAGGCGCCGAGTTTGAATCGCTCGCCGAATATCAGCCGGGGATGGATCGGCGCGCGATCGACTGGAACGCCTCGGCGCGCCACGTCAAATTGCTCGCCAAGGAATATCGCGTCGAACGCGACAACCGCGTCGTCCTCGCGATCGACAGCGGGCGGACGATGGCGGAGCCGGTCGGCGGCATGCCGCGCGTCGACCGCGCGGTGTCGGCGGCGCTGCTGCTCGCCTATGTCGGGTTGAAACTGAACGACCGGATCAGCTTCTTCTCCTTCGCCGCGAAGCCGCAGACGCTGACCCCGGCCTATATGCACACGCAGGATTTCCCGGCGCTGCAGCGCGCCGCGAGCCTGATCGACTATGCCCATGTCGAGAGCAATTTCACCCTCGCGCTGACGACGCTCAGCGCGCAGCTCAACCGCCGTTCGCTGATCATCCTTTTCACCGAATTCACCGACGCGACGAGCGCCGACCTGATGATCCGCGCCGCCGGGCGGCTGGCGCAGAAGCATCGTCTGCTCTTCGTCGTGATCCGCGACGAGGAGGTCGAGAGCGAAGAACGGCGGCGGCCCGAGACCGGCGCCGACGTGACGCGGTCGAACGTCGCCGCGGCGATGCTGCGCGACCGGCAGCTGGTGATCGCACGGCTCCAGCGTTTGGGCGCGGATGTAATCGAAGTTCCCGCGGACGCGATGGGGGCGAGCGCGGTCGAGGCCTATCTCGGCATCAAGCGCCAAGGTAGCCTATGATGCAGTTTGTGATCCCGACTGCCATCCCCACCCGCACGATCGACGCGCCGAACTTCTCGACCAGCCGTTTTCGCGCCGAGCGCGAGGCCGACTGGATCGCCTTCGACTTTTTGCTGACCAAGCTCGAGAAGAAGGGCGCGAAGGCGCTGACCAGCGACGAGCTGCTTCAGCTTCCCCTGCTCTATCGCGCGACGCTGTCGTCGCTGTCGATCGCGCGCGCGACGAGCCTCGACAAGGCGTTGCTGGATCATCTCGAGGCGCTGTCGATCCGCGGCTATTTCCTCGTCTATGGGGTGCGCGAAAGCCGCTGGAACCGTCTCCGCCGCTTTTTCCTCTATGACTGGCCCGCCGCGGTGCGGTCGGTGTGGAAGGAGACGCTGATCATCGCGCTGGTCATCCTGCTCGGCGCGCTGACCAGCTATTCGCTCGTATCGAGCAACCCCGAATGGTATTTCAACTTCGTCGACGAGGAGATGTCGGGGGGGCGCGACCCGCGCGCGACCGCCGAATATCTGCAAACGACGCTGGGGCATGGCAAGGCAGCGGCGGAGAAGGGCGAAAGCGGGCTCCACGTCTTTGCGACCTATTTGTTCACGCACAACAGCCGCGTGTCGATCCTGTCCTTCGCGCTCGGCTTCGCCTTCGGCGTGCCGACGCTGATGCTCGAATATTATCAGGGGATCGGGCTCGGCGCGATGATGGCGGTCTTTTCCGCCAAGGGGCTCGGCTTCGATTTCGGCGGCTGGCTGTTCATCCACGGCACCACCGAATTGTTCGCCGCCGCTTTGTCGGGCGCCGCGGGCCTTCGCATCGGCACCGCGGTCGTCTTTCCCGGCGCGCGCGGGCGGTTGCAGGCGGCGTCGGCGGCGGGGCGAACGGCGGGCAAGGTGATGGTCGGCGTGATCCTGATGCTGTTCGCCGCCGGGCTGCTCGAAGGTTTCGGGCGTCAGCTCATCGCCGACACGATGCTCCGCTATGCGATCGGCACGCTGATGCTGCTCTTCTGGCTCGCCTATTATTACATCCCGCGGCGCGAGGATGTGACATGACCGCCGCCGCCAACGCCAAACAGCGCGCCGCGAAAGCGAAGAAGATCCGCCCGTTCGTGACGCCCGAGGGTGTCGACCTCGAACTCAGGATCGCGAGCGCGGGGCTGCGCTTCGGCGCGCTGCTCGTCGACCTGATACTGATCGCGCTGGCGCTGTTCCTCTTTTCGCTGTTCATGCTGTGGGTCGGGCTCGCCTCGCGGTCCGACGTCACCGTCGTCGTGTGGATGCTCGGCGCCTTCGTGTTGCGCACCTTCTGGTTCGTCGGCTTCGAGCTCGGCCAGCGCGCCGCGACGCCAGGCAAAAGGCTGATGGGTATCCGTGTCGTCGCGCGCGATGGCGGCCGGCTCACCGCCGACGCGGTGGTCGCGCGCAATCTGATCCGCGAGCTTGAGCTGTTCCTGCCGCTGATGATGCTCGGCGCGGGCGCGTCCGAGGATATGGTCTCGGGCTGGATCATGCTCGCGGGCGTGCTCTGGTCGCTGACGCTCAGCCTCTTCCTGCTGTTCAACCGCGACCGGATGCGGATGGGCGACCTGATCGCGGGAACCTGGGTGGTGATGGCGCAGCGCGTGAAACTCGACGCCGATATCGCTGTCGATGCCGCCGGTGATGCGATGCTCTTCACTGAGACCGAACTCGCCGTCTATGGCATTTTCGAGCTGCAGGAACTCGAACAGGTGCTCCGCGGCCGCGATCCGCGCGCGATGCGCGAGGTCGCCGACGCGATCCGCGCCAAGATCGGGCGCGCGATCGCCGAAGAGGATGACGTCTTCCTGCTTTCCTATTACCGCCAGCTGAAAGCCCGGCTCGAACGCAAATTGCTGTTCGGCAAGCGGCGAGAGGATAAATATGCCAGCGACTGATCGAAGCGTTACCGAAGCTCTGCACAAGCGCCGATCGGTGCGCGCCTTTACGGGCCAGCCGGTCGATCCGGCGCTGCTGAAAGAGATTTTCGCGGCGGCGCAGCGCGCGCCATCGGGCGGCAACCTTCAGCCCTGGCAGGTGACGGTGCTGACCGGCGAACCCTGGCAGGCGGTGAAGGATGAAGTCGCCGCGCGGATCGCGATGGGGCGCGAAGGGCAGCAGCCCGAATATGACATCTACCCCCGCGAACTGACCGAACCCTGGACCGACCGCCGTTTCGGGGTCGGCGAGGCGCTGTACGCGTCGCTTGGCATCCCGCGCGAGGACAAGCGGGGGCGGCTCGCTCGGTTCATGGACAATTACCGGGGTTTCGACGCACCGGTGATGCTTTTCCTCCATTGCTCGCGCATCATGGGGCCGCCGCAATGGTCGGACATGGGCATGTGGCTGCAGTCGGTGATGCTGCTGCTCGTCGAACATGGCCTCGCCAGCTGCCCGCAGGAATGCTGGGCGATGTATGGTGAGACCGTCCGGCGCACGCTGGGGCTGGACGACGGGCAGATTTTGTTCACCGGGCTCGCGATCGGCTATGCCGACGAGGGCGCGGCGGTGAACCGGTGGCCGGTGCCGCGCGCCCCGCTGGGTGAAGTGATTGATTGGCAGGGGTTTTGAGGATGAAAATGTCCGGGTTTCGCTATGCGGCGGCAGGGGCGCTGATGCTGGTCGTCGCGGGGTGCGCCGCGATCCCCCAGCCCGCGGCGCCGCCCCCCGCGCCGCAGCCGGTCGCTCCCGCGCCGGCGCCCGCGCCGCTGCCGACCCCGACGGCCGGGTGGGAAGATCGCGCGGTCGATCGCGGCGCGTGGCGTTACGACACCGCCAGCCGCACCGCCGCTTTCGTGCCGACGGGCAGCGCCAATGCGCTGCTGACGATGGCGTGCAGCGGCGGCGGCATTCGCATGACCTCCGCGCTCGATGGCAATGTCAGCCTGCGCACGAGCGCGGGCACCGACCAGCTCCGCTTCGACGGCGGCAGCGCGAACCTTCCGACCCGCGACCCGCGGCTCGACCGCATCGCCTTCAGCCGCGGCCGCTTCGCGCTGGAGGCGCCGGGCGGCGGCGCGCTGACATTGCCGGTGCAGTCGGAGATTGGCCGGGTGATCGAGGATTGCCGGGGGTAGTGGGATGTCGGTTTTGGGGTGGTGAATTGCCCTTCAACCTTCGTCATGCTGAACTTGTTTCAGCATCCATGGCCGGGACTCGAATATGGTGCTGCGCCGAAGGAAACGGCAGGCCATGGACCCTGAAACAAGTTCAGGGTGACGAGATAAGGAATGTCGTGTTCCGGCGGAAATCGGTCATCGGCGGCCCGTTGCGGCCGGCACCTAGCCGCCCAGCTGTACCGTGCCGCCCTTGATCCAGCCCCATCGGCATGGACCCTGATATTCGCGCGGATTCTGGACCGACTTGCCGACGCCGCACATGTCGGGGTCGGTACCGGGCGCGGCGAAGACGACGCCGAACCAGGCGTCGTTCTCGGCCGCTTCGCATAGCGACACGCTCGCACCGCCGGCGAGCTTCGCCTTGACCGCGCGCGTCTCGTCCGGCCCCCAATAGACGTCGGTGCCGCCCGTCTTGACGCGGCTGATGCTCGAACAGGCGGGCAGGGTCGGCCCTTCGGTGCCGATCATCACCGCGCGCGTCGCGATAGGTTCGCCCGCGACGACGGGGGCGTTGTCGGCGGGCGGAGCGGGCTGGCTGCACGCGGCAAGCGAGAGGGCGACGAGAGCGGCGAGGGGGGGAGCGAGACCTTGTTTCATGCCTGCGAAACTAGCCGCCACGGCGCCCCTGCGCAACGCTCGTCGGTCAGGACCCGAGAACCGCATTTTCGCTTGGGTTTTGCCGCCTGCGACCCTATATAATCGATATGACGGACACCCCAGAAAATACGGCGCCGGTCGCGCCCGCCAATCAGCCCAACACCAACGCCTATGGCGCCGATTCGATCAAGGTTCTGAAGGGCCTCGACGCGGTGCGCAAACGGCCGGGCATGTATATCGGCGACACCGACGACGGGTCGGGCCTGCACCACATGGTGTTCGAGGTTTCGGACAATGCGATCGACGAGGCGCTTGCGGGGCATTGCGATCTCGTGCTGATCACATTGAACAGCGACGGGTCGGTCAGCGTCGAGGATAACGGCCGCGGCATCCCGACCGGCATCCATGCCGAGGAAGGCATTTCGGCGGCCGAGGTCATTATGACCCAGCTTCACGCCGGCGGAAAGTTCGAGAATACGAGCGACGACAATGCGTATAAGGTGTCGGGCGGCCTGCACGGCGTCGGCGTTTCGGTCGTCAACGCGCTTTCGGAATGGCTCGAACTCACGATCTGGCGCGATGGCGAAGAGCATTGGATGCGCTTCGAACATGGCGATTCGGTCGCGCCGCTCAAGGTCAACGGCCCGGCGCCCGCGGGCAAGAAGGGCACGCGCGTCACCTTCTGCGCCTCGACCGACACGTTCAAGAATGTCACCGAGTTCGATTTCGAAAAGCTCGAACACCGCTATCGCGAGCTCGCCTTCCTCAACTCGGGTGTAAGGATCAAGCTCGTCGATGCGCGCCACGCCGAGCATGAGACGCACGACCTGTTCTACGAAGGCGGAATCGGCGCGTTCGTCCGCTATCTCGACCGCAACAAGACCGCGCTGTTGCCCGATCCGATCGCGATCAGCAGCGAGCGCGACGGCATCGGCATCGACGTCGCATTGGAGTGGAACGACAGCTATTATGAAAATGTCCTCTGCTTCACGAACAATATCCCGCAGCGCGACGGCGGCACGCACCTCGCGGCGTTCCGCGCCGCGCTGACGCGCACCTTGAACGGCTATGGCGACAAGTCGGGTATCCTCAAAAAAGAGAAGGTCTCGCTGACCGGCGAGGATATACGCGAAGGGTTGACCGCGATCGTCTCGGTCAAGCTGCCCGATCCCAAATTCTCGTCGCAGACCAAGGACAAGCTGGTTTCCTCCGAAGTCCGTCAACCGCTCGAAAGCCTGATGGCCGACCGGATGACCGAATGGCTCGAGGAAAATCCCGCGCATGCCAAGGCGGTGATCCAGAAGGTCATCGACGCCGCCGCGGCGCGCGAGGCCGCGAAGAAGGCGCGCGAGCTGACGCGGCGCAAGGGCGCGATGGACATCGCGAGCCTGCCCGGCAAGCTTGCGGATTGTCAGGAACGCGATCCCTCGAAGTGCGAACTCTTCCTCGTCGAGGGCGATTCGGCAGGCGGCAGCGCCAAGCAGGGTCGCGACCGCAAGGTCCAGGCGATCCTGCCCTTAAAGGGCAAGATCCTGAACGTCGAGCGCGCGCGCTTCGACCGCATCATCTCGTCGAAGGAAGTCGGCACGCTGATCCAGGCGCTCGGCACCGGGATTCGCGACGAGTTCAACCTCGAAAAGCTGCGCTATCACAAGATCGTGATCATGACCGACGCCGACGTCGACGGCGCGCATATCCGCACGCTTTTGCTCACCTTCTTCTATCGCCAGATGCCCGAGATCATCGAGAACGGTCATCTCTACATCGCCCAGCCGCCGCTCTATAAGGTCGCGAAGGGGCGGAGCGAGGTCTATCTCAAGGACGACACCGCGCTCGAAAATTATCTCGTCGACGCGGGGATCGACGCGCTGCTGCTCGAAACCGCGGGCGGCGCGCGCTCGGGCGCTGACCTCCGCTCGTTGATCGAGCATGGTCGGCGCCTGCGCGCGCTGATGCGTTATGTGCCGCGCAGCCTTGATCACGGGCTCGTCGAGGCGCTCGCGCTGACCGGCGCGCTCGATCCCGATCTCGACACCGCGGGACGGCACAGCGCCGCGGCGACCGCGGCGACGTGGCTCAACGCCGCCGAGCGCGCGCTGACCGGCGGCGCCGAAGCGGTGTGGACCGTCGAAGCGGTCGAGGGCGGCGGCTATACGCTCGAACGCCGCTGGCGCGGGGTCAGCGATCATCATGCGATCGACGCGGGTTTCCTCGCCAGCCAGGAAGCGCGCCGCATGCACAAGCTTGCCGCCGAACAGGCCGAAAGCTATGCGCGGCCCGGCCGGCTGGTGAAGGCGAGCGGCGCGGCGGCCGAGGTTGAGACCGAGGTTGCCGATGGCGAAGAAAGCGACCTTCCCGCGGCGACGAACGCGAAAGCCAACCCGGTCACGCGCCCGTCCGAACTGCTCGAGGCGATCTTTGCGCACAGCCGCAAGGGGCTCGCGATCAGCCGCTACAAGGGGCTGGGCGAGATGAATGCCGAGCAATTGTGGGAAACGACGCTCGACCCGTCGAACCGTTCGCTGCTGCGTGTCGAGGCCGAGCAGGCCGATGTCGCGCACGAAATCTTCGAACGCCTCATGGGCGACGAGGTCGAACCGCGCCGCGACTTCATCCAGACGAACGCGCTTTCGGTCGCGAATCTCGACGTGTAACTTCGGATCGGTTCCTTAGAATCGCGCCGATTCGCACTTCCGGGCGCAAAATCTGTTCAGTTTAACGCGCGGCGGCTTGTTTCGGCAGGCCGCCGCTGCTTTTGGCGCTCTCACCGAAAAGGGAGGATGCCATGCGGGCGCTTGTTACCTTGGTGATGCCGTTGATGCTCGTCGCGTCGGCCGCGGCTCAGGACACCGACACGGCTGCCATTTCGGCGGTCGCGGCCAGCGCGATTCCCCTGGCCGACGCTGCCGACATGGAAACCGAAATCGATGGCGGAATGGCGAGCTATTACGGCAATGAACTCGCCGGCAATCGCACCGCGAACGGCGAGCGTTTCGATCCCGGCGAGTTGACCGCGGCGCACCGCACGCTGCCCTTCGGCAGCAAGGTGCGCGTCACCAACATGTCGAACGGCGACAGCGTGGTCGTCCGCATCAACGACCGCGGCCCCTTTTCGCGCGGCCGCGTGATCGACGTCAGCCACGCCGCAGCGCGCGAGATCGGCATGCAGCGCAGCGGAATCGCGCGGGTGAAGCTGGCTTTGCTCGCCGACGACTGAGGCTCAGTCGAACACCGACCAGCCGGCGGCATAAGCGAAATGTTCGAGCGCGGCGGCGCCGGCCAGTGACGTTCCCGCCTCATTCAGCCCCGGCGACCAGACCGCGATCGATCCCTGTCCCGGCGCGACGCAGAGGATGCCGCCGCCGACGCCGCTCTTGCCCGGCAGGCCGACGCGGAAGGCGAACTCGCCGCTGTTGTCGTAGTGGCCGCACAGCATCATGATCGCGTTGATGCGCCGCGCGCGGTGCGGTTCGATCAATTGTTCGCCGCTGAGCGGATCGCGGCCTTCCATCGCGAGGAAGAGGCCGGCGCGGGCGAGCTGGCGGCACGACATCGCGATCGCGCACTGACGGAAATAGACGCCGACGACGGTTTCGACCGGGTGCGTCAAATTGCCGAAGGCGTCCATGAAATGCGCGAGGCTGCGGTTGCGCGCGCCGGTTTCGGATTCGGAAAAGGCGACGTCGAAGTCGATTTCGACGCTGTCGTCGCCCGCGCGGGCGCGCATGAAATCGACGATCTCTTCCGCGACCGCATCGCCGCTGCGCCCGTCGATCAGCCGGTCGGTGGTCGCGAGCGCGCCCGCATTGATCAGCGGATTGCGCGGGATGCCCTGTTCGCTTTCCAATTGGACGATCGAATTGAACGCCGACCCCGACGGCTCGCGCCCGACGCTGTCCCACAGCGAACTGCCGACGCGGCGGAGCGCGAGCGCGAGCGTGAAGACCTTCGACACCGACTGGATCGAAAAGGGCTCGTCGGCGTCACCCGAGCTATGGACGGTGCCGTCGGGGAGCGCGAGCGCGAAGCCGAGCTTGTTGGGATCGACCTTGGCGAGCGCGGGGATATAGTCGGCGACGCGGCCTTTTCCGAGATGGTCCGCCGCCCGCGTCATCGCCTCGTTGATATGATTGCGGAGGTTGTCGGTCATCCGCTGCGCCTAGCATAATCGCCGCGCAAAGGATTTATTTTCGTTTATGTGAAAATATTCTATGAAGTGGAAATCAAATAGCGAATCGGGGGACGAGACATGGCCGATCATCCGCGTTCCAAGGGGCTTGCGAGCGCCGTCTGCTACAAGGACGCGAAGGCGGCGTTCCGCTGGCTGGAGGCGGCGTTCGGGTTCGAGCCGGCCTTCGTGCTGCTCGACGATCAGGGCAATCTCGCACACAGCGAGATGGAATATGGCAATTCGTCGATCATGGTCGGCAATGAATGGTCGGACGACCATCGCAGTCCCGCGAACCTCGGCGGCAAGAACACGCAGACGGTGCACGTCCAGCTCGGCCGCGGCGAGGATATCGACGCGCATTGCGCAAAGGCGCGCGCGGCGGGGGCGGACGTCATCGCCGAACCCTCGACGCAATTCTACGGCGACCGCACCTACCGCGCGAAGGACCCCGAGGGGCATATCTGGACATTCGGCGTAACGGTCGAAGAGAAGACCGCCGACGATTGGGACGCTGCGGGCGGTTTCACGACCCGGACGCGGCTCGACGATTGAGCGCGGCGCTCGACCGGATGCTGGGCGCGCTCGCCGATCCGAAACGGCGGCGCGCGATCGAGCTTCTCGGCGAGCGGCCGCGCAGCGCCGGCGAGCTCGCGGGCGCGCTCGGGCTCGCGCCGCCCGCGATGAGCCGGCATTTGCGGGCGCTGAAGGAAGGCGGGCTGGTCGAGGACGGGCATCCGACCTTCGACGCGCGCGTGCGCATCTATCGATTGAAGGACGGCGCGACCGCCGAACTCAAACAATGGATCGCCGAGACCGAGGCATTGTGGTCGGACCAGCTCGCGAGCTTCAAGCGCCATGTCGAGGGCGGCGTATGAGCGCGGCGGTGATCGTCGCGCTGCGCGTCGCGGCGACGCCTGAGGCGGCGTTCACCGCCTTCACCCGCGACATCGGGACATGGTGGCGGAGCCATCCGCTGTTCCAGCTTTCGCGTGCAGGCGACGGTGTGTTGCGATTCGACCCGGCAGGGCCGGACGGGCGGCTCATCACGCGCTTCGACGATGGCGCGGAGTGGGAGATCGGCGCGGTGCGCCACTGGCTGCCGGGCGAACGGCTGACCTTCGCCTGGCGCCTGCCGAGTTTTCGGGAGGATCAGGCGACCGAGGTCGATGTGCGCTTCGAGGCGGTGGGCGGCGAAACGCGCGTGACCGTCGAGCATCGCGGCTGGGACGCCATCCCGCAAAACCACACCGCGCGGCACGGGTTCGAGCTGATGCTGTTCCAGCGGCGGCTGGGGGAATATTGGCGGGGGTTGCTGAAGGGGATGCGCGAGCGGGTTTGAGGGGATGTCAGTTTTGGGGGGTGAGTTCCAGACGCCCCCAGTTTCCGTTCGTGTCGAGCGAAGTCGAGACACCCGCCGGTGCAGCGCCTAGCCCGAGGGGCATCTCGACTTCGCTCGATGCGAACGGGTTTGGAAAAGCTAGCGGCCGCGAACGGCCGCTGTCAGCCTGTCCTCAATGCGCGCGATGTTCGCCCTTGACCCAGCGCACGGTGCCCGACGAGGCGCGCATCACCACCGTTTCGGTGGTCATCACGCCGTCGCGGCGGCGCTTGACGCCGCGCAGCAGCGATCCGTCGGTCACACCCGTCGCGGCAAAGATCACGTCGCCCTTGGCGAGATCTTCGAGGTCGTAGATGCGGTCGAGATCGTCGATGCCCCATTTTTTCGCGCGCAGCCGTTCGTCGTCGTTGCGGAACAGCAGGCGGCCCTTGAACTGGCCGCCGACGCAGCGCAGCGCCGCCGCGGCGAGCACGCCCTCGGGCGCGCCGCCCGATCCCATATAGATGTCGATATTGGTATCGGGGTTGGTCGTCGCGATCACGCCGGCGACGTCGCCGTCGGGGATCAGCGCGACGCCGCAACCGATCGCGCGCAG
Source organism: Sphingopyxis italica (assembly GCF_011926545.1). Taxonomy (GTDB): domain Bacteria; phylum Pseudomonadota; class Alphaproteobacteria; order Sphingomonadales; family Sphingomonadaceae; genus Sphingopyxis; species Sphingopyxis italica. The sequence goes on along the minus strand of NZ_JAATIT010000001.1, from coordinate 1,301,896 downwards.
CTCGGCGATGATCGCCTCGTGGCGCGGGCGGTCGAGCACGCAGACGATGATCTGTTCGGGCTTGCAGCCCTTTTCGCGCGCCACCGCCTCGACATTCTCGCGCACGCTCTTGTCGAAACCGACGACGCCCGGCGAATAGCCGGCGCCGACCGCGAGCTTGTCCATATAGACGTCGGGGGCGTTGAGCAGACAGCCTTCCTCGGCGATCGCGAGCACCGCGAGCGCGTTGGGGCCGGCCTTGGCGGTGATCGTCGTGCCTTCCAATGGGTCGACCGCGATGTCGATCTTGGGGCCCTTGCCCGGCGCGTTGCCGACCTTTTCGCCGATATAGAGCATCGGCGCCTCGTCGCGCTCGCCCTCGCCGATGACGATCGTGCCGTCCATATAGAGGGTGTTGAAGGCGGTGCGCATCGCTTCGACCGCGGCGGCATCGGCGGCCTTTTCGTCGCCGCGGCCGATCAGCTTCGCGGCGGCGATCGCCGCGGCTTCGGTGACGCGCACCATTTCGAGCACGAGCACCCGGTCGAGGTTGCTGCCGGTATCCGTCATCTTTCGCGCTCTCCGTCTTTGATCTTGCCTTGGCGCCCCGGTCGGGCATGGTGCGCGCCATATGGTCGCCCGCGCCACTTGTCGAGAACGCTTCGCCCGATTCGGTGCCGCTTTCACCCTGAGCCGTGTCGCCGTGATGACCGGGGCGATGGCCGCAACGGCGCCGGCCGCCGCGCAGGTGCAGGGACCGCCCGCGCCGCCGCCGCCGCGCGACGCCGAAACGGCGGCCGCCAATGCGAAGGAGATGATCGACCCGATCCGGCGCTGCAAACCCGCCGAGGACGGCTCGATCAACGTGTGCGGCACCGACACCGAGCGCCACCGCCTGACCCCCGAATTGCGCGCGATCGCGGGGGTGGGTCGCGAGGCGCCGCCCAAGCTGCCCCGCGCCGAGGCGCAGGCGATGACGATGGACAAGTTGCCCTATAATTGGATCTCGATCGGCGGCGGTTATCCGCCGGGCCCCGAATATAATGCGCTTTATGAAATGGCGAAGGAGCGGACCGATCCCGAAACGGGCAATCCGCCGCCACCGGCGGAAGGGGAGCCCTAAAGCGCCAAAATGGGCATGTGCATCGGCGCGCCGACGACATGGTCCGACGCGCCCAGCATATCGAGTGCGGCGTGGATCGCGCGCGCGGGCCCTTCGTGGGTGACGAGCACGATGACGACGCCGTTGCCGTCCTCGCTGCCGCGCTGGATCAGGCTTTCGATCGAGACGCCGGCGTCGCGCATCGCCGCCGCGATTTCGGCGAGGACACCGATGCGGTCCTCGACGATCAGGCGGACATAATGTTTGCCGACGCGCGCGCCGGCATCGGCGGCGGGCGCCGCGTCGAGCACGTCGACGGGCATCGCGAAGGCGGGGCCATATTCGTCGCGCGCGATGTCGATGATATCGGCGACGATGGCGGAAGCGGTCGGCCCCGCGCCCGCGCCCGCGCCCTCGAAGAAGAGGCGGCCGACGAAATTGCCCTCGGCAACCACGGCGTTCAGCGCGCCGGGGACATAGGCGAGCGGATGGTCGGCGGGGACGAGGCACGGCTGGACATGCTGATAGAGGCCGCCGCCCTTGTCGGTGCCATCGCGTTCGGCCATGCCGATCAGGCGGACGCGATGCCCCAAGGCTTCGGCCTCGCGAATGTCGGCGGCGATCAGCCCGCGAATCCCGTCGGCGGTCACCGCGCCGATGTCGAGCCTTGTGCCGAAGCAGAGCGCGGCGAGAATCGCCAATTTATGCGCGGCGTCGATGCCGTCGACGTCGAAACTCGGATCGGCCTCGGCATAGCCCTCCGCCTGCGCGGCGGCGAGCGCGTCGGCGAAGCTCGCGCCGTTTCGTTCCATTTGCGTCAGGATATAATTGCAGGTGCCGTTGAGGATGCCATAGACGCGCGCAATCTCGTTCGCCGAGGCGCCTTCGCGGATCGCCTTGATCACCGGAATACCGCCCGCGACCGCGGCTTCATATTTGAGCGGCGTGTCCTTCTGCTCGGCGAGCCGCGCGAGATCGAGCCCGTGATGCGCGATCATCGCCTTGTTCGCGGTGACGAGCGCCTTGCCCGCGCCGAGCGCGTGGCGCGCGAGCGTCAGCGCCGGGCCGTCGGCGCCGCCGATCATCTCGACGACGACATCGACATCGTCGGCGGCGACGATCGCGTCCATATCGTCTTCCCAGCGATAGCGCGAAAGGTCGACGCCGCGGTCCTTGTGCCGGTCGCGCGCCGACACCGCGACGATCTCGATCGGCCGCCCCGCCCGCCGCGCGATCAGCTCGCGGTTGGTCTCGAGCAGCCGGACGACCCCGCCGCCGACGACGCCGATCCCCGCGAGCGCGACGCGCAGCGGCGGGCGGGGGGCGGTCGGGGCGGAATAGGGGGACATGCGGGACTCCATTTAAGCACGGAGCCTCGCCCCGTCATCGCGAGCGCCCTATCGGCTTTTCCCCGCGAAACAAGGAAGCTTTTCTGTTTCCGCTGCGCGATGCCGTCTTCGCCGTCAGGCGAAGATGATCTATCAATCGACCGGCGGCGTCCGCGTGCGCGTGCATTCGCCGAGCGCGCCGAGGATGACGCCATAGTCCGACGCCGCCTTGCGCCGGTCCTCGGGCGGGGTGCCCGCGAGCTTGTTCAGCGGCAGCTGGCGCGGCAGGCCGCAGGCGAGACGATACCAGGCGAGCGTATCGCGCGCGGGCACCGCCGCCGAACCGTCGACGATCTCGCCGAACGCCGCGGCCCAGCGCCGCGACCCGTCGGCGGCGGTCAGCACGGTGAGCGACACGGGATCGCCGGTCTCGGTATTCAGGAACAATTGCGTCTCACCCTCGCCGGGAAGCGTGCCCGGGACGTGGAAGCCGTTGGCGACGCCGGTGATCGCGGGCGGGGCGCCGGGCTCGACCAGCTCGGTCAGGATCGCGCGCAATTGCGCCTCGGTCGCCGGATCCCACGGCAGCTGGGCATCGGGGGCGATCAAGCGGACGCTGCCGGTGCTGTTGGTACCCGCCGCCGAACCCGCGACGGGGCCGGCGAAGATCAGCACCGGCTGCTTCCTTTTGAGCTTCGGCGCCTTGCCCTTCGCATCGACCGGCAAATCGACGAGATAGGAGATTCGCGCGGCGAGCGGTCCACGGCCGCGAATCAGGCTGACGACGTCGGCTTCGACATAGAATCGGACGTGACCTGCCGCGACTCCGGGCGCGCGCTCGGGTTTCAGGTCGGTCGCCCGGTGGATGCGCGCGTGCAGCACGATCGGCGCTTCGGTCGCCAGATCGGCGATGTCGGCATAGGTGTACGGGCTTGCCGCCGCGGCGCCCGCTGGCGCCTGCATCGCGGAAACGCTTGGGATTCCAAAGCTCAAGGTCAATATGCCGGCGATAGCGGCCGGGTGAGGGAGGCGCATGATCGATCTACTTTCCATCATCTGTGACACCGGTATCGGCGCCTGAATCCCCATCATGGGACAAGGCACATTAACCGCTGATAAAGGGTTTGCGAATGTGCCGCCACCGCGATAGGACGGGCCGCGAAGCGTCCGGCGAAAACATAATAAGCCGGATGTAGCGCCGTCGGGTCTGTGAAAACGCATCGGAAATCATCCGGGCATTTGGCAACCGTCCCGGTGGTTGGGAATTGGTGTCAGGATGATCTAGCAAGGAGCGTCGTCCCTGAATGGCTTATGGTGATAATGTCGACCCTAAAAACAGGGTAGTGGCGATTGTCTTGGTTGGTCTGTTTACGGCAGTGCTGGGCTATGGCCTGGTCAACGGCCTGAATATCAGCATCGTCAAGAAAATCGCCGAAAAATTGGATGTGGTGGACGTCGAAGAGCCGCCGCCGCCGGAGGAGCCCCCGCCGCCGCCGCCGCCGGACAATCAGCTGCCGCCGCCGCCGCCGGTCGTGACGCCGCCGTCGCCGATTCCGCCGCCGGTGACGACCAATACGGTCCAGTCGGTGCCGAAGGCGCCGCCGACGCCGCCGCCGCCCGTCTTCACGCCGCCGGCCCCGCCGGCTCCGCCGCCGACGCCCGACCTCAGCAAGGCCGGTACGCCGCGTGGCAATCCGGGCCGCTGGGCGACGAACGACGACTATCCGGCGCGCGCCATGCGCGAGGAACGCGAAGGCACGGCGGGTTTCCGCGTGACCTATAATGTCGAGGGCCGCGTGACCTCGTGCGACATCACGTCGTCGAGCGGTCACGCCGATCTGGATGCCGAAACCTGCAAGCTCATCACGCGCCGCGGCCGGTTCAATCCGGGCAAGGACCGTGCGGGCAATCCGACGGGCGGCACCTACAGCAACCGTATCCGTTGGCAGATTCCGCGCTGATCGGCGCCGGACCACCTGTTTTCGATTTTGAATATTTTGAGAGGGAATTTCCTATATGTTTAATCTGATCGCAAATGCCGCCGCTGCGGCGCCGGCCGCCGCTCACGACGCAGGCATGAGCCTGATGCCCGCATCGATGTGCGTGAAGGAAGAGGGCCAGAACCCCTACGGCCTCGTCCCCGCGCTCTGCGAAGGCGGCATCGTGTCGCAGGTCACCTTCCTCGTCCTGCTGATCATGTTCGTCGGCACGCTCTATATCCTGTTCACCAAGCTGTTCGAGCAGAACAAGGTCATCGGCCAGGGCAAGGCGGTCGACGCCAATTTCTGGCGCGCGCCGACGCTCGCCGACGGCGCTTCGAAGCTGGAAAAGAACAGCGCCTATCGCCAGGTCGTCGAAGACGGCCTGCGCGCCAACGAAGAGCATAACAAGCTGACCGATCCCGTCGAAGCCCATGACTGGATGCACGGCACGCTCGAGCGTTCGCAGAACCACATCAACTCGAAGCTCAACGGCGGCCTCGCCTTCCTCGCGACCGTCGGTTCGACCGCGCCGTTCGTCGGCCTGTTCGGTACGGTTATCGGTATTCTTCGCGCGCTGGTGAAGATCGGTGCGTCGGGCCAGGCCTCGATCGATACCGTCGCCGGTCCGGTCGGTGAAGCTCTGATCATGACCGCCATCGGTCTGATCGTGGCGGTTCCCGCGGTGCTCGCCTTCAACTGGCTCCAGAGCCGCAACAAGTCGATTGCCCGCCGTCTCTCGACCTTCTCGAACGACGTTCTCGGCTCGATCATGTCGAACGGCCAGGTGAAGCCGGCGTCGCTCGCTCCGGCGAAGGCCGCTGCTCCGGCCGCGGCGCCGAAGAAGGCCTGATTGGTTCCTGGATCCCCGCCCCCCGCCGCATGGCGAAGGGCGGGGTCCGCTGGACTAGGACGCAGGCCGCTGGCTTGCCACCCCAAGTCCGTGACAGTAATTTTGTGACAGGATGCTAATCCTATGGCGATGAGTGTAGGCGACAGTGGCGGTGAAGACGCCCCGATGTCCGAAATCAACACGACCCCGCTCGTGGACATCATGCTTGTGTTGCTCATCATCTTCCTCATCACGGTTCCCGTGGTGCTGGAGACGGTGAACCTCAAGCTGCCCGACGTGGCCTTCGAGCCGACGACGACGAAGCCTGAAAATGTGCTGCTGTCGATCCGTTCGGCCGACACCGACGGTGATGGCGAGCCCAATGCCGACAGCAGTGCCTGCGAAGTCTATTGGGGCCAGGCCCCGGTCGATTCGAAACAACTGCTCGAACGCGGGCAGGCCAAGCTTGAAAAGCTGATCGAAGATATCGGCGGCGTGCAGAACATCACCGAAGAGAACTTCCCCGAAGTGCACATCCGCGGCGACGTGAACACGCCGTACCAGTGCATCGGCGGCGTGATCTATACGATGCAATATGCCGGCTTCCAGAAGATCGGGTTCATTTCCGAACCTGCTCCTGGCTCGGGCACGGTGGGTCGCCTCTAAGGCGATCTTCCGTTTAGGAACGAAGGAATAATCGCATGTCCATGGCAGTTGGAGATCGGGACGAAAACGAACCGATGATGGACATGAACACGACGCCGTTGATCGACGTCATGCTCGTGCTCCTCATCATGTTCATCATCACCATCCCGGTCCAGACCCACGCGGTGAAGATCGACCTGCCGATCCCGACCGACAGCCAAAGCAATGTCGACCCCGAGAAGAACAAGGTGATGATCGACCCCGCAGGGACGATCACCTGGAACGGAACGCCGGTCGACCTTGCGCAGCTGGCGCAATATCTGGAACAGACCAAGGCGATGCCGGTCGAACCTGAACTGCAGGTCCAGCCCGACCCCTATGCGCGCTATATCGTCGTCGACAATGTCATGGCGGTCATCAAGCGCAGCGGCGTCGGCAAGTTGGGTTTCGTCGGCAACGAACAATATGCCCGCGTCTTCTGATCTCTGATCGGGGCCGTCAGGCGAAAAGAGATGGGCCGCGGAGCAATTCGCGGCCCTTTTCTTTTGCCGATGTGCACCGGGTGGAAACGACCGAAACAAGACATTCCATATTTCGTCACCCTGAACTTGTTTCAGGGTCAATGGCCCAGCCATTTCCTTCGGCGCTGCGCGGGATCGGAGGTCAGGCCTTGGATGCTGAAACAAGTTCAGCATGACGAAACTATACGACAGCTCTCCACCCCAATGCCGACTACCGGAGCGGTCCAACACTAGCGCCCGCCTTGACGCCGCGCGTGGGGCGCAGCATCCTTCGCATCATGCCGCGGCTCTACACCAGCTTTGCCGAGTTCTGGCCCTTTTACCTGCGCGAGCACAGCAAGGCGTCGACGCGCGCGCTGCATTATGTCGGGACCAGCCTGGTGGTGGCGATCGCGGTCGCGGCGGCGGTCAGCGGCCGCTGGGGCTGGCTGGTCGCGCTGCCGGTTGCGGGCTATTTCTTTGCCTGGGTTGCGCATTTCGGGGTCGAGAAGAACCGGCCCGCGACCTTCACCTATCCGCTGTGGAGTCTCGCCGCGGACTTCAAGATGTGGGCGATGTGGCTCGGCGGGCGGCTCGGGCCCGAACTCGACCGGGCGGGCGTAACGCGGAAAAATCGATCAGACTGAGCGAAAGCCCTCGCTGGCGCTTGTTGCGAACCGATCTTAACTTCGCCGGGTTCCCAGCTGCTGGAGACGGGCCATGCCCACCGACCTGATCAAGACCTTCACCTATCTGTCGATCCATCTGACGATCGGATTCAGCGTCGCTTATGTGATGACCGGATCGGTCGCCCTCGCGGGCGGGATCGCGATCATCGAGCCGTGCATCAATGCGGTCGCCTTCTTCTTTCACGAAAAGGCATGGCAGCGGGTGGGTGCGAGGGGTAGGCTGCTCGCCGCATGAGGACTCCCGAGTCCCGGGGCCTTTTCCATTTCCACGCTCGACAAACCCATCCATCAAACCCAGGAGAAATCGCATGACCGTCAATCGCGCATCGGCCCGCTACGAAGGTTTCGGCAAGGAGGGCAAGGGATCGATCACGACCAAGTCGGGCGTACTCGACAAGCAGCCCTATGGCTTCGGGACGCGCTTCGAGGGGCAGCCCGGGACCAATCCCGAGGAGCTGATCGCTGCGGCGCATGCGGCCTGCTTCACCATGGCGCTGTCCTTCGGCCTCGCGCGCGCGGGCTATTCGGGCGACTCGCTCGAAACGAGCGCCGCGGTGACGCTCGAACAGCAGGACGGCGGCTTCACGATCACCAAATCGGCGCTGACGCTGACCGGCAAGGTGCCGGGGATCGCAGCCGACGAATTCGCCAAGATCGCCGAGGAAGCCGAGAAGAATTGCCCGGTGTCGAAGCTGCTCGACTGCGAGATCACGCTCGAGCACAGTCTCGAAGCCTAAGCCGCGTAACGCAGCGGCGGCGGTAGCGCGTCGTCCATGAAGTCGAAGGCGCCCTGCGCGGGCGCGGGCAGTTGCCAGCGTTGCAGGACGCGGTGGCGGCTGTGGCCGACATGGCTTTCGATCAGGACGAGGTCGCGCGGCGTCCAGTTCCACGCGACCGGCACCGGGTCGAACGCATGTCGGCCATAGCCGAGCGTGATATGCGGACGGAGCCCCGACTGGCGATACCAGGGCGCGATCCCGTGCGGCGCGAGCAGCGCGACGAGGCCCTCATAAAGCTGGCGAACGGCGGCGATGCTCCCGGCCGTGACGAGTTCCGCCCCGGCATCGCGGCTGACGATGCGGCCGAAGGGAATGGAACCGGCGGCGGGCAGGCCGGCTTCGAAGGCCTTGGCGACGCGTTGCCGCAGGAAGGGATGCGGAACCGACGTCTCGTCGATCGTGCAGAGGGTGAGATGATAATTTTGCGGCTTCAGCCCCGCGAACAGATCGCCCGAAACCGGCGGCAATTGGCGTGCGAGCCAGCCGGCGCGGTCGGCGGCCAGCTGAAACCCCAGAAAATAGCGGAACATGGGCGACATGGCGGCTCCTCCGAATCGGATCAATGTTCCTATTATGTTCTCGCGGGTCGCGGGAGTCGAATCGTTCCTGCCCGAGCGCGCTTTCTGACGCATGACCTCATCGCTGCGCCCCGAGCACCGGCGAGATCCCGCCTTTCGCCGGGATGACGATCGAGAAGGAGCTAGTCGTCCCCGATCGGCATCCGGGTGACGTGGATATAGCTCGCCTGCCAGCGATCGCCATGGCGCCGGAAGATGTCGGTGAAGCGGATGCGGACGCGGAAGGGCTTGCCCGCCGCGCGGCCGGACAGGATCGCTTCGGCGCTCGCGAGGCCGGCGTCCTTGCCGAGCGGCAGGATGACCCGGTCCGTCAGCGTCACCGGATCGTAATCATCATCGGGGCCGGTCCAGCCATCGATGAAGGAGGCCTTGCCATAACGCTTGCCGCTGCCATCAATGAAAACGAGGTCGTCGGCGACCATGCGACCCAGCGCGGCGCGATCCTGCGCGATCTGCGCCGCGTCGAAAGCGTCGGCGAAGGCGGTGAGGTCGGCGATGTCGCCTTGCGCCTCGGCGGCGATGGCCGGTGGAATCATCCCGATAAACAGCAGCATTGCCGTCATGCCTCGCATAATTCCTCCCCCCGGGACGCGCATAGCCAATATATGGCATGGTGTGCGCGGCCTATGCGGCGCCGCAAGGCCTAAGTTGCCAGGGGGCGTTTCGGGAATCGGGCATGCGGACCGGATTCGCGCTTGATCTCAACCGCGGTTGAGCTTTCATAAGGTGGGCAGATGAACTCGAACGGAGCCTTGTCCATGTTGCACTATCCCGCGCCCCCCACCGATCCGGCCGATACCGGCGAGGCGTCCCCGGACGCCGCCGCCGCGTTCCTGCCGCGCTATCTCGCGCGCATCGGTTATAGCGGCGCCGTGGCGCCGACATGGGATGTGCTCGCCGCGCTCCAGGCCGCGCATATCGCGGCCATTCCCTTTGAGGCGATCGACGCGCTGACCGGCGCCGGGATCGACATCGGCGCCGACGCGATCGATGCGAAGCTGATCGGCCAGCGGCGCGGCGGCTATTGCTTCGAGCAGAACGGCTTGTTCCTTCGCGTCTTGCAGGCGATCGGCTTCGCGGCCGAGGGACTGATCGGGCGGGTGCGCTGGATGCTGCCCGACGATGCGCCGCCGACACCCCGCTCGCACATGGTGGTGCGCGTGACGATCGACGGGCGCCCGTGGCTCGCCGACGTCGGCTTTGGCGCCGCGGTGCCGCCGCAGCCGCTGGCGATGGACCGCGAGGATTCGCAGCCGACGCGGCACGAAAGCTATCGCGTCGTTCGCCGCCGCGACGAATGGCAGGTCGCCGCCTTGATCGAGGACCAATGGCGGACGCTCTACCGGATCGAGGACGCAGCGGCGCCGGCGATCGATTATGAGCTCGGCAATTGGTACACGTCGGCGCATCCCGATTCGCATTTCCGCCATCAGCTGATCGCGGCGCGGACGACGGCCGAGGCGCGCTATGGCCTGCGCGACAACCGGCTGACGACGCGGCTCGTCGACGGACGCATCGACCGGCGGTATCTGACCGCCGACGAGATCGAACATGTGCTCGATGAAATTTTCCTGCTGCCGGTCAATCCATGCTGGCGCCCGGCGATCGAGCGCGCGGCGACGGCGGAGGTCGCAGGCACGGCCTGACGCAGCAGCATCGCGCCGTCGTCACGGCACCGCGAAGGCGGTTGACGACCCGACCGGCTGGCGTTGGACGATCGGGCCGGCGGCGGTGCCGGCCCGCCCGCCGTCTCAATCCTTGATGACGAAGGTGAGTTTCAGCGTGCAGCGCCATTCGGTGATGTCGCCCTCCGCGACCGCAGCCTTGATGTCCTTGACCCACACAGCCTGAATCCCGTTGATGGTTTTCGACGCGCGTTTGACGCCCTGGCGCACAGCGTCCTCGACACTGACGGTCGATGCGGCGATGATTTCGGTGACCTTGGCAACAGACATGAGGATTCCTCCCATTGGCCGGGCGCACAGCCGGGGATACCGCCGCCCGGCATCGGCGCATCCCTGCCGGTGATAACAGGTGACGCGGCAAAAGGTTCACGCCCCGACTTGACTCGCCGCATCCCCGCGTCCCAACTTCCCTTGACGACCAACGATCGAAGAGGAATGCCATGGAAACCGTCGCGGCGCCGCACAGCTTTGTCCGTCTGAAATTCGCGCCGCTGACTCCCGGGATCGGCGCCGAAATTTCGGGGATCGACCTTGCCTGCGAACAGGACGACGCGACGATCGCTGAAATTCGCGCCGCGCTGCTCGCGTATAAAGTCGTCTTCTTTCGCGACCAGTTCATCACGGCCGAGCAGCATATCGCCTTTGCGCGGCGATTCGGCCCGCTCGAAATCCACCCCGCAACGCCGCAGGATCAGGCGAACCGCGAGGTTCTGCACATCGCGCACGGGCCCGAGTCGCGCGGGCGCGAGAATTTCTGGCATTCGGACGTCACCTGGCGCGCCGAACCGTCGCTGGGATCGATCCTGCGCGCCATCGAGGTGCCCGAGGTCGGCGGCGACACGCTGTTCGCCGATATGGCAGCGGCGTTTCGCGGCCTGTCGCCCGCGATGCGGGATTGGTGCCGTTCGCTGAGCGCCGTGCACGACATCGCGCGCGTCTTTGCCAAAAGACTGGGCAAGAGCGCGCACGAACTGCACGAACAATATCCGCCGCAGCTTCACCCCGTGGTGCGCACCCATCCCGAGACGGGCGAACAGGCGCTCTACGTTAACACCGCTTTCACGAGCCATATCGAGGGATTGTCGGCAAAGGAGAGCGAGGGACTGCTCGCGCATCTCTATGCCCAGGCGGCCGTCCCCGAAATCCAGTGCCGGTTCCGCTGGCGCGCGGGGTCGATCGTCTTTTGGGACAATCGCGCCGCGCAGCATTACGCGGCGTCGGACTATTTCCCGGCGGTGCGGCGGATGGAGCGGGTGACGATCGCGGGCGACCGGCCCTTCTATCGCGACGAACGCTGAGGGCCCCGCGATGAGCGACAAGAAGGTCGTGCTGCTGTCGGGCGGCAATCCGCAGATCGCCAAAGGCTATGGCGACGCGCCGGTGCAGGCCTATATCGCGGCGATGCCGGGGTGGAAGTCGGCGGCATGGGCGCGGCTCGACAGGTTGATCGAGAAGGCTGTGCCGGGGGTGGCAAAGGCGGTCAAATGGAACTCGCCCTTCTATGGTGCGGCGGGGCAGGGGGACGAGCCGACGCACTGGTTCCTGAGCATCCATTGCTTCGACAAATATATCAAGGTCGCCTTCTTTCGCGGCCAGTCGCTCGATCCGGTGCCGCCGGTCGCGTCGAAAAGCGGCGATACGCGCTATTTCCATATCCATGAGGATGACACGGTCGGCGAGGCGGCGTTCGCCGACTGGGTAAAGCAGGCCGCGGCGCTGCCCGGCGAGAAGATGTGAGGACTAGACTATGGCGGCGGAACTGATCGATGCGAAGATAGCGGGTCTCGGCGACTGGCGCGGCGACATGCTGGCAAGGCTGCGCGCGCTGATCCACGCTGCCGATCCCGACGTCGAAGAAACGGTCAAGTGGCAGAAGCCCAGCAATCCCGCGGGCGTGCCGGTGTGGGACCACGCGGGCATCCTCTGCACCGGCGAGACGTACAAGGATAAGGTCAAGCTGACCTTTGCCAAGGGCGCGGCGCTCGCCGATCCGAAAGCGTTGTTCAATTCGAGCCTCGACGGCAACACCCGGCGCGCGATCGACCTGTTCGAGGGCGATACGATCGACGAGGCGGCGTTCAAGGCGCTGATCCGCGCCGCGGTCGAGGCGAACATTGAAAAGCCAGCGCGGACGAAGAAGGCCTAGTCGCAGTCACTCCCTTCCCGGCGCGCCCGGCCGATCGCGCCGTTCAGCATCCGGAGATGCGCGGGATCGCACACCCTAAGCGGGAGCCCGCAGCTCAGCGGCAGCGCACATCGTCGTTGCCGCTGCGTTCGATCGCGCGCCCGGCGACCGCGCCGCCGACCGCGCCGAGCACGGTGCCAAGCGTCTTCGAATCGCCCGGTGCGATGACATTGCCCGCGATGCCGCCGATGACGCCGCCGACGATCAGCCCGGTCGAGCCATCGTTGCGGCGGCAATAATATTTGCCGTCGCGCCCGCGATAGATGCGGTCGTTGTTCGACAGGCGGCGCTCGCGGTAACGGCGGTCGTTGCGATAATAATTATCGGCATAATAGCCGTCGTGGCGCGGATCGGGGCGGTCCCAGTCGTAGCGGCCATATTGGTCGTAATAGCTGCGGTCGTAATAGCCGTAACCACCGTCGTCATAGCCGCCGCCATAACCGCCGGTCGAGGCGCAGCCGGCGAGCGCGGTCGCGGCGGCGAGGGGCAGGATCATGAGCTTGTTCATCGACATCACTCCATTCGGATCGCGTGCCGGGCCAAGTGGCGGGGCATGCGAATGGCCCCTCTGCATGATAGACCCGCGAAGGCGTCTCCCGGTTCCGTCCACCCCCTTCCCCGCTCCGGCCCCCTAGCCGCCCGCGCCGGCGCGGTCGGGCGAGTAAGGCACGGGTTCGAGCGTGCGGTCCGAAATCGCGTCGACGAAGCGGCCGTGGCGCGCGCCCGTTTCCTTCTTGATCGCCGCCCATTCGGGATCGGCCATGAAGGCGGCCCACGCCGCTTTCATCGTAGCGGCATCGGGCCAGTCGAGCAGATAGACGAATTCGACCTTGCCCTCATGCTCGCTGCGCCAGATCGAGCGCACCGCGAAGCCGTGGCGCGCCATGATGCGCAGCGCGTGATCGCGGAAACGGTCGTGAAACACGCCCTCGTTGGCGCGCGGGATTTCGTAGATGCGCAGTTGCTGGAGCGGGGCGGGGTTGGCCGCCGGTGCTGCTGCTGCGGCGGCGGGCGCGAGGGCGAGCAGCGCGGCGAGGGTGAGGATACGGATGGGGGAGGGCATGGGCGTTTCTCCATTTCTATCTGCAAATTCTCGTCATTCCCGCTTTCACGGGCACACCATTGTTATAACTCGTTGGCGATCACCATTTGAACCTCTTGAGAGGCCAGAGAACGGCGGTTTCGCGCTTCAGTTTCAGCATTCTCGGCAGCACACGCATGTCGGTCGCAATTTAACGCGACACGCCAGCGTATAGAAACTTTGTTGGGAGGATTGGTAACGCCTGAAATAGGACGGATTGGCAACGGTGAACCACCCCGAGGCTGCCGGAAGCCATTGGGATTGAGTTACGCAGCCATGGGTCGTCCCGCATGGCATAGCATCGTTCTTCGGTGTTGGCGGGCGGGATATTGTCGATCGGCTTCAGCAACACCAACTCGAAACCGGCGACGCCAAGCGTAGTAGGTTCGCTGGTGACGTTGATCTCACGCGCACCTTCTCCTCGGCATCAACAACACACGCGCTGCTTTCTTTGCGACAGGCATCGATTCCCGCATAATAGTCCACGGCTGTTCTTCTCATAATGCTCGGGGCCGATCATTTGGCCCCCGTTTCAACACCATCATTCTGAAAGACAGAAGCCCATGCTGGCTGCCGTCTGAGACACCGGACCATTACGGCATTTAGAGGGTCAAATCCTGTCGGAAAATGCTAATTTGAACGAACGGAAGCCCCCTATATCATTGCTTCAATCAGCACTGGCCCTTTTCGCGCCAGCGCCCTTCCCAACGATGCACGAAACTCTTCTGTCGTCGTCGCCGTTGTAGCCTCGACGCCCATCGATTCGGCCAAAGTGCGCCACTGGATATCCGGTTCCCGGAGATTGAGCATGGCTTTGGCTTTCGGTCCGGGTGTCTGCGCACCGACGCGCGTCATTTCGATGTTCAGGATCGCGTAGGACCGATTATTGAATAATATAGTGACGATATCGAGGCGCTCGCGCGCCATGGTCCATAGCGCCTGGTTGGTGTACATCGCCGATCCATCGGCCTGAAGCGCGATGACCTTGCGGTTGGGGCAGGCGATCGCCGCGCCGATAGCGACCGGCAGGCCCTGGCCTATGGCGCCCCCTGTCAATTGCAGCCAGTCGTGGCGCGCAGCGCCCGCCGACTGGGCGAATGCCGCGAAGCTCGACGTCGCCCCTTCGTCGCTGACGATGGCGTCGTCGGGCAGCATTTCCGCAATGATCGCGCCAGCATTCACCGGAGTAAGCTTGCCCTCCTCCACTGGCGGTGTGCCCGCTCGCTGCAGGCGGTCGGTTTCTGCCGGTGCTCCCAACGCGTCGGCTAGCGCCGAGAGAGCATGAAGATGGTTTTGCCGTTTCGATGCGAGGCGAACGGACAAGGCCGTATCCGGAGCCAGGATACTCGGTTTCCCAGGATAGGCGAAAAAGGACACAGGAGCGTCCGCTCCGCAATAGACAATGGCGTCGAATTCCGCGAGGAAGGCTTGGGCTTCCTCCCCGAAATAGGGAAGTTTCTCTACCGCTACCCTGCCGGCACCACGTTGATGCCGCGTGGCGAAGGTTTCGCAGACGATACGTGCGCCGGTTGCGGTCGCGACCCGCCCGGCTGCCAGCATCGCGTCTTCGCGCAACGCCCGGCCGCCGACGAACAGGCAGGGCATCCTGGCGTTCCGCAGGGCGTCCGCAGCCCGCTCGATGACGTCAGGAGCGACCGTGGCGCGCGCGTCCGTCGGACGCGGCGGTGCAGATATGGCATCGCCGCTCCAGGCATGGTTGGCCGGAACGATCACCGTCGCGATGCGCCCGGCTCCCTCATGCGCGATTGCCACCGCGGCCGCGCCCGCCTCGGCGAGATCGTCGGCGGATGTCGCACGGTGCACCCAGTCGGATACAGGGCGGGCGAGCCCTTCGATGTCGGACGTCAGCGGTGAGTTAAGATAAAGATGATAGTCCGCGTGGTCGCCGACGAGGTTCACGATCGGCGATCCACCGCGGCGGGCATTGTGCAGGTTGGCGAGCCCGTTGGCCAGCCCGGGCCCCAGATGCAGCAGCGTGACCGCGGGTTTGTCGGCCATCCGTCCATATCCGTCGGCGGCGCCGGTCACGACCCCTTCGAACAGTCCCAGCACGGCCCGGATGCCGTCGACCTCGTCCAATGCGGCGACAAGCTGCATTTCCGAGGTGCCCGGATTGGCGAAACAGACCTCGACTCCGCTGGCTTTCAACGTCTCGAGCAATGCCCGCGCCCCGTTCACCAGCCTTGCTCCGGGCGACATCCTGCCGGACGGGTTTTCGCGCCACTGTCTGCTGCGCCGTGATGGACGATCGAAATTGCCGGGTTCATGAATTTCTTCCTGTAATGCGCCTCGCCGCTTAACGCGACGACATGAAATGCTTGGAAAATGGGGCTCTGGGCTGTGCCGCCCGGACTCAAGGCTTTGTCCGGCTCTCAACCAGAGGCAACACTTGGGAATCCAGCGTAGAAAATATTGACAATATTCGGCAGCGTTCGTCGCCCGCGTTCACATAGGCGTGCCCCATATCGCTGTCGAAATAGATGGAATCGCCTGCGTCGAGATAGGCCGGCGCATATGTATCGGAATAAAAGACAAGCCTTCCTTCCAGCACGTGGACATATTCCTCGCCCGGATGCCGATGGAACTCTCCGAACTCCTCGATACTGCGCGCTTCGACGTCGGCGACCATCGGCGTCATTTCCTTGCTGAGGAGATCGAAAGCCTGATACCGGTACTCACCATTTTTCGACCTGATCGCCTGCCCCTCGGAGGCCCGCGTAATGCTGCGACGCCGCGCCTTCTCCCCGCTCGTGAACTGCCCGCGGGGCGAGCCGAAAATGTCCGCCACATTCACTTCGAGGGCAAGGCTGATGCGAATGAGCTTGTCGACCGTCAATTCCATCTTGCCGTTTTCGATCTTCGACAATGTCGAGGCCGTCAGGCCGGTCCGCTGACTGACTTCGGCCAGCGTCAAGCCCTGCTCGGTCCGAAAACCGCGCAGCGCCTGACCGGGTCGGAGCAATTGAGGGTCGGGGCTTGCGCGCGCCGCCGACTTGAAGATGGTTTCGATATCCTTCGTCATGAGTCCCTCTTTATCTTGACTGGCTGCGGACGTTGGTGCGCGTGCCGTTCCCGCCCGGCTTGCCGGTTTTCACTATGAAGCGATCGACGACCTGCTCAAGCACGGAAAGCGGCACCGCGCCGACGGAAAGCGTCGTGGCATGGAAATCGCGTATATCGAACCGCGGTCCAAGGGTTTTCTCTGCCCTCGCACGCAGGTCGGTCCAGTGGCGCTTGCCGACAAGATAGCTGCACGCTTGCCCCGGCCAGACGCAATATCGTTCCACCTCGTTCGCGGCGATCGGCGGCGGGACGCCATTATCGATCATCCACGTCGCGGCTTGCTCCCTGCTCCAGCGCAAGGCGTGGATGCCGGTATCGGCGACCATTCGCGCGGCGCGCAGCAGCGTCGCAAGAAGATAACCCACCCGCCCCACCGGATCCTCGTCATACATCCCAAGCTCGTCCGCGAGCTGCTCGGCATAAAGGCCCCAACCCTCGCCATAGCCCGACGACCACAATATCTTGCGGATCGTCCGCACCGGCGAACTTTCCTGCAAAACCACCTGCTGCAGATGGTGGCCGGGGATCGCTTCGTGAAAAGCCGTTGTCGGCAGCATCCACCGGGGGACATTAGATGTATCGCCAAGATTGAGATAGAATGTGCCGGGGCGCGAGCCGTCGAGCGCGGGGTCTTCATAATAGGCGATCGGCGCCCCGCTCTCGAGAAACTCGGGCACCCGCCGAATTTCAAACGGAATCCGCGGCAACGTTCGAAAGTAGCGCGGCAAGCGCGTGCGCATCGTGTCCAACCGGGCCGTCATATCTTCGATCAGCGTCGCGCGGCCCGCATCGGTATTGGGATACAGGTGCACCGGATCGGTCAGGAAGGCCAGAATCTGCTTCGAGATCGTGTCGGCCGCATAGCCAAGCTTGGTGAGGAGTGCCCGCAACTGTGCCGCCATAGCGGCGGTCGCCTCGATTCCCGTCCGGTGAAAATCGGCGATGTCGGGCCTGGCCGTGATATGAAGCTGGAGACTGGCGGCATAATAGGCATCGCCCTTCGGCAAGCGACCGACGCCGTCGCCCTGTGCAGGCGCCTTCAAGGCGCGAAGCGCAGAAATCTGCTCGTCGAGGGCGGGCAGGGCTTTCTCGCGCCATAGCGTGTTCGCCGTCGCCGCGTAATGGTCCGGCAAGCCGGCAATCCGCAGCTTGCGCGCGAAGGATGCCAGCACCGGCGTATCGGCGACCGACTGGTCACGAAGCCAAGTCATTTGCCGCGTCATGCGGTCGAGGACGAAGGGCGGCGGTACGACGCCCAGCCCGGCGTCACGCCTGATATGGGCCGTCTCGCCCCGCAGGACGCCGCCGAGCGCGTCTACGCGGTCGAGATAAGCGTGGGCGTCGGCCGCATCGCCGACCGGATGTTTTGAACTAAGGAATTCCGGAACATCGACATAAGCGCCGTGGAGGTGGCTGACGACATAGGGCCGGGCCTGAGCGGCGTCGCCATAGGCGAACGCATCGGCGACTGCGCTGCGGTGCCCGAGCGTCGTTGCAACAGCCCGCAGATCGATGAGGTCGCGATGATCGAGCGCTTCGGCATCGATCGACCGCAGCGCCTGAAGCTGCGAACGGAGCCTGTCCCTCCGGTGCGTCGCCGCGGCGGGCGAGCGGTCGTCGAGCCGCGCCCGAAGCGCGGTATGCGAACCGACGTCGAGGCCGTAGCGCGTCGCCGCCTCCGGTGAATCGGCGAGCATGTCCGACAGGATGGACGCAAGAACGCGGTCCAGCCGCTGCGCGGGCGCGGCCTCGCCGTCCGCCGCCCAGAGCGGCGAGGGGACGAGGCAAGCCGCACCGGCAAGCAGTTCACGGCGGCGAAGCGGAAGCGGCGCTGGCATGATGCGGTCAGTCCACGCCCGGCGCGTCGCCCGGCGCGACATCGCCCGCTCTGGCCGCAATGGGACGCACATCGTTCACCAGATGCATCAGCAGCTTTCCGGGTTGCTCGAGCTGCATCATATGCGCTGAATGCTCGAACCAGAACAAGCGCTTGTAGGGCGCCTGCACCGAGGAAAACCAATCGGCCGCCAGCGCCGACGGGGTCTCGAAATCGCGGCGCCCCGCCACGATGAAGAGCGGCGTGTCGAGGCGATGCACCTTGCGATAATCGAGTTGCGTCAGACCCGGTATCAGCGCCACGAGGCTCAGCCCGGCGTAACGCGCGGCGGCGAGGTCGGCATCACTATATTCGGGCGCCAGCAGGCGGGCATTGGTATCATAGGAAAAGTCGCTGCGTCCCGCCGTCAGTCCGCCGAAGTAAATCACCCATTTGCGCTGGGTCAGGACCTGCTCGAAGAAGGTCGGCGCGGAGGGATTGGGATAGGGCGCGATCGCCTCCAATTCCTTTATCGCCTGAGCGTTTTTGGTCCGGCGCGCCTCGCGAAGGGCGAAGGCATAACCGAGTTCTTCATTCTCCTGTCCGTTGATCACCTGTCCCATGCCGATATAGGCATGCAGCCAGTCCGGGTGGCGAAGCGCGACATTCAGGCCGATAACCGTGCCCCAGCTATGACCCAGAACAAAGATTTTGCGCTTGTCGTATTTCTTTCGCAGGTAGTCGACGAGTTCCACGCCATCCTGCGTCATCCGCTCGATCGAGATGCCTTCGGCGATCGCCGCGGGATCCTCGTTGGCAGTCCAGCTTTTTCCGGCACCACGCTGGTCCCATTGCACCACGGTGAAGTAATCCTCCCACGAGCTTTGATAGAGCCAGCTCACCGGCATTTCGGTGGTGGCGGGACCGCCGTGGATGAACAAAAGGATCGGATTGCGGCTGTCACGGCCACGCACCGAGACCCACTGCTTTATGCCGCCGATTTCGACCGCATAATTTTCCTCGATCCCGCGCGGCGCCATGATCCTGCGGGCGTCGGCGATGATTGCGCGCGCATCGGGCGCGGCGACGGGAGCCTGCGGCGCCTCCTGCGCCGCGGCGGCGCCCACCAGCGGGCTGGCCAGCAAGGCCGTCATGGCGGCATGGCCGGCGGCACGGCGGAACCATTCACTCGATTTGATCATCATCTTCTCCATGCGATTGGTTACCGCCTCGCCCGCGACGCGGTCGGCGTGCGCCGCCTCTAGAAGGAGCGCGCGACCGACAAGCCGATCGTGCGCGGGACATTTACCGAAATCCGATCGAGCGACACCGGCACCCCTCTCAGCACGCCGTCGAGCCGGGTGCGACCAAGCTGGGCCTGCTTGTCGAGCAGATTTTTCCCGAACAGCGAAAACTCGTAGGAGCCACTGTTCAATCCGAGCTTCAAATTGAACAGTGCATAATCGTCGATCGGCAAGGGGGCCGCCGATATCGAATTCACGCGCGGCCCGACATATTGGACGTCACCGCGAATATAAGCGTATCCATCACCGCCGACAGGCCGTCCATATTCGAGGTGAGCTGCGGCATTCCATCGCGCTACCTGCGGCAGGCGCTGCCCGGGGGTCGCGGGAACACCCGGAGCGACGCTGCGGAGCGTCGCGTCGGTATAGGTGGCTTGCCCACCGAAGCGCCAATGATCGCCGATGCGGGCGTTGATTTCGAGTTCCGCCCCCTCGATACGCGCTGTGCCGGCGTTCAGAAAGCCATTGAAACCGTCCCCGCGCTCGACATTGAGTTGGATATTCTTCCAGTCGATGCGGAAAGCGGCTGCCGTTACGGTCAGAGCGCGATCGAGGACCGAAAACTTGGCGCCGACTTCATAATTCCACAGCGAGTCGGAATCGAAGGCCGGCCCGACATCGATCGTGCAGCCGATGCCGCAGGGCGGCAAGCCGGCGTTGTTGCCCCCAATACGAAAGCCTTTTGCGGCCTGAACATAGAGAAGTGCGGAGTCCGCGGGCTTGTAGGAGAGATTGAATTTGGGCGTCGTGGAGGTTTCGCTAAACCGCCCGCTCACCCGCGAAAATCCGCCGAGGAAGGGACCGTCGGTGACGCGGACTTCGCTGCGCCTGGTGCGCGACACACGCGCCCCTGCTGTCGCGGTGAGCCGGTCGGTCAGATCATAACTGAGTTCGGTGAATCCGGCGAGTTGCTTCGCGCCGAAACGATCATCCTCATAATAGATATTGTCGCCCGTCCGGGCCTGGGGCGGCACGCCAAGCGGATTGATCGTCTGCCCCACCTTGTCGTCGCGGTCGAGATAGAAGCCGCCGACGACCCAGCGGAACGGTCCGTCGCCGTTCGAGGCCAGTCGGATTTCCTGGACTTTTGACGTGGACGGATAGGACAGGCGCGAATCCCCGAGCGAAAAGGGGATCGCCCCCACGAAATTGAGGAGACCGAGAAAATGGTCGATGTCGTTGCTGAAGCGGCGGCGGCGATCGAAGTAGGAGCTTGACGATGTCAGCGTCCCGAACCCCAGGTCGAGGTCGATACGCAGATTGGCGGTCGCGATTCGGTCCCGATAAGGGGTATCCGCGCTGCGATCCTGGATCAGGTCCGGAAATGTATCGGTGGCCTGGTCCAGCGCACCGATCCGCGTATCCTGATACATGCCCGTCAATGTGACGTTCAGGTCTTCGACGGGCTGGAACCGCACGGCGAGCCGGCCGCCGTAGGTCTTTTCCTCGTTGATATTCTTCTCTCCGCCGAGGTCGTCGATGAATCCCGCATTGCGGATTCCATAGGCGGCGGCGCGCACCGCGACCTTGTCCGACAGCGGAATATTGATCCAGCCGTTTGCCGCACCGTTGGCGCCGCCATGGTCCGTGACCGAGCCGGTCAGTTGCAGATAGCCGGCGATTTGGTCGAACCGCGGCTGGTTGGTCAGCACGCGCAACGTTCCGCCAAGCGAGCCGCTGCCGAACAACGTGCCTTGCGGCCCGCGCAACACCTCGACCCGGTCGATGTCGTAAAGGCGGATATCGGGTTGCGACGAGCCTTCGCCGACCGGCGTCTCATCTATGTAGAGACCGACGGTCGCTTCGGTGCCCGTATCGACTTCCGCCCCGGCGGACACGCCGCGGATGAAAATCTGGTTCCTGCCGGGGCCGTTGTCGAGGAAGGACACGCCGGCGATGCCGCGCGCATAATCCGAAAAATTGACCGCGCCGATCCGGGCCAGTTCCTCGCCGGTGACGGCCTGGATGCTGATGGGCACGTCGAGCAGGCGGGCCTCGCGCCGCGTGGCCGTCACGATGATTTCGGTATCGACACTGGCCCTGGCCTGCGCCGTGTCGGTCGTCTGGGCGCCCGCGGGCGCGTGCCCGGTCGCTCCCAAAACCGCTGCCGCACCAAAAGCGGCAACCCGCCCGCCGCGAAACGAAAGTCCTTTTTTCTTGTCCATCTCGGCATCCCTTCCCACATTATTTTTTTGTAATTTCCAAATTGGAATATATTTCCTTATTAGATAATATTGCTGATACGGGAAAGTCAACTGCCCGCATCGGTGGCGGGAATGATGGTCGCGAGCGGCTCGGCGCGCCGCACGCGCAACATGTGTCGCAGCCCAAGGGTCGAAAGCGGGAGGACGTAGATCAGCAGGAATAGATAGGCGAGCCAGCGATAACCCTCGGCCACAAGCGCGACGAGACCGAACTGGCCGGCGACGAACACCGCGAGGGCGAGGATGGCGGCTGCGACGGCGGCCCGTTTGGGCATTGGAAAGTCGCCGCCTCGCCGGGCCGTCCAACTCTGCGCGATACGTTCATTGACGGCGTGGACGCCTCCCACGCCGCTTTCGAGCAGGGCGGCGAAAACCATGAGCTGAAACACGACCCGGAACCAGGGCAGATTCAGCCGCTCGAGCAGAAAATCGGAAGGCAATTCGACCGACTCGATACCCGGAAAAAAGGCGAGCATCGGCAAAAAGAAGAGCACAGCCGGGAGCATCGCCAGCGGCCCTGCCAGAAGGCCGGCGATGACGGCGTCGCGGCGCGAGTGCAGGTGGCGCAGGACGGGAAGGATCACGATGGCGCCGATGATATTGTAACTCGCATAGGTCACGCCGCCGGTCAGCCAGCCGTCCGGGGGATGAGAGGCGGCGAAGGTTGCAGCGATGCGATCGCCGAAGCGGCTGAGCGCGAGAATAAGGAAGATTGCGTAGGTGCCATAGAGGAGGACCGAGACATATTTGAAGAGCGGCTCGACCCACTCGTTCCCCCGGGATGCGAAGAAGGTCGTGGCGGCCATGAATAGCAGGGCGCCGCCGATTTCCGGCCAACCGAACAAGCTCGCGCCGATTGAACCCGCTGCCGCGGCGAACGCAGCAAGAATGACAAGAATCGCGATGAGATAGGCCACCTCGAAAATCCACCAGAAGCGTCCGAGCAGATGGCGGAAGAAGGTGCGATAGTCTCGCGCTCGCGTGTGGACGGCAAAGGCGAAGGTCAAAGCCGCAACCGCGCTCCAGATCGCGGTTGCAGCGAGCAAGCCCCACAAGCCGCCGACCGGCCCGCTCGGGACGAAAAAGGTCGCGAGCTCACGCCCGGTGGCATAGCCGCCGCCGATCACTGCTGCTTTGAAAGCCAGTCCGGGAAGCCATATCCGGCGAAACCAGTCATTCTGGGTCATCGTGCCCTCCGAGCTTTAGCGCGTTTTCCTCTTGCGAAATTTCCTGTAGACGAAATATTTCTGATTTGGCAATAGATTGGTGAATTGGAATATCGTTTACAGGTCGGGAGAATTTTGATGAGCGTTTGGGAGTCCGCGGAATTCGACGGTCACGAGCAGGTCTGCGTCTTCACCGACGAGAAGACCGGATTGAAGGCGATCGTGGCGATCCATTCGACGGCGCTTGGGCCGGCCGCGGGCGGAACACGCTTCAAGGTCTATTCGAGCGATTCCGATGCGCTGGACGATGCGCTTCGCCTATCCCGGGCCATGTCGTACAAGTCTGCGCTCGCCGGCCTTCCGGTCGGGGGCGGCAAAGCGGTCATCATCGGCGACCCTCACCAGCTGAAATCGCCCGAACTGCTGCACGCCTATGGCCGCTTCATCGATCGAATCGGCAATCACTTCGCGACCGGAGAGGATGTCGGCATGACGGTCGCCGACATGGACCGGATCGCCGAGGTGACCAAATATGTGGGCGGAACCTCCAAGGGCATCGACCCGTCCATCCCGACCGCGGAAGGCGTCGTTCATGGATTGCGCGCCGTTCTGAAAAGGGCGCTCGGCACCGACAGTTTCGCCGGCGCGCAATTCGCCCTGCAAGGCCTTGGCGCCGTCGGCTGGGGTGTGGCCGAACGCCTGCATGCGCAAGGCGCCAGGTTGATCGTCGCGGACGTGCGCGAGGAGCGGGTGAAATTGGCGGTGGCCGCGTTCGATGCCCGCGCCGTGCCTTGCAATGACATCCATGCCGTCGATTGCGATATTTTCGTGCCCTGTGCTCTCGGCGGCGTGATTTCGGAGGCGACGGTGCCGGACCTGAAGGCAAAGGCGGTTGCCGGCTCGGCCAACAATCAGCTGGCTTCGGCAGAGGCCGGGGCGGCCCTTGCGGAACGGAAAATATTGTTCGCCCCCGATTATGTCATCAATGCCGGGGGAATCATAAGCGGAATTCTCGGCGCGGCCGCATTGCCGGGACGCGAGACGCCGCACGCGCCATCGCTCGATCAAGCGATTGAGGCGATCCACGACCGGCTGCTCGGCATCTTCGATCACGCCGATGCCTATAATGTCGCACCGGAAATCGCGGCCGAACGGATGGCGCGGGAGATGATCGGACGCTGAGTCGGCGAGTGCGGTCCCTTCGTATTGCCGAAGCGCCCGCCGATATTCCCGATGCTCATCCGGGCATCGCCGAAATCTACAAGCGCAAGGTCGCGCGGCTCACCGCGACGCTCCGCGATCCCGAAACGCGGCTCGATGCCTCAAGCGATATCCGTTCGCTCGTCGGCAAGATCATCCTCTCGCCCGGCGAACGGCGCGGCGAGATTCATGCCACGCTCCACGGCTCGCTCATGGGCATCCTTGATTTCGTCAACGGAACCCCGAAACCCGACCACGGCCGAGTTATAACATCGGTTGTCTCGGGTTCACGGGAACACCTATGTTATAATTCCTTAGAGATTGCCATTTAAAGCATTGGTTCTCAGGTTGGCTTCCGAAGTTTCACCCAGCCTCGCTCACCCTTGGGCTTGCCTGATCGATAGGCAACTATGCTTACGACCAATGTCACGTCTCTTGAATTGCTTGAATCATATCAATGCGGATTGGAGGTCTCCTTCCGCAAACGACCAGCCAGAGCGCGACCGACGGCCGCCGCGGCGACTGGCTGGACAGCACTTGGTGGAAATGGTGCAACCGAACTGGCGTTGATTTCGCAAAGCACGTACGGACTATCGTTGGCGCTTTTACGAGCGCGAAACAGGAAGTCGGCGTCCCAAAGAAGCGGAAGATCGTGGTCGGCGATCGACAGCAAACTTTGCATCTCCGGAATCCAGCGATCCTCCATCGCTTTGCGTAAGGCTGCGAAGCGCGTTACCTCCGGTCCGAACATGACGCGGCCCATCGGCTGTGGGGGTGACGACATTGTATCAACGGACGTTGGCGTCATCAGCGCAGTGATCAGGTTGTGCCCAAAGCCCACCACACGGTGCCCGCTCACGTAGCAGCGGGCCATGCCCTTGGACGACTGCGGCTGATAAGCCTGATCGATCAGCACGCCGCCGCCGTTCAGAAACGGCACCCACCTATCCAAGCATTCGGCTAGGCTGATGCGCTCCGATTTGCTTCCTTGACGGGCCTCTTGAACTTCCACCCACGTTTCCAAAGCAGGATCGTCTCCCGCTCCGGCCAGTTGGACACGCCACACATTCCTGCCGCCGTTCCCGTAGTTCGGCTTCAGCACGCGCGGACCTCCGACAAGACGTTGCGGAAAATATGCACGAAGGCCTTCAGCGTCCACGTATCTAGCGACATCGCTGCCCCATTCCATGGACCGTGTTGTGTAGAGCACGTCCTTGACGCCGATTTTGGCGATCACGTCGGGATGCGCGCTGACGACAACGCCGCACGCCGCGACTTCGCGCAGCATCGGGTCGAGCACCGAGCGGTCGCCTGAAATGTCCAACGGATTCACCCAGACCAGCACCGCGTCGAACGACAGCAACTCGTCACGAATGTCGCGAACCGCTTCGTCTCTGTACAGTACAGGCCTTGTGGTCGCCCCGAACGACCGCAAGGCTTGAACGATCGGCCACTGCCGAGCTTCATGAAAGCGATGCGTCCACTCGGCCGCTTGTCCGCGCCAAAGAAGAGCGATGTTCGGGCCGGATGTCACTGTTGCATCTCCCATCGGACCTGCCCCCTTTGTGGTCGCCAACTCAGGTGTCGCGCAGAAGTGGGTGTTGATCCTCGGCGGACGGGTCAGCCGCCGCCGCGCAAAGCCGCGGCATAGCGGCGGTCGACCACTTCCCAGTCGATGTTGCGGAAGAAGGCGTCGACGTATTTGGCGGCGGCGGTGCCGTAATCCATGTGAAAACTATGCTCGTACATATCGAGCGCCAGCAGCGGCACGCCGGCGATTGCGCCGTGCATATGATCCCACGCCCAATGGTTGTGCAGCGAGCGGGTGTGGAGATTGTAGACGAGCACGCACCAACCTGATCCGCCGGCAAGACTCATGCCGGTGCGGCGGAAGTCGGTCTCCCAGCGGTCGAACGAGCCGAACGCCGCGCCCAGCGCGTCGCGGATCGAGCCGGCTGCTTGACCGTTGCCGCCCAGCCCGTCGAAATAGATTTCATGGAGCACGACCGAGCCGGTGCGGTGCAGCTCCTCGCGCTTGAGGCCGCCATAGACCACCGGCGGTAGGTCCGGGTCAGCGAGCGCGGCGGCAAGGCGTGTTTCGATCATATTCAACGCCTTGACCGAGCCGGCATAATTGTTCTCGTGGTGCGATGTGATCAGCCTTTCGGAGAGGCCGTGGAGCCTGGCGGGATCGAACCTGAGCGGCTTGATCTGATGATTGCCGGCGAATGCGAGGACATTCGTCGGCGCTGCGGTCGGCGTCTGCGCCGAGGCTTCGTTCATAGTCATGGCTGCGGCTCCAATGCCAAGAGTTGCGATTGCACTGCGTCGGGAAAATTGGTCGATCGTCACACGTCACTCCCTTCAGATGATCATTACATATGCGGCCCCGAGGACGGAGCAGACGCCGAGCACCGGCAGCATGCCGGCCTTGAACCGGAACATGGCGAGGATCGCACCCACCGCCAGCGCTAACGCGGGCCAGTCGACGGACGTCAGGACTGGGAGATCGATGGCGCCGGCCGCGAACGGCACTTCGCGGACTTGCCCGAACAAGGTGTGAATCCCGAACCAGACTGCCAGATTGAGAATGACACCCACCACTGCGGCGGTGATCGCCGAAAGCGCGGCCGACAATGCGCGGTTGCCGCGCAGGCGTTCGATGAACGGCGCGCCGGCGAAGATCCACAGGAAGCAGGGCAGGAAAGTGACCCAGGTGGTGAGAATCGCGCCCAACGTCGCGGCGATGAGCGGCGGCAGTCCGGTGGCCTCGCGGAAGGCTGCCAGAAAGCCGACGAACTGCGTCACCATGATCAGCGGACCCGGCGTAGTCTCGGCCATGCCGAGCCCATCAAGCATCTCGCCGGGCTGGAGCCAGCCATAGGTCTCGACCGCCTCCTGAGCGACATAGGCGAGCACCGCATAGGCGCCGCCGAAGGTCACTACCGCCATCTGGCTGAAGAAGATGGCGATGCGGCTGAATACGTCATCCGCACCGAACGCGATCAGTAGCGCTGCGACCGGTGCCAGCCAGAGCACAAGCAGAACGCCGGAGATGCGCAGCGACCAGGAAAGGTTCGGCCGCGCATGATCGGGGAGGCCCTCGCCAAGCGCGGTGTCGCGGTCGTGGATTATCTCGGCACCGGCGGGACCGTGTCCGCCGCCGCCCCTGAATGCGGCGTAACCAGCGCGGCCACCGAAGAAGCCGATCAGCGCGGCGGCGAGCACGATCAGCGGGAAAGGCACGTCGAGAACGAAAATCGCGACGAACGCCAGCGCGGCAAGACCGCGCATGACGTTGTTCTTCAAGGCACGCGAGCCGACCCGCACCACTGCCTGCAGCACGACTGCCAGCACCGCCGCCTTCAATCCGAAGAACAGGCCCTCGACCAACGGCACCTGGCCGAGCAGCACATAGATGTAGCTGAGAGCGAGAATGGCGAGGAAGCCGGGCAGCACGAACAGCGCGCCGGCAACCAGGCCGCCCTTGGTCTTGTGGAGCAGCCAGCCTATGTAGATCGCAAGCTGCTGCGCTTCGGGGCCGGGCAGGAGCATGCAATAGTTGAGCGCGTGGAGGAACCTCTCCTCGCCGATCCAGCGCTTCTCCTCGACCAGGATGCGATGCATCACCGCTATCTGGCCCGCCGGTCCCCCGAAGCTGAGCAGCGCGATCCGGCTCCAGACGCGCATCGCCGCGCCAAAGCTGACGCCGTGCTCGTGCGGCGACTCGACTGCGATTTCAGCGCGTGCGCTGGCCTCCATCTTTAATCCTCTTTTCGCCGGGTGAAGTGAGCATAGAAGCCGTCGAGCGCGGTCGATCCGCGCGCGATCCGCTCCTCGTCGTCGTCGGTGCCGGCACAGATGCCGGCGATAAGTGCGCTCACTCCCGGCGTCTCCGGGCGCTCGAACCGGGCGTCGGCAATATCCAGGTCGTGAACAATTTCGCCGAGCGCCCGCAGCGCCGGATCGGCCTCGAGACCGGTGCGGAA
This sequence comes from Sphingopyxis italica, assembly GCF_011926545.1. Taxonomy (GTDB): domain Bacteria; phylum Pseudomonadota; class Alphaproteobacteria; order Sphingomonadales; family Sphingomonadaceae; genus Sphingopyxis; species Sphingopyxis italica. The sequence continues at coordinate 1,273,771 of NZ_JAATIT010000001.1, read as the reverse complement.
CACCAAGGCCTCGAAGGTGCAGCGGTCGCCCTCGTGGGTGAACTCCGCGTCCGCCATGTCGAACCTGAGTTCGTCAGGCTCCGGCGCATAGCCTTTGCCATCGACGAACTTGAGGCTCGCCTCTGGGTCGATAAAGCGGCGAATGAGCCAAGCGGAGGCGATGCGATCGACATGGACATGGCGGCGCGTCACCCAAACGCGGCGTTTTAGTTCGGCCGGCGTCAGCTCGGGCGCACCCGGGCCGCTCACATCGGGATGTTGGTGAGAGCGGCGTTCTGCCTCGGCAATGGCGGCCTCAGTCGCCTGCTGGCCGTGGGCACCGAAAAAGTCGATGGCGGCGATCTCGTTCAGGCGCTTGCGCAGGCGGCCCACATCCGCCGCCGCGACGTACTCGCCCTCACACAGCTCGCGCGCCTCGCGCGTCAACTCCTCGTAGTCGGCGTCACGCGCGGCGTCGAACAGTCCGCGCAGCTCCGCATCGCCCATGCCGCTGGCGAGCCGCGCTTCGAGGATCAGCGCCTCGCCGCCATTCTCGGTGATCTCGCGATGCAGCTCTTCGAACAGCGCGCGCGTATCCTCGCGATTGGGAAGCGCATGGACGGCATTCTTGAGCGGCGCGGCCCCGATCGCCTGCAAGCGCCGCCACACCTTCACCCGCAAATAGGCAGGCTTGGCCGGAAGCTGCGGGATCAGGAGCAACCAAGGGGAAACTTGTGTGTTTATCATAGTTGTATCGTCACTAGTCTACGAGTGTAAGGGTTGCATCACAAGTCCCATGAGCATAGGACTGCTTATCGCGAAGAAAGAAACCGGCGCGCGATGCTGGGTTTGTCGCGGCTCGCCGGCGGCGCGCTCGCATGACGGGAGGCTTTCCGTGCCGAATGCGCTGATAAAGGATCAATTATGCTGAAAAAGGCCCTCGCCTTGGGATTCGCCAGCCTCCTGCTTGCAAGCCCGGCATGGGCAGCGCTGGACTGGTCGGCGGTCGACCGGGCGATAGGACGAGCGGGGGCTGAACAGGCGGGGGGCGTTCACCGCTACAGCTTCCCGCGTTCGGACCTAAGCGTCACGCTGGATGGGGTGACGATCAAGCCCTCCCTCGCGCTCGGTTCCTGGGCGGCGTTTCAGCCGATGGGCGACGAGGCGATGGTGATGGGCGATCTCGTGCTGACGCACGACGAGGTGAACCCCGTTATGAGCCGCCTGCTCGCAAGCGGTTTCACGATCACCGCACTCCACAATCATCTGCTCCGCTCGTCGCCCGCGACCATGTACATGCACATCGCCGGCCACGGAGACCCGGTGAAGCTCGCGGCCGCGCTCCGGCAGGCACTGTCAGCCAGTCGGACCCCGCTCACCGCGCCGCAATCGCCCTCGGTCAGCGCAACCGCATCGGCACTCGATCTCGACACGGCCACGCTCAACCGATTGATGGGCGGTGAGGGCAAGACCGCCGGCGGCGTCCTCCAATACAGCTTTCCGCGCGTCGAGCGGCTGATGGACGGCGGCATGGAGACTCCGCCGACGATGGGCACGGCGACCGCGATCAACTTTCAGCCGACCGGGAACGGTCGAGCTGCGATCACTGGCGACTTCGTACTAGTCGCAAGCGAGGTCGATCCAGTCCTGCGCGCGCTGCGAGCGAACGGGATCGAAGTCACCGCGCTGCATAATCACATGCTGAACGACGAGCCGCGGTTGTTCTTCATGCACTTCTGGGCCAACGACGACGCAGCCAAACTCGCCCGTGGGCTGCGCGCGGCGCTCGACAGGATGAACAATCAGAGGAGTTGAAACCGGACGACGGCTCATTGGGCCGTGACCGCCGCCCGCTCGACCCACGGCCCTCATCCAGGAAGTGGAATGAACATGGCTAGCAAACGAACTCTCACTGTCGTCGCGGGCGTCGGCGCGGCCGCGCTGGCGATTGCCGGTGTCGCGATCGCGCAAAACCACGAGGCGAACGAGAACCGGATCATCGGCGAGCACAGCGAAAGAGATATCCCGCTCGATCAGGTGCCTCAGGCCGCGATGAACGCCGCACGTGCGCAACTCGCGTCAATAAGCAAAGCGGAGCAAGTCACTCGAAAGGCGGACGGAAGCACGCTCTATGAAATCAAGGGCAAGAACAGTGACGGCAAGACGATCGAACTGTTCGTCACGCCTGAAGGCCAGGTGCTCGGCCGCGAATGATGAAAATCTCGGCGGGTCGGCTGTCGGCGGGCCGGCCCACTTACCTCGAATGCAATGTCACGAGACGGGAGAGGAAAATGAGGCCAAGGCGATTGATATTGTTCTGCGCTGTCTTGGCCGCCCTGCCAGGTAGCGCGGTCGGTCAAACAGAACCCGCTTCAGCAACAGGCTCGGTACTGTTCGCAAGCTGCCAAGCGAATGAGCCGCGATGCGGCGCCTATCTGCAAGGCGTGCTCGACATGATGATTGGTGCACGAGAAGCAGAATGCGGTGCTCCACGCTACGACCGGGCGGCGCTGCGCGCGGCATACCTACGCTGGGCGGAGCGGAATAGCTATTTCCTGAGCGTTCATATGGTGGCGGGCGCTGAACGGGCGCTAAAGGAGGCATGGCCATGCCCGTAGCACGCCATATTCCGGCGGCGCAGCCTGCTGGCGACTGTTTTTAGGGTAGGCGAAGCGTCCGCCTGACGGTGAATTCCGCCCGCTCAACGATCCCATGTCGCGACTCAAGCTCGTCAGTTAGCGTGTTGCAAAGCCGACTGATCGCGCGCTTCTAATATTGCGCCGTAGCGCTAGGTCGGCTTCGCTGGGGGCTGCCCCGCTCGCTCCGGTCAAAGCTGCCGATTCCCTATCCTGATTGTGCATCGCACCGGTTGCTTAGCCTTGACGGCCTGCTGCTCGCAGGCGTCGATGGCATCGCGGTTGTCGCGGCGCATCTCGGCGGCATCGACGATGGCCTGCCATGCATCTGGGCGACCGGCACGCATGATCCGGGCTCCGGCCTCCCACAGCGTCGGCTCGCGCACGGTTCGTGCGGCGATGCGTTCGGGCCAGTGCCAGCTGACCGGCATGATGCGCGCGACCACGCCGGGCAAGATCGCCCAGAGCAGGCAACCGGCAAGAACTCCGCAGCCGATGCCCCACCATATATGCTCGCGCTGCTGCTCCCGCGTGTGGGCGTTGCCGATGATCCGATGCAATGCCTGAACAGCGTCCACCTGACTCTGCTGGACCTGCTGGACGCCAGCCCGGTCGCCCTCGCGGGCTTTCTGCGCCGCTGCGGCAATGCGCTCCCCCATATCCTCCGGGGTCATGTCCAGCGCGGGTGCATCCTCGATCGCCTTCAACCGCATGGTGATCCCGGCGAGATAGGCGTTCGTCTTTTCCAGCGTAGGGTTATAGTCGGGGATCTCGATGTTCAGCCGTTCGGCCGCCATATGCTCGACGGCGCGGACCATGAGGGCGATGCGCTCGTCGAGTCCCGCCACCCGATCGTCGAGCCGCGCGAAAGCTTCCGCCGCGTTTTCCTGTCGGGGTTCCGGCTTTGGTGCTTTCGACGGCAATTGTTGTTCGTCCATGTCATCTTCTCCTGGCTAATGACCGATACCCATGTCGCGGCCGAGGTCGCGGATCTGATCGGAGGGGATGGAGTTGGCGAGGTCGCGCGACAGGCTGCGCGCCATGTCGCGGCTGATCTCGAGGCCGAGTTCGCGGCTGCGTCCGTCGAGCACCGATTCAAGCTGGGCGTCGCGCGCGAGGCTCTTCGCCATGCCCGCCATGCTCTGCGCGACACGCTTCGCGCCGCGTAGATCGCCATCGCGGACCAGCTCTTCGCGCTGGCGCTGCAACTGCTGCCAGCCCTCGACGAAGCGGTCGGCGCGCTGGAACGGATCGATGCGGATTTCCGCCTCAAGCTGCATCGCCTGGAGCGCGGACTGGCCGCGCCCGCCAGCAGCCTCGCGGACAAGCTCGGGCTGGCGCTTGAAGGCGGCGCCAAGATCGGTGGAAGCATTTGGCCGGATCGCGTCGAGCGATTCCTTTGCCCGGTCCAGCGCTGTGCGCTGGTGCGGCATCGGGTCGAGCCCCTGCGCGCGGGTCTGCTGCACGGCGTCGAGCGCCTTTGCGTAGCGCTCCACCGCGCCGCGAACACCACCGGCGCGCATGGATTGCTGGTCGCGGGCGAACTGGTTACTTCGTTCCGGTTCGTGCGGTCGGCGCGCTGGCCGGAAGTCGGCGAAGATCGAGCGTTCGCGTTCGGGCGCTGCCGCTCCGCGCTCCGTCCTGCCGATCGCGAGACGCAAGCCATCGAACATGCCGCGCGCTTTCTCCGGCACGGCCTTGACGATTCCCGCGACACGCTCGCCGAAGCTGATGCCGCGCCGTTCGGCAAAGGTGCGCTCGGGATCGGCCTTGGCGTAATCCTGCGCCATATCCTTGGGCCGGTCGCGCGACAGGGTGCTAACAAGCTTACCCCGATCCTTGAAGTCATCGCGGCCATAATGGAGCGCCACGCCGTCACGATGACGCGACAGCGCGACATAGGCACTGTGACGATCCATGCCCGGCGTCGCCAGCACATGCGTCCGGTCCACCGTCATGCCCTGCGCCTTGTGGATCGTGGCGGCATAGCCATGATCGAAATCGCGATAGTCTTTGACGTCAAACGCGACATTGCGCCCGTTATCGGTACGCACCGCCATGCGCTGCTCGCTGACCCGCTCGACCGTCCCGAGCGTGCCATTTTTCACCTCCAGACTGCGCTCGTTGCGCAGGAACATGATGCGGTCGCCGGCGGCAAAATCCCGTTCGCCGCGTTCGGTTTTGATGCGAACGTTGTCGCCAAGATCACCGCTGGCGCGCAGCGCTCCGCGCGCCGCTTCGTTGAGTTCGCGCACCTCGGCATTGGTATGGGTGAGAATGATCCGGCTGGCGTCCGGATTCGCCTGCCGGTCGCGATCCCAGCGCTCGATAAGGTGGTCGCGCGCCGCCTCGCGCGTATCGGCGGCGTGCAGCATTTCCCTGTCGGAATAGGCGCCGATCGCCTCGCCAGCCCGCCCGGTCGCGAGATGCCGGGTGGCCTCCTGCTGCCAGCCTTCATGCTGGCGGCGCACCTCGGTGATCTCGACGCCGCCATGCCGTTCGTGGATCGCCCGGAACGCCGCGCCCGCCTCGATCGCCTGCAACTGCTGCGGGTCGCCGACCAGTACGACCTTGGCTCCGGCATCGGCGGCGTGACCCAGCACGCGTTCCATCTGGCGCGTGCCGACCATGCCCGCTTCGTCGATGACGAGAACATCGCGCGCGGTCAGCAAATCGCGACCCTGCGCCCAGCCATGTTCCATGCTGGCGATCGTGCGCGAGGCGATGCCGGAGCCGTTTTCCAGACCCTCGGCGGCGATGCCCGACAGCGCTGCACCGCGCACATTGAGGTCAGCCGACTCCCATATGTCGCGCGCGACGCCCAACATGGCGCTTTTACCGGTCCCGGCATAGCCCACGACGATTGCAAGCCGCCTCTCATCGGTGATATGTACCAGCGCGGCCCGCTGCTCTTTCCCGAGCACCAGGCCACCACTCCCGGCGGCGTCGAGCCCACTTTGCAGCGACGCTGCCGGGAGACCAAAGCCCCGCCCGTCGCTGAGCCTTTCCACTGCGCGGTCCAGCCGTTGCTCGGTCTCGATCATCTCGCGGCTGGTGAACCGATCTTCGCCGCGTCCATCCTTGCCAAGCGCGATCATGTCGGGCGATGCTTTGACTGCCGACATCACGGCATCAAACTGATCCTTCCCGTCGCTATGACGATGCACGAACATTGCCATATCGCGCTGCGTGAACGTCGCCTGATGGTGGGTGATCGCATCGAGCGCGACGCGAGGTTCCGCAATGATGCGTTCGCCGTTGCGCTGCGCGACCGCGCGATGATCTTCGATCCGTTCGACTTCGAGACCGCGCTCCCCCATGCGCGATGCGGCGGGACCGATCTTATCCTGCGGTTCGAGGGCGATGCCCTGCGCTTCCAGACTGCGGTGATCGATGCGCGCATCGATGTCGAGTTCGGCAAGCCGCCGATTGACTTGATCCGCCCAACGCTCACGCCATTGCTCGACAAGTTCGGTGCGGTTCCAGTCGCGCACCTTCGCGCCAAAACCATCTTCGCCCACCTCGCGCATGGTGAGCATGACATGGGCGTGAGGTTTGGCGAGACCGTCGGCGCCGATGTCCCAATGGACATTGAGGTCGGCGATCATGCCGCGTTCGACAAATTCTTGGCTTACGAAGTCGCGGGCAAGCTCAATGCCCTGCTGCTGGGTCATCTCGCGCGGGATGGCGAACTCAACCTCGCGAGAGAGCTGCGCGTCCTTCCGCTTCTCGGTCGCCTCGACCTCGTTCCAGAGTGTCGCGCGATCGGAGAGGCGTTCGGGCGCACCTTCGGGTAGCAGCACTTCGCTATACACGACGCCCGACTTGTTCGAGAAATCGTGGTCGCGGTCGAGCCGCTCATCGTGCAGTCGATCGGCCGAACGATAGGCGGCCGCCGCAACCGCACTCCGTCCGGCGGCGCGGCTGATGACTTTGACGGAGAAGTGATAGATCGCCATGACGGCAATCCATCTACACTTCAAAGAGCACGTCGGCACGACGTATAAGCGCGCCCTCACACGGAAAAATCCGCGGAGGGACTAGGCTGTGCCAGGCTGTCCCGATCACCTTGCTGCGCATCGGAAGGCGCGTCTTTATGATGGATGCATCACACCATCATGGAGATGCGACATGCGCAAACCCCGCGATATCGATTCGGAACTGAAGGCGCTCGAAGCCAAAGCGAAGACCCTCAAGGAACGCCGTGTTCGCCAGCTTGGCGAACTCGTCATTGCCACTGGTGCCGACGCGCTCGAAGCTGAGATGCTCGCGGGGGCATTGCTTGGCGCCGTGACAACGAAGGATGCAAACGCGAAGGAGGGCTGGCGCAAGGCGGGCGCGGGCTTCTTTCAGCGCGGCGCACGCAAAGCTGCAACGGGAACTAATCGCGGCGCAGCGAATGACGCGGCGCCTGACAGCCATGCGGCATCGGCTTGAAATGGCGCAGGCGCGGACCGGCGTGCGCGATTGGCAGATCAAGCGCCGCGAACGCACGCGCCAACTGATCGAACTCGGCGGCCTTGTCGTGAAGGCGGAACTCGTCGATCTCGCGGACGATGATCGCGCGATGCTCTATGGAGCGTTTCTCTGGATGGCCGACAAGCTGCGGAGCGAAGATGGCGCGCGTGCATCGGCTCTCTGGAAGCGCAAAGGGCGGCGGGCGTTCGATGCTGACACATTGCCCGACATCGACCCGCCTGCCATAGGCCCGCGATGACACAAGAACTTACCGACGCCATTCTTCGCGTGGTGGAGCGCGCGCCGCAATGGATACGGCGAGACCTTGATACAAAAGATCCGGTCGCGCGCGTCCGCGCCGAAGAAACGCTCGCGGCGATGATCGCCGTCGCGCTCGATAGCCAAGCCGACGGCGAGGCCTGAGAGTTATTTCGCGGTCGTTCGGCGCGTGACGGTCTTCTTGCGCCCACCGCCGCGCCCCTTGGTTCCAAGGCCGATTTCCAATGCAAGCGCGCGGCGCTTCTCTGCGTAGTTCGGCGCGACCATCGGATAATCCTTCGGCAGGTTCCACTTGGCGCGATAATCGTCGGGCGTCATGCCGTAATGCGTCATCAGGTGACGGCGCAGCATCTTGAGCTTCTTCCCGTCTTCGAGGCACACGATGTAATCGGGCTTCACCGACGCGCGGATCGACACTGCAGGCTCCTGTTTGACTTCGGGTTCTACGTTCGTCCCCAGTCCGGCGAGCGCGTCATGCACCGAGCGGATGATGAGCGGAATATCCGATATGGCGACGCTGTTGTTGCTCACATGCGCAGCGACGATGTCAGCCGTCAGCGTGACGAGCGTTTCCTGATCTTCCATTTTCATCTCCGTCGATGCTGTTTTGCGCACGAAAGCAAGTCACCGGTCCGCGACATGCACCGATGTCGCGAGCGCATCAAGCAAATCGCGCAGCAACTTTACGGCATCGCTTCAACGCGCGCCCGATATGTTTTTCGACAGCCTTGATGCCGAGCCCGAGCTGGTCTGCGATTTGTGCATAGGTGAGACCGCGCAGCCGGTGCATCAGGAAGATGCGCCGGGTCCGGGGCGGCATGGCGAGCAGCGCCTTGCGAAATGCCCGCCGCAGTTCCATCGCTTCAAACTGACGTTCCTGGTCTGGCAGCACCGCAGCGTCGCACGCTTCATCGAGGGGACAGAGCGTGCATTGTTTGCGGTGCCACGTTCGCGCCCGTTCGATGAGCAGATTATGGGCGGTCCGCATCAGATAGGCTTGAGGTTGCTCGACTCTCCCATAGGCTCCGCTGCGGAACATTCGCGTGAAAGCTTCCTGCACAAGATCGGGCGCGGCCTCGCGGCCGACTTTCCTCCGGAAATAGTGGAACAGCCGAGCCTGCTCCTCGCGATAGAAGGCCGCGAAGGCGGCGGTCGAACCGGGCGAGACCGGACCGCTCTCAAATTCGCCGGCGCCGGTGTCGGGCGCGTGCCCGTCGCATGTCCCGGTCACCATTGTGCTGCAACTGCAGCACGGCACAGCGCGAGAGCCTGCACCATATGGTAGTCGACGGTCGCGACACTGACGCCGAGCGACGCGGCGATCTCTTTATAGCTCATGCGCCTCACGCGGCGCATCAGAAACACGCGCCGAGTTTTGGGTGGCATGGCGCGCACCGTTCGCCGGTAGAGGTGGGACAGGTCCGCCGCTTCGATGCGCCATGTCTGGTCGGCGCACGACACTGCGTCGCGCTCCTCGTCCAGCGAGTAGAACGCCGTCGGCCTTGGTCTCTTGCACCGCGCGTTGTCGATCAGCAGATTACGCGCGATCCGGGTCAGATAGGCCTCGGGGCATTCTGCGCGTTCGAGTGCTCCGCTGCGCAGCAGCCGCGTGAAGACCTCCTGTGCGAGATCGGGAGCCGCGTCGCGCCCCGCCTTCCGCCGAAAATAGCCCAGCACCCGCGCGTGCTGGGCGCGATAGAAGGCGTCGAAGGAGACCGCGGTAGAGCCGGGCGCGGTCATGGCCGTATCCCCCGACTGTCGTGATCACCCAGACCGGCATCGCGCGACGACCGATAGAGGGTGATGCCTGCTTCGATCCGGTCGAGGATGAAGGTGTCCCGCTCGGCCTTGGCGACCCGAATGTCGGACTTGGCATAGATTTCGAGGTCGACCGCGCAGCGGTCGCCAAGCTCGCTGCGGATGACGTCGCGGGCGCGCTGCCAGCATCGTTCATCCGTGAACAGCGGATGGTTGACGACGATCCAAAACTCGTAATCCGAAAAGTCGATCGTTCGTCGGTCTTCGTACCAAGATCGCCGCGCATAGGGGCCGATCAGAATGATGCGTTTGATCTGGCCCGGTTCAGGGGCTTGCACTGTAGATGGGGCGAAGAAGCCGCGCAGGATACGCGTGATCCGTTCGATCTCGCGCTGCTTGCGGCGGATGAGATGGCCGACGCGCGCCATCACGACTTCGCGCGCGTAAACGTCGTTCGTTGGTGTGGTCATGGTAAGCTCGCACAGCGGCGGTCCGCACGTTGATGCGCGGATGTGCAAGCGGTGTCCGCTGTGCCGTTGTTGCGGCGTTCAGCAACTGCCCGACCGAAATGGCCGAACCTACATGATGCCTGGCAGGGTTATCCTCGGGATGACCGCCAGTCACTTCATCCCGTGACGGCGATTATGCCAGAATCGGGGAGTTTCGACAAGCGGCGCTGCTGGGAAGCAAATTTGGCCTTATAAACTGCTGTTCGGAATCCAAGCGAAGGGGCTTGATAGATGCCGTCGTGCAGCGTCCTGCTCGCGGACCTTCTCGAACGCGAGCCACGTCCAAGATACACCCATTGCTTGGTTTTCCGCTTGCACGGAGTTGGCCTCCTGCCTGCGGACGAGGCGTAGGCCGCTTGCCTTTGCCATTTCGACTGTCAGGTCGGGCGATACCGGATATACCCTGCGCCCTATAGCGCCGGGGCCATTCCGAAGCGACATGATCAGTACGCCTCCCGGTGCGATGACCGTTGCGAGGCGCGACATTGCCGTCATCCTATCTTCGTCGGTTAAGTGCTGCCATACGGCGCATAAGGTTACCAGATCGAACGAAGCCGAGGGCGGCACCGCGCCAAGGTGTGGCAGACGATCATCGAGCCACTTGATATTTCCGGCGGTGTGAAGCGCCCGACCTGCCTCGCGAAGTTCCAGCACTGGCTCGACCGCGAGCACGTCGTGCCCATTAAGGGCGAACCAGGCTGCGTCTCGGCCAGTTCCGGCTCCGATATCCGCAACTCTGGCATTCCGGCTTGGGAAAAGGTCGATGACGTGCTCGTATATGCTTTCCGGTGAGAGCCCGTCATACGCAGCGATAAAGTCCGCTGTGGCGGCGGTGGCATATCCTTCCAGAACGTCCTGCATCGGCTTCCCTCGAATAGCCTGAGATGGAAGATAAGCACCCGAAAGGAGACAGGCGCAATCCATTGCCTTTCCAACCTGTCGGCCGGCCTCCCGAAATGAGAAGCTTGTTCACTGCCCAAATTTGTCCGTGCCGTCCGCACGGCGCGGCGCTTATCCGCGCGCGGCCTTTTCGAGTTCGGCGATCTTGTCGGCGCAAACCTGGTGAACGACGCGGCCCAGTTCCTCGACGCGCTCGCCGAGCCAGGTGAGTTCTTCTTCGCTAATCTTGTAGTGCTTGGAGTAGCGGGCCTTGGTGTAGGCTTCCTTCAATTTCTGGAACATCGCGCGCTCGCTCCGATTGGCCTCGGGCCAGATGCTATGAAGGCGACGGTCGAGTCCTTCGGCAAGCGCACGCAGAAACGCGATGTTGTGATTGTAGGGCGTGTAGAAAGTCAGGGTGAGCAACAGCCCCTGATAGAGGCGTTCGGTTGCCTGATGCAGTTCAAATGCTGCTTTCTTATGCCAGCCGCGCGCATTGGCCTCCTTCCCTTGAATCAGGAATTGCTCGGCGGAAGGTAAGTACTCCCCAAAATACTCCTTCGCTGTTGCCAAGGCTTGTTTAGGCGTTTTGGGACGTGGCGTGGCGAGCTCGCTGCTATCGACCTCGTAGAGCGCGATACCGTCCTTTGCGACCTCCATGAAGAAGACGCGACCGTGCGCGAGCCCGTCGTTCACCTCATGTAGCGAATGCACGATGAAATTGACCGGGGTCCGGAGCATCTTTTCGATCGTATAGGCGCGGATCAGCCGTTCCTCGGCTTTCGCCCAATAGGCGGCGCGGTCGGTCAGCTCCTTTTGGCTGACGATGGCGAGGATATCGTAGTCGGATTTATACTGGTTCGCCGACAGCGGCGCATCGACCCAATCGCCGCGCGCGTGACTACCGAACAGGACGACCTTTAATATGCGGGCGCCCTTGCGGCGCCCGGTCGCATTTTCCGTTGCCTCGCGGAACTCGTCGAACAGGATTTCGACGATGCGCTCAAGCTCGCGCTGCTTCGTGGCAGGTAGATGATCGACGTCGGTGCGCATTGCCGGAATCTTCAGCCAATCTCCGGCCCTTGGCAAGACCTATCGGCACCTGCGCGGTAACGGGCGCGATAATTTCGACCTCCAGAGGCAGTAGACGCTATAACGGGATGATGGATTTTAGCGCCCGCCTCTCGAACGTCATCAATGATGACAGGCATCGAATGATGGCGCTCGAAGCGATCCGGGAACTCGCGCTGCCCGATGGCTGGATCGGGGCGGGCTTCGTCCGCGATGCGGTTTGGGACCATCTCCATGGCCGGGAGATCCGTTCGCCATCGGCTGATGTCGATGTCGTCTGGTTCGACAGGCATCGAATCGAAGAAGAACGCGACCGGGAAATCGAAAGCAGGCTCCGAGCTTGTCGGCCGAATTTCCATTGGTCCGTGAAGAATCAGGCGCGAATGCACGCTCGAAATGGAGACCGGCCATATGACTCGGTGGCGGACGCCATGTGCTTCTGGCCGGAAACAGCCACGGCTATAGCGGTGCGGCTGACTCCGGAAGGTGGATTGGAGATCAATGCTCCGTTCGGGCTTGACGATCTATTCGCACCCAAGCTCGTGCCGACGCCATCGTTCCTCGGAAAGAAGCGGCATATATTCGAGCAGCGGACCGCTCAAAAGGGATGGCGCGTTCGCTATCCGCTGCTGTCGTGTGAATGAGAATCGCAGCGAGTTCGCTCGCTTTGACAAGGACAAAATGCCCGGCGCTTTGCGCCGGGCAAAAATCTGGAGGAACGGACGAAGCCGTTCCTCCGATAGTGATTGGTAATTACGCGGCTTGGCGCATCTCCGGCTGCTCCACGATCTCGGGCGTGATGGCGAGCTTCGCGATGTTCCCACTCCGCTCGACACAGCCGATGCCGCCGCGCTCGGTATAACCCGACGGCGGGAAGACAAACCATTTGGGGAGCCACCCGTTGACCTGTTCACGGCCATTTCTGCCAGTGAGGCAATCAACGAGGATCGCGCGCTGCACCTTGGCGGTCGCCCCGGCATTGGCTTCCGCCACATCGGCACCCGCAACCTCGCCGACGATGGCGGTGAGCAATTGCTTGTCGCGGATCAGATCGGGCAACACCGCGTCGTCCTGCCAAGATGTCTGCATGTCGGTGCCAAGCAGCTGCCCCACCATATCGACCTCGATGCTGGCAACGGCAAGCGTTTCTCCCATGACGACGGGAAGAATGCCCATCACCGCCTCGTCGGAGAGCGTCGCCAACCGGACGAACAGCCCGGCAATGCCAAGCTCGCCGTCATAGCCACCAACCACGGTGGGTGTCTCGGGATCGAAGCCGAGCATGGTAAGCACCTCCCGGCGCTTCGCGTCGAACGCCGCCTCGCTGGCCGACACCTCGACGCTCTCGGCAACGGCATCGCTCGCGGCGCGCTGCCGTTCGACATCGATCCGCCAAAGCGGCGACCCAACGATGGTATGGGCCACCATCAAGCGCAGCGCCACGCCCGGTTCGGACAAGATCGATGCGCGCACGGCGGCATGGCGGTGGAGATCGATATAGTTGCCAAGCGCGGCACTGACCTCGGGACGAACGGGCTTTGGCGTGTCGGCACCCGGTTCACCCCTGGCGCGCTGCCGGGCTTCCTTCATCGTGATATAGCCCTCGTGGAAGGCGACCTCGCCGCGATGGCTGACCGACACGAAAACCTTGCCACCCTTCTTTTTCGGGCAGCGGTCATGCTCCCAGCTGTTGAAATAATCCCCGCGCGCCATGGCGACGACCTCGGACCAGCCCGCCTCGCGATAGACGTCGGCCCGATCCTCGATCGCCGCCATCTGCGCCGTCCAGAAATCGTCCGCACTGGCAAAATAGCGATCCTCGCCGAACAGGTCGGAAATGATCTCGCCCTTGTAATCGGCAAGGTCGAACAGCGCCGCCTTGGTCGCAATCGCGCTGCCGCCGAACAACCACGCTTTCAGCTGCGCGCCGGTCGGGGCGTGCTTCTCGGGGCAATCGACAAGGTCCAGCCAGTCGCGCTGCTGCACCTTGGTGGCGAGGGTCAGATGCCGCATGGTGACGACATCAATCTTCTCGGCCCGATAGAGGTTGCGGATGCGTGGCAGCAGATTGCCGATGGCGAGGGTTCGCTTCACCTGCAAGCTGGTCAGCCCAAAGGTCAGACCGACCGCCTCGACGCTCCGGCCCTCGCGAACAAGCCGGGTGAAGGCTTCACAGCGATTGACCTCGTCGGGATCAAGACGGGCAATGTTCTCGATCAGCGAGGCTTCGAGCGCCGCCGCGTCGTCACCTGCTTCCACGACCGCACAGGGCAGCGGGTCGATGCATTCCTGCTCCTCGGCGACCGTCAGTGCCGCATGATAGCGCCGTTTGCCCGCGACGATCTCGTAGCTGCCGTCTTCCGCACCCGGCCTGACGATCAGCGGCACCAGAATGCCGCGCGCCCGCACCGATGGCAGGATATTGGTGAGGTCCGGCTTCTTGGTAATCCCGCGCATGTTGGCGGACGAAACCGAGAGGTTGGCGATGTCGATATGCTTGAGTTCCATGATGTCTCTCCTTTGCTCTTCCAAACCACCGCAGCCCCGGCTGAGCGGGGTGGGCGGCGAGAGCGACCGGAGAGGTCCGCCATGAAGGCAGGGCGCACCGCAGGCCGAAATGCAATGGAGGACCCCGCAGGGGTTGCGCCCTGCCGGGCGGGCCTCAGAGGAGAGCGACGACCACACCGCGCGGCCGGAGGCCATCGCCAGCGCGCGTCAGCGCGATGACCTTCGGGCCGGAGCCAAGCTCCGGCCCCGCGTCAGCGATCGTTACGGCGAGGCCGAAGAGATGGCGCGTAGCGGCGGCTCGGTGGAGCGCAGCGGAATAGAGCGCGGCCGCCGCAGGCGGGACGCAAACCCTTTCGCAGTTACCATCTGAACTGGGCTTCGATTTCGAGGTCACCACTACGTGGTTTCCTATTCAGAAGGCGCTGCCTCAGTGCCCCTGACCAACTGCACGCAGTCGAAGGACGCAGCGCCGCAACCAATGGCTGGCGACGAGAGCAATCGACACGACCGCAAGGATGACGGCGATTGCTGCGATCGCTTGTTCTGCTATTCGCATGAAGCCATCACCAACGCCGAAGGCGCGATTTATGAGCCATACGACCGCTGCCCCCATGCCGACCACCGCAAGGCCGGTACGGAAGGGGTGATAGTATCGATATGGCGCGAGCAGAATGAGCGCCGGCATAGCTACAAGTACGATAACGAGCTGAACGATTTCGATTCCGAGGTTGAATCCCAGCAAGGCTAGCGGCGCCACTGCGCTGCCGAGATGCAGATCAGCAACCAAGGTTGCAAACGCCAGACCATGGATCAGTCCGAACCCACCCGCGACCACTGGCTCATAGCCGGGGAACAACGGGCGGACCGCGTGGGCCGTCGACATGAACACCGACATTGCAATTGCGATTTCAACCGGTTGTACCGGTAGCAGCCAGCCGCCCGAGGTGGCGCCGATCAAGCTCAGACTGTGCCCGATCGTAAAAGCGGTGACCACGCTGACAATCGACCGAACAGTACTGCGCCAGTCGCGAACTGTTGCCCAGCGGCCAGCGCTTGCGGCCAGCGGCGCTGGCAGCAAGAGCGCGAGCAGGAACATCAAATGGTCATATCCGCCGATAATGTGATCGATACCGAGCTTGACCGTATTGCGAAACTCGCGCCATTTACTCGCGCCGCCGACGTCGATCACGATGCGTGCGGCGCCTGACCGCACCGCGCCGGCGATTTGTGGTCCCGCGCCCGATACGCCAGCCATATCGTGCCGGATGACAAACAAGGCGAAATGGCTCGGAAGCTCGTCTACGACGGCGTGCCACTCGGCAACAAAATTGCGCGGCGAAGCCCCCGACGGAGGGGTCAGGACGGCGGCCGCGTGCAAGTCCGGCGGGCCCGCGCGCTGCGCGAACTCGACAAAATCGACGCGCACCGACCAGGGCGTTCCTTGCGGCGTGAACACTTTGAAACGGTCTTCGATATAAGCTCTGGCGCGCGACAGGCTTTGCCGATCATTGCCCGCCGAATGCGAGGTCGCGACCATATATTCACTCTGGGGAATGATGATATCAGCGCGGACGTCTTCGGCGCCTATGGTCAGGCCGACCTCGGAGTTCGGCGTCAGATGCGCCGCCGCGGGCGACACCAAAGCCAATTGCGACGCGAAATAGATGACCGCGGCCAGCGCCATGCGGGTGAAGCGGGTCATCCGTGCGAAAACCAGATAAGCGGCGTACGGGGGTGGAATATCTGCGGATTGATCCGCACGGCCGCCGCGCGGGCAACCTCAACCGTCTCCGATCGGCCAGCGAGCGCTGCGGCTTCGGCCTTGAGGGCATATAGTGGTGCACTGCGCCAACCCGACGCTTCGGCGCGGGCGATTTCGTCCAGCGCATCCTGAGGTCGATTGTTCATCAGGAGCGCGTTGGCAAGAAGCAACCGCGCCTCGCCATAGGGCCGTTGCACGAAGTTCCGCTGCGCAAGGTCGAGCGCCGCTGCCGGGTCCCCGAATGCGAGTTCATGTTCGACGGCATGGCCATAGGCAGCCTCGGGCAGCAAGCTGAGCCGCTCTTGCCAAAGAGCGGCTGCTCGTCCAGCCCACAGCCGACTGTTCGGACCGTCGCCCCGCTGGCGAAAGAGCATCGCGGTCGCATCCATCGCCTCGGCGCTGTTGCTGCGCGCCGCGATGGCCGCCATCTGTTCTGCGGCGGTGGCATCACCGCGAAGCGCGCGCGCCTGCACCCGATGCGCGGCAATCAGCCAATAGCCCGGGAACAGCGCGTCGGCGCGCGCAAACCACTGTTCGGCGACAAACCATTCTCCCCGCGCAAGTGCATGCCCGCCAAGCCGCATCGCAGCCTGGGCCAACATTTGCGGCGTATGTTTTCGGTCGCCAGACACCGATCGCCAAATGGCGGCGTCGGCATCGGCAAAGCGTCCCTGCGCCATCGCGAGGACGGCTAGACGAAAATCGATAGCCGAACCTCCCCCGAGCGCCGTGCCGCGCGCATATTGGCGCTGGGCAGCCAACATGTCGCCCCGGTAGAAAGCGATGTCTCCGGCGAGGCCCGCCATTCCTGCCATCTGTCCGCGATCAGGTGGAACCGCCGCGCCTTCCATGGTGGTCAGGTCGCGTTCTGCAACGGCTAGCCGATGCGTGGACAGCGCCAGCGTCGCATTGGCAACCACGGGTCCGGATGTCTTTGGAGCCATCATCAAGCTGGCGTCGAGCAGGCGCCGGGCTTCGGCCCAGTCGCTATAATCGCCGGTGAGGCGGGCGCGTGAAGTTAGACCATTGGCAAGAACTTCCAAACTTGCCCAGTCGCCCGGAGCGCGGCGTAGCTTCTCTCGACCCAGCTCGATGCGGCGATCGGCATCGACCAACGCCGCCTCAAAATTGGCGGGCCCAAATGCCGGTAGCGGAAGATCGAGGGCGGGTGCGTCCGTTTCCGGCCTTGCCCGCCAGCGGTCATCGACAAAGCCTGCCGCGACAATCAACAATACCGCGAAGATCGGAAGCAGGTGCCATGTCCGCAAGGCCCGACGAAGACGTGCCCCGGTCATTCGTTTCCGAATGACCAGGGCACGATTTCGCCACGACTGCGAGGCCCAAGGCCCCATGTCCGTGGCCGGTTGCGGCATCAGCGCGGCCTGGCGCAGGGTGTCAGGCCAAGCCCCGTCAAATCATCCGCCAGCGCATTGGTCAAGCCAGTGAGCTGAGCCGTGAGTTCGGGAACAAAATCGCCGTTAGCGTCATTCACCGGGTCGGCGGCATTATAGGCCGTCTTCGCTGAAGATCCGATGAGCGCGGTCGCGACGGCAGGCATCCCCATGCGGTCGACCCGTACATAGCTCGAGGGGCCGTCGGTCCGGAAATTGAAGCTCGTCCCTCCCGTCGCTGCCAGCGACGGTGAGCCTTGTGGCGGCGCGAGATATGGAAAAGAAGTGCGAAACGGCTGATCATTTGCTGACGGATTGACCGGCAAGCCGGCAAAGAGCGCCGGGCTATGCCGTGTCAGGTCCAGGAATATGACGGCCAGCGTGACGTCAATGACCGGATCGGGCAACCGCCGCCCGTTCGGAAATCCCGAAGCCGCCGACAATGTTAGCGTCAATGTGTCGGGCACAACCGCCTGCGCGACAGTGAACCCCGTTCCCGGAATCGCTTGATTCAGGCAGGCGGTCACGTCGAAGCTCGTGGGTGTCGGGGTTGGCGCGGGTGTGGGCGTGGGACTCGGTGTCGGCGTGACGGTTATGGGAGGCGGAGCGCCATTGTCACCCCTATCGTTACAGGCTGCGAGACCGATGGCGGCGAGCACAGCCAGACTGGCTACGCCCCCTTTTTTACCCAGAGAGCGATTTTTTGCAGCCGCAGCTGCCGTTTGAATTTTCCGGTGCATCACAGCTGTCCTCCAAAGCGGGCGGTGGTCGCCCAGATGTCGATCAGATTGCTGCCATTGGCGATCCTGTCGCGCGGTATCTCCATAACGATTGCGGTAAGATTCTGGCCGGCGAAAAAATCGCGGTCCTTGTTGAAGCTGAGCGTTCCCGTCGCGCGCGTGTCGCGGAAGCCCTGCAAGTCGAAGAAGAAGGGATCGTCGAACAAACCTGCTCGCACCCGTACACCATCTTTGGCCAGATCGGTTTCGACGGAACCCGTCAAATCGCCTGTCACCCCCGGCAACCCGCTGACCTGGACACCAACTTGATCTCCCGAGCCGGTGCCGAAGCGCACGCGGATGGGAATGTCGGCCGTGGTGCGGGGCATAGCGTTAGAAATATTCACCGTGTAAAGCACGTCCCGATCATAAGTGGCCGGCAGCGACGTAGCCTGGGGACCGGCGAACGTCAGCGCGATGATGACAGATGAATCTGTATGCCATGCGTAGAGGTCGGCGATATCCGCCGGCCGGTCGGGCGTCGTATCGACGGCTGGATCGGTCAACGCAGGTGGATCGAGATGATCGGCCGCCGTCAGGAACTGGCCGGGTAAAATCAGGGCTATGGCGCCGGCGGACGCGAGAACGCCTGCCCCCATCAGGAGTTGGTATTTCTTCCTCACCTTCATGCTCCTTGCTGTAGTTTGCGACGACTATGTTTTCAGCAGCAGGGAATGGGTCCAGTTCAGATATCCGACCGCGACCGTCCCTTCTTCCTGAACAGAAGAAAGCGTGATTTTATTATATTTCAGCCCAGCTACGAGGCCGGTGTGGGCGCGGATGCAGAGGTCGCAAAAAAATCACAGAAAGCCGCATTGGCGCAACTGACGTCGTCGGTGTTCAATTTGCAAATGACCGAACGTAGCGACGGATCGCGACGCCAAAGGCGACTCGAAATTTGAGACGAGCGGCCCTGTCGATCGGTGCCAAACACTGGCACCCCCCTAGGCTGGGACAGCATGACAATATTATTTCGGTCCAAAGATCACACGCTAGCAAACAACAAGAAGCAATAGGAAGCGACGGGATACGGCAGAGGCAGTTGGGGCTATTATTAGCAATATTGCAGAATTTTTTGATCGCCAATTCTACACCCGGGGAGTTCAACCGACGCCAACCGATGGAGTAATTGCAATGCCCGTCTCCGAAGGATCATCCACCTTCCGACCGTGTCTCAATCGTACCGGATTGTCACGCTCCACCCTCTACCGCAAGATCGCCTAGGGCACCTTTCCGGCGCAGGTACAGATCAGCTTTTATGGCGCCGGGTGGCGGGAGTCTGCCATCAATCGGTGGATCGCTGACCCGCTCAGCTACCGCGCCGAAAATGATAATCGGCCTCTCGGCGATGCGCCGGTATGAAAAAGGACAAAGCGCCGCGTTCGCTTGCCAAACCCGACCATGTGCGTAGGGTGCTTTAAGTGAGCGCAGTACATTCGCCTTCCAACTCGGACGACAAACAACGCTTGCTCGTTTCCGCTATCGAAGGCGTGGCGAGCGGCGACGCTGATGCCTTGCGCGTGGTATATGGAATGACGTCCGCGAAACTATTTGGAATTTGTCTCCGTATCTGTGGCGAGAGGGCCAGCGCGGAGGATGTCTTGCAGGCTGTTTATATCAGGGTTTGGGAGCGTGCGGGACGGTTCGATGCAGCGCGGGCCAGCCCGATCACGTGGTTGGCAACAATTGCACGAAATAGTGCGATCGATTGGCGGCGATCGGTTGCTGGCCGCGCGGTGCGCGACGCACTGCCGCTGGAGGCTGCCCTTGCTGTGGCCGACGATGAGCCGCGCGCCGATCAGATGCTGATGGCGACGGAGGATGGCGAGAAATTGCGGCTCTGCATGGAAGAACTCGACGAGCGGACGAGGTGGTGCATTCGCTCCGCCTTCTTCGACGGTTCGACCTATGCCGAGCTTGCGCACCGCGAGAATATTCCGTTGGGGACTATGAAAAGCTGGATACGGCGCGGATTGATGCGTCTGAAGGGTTGCCTCGGCAATGGCTGATCCACTGACTCCCGCCGAGCGCGACCTCCTCGCTGCCGAACTGGCGCTGGGCTTGCTTGATGGACAGGCGTTGGCCGGTGCGCTGCGGCTATCGCTTCGTGACCCCGCCTTCGCAAAGCTCGTCGAGGGTTGGGAAACGAGGCTCTTGCCTTTGCACGCCGAATGGATCGATGCCGAACCCGCAGCCGCCGTGTGGGACGGGATCGCTGCGCGGCTGTCCCGGCCAGCACCATCCATTGTGACTGCCATCGAGACGCGTCTGCGCCGCTGGCGAGCCGGCGCGCTCGTGTCGGGTGGAATCGCCGCAGCGCTGGCTTTTGCGCTCATTTTTCAGTCTCCGCCCGTGCCCACGGCACCGCAGTTGGCGGTAGCAAGGATCGAAAGCGATAACGCAGGCCCATTGGTCCTTGCTCGATACGACCGAAGCAACGGCGTGATGGAGTTGCAAATCGACGGTTTTGAGTCTGGCGCGCTGGTGCCCGAACTGTGGATCATTCCCGAAGGTGGCTCACCAGTGTCGCTAGGCCAGGTCGCGCGTGCCGGACGCGCCGAAATGACCATGCCTCAGCCGCACCGGAAACTGATCGTCGAAGGCGCGACCCTCGCAGTGACCATGGAGCCAGTGTCTAGAATCCCGCACAAGTCGCCGAGCGCACCGCCGGTCGCAGCCGGGAAAATTATCACGATCTGACGTTAGCGCGCATCCGGATGCAGGTTGCCGCCGTAGCTGCGGCGCATCCCACATCTTCGAGGTGCAGCCAATTAGAGGATTGTACGATGAAACTTTCCAAAATCTCCGTGTCGCTCGCTGCTCTGATGATGTTCGCCGGAGGCGGCGTTGCCATCGCTGCCAATCCGATGGTCGGCGGCGCTGCGATGTTCGAAACAAAGAATATTGTCGAAAATGCCCTTAATTCCAAGGATCACACCACCCTGGTCGCCGCCGTCAAGGCGGCGGGCTTGGTGGACACGCTGTCGAGCGCGGGACCGTTCACCGTCTTTGCGCCGACGAACGCCGCCTTCGATAAGCTACCCGCGGGCACCGTCGACACGCTGCTGATGCCCGAGAACAAGGCCATGCTGACCGCAGTCCTCACCTATCATGTCGTGCCCGGCACGTTGACCGCGGCCGACCTTGCCGCGAAGGCCCAGGCAAATGGAGGGAAGGCCGTATTGACGACCGTCCAAGGGGCCAAGCTGACAGTGTGGGGCAAGGATGGAAAATGGTATGTGACGGACGCCAAGGACGGCATGGCCCAAATCACCATTGCCGACGTCAAACAGTCGAACGGGGTTATCCACGTCGTTGACAGCGTCCTGTTGCCGAACTGATACCTTGAGACGTCGGCCGCTTCATTCTTTGCAGGGGCCGACGTCGTCGTTTCGTAGCTTCCGATATCTCGCTAGTCGTGCGGCGAAGCCCACGAGCTGCAAGCGTTCCAATAGCAATTAGATTCGCGCTTAGATAGGTGCAGGTCGGTCTCGATTCGGATCGGCTGCTTATTTGAGCAAGGTCCGCAGCGAAGCGGAATGAGGATTTATCCGGGTCGCTGGGACAGCATGGGAAAATTATTTCGATCCAAAAATCGCACGCTGGGAAACAACAAGAAACGACAGGACACGACAGGACACGACAGAGGCAGTTGGCACCATTTTTGGCACTCTTGCGCGATTTTTTCGGATCGCCAATTCTATACCCAAGGGAGCCCGACCGACGCCAGCCGATGGAGTAATTGCCATGCCCGTCTCCGAAAGGATCATCCGCCTACCCACCGTTCTCAATCGCACAGGACTGTCACGCTCTACCCTCTACCGGAAGATCGCCGAGGGCACCTTCCCGGCGCAGGTTCAGATAAGCGTCCATGGTGCCGGGTGGTGGGAGTCCGCCATCAATCGGTGGATCGCCGACCCGCCCGGCTACCGCGCCGAAAATGACAATCGACCCATCGGTGATGGGCCGGTATGAAAAAGGACGAGGCGCCGCGTTCGCGGACGCTCACGGCCGCGAATGACAACTCTTCCGCACTTGCTCCTGCCGCCGTTGACGCGGCCTTGACGCGCATCGCAGAGGCGATCGGACGACACATCGCGCGCGAGCATGTTCGCGCGCGGAAAGCCGCCAACGACAATGATCTTCCGTAAATATGCGAAGGCCCGCAAGCGTTGACCCTAAGGGCATGGCGCGCGAGACTGTCATAGTGGGGCAAGCGGGTCGGTGTCCGCTTGCCCCTGCTCGAAAGGAAGATGTCTTGATCCGCGCCGCGCTCTATGCTCGCTATTCCTCCGATCAACAGAGTTCGGCGTCGATCGCCGACCAGCAGCGTATCTGCAGCGAACGCGCAGCGCGCGAAGGGTGGCAGATCGAAGGCGTCTATGAGGATGCCGCGATCTCGGGCGCGAGTATGATTCTGCGTCCCGGCATTCAGCGGCTGCTCGCCGACGCGCAGGCGGGGAAGTTCGATATCGTCCTCGCCGAGGCGCTTGACCGCGTGTCGCGTGATCAGGCCGATGTCGCGACCCTTTTCAAGCACCTCCAGTTTGCGCGGGTGCCGCTCGTCACGCTCGCCGAAGGCGAGATTTCAGAGCTTCACGTCGGTCTCAAAGGGACGATGAATGCGCTGTTCCTGAAAGACCTTGCGAAGAAAACCCATCGCGGCCTACGCGGGCGCGTCGAGAAGGGATTCTCGGCGGGAGCGGTCGGCTATGGCTATCGTATGATCCGCCGCCTTTCGAGCGAAGGCGAACTGGTGCGCGGCGAGCGCGAGATCGATCCCGGCGAAGCACTGATTGTCGAACGCATCTTCCGCGAGTTCGCGGCGGGCAAGAGCCCGCTCGCGATTGCGCGCGACCTCAATGCCGAGGGCATATCCGGCCCCGCGGGCAAGGCTTGGCGCGATACCAGCATCCGCGGCGATATTCGCCGCGGAACTGGCATTCTCAACAATGAGATTTATGTTGGCGTCCGTGTCTGGAACCATAAGCATTCGGTCAAAGACCCCAGCACCGGCAAGAGCGTCACGCGCCTCAACTCCGAAGCCGAATGGGTCAGGAACGCGGTTCCCGAGCTTCGCGTCGTTAGTGATGACCTGTGGGCAGCGGTCAAGCGCCAGCAGGCGACGCTTGCCGAGCGCCATGCCGGGATCAAGGAAGCCGCGCAGGCGCGCGCCCTGCATGGCGCTCGTCGGCCCGCCTATCTGCTCTCGGGGCTCCTCGAATGCGGTGTATGCGGCGGTGTATATGCGATCGTCGTAGGAGACCGCTATGGCTGCACCGGTCATCATCGCGGTCGCGCCTGCACCAACGGTCGGACGATCCGGCGCGATGAACTGGAACGCAGGGCGCTGGCAGGCATGACCGACCGGCTGGTGTCGGCGGACAA
Organism: Sphingopyxis italica; assembly: GCF_011926545.1. Classification (GTDB taxonomy): domain Bacteria; phylum Pseudomonadota; class Alphaproteobacteria; order Sphingomonadales; family Sphingomonadaceae; genus Sphingopyxis; species Sphingopyxis italica. The sequence continues at coordinate 1,250,374 of NZ_JAATIT010000001.1, read as the reverse complement.
GATTGAGGCGGCTGTTGCGGCCTACACGGCTCACATCAACCGCGAGAACCGCGAGCGGCGGATTGAGGCGGATGCCGACCGGCGCGCGCTCGCGAAGAACAACAAGGCCGTCGCGGGCATCATGGCCGCGATCGAGGACGGACTATACCAGCCCGCCATGAAGGCGCGCATGGCCGAGCTGGAACAGGAACAAGCTGAAATCACCGCACGCCTTGCCGAGGCGCCGCAGGATGTTCCAGCCATCCATCCCGGCATCGCCGAAATCTACAAGCGCAAGGTGGAACGCCTGACACAAACGCTTGCGGACCCGGAAACACGGCTCGATGCTTCGAGCAACATTCGCTCGCTCGTTGGCAAGATCGTGCTGCAACCCGGTGCGAAGCGCGGCGAAATCCATGCGACCCTTCACGGTTCGTTGATGGGGATACTCGACTTCGCTAACAACAACCCCGCACCCGACGCCAGCCAAGTTATAACAACGGTGGCCTCGGGTTCGCGGGAATGACGAAACATTCTGGACGCTTAGTCGATGATCACGTCCCTCCCTTCGGCCTTCAGCTTGGCGAGGCCGTCCTTCATCGCGGCGAGCACCTCGGGCGCGTGCGGGGTCCAGCTTTCGACTTCGCCCACGATGCGGAGCGGCGACCGGCTGCGATAGCTGCGCGTCGGGTTGCCGGGGAATTTCTTGTCGGTGAGGTTGGGGTCGTCGAACCAGTCGCCGGTCGGCTCGACGATATAGATGCGCTCGCGCCCCTCTCCCGCGGCGAGTTCGCAGCCCCAGATCGCGGACTCCAGCGCGGCGGAGAAATAGATCCACGATAGCGGCTTTTCGGTGCCGTAATTGCTCGTCCAGCCCGCGGCGAGCCGGTCGCCGACGGCGAGGTCGGCGCGCGTGCCGTGGTAGAAGGTCGCGCCCGCATCGGGGCCATTGGGGGCGTCGGCCATCAATATTCGTTGCGTGTCGTGCGCAGCACCGCCTTGCCGTCCTTCCAGTTCACCTCGGCGGCGGGCTCGTCGGCCTTGCCGGGGGCGAAGAGTTCATAGACGATCGTGCCGTCCTCCTGCGTGCTTTCGATGACGCGCGCGGGGGTGAAGGCGTCGTCCGGGGCGCCCGCGGCGGCACGCACCGGCGCGGGGGCGTCGGCCCAGGCGATGTCGCGCTGCATCTCGACGACGCGCCAGGCGCCCGCTTCCTCGATCAGATCGAGCTCGATTTCGCTGCCGTCGGGGCGCGTCCCCTCGACGTCGTAGAAGAGCTTGCCGCCGCGTTCCTTGCGCTCGGCCTCGGCGACCTTCATGCCGGGCACGCGCGCGAGCACGGCATCGCGCACCCCCGGCGGCAGGTCGGCGGCGGCGACGCCGCTGATCTCGGCCGCGGGGCCGTCGGCGAGCACCGACTTTTCGGGCGCCGCAGCTTCGGGCGGCGCGGGCGCCTCGGCCTTGCCGCACCCCGTTAGCGCCAGCATCGCGCCCGCAATCAACCAGGCCTGTCCACGCATCGTCACTCTCCCATAAAGGCAAGGGAGGTCAGCCTATCGGGGACCCGGCGACGAGTCGAGGCGGACGCGGCGGGCGGAAGTTGTCAAACTTGTCATTCCCCTCCGGTAAAATGATACCCGTCGCTCAATAATCGTCATCGTCGTCCGCGTCTTCGGGGCGGAGGATGCGCGGGTCGAGGCCGAGCGCGGCGGCGAGCAGCGCGGGGTCGGGCGGCGCGGGGGTGCCGCGATCCTCGCCCATATAGGCGGCGTCTTCGGCGAGGCTGAGCAGCCGCGCGAGGATCAGCGCGGGGCCGTCGAAATGCTGCACCGCCTCGCGGCCGTCGCGCCAGTCGCCGAAGCGCACCGGATCGCGGCGGCGAAGGATGAACTGGGTCAGCCGCTCGTCATAATAGCGCCGCTCGCCGACCTGTGCGCCCTGATAGAAGACGGGGCGCGCGACGCCGTGCACCGCGCGCGACAGCGCCGCATCGGCGAGCCGCCGCACCCCCATCTCAAGCGCCGCGTCCCACGCGAGGCGGAACGCCTGCGCCTCGGGCCGGCGGCGGAGGTTATAGGCGGCGGTGGCCGAGAGCCCGACCGCGGCCGCCGCCTGCACGACGCAGGCGCTTTCGGCGAGCGCCTCGATAAAGCCGACCTGTCGTTCGGGCGTCCAGCCGTCGTGGCGCGCGCGCAGCACCGCGGGGGCGAAGGCGGCGGGGGCGTGGCAGGGAGCCGGCGCGGCATCGTCGTGCGGCGCGGCGGGGCGAGCGGGGATTTTTTCCGGCTTCATCGGACAGGATGAACCAGACGCCGATATTTTAGGAAAGGCTTTTCGGGGGGGGCGCGGTGCGAAATAGGATCGCGCGCCGCGGTCACTCGCGGTCGTCGGAGGGGTCGAGCCGCACGACCCACATCGGCTGGCCGTCGGGCGACAGCGCGGTGTCGTGGCTGGGGACCATGTCGGCGCCGGTCTCGATCCAGCCGCGCCCGTCGCATTTGGGGCAGGCGTGGCGGATCGAGCGGTGGCTGACGAGGTCGATCTGGGTGTTCCACTGGCCATAGCCGAGGCAGACCGGACAAAGCGTGTCGAGATCGCCGCTGCGGTGGCGCCGCGAAATGCCGTCGAGCGCGTGCGGATCGTGCGGGCCGGTGCAATAGACGATGTTCGAGGGGTGGGCCATGCGGTGAGAATAAGCGCGCGGGGCGGGGGTTGGCAATGGCGGGGCCGGGCGCGCGACTTGCGTCATCTTTTTCCTCGGCGGAGCATCGGGGTCAGGGGCGGCGAGGTTTCGGTGCGGATCTCGCCGACGGTTTCGAAGCCGAAGCGCTGGTAGAGGGGGATGTTGCGCGGGTTCGAGCTTTCGAGCCAGGCGGGGCGGCCGTCGGCGTCGATGACCGCGATTGCCGCCTCCATCAGCGCGGTGCCGAGCCCGCGGCCGCGATGCGCCGGATCGGCGGCGATCAGCGGCAGGTACCAGACCGGCTCCTTCGGGTGAAAGCGGTCCATCTGTTCGACGAGATCGTCCATTTCGGCCTTGCGGTGCGGCGGCGTCTGTTCGTCCATGATCGCCGCCATGACCTCGCCGTCGGGCTCGACGCCGGGCGGCAGCCAGGTCGCGACCGCGGCGCCGTCGTCGGCGACGAACGCCGTCCCATGCTCGAACGCCGCGCCGCCGAAGGCATCGAAAAATTCGTGACGGCGGTCCATATAGGTCGCGGCATCGGGCGAGGCCCAGCGCGCCACCGGGTCGGCGGAAAAGCCGAGCACCAGCGTATGGAGCAGCCGCGCCTTGTCCGCGGGTTTGCCGATCGTGATTTTCGTCATGGCTACGCTCCTCTTTCGCCGTGCGCGGCGCTCAGTCGCCGGGCGGCGTAAGCGCCCAGCGGCCGTGCTCGATATGGGTGGTCTTGCCGACAACGCTTTCCATCAGCAAGATTTCCCTGACCGTCCAGCCGATCGGCGGCATCTTCTGTGCATTCAGCCGGTCGCCGCGATAGTTGATCGTGATGTGCGGTTCGGGGGTGGTGCCGTCCATGATCGGCGCCTTCGCGGCGAGCAGATGGTTCACCAGCGCCTTCTGGAACGCCCGCGCCTCGGCCAGCGGATCGCGGGTGCGCAGCGTCACCGCCTTGCGGTTCTCGATCCGGTCGAAGCGGAGCGGAAAGGGCGCCGCGACGAAGCTGTCGAGCGCGGCGACGGTCGCGGGCAGCCATTCGGGCGGCACATGATGCAGGTCGTAGAGCGAGATGAGCGTGACATGGAGGAGATCGACCCCGCGCGACGGATCGTTGCGCGGCAGCGCGGCGATCTGCGCTTGAACCTCCGGCGGCGGCTTGGCCATGATGTAGAGGGGGTTCCGGGCGCGCATGGGTGGGAGCGTAGCATGCTGTGGGGGCGAGGCCGACTGCCGGGCGTTCCGTGTTGGCGCGCGAGAAACAGGATGGAAGGAGAATGCTCCAATTTGGTTTTCAACGCTCATTGAACATGAGATAAGAGTTTTCAACGAAACAAAGATTTTGTAGAAAACTGTCCCATCTCTTCAAGGAAGCGATAATGGAGCAAAACGGTTTTGGTAAGACTGCAACGGGCACGCTCATTCCGACGATCGGTGGGCGCAAAGCGTTTGTACCGCAGAAGCTGCCGCCGGTGCTGGATTTGAATCCGGTGGCAGAGCAGCTTTCGGCCGCCTCGCAAGCGATCGGCGAATTGCGCGGAATTGGTCGGGGCATGGCCAACCCGATGCTTCTCATCCGCCCTCTGCAGCGGCGTGAGGCGGTTTCCTCGTCAGGCATGGAAGGGACCTACACCACGCTATCCGATCTCTTCCTGTTTGAGGCCGGTGCGGGTGACGCCGGAAAGCGGGAAGATAACCGCGAGGTCTATAATTATGTGAGGGGGTTGGAGACGGCGATCGATCAACTTGATGCGTTGCCGATTTCCAGCAGACTTTTGCGCAATGCGCACCGCCTGTTACTGGATGGTGTCGCAACGCATCGCGGCGCGGCGGTTGATGCGGGCGAGTTGAAGCGCGACCAGAACTGGATCGGCGGGACGGGCAGGATAGAAACGGCGCGCTTTATCCCGCCGCCACCGATGCAAGCCGCCGATGCGTTGGACGATCTGGCTAAGTTCATCAATCGGGTGGATCGGGGCGGCATACCGCCATTGATCGATGCGGCGCTGGCGCATTATCAGTTCGAGACGATCCATCCCTTTGCCGACGGCAATGGCCGCGTCGGCCGGATGCTGATCACGCTGATCCTGATCCAGAGCGATACGCTGCGTCAGCCCTTGCTTTACATGTCGCCGTGGCTCGAGCGGCATAAGGATCGTTATATCGACCTGATGTACGAGGTGTCGCGCAAGGGCGAATGGCTGCCGTGGTTATCTTTCTTTCTGGAAGCCGTGACCGAATCGGCGCTCGGCACGATCCGGATCGTCGAACGGCTCCAGGATTTGCAGATGCGCTATCGCGAGCGGTTCCAGAAGGCGCGCCAATCGGCGCTGCTGCCGCGTATTATCGATCTGGCGTTCGAGCAGCCCGCGATGACGATCACCGCCATCGCGGCCAAGATCGGCGTGACCTATCAGGCGGCGGCGAACAATGTGGCGGTGCTGGTCGGGGCGGGCGTCGCGAGCGAGGTCGGGAGCCATCCGAAGGTGATTGTGTTCGACGAGATATTGGAAGCGCTGCGGGTAGAGTGAGCTGTGGGTTATTGGACCCGTCAGCGTAATCCCGCCGTGATTCTTCGATACTCAATATAAGGGAACCGAGTTAAGCTCTGAATGTTGAACAGGAATATCAAGCCCATATTTTATTACAAGATCAGAAACAACATCTCTAAACCAATCGGGAGATTCCGGGCTTACATAAATTTTCTTTATCAGATGGTTTAAGGGAACAGAAAATTCCTTAATGTAAGGGGAATTGCTATCGTTCCAATATTCGAAGTCTGCAAATATTGCTCGAGCTTCTTTTTCATGTGAGAATGATTTTCTTTTCATCATAAAAAAGCTGAAAGAGTTTATGGGATCAACATACGTGCTATTGTAATCTACATATTCCACTTCACCCATACACACCTCGTCAGGCAGGATAGAAGATAAGGTATGATAGTCGGTGGTTATACAAACTGCATCGCTTGATTTACTATATATTTTCCACATGGCAGCTGATTCTGAATCATTCATATGCCAGCAACTCATATAGTTAAGCAATAGAGCTTGCCGTCTGAATGAGCTGGCACCAGAAAAAATCGAGGAAACTTGTTCATCTGACAGGCCTTTATAGGGATCCTGATCCGGATGAGATTTCCGTAAATCCATCACATACCGAAAGGCTTGAATATTAGGAAGCGGGGCGCTGCCTTCAAACGGGTCTCCTAATTTATCGGCTCTCGGAAATACTAAAGAACTCTTTTGAATAAGTGCCACAAATTTTGACAAATCCATATAACGCCATAGCAACGTGTATGGATTTTGGGGCTGCTTGAACGACGAGTGAGTTAGATTTGCCATGTCTAGATTTTAAGAATGTTTATAAAAAGACTAAGATTTGTAGGCATGGACAGATTCCTGCAATAAGACTGCTCTACGGTTCTGCTATTTCGCGCCAAAATTAATCATGCTCCCGCCCACCCGCGCCCATATACAGCTCCCGGCCGGTGTCCTCATAGACCTGGCTCATTTCCGCCATGCCCTTCTCGGCCTCCTCCGCGGCGATGAAGCCCGCGCTGTCCTGATTTTGCAGCTTCGCGAAGTCGCGGACCTCTTGTGAAATCTTCATCGAGCAGAATTTGGGGCCGCACATGCTGCAGAAATGCGCCGACTTGGCGCCCTCGGCGGGGAGCGTCTGGTCGTGATATTGCTCCGCCGTGTCGGGGTCGAGCGACAGGTTGAACTGGTCGCGCCAGCGGAATTCGAAGCGCGCTTTGCTCAGCGCATCGTCGCGGACCTGCGCGGCTGGGTGGCCCTTGGCGAGGTCGGCGGCGTGGGCGGCGAGCTTGTAGGTGACGACGCCGACCTTCACATCGTCGCGGTCGGGGAGGCCGAGATGCTCCTTCGGCGTGACGTAGCAGAGCATCGCGGTGCCGTACCAGCCGATCTGCGCGGCGCCGATGCCGCTGGTGATATGGTCGTAGCCGGGCGCGATGTCGGTGGTGAGGGGGCCGAGGGTGTAGAAGGGCGCCTCGCCGCAGGCCTCCAGCTGCTTGTCCATATTCTCCTTGATCTTGTGCATCGGGACGTGGCCCGGCCCCTCGATCATCACCTGGACGTCCTGCGCCCAGGCGCGCTTGGTGAGCTCGCCGAGCGTGTAGAGCTCGGCGAACTGCGCCTCGTCGTTCGCGTCGTAGATGCTGCCGGGGCGCAGGCCGTCGCCGAGGCTGTAGGCGACGTCATACGCCTTCATGATCTCGGTAATCTCGTCGAAGCGTTCGTAGAGGAAGCTTTCCTTGTGATGCGCGAGGCACCATTTCGCCATGATGCTGCCGCCGCGCGACACGATGCCGGTCATGCGCTTCGCCGCGAGCGGCACGTAGGGCAGGCGGACCCCGGCGTGGATGGTGAAATAGTCGACTCCTTGCTCGGCCTGTTCGATCAGCGTGTCGGCGAAGATTTCCCAGGTCAGGTCCTCGGCGATGCCGCCGACCTTTTCGAGCGCCTGATAGATGGGGACGGTGCCGATCGGGACGGGCGAATTGCGGATGATCCATTCGCGCGTGTCGTGGATGTTGCGGCCGGTCGACAGGTCCATGACGGTGTCGGCGCCCCAGCGGATCGACCAGACCATCTTGTCGACCTCGCTCGCAACGTCGGATGCGACCGCGCTGTTGCCGATGTTGGCGTTGATCTTGACGAGGAAGTTGCGGCCGATCGCCATCGGCTCGCTTTCGGGGTGGTTGATGTTCGACGGGATGATCGCGCGGCCGCGCGCAACCTCGTCGCGGACGAATTCGGGGGTGACATAGTCGGGGATGCTGGCGCCGAAGCTTTCGCCGTCGCGCTTGTATTCGGACAGGCGGGCGCGGCCGAGATTCTCGCGCTCGGCGACATATTCCATCTCGGGCGTGATGATGCCGCGGCGGGCATAGTGCATCTGGCTGACGTTCGCGCCGGCACGCGCGCGGAGGACCTTCTGACGGACGTTGGGGAAGGCGGGGACGCCGCCGCTGCGATCGGGGCCGAGCTGGCCGTTATCCTCGGGGCGCACCTCGCGCTGGGCGACTTCCTCGACGTCGCCGCGGCCGACGATCCATTCGCGGCGGAGTTCGGGGAGGCCGGCGTTGATGTCGATGGTGGCATTTACGTCCGTATAAGGCCCGCTGGTGTCGTAGACGCGGACGGGGGGCTCGCCGCTGTGCGGGTCGAGGTCGATCTCGCGCATCGCGACGCGGATACCGCTGCCGGTCTGCGCCGCGACGTGGATCTTGCGGCTGCCGCGAATGGGCCCGGTGGTGACGCCGATGGGGGTGGCTTGCGCTTTGTCGAGGCGGGAATCGATGTCGGCCATGTGCAGTCGCTCCATTATGTCGGAGCGAAAGACGGTTCTCACGCGGTGAAAGCCGACCCTCCCTCCGCCGGTATTAGCCGGATCAGGTTCAACGGGTCGCGGTCTATTCCGCTCTCAACCGGCGTTTGCGCGCCAGGCTCCCCGGGGATGGGAGGGTTATAGGGGGCGGGGGGTGCGCTGTCCATTGATGATGGGGACCGGGCGGTGGTAAAGGGCGGCGAGGGAGAGGATCATGCGGATGATCGCGGCGGCTTTGGCGGTGCTTCTCGTGGCGGCGAGCCCGGCGGCGAGCGTGGACGATCTCGGCTGGCTCGCGGGCGACTGGGTGAGCGAGGCCGACGGGCGCTGGACCGAGGAGAGCTGGGCACTCCCGCGCGGCGGGATGATGATCGGCCATAGCCGGTCGGGACGCGGTGAGGAACTGCGCGAGTATGAGTTCATCCGGATCGCGCGCGGCGACGATGGCGCGATTTCCTATATCGCGATGCCGCAGGGCGGGGTGCCCGTCGTGTTCCGGCTGGTGCGGCATGATATGGCGCGCGCGACCTTCGAGAATGCGGCGCATGATTATCCGCAGCGCATCGCCTATGCCCGCTCCGGCGACATGCTGACCGCGACGATTTCGGCGATCGACGGGTCGAAGGCGCGAAGCTGGGCCTATCGGCGGCGCTGAGCGGAGCGGACGAAAGCATCATGGCGGACAAGACGGCGCGGCTTTTCGCGATCATCGACAGCCTGCGCCGGCGGCGGCGGGCGGTGACCGCCGAGGCGCTCGCCGACGAGCAGGGCGTGTCGGTGCGCACGCTCTATCGCGACATTCAGGCGCTGGTCGCCTTGGGCGCGCCGATCGAGGGGGCGGCGGGGGTCGGCTATATGCTGCGCCCCGGCTTCTTCCTGCCGCCGCTGATGTTCACCGCCGAGGAGCTGGAGGCGCTGGTTCTCGGCGCACGCTGGGTCGAGGGGCGGCAGGACGGGGCGCTGTCGCGCGCCGCGGGGCTGGCGCTCGCGAAGATCGCCGCGGCGAGCCCCGACGAGCTCAAGCAGCGGATCGACGAGTCGGGGCTGTGGCCGGTGAACAGCCGCTGGCGCGAGAGCAATGCGCCCCTGCTCGCGACGGTGCGCGAGGCGATGCGCGCCGAAAAGACGCTGCACATCGACTATGCCGACGAGAAGGGCCGCGCGAGCGAACGCGCGATCTGGCCCGCGGCGCTCGCTTATTTCGAGGACAAGCAGATCATCGCGGCGTGGTGCCTGCTGCGGCAGGATTTTCGCAGCTTTCGCATCGACCGGATCGGCGCGGCGCGGATCGGCGACGCGGGGTTCGGGCGGCGGCGCGCGGTGCTGATGGCCGACTGGTGGCGGCAGAACGGCTATGATTCCGCCTCCTGACATGATCTGTCAGGGGAGCGGGCTAATCCTCTGCGGGTGAGGGGCGCCGGGTGACGGCGCCGCCAGACCGGAGGATGAAGATGCTCAAGACCCATCATGGTTCGTGCCACTGCGGCGCCGTCAAGTTCGAAGCCGACCTCGACCTCGCGGCGGGGACGGGCAAATGCAATTGCTCGATCTGCACCAAGAAGCGCGGCTGGAATGCGCAGGTCAAGCCCGACGCCTTTCGCCTGCTCACCGATCCCGTCGCGCTCGGAGACTATCAGTTCGGGTCGAACAGCGCGCACCATGTCTTCTGCAAGACGTGCGGGGTGTCGTCGTTCGGCCATGGCTATGTCGAGGAAATCGGCGGCGCCTATGTTTCGGTGTCGATCGCGTGCCTCGACGATTTGTCGCCCGCCGAAATGGCGGCGCTGCCGGTGCAGCATATGGACGGCGCGGGGAACAATTGGTGGAACGCGCCGGAGGTGACGGGTCATATGTGAGGGGGCTCCACTGACTCATCGCCCGCGCCTTAGCGGGGGCGATGGCCGGTATCTGCCGCTACCCGTCGAAACCCGCCTTCAACCCGTCTTGCGCGCCAGATATACCCCCGCGATCATCAGCGCGATTCCGGCGGTGCGCTTCAGGTCGATCGCCGAGCGCAGCGCGCCGAACAGGCCGAAATGATCGATCGTCGCGGCGCTGATCAGCTGGCCGACGAGCACGAAGAAGATCGCATTGCCGACCCCGAATTTGGGCGCGATGAAGGTCACCGCGATGACGTAGAAGGCGACGAACAACCCGCCGAAATAGAAATGGGCGGGAATGTCGGAGGTGAAGCGGATCTGGCCGATCGATCCGGTCATCAACGCGCCGGCGGTGGCGATAAGGAAGGCGAGGCCGAAGAGGATCATCGATGCCGCCATCGGGCTGCCGAGCCGCGTCCCGAGCCCGCCGTTGAGTGCCGCGAGGATCGGGATGCCGACCCCGGTCAGCAGCATGATCGTGGCGAAAGCGGGGGCGGCGTTGTTCGCGGTCATCGCTTTTGCTCCTTTGCAGCCTGTGCGGCGCGATAGTCGAGAACGGGCAGCCCGCCGATTCCCCAATTTTCAAATTCGACCTCGTCGATCGTGACGACGGTGGTCGCGGGATTCTTGCCGAGCACGCGCTGGAGCAGGTCGGTGACGCCGCCGATCAGTTCGGCCTTTTGTTCGGGGGTCGCACCCTCACGGGTGATGCGGATATTGACGTAGGGCATTATGCGGCTCCTTCACTCGCCCATCCCGGCATTTCGGGAAATAGGGGGAGGGCGGCGATCCGGCGCGTCCAGTCGCGGATCGCCGGCCAATCGTCAAGGTCGAGCCCGGCATCGCCCATCAGCGCGAGATAGGGGCTCGCCGCCATGTCGGCGATGGTGAGCCGGTCGCCGGCGAGCCAGTCGCGGCCTTCGAGATGCGCCTCGATCACGGGCAGGATGCGCGCGGTGACGGCGGCGGCATGATCCTCGAATATGGCGAGGCCGAACTTGCGCGCGAGGCGGAGCGTCGCGGGGCCGTTCGCGATCTCGTTCGCGGCGTGCGAGAGCCATAGCGCCACCTGGCCGCGTTCTTCGGGGCTATCGCCGTCCCATTCGCCGGGGCGATGGCGCGCCGCAAGATAGGCGAGGATCGCCTGGCTGTCGCGCAGGGTGAAATCGCTTTCGACATAGAGCGGGATCTGCGTCATCGGGGTCAGGGCGCGAAACGCATCCGACTGGCGCGCCGCGGCATCGGTCAGCCGCTCGTCCCACGGCAGGCCGAGGAAGGCGAGCGCCATGCGGATCTTGTGCGTGTTGCCCGATAGCGGCGAGCCGTAGAGGGTGATCATTGGTCGTCTCCTTTCTGGGCCGCGCGCAAGGCCGCAATTTCGGCGCGCAGCTGGTTGAGTTCCGCCGCCATCGGGCGGACCGCCGCGGAAATTTCGGCCTCGGTGAAGCGCGGGGTGATGTGCTGCGAGCAGTTCCATTCCCAGCCGATGACGTCGATGAAGAAGGCGCGCTCGGGCGTCGCGCGATAGCCTGCGGGCATCAGCGCGGTGACCGCAGCGGGATCGTCGGCAAGCTCGACGCTCACCGCATGGCCGACGAGCTTCAGCCGGTCGCGGTTCGGATAGTCCATCAGGAACAGCGAGACGCGGTCGTTGCCCTTGAGGTTCGCGGTGCTGATATATTGCTTGTTGCCGCGATAGTCGGCGAAGCCGATGCGATTACCCGCGATATGGCGAAGGAAGCCGGCGGGGCCGCCGCGATGCTGCATATAGGGCCAGCCATCGGCGGTGACGCTCGCCAGGTAAAAGCTGTCGCGTTCGCCGATGAAGGCGATTTCCTTTGCCGTCAGCGTGTCGGGGGTGCCGTCGGCGTTCGCATCCATTTTGTCATAGGACGCGCGCGAGCCTTGGCGTCGCTGCTCGGCTTTCACGGCCTCGTCGAAAAGCGTGTGCCGGTAATTCTGCGCCATCTGCGGGCCTCTCGAAAGGTGCGAAGGGGACCGCCTTCGCTCGCGACCGATTTAGGCAATTGCGCTGTTCGTTGTAATACCGGAAGATTGCACAACTTAATTTCGTTTTAAGGAATAATCATGGACCGGTTGCTGACGCTGGAAATGTTCGTCGCGGTCGCGAGCGAGGGCGGTTTCGCGGCCGCCGCGCGCAAGCTCGGCAGTTCGCCGCCCGCCGTGACGCGCGGGATCGCCGCGCTCGAGGCCAGGCTGGGGACGCGCCTGTTCCACCGCTCGACGCGCGCGGTCGCGCTGACCGAGGCGGGCGCTGGCTTTCTGGAGCAGGCGCGGCGCATCCTCGCCGAACTCGCGGGCGCCGAGCGCGAGCTGCGCGGCGCCGAGGCCGAACCGCGCGGACAGCTGCACCTGACCGCGCCGGTGATGTTCGGGCGCCTGCATGTGCTGCCGGTCGTGGGCGAGTTGATGGCGCAGCACGCCGGGCTTGCCGTGCGGATGATGCTGATCGACCGCAACGTCCGCATCGTCGAGGAGGGCATCGACGTCGCGGTGCGGATCGGGCCGCTCGCCGATTCGGCGCTGAAGGCGGTGCGGATCGACCGGGTGCGCCAGATGCTTGTCGCGAGCCCCGCCTATCTCGCGCGGCGCGGGGCGCCGGCGACGGTCGAGGAGCTGGCGGGCCACGAGCTGATCGGCACGATGGGGCCGCGCTGGGCGGCCGAATGGCAATTCGCGTCGCGGCGCTGGCGGCTCGATGCGCCGCCGCGGCTCGTCGTCAACAGCGTCGACGGGGTGCTGGCGGCGGCCGAGGCGGGGCTGGGGATCGCCAATCTCTTGAGCTATCAGCTCGCCGAGGCGGTCGATGCGGGGCGGCTTATTTCGCTGCTGGCGGACGAAGCGCCGCCGCCGCTGCCGGTCCATCTGCTGTTCGAGCCGTCGCGCGCGGGCTTGCCCTCGGTGCGCTCGTTCGTCGCCGCGATGAAGGCGCGGATGCGGGCGGCGGGGTTGGATTGAGGGTCGGAAGGGCGGTTTCGGGGTGGTGAGCTGACGATCCTCCCCCTTGGGGGAGGGGGACCATGCGAAGCATGGTGGAGGGGCACGCGAGGTGTTTCCTGTCCTCTATGCGTCACGCGACTCCGCACCTGCCCCTCCACCACCTTCGGTGGTCCCCCTCCCCGTGCCGGGGAGGATCGGGGGCTTCCGCCCGTAACCCGGCATTCGATACACGCGTGACCCAACGAAAAAGGGCGGCCCCTCAGGACCGCCCTTGATCTCATTTGCCTTGGCTGAAAGCGTCAGGCCGCCTTGGGCAGCGCCGCCTTCGCCTGCGCGATGATCGCGGTGAACACGCCGCCTTCGTTCATCGCGAGGTCGGCCATGACCTTGCGGTCGAGTTCGATGCCGGCGAGCTTCACGCCGTGCATGAACTGCGAATAGGTCAGGCCTTCGGCGCGGACCGCGGCGTTGATGCGCTGGATCCAGAGAGCCCGGAAGCTCCGCTTCTTAACCTTGCGGTCGCGATAAGCATATTGGCCGGCCTTTTCGACCGCCTGCTTGGCGATGCGGATCGTGTTCTTGCGACGGCCATAATAGCCCTTCGCCTGATCCAATACGCGCTTGTGCTTGGCGCGCGTGGTGACGCCGCGTTTGATGCGTGACATGGTCTAGCGCTCCTTACTTCAGGCCGTAGGGCGCCCAGAGGCGCACATGGGCCACGTCCGAATCGCTGAGCACGCTGGTGCCGCGGTTGGTGCGGATATATTTTGCATTATGGCTGCTCAGGCGGTGGCGCTTGCCGGCGACGCCGTGCTTCACCTTGCCCGAGGCGGTGAATTTGAAGCGTTTCTTCACACCGCTCTTGGTCTTCATCTTGGGCATTTTGGTCTCCTTTGAAGTCCGTTTGCGTATCGGCCTGGCAGCCCTTTCAGCCAGCCGACACAATCGGAAGCGGGGCGCTTAGGTGGATTCGCCCGGAAATGCAAGCGATTCGGGATCAAAAACTCGCGCCGTCAACCTTCTGGATATTCAGCGCGTCGAGGTCGGCCGCGGGGACGCAGCGCAGGTTGACCGCCGCCATCTTCGCGCCGTCGGGGCCGGTGCCGACCGAAAAGCTCTGGCAGCCGCAGTCGGCGCAGAATTGATGGTCGATGTTGTGCTTGTTGAATTGATAGGATTTGAGCTTGTCGGCGCCGCTCTCCAGCCGGAACCGGTCGATGGGGACGAAGGTCAGGAGGAAGCCCTTGCGGCGGCAGTGCGAGCAGTTGCAGCTCATCGCCGTGTCGGGAATGTCACTCTCGACGCTGTAGGTCACCGCGCCGCAATGGCAGCTGCCTTCATATGCCATAATCGCTTCCTTCTCTTCAGTGGTGGCAGGCGAGCCCTTCGATCACATCTTCGAGCCGCGCGGGATCGCCCAAGGCGATGACATGGCCCGCGCTCTCGCTGTGCAGCGGGTCGCCGTTCCAGTCGCACATCGTCCCGCCCGCCCCTTCGACGATCGGCACCAGCGCGGCGAAGTCGTGGAGCTTGAGCCCCGCCTCGACGACCATATCGATATGGCCGCTCGCGAGCAGGCCGTAATTATAGCAGTCGCCGCCGAAGAGCATCCGCTTGTGCGACGTCTTCGCGGCGAGCGCCATGAAATGCTCGCCGTCATGGTCGCTGAAATATTGCGGGCCGGTCGTCGCGAGCACGGCATCGGACAGGTTGCGGCAGGCGCGCGTCGTCGCGGGCGCGCCATTGAATAAAGTCGGATGCCCCGCCGCGCCGACCCAGCGTTCGCCGGCGATCGGCTGGTCGATGATCCCGATCAAGGGCCAGCCGTCCTGCAGCAGCGCGATCAGCGTGCCGAAGATCGGGCGGCCCGCCATGAAGCTGACCGTGCCGTCGATCGGGTCGAGCACCCATTGGCGCGAAGCTTCGGGGCGCTCGGCGCCATATTCCTCGCCGATGATGCCATCGCGCGGCGCCTCGGCATCGAGCAGGCGGCGCATCGCGGCTTCGGCGGCGCGGTCGGCTTCGGTGACGGGCGAGGCGTCGGCCTTCGCTTCGTGGACCCAGTTGGAGCGAAAGAGCGGGCGGATCGCTTCGCCGGCGGCGTCGGCGAGGCGATGGGCGAGCGCGAGGTCAGAGGTGATCGACATGGCTTCGCGCTAGCCCAGCGCGCGCCGCACCGCCAGCCCATGCAAAGCTATTTGCGCCCTTCCGGGTCCCAATTTTATCGATTTTACAATTAAGATATAAATTGTAAAATCGCGCATTATGGCGGGCGATTTTCCTCTCGATCCGATCGTCGCGACTTTCGCGCGCTACGGGCCGCGCAAGGCATCGATGGAGGATGTCGCCGCGGCGCTCGGCGTCTCGCGCCAGGCGCTTTATCTGCGCTTCGGGTCGAAGGGCGCGCTGATCGATTGGGCGACCAGGGGCTTGGTCGATAGCTCGCTCGCGGCCGCGCTCGCCAGTATCGAACAGCCGGCGAAGACGCTTGCCGAGCGGCTGGCCGATGCGCTCGATGCGTGGGTGGGGCGGCATATGGCGGCGCTCCACGCCTCGCCGCATGGCGCCGAAATCATCGCGATGCTCCAGCGCGATCCGCCCGACGCGGCGCGCGCCACCGAACGGCGGCTGGTCGCCGCGATGGCCGAAGCGATCCGTTTGAGCGGCCCCGGCTCGGCGGTCGCGCGCGCGGGCAGCATGGCGCAGGCGCTGTGCTGGACGGCGCGCGGGCTGGTCCATGCCGTGCCCGATCACGCGAGTTTCCGGCGCCAGCTCGATTCTATCGTCGGCGCGCTGGTCGCGCGCTGACGCGGGTCAGTCGAACAGCGAGGAGACCGACGTCTCGTCGGCGATGCGCTTGATCGCTTCGCCGAGCAAGGGCGCGACGGTGAGCGCGCGGACCTTGCCGCTGTCGTTCACCGCGTCGGTCGGCTGGATCGAATCGGTGATGACGAGTTCGGTGAGCTCACTCGCATCGACGCGTGCGACCGCGCCGCCCGACAGCACGCCGTGGGTGCAATAGGCGACGACGCCCTCGGCGCCGGCGGCCTTGAGCGCGGCGGCAGCGTTGCAGAGCGTGCCCGCCGAATCGACGATGTCGTCGATCAGGATGCAGAAGCGGCCCGACACGTCGCCGATGATGTTCATCACTTCCGATTCGCCGGCGCGTTCACGCCGTTTGTCGACGATCGCGAGCGGGGCGTTGTCGAGGCGCTTGGCGAGCGCGCGCGCGCGCACGACGCCGCCGACGTCGGGCGAGACGACCATCAGATTCTTGCCGGCGAAGCGCGCCTGGATATCGGCGCTCATCACCGGCGCGGCATAGAGATTGTCGGTCGGGATGTCGAAGAAACCCTGGATCTGCCCGGCGTGCAGGTCGATCGCGAGCACGCGGTCGGCGCCCGAGGTCGTGATCAGGTTCGCGACGAGCTTCGCCGAGATCGGGGTGCGCGGACCGGGTTTGCGGTCCTGGCGCGCATAGCCGAAATAGGGAACGACCGCGGTGATGCGCTTCGCCGAGGCGCGGCGCAGCGCGTCGTTGATGATGAGCAGCTCCATCAGATTGTCGTTCGCGGGAAAGTTCGTTGGCTGGACGACGAAGACGTCCTGGCCGCGGACATTCTCGTGGATTTCGACGAAGACTTCCTCGTCGGCGAAGCGGCGCACGCTGGTGTCGGTGAGCGGCAGCTCGAGATAGTCCGCGATCGCGCGGGCCAGCGGCAGGTTGCTGTTGCCGGAGATGAGTTTCATGGGGTGCGAAGCCCTTTCGCGCGGGGTGGGATTGCGCGCCCCCTTAGCCAGCGCGGGAGAGAAGGGGAAGGGGTTAAAGCCACCGGGGGCGTTGCGGACATCGGTCTTCGGTTGAAATCGTCCGGCTTGCGCCTAAACCCGGCGCATGATCCAACAGCTCACCATCGTCCTGTCGCAGATGACGCAGGTCGTCGGCGACCTTGCCGCCAATGCCGACGCGATGCGTAGCGTTCGGGCGCGGCATAGGGGCGCCGACCTGATCCTCTATCCCGAATTCCAGCTGATCGGCTATCCGCCCGAGGATCTGGTGCTGAAGCCCGCGCTCGCCGAGCGCGCGGCGAAGCTCCTCGCCGAGCTGGCCGCCGAGACCGCCGACGGCGGCCCGGCGATGCTCGTCGGGTCGGTCGAGCGAGAGGGCGAAGACCTCTATAATATCGTCGCCTTGCTCGACGGCGGGAAAATCGTCGCGACGCGGCGCAAGCATGAACTCCCCAATTACGGCACCTTCGACGAGAAGCGCGTCTTCGTTCCCGGGCCGCTGCCCGACATCGTCGAATGGCGCGGGATCAAGCTCGGCCTGCCGATCTGCGAGGATGGCTGGCTGCCGACGGTGTGCCGGCATCTCGCCGCGCAGGGCGCCGAACTGCTGATCTCGCTCAACGGCAGCCCCTATGAAATCGACAAGGACGAGCGCCGGCTGACGCAGGTGTTCGCGAGCCGCGTTGCCGAAACCCAATTGCCGCTGATCTTCCTCAACCGCATCGGCGGGCAGGACGAGCTGGTGTTCGACGGCTGTTCGTTCGTGCTTAATGACGACGGGCAGGCCGCGCATCGGCTCGTCGACTGGGAAGCCGAGGAGCGCGTTACGCGCTGGACGAACGCGGGCGACGGACGCTGGAGGTGCGAACCCGGCGCGATCGCCGAATGGGAAGCGCATCCGGCCGACATCTATAGCGCGATGATCGTCAGCTTGCGCGACTATGTCGAGCGCAATCGCTTCCCCGGCGTCGTGCTCGGGCTGTCGGGCGGGATCGATTCGGCGATCTGCGCCGCGATCGCCGCCGACGCGCTCGGCCCCGACAAAGTCTGGTGCGTGATGCTGCCGAGCCGCTACACGAGCAAGGAAAGCCTGGACGATGCCGCTGAATGCGCGCGGATGATCGGATGCCGGCTCGACACGATCCCGATCGTGCCCGCGGTCGAGGCGTTCGACGCGATGCTCGCGGGCAGCTTTGCCGACAAGGACGTCGACATCACCGAGGAAAATGTCCAGTCGCGCATCCGCGGGGTGACGCTGATGGCGCTCAGCAACAAATTCGGCCCGATGCTGCTGACGACGGGCAACAAGAGCGAGATGAGCGTCGGCTATGCGACCATCTATGGCGATATGGCGGGCGGCTACAATCCGCTGAAGGACGCGTACAAAATGACGGTCTTCGCGATCGCCAAGTGGCGCAACGAAAATGTGCCGCGCCTGTCGCGCAACCGGGTGACCCCGGTGATGCCCGAAAATATCGTCACAAAGCCGCCGAGCGCCGAACTGCGCCCCGACCAGAAGGACGAGGACAGCCTGCCGCCTTATGCCGATCTCGACCGGATGCTGCATATGCTGGTCGAGGAAGAGGCGAGCGTCGACGATGTGGTCGCGCGTTACGGCTTCGACCGCGAGGTGGTAGCGCGGATCGAACGGCTGCTCATGCTCGCCGAATATAAGCGCCGGCAGGCGCCGCCGGGGGTCAAATTGTCGACGCGCAATTTCGGGCGCGACCGGCGCTATCCGATCACGCACGGGTTCAGGACGGGGTAGGGCGGCCGTCTAGCTCTATCGCGTCGCGGACGAATCCCGCTATAGGCGCCGGCATGACCGTCACGACCCGCTTCGCCCCCTCGCCCACCGGCAGCCTGCATGTCGGCAATGTCCGCACCGCGCTCCATAATTGGCTGTGGGCGCGCAAGCATGGCGGGCGCTTTCTGCTCCGCATCGACGATACCGACCTCGAGCGGTCGAAAGAAGAATATGTCGATGCGATTCGCGCCGACCTGGCCTGGCTCGGCCTCGACATCGACGGCGAGGAGCGCCAGTCGGCGCGTTTCGCGCTGTACGAGGGTGAGTTCGAGAAATTGAAGGCGGCCGGGCGCGTCTACGCCTGTTACGAGACGCCCGAGGAACTCGACATTCGCCGCAAGATATTGCTCTCGCGCGGGCTGCCACCGGTTTACGAGCGCAAGCCGGGCGATGCGCCGGTGCCCGAGGGCGTCGCACCGCATTGGCGCTTCCGGCTCGACCATGACGCCGCGATCGAATGGATCGACATGGTCCGGGGGCCGCAGCATTTCGAGCCGAAGACGATGTCCGACCCGGTGGTGCGGCGCGCCGACGGCAGTTGGCTCTATCTGCTGCCGAGCGTGATCGACGACATCGCGATGGGGATCAGCCATGTCGTGCGCGGTGAGGATCATGTGTCGAACACCGCGGTGCAGATCCAGATGTTCGCGGCGCTCGGCGAGGCGCCGCCCCACTTCGCGCATGAGGCGCTGCTCGTCGGGACCGAGGGCAAATTATCGAAGCGGCTGGGCTCGCTCGGCATGGCGAGCCTGCGCGCGGACGGGATCGAGCCGGTCGCGCTCGTCGCGCTGCTTGCGCGGCTCGGCACCAGCGATCCGGTCGAGCCGGTGACCGATGCGGCGCCGCTGATCGAGGGCATCGATTTCGCGCGCTTCGGCCGCGCCCCCGCGCGCTTTGACGAGGCCGAACTGGCGCTGCTGGGTCAAAAGATCCTCCATCACACCGATCATGCCGCGGTCGCCGAACGGCTGCCCGCCGCGATCGGCGAAGCGCGCTGGAACGCGATTCGCCCGAATTTGATGACGGTGGCCGAGGCGGCCGACTGGCTGCCGGTGTTCGATGGTCCCTTGGCGCCGCCGCCCGCCGATGCGGGCGACCGCGCGGTGCTCGCCGCCGCCGCCGCCGCCGCGCCGGGCATCGACTGGGCGAGCGACCCCTGGCACGCGCTGACCGGCGCGGTGAAGGCGGCGACGGGGGCCAAGGGCCGCGCGCTCTTCCTGCCGCTGCGCCGCGCGCTGACGGGGCGCGACCATGGGCCGGACATGGCGGAGTTGCTGCCGCTGATCGACAAGGACGAAGCGGTCGCGCGGCTGGCGGCGGCCGGGGGCTCATAACGAAAGCCATCATCGCGTCCGTGCGAAGGGCGGAAGCCCGTCACCCGATTTTGCGGCCAAGCCCGGCTGGTTGAAGATCAGCGGCGGGAGATGCGCCCCGTCTTCGCAGGGGAGCAGAGTCAAGTAATCGGCTTGACAAGCAGGTAACGTTATAACATCATTACTGCGTGACCGGGCTGATGGCGGCGGTCGACAGCCGCCCGGGCCGGGTCGACAGGCAAGGAGAGATGCCATGACCCTGATACCCCTGATTTCGGCGATTGTGGTCGCGCCCGAGGCGATAACGGCCCCGGCCACCGCCCCGGCACTGCAAACGCGCGGCAGCTATGGCGCCGGCCGAACCCATCACCCGTTCGCGGCGTTGTTCGCGGTGGGACTGCCCGCGGCGCTGGTCATTGCGGCGGCGCTGTCGCCGATGATCGTCGAGGATAAGCCGGCGACCGTCACGCCGCCGTGGACATCGATCACCTTGCCCAAGCCCACGCCACCCGAACCCCAGCCTGATCCCAAACCCCAAACACAGCAGCCGCAAACGCAATTTACCGCGCCGCCGAGCCCGCTGCCGACGGTGGTGCAGGACCCGCCCGAGGCGCCGCCGCTTCCGCCCTATGTCCCGCCCGCGGGGACGGGCACCGGGCCGTCGGTCCCGCTCGATCCGCCCGTCGCGCCGACCAAGCCGAAACTCGTGCTCGCCGACGTCGATCCGCGCTTCGCCGGCGCCTTTCAGCCCGAATATCCGGCGCGCGAGCAGCGCGGCGGGATCGAGGGCGCGGCGAAGGTCCGCGTGCTGATCGGCACCGACGGGCGCGTCAAGGCGGTCGAGCTGATCAGCGCCGACAGCCCCGCCTTTTTCGAGGCGACGAAGCGCCGCGCGCTCGCCAAATGGCGTTTCAAGCCCGCGACGCGCGGCGGGGTGCCCGAGGAAAGCTGGAAGGTGATGACCGTCCGCTTCGAGATAAGGAACGCCTGAGGACCCAACGGACCCCTCCGGGCGGGCGGCCGATCGTGCCGCCCGTCCTTCGCTTTCGCTTGACAGAAAGGCCGAATCCCGCCAAAGGCGCCCGGATATTGGAGGGCGGCGCCTCGCGCGGCGCCCTTTCATGTTTTTCACACCAACGTCGGGGCCCCTAGTCCCGCCGCATCCATCGGGCCTCCGGCGGATGTGCAGTCATTTCGAGGAACAGGGCCATGGCCAAGCCGACGACCGTCAAGATCAAGCTGGTGAGCACCGCCGACACGGGCTTTTTCTATGTCACGAAAAAGAACCCGCGCACGATGACCGAAAAAATGACGGTGCGGAAATATGACCCGCGTGTGCGCAAGCATGTCGAGTTCAAGGAAGCCAAGATCAAGTGACGTATCGACCCGTTCAGCAAGGCTGAACGGAACGGCGATGCGTCATCCCCGCGAAGGCGGGGATCCAGGGCGGCCAAGTGCCGCCCTTTTTTGCGTGTGTGGATGGGCGGCAGCTACCGCCGAAACCGTCAGAATTGATAGGCCAGCCCACCGCCGAAAAGCCATTGGTCGGCGCTGCCGACGTCCGCCACGATCGGCGATTTGGCGAAGCGCGAGGCGATACGGCCATATTGCGCGCCGCCGATCAGCGTGAAGCCCTTGCGCAAGTCGCCCGACAGCGCATAGGCACCCGCGATCCCCAGCGTATATTTGCCCGCGGTCGCCTTGCGCCCCGCGCCGTCATAGACGGGAAGCCCGCTCGCGGCGCTGTCTTCGGCGTCGATGTCGTAATAATAGCGGCCGAAACCCTTGCCGTAGAAATTCACCGACGCCGAGACGCCCAGATAGGCGCGCTTCGACAGCGGGCCGCCGTAATCGATCGTCGGCGAAGCGGTCCAGCTGCCGTGGCGGCCCGAAATATCCTTGGACGCCGACATGCGGAAGCCGATCTGGTCATATTTGCTGGTGAACACGCCGGTGTGACTGACCCCGGCGAACAGCCCCATTTCGACCGCGACCTTGCGCTTGCCGAGCGCCGCGACCTGCGGGTCGTCGATTTTGCCCGTGCGGTCGCCGCGCAGGCTGATCGTCGGGCCGAATTTGAGGTCGGTCCTTTGTCCGCGGCGCTGGCGGATCAGGTCGACCACGAGATTGGTGCCGCGGGTCGAAAAGGAAAAGCCGCTGACCCGCCCGCGAAAATAGAAGGCGGGCAGCGTGCGGCGATCGTCGGAGCCGTTATATTTCGGCGTGTTCAAGACGCCCACGGCGACCGCGAAATAGTCGCGCGACCATGTGCGGTCGGGATCGTCGTCCTGCGGCCGCGCGGGGGGCAGCAGGATATTCTCGTCGATCTCGGTGTTCTGGAAATGGGCGGCCGCCTGCTCATCGTCGCCGGTGATCAGCACCGTATCGGCACTGGTCGGCAGATCATAGGGAAGCGCGGCGTCTTCAGCCGCGGCAGGCGCGGCAAAACCGGCGAAGGCGAATAGAGCAAGAAGAGGAAGCGATCGGGCCGGACGGGCCAAGCGGAAAAACGAGGGCAAATCGGGCATAAATATCCGCCTATTATCTTTTGTTTTTACCCCTCCTTACGGGGGTGTAAGTAAACGGGGCGCCATTGCAACGGCTTCGTCTTGCCGAAGCGCGGATTTCGCCGCATGTGACATTCATGCACCAATGCTCCTTCGCCGCTTTCCTATTCCCCCGCAGCCTCATTGGTTCCCTTGGGCTGCCCGGGCTTTGGCGCGCATGAGCCGGATTCCGCGCCTGATCGGCTATGGCTTCATGGCGGCGGCCGCGCTGCTGGCGGCGGTGATGAAGAAGGAGGGGGTCGAGACGGTCGGACCCCTGCCCGCGGTCGCGGTCGCGCTGTTCCTCGGCATGGTCGGGGTGATGCTGGTCTTCACCGACCTGATGGTGCGCGGGCTTTACGCGCAGGTCGATACCGCGAAGCGGAGCGAGGAAGAGGGCGAGCGGAGCGAGCGCGACTGATCCCTTTTCGTTCGACACTATCGGCGGTTATCTTTATGATGGCGCGATGACCGATCGTCCGCATACGCCGCTGCTCGACACGGTGGATGTCCCCGCCGACCTCCGCAAGCTGAAGCCCGAAGACCTCCGCCAGTTCGCCGACGAATTGCGCGCCGAAATGATTTCGGCGGTGGGGACGACGGGCGGGCATCTGGGATCGGGACTCGGCGTCGTCGAGCTGACGACCGCGCTCCACTATGTGTTCGACACGCCGCGCGACAAGATCGTGTGGGACGTCGGCCACCAATGCTATCCGCACAAGATCATCACCGGGCGCCGCGACCGGATCCGGACCTTGCGGACCGGCGGCGGCCTTTCGGGCTTCACCAAGCGCAGCGAGAGCGAATATGACCCCTTCGGCGCGGCGCATTCGTCGACCTCGATCAGCGCCGCATTGGGCTTTGCGATCGCGAACAAGCTCAAGGACGAACCCGGCCGCGCGATCGCGGTGATCGGCGACGGGTCGATGTCGGCGGGCATGGCCTATGAGGCGATGAACAATGCGCAGCAGGCGGGCAACCGGCTGATCGTGATTTTGAACGACAATGACATGTCGATCGCGCCGCCGGTTGGGGGACTGTCGGCCTATCTGGCGAAGCTCGTGTCGTCGCGGCCGTTCGTCGAGCTGCGCGAGATCGCGCGGCGCTTCGCGCGCAAGCTGCCGCACCCGCTGCACAAGGCGGCGAAGAAGACCGACGAGTTCGCGCGCGGCATGGCGATGGGCGGGACGCTCTTCGAGGAACTCGGCTTCTATTATGTCGGGCCGATCGACGGGCATAATCTCGACCATCTGATCCCCGTGCTCGAAAATGTCCGCGACAGCGAGCATGGGCCGGTGCTGATCCACGCGGTGACGATGAAGGGCAAGGGCTATGCCCCGGCCGAGGCCGCCGCCGATAAATATCATGGCGTGCAGAAATTCGACGTCATCACCGGCGAACAGGCGAAGGCGCCGCCGGGGCCGCCCGCATATCAGAATGTCTTTGGCGAGACGCTCGCGAAGCTCGCCGACACCGACCAGCGCATCGTCGCGATCACCGCGGCGATGCCGTCGGGGACCGGGGTCGACAAATTCGCCAAGGCGCATCCCGACCGGAGCTTCGACGTGGGGATCGCCGAGCAGCATGCGGTAACCTTCGCGGCGGGGCTCGCCGCCCAAGGCATGCGGCCGTTCGCGGCGATCTATTCGACCTTCCTCCAGCGCGCTTACGATCAGGTCGTGCACGACGTCGCGATCCAGAATCTGCCCGTGCGCTTCGCGATCGACCGTGCGGGGCTGGTCGGGGCGGATGGGTCGACGCATGCGGGCTCGTTCGACGTCACGTATCTCGCGACCTTGCCCAACATGGTGGTGATGGCGGCGGCCGACGAGGCCGAGCTCGTCCATATGACCTATACCGCCGCCGAATATGACGACGGCCCGATCGCCTTCCGCTATCCGCGCGGCAATGGCACCGGAGTGGCGCTGCCCGCGGTCCCCGAGAAGCTGGAGATCGGCAAGGGGCGGGTCGTGCGGCAGGGCAAGACCGTCGCGATCTTCTCGCTCGGCACGCGATTGGCGGAGGCGCTCAAGGCCGCCGACACGCTCGAAGGGCGCGGGCTGTCGACGAGCGTGATCGACCTGCGCTTCGCCAAGCCGCTCGACGAGGAACTGATCCGCAAGACGCTGGCGAGCCACGAGGTCTGCGTGACGATCGAGGAAGGCAGCATCGGCGGCCTCGGCGCGCATGTGCTGACGCTCGCAAGCGACGAGGGGCTGATCGACGCGGGGCTGAAACTGCGCACGATGCGCCTGCCCGATATGTTCCAGGATCAGGACAAGCCCGAACTGCAATATGACGCGGCGGGCCTCAACGCGCCGCAGATCGTCGATACGGTGCTGAAGGCGCTGCGCCACAACAGCGCGGGGGTCGAGGAAGCAGGCGCGCGAGCGTGATGACCGTCGATGACTTGCCTAAGTATCACGAGTTTTTCCGGCCAACATTGATTGCCTTGGATGGGCTGGGCGGTTCAGCCTCGCTTGCCGAAAGCAACGATGCCGTGATGACGACGATGGCGTTAAATCCGGCGATGCTCGATGTCGAATATTCCAGCGGTCATGGCGCAGTACTGCCAGACCGAATGTCGTGGGCCCGCAGTTATCTGAAAGGCGCTGGTTATCTGAAATCAGGCGGGCGAGGGATATGGATACTTACAGACGAAGGTCGCGAGGCGGTCTCCATGACGGCTTCACAACTGAAAACAGATGTGCTCGCCAAAAACAAGGAGGTCGAGAAATCGGCTGCTGCGGGCGACGACACACCATCTACACCGCAGATCGGAAATCCTGAGGCCGAGTTTTTAGACTGGAAGGACCAGCTGCTGACTAAGCTGAAGTCGCTTGATCCTTCCGCGTTCGAACGCTTGTCTCAACGATTGCTTCGGGAGTCGGGCTTTGTAAAGGTTGAGGTCACCGGCAAGTCAGGCGACGGCGGCATTGATGGCACTGGCATTCTCCAGCTTAGCTTGATGAGCTTTCATGTGCTGTTTCAGTGCAAACGCTACCAGGGATCAGTTGGGGCTGGAGCCGTGAGGGACTTTCGAGGCGCGATGATGGGACGCACCGACAAGGGGCTCATCATTACAACCGGCACGTTCTCACCCGATGCTCGACGCGAAGCTACACGGGACGGAGCGCCGCCAATTGATCTCATCGACGGGGAAGCACTTTGCGAGAAGCTCAAGGAATTGGGGCTGGGTGTTGAAACGCGCATGGTAGAAGAGGTGGTGGTCAAACCGGATTGGTTTGGTCAGCTTTGATCGCATCGACCAACGCCGCTCGTGCTGAGCCTGTCGAAGCGCCGCTCTAGTCGGCCTCTCTTCATCATCGTCACCCCGGACTTGATCGGGGATCCGCGACTTCGGCGCGGCGGTGGACCCCGGATCAAGTCCGGGATGACAAAAGGAGGCGCAGCGGTGAAAAGAAAACGGCCTGCTTTGCTGGGCCGTCCTCAAAACTGGTCGAAGCGCGCTCAGGCGCCCGGGATCGCCGCCTGTGCGTCGCGGCCGTCGCCTTCGGGGGCGGCGAGGATGTCGCGGACGACGAGGCCTTTGTCGACGACCTGCGTGCCGGCGCTGCCGACCTCGCTGCGGATGCCGGGGTCGGCGCGCGCGCCGTCGGCGGCGCCGATGATCTGCGTCTCGCTCGCGCTGCGCTGCGACGCGCCGCCGAAGAGCGCGCGCAGCGTCTGTTCGGCGGTCGATTCGCCGCCGGGGCGCGCGGTGCCGGGGGCGGGCGGGGTCAGCGCGAAATCGGGCGGCACGACGAGCGGCGCCTGACGCGACACCATCATCTCGTCGGGACGGTCGCGGCTGAACAGGCTGTTCGACCCGCAGGCCGACAGGGTGGTGGCGACGATCGAGGCGGCCAGGATGGCGGTGGTCCGGTTCACTTTAAACATACTCCCAATGCGCCCCGTTTATTCGGCGGACGGGCTGGCGTCCGCGTTCCCGGCCTTTTCGCCCAAGAGCAGCGCGCGCGCAACCAGCAAAAGCACGCCGAGCGTGATGCACGCATCGGCGACGTTGAAGATCATGAAGGGGCGGAAATCGCCGAAATGCAGGTCGGCGAAATCGACGACATAGCCGAAGCGCACGCGGTCGACGATATTGCCGAGCGCACCGCCGAGGATCATCGCGAGCGCGATCACGTCGCCCTTCGCCTGTTCGCGCGTCATCCAGAAGGCGACAGCGGCGGCGACGATTCCCGTCACCGCGACGAGCGTCCAGCGCGTCGTGTCGGTGCAGCTCGCGAACATCGACAGCGAAATCCCGCAATTCTCCGCCCAGGTCAGGTTGAAGAAGCTCGCGAGCTCGATCTGCCCCTTGGGTTCGAGCGACAGCGGGACGGTGACGACCCATTTGACGATCTGGTCGAGGATGAAGGCCAAGGCGGCGAAAATCAGGCCGAAGCGCAGATAGGGCGAACGTGTGCTGCTCATGCCGAGGTCAATACCGTGTCGCAGCGATTGCACAAGCTGCCGTCGGTTTCGACCTCGGGCAGATGGCGCCAGCAGCGTCCGCATTTGTGGTTTTCGGTGCGCTTCACGTCCCAATCGCCCCGATGGACGGACGAGGTGATGAAGATTTCCTCGAAATCGACATCGCCGCCTTCATTCGGAAGCCAGACTTCGGCTTCGAGGCTGGAACGAATGATTTTCTCGCGGCGCAGCGGTTCGATACGTTCGGTGACAAGCGCGCGGGTTTCGCGGATTTGCGCCCACTTTTCCGTCAATGCCGTGTCCCCGCGAAGGCGGGGGCCCATCTCCGGTGGGTTCGAACTTGCACCGGCGGGTGATGGACCCCGGCCTTCGCCGGGGTGCAGGAGGGTTTCGATTTCCGGCCACTCCAGCAGATGCACGCTGCCGGCACCGGGATAGCGCGTCCCCCACACCTCTTCGCTGGTGAACACCAGCACCGGCGCGGCGTAGCGGACGAGGGCGTGGAACAGGGTGTCGAGCACGCTGCGGTAGGCGCGGCGGGTGTCGGTGCCGAGCGGCGCGGCGCGGCCGAGGTCGCAGTAGAGGACGTCCTTGCGGATATCGAAATAGAAGGCCGAGAGGTCTTCGTTGCAGAAATCGGCAAGCAGGCGCGTGTAGCTGTTATAGTCGAAATCATCGACCGCGCGGGCCAG
Source organism: Sphingopyxis italica (assembly GCF_011926545.1). GTDB lineage: Bacteria > Pseudomonadota > Alphaproteobacteria > Sphingomonadales > Sphingomonadaceae > Sphingopyxis > Sphingopyxis italica. The sequence continues at coordinate 1,222,935 of NZ_JAATIT010000001.1, read as the reverse complement.
CTTCGCGTCGAGATCGGCGAGCAGGCTCAGCATATAGCGTTCGAGCTCGGGCATGGCCGTGACGTCGGTGATGCGTTCCTCTTCGGTAAAGCCGTCGAGCGCGCCCAAGAGGTAGCGGAAGCTGTTGCGCAGCTTGCGATACTGGTCGGCGACTCCGGTCAGGATTTCCTTGCCGATGCGGTGATCCTCGGTGAAGTCGACGCTCAGCGCCCAGAGGCGGAGGATATCGGCGCCATAGTCGCGCATCAGGTCGATCGGGCTGATCGTGTTGCCGAGCGACTTCGACATTTTGAAGCCCTTGCTGTCCATCGTGAAGCCATGGGTCAGCACCGCCTTGTACGGCGCCTGTCCGCGCGTGCCGCAGCTTTCGAGCAACGATGACTGGAACCAGCCGCGATGCTGGTCGCTGCCTTCGAGATAGAGGTCGGCACTGTGGGTCGAGCCGTCGTGGCGGACGAGCGCGGGCCAGCGGCCGCTTTCAAGGACGAAGGCGTGGGTGCAGCCCGAATCGAACCAGACGTCGAGAATGTCGACGATGCGCTCGTAATCGGCGGCGTTATATTTATCGCCAAGATATTCCTGCGCGCGCGCGTCGTTCCATGCGTCGACGCCGCCTTCGCGGACGGCTGCCACGATGCGATCATTGACGACCGGGTCGTTCAGATAATGGCCGGTCTTGCGGTCGACGAAGAGCGTGATCGGCACGCCCCACGCGCGCTGACGGCTCAGCACCCAGTCGGGGCGGTCCTTGACCATCGATCCGATACGGTTGCGGCCCTTTTCGGGGACGAAGCGCGTGCGATCGATCGCGTGCATTGCGGCCTGACGCAGCGTCGGCGCGTCGCAAAGGCCTTCCTCGGCGGGGTTGATCGCGCCGCCTTCGGACTCCCAGCGCTGCTCGCGCGGCGCCTTGGGCTCGATATGCGTCATCACCTTGTCCATCGGCACGAACCATTGCGGTGTGCAGCGATAGATGACCTTGGCCTTCGAGCGCCAGCTGTGCGGATAGCTGTGCTTGTAGTCGGCGCTGGCCGCGAGGAGCGCGCCGGCTTCGCGGAGGTCGGTGCAGATCGGGCCGTCGGGGGCGTTGAACTTGGGATTGATCACCGATCCCTGACCGCCGAGCCAGCCCCAGTCCTCGCGATATTTGCCGTCGCCCTCGACCGCGAAGACGGGGTCGAGCCCGTTCGCCTTGCACAGGTCGAAATCATCCTCGCCATGGTCGGGCGACATATGGACGAGCCCGGTGCCGCTGTCGGTGGTGACGAAATCGCCCGCGAGGAAGGGACGCGGGCGCGCGAAGAAGCCGCCGAGCGCGTGCATCGGGTGGCGGGCGATGGTTCCGGCGAGATCGGAGCCTTTGTAGATCGTTACCTTGGTCTCGCCACTCGGAGGTGCGCCACTGCCTCGTTCATTGGCGCCGGTGCGCAGCGACAGCCCGTAGCAGAGATCCTCGGCGACCAGATATCTGCGGTCGCCGTGATGGATCAAAACATATTCAATGTCGGGTCCATAAGCGATCGCCTGGTTGACCGGGATCGTCCACGGCGTCGTCGTCCAGATCACCGCGTAAGCGCCGACCAGCTCCTTGATCGGGCTCTCGACGATCTCGAACGCGACATCGATCTGGGTCGAGACGATGTCCTCATATTCGATCTCGGCTTCGGCGAGCGCGGTCTTTTCGACCGGCGACCACATCACCGGCTTGGCGCCGCGATAGAGCATGTCGTTCGCGGCGAATTTGAGCAGTTCGCGGACGATCGTCGCCTCGGCCTCATAATCCATCGTGAGGTACGGATGGTCCCAGTCGCCGCCGATGCCGAGGCGCTTCAGCTGTTCGCGCTGCGTGTCGACCCAATGCTGCGCATAGGCGCGGCATTCGGCGCGGAATTCCTCGACCGGAACCTCGTCCTTGTTGAGTTTTTTCTTGCGATACTGCTCCTCGACCTTCCACTCAATGGGGAGGCCGTGGCAGTCCCAGCCGGGCACATAAGGCGCGTCCTTGCCCTTCAACGTCTGGGTGCGGACGACCATGTCCTTGAGGATATGGTTGAGCGCATGGCCGATGTGCATGTCGCCATTCGCGTAAGGAGGTCCGTCGTGGAGGATGAACTGGTCGCGGCCGCGGCGCGCTTCGCGAATCTGCCCTTCGAGATTGCCCTCGAGCCATTTGGCGAGAATTGCCGGCTCCTTCTGCGGCAGGCCGGCCTTCATCGGGAAGTCGGTCTTGGGCAGGAAGACGGTGTCGCGATAATCGCCAGTTTCTTTGGCGCGCTGCTCGGAGGAGGGCGTGTCGGTCATGGTGGCGGCGCTTAGCGCAGATTTACGCGGGCGCAAAGCTCCCTCTCCCCCAAGGGGAGAGGGTTTTACTTCTGCCGCGGCCGCAGCGCCGGGCCGACCTCGCGGATGTCCTCGACCCAGATATAGCCGTTGAAGCTCGCGGGCACTTTGGCGAGTTGTTGGGGCGTGGTGAGGCCTTCGTTCGACTTGCCCTTTTCATAGGGGCCGAAGACGATCACGCGCGCGCCGACGCTGTCCATGCGGGCGATCAGCCGGTCGGGCCAGCCCCAGAAGGCCCATTGGTAATTGATCGGGATCGCGAGCACGCCGTTCCGGCAGCTTTCGGGCACGATGCCGGTCCAGCCATATTTCACATAGTCCTTCGAACAGGCCAGCGCCTCGCGCCGCAGATCGAACGACCAATTGTTTGGCAGCAGTTCGCGCATCCGCTTCACCGGGCGTTCGGCGCCATAGAAAGCGTCGCCGATCTTCGCACTGTTCCGGCCCGATGCGTTCAGGATTGCGAAGAGCTGGTCGGCCTCGCGCGCATCCTTCGACTTGAAGTTGAACAGGATCGGGTGGACAGGAAGCGCCGCAAGGCCTTCCTCGACGGTCGGCATCTTGCCTATGCCCTTGCCGCGCAGGGGAAAGGTCTTGCCGCCGTCGGCGGTGTAGCCGTAACCGATGTCGAGCGCCTTGAGCTCCGCCAGCGTCAAATCGCGCGTCTCGCCCTTGCCATCGGTGCGGCAGTCGACGGTCCAGTCGTGGAACAGGACCATGCGTCCGTCCTTCGTCGGCGCGACGTCGACCTCGACCATCGCGGCGCCGAGCCCGACCGCCCAGCGCATCGATTCGGGGGTGTTTTCGAACACGTCGTGCGTGGGCGGGTAGGCGTGCGCGGCGGTGCAGGTATCGCGGCCGGCGGCGGCGCGCTTGTCATAGAGGTGATAGACGCCGCGGTGCGCGATGAGCTTGGGCTTGCCCACGGGATCGGGAGCGAGGAAGCTCGCGTTCGACAGCGTGAGCCACGCGACGAGCGCGGCGAAGAGCCAGAGCAGGATCTTCGTGCGGCGCTTCATCGGCTTTTTCGGCGGGCCCTCGAGGGCCGATGCCCAATCGTCGGTATCGGTCATCCATCCCCCCTTTCATCATGATTACAATTCGGCCAGCAACCGCCTCGCTTCTTCGCAATCGGCCGCGATCTGCGCCATCAGCGCGTCCATGTCGTCGAACTTCGCCTCGGGCCGGATGAAGGCGTGGAAGGCGACGTCGATTTCCTGCCCATAGAGATCCTCGGCGAAGTCGAAGAAATGCGGTTCGAGCAGTTCCTTCGGCGGGTCGAAGCTCGGACGGATGCCGAAGTTGGCGGCGCCCTTCAGGAGGCGGCCCCCCGGACCCTCGCTCAGCAGGCGGCCGGTCACCGCGTAGATGCCGTAGCGCGGGCGCAGATATTGCCCCATTTCGAGGTTGGCGGTCGGAAAGCCGAGCAGCCGGCCGTTCTTGTCGCCATGCTGGACGGTGCCGCGCACGGTGAAGGGGCGCGTGAGGAGGCGCGCAGCGGTTTCGCAGTCGCCCGTTTGGAGGGCTTCGCGGATGCGGCTCGATGAGATCACTTCTTCGGCGTCGCCCAACGGCGCGACCATTTCGGTGAAGAAGCCGAGGCGGCGCGCATGGTCGGCGAGCGTCACGACATCGCCGCCGCGGCCCTTGCCAAAGACGAAGTCGGCGCCGGTCACCACGCCCGCGGCGCCGTAGCGATCGAGCAGCAGCTCGGTGATGAAATCCTCCGCCGTCGTGCCCGCGAGCGCGGCGTCGAAGGGCAGCACGAGCATCGCGTCGGCGCCCGCGGTGGCGAACAGCTCCTGCCTTTGATCGAGCGTGGTCAGGCGGAAGGGCGGGACGCCGGGTTTGAAGAAGCGCACCGGATGCGGGTCGAAGGTCGCGACGATCGCCGGAAGCCCCTCGTCCTTCGCATGATGGACCGCGCGCCCGACAACCGCCTGATGCCCGGCGTGAAAGCCGTCGAAATTGCCGAGCGCGATCACCCCGCCGCGCAAGGGCCCTTCGATGCGGTTATGGCCGTCGAGACGGATCATAATATCACCGCGGGACGACGCGGTTCCTTCCGCCAGGCGATACCGGCGCGCAGCACGCGGATCGCGTTGCCACCCATCGCGGCGCGGATTTCGTCGTCGCTGAACCCCGCGTCGAGCAGCGCCTGCGTCACCTGCACCAGCTTCGACGTGTCGAAGCGCACGGTGGTCGCGCCGTCATAGTCGCTGCCGAGCGCGACATGCTGGATGCCGACGAGGTCGCGGACATGCTTCATCGCCTTCGCGATGCTCGCGGGCGAGGTGTCGCACACCGCGGCGTCCCAATAGCCGATGCCCACGAGGCCGCCGGTCGCGGCCAGCCCACGGATCTGCTCGTCGGAAAGGTTGCGGTTGACCTTGCACGTCGCCTGCACGCCGCCGTGGCTCGACACGACGGGGCGGCGCGCGATCTTGAGGATGTCGGCGACGCAGGCGCTCGAGCAATGCGCGATGTCGACGATCATGCCCTTGGCTTCCATCGTCTCGACCACCTGCCGTCCGAGCGGGGTGAGCCCGCCCTTCTTCAGACCGTGCATCGATCCGGCGAGATCATTGTCGAAGAAATGGGTGAGCCCCGCCATGCGGAAGCCCGCGTGGTAGAGCCGGTCGAGGTTGGCGAGCTTGCCTTCGAGGCCGTGCAGCCCCTCGATGCTGAGCATCGCGCCGACCGGCACCGCTTTGCCGCGGCGCGCGGCGAGCAAGGCGTCGATATCCCCGGGCGCATCGACCGCGCGCAGCTCGCCCGCCGATGCGGCAACCGCGCGGTGGAGCTTTTCGGCGTGCCAGAGCGAGCGTTCGAGCAGCGAGTTCCACGTCCGCACCGGCTGGAGCTGCGCGATCACGAGGCTGGTGATATTGTCGGTGTCGCCGCTGTTGGCGTCGTAATTCTGACCCTTCGGCGATTTGGTCGTGCTGGCGAGGATTTGCAGCGCGACATTGCCGTCCTCGAGCCGTGGCAGGTCCATATGGCCGCGCTCGGCGCGGTCGAGGATGTCGCGCTTCCACAGCAAGGTGTCGCTGTGGAGGTCGACGATCGTCAACGTCCGGTGCAGCGCCTTGGCGCGTTCGCTGACGGCCGGCAGCGGTTTGCCATCGATCTTGTTCATCCCGCGCTCGATGATACCGGGGGCGAGGGCGAAGAAAGCGAGCGCCCCGACCGCGACGACGAGCAGGATACCGAGAATCCAGCGACGCATCGGCTATGCCCTTGTCAGCGTGACGAAGCTGTAGGCAGGGCGCCCCGCGTCGTCAGCCGGATGATCCTCGCGCGCGACTTCGCGCCACGCCGCGGCGGGATAGTCGATCACCGCATCGCCCTTCGGCTCAAGCGCGACTTCGGTGAGTTCGATGCGGTCGGCGATGGGCAAGAACAGGCGATAGATTTCGGCGCCGCCGATCACCATGACATGCGGGGCGTTGGCGAGTTTGAGCGCCTCCTCGATCGTCGCCACCGGCTCGGCGCCCTCGTCCTGCCAGTCGGGGTCGCGGGTGAGGACGATGTGGCGGCGCCCTTCGAGCACCGCGGGCAGGCTGTCGAAGGTCTTGCGCCCCATGATCATCGGGCGCCCCATCGTGATCTGCTTGAAGCGGCGGAGGTCGGCGGGCAGGTGCCACGCCATCTTGCCGTCGGCGCCGATCACGCCATTGGCGGCGCGGGCGAGGATCAGCGTGATTTCGGGACGATTCATAAGGGTCCGTACTCGATTGCAGCAGCGTCGAGGCGCTCAAATGGCGAACAGATCGAGCCGAAAGACGCGCCGGGAAGGCTGGTTGCCTTTCCAAGCGACTTTCGGGCCGAGATGGAAGCCATTTGAGCGTCCCGAAGGGGTTTGATCAAAATGGCCCAGTGCTTCGTCGAGAAGCCTTGAAATATCGGCATATGTCTGCGCCTTCTCTCCTCGCACTGGGCCATTTTGCTTCAAACCTCGACGCTGCTGCAATCGAGTACGGACCCTTTGGGAGAGGCTCCGACCCAGGTGGCGTGGCCGAGTTTGCGCCCCTCGCGCACCTCGGCCTTGCCGTAATGATGGAGGTGGCACGCGGGATCGGCGAGCAGATCGGGGACCGTTTCGATCCCGCCGCCGATCAGATTGTGCATGACGACGGGCAGCGCGGCGGTCGCGGTGCTGCCGAGCGGCAGGCCGGCGACGGCGCGGATGTGATTTTCGAACTGGCTGACGATCGCACCCTCGATCGTCCAGTGGCCGCTGTTGTGGACGCGCGGCGCCATCTCGTTGAACACGGGTCCCTCTTCCGTCGCGAAGAATTCGCCCGTCAGGACGCCGACATAGTCGAGTTCGTCGGCGATCTTCGCCATCAGCGCGCGTGCCTCGTCCTGCTGGTCGAAGATGATTTGCGGCGGCGGCAGGCTCGACGTCGCGAGGATGCCGCCCTCGTGGACATTGGCGGGCGAGTCCCAGAAGCGGACTTCGCCGTCGATGCCGCGCACGAGGATCACCGAAAATTCGTGCGCGAAGGTCACGAAGCCTTCAAGCACCGCGGGATGACGGCCGATCGTTTCCCATGCCGCGTCGGCGTCGGCGGACGTCCTGAGGCGCGCCTGCCCCTTGCCGTCATAGCCCATGCGCACCGTCTTGAGGATCGCGGGTGCGCCGACCTGTTCGAGCGCGGCATCGAGCGCGGCGCGGTCGGGCACTGCCGCGAAAGGCGCGGGGCGGCCGCCGAGGCCGGCGACGAACGTCTTTTCCTCCAGCCGGTCCTGCGCGATTTTCAGTCCCGCGACGCCGGGGCGCACCGCGACATGGCCTGACAGGAAGCGCAGCGTGTCGACGGGCACATTTTCGAATTCATAAGTGACGACGTCGCACGCCGCGGCAAAGGCGGCGAGGCGGGGTTCGTCGTCCCATGCCGCCTGGCTGTGGTGCGCGGTCACCTCGGCCGCGACGCTTGTCGCGTCGGGGGCATAGATATGCACCTTGTAACCGAGCTGCGCGGCGGCGACCGCGAGCATGCGGCCGAGCTGGCCGCCGCCCAATATGCCGATCGTCGAACCGGGAGGGAGCAAGATGGTCAGCCCTCGCGAACGGGAATGGGCGCGACGCCGTTCGTCTGCGCCTCGCGCCATCCAACGAGCTTCTCCGCGAGGCCCGCGTCCTCGTTCGCGAGCAGCGCGGCGGCGAAGAGGGCGGCGTTGGTCGCGCCCGCCTTGCCGATCGCGAAGGTTGCGACGGGAATACCGCCGGGCATCTGGACGATCGAATAGAGGCTGTCGACGCCGTTCAAGGCCGCCGACTGGACGGGCACGCCGAGAACGGGAACGCGCGTCATCGAGGCGACCATGCCGGGCAGATGCGCCGCGCCGCCGGCGCCCGCGATGATCGCCTTCAGCCCGCGCTCGGCTGCGCCCTTGGCATAGGCGACGAGGCGGTCGGGGGTGCGGTGCGCCGAGACGATCTGCACCTCGTGCGCGATGCCGAATTCCTCGAGAAGCTGGACCGCGTGCGCCATCGTCGGCCAGTCCGACTGGCTGCCCATGATGACACCGACTTGCGGCGCGCTATCGCCCATCACCCTATCCCTCCTGCGGGCCGCGATGAATCGCCGCCGCCTTCCCCCTAGCGACTGCGCGGCGCGCGGGCAACGGCGCGCATTTGATGTCTCCCGCGTTTACCGATTGGTATCAAGTCGCGGCTAGAGTGACCGCCTCATATCCGTCGGCATGTGGCCGGCGGAGGGATAGGTCGCGCCGGGGACGAGGCATGGATAGCATAGGGGGGGCACGGATCGCGGTCGACCAGTTCGCCGCCGTACCCGTTGACTCCATTGAGGACCAACTGCGTGAGATACGCCGGGAACGCGACGCTTTGCGCCGCGAAAACCGCGTATTGAAGATCGCCGTCGCCGAGCTGGAGCGCGTGTCGGAGCGCGACACGCTGACCCCGCTGTTCAACCGCCGTTATTTCCTGACCGCGATTCACCACCGCATGGCGCGGTTCGAGCGCCACGCCGAGCGCGCCGCGGTCGTGTTCATCGACGTCAACCAGCTCAAATATATCAACGACAATTTCGGCCATGCCGCGGGCGACTTCGCGCTGATGGAGATCGCCAAGCGGCTCGCGGGCTCGATCCGCGCGACCGACGTCGCGGCGCGCATCGGCGGCGACGAATTCGGGCTGATCCTCGATCAGTCGAGCGAGGACGGCGCGCGCGCGCAGGTGACCCGCCTGTGCGACGTGCTGACCGCGGGCCCCGCGCATTATGACGGGCACGAGATCGCCTTGTCGGCCTGTTTCGGCGTTGCGATGCTCCAGACGGGAATGAACGAATCGGATATATTGGCGGCCGCCGACCGCGACATGTATCGCAGCAAGCAAAGCCTCGGCGGGCTTCCCGGCCACCGCTAACCGCGCGTTAACCAAAAGCGCGCATCGTCTCCGGTATGACAGGGGGTGGACGATGCGAAACCAGACCGACCCATATCTCGACATCCAGAACCGGATCACCGGCCAGATCGGCGCGCTGGCCGAAGCCTTGCCGCATTGCGCGCTGGCGCAGATCGTGCGGGGGATCGACGATATCCGCTGCCTTGCGCGCGACAATGGCTTTGTCGCGGTCGAAACGCTGGCGAGCCGGCTCGAATCGGCGGTGGCGGGCGGCGGTTATCGCGCCGCGATCCTGACCTATCTCGACGCGATGAGCGACGCGGCGCAGGCGCCGCGCGGGCCGATGCCGGCGGCGGCGCACGAGGCGTGGCTGGCGTCGGTGGCGACGCGGCTCGGGCATTGACCCCGAACGCCTGACCATCCAGATCCGACGTCATGGACGCAATCATGCTCGCGCTGGTGGCGGTGCTGCTCGCCAATGCCGACGGGCGCAGCGGAATCGCGCTGTCGCGGCTCTTGAGCGCGCGCAGCGACCGGCGCGTCACGGTCGGCATCGCCTTTGGCGCTTTCATCGTCAATGCGGTCGTCGCCGCGACCGCCGGGGCGATCGCGAACCGGATGATCGGGCAAGGCGTCGCCGCCCTGCTCGTCACGCTCGCGATGCTGTCGGCCGCGGGCGCCTTGCTGTGGCCGATGAAGCCCGTTCGCGATGCGGGGGCGGATGATGCGCCGATCGCGGTATTCGCGGGCCGGATGCTGGCGAACCAGTTCGGCGACCGCAGCCATTTCCTGATCGGCGCGCTCGCCGCGACGAGCGGGGCGGGGCAGTGGGCGGCGGCGGGCGGATTGGTCGGCTGGACGCTGTCGATGCTGCCCTTCCTCGCCTTTGGCCCCGCGCTCGCCGAGCGGCCCGCCGCGCGGAGCCTGCGCTGGGCGGCCGCGGCGATCCTGGCGATATGGGGGCTTCGCACCGCGCTCGGCGCGTTCGGGTTGATCGGCTGATCGATATATCGGGACGGCTTTCATCGTTTTTGTCGATGATGCTCAGCCAAAGCTTCAATGGGAAAGATCGTCCGCCCTCTCTATATTGGTGGGGCAACAGAAAGGATGCTCCCATGTCCGACAAGACCAACAATGCCCCCGCCGTCGCCGATGCGCTGAACGCGCTGCTCGCCGACAGTTTCGCACTCTATCTGAAGACCAAAAACTATCATTGGCACGTCCAGGGTCCGCGCTTTCGCGAACTGCACCTGCTGTTCGACGAGCAGGCGGCGCAGATTTTCGCGACCACCGACCTGATCGCCGAGCGCGTGCGCAAGAATGGCGCGGCGACGCTGCGTTCGATCGGCGATGTCGGTCGCCGCGCGTCGATTCGCGACGACGACAGCGCGGGCGCGGACGCCGAGGCGATGATTCGGGCGCTGGCGGGCGACAACAAGACCCTGCTCGGTCAGCTCAAGGAGGTGAAGGCCGCCGCCGAAGCCGATGGCGACATCGCGACCAGCGGGCTGGTTGACGGCTGGGTCGACGAGACGCAGCAGCGCATCTGGTTCCTGGAAGCGACGCTGGGCTATTGAGGCCGGCGAGATCGTCCGCGACCGCTTTGGGGTGGTTAGCTGTCGCCCAGCGGTTCAGGCTTGAAGCCGCCATTTGGAACGTATGGCGGATCAAGGCGACGGCACTTCCACTGATCAACCGGCGCTTTGGTGCCTGGACATGCAAACTCGGCTGCTGATTCTTCGCCAGTCTTATTGTCACGCCCGAGATACAGTGCGCTAAACCCATCGCAATAAACATCAGGCCCAGCGTCACAGCCAGTTTCGCGCTGATCGACAATCAGATAGCCTTCACGGTAGAGCTCTTGCACTATCGGCGCATCGACATCTGTGACCGGCGCGAGAGCAGGATCGGGTTCGCGCTCCCAAGGGTCGCTGGGGTCGCTAGAGCTATCAACGCCGCACGCTGTAATGACCAAAAATGGGACCAAGAGCACGACCGAGAGCTTTCGTCTCATCTCTTTCATTTGCCGTAACATACTGAGTTTGTGAACGGCAGCAACCGGTCGCTAGCGGCTATTCCCCATTTTCGTCATTCCCGCGAAAGCGGGAACCCAGGGACGGGCCAGCCTACGCGCGCTCTGGGTCCCCGCTTTCGCGGGGATGACGAGGTAGGGGAGGCAACTAACGGTCGCTTGCCGCCGCTCTTCATCACAAACAAAAAGGGCGGCCCATGGCCGCCCTTTCCGTTCGTCTGTCCGGCCGATCAGTCCTGATGCGGCTGGATGTTCACCGCTGCGAACTTGCCGCGGTCGTCGACTTCGATGTCGAAAGCGACGCGGTCGCCCTCGTCGAGGCCCGCCATGCCGGCGCGCTGCACCGCGCTGATGTGGACGAAGGCGTCGGCCTGTCCGTCGTCGCGCGCGATGAAGCCGAAGCCCTTCGTCGTGTTGAAGAATTTGACGGTGCCCGAGGTGCGTTCACCGGTCAGCTGACGACGCCCACGCGCGCCGCCCGGAGCCGGGCGGTCGCCGCGGTCGTCGCGGCGCGGGGCGAATTCCTCGACCGGCATCGGCTCGCCTTCGATCTTGAGATCGATGGCCGAAACCTTGCCGTTGCGTTCGACGAGCGTGAAGGCCATCGGCTGCCCCGAAGCGAGGCCCTGGAGGCCCGCCTGTTCGACCGCGCTGATGTGCACGAACACGTCTTCGCCGCCATCGTCACGCGCGACGAAGCCGAAGCCCTTTGCCGCGTTGAAGAATTTGACGGTGCCCTGGCCTTCGCCGACGACCTGCGCCGGCATGCCGCCGCCGCGTCCGCCGCCGAAACCGCCGCCGCCACCGCGGTCCCCACCGCCGAAGCCACCGCGATCGCCGCCGCCGAAACCGCCGCCACGGTCGCCGCCGCCGAAGCCGCCGCGATCACGATCGCCGAATCCGCCGCCGCCGTAGGGAGCCGGTTCGAAGCTGTCGAAATTGCCGAAATCATCGCGCTTGCCGCGTCCCCGATGGCCACGGCGATCCTTGTTGAAACTCATTGCTTAGTAGTCGCTTTCGGTCGTCCACACCCCATTCAACCGGCTCCTTGCGCCGGACGGGGACGCAGTTCACCACGGGCACAGACTCGCCCTATGCCACAAGGACGCAAGATATAGCCTAATTATCCACAGGCTGCGAACAGAAAATTTCAGAAAGATGGTGCCGAATATCGCACGCTTTGCCGCGTGCTTCGCGGACCGGCGGGCGGGCCCGCAAACCAGCCATTGAGCGGCAGGGCCGCTTGGCCTAAGGCGGCGGCTATGACTGTCTATTTTCACGAAGAAGATCTGCCCGAGGGCGTGCTGCGCCCGGGTCCGGTCGCGATCGACACCGAGACCATGGGGTTGAACCCGCTGCGCGACCGGCTGTGCCTCGTCCAGATCAGCGACGGGTCGGGCGACGAGCATCTCGTCCGCTTCAAGCCCGGCAGCGCCTATGATGCGCCGGTGCTGAAGGCGATTCTGACCGATCCCGCGCGGCTGAAGCTATTCCATTTCGCGCGGTTCGACATCGCGGCGCTGCAGCAGGCGCTCGGCGTCGTGACCGCGCCCGTTTATTGCACCAAGATCGCCTCGAAGCTGGTGCGCACCTATACCGACCGGCACGGGCTCAAGGAGCTGGTGCGCGAACTGCTCGGCCAGGACGTGTCGAAGCAGCAGCAGTCGAGCGACTGGGGCGCCGCCGAACTGAGCGATGCGCAGCGCGACTATGCGGCGAGCGATGTGCGCTTCCTGCACGCCATGAAGGATATTCTCGACGCGCGGCTGGCGCGCGAGGGGCGCACCGGACTCGCGCAGGCCTGTTTCGATTTCCTGCCGACGCGCGCCGCGCTCGACCTTGCCGGCTGGCCCGAGGTCGACATTTTCGCACACACTTAATGCCAGCGATTCGCAAAAGGCCCTGATGGATGTCCGAACGCGCCGATCTTGACCGCACGATGCGCCGCATGTGGGCGGCGAGCGGGTCGAGCCACGACCGGGTGGTGCGCATCCTGCGTTTCGGCCTGCCGCTCGTCATCGGCGTCGTCGCGGCGGTGCTCGTCTTTTCGCCCTTCACCCAGCGCGCCGAGATCAGCTTCCTGCTCGCGAAGGACAAGGTCGACATGGCGAGCGAGCGGATGAAGGTGACGCGCGCCGAATATCGCGGGCAGGATGCGAAGGGGCAGCCCTTTGCGCTGCTCGCGGGGAGCGCGGTGCAGAAAAGCTCGGCCGAACCGATCGTGCGGATGACCGACCTGTCGGGGGCGATCAAGCTCGCCGACGGCCCCGCGACGATCGTCGCGAAGTCGGGCGCCTATAATATGGAGACCGAAACGGTCGCGGTGCCGGGAACGGTGCAGGTCAAGAGCGCGAACGGCTATCGCATCGACGCGAGCAATGTCGCGGTCGACCTCAACACGCGCACCCTCGCTGGCGAGGGCGGCGTCGAGGGCACATTGAACATCGGCCGCTTTTCGGCCAATCGGCTGACGGCCGACCTCGACAAGCGGGTCGTGCGCCTCGAGGGCGATGCGCGGCTCAGAATCAATCAGGGAGTGCTCAAATGAACCGGCTTTGGACCCTGAGGAGCATGGCGCTGGCGGGCGCGGGCTTCGCCCTGACCAGCCTGGCATTCCTGTCGGCCGGCGGCGGTGATCGCGCCGAGGCGCAGGCGCTCGCCAACCACAATGGCAATGCCCCGGTCGATATGGCCGCGAACGCCATCGAGGTGCAGGACCGCGCCGACCGCGTCATCGTGACGGGCAACGTCCGCGTCACGCAGGCGGGGATGACGCTGACCGCGCCGCGGATGACCATCGCCTATACGCGCAGCGGCGGCACCGACATCAACCGGATCGACGCGACCGGCGGGGTGGTGGTCACCAAGGGCGATGAAATGGCGAAGGGCAATGTCGCCATTTACGATCTCGACCGGCGGCTGATCACGATGGTCGGCAATGTCGAACTGCGCCAGCGCGGCAACAATCTGCGCGGCGGGCGCCTCGTCATCGACCTCAACAGCGGCCGCGCGACGGTCGACGGGCGCGGCGCGGCGCGCGGTCCCGACGGCAATCCGGTCGAGGGCGGTACCGAGGGGCGCGTCACCGGCACCTTCACGGTACCGGAAAGAAAGCAGTAACCACCCTGCTTTACCGGGCCGCAACCACGCGGCTTCACCATGGAGCCGGGACCAGATCATAGCGGAGCCGGGGGGCGACGCCGCATTAAAGTGAAAGCAGCCCCCATGCGCTTTTCCCCTCTCGTCCCGCCCCGGCGTCCGCTGTTCGGCCGTCGCCTGGAACCGCCCGCGGCGATCGTGCCGACGCCGACATCCGAAGAGAGGCGGCTGATCGATCGCATCATCCGCCATGCGGGACCGCGCGAGAAATTATAGCACTGCCGACGGGCAGTTGCGGAATTGAGTTGCTTGGCGTCAGGCTCCCGCGCCCCTACATGGGGCGGCGATGCCGCCCGATACCGCAACCTCCGCCGATGCCAGCCGCGAACCGCCCGTCCTTGCGACGCTGCGGCGCTTCCTGCCCTATCTGTGGCCCGCCGGGCAGGTCGAGGCCAAGGTTCGCATCGTCGTCGCCGGGCTCATCGTGCTCGCGTCGAAGGGCGTGCAGCTGTCGATGGGTTTCCTCTATGGCGCCGCGATCGACCGCATGGCGCCGGGGATGGAAGAAGGCGTGGCGCTCGCGATCGGCCTCGTGCTTGCCTATGCGGGCGCGCGTTTCGCCGGGGTGCTGTTCGACAATCTGCGCAATGTCGTGTTCGAGCGGGTCGGGCAGGATGCGACGCGCGAACTGGCGATCACGACCTTCAGCCACCTCCACGCGCTGAGCCTGCGTTTCCACCTCGCGCGGCGGACGGGCGAGGTCACCAAGGTGATCGAGCGCGGGACCAAGAGCATCGACACGATGCTCTATTTCCTGCTGTTCAACATCGCGCCGACGATCGTCGAGCTGGCGGCGGTGCTGATCATCTTCTGGACCAAGTTCAGCTTCGGCCTCGCGAGTGCGACCGCGCTGATGGTCGTCGTCTATATCATCTTCACGCGGCGGGTGACCGACTGGCGCAACGCGCTGCGCACGCGGATGAACGATCTCGACACGCTGACGATCGGGCGCAGCGTCGACAGCCTGCTCAATTACGAAACGGTCAAATATTTCGGCGCCGAGGCGCGCGAGGAAGCGCGCTACCGCGACGTCGCCGACCAATATGCGCGCGCCGCGGTGAAGAGCGAGAACAGCCTCGCGTGGCTCAACATGGGGCAGAGCCTGATTACCAATTTCGCGCTCGCGGGCGCGATGGCATACACCGTGTGGGGCTGGGCGCAGGGCGAATATAAGGTCGGCGACGTCGTGCTGGTGAACACCTTGCTCGCCCAGCTCTTCCGCCCGCTCGACATGCTCGGGATGGTCTATCGCGTGATCCGCCAGGGGCTGATCGACATGGAGGCGATGTTCCGCCTGATCGACACGCCGTCCGAGATTGCCGACGCGCCCGATGCCTGGCCGCTCGTCGTCAATGGCGGCGCGGTGGCGTTCGAGAATGTCGTCTTCGGTTACGAGCCCGACCGGACGATCCTGAACGGCGTCAGTTTCGCGGTCGGCGCGGGCGAGACGCTGGCGATCGTCGGGCCGTCGGGCGCGGGCAAGTCGACGATCGCGCGGCTGCTCTTCCGTTTCTATGATCCGCAGGGCGGGCGTATTTTGATCGACGATCAGGGCATATCGCAGGTCACGCAAAAGAGCCTGCGCGCCGAGATCGGGATCGTTCCGCAGGACACGGTGCTGTTCAA
This sequence comes from Sphingopyxis italica, assembly GCF_011926545.1. GTDB lineage: Bacteria > Pseudomonadota > Alphaproteobacteria > Sphingomonadales > Sphingomonadaceae > Sphingopyxis > Sphingopyxis italica. The sequence goes on along the minus strand of NZ_JAATIT010000001.1, from coordinate 1,207,402 downwards.
CGACAGCATCGGTTACAACATCGCCTATGGCCGCGAGGGCGCGAGCGCGGAGGAGATCGCCGCGGCGGCCGAGGGCGCGGCGATCGATGGCTTCATCGCGCTCTTGCCGCAAGGCTATGACACCGAGGTCGGCGAGCGCGGGCTCAAGCTGTCGGGCGGCGAAAAGCAGCGCGTCGCGATCGCGCGCACCCTGCTCAAGAACCCGCCGGTGCTGATTTTGGACGAAGCGACGAGCGCGCTCGACAGCCGCACCGAGGCGGCGATCCAGGATACGCTCGAACGCATCGCGGCGCGGCGCACGACTTTGGTCATCGCGCACCGGCTGTCGACGGTGACCAATGCCGACCGCATCATCGTGCTCGACAAGGGGCGGGTGGCCGAGACGGGGACGCACGACCAACTGCTCGCGATGCGCGGGCTCTATGCCGACATGTGGGCGCGGCAGCAGGCGGAGAAGGAAGAGGGGACGGTTTAGGGCCCGGGCGTTTCGGCGGGTTCCACCTCCGGCTCGTCGGCTTCCTCCGGCTCCGCGAGTTCGGGGTCCAACGCCGCTGCGCGCGCAAAGCCCATCGTTTCGAGCACCCCGTCGCGGCGTACGAAGCGGTGGATCAGCGCGACGGTGAGATGGCCGAGGATCAGCGCGAAGAAGGCGAAGGCGATCAGGCCGTGCGTCTGCCGCAGCAGGCCATAGGCGAGCGCGTCCCGCGGCACGATCGGCGGCAGCACGAAGCCGGCCGTCAGGCGCACCGGATAGCCGCCCGCCGACAGCATCGCCCAGCCGATCAGCGGCAATCCGATCATCGCGAGATAGAGGAGGATATGCGCGCCGCGCGCCGCGCGCTGCTGGACGCGCGGCAGATCGGCGGGGAGCGGCGGCGCGCCGGTGGCGAAGCGGAGGACGAGGCGGAGCGCGGCGAGCAGCAGGATCGCGATCCCGAGCGGACGGTGCAGCGCGATCAGCGACGCATAGGCGGGGCTCGCGGTCGAGACCATGGCGGCGCCGATGAACAGCATCGCGATGATCAGCAGCGCCATCGTCCAGTGGAGCAGGCGGATCGCGAGCGGGAAACGGTGCGGCATGATCAGCGTCCTTTCTGCGACAGCGTCTTGCCGACCGCACTGGGTCCGGGCGCCTCGACCGCGCGCCGCCCGAAGGAAGATGCGTAAGCCGCCGATCGCGCGGCGAGCAGCGGGTCGTCGGACAGCGCGATTCCGTCGGGCAATATCGTCGGGTCGAAGGTGATGTCGCGGCAGGCGCCGCTTTCCTCGGGTTCCGCGCGCGCGATGGTGAGCGTTCCGGCGTCGATTCGCCGGCGGCCGGCAGGCCATGGCACGGTCGCATCGTCGGTCCGGTCCCCCGGCGCCGCGACGGTCACGATCATGCGCCAGCGCAGTGGTCCCCTGGCGAGGCGGGCGCCGAGATCGGTGAACAGATGATCGGTGGGCAGGCTGGCGAGCGCCGCCTTGTCGAGCGCGCCGAACGCGGCCTCGGGCTCGAAAGCCCAGCGGACGGCGTGCGCGGAGCCCGCGCCGTCGATGAAGCGAAAGGCGTTGATGCTGTAATAGGTGCTGTTGGCGAAACTGTCGGGGAGCGGCGCGGCGGCGATATGATCCTGATAGGCGCGGGTTTCGGGATGGCGAGCGAGATAGGCCTTCATCGCGGCGGGATCGGGCTTGCCGGTCGAGGGGTCGGGGCGCGCCGCGCGCTGGAGCGCGACGAAAGCCTCGGGGGTCGCGACGGGGAAGATGGGGGTATGGTCCATCGCCAGGCGCCATATCTCGCCATCGGGTCCGGTCAGTTGCAGCGCCATGGCGCGAAAGACGTTGCGCCCGTCGGTCGCGAAGGGTTTACCGCCGCCGGTCGAGAAGCGGCCGATCACCGCATGGCGGCCCGAACGCAGCAGCGGCGTCCGCGACAGGGCGTCCGCGCCCCCGCTCGCGTCGAAATATCCGGTGAAGCAGACCCCTTTCGCATGGGCGCGGCGATAGCCTTCGTGCTTGCCCGCATTCGATTCGAGGGCGTCGGCGATCGTTCCGCCGCCGATGCGGGGCGGGCCGATCCAGCCACCGGCCCAGGCGAAGCCGGACAGCAGCAGGATCGGCGCGGCGGCGATGGCGGCGATGGTGGTGAGGGGTGGGCGGGCGGTGATCACGGCGGCGGTCCTTGATGGTTCGTTCACGGGGAGACGGACTTGGTCGAACGCAGTTCGTGCGGCGCGGGGTTCCGGTTACACGCGCCAGGCCGCCGCATTCACAATAAAAATACTTGGGTTGGGTTGACCCTCCGCGCCCGCGCCCTTTACGCAAGGGGCCATGCCGCATGACACCACGCTGATCGGAACCATCGTCGCGGGGCTTGGCGTCGCCTTTTTGATGGGCGCGCTCGCGCACCGGCTCAAAATCTCGCCGATCGCGGGTTATCTGCTCGCGGGCATTCTTGTCGGTCCCTTCACGCCGGGCTTCGTCGCCGACACGGGGCTCGCGATGCAGCTCGCCGAGATCGGCGTCATTCTGCTGATGTTCGGGGTCGGCCTCCATTTTTCGCTGAAAGACCTGCTTTCGGTGCGCAAGATCGCGGTGCCCGGGGCGATCCTGCAGATCGCGGTCGCGACCGCGCTCGGCATGATGCTCGGCCTCGGGCTCGGCTGGTCCGTTGAGGGGAGCGCGGTGTTCGGGCTGGCGCTGTCGGTCGCCTCGACCGTCGTGCTGCTGCGCGCGCTGCAGGCGCGCGACATGGTCGAGACCGAAAAAGGCCGCATCGCGGTCGGCTGGCTGATCGTCGAGGATCTCGCGATGGTTCTCGCGCTCGTCCTGCTGCCCGCGATGTTCGGCGACCGCGGCGATGAGGGAGGCTTTGGTGGGGGCGCTGGCTTGCTCCAATCGGCGGCGATCGTGCTGATCAAGATCGTCGGTTTCGGCGCCTTCATGTTCCTGATCGCGCGGCGGGTCTTGCCGTGGGTGCTCCACTGGGTCGCGCATTCGGGATCGCGCGAGCTGTTCCGGCTCGCGGTGCTGGCGATCGCGCTCGGCGTCGCGTTCGGCGCGGCGGTGATTTTCGATGTGAGCTTCGCATTGGGCGCCTTCTTCGCCGGCATGATCCTCGGCGAGACGCAGCTGTCGCGGCGCGCCGCCGAGGAGACGCTGCCGTTGCGCGATGCGTTCGCGGTGCTGTTTTTCGTGTCGGTGGGGATGCTCTTCAATCCCGAGGTGCTGACCGAGCAGCCGGGGCCGGTGATCGCGACGGTGGCGATCATCGTCGTCGGCAAGTCGCTCGCCGCCTATGCGCTCGTCCGCGCCTTCGGCCACAAGTCGCAGACCGCGTTGACGATTTCGGTCAGCCTTGCGCAGATCGGCGAATTCTCGTTCATCCTCGCCGGATTGGGTGTCGGGCTCAAGGTGCTGCCCGAAACCGGGCGCGACCTGATCCTCGCGGGATCGATGCTGTCGATTCTGCTCAACCCGATCCTTTTCACGCTGGCGGTGAAACGTATCCGATCCGACGAGCCGGTCGCGGAGCAGCCGGAGGGCGCTGCTCCCGAAACGCCCGAGCCGTGCAACGCGGGTGTCGTGCTGATCGGTTATGGCCGCGTCGGCAGCCATATCGGCGGCATGATCTGCGGGCGCGGCGAAGGGCTGACGGTGATCGAGGACCAGAAGGACATGGCCGCCGCCGCCGAAGCCGCGGGCGCGACGGTGATCGTCGGCGACGCGACGAAGGAAAGCATCCTGCGGCAGGCGGGGCTCGACGCGGCGTCGACGCTGCTGATCGCGATTCCCGAAGGGGTCGAGGCGGGCGCGATCGTGCGGCGCGCGCGCGCGATCAACCCCAAGCTCGTCATTGTCGCGCGCGCGCATTCGGACGAGGAAGTGAACGACCTCGTGCGGCGCGGCGCCGACCATGTCGTGATGGCCGAGCGCGAGACCGCGGCGCGGATGGCCGAGCGCGCGATGCTGACGCGGGCATCTTAAGCCTCTTCCCTTCAGGGGAGGGGTTGAGTTTTATCCCGCTTCCGCCCTATCGCCCCATCCAATGTCCGCCGACGCGCTCCTTCCGCTTCTCAAATCCACCTTCGGTTTCGACGCCTTTCGCGGGAAGCAGGCCGATGTCGTCGATCGCGTGATGACGGGCGAGAACACGCTGGCGGTGATGCCGACGGGGGCGGGCAAGTCGCTGACCTATCAGCTGCCGGCGGTCGCGCTGACCGGCTGCGTCGTCGTCGTATCGCCGCTGATCGCACTGATGCACGATCAGCTGCGCGGCGCGCGCGCGGCGGGGATCCGCGCCGCGTCGCTGACCAGCGTTGACGCCGATTTCGCCGAAACGCGGCAGGCGTATCGTGACGGCGCGCTCGACCTCCTCTATATCGCGCCCGAGCGCGCGACGAGCGAGGGCTTCCGCACGCTGATGGAGGCGCGGACGCCCGCGCTGTTCGCGATCGACGAGGCGCATTGCGTTTCGGAATGGGGGCATGATTTCCGGCCCGACTACCGGCTGCTGCGGCCGTTGCTCGATGCTTTTCCGGCGGTGCCGCGGCTCGCGCTGACCGCAACCGCCGACAAGCACACGCGCGAGGATATTCTGCTCCAGCTCGGCATTCCGGCCGAAGGGCTGGTGCTGGCGGGGTTCGATCGGCCCAATATCCGTTACCGGGTGACGCCGCGGGTGAGCCCGGCAAAACAGCTCACCGATTTCATCGCCGCCAATCCGGGGCCGGGGATCGTCTATTGCCCGACGCGCAGCGGCACCGAACGGCTGGCCGAGCAATTGGCGAAAGCGACGGGGCGGCCGGTCGCTGCCTATCACGCCGGGCTCGACGCCGAGGTGCGTTCGCGCGTGCAGCATGATTTTGTCGCGTCGGAGGACGGCATCGTCACCGCGACGGTCGCCTTCGGTATGGGGATCGACAAGCCCGACGTGCGCTTCGTCGCCCACGCGGGCCTGCCGAAGTCGATCGAAAGCTATTATCAGGAAACCGGGCGCGCGGGGCGCGACGGCGACCCCGCCGAGGCGCTGATGCTATGGGGCGCCGACGATTTCGCGAAGGCACGGATGCGGCTTTCCGAATTGCCCGAAGTGCGCGTCGCGGGCGAGCGGGTGCGGCTGAATGCGCTTGCGGCGCTGGTCGAGACCGTCGAATGCCGCCGCGCGCTGCTGCTGCGGCATTTCGGCGAAACGCCGCCCGAGCGATGCGGCAATTGCGACAATTGCCTCGAGCCTGCGGCGCAGGTCGATGCGACGGTACTGGCGCAGAAATTGCTCTCGGCGGTGTACCGCACCGGGCAAAGCTTTGGCGCGGGGCATATCGAGGCGGTGCTGACCGGGCGCAGCGACGAGCGCATCGCGAGCCGCGGGCACGACAAGCTGTCGGTCTTCGGGATCGTCGCGGGCGAGGAGGCGCGGCTGATCAAGCCGCTCGTCCGCACGCTCGTCGCGCGCGAGGCGCTCGAGACGACCGAACATGGCGGGCTGATGTTCGGCCCCGCGGGCCGCGCGATGATGAAGGGCGAGACGCCGGTGCTGATCGCAGAACCGCCCGTCAGACGGACGCAGCGCGCGTCGCGCGCGGATCGCGCGGCGGCGAACCCCGTCGGCGATCCCTTGTTCGACGCGCTGCGCGCGATGCGCCGCGAGCTTGCCGCGGAGGCGGGGGTTCCGCCCTATGTGATCTTTCACGACGCGGTGCTGCGCGCGATGGCGAGCGAAAGGCCCGCGACCCGCAGCGCGCTCGCGGACATCCCGGGCGTCGGCGGCAAGAAGCTGGAAGCGTGGGGCGACGCGTTTCTGAACGTGATCCGGCAGTTGTAGGAATAATCTCACGCAAAGGCGCAAAGACGCGAAGAAGAAGGAATATCTCACACAAAGACACAAAGCGGGCGCCCCCGGGCCCTGGCGTGGATTTGTCGCCGCAGGCGACCTTCTCGAATGCGCTTCGCGCGGTACTTCGCGGCGCCCCCGGGCGCGCTCTGCCCTCTTTGTGTCTTTGTGTGGGTCTCTATTTTTCCTCCTTCGCGCCTTTGCGTGAGACAAATCAAAAGCCGCATTCATCGTCACAACAACGGCGCCGGTGGCTTTCACGCTTGTCAGCAACCATGCGGCGGGATTAGATCGCCGACATGAGCGATTTTCGTCCCCTGTCCGCCCAGTTCAGCGTCGCGCCGCAGATCGGCATCGAGGATGTCGCGGAGGCCAAGGCGCAAGGCTTTGCGCTGGTGATCAACAACCGTCCCGACGGCGAGGAGCCAGCGGCGCCGCAGGGCGAGCAGATCTGGACCGCTTGTGCGGCCGAGGGGCTTGCCTATGCGGCGATTCCGATCGGCCATGCGGGATTCAGCCATGCGCAGATCGACGCGCTCGACAAATTGCTGGCGAGCGCGACGGGGCCGATCCTCGCCTATTGCCGCTCGGGAACGCGCTCGGCGCATCTTTGGGCGCTGGCGCGCGCGCGCGCGGGCGACGATGTGGGCGGCATCGTCGATGCGGCGGCGAAGGCGGGCTATGATCTTTCGGGGCTGCGGCCGATGCTGGACGCGCTTTCGGGCTAGGATCCATATGCGACTACAGCGCCGTCGAGGTTTGAAGCAAAATGACCCAGTGCGAGGAGAGAAGGCGTAGGAATATGTCGATATTTCAAGACTTCTCGACGATGCAATGGGCCATTTTGATCAAATCCCCCCTCCCGCTTAATTGGGGGGACGCCCAAATGGCTTCCATCTCGGGCCGAAAGCCGCTTGGAAAGGCAACCAGCCTTCCCGGCGCGTCTTTCGGCCCGATCTGTTCGCCATTTGGGCGCCTCGACGGCGCTGTAGTCGCATATGGATCCTCGAAATGACCGCAATCGCGATCCAGACGGGCGCGTCGCTCGTTACGGTGCTGTTCGTCGCCTGGCTGGTCGGCAAGATGGGACTTGGCGCCGATCCGCGGATTGCGGACGAAGCCCACGCGATCCGCCTCGCCGAAGAGGCCGAAGCGGGGTTTCGCGGGATCGAGGTCGCGCGCGACCGCGCGGGCTTTGCCGCGATCGTCCGCAATGCCGAAGGGCGGATGATGCTGGTGCGCGCGCACGGCAACCACTTCGCGGCGCGGCCGGTCGATGCAAGCGTCATCGGCCGGCTCGACAAGGATTTCCTGACACTGACGACGCCGGAGCGGACATTCGGTGCGGTGACGCTGCAATTGGGGAAGGATGCGGGGATGTGGGCCAGCCGGATGCGCGAGTTCCGCCGTGCCTGAGCTGCCCGATCCTGTCGTCTATGCCGTGCCGGCGTTCATCCTGCTGCTGATCGCCGAGATGATCATCTCGCTGCGCGCCGACAGGAGCCGCTATAGCGCGCGCGATACTTTGACCTCGCTGATGCTTGGCACCGGCAGCCAGGTCGCGGGCGCACTCGTCGGCGCGGCGGTGATCGGCATGGCGGTGTGGGTCTATCAGTTCCGCCTGTTCGACATCGGGATCGCGTTCAAGACTTGGTGGTGGGCGTGGATCCTCTGCTTCTTCCTCGACGACCTTGCCTATTACGCCTTTCACCGCAGCGCGCACCGCGTGCGCTGGTTCTGGGCGAGCCATGTCATCCACCACAGTTCGCAGCATTATAATCTCTCGACCGCGCTCCGGCAGACATGGACGGGCTTCTTCAGCCTGACTTTCCTCTTTCGCCTGCCCTTGTTCCTGATCGGCTTTCCGCCGACGATGGTTTTCTTCTGCGCAGGGCTGAACCTGATCTACCAGTTCTGGATCCATACCGAGGCGATCAAGCGGCTGCCGAAATGGTTCGAGGCGGTGATGAACACCCCGTCGCACCACCGCGTCCATCACGGAGTGAACCCGCGCTATCTCGATGCCAATTATGCGGGCGTCTTCATCATCTGGGACAAGATGTTCGGCAGCTTCGTTGCCGAGCGCGACGACGAGCCGGTGCGCTATGGCATCGTCAAGCAACTCGGCAGCTTCAACATCCTCTGGGCCGCGGTGCATGAATGGGTCGGGATCGCGAAGGACGTGTGGCACGCGCCGTGGAAGCACAAGCTGTCTTATATGTGGCGCGAGCCCGGCTGGAGCCACGACGGCAGCCGTGCGACGAGCGCGATGATCAAGGAACGCTGGGCAGCGGGACGGCCGGTCGAGGAAGCGGCGGAATAGGCTGCTCCATCTAGTAGCTTGCCTCGCCCTCTAATGACATTCATGTAAGTCTCCGGGAGACCGCCAGCAGGCGGCGCGAGGGAGAGCCGCAGCATGGATCAGTTCGACATCATCGTCATCGGCGGGGGCAGCGCGGGGAGCGCGGCGGCGGGACGGCTCGCCGAGGATGGCAAGCGCACCGTCTGTCTGGTCGAGGCGGGCGGGCGAAACGACAATATGCTGATCAAGACGCCGGGCTTCATGCCCTTCATCCGAAACAGCTCGAACTATAAATATGAGACGGTGCCGCAAAAGGGGCTGAACGGCCGGATCGGATATCAGCCGCGCGGACGCGGGCTCGGTGGGTCGAGCGCGATCAACGCGATGGTCTATATTCGCGGGCACGCCTTCGATTACGACCGGTGGGCGTCATTGGGAGCGACGGGCTGGAGCTATGCCGACGTGCTGCCCTATTTCAGACGTGCCGAGCATAACGAGCGCGGCGCCGACGATTTCCACGGCGGCGGCGGCCCGCTCAATGTCATGGACCAACGCTGGCCCAATGTAACGAGCCGGCGCTTCGTCGAGAGCGCGGCATCGCTGCAATTGCCGCGCACCGCCGATTTCAACGGGGCCAGCCAGGAAGGCTTCGGTCTCTATCAGGTGACGCAGAAGGGCGGCGAACGCTGGTCGGCGGCGCGTGCCTATGTCGAGCCTTTGCGCGAGCATGGCAATTTCGCGGTGCGCACCGGCGCGCTGGTCGAGAAGATCCTGATCGAGGAGGGGCGCGCGACGGGCGTCGTGATCCGCCGCGGATCGAAACGCGAGACGCTGCGCGCGCGCGGCGGGGTGGTGCTGTCGGCAGGGGCGTTCGGCAGTCCGCAGATCTTGATGCTGTCCGGGATCGGGCCGGCCGCGCACCTCGCCGGCAAGGGGATCGAGGTTGTACTCGACCGCGCCGGCGTCGGCGCCAACCTCCAGGATCATGTCGATTATGTGTCGAGTTGGGAGACGCGCTCGGCCGATCCGTTCGGCGACAGCGCGGGCGGCACATGGCGGATGGTGAAGGCGATCTTCGAGCATCGCAGGCAGCGCACCGGAATCATGACGACCTGCTTTGCCGAGGCGGGGGGCTTCTGGAAATCGCGCGCCGACCTGCCCGCGCCCGACATCCAATATCATTTCGTGCCCGCGATGCTCGAGGATCATGGCCGCACCAAGGTGAAGGGGCACGGCTTTTCGTGCCACGCCTGCGTGCTCAGGCCCGAGAGTCGCGGGTCGGTGACGCTGGCGTCGTCGGACGCCGCCGCGGCGCCGGTGATCGATCCGGGTTTCCTGACCGACGCGCGCGACATGGCGACCTTGCGTGCCGGGGTGCGGATGATGCACCGGATCGCCGCCGCGCCGCCGCTGTCGGATTATGCGGGAGTCGACCGCCACCCGGTCGATCTGGACGACGATGCGGCGCTCGACGCGCTGATCCGCAGCCGCGCCGACACCGTCTATCACCCGGTCGGGACGTGCCGGATGGGGAATGATGCCGATGCGGTGGTCGATCCGGCGTTGAAGCTGAATGGCATCGACGGGCTGTGGGTCGCCGATGCGAGCGTGATGCCGCGGCTGGTCAGCGGCAACACCAATGCGCCGAGCATCATGATCGGCGAGCGCGCGGCCGATTTCGTGAAGGCGGCGCTGAACTGAGCGTGTCCCGGCGGAAGCGGGGGCCATGCGGCGAAATGGTGGACGCATTGGGGCAGCGTCGATGTCGAGATCGGCCGCTCGACCTATGTTCTTGAAGAGGGCGGCTCGCTCCTCGCCAGCGATTCGGTCCTGCAGGATGACGGCGGTTGGTGCGTCTTCGCGGCGCCGCGTTCCATGCGCAAAGTCCTTGAAACCGCTGTTTTTTTTTGGCGGATCCCCTGCTGCGCACAAAAAAAGAGGGCCGGGACTTGCGTCCCGGCCCAGCCTTTCAGGCTCTCCCCTCCTGAAACTGTTGACCCAATGAATGCCATATTAATGTCATGTTGAAAAGGCAAAAGTTACGACCATGCTGCATATAATTCGCGCAGCATTTCAGGGCGGAAAAGGGGCCGGGGCGTGGTGCGCCCGGCCCCTTTTTGCCGCCCCTCAGAAGCCCTTTCGCACCGTGACGCCGAAGGTCCGCGGCTGGTTCGTCGCAAAGCCGAGCCGCGCGCGCCCGCCGCGCTCGCGGTCGAAGGCGAGCAGCGCATTTTCGTCGAGCAGATTGTTCACATAGACCGAGATTTCGAGCTCGTCCGGAAACTCGATTCCCGCGCCGAGGTTGACCAGCTGATAATCGGGCAGCTTGAGGTCGAGCGTCGTCGCCGAGCCGATTGGCGCGCCGCCGAAGGTGAAACCGTGGACGAAGGTCCGCGGGTTGTTCTCCTGATCGCCCGGCTGGGTGTAGCGGCTGCCGACATGCTGGAAGGAGGCGGTGACGAAGGCGTTCGTGTCCGACGACGGGTCGATCGGGAAGCTGTAGGTCGCGTTCGCCGCCATCTGGAATTTCGGCACCGATGGCAGGCGGTTGCCGTCGCGGATGCCCTCGATCACCGTCCCGTTCGGGCGGGTCAGCGTCGAATCGAACTCGGCCTCGACATAGCTGCCCGACAGGCCGAGATCGAGACCGGTGAAGGGGCTCGCCGACAGCTCGAACTCCAGCCCCATCGTGTGCGCGTCGGCGTTGAAGACGATGCGCGACGAACAGCTGCCGGCATCGGCGGTGACCTGCAGATTGTTGATCTTGGTATAGAAGCCCGCGGCGTTGAAGGTGATGCCGCCGAACTGCGCCTTCACCCCGCCTTCATAGTTCCACAGCGTTTCGTCGTCGTAGCGCGGCCGGCCGCCGAAGGTTTCGGCGTCGGGGCCGTTCGGCACGCCGCCGTCGCAGAGCGGCAGGTTCAGGGGATCGTTGACGCCGCCGAGGCGGAAGCCCTTCGACGCCTGCGCGTTGAGCGTGATGCCTTCGGCTACGTCGTAGCTCAAGAGCAGACGCGGCGAGAAGCCGGTCGACGAGGTCTTGTCGCGGTCATTGTCGCCGTTCGTGAACAGCCCGCCCGATACGAAGCGCCGCGTTTCGTCGAAGGCGTAATAGCGGCCGCCGACTGTCGCGGTAAGGCGTTCGGTGAAATCATAGCTGACCTCGCCGAAGATCGCGATTTGCGACAGGTCATAGGGGATGTCGGCATTGTACGGCGAATTGGGGCCGAAGCCGTTCGCCACCGCCGCAGAGGTTCCGTCGCCAAGCGTCGCATCGGTGACGGCATCGTAGCCCGGTGTCGGCAGGCGCTGCGTATAGTCGCGCTTCACATTGGCATAATAGCCGCCGATCAGCCACTGGAAGGGGCCGTCATCCGCCGAATTGACGCGCACTTCCTGCGTGAACTGCTTGACCCCGGTGGTGTCGACGAGGTTCGACGGCAGCAAGATTCCGGCGTCGGGGAAGCCGAGGTCGGCCGAGACGCTGCCGGTGAGCGCGCTTGCGTCGCGGCTGACGAGAATGTCGCGGTCGGTGTAGCTCGTTACCGAGGTGACGCCGATGACGTCGCCGGTATAGTTCATCGTGAGGTCGAAAAGCTTGACCTCGTCCTCGAACGCCTCGTCGAGCAGCAGATATTGCTGGCGTTCTTCGAAGGTCACCTGCTGGCGCGTCGTCGTGAACTGGTTGGCGTAGAGATTATAGACTTCCTGTCGGTTGAAGCCGTCGGTCGTGACCTTCTGATAGACGAAACGCGGGGTGATCGAGAGGTTCTCGGCGGGCTCCCAGCGGAGCGACACGCGGCCGCCATAGCGTTCGCCGCTGTTGACGTCCTCGCTGACCCCGCCGCCTTCGCGCAGCGCGTCGATGAAGCCGGCGTAGCGCGTATAATAGCCGACCGCGCGCATCGCCAGATTCTGGCTGAGCGGCAGGTTGATCGCGCCTTTCAAATGGCCGCCGAAATCGTCGCCGTCGACGAGGTTCACATTGCCCTCGACCTTGCCCTCGACGCGGTCGGTGGTCGGCTGGTTGGTGATGTAGCGCAGCGTGCCGCCGACCGATCCCGAACCGAAGAGCGTGCCCTGCGGTCCGCGCAATGTTTCGACGCGGTTGAGGTCGAACAGGTCGAGGTCGGGGGTGAAAAGCGACAGCGAGATGACCGATTCGTCGAGATAGACGCCGACCTGTTCCTTTACGCCCGGCTGGTCGCGCGCGATCTGGCCCGCCGAAACGCCGCGCACCGATACCTGGCTCTGTCCGGGGCCGAGGTTCTGGACGGTCAGGCCCGCGACGTTGCGCGACAGGTCCTCGATCGTGCTCGCATTCGCGCGCTCGATTGCCTGCTCGGTCTGCGCGTTGATCGAAAAGGGAACGTCCTGAAGGCTCGCGTCGCGCTTGGTCGCGGTGACGATGATCTCGTTGCCGTCATAGCTGCCCGTCGGCGCGTCCTGCGCCGCTGCCGGGGTGCTGGCGAGCGCAAGGCACGACAAGCCCGCGAGCAAAGATGCTCGTTTATTCATAATAATCCTCCTCCTGGTGGCCAATCTGACGCTGGTCCGGGCGGGAAGGTGCGCCTCTTGCGGGTGATCCGCAATGGGGGACGATTTGCGCGCAATATAATTACCCGAACCTGTTGCGTCGCGGCCACAGTATAAAAAAGGCCGGGGCGGGCCCCCGGGCCCGTGGCCGTCCCGGCCACAATCAAAAAAGAGGCCGGGGTCAAGCCCCGGCCAGTGGTTCGCAGGAGGAACCTCGGTAGAATCCCGCCGCCGCCGTTTGAAAGGAGAGAGACGTGCGGCGACGGGGTTCCTGTCTCGTCGTCAGTAGTTATACGCGCGCTCGCCATGCTCGCCGAGGTCGAGGCCTTCGCGTTCGACTTCTTCGGAGACGCGCCCGCCGGTGACCGCTTTGGCGATCGTGAAGGCGATGGCCGAACCCGCCGCCGACCAGAGGACGGCGACGCCGACCGACTTGATCTGGATCCACAGCTGGCTGCCGAGGACATAATCGTCGCCCGCCGGGCCGCCGAGCGCGGGCAGCATGGTGACCGCGGTCAGCACCGAACCGATCAGGCCGCCGATGCCGTGGATGCCGAACACGTCGAGCGAGTCGTCGAAGCCGAGCTTGGGCTTCGCCTTCATCACGAACCAGCAGCAGACGATGCCGGCGATCGCGCCCAGAAGGATCGCGCCGAACGGACCCGAATTGCCTGCGGCGGGGGTGACGGCGACGAGGCCGGCGATCGCCCCCGAACAGGCGCCGAGCAGCGAGCCCTTGTGGCCGAGCGCGCGCTCGGTGAGCATCCAGAAGAGGACGCCGGCGGCGGTCGCGGTGAAGGTGTTGATCAGCGCGAGACCGGCCGAACCATTGGCTTCGAGCGCCGAGCCGGCGTTGAAGCCGAACCAGCCCACCCAGAGCAGGCCGGTGCCGATCAGCGTCATGGTCAGCGAGTGCGGCGCCATGATGTCCTTCTGATAGCCGCGACGCTTGCCGATGATGAAGCCGCCGACGAGCGCCGCGATGCCCGCGTTGATGTGGACGACGGTGCCGCCCGCGAAGTCGAGCGCGCCCCAGCCGAAGATCAGCCCGGTGGAGGCTTCGTCGCCGCCGAGATACCAGACCATGTGCGCGATCGGGTAATAGACGATGGTCAGCCAGACGATCGCGAAGACCATCACCGCCGAGAATTTCATGCGCTCGACGAGCCCGCCGAGCACGAGCGCGACGGTGATCGCCGAGAAGGTCATCTGGAAGGCGATGAAGACGAATTCGGGGATCACGACGCCATCGGTGAAGGTCGCGACGGTCGAATCGGCGGTGACGCCGGCAAGGAAGAACTTGCCCGACGAGATGAGCCAGTTGGCGTCGCCGCCGAAGGCGAGGCCATAGCCGTAGATGACCCAGAGGATCATCGCGAGCGCCGCGACGGCGAGGATCTGCGTCAGCACCGAGGCCATATTCTTGGTGCGGACGAGGCCGCCATAGAAAAGTGCGAGGCCGGGGACGATCATCGCCATGACGAGCACGGTCGCGGTCATCATCCAGGCGGTGTCGCCCTTGTCGGGCGTCGGCGCGGCGGCTTCGGCGACGGCGGGCGCCGCTTCCTGTGCCCAGGCGGGCAGCGCGGCGAACAGCGCGAGACCCGCGGCCCCGGCGCCCGCCGCAATCTTCTTTGCGAACGTCATGTTTTCCCCCTTTGTCATTACAGAGCCGCCTCGCCGGTTTCGCCGGTGCGGATGCGCACGGCTTGCCCGACGTCGAGGACGAAAATCTTGCCGTCGCCGATCGACCCGGTGCCGGCGCTTTGTTGCAGCGTTTCAACGACTCGCGGCGCGAGCGCGTCGTCGCAGACGAGTTCGATCTTCACCTTCGGTACCATGTTGGTGGCATATTCGGCGCCGCGGTAGATTTCGGTCTGCCCCTTTTGCCGGCCGAAGCCCTTGACCTCGGTCACGGTCATGCCGGCGATGCCGAGACCGGTGAGCGCCTCGCGCACCTCGTCGAGCTTGAATGGTTTGATGATGGCCAGGATCAGCTTCATGACGCCCCCTTTTGCTAATGGCACCATGTTGCACTGCAACGGGCGTGCCAGATTGCGCAGCGACGGCGGAAGTTGATATTTTGTGACGGTTTTGGATAGGGAGATGCACCGGATCGTGCGTTCGGTGGGCAGGCGAGGCAAGGGGTTGCCTAAAATTTGGGCAGAGAGTGTTCCCCTCCCGCTTGCGGGAGGGGCTTAAGTGTCGGCGGCCGCTCTGAACCGCGCCCAGATGGGCAAGTGATCGGACGCGCGCGCGGCGAGTGCGCTCTGGTGGACGCCCGCTTCGATCGCTTCGAGGTCGGGGGTCGCGAAAATGCGGTCGAGCCTGGCGACCGGGCGGCGGCTGTGGAAGCTGTGGCCGGTATCGACGAGCCGGTGCGCTGCGCCGAAATCGGCGAGGCAGCCCCCGGTTGCGCGCCATTCGTTGCAGTCGCCCATCAGAATCGTCGGCAACGCCTCGCCCTCGGCGACATGGTTCAGGATCGCGCGCGCCTGCTGGCGGCGGCGGAGCCCCGAAATGTCGAGGTGCATGCCGACGACGCGCAGCCGCGTATCGCCGATTCGCACCGTCGCCGCGACCGCCCCGCGCGGTTCGAGCGTCGGCAGGTGGAGCGCATGGCTCTCCTCGACTTCCGCCCCCTTGCGCACGAGCAGCGCATTGCCGTGCCAGCCGATCGCGTAAGGGCGGCCGCTGAGCAGGTCGACGGGGACATAGTCGCTATGCTCCTCGAACATGTGCGGCGGGATCGCGCTGGCGCGCGTGCCGAAACGGCGGTCGGCTTCCTGCAGCGCGACGATGTCGGCGTCGAGCTCGCCGAGCACCGACAGCACCCGGCCGGGATCGCGGCGGCGGTCGAGCCCGATGCCCTTGCGCATATTGTAACTGGCGACCTTGATCATCTGCTTTGCAAGCGCTCAGGCCGCGTTTCCGTTCCCGCCGCCCTCGAACTCGGTCATCAGCGTGCGCGCTTCGTCCAGATCCTCGTCGAGCACCATGATGCGCACCGGGATCATCAGCCCGACGCTTTCGGCGATGTTCATGCCCGCGTCGAAGCAGACCGCGTGGACACCCGCGCTTTCGAGCCGGCCGCGCAGCAATTCGGCTTCGGCGCCATTGGGGAGACGGACGAGTTCGACGAGCGGCATCAGGCGGGCTCGCCCGAAATGAAGCGGTCGGTCGGGCGGGTCGGCAGGCCGTCGATGCTCCGGTCGCGTTCATTGAATTTCTCGACCCACAGATCCCGGTCGGCCTGGCGGTGGTATTTCTGCAGCGTGTCGCGCTCGTGCTGCAATTCCATCATCGGCACGCCCCACCCGCAGCTCGTCTGCACGCTTTCGACGTCGATCACGAAAATCTGGCGCGTCCCGGGAAGCAGCGTGAAATGCGCCGCCAGTGCGTCCCATTCGGCGTCCTGCGGTAACACCGGGCGGCCGCGGCCATAGATGCGCAGGATCAGCGCGCTGCGGTCGAAGGCGCAGAACATGATCGTGATCCGGCCGTCCGCGGCGAGGTGCGCGTGCGTCTCGTTCCCCGATCCGCCAAGGTCGAGATAGGCGACTTGGGCTTGCGACAGGACGCGGAAGCTGTCGGAATAGCCCTTGGGCGACAGATTGATGCGCGCGCCCTCGGCGGCGGTCGCGGTGAAGAAGACGGGCTGTTTCTCGATGAAGGCGATATGCTTGTCGGTCAGCGTATCGGTGAATTCGGCCATGGCTGCTCTCCGGTTCGCGACGTGCCTATCACCAATTCTTGCCCTCTTCTATCGCCGCTTCCTCGTCGGCGCGCGTCGCGCGGCCGAGGGCATCGTTGCGATGCGGGAAGCGGCCGAAGCGGTCGACGATGTCGAAATGCTTTTTCGCAAAATCCTGAAACATGGGGTCGTCGAACCCGCCGAAGAGGCGCAGCGATTCGCGCTGGTCGCCGATGTCCTCGCTGTGCTGGAAGGGCAGGCAGGCGAACTGGCGCCGCTCGTCGGGCCAGGCTTCGTGCCAGCCACGCTCGACGATGCCGTGCGCGATCGCGCGGGCGAGGCTGTCGGTCGCGAAGGCGTCGGCGTGGCCGCGATAGATGTTGCGCGGCACCTGATCGAACAGGATCGTCGCGGCGAGCGCGGTGTCGGGATCGGTCAGAAAGGCCTCGGCGGGCTGCGAGCGAAGGGCTTCGTGCCAGCCTTCGGCAAGCTCGCGGACCTCGGCGTCGAAATCGGGGCCGCCGCCGTACCAGTCGTCCATGCCATGTTCGTCGAACCAGAAGGCGAGCAGTTGCTGCGCCCAGTCGGCGGGGGGAGGGGCGTGTCCTTTTTCAGCCAAGGTTGTTTTCCCGTCATTGAGTCATCCCGGCGAAGGCCGGGATCTCAACGTAACGATCGGTCGCCACGGTGAGATCCCGGCCTTCGCCGGGATGACGATAATATGGTTTAGAGCTGGCCGCTCATTCGCCCTTCGCGCGCCGATAGGGGACGAATTCGCCGAGCGAGACGAAGCCGCTGTACATCCGGCTCGTCCGATCGTGCAGCTCGAGCGTGTCGATGCTGCACAGCTGGCTACCCGACGTCTTGAGGACGAGGATATCGTCATCGTCGAGCGATTCGGCACCGCCTTCGGGCCGGTTGACCCACAGGGTGCTGCCGACCTTGTAGACGATCGCGGTCTTGTCGATGATTTGCGAGCTGCGCGCGGTCGAGAGCGGGATACACTTCTGCGGCTCGCCGGCGACGCGGCCTTCGAGCAGCTTGGCAAGCTCGGCTTCGGGTTCGAGCTTTTCACGCGCAGTCGCGACGGGGGCGGCCGCTACGGCCGCGGCGGCAATGAGCGCCGGGATGAGGTGACGCATGGTTCGACTCCTGTCTTCATCATAGCCTACCCGGCGCCCTTCTACGCCGCGCGGCGTGAACAGGGGCTGACTCGCCGCCGTTTCAGCACGCCCCATCAGGCAGCGGGATGCCGAACGGACCCTTGCACTTCTTTTTCTTCGGCTTTTCGGCGGCCGCGTCGTCCCCGCCCGCCCGGCCCCCCATGCCGCCGAAATCGGCGCCGATCATCAGCATCGTGTGCGAGCGGAAGCGGACTTTCGCGGTCCAGTCGATGTTCCACGCCGCACCCCCGGCAGGCTTCGGCGGATAGGAGAAATTCGCCTCGGGCCCGAAGGCGTTCAGATTGCCGATCAGCATCTCGCCCGACGCTTTCTTGACCTCGGCCGGGATCTGGCAGCTCGTCTGCGCGGGCGGCATCACGATCTTTTTGGTGACGAGGTTCGCGACGACCGACGGCGGCAGCCAGTCCCACAGGCCGCCGCCGAATTCGCGCGCGTTGCTGCTCGTCCACCACACCATGTCGCCGCCCGCGTCGCCGCGGTCCATGCCGCCGAAAGCCCAGGCGACATAGCCCGTCGCGGGTTGCAGCTGGTTCCAGCGGATCATCACCGACCCGTCGCCCTGCGGCGCGGTCGAGGCGCCGAGCGCGGGCATATAATCCTGCGCCAGCGTGAAGCCGATCTCCGGCCCGGCATTGCTCGCAATGCGATGCGCGCCGAGCAGCGAGCTGTCCTTCGGCACCGCCTTCGACGACTTGCCGTTCGGCCAGCCGGCGTAGGAGGCGCTGTTCGACGCCATCACCTCGCGGATGCGCGGGACGGTCGAGGTGAAGAGGTTCGGCGGCACCTGTCCGGCGGCGACCTTCGCGAAATCGATCACCACGGGCTGTCCCGGCCCGGCCTTGGCGCCGCAGCCCCAGAACAGCAGCAAACGGCCCTTGGGCCGCTCGAAATTGCCGGGCATTTCGTTGCCATCCTCGCGCGGGCGGGGCGTGCCGGGTTCGGGCCCCCAGAGCGGCAGCGACGCGCCGAGCTTCGCCTGCGGCTGGAAATAATGGTCGCCGCGGACCGGCGGCTTCGTCGGCGGCTGGTTCGACCCCAGGCGCAGCTCGATCGTGCGCGCGACCTGATTGTCGGGGCCGCCGCCGAACATCATCCCCATCATCCCGCCGATCCCGGGCTTGCGCCCGCCCGCGGTCATGGCGGCGAAGCCCGACGCGGTCGCGACGTCCATTTCATAACGTTCCTTGGGGCCGGTGGTCTTTTGCGCCGAACCGGGAACGGCGGCGAGCATCGCGGCGACGGTGGCCACGGAAACGAAACGCAGAGTCGAACGCATATTACCCTCCCTGTTGCGGAGGCTGCCCCCGCGGATGATGCGACCGATTCTTGTTTCTGTTTGGCTATCCTATATGCGCGGGAGGGGCGAACGCCAAGTGAGCGGGATCACACTTCGTCGTCATTGCTTCGCTACGCTCGCAATGACGAATTTCCGGTAGGCTTACGCCGTCCCGCCGACGGTCAGCCCGTTCACGAGCAAGGTCGGCTGGCCGACGCCGGCGGGGACGCTCTGGCCGCCCTTGCCGCAGATGCCGATGCCTTCGTCGATCGCCATGTCGTTGCCGATGCCGGTGACTTTCGTCAGCACGCTCGGCCCGTCGCCGATCAGGGTCGCGCCCTTGATCGAGTCGCCAAGCTTGCCATTCTCGATCTTGTACGCCTCGGTGCAGCTGAAGACGAACTTGCCCGAGACGATGTCGACCTGCCCGCCGCCGAAGCTTTTGGCGAAAATGCCGTTCTTGACGCGACCGAGCAGCTCGGCGGGATCGTCGTTTCCGCCCTTCATGAAGGTGTTGGTCATCCGCGGCATCGGTGCGTGCGCGAAACTCTCGCGCCGTCCGTTGCCCGTGGGTTCGACCCCCATCAGGCGCGCGTTGAGGCGGTCCTGCATATAGCCCTTCAAAACACCGTCCTCGATTAGCACCGTCTCACCGGTCGGCGTGCCTTCGTCGTCGATGCTGAGCGAGCCGCGGCGGCCGCCGCCGACGGGACTGTCCATCGCGCCGTCATCGACGACCGTCACCCCCGGAGCCGCGACGCGCTCTCCAATTCTTCCCGAAAAGGCGCTGGTGCCCTTGCGGTTGAAATCGCCCTCGAGCCCGTGGCCGACCGCTTCGTGGAGCAGCACGCCGGGCCAGCCGGGCCCGAGCAGCACGGTGAACTCGCCCGCGGGCGCGTCGACCGCGCGCAGATTGACGAGCGCCTGGTTCAGCGCCTCGTCGATCGCGCGGTTCCACTGTGCGGGTTCGAACAGATGGTCGTACATGTAGCGGCCGCCGAGGCCGAAATAGCCCGATTCGCGGCGCCCATTCTCTTCGACGACGATCGAGACGTTGAGGCGGACGAGCGGGCGGATATCGGTCGCGAGGAAGCCGTCGGCGCGGACGATCTCGACCACCGACCAGCTACCCGCGAGCGCGACCGACACCTGCACGATGCGCGGATCGCGCGCGCGCGCGGCGGCGTCGATTTCCTGGCAGAGCGCGACCTTTTTCGCGAAGGGGATGAGGTCGAGCGGGTTCGCTTCGTCATAGAGGTGGCGGTTGGTGCGCGGCGGCGGGGCGGCGTGCGCCTGGCTTGCGGGGTCGAGCAGCGCCAGCGTCTCGGCGGCGCGGCGGATCGCGCCGGCGCTGATGTCGCTGGCGTGGGCAAAGCCCGTCATCTCGCCCGACACCGCGCGGAGGCCGAAACCGGCGTCGGTCGAATAATCGGCGGTCTTGAGCCGGCCGTCGTCGAAGCCGAAGCTCTCGGTCGCGCGATATTGCAGGTAGAGCTCGCCGTCGTCGGCCTTGGCGAGTGCCTCGCGCGCGAGCGCCTGCGCAAGATCGGGGTCGAGCGCGTCGGCGCGATAGAGGAAGCGGCGGGGATCGGTGGGGCTTGTCATAGGATGGATATAAGCGCTGCGCTCGCCGACCGCAAAGGTTCGTCAGAGATAATTGACCGTCAGCGTAAACGTCCCGCTGTAATCGCCCGCGGGCTGGTTCGCGGGGACGGTGAGCGTGCCGCCGATATAATAGGTCTGCACCCCGCTCGGCAGCAATGTCGCGCCGAGCAAGGCGATGCCGCCGCCGCTGGTGGTCGCGGCGCGGACGAGGCTGGCGGTCATCGGCGCCGCGCCGCCGCCCGCGCGCGTTAGCGTGACCGAAGTGCTGCCCGACACGGTGATCAGGAAAATGCCGCCGGTGCCCTGGAACACCGCCCGCCGGCCGTCGCTGCCGACGAGCGTCGCGCCGCCGGTTGCGCTGCGTCCGTTGGTCACGGGATTGATCGTGACGGTGCCGCCCCCCGGCCCGCCGAGCAGCGTGCCGAAGTCGAGATCGTCGGTCTTGATCAGCGTGTTCGGACGAACGACCGCCGCATTGGCGGTCGCGTTCATGTCGGCGGCATAAGCGGGCGCGCATAGCGCCGCGCTGGCCGTGGCAACGGCGATGGTCAGGGTGCGAGCAGCGCCCCGACACTGTCTGGTCCCTTGAATCCCCACAGATTCTGCTCCTGTCTGGCACAGACTATGCCAGCGGGACCTTCATCGCGGGTGCACGGGGCTGGTAAAAGCGGCGTTTACTTCCGCCGGCGCTTAACTGTCATCGACGATCCCGCCGACGCTTAACTTTTATCGGCGATCCCGCCGATCAGGACGAAGCGCCGGTCGCAATAGCCGCAGTCGGCGAAACCTTCGTCGGTGTCGATTTCCAGCCATACGCGCGGGTGGCCGAGCGCCGCATCGGCGAGGCCGTCGCCGGTGCCGTCGCAGGCGATGCGGGTCTTGGGCGTGCGAATGGTTTCGGGTGCGGGCTGGGTCATCGAGGGCGCCCATAGCAAGCGCGCGAAGGCTCGGCAATCGGGTCCGCGCATGATGGGCGGGTCGTGACGGCACCGGTGCAGGCGCCCGTCGGGGTGCCAGTGGTCCCCCGGTGCCGTCTTCCCCCCACAGGAAGGTCTAAGGGTCCTGACCCTAGAGATAGTTCAGCGTGATCGTGAAGCTGCCGCTGTAATCGCCCGGCGCCTGGTTGGCGCCGACCTCGAGCGTCGCCCCGACCGGGAAATTATAATTGCCGAGCGGCGAGGTGATCCGAAAGCGGGTGGGCGAGGTCGAGAGAATCGCGGTCGGCGTGCTGCCGATCTCGAAATTGCGGACGCGCATCCGCGTGCCCGGTCCGGTGATCCAGATGCTATTCGAACCGAGCGAGATGTTGACCTGGCGATTGCGGGTGCCGAGCCCGGCAAAGCGCGCGGGTTCGCCGCCCCCGCCCGCGAGGGTGACGCCGCCGGTGCGGCTGCGCGACCCGTCGGGTTCGATCGTCACGGTCCCCGCGGCGTTCGACGCGATGATGTCGCCGAAGTCGAGGTCGTTGACCTTGAAGAAGGAGAGCGGGCGAAGCACGATGGCTTCGGCCTCGCCTTGCGCGCTCACTTGCGCCAGCGCCGGCGAGGCGGCGGCGGGCGCGATCAAGAGCGCAGCGATGGCTAGCCCGCGCCGCAGCGGCAGCGGGCGAAAGATGTGACTGGTCCCCACCGGCATCGTCCTAGCGGCAAGATTCCAATTTAGCGTTAACGCGCCCATCAGCAGAAAATCTATCGGCGATGATGGCTTTCACGCGGGCGGGCGCGCGGCTATGGAGGCGGCCATGAGTGAAGCCGCCATCCGCATCGACGCCGTCTCCAAACTCTATGCCGGCGGCAAGCAGGCGCTCGACAATGTCAGTTTCGACGTGCCGCGCGGCCAGATCTTCGGTCTGCTCGGCCCGAACGGCGCGGGCAAGTCGACGCTGATCAATATCCTCGCGGGTCTCGTCAACAAGACGAGCGGGTCGGCGAGCATCTGGGGCTTCGATATCGACGCCGATCCGCGCAACGCCAAATATTCGATCGGCATCGTGCCGCAGGAAATCGTCTTCGATCCCTTTTTCACGCCCTATGAAACGCTCGAAAATCAGGCGGGGCTCTACGGCGTGCCCAAGGATCAGCGGATTTCGGACGAACTGCTCGGCGCCGTCCATCTGTCCGACAAACGCGACGCCTATGCGCGCACGCTGTCGGGCGGCATGAAGCGCCGCCTGCTCGTCGCGAAAGCCATGGTGCATTCGCCGCCGATCATCGTGCTCGACGAACCGACCGCGGGAGTCGACATCGAACTGCGCCAGCAGCTTTGGGACTATGTGCAGCGCCTCAACGACCGCGGCGTCACCGTGGTGCTGACGACGCATTATCTAGAGGAAGCCGAGGAGCTTTGCGACCGGATCGCGATCATCAACCATGGCAAGCTGATCGCGAACAAGCCGACGCGCGAGCTGGTCGATATGGCGCGCGAGAAGATCGTCGTCGTGACGCTCGACGCCGATGTGACGACGCTGCCGACGCATCCGGCGTTCGAAAAGATCGAGCGCGACGGGACACGCGGGCTCGCGATCAGTTACAACAAGGACCGCATGAACGCGGGCGAAGTGCTCGCGGCGGTCAATGCGATGGGGCACGGCATCGTCGACGTCTCGACGCGCGAGGCCGATCTGGAAGATGTGTTCCTCAACCTGACGCGCGCGGCGAATGGGTGAGGGCGAGCGCCCTTCTCCCCTCCCGCAGGCGGGAGGGGCCGGGGGTGGGCCTGTTCGTAAATTTCGGCCCCGCGAGACGCTAAAGGCGCAAAGGCTGCGCCGCGAGGCCACGATGCCTGAACGCAGGCTTTGGCAAGCGATTTCCAAACGCCAGGTCGAGGGCTGGAAATTCAGCCGTCAGATGCCGATCGGTCCTTATGTGGCCGATTTCCTGTGTCGCGAAGCAAAGCTTGTCGTTGAACTTGATGGCATCTCGCACGACATGCGGCAGGACGAAGATCGTCGCAGGGATGGCTATCTGCGCGCGCAAGGCTACCAGACGCTGCGCTTCGCCAATGCAGATGTCATGTCGAATCTGGAAGGTGTGTTGATGACGATACTTGCGGCGTTGAATTCATGCCCACCCCCGGCCCCTCCCGCCTGCGGGAGGGGAGAAGAGTGACCGACACCACCCAACACGACGTCATCATCGTCGGCTCGGGCGCCGCGGGGCTGACCGCCGCGATCGCGCTCGCCGATCATTGCCGCGTGCTCGTGCTCGCGAAGGGCGAGCTCACCGGCGGGTCGACCGCGTGGGCGCAGGGCGGGATCGCGGCGGTGCTCGACGCGGGCGACACGTTCGAAAATCATATCGAGGACACGATGATCGCGGGCGGCGGATTGAACCGCCGCGAGACGGTCGAGTTCGTCGTCGAAAACGCCCCGCACGCGATCGAGCGGCTTGTCGAAATGGGCGTGCCGTTCAACAAGCAAGCCGAAGCGCTGCATCTGACGCGCGAGGGCGGGCATTCGCACCGGCGGATCGTGCATGTCGACGACGCGACCGGCTGGGCGGTGCAGGCGGCGCTATTGAAGACCGCCGAGGCGCATCCGAACATCACGCTGCTGCCCGGGCAGGCGTGCATCGACCTGATCACGGGGCGGCACGAGGAACGCTATTCGGGATCGGGCCGCGTCTGGGGCGTTTATGCGCTCGACGAGAAGACGGGGAAGGTGCGCGCGCATGTCGGCCGCGCGACGATCCTTGCGAGCGGCGGGGCGGGGCGCGTCTACCAGTTTTCGACCGCTCCCAGAGGAGCAACGGGCGACGGCATCGCGATGGCGTGGCGCGCGGGCTGCCGCGTCTCGAATATGGAGATGATGCAGTTCCACCCGACCTGCCTCTACAATCTCGACGTCAAGAATTTCCTGATCACCGAGGCGGTGCGCGGCGAGGGCGGGATCCTCAAGCACCCCGTGACCGGCCACCGCTATATGCCCGATTATGACGCGCGCGCCGAACTCGCGCCGCGCGATATCGTCGCGCGCGCCAATGACGACCAGATCAAGCGGTCGGGGCTCGATTATGTCCACCTCGACATCAGCGACAAGGATCCCGATTTCGTCGCCGGGCACTTTCCGAATATCTATGAAAAGCTGCTGACGCTCGGGATCGACATGACGAAACAGCCGATCCCGGTGGTGCCCGCGCAGCATTATACGTGCGGCGGCGTGCTGATCGATCTCGACGGGCGCACCGACCTGCCGGGGCTCTATGCGGCGGGCGAATGCACCGAAAGCGGGCTGCACGGCGCCAATCGTCTCGCGTCGAACTCGCTGCTCGAATGTTTCGTGTTCGGCGAGGCGGCGGCGAAGGACATTATCGCGCGCTGGGACCAGCTCGAACCGCCGCCGGCGATCCGCCCGTGGGACGAAAGCCGCGTCACCGATTCGGACGAAGAAGTCGTGATCAAGCAGAACTGGACCGAGATCCGCCGCTTCATGTGGAATTATGTCGGCATCGTCCGCACGACCAAGCGGCTCGAGCGCGCGCAGCACCGGATCAAGATGCTGACGGGCGAGGTCGGCGACTATTACGGCCATTTCCGCGTCACGACCGACCTGATCGAGCTGCGCAACCTGCTGCAATGCGCCGAGCTGATCGTGAAGAGCGCGCTCCACCGCAAGGAAAGCCGCGGACTGCATTATACGCTCGATTACCCCGACATGCTGCCGCAGGCGGTCGACACGGTGCTGGTGCCGTGATCGCCGCTTGGCTGAGAGAGTTTCTCGTTGCCCCGCCTGCGACCGTTGGCCCCATAAGCAACGAGCGTTCATTGCAATTGGAACTCGCCCTCGGATTGAGAGAGTCTGGCTTTGACGTGGAGTTTGAAAAGTGTCTGCGGGTTCCAAGACTCGATGGCTCCACGCTCAAGCCGAAGGTGAATCTGGACTTGTTCGTCCGGATGGGCGGCAAACGATATGCAGTCGAACTCAAGGTCCCTGTAAACGGCCAGCATCCGGAAACGATGTACGCCTTTTGCGCTGACATCGAATTTGTCGAAGCCATCGTTCGGGCTGGTCACGCTGATTCCGGTGTCGCGTTGATGCTTACCGACGATGCGGTATTTTGGTGTGATTCGGGTCGAGGAAGTTGGCTGCACAACCATTTTCGAGTGGCGGGTTCGCCTGTGACGGGTAGCATCCGGAAACCGACAGGCGCCAAAGATTCCAATGTCATGCTGGCGGGAATTTATGATGTGGCGACCTGTTGGGGAGACCCCTGCAATGATCGACTGCTTCACGGTTCCCGTAGTCTGATCGTGGAAATTGCCTAGCTAGGCTTCAAACCCCTCGTTCAAGAACCGCTCGGCGAGCGCCGCGTGCAGCGCGGCGCCTCTTGCCATGACCTTTTCGTCGAGCACCATATGGTTCGAGTGGAGCCCGCAGCATTGGCGCCAGTCGCTGCCCGCCTCGCTCGCGCCGAGCCAGAACATGGCGCCGGGGACTTTTTCGAGGACGTAGGAGAAATCCTCGGCGCCCATCACCGGATTGTCCATCGTCAGCCACGCCTCCTCGCCGAAAATCTCCTCGACGACCGACTGGCCGAAACTCACCGCGCGGCTGTCGCAGATGGTGACGGGGAAGCCCTCCTCGATCGTCACTTCGGCGGTGCAGCCGTGCGCTTCGGCGATCGCGGGAGCGAGGCGCTTGAGTTCGCGCGCGATCATCGCGCGGCGTTCGGGTGAAAGCGTGCGGATCGTGCCGAGCATTTCGGCGGTCTCGGGGATGATGTTGTTCGTCGTTCCCGCGGCGATCTTCGCGATGGTGACGACGGCGGGATCGAAGACCGAGATGCGGCGCGTGACCATGGTCTGGATCGCGGTGACGATCGAACAGGCGACCGGGATCGGGTCGATACTGTCGTGCGGCATCGACGCATGGCCGCCCGCGCCCTTGACCATGATCGAGAGGACGTCGGACGAGGCGAGCAACGGCCCCGCGCGCCCGGCGAAGATACCGTGCGGCGCGTTGGGCATGACGTGGAGCGCGAAGGCCGCGTCGGGGAGCGGGTCGATCAGCCCGTCCTCCAGCATGAAGCGCGCGCCATGATGGCCCTCCTCGCCCGGCTGGAACATGAACATCACGGTGCCGGGGAGCCGGTCGCGCGCGGCGCAGAGCAGCTTCGCGGCGCCGACGAGCATCGCGACATGCGTGTCGTGCCCGCACGCGTGCATCGCGCCGGCGATCTCGGACGTGAAATCGAGCCCCGTGTCTTCGAGCAGCGGCAGCGCATCCATATCGCCGCGCAGCAGCACGGTGCGCCCGTTCGCGGGGCCGCGCAGGATCGCGATCAGCCCGGTCGTCGACGGCCCCTCGCGAAATTCGAGCGGCAGCCCGGCGAGCGCATCCTTGATCTTCGCGAGCGTCTTCGGGTTTTGCAGCCCGAGCTCGGGCTCGCGATGAATCGCGCGGCGAAGATCGATCATCGCGTCGAGCTCGCTGGTTGCCGCATCGGCCCAGCCACCCTGATCAGCCCCCACCGTCTCGAATATTTCCATCGGTTCGTCCCCTGATAATCTGCTACACACCACGTCGCACCGAGCATCGCCCATGCCATCCCCCTTTGGCAAGCGGGAGGATCGAGGGATGTCGTTTGTGCCAAAACAGCGTCGGTTGGTCGGCTGTCTCTTTCGCAAGATCAACAGATTGGCTATCGCTTTCCGCATGTACCAGACTTTGCAATCACCATCGTCAGACCGCAGCACCACGCGCCTTATGGTCTGGGTTGGCCTCTTCGCAAGCTTCACCTATCTCGTGCTTTCGGCATGGGCGCAAATCGTGTTCGGCGACCGTTATTTGTGGATGAGCGATGTTCGCCTGGTGTCGATCGCGGGAGGCACGCTGCTGTACGCGCATGCGCTGCGGTCGGCGATGCGGTCGCGGACCAGTGGTGGCGGTCTGGCGAGGCTGGCTCTCCATGTCGTCGGGGCATCGCTGATCATGCTGACGCTGCGTTATGTTGCCAACCGGACTTTGTCCGATACGCCCTTGACGATCGGTGAACATGTCATGTGGGTGCTCGTCTGGGCGGGCTATTTCGGGTTATGGGTCAGCGCGTTTCTGGAAATGGAATGGCGGAAGACCTCCACGGCACCCGTCATATGGACCCCTGTCGCCGCAGCCGGGGAGGTCGCAAGCGCCCGAACGCCGGTGCGTTCGCATCGGCTGGACGACAGCGAAGCCGAGGCATGGTCATGGATTATCGACGCGCTAGCCGACGAGATGTCGCGCCACGCGCCGGAAGCGCGAGCGGAATTGCTAAGCCATCTGCAGCGCCGCGCCGGCTATGAACTTGCCGACGACCTGAATGGTACCGCGATGGCGCATAATCGGCGCGTGGCGCTTGTGGAACGCCTGGCGCGGACAGGCGAACGGAGTTCGCGCTCCCCGCACTGACGTTCAGCGGCCGCCGCCGAACAATTGCCGTCCCGCCAGATCGAGCATGATTTCCTCGCTGCCCCCGCCGATCGCGTTGACGCGCACCTCGCGGTAGATGCGTTCGACCTTGCTGCCGGTGATGTAGGATGCGCCGCCCAGCACCTGCGCCGCTTCGCGCGCGACGGCCTCCAGCATCCGCGTCGCCTGCACCTTGAGCATCGCGAAGTCGGCGGGGCGGTCCTTGCCGGTCTTGACCTGCCACGCGCAGAGGTCGACCCAGGCCTGCGTCGCTTCGATCTGGCGCTCCATGTCGGCGAGCTTGATGCGAATCGACTGGTGACCGACGAGCGGCTTGCCGAAGGTCTCGCGCTGCCTGGCCCATTCCGCCGCCTCGGCCATCGCGACGCGGGCGTAGGCGCAGCAGCCCATCGCCATGCCGAGCCGCTCGCTGTTGAAGTTGCGCATGATGCCGATGAAGCCGCCGTTCTCGGTGCCGATGAGGTTTTCGGCGGGGACGCGCACGTCGCTGAAGTGGATCGCGGCGGTGTCGCTGCAGCGCCAGCCCATCTTGTCGAGCCTTGTGCGCTCGACGCCGGGCGAGGCCATGTCGATCAGCAGCAGCGAGATGCCCGCCGCGCCCGGTCCGCCGGTGCGCACCGCGCAGGTCAGCCAGTCGGCGCGCATGCCGCTGGTGATGAACATCTTGCCGCCGTTCACGACATAATGATCGCCGTCCCTGACCGCCGTGGTCTTGAGGTTCGCGACGTCGCTGCCGCCGCCCGCCTCGGTGATGCCTAGCGCGATGATCTTCTCGCCCGCGAGTACCGGCGGCGTGACGCGCTGTTTCAACTCTTCCGAACCCAGCGCGAGAATCGGCGGCAGGCCGATGCCGTGCGTCATCAGCGAAGCGCCAAGCCCTCCCGCGCCGACGGCCGCGAGCTCCTCGGTAACGACGAGGCTGTGAAAATTGTCGAAACCCTCGCTGTGCCCGCCATATCGCTCGGGATAGCGCAGGCCGAGGATGCCGGCATCGGCGGCCTTTTTGTGCAGCTCGCGCGGCAGTTCGCCCTCGGCCTCCCAGCGATCGATGTGCGGCGCGATCTCGCGCGTGACGAAGCGGCGGACGCTCTGCGCCAAGGCTTCGTGGGTTTCGTCGTAATAGGGCGAACGCGCGCGCCAGTCGTCGAAAGCTGTCATGCACCGATGCTGCGCGGCCTTGACGCTTGCGTCAAGCAAGGCTTGCACCGGCGGCTCAAGCACTTAAGGTCGCCTCCCATGAACAAGCCCTCCCTGCTCGCCGGCCTCGCCGCTTTCGCCCTTATCTCCACCCCCGCCATCGCACAGAAGTCGCCAGAGGCGGTTGCCGAGGCTGCGCTCAAGCAGGCGCCGGTGTTCGACGGACACAATGACGTGCCGTGGGCGCTGCGCGGGCGCGAGGGCAATATGATCAACAGCTTCGATTTCGAAGACACGACCGACACCGCGAAACCCGATGCCACCCCGCCCGAGGGTGCGATGCACACCGACCTCCAGCGGCTGCGCAAGGGCCGCGTCGGCGCGCAATTCTGGTCGGTCTATGTACCGAGCAATCCCGATGAGCCGCTCGCGGTGCAGCAGACGATCGAGCAGATCGACGTGATGAAGCGGCTCGTGGCGCGCTATCCGGACGAACTCATGCTCGCGTCGACCTCGGCCGAGCTCGAAAAGGGAATGAAAGCGGGCAAGATCGCCGGCATGCTCGGCATGGAGGGAGGCCATTCGATCGGCTCGAGCCTCGCGGTGCTGCGCCAGATGTACGATCTCGGCGCGCGTTATATGACGCTGACCCATTCGAAGAATTTGAGCTGGGCCGACGCTTCGACCGACGTGCCCGCGCACGACGGGCTCACCGATTTTGGCCGCCAGGTCGTTCGCGAAATGAACCGCATCGGGATGATCGTCGATCTGAGCCATGTCAGCGAAGCGACGATGAAGGACGCGCTGGAAACCTCGCACGCGCCGGTGATGTTCAGCCATTCGGGGGTGCGCGCGATCAATCCGCATCCGCGCAATGTCCCCGACAGTGTGCTGCCTGCCGTAAAGGCGAACGGCGGGATCGTGATGATCGTATTGCTGCCGGGCTTCCTCGATGCCGACGTCCGCGCGCAGGGCCTCGCGCGCACCGCCGAGGCGGCGCGGCTGAAGGCGATGTATCCGGGCGACCCGGCGGCGGCCGAGACGGCGCTCAAAACCTGGGACGCCGCCAATCCGGTGCCGACGACCGACGTCGCGAAGGTGGCGGACCATATCGATCATCTGAAAAAGACGATCGGGGTCGATCATATCGGGCTGGGCGGCGACTATGACGGAATGGATTCGGCGCCGGTCGGCATGGAGGATGTGTCGGGCTATCCGGCGCTCTTCGTCGAACTCGCGAAACGCGGCTACAGTCAGGCCGAGCTCGAAAAGATCGCCAGCGGCAACATGTTGCGCGTGCTGAAGGCGGTCGAAGCCTATGCCGCGAGCCAGAAGGGCCAGCCGCCGATCGAGACGCCGGTCGCGAAATAGGCTTCTCGATTCTCCGCTCGTGCTGAGCTTGTCGAAGCACCGTTCTTCCATCTGCGACGCCGAAAAGAAGAACGGCCCTTCGACAAGCTCAGGGTAAACGGATTTCAGGATTGCCCACGGACTTCCCGAACGGCCAGTGGACCGCCCCGCTGGCCCACAGCGCCCACCAGATGATCAGCGGCTGCGCGGCGAGGCGCGGGCCATGATACCACCAGCTTAAGGTCTCGCCGCCGATGGCGATATGGGCGAGCGCATGGTGGAAGTTCGCGGGCCAGACGCACAGCGCATAGAGCGCGAGGCCCCAACCGGCCGCCTTGCGCGTCGCCGGGATCATCAGGCCGACCGCGCCCGCGATCTCGGCGATGCCGGTCGCGGCGACGATCAGTTCGGGCCGCGGAACCCACGGCGGGGTGATCGCGAGGAAAGGCGCGGGCGTGACCAGATGGCGCCAGCCGGCATAGCCATAGGCGAGCGCGAGCAGTGCGCGCAGCGCGGTGCGGACCGGTTCCTTCACCGCCCCGTGGCTTGGAGCATCGCCTCGATGCTGGTGAATTTCTCGCGCGGATTGCCGTCGAGCGCGGCCGCGACCTCGGCCTCCTCGATCCGGCGCCAGTCGCGAAAGGTGACGGGCACGACGTCGCGGCTGGCGAGCAGCGCGTCGAGCCCGGGACGTCCGGCCTTGCCCGCGCCGCGGCCGATATCCTCCAGCACCATCTCGCCGATGCGCGCGCCGTCGGGCTTGTTCGTGCCGATCGTCCCCGACGGCCCGCGCCGCGCCCAGCCGACCGCGTAAAGTCCGGGCAGGATCCGCCCGTCGTCGCTCGCAAAGCGGCCGCGGCCATGTTCGTAGGGAACGCCGGGGATCGGCGGGGTCTGATAGCCGATGCAACTGATCACGAGCCCCGCGTCGACGGCATAGGTCTCCCCGGTGCCGTGGCTGCGAAGGTCGGCGTCGAGCGTGGTGCGTTCGACGATGACGCGTTGGACCTTGCCGTCTCCTTCGATCGCGACCGGCATCGCGAAAAAATCGAAATCGATCGTCACCGGCTTGGCGACGGGGTTGGCGGCGAAGCCGCGGAGGTGCGTCACCGACTTGCGCATCCCGGGTTCGAGCATCGCGTCGTCGCCCTCGGGAGGCAGGTCGGCGGGGTCGACGCGCGGGCTCGCGCGCTCGAGATGACCAAGCTCGCCGAGTTCCTTCGGCGTCATGGCGATCTGGTGCGGGCCGCGGCGGCCGAGGATCTGGATATGCCGCACCGCGCTCGCCGCCAGCGCATCGCGGGCGTGCGCGACGATGTCGCTGCCCCCGAATTCTTGCGGCGTCTTGGCGAGGATGCGCGCCACGTCCAATGCGACATTGCCGTTGCCGATCACCGCGACGCCGGGGGCTCCCAGTGGGGGATCGAGATCGGCGAAATCGGGATGGCCGTTATACCAGCCGACGAAGGCGGCGCTGCCGATCACGCCGCCCAAGTCGGCGCCGGGGATGTCGAGCGGGCGGTCGTTCGGTGCGCCGGTCGCGAGGATGACCGCGTCATAAAGCCCGACAAGCTCGTCGATCGTCACGTCGCTGCCGACCGAGACATGGCCGACGAAGCGGACATTGTCGGTGAGCGCCGTGCCTTCGTAGCGGCGCGACACCGCCTTGATCGACTGGTGGTCGGGGGCGACGCCCGTGCGGATCAGGCCATAGGGCACCGGCAGGCGGTCGATGACATCGACCGCGATATCGTCCGCTTTCTGCAATGTTTCGGCGGTGTAATAGCCCGCGGGCCCCGACCCGACGATCGCGACATGACGCATCAACCCACTCCTTCGGGTATCCGCGCCTGCGCGCGGCCCCCTTTTGTTATGGGGTGATGCTAGCGGCGAAATGCGGCAGGGCAAGCGGACTTGTACGGGCCGCCCCAGCGGCCTTGACAGCGCGGGCGCCGGGCCATATTGCGCCCGCCTCTGGTGCCCCGTCGTCTAATGGTAAGACTGCGGTTTCTGATACCGCCTATCGAGGTTCGAATCCTCGCGGGGCATCCAGCATCCTGCCGCCGCGATCATATGGGCGCGGGGAAAACTCCCCATCACCGACAGAGCGGCCGTTCCCGGCCGAAGCGGCGCGTTGGCGTGCGTGTGCTCGGCCGTTCACCCCGCGGGACGCGACGTTCGCCTGATCGGCCTGCGTTGGGCCGCATCGTCGCGACGATCGGCGGCGATACGCTCCAAGTGACGACCCGCCCGCGTTAGCGCCCCTTTCGAGAAGAAAAGGGGACGAAGATGATCGAGGCTACCCATGTCATAATGGCGGGAGGCCAGGAGGCGCCTGCCAAGGCGATCCTGATCGGCGGGCTGGCGGGCGGCGTTCTCGATCTGGGTTTCGCCTTTACGGCATGGGCGCTGAAAGGCGTCGGCCCGGCCGACATATTGCGGAGCATCGCGTCGGGGCTGCTGGGCCCCGCGGCGCGGACGGGCTTCGCTCCGGTGCCTTTGGGACTGGTGAGCCATTTCCTGCTCTCGTTCCTGTTCGCGGCGGCCTTCGTGCTCATCGCCGCGCGAGTCGCGCCGGTGGCGCGGCAATCGCCCTGGCTTACCGGGCCGCTCTACGGCGTCGCCGTCTATTTCGTGATGAACCGCGCGGTGCTGCCGCTCTCGAACTTCGCGGTGCCGCCCGGCGGCATGTCGCTCAGCTTCGCGGACCTTGCATCGCACATGTTCCTCTTCGGCCTGCCGATCGCGCTCGCGGCGCATCGCTGGGCCCGGCTCGCTTCATAAAAAACGGACAATAACAGGGAGAATCGACATGTTGGGCAAATTTCGACCGCGTCACTATCTGCTTTCGACGACATTGCTTGGAAGCGCCGTCTGTATATCGCCGGCCTATGCGCAGGACGTGCCGGGCGGCGAGACGGTGATCGAGGATGCGTCGCCGATCGTCGTCACCGGATCGCGCATCCAGAACCCCAATCTCGAACAGTCGAGTCCCGTCCAGGTCGTGGGCGAGAGTGAAATCGGGCTGCGTCAGGCGACCAATGCCGAGGAGCTGATCGGCGATCTGCCCGGCGTGTCGCCCGGCGCCAACAGCGCGGTCAACAACGGCGGCGCGGGCTTCGCGTCGCTCAACCTGCGCGGCGTCGGCACCAACCGCAACCTCGTGCTGCTCGACGGAACGCGGCTCGTGCCCTCGTCGCTGCTCAGCGAGACCGACCTCAATATCATTCCCGTCGCGCTGATCGAGCGCGCCGAGATCGTGACCGGCGGCGCCTCGTCGGTCTATGGCGCCGACGCGATCGCCGGCGTCGCGAATTTCATCACCAAGCGCGACTTTGCGGGGGTCGAGCTGGCCAGTACGGTCGGCATCACCGAGCGCGGCGACGGCGCGCGCTATCGCTTCGACGTGACGGTCGGCGCCAATTTCGACGACGGTCGCGGCAATGCGGTGCTGAACATCGGCTATCAGAAGGTCGAGCCGGTGTTCCAAGGGGGACGCGCGGTTTCGCGCGACACCTATTTCCTCGACGGCAGCCTGGTGGGTTCGGGGACGACGACCCCGACGCGCATCAACAATCGCATCTACAATCCCGCCGACGGCGCGCTGCGCGACTATGTGGGGTCGCGCGACGCGTATAATTTCGCGCCCGCCAATTATTTTCAGACCCCGCTCGAACGCTACAACATGTTCGGCGCGGCGCAATACGAGGTCGCCGACGGCATCGAAATCTATGCGAAGGGCATGTTCACCCGGTCGAAGGTGCAACTGAGCCTCGCGTCGTCGGGAATGTTCGGCGACACATGGCAATTGCCGCTGAACAACCCGTTCCTGCCCGATGCGGTGCGGTCGGAGGTTTGCGCGTCGAACGCGATCTCGGCCGCCGACTGCGCCGCGGCGGGCGCTGCGACCAGTCCGAACGATCCCGCGTACCGCGAGGTCGCGGCGGTGATCAACCGCCGCTTCATCGAGGCCGGGCCGCGCATCCGCAACCTGACGACCAATCAGTTCCAGGTCTGGGCCGGCGTTCGCGGGTCGATCACCGATGCGATCGATTTCGACGTTTATGGTCTTCATGGCGAATCGGACCGCAAGAACAGCAATATCAACTGGGGCCTGAAATCGCGCGTGCAGCAGGCGCTGCGCGCGAACAGCACGACCGAATGCGCCGATCCGGCGAACGGGTGCGTGCCGATCAACCTCTTCGGCGACGGCACCGATATTTCGCAAGAGGCGATCGCCTTCTTCAACCAGCCGGCGGGATCGACGGTGAGCACGCGCCTTTCGGTCGTCAGCGGCAGCATCTCGGGCGAGCTGGGCAATTTCCTTGCCGGGGAAACGCCGATCGGATTCGCGCTGGGCGCCGAATATCGCAAATATGGCGCGTCGCAGGTGTCCGACGTCGCCTTTGGAACGCAGGACGAAGTGCTCGGCACGGGCGCGCCGTCGCCCTCTTTTTCGGGCACCTATGATGTGAAGGAAATCTTCGGCGAACTGATCGTGCCGATCGTCGAGGATGTGCCCGGCATCTATAGCCTGACCGCCGAAGCGGGCATCCGCCTGTCGGACTATTCGAACACGGGCACCAGCACGACGTGGAAGGCGGGCGGCACGTGGGAGCCGTTCCGCGGCTACAAGCTGCGCGGTATCTACCAGCACTCGGTGCGGTCGCCGAATATTTCGGAGCTCTTCACGCCGATCACCACGGGCCTTGCGAACCTCGCCGAAGATCCGTGCCAGGGTTCGAGCCCCGTCGGCAACGCCGCGCTCACCGCGATCTGTATCGCGCAGGGCGCCCCTCCCGGCACGATCGGGAATATTCCGTCGCCTTCGTCGGGCCAGATCAACCAGACGGCGGGCGGCAACCCGAACCTCGATGTCGAAATCGCCGATTCCTATACGCTGGGGCTGGTCGTGACGCCGCCGCAGGTGCCAGGGCTCGCGATTACGGCCGACTATTATCATATCAAGATCACCGACGCGATCACGCTGCCGACGCCGAACGACGTCTTCGGCCCCTGTTTCGAAGAGGGCGACGCGGCGGCGTGCGCGCTCATCCGCCGCAATCCGCTCAACGGCTCGCTGAATGGCGGGGGCGATACGCCGGGCCAGATCGCGCTGCTCACCAATCAGGGGACGATCACCACCTCGGGCGTCGATCTGCGCATCAACTACGGCTTGCCCACCGGCTTCGGGCGGCTCAACTTCGACCTGTCGGGCAATTGGACCGAGCAGTCGAAATTCAAGGCGTCGCCAACGAGCATAAACCGGGAATGCGTCGGCCAGTACAGCACGAACTGCGGCTTCTTCGCCGGCGAAATCACCCCCAAATACAGCTTCAACGTGCGCGCGACGGCGCAGATAGACGATTTTGGCGACATTTCGCTGCTGTGGCGCTGGCTCGATGGCGCCGATTATGAGCGCATATTGGATGCCGAAGGGATCGAACCCGACTATCTGCACATCCCGAGCTACAGCTATTTTGACCTGACGTACCGGGCCAAGGTCGCCGACATCTTCACGCTCACGCTGTCGGTCCAGAACCTGCTCGACAAGAATCCGCCGCTCGTCAGCAACTATGTCGGGACGACGGCGCTCAATTCGGGGAACACCTATCCGACCACCTATGACGTCCTCGGACGCCGTTACAGCCTGACCGCGAGCATGCGCTTTTAAGGGTCACGCTTCCGGCGCCGGGGCTCAGTCCCCCTCGGCGCCGATCCGGTGTGCGGACGAAGGGTGGTGCCTTCGTCCGCGCATCACATTCGACCCCCTCCGCCCCTCCTTTGGGGAGGGTGAACGCGCGATTTCTGCGGCCGAACGTCGGTCGACAGCCATGCGCCTTCCTGCGATAATCGCGCGATGAACCAGGTCGCGGCCTTTCCCCCCACCACCGTCTACGAACTGGCCACGACCGGCCGGCCGGCCAGCCTCGAACGGCAGCGGCGGCAGGTGATCCTCTGGCTTACGGGCGCCTTCTGGGGCCTGCACACGCTGGCGCTGTGGACCGCCGATGTGCTCGATCATCATCCGCATCTGCTGCGGGCGACCGCGGTGCGGCTGATGCTCATGGCGATCGGCCTCGCGCTTTGCTTCGCCATTCACATGATATTGCAGAAGCTGAGCCGGCGGGGCTGGCGCCAAAAGGCGCCGATCGTCTTCTTCGCCTCGCTCATCGCGGCCGAACTCTTCGCCTGGTGCACCTATTTCGCGCTGGTTTATGCGAGAGGCGAACCGGTCCAGCTTGCGATCGACGGCAGCGCGGTGATCCGCACCCTCGTGCCCTGGACCTGGTTCTTTCTGGCGTGGGTCGGCCTCTATCTCGCCGTTCAATATGGTTTCGAGGCGCGCGCGGAGGAGCGGCGATCGGCGCAGCTTCGCACGATGGCGCAGTCGGCCAAGCTTCAAGCGCTCCATTACCAGATCAATCCGCATTTCCTGTTCAACAGCTTCAACGCGGTATCGGCGCTGATCCTCGATGGCCGCGCCGAGGACGCCAATGCGATGGTCGAACGGCTGGCGAGTTTTTTCCGAGTCAACCTCGCCACCAATCCCGACGTCGACATTTCGCTGGCGGAGGAGGTCGCGTTGCAGGCGACCTATCTCGAAATCGAGCGGACGCGCTATCCCGACCTCGACATCCGGATCGACCTGCCTCGGGCGCTCGGCCGCACGGCGGTGCCGGCCTTTCTCTTGCAACCGCTGGTCGAAAATGCCGTCAAACACGGCGCCGGAACGGTCGGCGCCGGGGACGCGTGGATCGCGATCACGGCGCGAGAGGACCAGGGCCAGCTGAAGATCGTGGTCGAAAACAGCTGTTCGCCGTCGGCGCTTCATACGGGCGTTTGCGGCACGCAGACCGGCCTCCGCAACGTCCGCGACCGGCTGTCCAATCGCTTTGGCGCGGACGCGAAACTGTCGACCGAGCGGTTACCCGCGTCGCGCTTTCGCGCGACGCTCGAATTGCCGCTGGGATATGCCGGGTGACGATAAGGGTCCTGACCGTGGACGATGAGCCGCTCGCGCTGCGGCGGCTCGAGCTGATCCTCGCGAAGCTTCCCGAGGTTGAACATGTCGGGTCGGCGAGCGGTTGCCGGGAGGCCGTCGCGAAGATCGCCGAGTTGCAACCCGACATCGTGCTGCTCGACATCAAGATGCGCGACGGAACGGGTTTCGACGTCCTCAGCCGGCTCCCCGAGGATGGGGTCCCCGGGGTCATTTTCACGACGGCGTTCGATCATTTCGCCGTTCGCGCCTTCGAGGCGCATGCGATCGATTATATCCTCAAGCCGATCGAAATTTCGCGGTTGCGCGCGGCGATCGACCGGTCGCGCGACCGGCTCGCCGCGGTCGATGCGCGCGAACAGATTGCCCAGATGCGCGCCGTGATCGACGACCTGCGCGCGGGCTATCACGAGCAGGGAGTGCAGCCACGCAACGACGAACTGTGGCTGCGCGGCACCGCGGGCGCGCTGACCTGTATCCAGCGTGCCGACATCGACATGATCACCGCCGAGGATGATTATGTCCGGCTGCACACCGCCTCCGCATCCTATCTGCTGCGCGGGTCGATCAGGGCGGCGCAGGCCGATCTCGACCTTCCCGAAGAGGAGTTCGTCCGCGTGCATCGCCGCGCGCTGCTGCGGCGAAGCGCGATCGCGAGCGTCCGGCGGTCGGCCGGGAAAGGCGTGCGCGTGATCCTGCGCAACGGCACCGACGTCGGCGCGGGGCGGGTCTACGCCAAAAAATTGCTCCGTTCGCTCCCGGCGGTCGGCTGACCGTCGATCGACGGTAATTTCCGCCGGTTTCGGGGGGGGGCTGCTGCTCTGGTTCGGCACGCAGCGCTGGCGGCAGGCTTAGGGCACCGAACGCCTAGCTGGTGGGCACGTCCTCGCCGTCGATGCCCTGATATTTGAGCTGGAGATAGCGTTCGCGCGTCGCGAGCTTGTCGAGTTCGCCCGCCGCGAGGTTGCGCGCCGCATTGCCGATCTCGCCCTCGAGCATCTTCAATCCGCCGACGAGCGTCTCGTCGGGGGTGCGGCCGGCGTGTGCTTCGGTGCGGAGGCCCGCGGGAATGCGCTGGTAGCCCGCGACGAGCTCGGGCAGATCCTCGCCGACGAGCTTGCGGATATTGGCCGCCGCGGGGCTCGATGCGTCGAGCGTCTGGAGTTGCGGCGCGAGCAGGTCGAGCTGGACGCCGATGCCGTCGACGAGCTGGCGTGCGGGAGCAGGAAGCGCCGGGCGCTGCGCCTCGAGCCAGATTTCGGTGCGGCCCGCGAGCTGCTTGAGGTCGGCCTTGGGCAGATCGGCCTGGCGCGGTTCGGGGAAAGGCGACCGGCCGAACAGCACCGCGACGCCGATCAGCAAGGCGGTCACCGCCATCACGCCAACGCCGCCGAGCGGTTGGATGATAAGGCCGAATAAAGCTGCCGCGAGGAGCACCACTCCGCCTGCGATGAACATGCGGCCGATCTTTTTGAACAGATGCTGGCGGCGCAGCGCTACGCTCTTCGTCCCGATCGGGCGCCGGCGCTC
This sequence comes from Sphingopyxis italica, assembly GCF_011926545.1. Taxonomy (GTDB): domain Bacteria; phylum Pseudomonadota; class Alphaproteobacteria; order Sphingomonadales; family Sphingomonadaceae; genus Sphingopyxis; species Sphingopyxis italica. The sequence continues at coordinate 1,168,565 of NZ_JAATIT010000001.1, read as the reverse complement.
GCGCGACCGTTCGATTGCTGAGGCTGCCGTAATCCGGATCTTGTCGACTTCGCTCATGCTCATCGCCTAGCCTTCGAGCGCGGCGAGCGGGCTGTCGGCGCTGCCGACGCTGGCCTGCGCCTGGCTCGCGCCTTCGGCGCGCGCGATATAGCCTTTCGACTTGGCGACCTCGCCCTCGAGCGAGGTGACGGTCGTCTTCATGCTGTCGAGTGCCTTCAGCTTGAAAGTGTCGATCGCGTCCATCGTGTCATAGATATTCTGGAAGGCGCGCTGCAGTGTTTCCATCGGGATGGTGCTCGACGCCGCCTGCTCGTGGATGCGCGCGGTATTGTCCTTGAGCATTTTCGACGTGCCGTCGATGATGTTCGCGGTCGTCGCGTTCAATGCGGTGATCTGTTCGAGCACCAGCTTCTGGTTCGTCATCGCCTGCGCGACGGTGATCGCGGTCTTGAGCGCGCCGACGGTCGTCGTGCTTGCGCGGTCGACGCCCTTCACCAGTTCGACATTATTCTTTTTGACGAGGTCGAGCGCGAGATAGCCCTGCACCGTCACCGCCATTTGCGTGAGCAGGTCCTGCGTGCGCTGGCGCGCGTAGAAGAGCGCGTTTTCGCGCAGCACCTTGGCTTTCGCGGGATCGACGCCGTCGAGCTCGTTCGCCTTGGCCTCGAGCTTTTCGTCGAGCGTCTGGGCGATGTGGACCATCTGCTCGAGCTTGCCCATCGATTCCCACATCTTGCGGCGCTCGACGTCGATCGCCGCATTGTCCATGAGCAGCTCGTCCTTGCCGTTCGACAGCGCGGTCAGGATGCCGCCGATATGCGTCTGCGCGCTGCGGTACTGGGCGAAATAATTGTTGATCTTGCCGCCGAAGATCTTGTCGAGAAAGCCGCGTTTCGAAATGAGCTTGCCGTTCGCCGACGGATCGAGCCGCTCGACCGTGGTGCGCAGCTCGATCAGATTCTGACCGATGTCGGTATCGCGGTCCATCGCGCGGATCGGCCGATCGAGGAAGCGGTTCGAATGGCTCGCTGCCTCCAGCATCTCCTTGCGGCCCATGTTGGTGATCTGGTCGACCTTTTGTCCGAAGGCGGGCGAATTGACGTCCTGCGCGACGAGGTCGTCGATAAATCCGTCGACGCGCTCGCCGAGTTTCGACTTCTGGTCGGTCGACAGCGGGACGAGACCGGCCGCCTTTTCAGGAGAAACCGACGGCACGGGTTCGGGCGGGGTCAGCTGCAGCTCGTCGGTTGCGGTTGCCGTCGCGGTCACTTCGCTCATTCGTCTTCCTTCCAGCCACCCAAGAGAGAACCTGGGCCGCCTGCCAATATGGCATGCGCACCTGTGTTATTCAAGCACTACACCTTTTCCGCCCTGAGCGCCGGAGCGATCCAGGCGGACAGGATCAACTGCGCCATATGATAGACGAGGATCGGAACGAGCACCATGCCGGCGATGGCGGGCGCGAAAAGCGTTGCCGCGAGCGGTGCGCCGACCGCGATGCTCTTCTGCGCGCCCGCAAAGAGCAGGGTGATGCGATCGGCACGCGCGAGTTTGAGTAGCCCGCCGAGCGCCCAGGCGCTGCCGAAGGAGAGCGCGAGCAGCGCTGCGACCGCAAGGAGGACGATAGCGATCTCGCGTCCGTCGAGCAGGCCCCAGATGCCTGCGACGACCGCAGCCGAGAAGGCGACATAGACAGCGATCGCGATCGCGCTCCGGTCCATGAAGGTGGCAAGGCCGCGATGCGCGAGCACCCACGGCCGCAGCCAGCGCTGCATGAGCTGCCCCGCGACGAACGGCACGAGCAGGATCGAGACGATGCGCAGCACCGCTTCGCCATGGATATCGCCCTGGTTGCCTGCGAGCAGCGCGAAGAGCAAAGGCGAGAGCGCGACGCCGCTGAGGTTGAGCAGCGCCGCCGCGACGACGCTCGCCGCGACATTGCCGCCGGCGAGGCTCGATGCGGCGGTCGCCGATTGGACGGTCGAGGGTAGGATGCCAAGGAAAAGGAAGCCGAGCGCGAGCGTCGCGGGCAGGAGGGAGGCGGTCGCCGCCTGCGCGGCAAGGCCGAGCAGCGCCATGCCGCCGAAGCAGAAGGCGAGCGCGCTCCCCTGCAATTTCCAGTTTCGGATACCGTGAAGCACTTCCTCGCGCGGCAGACGCACGCCGTTGAGGAAGAAGAGGAAGATGATCGCCGCGGTCGAAATCGCCTGCGCGACCGGCACCGCCGCGCCGCGCACCGGCAGCAGGCTGGCGAGCAGGATCGTCGCGAGCAGCACGGGAACGAAGCGGTCGGGGAAGAGGCGGGCGAGCATGAAGGCGAGCGATGGCGGGATGCGGCGGGGTTGGCAAGCGGCCTGCTGGATTCCCTCATCCGTTCGCAACTCGACACGAACGGAAACGAGGGTATGCAAGCGCGATGGCCCAAATCCTCATCCTCGCCGCGCTTCCCGAAGAAGCCGACGCCCTATTCGCCGGCGAAGGCACGAAGGACGAAGGCCCTTTCGCCGTCCGCCGCCTCGAGGCGCAGGGCCTTGCGCTCGCCATCGCGACCTGCGGGCTCGGCAAGGTCAACGCCGCGCTGTGCGCCGGTGCGTTGGCGGGCGGTGCCGACATGCTGTTGATGACCGGCACATGCGGGTCGCTCGGCGCCGCGCCAGGCGCTTACTGGATCGCCGAAGCGTTGCAGCATGATTATGGCGCCAATCAGCCCGGCCTCTTTCGTCGTTACCGTGCGGGCGACTGGCCGATCGGCGAAGCCGGAGAGGCGCATTTCACCGCGATGGCCGATCCGGGACTCGGCCTGCCGCATGCGCGGATCGCGAGCGGCGACAGCTTCGTCGCTTGCCCCGACGCCGCCGCCGACCTCGCGGCGCTTGGCGCCACGCTCGTCGACATGGAGGTCGGCGCGGTCGCGCAGGTCGCGTGGCGGCTCGGCAAGCCCTGGGCCGCGATCAAGGCCGTGACCGACGAGGCGAATGACGCCAGCGCGGGCGATTTCCACGCCAATCTGGTCCGCGCGGCACGCGCCGCGGCGGGCGAAATCGAACGCCTGCTCGAACGGCTTTGACCACCGGCAATTTTGTTGCGCCGCAGCACCGCTTCTGTTAGGGGCGCGGCGTTTCGCGGCGCTCAGGGCGCTGCCCCCTTACATTAAGGCTCATCCGCATGTCTTTGCGCAATATCGCCATTATCGCCCACGTCGATCATGGCAAGACCACTCTCGTCGACCAGCTGTTCCGCCAGTCGGGGACCTTTCGCGACAACCAGCGTGTCGAAGAAAGAGCCATGGATTCCAATGACTTGGAAAAGGAACGCGGGATCACCATCCTGGCCAAATGCACCAGCGTCGAGTGGGGTGAGGGCGCGGACCTGACGCGCATCAACATCGTCGACACCCCGGGCCACGCCGATTTCGGCGGTGAGGTCGAGCGCATCCTGTCGATGGTCGATGGCGTCATCCTGCTCGTCGACGCCGCCGAAGGCCCGATGCCGCAGACCAAGTTCGTCACCGGCAAGGCGCTCGCGCTCGGCCTGAAGCCGATCGTCGTCGTCAACAAGATCGACCGCAGCGACGCGCGCGCCGCCGAAGTGCTCGACGAAGTGTTCGAACTGTTCCTCGCATTGGAAGCCAATGACGAACAGCTCGACTTCCCGATCCTCTATGCCTCGGGCCGCGGCGGCTATGCGTCCGAAAGCCCCGATGCGCGCGAAGGCACGCTCGAGCCGCTGTTCAAGACGATCGTGTCGCACGTCCCGACCCCGGGCCTCGATGAAGACGCGCCGTTCACCTTCCTCGCGACCCTGCTCGACCGCGACAATTTCATCGGCCGCATCCTGACCGGCCGCGTCCAGTCGGGCACGGTCAAGGTCAACCAGCCGATCCACGCGCTCGACATGGACGGCAAGGTGATCGAGACCGGCCGCGCGTCGAAGCTGCTGGCGTTCCGCGGACTGGAGCGCGTTCCCGTGGAGGAAGCGAAAGCGGGCGATATCGTCGCGATCGCGGGCCTGACCAACGCGACCGTCGCCAACACGATCGCCGACACCAGCGTCAGCGAACCGATCGCCGCGCAGCCGATCGATCCGCCGACGCTGTCGATGCGCTTCGCCGTCAACGACAGCCCGATGGCGGGCCGCGAAGGCAGCAAGGTGACGAGCCGCATGATCCGCGATCGTCTGACGCGCGAAGCCGAAACGAACGTCGCAATCCGCATCACCGAAAGCGCCGACAAGGACAGCTTCGACGTCGCGGGCCGCGGCGAGCTCCAGCTCGGCGTGCTCATCGAAACGATGCGCCGCGAAGGCTTCGAACTCGGGATCAGCCGCCCGAAAGTGCTGTTCGGCGAAGACGAAGCTGGCAAGCGCACCGAGCCTTATGAAACCGTCGTCATCGACGTCGACGACGAGCATAGCGGCACGGTCGTCGAGAAGATGCAGATCCGCAAGGCCGACCTCACCGACATGCGTCCGTCGGGCGGCGGCAAGACGCGCATCACCTTCAGCGGCCCGTCGCGCGGCCTGATCGGCTATCATGGCGAATTCCTGTCCGACACGCGCGGCACCGGGATCATGAACCGGCTGTTCGAGAAATATGGCCCGCACAAGGGCCAGATCGCGGGCCGCCAGAACGGCGTCCTGATCTCGAACGGCAACGGCGAAGCGGTTGCCTATGCCTTGGGCCCGCTCGAAGAACGCGGCATCCTGTTCGTCTCGCCCGGCGAGGCGCTGTACGAGGGCATGATCATCGGCGAGAATGCGAAGCCCGACGATCTCGAAGTCAACCCGATGAAGTCGAAGCAGCTCACGAACTTCCGTTCGACGGGCAAGGACGACGCGATCCGCCTGACCCCGCCGAAGCGCATGACGCTGGAGCAGGCGATCGCCTATATCGACGACGACGAAATGGTCGAGGTGACCCCGAAGAATATCCGCATCCGCAAGGCGCTGCTCGACCCGCACGAGCGGAAGAAAGCGTCGCGCAAGAAGGAAGCGGCGTAAGACCGACCGATATTCAGCCCATGGCGGCCTGCAAATGGCCCTTTTGCGAGCTTCCGGTGCTCACGTACCAAAAGTACGCTGCGCGCCGGGTCTCGCAAAAGCACCATTTTCGACTCGCCCTGAACTGAATCTCGATCGGTCTTGATCGAGAGGAGGCCCGGTTGGCCCGCCTGATCCTGTTCAACAAGCCGTGGGGCGTGCTGTCGCAATTCACCGACAAGGGCATGACGGCGGGCGCCAATGGCCCGCGCGCAACGCTGTCCGACTATATCAACGTCCCCGGCGTCTATCCCGCCGGCCGGCTGGACCGCGATAGCGAGGGCCTGTTGATCCTGACCGACGACGGCGCGCTGCAGGCGCGGATTTCGTCGCCGAAGCACAAGACGCCCAAAACCTATCTGGCGCAGGTCGAGGGCGAGCCCGACGAAGCCGCGCTGGAGGCGCTGCGCCGCGGCGTCACGCTGAACGACGGCCCGACCCGCCCCGCGACCGTCCGCCGGATCGACCCGCCCCAGCTCTGGGACCGCGACCCGCCGGTGCGATACCGCAAGAGCGTGCCCGATGCGTGGATCGAACTGACGATCACCGAAGGCCGCAACCGTCAGGTCCGCCGCATGACCGCCGCAGTCGGCTATCCGACGCTGCGGCTTGTCCGCTGGCGGATCGGGGGGTGGGAGATCGGGGATTTGGCGTTGGGAGAATGGCGGGAAACAAGCTGAATAGCTCTAGGCGGATTTTGGTCGCCCACCGTTAGGCCGGTTTGAAGTGCTCAAGAGTGGGAAGCAGACCTTCTGGCAGGCGACAAAGCTACCCCGTGCCTTTCCGACCGGGGTTCTTGATCCAGGCAACGATCTTTTCGAGAAACGCCCACACGTCGTCTCCCGATGGTTCGACATAATTCGGGTCGCTCGCGTCCGATCCGAGGCGTTCCAGCATTGCAACGGCCCAATCGGTCTTTTTGCCAGGCACATTCAGGTTCGAAAGCCAATTTTCGACTTCTCCTCCACGGACTGGGAACACGCCGAAGGCCTCAAGGCTGTCGAACAGCACGTCAGCCGCCAATCGATCCGGGTCGCTCAGCAGTTTGAAGCCGCCATCGGTCTTCATATCCTTTCCCGACGCTCTTAAGGCGATGTCAATTGCCGCGCGCTGCTGACCGAGTCCGGCATGTAAAGCTGCGGGAATCTTTGCAGCCTTCAGCCAGTCGGTCCAGGTCTTCCCGCCGTCCTTTACGATGTCGATGTCCGGTATTGCTGCAGCTGGCACTCCAAACTCCCTTAGAGGGCCGATGATTTCCCGAATGGTCTGCTTATTCTGCGCATTGACAAAAAGGATGGACGGATAGTCCGGCTTTCCCTCGGCCAAGCGATAAAAAATCTCGCTATAAAATGCGCGGTCGTTGTCCGATTCCAGGACTATGACGCCGTCGTGAAAGAGACCAGAAATAACGTTGGCGCTCCTCATCAGTGGCCGTTTAAGAAAACCTTCCAATGACTTGGGGTCAATCGACCGTGCTCGTGACTTGCCCTGACTGTATTCGAGCCTCACGACCTTCACTGATGGCGAGGCTTGAACGCAGCCCATAAGAAAGTCGGAACTGTGGGTCGATGCCAGCAACGCTCCGTTCCGCTTGGCTGCTATTCCTGCCAGGCTCTTCCCCAGCTTGCGAGCGAGTGGCGGGTGTAGAAAGGCTTCAGGCTCGTCGATCAGAATCGTATGGTACTCGCCCGATAGGACTGCCGTCACAATGCCTGTGAACGCTTGTACACCGTCGCTGGCGTCTTTGATATGGGTGGCGTTGCGATAAAAGTTCCTGGCGTTCAAACCCAAGGACTGTTCGTCGGTAGGCAGCAATCCATCAGCCAGCTTTATTCGGAGTTGCCCAAGGTTGGTTGGATCGACGTAAAAATTAACGTTGAACGCGTCTTTAACGAGTGTCCTAACGCTCGCCCGAGCCGACTCGTCTATGAAGAAATGCGACAAGACGTTTTGTGGCGGCGCTTCAAGGTCTCCACCCGCCTGATCGTTCGTAAGATTAAACCTTGATCGCCCATCAAGACGGATAACCCCCCATTTAATAAACTGAGTTGTTATCCAACCTTTTTGCGTTTTTTGATTCGCGAAATTCGTCAGTGTCGAGATATTTATTTCCGAAAATTCTCTTCCACCATTCAGATTTATTCGGCCCAAATGGACATGTCCTACCGGGGCATTAGGAGGCGTATTTGCCTTAGCTTTCTCCACCTGCTCATGAATGGTTGACGCATTCGGCCATTCTATTTCGAAATCGGTAACGATCTTGAGGTTGCTTGGAAGTGGGTCGTGGCTAACAACAGCCTCGATCTCACGAAGGACAAGACTCTTCCCAGAGTTATTTGGTCCAACAAAGATCGTAATGCCCTTTGTCTCAAGATCGAAACTTCCTGTTTCGCTGAAGCTAATGGTCACCGATTTTAGCATGCGCGCTCCTCCCGCATCTCAGGATAATCATCCGTGCCTAGGTTGGCGACCCTTGCCGCATAGCAGACGTCCAAATCTTGGAAAGGATTCGCAACGTCGGGAACTGTGATTGGGCGCGTGTTGCCACGGTGTCGCAGCGTGTGCCGACGGCAGGTATTGGGCGGCCGTCTCAAAGTCGGTTACGACTTAGATGAGGAGCAAAGCCGTCTTGATCGCTCAAAAAGAACAAACCATAAACAAATCCCTTTCCTACATTATCCCACCACGTCATATCCTGTCCGATTCGCCTCTCGGCTTCGCTCGACACATTCGGATCAGACAGGCTTCGGCAGACAGGAGGGCTCATCATGCAGAACCGCACCCCAATCGCGAAGGAGGCGCGGCCGCCGCTTCCCGAGTTTACGCCGGTGCCGCGCAAATATCGGCACGACGGATGGACGCCCGAGCGGCAGCGGGCGTTTATCGCGGCGCTCGCCGATACGGGGTCGGTCCGCCGCGCGGCCGCGATGGTCAATATGGCGCAGACGAACTGCTATACGCTGCGGCGCGCGGCGGGGGCGGAGGGGTTTCGGCGGGCGTGGGAGGCGGCGCTCGATTTCGGGGTCGCGCGGCTGAAGGATATCGCGTTCGAACGCGCGATCGACGGCTATCTGGTGCCCGTCTTTGTCGCCGGGAAATTGATGGGGTTCCGGCGGCGGCACAATGACGCGCTGCTGATGTTCTGCCTGCGCCATTACGGGCAGGACGCGGGCGGCAAGCGGACGGTGATCAACTATTTCTCGACGCGGGCGAGCGCGGGGGCTGTGGCTGGCGCTAGCCCGATGGGCGTCTCGACTTCCGCCTTTGGCGGAAGTTTATCCCGAGCGCCTGCCAAGGCAGTCGAGGGGCTCGACGCGAGCGGGAATGGGGCTGCGAGCGGCGCGGTGGCGGCGGCGGGCGCCACAGGCACCGTGGCGGAGGCCTCGACGACGACGGTGCGGACGGTGATCCATGGTGGTGCTGCGGTGGGGGCGGGCGACGCGGCCGGGGGGCAGGATGAGGCCGCGGCGCTGATCGAGGGGTTCGAGGGGGCGGCGCTCGATGCCCAGGCGGAGGCCGAGATCGGGGCGGCGCTGCTCGCGCTCGCCGCGCGGCAGCGCGCGCTCTATGCCGCGATGGCAGACGGCGGGCCCGAGGCGATCGACGCGCAGCTCGACGATCCGGGGATCGAGCTGGTGCGGGTGAACGAGAAGAACATTCCCCTATATGGGCCGCTGCAGACGTTCGAGGGGCTCGCCGATGCCGAGCCGGTGCAACGCTTCGCGGGCGAGGCCGAGTGGGTCGAGGCCGGCGGCGATATTCCCGAGAAATATCGCGAATGGCTCGAGGGCGCCGAGGCGCGGGGCGAGCGGACGTCGGCGGTGCCGCTGGCGAGCGCGGCCGATGACGGCGTGGCGGCGGTGAAGAAAAGGCCTTCGTGGCGACAGGCGCGGAAGGCGAAGGCGGCGAAAGCGGACGAATGATCCTCCCTGTCGCACAGCGATGGGGAGGGGGACCGCCCGAAGGGTGGTGGAGGGGCCGCGACGTTGCGTCATCGCCCCTCCGTCAGCGGCTACGCCGCTGCCACCTCCCCATGGCTTCGCCACAGGGAGGACCAGAGCATGGGCCGCGACGTGCCCGCGCGCACCTTGGTCAACGCCAAGGTCGGATATGGCAACGAGAATTTCGGCGCCTATCTGGTCGCGACGAACATCTTCGACGATGAATATTATGACTATCAGTACGAGAATGGCGGCCGGATGCAGGCGCTGTTCGGCGAACCGCGGATGATCGGCCTGACGTTCGAGGGGCGGTTCTGAGGAGCGGCCGTTCACGCTGACGTTGAAAGAACGACCGGCGTATCCTTCCCCCATCAAGGGGGAAGGAAAATGGAGCCGGTCAGAATTTCAGCCGCGCGCCGACATAGAAGATGCGGCCGTTGTCGTAGATCGCGCGCGGGCGGTCGCGGGTGCCCGAATATTGCTCGATCTTCTCGTTCGTCAGGTTCACCGCGTCGGCGGTGAGCGCGATATTGTCGGTGATGTTGACGCTGACCGAGGCGTCGAGCGACGAGAGCGCGGCCTGATTGAGCGGTGCGGCGCGGTCGATGTCGATGAAGAATTTCGACCGGTAGTTGTACGAGAGCCGCGCGCTGACGAGGTCATTCTCATAATAGCCCGTCAGGTTGAGCGAATGCTTCGAATTGCCCGGGATCGGGTCGCCATTGTTCGCCTTGGCGTCCGAATAGGTGTAGTTGACCACCGCGCCGAAGCCGCCCCAGATCGGGCGCGACACCTGGAATTCGAAGCCCTGGTTGCGCCCGCCATCGCCGTTGCTGCGGCGGTTGATCTGATAGGGGCAATCGAACAGGTTCGGATTGGCGCCACCCGCCGCGACGCAGCCCGCAGGCTCCGACCCCGGAACGAAGACGCTCGGCAGGACCTCGGTCGAGGTCGTGTTGACGATGTAGGACTGGATGTCCTTGTAGAAGGCGGCGAGCGCGACGATCGTCTCGCGGTCGGGATACCACTCGATCGACAGGTCATACTGGTTGGCGCGATAGGGATCGAGGTTCGGATCGCCGCCGCGGCCGGTGAGCAGCGTGCCGTTGAGGTCGACGCCGGGGGTGATGTCGACGAAGTCGGGGCGCGTCACCGTCTTGCCCGCGGCGAAGCGCAGCACGACCTGATCGGACAGGTCGACCGAGAGGTTCGCGCTCGGCAAAATGTCGGTGTAGGAGCGTTTCGCGCGCGACGGGGTGAAGCCGCCGAACGGGTTGGTGAACTCGGGATCGGTGCCGCCGATGATGAAGCCGTCCGACGTCTGCTTGGTCTCGATCACGCGCACGCCGACATTGCCGCGCCAGCCGTCGCCGCCGAATTTGGCGAGGCCGTAGCCGCCCCACGCCTTTTCGTTGATCGAGTAAGCGTTGCCGGGAACGAGGAAGCGGTCGTTTGAGGGCGACGTCGACGCGCCATAGATGGCGCGCAGCTTCGCGGGATCGACGCGCCAATAATCGCGAAGCGTTCCGGGCGACGCGATATTGTCGAGGAAGTCGCCGGGCATGCCGCCGCCGGTCGCGAAATCGGCCGAGGTGCACGGTGCGCCGTCGCAGGTGAGGCCGGGGGTGAAGACGCCGCCATTGGTCGCGAAGCGTTCGGCGACGCGGTCGTGGTCGGTATATTTGACCCCGAATTTGAGCGCCGTCATCGGACCCCATTCGACCTCTTTTTCGACGTCGAGGTAGAAATATTTCTCCTCATCGTCGTTGGTGACCGATTGGATGCGCCCGAAATCGGGGCGGATTCCCGCGGGATCGAGCGGATCGGGGTTCGCGAAGCTGACTTCGGGCCGGCCGCTGGTGAGGTCGTAGCTGAACGCGCCGGGGCCGGCGAACTCGATGAAATTCTCGTTGCTCGTGTCGCCGTTCGCCTTGGTCCAGCCGGCCTTGAAATGGACCGAGAGGCTGTCGGTCGGGCGGTAGGTGAGGTCGAAATCGGCCGAGACGGTCTTGGCGACGGCCTGCCGGTCGATCGCATCGTAAACGACGCCGAAGCCCGTCGTGCCGCCGTTCGCCGAGGCGATGTCGCCCGAGACCGCGACGCCGTCCCGCACCACCGCATTGCTGATCGTGCCGCCGCCGGCGAGCGCCTGTTCGCCCCACGCGATATAATTCTGGTTGAAATTGTCGGCGTTGAAGCGCGAGTAGAGCCCGGTGATGTTGATTTCGAGCGCGTCCGACGGGCGGAACTGGATGCCGATGTTGGCGCCGTAGCGTTCGCGGTCCTGTTCGAACAGCGTCGAGCCGATCAAGGTCGGGACCAGCGCGTCGCCGCCGCCGACGGGGAAGGAGCGGTAGCCGAAGATTTCGAGCCCGTCGCGGCGCGTGCGGCGTTTCTGATAGATCGCGCCGACGAGGACGCCGAAGGTCTCGTCTTCATTCTTCCAGCTGACGAGGCCCGAGACCTGCGGGTCGACCTTGCCCGAGAGGTCGGAATAGGCGGCCTGCACCGAGGCGGAGAGGGTGAGTGGGTCGAGGTCGAGCGGGTTGCGCGTGATGACGTTGATCGTGCCGCCGACCCCGCCTTCCTCGACGTCGGCCTGTGGGCTCTTATAGACTTCGAGGCGGCCGATGATCTCGGCGGGCAGGGTCAGATAGTTGAAGCTGCGCGTCGAGGCGACCTGATCGAGGATGAACCAGTCGGCGGTCGCGACGCTGTGGCCGTTGAGCAGCGTCTTGGTGAGGTTCGGCGCGGTGCCGCGCAGCGAGACGCGCTCGCCTTCGCCGAATTCGCGGTTGACGACGATACCGGGGACGCGCTGGAGCGCCTCGGCGACATTCTTGTCGGGGAATTTGCCGACATCCTCGGCGGCGACGACATCGGCGATCACCGACAGGTCGCGCTTCGCGTCGATCGCTTCGCGGAGCGAGCCACGGATTCCGGTGACGACGATCTCGCTTTCGGCCGCGGCGTCGGCGGCGGGCGCCGGGGTCTGGGCCTGTGCCGCGTTGGCGGCGAAAAGCATCGTACCAATGCTCGCCGAAGCGAGCCAATATCGCATATTGGTCATGTCAAATTCCCTCCTCATCATGCCAATCGGCTATGACTGCCGATTTAGAGGGGATTTTATACAGACCAATTTTGCGGTCAATCTCGCTTTATCGCGATTTAAGACCCGTTTGTGACGCTGCATAGCTATTTTTGGTAGCTAATTGGTATTATTAGAATGCTTATTAGGTTGCTAACCAATTTTAAGGCGACGACTCGCTGGCGCTCAAAAGCCGGGGAGGGGCTGGCTGGCGAAGCCCCAGCCTTTGAGTTCCGCGCTCGCGGCACGTTCGAGCAGCGCGGCGGCATCCTTGATCGTCCACTGGCCCGCGCTCTTCACGTCCGCGAGTTCTTCCCAGCCGATCGGTGCCGCGACGGGGGCGTTTTCGCGCGCGCGCGCCGAATATGGCATGATCGCGGTGCTGCCGCGCTGGTTGCGCAGATAGTCGATGAAGATCTTGCCCTTGCGCTTCGCCTTGCTCATCGTCGCGACATAGCGGTCGGGCTCGGCGAGGCTCAGCGCCTCGGCGAAGCGTTTCGAGAAATCCTTGTGCGCGTCCCAGCCATGCCCCGGATCGAGCGGCACGACGACATGCACCCCCTTGCCGCCCGAGAGCATCGCGAAGCTGACGAGCCCGATGTCGGCGAGCTGGCGGCGGATGTCGAGCGCGGACTTTTTGACGTCGGCGAAAGCGAGCCCCTCGTCGGGGTCGAGGTCGAACACCATGCGATCGGGCTTTTCGAGCGTCTCGACATGGCTGTCCCAGCCGTGGAATTCGATCGTCCCCATCTGGACGCAGGCGAGAACGCCATCGGCGTCCTCGACATAGAGATAATCCTCGTGCCCCCCGTCCTTCTCGCGGATCGGGACGTGATGGACATGATCGCCGAACGAGCCCGAGTCATGTTTCTGGAAAAAGCATTTCTTCGCGCGTCCCTGCGGACAGCGGACGAGGCTGATCGGGCGGCGCGCGGTATGGGCGAGCATGAGCGGGGCGACCGCGGCATAATAGTCGGCGAGGTCGCCCTTGGTCGCCTTGGCTTCGGGAAAGATGACGCGGTCGCGGCTGCTGATCTTCACGTCGCTTGTCGCTTCGGGTGCGGGCTGTTTCGTTTCGGGGGTCACCTCTTTCGCCTCCTTGTCGCTGCGCAGACCGAGGAAACTCGCGTGGCGCACCGATCCGCTCGCGGTGAATTCGGCGAAGGCGATTTCGGCGACGAGTTCGGGTTTCAGCCAATGGACCTTGCGCGCGGCAACCTTGTCGACCTCGAGCGGCGCGGTCTTGCGTTCCAGCTTGGCGAATGTCTTCGCGAGATCGGCGAGGCTGCCGGTGTTGAAGCCGGTGCCGACATTGCCTTTGTAGACGAGCGCGCCGCCCTCATGCTGCGCGAGGAGGAGCGACGAGAAAGGGCGCGCCTTGGTCGATGAGGGTTTCCAGCCGACGATGACAAATTCCTGCCGCCGCGTGCATTTGACCTTCACCCAGCTTTTGGTGCGGCGGCCGACATACGTCGCGTCGGCGCGTTTCGAAATGATGCCTTCCTGCGCCGCGCCGCACATCGCGGTGTAGAGGGTTTCGCCGGCGCCGATGACATGGTCGGCGACCGCGATCGGGGGCTGCGCGCTCTGGAGCAGGGCTTCGAGGCGCTCCTTGCGTTCGAGATTGCCGAGCCTGGCGAGCGATTTGCCGCCTTCTTCGAGCAGGTCGAAGGCGAAGAAGTGGAGCGCGGTGCCCTCGCCCTGCGCGCCGTGGCCGCGCTTGAGCACCGCCTGGAGCGACGAGAAGTCGGGATTGCCGTCCTTGCCGTATGCGACGATCTCGCCGTCGATCAGGCACGGCGGCAGGTCGAGCGCGGCGATATGGCGGACGAGCGGCGCGAACTTGTCGGTCCAGTCGAGGCCATTGCGGGTGTAGACGCGCACGTCGCCGCCCGATGCGGCGATTTCGGCGCGGTAGCCGTCATATTTGATCTCGTGGAACCAGCCGTTGCCCGTCGGCACCGCATCGACGAGCGTCGCGAGCTGAAGCGGGCGGAATTCGGGCGGCTTGCCTTTGGCGACCGGCTTCGCAACTTTTTTGTTGTGCGCGGCGGCGGCGGCCATCTTCTTCGCGAAGGCTGCGCCCTTGGCGCCCTTCAGCGATTGCTCGCCGCCTTCGTCACCCGCGATCTCGGCCATGGTGCGGCCGGTGAGGACGCTCGTGAGCTGGCGCCCGACGAGGTCGTCGGTACCGCCGGCAAAGGCGTCGTCGATCTTGCGGAGCAGCCAATTCTCGCGCTTCTCGTTCCCGCGCGGCTTCATGCGGACGAGCAGCCATTCGCCCTTCATCCGTGTCCCGTCGAGGGTGAAGTGGAGATGACCCTTTTCGATGTCCTTGGCGCTCTTGCCCGCGATCGGCGCCCAGGTGCCGCGGTCCCACAGCATCACGCTGCCGCCGCCATATTCGCCCTTGGGGATCACGCCCTCGAAATCGGCGTAGGACATCGGGTGATCCTCGGTACGCACGGCGAGGCGCTTGTCGGCGGGGTCGGCGCTCGGGCCCTTGGTGACCGCCCAGCTTTTGAGCACGCCATCGACTTCGAGGCGGAAGTCGTAATGGAGCCGCGTCGCGTCATGCTTCTGGACGATGAAGCGGTTGCCTTCTCCCTTTGCGACCTTGCCCGCGGGCTCGGGGGTCAGCTTGAAGTCGCGCTTGGCGTTATATTGGGCGAGGGGGTCAGCGCGGGACATCGCCATGCTCCACCTTGGGCCCATTCTCCTTGGCCTCGTCCGCGTTGGCTCCGTCTTCCCTGGGCCCGTCCTCCACTTCGGGCAGGCGGCGCTCGACGAAGCGGAGCAGGATGAGCAGCACGAGCGCGAGTCCCGCGGCGATGATCACGATCGCGAAATAGCCCGCACCGCTCGCGATACCGATCGCGCCTGTCAGCCAGATATGCGCCGCGGTGGTCAGATTGCGCACCTCGCCGCCTTTGACGATGATCAGCCCCGCGGCGATGATGCCGATCGCCGCCGCCATGCCCTCGATCACGCGGAGCGGGTCGATCGACGATGCGGCGCCGCCGAGCTGGTGATAGAGCGCGATCGACACGACGGTCATCAAGGAGGAGCTGAGCGCGACCATCCCGTGGGTGCGCAGCCCGGCGTCATAGCCCTTGAGCTCGCGGTCGAGCCCGAGCAGGAGCCCGACGAGCGTCGCGACGCCGAGGCGCAGCAGCACTTCGGTATCGATCGTTTCCCACCAGAGCGCGTCGTTGAGCTCCATCAGGCGTGCTTTCGGGCCGGCGCCTTTTTGGCCGGCGCCTTTTTCGCGGACGCTTTCTTTTCGGCTTCGGCGGGCGGCTTTTTCTTGCCCTCGACCGACGCCTTCAAGGCCGCCATCAGATCGATGACGTTCGAACCGCCGCTCACCGGGCCGGGTTCCTCGACATCCTCGAGCACGCGTTTTCCTTTAGCCTTCGCCTTTTTGGCGATCACGCGCTTGATCGCGTCGACATAATGATTGTGATAGTCCGACGCGTCGAACTTGCCCGATTTCTTGCCGATCAAGGTTTCGGCGAGGTCGAGCAGGTCGGCGTCGGGTTTGCTATTGCCGACATCGCGGAAATAATTCGCCGCCTTGTTCACCTCGTCGGCGTAGCGCAGCACTTCGAGGACGAGGCCCTTGCCGCACGGGCGCAGCCCGACGAGCTGTTCCTGCCCGCGGATCGACAATTGGCCGAGCCCGACCTTCTTCGTGCGCTTCAGCGCCTCGCGCAGCACGATATAGGCTTCCTCGGCGAGCTCATCGGCGGGGACGACATAATAGGGCTTGGCATAATAGAGGATGTCGATGTCGCCCGCGTCGACGAACTGGAGCAGTTCGAGCGTGCGCTTGCTCTCGAGCTTGACCGCCTCGATCTCCTCCTCGTCGAGCAGGACATAATTACCCTTCGACATCTCATAGCCCTTGACGATGTCGTCGGTGTCGATCGGTCCGATGCCGGGCACCATTTTTTCATATTTGACCGGCTTGCCGCTCGGTTCGTGGATCTGGCGAAAGCTGATCGCGGCGCCCGATTTGGTCGCGGCGTAGATTTCGACCGGGATCGACACCAGCGCGAGCCGGATCTGTCCCTTCCAATAGGCGCGTGCGGCCATCGGTTTCCCTTTCGCTGTCCCCATTCGGAGTCGGAGTCCAAATGTTCGGGGAAGGCGACGGGTTCCCGCCGGCCGGAATCAGTAGAGGTTGTCCTTGTAATCCTTGTCGAGTCCGCGCTGCATCAGCCCGGGGACCGAGACGAAGGCGCCCGCGATGCGCGCGCCGAGGCCCTTGTCCTTGTTGAGCTTCACATGGTCGGCGAACATCTTCGCGGGCTTGATGTCGGCGGGCGCGGCGGCGGCGGGCCAGAGCGCCGCGCGGGCGAGTGCGGGGCTGGGACGCAGTTCGATTTCGACGTCGTCGATGCGCGTCGCGAGCAGCGGGACCTTGCCCTGCACTTCGAAGCTGGCGCGCGCGGTGGCGTCGTCGGTGAGCATCGCGGTGCCGCCGAGAATAGCGACGTGCGGCGAACCGGGGATGAGCAGCGCAGCGGCGATGCGCGGCTGCGCGATGATGTTGCGGAAGCTGTCGGCGCGGCGGTTGCCGGGGCGGTCGGCGAACCAGAACTGGTCGCCCGCGATGTGCGCCATCGTCCCCGCGGGGTCGCCCTTGGGACTGAGGTCGGCGGCGCCCGCCGCGTCGATCGTCGCCAGCGCCATGAAGCGCGCGGCGGCGGCGAATTCGCCCGGGGTCGACGGCGCCGCGTCCGACGGCGCGGCCGACCAGAAGCCCGAGCGGATCAGCGCCTTGGCGCAGTGGACATAGCATTCGGCGACCGCGATCCGCGCGGTTCCATCCGCGACCGCCGCGACGCGGCCATTGATACGCAACGTCTCGCCGATGCCGGGGACGAGGAACAGCGAGCCGAAGCTGGCGCCCGGCACCGCGAGCGCCGGATCGTCGAGCATCGCGAGCGGGATCGCCAGCATCGCGGGCTCGGCGGTGGCGAAGCCGGGTGCGCCGCCGCCGAGCGTGACCGCGATGCCCGCCTCGCCATCGCCGAACCCCGCGAACATGAGCGGCGAGGCGGCAAGCCAGCGCGCCGCGCTCGCATCGACATGGTCGATCACCTTGAGGTTCACCGCGGACGGCGTTTTCCCGAGGATCGCTTCGAGGCGGTCGACGCTGTCGATGTCGCTCATGCCATGCTCCGTCAGAAGTCGATCGATGCCGACGCCTTGAAAGTGCGGGGGCCGCCTTGCAGCAGTCTCGAACCGCTGAAAGCGTTATAAGCCGAGGCCCAGTAACGCTTGTCCGCGACATTATCGACGTTGAAGCGGAGCGTCAGCGGCGTGCCCCCCACCAGCGCGACATAACGCGCGCCGAGGTCGAATCGGGTCCAGCTGCCGAGTTCGAGCGTGTTCGCCGCGTCGACGGCTTGCTTGCCCGTATAAACCACGCGGCCCGTCAGGGTGAGCGCGGGCGCGAAGGGCAGATCCCATTCGATATTGGCGTTGGCGAGCATTTCGGGGACGCCGACCGCGTCATTGCCTTCGTTGACGCCGCCCTCGGTCCGGCGCAGCTTGGCGTCGTTGAAGGTCAGGCCGGAGATGATCCGAAGCCCGTCGACCGGCTCGCCGTCCAGCGTGATCTCGACGCCGCGGTTCCGCTGGGTTCCGTAATTGCCATAGACGATCGTGACCGGATCGACGAAACTGTTGGGCTTGTCGATCTGGAACAAGGCGACGCCGGCATTGAAGCGGCCGAAGGCGAGCTTGCCGCCGACCTCATATTGCTTCGACTTGACCGGCGGCAGGGCCGCGCCGCCGTTGATGACGAGCAGGGGCGGGGTAGCGGGCAGACCGTCGTCGTCATAGGTAGGGGGCGCCATCGAGCCCGCCACCAACCCTTCGATCCGGTTGCCGTAGAGCGACAGGCCGGGCACCGGCTTGACGACGATGCCGAGGACGGGGGTTGCGGCCGATTCCCTGTAGCCGCCGGCGCGCGCGCCGTCGCTATAGGAGTAGGACGTCGTCTTGATCTCCTGCAGGCGCAGGCCGCCGGTGATCAGGATGCGGTCGTCCCACAGTCCGAGCGTGTCCGAGAAGAAGACGCTCGACAGGCGGCTGCGGCTGATCGGAAACACATTGTCGAGATTGCCGCCGACCAGTTGGCCCGGGGCGGGCCGCGGCGCGACAACCGGATCGTAGAGATTGGTGGCATAGCCGATCAGATCGAAATCATAGGCGTTGCGGTTGACCTGCCAACTCACTGCCGCGCCGGCGTTGATCTCGTGGCTCATACCGCCACCTTCCAGCTTGATGCGGATGCCGGCGGTCGCCGATTCATTATTGTCCTCGCGCGGGACATAGGAACCGCTGCCGGTGGCGGCGCCGGTCACCGCATCGCTGACGGTGATGCTCGCGGTCGTCTGATCCTCGCGCCCATCGCGCGCGCCGACTTTGGCATAGAGCATCGCCGCGTCGGACAGGTCATATTCGAGACTGAAAGCCCCGAAGAAATCCTTGGTCAGAATCTGGCTCCAAGGCTGCGAATAATTGGTGTCGGCGTCCGGTACGCGCGGCACGGCCGTGCCGATTCGGACCTGGCCACGCCAATATTTCTGATTCAGGCGCTGGTAGTTGAGATTCAGGGCGGCGCGCAGCGGGCCGCTGTCGTAATCGAGCGTGGCGCCGAGGACATAGCTCGAGTGGAACTCGTCATCGATCGCGATGTCGCCGCGGCGGGCCGATCCGTTGATACGCAGACCCCATTCGCCGTTCGCGCCGAAGCGGCGGGCGACATCGGCCGCGCCGGAAATATGGGCGTCGGACGTATAGCCCAGCGTCGCGCGGGTCATTTCGCGTTCGGCCATTTTAGGGATCAGGTTGACGCTGCCGCCGATACCACTGCCACCCGGCGCCGCGCCGTTGAGGAATGCGCTCGCGCCATTGATGACCTGTACCGAGGAAAAGAGCTCGGGCGCCACCAGCTGGCGTGGGGTGATGCCATAGAGGCCGTCGAAGCCGACATCGTCCGACGACAGGTTGAAGCCGCGGATGACGAAGACTTCGCCGGCGATGCCGAAGCCGAGCGCGGTGCGAACCGTCGGATCATTCTCCAGCACTTCGCCGAGCGTATCGGGCTGCTGGTTGAGGATGAGTGCCTCATTATAGGAGCGGACGTTGAACGGAATATCCTCGGCCGCCTTGTCGCCGAACACGCCGATGTTGCCGCCGCCGCTGACCTGCGTCTGGTTATTGCGCTGCGCGGTGACGAGGATCTCGTCGGCCGCGCTCGCCTCCTGCGCCATCGCGGGCGCCGATATGGCGAGCACCGCGGTCGCGGCGGACAGGCCGAGCGCGGTGCGGAAGGTCGATCTGGTCACTGATATTCCCCTTTTCAGGCGCGGCGCTGTCCCGCGCGTCCTATGTTTCAGGTACGGCGGGCGCGCATCGCCCAGCCGGCGGCCAATATCGGCAGGGCGAGCAGCGCCCATGAGATCGCGTCGCGCCAGCCATCGCCGGTCAGCGCGACGACGAGACCGACGATACTGACGAGTGCGAGCAGCAGCGGGACGGCGAAGGTCGCGCGGAGGCCGTTCCGCGTTTTCATTCTGCCGGCACCAAGGTGCCGCCGCTTTCGACCTCGCGCACCAGCGCGTCGGTGCCGAAGCGGCGCTTGCCGAGCCAGAGATAGAGGCCCGAGCCGAGCACGATCATCGTGAACAGGGTGAGGATCGCCCAGAGCAATTTAAGCGGCAGCGCGCCATAGTCGCCGAAGTGCAGCGGCTGTGACAGCGCGAGCGCCTTGGCATACCAGGGCATCGGCCGCGCATCGGTGAAGTCGCCCGTCTCGGCATCGATCAGCGCCGCGGTGAGCAACCCCTCGGTCAGCGGCGTGTCGCCCTGAAAGAAGACGGCATAATGATGTTTGCTGCTGAACGCGCCGCCGGGGAAGGCGATGAACTGCGGGTTGTTGCCGGGGATTTCCCGGCGCGCCGCCGCCATCGCCTTGTCGATCGAGCCGTAACGCCCGGGCGGCAAGGCGCCCTTGCCGTCATAGGCGCGCGTCATCTCGGCCAGCTCGGTCCGCTGCCAATATTCGAAGATCGGGGTCGCGAGCGCGTTGATCACGCCCGTCGCGCCGACGACGGTCATCCACGCGAGCGCGACGATGCCGAGCAGATTGTGATAGTCGAGCCATTTGACGCGGCGGCTGCGCCCGGTGCGCAAGGTGCCGAAGTCGAGCTTGCGCATGAACGGCGCGTAGAGCACGACCCCCGAGACGATCGCGATCACGAAGAGCAGCCCCATCAGCCCGAGGAAGAGCATCCCGGGAAGCCCGAGGAACATGTCGGTGTGGAGCTGGAGCAGGAAGTGCATCACGCCGCTTTCGTCGACGGTCGAAGTCGCGTCGCCGGTCGAGCGGTCGAGGATCTGGATCGTCATGTCGGCGGCGGGCGAGTCGGCGCGCGGCGCGGTGGTGACCGTCATCGACGGCTGCTCATTATCGAACGCCATGAACACGGGGACTTCGCCCGGGCGCGCGGCGAGCGCCTTCGCCAGCATTTCGTCGAGCGGTTTGAGGCCGGGGGCCTCGCCCGACGATCCGACCCCGGGCATGCCATAATCGGGGGTCTCTTCGGTCAGCACGTCGATCTCATCGTGAAAGATCAGCGGCAGTCCGGTGACGCACAGCATCAGCAGAAAGGCGGTGCAGACGATGCTCGTCCACTTATGGATCAGGAACCATGTGCGGATGGTCGTGCGTTGCATGGGAAAAGGCTGCTGCTATTGCGAAGGAAAATCAATAGCGCCCTATGATTTGCCATCCGGCTTGGCAACCGGATTCGCGTCACCGACCCCATCGTTCGGGCCAGCTATGCGATCGTTCGGGCCAAGCCGACGGGGCGCGCATGCTCCGCGCGCAGCGCCGCGGATTGTTGTCGTTTCGCTTTTCTTTCATGGCGGATTGCCTATGATGGCGTTCGGGGACCGCTCGCATGGATGGAGCAAATATGCCCTTGAGCCGCGAGATGCAGCGACTGCGTGCCGAACATGCGGCGCTCGTCACTTTGTCGCGGATCCTCCTCGACATGGTCCGCGCCCCGCACCCGCCGCCCCCCGCCGAACTGGCGGCGGCGCGCGGACGGCTCCGCGAAAATCTGGTGCGCCACCTGAAATGCGAAGACTGGATTTTATATCCGCGGCTGATGGCGACGGGCGATCAGGAATTGATGCGGATCACGCGCGGCTTCGAAATCGAGATGGGCGATCTCTCCGCCGATTTCATCGCCTATGACGATAAATGGACGGGCGAGCGGGTCGCGGCCGACTGGCCGGCCTTCGGCCGCGAGACGATCGCGCTCTTCGATATCCTCGCGGCGCGCGTCGAGCGCGAGGAGCGCGAGCTGTATCCGCTCGCCGAAACACTCTACGCGTCGGGCGCGGGGATCGGCACGCCGGTCAGGGACGGATCGACAATTTCCAGCTGAGCGCGACGCGCCAGTCCTGATCATATCCCGGTACCGGCTGATCCCACGCATCGGCGATTTCGATGCCGATGGTCGCGTTGTCGGCATAGGAGAGGCGCACGCCGCCGCCCCAGCTGCCAAGCCCGAAATCGGTGCGCGCGATCGCGGCGCGATCGAGCAGCGTGACGTCGGCATAGTCGACGAAGCTGTAAATCTCGCTCTTTGAAAAGCGGCCGCTGCGCAACGGCCGAAGCGCGAGTTCGCCGAACGCCGCATAGCCGCGGTCGCCATTGACCAGCCCGTCCTCGAACGCCCGGCCAAAGGTCGCGCCGCCGACGCTGAACCGCTGCGCCGCGGGCAGGCGGTCGCGCGTCCAGCGGCCCGTCGCGGCGGCGCGGGCGACGAAGGCCTTGCCGATCGCCTGGTTCGCCTCGACGCTGCCATCGAGATAAGCGAAGCCCGCCTCGCCGACCCCCGGGTCGACGCGCGCGCCGGCGAAATCGAGCCCCTTGGCGCCGCCGATGCGCGCGCCGACGACGGTACGGTCTTCGCTGAGGCGGAAGGCGAGGCTGCCGCTCGCCGTCCATGTCTTTTCGGCGGCGATCGTCGAGCCGAAGAGCGCGTTCTTCGAATCGAGATAGTCGATCCGCGCCGAGGCGATCAGATTGCGCCGCGTCGCGCGGATCAGCGGGTGGGTGATGGCGACGCCCGCGCTCCACGCCTCGCCGTCGACCGCGATGCCTTTTGGCCGCGTGCGCAGCGCCGCGCCCGACAGTTCGGCGCGCGTGCCGCCGGCGCCGAGCGGGGTCGAATGGCTCGCCGCGAGATAGAGCAGGGATTTGAAGTCGAGCGCGGCGGCGCCGGTCAGCCGCGTCTCGTCGCCGCTGCGCAGCAGGCTGGAGCCGCGCGCGTTCGCTTCGACGATGCCGTCGTTCACGAAGCGGCTGGTGCGCGTCGTGAAGCCGAGCCCGAGCGTCGGTTTCTTCGCATCGAGCGCGAGGTCGAGCGCGACCGCGCCCTGCTCGCTGCCCAGAGCGAGCGTCGGCGTCACGGTGACGCCCGGAATGTCGGCGATATTGCCGAGCGCGCGTTCGAAGCGCGCGCGCGGCAGCGGGCGCCGGCCGGCGAGGGTGGATGCCATCTTGGCGACGAGCGGCGCGGGGCCGCTCTTGCGCTCGCCGCTCAGCGTCACCGACCCGACATGGCCCTCCGCCGACGCGACGGTGACGCTGCCGCCCGACAGATCCTGCTCGGGAATGACGAGGGTGAAGAGCGCGACGCTCGACCGGTTATAGGCGCGCGTCATCGCGGCGGCGAGCTTGGCGAGATTCTCCGAAGAGGCCGGCTTGCCGACGAAGCGCTGGGCGGCGCGGCCGACATTGGCGGGGACACCCGCGCCGACGAAGCGGATTTCGCGGATGACGACGTCGGGCCGCGCGCCAAGCTCGACCTTGCCGAGCGAAAGCGGTTCCGCCTCGGGGTCGGGCAGCGGGTCGCGGCTACGGTCGGGAGCGAGGGGCGGGCGGCCGTCGAGCGGCGTCGCCGCCGGTTGGGCCGCGAACGCCGCGACGGGGAGGAGCAGGGCTCCCGCCGCCGCCGCGACGCAAGCGTTGCGCAGCTGGCGCATCGGGTGCGGTTTCAGTCGCCGCTCTTGGGCTTCAGCCCGCCGAGGACACCCCCGACGGTATCGGTCACGCCGGTGACGAGGCCGGTCACGGCATTGCCGTCGCCGCCCGGCGTACCTCCCACCGCGCCGCCGGTCGCGCCGTTGGTCACTTGCGACAAGGCGCCGGTCGCCGTCGTGACGACATTGCTGACGAGCGTTACCGGGGTGCCGGCGGCGCCGCCGGCCAGCCCGCCAGTGAGCCCGCCAGTGATCCCGCCGGTGGCGCCGCCGAGCAGATTGCCGCCCGCGCCGGGCTGGAGCGTGACGAGCTGGCCGCCCGATCCGACACCGACGGTCAAGAGGCTGCCGTTTTGCTGGCCGGGCGACAGGATGCTCGCGCCGATCAATGGCGAGGCGCCGGGGCTGCCGAGCGCGGTCGCCTTGCCGATCGTCGCGGTGACCAGCTGGCCGGGCGCGGCGGTCAGGCCGTCGACCAGATATTGCTGGCCGCTGCCCGTCTGGACGAGCGCGACGCCGGTGCTCTTGACGACGCCGACGACGGTGCCGACGAGGCCGGTGTTGCCGGGCAGCTTGCTGTCGACCGCGCTCGCGAGCAGCAGGCCCTTGTCGGCGAGGACATTGACGAGGCCGCCGGTCTTGACGAGCACGCCGCCGATCACCGGATTGACGCTGGCGGGATCGCCGGTGCCGGCGAGCAGGCCGGTGCCCGCGACGCCGCCGGGCCCGACGAGGCCGCCGACCGCGAGCGCCCCGGCATCGCCGAGGGCAAGGCCGCTGCCGGCCGGACCAGCGGGGCCGGCGGGACCCGCGGGTCCGGTCGCTCCGGCGGGACCCGCGGGCCCGGCCGCGCCAGTGGCCCCGGTCGCGCCGACGCTGCCGACGCGATAGCTTCCCGACGATTCGCACGCCGCGAGCGCGAGGCACGCCGGGATCAGAATGAGATGGGCCGGGCGGAATTCAAGACAGGACAAAGACATGAGTCATCCCCTTCGTAGATAATCTGGTCCCTGATCGCGATATTCTCGAAATATCGACAAGGTTCCGCCCATTGTTCGAATTACTTAGGTAAAATTTCCGAAATTAACTAATAGATTAGGAATTTCGCGGGAAATCGTTCGCCATTTGTGGGAAGATTAACTATCAATTTTCTTTCCGCCAACATGGGCAGGACTCTCCGCACTCGCAAAGATCGCTCCAACTCGGGACAGTATTTCTCAAATTCATTTGGGTTAAAAGGTTTCGCGCTTCGGCGGGGCCGGCTCGCCGGTGCGCCGAAGCGGTTCCGCGCGATCGAGGCGGGGCCCGGACCGCCTCATCCATTGACGATGACGGCGCGGTCCCGCTAGGGCCGCGCCATCATTTTTTGGGAAACAGTCAAATGACCGATACACCGCCCGACCGCATGTCGACCAACCCGCGCTCGCCGCATTTCGACATGGAGGTGCTGCAGCGCGGCATCGGCATCCGCTTCAAGGGCGCCGAGCGCACCGACGTCGAGGAATATTCGATCTCCGAGGGCTGGATCCGCGTCGCCGCGGGCAAATCGAAGGACCGGTTTGGCCAGCCGATGACGATCAAGCTGTCGGGGCCGGTCGAAGCCTGGTTCGAGGATGTCGCAGGCGAAGGCGAGGCGCCCGGCGGCGATTGAGGCGGGCGCCAATCCTCGGCTAGAGCATCGAGTCCTGAATCTGGCCCATTGTTCCGTTCGTGTCGAGCGAAGTCGAGACACCCATCGCCCAAGCGCGAGGCCGATGGGTGTCTCGACTTCGCTCGACACGAACGGATTCAGATGGCCGATTTAACGGACGCCCCGCCCCCCAAAGAGAAACCACCCGGAGCGGCGGGCCGCCCCGAGTGGCTTCATCGCTCGCCGAGCCCAGAGGGTGGGGGGGGGAGGGCTCAGTTGCCGAGCGAGGCGGCGACGACTTCGAGGCCGTTGCCGGGTTTCCATTCATTTTGCGTCCAGACGGGCGCCTTGAAGCTCGGCGCCGTATCGGGGGCGCCGTCGGTGTAGATGAAACCCTGCACCGGGTTGGCGCGCAGGCCGAGGTCGCCGATCGGGGCATACCAGACGCGGACCATGCTCCAGTCGCCGGCGTCGCTGACGTCGACGACGCGAACGTCGCGCTCGATCTGGCCGCGGCGGCCATTGATCGGCGACCAGTTGGCATGGTCGATCAGGATTTCGCGGTCGCCGACGATCTTCTTGACCACCGCGACATGACCCATCGGCATGCCGCGCGTGCCCGCGAAGGCCATGACCGCGCCCTTGCGCGGCTCTTCGCCGCGCTGATAGGTGCCGGCCGCCTGCGACCACCAGGTTTTGGCATTGCCGCGGATTTCGACCCCCGATTCGGCGCGGGCGAAGGGGACGCATTGCAGATAGGCCTTCGCCGCCGCGGGGACGCTCGCGAACAGCCCTGTGACGGTCATCACGGACGCGATGGCGGCAGCCAGATAACGACGATAGAGCATGGAATGCGACCCCCCAGATGCTTGTCTTCAAGCGTTGGAGGGTGTTTGCGACGCCCCGCCCATTCTACCAACCGTCTAGCGACGAATCGCGCCGCGGATGCGGTGGACGGGGGAACCTTTTGTTAGGACGTTCAATTCGTCGTGCAGAGACTTCGGGTGGTCGAGAAGGCCGCTGCCTCCGCGACGTTACGCCGCCACCGTCGTCACGTCGTCGGGACGGCGGAACAGGGTCAGCACGTCGCTCGCGGGCATCGGGCGGCCATAATAATAACCCTGGATATTGCTGCAGCCGAAGCTGCGCAGCGTTTCGACTTCGAGTTCGGTCTCGGCCCCCTCGGCGGTCGTCGACATGCCGAGACTGTCGGCGAGCGCGACGACGGCGCGGATGATCGCGATCGATTCGATGCTGCCTTTCGCGGCGCCGACGACGAAGCTGCGGTCGACCTTGATCGTCGAGAATTGTGTTTTCCGAAGATAGCCGAGCGATGAATAGCCGGTGCCGAAATCGTCAAGCGACAGGCGGATCCCGAGTCCGATCAGCTGGTCGAGCAGCTGCGCCGCGCCGCCGCCGTCGCGCAGGAAGACGCTTTCGGTGACTTCGATCTCGAGCCTTTGGGGAGAGAGCCCGCTCTGTGCCAGCGCCGAGACGACGACCGAGGCGAAGCTGGGGTCGGTGAGTTGGTCGGCCGAGACGTTGATCGCGACCTTCAGGTTCGAGGGCCATTTCATCGCCTCGTGGCACGCGGTGCGCAGCACCCATTCGCCGATCGGCGAAATCAGGCGCGCATCCTCGGCCAGCGGGATGAAGCGGCCCGGCGACACATTGCCCAGCTTCTTGTTGTTCCAGCGGATCAGCGCCTCGAAGCCGTTCAATGTGCCGTCGGCGGCGGTCACCACCGGCTGATAATAAAGCTCGAACTCGCCGCGTTCGAGCGCGCCGCGCAGTTCCTGTTCCATCACGCGCCGCTCCTCGGCCTGCGCGTGCAGGGAGGCGACATAGGCGGCGACGACGTTGCCGCCCTTGTCCTTCGATTTATAGAGTGCGAGGTCGGCGTTGCGGGTCAGCGTCTCGACCGTCGCGCCGTCGGTCGGGCCGATCGCGAAGCCGATGCTGGCGCCGACGAACAGCTGATGATTGTCGACCACATAGGGCCGGCTGATCGCGGTGATGATCCGTTGCGCGAGGCCTTCGGCGTCGCCCGCCGAGGGAACATTGTGGAGCACGACGGCGAATTCGTCGCCGCCGAGCCGCCCGCATGTCATCCCGCGCTCCATCAGCCCCTTGAGCCGCGCCGCGACCTGCGCGAGCAATTTGTCGCCGACGGGGTGCCCCAATGTATCATTGACCGCCTTGAAGCGGTCGAGGTCGATCATCAGCAGCGCGCAGCGCGACTTGGCCTCGATTGCGTGCTTCAGCGCGCGGGCGAGATCCTCGTTGAGGCTGAGGCGGTTGGGCAGGCTGGTGAGATTGTCGTAGCGCGCCATCTTGGCGATCTGTTCGGCGGTCGCGCGCTTTTCGGTGACGTCCGAGCCGACGCCGCGGAAGCCCAGAAACTTGCCCGTTTCGTCGAGGCGCGGCGAGGCGGAGAGTTCCCACCAGCGCGGCATCCCGCCGATCGTCACCGGCACGATCAGGTTCGAGAAGCTCTCGCGCCGCTTCATCCGCTCGGCCATGTCGTGCAGGCTCTTGGGGAAGAGGCCGGTTTCCCAGGCATCACCCGAAAGCGCCTGCAGCAGCGGCACGTCTTCGAGGCTTTCGGCGGTGCCGCCGAGCGCGAAGGCCAGACGCGGCGAGACATGGATCAGGCGGCGGCTGTTGTCGGTCTGCCACAGCCAGTCGGCCGAGGTTTCCTCGAACTCGCGGAGCAGGAGGCTGACCGTCTCGGTCTTTTCGTGCAGCGTCTCTTCGGCGCGGCGGAAGCGGATATGGCTTTGCGCGAAGCGAATGCAGAAGGCGCAGAGCAGAAAACCCGCCACCAGCGCGACCGCGGCGAGTTGCGGCGCGCCGGCGCGCGTCAGCGCGGCCGCGGCCGACAGCGAGACGGGCGCGATGAACAGCGCGCAGGCGAGCGGGACGCTGTGCGCGACGATCGACAGCGTGACCATCATCAGCACCGCGATCGTCCACATCGACAGGATGTGATCGAGCGTCGGGGTCAGCCCCTGCAACCAGAAGAGCGCGCCCCAGAGCAGCGCCGAATAGAGCGCGTGGCGATGGCACAGCCGATATTCGGCCATCCCCGGCAATTGGGGATCGGCGAGCCGCATGCGGTTGAACTTGCCGTACGACCAGAGCGCGAAGGCGAGGGCGCAGGCCAGCCAGCCGCCGGCGACGGACAATGCTATGCTGTGCACCATCGTCAAGGCGGCGACGAACGCCATGCCGATGCCCATCAACAGGCGCAGCGAGCCGCGGCCGCGAAGCGGCGCGAGCTGGAGCTGGCGGAGCTTGCCGATGTCCTCGTTTCGCGGTCCCAGCCCCAACAGGGTCCGCACGGGTATCTCTTCGGCAGCCACAGGATCGGTCAGCAGGCTTTTCACGCCCGCGGGTTTAGCGCGCGGGGGTTACTCGAAGGTAACTGCCGCGTTGTTTCGATGCGAATTTCTGTGCCGGGCGGGGACAGGTTGGCGGAGCGGTGCAAGCGACGGCTTTGGGGTGGTTAGCTGTCGCCCAGCGGTTCAGGCTTGAAGCCGCCATTTGGAACGTATGGCGGATCAAGGCGACGGCACTTCCACTGATCAACCGGCGCTTTGGTGCCTGGACATGCAAACTCGGCTGCTGATTCTTCGCCAGTCTTATTGTCACGCCCGAGATACAGTGCGCTAAACCCATCGCAATAAACATCAGGCCCAGCGTCACAGCCAGTTTCGCGCTGATCGACAATCAGATAGCCTTCACGGTAGAGCTCTTGCACTATCGGCGCATCGACATCTGTGACCGGCGCGAGAGCAGGATCGGGTTCGCGCTCCCAAGGGTCGCTGGGGTCGCTAGAGCTATCAACGCCGCACGCTGTAATGACCAAAAATGGGACCAAGAGCACGACCGAGAGCTTTCGTCTCATCTCTTTCATTTGCCGTAACATACTGAGTTTGTGAACGGCAGCAACCGGTCGAAACCGGTCGCGCTCGACCTTACGCCGCCATCGCGAAAGGCTGGATTTCCCCGGCGAGATATTGCGCGCGCGCCTTCGATCGGCTGAGCTTGCCCGAACTGGTGCGCGGCAGGGTGCGCGGCGGAATCAGCTCGATCAGGCAGTTCATGCCGGTAATCGCGCGGACGCGGTCGCGGATCGTCTCGCGCAGCGCGAGACGCTCGGTCTCGTCGCTGGTGCGGCACTGGACGAGCACCGCGGGGGTTTCCTCGCCGCCCGGCGCGGTGATCGCGAAGGCCGCGATGTCGCCCGATTTGAAGCCCGGCAGCTGCTCGACCGCCCACTCGATATCCTGCGGCCAGTGATTCTTGCCGTTGATGATGATCATGTCTTTGGCACGGCCGACGATATAGATGTAACCGTCCGACAAATAACCCATATCTCCGGTGTCGAGCCAGCCGTCGATCAGGCAGGCGGCGGTGGATTCGGGATCGCGGAAATAGCCGGTCATCAGCGACGGGCCGCTGCACCACACCTTGCCGACGGTCTGGTCGGGCAGCGCATTGCCCGCTTCGTCGCGAATTTCGATCACCATGTCGCGCGCGGCGCGGCCGCAGTTGACGATCGCGCGATAGCGGGTCGGACGCCCCGAATCATTCGCGGCGCCCGACAGCTCGGTTTCCTCGACCAGTTCGACGACGATGCCTTCGCCCGGCGGCATGATGCTGACCGCGAGCGTCGCTTCGGCCAGGCCATAGCTCGGCAGGAAGGCGCTCGCCTTGAATCCCGCGTCGGCAAAGGCGTCGACGAAGCTCTGCATCACGTCGGGGCGGATCATATCGGCGCCATTGCCCGCGACGCGCCAGCGCGACAGGTCGAAGCGGTCGGCGACATGCGTCTGGCTCGACACGCGGCGCGCGCAGATGTCGTAGCCGAAGGTCGGCGAATAACTGAGCGTCGTGCCCTCGTTGCGGCTGATGAGGTCGAGCCACGCGAGCGGGCGGCGCGCGAAATCCTCGGTCTTGAGATAATCGACCGACACCTGATTCGCGACCGGCGAGAGCAGGCAGCCGACGAGGCCCATGTCATGATACCAGGGAAGCCATGAGATGCAGCGGTCGCTGTCGCGCACCTCCATGCCGTGGCTGTGCGCCGCGAGATTGTTGAGCAGCGCGGCGTGCGTGACCGCGACGCCATGCGGGAAGCGTGTCGAGCCGCTGCTGTACTGGAGATAGCAGGTTTCGTCGGGTTTCTGCTCGGGAAGCGCGGTGACCGGCGCGGCATTCTGTTCGAACGCGCTCCAGTTGACGGGCTTCACGCCGCGCGATTCGGCCGCCTCGACCGCCATCGCTGCGATTTCGGGCGGGAAAAACAACATGGTAGGATCGCAGCTGGTGAGCTGGACGACGAGCTGGCCGACATAGCTATCGCGGCCGCCGAAGCTCGTCGGCAGCGGCAACGGCACCGGCCAGGCGCCGGCATAGATGGTGCCGAAGAACAGCGCGGCGAATTCCGCGCCGGTTTCGGCGATCAGCGCGATGCGGTCGCCGGGTTTCACCCCCGCGGCGATCAGGCGATAGGCGGTCGCCAAGGCGTCGGCCCTGAGTTCGCTGTACGGGTAGGGACGCACCAGCTTTCCGCGCGGATCGTGGAAATTGAGCCCGCGCGTGCCGGCGGCGGCATAGTCGAGCGCCTCGCCCACGGTGGCGAAGTCCGAAAAGCGGCGCGGCTGCGCGCACAGGGTCGGCGTCGGCACGAGCGCATCGGCCGAAATCATGTCGGTATCGGTCATAGGGGCTGCGACATCCCGCGATAGGGGCCGCGCGGCAACAAGCATGTCATCTTTCTGAGCCATGTGTCGGTGCGCGAACCTTCGTGTTGTTTGAACAATCGCCCATTTCCGGGCGTTATCGACCAATATGGCGGTGTTGATCGTTCTCAATCGGGCCCGACTGTGGCACAAACATGGCACAGGGTCAGCCCCTTCCCCATGCGCGATCGAGGTTTGAAGCGATTTTGTTCAGGGCAAGAAGGCAAGACGCTGGCATATAGACATATGGCAAGGCTTGCCGACGCAGCCATGGACAAAATCGGTCAAATCCCGAAGGGACGACGAAATGGCTTCGATATCGGACGAAAATGCCCTTGGAAACAGAACTGTTCCCGGCGGTCATTTTCGCCCGATCTCTTCGCCATTTCGGCGCCTCGACCGCGCATGGGGCAGGGGCTGACCCTATGGCCAAACGCCGCGCTCCCTTCGACCGCTCAAAAAGGCCGCTGAGCGCGGCAAAGCTCGACGAACTGGCGCTTGCCTATGTCGCGCGATTCGCGACGAGTCGCGCCAAGTTGACGCGCTATCTGTCCCGAAAAGTCCGCGAATCCGAGTGGATCGACGAACGTGACGCCATGGCGGCGTGCGCGGCGATCGCCGACCGGATGGAGCGCCTCAATTATCTCGACGACCGCCAATATGCCGCGATGCGGGCGGGCGCGATGACGCGGCGCGGGCTCGGGGTGCGGCGGGTCAAGGCGCAGCTTTATGCCGACGGGATCGCCGAGCAGGATAGCGGCGCGGCGATCGAGACGGCGGAAGACGCGGCGCTGTCGGCGGCGGTCGGCTTCGCGCGGCGGCGGCGTTTCGGACCCTTTGCGGTGCGATCGAGCGACGATCCGAAGCTGCGCGAGCGGCAGATCGCGGCCTTCCTGCGCGCGGGGCACAGCATGACGATCGCGCGCCGCATCCTCGACGTCCCGCCGGGAGACGACGCCGCGTTGGCGGCGCTGGACGAGGACGCGGGGCTCGATTAGGCCGAAAACCACCCCGATGAAGGAAATGCCGATGCGCGCCATATTGACCGCCCTTGCCCTGTCGCTCGCCATGCCGATGGCAGCGTGCAACCGCGATGCGAGCGAGGCGGAGCGCACTGCGACGATTTCGGTGACGATCGCGATGACGGGCAAGGCGCACAAGTTCGACGTCGAGGTCGCGCGCACCGACGCCGAGCAGGATCGCGGCCTGATGTTCCGCACCAGCCTGCCGGAGAATGGCGGCATGCTCTTTCCGTTCGCAAAGCCGCGAATCGGCAGCTTCTGGATGAAGAACACATTGATCCCGCTCGACATGATCTTCGTCCGCGCCGACGGCAGCATCGACCGCATCGCCGAAAACACGATCCCAGAATCGCTCGAACCCGTCGTCAGCGGCGGCGAGGTGTCGGCGGTGCTCGAACTCGCGGGCGGCACCGCGGCCCGGCTCGGCATCGACGAGAGTGCGAAGGTGACGTGGAAAGATACGAAATAGCGGTGCGCCGCGCGGTTTGACGCTTGCGGACCGCGCTGCCTTGCCTGTAAACGCCGCAGCCATGAGCATTTTGGGCAAGATTTTCACCTGGTGGGACGGCGCGACCGTCGGCACGCTGCTGAACAGCTGGAGCACGGGCGAGAAGGTCGGCGAGGACAGCCTCGGCAACCGCTATTTCCGCGCCAAAAAGGGCGGCCGCCGCTGGGTGATCTATAACGGATCGAACGATGCGAGCCGCGTGCCGCCCGAATGGCACGGCTGGCTGCACGGCACATTCGACGAACTGCCGACCGACGTCCTGCCCGCGCCGCGCGCGTGGGAGAAGGAGCCGAGCGCGAACCTGACCGGCAGCGCGGGCGCCTATCGCCCCGCCGGCGCGCTCGAACGTGGCGGCCGCCGCGCCGCCGCGACCGGTGACTATGAGGCCTGGCGGCCCGGCGCCGAGTGACGCCCCGCGTGTCGCATCCGATTTCGACCGCGCTGATCGCGCTGCTGGCCGCGACCGCGCTGACGGCATGCGACCGGACGCCGTCGAAGGCGGGCAGCGCCACCGTATCGACCGCCGCGAAATCCGAACGCGTGCCGCAGGAAGTCGGCGGCATCGAAGGCGCGACCCCGATGGCCGAGCGCGTCGCGGTCGTCGGCCTGCTCAATAAGCGCAACGGACTGGTTCGCGAACTTGAGATGAAGCCCGGCACATCGATGCGCGTAGGCCGCGCGATCGTGCGGATGCGCGCGTGCGAGATGACCGCGCCGTGGGAAGACCCGCCCGAAACCGGCGCCTTCGTCCAGCTGACCGTTCAGGACCAGCGCGACGACAAATGGCGCCGCGTCTTTTCGGGCTGGATTTTCCGCGAGCGGCCCGACCGCAACGTGATCGAACACCCGATCTATGACGTCTTCGTCAAAAGCTGCGCGATGACATATCCGGGCGGCGAGCCCGTCGAACGGTCGGCGCTCAAATCGGCGGCGGCGCCCAAGGCATCGAGCGCACCCCAATCGCCCGCGACGAACGGCGGCGAGGGCACCGCGACACCGGCGGGGCCTGCGCCCGCCGCGCCCGCGGCGCCGGCTCCGGTCGCGCCGCCCAAGGTCGCGCCGCCCTCGCCCCCCGCCAACACCGAATAGAGCCGCGCGAGATAGTCGGCCTGGCGGATTTCGATCGCGCCGAGGCTGGCGAGGTGCGGGGTGATGAACTGGCAGTCGAGCAATTTCCAGCCGCCCGCGCGGAGCCGCGCGACGAGGTGCGCGAGCGCGACCTTCGACGCGTCGCGCGCGCGGCTGACCATCGATTCGCCGAAAAAGGCGCGCCCGAGCGTGACGCCGTAAAGCCCACCCACCAGCTCGCCATCCTGCCAGCATTCGACGCTATGCGCATGGCCGATCTGGAACAATCGGTCGTAACTCGCCCGGATGACCGGATTGATCCACGTCGTCGGCCGGTCGTCGGCGGGTTCGGCGCAGAGCGCGACCATGTCGGCGAAGGCGGCGTCGGTCGTCACGCGGAAACGGTCGGAGACGATGACCTTCTTCAGGCTGTTCGACAGGTGGAAGCCATCGAGCGGCAGGATCGCGCGCAGTCGCGGTTCGACCCAATGGACCGACGGGTCGTCCGCCCCGTCGGCCATCGGGAAAATACCCTGCGCATAGGCGCTGAGCAGCAGCGCCGGGTCGATGGATTCGAAGTGTTTCAGCTCGCGGGCTTCACGAATTTCAGCGTCATGCGGTCCGATTCGCCGATCGCGACATATTTGGCGCGGTCGGTTTCGCCCTCGGTCAGGCTCGGCGGCAGCGTCCAGACACCCTTGGGATAATCCTTGGTGTCTTTCGGATTGGCGTTGATCTCGCTGCGGCCGGCGAGCTTGAACCCCGCCGCCTCGGCGAGCGCGATGACCGTGCTTTCCTTGAGATAGCCCGATTTCTCTTCCTTCGCGCTATCGTCGCTTTCGTTCAGCCGATGCTCGGCGACGCCGAGCGTGCCGCCGGGTTTCAGCATCGCGAAGATTTGCCGGAAGGCGTTCGCGGTGTTTTCGGCGCCGCCCGACCGCCAGTTGTGGACGTTGCGAAAGGTCAGCACGACGTCGGCGCTGCCGTCGGGGACCTTGGGATTGGCCCCCGCGTTCGGAAATTCGGCGAGTTTCACCGCGCCATAGACGTCGGGTTTGGCGCCCTGCCATTCCTTGATCCGGTTGAGCCCGCGTTCCCACGGTGCCACGGCATAGAGCGTGCCGCCGCCGGTCTTGGTCAGCGGGGCGAGGATTTCGGTATACCAGCCGCCGCCGGGCCACAGCTCGACGACCGTGTCGCCGGGCTTAACGCCGAAAAAGGCGAGCGTTTCGGCGGGATGGCGATAGGTGTCGCGCGCGACATTCGCGGGGGTGCGGGTGGGGGCGGCAACCGCGGCGGCGATCGCATCGCCGCTCTTGGCGGCGGCATGACCGGCGTGGCCATCGTGCTGCATCGCGGCAGCGGGAACGGCGATCAGGGCGGCGGCACTTGCAAGCAATGACAGGACACGCATATGGGCACCTCTCTCCTTGGGGGATTTCGTCTCCTTGCGGAGACTGGGGGGAATGCCCCTGTTTGCGAAGGGATGCGCGGCAATGCAAGTGTCGATGCTGTCGGTGGCGATTGCGGCCGCGACGCTGTTCGGCGTCGCCGAGCTCGCCAACTGGCGCCGCAACAACCGCCGCGACGTCGACAATGTCGGATTTATGCCGTGGCGCGGGATCGCGCTCGCGTCGGCGGCGGTGGCGCTGTTCGCGGCGGCGTTCTGGCTTGGCGGTCGCTAGGGTTTACAGACACGCCTCCAGATACGGCTGATCGAAGCCGTACTGGCGCGCCTTTTCGAGCGTATAGGGACGCAGGCCCATCGCGCGATATTCGCCGACGATCTTGCCGTCCTTGTCCTCGTCGAGATATTCGAACTTGAAGAGTTCCTGGGTGACGATGACGTCGCCTTCCATGCCGATCACCTCGGTCACGTTGGTGACGCGGCGCGACCCGTCGCGCAGGCGCTTGATCTGGACGATCAGGTCGACCGAGTCGGCGATCTGCTTCGAGATCGCTTCCTTCGGGATCTTGATGTCGCCCATCAGCACCATGTTTTCCATACGGCCGAGGCATTCGCGCGGGCTGTTGCTGTGGAGCGTACACATCGATCCGTCGTGACCCGTGTTCATCGCGGCGAGAAGGTCGAAACACTCCGCGCCACGGACTTCGCCCATGATGATGCGGTCGGGGCGCATACGCAGCGCGTTCTTGACGAGGTCGCCCATGTGGATCGCGCCATTGCCCTCGAGGTTCGCGGGGCGCGTTTCGAGCGGGAGCCAGTGCGGCTGCTGCAGGCGGAGTTCGGCGGCGTCCTCGATCGTCAGCACGCGTTCGCCGGGGTCGATCATCTTCGACAGTGCGTTGAGCATCGTCGTCTTGCCCGAGCCGGTGCCGCCCGAGATGACGATATTGAAGCGGCTGGCGCCCGCGATCTTGAGCGCGGTGCACATCTTCTGGCTCATCGCGCCCCATTGGCAGAGCATGTCGAGCGTGATCGGCTTCGCCGAGAATTTACGAATCGAGATCGCGGTGCCGCGAAGCGACAGCGGCGGCACGATGACGTTGACGCGGCTGCCGTCCTTGAGGCGCGCGTCGGCGAGCGGGGTGGTCTGGTCGACGCGGCGGCCGACGAGGTTGCAGATGCGCTGCGCGATCTGGAACAGATGCTGTTCGTCGCGGAACTGGATCGGCGCGATGACCAGCTGGCCCTTGCGTTCGATATAGGTCTGGTACGGGCCGTTGACCATGATGTCGCTGATGTCGGGGTCGGCGAGCAATTCCTCGAGCGGGCCGAAGCCGAGCAGTTCGTCGACGAGGACCTTTTCGAGCGCGAACTGTTCGCGGCGATTGAGCGTGATGCGCAGTTCGGCGAGCACCTCGAGGATGATCGGCCGGAATTCCTCGGTCAGCTCGTCCTTGCTGAGCGTCGCCGCGGCCTCGGGATCGACGCGTTCGAGCAGGCGCGGCAGTACCTGTTCCTTGATCTTGTGGACGCTGGCTTCGAAACCCTGCGCCTTTTCGGGCTCGGCCATCTCGGCGGTCGACCGCTGATTGAGCCGCTCCATCGCCTCTTCTTCGGGCGTCAGGTTCGACGGAATCGGCGGCGGGGCTTCGGCGGGCGCGGGGTCGAGCGCGGGGAATTGCGCGCCGCCGGGCACGCCGGGGCCAGTCTGCATCGGCTTCGCCACGCCAAAGGCGGGGCGGCCAGCGGTTCCGGGTCGGCGTCCGAATGCACTCATCTTTTTATCCTGCTTCGTATCTGATGCGGGAATGCCGCCGATATGTTGGGCGGAACCCCCAATCCGACACGGTGAATAAAGCGGAAACTTTGACATTGTCCTAATGCGGCGGGTGAGAGATGCGGCGCGTGGAGAGGACGGGGTGGGGGGCGGACATAGCTAATCCTCCCTGTGGCGAAGCCATGGGGAGGGGGACCGCCGCCGCAGGCGGTGGTGGAGGGGCCGCGACGGTGCGGCATAGCCCCTCCGTCAGCGCTTCGCGCTGCCACCTCCCCATCGCTACGCGACAGGGAGGATCATATGTCCGTAATCGGCCGAAACCCGCCATCCGGCACGACATGATCCCCAAACAAAAAAGCCCGCCTCCCTTCGGAAGCGGGCTTTTTGTGTGCGGTGGCGTGCGTTCAGCCGGCGATATGCTCGGCGAGCACCGTGAGGCCCGCTTCGTTGACCTCGGCAAAGCCGCCTTCGACCTCGATCACTTCGGGCGCGGCGCCCGCGGTGGCATAGATGGTCAGCGGGCCGTTGCGCAGCGTCGCCATGAAGGGCGCATGGCCTTCGAGCACCGAGAAATCGCCCTCGGTCCCCGGCACGGTGACCATATGGACGTCGGCGGTCCGCTCGAGGCGGGCGGGGGTGACGAGTTCGAACTTCAGAGCCATCTTCAATCTCCCCCCTCCCGCTTGCGGGAGGGGTCGGGGGAGGGACTGTTTCAAAAGAGAGGCGCCGGTCCCCCGACAGGCCCTCCCCTAGCCCCTCCCGCAAGCGGGAGGGGAACAGTATTACGCGTCTTCGGCGAGCTTCGCGGCCTTGGCTACCGCTTCGTCGATGCCGCCGACCATATAGAAGGCCGCTTCGGGCAGATGGTCATATTCGCCATCGACCACCGCCTTGAACGACTTCACCGTGTCCTCGATCGCGACGAACTTACCGGGGATGTTGGTGAAGACTTCGGCGACGTGGAACGGCTGCGACAGGAAGCGCTGGATCTTGCGCGCGCGCGCGACGACCAGCTTATCTTCTTCCGAAAGCTCGTCCATGCCGAGAATCGCGATGATGTCCTGAAGCGACTTGTACTTCTGCAGCGTTTCCTGAACGCGGCGGGCGGTCTCGTAATGCTCCTGCCCGACGATCGCGGCGGTCAGCACGCGGCTGGTCGAATCGAGCGGATCGACCGCCGGATAGATGCCGAGTTCCGAAATCGCGCGGTTCAGCGTCGTCGTCGCGTCCAAGTGGGCGAACGAGGTTGCCGGCGCCGGATCGGTAAGGTCATCCGCGGGAACGTAGATGGCCTGCACCGAGGTGATCGAGCCCTTGTTGGTCGAGGTGATGCGTTCCTGCAGCGCGCCCATGTCGGTCGACAACGTCGGCTGGTAACCCACGGCCGAAGGAATACGGCCGAGCAGCGCCGACACTTCCGAACCCGCCTGGGTGAAGCGGAAGATGTTGTCGACGAAGAAGAGCACGTCCTGCCCTTCCTGGTCGCGGAAATATTCGGCGATCGTCAGGCCCGAGAGCGCGACGCGAGCGCGGGCGCCCGGGGGTTCGTTCATCTGGCCGAACACCAGCGCAACCTTCGACCCTTCGGGGGTCGGGTTGCCGTCCTTGTCCTTGGCGATCACGCCGGCGTCGAGGAACTCGTGATAGAGATCGTTGCCTTCGCGGGTGCGTTCACCGACGCCCGCGAACACCGACGTCCCGCCATGGCCCTTGGCGATGTTGTTGATCAGTTCCTGGATGAGCACGGTCTTGCCGACGCCCGCGCCGCCGAACAGGCCGATCTTGCCGCCCTTGGCATAAGGCGCGATCAGGTCGATGACCTTGATGCCGGTGACGAGGATGCTGCTTTCGGTCGACTGGTCGACGAATTCGGGGGCCTTGGCATGGATCGGCGCGGTGGTGGTGGCATTCACCGGACCGCGCTCGTCGATCGGCTCGCCGATGACGTTGAGGATGCGGCCGAGCGTCTGCGGGCCGACGGGGACCGAGATCTGCGCGCCGGTGTCGACGACGGGCTGGCCGCGGGTCAGGCCGTCGGTCGCGTCCATTGCGATCGTGCGGACGGTGTTTTCGCCGAGGTGCTGCGCGACTTCGAGGACAAGGCGGTTGCCGTTGTTGTCGGTTTCGAGCGCGTTCAGAATCGCGGGGAGCTGGCCGGTGAACTGGACGTCGACGACGGCGCCGATGACCTGTGCGATGCGGCCCGTGGCGGTGCCGGTGCTTGCAGCCTTCGGAGCGGCGGCCTTCTTCGGCGCAGCGGCCTTGGGCGCTGCGGCCTTCTTGGCGGGTGCCTTCTTTTCAGCGGGTGCGGTAGCCATGGTCTTCTT
Source organism: Sphingopyxis italica (assembly GCF_011926545.1). Classification (GTDB taxonomy): domain Bacteria; phylum Pseudomonadota; class Alphaproteobacteria; order Sphingomonadales; family Sphingomonadaceae; genus Sphingopyxis; species Sphingopyxis italica. The sequence continues at coordinate 1,129,930 of NZ_JAATIT010000001.1, read as the reverse complement.
CCTCGGGTTGATCGGTTAGAGCGCTTCGGCGCCCGCGTTCTTGGTGGTGCTACAGCGCTTCCGCGCCAGCGATGATTTCAATCAGTTCGGTCGTGATCGCCGCCTGACGCGTGCGGTTGTAAATGATGGTCAGCTTGTTGATCAGGTCGCCCGCGTTGCGCGTCGCATTGTCCATCGCGGTCATCGACGCGCCCTGTTCGGACGCGGCGTTTTCAAGGATGCCCTTGAAGATCTGGATCGTGATGTTGCGCGGCAGGAGGTCGGCGAGGATCGCTTCCTCGTCGGGCTCATATTCGACCGCGGCACCGCTCGATGCCGGAACGTCGACCGGGGCGGGAACGGGGATCAGCTGCTGGCCGGTCGCTTCCTGGAGGAGCGCCGAGCGGAACTTCGAATAAAAGAGATGCGCGACGTCGAACGCACCGGCTTCGTAAAGCTCCATGACCTTGGCCGAAATCTCGTGCGCCTGGTCGAAGCCGATGTCGCGGATGCCGGTCGTTTCGTACAGCTCGGTGATCTGGCCCGCGAACAGGCGTCCGATGACCGGACGGCCCTTGCGGCCGATCAGGTAGAAGAGAACCTTCTTGCCCTCTGCCTGCAGTTCGAGCGCCTTGTCGCGCGCCGCCTTGACGATGTTCGAGTTGAACGCGCCGGCGAGGCCGCGGTCGCTGTTGAGCACGACGAGCAGGTGCGTGTCGCTCTTGCCCGTGCCCGAGAGCAGCTTCGGCGCGCTGTCCGACCCGCCGACCTTCGACGCGAGGCTGGCGACGACGCCTTCGAGGCGCTCGGCATAGGGACGCGCGGCTTCGGCGGCCGCCTGCGCCTTGCGCAGCTTGGCCGCCGCGACCATTTTCTTGGCCTTGGTGATCTTCTGGGTCGATTTGACCGAGTTGATCCGCCCTTTGAGTTCTTTCAGGTTTGCCATGAAGGCCCCTATATTTCGTCATCCCGGCCGAAGCCGGAAGAACGGAAACCTTTAAGCGAAAATCTTGGCGAACGCGTCGAGCGCCGCGACAAGGCTCTTCTTGGCGTCGTCGCCAAGGTCCTTGGTGTCGCGGATCGCCGTCAGAACGCCGGCATGGTCGCTGCGCAGATAGGCGAGCATCGCCTGTTCGTAGCGCGACACGTCGGTCGTCGCGACCTTGTCGAGATAGCCGTTGGTGCCGGCGAAGATCGACGCGGTCTGTTCCTCGAACGGCATCGGCTGGAACTGCGGCTGCTTCAAAAGCTGCGTCAGGCGCGCGCCGCGGTTGAGCAGCTTCTGCGTCGACGCGTCGAGGTCCGAACCGAACTGCGCAAAGGCTTCCATTTCGCGATACTGTGCGAGCTCGAGCTTGATCGAGCCCGACACCTTCTTCATCGCCTTGGTCTGCGCGGCCGAGCCGACGCGCGACACCGACAGGCCGACGTTGATCGCGGGACGGATACCGGCGTTGAACAGGTTGGTTTCGAGGAAGATCTGGCCGTCGGTGATCGAAATCACGTTGGTCGGAATATACGCCGACACGTCGCCCGCCTGCGTTTCGATGATCGGCAGCGCGGTGAGCGAGCCCGAACCATTGTCGCTGTTCATCTTCGCGGCGCGCTCGAGCAGGCGGCTGTGGAGATAGAAGACGTCGCCGGGGTAGGCTTCGCGGCCCGGCGGACGGCGCAGCAGCAGCGACATCTGGCGGTAAGCGACGGCCTGCTTCGACAGATCGTCATAGACGATCACGGCGTGCATGCCGTTGTCGCGGAAGAATTCGCCCATCGTGCAGCCGGTGTAGGGTGCAAGGAACTGCAGCGGAGCGGGCTCCGAGGCGGTCGCGGCGACGACGATCGAATATTCCATCGCGCCATTTTCTTCGAGCTGGCGGACGATCTGCGCGACGGTCGACCGCTTCTGACCGACCGCGACGTAGATGCAATAGAGCTTCTTCGATTCGTCGGTGCCGGCGTTCGCCTGCTTCTGGTTGATGAAGGTGTCGATCGCGACGGCGGTCTTGCCGGTCTGGCGGTCGCCGATGATCAGTTCGCGCTGGCCGCGGCCGACGGGGACGAGCGCGTCGAGCGCCTTGAGGCCGGTCTGGACGGGTTCGTGGACCGAGGTGCGCGGGATGATGCCCGGCGCCTTCACTTCGACGCGCATGCGCTTGTCGGCCTTGATCGGGCCCTTGCCGTCGATCGGATTGCCGAGGCCATCGACGACGCGGCCGAGCAGGCCCTTGCCGACGGGAACGTCGACGATCGTGCCGGTGCGCTTGACGGTGTCGCCTTCCTTGATCTCGGCGTCGCTGCCGAAGATCACGATGCCGACGTTGTCGGCTTCGAGGTTGAGCGCCATGCCCTGCACGCCATTGGCGAATTCGACCATTTCACCGGCCTGGACGTTGTCGAGGCCGTGGACGCGGGCGATGCCGTCGCCGACCGACAGAACCTGACCGATTTCGCTGACCGTTGCGTCGGTGCCGAAATTGGCGATCTGGTCCTTGATGACCTTGCTGATTTCAGCGGCGCGGATTTCCATTATTCAGCCTTTCATCGCAGAAGCGAAGCTATTGAGACGGGTACGGATGCTGCCGTCGATCAGCTGGCTGCCCAGCTGGACGACGAGGCCGCCGAGAATGGCGGGATCGACGGTCGTCGCGACGGTGACGTCGCGCCCGACACGGGATTTGAGGTTGGCGGTCAGCTCCTTGAGCTGCGCGGCGGTGAGCGGGTGCGCGCTGGTGACCTTCGCGGTCACTTCGCCGCGGTGGTCGGCGACGATCGAATCGAATGCGTCGATCATCTTGGGCAGGTCGGCGAGACGGCGGTTCTCGGCGAGCACGCCGAGGAACTTCGCGGTCAGCGAATCGAGCTTCAGCGCCTTGGCGACCGCGGCGATGGCGTTCGCGGCGTCGGTGCGGCTGACGACCGGGCTGGCGATCAGCGCCGACAGGTCGGCCGAATCGGCGAGGCCGGTCTTGAGCGTCGCAAGGCTCTTGGCGACCGCGTCGATCGCGTTCGATTCGCGGGCCAGATCGAACAGCGCGACCGCATAGCGGCCCGCGAGGCCCGCCGTGATGTTGCCCTGAATGCCGCCGGAATTCTCCACGCGCGAAAGTCCTTTTCCTACGATCCCGAGGGGGATGGATGCGCGGATGTGCCCGGCATCCGAAAATGCCCCCGCTGCAAAGTCGGGGCGCGCGTAGCAACGATTTTGCTGCAATGCAAGGCGGGGGTTGGGAGTCTTCCGGCCCCCTTCCCAAACCCGCTCGCCCTGAGCTTGTCGAAGGGCCGTTCTTTCTTCAAAGGTTGTCGGAAAGAAGGACGGGACTTCGACAAGCTCAGTCCGAACGGAAGAGGGATATGCGCGTGGGCGAGATGATCCGGATGACAATGGACGATGGCGCCGGGATCGCCGTCTATCATGCGCGGGCGGAGGGCGAGCGGCGCGGCGGGCTGGTGCTGGTGCAGGAGATTTTCGGGGTCACCGACCATATTCGCGAGCTTTGCGACGACTATGCCGCCGACGGCTATGAGGTGCTGTCGCCAGCGCTGTTCGACCGCGAGCATCCGGGGTTCGAGAGCGACTATTCGGGCCCCGGGTTCGAACGCGCGGTTGCGCTGGCGCGCGAACTGCATCCGTTCGAGCAGAGCCTGAAGGATGCGCAGACGTGCATCGATGCGCTGAAAGGAAAGGGTCCGGTCTTCATCACCGGCTATTGCTACGGCGGCTCGGTCGCGTGGCGAATGGCGCAGATCAGCCCCGACCTCGCGGCCGCATCGGCTTATTATGGCAGCCTCGTCCCGACGCAGTTCAAGGACGAGGCGCCGCAGTGCGCCGCGATCGCTCATTTCGGTCGCTATGACGACGGCATCCCGATGGAAGGCGTCGAGGCGCTGATCGCGAAGGATCATCCGACCGCGCAAATCTTCGTCTATGAGGCCGGGCATGGTTTCAACAGCGACCGGCGCAAGGATTATCACGAGCCGAGCGCCGACCTGGCGCGCGAACGCACGCTGATGCTGTTCAGGACGTGCGGAGGCTAAAGGCGCTTGGCCGCCGCACGATATGCTTCTTCGTGCTCACGCTTGCCGATCGCGATGACCTGCACGATAATCCGCTCGTCGAGCACGCGATAGACCAGCCGATATCCGCTTTTGCGGAGCTTGATCTTGTAACAATCGGCCATGTCCCGAAGTCGCGCAGATGGGACGCGCGGATTATGCAGGCGTTCCCGCAATTTCTTCGCGAATTGTCTTTGGGCCGCCGTTCCAAGCTTGTCCCATTCCTTCCGTGCGCTCGGAAGGAATTCGAGGTCATAGATCGTCAATGTTGACCTTGATGCCTTTCTCGCCGGCGCGCGATCGCACGATGTCGGCCAGCACCATGTCGTCAAGCGCGTCCATGATTTTCTCCCACGCCTCGGCAGGGACCAGATAGGCCTCGGGCGTGTTACGGTTGAGAATCGCGACGGGCGCGCCATCGGCGGCGCGGATGGCGGCCGAGGGATTTTTCTTGAGTTCCGAAATGCTGATGCCGAAGTCGGCGAGAAGCGGTTTTCCCATGACCATTTAATAGGTCTTTTAACTGGTCATGTCAACGCGCGCCAGCCGCCGCCGCTCCACCTGCCGGATGACAGCGATAGACCAGCCGTTCGTGGGGCGTCGGCGGAAGCGCGCTGCGGATCGCGTCCTGCTGCGCGGCGAGGCCCGCGAGCGCGTCGGGGTCGGTCGTGCAGCTCTTGAGCGTGATCGTCGCGCGGGTCTCGCGCGCCTTCGCCATCGTTTCGGCGTCGAGCAGATAGCGTTCGACGCGATAGTCGCGCCCCGCAGCGTCGATCGACGCGACGGTGACGGTCGCTTCCTCATTGGGCACGAGGATGCGCTGCCAGCGGTCGTCGGCGCCGCGCGTATATTGGGTGCGGCCGTTGACGCAGCCGTCCTTGCCGATGGTGATCGGCACGTCGGTCGTCGCCGACACGGTGATGCGGCTGCGGTCGGGGCGGATCGTGCAGAGCAGGCTGCCCTGCGCGAGTTCGGGCGCTTCGGTGGCGGGCGTCTTCGCCGCTTCCTCGGCGATCTCGGCGTGCGCGTCGGGGCGCGTCGCGAACAGCACCGCCGCGGCCAGAATCAGCGCCGCGCCGACGCCGCCCGCGATCTTCGCCTTGCGCATATTCTTCTGGCCATAGAACATCAGCCCGGCACCCGCCGCGAGCGCACCGATCACGAACAGGACGCCCGCGAGCGCGATGCGATTCTCGCGCGCGGCGAGCGCCTCCTCCTCGGCGCGCGCCTCCTTGAGTTCGCGGTCGAGCTTCGCGGCGGCGTTCTTCGCGGCATTGGCCTCCGCGCTCGCGCGCGCGTCGGCGTCGATCGCGGCGCGGCTGCGCGCGTCGGCCTCGGCCATCGACAGGCAGGGGGTGCCGACGCTCGTATATTGCTGGTCCGCATCGGCGAGGAAGCGCATCAGCTCGCGCCCGGAAATGGCGAAGGCGAAGGGCGAATCGCCGTCGTCGGCGCGGGTGATCGCGGTGTTGATGCCGACGATGCGGCCGCATTGGTCGACCAAGGGACCGCCCGAATTGCCGCGCGAGATCTTGGCGGTGTGGATCAACATCGCGACGCCGTCGACCGTCTGCAGGTTCGACATATTGCCCTCGCTGCGCGTCGGGGTGCGCGGGGTGATATAGTCGTTGGCGCTGCGCGCGGTCGCGAGGTCGACATTGCCGGGATAGCCGAGCGCCACGACGTCGGCGCCCGATTCGAGCGGACCGGTGTAGATGGCGGCGACGGGCAGCCGCCCCTCGCTGATCTCGACCAGCGCGAGGTCGCGCGCGGTGTCGATCGCGATCAGCTTGCCGGCGTAGCTTTTCTGCCCCTCCGACGGGACGACGCCGAGCGCGACATTGCCGGGGTATCGCGCCGCCGATTCGACGACATGCGCATTGGTGACGATGCGCGTCGGCGAGATGGCGATACCGCTGCCATGGCCGAAACCGACGACCTCGCCGTCCATCATCGCAACGGTGACGACGCGCACGACGCTGCGCGACGCGGCGCTGATATCGTCGGCGGCGCGGGCCGGAAGGGCGAGAGCGAAGAGGGCGAGCAGCAGGGTGAGCAGGCGGGTCATGGCGCGCACACTAACCCCCCGAACTTTGAACGCAAGCATCGGGACGCGGCGCGAATCGCGCCGTGGCATTCCTTCTCCAACAGCCGAGAAAGGATGTTTTCGATGACCTATCTGATCGAGGGGCTTTGCCCCGATCGCTTTGCGCCCCTGTTTGCGCTCGACGACGCGGGTCTCGCCGCGATCAATGCGCGGCGCGTCACCGCAACCGCGGACCGCGGTTTTCCGTGCCGCATCAGCCTCGAGGATGCGAAGGCGGGCGAGGAGCTGATCCTCCTCCACCACACCAGCCATGATGTCGAAACGCCGTATCGCAGCGCCTATGCCATCTATGTCCGGCCGGGCGTCGTGGCGGCGCGCTATCGCGACGAAACCCCGCCGGTGTTCGAAGGCCGCTCGCTCGCGCTGCGCGCGTTCGATGCGGAGGGCATGCTGCAAACCGCGCGGATCGCAGCGCCGGGCGAGGCCGATGGCGCGATCCGCGACCTGTTCGCCGACGAGGGCATTTCCTATATCGATGCCCATAATGCCGCATACGGCTGTTTCGCCGCGCGGATCGAAAGGGACGAGTCATGAGCCGCGACCTGATGACGGACGACGACCGCTGGCAGGCGGTGCAGGCGCGCGACAAGGCGTTCGACGGACGCTTCGTCACCGGGGTGCTCACCACCGGCATCTATTGCCGGCCGAGCTGCGCCGCGCGGCACCCGCTGCGCGCGAATGTGCGTTTCTTCGCCGACGGCGCCGCGGCGCGCGCGACGGGGCTACGCCCGTGCAAGCGCTGCCTGCCCGACGATGTCGCGCGCGACGAAAGTGCGGTGATCAAGGCCATCGCGGCGATCAAGCAAAGCGAGGAACCGCTCGCGCTCGCCGATCTCGCCGCGCGCACCGGCTATTCGCCGACGCATTTCCAGCGCGTCTTCACCCGCCACACCGGTCTGTCGCCCGCCGCCTATGCCCGAGCGCTGCGCGAGGAACGCGCGCGCGCCGCGCTGAGCGAGGGCAATCGAGTGACCGACGCGATTTACGACGCGGGCTTTTCGGGGCCGTCGCGCTTTTACGAGAATATGGAGGGACGCATGGGTATGACGGCTTCGGCGTGGGTGAACGGCGGCAAGGGCGCGACGATCCACTGGGCGGTGGTGCCGACCAGCCTCGGCGATATGCTCGTCGCCGCGACCGACAAGGGCGTATGCCGTTTGAGCTTCGCCGAGGGACGCGAGGCATTGGAGGAGCGCTTTCCCGCGGCCGATCTGGTCGAGGGCGGCGATGATTTCGCCGCACTGCTGGGGCAGGTCGTCGACGCGGTCGAGGCGCCGGTGAACGGCTTCGACCATATCCCGATCGACGTGAAGGGCACCGCCTTTCAGGAAGCGGTGTGGCGCGAGCTGCGGAAGATCCCGGCGGGCGAGACGCGCAGCTATTCGGACATCGCTGCCGCGGTCGGCAAGCCCGCCGCGGTGCGCGCGGCGGGCAGCGCCAATGGCGCCAATAATGTGGCGGTGCTGATCCCGTGCCACCGCGTCGTGCGCAGCGACGGGTCATTGGGCGGCTATGCCTATGGCCTGCCGATCAAGGACGAGTTGCTGCGGCGCGAAGGCGCGCAGGGGCAGCGGCGCCTCGACGAATTCTGAGGGGAGGCGACCATGGAGAGCAAGGAAGCCGCGCTCGCCGTCTGGCGCGCGTTCGCGACGCGCGACCCCGACCGGATCCGCGCCGTCCTCACCGACGACGCCGAATGGCGCGCCCCGGCGCGGAACGCGACCGCTGTCGCGCTCGGCGTGACCGACCATATGGTCGGCGCCGATGCGATCGTGCGTTTCATTGTCGCGGACTATCCACGGCTGTTTTGCAACGGGATGCGAATCGATCCGATCTCACTGACCGCCGACGGCGACCGCGTCGTCTTCGAGCAGCGCCAGAGCGCGACGCTCGCCAACGGACGCGACTATGCGCTGGACTATGTCTTCATCTTCGAAATGCGGGGGAGGCGCGTCCGGCGTATTCGAGAATATATGGACACGAAGAGCGGCTACGATCAGGTCTTCGGGTCGGCGCCCGCGACGGCGATCGTCTGATCCACGTCCTATGCCGTTACCGACAACGATGGAGTTAGACCATGAATGACAAGATTGCCGAATTCCGCGCGCTGCACGTCCCGGGCGACCCGCTGATCCTCGTCAACATCTGGGACGCGGGAAGCGCGAAGGCGGTGGCGGGCGCGGGCGCGAAGGCGATCGCGACCGGCAGCTTCGGCGTCGCGGGCGCACAAGGGCGCGACGACGGCGAGGATTTTCCGATCGAGGATGTGTTCGAGAATCTCGGCCGCATCCTTGCGGTCACCGACCTGCCCGTCACGATCGACATGGAATCGGGCTATGGCGCCGATCCGGCTGCGGTCGGCGTCTCGGTCGGTCGCGCGAAGGGTGCGGGCGCCGCGGGGATCAATATGGAGGACCGGCTGCCCGGCGCGAACGAACTACTCGCGATTCCCGAAGCGGCGGCGCGTTACCGCGCGGCAGCGGACACCGGCCTCTTCGTCAATGCGCGCTGCGACGCCTTCCGCGGGCAGGATGTCGCAAAGGATGGCGACGCGCTGGTCGCGGCGACGCTCGAACGCGCGCGCGCCTATGCCGATGCGGGGGCGGGCTCGCTGTTCGTGCCCTTCCTGCTCGATCCCGGGTGCATCGGCGCGATCTGCGACGCGTCGCCGCTGCCGGTGAACATCCTGCGCGGCAAGGGCGGGCCGACGCACAAGGAACTCGCGGCATTGGGCGTCGCGCGAATCAGCCACGGGCACCAGCCCTGGGCGGCCGCGATGGCTTGGCTCGCGGCGCAGGCCGGACAGGTGATGGGCGGCGCCGAACCCGATTATTAAACGAAGCTATAAGGATCGATGTCGATCGCGAGGCGGGCCTTCGACGACCATTCGACGCTGTTCACCCAGTCGCGGATCGTCCCTTGCAGGTCGAAGCTGCGCGGCGCGTGGAGGAGGAGGCGGAAGCGGTGGCGGCCGCGCAGCATCGCGAGCGGGGCGGGGGCGGGGCCATAGACGGCGAGGCCGTCGGCGACGGGCGCCTTCGCCCCCAGCCGCTGCGCCTGTCCGCGCGCGACCTCGATATCCTCCGACGAGATGACGAGCGCGGCGAAGCGGCCATAGGGCGGGGCGCCGGCGAATTTGCGCGCCGCGGCCTCGGCCGAATAAAATCCATCACGGTCGTTCGCGACGAGCGCCGCCATCACCGGCGCCTCGGGAACGCGCGTCTGGATCAGCACCTCGCCGGGCTTCACGCCGCGCCCCGCGCGTCCCGCGACCTGCGCGATCTGCTGAAAGGTGCGCTCGGATGCGCGAAGATCGCCGCCGTCGAGCCCGAGGTCGGCGTCGACCACCCCGACGAGCGTGAGGTTCGGGAAATGATAGCCTTTGGTGACGAGCTGGGTGCCGATGATGATGTCGACAAGCCCGCCCTCGACATTGTCGACGAACTCGGCCGCCTTGGCGGGCGACCAGAGGGTGTCGCTGGTTACGATCGCGACGCGCGCTTCGGGAAAGCGTGAGCTCACCTCGTCGGCGACGCGCTCGACCCCGGGGCCGCAGGCGACGAGGCTGTCCTCATCCTCACATTCGGGGCAGAGCCGCGGCGGCGGCATGACATGGCCGCAATGGTGGCAGGCGAGGCGGTGGACGAGGCGGTGCTCGACCATCCACGCGGTGCAGTTCGGGCACTGGATGCGGTGTCCGCAGGTGCGGCACAAAGTCAGCGGCGCAAAGCCGCGGCGGTTCAGGAAGAGCAGGCTCTGCTCGCCCTTGTGGAGCCGGTCGGCGAGCGCGTCGACGAGCGGCGGCGCGAGCCAGCGGCCGCGGTCGGGCGGGTCCTGCCGCATGTCGATCGCGGCAAGATCGGGCAAGGTCGCGCCGCCGAAGCGCGCGGGAAGGACGATATGGCGGTAGCGCCCCGCCTCGACCATCGCGAGGCTTTCGAGCGCGGGGGTCGCGCTCGCGAGGATGACGGGCAGCCCCTCGAAATGTCCGCGCATCACCGCGACGTCGCGCGCGTGATAATGGACGCCGTCCTCCTGCTTGAAGCTCATCTCATGCGCTTCGTCGACGACGATCACGCCGAGCTTGGCATAGGGCAGGAACAAGGCCGAGCGCGCGCCGACGACGATCTTCGCTTCGCCCGCCGCGATGCTGTGCCACGCGCGGCGGCGCTCGGTGGAACGCAGACCGCTGTGCCACGCGACGGGCTCGCAGCCGAAGCGCGCGGCGAAACGCGTCAGCATCGGCTCGGTGAGCGCGATTTCGGGGAGCAGGACAAGCGATTGTTTCCCCGCGTCGATCGCGGCGGCGATCGCCTCCATATAGACTTCGGTCTTGCCCGATCCGGTGACCCCGTCGAGCAGCAGCGTTTCGAACTTCGCCGCGGCGACCGCGTCGCGAAGCTGCCCCGCGGCGGCGGTCTGCTCGTCCGACAGGTCGGGCGGGGCGAAGCCGGGATCGGGTTCGGGATAGGGCTGGTCGGCCGACACCGCGACGGCTTCGAGCGCGCCCGCTTTCACCAGCCCGCGGATCACCGCCTCGCTGACCTCGGCGAGCGCGGCGAGTTCGCGCACCAGCCCTTGCCGCGTCCCGATCTTTTCGAGCGCGACGGTCCGCTGCGGCGTCATCCGCGCGGGCAGTTCCCCCGTGGCGCGATATTCGACGATCGGGCGCCGCGCGTCGGCGAAAGCAGCGCCGGGAAGCACCATGCGCAGCACCGATCCCGGCGGGGCGAGATAATAGTCGCTCGTCCATTCGACGAGCTTGCGCAGCGGCGCGGGCACCGGCGGGACGGGCACGACCTCGAACAGGTTGCGCAGGCGATTGTCGCCGACGGGCTCGGGCGCGCCAAAGCTCGCATCCTCCCACACCACGCCGCCCATCCGCCGCGGTCCAAGCGGCACGACGACGACGCTGCCGAGCGGGGCTTCGCTACCATAGGGCACGCGATAGTCGAGCGGGCCGAGGGCGGCGGTCAAAAGAAGGACGCGGGCGCGGGTCATGGGTCGGGCAGGATATAGGCGCGCGGGGAAAATAGGAAAGCGGTGCTGGGGGACTTCCCATTCTTTCGTCATGCCGGACTTGATCCGGCATCCATTCCCGCGCCCGCGGCATGGACCCCGGATCAAGTCCGGGGTGACGATGATGGTCAGGTGGAGGCGAGCGCCGCCTTCTTCACCGCCCGCTTCGCCGGCTTCGGCCGCTTGAACCAGAAGGACCAGACCGCAAAGCTGCCGAGCATCGTCAGCGACAGGCCCGAGATCGTCAGTATGATGCGCCACGCCCAGCCGCCGACCTTGCCCGCGTGGATCGGGAAGGCCATGTTGAATGCCTGCGCGCCGCTGGGCAGCGCGAGCGCGTCGCGCGCGCCGAGCACTTCGCCCGTCGCGGCGTCGAAGGCGAGCGTCGTGCGGCCGTTGGGCAGCCATTCGGCGGGCTGCTTCATGCGCAGGCCGATCGGGTCGCCATCCTTGCGCGGCAGGCTGAGGATGCGGAACTCGGCATCGGGGAAGCGGCGCCGCGCTTCGGTCAGCATCGCGGTGTAATCGGGCTTTTCGGCGAGCGGGCCGCCGCTATATTTCGGCGGGTCGAGCGCCTTTGCGGTTTCGGCGACCGGACCGAAGGGCGCGACCACCCCCAGGGCGAAGGGGCGGAAGATCATCATCGTGCCGGTGACGATCGAGATTAGCAGCAGCGGCGCGACGACGACGCCGAGGTCGCGGTGGTGCATCACGATCGCGGGGCGGCTCATTCGCTTCGGCCAGAGGCGGAACTGGAAGGTCTTACGCGTCCGCCACCACAGGATGACGCCTGAAATCACGAAGAACAGCCCGCACAGCCCGGCGATTCCGATCACCCACTCGCCATTGTCGCCTGCGAACAGATGATGATGGAAGTCGAAGATCCACAGTTCGGGCCGCTCCCACTGGCTCGCCCAGCGCGTGACGATCTCGCCCGACTGGCTGGCATAGGCGCCCTCGCCTTCCGCGAAGCGCAATTGGTGCAGCCCGAACCGCGCGTCGGCATAGATGATGCCCTGCGCGCCCGGCGTCGCCATCAGCTTTTCGGTGGTCGCGGCGACCGTCGTGAGGTCGCCGCGAAGTGGGTCGCCGGTGCCCGGAAACCCGATCCACAGATGCTCGTAGAGCAGGATCGTGCCCGACAGGCCCATGAGCGCCAGCACGAGGCCGATCAGGCCCCCCGTCCAGCGATGCAGCGTGTCGAGCAGCTTCATCATCAGAAGCGGTAATCCCAGCCGAGCGTGAAGGTCCGCCCGCGCCCGGCGAAGTTGAAGAAATTATCGGTCGGCCGCTGGGTGTCGCTCGCGTAGCTGATATATTGTTTGTCGAACAGATTCTGCACCGCGAGGCTGACGCCGCCGAGGCTGGTCTGATAGCGCAGGAAGGCGTCGGTCAGCATATAGCCTTCGAAATCGTTGCGCGGGTCGCGGTCCGGCCCGTCGAAGCTGCGCGACAGGTAGAATTGCGTCTGCACCCGCGCCGACAGCGGGCCCTTCGCATAAGCGGCGGCGAGATTCAGGCGGTCGGGTGAGATGTTCGCGCCGTCGAGGTCGGTTTCGACGACGCCGTCGTCGTCGGTGTCGGACTGCCCCGTAATATGGGCATAGCCCGTCGACAGCGTCAGCCCGTCGATCGGCATGCGGACGGACAGGTTGATCTCCAGCCCCTCAATCTCGACGCGCTCGCGCTGGACGGTAAAGATGCCGTCGCCGCCGGCGCGCAGCCGCTGGCCGTTCTTGCTCGTCGACCAGAAATAGGTCGCACTGGCGTCGAGCGGGCCGCGCTTCGCCTCGATGCCAATCTCGCGGTTGTTCGAAACGATCGGCGAGATGTCGAGGAAATTGTCGATGTCGACCCCGGTTTCTTCCACCGCGCGGGTGATGCGGCCGACGTCGGGTGCGGTATAGCCCTCGGCATAGCTCGCATAAGCGCGGATGCCCGTCAGCGGCTCGACGATGATCCCGCCGTTGATCAGCACATCCTCGAAGCCGGGGCTGCCGCCCGCGACATCGACCCCGCCATAGGTCGCCGGGTCGCTGCCGTCATAGGTCGTCGCCGCCAGCGTGTGATAATCGGCGATCTTGATCTTCACATTTTCATAGCGCGCGCCGCCCGCCAGGCGCAGCGCGCCGTCCAGCAGCTTTAAATTGGCCTGTCCGAAGGGGGCGAAGCTGCGGAACTCGGTCGGCGGCACCCACGCGCGGCCGGTCGCGATCAGCCTTTGCTCGGTCTCGTCCCACAGCGCGTCGAAGCCGGCGATCAGCGTCAGCGCCTCGAAACCGGGAACCGCGCGCTCATAGCTCAGCTTGCCGCCGATCTTGCGGCTGCGGTTCTGCGACTGGTCGAACAATGTGCCGGCCGGCGCGATCGTCGGGTCCTGAAAGCTCGCGATCGGATTGGGCTCGCCGCCGAAGGTGTCGCGGCTGCGGTTCCAGAAGATCTGGCTGACGAAATTGCCGCCGCCAAGGTCGGTGTCGGTGAGCGACAGCGCGACGCTTTCGGTGCGGTTGGTGGCGGGCACGCCCGGCGGCAAGCCGGGCTCGGCGCTCGTCGGCAATCCGCCGAGCTTGTCGCCCGCGACCGGGGCATAGTCGCCGTCGCCCTCAAGCTCGAAACGGCTCGCGATCAGGTCGAGCCGCATCGTGTCGGTGACCGCATAGCCGAAGCGGCCGAAGAGCGAGAGCGCCTTCGAATCCATCGTCTCGCCCTGCGTCAGGTTGATGCCGACCGGGCGGCCCTCGCCGTCGCTGAAAAGCCCGCGCAGCTCGTAGGCGGCGCCGACCGAGGCGTCGAAACGGCCGGCCTTGTACTGGACGAGGCCCGCCGCCTTGCCGCCCATTCCGGCGCGCGAGAAATCATTGTCGGCGGTCGCCTGGAGCAGCGTGCGGCCCGACACGCCTTCTTCGGCCGGGGCGCCGACGGTGACCTGGTTGATGATCCCGCCGGTGCCGCCGATCCCTTGCAGCGCATTCGATCCGAAGATGACCTCGACCCGGTCGACGAAGAAGCCGTCGATGGTGAAGCCGTCGCGGCTGCCGTCGCGCAGCGGGGTCGATTGGGGGATGCCGTTGATCGCATAGAGCGGCGCGCGCCCGCGCAGCGTCTCGCCCGACCCCGACAATTTCTGCCGTGTCGGCGAGAAACTGGGGGTGAGCGTCGACACCGCGTCGGTCACCGAGCCCGAAATCGCGAGCTGCTGGTCGAGCGCGTCCTTGTCGATGATGTCGATCGTCAGCGGCAGCGCGCTCGGCGGCAATATGGTGCGCGCGGCGGTGACGACGATCGCGTCTTCGCCCTCCGCCGTAGCGGCGGGCGCGACATCCTGCGCGACGGCGGGCGAGGAAAGCGCCGTGCAGGCAAGCGCGGCGAGGGCGAATTTGCGATTCATCTATAGACTCCTGTTTCGGAGCGCGCGCTAGTGCGACACATTCGCAAAAGCAAGAGGTTTTGCGTGAGGGTGGCGGATGAGGGGTGGGACCTGCCTTTTAATCCTCCCTGCGGCGAAGCCGTGGGGAGGGGGACCGCCGCCGCAGGCGGTGGTGGAGGGGCTGCGACGGTGCGTTATAGCCCCTCCGTCAGCCCTTCGGGCTGCCACCTCCCCATGCCTGCGGCACAGGGAGGATGTTTCTTTCCGGGATGACAGATAGGGAAGGTCGGGAAACCACCCCGCCCCACATGATCGCCCTGCAAGGGGTGACGCGGCGCATCAAACCCCGCTATCAGCTTGACCATGCGGGAAAAGGAATTGCGCTTCGCCCTGATTTGCTACGGCGGCATCAGCCTTGCCGTCTATATGCACGGTATCACCAAGGAGATATGGCGGCTCGCCGCCGCATCGCGCGCCTTTCACGATGGCGAGGCGATCGCGGGGTCGGGGGGCGTCTATCGCGACCTGCTCGCCGCGATCGCGGATCGCGGCAATATCAAGCTGCGCGTGCTTCCCGACATCATCGCGGGGGCGAGCGCGGGCGGGATCAACGGTATCTTCCTCGCGCGCGGGCTCGCGACGGGCAAATCGCTCGATCCGCTGACCGAGCTATGGTTGCAGGACGCCGACGTCGACAGCCTGCTCGATCCCGATGCGCGGCCGCTGTCGGCGATGACGAAATTCTGGGCGGTTCCGATCGCCGGCTGGGCGATGAAGCGGCGCGGCAACGCGATCGACCGCACCGTCGGCGAAACGGCGCAGGACGAGGTGCGCGCCAAGCTGTCGCGCTTCGTGCGCGCGCGCTGGTTCGAACCGCCCTTCGGCGGCGAGACCTTCACCAACCTGCTTCTGGACGCGTTCGACGCGATGGATGCGGGGGCGCAGGGCCCGCCGCTGATGCCCGCCGCGCAGCCGGTCGATCTGATCGTCTCGGTGACCGATTTTGCCGGGCACAAGGAGCAACTGACGCTCAACAGCCCGCCGCGCGTGACCGAGCAGGAACATCGGCTGGTCATGCAATTCCGGCACAACGGCCGCGCGGGCAAGCGGCTCGACGATGTGCCGGCGCTCGTCGCCGCGGCGCGCGCGACCGCGAGCTTTCCGGGCGCCTTTCCGCCCTTCACGCTGCGCGAGCTCGACAGTGCGCTCGAAAAGCGCGGCGCGGGCTGGCCGGGGCGCGACGCCTTCATCCGTGCGCAGCTGCCGCGCGATGCCGATAGCGACCCCGCCGACCGCGTGCTGATCGACGGCGCGGTGCTCGCGAACGCGCCCTTCCGTCCGGCGATCGCGGCGCTGAAGCAGCGCCCGGCACGTCGCGAGATCGACCGCCGTTTCATCTATATCGATCCCAAGCCCGATTATAAGGCGATCAGCATCGGCAAGCCGGGCGAACCCGACGAAGAGGGGCAGCTTCCGGGCTTCCTGCCGACGATCCTCGGCTCGCTGTCGGCGATCCCGCGCGAACAGCCGATCCGCGAGAATATCGAGATGATCGAGGGCATGTCGCGCCGCATCCGCCGTATGCAGCACATCATCGACGCGATGAAGGTCGAGGTCGAGGAACAGGTCGCGGCGCTGTTCGGCACGACCTTCTTCCTCGACACGCCGACCCCGGCGCGGCTCGCGAAATGGCGCGCCAAGGCGCAGGATCAGGCGGCGGCGCGCGCGGGTTTCGCCTTCGCGCCCTATGGTCATCTGAAGCTGTCGGCGGTGATCGACGAGCTCGGAAACATCGTCGACCGGCTCGTCCCGCCCGAGGGGCCGGTGCATGTCGTCAACCGCCGCATCGCGATG
Organism: Sphingopyxis italica; assembly: GCF_011926545.1. Lineage (GTDB taxonomy): Bacteria > Pseudomonadota > Alphaproteobacteria > Sphingomonadales > Sphingomonadaceae > Sphingopyxis > Sphingopyxis italica. Next base: position 1,113,551 of record NZ_JAATIT010000001.1, on the reverse strand, counting down.
TGGACCGAGGCGCGCGCGCGCGGGCTCGACCGGATTTCGGGCAAGAAAGGCGCGGGCGCGAGCAGCGAGGCGATCGAGTTTTTCCGCACCCACGACCTCGGCTTTCGCATCCGCCGCCTGCGCTTCCTCGCGCGCGAACTCGACACGTCGGTCGAGGCGACGCGCGAGAAACGCGACCCGGTGTGCGAGGAGATGCGCGAGACGATTTTCGCCGCGCTCGGCCAATATCTCGAGCGCGAGGGCGATGCCTGGCTCGCCGACCTCGACGTGCCCGCCGATACCGAGCCCGGGCAATGGATCGACGCGATCGCCGCGCGCCGCGACCTTGTCGCGCTTGATGCCGAAACCGATATCGTCATCGCCGCAGCGCTCGAAAAACTGCCCAAGGACGACCGGCGCACGATGCTTTTCGCCTATCTCGGCTACCCCTTTTACGACATCGCGACGCTGCCGCTGCTGCAGGGCGAGGGGTTCGACGAGTTCGACCCGATCAAGATCGACCGCATCTCGCCGTCGGACGCGACCGCGATCCGCACCGGCGGCGCGGCGGCGATGCTGAAGGGGGTCGAATTCAACAGCTTCGGCGCCTTTTTCAGCCGCGCCTACCGCGAGAATGACTATCTCTGGGGGCGGCTCCACGGCGCCGACCGATTGTGCGACATCGTCGCGAGCAGCGTGAACGGCGACGGCGCGGTGCCGGCGGAGGAACTGAAGGCGCTCAAGCGGCGTGCGTTCCACGCGATCCTCGACGAGGAGGAGGGGCGGTTGCCGAAGGTGAAGGCGTTGATCGCGGAGTTGAGGGGGGAGATAGGCTAGCCATCCTCGTCATCCCCGCGAAAGCGGGGACCCAGAGTGTGCTTCGGCTTACTTCGCACCTGGGTTCCCGCTTTCGCGGGAATGACAATGTTGGAGAGGTTGGCAGCGAGACCGATCAATCCGTCAGATCGTCCCACATTTCCTTGATGCGGCCGAAGAAACCTTGCGATGCAGGGCATTCCTCGCCGGTCTCGGTCTCGCGGAATTCGCAGAGCAATTCCTTCTGCCGCGCGGTGAGTTTCGTCGGCGTCTCGACATCGATCTGGACGACGAGGTCGCCGTGGCCGCGGCCGTTCAGCACCGGCATGCCGGCGCCGCGCTGGCGGAGCTGCTTGCCCGACTGGATGCCCGCGGGGATCGAGATGTCGTGCTTCTTGCCGTCGAGGCCCGGAATGGCGATCTCGCCGCCGAGCGCCGCGGTCGTAAAGCTGATCGGCGCGCGGGTGAAGAGCGTCGTGCCTTCGCGTTCGAACAGCTTGTGCCGCGCCATGTGGAGGAAGATGTAGAGGTCGCCCGGCGCGGCGCCGCGCGCGCCGCTCTCGCCCTCGCCCGACAGGCGGATGCGCGTGCCCTCGTCGACCCCGGCGGGGATGTTGACGGTCAGCGTCTTGCGCCGGTCGACGCGGCCTTCGCCATGGCATGAATTGCACGGGTCGGCGATAACCTCGCCCGCGCCCTGACAGGTCGGGCAGGTGCGCTCGACCATGAAGAAACCCTGCTGCGCGCGCACCTTGCCGTGGCCGGCGCAGGTCTGGCAGCGGTTGGTCCGGGTGCCGGGCTTGGCGCCCGATCCGTCGCACGTCTCGCAGCGCGCGGCGACGTCGACCTCGATCTCGCGCGTGCAGCCGGCGAAAGCGTCCTCGAGCCGGATTTCCATGTCGTAGCGCAGGTCCGCGCCGCGTGCGGGGCCGCGCTGCTGGCGCGCGCCGCCGAACGCTGATCCGAAGATCGATTCGAAAATGTCGCCGATGTCGCCGAAATCGGCGCCATTGCCGCCGCCGTTCGCGCCGCGTACGCCGTCCTTGCCGAAGCGGTCGTACATCGCGCGCTTCTGCGGGTCCTTCAGGCAGTCATAGGCTTCGCTGATCGCCTTGAAGCGCGCTTCGCTGTCGCCGCATCCCGGATTCTTGTCGGGGTGATATTTCATCGCGAGCTTGCGATAGCTCGCCTTCAGCGCCGCATCGTCGGCGCTGCGCTCGACTTCGAGCAGTTCGTAATAATCGATGTCGAGTGACATGGCGTTCAATCCATAAATAGGGACTGTCCCTATTTATTCCCTGTTCCTGAAGGCGACGGGGCCGCCGCGCTCAATAAATAGGGACAGTCCCTATTTATGACGCGGCGGCGCGTGTCCATCTTACTTCTTGTCGTCTTCGACTTCGGAGAATTCGGCGTCGACAACGTCTTCGTCGGTCTTCGCCCCGCCTGCATTGGCGCCGGCATCTTCGTCGGCGCCGGGGGACGCGGCCGACTGCTGCTCCTTCTCGTAGATCGCCTGGCCGAGCTTCATTGCGACCTGCGCCAGCGCGCCGGCCTTTTCGGTCATCGCGGCGGCATCGCCGCCTTCGACCGCGGTCTTGGCTTCGGCGATCGCGGCTTCGATCTCGGACTTCAGCCCCGCGTCGACCTTGTCGCCATGCTCGGCGATCTGGCGTTCGGTCGAGTGGATCAGGCTTTCGGCGTTGTTCTTCGCCTCGGCCGCCTCGCGGCGCGTCTTGTCTTCCTCGGCGAACTGCTCGGCATCCTTGACCATCTGGTCGATGTCCGAATCCGAAAGACCGCCCGAGGTCTGGATCTTGATCTGCTGTTCCTTGCCGGTGCCCTTGTCCTTGGCGTGGACCGACACGATGCCGTTGGCGTCGATGTCGAAGGTCACCTCGATCTGCGGCACACCGCGCGGTGCGGGCGGGATGCCGACGAGGTCGAACTGGCCGAGGATCTTGTTGTCCTGCGCCATTTCGCGCTCGCCCTGGAACACGCGGATCGTCACCGCCGACTGATTGTCGTCGGCGGTCGAATAAACCTGCGACTTCTTGGTCGGGATCGTCGTGTTGCGGTCGATCATCTTGGTCATAATGCCGCCCAGCGTCTCGATACCCAGCGACAGCGGGGTGACGTCGAGCAGCAGCACGTCCTTGACGTCGCCCTGCAGCACGCCCGCCTGGATCGCGGCGCCGATCGCGACGACTTCATCGGGGTTCACGCCGGTGTGCGGTTCCTTGCCAAAGAAATCCTTCACGACTTCGCGCACGCGCGGCATGCGCGTCATGCCACCGACGAGCACGACTTCGTCGATTTCGCTCGCCGAAATGCCGGCATCCTTGATCGCCTTCTTGCACGGCTCGAGGGTGCGCTTCACCAGCTCTTCGACCAGCTTTTCGAGGTCCGAACGCGTGATCGTTTTCACCAGATGCTTCGGCCCGTTGGCGTCGGCGGTGATGAAGGGCAGGTTGACCTCGGTCGTCGCGGCGGTCGACAGCTCGATCTTCGCCTTTTCGGCGGCTTCCTTCAGGCGCTGGAGCGCGAGCTTGTCGCCGCGCAGGTCGATGCCTTCGTCCTTCTTGAAGCCGTCGGCGAGATATTCGACGAGCTTGCTGTCGAAATCCTCACCGCCGAGGAAAGTGTCGCCATTGGTCGACTTCACCTCGAACACGCCGTCGCCAACTTCGAGCACCGAGATGTCGAAGGTGCCGCCGCCAAGGTCATAGACCGCGATCGTCTTGTTCTCGGTCTTGTCGAGGCCATAGGCGAGCGCGGCGGCGGTCGGCTCGTTGATGATGCGCAGCACTTCGAGGCCCGCGATCTTGCCGGCGTCCTTGGTCGCCTGGCGCTGCGCGTCATTGAAATAGGCGGGAACGGTGATCACCGCCTGCTCGACCTTTTCGCCGAGATAGGCCTCGGCGGTTTCCTTCATCTTCTGAAGAATGAAGGCCGAAATCTGCGACGGCGAATAATCTTCATTGCCGGCCTTGACCCACGCGTCGCCGTTGCTGCCCTTGACGATCGTATAGGGGACCAGCTCGGTGTCCTTCTTGGTGATCGGATCGTCGAACCGGCGGCCGATCAGGCGCTTCACCGCGAAAACGGTGTTTTCGGGGTTGGTGACGGCCTGGCGCTTCGCCGGCTGGCCGATCAGGCGCTCGCCATCCTTCGCAAAGGCGACGATCGACGGGGTCGTGCGCGTGCCTTCGACATTTTCGATAACCTTGGGTTTTCCGCCTTCCATCACCGCGACACAGCTGTTCGTGGTGCCGAGGTCGATCCCGATCACTTTGGCCATTGATAATACGTCCTTGTTGCTTCTTCCGGCGCCCTGAAAAGGCACGCCGTCCTGTTGATCCCATGGGGGTTACATGGGCGCGATATAGGTGCGCTAATCCTTGGCACAAGGGCTTTCACGGCTTATCGAGGGTGCGAATTTGTCGCGCTTTTACGGAGTCCTCCCAAAATGAAACCCTTCGCCTCGAGTCTCTTTGGCGCCGCCCTTGCCGTCGCCGCGCTCAGCCTGACCGGCTGCGGCGAAAATCTCGGCGCCGGGCAGCCGCTCAACGTGGTCAGCGGCCATATCGTGATGGGGGCGACGCCCGATCGCCCGTCGGTCGGCTATTTCCGCGTCGAAGGCGGCCCGCGCGACGTCGAGCTGGTCGCGGTGACCAGCGACCTCGCGCAGCGCGTCGAGATGCACGAAAGCGTGCGCGAGAACAATGTGACGACGATGAAGCCGCTGCTCCGCGCCGCGGTCCCCGCCAAGGGCGAACTCGTGTTCAAGCAGGGCGGCAAGCATCTGATGATCTGGGGCATCAACGGCGCCGCGGTGCGCGCGGGCAAACTGCCGATGGCGTTCGTCTTCACCAACAATAATAATGAACGCATCCTCTTCGACCTGGTGATCAAGCCGGCCGAAGGCGGCGCCGAAGCGGCCGGTCATGGCGCGATGGACCATGGTTCGATGGAGAAAGGCGCCGAAGGGGCGGCGCCGGACGCCGCGAAGAAGTAAGCATCGGTGCCGCGCTCGTCACGACCGCTGACGGCTGGCGAGATCGCGCTCGCGCGGACGGTGTTCGGCGACGCGATCGCCTATGACCGGGTACGCATCTGCCACCATAAATGGATATTCTTCCAGCCGCGCCATATCGTGATGGCGCCGATGGGCAGCATCCACTTCAACCCGCATGGCGATCTTTATTGCGACGATTTCAGCGCGGCGTCGCAGCGGCTCCAGGGGCTGTTCATCCATGAAATGACGCATGTGTGGCAGGCGCAAACGCGCGGGCGCTGGTATCTGGTGCTGATGCGCCATCCGTTTGCGACCTACAGCTACAGCCTCAAACCCGGCTGGCCGCTCGCGCGCTACGGGCTTGAGCAACAGGCCGAGATCGTGCGGCATTACTGGCTGCTGACGCAGGGCATGGTGGTGGGCGGCGCGCCGGGGGTGGAGGCCTATCGCGCCATACTGCCCTCGTCGTGGAGCGCGGCGTGACGGCCCGGCGATAAATAGCGGCTAGCCAGACGGGCGGCGTTCGTCCTATGTTCCCGCCATGGATGGAAGCTCGCTCATCGTCGCCCTTGTCGCCCTCGCCATCGGCGCGCTGATCGGCTGGCTGTTTGCCGGACGGCAGTCGGGAGGACTCCAGGCCGAGCGCGACGGTCTCGCGGAGCGGTTCAGGAGTGCCGTGACCGACCTCGCGGCCGAGGCCGAGGCGCGCAAGGCGGCGGATATCCGGCTCGCGGCGCTGCTCAGCGAACAAAAGGCGCGCGACGCGGCGCACGATGCGCAGATCGCGCAATTGAAGGACGCGCAGGCCGCGCTCACCGCGCAGTTTCGCGAGGTTGGACAGGCGATGCTGGGCGAAGCACAAAAGGCGTTCCTCGAGCGCGCCGAGGCGCGTTTCAAGGAAAGCGAGACGACCGCGGGGAAGAGTTTAGAGGCACTGCTGCAGCCGGTTCACCAGCGACTCGCCAAATATGAGGAGGCTGTCGGCAAGGTCGAAGCTGATCGGCAGAGTGCCTTCGGAATTCTGCAAGGGCAGATCGAATCGATGCGGGCACAGAACGAGCGCGTTTCGAGCGAAGCGGCAAAGCTGGTCAACGCGCTCAGGAACGCGCCCAAGGCGCGCGGGCGCTGGGGCGAACAGCAACTCCGCAATGTGCTCGAAAGCTGCGGGCTTTCCGAATACGCTGATTTCCAGACCGAGGTCAGCGTCGCGGACGGCGACGGCGGGCGGCTGCGCCCCGACGTCGTCGTGAAAGTGCCGGGCGGGCAGAGCCTCGTCATCGACGCCAAAGTGTCGCTCAACGCCTATCAGGATGCCTTCGGCGCGGTCGACGAGCGCGAGAAGGTGACGCACCTCGCCGCGCATGCCGCGGCGATGAAGGCGCACGTCAACACGCTCGGCGCCAAAAGCTATTGGAACCAGTTCGACGACACGCCCGATTTCGTCGTGATGTTCGTCCCCGGCGAACATTTCCTCGCCGCCGCGCTCGATCAGGACCATGAGCTTTGGGATTATGCCTTCGAACGCAAGGTGCTGCTTGCCACCCCGACCAACCTCATCGCCATCGCGCGCACCGTCGCGGCGGTGTGGCGGCAGGAGAAGGTTGCAGGACAGGCGCGAGAGATCGCGGCTCTTGGCAAAGAGCTCTATGCGCGCATGTCAGTGATGGGCTCCCATATCGCGCGGGTTGGTCGCAATCTTGATCAGGCAACGGGTGCGTACAATGCCTTTGTTGGCAGCTTCGAGTCGCAGGTGCTGACGCAAGCGCGACGTTTCGAGAGTTTGGACATAGAAACTGGAGACAAGTCACTTGCGACTCCGCCCGCGGCGGAGCAGAATGCTCGTCTCATTACTCGAATACCGACGACCGAGCCTCCAACGGAGAACGGCGTCGATGCCTAGCTTGACCAGCTGACCCCATTAATGGGAGGAATGTAATATGGGCCCATAAAGATTGAAATGAGCGGAACGTGCCGTGACGGTGATGCTAAGATTCCCTTAGAAGATCTGACTATCCTCCCGAGAGATTGTATTTCATTGCAGCGACGGGGTTTTCGGAAGTCCTATTTATATTCTTGCTGAACAATAATCGCGGTTCGTCTGATGTGGCCCTCCATAGAGGAGAACAGCTATGTCGATGCTGCACAAATATTGCGCTGAAGTTGAGCCGAACGCTTGGCAGTGGTTTATTACCACTCCAGAAGGCCGATGGATTGCGGTATCTGCATGCAAGTTTCCGAATTTTTCGGAAGCAATGCAAGCATTGAAGAGCTTTCTTAAGTTGCTGAAGCCTTAGCTGAAGCGCGAGATTGCTGGTCGAGGAGAGGCAGGCGAATTTCGCCTGCCTCTTTCTATTTAAATCACCCGCTTCAGCACCGCGGTCTGCCCGCCGCTTCCCGTCAGGATCAAGGTGCCGTCGGTCGGAAAGGTCAGGCTAACCGGGCCGCGCATAAGCGCGAAGAAGGCGCTTTCCTGCGTCATGCCCGCGCCGGGGCATGCCATCTTGGTTGCCATCAACGGGTCGGCGGTCAGCGTGCGATCCGCAACCGCATAGCCGCCCGAAAACCGGTTGCAGCCCGCGCTGCCGCTCAGCCGGTCGGCTTCGAAGGCGAGCGTGGTCGGGCGATCGGCCGCGACGGGCACCCCGCCGATCGACACGAAGGTCCAGTTGGTTCCCGCAAGCTCGGTCGGCGGCAAGATCCCGCCGCCGCAGCCCTTCACCGTCTTGCCGTCGGCGGTCACCGTCACCGTGTCGCGATAGCGGCGGTCGCTCATCCCGTCGCTGCATTCGCCGCGCGCGACCTCGACCTTCAGGCGATCGGTGACATAATGTTCGCCGTTCGCGACGGCGCGCGCGCCGGGGTTCGGCACCATGATCTTGGTCTCGCCATAATCGCCGTCATAGTTGAGCCGCGACGGCGTGATCTCGAGCGTCCAGCCGGGCTCGGTGCCGAGCGCCATATAGGCGGCGGGCGGTTCGCCGGGGCCTTGCGGGCCTTCGGCGACAGGCGCGCAGGCGGCGAGCATCAAGCCAAGCGTACAGACGGAAAGATATTTTGACATGCGCGCACTCCAACAGCCCGTTCGTGTCGAGCCCTTCGACTGCCTTACAGGCGCTCAGGATAAACTTCCAGCTTGGCTGGAAGTCGAGACACCCGTCGGTACGGCGCATGGTCGAGGGGCATCTCGACTTCGCTCGATGCGAGCGGGTTGGAATCACGACAGTATAGCATAGGGATGGCCGCCGCCTGAACGGAATTGCGCGCCGCTCAATTCCGCCGCTGGTTCAGCACCTCATAGGCCATCACCGCGGTCGCGATCGCGGCGTTGAGGCTGTCGGCCTTGCCCAGCATCGGCATCTTCACCCGCACGTCGGCGGCGGCGGCATAGGCGGGCGGCAGGCCCTGCGATTCATTGCCGGTGAGGATGAAGGTCGGCGCGGCATAGCGCACCGCCTGATAATCCTCGGTATCGCCGCCGAGCCACGTCGCGACGAGTTGGCCGGGCCCTTGGCGCAGCCAGGGCAGGAATTCCTCCCAGCGTGCGACCACGAGCTTTTGCGTGAAGATCGCCCCCATGCTCGCGCGCACCGCCTCGACCGCATAGGGGTCGGTGCTGTCGTCCAAGAGGATCAGCCCGCCGGCGCCGACCGCGTCGCCGGTGCGCAGCATCGTGCCGAGATTGCCCGGATCGCGCAGGCGCTCGGCGACGAGCCAGATCGGCGCCGCGTCGCGGTCGAGATCGGCGAGCGTCGTTTCGGGTTCGGCATAGATGCCGACGATCGTCTGCGGATTGTCCTTGCCCGACAATTTGGAGAGGATCGCGGGCGTCGTGTCGATCACTTCGCCCCCCGCCGCCATCGTCGCGTCGGCCAGTGCCTTCGCGAGCGGATGCGCCGCGCCCTCGGGGCCGAGGAACAGCCATTGCGGCAAAACGCCCGCCTCGCGCGCTTCGGTCGCGATGCGCAGCCCTTCGGCGAGGAACAGCCCCTCGGCGCGGCGATGGCGCTTCTCGCGCAGCAGCCGCATCCGCTTCACCAGCGGATTCGACAGGCTTTCGATGGTGGAACGGCGCATGCCGTCAATCCTCGCCGAAGCTGTCCTTGACCAGCCCGACGAGTTTCAGCAGCGCCGCGTCGGCGCCGTCGCCCTTCGTATGGATGGTGATCGAATCGCCCTTGGCGGCGCCGAGCATCATCAATCCCATGATCGACGTGCCGTTGACGCGCGATCCGCCCTTTTCGACCTCGACCGACACGCTTTCGGGCAGGCGGCTGACGAAGGTCACGAATTTGGCGCTGGCGCGCGCGTGGAGGCCGCGCTGGTTGGTGATTTCGACCGTCTCGGAATTTTCGTTCAAGGGCCTACTCCCAGCATTTCCGACGCGACCGAGATATATTTCTGGCCGGCTTCCTTCGCCGCGATCACCGCGGCGCGCAACTCCATCGTCTTGCGCGCGCTTTCGAGGCGGATCAGCATCGGCAGGTTGACGCCGGCGATCACTTCGGTGCGCCCCGCTTCGAGCAGGCTGATCGCGAGGTTCGAGGGCGTGCCGCCGAACAGGTCGGTCAGCATGACGACGCCGCGGCCTTCGTCGACCTTGCGAATCGCGTCGGCGATTTCCTTGCGGCGCATTTCCATATTGTCGTTGGGGCCGATGCACACGGTCGCGATCGCCCTTTGGGGACCGACGACATGCTCCATCGCGCGCACCATTTCCTCAGCAAGGCGGCCGTGGGTGACGAGCACCATTCCCAAAAGCGGCAGAGCCTTATCGTTCGGCATTGCAGTCGTCGACCCTTATATGTTGCCGCCGGATGCGGGAGACGCGGGCGGGGGCCTGCCCTCAAGCCCATCTTGCGGCGCGGAGTCAAGATTGCGGTGGGTCAGCACTGGCTCATAACCGGACTCGCGTAGCATTTGGGTCACACGCGCCGCGACATGGACCGAGCGATGCCGCCCCCCCGTACAGCCGAAAGCGATGGTGACATAGGATTTGCCCTCGGCGCGGTAGCGCGGCAACAGCGTCAGGATCAGTCGCTCGATCTGCGACACGCTGTCCTCATAGGCGGGGTCGGCGATGACATAAGCGGCGACATCGGGGTCGAGCCCGGTGCCGGGCTTGAGCTTCGGATCCCAGTGCGGGTTGCGCAGATAGCGCATGTCGAACACGAGGTCGGCGTTGCGCGGCAGGCCGCGTGCGAAGCCGAAACTCAATATGTTGAGCACCGGCTCGCCCTCGCCGGCATCGCCGAAGCGTTGGCGGATTTCCTGTTGCAAATCGTTGCTGCTGTAATTGGTCGTGTCGACGACATGCTCGGCCCAGCGGCGGAGCGGCTCCATCATCTCGCGTTCGCGCGCGATGCCGTCGGCGGCCGGGCGGTCTTCGGCCATCGGGTGGCGACGCCGCGTCTCGGAAAAGCGGCGCTCGAGCTCGGCGCCCGCGCAATCGAGGAACAAAGTCTGGATGTCGCGGCGGCCGCTCTCGCGCAATTCCTTGATCCGCCGGACGAGCAAGGCGGGGCGGAAGCCGCGGCTGCGGCTGTCGATGCCGATCGCGAGCGGGCGCCCCGCCTCGCCGGGCTTGACGGGGGCGTCGATCAGCGTTTCGAGCAGCGCGAGGGGCAGGTTGTCGACGACCTCCCAGCCCAGATCCTCTAGCACCTTGAGCACGGTCGATTTGCCCGCGCCCGACAGGCCGGTGACGAGCAGCAGCCGCGATTCGGCATCCTGGCTCATGCCGCGGGCGCCAGCTGTTCGAGCGCGAGCAGGATCTTGATCGGCGCCGACGCCTCGAACGCCGATAGCAGCAGCGCGGGGAGCGGGTGGCCCGCGACCGTCTCGACCTGACCCACCGCGGGCATGCGGTCGTAACGGTCCGACAGCCGGACCGCGAGCGCGAGCGGCACCGGTGCCGTCCATGGCCGTTCGATGATCCCGATCCCGCGCACCTCGAGCTTGCCCGCCAGATTTTCGGGCGGGCGGCACCACAGGCGATCGCGCTCGAACCAGATGTCGCAGCGATCGTCGGCGACCAGCCTGGCGCCGCGATCGATCAGCCGCAGCGCGAGGTCCGATTTGCCCTGCCCCGAATTGCCGAGAATCAGCACGCCGCCATTGCCCGCCGCGACGCAGCTCGCATGGATATTGACGATTTCGGTTCTGGTCCGGCTCGGAAGCATGGCGCAAGGCTTACCGGCGCCGAAGCGGTGCCGCAAGGCGATAGGATGAACGTCGCCTCCACCCTTCGCCGGGATGACGATTCAATCACGATTGATCACGCTCCAGCGGCCCCGGCCCTCGCAAGGGCGACGATTACGCTTACGCCGCCTCGTGCCCGCCGTCGCGCGCCGGCAGCGTGATCAGCAGGCTGGCGCCGGGTTTGGCGTCGTCACGATCCTTGGCGCTGATCGTCCCGCTGTGCCCCTCGACGATCGTCCGCGCGATCGCGAGGCCGAGGCCGCTGTGCCGGCCGAACGCCTCGCCCGGCGGGCGCTCGCTGTGAAAGCGGCGGAAAATCGCGTCGCGCTGCGCCGGTTCGATGCCGGGGCCGTCGTCGTCGACCTTCACATGCACCTCGTCGCCGAGCCGGGTCGCCGAGACGCAGACGAGACCGTCCGCGGGCGAGAAGCTGATCGCATTGTCGATGACATTGTCGATCGCCCGCTCGAGCCGGTGGCCGTCGCCCATCACCACGGTCGTCCCCTTGCGCGGGCGCGCGAAGGCGACGCGCGGGTGCGGCGTGCCCGCCTCGACCCGCGCGGCGCGCGCGGCGAGCATCGATTCGATCATAATGCCGACGTCGACGGGCTCGAACAGGGTGCGCGACAATTGCGCGTCGACGCGGCTCGCCTCGCTGATGTCGCTCACCAGCCGGTCGAGACGGCGGACATCCTCGTCGGCGATGCGGAGCAATTGCGCGCGCTGCTCGTCGCTGGTGACGCGGCCGAGACCCTCGATCGCCGAGCGGACCGAGGCGATCGGATTCTTGAGCTCGTGCGTCACGTCGGCGGCGAAATGCTCGCCCGCGTCGATGCGTTCACGAAGGGCTTGCGTCATGTCGCTGAGCGCGCGCGCGAGCGTGCCGATCTCGTCGCGGCGGCTCGGCAGGCGCGGCACGACGACTTCGCGCGCGCGGCCGAGGCGGACGCGGACGGCGGCGCGCGCGAGGCGGCGCAGCGGGCGGACGATCGTGCGCGCGAGAAAGAGCGAGAGCAGCACCGACGCCATCAGCACAACGAGGATGACCACCGCGAGCCGAAAGCGTTCGGCGCGCACCGTGCGCGTGATGTCGCGCGCGTTGAGCGTCATCAGCACCGTCTGCGGCGTTTCGAGATCGACGACGCGCGCGGCGCTGAGCAGCGGGGTGCGTTCGGGCGCATAGCGGAAGCGGCTCGCCGCGAGGCCGCTCGCCTGCGCTTCGACGACTTCGGGCCACGATTCCGCCCGGTCGATGCGCGGCTCCTCGAAGTCGGGATAGCTCGGCGCGCCGACAATCCAGTCGATGCCGCGATCCATCGCGCGCGCGGCATCGCGTTTCCACGGCTGCAGCTCGGGATCGCGCAGCGTGTAGGTCGCCGGCCCGCTCGCGAAGCTGTCGGAGACGCGCCTGCCGTCGGCGCCATAGAAGCGCAGCCGCGATTCGGTCGCCGCGGTGAATTCGCGGATCAGGGTGGCGCGCTGGTCGGGCCGCGCGGCTTCGAGCGCGCTGTCGAGCATCGCGAGCTGGTCCTTCATCACCTCGATGCGTGTGTCGACCAGTCGGCTGCGATAGGTGTCGAGATAATAGAAGCCGCCCGCGAGCAGCGCGACGGCGAGGATGTTGACCGCCAGGATGCGCGTCGTCAGCGACCAGCGCGCCGACCAGACGAGCGGCGATTCCTCCTGCTCGGCGATGCTCGCGTCGGCTTTCAGCCGGTCGTGTTTTTGGGCCTCAGCTTTCATCGGCAAAACGGTAGCCCGCGCCATAGAGAGTCGCGATCGCGTCGAATTCGGGGTCGACCTCGCGGAACTTGCGGCGCAGGCGCTTGATGTGGCTGTCGATCGTGCGGTCGTCGATATAGACGTCATCCTGATAGGCGGCGTCCATCAGCTGGTTGCGGCTGCGCACGACGCCGGGGCGGTTCGCGAGCGTTTCGAGGATCAGGAATTCGGTGACGGTCAGCGTCACATCCTTGCCGTCCCACGCGACCTTGTGCCGCGCGGGGTCCATGCTCAGCCGCCCGCGCGTGATCGGCTCGGCGACGGGCTCGTCCTCGCTCGGCGCGGCGCGGTTGAGTTCGACGCGGCGCAGGATGGCGCGGATGCGCGCGATCACCAGCCGCTGCGAGAAAGGTTTGGCGATATAATCGTCGGCGCCCATCGCGAGACCGAGCGCCTCGTCGATCTCGTCGTCCTTGCTGGTCAGGAAGATGACGGGCAGCTGGCTCTTTTCGCGCAGCCGGCGCAGCAGTTCGAGCCCGTCCATCCGCGGCATCTTGATGTCGAACACGGCCAGGTCGGGCGGATTGTCGATCAGCGGCTTCAGCGCCGCCTCGCCGTCCGAATAGACGCGCGTGACGAATCCTTCGGCCTGCAGCGCGATCGACAGCGATTGCAATATATTGCGGTCGTCGTCGACCAGCGCGATGGTTGCCGTCATGCTCTTTCCATTGGGCGGGCTCCGAGTGAGCGATTAGCCTATCCGGCGTTCAGCGACAACCGCGCGCGCATGGCACCGGTTCCTCCCGTCATGCGCTCGTCGCACATGCTGCACTGCGCCACGTTAATCTTTTGACCTCGGCCTCCGCCCTCGCTAACGCGGCCGGGATTTCGGAATCGGCGGACACGTCGGCACCCATGCAGATGCGGGCCAGCCCATTAGCGCGCTAAGCATTGCATAGGTATGCAGACGGCGGGGCCGGACAAGGAAAGGCGAAGCGAATGACCAAGGTTATGATCGGCAGCGACACCGTCGAGACGCGGGCGGAGGTGGCCGAAAACCGGGGCACGTCGGCGCTGATCGAGGATGCGGTGCGCCACGATGAAGGCCGGCTCGCCAAGGACGGCCCGCTCGTCGTCGCGACGGGCAGGCACACGGGGCGCAGCGCCAAGGACAAGTTCATCGTCCAGGACGATGAAACGCGCGACACCATCTGGTGGGGCAAGACCAACGTGGCGATGACCCCCGATCATTTCGCGGCGCTCAAGGCCGATTTCCTCGCGCACCTCGCCGAACGCCCGCGACTCTATCGCCAGCAGCTGTTCGGCGGTTCGCAGGCGGAACATCGCGTCGCGGTGCAGGTCGTCACCGAATTTGCCTGGCACAGCCAGTTCATCCGCACGCTTCTCTGCCGCCCCACCGCGGCCGAGCTCGCGGCGTTCGCGGCCGAATATACGATCATCGACCTGCCGAGCTTCCGCGCCGACCCCGCGAAGCACGGCACGCGCAGCGAAACGGTGATCGCGGTCAACTTCACCGAGAAACTGATCCTGATCGGCGGCACGCAATATGCCGGCGAGATGAAAAAGTCGGTGTTCGGCATCCTCAACTATCTGCTCCCGGTGAAGGGCGTGATGCCGATGCACTGTTCGGCGAACATCGGCGCCGATGGCGACACCGCGGTCTTCTTCGGCCTTTCGGGCACCGGCAAGACGACGCTGTCGGCCGACGCCTCGCGCACGCTGATTGGCGACGACGAGCATGGCTGGTCGGACACCGCGGTCTTCAATTTCGAGGGCGGCTGCTACGCCAAGATGATCCGCCTCTCGCCCGAAGCCGAGCCCGAGATTTTCGCGACCACCAAACGCTTCGGCACGATCCTCGAAAATGTCGTGATGGACCCCGAAACGCGCGAACTGGATTTCGACGACGCGAGCCTCGCCGAGAACAGCCGCGGTTCGTACCCGATCGACTTCATTCCGAACACGTCGGAACGGAATATGGGGCCGGTGCCGCGGACGGTGATCATGCTCACCGCCGACGCCTATGGTGTGCTGCCCCCGATCGCGAAGCTGACCCCCGATCAGGCGATGTATCACTTCCTCTCGGGCTATACCGCGCGCGTCGCGGGGACCGAGATCGGCGTGACCGAGCCCGAGGCGACCTTCTCGACCTGTTTCGGTGCCCCCTTCATGCCGCGCCATCCGTCGGTCTATGGCAATCTTTTGAAGGAGCGCATCGCCGAGGGCGGCGTCCAGTGCTGGCTCGTCAACACCGGCTGGACCGGCGGCATGGCGACGGTGGACGGCATCAAGCGCATGCCGATCAAGGCGACCCGCGCGCTTTTGAACGCCGCGCTCGACGGCAGCCTCAACGACGCCGAATTCCGCAAGGATCCGAATTTCGGCTTCGAATTTCCGGTCGCGGTTCCGGGCGTCGACAGCGCGATCCTCGATCCCAGGAACGCCTGGGCCGACAAGGCCGCCTATGACCGCACCGCGCAAACCCTGGTGCAGCAATTCATCGACAATTTCGCGCAATTTGCGGAACATGTCGACGAAGGTGTCCGCCAAGCGGCGCCGCGGACCGCCGTCGCGGCCTGATTGACCCGGCTCGCTTCCGGGTGCTCAATCACCCGGAAGGACCGGACCAATGACCACCGAATATTCGCCGCGCCTGTTCGCGCGCGATTCCGACATTCGCGCGCTCGGTGAGGGGCTGCTCGCCTGCGCCTTGCCGCGCGAGGCGTGGACGCACGAGGCGCATCTGGCGGCCTGCCTCTGGCTGCTCAGCGAACGCCCCGACATCGACGTCGATGCCGAGATCGCCGCGATCATCCGCCGTTTCAACGAAAGCGTCGGCGGGGTGAACGACGACATGCAGGGTTATCACGACAGCATCACCCGCGCCTATGTCGCGGGCGTGCGGCTGTTTCTGTCGCAGACGGCGGAGACGGGACTGGCGAATCGGGTCAACGCGCTGCTGCTCTCGGACATCGGCCGCCGCGACTGGCCGCTGCGCTTCTACAGCCGCGAGCGGCTGTTTTCGGTGCCCGCGCGCCGCGGCTTCGTCGAACCCGACCTCGCGCCACTGCCGGACGCGCCATCCCCGGCGGATGAGCGCCCGTAATACGCCGCTCGCATAGCGGGTTGAAATCGGTCGGCGGATTCGCCTAAGCAGGAGCGCGATGAAAACCGCCGCCAATCTGCGGCCTTTGCCAATGGCTTAGGAGAAATTATGCCTCCTCTTCTCTCCCGTTCAATTGCGGTATTCGTGGCGCTCCCTTTCCTTGTCGCCGCGTCGCCCGCCGCCGCGCAACTGGGTGATCTGATCGGCCAGGTGAAACGCGAAGTCGAGCGCGAGCTTGTCGGCGGAGGGGACGCCCCGCAGGAAGCCCGATCGACGACCCACGCCGGGGAAAGTGGCGGCAGACTAAGAGTAAACCAGGGTTCCAGCTTCACGCCGGGGCGCAGCACGCTGGTCGCCGACGATTTTGCGTCCGCAGCGATCGGGTCGATGCCGCAAGGCTGGAAAACCAATGGGTCGGGATCGGCCGTCAGCGTCGACGGCCTCGCCGGGCGCTGGCTGTCGCTGCAGAGTTTCGCGACCTACAAGCTCAAGCAGCCGCCCCGGCTTCCGGACCGTTTCACGATCGAATTCGACATTGTCGTCGCCGCCGATTCGACGAAGGATCTGAGCGCGATGCCATTCGGCTTCACCGCCGACAACAGCGTGCGATCCTATGTTCAGGATGCCCATAATAATGCCGGGATCGCGGTGATAGACCTCAACTATGGCGGAAGCTCGACCGCATCGAGCAGCGCCACCGGCTATTATCATTCCTTCGATTTCGACTATCGGCCCTATGCCAACCGGGTGATGTCTGTGGCGATCGCGGTCGATGGCGACATGATGCGGACCTATCTCGACGGCAAGAAAATCGCCGATTCGCGGCTGTTCGATGGCGACCCCGCCCGGTATTTTTTCATCAGCGCCCCGATCCAGATGCGGAACGGCGCGAATGTCCTTTTCGGCAATTTCCGCATCGCAAGCTGATCGCGCTGCTCTTGCTTGCCGTTCCGGCGCCGCCGCCTACGCCGCGGCGATCCCGCCGCCGCGCCGGTCTGTCGGGCTTCGCCGGCAAATGTTCGGCAACCGCTGCGCGGAACCGTCCGCGTCAGGGGCTCGCGGTATCCACCCAGCCGCTCGCCGCGAGGAAGGCGGCAGGATCGCGCATTTCGATGATCGCCTTGATCGCCGCTGTCTTGTCGGGCGCGCGGTCGTAATAGCTTTTGGCGACGCGGTAGCCGATCCAATAGCCAAGGTCGCCCGGCCAGCCGCCGGCGCCCTTCTGGTTGTAGAGCCAGCGCGAACCGATCGCCTTTTGGTCCTTTTCGGCGAGGAAGATCGTCTCCAGCTCCTTCTCGCGTCCTTTCGCCCATTGGTGCAGCAGCGGATAGGCGACCGATCCCGTCATCCGCTCGGCGACGAATTCGGCCGCGCCCTCGACCAGCGCCGCGCGCAGCACCGATTCTTCGCGGTCCTCGACCTGGGCCAGCGGCTGCTGCACATGGACATATTCATGCGCGATGACATGGACGAAGCGGTCCTCGTCGTCGGCTTCGATGAATTTGGCGGCGCACAGGGCTTCGAGACCGATGTAAAGCCCTTTCGCATTGGCGGTTCCCGCCGTCGTGGCGCGGCCGATCGCGATGGTGATCGGCGGGAATTTCGCGGCGGGATAAAGCCGCGCGAGGCGGTCGGTCGCGGCGACGAGGCGCATACGGACCTCGGGAAGATTTGCCGCGCAACCGCGCGCGTCTGCAAAGACCTGCGGTTTTTTGTGCAGCGCAGCGGCGAGTTTTTCGGGGGTGATGCGGCGCATCACCATGAATTCCGCGAGCCCCGGCGTCGGGGCGGCGAGGTAGCGCGCCGCCACCAGCTCGGGCTGCGCGGCGAGCGCGGGGTCGTCATAGAGCGCGTAAAAACGATCGACGTCGCTCGTCACGATGGTGACGCGCGCCCCGCCGTGCGGCTCGGCCGCTTCATCGGTGTGACCTTCGTGGGCATGAGCCGGGGTCGCGGCGAGCAGCGCGATGCCGAACAGGCTCCGCATCATGTTGCGGGCCGTCACGCCTTCGCCTCGCGGACATATTCCTCGACATTCTTCGCGAGCACATCGAGCGGGACGTTACCGCCCTTGACGACGATGTCGTTGAAATCGCGGAGGTCATATTTCGCGCCGAGCGCCTTTTGCGCCAGCCCGCGCTGGCGCACGATCTCGCTGTGCCCGACCTTGTATCCGCACGCCTGTCCCGCCCAGCTGCAATAGCGATCGACCTCGCTCGCGACCTCGAGCGGGTTCGAGCCATTCTCGCGCACGAAGAATTCGACGCCCTGCTCGCGCGTCCAGCGTTTGGCGTGGAGGCCGGTGTCGACGACGAGGCGGCAGGCGCGGAAGGCGAGCGACTGGAGATAACCCAGCCGCCCGACCTCGAAATCATCATAGAGGCCGAGCTCGTCGGCAAGCTGCTCGGCGTATAATGCCCAGCCTTCGGAATAGGCGTTGAACGCCAGCATCGTACGGATCAGCGGCATCGCATGGGCATATTCGCCCTGCCAGGCATGGCCCGGAATCGCTTCGTGCATCGCAAGGTCGGGCAGCGAATATTTGCTGTGCAGCTCGGTCGTGCGAAGGTTGATCCAGAAGCGCCCCGGAATGCTGCCGTCGATCGACCCCGCGCCGCCATAGGCCGCGGGCGCGCCGGGCTCCTCGGCCAGCGGCAGCCGCTTGACCTCGACATTGCCCTTTACCAAAGTCCGGAAGGCGCGCGGCAGCTCGGCGCGGATCTTGCCGAGCCACGTCTGGATATAGGCGACGATCTCGGCGCGGCCCTTATCATTGTCGGGGAATTTATATTTGGGGTCCTTGGCGAGCGCGTTCATCCGGTCGCCGACCGAACCCTGCGTATAACCGAGCTTCTTCAGGATCGGGTCCATCCGCCCGTGCAGCTCGGCCAGCTCCTCGCGGCCCATCGCGTGAATCTCGTCGGGGGTCATGCGCGTGGTGGTCGAGGCGCGCAGCCCCCACGCATACCATTCGTCGCCGCCCGGACGCGCCCACATGCCGGCGTCCATCGTCGCTTTCGGCCGCTGCGCCTTCAACTCGGCGAGCTGGCGTTCGAGCGCCGCCGCGACGGGCCCCTGCACGATCTTCGCCGAACGCGCCGACCAGTCGCCGGCGATCTTCGCTTCGCCGGTGCGTCGGACGAGGCTTTCGACCATCGAGCCGCCCGCCTTCGCATCGGCGATCGTCGCTTCCATCGCCGTCACCGCCTTGTCGATCAGAAAGGCGGGGGCGATCAGACCCTGCCCGCCCGCCGCCTTCAGCCGCCCGGTCTCGCCGTCGAGCACGCCGGGAAAGGCATTGAGGCGCGACAAATAGGCTTCGGCGTCGGCCGAGCTCTTCACCGGATGGTCGCTGTCGAGGAATTTCGGAATGTCGAGATAAGCGCCGACATTCTGAATCACCACGTAAGGCGTGTTGCGCCAGCCGCCGACCGCGACGTCGCCATAGGGCAGGGCGAAGCCCGCGAGCGCGACGTCATAGGCGCTTTCGACGACAGCGAGGCTGGTGCGCGTGGCATGGTCGAGCCCCGCCTTGTCGAAGGCGCGGACGCGCGCGATGTCGGCCTTCAGCGTGTCGGCGAGCGCCGTCACCCCCGCCGCCGAGCGATCGCCGAGCCGCCCGCGCATCGCCGCGCGCGCGCCGGTGTCGATGCCGAGCGAGGTCGCGCCCTCGGGCGACTGGGCGAGCAGATTGTCGGCGACCGATGTGAGAAGCTGCTGCGCGTCGCTCTTGGGCGGGTCCTGCAGCGCCGCGGCGGGACCCGCGATCGCGAGGCCCGCAGTGCCCGCGCCCAGCGTGGCAAGCGTGCGGCGGCGGCTGACGGGGGTGGAAAGCGGATGTTGCACTACGGGCTCCCTGCGACTTGTTTCTTGTGAAACCTGTCTAGGGAGTGCGGCGCGGCGCGGTCAATGAAAAGGGGGCGGGAAAGCCGATGCTTGCCCGCCCCCGGTCGAAAATTATCGGCCGTCTATCAGTCGGTAAGGTCGGCGGGCACTTTGCCGCCGTTGGCCGCGAGTTCGCGCATCACCGCCTTGTGCAGCCAGATGTTCATCTCGGCGCTGCCGTCGAGCGCGCCGGTATAGCCGAGCTCCTGCGCCAGCTCCTTGCGGTTGGCGAGGCTCGAATCGATGCCGAGCAGCTTCATCAGGTCGACGATCGACGTGCGCCAGTTGAGATCCTGCCCGGCGTTCGCCGCCTCGGCGGTGAGGATCGCGTCGACGTCGACCGGCGCCGCGGCGGCCGAGGCCATCGCCTGCGTCGCGGCGTCGAGCGCGGTGCCGACGGGGCTGGGCGCGGCCGGCGCGGCGGGCTGTGCGGCGACGGCCTTCTTGCCGAAAATCGCGTCTTTGATCTTGCCGAAAATGCTCATTGTTCAAGCTCCCACTAGAGATGCGGCCAACCCGGAAAGGGCGAGTCGGATAGCCACAGGCTAGGACTATGCACTTGGGAATGACAGCCAAATGAACGACTCCTCCTCCTCCCGGCGGCTGCTATAACAAACGCCGATCGTCGCGGTTCGATCCGCGATCGAGAGGGAGAAAAGAAATGAATCTCACCGACATTCTGGCGCAGGCCGGCGGCATCGAATCGATGGCGAAAGAATTGGGCATTCCGGCCGCAACGGCGAAGCAGGGCGCCGACGCGCTGCTTCCCGCGATCCTCGGCGGGTTCAAGAAACAGGCGCAATCGGGTAGAGTCGAGGGGCTTGGCGGGCTGCTTGGGCAGCTCGGCGGCGGCGGCCTTCTCGACTCGGTGCTCGGATCGCAGCCGACTCCGGTGAGCCAGGGCAATGACGTGCTCGGGCAGATTTTCGGGTCGAAGGACGTCAGTCGCACGGTCGCGGGACAGGCGGCGGCGCAGACCGGAATCGATTCGGGGCTGCTCAAGCGGATGCTGCCGATGCTCGCGATGATGGTCGCGGGCTATATGGCGAAGCAGGGCGGGCAAGACGGCGCGAGTGGCGGGCTTTCGGGCGGTCTGGGCGGCATGCTCGGTAATGTCCTCGGCGGTGCGATGGGCGGCGGCGCCGCGCCGTCGGCTGGCGGGCTGGGCGGTTTGGGAAAAATGCTCGACATGGACGGCGACGGCAATCCGCTCGACGATATCATGGGCATGGTGAACAAGATGCGGGGATGATCGTCGATCCCCTCCCGCAAGCGGGAGGGGAGAATCATCACGCCGCCATCAGCCTGATTTCCTCGCGGAAATCCTCATCCACCCCGATGCGGCTTCGCATCGGGGTGACGATAGCGTCGGCGTCACCGTCGCCTTCCTCGAACAGCGCGCACGCCGCTTCGCCGCCGCGCGCGAGGCTGTAACGTTGCGCGACCTTGCCGGTCGGACGAAAGCCGAGCTTGCGGAGCACCGCGCCCGACGCCGGATTGTCGACGAAATGGCCCGCCGACAGCCTGGGCAGGTTCATCGCGCGTGCGATATGGAGCAGCTGGCGCCCCGCCTCGGTCGCGAAGCCGAGACCCCAATAGGGGCGCGCGATCCAGTAACCCATTTCGAGATCGCCCTCAGGACTCGGCGAAATGCCGCAGCCGCCGACGAGGCGCGGCGCGCCGCCGGTGCGGGCGAAGATCAGGAAACGCGGTTGATCGGGATCGATCGGCTGGCTCAAAAATGCCTGTGCCTGCTCTTCGCCATAGGGCCAAGGAGCTCGGGCAAGATTGCGGACCACCGCTTCCTCACCGATCGCCCGGGCGAGCGCGGGGGCGTCTTCTTGCCAGCCGGGCCGCAGCAACAGTCTTTCGGTACGCGCGAACATCTTTTCTAACTCCCAATTGCCTGTCGCCCTGGCGCCAGATGGTGACGCTTTGACGACATTCGATATGGAGGGAGATGGATGGCCCGATTTTCGCGCCTGACCGCTAGGGCGCGGATTTCAGGCAAGAAAAAAGGGAGTACGGGGGTGACCCGTCTCCCTCTTTTCGAACTTTGTTTCCGCTTGTTGGCGGAAAGGACAGCTCCGGGTCATCCCTTGGTGGACGACCCTGGAAGATCGTCCTTATTCGGCGGCTTCCGCCATGGCGTCGACCGACACATATTTGCGGCCAAGCTTGCCATCGTGGAATCGGACCTGGCCCTCGGCGGTTGCGAACAGCGTGTGGTCCTTGCCCATGCCAACGTTGACACCCGGGTAAACCTTGGTGCCGCGCTGACGCACGATAATGTTGCCGCCGATCACTTCCTGACCGCCGAACTTCTTCACACCAAGGCGGCGGCCGGCTGAGTCGCGACCGTTGCGCGATGAACCGCCTGCTTTTTTATGTGCCATGACTGATGCTCCTTAATTCGTTCGAGAGGCCGAGCCGCGACGTGCGCGCTCAGGCTTCCTTCTTGGGGGCTGCCTTCTTGGCAGCGGGCTTCTTTGCGGTTTCAGCCTTGGCTTCGGCCTTGGGCGCAGCTTCCTTCTTCGGAGCAGCGGCCTTTTTGGGCGCGGCTTCCTTGGCGGGAGCGGCCTTGGCTTCGGCGGCCGGAGCGGCTTCGGCCTTCGGAGCGGCTTCCTTCTTCGGCGCGGCCTTCTTGGCATCGCCGACCGCAAGGATGCGCAGCAGCGTCAGCGACTGGCGGTGGCCGTTGCGGCGGCGATAATTGTGCCGACGGCGCTTCTTGAAGACGATGACCTTTTCACCGCGCGTCTGGGCGATGATCTCGGCCGAAACGACGAGGCCTTCGGCGCTCTTCGTTTCGCCGCCGTCACCGGCCAGCAGGATGTCGCCCAGCGACACGGTGTCGCCGGCTTCGCCGTCGATCTTTTCAACGGCGATCTTGTCTCCGGCGGCGACGCGATACTGCTTGCCGCCCGTGCGCACGATTGCGAACATGGTCTTCCATCCAATCAAAAAACTAAATCACCCGCGCACCAGTCACCCACCAAGGCGGGCGATTTTTCCGGCATGCGGGAAAGTCAGCGCCACTAGCGAGCCAAGCCCGAGCTGTCAACCGCATATTCCCGCGCTTTTTGTCCAAAAGCG
The DNA here is from genome assembly GCF_011926545.1 of Sphingopyxis italica. Taxonomy (GTDB): domain Bacteria; phylum Pseudomonadota; class Alphaproteobacteria; order Sphingomonadales; family Sphingomonadaceae; genus Sphingopyxis; species Sphingopyxis italica. Next base: position 1,090,710 of record NZ_JAATIT010000001.1, on the reverse strand, counting down.
TCGGGGCGGTGCCGATTATTGCGCACGCGCCCGATTCGGCACTTGCTGCACCACCGGCGCCACCATATCAGGGGCGACGATGATCCGCGTCCTTCTTTTCGTCCCGTTGCTCCTGCCGCTGAACGCCTGCGCCGCGACGCAGTCCAGCGACGGCCCCTCGCTGGCGAAGCGCGCGGTCGAGGGGCGATTCGACGTCGCGCCGCCCGCGGTGGTCGTCGCGCCGCCGGGGCCGCTACCCACCGACCTTGCCGGACGGCTCGAACGCTGGGAGGCGGACGGGGCCGCCGGGCAACAGGCGTTCGCCGCCCAGCGCACCGCCGCCGCGTCGCTCGTCGCCGCCGCGGCGGGCGCGCCGGTCGCGGGCGAACGCTGGGTCGTCGCGCAACAGGCGATCTCGCGCCTCATCGCCGCGCGCGCGCCGCTCACCGCGGCGCTCGCCGATATCGACCGCCTCTACCTCGACCGCAGCGTCGACGAGCAGATCGACGGCCTGCCCGACATCTATGCGCTGCGCGACCGGCTCGCCGACCTCGTTTCGACGCAGGATGCGGTGATCGAGGCGCTGAGCGCAGGGTTGCCGGGGGGGTAATATCCTCCCGTGGCGAAGCCATGGGGAGGTGGCAGTGCGCAGCACTGACGGAGGGGCAATGGCGCGACGTTGCCGCCCCTCCACCACTCGCTACGCGAGCGGTCCCCCTCCCCATCGCTTCGCGACAGGGAGGATCAATTCGATGCTATTGATTCAACCCATGTTTCTTCAGCGCGTGGCGGATCTGGTCGTAACTCAGCCCCAGTGCTTCGGCCGCGACCTTCTGGTTAAAGCGGCAGCGCGCCATCGTGTCGGACAAGATCTGCCTTTCATAAGCATCGACCGCCGCGCGTAAATCGCTGACCGGGCCCGAGGGCGGAGCGGGGGGCTGCGCAGCGTCGTTCGCCGGCGCCGGGGCGTGCGCCTCGGGTCTTGCGGGCGCCTTGCGCGATACCGGCTGCCACGGGCTCGCGAAGGGATCGAAGCTCAACGCATCGACCGGCTTTTCGGGGTCGGCCCAGCGATAGATCGCGCGCTCGATCACGTTCCTCAGTTCGCGGACATTGCCCGGCCAGTCGTGCCCTTCCATCGCCGCGAGCGCGCGCGGGCCGAAGCCGGGCCATTCCTCCCAGCCGAGCACCGCCGCCATGCGCGTCCCGAAATATTCGGCGAGCACTTCGATATCGCCTTCGCGCGCGCGGAGCGGAGGCAGGGTGATGACCTCGAACGACAGCCGGTCGAGCAGGTCGGCGCGGAACCGATTGTCGTCGACCAGCGCGGGCAGGTGTTCGTTGGTCGCCGCGACGATGCGGACATCGACGCGGATCGGGCGCGACGAGCCGACGCGCGTGACCTCGCCATATTCGACCGCGCGGAGCAGGCGCTCCTGCGCGCCCATCGACATCGTCGCGAGTTCGTCGAGAAAGAGCGTGCCGCCGTCGGCCTCCTCGAAACGCCCCGCGCGCGTGCGCGTCGCGCCGGTGAAGGCCCCCGCCTCGTGCCCGAAGAGTTCGCTTTCGATCAGCGTCTCGGGCATCGCGGCGCAGTTCATGATCACATAGGGACGATCCCAGCGCGTCGACAGGCGGTGGAGGCGCTCGGCGATCAATTCCTTGCCGGTGCCGCGCTCGCCGATGACGAGCACCGGGCGGTCGAGCGACGCGGCGAGGCTCGCGCGCTCGACCGCGTCCTGAAAGGCCGCCGACTGGCCGATGAACTGCGTTTCGCGCTCCATTCCCAATCATTGGCAAATTTTCCCGCTGATTGGCAAGTCAAATCGATTGGGGGCTGGATTTATGCGTGAAGTTCGGCGGTTTTCCGCGCCTTCACGCAATTGGCACGGCTCCTGCAGAGATTTCAACGAACCGGCGCACAGCGCTCCGGTGCAGCGAAACAGGAAGGTTGAAACGATGAAAACGAAGATTGCCCAAGCCGCTACTTTCGCGTTCAGCGCGGTGGGTGCGCTGGCCATTTTCGTTGGCGCGGTCAACTATCCTGCCACCGCCGCCAACGCCGCCGGCATGCCCGCCGTCGGCCTGGTCGGTGCTGCTTCGACCCCGGCGGTCAGTCCCTTGGCCTGACCGGCACTGGTGCCGGGGCACTCTCCCCCCTTGCCCCGCCCCGGCACCAGCCTTTTTAAAAAAACAGACACCCCCAAAAACACATTGGGTCTCAAGTTTTCGACAGGAGTTTCAAAATGGGTATTTTCTCACGAACCCGCGACATCATCGCCGCCAACGTCACCGACCTGCTCGACCGGGCCGAGGATCCGGAAAAGATGATCCGCCAGATCATCTTCGAGATGAACGAAACGCTCGTCGAAGTCCGCGCCTCCGCCGCCCGCACGATCGCGGACCAGAAGGAGATGCGCCGCCACATCGCCAAGCTCGAAAGCCTGCAGGACAGCTGGAAGGAAAAGGCCGAACTCGCGCTGTCGAAGGACCGCGAGGACCTCGCCACCGCCGCGCTCGTCGAAAAGCAGAAGGCGGGCGACATGGCCGAGCGCCTCAAGGCCGAGATCGCCGTCCTCGACGACGCGCTGACCGGTTATGAAGGCGATATCGCCAAGCTGCAGAAGAAGCTGAGCGAAGCGCGCGCGCGCCAGTCGAGCGTCGCGGGTCGCCTCGAAAGCGCCGAGAACCGCTACAAGCTGCGCGAGATGACCAACGGCGACCGGGTCGAAGACGCCTTCTCGCGCTTCGAGGTCCTCGAACGCCGCGTCGACGAAGCCGAAGGCCGCGCCGATGCGCTGGGCCTCGGCTACAAGAAGTCGCTCGACGAGGAAATCGCCGAGTTGCAGGCCGCCGACAAGGTTGCCGACGAACTCGCCGCGCTGAAAGCCGCGCAAGCCAGCAAGCAGTAAGGAGCCGGACCGATGGAAGAGATCATCATCGTCCCGATCGTTATCGGAACCCTCTTCCTCGGTCTGCCTTGGCTGATCCTCCACTACATCACGAAGTGGAAACAGGCCAAGACGCTGACCGGAGAAGACGAACAGCTGCTCGACGAACTTTACGATACGGCTCGTCGGCTCGAGAATCGTCTCCATACTGTTGAACGCATCATCAGCGCCGACCATCCCGACTTCCGCCCCGCGGTACGCAGCGATGAAGACCTGGCGCAACTCGAAAACAATAGCCGGAGGAACTGAGATGTCTGCCAGCCGCACCAAATTCTACCTCGACAAGCAGAACGCCAAATGGAGCGGCGTGTGCGCGGGGATCGCGGATTATAGCGGGATCGACGTGCTCTGGGTCCGCGTCGGCGCGGTGCTGCTCACCCTGATGGGCGGCTTCCCCTGGACGCTGATCGCATACTGGATGGTCGCCTGGATGGGCACGGCGAAACCCTTCGCGCTTTATGGCTCGAACGAGGAAGCGAAATTCTGGCAGGGCGTGCGCTCGAACCCCAGTGCTTCGACCCGCGACATCCGCTCGCGCTTCCGCGACATCGACCGCCGGCTTGCCGACATCGAGCAATATTACACCAGTCACAACCGCCGCCTTGCCGACGAGATCGACGCTCTCCGGTAGGTCGGGACGCGGATCGAACTGGGGCAAACAGGGAGACACATTATGAATTTCGGCGGTACCACTTTCGTCCTCGCCATCATCGCCCTGTCGATTGGCGGCTGGATGTTCACCACCTGGATCCGCGCCAAGCACGGCTACCCCGTCGAGAATGAATGGGGCGGCACGGTTCATCGAACCGACCCCGACGCTGATCGAAAAATCGCCCTGCTGACCGATGACAACGCCAAGCTGGCGGGGCAGGTCAGCCGACTGGAAGAGCGGATTTCGGTGCTCGAACGCATCGCGACCGAAGAGGGCGGGAAGGCGGCGCAGCTCGCCGACCAGATCGACCGCCTGCGCTGAGAGGATAGAAGACAATGAACGCTACCGACATCATCAGCTCGCTCTCGCCCGCCGCGGTCATCATAGCGATCATCGCGATCGGCGGGTGGGTTTTCACCACCTGGCTGCGCGTCAAGAACGGTTATCCGCTCGACGGCGCCTGGGGCCAGGCCGTCTATCCCAAGACCAGCGACGAGGCGATGGAACGCGTCAAGCTGATCAGCCAGGAAAACGCCCAGCTGCGCGCCGAACTCGGTTCGGTGAAGGATCGCCTCGCGGTGATCGAACGCATCGTCACCGACGAAGCCGGCCGGTTGAGCCACGAGATCGAGGCGCTGCGGCGCCCGGCGAACTGAGGAGTCAGGCCATGAACGGTAGTTTCGTCCTCGGTTTCTTCTTCATCGTCGTGGGCATCCCCGTGATCCTCGGCATTGGCGGCGACATGTACAAGCGGCACCTGAAGTTCAAGGAAAAGCAGCTGACCCTCCTGTCGAACGAAACCGCCGAAAAGGCCGCGCAATATGCGGCGCACACCGAACGGCTCGAGGCCCGCGTCCGCGTTCTTGAGCGCATCGTGACCGACCGCGGCGTCGAAGTCGCCGAAGAGATCGAAAAGCTGCGCGACGCGCCGCTCAACTAAAACAGAAACAGGAAAGGATCTTCCCCATGGGCCCGTTTGAAATGGTCATCGGCATCGTCCTCATCGTGACGATCGGCAGCATCGTCCGCGCCAAGCACGGCATTCGCCGCGACCGCCACGGCCATGATTATGTCGCCGGAAACGATGCCGAGACCAAGGCGCTGCAGGCCGAGATTCGCGCGCTCAAGGACCGCATCCAGGTGCTCGAACGCATCGCGACCGACAACAACCGCGCCGTCACGCTCGACCAGGAAATCGAGAAGCTGCGCGACAGCAGCAAAATCTGAATGCCGGCAAAGGAGCAACGCTCATGGCTTTCATCACTCCCGACTTCACCGCCGCGGCGGTCGCGCTCACCGCGCTGAGCATCGTCAGCCTCGTCGCGCTGCGCGGCTGGCGCGACTGGATCCAGCTCAAGCGCGAGGAACTCGCCGCCGGCCACGCCCCGGCGCCGCAGGATCAGGGCGTCCCGAGCGCCGGATCGCGGATCGAGATCGCCGACCTCAAGGAACGGCTGCGCAAATTGGAAGCGATCGCGGCGGGGGTCGATCTGTAAAGACTGCACCTCTTTTCATCGTCACCCTGAACTTGTTTCAGGGTCCATGGCCGGACCTCTCCTCAAGCGCGGCGCATATCGAAAGCGCGGGCCATGGATGCTGAAACAAGTTCAGCATGACGAGTATTGGGGCGGGGGGTAAGGCCCCTTCCAACCCTCCGCAAAATCTGCCAGTGCCGCCGCCATGCGCAGCCTCACCGACATCTTCGAAGAATATGATTTTCTCGACGGCGACGATCGCTATCGCCTGCTGATCGAGCTTGGCCGCACGCTCGAGCCGATGCCGGGCGCGCTCAAGACCGATGCGACGCTCGTGCGCGGCTGCTCGGCGAGCGTCTGGGTCTATCCGGTGCCGCGGGACGACGGCCGCCTCCATTTCCTCGCCGACAGCAATGCCGCGATCACCAAGGGCATCGTCGCGCTCGTCCTCTCCGCGGTGCAGGACAAACGGGCGAGCGAAGTCGCGGCGATGGACGTCGCCGCCGCGCTCGCCCCCTTCGACCTGACGCGCCAGCTGTCGTCGAACCGCACGCAGGGCGTCCCCAACATGATCGCGCTCGTCCAGGACACCGCCCGCCGCATCGCCGCGGATTGATTCGAGGGTGGCCTGTAGGCGACGGTCATAAGGTCAGCTTAGGGGTGGGGAGCTGTCATTCCCAACACTCGTCATTCCCGCGAAAGCGGGAACCCGGTTTGGGATCAGCCTACGCAGGCTCTGGGTCCCCGCTTTCGCGGGGATGACGAAGTAAAAGGTGGGCGAGGGCAGCTTCCGGCCGTTGGCCGTCAAAAGAAAAGGGCGCGGGAGTTTCCTCCCGCGCCCCTTCTCGCGCCGATCGACGCTCGGCTTAGTAGCCGATGATGACCGACAGGCTCGCGGCGCGCGGGGCGCCGATCTGGGCGAAGGGGAAGTCGTCGAGCGACCCGCCGAAATATCCGATATAATATTGATCGAACAAGTTGGTCAGGTTGAGCTGAAGCGCGACATCGCCGCCGGTGGCGAATTCACCGATCGTCCAGCGCGCGTCGAGATCGACGAGCGTGTAGGCCGGGGCACGGTCCTCGTTCAGATCGTTGATCCAGCGCGACCCGGTGCGCTTGACCTGAGCGCCCAGTTCCACATCGCCGAACGCAATCTGTCCGCGCGCGCCGAACGAATATTTCGGCGTGCCCGATTCCATGTTGCCGGCGGTCCCCAGGAAGACCGGATTGCCATCGTCATCGACGCCGTTCTGCACATTCTCCTTGATCTCCGACTTGTTGAGCGAGCCGAAGATGTAGATCAGCGAGTTCCGGGTCGGGCGATAGGCGATCGACCCGTCGAGACCATATTTATCGACTCGACCGAGGTTGCGGAATACGAACGCGCCCTCGCCATCGTTGGCCGTCGGATCGAAGGCCGAGGCGAGGCGGTTCTGGTAGCGCGTGTACCAGCCGCTGAGCTGCGCCTGGATGGGGCCGATCGAGTAGCGGACGCCGAGGTCGAAGCTGTCGGTCGTCTCGGGAACCGGGCGCACGCGATCGTCGTCGGCCAGATAGAGCGAATCATACAGCGGATCGGTGCCGGGGACCGACAGGCCCTTGGCATAGTTGGCGAAGGTCGAGAAGGCCGGGCTGAAGTCGTAGGTGAAACCGACATTCGGCAGCAGCTTGTCATATTTGTAAGTGCGCGACTGCGGCGATGCGTAATCGGGATTGGCCGCCTCATATTCGCTGAGGTCCTGGCCCGCCGCGGGGCAGTCGACAAAGCCGCTGATCGAGGTCGTGTAGCAGTTCTGGTTCAGCTCGCGCGAGAAGAAGGGTGCGCGCAGGCCGACAATCGCGGTCAGGTCGCCAAACTCGCCGCGATATTCGCCCGACACTTGATGCAGGATCGCATAGGACAGGCGATCGCGCTTGTTGACCTCGTTGCCATTGACGTCGAGCAGCGCGTTATCGATCGCGAACACGTCGCTCGGTTCGCCGGTGGTCAGCATGTCGGTGAGCTGGCCCGTCTGACGATGGCGGGCGCGATCCCATGTGTAGGCGACGCGGACCCGGTGATCGTCGCTGATATCATAGATCAGGTTGGCGACGACGCCGTAGCGGTCGGTGTGCGTCTGGCTGGGATCGATGCCCGCGATCCGGTCTTCCAGATCGCCGTCGCCGTTGAGATCGCGGCCGAAATAATAGCCGCCGTTGAAGGCGCCCGTCAGGCCCGTGGTCGCGCCGCCCGGCGTGAAGAAGGATTCGCGAAGATCGTCGGGTCCGCCGCCGTTCGCCTTGACGTATTGATAGCTCGGATCGACGGTCAGGACGAGCTTGTCGGTCAGCGTGAAGCGCGACGCGCCGCGGATGTTGCCGGTGTCGGACGGATTGTAGCGGCGATAGAAGGCCGCGCCGCAGCCGTTGCGATCGTCATAGCGTTCGGAAACGCCGGCCGTGCCGCCGCCATTCAGCGTCTGGCCCGCCGGGATGGTGCAGGGATATACACCGCTTTCTTCATATTGGGTGAAACGCTCCTTCTTCGTGAAGGTGCCGTCATAATAGCCGAGCAGATCCTCGAGCGATTCCGACCCGGCGAAATTGTTGCGGTTGCGGTTGAAATGGCCCGAGATCGCGATGAAGTCGCCGTCCGAACCCAGATCCTGCCAGATGCGGCCGTTGAACTGCGTCTTTTTGACTTCGCCATAGGGGTTATAGGGCACGCCATAATTGGTGTAGCTGAGCGACGCGAAGGCCTTGGTGCCGATGCCGGTGAAGTCGCCGGTGTCGATCATGCCGAAGCCGCGCATGTAAACGGTGTTTTCCGCGCCCTTCGCGAGCACGTCGCCGAAGGTCATCGTGGTCATCAGACCGGCGGTGTCCGAAGGCTCGCGCGTGCGGATGTTGATCGTGCCGCCGGTGGCCGAGGCGGTCGGGCTGTCGACATCGGTCGAGCCGAGGTTCACATTGACCTGCTCGATGACTTCGGAATCGACCTGCTGGTTGGAGTAGAGCGCGTAATTGCCCGAATCGTTGAGCGGCAGGCCGTCGAGCGTCTGCGAAACGCGATCGGCGCCGAAGCCGCGAATGGTAAAGCCGCCGCCGTTCGAGCCCCAGGGATCGTTGTTCTGGAAGCTGACGCCCGGGACCAGGTTGACGATGTCATTGACCGTCTGGCCGGGGCGCTGGCGGCGGATGACTTCTTCGCCCAGCACCTGCTTCGCTTTCGCGGTTTCGGGAATGGTCACCCCGCCGATGTCGCGCGATGCGGAGCCGGTGACGACGATCTCGTCGTCGAAATCGACCGAGCCGGTCGACTGGGCAAAGGCCGGCGTGGAAAGCAGCGCGACCGGAAGCAGCGCAACGCTGGCGGTGAGCGTTTGACGGAATTTCATTTCAGGATTTCCCCTTTGGTGGTGCGTTCGGCAGGCACGCGATCGGGGCGCGCCAAGACCTGCGAGCGCCCCTGAAGCCCGCATGTGGCACGATTGTGACAGCAATTGTGACAGTGCAAGCGGCGAGCCGCGCGCCGCCTGAAGGGAGGCCGAAAAAGCCCGAATTTGCGTGACCCGCCCGATTTTATCCACAGGCGCGGCGGCGTTTTTCCGGGCTACTGTTGCTGCAATGCAACATAAAGTCGCGCGCCTTTTGGCGCGCGACTCAGGGTCAGGCGGCGTCGCCCGCCGCTTCCTTCGCCTTGTCGGCATAGACGCGAACCGGGTCCTTGCGGCCCTCGACGACATCCTTGTCGACGACGATCTCGACGACGTCGGTCAGGTCGGGCAGGTCGAACATCGTGTCGAGCAGGATCGCCTCGACGATCGAGCGCAGCCCGCGCGCGCCGGTCTTGCGTTCGATCGCCTTCTTGGCAACCGCGACCAGCGCATCGTCGGTGAAGGTCAGCGCGACCTCCTCCAGATCGAACAATTTCTTATATTGCTTGACCAGCGCGTTCTTGGGCTCGCCCAAAATCTTGACCAGCGCCTCGACGTCGAGGTCCTCGAGCGTCGCGATCACCGGCAAGCGGCCGACGAATTCGGGAATCAGCCCGAACTTCAGCAGATCCTCGGGTTCGATTTGCTTGAGCACTTCGCCGCTGCGGCGTTCGTCGGGGCCGGCGACATGCGCGCCGAAGCCGATCGACTTGCCCTGCAGGCGGTCGCCGATGATCTTTTCGAGCCCGCTGAACGCGCCGCCCGCGATGAACAGGATGTTGGTCGTGTCGACCTGCAGGAATTCCTGCTGCGGATGCTTGCGCCCGCCCTGCGGCGGGACGCTGGCGGTCGTGCCTTCCATCAGCTTGAGCAAAGCCTGCTGCACGCCTTCGCCCGACACGTCGCGGGTGATCGACGGGTTTTCGGCCTTGCGGCTGATTTTATCGATTTCGTCGATATAGACGATGCCGCGCTGCGCCTTTTCGACGTTGTAGTCCGACGATTGCAGCAGCTTGAGGATGATATTCTCGACATCCTCGCCGACATAGCCCGCCTCGGTCAGCGTCGTCGCGTCGGCCATGGTGAAGGGCACGTCGAGAAAGCGCGCGAGCGTCTGCGCGAGCAGGGTCTTGCCGCTGCCGGTCGGGCCGACGAGCAGGATGTTCGACTTCGCCAGTTCGACATCGTCGCCGCGGCCCGAGTTGGCGAGGCGCTTGTAGTGATTGTGCACCGCGACCGACAGCACGCGCTTGGCGGTGTTCTGGCCGATGACATAGGCGTCGAGATGCTGGCAGATTTCGAGCGGCGTCGGCACCGCCCCGTCCTTGCGCGCGGCGACCCCGCCCTTGATCTCTTCGCGGATGATGTCGTTGCACAGCTCGACACATTCGTCGCAGATGAACACGGTCGGTCCGGCAATCAGCTTGCGGACTTCGTGCTGCGACTTGCCGCAGAAGGAGCAATAGAGGGTGCTCTTGCTGTCCGAGCCACTCAATTTCGTCATAAATCTTCCTATGGCGAGCCCAAAAGGGGCGTCGCCGTCCTTATCCTAGCCCCGGGTCACCCAATTACAATATGGCAATTGGGTGACATGGGTTCAATGTTCCGCGTAGCATCACAGCGCCAAACGGACGTCAACAAATGCGGTTACCGGGGAGTTGCCGGGGCGTGATCAGGGCGTCGGACCCTCGCTGACATCCTTCGGCGCGTCGTCGCCGGGCAGGCCCGGGCGGCGGTCGAACACCTGATCGACGAGGCCGAATTCCTTGGCTTCGTCAGCCTCGAGGAACGTATCGCGGTCCATCGCCTTTTCGATCTCTTTCAGCGACTTGCCGGTATATTTGACGTACAGGTCGTTCATCCGCTTCTTGATGCGCAGGATTTCCTTGGCCTGGATCTCGATGTCCGACGCCATGCCGCGTGCGCCGCCCGACGGCTGGTGCACCATCACGCGCGCGTTCGACAGCGCGACGCGCATCCCGGGCTCGCCCGCCGCGAGCAGGAAGCTGCCCATCGACGCCGCCTGACCGATGCACACCGTGCCGACGCGCGGGCGGATATATTGCATCGTGTCGTGGATCGCCATGCCCGCCGTGACGACGCCGCCCGGCGAGTTGATGTACATATAGATGTCCTTTTTCGGATTTTCCGATTCGAGGAACAGCAGCTGAGCGGTGATCAGCGAGGCCATATGATCCTCGACCTCGCCGGTGACGAAGATGATCCGTTCGCGCAGCAGGCGCGAGAAAATGTCGAAGCTGCGTTCGCCGCGGCTCGTCTGTTCGACGACGACGGGAACAAGCGCGGCGAGCGGGTCGATCATTGGGAATTCGTCCTTCATCATAGAAGCGCCCTGCCGAGAACCGGCGGGCTGGCCCCTTCACCGCCCTACATCGTCGCCAATCGGAACGGTTTCAAGGGGGCAAAAAGAAGGGGCGGGAAAGCCCCGCCCCGTTCCGATCGTCTGATTTCGGGTCAGTCGCCTTCGCCCGGATTGGGCGAGAAGAGCGTTTCGAACTTGTTCTCGACCCCCTTATATTCGTCGGCGTCTGCGGGCGTTTCCTTCTTGACCGTGATGTTCGGCCATTCGGCGCTGAACTTGGTGTTCACCTCGAGCCACTTTTCGAGCCCGCTCTCGGTGTCGGGCAGGATCGCCTCGGCCGGGCATTCGGGTTCGCAGACGCCGCAGTCGATGCACTCGTTCGGGTTGATGACGAGCATATTCTCGCCCTCATAGAAACAGTCGACGGGGCACACCTCGACGCAGTCCATATATTTGCACCGGACGCAGGCATCGGTGACGACATAGGTCATGGGCTTTCGGCTCCCTCAGGTGGCGGCAATCGGGCCGCCATGCACTCCAATCGCTCGCCTCTATGCCGCGTGAAGGCGGTGCGTCAACGCTAAGCGACATTTGCGAATCACTCTCATTGATTAGGACGATCGCCGTTCTTTGCGTGCAAAGCATTTCCATCGACGCCGATAGCCGACGGGGCTGCGGCGGGGTCGAGCCGCCGATAGCAGGCTTGCGCCTCCGCCGCCGGGCCGCGGCGGAGCGGCAGCGACAACAGGCGGATCACCTCGATGCGCTCGCCGACCGGCAGCACCAGCGTCGCCCCCGCGTGCACCGCGCACGACGAGCGCGTCACGCGCCGCCCGTCGAGCCTTATATGCCCCGCCTCGACCATCGCCTGCGCGACGCTGCGCGAGCGCGCGAAACGCAGGAACCACAGCAGCTTGTCGAGCCGGATGCTTCCTGCGGCGCCGGGGCTTGCCATAAACGCGTCAGTCCTTGCGCGCGCCCGCGAGCAAAGCGGCCAGCCCCGCGAACGGGCTGTTCGGCGACGGACCGCGGCGCGGCGGACGCGCGGCGTCGGGGCGGGGCTTGCCCGGCTGGCCGCGCTTGTCCTTCGCCTGGGCCGCGGGCGGGCGGCGGACGGCGCCGTTGGTTGCGGCCCGCGGCGCGGCGTCGCTCCCGCTGCGATCCTTACGATCCTTCTTGCGGCGCGGGCGCTTGTCGGCCGCCTTGCGCAGCCCCGACCAGCGCCAGCGTTGCAGCGCCGCTTCGCCGATCGCGCGGAAGCCGAAGCTGCCGAGCAGCGCGCGGCGCGTCTCCTCGTCGAGGCCGAGCGAGGTCGCGAGCGCGGGATCGATCACGAAGCCCGGCGGCGCCGCGGTCGCTCCCTCGGCATCGTCATTCGCATGGCCGTCATGAAGTTCGTCGCCACCGGCGATCGGTGCGGTCGGCGGCGCCGCCGCCTGCATTCGCGCGGCATGCGCCTGGCGCGCGAGTTTCTCGGCCATGTCGATGCGCAGCCAGCCCGACGCGCAGCGGCGGAAGCCCGCGACGGCAAGCCCCGCCTGATGGCCGTTCTTTTGCAGCACCGCGCCGTGCGGCGGCAGCGCGGGCACGGGCGCGCCCTGCTGCGCGGCGGTCAGCGCGGCGCGCCAGCGCACCGCCTCGGGCTTCAGCAGCAGCGGGTGGAAAATATCGAGCGAACCGATCGTGAAGCCGAGCTTGCGTAGCTGCGGCCGCTCCTCCGCCGTCAAGGCATTCAGCTGTTCCTCGACCGCGGCGCGGCCGATCGTACCGCTGTTGTCGGTGAGTGCGGCGAGCAGCGCGCGCACCCGCGGCGGCGTGAAGAGGTCGCCCGCCGCCTCGCCCATCGCGGCGAGCGGCCCGGCATGGCGCGCGAGCTGCTGCGCGACGAAGTGCTGGAGCCGCTCGGAAATCGCCTGCACCTGATGCAGCTCGAGCCGGCGAAGCGAAGGATCGATCTGGATGGACGGCTGGACCAGCGTCGGACCGCGCGCCATCGTCGCGACGACATCGCCGTGCCAGGCGAGGCGCGGTGGGGTGCCCGGGTCGGCGATCAGCGACAGCGCGGTATCGTCGCCCCCGGCGAGCGCGGTCGCGCGGCGCGCCAGTTCGGCGCGCAGATGCTTTTCGGCCGCGGCGAGCAGCATCCGGTGGTCGCTCGCCTTGGCGACGGGATCGACCCTGAACTGAAAGCCCTTGAGCGTGCCGATCGCCTCGCCATCGACCGCGACGGTGCCGTCGGCGCCGACCGCGACCGGCAGCGCGGTGCCGCGCTGCCCGGCGTCGCGCAGCAACAGCGCCAGCCGCCGGTCGACGAACCGCTGCGCGAGCGCCGCGTGAAGCGCGTCGGACAGGCGCGACTCGAGCGCCTGCGTCTGTTCGGTCCAGCCCGCCGCGCCGGCGATCCAGTCGCCGCGCTGCGCGATGAAGCAGAGCGTGCGCACCGCGGCGATGCGGCTCGCGAGCTGGTCGATGTCGCCCTCGACGTCGTTCAGCCGGGCGAGGCGCCGCGCGAACCAGTCGGGGTCGATCATCCCGTCGCCGCTCGTGAGCCACTGCCACAGCTTCAGCACCGTGCGGCTGTGATGCTCGGCGCCGAGCTGCTCGAAATCGGGCAGCCCGCAGACGTCCCACAGGCGCTGGACCGCGCCCGCATCGCCGCCGCGCGCGCGCACTTCCATGTCGCCCGCGAGATGCTTGAGCACGGAGATATCGACCGCCTCGGGCGCCGCGCGCAGCATCGGCTGGTCGGGCGGCTGGGCGAGGTCGGACAAAAGCTGGTCGAGCGAGCCGAAACCCGGGGTCGGATTGCGCCAGAACAGGCTGGCGAGGGGCGGGAAATGATGCCCCTCGATCGCGTGGATTTCCTCGGGCGTGAAACCGCCCTGCGGCAGGCCGACGGTGCCGAAGCCGCCGTCCTGCTGGTGGCGTCCGGCGCGCCCCGCGATCTGCGCCATTTCCGAAATCGTCAGGCGGCGCAGGCGCCGTCCGTCGAATTTCTGGAGGCTCGCGAAGGCGACATGCTGGACGTCGAGATTGAGCCCCATGCCGATCGCGTCGGTGGCGACCAGATAATCGACCTCGCCCGCCTCGAACATCGCGACCTGCGCGTTGCGCGTCTTGGGGCTGAGCGCGCCCATCACCACCGCCGCGCCGCCCGAAAAGCGGCGCAGCATTTCGGCGATCGCGTAAACTTCTTCGGCCGAAAAGGCGACGATCGCCGAGCGTTTGGGGAGGCGCGAGAGCTTCGACGATCCGGCGTAGCTCAGGGTCGAAAAGCGCGGCCGCGTGATGATCTCGGCCTCGGGCACCAGCCCTTTGACCAGCCCGCGGATGCTCGCCGACCCCAGGATCATCGTTTCCTCGCGCCCGCGTGCGCGCAGCAGCCGGTCGGTGAAGACATGGCCGCGTTCGGGATCGGCGCCGAGCTGCGCCTCGTCGATCCCGACGAAGGCGACGTCGCGTTCCACCGGCAGCGCCTCCATCGTGCCGAGCAGATAGCGCGCCTCGGGCGGCATGATCCGCTCCTCGCCGGTGATCAGGCCGACCTGCGCCGCGCCCTTGATCCGGGCGACGCGGTCGTAGACCTCGCGCGCGAGCAGGCGCAGCGGGAAGCCGATCATTCCGCTCGAATGGGCGGTCAGGCGTTCGACCGCCAAATGGGTTTTGCCGGTGTTGGTGGGGCCAAGGACAGCCTTGACCGGCTGGGAAGGGGAAGAGGTCATTTTCTTGGAGGCCAAGCTGGCATGGGCGCGGTCGCCGCGCAACAGCCGATCGTCGAACCGCAGGGTGGAGGCCGATTTTTCCCGCACTGTTGCATCATATCTCGACCCCGCCACGCCTCGCCGCAACCCGGCCGCGCAAATCCGCCATTAAATTGACTTTAACGGTCTTTCTTTACAGACCAGCCCTCGAGAACATCATTCGGCGGCCGGGTTAGGGAGGTCCGCCGAGCGGGGGTTGCAATTTGTTTCAGCGTCACGAACCCATCGCGGGGATGTCCGGCAACGCGGCCGCCCTCACGATGTCGCAAGCGATCCCGCTGCGGCAGGGCGATTCCGCCGCCGGGCCGCGGCTCGGCTGGCGCGACCGGCTGGCGCAGCTCGACCTTGTCCCCGACCTTGGCAATAATATCGGCTCGGCCGAATGGTGGCGCGGTCTCGCGACATTAACCCTGCTGTGCGGCACCGCGATCGCGACCTTCCCGGGCGTCCAGCCGCTCGCGGTCGGCGCCCCCGCGCTCGACGCCGCCGATTTCAACGAAGCGCGCGGTCAGATGATCGTGCCGCTGGCCTTCGGCGGCGACACCGGCCGCCACATGGCGGCGACCGACGCCGTCCGCCCGCTCACCCAGACCCCCGAACGGCCGCAGATCGAACTCACCGCCACATTGGGGCGCGGCGACAGCTTCGCGCGCCTGCTCGAACGCTCGGGCGTCGGCAGCAGCGAGGCGCAGGCGCTTGCCGCCCGCGTGTCGGGCGCGGTTCCGCTCGCCGACATCGCGCCGGGCACGCGCATCGACCTGATCCTCGGCCGCCGGGCCGCGCGTACCATGCCGCGCCCGGTCGAGGCGCTCGCGATGCGCGCGCGCTTCGACCTGCGCATCGAAATGGAGCGGATCGGCGGCCAGCTCGTCATGCGGCGCATCCCGATCGCGGTCGATGCGACCCCGCTGCGCATTCGCGGAAAGGTCGGCGACAGCCTCTATCGCTCGGCGCGCGCCGCCGGCGCGCCGCCCGAGGCGATCCAGTCCTATCTTCGCGTCATCGGCCGCCAGATTTCGGTCAGCCGCGATATTCGTAGCAACGACGAGTTCGACATCATCGTCGATTATCGCCGCGCCGAAACGGGCGAGAGCGAGACGGGCAAGCTGCTCTATGCGGGGCTGATCCGTGGCGGAAAACCCAAGCTGTCGATGCTCGAATGGAATGCCGACGGCGGCTCCCAATGGTTCGAGGCGTCGGGCGTCGGCGAACAGCGCGGCGGCATGACGCGCCCGACGCGCGGACGCGTCACTTCGAATTTCGGAATGCGGCGCCACCCGATCCTCGGGTACAAGCGCATGCACAGCGGCATGGATTTCGGCGGCGGTTATGGCGCGCCGATCTATGCCGTGACCGACGGTGTCGTGACGATCGCCGGGCGCCACGGCGGTTTCGGCAATTATGTGAAGCTCAATCACGGCAAGGGGCTCGGCACCGGTTACGGTCATATGAGCCGCATCGCGGTGCGGTCGGGCCAGCGCGTCAAGCGCGGGCAGGTGATCGGCTATATCGGCTCGACCGGCCTTTCGACCGGCCCGCATCTCCATTACGAGTTGTATCGCAACGGCCGCGCGGTCAATCCGTCGTCGGTGACCTTCGTGACCCGCGCGTTGCTCGAGGGCAAGGCGCTCGCCGCCTTCCGCGCGCGCATCCGCGAACTGACCTCGGTCGCCCCCGGCGCCGCCCTGACCCCGATCGCGCCGAAGCAGGTCGAAGGCCCGAAGCTCGGCAGCCTCGCCGACGTGGCGTCGAAAAGGGTCGGGGACGGGATCTGATCTTCACTCCCGAGCCGCGCAACCTCTCGTTCCGTTTGTGTCGAGCGAAGTCGAGACACTCCGCGGCATAGCTCTTGGCCCCGATGGGCATCTCGACTTCGACCGCAGGTCGAAGTTTATCCTGAGCGCCTGCCAGGGCAGTCGAAGGGCTCGATGCGAACGGGAATAGGTCGCCCGGATCAGCACTCCATTATCCATTTGCCCCGCGCCCGCACCCGGCTATGCACCCCGCATGACCCAAGCCGCTTTCCCCGACCTGCGCCTGCGCCGCACCCGCCGCACCGGCTGGAGCCGCGCGATGGTGCGCGAAACGCATCTGTCGCCCGCGAACCTCATCTGGCCGCTGTTCGTCTGCGATGGCGCGGGTGCCGAGGAGCCGATCGCGAGCCTGCCGGGCGTGTCGCGCTGGTCGGCCGATCTACTCGTCGAGCGCGCGAAAGAGGCGGTTGTCGCGGGCATCCCGTGCCTCGCGCTCTTTCCCTATACGCAGGCCGACCGGCGCAGCGCGGACGGCGGCGAGGCGCTCAATCCCGACAACCTCATGTGCCGCGCCACCGCCGCGATCAAGCAGGCGCTCGGCGACGACATCGGCATCCTCACCGACGTCGCGCTCGATCCCTATACCAGCCACGGACAGGACGGGCTGATCGACGGCGCGGGCTATGTTCTCAACGACGAGACGGTCGAAGTGCTGGTCGGACAGGCGCTCAATCAGGCGCGCGCCGGCGCCGACATCATCGCGCCTTCGGACATGATGGACGGCCGTGTCGGCGCGATCCGCGCGGCGCTCGAGGCCGAAGGCTTCGGCCATGTTCAGATTATAAGCTACGCCGCCAAATATGCCTCGGCCTTTTACGGCCCGTTCCGCGACGCGGTCGGCTCGCGCGGGCTGCTCAAGGGCGACAAGAAGACCTATCAGATGGACCCCGCGAACAGCGAGGAAGCCTTGCGCGAAGTCGCGCAGGACCTCGCCGAGGGCGCCGACAGCGTGATGGTCAAGCCCGGACTGCCCTATCTCGACATCATACGCGCGGTGAAGGACAATTTCGCGGTGCCCGTCTACGCCTATCAGGTGTCGGGCGAATATGCGATGATCGAGGCCGCGGCCGCCGCCGGCGCCGGCGACCGCGATGCGCTCGTCCTCGAAACCCTGCTCGCCTTCCGCCGCGCCGGCGCCTCGGGGGTTCTGAGCTATCACGCCCTCCACGCGGCACGGCTGCTCGGCGCCTGATAGCATGACCGCTTCTCCATCGCCGCGCCGTTGGCTGTTCGTGCTGACGATCCTCGTCGGCAGCTTCCTCCTCTTCCTCGTCCAGCCGATGGTCGCGCGGATGGTGCTGCCCAAGCTCGGCGGCGCGCCGGCGGTGTGGAACAGCGCGATGCTCGTCTATCAGGCGCTGCTGCTCGGCGGTTATGCCTATGCGCATTGGCTCGGCCGCTTCACGGTGCGGCGGCAGGCGACGATTCATCTCGCGCTGTTCGTCGTCGCGGCCTTGTGGCTCCCCATCGGCATCGCCGAGATCGCGCCGCCGGGGCCGGGACAAGAGGCGCTGTGGGTGCCGCTGCTGCTGCTCGCCTCGATCGGTCCGGTCTTTTTCGTCGTGTCGGCGCAGGCGCCGCTGATGCAACGCTGGTTCGCCGCCGATTCTCGCGCGGGCGACCCTTATTATCTCTACGCCGCGTCGAACCTCGGCAGCTTTGCCGGGCTCATCAGCTATCCGGCGCTCGTCGAGCCGACGATGCCGCTCGCCGCGCAAAGCTGGGGCTGGACCGCGGGCTATGCGCTGCTCGTCCTGCTCGTCGCGGGCGCGGCGGCGGCACGCTGGCATGGCGGTGCCGAGGCCCATGCCGCCGTCACCGACGAACCGCGCCCGACGTTGCGGCGGCAGTTGCACTGGCTGCTGATCGCCGCGGTACCGTCGGGGCTGATGCTGTCGACGACGACGCATCTCACCACCGATATCGTCGCGATGCCCTTGCTCTGGGTGCTGCCGCTCGGGCTTTACCTCCTGAGCTTCGTCATCGCCTTTTCGACCTTCGCGCGCCCGACGCAGATCGTCACATTGCTCGCACCGGTCGTGCTGCTCGCGGTCGGCGGGCTCGGGCTGCTGAGTTCGGGCGGCGGGTCGATGATGGTCGCGCTCGCCAGCCTCGCGATGCTCTTCATCGTCGCGGTCGCGCTCCACGGCTATCTCTATCATCTCCGCCCCGGCGCGCAGCATCTGACGCTCTTCTACCTCGTGATGTCGGCGGGCGGCGTGCTCGGCGGGCTGTTCGCGGCGCTGTTCGCGCCGCTGATCTTCGACTGGGTCTATGAACATCCGCTGCTGATTCTCGCCGCCGCGATGCTGATCCCGCTCCCCGCGCTCTTCCCGTGGGACAAATGGCTAGGGCTCGAGGCGAAGACGACGCGCGCCGTGACGGTGCTGCTTGTCGTGATCGCTGCCTTTGCGAGCTGGCACATGGTCGATCAATGGACCGGCCGGCTCGACGGCACGGTCGCGGGCTGGGGCATCGCGATCTTCGTCATCGGCATGCTCGTCATCGGCTGGCGCTGGGCCTTTGTGTCGGTGCTCGCGCTGCTGATGATCGGGGTCGGCGGCTGGGACACGATCCAGGAAAGCTTCACCGGCGCGCGCGTGCGCAGCTATTTCGGCGTCTATACCGTCACCGACTATCCCCAAACGAACCAGCGCCGCCTCGCGCATGGCACGACGCTCCACGGGCTGCAGCGCACCGACGCCGAACACCGGCGCGATCCGACGACCTATTACGGCCATCAGTCCGGCGTCGGCCTGACGCTGGACAAGGCCGAGGCGCTCGCGGGACCCGATGCGTCGATCGGCATCGTCGGGCTCGGGGCGGGGACGCTCGCCTGTTACCGCAAGCCGGGGCAGGACTGGACGATCTTCGAGATCGATCCGGTGATGGTCGACATCGCGCGCGATCCCGAAAAATTCACCTTCCTCTCCGACTGCGCGCCGGGCGCGCCGATCGTCATCGGCGACGCGCGGCTCCGGATCGCCGACCAGCCGGCCGGCCACTTCGACATCATCGTCATCGACGCCTTTTCGTCGGACGCGATCCCGCTCCATCTGCTGACGAAGGAAGCGATCGGCATTTACGCGCGCGCGCTGCAACCCGACGGCATTTTGCTCATCCATATCTCGAACCGCTTCTTCGGGCTCGAACCCGTGCTCGCGGCGGAGGCGAAGGCGCGCGGCTGGACCGCGGCGATCCGCTTGGACCCGGGTCCGGCCGGCGACGAATATGGCGACCTGACGGGTTCGAACTGGGTCGCGCTGACCGCGACGCCCGAACGGATGCGGCAATTGACCGGCGGCATCCGCCCGCGCAAGGATAGTTATGAGGACGGCGCCTGGGTGCCGCTCGAAGCGCGCGCCGGTTTCACCCGCTGGACCGACGATTATGCCTCGACGCTGCCGGTCCTCATCTGGAAGAATATCATCGGAGGCCGCGACGAATGAACGACGTCAGCATCATCAGCGTCAATGGCAAGACGCCGCGGATCGACCCAAGCGCCTTCATCGCGCCCGGCTGCCGGATCATCGGCGATGTGACCATCGGACCCGACGTCAGCATCTGGTATAATTGCGTGCTGCGCGCCGACGTCAGCCATATCGTCGTCGGCGCGCGCTCGAACATCCAGGACGGCAGCGTCGTCCACTGCGACGGCCCGATGCCGCATCGTCCCGAAGGCTTTCCGACGATCATCGGCGAGGATGTGCTGATCGGCCACCTCGCGATGGTCCACGGCTGCACGCTCGCCGACCGCGCGTTCGTCGGCCTGAAAGCGACGGTGATGAACGGGTGCCGCATCGGCAGCGACGCGATGCTCGCCGCGGGCGCGCTGCTGACCGAGAATAAGGAAATCCCAGACCGCGAACTCTGGGCGGGATCGCCCGCGCGCCGCGTGCGCGAGATCGGCGACGCGCAGGCCGCGGGAATGCAGATGGGCGTGGCGCATTATGTGATGAACGGCCGCATGCACAAGGCGGCGATCGATCAAGGCTAGATCAAAACCCGTTCGCATCGAGCCCTTCGACTGCCCTGGCAGGCGCTCAGGATAAACTTCGACCTGCGGTCGAAGTCGAGATGCCCCTCGGGCCAGCGCCAAGTCGATGGGTGTCTCGACTTCGCTCGACACGAACGGAAAAAAGGCGCTCCGGTTTCCCGAAGCGCCCTTTCGTTAAGCATCGCCAGCCGGCTTAGCTGAAATTCACCATCGCATAGAGCATCGGGATCGACAGCAAGGTGTTGGTCCGCGAAAAGATCATCGCGGTCCGCGCCGCCTTCGCTTTGGCCGCGTCGTCGGCCTCGACGATCCCCAGCACCTTTTTCTGGTTCGGCCAGATCAGGAACCAGACGTTGAACGCCATGATCAGGCCCAGCCACATGCCGACGCCGATCAGCCTGTAGGGTTCCTGCATCCCCAGCGCCGGCGCCAGATATTTGGCGTGCCCCGCGACCGCGATCCCCAGCAGCACGGTGATCAGCGCCGCCCAGCGGAACCAGAAGAGCGCGGCCGGCGCGATATGCTTCGACACGCCGGCTTTCAGCTCGGCCGGAATCTTGGGCATCGTCGGCATCTGGACGAAATTGAAATAATAGAGCAGGCCGATCCACAGCACGCCGAAGAAGGTGTGGAGCCAGCGCATGATCGCGTTGCCCGCGGCGATGCCGTCCTCGAAATTCTGGCCGTTTAGGCACAGCATCAGGATGACCGCGAGCACCAGGCCGGTGCCCAATACGGCGTGCAGATTTCCGAAAAACTTGTCCATGGCAGTTCCCCCTCTTTTGTCTCGGCGGCCGTTATGGACCGGCGCCGGTGCCGCCGATATGCCAGCGACGGGGGATTGGCTCAAGCTTGCTTGTCAGCTGCCTCTTCGGAAACGGCCAGCCCGTTCTTCAGCATCACCGGAACCTGGCTCAGCGTGAACAGGAAGGACAGCGCGGTGACGCCCCAGACCTTGATCGTCAGCCAAAGGTCGAAACTCATCTGCTTCACCTGGATCATCTCGTACATCGCATGGTTGGCGATACCGAGCGCGGCGAAGAACAGCCCCCAGTTGCGCGAGAGCAGCAGCCAGCCCCTTTCGGTCAGCCCCTCGAGCGCCGACTGGAGCAGATATTTGAGCATCGGCCGCTTGAACCAGTAACCGCCGAGCAGCAGCACGGCGAAAGCGGCATAGATGATCGTCGGCTTCATCACGATGAAACGTTCGTCGTGAAACCAGATCGTCAGCGCACCGAAGCCGATCACGAGGATGCTCGACATCCACAGCATCGGCGAAATCTTGCCGAGCTTCCACTTCGACACCGCCATCGCGATGACGATCGCGACCATGAAGGCGACCGTGCCCTTGATCGCCGCGGTCGTCGCCGCGAACGCGCCTTCACCGCCCGAGGAGAGTTTGTAGGCGAGGAAAAAGACGAGCAAAGGCCCGAAATCGATCACGAAATTGAGCCAGCCATGCCCAGAAGACGAGGGGGCCGGGGGCGGCGCCGGAACCGGCTCGGGACCGCTGGGGAGGACGTCGCTCATCGTATATTTCCTGCAATGATGCCCGCGATCTCATCGGCGTCGAACGGGCGAAGGTCGTCGATGGTTTCGCCGATCCCGATCGCATGGATCGGAAGGCCGTGGCGCTCGGCCGCCGAAACCAGCACGCCGCCGCGCGCGGTGCCGTCGAGCTTGGTCATCACGAGGCCGGTCACGCCCGCGACCTCGCGGAACACGTCGATCTGCGACAGCGCATTCTGCCCCGTCGTCGCGTCGAGCACGAGCACGACGTCGTGCGGCGCGGCGGGGTTGAGGCGGCCGAGCACGCGCTTGATCTTGGCGAGCTCGTCCATCAGCTCGCGCTTGTTCTGGAGCCGCCCGGCGGTGTCGACGATCAGCACATCGATGCCCGTCGCGGTCGCCTGCTTGACCGCATCGAACACGATGCCCGCGCTGTCGCCGCCCTCGGGCCCCGCCATGATCGGCACGCCGAGCCGCTCGGCCCAGACCTTCAATTGCCCGATCGCCGCGGCGCGGAAGGTGTCGCCCGCGACGAGCATGACGCCATAATCCTGTTCCTGGAACAGGTGCGCGAGCTTGGCGATGGTGGTCGTCTTGCCCGAACCGTTGACCCCGATCACGAGGATGACCTGCGGGCGCGGAAAGGCGTCGATGTCGAGCGGTTCGGCGACCGGGCGAAGCACCGCCGCGATCTCGTCGGCGACGATCTTGCGCAACTCCTCGATGCCGCCCGCCACGGCATCGCGCCGCGCGGCGAGCCGGTCGCGAATCCGCTCGGCCATCGCGGGGCCGAGGTCGGCGGTGATCAGCGCTTCCTCGATGCGGTCGAGATCGTCGTCGTCGAGCCGCGACTTGCCGGTCAGTCCGGCGAGATTTTCGCCGAGCCGTTCGGAGGTGCGGCGAAATCCGCCGAGCAGCCGTTCGCTCCAGCTTTGGCCGGTCATGCGGCGATTTCCTTTGCTTGGGTGGGGGCGGCGATCATGCGGTCGCCGTCGCGCGCGATCAGGCGCACGTCGATGATGGTGCCGGCGACCGCGGGGGCGGTCAGCGCCACGGCGGCGAAATTCTCGGCGTGGCCGCTGACGCCGTCGCGCTCGACGAGCATCGACGCGGCGCGGCCGACCTGCGTGCCCAGCCAGTCCTGCCGCCGCCGCGCATTGGCTTCGCGCAGCGTCGCGGCGCGCTCGCGCGCGATGGCCCGGCCGACCTGCGGCATCCGCGCGGCGGGGGTGCCGGCGCGCGGGCTGTAGGGAAAGATGTGGCCGAAGACGATGTCGCAATCGTCGATCAGCGCCAGCGAGTTCGCGAACATCGCCGCGTCCTCGGTCGGAAAACCCGCGATCAGGTCGGCGCCGATCGCGATATCGGCGCGCGCCGCCTTCAACCGCTCGATCAGGGCGACGGCGTCGGCGCGGCGGTGGCGGCGCTTCATCCGCGTCAGCACCATATCATCGCCCGCCTGCAACGACAGGTGTACGTGCGGCATCACGCGCTTTTCCTGCGTCAGCAACGCGAAGAGCGCGTCGTCGATCCGGTCCGGGTCGAGCGACGAGAGGCGGAGGCGCTCGATCGGCAGCGTCAGCAACGCCTCGACGAGCGCGGCGAGTGTCGTGCCGCTGTCGTCGCCATAGCTCGCAAGATCGACCCCGGTCAGCACGATCTCGCGCTGGCCGCGGTCGAGGGCGGTGCGCGCGGCATCGAGCACGGCATCGATCGTCGCGGAGCGTGCTTCGCCCCGCGCCATTACTGTCGCACAGAAGGTGCAGCTGTGCGAGCAACCCGTCTGGACGCCAAGAAACGCCCGCGCATGGTTGGCGCCCGAGAGTGCGGGCGAATAAACTCCCGTGTCCCCGCGAAGGCGGGGACCCATCTCCGGTGGGTTCGAAATAGCGCCGGCAGGAGATGGGCCCCCGCCTTCGCGGGGGAGCAAGGGAGAAATCGGACGATAGCTCTTCGCCAATCCCTTGGCGTCATTACGCACCACCCGCGCGCCCATCGCGGCAAAGGCCTCACCCTCAAGCTCCGCCGCGCACCCCGTCACCACCACTTCGGCGCCCGGCCGCTCGCGCAACGCGCGCCGCACCGCCTGTCGCGCCTGCCGCACCGCCTCGTCGGTCACCGCACAGCTGTTGAAGACGATCATGCCTTCCGCGCCCGCCGCCTCGACGGCGGACCGGATGGCCTCGCCCTCGGCGATGTTCAGCCGGCAACCGAAATTGACGACCTTCTGGCGGTCGGCGAGGGCTGCGGTCATCCGAATTGCGCCCAGTCGGTCTCGCCTTCGTACACGCGCGTCGCGGCGCCGCTCATCACGATCGGCGCGCCCGGCGCCCAGCGGATGACAAGGTCGCCGCCGGGCAGCGATATGGTCACCGGCGATTGCACCAGCCCCGCGCGGATCGCTGCGACGGCGGTCGCGCACGCACCGGTGCCGCACGCCTGCGTCAGCCCGACGCCGCGCTCCCAGACGCGCAGCTGCAGCTGGTTTTCGCCGTCGAGGCTCGCGACATTGACGTTGACGCGTTCGGGAAACAGCGGGTCGGTCTCGATCCGCGGGCCGAGCTCGCCCAGCGCGACGGCGTCGGCCTCGGGCACGAAAAAGACGATGTGCGGATTGCCAACATTGACCGCGGCGCCATGCTCCAGCTCGTCCCACGCGACGGGCATGTCGCGCGTGTCCATCGGCATCGCGAGCGGGATCTGCTCCCATTCGAACGCGGGCTCGCCCAGCGTCACTTCGGCGCCGCCATCGGCGGGTGTGACGCGCAGCATCCCGCCCAGCGTCTCGATCACCGCGGGCTTGCCGATCAGCGTCGCGACACAACGCGTCGCATTGCCGCACGCCTCGACCTCGCCGCCATCGGCGTTGAAGATGCGCATCTTCACGTCGGCGCTCGCTGACGGTTCGAGCAGGATCAACTGGTCGCACCCGATGCCGTGCCGCCGGTCGGCGATCGCATGCGCGCGCGCCGGCGTCATCTCGACGCTAGCCACGCGCGCGTCAATTACGACGAAGTCGTTGCCGAGGCCGTGCATCTTGGTGAAGCGGTCTGCCATAGGGCGCATTTAGGGGCGGGGGGCCGCGAAGTCTAGCGAGGCATAAGACCTTCCCCCTTGATGGGGGAAGGATACGCAGCCTTGCCGCAAAGCGGCTAGGCGGAGTTGGATGGGGGTGACGGTGCGGCATTGGACCGGCGCGTCGGGGCGCGAGCGCGCGCCCACCGCGTCGACTAGCCAGCAAGCTGGCAAGTCTCGCTGCCTCCCCCATCGAGGGGGAGGGGAGAATCACGCCCTCTTGCGCAGCGGCGCTTCCTCGCTCGCGTCGGGCCCAACCGGCGGCACCATCGGCGCGCGCAGCAGGCCGCGTTCGGCGAGCAGGCGGTCGGTGTCGGCGGCCGATGCGGCGCGGCCGAAATGCCAGCCCTGGCCCTTCGAGCAGCCAAGCCGCGTCAGTTCGATCGCGGTCGCCTCGTCCTCGACCCCCTCGGCGGTGATCGGCATCGCCAGGCTTTCGCCCAGCCGCACGATCGCGACGACGATCGCCTGCGCATCGGGGCTGCCGCGCATCGCGGCGATGAAGCTGCGGTCGATCTTGATCCGGTCGAACGGCAGCGCACGGAGGTGCGACAGCGAGCTGTAGCCGGTGCCGAAATCGTCGAGAGCGAGCGAGACGCCCTGATTCTTGAGACTGGTGACGATCGAGCGCACCAGCGGCAGATTCTCGAACAGCGAACTTTCGGTGATCTCGACCTCGAGCTGCGCGGCGGGGAAGCCCGTTTCGACGAGCAGCTTGGTCAGCTTCTGGCTGAACCATGGATCCTTCAGCTGCTGCGGCGAAATATTGACCGCGAGCATGATCGACGGGTCCCAGCGTTTGGCGATCTCCATCGCCTCGCGGATCACTTGCAGCGACAATTCGCCGATCAGCCCGCTTTCCTCGGCGACCGGAATGAAGCGTTCGGGCGGGATCATGCCATATTCGGGCGATTCCCAGCGCATCAGCATCTCGAAACCGATCAGCCGCCCGCTCGCGATGTCGACTTGCGGTTCGAAGTGCGGAATGAACTCGCCGCGCGGCATGCCTTCGCGAATGCCGGTTTCGATCTGATTGCGCACCTGCACCGCCATTTCCATCCCGGCCTCGAACCAGCAGAAGCGGTTTCGGCCCTCGTCCTTGCAATGATACATCGCGATGTCGGCCTGGCGGACCATCGTTTCCATCGTCATGCTCGCATCATGGGCGAGCGCGATGCCGAGCGAAGCGCCGATCCGGATCTGCTGCGCGTCGTGGGTGATCATATTGTCGAGCGCCGTCACCAGTTCGGCGGCAAGCGCGTCGATGTCGGCGCGCGCCGCGGGTTCGAAGGCGAGCATCGCGACGAATTCGTCGCCGCCGAGCCGCGCCTTGGTCGCGGTGGGCGGCAGGACGGCCGAGATGCGTTCGGCGGCGACCTGCAACACGCGGTCGCCCGCGGCGTGGCCGTGAATGTCGTTGACGGTCTTGAAATGGTCGAGATCGAGCAGGAATAGCGCGACCTGGCGTTTTTCGGCGGCGGCGCCCGCGATCATCCGCTGCCCCGCGGCGAGCAGCGCGCGGCGGTTAAGGAAGCCCGTCAGCGGGTCGGTGTCGGCAAGGTAGCGCGCACGCTGTTCGGCTTCGGTGCGCTCGACGATCTCGCGGTTGAGATCCTTGTAGCGGCGCCAGCCGAAGAGGATCAGCGCAATGTTGAGCACCAGCGCCGTCGCGAGCGCGCGGTCGGGCCCCCCGCCGATGCCGATCAGCGCGCGGACGGCCGCCTGCATGACGGTGCTGCCCGTGCCGACGAACAGCAGGATCGCGGCGACGACGATGCCGCCCGCGATGATGTCGCGTTTGGCGCCCTCGCTGCGGTCGAATGGCTTCGGCGTCGATGTCATATATATGGTCCCACCCTCGCGGGCCTGATACGGTCGAAGCGGTGAAATTTGGGTTAAGTGCGCTTCGAAGGGCCCGCCTTGCCTTTGCATGCCCATTTGTGTAGAGGCCGCCGCGTCCGCGCGCATTTTGCGTTCG
This sequence comes from Sphingopyxis italica, assembly GCF_011926545.1. Lineage (GTDB taxonomy): Bacteria > Pseudomonadota > Alphaproteobacteria > Sphingomonadales > Sphingomonadaceae > Sphingopyxis > Sphingopyxis italica. Next base: position 1,063,780 of record NZ_JAATIT010000001.1, on the reverse strand, counting down.
GGCATATCGACGTCCGCGACGGAAACACTGTCCACGGATACCGCTGGTTGGCGAGGTTTCGCTCACCGGCGTGTTTTGCGTTGCGGGCCTCGTAACAAGGATTTGAGGCGCATGTTCGACAGTCTGAGCAATCGGCTTGGCGATGTTTTCGGAAAGCTCCGCGGCCGCGGCGCGCTGACCGAGGCCGACGTGCGCGCCGCGATGCGCGAAGTGCGAATCGCCCTGCTCGAAGCCGACGTCGCGCTGCCCGTCGTGCGCAGCTTCGTCGATCAGGTCACCGAACTCGCGATCGGCCAGAACGTCCTGCGCTCGGTCACCCCGGGCCAGCAGGTCGTCAAGATCGTCAGCGACGCGCTGACCGAAATGCTCGGCTCCGAAACCGCCGAGCTCGAACTCGCCGTCACCCCGCCCGCCGTGATTATGATGGTCGGCTTGCAGGGCTCGGGCAAGACGACGACGACCGCGAAGATCGCGAAGCGGCTCAAGGAAAAGGAGCGCAAGAAGGTGCTGATGGCGTCGCTCGACGTCAACCGCCCCGCCGCGCAGGAACAGCTCGCCGTCCTCGGTACCCAGATCGACGTCGCGACCCTGCCGATCGTCGCGGGCCAGCAGCCGGTCGAGATCGCGCAGCGCGCGATGCAGGCGGCAAAGCTTCAGGGCTATGACGTGCTGATGCTCGACACCGCGGGCCGTCTCCACGTCGACCAGCAGCTGATGGACGAGATGCAGGCGGTGTCGCGCACCGCCAACCCCGCCGAAACGTTGCTCGTCGTCGACAGCCTGACCGGGCAGGACGCGGTGCAGGTCGCACAGCGTTTCACCGACCAGGTGCCGCTCACCGGCGTCGTGCTCACCCGCATGGACGGCGACGCGCGCGGCGGTGCCGCGCTCTCGATGCGCGCGGTCACCGGCAAACCGATCAAATTCGCGGGCACGGGCGAAAAGCTCGACGGGCTCGAACTCTTCCAGCCGTCGCGCATCGCGGGCCGCATCCTCGGCATGGGCGACGTCGTCAGCCTCGTCGAACGCGCCGCTGAAACGATCCAGGTCGAAGAGGCCGAGGCGATGGCGGCGAAGATGGCGAAGGGCCTCTTCGACCTCAACGATCTGCGCACCCAATTGAACCAGATGCGCCGCATGGGCGGCCTCGGCGCGCTCGCGGGCATGATCCCCGGCATCAAGAAGGCGCAGGCGCAGATGGCCGCCGGCGCCGCCGACGACAAGATGCTCATTCATTTCGACGCGATCATGGGATCGATGACTCCCAAGGAGCGCGCGAAGCCCGAAATCCTGACCGCGAAGCGCAAGATCCGCATCGCGAACGGCTCGGGCACGACGGTGCAGCAGGTCAACAAGGTGCTCAAAATGCACCAGGAAATGGCCAGCGCGATGAAGAAGATCCGCAAGATGGGCGGGCTCAAGGGCCTCGGCGCGCTGTTCGGCAAGGGCGGCGGCATTCCCGGAATGGGTGGTATGGGTGGCGGCGGTGGCCTCCCCGGTCTCGGCGGAGGCGGATCTATCCCGCCCGAGCTCGCCAACCTTATGAATAAAAAGAAATAGTCGATCCGAATTTAAACATTAAACTCTGAAGGAAAATATCATGGCTACCTCCATTCGCCTCGCACGCGGCGGTTCGAAAAAGCGTCCTTATTACAAGATCGTCGTCGCCGATTCGCGCAGCCCGCGCGACGGCCGCTTCATCGAGCGCATCGGCAGCTACAACCCGCTGCTCGCCAAGGACAATCCCGAGCGCGTGAAGCTCGACGCCGACCGCGCGAAGCATTGGCTGAGCGTCGGCGCCCAGCCGAGCGACCGCGTCGCCCGCTTCCTCGACGCCGCGGGCGTCCAGGAACGCGCCGCGCGCAACAACCCGAACAAGGCCGTCCCGGGCGAAAAGGCCAAGGAACGCGCCGAGGAAAAGGCCCAGAAGCTGGCTGACGCCGAAGAAGCCGCCGCCGCCGCTGCCGCCGCTCCGGCGCCCGAGCCCGAAGCGGTCGAAGAAGCCGCTCCGGAAGTGGCCGCCGAAGAAGCGCCCGCTGCTGAAGAAGCCGCTGCGCCCGCAGCCGCTGAGTCGGACGCGACCGGTTCGGTGAAGAGCGAAGAAACCGCCGAAGCGGTTGCCGAAGCCGTCGCCGACGAGACCCCGGCCAACGCGACCGCCGAAGACGCGACCGCGATCGCCGAGGAAGTCGCCGAAGGCGGCCCGGTTGTCGAAGCCGAAGAAGCCCCGGTTGCCGAAGAAGCGCCCGCCGAAGAAGCCGGCGAAGAAAAGGCCGAAGGTTAACCTTGGCCGACGCGAATCGCCCCGTCACCCTCGCCGCCATCGCCGGCGCGCATGGGGTGCGGGGCGAGGTGCGCCTCAAATTGTTCGGCGAAGGCGCGGAGGCTCTCCGCGCCTTTTCCGTTTTCGAGGCTGGCGACCGCAAGCTGACCCTGAAATCGGTGCGCCCCGCCAATCAGGGCGCGGTCGCTACTTTCGTCGAAATCACCGACCGCGGCGCCGCCGAGACGCTGCGTGGCACGTTGCTCACCGTCCCGCGCTCGGCGCTGCCCGCCTTGGGCGAAGGCGAATATTATCACCACGACCTGCTCGGCCTGCCGTGCGTGTCGACCGACGGCGCCGCGATCGGCCATGTCGCCGCGGTCGAGAATTTCGGCGCGGGCGACATCCTCGAAATCGAGAAACCGGGCGGCAAACGCTTCATGGTGCCGATGAATGCGCGCGCGGTGCCGGCATGGAACGCCGACGGCGTGACGGTGGAAGCGGCGTTCGTCGAATAGCGCCCCGCCTTGGGATGGTGGGCGGTCGTTAATACAATCCGTCGCCCCCGCCAAATGACCACCCCGTCCTTGCTCATCCTTGACTTGGCGACCGGCGCACCCGATGTCGGCGCGACCGAAATCCCCTCAAGCGAAAGGATGCCGACCATGACGATCCAGACCGGAGACAAGCTCCCCGACGCGACCTTTGTGAAGGTCACCGAAAACGGACCCGAGCAGGTCAATACCGCCGATTATTTCAAGGGCCGCAGGGTTGCGCTCTTCTCGGTCCCCGGCGCTTTCACGCCGACCTGCTCGGCCAAGCATCTGCCAGGCTTCGTCGACAAGGCCGAGGATCTCAAGGCCAAGGGCGTCGACGAGATCGTCTGCACCGCGGTCAACGACGCCTTCGTGATGGGCGCGTGGAGCAAGAATGCCAATGCCGGCGAGGCCGTCACCATGCTCGCCGACGGCAATGGCGCCTTCGCCGACGCCGTGGGCCTGACCATGGACGGCACCGCCTTCGGCATGGGCAAGCGCGGCCAGCGTTTCTCGATGATCGTCAACGACGGCGTCGTCGAACAGCTCAATGTCGAGGCCCCGGGCGAATTCAAGGTGTCGAGCGCCGACCATATGCTCGAACAGCTGTAAAAGCCTGGATCCTCCCCAACGCTGCGCGATGGGGAGGAGCTTTCCCACCAGCCCTTCCCTTTTGTCACATTTTCATGCAACAGCGACGCGATGACATCCAACTCATCGCAAGACCCAACCGACCCCACCGCGCTCGTCGACGACATCATCGCCGAACTTCAAACCGCGTTCCGCACGTCGGTCACCAATCTCAAATTCGCCATCGCCGCCTATGTCCGCGATCGCACGCTGCCGCCCGCCGACGCCGCCGCGAAGGGTCTGTTCGACTATCCGGCGATCCGGCTCACCACCACCGGCGAACAGCGCGAGGGACAGAAGGGGCATAATCTCTCCTTCGGCCGCTTCGAACGCGCGGGCGTCTTCGAAACCACGGTGACGCGCCCCGACCTCTTCGCCGACTATCTCCGCGACCAGCTGATGCTCCTCGCGCGCCACTATGACATCACGCTCGAGGTGAAGCATACGGGGCAGCAGATTCCCTTCCCCTATGTGCTCGACGCCAGCGACGGGTCGGACATGGGCGGCGTCACCCCGCTCGAACTTGCGCGCCATTTCCCGACCACGGAATTGGCCGACATCGGCGACGAGCTCGCCGACGGCCTGTTCGGCGCGGATCCGACCGCATCGCAGCCGCTCGCGCTGTTCGACGCGCTGCGCACCGACTTCTCGCTCGCGCGCCTCCGTCATTACACCGGCACCGCGCCCGAACATTTTCAACGCTACATCCTGTTCACCAACTACCACCGCTATGTCGACGAATTCGTCGCCTGGGCGGGCGCGCAGGTCGGCCAAGGGCGCTACACCGCGCTCGCCGGCGCCGCGGGGCTTTACGTGGACCAGCCCGGCGTCAACGCGAGCGCGCTCGTCGCCGACAGCGCCTGGCGGCGGCACCAGATGCCCGCCTATCACCTCATCGCGCCCGATGGCGGCGGCATCACGCTCGTCAACATCGGCGTCGGCCCGTCGAACGCCAAGACGATCTGCGACCATCTCGCGGTGTTGCGGCCCGAGGCGTGGCTGATGATCGGCCACTGCGGCGGGTTGCGCCCCAGCCAGCGCATCGGCGATTATGTGCTCGCGCACGCCTATCTTCGCGACGATCATATCCTCGACGCGGTGCTGCCGGTCGCGATCCCGATCCCGCCGATCGCCGAAGTGCAGGTCGCGCTCGCGACCGCCGCCGAAACGGTATCGGGCGCGACCGGCGCCGACCTTAAAAAACGGATGCGCACCGGCACCGTCGTCACCACCGACGACCGCAACTGGGAACTGCGCTACACCGACAGCGCGCTGCGCTTTTCGCAATCGCGCGCGATCGGCATCGATATGGAAAGCGCGACGATCGCGGCGCAGGGCTACCGCTTCCGCGTCCCCTACGGCACCTTGCTCTGCGTCAGCGACAAGCCGCTCCACGGCGAACTCAAGCTGCCCGGACAGGCGAACCGCTTCTATGAGGAAGCGATCGCCGCGCACCTCCAGATCGGCATCCGCGCGTGCGAGACGATGCGCGACGAGGGCGCCAAGCTGCATAGCCGGAAATTGCGCGCCTTCAACGAGCCGCCGTTCCGGTAACGGCCGATAATAGACACAACAACTTAACCCAATCCGTTCGCATCGAGCGAAGTCGAGATGCCCATCGGGGTGGCGCAAGTTCGATGGGTGTCTCGACTTCGCTCGACACGAACGGAGAGAGAGGAGCGGCAGAAAACGACCGTTTGTTGCCGTCTCTTACATCGTCGTCCCCGCGAAAGCGGGGATCCAGAGCGCGCGTAGGCTGATCCCGCGCTGGGTTCCCGCTTTCGCGGGAATGACGAATCTTTGGCCTGTCCGCTCACCGCCCCCAAAGCCGACATTCAACCAGGAAGGCGCCAGCGCACCTCAAACATACATGCCCTCGCGCAGGTTGATGCCGTGCTCGATCCACGCTTTCAGCGCGCAGAGCATCTGCGACCAGCCCTGGCAATTGCCGTAGGAGGCGCTGAGCGCGCCCTGATTCTCGCGCCAGCCCTCTTCGGCGATCTCGACGAGCGTGCGCCCGTCGTCGAGCGACTTGAAGCGCATCGTCACCTTGGTGCGATAATCGCTGTCCTTCTGCTCGCCGCCCTCGACATTGTGGGGCTCGCCTTCGCTCGCTTGCCATTCGAGAACGATCTTCTCGTCCTCGACCACCTCGATCACCCAGACCGGAAAGGCGCCGGGAAAATCGTGGAAGTCCCACTCCACCGTCGCGCCGGTCTCGAGCCGGCCCTTGGCGCCGCCCGTCGTGAAATAATGCGACAGTTTAGCCGGATCGGCAACCGCCTCGAACACGTCGTGCACCGGCTTCGCGATCCGCGCCGCGACCCTGAATTTCAGTTCCATGTCCATTCTCCGCTTGAGTCGCCTCTTTTTATGTTATATTTATATAACATGTCAATTCACGACCAGTTCGACGCGACGTTCAAGGCGCTCGCCTCGCCGATCCGGCGCCAGATATTGGACGATCTCAAGGACCAGCCGCTGACGACCGGCGCGCTGTGCGGCCATTTTGCCGACATCGACCGTTGTACGGTGATGCAGCATTTGAAAGTGCTGGAGGAGGCCGGCCTCGTCATCGCCGAGCGCCGTGGCCGCACCCGCTGGAACCACCTCAACGCGGTGCCGATCCAGGACATCCACGACCGCTGGATCGGCCCGCACGCGGCGGCGGCGAGCGCGCGGCTGGCACGCTTCAAACAGGCGGTCGAGGCGCAATAAAAAAGGCCGGGGCGTCGCCACCCCGGCCTTTCATTCGGGATCGACCCCGGCTTACCAGCCCTGCGGTTTGCCCTTGTTCTGTTCGTCGAGCCATGTCTTCAGCGGCGCGAAATAGTCGGCCATCGCCTTGCCCGACATCTCGCGGCTGCCGGTGAAGGCCTGGAGCGCATCGGGCCACGGCTTCGACGCGCCCATTTCGAGCATCGCGTTCAATTTCGCGCCGACTTCCTTGTTGCCGTAGAAGGAGCAGCGGTGAAGCGGCCCCTTCCAGCCCGCCTGCTTGCACGCCGCCTGATAGAATTGGAACTGCAGCACGCGCGCAAGGAAATAGCGCGTGTAGGGCGTGTTGCCCGGGATATGGAATTTCGCGCCCGCGTCGAACGCATTCGCCGGCCGTTCGCCCGGGGGGACGATGCCCTGATATTGCGTGCGCAGCTCGGTCCACGCCTTGTTGTAATCGGCGGGCTGGATCGTGCCGTCGAAGACGCCCCAGCGCCAGCGGTCGACGAGCAGGCCGAAGGGCAGGAAGGCGACCTTGTCCATCGCCTGCCGCAGCAGCAGGCCGATATCCTTGTCGGCGCTCGGCACCTTCGCCTTGTCGAGCAGGCCGATGTCGACGAGATATTGCGGGGTGATCGACAACGCGACGAAATCGCCGATCGCCTCGTGGAAGCCGTCGTTCGCGCCGTTCAAATAGAGGAACGGCTGCTTGTTATAGGCGCGCTGGTAATAATTGTGGCCGAGCTCGTGGTGGATGGTGATGAAGTCGTCGGCATTCACCTTGATGCACATCTTGATGCGGATATCGTCCTTGTTGTCGACATCCCACGCCGAGGCGTGGCACACGACCTCGCGGTCGGCGGGCTTCAGGAACTGGCTGCGCTTCCAGAAGGTTTCGGGCAGCGGCGCCATGCCGAGCGACGAATAGAAATTCTCGCCCGCCTTCACCATGTCGAGCGGGGTCTTGCCCTGCGCGGTCAGCAGGTCGCCGATGTCATAACCAAGGTCGCCGGTCCCCGCGGGTGCGACGAGCGGGTAGATATTGCCCCATTCCTGCGCCCACATATTGCCGAGCAGATCGGCGCGGATCGGGCCGGTCCTGGGCTGCACCGCGTCGCCATATTTCTCGTTGAGTTTCCAGCGGACATAGGTGTGGAGCGCGACATAAAGCGGCTTCATGTCCTGCCAGATCTTCTCGGTCAGCTGGGCGAACTCCTCGGGCGGCATGTCGTAACCCGAGCGCCACATCGCGCCGGTGTCGGCGAAGCCCAGTTCCTTCGCGCCTTCGTTGGCGATACTGACCATGCGCGCATAATCGTCCTTCATCGGCGCGCCGACCTTGTCGTGCCAGCTCGTCCACATTTCGGCGAATTGCGCCGGCGTGTTCTCGAGATTGCCCATCTCGGCCTCGATGTCCGAGCCCGAAATTTCCTTGCCGTTCAGCGTGCCGCGGCCCTTGCCATATTGCGACTGCAGGTCGGTCGCGATCTGGTTGAGTTCGGTCGCGGCGCCCGGCGTCGTCGGCGCGGGCAGCACGATGCCGTTGCGCAATATGTCGAGCTTGCGCCTGGTGTCGGCGCTGAGCCCCGCGACATTCATATATTTCGCGGCCTCGAGCGCATATTTGACCGACTTTTCGGTGCCGACCGCGTTGATCCGCGCCGCCATCGCGTCGGTATCCTCGGTGATATAGGTCGAATTGACCCAGTTCACCTGGCTCGCCTCGACCGTATAGTCGAACAGATCCTTCTCGACCCCGGCGATGAAGGTGTCGGCGTCGGCAGCGGTGGGGGCGGCGGCAGGGGCGGCGGCGGGTGCGGTTTGCGCAAAGGCGGGGGCCGCCACCGCGAGCGACAGGGCAAGCGACAGCGTCGAAATCATGGCTTTCATGGGTGCGTCCTCTGGAATGTTATTTCAGCGCTCTGCGGCGCAATGAGAACAGCTAGGCGCTTGCGGCGAGTCCGGTCAAGCCGTGAGAAAGGCCGCGATCGCCTCGCCGAGCTCGGGCTGCGTCACGCTCGACATGTGCGTCCCCGGAATCGTCGCAAGCCGTGCGTCGGGCAAGGCCCCGACCAGTTCTTCGGCCGAACCATTGTCCTGGTCCTGTTCGCCGCAGACGACGAGCACGGGCATCGTCAGCGCCGCCAGCATCTCCGGCGTCGTGTCGGTGAAGCTGTCGAGCAGATGCCCCGCCGCGATGCGATCGACCTTCATCGTCTTCATGAACTGGATCGACAGCCAGGTGTCGTCGCCGCGTTTCGCGCTTTCATATTCGGCGATCACCCGCTTGAAGAAGCGCCCGCGCCGCTGCCAGCCGGCAAGCCCCGCGAGGCCCATCCCGCCGAGGATCAGCCGCCGCGGCTTCATTCCCGCAACGACCGCGCGCGCGCTCGTCCGCGCGCCGAGCGAGAAGCCGCCGAGGTCGAATTCGGTCAGACCGAGGTGCGCGACCATATCTTCCAGATCGTGCACCAGCACATCGGACGGATAATGCTCCTCCTCGTGCGGCGCGTCGCTCGATCCATGCGCGCGGAGATCGGGCATGATCACGTGATAGCCTTCGCGCGCGACGCGCGCCGCCGTACCGAATTTGATCCAGTTGACCTCGGCGTTCGAGAAGAGCCCGTGGAGCAGGATGATCGGGGCGCCTTCGCCCGTCTCGTGCCACGCCAGCCGCACGCCGTCGCGCGCTTCGAAAAACTTCGGTTCGCTCGTCATGCGACGGCTATGCCTTCTCGACATGCCATCGGGCAAGCGCCGATCAGCGCGGGCGCAGTCCCTTTTGTTCCATGCGCCACTTCGCCATCTCGATCCGGTCCTGCCCGAAAAAGGGTTCGCCTTCGAACACCAGCGTCGGCACGCCCCAATGACCCGCGATTTCAAGCGCGACCTGATTGCCGGCGATTTCATTGTCGAGCGCCTCGGCGTCGCGCGCCGCCTCTTCATCGAGTTCGGCGAGGTCGAGCCCGGCGCGGCGCGCGGCGTCCGCGAGATGATCGCCGATATGCCAGTCCTGCGCGCCGCCCCAGATCAGTTGCCCCGCCTCATGCGCAAAGGCCAGGCCCTTGCCGCGCCGCGCCGCCGCCTGCCCCATCCGCGTCAGTCGATAAATATAGGGCTGCTCCGCCGCGATCGCGCGCGTCGCAAAATCCTGAACGATCGGGTCGGGACGCGGCGGGCCGAAGGGGATGCCGTGAAATTGCGCGACACGGATCATGTCGCGCATCGTGTAGCTCAGCCAATTGGGGTGATTGCGCTCGAAAAAGTCGGGCTGGCGGATTGCGAGCGGATAGACCGGGCGCAAATTGATCGTCACGTCATGGCTCGCGGCGAGCGCGCGATAACGGGCAATCGCCAGATAGCTGTACGGCGAGCGAAAGGACCAGAAAAGGTCGGCGGTCAGAGTCATCCCCACATCCTGCCCGAAAAATAGTGCCATGCAAGCACGGTAAAGAAATTTACACCATATTCGAGGCAGTTGCCAACCCCGAAGGGCGATTGAATATAGTAGCAGTTGCTATTATATGCTGCGCTATGAACGAAACGATCGGATTCTTGCTGAATGACACCGCGCGCCTCTTCCGGCGCGCGTTCAACGCGCGCACGAAGGATAGCGGCATCACCGCGCTGCAGTGGCGGCTGATCACCTACCTCAAGCGTCACGAGGGCATAAGGCAGGGCCCGCTCGCCGAATTGATCGAGGTCGAGCCGATCACGCTGTCGCGGATGGTCGACCGGCTCGTCGAGGCCGGACTGGTCGAGCGTCGCGCCGACCCCGCCGACCGCCGCGCGTGGCAGCTATACCTGACCCCCCGCGCGGGCGCGCTGCTGAACGGGATGCGCGAAATGGCCGAGGCGCTGACCGCCGAAGCGACCGAAGGGCTGAGCGCCGCCGAGCGCGAGCAGCTGATTGACCTCGTCGAACGCGTCCGCGCCAATTTGTCCCGCCGCATCTGCCAAAAAGAAAAAGAGACCGCCTGATGGACCAGCTCTCCCCTTCCCGCCCGCAAGCCGAAGATGCGACGCCGCCGAAGCGCGCGCCGAAGGCCGATCCGCTGCCGGACCCGGCGCCCGCGACCGAAGCCGCACCCAAGGCGAGCTGGCGCACGCGCCTGCTGATGTTCGGCCTGCCCCTCGCTCTGATCGCGGGCGGTGCCGTCTGGTGGCTGACGAGCGGCGGATCGGTGTCGACCGACAATGCCTATGTCCAGATGGACAAGGTGTCGATCGCGGCCGAGGTCGGCGGGCGGATCACCGAAGTTGCCGTCCGCGATGGCCAGCAGGTCGCGAAGGGGCAATTGCTCTTTCGCATCGACGGCGAACCCTATGCGCTGAGCGTCGCGCAGGCGACCGCGGCGATCGACGCCGCCAAGGTCGAGGTGGGCAATCTGTCGGCGAGCGCGAACACGTCGAGCGTCGACATCGCCGCGGCGCGCGAGGACGTGAAGTTCGCGCAGGTGAATTTCGACCGGCAGGCGGCGCTGATGGAAAAGGGCTTCACCACCAAAGCCGCCTATGACGCATCGCGCCACGCGCTCAGCCAGGCACGCGAGCGCGTCCGTCAGGCCGAAGCCGCCGCCACCGAAGCGCGCACCAAGCTCGCCGCGGGTCCGTCGAGCGGAATCAACCCGCAGGTCGAGGCCGCGCGCGTCCAGCGGTCGCAGGCGCAGGTGAACCTCGACCGGACGACGGTGCGTTCGCCGAGCGCGGGGCGCATCGCGCAATCGGACCGGCTGCAGGTCGGCCAGATGATGGTCGCGGGACTGCCCGCCGTCACATTGGTCGACACCGCGCATCCGTGGGTCGAAGCCAATTTCAAGGAAACCGACCTCGCCGACATGCGCGTCGGCCAGCGCGCCGAGATCAGCTTCGACGCCTATCCCGGGCTGACGGTGCGCGGCCATGTGCTGACGATCGGCGCGGGCACGGGCAGCGAATTTTCGGTGCTGCCGGCGCAGAACGCGACGGGCAACTGGGTCAAGGTGACGCAGCGCGTGCCCGTGCGCATCGCGTTCGACGAAAAGCCGTCGCGCGATATGATCGCGGGGCTGTCGGCCGATGTGCGGGTGTTTACGGGCGGCGGTGCGGTTTCGGGGGAATAGGGGTGAGGCGGCATTCTCCCTGCTCTCTCCCCTTCAGGGGAGAGGATAGCGAAGCTTGCTCCGCAGGAGCTAGCGTAGCTTGGAGAGGGGATCGCGGCATTGTTTCCCCTCTCCAACTCCGGCTAGCGAGCAAGCTCGCAAGCCTGCATATCCTCTCCCCTGAAGGGGAGAGGGCAAAGACGCTCTAATGGTCTCCCGCTCGCTCCCCCGTCGCTCCGCCGCCGCGGCGCTGCCCGACGACGACTCCATCCCGCTCCACGAGCGCGTGCGCTATCGCGGCCTGCTCACCGTCGCGGTCATGGGCGCGTCGATCATGCAGATCCTCGACACGACGATCGCCAATGTCGCGATCCCGCACATGCAGTCGGCGCTCGGCGCGACGAGCGAGACGGTGACGTGGGTGCTGACGAGCTATATCCTCGCGTCGGCGATCGCGATGCCGATCACCGGCTGGCTCGCCGACCGCATCGGGCGGCGCGAATTGTTCATGGCGGCCATCGTTGGTTTCATCATCGCCTCGATGGCGTGCGGTGCCGCGCAGACGCTGGAACAGATGGTCGCCTTTCGCTTCCTGCAGGGGATCAGCGCCGCCTTTATCGGGCCACTGTCGCAATCGGTGATGCTCGACATCAACCCGCCCGAACGCCATGCGCGCGCGATGTCGATCTGGGGCATGGGGATTATGATCGGGCCGATTCTGGGGCCGATATTGGGCGGCTGGCTGACCGAAAGCGTCAACTGGCGCTGGGTCTTTTACGTCAACCTGCCCGTCGGACTGCTGACGCTGGCGATGATGTGGGCGCTGCTACCCAGGACACGGACCTCCACCCGCCGGTTCGACCTGTTCGGATTTTCGATGCTCGCGCTGGGACTCGCGGCATTGCAGCTGATGCTCGATCGCGGCGCGCATCTCGACTGGTTCGACAGCATCGAAATCTGGATCGAACTGGGCGTCGCCATTTCGTGTCTGTGGATGTTCATCGTCCATATGTTCACCGCGCGCGCGCCGCTGTTCAGCCGCTTGATGCTCGCCGACCGCAATCTCGTCACCGCGATGGGGTTCATGGTCGTGATCGGCGTCGTGATGTTCGCGTCGATGGCGCTGCTGCCGCCGATGCTGCAAAATCTGTTCGGCTGGCCGGTGATCGATACCGGCGTCGTCCTCGCTTTGCGCGGGATCGGAATCCTGGCGAGCATGTGGGTCGCGGGGCAATTGCTCGGCAAGATCGACGCGCGCTGGATGGTCGGCACGGGTTTGCTGATCGCCGCCTATTCGTTGTGGCAGATGAGTCACTGGTCGCTGACGATGGGGATGCAGCCGGTGATCGTCAGCGGGCTGGTGCAGGGGCTGGGCATGGGGCTGATCTTCATTCCTTTGAACACCATGGCCTTTGCGACCATCCAGCCGCAGTATCGCACCGACGGATCGAGCCTGCTCAACCTGTTCCGCAGCATCGGTGCCTCGGTCGGGATTTCGGTCGTGACCACCCTGCTCGGCGCGAACATCCAGACGAGCCACGAGGACCTGGCAGCACATGTCACCAACAGCTCGGTCGGCCTGCTCGACCCGTCGACCGCCGACCGCTTCGGCATCGCGGGCGACGCGGCGATGGCGATGGTCAATGCGGAGATCAACCGACAGGCGGCGATGGTCGCCTATATCGACGATTTCTGGCTGATGATGTGGGTGACGCTGGCGTCGGTGCCGCTGGTGCTGTTGCTGAGGCCGCCCCGGCCGGGCGGGCCCAAGGCATCGGCGGCGGATATGGGGCATTAGCAGCGGCTGCTTAGGGGTGGGGAGCGGACGTTATCGTGTCAACAGTGTCCTTGGCGGCATTCCAAGCAACATCACTAGCACACTGCCATCCGTCCATTTCTTCGTCTGACTGCTCCGACGTTTGGGGCTACGATTGTTTGTTCCGCTTAATTGAGAAGTACGCAATGGGAACACAAATCAATCCAGAGATGATTCCAGCTTTCCAAAATGGCAATCCAAAAAACACCATTGCCCAATATATGGCCAACACTAATGCTACCGAAATCACCATTCTCATCTGAAGAGGTTGCATACGGGATTTTTCCATACTTTGATCAATCCACCTGCCACTGCCTGAATCGTTCCGCTGATTATAGATCCGGCCACTGAGGCTTTCGCTAGATTTCGAGCGCACCCCACGGGAAAGCTGCATTGCGAATCTTTTCCGCGTTTGATGCGGCACCAGCTGCCGCCGCTAAAGTCTATCCTTGAGAACCGTCGTCCGCAATCGGTCGTCTTCGGACCTTCGCTATCCTGCGATGTCCTGTCATCCCTGATTGCCGGTCGCCGCCGCCGCTGTTAGCCTGACGGCGATCGTCATGGAGGGACTATGCGCTGGACACCGGGTTTCGTTTTCGCTCTCATCCTCGGAGGCGTCGTCCCCGCGGCGGCACAGGACACCGCCCCCGAAAGCCTCGACCAGCTCGGCCCCGAAATCGACGCGCTCTTCGCGAAATACCAGACCGAGGCGCATATTCCCGGCATGGTCTATGGTGTCGTCAGGGACGGCAGGCTCGCCTATGTGAAGGGTATCGGGGTCCAGAACCTCGTCGACAAGCGCCGGGTCACCCCCGACAGTCTGTTCCGTATCGCCTCGATGACCAAGGCGTTCACGGCGCTCGCGATCCTCAAACTGCGCGACGACGGCAAGCTCCGTCTCGACGATCTCGCGGAGCAGCATATCCCCGAGATGAAGGGCTGGACCTATCCGACGAGGGACAGCCCGCGCATCCGGGTGCGCGACCTGCTCCAGCATGTCGGCGGCCTCGTCACCGACGATCCGTGGGGCGACCGCCAGCAAGTGCTGCCGCAGGACGAGTTCACCAGATTGATCGCGGCGGGCGTGCCGTTCAGCCGCGTGCCGCAGAGCCGACATGAATATTCGAACCTCGGCTATGCCTTGCTCGGCCGGATCGTCACCAACGCCTCGGGCATGCCTTACACGGCCTATGTCCAGCGGACGATCCTGGCCCCGCTCGGCATGACAAGCAGCGGTTATGACGCGCCCAAAGCGCCCACGGCGCGCACCGCGCTCGGCTATCGCTGGGAAAACGGCCGCTGGTCGGCGGAGCCCGAAATGGCCGATGGCGCGTTCAACGCGATGGGCGGGCTGCAGGTCAGCGCGAGCGACTATGCGAAGTGGGTCGCCTTCCTGCTGTCGGCCTGGCCGGCGCGCGACGATGCGGACGATGGCCCGGTCAAGCGCGCGACGGTGCGCGAAGTGGCGCAGGGGCTGAACTTCGTCTCGGTGACGAACCGCATCGGTGCGAGCGGCGCGACCGCGTGCAAACAGGCCGCCGCCTATGGCATGGGCTGGCGCGTCGCGCAGGATTGCGACCTCGGGCTTACGCTCGCGCACGGCGGCGGCTATCCGGGCTATGGCAGCCATGTGATGCTGATGCCCGATCATGGCGTCGGCGTCTTCGCGCTGGCCAACCGCACCTATGCCGGTCCGTCGGGCCCCGCGTGGGACACGGCGGTCGCAATCGAAAAGGCGGGACTGCTCAGGGCGCGGTCGATTCCGGTGTCACCGGCGGTGGCCGAAGCCTATGCGGCGGCCAGGGCGGCTTATGCCGCGGGCCATTTGGGGCCGCTGCAAGGCAGACTCGCGATGAATTTCCTGATGGACCGCTCGGTCGACAATTGGGCGGCCGAGTTCGCGGAGCTGAAGAAGGAGGTCGGCGAATGCCCGGCCGACGAACCGCTCGCGCCGATGGGCGCGATGTCGACCGCCTTTCGGCTCGACTGCGAAAAGGGCAAGCTCGACGGGATATTGCTGCTCGCCCCGACAAAGCCGGCGACGGTGCAGGCGCTACGCTTCCGCGTCGTCGCACCCGAGGCGCGACCATAGTCGAAACGGGGTGAGGCTTTAGCAAGGAACGCCTCACCCCGTTTCGCCCTGGACCTTTTGAGAGGGGGCAGGGAAACCTTATCGTGTCTGCCGCGGCCGGATGCCGCAGCGTGCGGCGGCGCGGGTGAAGACGCTGTCCTCGCCGGGCGCGCTCGGCACCGCGATCCATTCGCCGAGACGGCGGAACGGGGTCGCGAGCCATTTCAGCCCGCGGGTGATATCGGCGCTGAAATGATCATGACCGTCATTCCAAACGCGCATGAGCTGCTCGTCTTTCATCGTTCATCTCCTTTCGCTTGGGTGCAGCCTAGATGCCCGCTCGCGCGCCGCACCGCCAACAAAAGGCGTAGACCATATCATAAGCTGAGCTTATAAGGTGGCATGTCCCGCCTGCCACCTCTCGCCGCCGTGCGCACCTTTGAAGCCGCCGGTCGTTTGCAGAATTTCTCGCGCGCCGCCGAGGAACTGGGGCTGACGCAGGCGGCGGTGAGTTATCAGGTCCGCCAATTGGAAGACCGGCTCGGCCGCGCGCTCTTCGTGCGCGAAAAGGGCCGGGTGCGCCTCTCCGAAACGGGGCAGCGTCTGCTCCCCGCGATCAGCAATGCTTTCGCCACGATGGGCGACGCCTTCGCCGCGCTCGGCAGCGACGAAGCCGATGTGCTGACGATCAACGCCGCGACCAGCTTCGGCGGCACCTGGCTCAGCGCGCGCATCGGCAGCTTCCAGCTCCAATATCCCGAGCTCGCGGTGCGCATGGCGATGAGCAACCAGCTGATCGATTTCGACGCGTCGAACGTCGATGTCGCGATTCGCATCGGCAGGGGCGTATGGCCGGGGCTGCGCGCCGATTTCCTGATGCGCCAATATCTTGCGCCGATCGCCTCGCCCGCCTTTATCGAGGAACATGATATCCGCGAGCCCGCCGACCTGCTGCGCGTCCAGCGGCTCGCGCCGAACGACGGCTGGTGGGCCGAATGGTTCGCCGCCGCCGGGGTCGCGACTCCGCCCGTGCCGTCGCGGCGCGGCATCGAACTCGACAGCCAGTTGCAGGAAGGAAGCGCGGTGCAGGCGGGATTCGGCGTCGCGATGATGACCCCGCTCTATTGGCGGACCGAACTGGCGAGCGGCCGGATGGTCCAGCCTTTCGACACCCTCTATGTTTCGGCGGCGTCGGGCATGTGGCTCGTCCATCGCGACAATCGCGTCGGGGTGCGCAAGATCGAACGTTTCCGCGAATGGCTTCACGCCGAACTCGCCAAGGATCGCCACCTGCTTCCCGAGGCGGTGCGCGCGCCGCCGGCTTGACCGGCAACAGCGATGTATATACATAATGTATATACGGAGTGTGCCATGACCAAGGAATATCGCGCCAAAGTTTTCAAGTCGGGCAATTCGCTGGCGCTGCGCCTGCCCAAGGCTCTTGGGCTGGCAGAAGGGACGGAGATGATCGTCCGCGAGGAGCGGGGTGAATTCCGCTTCGAACCCGCCGACAAGCCGAAAGCCAGGATCGACGTCAGCGGTTTCGCGGGCAAGGCGCCGGGGCTCAAGCTCGCGCCGCGCGAGGACTTCGAGGAGCGTCCCAGCACGATTGCCGCCCGCAAGGCAGCCGAGGCGGCAAGGAAGGCGTGATCCGCTATCTGATCGACGCCAATGCCGCCGTCTATGCCATGGATGAGGGGCATGAGGTGCTAACCACACGGATCGCGGATTGCGCGCCGGGCGAAATCGCCATTTCGGTCATCAGCTATGCCGAGGTCGCCTATGATGCTTATGTCGGCAAACCGCCGCCGCCCGAGATTCTCGAGGCATTCATCGAAGCCATACCGCTTGTCCCCTTCGATGAGGCGGCAGCGCGGGTCTATGCCCAATTGCCGTTCAAGCGCGCCCGATTCGACCGTCTGCTTGCGGCCCACGCGCTCAGCATCGGCGCGACCGTGATCACCAACAACGAAGCCGACTTCGCCGACGTGCCGGGGCTGAAGGTCGAAAACTGGACGCTGCCATGACCTTCACCGCGGTTCCGCTCACCCTTTATCCCGACATGTTCCCCGGCCCGCTGGGGCACAGCATGGCGGGGCGCGCGCTCGAAAGCGGCACGTGGCATTGCGCGCCGGTCCAGATCCGCGACTTCGCGGCCGACAAGCACCGCACCGTCGACGATACGCCCGCGGGCGGCGGCGCGGGGATGGTGCTCAAGGCCGACGTGCTGGCGGCCGCGATCGATCACGCCGCGGCGGCGCATCCCGGCCTGCCGGTGCTCGCGATGACCCCGCGCGGAGCGCCGATCACGCAGGCGCGTGTGCGCCAGCTTGCGGCCGGTCCGGGTGCGATCATCCTCTGCGGCCGGTTCGAGGGATTCGATGAACGGATTTTCGATGCGCGGCCGATCGAACAGGTCTCGATGGGCGACATCATTTTGTCGGGCGGCGAGATGGGCGCGCTGCTGCTGCTCGACGCTTGCATTCGGCTGCTTCCCGGCGTAATGGGCGCGGCTTCTAGCGGGGACGACGAATCGTTCGAAAACGGTTTGCTCGAATATCCGCACTATACCCGGCCCGTTAATTGGGAAGGGCGCACGATCCCCGAAGTGCTGCGATCGGGGGATCATGCGAAGATCGCCGCCTGGCGGAAACAACAGGCGGAAGATCATACACGGTTACGCAGGCCGGACCTTTGGGAGCGTCATGTCGATGCTCGGGACCGACCTGCCTCTGGCGCGCGGCAAAAGAAGAAGGAATAGAGGCCATGAACCTCATCCAGACGATCGAAGCCGAAGAAATCGCCAAGGCGGCAAAGACCATTCCGACCTTCCGTCCCGGCGACACGCTAAAAGTGGGCGTGAAGGTGGTCGAAGGCGAACGCACCCGCGTCCAGAATTTCGAAGGCGTGTGCATCGCACGCTCGAACAAGGGCATGGGCTCCAACTTCACCGTGCGCAAAATGTCGTTCGGCGAAGGTGTCGAGCGCGTGTTCCCGCTCTATTCGCCCAACATCGACAGCATTACCGTCATCCGCAAGGGTGCCGTGCGTCGTGCGAAGCTTTACTATCTTCGTGGCCGCACTGGTAAATCGGCGCGTATTGCGGAGCGCCGCGAATACCGGTCGGAAGCCGGCGAAGGCTAAGGAGAGCTTCTCCTCTACAAAGCCGAAACAGCTTTCAAAAACGACCGGTTCCGCCAACAGGCAGAGCCGGTCGTTTTCTTTTGGGCAAAGCGAATTTCATGCAGCAGTCCGTCTTCCCGTTCCAGCCGACGCGGCGCGCCTTCCTTGGCGCGGTGCTGGCGTTTGGCGTGTCGGGCGAGGCGATGGCGCTCACCAATGCGCAGCGGCTGGTGAGTGCGGCGCGGCGGCAGGTCGGCGTCACGCTGTCCTATGATCCCGCCTATAGCGTCCTCCGCTTCCCGAACGGCGATGTCGACCGCGCGAAGGGCGTGTGCACCGACGTCGTGATCCGCGCCTTTCGCGATGCGCTCGGCCTCGACCTGCAGGCCCTTGTAAACGCCGACATGCGTGCCAATTTTGGGGCCTATCCGAAGAATTGGAAGCTGGGGCGCCCCGATCGCAACATCGATCATCGCCGCGTGCCCAACCTTGCGACCTATTGGCGCAGACAAGGCGCCGCGCTTCCCGTGACCGACGATCCCGCCGACTGGCGCCCGGGCGACATCTTCACCCAGATCGTCGGCGGGCGGATGCCGCACACCGGCGTCGTGTCCGACCGCAAGGATACGACGGGCGTGCCGCTCGTTCTCCACAATATCGGCGGCGGAACGCGCGAGGAGGATGCGCTGTTCGACCACAAGCTGACCGGCCATTTCCGCTGGAAAGTCTGAATTACCGAAACATTTTCAATCGAGTTCTTGCCTTGAGGAGTGAGTAAATGGGTTATCGTATCGTTGTCGCCGGAGCCACGGGCAATGTCGGGCGCGAAGTGCTCGCCATTCTCACCGAGCGCGAATTTCCGATCGACGAACTGGCAGCGGTCGCATCGTCGCGCAGCCAGGGCACCGACGTCGAAATCGGCGACAGCGGCCGCACCGTCAAATGCCAGAACATCGACAACTTCGACTGGACCGGCTGGGACATGGCGATCTTCGCGATCGGCAGCGATGCGACGGCGATTCATGCGCCGAAGGCCGCCGCCGCCGGCTGCGTCGTGATCGATAATTCGTCGCTCTATCGCATGGACCCCGATGTGCCGCTGATCGTGCCCGAGGTGAACCCCGACGCGATCGACGGCTATACGAAGCGCAACATCATCGCGAACCCGAACTGCTCGACCGCGCAGATGGTCGTCGCGCTGAAGCCGCTCCACGACGCCGCGAAGATCAAGCGCGTCGTCGTCTCGACCTATCAGTCGGTGTCGGGCGCGGGCAAGTCGGGCATGGACGAGCTGTGGAACCAGACGCGCCAGATCTTCGTCGGCGACGAGAAGGACGTGCAGAAGTTCACCAAGCAGATCGCCTTCAACGTCATCCCGCACATCGACAAATTCCTCGACGACGGATCGACGAAGGAAGAGTGGAAGATGGTCGTCGAGACCAAGAAGATCCTCGATCCGAAGATCAAGGTCACCGCGACCTGCGTCCGCGTTCCGGTCTTCGTCGGCCATTCGGAAGCGATCAACATCGAGATGGAAGACGAGCTGTCGGCCGAGGACGCACAGCGCATCCTGCGCGAGGCGCCGGGCGTCGTGCTCCACGACAAGCGCGAGGACGGCGGCTACATCACCCCCGTCGAATGTGTCGGCGACTTCGCGACCTTCGTGTCGCGCGTCCGCGAAGACCCGACGGTCGAAAACGGGCTGAACCTCTGGTGCGTTTCGGACAACCTCCGCAAGGGCGCGGCGCTGAACGCGGTGCAGATCGCCGAACTGCTCGGCCGCCGGCATCTGAAGAAGGGCTGATCGAACTCCCGATCCCGCTCGTGTCGAGCCCTTCGACTGCCTTGGCAGGCGCTCAGGATAAACTTCGACCTTCGAGACACCCGTCGGAGTCCACTCCTTCGGGGCATCTCGACTTCGCTCGATGCGAGCGGATAGGAAGGGGCGATGATCGCCGTTTTCGCAACCTTCCCGCGCGCGCAAAAACAATTGCTCGGCCTGCTCCTCGCGCTGCTGCTTCTCGCACAGATCGACCAGCCCTATCCCGAGATCGCGCTGCTCCAGCATATTCCGACGATGCTCCTGATCGTCGCGGCCCCCTGGTTGCTCCGCCGCTGGCCGATGTCGACCGCGTCGGTTGCCTGCATCGTAGCCTTCATGGCGCTCCACACGCTCGGCGGCCGTTACGCCTACAGCAATGTCCCCTATGACGACTGGGCGCGCGCGCTGACCGGCACCAGCCTCTCCGACGCCTTCGGCTGGACGCGCAACCATTATGACCGCCTCGTCCATTTCGCCTTCGGTGCGCTGTCGGTCATTCCCGTCGCCGAAATCGCGAGGCGCTGGGGCGGGCTCGCGCGGCGCGGCGCGGGGCTAGCCGTGCTCGGCTGGGTGCTCGCGATCTCGTGTCTTTACGAGATTTTCGAATGGCTTCTCACCATCGTCGCGGCGGGCGAGACCGTCGACCGCTATAACGGGCAGCAAGGCGACATCTGGGACGCGCAAAAGGATATGGCGCTCGCGCTATTGGGTGCGATACTGGTGCTCGCGATCCCGCACCGCGAAAGGAGATAATATGCGCAATTTCATGACCCTCGCGATGTTCGGCCTGCTCGCGGCGTGCAAACCGGCCGCCGAGAAAGCGCCTGCGGACGCCGACCCCGTCGCGCCGCCGGTGCCCGCGGCGAAGAACGACGGCCCCAACGCCGCGACCACCGCGGTCAGCCTCGACGGCGAAGGGCTGCGCTTCGTCGACAAGACCAGCGGCAAGACGAGCCTGCTCGCCTTCGGCGTCCCGCGCGCGCAGGCCGAAACGGCCTTGGCGAACGTCGCGGGCAAGGAGGACGACCGCAGCACGAACGCGGAATGCGGCGCGGGAGCGATGGAATTCACCCGCTACGATGCGATGACGCTCAATTTCCAGGACGGCAAATTCGCCGGCTGGTTCCTCGGCAACGAACCCGGCGCCGATAGCTATTCGACGATGAGCGGGATCGCGGTGGGCACGACGCGTGCCAAGGCGGCGGAATCGGTGACGATCGTCGACATCGAGGACAGCACACTCGGCGAGGAATTCAGCATCGGCACGGGTGACAAGGTCATCGGCGGCATGTTCGCCGCGCCGGGCGATGCGGCAAAGATCGACGCGCTGTTCGCCGGCGCGAACTGTTTCTTCCGCTAAAGCTCAACCGGAGAATAAGGATGATCGAGCGTCGCGACTTGATGCGCGGGTTGGCCGTCGGCTTGGCAATTACGGCATCGCAGTCCGTCTCTGCATGCAGCTATGCCGAATATGACAATGACGACTGGGGTGGTCGCCTGGTCGATTTCCTCAAATCGGGCGACGGCGGTATACTTGAAGGCCTCTTTCAGGAAGAAACGACACTTGTAGCCTTCGACGCGAGCATGCTGACCGAGTCGGAGATGTTTTTTAAAGGAAAGGAAGCGGTCGAACAGGCGCTCGTCTCATTTCGCAATTACCAGCTAATGAAAGAAGATGAGTCGGCCGCGAGATCTCTGGTCAAATCCCATCTTGTTGGCAGTCTTCAGCAAGGGCGTATGAACAAGATCGAACTCACTTTCGCCGACGATCTGAAATCTCTGACTTCGTGCGGGCCGACGCGAAACGAGCAATCCATCGATTTATACTATGAGGCCGATGTCCATGAAACCGGCGAAGACTGGGTAAAGTGGTCGGTTCGGCGGATCGCACTTCTGCCGCATTTAGAGACTGAGAGGGTTTAGGGCTGAACTCAGCGCCACCTCCTGCCTAAACCCGTCCGCACTCCATGTCCGCTGCCGCCCGCAAATTGCAACCCCGCCGCCGCATCTGTTACCCTGCCGCGCATGTCCAGCTTCGTCCCCTACGCGCCGCTCAACGTGCCCAAGCCGTTCGGCGAGCGAATCTGGACCGTCGACGGCCCCGAAATCCGCATGGACTATGGCCCGGCATCGATGCCCTTTCCGACGCGGATGACGGTCGTGCGCCTGCCTGGCGGGCGGCTGTGGGTCCACTCACCGACCGCACCCGACGATGCGCTGTTCGCCGTGATCGACCGGTTGGGCGAGGTCGTCTGGCTCGTCGCTCCGAACAGCATCCATTACTGGTATGTCGCCGACTGGCAGGCGCGCTATCCCGTGGCACGAACCCTCGCGGTGCCGGGGCTCGCGGAAAAGGCGAAGCGCCATTTCCGTGTCGACGCGCTGCTCGAAGGTCCCGCCATGCCGCTTCCAGACGGGATCGCCGGCGTGCTCTTGCCGGGCACGATGGTCAGCGAAGCGGTCTTCTTTCACCAAGCCTCGCGCACCGTCATTTTGACCGATCTGATCGAGAATTTCGAACCCGCGCGCGTACGCAGCCGGCTGTTTCGCGCGCTGGTGCGGCTGGCGGGGGTCGCGCACCCCGGGGGCGGCACGCCGGTCGACATGCGCCTGACCTTCTGGCCGCGCCGCCGCGCGGTGCGCGCCGCGATGGCGGAAATCCTCTCCTGGGATTGCGAGCGCGTCGTGATGGCGCACGGCCTCCCCTATGAACGCGACGGCGCGGCCGAACTGCGCCGCGCGTTCGGATGGGCGCTTTAGCCGGACGGGCCGTTCGCGGGTATGGACCGCTTTTTCCGCATCCCGCCCCAAAACCGATATTCACCATTCGCCGGAGCAAAGAGGCTGGACCCTTTGGGCGTGTCGCGGCATTGTACGGATATGGAGAGTGCCCCGACCTGGTTCACCGGCCAATTGTTGCTCGCGCTGCCGGGTATCGGCGATCCGCGTTTCGAGCATTCGGTGATCGCGATGATCAGCCATGACGAGGATGGCGCGATGGGGATCGGTATCGACGATCCGATCGACGGGATGACCGTCGGCGCGGTGCTCGACCAGCTCGAGATCGAACATGACGAACCGCTCGACCAGCCGGTCTTCCTCGGCGGTCCGGTCGAGCCGTCGCGCGGTTTCGTGCTCCACAGCCGGGACTGGGGCGGGCAGGAGGCGGTGCAGGTCGGCGATCGCTGGATGATATCGAGTTCGCACGACATCTTGCGCGCGATCGGCGAAGGGCGCGGCCCGTCGCGCTGGCTGGTGGCGCTCGGCTATGCGGGATGGTCCTCGGGGCAGCTCGAAGACGAAATGGTCCGCCATGGCTGGCATGTCACGCCGGGCAGCGATGGCCTGCTGTTCGAAACGCCGCCCGCCCAAAGGTGGCAGGCGGCGTTCGCCGAGGCGGGAGTGGATGCCCGTCTGCTGACGACCGAGGGCGGCGAGGCTTAGCGCGCCAGCGCGAGCAGCGGCTTGCCCTGGCTGAGGCTCGCGAGCGCGGTGCGCGCGGCCCAGCGCGAATCCATGTAGCGGCCGCTTGCCAGTTCGACGTCGTAGCGGATCGGGCTGCCGATCGCGGCATCATAGGCTGCGGCGGCTTCGGCGGTACGACCCAGACGCGCGTAAGCGGTGCCAAGATTGATCAGGCGCGACGGGTCGCGCGCGTCGAGCGTCGTTTCGCCGGTCAGTTTCTCGACCGCGGCCCGATTCTCACCGGCCCTGAGTTCGGAATAGGCGACCGGCAGCACGTCCGAATCGGCGTGCGGCGCGGTTACGACGACGATCGATTGCGCCGCGGCGGGGCTCGAAAGAGCCAAGGCGATCAGCGGCAGCAGAATTTTTTTCATCTCTGGTATCTCCCCGAAAACTTGAGATGATTTTCTCGCGCGCTGGACAAAAAGTCAATGTTTTCGGGGGTTTGTAACATAGCTGTCACAAAGAGCGATTATGCTGAATGCAAGGCGCATTATAAGTCCGGTTTTTCAGAATCTTGGGCTTGGCGACTCCTTGTCACAATCGGGACGTCCCGATTGTCATAATCGGTGCGCGCAAAAATTATTTTCGCGGACGGTGCGTTTTGGCGCCGCCGATTCGCATGGGCCGTGCGACGACGGGCGGTGCGGCGGAAGCGATATAAAGAAAAGTTTATATTTGATCCGCAGCGCGCTTTCGGATAGGGCGCCGGGCATGTTTTTCGTGGCCGCTCGCCTGCGGTCGACCTTAGCCAATATGGAGAATCCCCCGTGGCCACTCTCGCCGCCGACACCCGTGACTATGTCGTTGCCGACATCAGCCTCGCCGATTTCGGGCGCAAGGAAATCAACATCGCCGAAACCGAAATGCCGGGCCTGATGGCGCTGCGCACCGAATTCGGCGCGGCGCAGCCGCTGAAGGGCGCCAAGATCGTCGGCTCGCTGCACATGACGATCCAGACCGCGGTGCTGATCGAGACGCTGACCGCGCTCGGCGCCGAAGTCCGCTGGGCGACGTGCAACATCTTCTCGACGCAGGACCATGCCGCCGCCGCGATCGCCGCGACGGGCGTGCCGGTGTTCGCGGTGAAGGGCGAAAGCCTCGCCGATTATTGGGACTATGTCGGCCGCATCTTCGACTGGGGTGTCGAGGACGGCACGACCTGCAACCTGATCCTCGACGATGGCGGCGACGCCACGATGTTCGCGCTGTGGGGCGCGAAGCTCGAGGCCGGCGAAACGATGCCGGCGCCCGAGAATGAGGAAGAGATCGAGATGCAGCGCGCGCTGAAGGCGTTCGTCGCGGCGAACCCCGGCTACCTCACCAAGACGGTCAAGGCGATCAAGGGCGTGTCCGAAGAGACGACCACCGGCGTCCACCGCCTGTACCACATCGCCAAGAAGGGCGAGCTGCCCTTCCCCGCGATCAACGTCAACGACAGCGTCACCAAGTCGAAGTTCGACAACCTCTATGGCTGCAAGGAATCGCTCGTCGACGCGATCCGCCGCGGCACCGACGTGATGCTCGCGGGCAAGGTCGCCACCGTCGCCGGCTTCGGCGACGTTGGCAAGGGCAGCGCGCAGAGCCTCCGCAACGGCGGCGCGCGCGTGCTCGTCACCGAAATCGACCCGATCTGCGCGTTGCAGGCGGCTATGGAAGGTTTCGAGGTCGTGACGATGGACGAAGCCGTCCAGCGGTCGGACATCTTCGTCACCGCGACCGGCAACGCCGACGTGATCACCGCCGAACATATGGCGGCGATGAAGAATATGGCGATCGTCTGCAACATCGGCCACTTCGACAGCGAAATCCAGATCGCGGCGCTCGCCAACTACAAGTGGACCGAAGTGAAGCCGCAGGTCGACCTGGTCGAGTTCCCCGATGGCAAGCAGATCATCATCCTGTCGAAGGGCCGCCTCGTGAACCTCGGCAACGCGACGGGTCACCCGTCGTTCGTGATGTCGGCGAGCTTCACCAATCAGACGCTGGCGCAGATCGAGCTGTGGACGCGCAGCGAGCAGTATAAGAACGACGTTTACGTGCTGCCCAAGCATCTCGACGAAAAGGTCGCGGCGCTGCACCTCGAAAAGCTGGGCGTGAAGCTGAGCCAGCTGAGCCAGAAGCAGGCCGACTATATCGGCGTGCCGGTCGAAGGGCCGTTCAAGCCCGACCATTATCGTTATTGATCTCTTCGCCTGACGGCGAAGGCGGCACCGGCCCGCTCCCCCTCCCGGCCTCCCTGACGATAGTAGCCTATGGGAGGCCGGGAGGGGGAGCGGGCCGGTGCCGCAACGTTTCCGCATAGCGGAAACATCACAATAGCTGTGATCGGCGCGCCCATCGGATGATGCGGCGCGCCGATCCGTATGACATGCGATTGAAACATGACTCCTTCGCCTTTAGGGCTGGCGATCATGCGCGCGGGATATTCGGACAGACGAGGACATAGGACGGGATGAGCGACACGCTTTCCCCCGCGTTTCTGTTCGCGCTCGGTCTGTTCGCGGCGCTGTGGCTGCTCGCCGGATTATGGGCGACGCTGCGCGGGATCGCGATGCAGCGGCGTTCGGCGTTCGTCGCCGGGCAGGCCGAACGGCTGGCGAGCCTGGTCGAGGCGTCGCCGCAGCTTCCCGTGATCGTCCGCGCCGACTGGCGGATCGAGGCGAGCGAGCGGCTCGGGCGCTGGCTGGGGCTTAACCAAGGCCCGCGCAATTTCGACGAGCTGCGCGGGCTCGGTAGCGGGCTCGATGCGCAGGCGCATGACGCGCTGCGTCAGGCGATCCTCGGCGCGCAGCGCGGCGCCAAACCGTTTGTGCTGAGCCTCAAGCCCGACGGCAGCCACCGCACGATCATCGTCCACGGCGCCGCGGCGCCCGAGGCGGTCGGGGGAGCGGGCAGCGTGCTGCTGTGGCTGAGCGATGCGACCGACGGGCAGCAGGCGCTCGCGCATGCGCGGCAGGAGCGCGACGAGGCGATGGCGGCGTTCGAGGCGCTGTCGGGGCTGATCGAGGCCGCGCCCTTCCCGATGTGGTTCCGCGACACCGACCTGTCGCTCGCGCTCGTCAACAATGCCTATGTCCGCGCGGTCGAGGCAAAAAGTGCCGCCGCGGTGATCGACGGGGGTATCGAGCTGTGCGAAACCGTCGCGGGGGTGAGCGCCGCCGATGCCGCCGACACGGCGCGCGCCGCCGGGTCGGCGCAGATGCGCACCATTCCGGTGACGATCGAGGGCGAGCGGCGGATCATGCGCGTCGTCGACGTGCCGCTGGCGCCCGAGGGCGGCCGCCTGATCGGCGTCGCGGGCTATGCGATCGACATCCAGGAACTCGAAACCGAACGCGGCGCGCACCGCCGCTTCGTCGATACGCAGCGCGAACTGCTCGACCGGCTGTCGGCGGCGGTGGCGCAATTCGGCCCCGACCAGGGACTCAGTTTCGCCAACCTGCCGTTCCGCCGCCTGTTCGGAATCGAGGCCGACGATGTTGCCGAGGCGCTGCCCTTCGCGCGGCTGCTCGACGCGTGGCGCGAGGGCGGGCGGACCCCGGAGGTGCGCAACTATCCCGAATGGCGGCAGGCGCATGTCGACTGGTTCGCGCAGGCCGAGGCGAGCGAGGAGGACTGGTTGCTCCGCGACGGGACGCATCTGCACGTCGTCGCGCAGCCGACCCCCGACGGCGGCTTGCTGCTGATCGCCGAGGACAAGACCGAGCAAGTGCAGCTCGCTGGCGCGCGCGACACGCTGCTGCGCGTGCGCACCGCGACCTTCGACAATCTGTTCGAGGCGGTCGCGGTCTTCGCCCCCGACGGGCGGCTGCATTTGTGGAACCAGCGTTTCCGCCGTCTGTGGGGCATCGACGAGCCGACGCTCGCGGCGCACCCGCGCGTCGATGCGCTGATGGCGGGGCTTGCCGACCGGCTCGCCAAGCCCAACCAGATCAGCATCGTGCAGGAGGTCATCCGCGCCGCGACCCTGGAACGGCAGCAGCGCGTCGGCGAGGTGCGTTTCGCCGACGGGCGCCATTTCGACTTCGCGTCGATCCCGCTGCCCGACGGCAATGCGCTGCTGATCATGCTCGACATCACCGCGAGCCGGAAGATGGAGGGGGCGCTGCGCGACCGTAACGAGGCGCTCGAGGCGGCCGACAAGGCCAAGACCGCCTTCCTGTCGCGGATGAGCTATGAACTGCGCACGCCGCTCACCTCGATCGGCGGCTTCGGCGAGATGCTGCAGGCGGGCTATGCCGGAAAGCTCGGCGACCAGCAGCGCGCCTATATCGATGCGATCATGGATTCGGTCGGCGTGCTTGGGCGCCAGATCGACAATGTGCTCGACCTGGCGCAGGGCGAGGCGGGGACGCTCGCGATCGAGCGCGCGCCGGTCGATGTGAAAGCATTGCTCGAAGGCGCGCTCGCCGATGCGAAGCCTTTTGCCGACGGCGAGAAGGTCGAGCTCGTCGGCAATATCTCGGCGAATCTCGGCAGCGTCGAGGGCGATGCGCCGCGGCTGTCGCGGCTGGTCGCGGGGTTGCTCGACAATGCGGTGCGCTTCACCTCGCCGTCGCGCAAGTCGGGTGCGCGCGTGCTGCTCCACGCCGACGGCGACGCGCGCGGGGTCGACATCATCGTGTCCGACAACGGCCCCGGCATGCCCGAGACGGCGGCCGCGGTCGCCAAGGGGGGGCAGGCGGGCACCGCGACCGGCGGCATCGGCCTCGCGCTCGCGCGCCAGCTTGTCGCCGCGCACGGCGGGACGATGGAAGTGGTGAGCGAAGAAGGTCAGGGCACGCTCGTGCGGATCAGCCTGCCGCGGGGAGCGTGAGAATCCATACGGTCCTCCTTTCCGACTGCATCCCTGCGAAGGCAGGGATCCATCTCCTGCAGACTCAACATGGCGCCGTCCGGAGATGGGCCCCTGCCTTCGCAGGGGCGCAGACATGAAAACTGGTCCGATGAGCTTTACATTTTCCTATAATCTCGACGAAGCCGAACGGATCGGCGCCGCGATCGGTGTGGCGCTGGCAGCGGGCGATGTTGTCTTGCTGTCGGGCGATCTCGGCGCGGGCAAGACGACGCTGGCGCGCGCGATGCTGAAGGCGCGCGGGCTGGCGGGCGAGGCGCCGAGCCCGACCTTCGCGATCGTTCAGCCCTATGCGCCGCCCGAGACCGATCTGCCCGTCGCGCATGTCGATCTTTACCGGATCGAGGATACGGACGAACTCATTGAACTGGGGCTCGACGACTATCTTTACGACGGCGCCTTGCTGATCGAATGGCCCGAGCGGCTGGGCGGCGAAGGCTGGTCCGATGCGCTGAGCCTGCGCATTTCGGGTGAAGGCGACGTGCGCGTCTTGACAGCCGATGTACCGCCCGCTTGGGAAGCACGATGGCCGCTCCGATGATTCCGCCCGCCCATGCGCCCGCCTTTCTTGCCGCGCATGGCTGGGGCGATGCCCAGATTCTGCCGCTGGCGGGCGATGCGTCCTTTCGCCGCTATTTCCGGATTGTCGATGGCGACCGGCAGGCGGTGCTGATGGACGCGCCGCCGCCGCACGAGGACCCGCGGCCGTTCATCGCGGTGGCCGAATTTCTGTGCGAGCAGGGACTGAGCGCGCCGACGATCATCGCCCGCGACCTTGCGCAAGGCCTGCTGCTGATCGAGGATTTCGGCGACGTGCGGCTGCGCGAAACGGTCGATGCGCAGCTTCATAAAGAGGCCGGCTATTATGCGGGGGTGACCGATCTGCTCGTCCACCTCCACGCGCGGCCGCCGATGGACGGGCTGCCGGTGCACGGGCTCGAACAATGGCTCGACGAAGTGATGCTGTTCACCGACTGGTATTGCCCGGCGTTCGATATCGCGGTCGACCGCGATGCGTTTCGCGGCGCGTGGGAAGCGGTGCTGACCCCGGTCGAGACCGATGGCCTGCCGCGCGTTACCGTGCTGCGCGATTTCCACGCCGAGAATATCATGCTGGTGCGCGGAAAGGACGGGATCGCGCATTACGGCCTGCTCGATTTTCAGGACGCGCTCGTCGGACATCCGGCCTACGATCTCGCGTCGGTGCTCGAAGACGCGCGGCGCGACGTGACGCCCGCGGTCGAGGCGGCGATGCTCGCGCGCTACAGCCAAGCGACGGGGCGGGATATCGAAAACGCCTATTGGGCGCTGGCGGCACAGCGCAACACGCGTATCCTCGGCGTCTTCGTCCGCCTGTGGAAGCGCGACGACAAGCCGCATTACAAGAGCTTCCAACCGCGCATGTGGGGGCTGCTCGAACGCGACCTCGCGCATCCGGCGCTTGTCCCGGTTCGGCAATGGTTCGACGCCAATGTCCCCGCTTCGAAGCGGGCGGAGGCATGGTTGTGAGCGCGAAGATCGAAAGCGCGATGGTGATGGCGGCGGGGCTCGGCAAGCGGATGCGACCGCTCACCGCAACGCGGCCGAAGCCGCTGGTGCGTGTCGCGGGCAAGGCGCTGATCGACCACAGCCTCGACCGGATCGAGGCGGCCGGCATTGGCCATGTCGTCGTCAACGTCCATTATCTGGCGGACGCATTGGAAGCGCATCTCGCGGCGCAGAAGCGCCCGTTCACCATCGCGGTGTCCGACGAGCGCGAGCAATTGCTCGAAACCGGTGGCGGCATGGTCAAGGCGCTGCCGCAGCTCAAGGGCGATCCGATCCTGATCGTCAACAGCGACAATATCTGGACCGACGGGCCGCAGGACAGCATCCGGCACCTTGCGCGTCACTGGGATGGCGAGCGGATGGACGCGCTGCTCCTGCTGATCCGTCAGGCGAGCGCGAGCGGGCATGGCGGGCGCGGCGATTTCCACATGGATCCCGCCGGCAAGTTGTCGCGCCGCAAGCCGGGGCATATCGCCCCCTTCGTCTATACGGGGATCCAGCTTATTTCGCGGCGGTTTCTCGACAATGCGCCCGAAGGGCCGTTTTCGACGATGGTCTTTTGGGAACGCGCGATCGCGGCGGGGCGGCTTTATGGCCTGTCGCATATGGGGCAATGGTTCGACGTCGGCACCCCCGCGAGCATCGCTCCGACCGAAGCCGCGCTGAGTGAGGTTTGACACGAAAAGGATTGAAATGGCTGCGACTGGCCGGCCCACCATTTTCTCTATCCCGGTCCAGCGGGCGTTTGCCGACGCGCTCGCGGCGGGGTTGATCGATCGTTACGCCGACGGCGCGCTGGGACTGGCCGAGGGGTTGATTCTGTTGCCGAGCAACCGCGCGCGCAGCGCGGTGCAGGCGGCATTCGTGCGTGTCGGCGGCGCGGGGCTGCTGATGCCGCGGCTCGCGGTGATCGGCGATGCCGATCTCGATGAATCGGTTGCCCTTGCTCTCGACCCGATCGACGAGAGCGACGCCATTCCCCCCGCGATCGACGCGCTGAAACGGCGGTTGATGCTCGCGGGGTTGATCGAGAAGCACAATGTTCCGGGCGAGCACGCGATCGTGGGGGCGGCGGCGTTCCAGCTTGCCGAGGGGCTGGGGCGCGTGATCGACCAGCTTCATTATGAGGAGGTCGCGCCGGCGCGGCTCGCCGACATCGAAAGCGCACTCGGCGATCTCGCGGGGCATTGGCAGGCGTCGTGGCGGCGGCTGTCGCTGCTCGTCGATGCGTGGCCCGCGATGCTCGGGGCGACGGGGCATATCGACCGTGCCGATCGGCGCAACCGGCTGCTGGGCCGCGTGAGCAAGGGGTGGCGCGTGGCGCCGCCCGCGCGTTTCGTCGTCGCGGCGGGGGTGACGACGGCGGCGCCCGCGATCGCGCGGCTGCTCCGCACCGTCGCTGACCTCGATACCGGCATGGTCGTCCTGCCGGGGCTCGATCTGGGCATGGCGGACGAGGAATGGGACGCGCTCGGGCCGGTCAAGGCCGATCCCGACAAGCCGGGAGAGCGCCCGCTCGAAACGCATCCGCAATATCATCTGAAGCTGCTGCTCGGCCGGATGGGCGTATCGCGCGACGAGGTGATGGAGTGGCCCGCCGCGTCACCGTTCGACGGCCCCGATGCGCGCGCTTCCTTCACCTCGCTGCTCTTCGCGCCCGCCGCCTATACGGCGCGCTGGCAGCGGGCGGGGGATCTCGCATCCGGCATCGCCGGCGTCAGCGCCGCCGTCTTCGCCGACGACGGGCAGGAGGCGCAGGGGATCGCGCTGATGATGCGCCACGCGCTCGAAACGGGCGAGCGCACCACGGCGCTGGTGACCCCCGACCGCGCGCTCGCGACGCGGGTGGCGGCGGCGCTGGCCCGCTGGGATATTGCGGTCGACGATAGCGCGGGGCAGCCGCTCGGCCAGACGCCGCCCGGCGCGCTGCTGCTCGCGCTCGCCGAATTCGCCGCGGCGTTCGATCCGGTGCGGCTCGTCGGCCTGCTCGGGCATCCGCTGGTGCGCGCAGGCGCGGCGCGGCGCGGCTGGCTCGATCAGGTACGGCGGCTCGATCTGGTGCTGCGCGGGCCGGGATTGGTTCCCGGTTGGGGCGGCGTGACGGCGCGGATTGCCGAACGCGCCGCCGATCCGAAGGGGCGTTGTTACGCCGAGGCGCAGGCGATCGGCGAATGGTGGGGCGATGTCGCCGCCGGCCTCGGCGTCGTGATGGCGCCCTTCGCGGCGGGCGTTCCGGCGCCGCCATCGGTGCTGCTCGGCGCGTTGCAGGCTGCGCTCGGCTGGCTCGCCGGCGAGGGCGTGTGGACGGGCCATGCCGGGCGCGCGCTGTCCGAACTGTTCGATCGCTGGGCGCTGGCGAAGGGCGACGGGCCGGCGCTCGCCCTGCCCGCCGATTTCCCCGCGATGCTGGCGGACCTCCTGTCGGGGGAGCGCGTGCGGCCGCCCTATGGCGGGCATCCGCGGCTGTTCATCTGGGGCTTGCTCGAGGCGCGGCTGCAGCGCGCCGATCTGATGATTCTCGGCGGGCTCGACGAAGGTCGCTGGCCGCAGCAGCAGAGCCCCGATCCATGGCTTGCGCCCGGCATTCGTCGGATGCTCGGTCTCGCCGCGCCCGAGCGCCAGCAGGGCGCGGCGGCGCATGATTTCGCGGGCGCTTTCGCGGCGCGCGAGGTGGTGGTGACGCGCGCGCAGCGGAGCGGCGGAGATCCCGCGGTGGCCTCGCGCTTCTGGCTGCGGCTCGCGGCGCTGGCGGGGGAGCTGCCCGAGGCGCGAGTCGGCGGCGAAAGCGTGACGGCGCTCGCCGCCGCTCTCGACGTGCCGCCGGGCACCAGCGCGCCGGCCGAAAAACCGTGCCCGGCGCCGCCGCTCGCGGCGCGGCCGACCGCGATCAGCGTCACCGGGGTCGACCAGCTCGCCCGCGATCCCTTCGCCTTTTACGCGGCGAAGATCTTGCGGCTGAGCGAACTCGATCCCTTGAGCAGCGGCCCCGACGCCAAATGGTTCGGCATCCGTGTCCATAAATTCCTGCAGGACTGGCAGGCGGCGGGACTGACCGAAGCCGCGTTCGATGCCGAACTCGCGGCGCTGCGTTCCGACCCGGCGCTCGATTCGCTCGCCCGTGCCTTTTGGCTGCCGCGGATCGAGCCGTCGCTGCGCTGGGCGGCGGAGCGCATATGGGCGTCGCGCGACGAACGCTGGCCGGTCGCGGGCGAGGTGCGCGGCGAACTGGTCGTCGATGGCATCCGGCTGCACGGGACCGCCGACCGCGTCGACCAGACGGCCGACGGGACACTCGCGATCGTCGATTACAAGACGGGCGCGGCGCCGTCGGCCAAATCGACCGGCGACGGATTGAACAGCCAGCTTGGTCTTCTCGGGCTGCTCGCGCAGGAGGCGGGGCTCGGCGACCTCGCTCCCGAAACGGTCGATGCGTTTGAATATTGGGAATTGCGGCGTGACCGGAAAAAAGGCGTCGATGGCGCGGTCAAGGCGATCCGCGGGCAAAAGCCCAATCCCCCCACCGCGGCGGCGGTCGTCGAGCGCGCCCAGGAGGTTCTCGCGGACCTGATGGCGCACTACTTGCGGGGGCAGGAGCCCTTCGTTCCGGGCGAGGCTGGCAAGCGTTATGCCGATTTCGACCAGCTGATGCGCCGCGACGAATGGTTCGGGCGCGGCGACACCGACGACCGTGCGGACGAGGAGCGACCGACATGATCGATCCCGACAAGCTGTTGAAAATGCTCGATCGGGGGCAGCGCGCGGCGGCGCAGCCGGGCGATCATGTCTGGCTCGGTGCGTCGGCGGGCACGGGCAAGACGCAGGTGCTGTCGGCACGCGTGCTGCGCCTGATGCTGGAAGGCGTGTCGCCCGAGGCGATCCTGTGCATCACCTTCACCAAGGCGGGCGCCGCCGAAATGGCGCACCGCATCCACGAGCGGCTGGCGATGTGGGTGCGGATGGACGATGGCGACCTGCGCACCGAGCTTCAGGCCTTGGGGCTGGACCTCGACCTGATCGGTTACGATCGCGGCGTTCCGGCGCTGATGCAGCGTGCGCGATCCTTGTTCGCGACCGTGATCGACAGCCCCGGCGGCGCCGTGCGGGTCCAGACGATCCACAGTTTTTGCCAGACCCTGCTGGCGAGCTTTCCGCTTGAGGCGCGGATATTGCCGGGGTTCCGCGCGCTCGAGGATGGCGAGGCGGGGGCGTTGCAACGCGAAGTGCTGGGCAAGCTGCTGGCGCAGCCGGGCGCCGATGGCGATGCGATGCGCGGCGTCGCCGCGATGCTGTCGCGGCGGCTGGGGCAGGATGCCGCCATCGCCTTCCTCGCCCGCTGCGCGAGCAGCTTCACCGCGGCGAACGCCCCGCGTCTGGCGCCCAAGGCGCATGATCTGCGGACGCGGCTCGGCCTGCCGCACGGCGATCCGGTCGAATGGCAGGCGGCGGCGCTGGCGGGCGGCGCGATCGCCGACGGGGATATTGCCGCCGTCGCGGCCAGCGGGCGCGATTGGGGGACGAAAACCGGCGAAGGGCGCGCCGCGATGATGGGCGACTGGTCGCGCGCCGATGTGCATGAACGCGCCGCGATGCTGGCCGCGGTGCGCGGCTGCTTCCTCACCGCGACCGGCGACATGCGCGCCGATTATGTCAAGGACAAGGGCGGGATGCGCGGCTGCCGGGCCGCCGCCGAACGCATCGTCGCTGCGGCGGACGAATTGCTGGCGACCGCGGCCGCCATGCAGGTCGCCGACGAACTGGCGGCGGCTTGGGACCTCGGGAGCCGCTTCGCCGAGGCCTATGCGCTCGCCAAGCGCGAGAAGGGCTATGCCGATTTCGACGACCTGATCAGCATCGCGGGCCACCTGCTCGCGATCGGCGATTTCGGCGAGTGGGTGCGCTTCAAACTCGACCAGCGCACCGACCATATATTGGTCGACGAGGCGCAGGACACCAATGCCCGGCAATGGGCGATCATCCTGTCGCTGGCGGCGGAGTTTTTTGCCGGGTTGGGCGCCAAGGACGACCGGGTCCGCACGATGTTCACCGTCGGCGACCGCAAGCAGGCGATTTTCGGCTTTCAGGGTACCGAGCCCGCGGCGTTCGAGGCGGCGCGCATCCGCTTCGGCGAGCGCGCGGTGGCGGGCGGGCGGCCGTTCGAGGATGTCGATCTCGACACCAATTACCGGTCGAGCCCCGCGGTGCTCGACGTCGTCGACGCGTGGATCGCGGCGGGCGCGACCGAATTGATGGGGCTGGCGAGCGACGAGCCGCCGCACATTCCCGCCGATTTCAACCGCGACCGCGCGGGCCGCGTGGAATTGTGGGAGCCGCTGCCCGTCGGCAAGGCGATCGATGCCGGCGCCAGCGCCGATGACGAAAGCGAGAGCGACGAAAGCGAAGGCGAAGCGGGGTCGGACGATTCCTCCGTGGCGGCGAGCGACCCCGCCAGCCTGCTCCTGTCGCGCGCGATCGCCGACGAGGTTCAGGACTGGATCGAACATGGCAAGGACGGGCGGAGCGTCGCGCCGGGCGACATATTGATCCTCGTCCGCCGCCGCCGCGACCTTGCGGCGCGGATCGTCGCGCGGCTGCAATCGCGGCATGTGCCGGTCGCGGGGATCGACCGCTTTTCGCTGACGCAATCGCTCGCGGTGCAGGATCTGCTCGCGGCGATGCGCTTCGCGGTCCAGCCGCTCGACGACCTCAACCTCGCGAACCTGCTCGTCTCGCCGC
This sequence comes from Sphingopyxis italica, assembly GCF_011926545.1. GTDB lineage: Bacteria > Pseudomonadota > Alphaproteobacteria > Sphingomonadales > Sphingomonadaceae > Sphingopyxis > Sphingopyxis italica. The sequence continues at coordinate 1,028,116 of NZ_JAATIT010000001.1, read as the reverse complement.
TGCTCGGCTGGACGCAGGACGATCTGTTTCGCTTTGCCCATGATCGCAAGGGCCGCGCCTTGTGGGAAGCCTTGCGCGCGCGCGAAGGCGAAGCTCCGTCCGAAACGATGGCGGCGCTGCGCGGATGGCTCGGCATGGCCGACTTCACCACGCCCTTTCGTTTCCTCGACGCGCTGTTGTCGGGGCCGCTCGACGGGCGGCGCAAGCTCTATCGCCGCCTTGGCCGCGAGGCGCGCGATCCGATCGACGAACTGCTCGGGCAGGCGCTCGCCTTCGAGCGGCAGGAAGCGCCGTCGCTGCTCGGCTTCCTCGCCCATATCACCGCCAGCACGGCCGAGATCAAACGCCAGAGCGAGGCGCGCAGCGACGTCGTGCGGGTGATGACGGTGCACGGATCGAAGGGGCTGCAGGCGCCGATCGTCATCCTCGCCGATGCGACCGACGACCCGCGGCCGCGGCGGCTGAGCTTCGATCTGTCGATGGGCGAGTGGGAGAAATTGCCGGTGTTCGCGCTCGGCAAGGACGAACGCCACGGCGCGATCGCCAACGCGCATGACGCGAAGGAGGCGGCCGAGCGCGAGGAGCATTGGCGACTGCTCTATGTCGCGATGACGCGCGCCGAGGAGTTGCTGGTCGTCACCGGGATCACCAAGACCGCCGACCGCAGCCTGCCCGATAACAATTGGCATAGCGCGGTCGATGCGGTGATGGCCGATATGGGCGCCGACTGGCAGGATGCCGGGCCGCGCTGGGGGCGCAAGCGCGTCCATGCGGTGCAGCCCAAGAAATGGGCGCGCCCGCCGAAGGAGAAGGCGCGGCAGGCATCGGGGCCGGTCGTCGTGCCGCGCTGGGCCACTCAGCCCGCTCCCGAGGAAGCGCGTCCGCCGCGCCCGCTTGCGCCGTCTGCGCTCGGGGAGGACGATGTCGCTTCGCCGCCGCAGGGTGGCGAGCGCGCGGCGGCTGTGACGCGCGGGCTGCTGCTCCACGCGCTGTTCGAGCGGCTGCCGCCCGTCCGGCCCGAGCGCCGCCGCGCCGCCGCGCTGCACTGGCTGTCGGCGCAGGCATCGCCCCTCGACGCCGCCGCGCGCGCGGCGATGGTCGACGAGGTGCTGGCGGTGCTGGACGATCCCGCGCACGCCGCGCTGTTCGGTCCCGGTAGCCTTGCCGAGGTGCCGCTGTCGGCGGTGGTCGACGGCGTCGTCGTCGCGGGAATCGTCGACCGGCTGCTTGTCACCGATACGGCGGTGACGGTGGTCGATTACAAGACGGGGCGGCATGTGCCGGCGGGCGCCGCCGAGGTCGCGCCCGCCTATCTGCGCCAGATGGCGGCCTATCGCGACGCGCTGGCGGTAATCTTTCCGGGGCGGCGTGTCGAGGCGGCCTTGCTCTATACCGCCGCGCCGCGGCTGGTCGTCCTCGGCGACGCCTTGCTCGACGCGCACAAGCCGGGCTTGGCGGCAACCAAGGCGAATTTGCCGGGTTCAGCCCTTGAGCCGGACGCGCCGACGCCTTAGCTTGAGGGCAATAGAGTTTCAGGAGTTCTGACTATGGGTACCAAAGCGATTACCGACGCGAGCTTTCAGGCCGACGTCATCGACAACGACACCCCCGTGCTCGTCGATTTCTGGGCCGAATGGTGCGGCCCGTGCAAGATGATCGGACCGGCGCTCGAAGAGATTTCGGATGAACTCGCGGGCAAGGTCGTGATCGCCAAGATCAACATCGATGAAAATCCCGACGCGCCGGGCAAATATGGCGTGCGCGGCATCCCGACGATGATCCTGTTCAAAAATGGCGAGATCGCCGACACCAAGGTCGGTGCGGCGCCGAAGAGCGCGCTCAAGGGCTGGCTCGAAGGCGCGCTTTAACAACAGCTCGCGCGCGTCATTCGAGCGCGTCGATGATGGCGCTGGTGCATTCGGCGGTGCTCGCCGCGCCGCCGAGGTCGCGCGTGCGATATTGCGGGCACGCGAGCACCTCTTCGATCGCGCGCAGCACGGCCTTCGCCGCCTCAAGCTCACCGAGATGGTCGAGCATCAGCGACGCCGACCAGATCTGCCCGACCGGATTGGCGATCCCCTGACCCGCGATGTCGGGCGCCGAGCCGTGGACGGGTTCGAACAGCGACGGAAAGCGGCGCTCGGGGTTGATGTTTCCCGCGGGAGCGATGCCGATCGTACCGGTGCAGGCGGGGCCGAGGTCGGACAGGATGTCGCCGAACAGGTTGGACGCGACCACCACGTCGAACCAGTCGGGGTGCTGGACGAAATGCGCGGTCAGAATGTCGATATGATATTTGTCCCAGGCTACATCGGGATAATGGACCGCCATCGCTTCGACCCGTTCGTCCCAATAGGGCATGGTGATCGAAATGCCGTTCGACTTGGTCGCCGAGGTCAGATGGCGTTTTTCGCGCCGCTGCGCGAGGTCGAAGGCGAATTTCAGAATCCGGTCGGTGCCGATCCGCGTCATCACCGTTTCCTGCATGACGACTTCGCGGTCGGTGCCCGCGCGCGCGCTATGTTCAGAAGGACGAGCGCACCGTTTCGGTGAGCGGATCGGCATGGGAACCCGGACCCTATTCGATGAAGCTGGAGGGCGCGAGCGCGGGCCAGTATCAAACGATGATGCTCGTCGGCATCCGCGATCCCGAAGTGCTGACCGACATCGGGAATTTCCACGACAAGCTGCTGGCGGCGCTTTACGACCGCACGCGCAAATCGTTTCCGGCCGAAGAGCTCGGCGAATTCCATATCTCGCTGCGCATGTACGGATGGAATGGCATCGACGGCAAGCCCGTGCCCCCCGGCACGCCGCCGCCGCCGGAAATCGGCATGATCTTCGTCGCCACCGCCGACACGCAGGAATTGGCCACTGCGATCGCACACGCCTGCAATCCCTATTTCTTCCATTTTCCCAATGTGATGAACAAGGAGATACCGAGCTATGGCTTCATGCTGAGCCCGGCGGACGTGCCGTGCGGCCAGTTTTTCGAATTCCGGCTGAATCATATCGTCGCGCTCGACGACCCGTTCGAGCTGGTCCGGATCGAATATATCGATCTGGCGCCCCGGCCCACCGAAGCGCGCAAGGTGGCGGTCCATGGTTAAGCTCCGCGACGTCTGTCACGAAATCCGGTCGAAGAATGCAGGCCCTTTCTGGGTCACCTTCGACATATTTTTCGACGGGCCGGGCAATTTCGCCCGCTATCACGACGATCCCGCGCTTTCGGCGGACAGTTTCGCGCGCCTCTATGGCGCCGAGGCGGCGATGGTGAAGCGGATTCCGGTCGACGATCTGTCGATGATCAAGATTTCCTATCCGCGCACCACGCCGCAGGGCGGCATGGTCGAACGCGACATGCACTCGGGACAGCAATATGTGCCGCTGCTCGATGCCGAACTCGCCGGCTGACGCCGCTGGTCAGGGTCGGCGAAGGATAGATAATATGGCGGATCGACGCCGGCTTCTGCGATGGATTTGTCGTGTTGGCTGCGAGAGCCGTGCTCCCGGAGGATATTCACGATGACATTGGCGCTGCTGGGTTTCGCGACCGTCCTGCTGTTCATCATCCTGATCATGGCCAAGCGGATGTCGGCGGCCGCCGCGCTGATCGCGGTTCCGATCGTCGGCGGCCTTCTGGCCGGCGCCGGTCCGCGGATCGGCGACATGATGCTGGACGGCATACTCGATGTGGCGCCGATCGCGACGATGCTGGCGTTCGCGGTGCTATATTTCGCGGTGATGATGGATTCGGGGCTGTTCGATCCGCTGGTCAACCGGATCCTGGCGATGGTCGGCGACGATCCGGTTCGCATCGCGATCGGGACGATGGCGCTTTCCTCACTCGTGTCGCTCGACGGCGACGGCACGACGACCGCGCTGATCGTCATCACCTCGATGCTGCCGCTCTACCGGGCCGTGGGGATGAACCCGCTGATCCTCGCGACGCTTCTGGGCAGCAGCAATGCGATCATGAACTTGTTGCCCTGGGGCGGACCCTCGGCGCGCGCGGCCGCCGCGGTCAAGGTCGATCTTGTTCACGACGTCTTCCTGCCGCTGGTCCCGGCGATGCTCATCGCGCTGGCGGCGCTCGCGGCGCTCGCGTGGTGGCTCGGGACGCGCGAGCGGGCGCGGCTGGGCTGGAAGTCGGACGGCCCCGCGATGCCCGCGCCGCCCGTCGCGGCGGACCGGCCCGAGCGGCGGCCGCGGCTGTTCTGGTTCAACCTGCTGCTGACCGCCGCCTTGATGGCGGGGATGGTCACCGGACTCGCGCCCTTGCCGGTGCTGATCATGGGCGCGCTCGCCGTGGCGCTGACGGTCAACTATCCGCGGCTTTCCGATCAGCGCGAGCGGATCGCGGCGCACGCCGACAATGTGGTCATGGTGGTCGTGCTGATCTTTGCGGCCGGCGCCTTCACCGGCATTATGGGCGGCACCGGAATGACCGACGCGATGGCGCGGTCGCTGCTGTCGGGCGTACCCGAGAGTTTCGGCCCCTATCTCGCGCCGATCACCGCCTTGCTGGCGCTGCCGCTCACCTTCGTCATGTCGAACGACGCCTATTATTTCGGCGTCGTGCCGGTGCTGGCGCATGCCGGCGAGGCCTATGGCACTTCCGCCGAAGCGATCGCGCGCGCGTCGCTGATGGGCGGCCCCGTCCATTCGCTGAGCCCGCTGCTCGCGCCCGTCTATCTGGCGTGCGGCTTGCTCGGCGTCGACGTCGCCGACGCACAGCGTTTCGCGCTCAAATATGCGATCGGGATCAGCTTGACGCTGACCCTCGCGGCCATCGTCACCGGCGCGATACCACTGGCCTAAATAGCACCCGCCTTGAGCTGCTTTACGGCATAATCGGCCGCGCGCGCGGTGAGCGCCATGAAGGTGAGCGACGGGTTGACGCACGAGATCGAGGCCATCTGGGCGCCGTCGGTGACGAACAGATTGGCGGCGTCGTGCGCCTGGCTCCATTTGTTGAGCACCGAGCGGCGCGGATCGGCGCCCATGCGCGCGCCGCCCATTTCATGGATGGCGTCGCCGGGCACATGTTCGCTGCGCCCGCTGGTGACGTTGGTGAGGCCCGCCCGGCGCAGCATCGCTTCGCCTTCGCTGCGCGCATCGTCCATCATGCGGATCTCATTGTCGCGGAAGGTGACGTCGAAACGCATCAGCGGGATGCCGAAACGGTCGACCTTGTCGGCGTGCAGGCTGACGCGATTATCCTCATAGGGCAGGCATTCGCCGAATGCGCCCATGCCGAATTTCCACGGGCCATAGCCGCGCATACCGTGCTTCATCGACGCGCCGAAGCCCTGTGGCGGCAGCGGATCGCGCCGCGCGCTGCCCTGATAGCCATAGCCGCGCTTGAACCCCACGCCTTCCTCGCCGCCGACATTGCGGAAGCGCGGGACATAAACCCCGCCCGGGCGGCGGCCATATTCGATATAGTCGGTCATCCCGGCTATGTCGCCCGAAATGCCGACGCGGAAGATATGGTCCATGACATAGCGGCCCAAGGTGCCGCTGGCGTCGAAATGGCTCTTGGCCGTTCCGGGGATGCGCGAGTTCATCAATATCTGGGTCGAGGCCATCGCCGAGGCGCAGAGGAAGACGAGGCGCGCGGGTATCACCTCCGCCTGCTTCGTCTTGGTGTCGACGACGCGCACGCCGGTGACTTTCTTGGTCTTCGGATCATATTCGAGGTTGGAGACCACCGCGTCGGAGCGCAGCGTCAGCCGTCCGGTCGCGCGCGCCGCGGGCAGGGTGACCGCCTGGGTCGAGAAATAGGCGCCGAACGAGCAGCCGCGGCCGCACTGGTTGCGGAACTGGCATTTGCTGCGGCCCTGATCCTCCTTGTCCTCGGTCATGTTCGACAGGCGGGTGTTGATCAGCTTGCGCCCCGGCGACGTCGCCTCGAGCCGCTCCTTCACCCATTTCTCGGCGACGTTCATCTGGATCGGCGGCTGGAAGGCGCTGTCGGGCAGTTGCGGCAGATTTTCGCGCGACCCCGACACGCCGATATAATTTTCGACATAATCGTACCAGGGTGCGATGTCGTCATAGCGGATCGGCCAGTCGATCCCGACATTCTCGCGCTTGTTCGCCTCGAAATCCTCCGGCGACCAGCGAAAGCTCCAGCGCCCCCAGATCAGCGACTTGCCGCCGACCGCGCCCGGCCGGATCCAGTAGAATTTCTCGCCCTCGTCATAGGCATAGGGGTTGAGCCGGTCGTTGTTGTAGAATTTCTGCGTCGACGGCGAGACATAGCCGTGGGTGGCGATGAAATAATCGCTCTTGACCAAAGGTTCGGGCATTCTGTCGCGCGCCGGGATCTCATAGGCCGGCCGGCCGTCATAATCATAATCGGCACCATGTTCGACCATCACCCCGCGGTCGAGCATCAGCACTTTGAGGCCCTTTTCGGTCAATTCCTTCGCCGCCCATCCGCCGCTCACGCCGGAGCCGATGACGATCGCATCGAACTGGTCTGTCATGTCATATCCTCGAATATCGGTCAGGCGCGAAGGCGGCTGAGCGCGCTGAAGCTGGCGGTGATGTCGGGCAGGTAAGGCGCGGGCGACTGGTCATTCTCGACATAGAAATGCTTGACGCCGGCGACGGCGTTGAGCGTGAAGATGTCGGCGAAATCGATCACGCCCTTGCCGACGCTGGTCATCTTGCCCTCGGCGGTGCGGTCCTTGACATGATAGGCATAGATGCGCCCGGCCAGGCGCCGGATGATCGCCTTCGGATCCTCGCCGGCGGCAACCGCCCAGAACAGGTCGAGCTCGATCTGCACGAGCGCCGGATCGGCGTCGGCGATCAGCGTGTCGAACAGGCTGACGCCGCCCGGCTTCATCGTGAACTCGAAATCATGATTATGATAAGCGAAACCCAGCCCGGCCTTTTTAAGCCGCTCGGCATAGCGGTTGAAATCGGCGACCGCCGCCTTCCATCCCTCGGCATTGCGATGCGCGTCGCCCATATAGGGGACGATCAGCGTGTCGGCACCCAGCGCCTTGGTCATCGCGACCGCGCCGTCGAAATCGCTCGCGAGCGCCTCATAGCCGACGTGGATCGAGGGCGATGTCAGCCCCAGCCGCTCCATCGTCTTGCGGAGCGCGGCGTGGTCCATCTTGTCGTAACCGCCGCCGCCATATTCGACCTCGCGATAGCCGATCGCCGCGACCTGTTCGAGCGTCCCCATCGGGTCCTTCGCGAAGAGTTCGCGCACGGTGTAGAGCTGGATGCCGATCGGCTTTGATTTGAGGCTCTTTGCCATGAGTGGCCCCGCCGCGAGTGTTGCCGCGAGCGCGGCGCCGCCCGCCATCCATTGCCGCCTGCCGATCATCATGACGAAAACACCTTCTTGATCTCGGAATAGGGATAGGCGCCGTCGTAGCGCCCGGGGACGGGGAGATATTCGCGTTCCTGCGTGATGCCGACTTCCGACGTGAAATAGCCGGTGAGCACGAGCTGGCGGAACTTGTCGAAAAAGTCGGCGCCGCCGGGCAGCCTGTCTTCCATCGCCAGCGTCAGCAACGCGTCCTGCTGCGCGGGCGTCGCCTTGTCGGCGGCGACCTTATAATCGGCCCGGCTGCGCGCCTCGATCGCGTCGAGTCCCGCGAGGATCGGTTTGCGGTCGTCGGGGCTCGCCCAATCGGCGAGCAGCTTCTCGATATATTCGGGGACGCCGGCGGCGATCGCACCGGGGGTGTCGGTCGTCGGCATCACCCGCTCGCTGAGCGCGGTCATCAGCGCGCGCTGCGGCGGCGTGAACACCGGCGAGGAGGGCGGGCCGGCGCTGATCGGCGTCACCTGCGTGGCCGCCGCGCGGGCGATCGGCGCGAACAGGCTGGCGCCGAACATCGCGGCCATGCCCGCGAGCGCGTCTCTGCGATCGATGATCATTTCACTTCGCCTTCGAAATCATGGCTTGCCGCCGCCTCGGGCAATGGGCGCACCCAGATGTTGCGGAACGAGACCGGGGAATGATGGTCCTGAAGCTGGATTGGCGCGGCATCGCCATGCGCCTCATATGTGGCGACCTTGCGCCAGACGGTGCTGCCGAGCCACGGCTGGCGGTTTTGCACGAGCACACCGTTGAGGAAGGCGGTGACATAGGCGGGACGAACGAGCTTGCCGTCGGGTCCGAAGTGCGGACGTTCGAAGATGATGTCGTAACTCTGCCATTCGCCGGGCTTCCGTGAGGGGTTCACCAGCGGCGGCTTCCAGGCATAGATCGATCCGACGGTGCCGTCGGCATAGGTCGGGTTCTGATAGCCGTCGAGGATCTGCACCTCGTAACGCTGCATGAACCAGATGCCGCTGTTGCCGCGATCCTGCGAGGTTTTGGTGGGCGGGTTGGGCGAGGCGAATTCGAGGTGGAGCTGGACATCGCCGAAGCTTTGCTTGCTGACCAGCGCATTTTCGCCCTTGCCGTCGGCGCGGGGGACCGAGGTCGCCGCGCCGTCCTTGACGACCCACGGCGTCGGCTGCGCCTGCCACGCATCGAGCGATTGGCCGCCGAACAGGACGATGGCGTCGGAGGGCGGGGCGCCGGGAACCGCGCCGGGCGTCACCACCACCGGATGCGGACGATCCGAATCATGCACATGCCACTTCCCGCCGGGCAGCATCGGCGTGTCCTTGAACCCGGGCTTTTCCTCTGCGGCGGCGGGGCTGCCCGCCGCCATGGCGGCCGCGATGGCCGCGGCCCATGCGAAACGATTCACTTGTCTCTCCCTCATGCCGCGTCGATCGCGCGATAGGCGGCGATCAGCCGCTCCTCGCCCGCGCGGCCTTCGACCGAATTGCCATGCTCCATGCCGATCACGCCCGCGAAATTCTTCGCGCGCAGCCAGTGGACGATGTTGCGATAATTGATCTCGCCGCTCCCGGGCTCGTTGCGGCCGGGGTTGTCGCCGAACTGGATATAGGCGATCTCGTCCCAGCAGCTCTCCAGCGTGTTGATCAGATTTCCGGCCTGAATCTGCTCGTGATAGAGGTCGGCCAATATCTTGATCGCCGGGCTGTTCACCGCGCGCGCGACCGCATAGCCTTGCGGCACGGTCGACATGAAGACGCCGGGATGGTTCACTAGCGTGTTGAGCGGCTCCATCACCATGACCAGCCCATGCGGTTCATAGATTTCCGCGGCGCGGCGCAGCACGTCGATCACGCGCGCGGTCTGGATCTCGACCGGCAGCTTGCGGTCCATGAAGCCGGGGACGATCGTCATATGTTTCGAGTTCAGCCGCTTGGCGACGTCGACCGAAGCCCGGATGTCGGCCAGAAAACGTTCGCGATCGGCATCGTCGTTGCCGCCGAGCTGCGGCCGGAAATCGCCCCATCGCGGCATGCTCGCAACGAATACGCCCATCGTCATGCCGCGCTGTTGCAGCGCCCGCGCCATCGCACTCTGGTCGGCGACCGAACGGCCGGCCGCCTCATTATCTTCCCACGCGGTGAAGCCCTGATCGGCGGCAAAAGCGATCTGTCCGAGCCGGCTCCCTCGACTTTTGAAACTGCCTTCGTGCGGGGCGTATTTCAGCGAAAAGCGGGCCGCGTTCGACGGCACCGCGCCGCGCGCCGCCGTCGCTGCGGCTGCCGCCGCGACGGCGCCGCCCGCCAGCATTGTCCGACGTGAAAACTTCACGCCGCCTCACCCGCGAGCGCCGCGCGCGACTTGCCGCGCTCGCGCAGCCAGATGAAGCCGAACACGGCGAGCAGGATGATCGGCAGGATCGCCAGCCGCTGGAACGACAGCGACGCGGCCGCATCCTCGACCGCCAGTTTGGCGGCACCGGTCAGCCGCGCGAAGGCCTCGGGACCGCCGGCGAACTCGATCTTGGCGCGGTCGAACATCGCGCCGAGTTGCGGCAGCACGAAGAAGCTGGCGAGCGCGCCCGCCGATCCGACGAGACCCATCGCCCACGATCCGCCGCGCGGATAGCGTTCGGCGACCGAGGCGAGCATCGTCGGCCACATCACGCAGACGCCGAGCCCCCAGACGGTGGCGGCGAGGATCGCGGCCGCCGGCGACTGCGCCTGGCTCAGCATGAACAGGCCGATCGCCGCGAGCAGACTTGACACCCAGAGCAGACCGGGGTTCGAGATTTTGTTGGCGAGCCGCCCCGCGAAATGGCGGAAGATGAACATCAACGCGTTGACATAGACGAGCAGCAAGATGCCGCGCATCCCGACGCGGTTCGACAGCGCGACGTCGATCCATTGGCCGGGCGCCAGTTCGGACGCCGCGGTCAGGAACATCGCGCCGAACCAGATGAAGAAGCTCGGACGGCGGAACACCTCGCCCATCATCTCGCCGAAACTGACGCCGCTTTGCTCGCGCAGCGGCGGCGGAAAGGTCGTCGTCGCGGCGATGATCACGGTCGCGGCGGCGGGGATCATCACCAGCGCCATGATCCCCTGCCACGGCAAGGTCGCCGACAGGAAGAAGCCGGCAAGCCCGCCGACGATGATGCCGCCGGGGAACCATGCGTGCAGCACGTTGAGCCGGTGCGTCGTGTCTTCGGGGTAAAGCTGCGCGGTCAGCGGGTTGATCGCCGCTTCGGTCAGCCCCCAGCCGATGCCGCTGAGCAGCATGCCCGTCCAGACAAGCCAATAGATGGTCATGCCGGTCGCGACATGGCCGGCGGTGACGATCATCAACGGGCCGAGGATGAAGCACAGTCCCGCTCCCGCGAGACACCGCTTCATGCCGATCTGGTCGAGCAAAGCACTCGCAACGAACAGCGTGATCGCGAAGCTGAGGAAGGCGGCGCCCAGCGCGGCGGCGATCAGCTCGCCCGCCTGCAAGGGCGCGACCGGGTCGATCCATTCGGCCTTGAGCCCGCTGGCGATCGCGCCGCGGATCGCAAGGCTCGCCGCGGCGGTGAACAGCGCGAGCACGCCCAGCCAGAATAACCGGCCCTTGTGCAATGTCGTAGTCATGCGTCCCTCTCCCCGCTTGGCGGTTATTTTTATCGATTATTTTTTCAGTCGAGCCCCAGCATCGCGCGATTGAGCGCCGGGTCGCTGCCGCCCGCGAAATCGTCGAACGCCTTGTCGGCCTTGCGGATCATGTGCGCCGCGATGAAAGGAGCACCTTCGCGCGCGCCGTCCTCGGGATGCTTCAGGCAGCATTCCCATTCGAGCACCGCCCAGCCGGCATAGCCATATTGCGTGAGCTTCGAAAAAATCGCGCCGAAATCGACCTGACCGTCGCCGAGCGATCGGAAACGCCCGGGGCGATCGACCCAGTCCTGAAAGCCGCCATAGACCCCCGAGCGCCCGGTCGGGTTGAGTTCCGCATCCTTGACGTGGAACATGCGGATCCGCTCGTGATAAATGTCGATAAAGGCGAGATAATCGAGCGCCTGCAGCACATAATGGCTGGGATCGTAGAGGATGTTGGCGCGCGGATGATTGTCGACGCCGGCAAGGAAACGTTCAAAGGTCACGCCGTCGTGGAGGTCCTCGCCGGGATGGATCTCATAGGCGAGGTCGACGCCCTGCTCGTCGAAGGCGTCGAGGATCGGCCGCCAGCGTTTCGCGAGTTCGCCGAAGGCTTCTTCGACCAGCCCCGGGGGGCGCTGCGGCCAAGGGTAGAGATAGGGCCAGGCGAGCGCGCCCGAAAAACTCGCATGGGCATCAAGGCCGAGCCGCCGGCTCGCCTTGGCCGCAAGGTGGAGCTGTTCGACCGCCCATGCCTGCCGCTCGGCCGGCTTGCCCTTCAGCGCGTCGGGCGCAAAAGCATCGAACTGGGCGTCATAGGCGGGATGCACCGCGACCAGCTGGCCCTGCAAATGCGTCGACAGCTCGGTGATCTCGACCCCCGCCTCGCGGCAGGTGCCGGCGAGTTCGTCGCAATAATCCTGGCTCTCGGCGGCTTGGGCGAGGTCGATGCAGCGGCTGTCCCAAGTCGGAATCTGGATGCCGACATAACCCGCATCCGCCATCCAGCGCGCCGCCGAGGGCAATGTGTCGAACGGTGCCGCATCGCCCATGAACTGCGCGAGGAAAACGGCCGGACCCTTCATGCGATGGCCTTCCCGGTCACTTGGTTTCGGCTTTGAGATAGGCGATCAGCGCCGCGCGGCGCGCCGGATCGGCCACTTTGACGACCATGCGCGTGCCGGGGACCTTCTTCGTCGGCGCGGCCAGATATTCGTCTAGCGATTTTTCGTCCCAGCGAATTTTCGACGCCTTGAGCGCCGGGCTATATTTGAACCCGGCAACCGAGCCCGCCTGCCGGCCCATCAGACCGTGCAGATTGGGCCCCATCACGCTTTTGCCGCCCGCTTCGAGCGTATGGCAGGCCTTGCACGCGGCAAAGGCCTGCGCGCCGGCCGCTTGGGCAGGGCCGGCGTAGGCTATGGGCGATGGCATGATCATCGCGGCAGTCAATATTGCACCCGCCAATGGCAGGGCGAACAGAAATTTCATTATCCTCTCCCGTCTGGCAACAGCCGGTGCGATGATGTAACCGTTTGAAAGCGAATAATGCAAACAATTTTACGAATTATGGCAGAGGGAATGCGATGAACGGTCGGTCGAAAATTCGCTATGGCATGGTGGGTGGCGGCGAGGGCGCTTTCATCGGTGCGGTGCACCGTATGGCCGCCGCGCTCGATAGCGAATATGAATTGGTATGCGGTGCGTTCAGCACCGACGCCGACCGCAACCGGCGGAGTGCCGAAGTGCTGGGACTCGATCCGGGCCGCGCCTATGCGACCTTCGACAAATTGCTTCCCGCGGAAGCGGCGCTTCCCGCGGACGAGCGGATGGAGGCGCTCGCGATCGTCACCCCGAACCATCTCCACGCCCCGATGGCGATCGCCGCGCTCGACGCGGGTTTTCACGTGCTGTCCGAAAAGCCGATGGCGCTGAATCTGGCCGAGGCGCGGGTGATCGGCGCGGCGGTCGCGCGCAGCGGCAAGCTCTACGGCCTCGCCTTCACCTATAGCGGCTATCCGCTGATCGAAGAGGCGCGCGTGCGCGTCGCGCGCGGCGATTTCGGCAGAATCCGGCTGGTGCAGGTCGAATATTCGCAAGGCTGGCTCAGCCGGCCGATCGACCGGGACGGCAACAAGCAGGCCGAATGGCGCACCGATCCGGCGCGCGCCGGGCTCGGCGGCTGCCTCGGCGACATCGGGACGCACGCCTTCCAGCTTGCCGAACATGTTTCGGGGCTCGCGGTCGAATCGCTGAGCGCCGAATTGACGGCGCATGTTGCGGGCCGCCGCCTCGACGACGATGTGGCGGCGCTGCTGCGCTTCGAAGGCGGCGCGCGCGGGGTGCTGAAAGCGAGTCAGGTCGCCGCGGGCGACGAGAATGGCCTGCGGCTGCGCATCCATGGCGAGGAAGGCGGCCTCGACTGGTCGCAGATGGAGCCGAACAGCCTGACATTGCGCTGGCTCGACCGCCCGACCGAGGTGATCCGCGCCGGCGGGCCGGGTCTCGATCCATCGGCGATGGCGCGGCTGCGCACGCCGGCGGGGCACCCCGAAGGCTATATCGAAGCGTTCGCGAACCTCTATCGCAGCTTCGGCCGCACGCTGCGTGCGGGTGCCGGGCGCGCGGGCGCCGCGACCCCGCCGCCGCGCGGCGCGGCCGACTGGTTCCCCGGAGCTGCCGACGGCCTAAGGACGATGGCCTTCGTCGAAGCGGTGATCGAGAATGCGTCCGGCGACGCGAAGTGGACCTCGCTCGCAGGCTGACAGGAGAGCGTCAGCTCCGGTAATCGGCATTGATGCTGATGTAACCATGCGTCAGGTCGCACGTCCAGACGGTCGCGCGGCCGTCGCCGAGGCCGAGGTCGGCGCCGACGCGGATTTCGAGACCCTTCAGATGCGCCGCGACGGGCGCTTCGTCATAGCCATCGACGGGTAGGCCGTCCTTCGCGACCCAATGATCGCCGAAGCGGATCGCGAGGCGGTCGCGGTCGGCGGGTTCGCCCGCCTTGCCCACCGCCATCACGACGCGGCCCCAATTGGCGTCCTCGCCCGCGATCGCGGTCTTGACCAGCGGCGAGTTGGCGATCGCGAGCGCGACGCGCTTGGCGCTGTCGTCGCTGGTGGCGCCGGTCACCTGCACCTCGATGAACTTCGATGCGCCTTCGCCGTCGCGGACCACCTGATGCGCGAGGTCGAGCGCGACGGCGCGGATCGCGGCATAGAGCGCGTCGGCGCCCGGATCGTCGCGCGTGGTCAGCACGGCGTTGCCCGCCTGACCGGTGGCGAAGAGCAGCACGGTGTCGCTGGTCGAGGTGTCGCTGTCGACGGTGATGCTGTTGAAGCTGCCGCTGGTCGCCTCGCTCAGCATGTCCCGCAACAGCGCGGGTGCGACCGCGGCGTCGGTGAAGATGTAACCGAGCATCGTCGCCATGTCGGGGGCGATCATGCCCGATCCCTTGACGATGCCGGCGACGTGGATGGTCTGGTCGCCGACGATCGCGCTGGCGGCGGAGCCTTTCGGAAAGGTGTCGGTGGTGCCGATCGTCTCGGCTGTGGCTTCCCACGAACAGGGCTCGGCGGTGAGCGCCGCCTCGACCCCCGCGCGCGCCTTGTCCTTCGGCAGCGGCACCCCGATGACGCCGGTCGAGCAGACGAAGACCTCGCTCGGCTCGCAGCCGAGGTGGCCCGCGACCTGCGCCATGATCTGCTCGACCGCTTCGCGCCCGCGATAGCCGGTGAAGGCGTTGCTGTTGCCCGCGTTGACGATCAGCGCGCGGCCCTTGCCGCCCTTCACCTGCTCGCGGCCAAGTTCGACTTCGGACGAGCAGCAGACGTTGCGCGTGAACACGCCCGCGACGGTCGTGCCGGGGGCGAGTTCGACAAAGGTGAGGTCGCAGCGATCCCATTCCTTGTACCGCGCGCGCGCGACGCGGCGCGTCACCCCGGCGATGTCGGGGAGGGCGGGGAAGGCGGCGGGGGCGAGCGGCGAGCGGGTGGTCATGGGGGGCGTGTAGCTTTCCGGTGCGCAAAGAAAAACCCCTCCCTGCAAGGGAGGGGCCTTTGATTCTCCCTGTCGCGAAGCGATGGGGAGGTGGCAGTCGCGTAGCGGCCGACGGAGGGGCTTGGGCGCGGCCCCTCCACCACCGCTTCGCGGCGGTCCCCCTCCCCACGGCTTCGCCGCAGGGAGGTTATCGGCTTACGCCGGAATGCCGCTGATCGATTTCACTTCCATAAAGTCCTTCAGCCCGAACACGCCGCCTTCGCGGCCGTTGCCCGACGCCTTGTAGCCGCCGAACGCCGCGCCGGGGCCGGGGCCCCACGCGTTGACCGCGACCATGCCGGCGCGCAGCTTCGGCGCCACGTCGGCGGCCTTGGCGGGATCGCCCGAGATCACCGCCGACAGGCCATATTCGGTGTCGTTGGCGATATCGACGGCTTCGTCGAGGTCGCCATAGGCCATGATCGTCGCGACGGGGCCAAAGATTTCCTCGTTGGCGATGCGCATGTCGCGGGTAACGCCCGAGAAGACCGTCGGCTTGATGTAATAGCCGCGGTTGACGTTCGAGGGCAGACCGGTGCCGCCGGTTTCGAGCGTCGCGCCCTCGTCGATCGCCGACTGGATCAGGCCCTGGATCTTGTCGAACTGCGCCTTGTTGACGACGGGGCCGATGTGGCCGCCTTCGCTCTGCGGATCGCCGACCTGCGTCCCATCGAACATCGCCTTGATGACGCCGACGGCTTCGGCCTCGCGTTCCTTCTGGACAAGGATGCGCGTCGGCGCGATGCAGCTCTGGCCGGTGTTGACGAGCACGCCCTGCACCGTCGGCGGCAGCACGGCGGCGAAATCGGCGTCGGGCAGGACGATGTTCGGCGACTTGCCGCCGAGTTCCTGATGGACGCGCTTGACCGTGTCGGCGGCCGCCTTGGCGACGAGGATGCCGGCGCGGGTCGAGCCGGTGAAGCTCACCATCTCGATGCCGGGGTGCGCGCTGATCGCGTTGCCGACGGTCGGGCCGTCGCCCTGCACGAGGTTGAAGACGCCGGCGGGGACGCCCGCGGCTTCGAGGATCTCGGCGAAGATCACCGCATTGCCGGGGCATTCTTCGGAGGGCTTGAGGATCATCGTGTTACCCGCGGCGAGCGCGGGGGCGACCTTCAACGCGATCTGGTTCAGCGGCCAGTTCCACGGCGTGATCATGCCGACGACGCCGATCGGTTCATAGGCGATCATGCCCGCGGCATATTTTTCGGTGAAGCTGAAATCCTCGAGCGCCGCGATCGTGCCGAGGAAGCCGCCGATGCCGGCGCCGACCTGCGCGGTGCCGGCAAAGCTGACCGGTGCGCCCATTTCCGACGCCATCGACTTGGCGAGATCGGGCGCGCGCTTCTTATATTCCTCGACGATGCGGTTCAGCAGGTCGAGCCGTTCCTCGCGCGTCGTCTGCGAAAAGCTCTTGAAGGCGGTCTTCGCTGCCGCGACGGCATCGTCGACGTCGGCCGCGGTGCCGAGCACGACGGTCGACGCCGCTTCCTCGGTCGCAGGGTTGATGACGTCGTGGAGCTTGCCGCCCTTCGAATCGACCCAGCGGCCGCCGATGTAATTCTGCTTGAGATGCGTTTCGGTGCTCATGTCCTGTCTCCCATCGGCGGTCAATTCCGTCTCGGATTGCTACCTAATCACTGTGCCCGATGAATCAAGCGCGGCCAACTGCCAAAACTGGCGGGTCAGCGTTTTTCGGCAGCGAGCCGCGACATCAATATGGCGGCGCGCGTCGCCTGGCGCGTAATGCTCGGGATGTCGACCGTCTCCTCGGGGCCGTGGTCGCCGGTCGAATAGGCGCCGAGCCCCGCGAGGCTGTCGACGTGCGGCGCGACGAAGCTGATGTCGGCGGCGCCGCGCTTCAAAGGATCGAGCGCGGCCATTTCGGCGAGCCCGAGGTCGCGGTTGACGGCGTTGAGCCGGGTCAGCAGCGCGCGGTTGCCGTCGGTCGGCGCCATCGCCGGGTAGCCGCCGGGGTCGAAGGCGAGCGTCGCGCCGGTGCCGGGCGCATGATCGGCGACGATCGCCGCCATCTTGCCCTTCACGCGCGCTGCCTGCTCGGCCGAAAGCGTGCGCAGATCGCCGCGCGCGATCGCGGTGGCGGCGATGATATTGGTCTTGCCGTTCGCGCTCGCGCGAATCTTGCCCTCGTCGAGCGATACCTGCTCGCCGCCCGCGACCAGCCCGACGTTGAAGGTCAGATTGGGTTCGGGCAGCTCGGTGCGAAAGCGGTGGATGATGCGGGCGAGTTCATAGATCGCACCGTCGCCGGCATTGGCGCTGAAAATGCCTGAGCTGTGCCCGGTCTTGCCGGTTGCGGTGACCTGCCAGCTTTCGGACGACCGCCGCGCGATTGAGCTCATGTCCGCGCCCCCATCGCGCACCAGGCCCTCGAAGCCCAACGCGACGTCAACGCGCTTGCCCGCCGCGATCAGGTCGGCGCGCGCCACGGCGAGCGGGTCGCCGGTGTCTTCCTCGTCGCCCGTCATGTGAAATTCGATATTGGCGCCGTCCAGCATCCCGGCCTTGTCCATCGCGCGCAGCGCCGCGACGACGACGACCATTCCGCCCTTGTCGTCGCCGATGCCCGGACCCTTGGCCTTGTCGCCCATGCGCTCGAAGCGCTGGAACGGCGAATCGGGTTCGAACACCGTGTCGAGATGCGCGATCAGGAGCAGGCGCTTGGCGTCGGGCTTACCGACATGCGTCGCGATCAGGTGGCCGGCGCGGCCGGTATCGCGCATCGGCTTCCATTCGACCTTGAAACCCAAGCGCTCGAGTTCGGCGCGCATCATTTGTCCGACTTTTTCGACGCCTTCTAGGTTGAGCGAGCCACTATTCTGGTTGACCAGCCTTTCCAGCAGCGCGACGCTGCGTTTCTGCTCGGCCTCGACCGTCTGTACCATCGCTCTTTCGGCTTTGCTCAGCTTCGCCTGTGCGGTGGGGGCAAGGGCAATCTGAAGGGCGATGAGTGCGGCAAAGGGCAATGATTTCATGGGTGACTCCTCTGGACGTCTCCCTTCTGCCGTCTCGAACGCGGCTCGGCAACCTCGTCAGCCCGAGTAGGGTGCCTCCTTGAGCAACCGCGCCAGATGCGCGGCGTTCGCTGCGACCATCTTTGCCGTCTCGGTCACCTTCTTCGGTGTCTCCTTCAAATCCTTGAAGTCGGTAGATCCCATCGCCTCGCCGACCCAATAGCATGCCGCCACCGCGGGGATCGTCCAGCCGACGTCGTTGAGCGCCTGGAAGATTTGCGACGAGACATTGTGCGCGCCATCCTCGTTGCCGACGATCGCGGCGACCGCGACCTTGGAGTAGCTCGGCATCCGGCCCTGGTCGTCGGTCTCCGACAAAAAGGCGTCCATCCGCTCCATCACGAGCTTCGCGACGCTCGACGCCTGTCCCATCCAGATCGGGGTGCCGAAGATCAATATGTCGGACGCGAGGATGCGCGCGCGGATTTGCGGCCAGTCGTCGCCTTCGCCCTCGTCCGATTTGACGCCCCATTTGATGTCGTGCGCGGCGATCGGGATCGGGCCTTCGACCTTCACCCCCGCGGCTTCGAAATGTTCGGTCAGCACCGCGAGCATCGCGTCGGTCGAGCTTTCCCGCCCGCCGGTCGAGAGCGAGCAGTTGATCGCGGTGGCGGTGAGGGGGGCGGCCATGGTGTATCCTTTGCAGGCGAGGCCCCCGCTTGGGAAAGCCGCGACACCGCGCTCAGGTTCCCTGGCGCACCATGAAGATATCGCCGCCGAGGCTGACGAGGAACAGATTGCCCGCGCTGTCCTCGCCGAAAGACGCGATCTGGCTCAGCGTCCCCGCATCGGGCGCGAAATCCTCGTTCCGCCGCGCGAAGCGCGAAGACGCGAGCGTCTGGCCGGGGACGAGGTCCGCGAAGGGCACCGTCCATATATTGCCCGCGATGAAGTCGGCGAAGACATAATGGTCCTGGAGCGAGGCGACCGGACCGCGATAAACATACCCGCCGGTGACCGTCCGCCCCTGCCGCGGGCCCGTGCCGCGCAGATATTCGAGGACCGGATCGGTCAATCCGCCCGGCGCGGTGCCTCTATAGCTTTGGGTCCCCTCGCGAAACGGCCAGCCGAAATTGAGGCCGGGCTGGCTCGTGGTCAGCATGTCGACTTCTTCGACCGCGGTCTGCCCGACATCGCCGATGATTAGCGTCGATCCCGAGAAGGCGGCGCGGAAGGGGTTGCGAAGGCCAAAGGCGTAGACATAGGGATCGCCGCCGCCCGCCATGAAGGGATTGCCCGGCGCGGGCGAATAGCTGTCGCCGCCACCACCGACCGCGAAGCGCAATATCTTGCCGAGCCGAGAATTGCGGTTCTGGGCATTGTTGCCCGGATCGCCCGATCCGCCACCGTCGCCCACCGCGACATAGACGTGGCCGTCGGGCCCATAGCCGATCCAGCCGCCATTGTGATTGCTGTTTTCGGCATGCGGGATGTCGAGCACCGTATCGTAGGCGGTCGAGGAATCGGGTTGCCCCAGCGTGTAGCGGCGCACCTGCACCGCGCCGTTCGTGGCGGTCGCGACGACGAACAACCGCTGCGACGAGGCATGATCGGGATAGGCCGCCAGCCCGAGCAGCCCGCGTTCGCCGTCGGTCGAGATGTCGGCAATGTCGAGCACGAGCGCGCGGCTGCCGTTCGCGGGGTCGAAGCGATAGACGTTGCCCCCCTTCTCGACGACATAGACGCGGCTGTCGCCGGGGATCGGCGCCACGTACAGGGGCTGGTTGAAACCCGTGCCGACGCGCGCGACCGCGATTCCCTCGCGGCTGTTGGTGACGGTGATATTGACCGCCTGCGTCGCGCTTGCGCTGCCGTCGCTGACGCGGAGCTGGACGGCATAGACATTGTCGCCGTCGGCATCGCCGGGCAGGTCGTAATCGGGCGCGGCGCTGAAACGCAACGCGCCCGCGGGAGTGATCGAAAAGCGTGCGGCGTCGGCGCCGCCGTCGATCGCGAAGCTCAGCGTGTCGCCGTCGGGGTCGCTCGCCGCCGCCTGATAGGCGGCTGTCCCGTTTTCAGCGACGCTGACGGTCTGGAGCGACGTGAACGCGGGCGGGGCGTTTGCACCCGGGGGGTCGCCGTCGCCGCCGCCGCTTCCTCCGTCGCCGCAGGAGGCGAGGAGCAGGGGGGCGAGGGCAAGGGAGACGACGAACAACATCCGCATGGCCAGCAGCCTTTCGCGATCGAACCCGCCCCCTTGGCCTTAACCTGCCATTCGCCGAAAGGCTCCGCAGCGCGGCGATTTTACCGCATATCGCAGATGTCGATCAGGCGGCCTCTTCGACCTCCTCGAAATCGTCGAGCTTGCCCAGCGCGTCGCGAGCGATCCGCTTCAGCGCGGATCGGTTGACCTCCAGGCCTTTCGCGCCGGCGCCCGTCAGTTCGTCGATCGTGAACGCCACCCGGGTGCGATCGGGCGCCAGCTCCTCGAAGGTGAATTTGAGGCCGGTGCGGAGTGCGCCATCGTCGACGCTGTAGATCAGATGCGCCTCGCGCGGGATTTCCATCGCGACGGCGATCTTGACCTTATAGGCTTCGGGCCGTTCGTCGGTGACCAGCTTCTCGAACCCGGGCTCGCCCTTTTCGGCGACGAGTTCGTAGAGCCGCGTCGATCCGCCGTTGGTGACGAGCGGCAGGCCCGCGAAGGCGCTATCGTCGCCGAACATGCTGGCGAACACCTCTTCGCGCGGCGCGGCGACGGTGCGCGTCTGGTTCGCCAGTTCGATCATCTTGCCGCATCCGGCCGTAAGCAGCATCGCGGCCATCGTCATCATCATGCGCAACATCGAACATCCCCCGCAGGTCCGGCGCCTTTTAGCGCCGAGGGCTTACCAAAGTGTAAGGAGGGGTGTTCGAGGGGTGTAAAGAGTGTTTGACAGGCGGCCTCAGGAGATGTAAAGAGTTCTTTACAAGGAAGGGCCGGACGTTGGAAAATCGAGTACGCGAACACCGCGAGGGCGCGGGGTGGAGCCAGGGCGAACTGGCTCGCCGGCTCGGCGTGTCGCGCCAGACGATCAACGCGGTCGAAACCGACAAATATGACCCCAGCCTGCCGCTTGCGCTGCGCTTGACCCGGCTGTTCGGGCTCGAAGTGCGCGAGCTGTTCATCGATCACTGGATCCCGGAGGAATGACATGACGACTGAAGTCCATGGCCTATCGCGCCGCAAGATGGCGCTGCAGGCCCTGATCGGTGCGCTCGCCGGCGGCGGCGGCATGTTTGCCCTGATGTGGTTGCTCAAGGGCGAGACGCTCGACTGGCAGCCGTCGCAGATCATATTGGCCGGCGTCGGCCTGATTTACGTTCTGATGGGGCTGTTCGTCGGCTTGGGCGTGCTGGCGCCGCGCGCGTTCGGCCAGCGCATGCTCAACGTCGCCGATGCCGAGGAAATCGTCGAGGAACGGGCGAATATGGGCAGCAGCGCATTGAGCTGCATCCTGATCGGCTCCGCGCTGGCACTTCTCGCCTATGCGACGGTCGACGGCGCGAATGCTCCGGTGACGGCGGCGACGGCGTTCTGGCTCGTGCTGGCGCTGCTCGCCATCGGCAGCGCGATCATGCTGCCGATGTGGCGGAATTTCGACGAGCTGTGGCGGCGGCTGACGATCGACGCGTCGGCGATCGCGGGCAATATCCTGCTGGCCCTCTGCGTCATCTGGGGCGGCGGCGCCGCGGCGGGGCTCGTCGCGGGGCCGCATCCGCTCGATCTGGTATCGGCCGCGTTCGGCATCTTCCTGCTCGCGACCTTCATCGCGGTGGGGCGGCGCGGGATGATGACGCCGCCATAGGCGCCTTGGCGAGCTTTGGGGTGGGGAGCGGCCAACCCGAGCCAATCCGCGACCGGCCTGGTCCGCCAAACGAAAAGGGGCGCCCGGTTCCCCCGAACCGGACGCCCCGCTACAAAGCCCCCTGTTGGTCAGGCGCTGTAGTACATATCGAACTCGACCGGGCTCGGCGTCTGTTCGAAGCGGTAAACCTCGTCCCATTTCAGCTCGACATAAGCCTCGATCTGGTCCTTGCTGAACACGTCGCCCTTGAGCAGGAAATCGTGGTCGGCCATCAGGCTGTCGAGTGCTTCGCGCAAGCTGGCGCAGACGGTCGGGACTTCGCTCAGTTCCTCCGGCGGCAGGTCGTAGAGATTCTTGTCCATCGCGTCGCCGGGGTGGATCTTGTTCTGGATGCCGTCGAGGCCCGCCATCAGCAGCGCCGAATAGCAGAGATAGGGGTTCGCCATCGCGTCGGGGAAGCGGAATTCGACGCGCTTCGATTTGGCGCCCGCACCATAGGGGATGCGGCACGACGCCGAACGGTTACGGCTCGAGTAAGCGAGCAGCACCGGTGCTTCGAAGCCGGGGACGAGGCGCTTGTAGCTGTTCGTCGTCGGGTTGGTGAAGGCGTTCAAGGCCTTGGCATGCTTGACCACGCCGCCGATGAAATAGAGGCACATGTCCGAAAGGCCGGCATAGCCGTTACCCGCGAAGAGCGGCTTGCCCTTTTCCCAGATCGAGATGTGCGTGTGCATGCCGCTGCCGTTATCGTCCTTGATCGGCTTCGGCATGAAGGTCGCGGTCTTGCCATAGGCGTGCGCGACCTGGTGCACGACATATTTGTAGATCTGCATGCGGTCGGCGGTTTCGGTCAGCGTGCCGAAGGTCAGGCCAAGCTCGTGCTGCGCGGCGGCGACTTCATGGTGATGCTTGTCGCAGGGCAGGCCCATTTCGAGCATCGTCGAAACCATCTCGGCGCGGATGTCGATGGCGCTGTCGACGGGCGCGACGGGGAAATAGCCGCCCTTGGCGCGCGGACGGTGGGCGAGGTTGCCGCCCTCATAGCTGCGGCCGCTGTTCGTCGGCAGCTCGATGTCGTCTATCTCGAAGCCCGACTTGTTGTAGCCGGTTTCGAAACGGACATCGTCGAACATGAAGAATTCGGCTTCGGGGCCGACATAGACGGTGTCGCCGATGCCGGTCGAGGCGACATAGGCCTCGGCGCGCTTCGCGGTGGTGCGCGGGTCGCGGGCATAGCCTTCGCCGGTCGACGGCTCGACGATGTCGCAGAAGATCACGAGCATCGGAGTTGCCGAGAAGGGATCGTCATAGACCGCATCGAGGTCGGGCTTGAGGATCATGTCGCTTTCGTTGATCGCCTTCCAGCCTTCGATCGACGAGCCGTCGAACATCAGGCCGTCCTCGAGCTCGTCCTCGCCGAGGATCGAGGCGACCATCGTCAGGTGCTGCCACTTGCCCTTGGGGTCGGTGAAGCGCAGATCGACCCACTCGATGTCGTTTTCCTTGATCCGCGCGATGATATCCTTGGGCTTCGTAGCCATCGTCCATGCTTCCTTCTTGCGAAATGGTCCGGCGTGCCGGGTGTTTTCGGGTTTTCGTTAAGTGCGAGCGATTAAAGCGCGTCCTCGTTGCGTTCGCCGGTGCGGATGCGAAGCGCGGTCTCGATATGGCTGACGAAGATCTTGCCGTCGCCGATCCGGCCGGTTTGCGCGGCGGCGGCGATCGCCTCCACAACGCGTTCCGCCATCGAATCATCGACGACGACCTCCAGCTTCACCTTGGGCAGAAAGTCGACGACATATTCGGCGCCGCGATACAGCTCGGTGTGACCCTTCTGCCGGCCGAAGCCCTTGGCTTCGGTGACGGTGATGCCGCTGACACCGACTTCGTGCAGCGCTTCCTTCACTTCGTCGAGCTTGAACGGCTTGATGATCGCCTCAATCTTCTTCACGCTTCTCGTCCCCCTTTGGGCTGGCCGCCGCCCCTTGCGCATCGAGCCGGATCAGCTGCGCTGGCCCGGTTCGCCGTCGAGTCGGTGCGGTGTCCCGCCATCTTGCACCAATCAAGAGCCGTGCCAATTGGCGAATCGCGGGGTTCCGGGGAGATTTTCGGCTCGACGATGCGCCGCTGCCCAAGGGGTGGGCAGCGGCGTCTTGTCGTTGCCTAAAATATGGGCATGGGCGGCGGGGGCTCTGTTTTGTTTCACGCGACCGAACCCGTTCGTGCTGAGCTTGTCGAAGCACCGTTCTTCTTGCGCCGCGCGAAGAAGAGAACGGCCCTTCGACAAGCTCGGGGCAAACGGATTTTGGAAGGCTTCGCGCCTTCGCGTCTTCGCGTGAAATCTCCAATCCCGCCCTCTCCGCAATCGCAGCCGAGTGAGGAAAGAGCGGAGCGTCCTACCGCCCGACCGGTGCCGAGGCGTCGGGCAGGTTCGCCTTGGTCCAGTTCGATCGGTCGATGACATAGGCGCGCAGCGCCTCGGCATCGGCGGGGGTCAGCACCTTGGCGAAGCTCACCATGCCGCGGTCCTTGAGCGCGCCGTCGATAATGATCGATTTCCACGCATCGGCGTTGGCCAGCGTGCCCGAGACGCGCAGGTCGGGGGTGAAGCCGTTGCCGATCGCGCTGTCGCCGTGACAGACGATGCAATAGCGGCCGAAATGCGCCTTGCCCGCGGCAATCTGCGCCGCCGTGCCGAACTGCGGCGGCGGGTTCCACGCGAGCGTCGTCGAGACCGGCGGCGCAGGGAGCTTCACCGTGCCGCCGATCTTCAAGACAACGAGGCGCGGAATATTCGGGACCTTGCGCGTCACACCGCCCGCAACCCCGGCGACGAGCGGGAAGGCGCCGCCCTTGCTCGTCTGGAACGCGACATATTGGACGCCGCCGGCGCGGAAGGTCGAGGGCGCGCTGACGATCCCCGACTGCATGTCGAGGTCGAGCAACTGCCTGCCGGTGTCGGCGGCATAGGCGCGGAAGCGGCCGGTGCTCGTCCCCTGAAAGACGAGATTGCCCGCGGTCGTCATCGTGCCGCCGTTCCATGCGGCGGGATAATCGACGCCCCACGCGACCTTGCCGGTGCGCGGGTCGAAGGCGACGAGCCGGCCGGTGGTCGCGGCGACCGCGGCGCGGAACGCCGCCTTGTCGTCGGGCAGCATCGTGCCGGTGAGCGAGGTACCGACGTTGAAGCCGACGACCTTGCGCCGGTCGAGCTCGTTCATGTCGGCGAGATAGCCCTGCGGGATCTGCTGCGCGGGGATGTAGACGAGCCCCGTCGCGGGGTTGTAGCTCATCGGATGCCAGTTGTGCGCGCCCAAAGCGCCGGGGATGGCGATGAAAGGCTTGCCGGTCTTGTAGAAGCGCGCCTCGGGATTTTCGATCGGGCGGCCGGTCGTCATGTCGTAACCCGTCGCCCAGTTGATCCCGTCGACGAAGGGTTTGGCATCGATCAGCTTGCCGGTCGTGCGGTCGAGGGTGAAGAAGAAGCCGTTCTTCGGCGCGTGATACAGCACCTTGACGGGTTTGCCGTCGACCTGCTGCTCGGCGAGGATGATCGGCTGCGTCGCGGTATAGTCCCACGTCTCGGCCGGCGTTTCCTGGTAATGCCATTTATATTTGCCGGTCGACGCGTCGAGCGCGACGACCGAGGAGAGGAACCAGTTGTCGCCCTCGCCGTTCGAGCGCGTGCCATGGTTCCACGGATTGCCGTTGCCGACGCCGAGGTAGATCTGGTCGAGATCCTTGTCATAGACGATCGCGTCCCACACGGTGCCGCCGCCGCTCGAGGTTTGCCATTCGCCCGTGTCGGACCAGGTCGCGTTGGCTTTCGAGGCGAAGATGTCGTCGGACGCCGCGCCATCCTTCGCCTTGGTCGGGTTGGGCGCGGTGTAGAAGCGCCAGCGTTCCTTACCGGTGTCCGCATCATAAGCGGTGACATAGCCGCGCACCCCGAATTCGGCGCCGCCGTTGCCGATCAGCACCATGTCTTTCACGACGCGCGGCGCGCCGGTGATCGTATAGGGCTTCGACGTGTCGAAGGTCTGCGTCGACCAGAGTTCCTTGCCGGTCTTCTTGTCGAGCGCGATCAGCCGGCCGTCGAGCGCCCCGACAAACAGCTTGTCGCCCCACACCGCGACGCCGCGGTTGACGACGTCGCAGCAGGCCGAAACCGCGCGCTCGCCGGGAACCTCGGGGTCGAATTTCCACAAGGACTTGCCGGTCGCGGCGTCCCATGCGCTGACTTTCGACCAGGCGTGGGTGACGTACATGACGCCATCGACGACGACGGGCGTCGCTTCCTGCCCGCGCGCATCGTCGAGGTCAGCGGTCCACGCGATGCCGAGTTCACCGACATTCTTGTCGTTGATGTCGGTCAGCGGGCTGAAGCGCTGTTCGTCATAGCTGTAGCCGATCGCGCCCCAATCATCGCCATCGCCGCCGGTCTTGAGCAGGGTCTCGCTGGCTTTCTCGGCCGCGTCGAGCGCGCGGCCCGAGATGCTCTCATTCTTCGACGCGTTGCATGAAGCCAATGCCAGTGCCGCGCAGCCCGCCAGCGCGGTCGTCCAGACCCGTTTCGCCATCTCGCTCTCCCTGTACGCCTATCGTTGACGTTAACGTCAAGATTGCGCGCGCGATGGCGGAATGGCAAGCGCGAAAGTCGCGGGCTGGCGCTACTGCCAGGGCGGCGCGTTCAGGCCCTTGGGGCTGGCGGTGAAAATCTCGCAGCCGGTTTCGGTGATGCCGATGCTGTGCTCGAACTGCGCCGAGAGGCTGCGGTCGCGGGTCACCGCGGTCCAGCCGTCACTCAGCATCTTCACGGCATATTTGCCGGTGTTGATCATCGGCTCGATCGTGAAGAACATGCCGGGCTTGAGTTCGGGGCCGGTACCGGGGCGGCCGGCGTGGACGACTTCAGGAGCGTCGTGGAACATCTGGCCGAGCCCGTGACCGCAGAAATCACGGACGACCGAATAGCGATGCTTTTCGGCATGGGTCTGGATCGCATGGGCGACGTCGCCCATGCGGTTGCCGGGCTTCGCCTGCTCGATGCCGAGCATCAGGCATTCGTAAGTGACTTCGACGAGGCGCTTCGCCTTGATCGGGACATCGCCGACCAGATACATGCGGCTGGTGTCGCCGTGCCAGCCGTCGACGATGCTGGTGACGTCGATATTGACGATATCGCCCTCGCGCACCGGCTTGTCGTCGGGAATGCCGTGGCAGACGACATGGTTGATGCTGGTGCAGCAGCTGTGCGTGAAACCGCGATAACCCAGCGTTGCCGGGATGCCGCCGCCATCGAGCATCATCGTGCGGACAAGGTCGTCGATCGCGGCGGTGGTCACGCCGGGCTGGACGAAGGGAACAAGCGCGTCGAGGATTTCGGCCGACAGCCGCCCCGCCTTGCGCATGCCGGCAAAGCCCACCTCGTCATGCAGCTTGATCGTGCCGTCGCGCACGGGGGTGGGGCCGGTCGCGTCGTCGGCGGCTACGGAGACATAGTCGTACATGGGAGGGGATATAGTGGATGTGACGCCGGATTGCGAGGGTAACCCTAAAGCCCCGATTCCGTCATCCCGGCGAAGGCCGGGATCTCAACGGCGCGTCATTCCGCAATGGTGAGATCCCGGCCTTCGCCGGGATGACGATTATCCTTTGAAGTCGGCTTACTCCGCCGCCTTCTTCGCCTTGTCGGCCTTTGGCTTGCTCTTGCCGGCCTTGGGCGCGGCGGGGGTGATTTCGAAGGCGAGCGGGTTGCCCACATGCGCATCCTCGCCGGTCTTCATCTTCACCTTGACCTCGCCGCCATGGACGAGCTTGCCGAAGAGCAGTTCCTCGGCGAGCGGCTGCTTGATCTTTTCCTGGATCAGGCGGCCCATCGGACGCGCGCCATAGAGCTTGTCATAGCCCTTGCCGGTCAGCCAGTCGCGCGCCGCATCGTCGAGCTGGATATGGACGTTGCGGTCGGCGAGCTGCAGTTCCAGTTGCAGGATGAACTTGTCGACGACGCGCGCGACCACCTCGGGCGGCAGATAGCCGAAGGGCACGATCGCATCGAGGCGGTTGCGGAATTCGGGGGTGAAGAGATTCTTCACCGCTTCCTCCTGCACATCCTCGCGCGTGAACTGGCCGAAGCCGATGCCCTCGCGCGCCATGTCGCTCGCGCCCGCATTGGTCGTCATAATCAGGATGACGTTGCGGAAGTCGACCGTCTTGCCGTGATGATCGGTCAGGCGGCCATGGTCCATGACCTGCAACAATATGTTGAACAGGTCGGGATGCGCCTTTTCGATTTCGTCGAGCAGCAGCACGCAATGCGGGTTCTGGTCGATCGCGTCGGTGAGCAGCCCGCCCTGATCATAACCGACATAGCCCGGGGGCGCGCCGATCAGGCGGCTGACCGAGTGGCGTTCCATATATTCGGACATGTCGAAACGCTGGAGCGGGATGCCCATGATCGACGCGAGCTGCTTGGCGACCTCGGTCTTGCCGACGCCGGTCGGGCCGCTGAACAGATAATTGCCGATCGGCTTCTCGGGATCGCGCAGGCCCGCACGGCTGAGCTTGATCGCCGACGACAGCACTTCGATCGCGGTGTTCTGGCCGAAGACGACGCGCTTCAGATCGGTTTCGAGACTGGCGAGCGTCGCCTTGTCGTCGGTCGACACCGACTTGGGCGGGATGCGCGCCATCGTCGCGATCACCGCCTCGATCTCCTTGGCGGTGATCGTCTTCTTGCGCTTCGACGGGGCGACGAGCATCTGCATCGCGCCGACCTCATCGATCACGTCGATCGCCTTGTCGGGCAATTTGCGGTCGTTGATGTAGCGTGCCGACAGGTCGACCGCGGCGTTGATCGCGTCCTGCGTGTAACGCACCTGATGATGCGCCTCGAACGCGCTGCGCAGCCCGGCGAGGATCTTCTTGGTGTCCTCGAGCGTCGGTTCGACCACGTCGATCTTCTGGAACCGGCGGAGTAGCGCGCGGTCCTTTTCGAAATGGTTGCGGAACTCCTTGTACGTCGTCGAGCCGATGCAGCGGATCACGCCGCCCGACAGCGCGGGCTTGAGCAGGTTCGACGCGTCCATCGCGCCGCCGCTCGTCGCGCCCGCGCCGATCACCGTGTGGATCTCATCGATGAACAGGATCGCGTGCGGCAGGCCTTCAAGCTCGGTCACGACCTGTTTCAGCCGCTCCTCGAAATCGCCGCGATAACGCGTGCCCGCGAGCAGCGCGCCCATGTCGAGCGAATAGATGACCGCGGGCAGCAGCACCTCGGGCACGTCGCCCTCGATGATCTTGCGCGCGAGGCCTTCGGCGATCGCGGTCTTGCCGACGCCGGGGTCACCGACATAGAGCGGGTTGTTCTTCGACCGGCGGCAGAGAATCTGGATCGTGCGGTCGACCTCGGCATTGCGGCCGATCAGCGGGTCGACCTTGCCGACCTTGGCCTTTTCGTTGAGGTTGACGGTGAACTGGTCGAGCGCGGTTTCCTTCTTGGACTTGCCTTCGCTCTTGTCTTTCGTCTCTTCCTTTTCCTCGGGTTCGGCCTGCGGCGAGGGCTTGCCGCCTTTGCCGACGCCGTGGCTGAGGTAGGAGACGGCATCGAGGCGCGTCAGGTCCTGCTGCTGCAGGAAATAGACGGCATAGCTTTCGCGTTCGGAGAAGAGCGCGACGAGGACGTTGGCGCCGGTCACCTCGTCCTTGCCCGACGACTGGACGTGCAGGATCGCGCGCTGGACGACGCGCTGGAAGCCGCTCGTCGGCGACGGGTCGCTGTGCCCCTCGACCTTCAGGCTGTCGAGTTCGGTATCGAGATAGTGGACGACCGCCGATTGCAGATCGTCGAGCGCGACGCCGCAGGCGCGCATCACTTCGGCGGCATGATCGTCGTCGATCAGCGCATAGAGCAGATGCTCGAGCGTCGCATATTCGTGATGGCGCTCCGAAGCGGCCTTCAGCGCGTTATGGAGGGTCTTTTCGAGGCTTTCCGAAAAGGACGGCATGGTCTTCATCTCCTTGCGGGGACCAGGCCGGGGAGAGCGGCCCCCTTAGAAATGCAACGTGGCGATGCCGCCGCCCCACCGCAAGGGAAAAGCGGATGGCTTTGTGAAATTACGATGACGGGGTTGTGGTATGGTTAACGAGGCGTTGGAGATTTGCTCTCTGCGCATGCGAATTGCCCTCGCTATTTCGGTCCGCGCAGAAGGACCAGCGGAATGGCCACCACCGGGCATAGGATGAAAACCCAGCCGATCACGGCGAACGCAATCGAAACGGGCTCTCCTGATGGAAGCGAGAAGACATGTTCCAATCCGCCCGCGAAACCTACGCCAAGTGTAAAAATCATAGCCGAAACTATGGCCCATGCGGCCAGCATCAAGAGAAGTTCGCGGCGGCTCAAGGCAGGCTCTCCCTATGCTGGCGGTTCGGCACTGACCTGCCGATCCACCATATCCATAAAATCGCGCGCCGTGTTGCGCTCGGCCTCATCCTTGAACGCGACGTCGAGGTCGGGGGCGACGCCGAGCATGTACATCAGCGCCCACAGCGCGAAGCGGCGGCCGGGGTTGGTTTCGAGGCCGAAGTCGACACGCATGCGTTCGGTGCCCGCCGCATGCGCCTCGGGGTGGATCGCCGAGAGGTCGGCGGTGCCGAAATAACGGCGGAGCTGATCGTCGAAATCCATGCTATCCTTTTGGCCTCTTCACGCCGCTTGACAAGAGGGGTGAACGGCTTGCGATTGCTCACCACCTTGCGAGCGAGTTCCTTGTTCTTCTTCGTGCCTTTGCGCCTTCGCGTGAAATAAGAAAAATCTCACGCAAAGGCGCAAAGGCATGAAGGCACGAAGAAGAGAGAGAAAAACGGATTCCCGCTTTCGCCGGGATGACAAGGCTGACGGGCTAGCCGCCCGCCGCGCGAGGAAAAATCGGACGGCTCGCTACCCCGTCAGTTGTCATTCGCGCGAGCCGCCGATAGGGCGGCCGCTGTGAAGACCAGCATCGAGATCGGAACCGACAGCACCGGGCAGGGCGTGCACATCAACGTCCAGGAACTGCTGGCGACGCGGCTGCTTGTCCAAGGCAATTCGGGGTCGGGCAAGTCGCACCTTTTGCGCCGTATCCTCGAGGAAAGCGCGGCGTTAGTGCAGCAGATCGTGATCGATCCCGAGGGCGATTTCGTCACGCTCGCCGATGCGTACAGCCATGTCGTGATCAACGGCGGCGACTATAACGAGCGCGAGATCGCGGCGATGGGCGCGCGCATCCGCGAGCATCGCGCGTCGATCGTCCTCAGCCTCGAATCGCTCGACATCGAGGCGCAGATGACCTGCGCCGCGGCGTTCCTGAACGCGCTGTTCGATGCGCCGCGCGAGCACTGGTTTCCCGCGCTGGTCGTGGTCGACGAGGCGCAGATGTTCGCGCCGAGCGTCGCGGGCGACGTGTCCGACACCGTGCGCCGCGCGAGCCTGTCGGCGATGACGAACCTGATGTGCCGCGGGCGCAAACGCGGCCTTGCCGGCGCGATCGCGACGCAGCGGCTGGCCAAGCTCGCGAAGAATGTCGCCGCCGAGGCGAGCAATTTCCTGATGGGGCGCACCTTTCTCGACATCGACATGGCGCGCGCTGCCGACCTGCTCGGCATGGAGCGGCGGCAAGCCGAGGCGATCCGCGATTTGGAGCGCGGGCATTTCTTGGGGCTCGGTCCCGCGATCTCGCGCCGACCGTTGTCGGTGCGGATTGGCGCAACGCAGACCTCGACACGGATGGGGACGCACGGCCTGATGCCGCTTCCTTCAGCGGGCGGCGAGGATATGCGCTCGATACTGTTCACCGAGATGGAGGCGCCGGCGCAGCCACGCTTCTTTGCGCCCGAGCCTGAACCCGTTGCGGCGAGCGAAGTCCTTGAGCGCATCGCGGCGAGCGAAGGGCTGCATGAGGATCTGGACGCCCCGCCCGTGCTCGATATTCTCGAGGCGGTCGAGGAAGCCGAACAGAGCGACGCGGTGGTGATCGCGATGCTGGAGGAGATGCTGTCCGATCCCGAAAGCGCCTTCCAGCCCGAAGCCTATCTGTATCAGGATTTTTCGGTGCGCTGCCGGATGCAAAAGCTGAAGAAGGTGCCGCTCGACCTCGCCGCCTTCCGCCGCCGCTTCGCGCTCGCCAAGGGCGGCGTGTTCGATCCGTCCGAACCGCGCTGGCGTGAGATGCTTGCCGTCGCCGACCGCTTGCCGCACGACATGTTCGCGCCCTTCCTCCAGATCGCGCGTGCCGCGATGGACGGCGAGCCCTGCCCCGACGACGACATCCTCGGCCGCGCCTATGGCAGCCGGTCGCCGGGGCGTATCCGCCGGCTGGTCGAATATATGGAAAAACAGGGCGTGATCGTCGTGCGCGCCGATTTTGGCGGTCGGCGATCGATCGGCATTCCCGAGCTTGGGCTAAGCACCGAAGCCGAATAGGCTCGCTCCGTCGCGATTTCGCCGCGGCCCGGCAAGTTAATCCTGAATTAGTCACCTATAATCTTGGGACCGCGCCCGGATCGGCGCAATCCTTGCCGCAGGTTCGCGCCTAAAACAGCGGATGCCAGCTCTCTTGGTGGGTGGATCGTCCCGACAATCCCAAAAACCATAGGAGAGACTGCCATGCCTCGTCACGGCGTATATCCGCGCGACATCGTTCCGCCGCGCTCCAAATATTCCGACGCCGGCCGCTTTGGCCGCATGTTCGGCGAATTGCCGCCCTTTGCCGCCGATACCCCCGATGTCCGCGCCGCGCTGATCGAGATCGGCAAGGTCGGCGGCATCATGGATGCCAAGGACAATCTGACCAAGACCCCCGCCGAACTGATCACCAACCCGGCGCTGTCGGTGAAGAACAGCGACAACCCGAACCTGACCGCGGGTTTCACCTTCCTCGGCCAGTTCCTCGACCATGACATGACCTTCGACCCGACCTCGAGCCTCGAGCGGCAGGTCGATCCCGAGCAGATCGCCAATTTCCGTACCCCCAGCTTTGGGCTCGACAATGTCTATGGCGCGGGCCCCGGCGGCAGCCCGCATCTTTATGATACGCAGGGCGGCAAGGGCGGCAAGTTCCTGCTCGAACCGACGGGGGCCGCGGACAAGTTCGACCTGCCGCGCAACAGCCAGAATGTCGCGCTGATCGCCGACCCGCGCGACGACGAAAATCTGATCATCGGCCAGCTTCAGGTCGCGTTCCTGAAGTTCCACAATCGGGTCGTCGACTATGTGAAGACCAAGATCAAGCTGACCGTTTCGGACGAGATTTTCGCCGAGGCACAGCGGATCGTGCGCTGGCATTATCAATGGATGATCGTCCATGAATTCCTGCGCAAGACGTGCGGCGATGCGGTGGTCGACGATGTGCTGACGAACGGCCGCAAATATTACAGCTGGCACAACGAGCCTTACATTCCGGTTGAGTTTTCAGTCGCCGCCTATCGGTTCGGCCACAGTCAGGTGCGGCCGTCGTACCGCGCGAACTTCACCGGCGACGGCGGCAATCCCTTTTTCGGGATGATCTTTACCGCGACGCCGTCGGACCCCGACGATCCCGACGATCTTTCGGGCGGCTGCCGCGCGCCGCGGCGCTTTATCGACTGGCCGACCTTCTTCGATTTCAGCGACGGCAATGTGAAGCCGAACAAGAAGATCGACACGACGCTGTCGACCTCGCTGTTCCGCCTGCCGGGCTCGGTCGTACCCAACCCCGATCCGAAGACGAACCCGGCGTCGCTGGCGCAGCGCAACCTGCTCCGCCACCTGACCTTCTCGCTGCCGTCGGGGCAGCGGGTGGCACGCGCGATGAAGCTGCCCGAATTGTCGAAGGGCGACCTCGCCGATCTCAAGCCGCACGGCTTCGACGACCGCACGCCGCTCTGGTTCTACATCTTGCGCGAGGCGCAGGTGACGCAGAATGGCGAGCGGCTGGGGCCCGTCGGCGCGCGGATCGTCACCGAGGTGTTCCTCGGCCTGCTACAGGGCGACAAGGGATCCTATCTGTCGCAGGACCCCGAATGGCAGCCCTTCCTGCCGACGGTCGACGCGTCGAAAAAGGGCGACGATTTCACGATGGTCGATCTGCTTCGCTACGCCGAGGTCGCGTAAGGGGCGATATCGCCGGCGTTCCTTGCGGGCGCCGGCGATTTCCCGCTCAGCTTTTCCGGAACAGCGCTTCGGCTGCGGCCTTTTGGTTCGTCGCGGCGGCGCGATGCGCCTTGATCCGCGCGATCTCGCCTTCGAGCGCGGCGATACGGTCGCCCAATTCGTCAACCGACAAGGGGTCGAGCGGCTGTCGGGTCAGCGCCGTCAGAACATCGTCGCGGCGGCGGGGAAGGTCGTCATCGTCCATGGCGCATCCTCCTGGTCCCTAAGGCTAATATGGCGCGCGACTGTTGACCCGTGTCGCCGCACTGTCAATAAGGCGGGGCAGGGGTGCCGGAATGAGGGACCAGTGGGGGATTTCTGAAGTGACCAGCTTGCCATCGAGCATGACCGCCATCGCCATCAGTGCGCCGGGCGGGCCCGAAGTATTGCAACCGACAGTGCGGCCGGTGCCGCAGCCGGGGCCGGGCGAGGTGCTGATTCGCGTCGCCGCGGCGGGGGTGAACCGCCCCGATGTGCTCCAGCGCATGGGATTTTATCCGCCGCCGACGGGCGCGTCGGACCTGCCGGGGCTCGAGATCGCGGGAGTGATCGCCGCGGTCGGGCCGGGCGGCGATCCCGAGCTTCTCGGGCAATCGGTATGCGCGCTCGTCGCGGGGGGCGGCTATGCCGAATATTGTACCGCGCCGGTCGGCAGCTGCCTGCCGGTGCCAGTGGGCTTTTCGATGGCCGAAGCCGCGGCGCTGCCCGAAACCGTCTTCACCGTGTGGCACAATCTGTTTGAGCGCGCCTATGTCGGCGAGGGCGAGACGGTGCTGGTCCATGGCGGCACCAGCGGCATCGGGACGACCGCGATCGGGCTTTGCAAATTGTTCGGTATCAAGGTGATCGTGACATGCGGCAGCGCCGACAAATGCGCCGCCGCGACCGCGCTCGGCGCCGATCTTGCCGTCGATTATTCGAGCGCGGATTATGTCGAGGCGGTGAAGGCGTTCACCGGCGGCCGCGGCGTCGAGGTCGTGCTCGACATGGTCGGCGGCGACTATATGCCGCGCAATATCGAATGCCTTGCGGACGACGGGCGGCATGTGACGATCGCCTTCCAGCGCGGCGCGAAGGTCGAGGTTGATATTTCGCAGGTCATGCGCCGCCGGCTGACGCTGACCGGGTCGACGCTGCGCGCGCGCAGCAACGAGTTCAAGGCGCTGCTCGCCGACGAGATTCATCGCACGCTCTGGCCGCGGCTCGCCGACGGCGCGTGGAAGCCCGCGATGGATCAGAGCTTTCCGCTCGCCGAAGCCGCTGCGGCGCATACGCGGATGGAGGCGGGCGCGCATGTGGGGAAGATTGTGCTGATGGTGGGATGGGCCGAGGGAACGCATGTCATGTTCGGCGGTTCCGGAACGGGGGGCCAATCAAGAGGATGATTTCTCCCGATGAATATGCGTAAGATGAATTTCCGTAACCTGCTCCTTCCCGCCACCGCTCTCTCGCTTGCCCTCGCAGCCTGTTCCCAGCCCGCCGAAACCGACAAAACCGCGACCGCATCCTATGACGGCGAAGTCGCGCCGGAGGACAAGGCGGCCAAGCGGCCGCCCGCGATCAAGCCGATGGACGTCCCGACGCGCGGCGGCGACGGTTCGCCGATCGAGCTCGCCGCGCTGACCGAGGCTGACGTGAGCGGTGCCAAGCTGAAGGGCGAACTCGCGTGCAGCTTCGTTGACGCTGACGACGAGGGCGCGCAGCCGATCCTGCTCGCGCAGGGCGATGTCGCATCCGAGGAGCCGTCGCGCGGTATCGTGAAGATTGGCGATACGATCGAGACCGTCTCCGCCAATGGCGGCTTCGACAGGATGGCGAAGGGCACGAAATTCTATGCCAAGGGAATGGAGTTGCGCGTGGCACCCACCGGTCCGGCGCAGGGCGGCGGCGAATCGCCGCCGCGCCCCGCGACGCTGACCGCCGATCGCGCCGACGGTGCGCGGCGCGTCTTCGCCGGGCTCTGGCAGTGCGGCCCGTAGGAGCCGGGCGCGATCACCCCACAGGGGATAGCGGCCGGGCGGACAAGGGCTCGGCCCGCTCCCCGATCAATCGGTCCACCAATGCGTCAACGGCGCCTTCGGCGGCGGCGATCGATCGCGCGAGGCGTTCGTCGGCGAATTCGTCATATTCGATCGCGATCGACGTGGCGTCGCGAAGCCCGATATAGGCGAGGGGCGCTTTCAGGCCGACCTCGACGAAATTGGCGTCCGCCTGACGCCCGCCCGGGTCATAGCCGTAATCGCCGCGGGCGCCGAGGACGACCAGCCGTTTTCCGGCAGGTAGCATCGGCCAATAGGGTTCGCCCGCACGTTTCCGGTCGAAACCGAAGGTGACGCCGACGCGCACGATATTGTCGAGCCAGGCCTTCAGCGGCGCGGGCATGCCGAAATTATACATCGGCGCCCCGACGACGACGAGATCGGCCGCCATCAGTTCGGCGATCAGCCGGTCGCTTTCGGCCAGCCGGGCGTGCTGTTCGTCGCTGCGCTTTTCGGGTGGGGAGAAGGCGGCGGCGATCCATTCGGCGTCGACATGCGATGGCGGGACCGAGCCGACGTCGCGGTAGACAATCCGGTCCTGCGGCCGCGCGCTCGACCATCGGCGCACGAGGCGCGCGCTCAAACGCCGGCTGTGCGAGCCGTGCCGATCCCGACCCGAAAGGCCCGGCCGGGCGCTGGAATCGATGTGGAGTATGTTAAGCGCCGATGCCTGTGGGATGGTCATGGGATAATCCAGTTCATTTGTTTTGATGACCGGAAGAGTATATCTCGCTATAAATCTCTTGGTCGAACGCGAATATCTCAGCCAATGGATCGATTTTCCTCATCTATGATACGAAACCGGAAACTTCCGCCGCTAGGCGCATTGCGCGCCTTCGAAGCGGCGGCGCGCTATCTCAGTTTTCGCAAGGCGGCGGACGAGCTGGCGGTGACCCCCACGGCGATCAGCCACCAGATCCGCCTGCTGGAGGATGTGCTGGGCCTCGCGCTGTTCATTCGCCAGGTGCGGCAGGTCGCGCTGACCGAAGCGGGCGAGCGGCTCTATCCGCCATTGCGCGACGGCTTCGACATGTTCGACCGGGCGCTTGCCGATCTCGCGCCGGGGCCGCGGCGCGCGGCGGTGACATTGACGGCGACGATCCAGTTTACCGCGCGCAGGCTTCTGCCCGCGCTCGGCTCGTTTCGCGAACGCTTTCCCGATTTCGACCTGCGGCTGCATTCCTCCAACGAGCCCGTCGATCTGGCGGCGGGGCTGGCCGATGTGGCGGTTCGTTATGGTCGCGGGCCCTTTGACGGGCTGGTCGGCCGACCGCTTTTCTCGGAACGTTTCGGACCGCTTTGCAGCCCGAAGCTGGGCCTGTCGGGGCCGCAAGACCTGATGCACGCGACCTTGCTGCATGTCGAATGGCGCCAGCCCGCCAACGCGTCCGACTGGCGGCGATGGGCGCGGCTTGCCGGGATGGAGGGGCTGGCCGTCGACGAAGGGCCGCGTTTCAGTTCGGACGATCATGCCCTGCAGGCGGCGGTCGCCGGGCATGGCGTCGCGATCGGCAGCCTGATTCTCGCGCGTCCGGAAATCGAGGCGGGACTGCTGGTCCACCCCTTCGGCCCGGTCATCGAAGGCGAAAGCTACCACATGCTCGCGACGCCGGCCAATATGGCCTGTGCCGATGTGCGGGCGGTTTGCGCGTGGCTCGTCGAATCGGTTGCGGGTTTCGCCGCCGACGACCAGCCCTTGCCCGCAACCTAAAACAGGTCTACATCGACCGCCGAATGGCCGCCCCGCGAGGGGCGGCCCTTATTATTTCCGCTTGGAGACCTTATCGTCATGGCCAACGCCGATGCCACCCCGCTGATGCCGCATGCGACCGCCGCCTGGCTGGTCGACAACACCGGTCTCACCTTTGTCCAGATCGCCGAATATTGCGGCATCCACATCCTCGAGGTCCAGGCGATCGCCGACGAGACCGCCGCGACCAAATATACCGGCCGCGATCCCGTCCGCGCGCACGAACTGTCGATGGACGAAATCGAAAAGGGTCAGGACGACCCGAACTACAAGCTCAAGATGAGCAAGCAGGCGCAGGACACGATTCGCCGCACGCGCGGCCCGCGCTACACCCCGGTCAGCAAGCGCCAGGACAAGCCCGACGGCATCGCCTGGATCCTCAAGAACCATCCCGAGGTATCGGACGGCGCGATCGGCAAGCTGATCGGCACCACCCGCAACACGATCGGCGCGATCCGCGACCGCAGCCACTGGAACAGCGCGAACATCGTGCCGAAGGATCCGGTGACGCTCGGCCTCTGTTCGCAGCGCGAACTTGACGCGCTCGTCGCCAAGGCG
Organism: Sphingopyxis italica; assembly: GCF_011926545.1. Lineage (GTDB taxonomy): Bacteria > Pseudomonadota > Alphaproteobacteria > Sphingomonadales > Sphingomonadaceae > Sphingopyxis > Sphingopyxis italica. The sequence continues at coordinate 989,777 of NZ_JAATIT010000001.1, read as the reverse complement.
GCGAAGAAGGCGGGGATCAAGGCGCCCGAGGACAGCCGCTTCGAGGGCGACCGCGAAGCGCTGCTCGAAGAGCTGCGCGCCGAACGCACCGCGGCGAACGAAGCGCGTGCCGCCGAAGAAGCCAGCGAAACGGCGAACGACGCGGCGGCAGACTGACGCGTGACGGGCGGGGCGCCAATAAATAGGGACAGTCCCTATTTAACTGGAGCGACCAGTCCGCTCCACGCAAAGCCGCTTTCGTTAAATAGGGACAGTCCCTATTTATTGACTCGAGCGGTTTGATGTCGGAGGGCGACGAGGACCATATCCCGGCGGCCAGCGGCTCGCCGGACGCCTCGCTGACCCAGGACGACAGCTTTACCGCGACGAGCCACGCCGGGCTGACCTATCCATGGGGCGACGCCGCGCCGGGGCCGGGCGAGACGATCCGCATCGCGCCGGGGATCAGCTGGGCGCGCATCCCGATGCCGGGGTCGCTGGGCCATATCAACAGTTGGCTGCTCGACGATGCGGATGACGGCGTTGCCGTGGTCGACACCGGCATTTGCCTGACGATGTGCTCCGACGCGTGGAAGGCGCTTTATGCCGGCGCGCTCGCGGACAAGACGATCACGCGCGTCATTGGCACGCACCTCCACCCCGACCATATCGGCCTCGCCGGCTGGATCGCGAAGAAACAGGGCGTAAAGCTGTGGATGACGCGCGGCGAGATGCTGACCGCGCGCGCGATCGTCGCCGAATCCGCCGACACGGCCCCCGACGAGGTGCTGGCGCAGTCGCGGGCGGCGGGCTGGGACGAGGATGCGATCGAGGCGCAGCGTTCGCGTGGCTGGAACATGTTCCAGCGCATGATCTTCACGCTGCCGCGCTCCTATGTGCGGATCGCCGACGGCGAGACGCTCGACATGGGCGGACACCAGTGGCGCGTCGTCACCGGCTCGGGACACAGCCCCGAACATGCGTGCCTGTGGAACGAGAAAGAGGGCGTTCTCGTCTCGGGCGACCAGGTGCTGCCGCGGATCAGCTCGAACGTCTCGGTCAACATCACCGAACCCGACGCCGACCCCTTGGGCGAATGGCTCGCGTCGATCGACAAGCTGCTCCGCGTCGTTCCCGCCGACGTCACCGTCTGTCCCGCGCATGGCGAGCCGTTCAACGGGCTGCACGTCCGCCTGGTGGCGCTGCGCGACGAGCACCGGATGCGGCTCTACAATCTCGCCGAAGCCGCGGCGAAGGCGCCGATGCGCGCGGTCGACAGCTTCCCGCTGCTGTTCAACCGCCCGATCGGCGAGCATAATCAGGGGCTGGCGACGGGCGAAGCGCTCGCACATCTGAAGCGGCTGGAGGTCGAAGGGCGCGTGCAGCGCGAGAACCGCGATGGGGTGTGGTGGTACCACGGGGTGGCTTGATGCCCGCGGCTCAGCGTCGGCCTTGGGGTGGGAAGCGGTCACTTCCCAACTTTCGTCATCCCGGCGAAGGCCGGGATCTCACCCTATCGCAAGGAAGCACCGGCGAGATCCCGGCCTTCGCCGGGATGACGATGTTAATATGACCGCTTCCGGCCCAAACCCGCCGCGCTTCCGTTTACCGCGGCCTTTGCATGATCCAGCTGAACGCCATCGCGTTGAAGATCGTATAGAGGCCATAGAGCATCAGCGCGGCGAACCAGTTCCGCGTCGCGATCGCCATCGCGCCGACGAGCAGCAGGAATTCGAAGACATAGGTGATGTTCGGCCCGACCTTGTCCGCCAGCGGTTTCACCATCTGCTGGATCAGCGGATCGTCGCTTTCCATGAAGGCGCGGTGCATCGCGAAATTGCCGATGCCGGCGCAGAAAATGGCGATGATGGCGATCAGCATAGGATTGCAGATGGGGCAGGCGGGGTGGAAATGCCAGAAACTTTCGGGTTATAGGGGCGCATCGCACGCGCGCCGGCCCCGCGCGGACGATCGAACGAACCCGGCTTCCACCCCCAAAGAAGGACGTCTTCGGTGACAGCTCTCCCTCCCCTGGCCGCGCTTTGCCTGCCTTTCGCGTTCGCCGCCGTGCCCGTGCACGCCGCGCAGGAACCGGTCGATCCGACACAGCCGAACCCGCTGCTCGTCAACCCCCTGCTCGTCGACCCGGTAGTGGCCGCCCCGCTCCCGGTCGTGCTCGTGCCGCCCGATCCGCCACTGCCCGATGCGCTGCGCGCGATGATCGACGCCGCCTTCGCGAGCGGTAACAATGACGATGTCGAAGCGGTGGCAAAGTTCGCCCGGCAGACGCATCCGGCCAACATCGGCGAAATCGACGCGCTCCTCGCCTATTATCGCAGCGGCCACCCGCCGGAGGTTCCGTTCGATCCGGTGCGCAACATGCTCGCCGCCGCCATGGCGAGCGGCAAGGATGCCGATGTCGAGGCGGTGGCGAAGCTCGCCAAGGCCACCACGCCGGAGGACGCCGCCGAAATCGAGGAACAGGTCGTCGCCTATCGCGCCGAACGGCAGCGATTGAAGGACGAGGCGGCGGCGGCCGCGCGCGCCAAGCTGGCGGCGGCGAAATTCTGGGAGAATTGGAAGGGCGAGGGGCAGATCGGCGCGTCGCAGAGCAGCGGCAATACCAGTTCGGCGGGTCTCAGCGCAGGCCTCGCTCTCGCGCGCAAGGGAATCGACTGGACGCACAAGCTGCGCGCGCAGGCCGATTACCAGCGCACCAACGGCAAGACATCGGTCGAACGCTATCTGGCCGAGCTGGAGCCGCAGTACCGGATCGACGAGCGCACCTTTGCCTTTGGTCTCGGCCGCTGGGAGCATGACCGGATTCTCGGCTATGACACGCGCTGGAACCTGTCGGGCGGGCTCGGCTACAAGGTCGTCGATACCAAGAAGATGACGCTGAGCCTGAAAGGCGGCCCGGCGTTCCGCCAGACCGCTTTCGTGGACGGCGGCAACGACACCGAATTGACCGCGCTCGCGGGGCTCGATTTCGGCTGGCAATTGTCGCCGACGTTGCGGCTGACGCAGGTCGCATCGACGATCGTTGGCACGACCAACAGCTCGACCAGCTCGCAAACCGCGCTCAATGCCAAGCTGACTGGCGCGCTGTCGGCGCGGATCGCCTATTCGGCGCAGATCGACACCAGCCCGCCGCCGGGAATCGAAAGCGTCGACACCCAGACGCGGTTCAGCCTGGTCTACGGGTTCTGATTTTCAGATCCTCCCTGTCGCGCAGCGATGGGGAGGAGCGGTGGTTCCCTATTTGATCGCCGCGAGGACATAGAGGAATTCGGCGAAGCCCATCGTCGCGTCGACGAGCCCGGCGACCTCGGGATTGGTCGAATCGATGAGGAAATATTCGTCGGGGGCGTGCGCGCCCGATCCGTGGCCGATGCCGAAATGCGCCGCGGGGATCGACACGGGCGGCGCGGTGAAGGTCGCGCCGGGCCAGCTCCCCGCCATCCGCGGGTTGAGGCTCGTCGCGACCCCGAGCTTTTTATAGGTCGCGAGTTCGGAGCGGACGAGGCGGCTGTCCTCAGCGACCTCGGTCGGGTCGTAGCCGCCCGAGACATTGGCCTCGACATCGGTGAAGCCGTGTTTGTCGAGATGGACGCGCAGCTTCTTCTCGGCCTCGGCGCGCGTCTGGTTCGGGACGAGGCGAAGGTCAAGCTTGGCGACCGCGCGGCCGGGCAGGATCGTCTTGCCGCCGGGGCCGGTATAACCCGCGACGAGCCCCTCGATATTGACCGTGGGTTCCTGCGCGAGCCGGATCAGCGCGTCGTCGTAAGAGAGATTGTCGATCCAGTGGGTGATCCCGAGCGCCTGTTTCTGCGCGGTTTCGTCGCCCGCTTTCGCGGCTTCGCGGATCAGCGTCTTTTCGCGCTCGGTGAGCGGGCGGACATTTTCGTACCAGCCCTCGATCGCCGGTTTGTTGCCATCGGGGGTGACGAGCGTCTGGAGCGCCTGCACCAGCCGCCACGCCGGCGAGTCGACCATGGCTTTGAGACTCGAATGGACGTCGCCCTTCGGCCCGCGGCCCCATTTCTCGCCGCTCGCGACGAGTTCGAGTTCGATGATTCCCTTCGACCCCAGGTTGACCGTGACGTTGCCGGTTTTGCCCTGCGAAGCGAAGGGGATGAAGATGCCTTCGCATTTCTTGAGCGCGGCGAGGATGTTGGGCTTGGTCGCGATCTGGCGGAAGTGCGGCGATCCGATCTCCTCCTCGCCCTCGCAGACGAGCACGATATTGACCGGAAGCTTGCGTCCGGCGGCGCGGATCGCGTGGAGCGCGGCGAGGAAGGTTGCCTCGGGGCCCTTCTGGTTCACCGCGCCGCGGCCCATGATCGCCTGCCCGAAACCGGGGCGATCGACCATCTTGCCCTCAAGCGGCGGCGACGACCATTCGGTGGGGTCGAACTGTTTGACGTCGTACATGAAATAGATGCCGAGCGTCCGCGGGGCACCGACGTCGATCGTCCCGAACACGCCGGGGTGGCCGTCGGTCGGCACGATCTCGACATGGGTGAAGCCCGCGTCCTTCGCGAGCTCGGCCATATAGGCCGCGCCCTCGGCCATGCTGCGATTCTCGGCGGCGATCGAGGGGAGGGCGATCCAGTCGCGGATGCGCTTGATCGACGCGTCCTTGCCCGCCTCGGCGGCCTTGCGGATGTCGGCCATCGTTCCCGACTGCGCCCAGAGCGGGATCGGCTGCATGAAAGCGGCGCCCGCGCCGAGCATCGCGGTGCCGCGAATCATGTCGCGGCGGTTCAGCTTGTCGACGTTACGGAAATCCATGCTGCGTCCCCTGGCTGTTTATGTCGCGGGGAGTGTTGGACTTTTGATCGTGGAAGGCAAGTACGGGCGAGATACTGTCAGCGAAACTCGTGCCGTTCATCGCCGCCCGTTGCCGTTTGAAGAAACTGGACGAGGGGCATTCCCTCGCGACGCTCGTTGCTGGCGGCAATCAGCAGAATGGCAAGCCCAACCATGGACAGCGTCATCATCACGTAGAAGGAGGTGTTTCCGTGTCCGTTGCGGATGGCCATTACGGCAACGATCGAAATGATTATCCCCACGATCACCAACGACAGGATGCCATTCAGGTCGGAACCCGATTGTCCCTTGATGCGGCAGCCCGATCCGTCTTCAAACATCCACCCGATCAACATGGGACCCTGCCTGTCGATCATACTATTCCACAAGCAGATGAAGCGGCCGAGAATGAAGCCGCGCGGTCCGTCATCGGGATGAAACACCCCGTATTTGCACTGCCTGACCCTTCGCTTGCTTTCCGCAAGATCGAGCGCGGTCCGCACTTCAAAGGCAAAGCCGAGCGGGCGGAAGCGCATGTCACGCCTTCTCCAGCAACCCCTCGTCCTTGATCCGCTTCTGCCACAGCTTCGGGGCGTTGACGTGGACGTTCTGGCCTTCGCTGTCGACCGCGACGGTGACGGGGAAGTCGTTGACGTCGAACTCGTAGATCGCTTCCATGCCGAGGTCGGCGAAGCCGACGACCTTACTGCCCTTGATCGCGCGCGCGACCAGATAGGCCGCGCCGCCGACCGCCATCAGATAGGCGCTCTTGTGCTTGGCGATCGCCTGCGTCGCGGCGGGGCCGCGCTCGGCCTTGCCGACGCAGGCGAGCAGGCCCTGATCGAGCATCAGGTCCATGAACTTGTCCATGCGCGTCGCGGTCGTCGGACCGGCGGGGCCGACGATTTCCTCGCCCACCGGGTCGACCGGGCCGACATAATAGATGACGCGGCCCTTGAATTCGACGGGCAGCTCTTCGCCCTTGGCGAGCATGTCGGCGATGCGTTTGTGCGCGGCGTCGCGGCCGGTGAGCATCTTGCCGTTGAGGAGCAGGCGGTCGCCTTGCTTCCAGCTTGCGACGACTTCGGGGGTCAGAGTGTCGAGGTCGACGCGGATCGCGGCCTTGTCAGGCGCCCAGTCGATCTGCGGATAATCGGCGAGCACCGGCGGTTCGAGGAAGGCGGGGCCGCTGCCATCGAGGGTGACATGGGCATGGCGCGTCGCGGCGCAATTGGGAATCATCGCGACGGGCTTCGACGCGGCGTGTGTCGGCCAGTCATTGATCTTGACGTCGAGCACGGTGGCAAGACCGCCGAGCCCCTGCGCGCCGATGCCGAGCGCATTGACCTTTTCATACAGCTCGATGCGCAGTTCCTCGGTCGGGTTCGACGGCCCGCGCGCGAGCAGCTCGGTCATGTCGATCGGGTCCATCAGAGACTGTTTCGCGAGCAGCATCGCCTTTTCGGCGGTTCCGCCGATGCCGATGCCGAGCATGCCCGGCGGGCACCAGCCGGCGCCCATCTGCGGCACCATTTCGAGCACCCAGTCGACGATCGAATCCGACGGGTTCATCATCTTGAACTTCGACTTATTCTCGCTGCCGCCGCCTTTCGCGGCGACGTCGATCACGACCTTGCTGCCGGGGACCATTTCGACGTTGAGGACCGACGGGGTGTTGTCCTTGGTGTTCACGCGGCTGAATGCCGGGTCGGCAAGGATCGAGGCGCGCAGCTTGTTTTCGGGGTGGAGATAGGCCTTGCGCACGCCTTCATCGACGACCTGCTGCAGGCTGCGCGGGCTGTCGAGGCGGCAGTCCATGCCCCATTTGATGAAGACGGTGACGATACCGGTGTCCTGGCAGATCGGGCGGTGTCCCTCGGCGCACATGCGGCTGTTCGACAGGATCTGCGCCATCGCGTCCTTCGCGGCGGGCGACACTTCGCGTTCATACGCGGCGCCCAAGGCGCGGATATAGTCCATCGGATGGAAATAGCTGATGTACTGGAGCGCGTCGGCGATCGTTTCGATCAGGTCGTCTTCGCGGATGATCACGGTGTTCATGTGCAGCCTTTCGCCCTTTTTGGGGATTCGGGGTTTCCCTAGACTTGCATCGCCGGAGTGGAAAGGGGGTCAGGTGCGGCGGCGGCCGAAGACGCGGCGGGCGGGTGGGGTGGCGTCCGGCGTCGCGGGTTCGGGCGCACCATCGTTCCAGTCGACGAGCGGCTGCTTGCGGGCGAGGGCCCGCCAGCTGCCCGTCGCGGCGAGTGCGAGGAGCAGCAGCCAGCCGCCCGCGGCCGACGGGATCAGCGCCCAGGCGAAGGCGGCGGGGGTGATGAGCGCCATCACGGTCGGGATCGCGGCGAGGATTGCGAGCGTCCCGAACAGCGCCCACCAGCGGCCGAGCCGCGTCGCCGCCGCGCCGATCATGACGTTGGTCGCCGCGAGCAGCAGGAATTTGGCCGCTACCGGATAGGGAAGGCTCGCCATCGCGGGCGAATAGTCGCCGAGCGTGAAGGCGGTCTGGATGTCGAAGAGCAGCCAGTTTTCCCATGCGTCGCAGAGCGCCGCAGCGACCGGCAGCACGGCGGCGGCGAGCAGCGCGCGCAGCCGAAGTTCGCGCCACAGCGCGATGCAGCCGCTGACAAGAAAACTCGCGTAGAGCAGCATGTAGAGATAGTCGCGTTCGTTGCCGGTGCGCATCGCGGCGAGGCGCGTCACTTGGTCGGGGTCGGTGAAGAAGCCGAAGATCGCTTCGAGATCGGCCTGGCTGCCCGCGAATTCGAACGCGAGGACGGGGGCGCCATAGCCGGGAGCGATGTCATGGCCGGTCTGCGGAAAGACTTGGCCCAGATAGAGGCCGAAGAGCAGGGTCGCGATCCCGAAGGCCAGCGTCCAAATCCACGCCCGTGTCGGCGCCGGTGGTCGCGTCCGCTGCGCTTCGATCCAATGCTGGAGCCCCCCGAACATGCTCTAGATGTCCGGTGGAGCGCGGCGGCTCACCTTATTGGCACTCGGCGCATTTGCCGCGCACTTCGATCACAGGGCGCTCGGCGGCGAAGCCGGTCTTCTCGGCGGCGGCGCGCACGCCGGTCGACAATTTGTCGTCGTCGACATGGACGGCGGTGCCGCAGCTGTCGCAGATCAGGAAGATGCAGTCGTGGAGGCAGCCCGGGTGGCTGTTCGCGACGAAGGCGTTGGCGCTCTCGACCCGGCGGACGAGGTTGTTCGCGACGAACAGGTCGAGGATGCGATAGACGCTGTTCGGCGCGACGCGCTTGCCGCGCTTCTGCGACACGATGTCGGCGATTTCATAGGCGCTCGCGGGTTTGCCGATTTCGGCGACCGCGTCGAAAATCTGTGCGCGCATGTCGGTCCAGGCTTCGCCCGCGCCCTCGAGCGCGCTCTGCGCCGCCTTGGCGAGCGAGGCGCCGCTGGCCTCGACGTGCGGATGGTCATGCTTGCCCATTGGCGTTTCCTCATGCGCGGATAATTCCGCGCTAACTACGCTTCCAATGTAGGCTCTTTGGAGGGCGCCCGCAAGCCGCGGACCGGTCCGTTTCGGCGGACGCGTCAGTGGCGCGCGCGGCGGTTGAGGTCGTGGCCCAGCGCGACCACGGCGACGCCGATCATCGTCGCGATCACTTCGCTGCCGTCGTGCGGCCGCGACAGCGCGCCCGCCATCATGCCGAGCCCGAAGCTGCCGACCGCGAAGGGCATCATATAGCCGTGGCTGAGCACGCCCGAGACGAGCGTGATCAGCGCAAAGCCGATCGCGATGATCAGCCCGATTTCGTGGAACAGGTGGTTCTCAAGAAACACCCCGCCGACCGAGGCGATCGAGGCGAAGAAGATCGTCGTCGCGAGGCAGTGGACGAGGCAGAGCCCCGACAGCCCCATCGCGAGTTGGTCGCCGCTCAAGGAGGTCAGCGGCCGCGAATCGCGCGCAGCCCGAACCAGCGCGCCGAGACGCGTCAGGACAGGGGCAGGGATGGCGACATGGGTCACCCGATTCTCCGTTGGTGCAATTGCGAGGGTTGATATGGCATAACATGACAGAGGTTACAATATCTCATTGTAACAATTCATATCTCCTCTTCGTCATTCCCGCGAAAGCGGGAACCCAGTGTGGGGTCAGCGGACGCACGCTCTGGGTTCCCGCTTTCGCGGGAATGACGAGCTTTATTAAAACGCCCGCCTTCGCGGGAGTGACGAAGTGGGGGGTTAAGCCCCCTCTTCCGTCCTGAGCGCCTTCCTGTCGAGCTTGCCGATCATCGTCTTGGGCAGGTTCAGCCGCACCTCGACCGCGTTCACCCGCTCATGCTTGCCGAGCTTGGGGTTGAGCCAGGCGGCGAGGGCTTCGCCGCTGACGTCGAAACCCTCCTCGAGCGTCACGAAAGCCTTCGGCGCTTCGCCGCGATAGGCGTCGGGGACGCCGAGCACGATCGCTTCCTTGACCGCGGGGTGCTCGTAGAGATGCGCCTCGATCACGCTCGGATAGACTTTGAAGCCGCCGACCGCGATCATGTCCTTCAGCCGGTCGACGATGCGGAGATAGCCGCCCGCCTCGACCACCGCGACGTCGCCGGTGCGCAGCCAGCCGTCGTCGGTGAAGCTGTCCTTGTCCGCGTCCGCCCGGTTCCAATAGCCCTGCATGATCTGCGGGCCCTTCACCGCAAGCTCGCCGGGCTCGCCGTCGGGGGCGTCCTTTGCCGGATCCTCCTTGTCGAGCAGGCGGATGTGCGTCGCGGGAAGCGGCTGGCCGATCGTGCCGGGGCGCACCGGGCCTTCATAGGGATTGGTCGCGACGACGCCCGAACTTTCGGTCAGGCCATAGCCCTCGACGAGCGACGCGCCGGTGGCGGCGGCGAATTTCTCGCGCAGCTCGGCGGCCATCGGCGCGCCGCCCGAGATGCAGATGCGCAGCGACGAGAAATCGGTGGCGGCAAGATCGGGATGGTCGAGCAACGCCTGATACATCGTCGGCACGCCGGGCAGCGCGGTCGTTTTCGTCCGCGTGATCGCCTCGAGCGCCTGCTTCGCGTCGAAACGCGGCAGCATGGTGATCGCGCCGCCGTTGAGGACGGTGCGGTTGAGCACGCAGGTGTTGGCGAAGACGTGGAAGAAGGGCAGGACGCCAAGAATGCGGTCCTCGGCGTCATGGTCGGGGTCGATCGCATTCACCTGCCGCGCGTTAGCGGTGAGGTTCTGGTGGGTCAGCTTGGCGCCCTTCGGCGTGCCCGTCGTGCCGCCGGTATACTGGATCAGCGCGATATCGGTTTGCGCATCGATCGCGACGGGATCGGGGCGGCCGTCATTGGCGGTGAGGGCGGAAAAGCGGATGACGCGCGGATCGTCGGGCAGCGCCGCGACCTCGCCGCGCTTGAACAGGCGATAGAGTAGCGACTTGGCCGCCGGCAATCCGCCCGCGACCGATCCGACGACGAGGCGGGTGAGGCTCGACCCGTCGAGCACCTGCAAGGCGGTGGGGAGGAGCGCGGCGGCGCTCAGCGTGAAGAGCGTGTCGGTGCCCGAATCCTCGACCTGCGCCTCGAGTTCGGCGACCGTATAGAGCGGCGAGAAATTGACCACGGTCGCACCCGCCATGAGCGCGCCATAATAGGCCGCGACATAATGCGGTACGTTGGGGAGGAAGAGGCCGACGCGGCTGCCCTTGCCGAGCCCCAGCTGCTGAAGCCCCCGCGCGACGCGCGCGACGCCGCGCGCGACCTCGGCATAGCCGAACTGGCGCCCCATGAAGTCGAGCATCGGCGCGTCGCCCTTTCGCGCCACGCTGGCGGCGAACATATCGGGCAGCGAGAGCGGCGGAAATTCCTGATCCCACGTCGTCGGGTGGTGATAATCGGTCGACCAGGAAAAGCGGCTGTCCATCGCGGGTTGTCATCCTCTCGAAAAGCTTCGGCTTCCTGACACTAGGGTCAGTAAGCCGTGACCGCAACCGGGCTCGCTTGCGGCGCGGCGCGGCTGCGGCTAGGCAGCGCATATCGTTCTCGCCAGGGGTTTTGCCATGCTGCAGCTGTCATCGCGCGTCGCCGCGCCGCTCGTCCTTCTCGCCGGCGCGCTCGCCGTTCCGGCCGCCGCGAAGGACAAGTTACCATCGGAGCGCCCGGCGCAGATCGAGGAGCTTTACGCGTGCCGCGACCTCGCCGATGCGGCGGCGCGGCTCGCCTGTTTCGATCGCGAAGTCGGCGAATTGTCGAGCGCCGATCAGGCACGCGAAATCACCTTTACCGACCGCGAGACCGCAAAGAAGGCGCGGCGCGGGCTATTCGGCTTTTCCTTCCCCAAGCTTGGCGGGATTTTCGGCGGCGACGAGGATGAGGTGAAGGAAGTCGAAACGGTGATCCGCTCGGCGAGCATGGACCGCTCGGGCAAATATACGCTGGTGATGGAAGATGACGCGGTGTGGACGCAGATCGACACGACGCGGCTGCCGCGCCAGCCCAAGGCGGGGCAGAAGGTCAAGATCAAGGTTGCGACGATGGGCAGCTATTTCGCCTCGATCGAGGGCGGGCGCACGATCCGCATGAAGCGCGACCGCTGATCGCGGCCGGTGCGCGGTCGATTTTCGTGAGATAGCGATGGCGGGCGGCGATGCGATCCCGGTTCCGGGGCCGGGCTGCCCGCCCTTCGTGCTGCTCGACGACGCGCGCGTCGAGGGGGCCGCGGCGGCGCGATTGTTCGTCGATCCGGTCGAGGTACTGACGGCTTATTCGGCGGCCGAGGTCCCGGCGTTGCTTTCGGCGCTCGAAGCCGCGCAGGCGCGCGGGCTCCATGCGGCGGGCTATCTGGCATATGAGGCGGGCAAGGGGCTCGCGCCCGCGTGGCGGGGGACGGCGGACGGCGAAGCCGGCGCGGCTCCGGTCGGCTGGTTCGGCCTGTTCGAGCGCGCCCGGCGGATCGCCGCCGACGCGGTGCCCGCGCTGCTTCCCGATCCCGATGCGGCGTGGGTAGGGAGGCCCTGCCCGCGCGTGAGGCGCGCCGACTATCTGGCCGCGGTCGAAGCGGTGCTGGACCTGATCCGCGCCGGCGACATCTATCAGGCGAATTTGACCTTTCGCGCCGACGTGCCGATGCTCGGCAATGTGCTTGGCGTTCATGCGCGGCTGCGGCGGACGGCGCGCGCGGGCTATGGCGGGGTGATCTGGACGGGTGATCGGGCGATCGTGTCGCATTCGCCCGAGCTTTTCTTCGCGCTGCGCGATGGGCAGGTGATGGCGCGGCCGATGAAGGGTACGGCCGCGCGTCTTGTCGATCGCGAAGCCGACGCGGCGGCGGCGCGCGAGCTTGCCGAAGATCCCAAGCAGCGCGCCGAAAATCTGATGATCGTCGACCTGATCCGCAACGATCTGTCGCGCGTCGCGGTGCCGGGGTCGGTCGCGGTGCCCGACTTGTTCCGGGTCGAAAGCTTTCCGACGATCCACCAGCTCGTCTCCGACGTCGCCGCGCGATTGCCCGCCGGCGCCGGCGCGGTCGACGTGCTGCGCGCGGCTTTTCCGTGCGGGTCGATCACCGGGGCGCCGAAGGTGCGCGCGATGGAGATCATCGACGAACTCGAAGCCGAACCGCGCGGGCTTTACACCGGGTCGATCGGCTTTATCGAGCCGGGGGGCGACGCCGCCTTCAATGTCGCGATCCGCACGCTCGTCTTTCCGCAAGGCGGGTTGCGCGATGGACCGGCTTCCGCCACGCGCGACTTGCAGGAAGGCGTGGCTTGCGCCACGCTGGGTCTGGGTTCCGGAATCGTCGCCGACAGCCAAGCGGCTGAGGAATGGCGCGAATGTCTGGCCAAGGGGGAATTTGTGGTTGCAGCGGGCGAAAGCTTCGATCTGATCGAGACGATGCTTTTCGATCCCGTCGAGGGCATTCAGCGGCTCGAGGGGCATCTCGCGCGGATGAAGGCGAGCGCCGAGGCGCTGGGCTTCACCTTCGACCGGCACGCCGCACGCAACAGCCTGCAATCGGCGACCTTCCGCCTGCGCGGCGCCGCGCGGGTGCGGATGCGGCTGGCGCCGTCGGGCGCGCTCGCGGTCGAGGTGTCGCCGCTGCCCCGCCTCGCCGAATTGCCGGTGCCGGTCGCGGTGCGGCCGGCGCCCATGGCGGCGGACGACTTCCGCCTGTCGCACAAGACCAGCCTGCGCGCCGTTTATGATACCGCACGGCACGAAAGCGGTGCGGCCGAGGTCGTGTTCGTCGATGAGCCGGGTTTCGTCACCGAAGGCAGCTGGAGCAATATCTTCGTCGAACGCGACGGCCAGCTGCTCACCCCGCCGCTGGCACTGGGGCTGCTCCCCGGCGTGCTGCGCGCCGAGCTGATCGACAAGGGACGCGCGGTCGAATCGCACCTGCGCCTCGCCGATCTGGAGGGCGGGTTTTTCATCGGCAACAGCCTGCGCGGGCTGGTGCCGGCGCGGCTGGTGGAGGCGACCCGAGCTTCCTGAACATGCGTCATCCCGGCCTTTTCTGGCACCGGTTTCGGATCACGCTCCACCGGCGGTGTCGATCATCATCCGCCAATCGCGCGGGGTCATCCCGAAGCGGCGACGGAACGCCTTGCCGAAGGCGGAGAGATCGTCATAGCCGCAGCGCAGGGCGATATCGCCGATGCCGAGCCGGGGATCGCGCAGCAACGCGCGGCCGTGGTTGAGCCGGACGGCGCGAATATGCTCGCCGACCGACAGACCGCGCTGTTCGAACAGCCGGTAGAGGCTGGCGCGCGAGCAGCGCCTTCGGCCACCGCAATCAGGCGACGGGTTCAGCGAGCAGCGCCTTCGGTCGTCTGAATCTGGCGAGCGGAGGGATAAGCAGCGCCTTCGGATTTCGTTCCACGGCGTCGGCGACGTATAGCTCCGCTTTTGGATATGGCGCTAACGCCGCCGGTTTGGGCAGCCTCGCGCTGGGCGGCTGGTATGATTTCAACCGCAGCGATTCGCCACTCGACATCGTTGCCGGTTTCGAGCCGGGAGAAACCGCAGTTGCGTCGGGCGAGGCCGCGGTCGCGGTCGGCACCGGGGTGGCTGCGACGGCAAAGTATAGCAGCGCCTTCGGGGTCAATGTGCGGGCGACTGCCGAGGGCGCGACCGCGATCGGGTTCGGGGCGGTCGCCGACCGGGAATATGCGGTCGCGGTCGGCTCCGCCGCCACGCCGCGCCAGATCGTCCATGTCGCCGCCGGCACCGAGGGCCATGACGCGGTCAATCTCGACCAGCTGAACGCCGTCGCCGGCAACGCCGGCGCGGCGCTCGCCGAAGCCGCGGCGGCGCAAGGGACGGCGAACAGCGCGCTCGCCAACGCGACGATGGCGCAGGACTCGGCGGACCAGGCGTTGACCGCGGCCGAAAATGCGCAGGGCACGGCCGATACCGCAATCCAGAGCGCCCAGACCGCGCAGCACGCGGCGGCCGCTGCGCAGGCACCGCCGATCAGGCGCTGACCGCCGCCGGAGGCGCGCAGTAGACCGCCGATACCGCGGTGCAGAGCGCACAGGCGGCGCAAGATACCGCCGACCTGGCGCTGGGCGATGCGGCGACGGCGCAAGCGACCGCCGACACGGCGGTCCAGAGCGCGCAGACGGCGCAGGACACGGCCGATCAGGCGCTCGCCACCAGCCAGGCCAACGGCACCGCGGTCGCGGCGGCGCAGCTGACCGCCGAGACGGCGCGTTCCGAAGCGGGGGCAGCGCAGGCCACCGCCGACGAGGCTATCGCCCGCATCGATGTGCTGGGATTCGACGGGTCGGGCGATGCCGCAGGCGCGAACGCAATCTCGCTCGGCACCGGTGCCAGCGCCGGCGGCGACGATGCGATTGCGATCGGCACCGGCGCAGCGGCATCGGACGGCGCAGCCGTGGCGATCGGGCTGGGCAATGTCGCATCCGGCAACGGCGCGGTGGCGATCGGCGACCCGAATCTCGCGACCGGCATCGGCGCCGTCGCGGTGGGCGCCGACAACAGCGCGACCGGGACCGGGGCGCTCGCCATCGGCAATCTCAACGTCGCTGCGGGCAACGCCGCGATCGCGCTCGGCAACGGCAGCAGCGCGACCGGCGACGGCGCGGTGGCGATCGGCGACGGGGCCGTCGCGGACCGCGCGAACCAGGTGGCGCTCGGCAATTCGGCGAGCACCTACACGCTCGCCGGGGTCGCCTCGACCGCCAGCAATGCGGCGCAGAGCGGGGCGCTGCACCTGCTGACGTCCGACGCCGCGGGCAATATCGGCACCACCGCACTCGACATCGCGGAACTGGGTGGGCTGGGGGACCGGGTCGACCTGCTCGAACAGCAATCGGCGGCGCTCGACGCGCGGACGACGGTGCTCGAACGGCACGCGCGGCAGGCGAACGGCGGGATCGCGACGGCGATGGCGATGGGCGGGACGATGATCGTCCCCGACAGCACCGTCTCCATCTCGTTCACCCTCGCGACCTATCGCGGCGAACAGGGTTTCTCGGGCGCCGCCGTCCTCCGCCTGACGCCGCGCGTGTATGTCAGCGGCGGCATCGCCGGTTCGACCGTCAAGGGGTCGACAGGCGGACGGGTCGGGGTCGCCTTCGGTTTTTGACCGGTCTTACCTGGACCTTGCTGCGCAATAGGGCGCCTGCCGCCCGGCGATGCTCAATCACGCTCGATTTCTCGAAAGGCATGGCGCATGGGTGGTCGCGGGTTCGCCGGGATGACGATAAGGGGGCGGGGGTGAGGTGGTTGGGCGGTGCATAGGTAAATTATCAACCGATGCGCTTGCGAATATCGACTGGAGGCTTTAGGCGCGGCCCCGCGCAATTTCCTGTCCTTTTGCAGCCCGACCGCGCAAGCCACGGAAGATATCGTCATGTCGCTGAAGCCCCATGTCTCCGCCGCCCTCAACCGCATCCAGCCCTCGGCGACGCTTGCGATGACCGCGCGCGTGACGGCGCTGAAAGCCGCGGGCGTCGATGTCATCGGCCTGAGCGCCGGCGAACCCGATTTCGACACCCCCGATTTCGTCAAGGAAGCGGCGATCGAGGCGATCCGCAATGGCCAGACCAAATATACGCTCGTCGACGGCACCGTGGCGCTGAAGGACGCGATCCGCGGCAAGTTCCGCCGCGACAACGGCCTCGACTTCGGGCTCGACCAGATTTCGGTCAATGTCGGCGGCAAGCACACCCTATTCAACGCGCTTGTCGCGACGGTCGATCCGGGCGACGAGGTGATCATCCCCGCGCCCTATTGGGTGAGCTATCCCGACATCGTCGCCTTTGCGGGCGGCACGCCGGTGATCGTCGAGGGCGGTGCGGCGCAGAATTACAAGATCACCCCCGCACAGCTCGACGCCGCGATCACCAAAAAAACGCGCTGGGTGATGTTCAATTCGCCCTCGAACCCGTCGGGCGCCGCTTATTCGGGCGAGGAGCTCGACGCGCTCGGCGAAGTCATTCGTCGCCACCCGCATGTGATGGTGATGACCGACGATATGTACGAGCATGTCTGGTACGCCGATTTCGAATTCACGACCTTCGCGCAGCGTTGCCCCGACCTCGCCGATCGCATCCTGACGGTGAACGGCTGTTCGAAGGCCTATGCGATGACCGGCTGGCGCATCGGCTACGCCGGCGGCCCGGCGTGGATCATCAAGGCGATGGGCAAGCTGCAGTCGCAGTCGACCTCGAACCCCTGCTCGATCGCGCAGGCCGCCGCCGCCGCCGCTCTCGGCGGGCCGCAGCAGTTCCTCGACGATCGCAACGCCGCGTTCCGGAAGCGCCGCGACATGGTCGTGGCGATGCTCAACGACGCGCCGGGGCTTGATTGCCCCGTCCCCGACGGCGCCTTCTACGTTTATCCCGACGCGTCGGGCTGCATCGGCAAGAAGACCCCCGACGGCAAGCTGATCGACAGCGACGAAGCGCTGATCGACTATTTCCTCGACAGCGCCAAGGTTGCGGCGGTCCATGGCGGCGCCTTTGGCCTGTCGCCTGCGTTCCGCGTCTCCTACGCGACGTCGGAAGCGGTGCTCAAGGACGCGTGCGTGCGCATCCAGCAGGCGTGTGCCGCGCTCAGCTAAGTCTGGGTTTCCAGTTGCATAGGAATTTTATACCGATCGGTCTTGTAATGCCGGTGGCGGGGCCTATTTGAACGTGAACGCCGGTTAAGCGCCCGGTTCACCCGATGGTAAGTCATCTCGTCTAGAGTGACCGCCATCACTGACGGATGGCAGGGGCGCGTCATATCGCCGGTGTAACCAGGGCGGCCCCGGCCGCGAACAACAAGAATGATACGAGGCCCCTATGCTCTCCATGCTCCGCTCCGACTGGTTTTTGACCATGCTCGCCGGCTTCGCGATTGGCGCGACCTATATCGTGCTCAACGCGCCGGCGCTGCCGATCCCCGCGTGACGCCGCTGCGGCGATCGCTCGCCCTCCGCGCCATCGCGGCGCTGGCGGTGAGCGCGGTCGTCGCCCAATGCGCGCCCGCGCAGGCCGAAAGCGTCGTCAAGCTCCCCGCCGCCGTCACCGACCCCGCCGTCAAAGCCAAGCGCGCCACCGCGGTGCTTGCGGGCGGCTGCTTCTGGGGCGTCGAAGGCGTCTTTTCGAACGTGAAAGGCGTCATTTCGGTCGAATCGGGCTATCATGGCGGCAGCGCCGCGACCGCCAAATATGAGCGGACGCACGACGGCAAGTCGGGCCATGCCGAGGCGGTGCGCATCGTCTATGATCCCAGCCAGGTCAGCTATGGCACGCTGCTCCGCATCCTGTTTTCGGTGGTCGCCGATCCGACGCTCAAGAACCGGCAGGGCCCCGACACCGGCTCGCAATATCGCGCCGCGATCGTGCCGATGGACGCGAACCAGCGGCAGGTCGCGAACGCCTATCTGGCGCAGATCGGGCGCGGCAAATATTTCGCCAAGCCGATCGTCGTGCCGGTCGAAGTCTATAAACGCTTCTATCGCGCCGAGGCGAGCCATCAGGACTTCATGCGCCGCAACCCGCGCAATGGTTATATCTTGCGCTGGGACGCGCCCAAGCTCGCGGCGCTGAAGCGGCTTTATCCCGACAAGGTGCGCGCGACGCCGGCGCCCTGAACCGGGGGAAAAACCCCCACGGGTTCCGCCATTGGTCGCGGCGAAAGAATCGTTCACCGCAAAACGCTGGCCCGTCCCGTGCGTCTGCGTGACGTGGGGGTGTCCGAGAGGGGTCGGGACAAGATATAAAAGTCGCAAGTGCGGGGTTCGAATGAAGCTTAGATTATCGGGCAGGCCGCTCCTCGCTGTGACGATGAGCGCCGCGGTGCTGGCAGGTTGTGTCAGCAGCGTCGCGATCGTGCCGCAGCCGCGCGCGCAGCAGCATCAGCAACCAGCGGCGGTGCGCGGCCCGGCGGGTTCGGTCACGGTGCCCATCGGCCAGCCGGTCCGCTCGGCGACGCCCCGCCCCGCGGGGCCGATCGACCCCGGTTTTCGCCGCGCCCCCGCCGGCCTCAACGACCGTATCTATGACCTGTGGCGCACCTTTCCGGGCAAGACCGGCATCGCGGTGCAGCGGATCGACGGCGAATGGAAGCTCTCGCAGCGCGGCGACGAGCTGTTTCCGCAGCAAAGCGTATCGAAGCTGTGGGTCGCGCTGACGGTGCTCGACGCCATCGATCAGGGCCGTCTGACGTTCGACCAGCGCGTCCGCATCGGACCCGAGGATCTGACGCTGTTCTATCAGCCGCTCGCCGCGCGCGTTCGCGCCGAGGGCTCGGTGACGATGAGCGTCCGCGACCTCATCGAAACCGCGATCACCAAGAGCGACAATACCGCGAACGACAGCCTGCTGCGCACCGTCGGCGGCCCCGATGCGGTTCGGGCTTTCTTCGACAAGAAGGATCTCGGCGCGATCCGCTTCGGCCCCGGCGAACGCTTGCTGCAGGCGGGCACGGCGGGGCTCAAATGGCAGCAGGCCTATTCAGTCGGGCGCGCCTTTCATCAGGCGCGTGCCGCGCTCCCCGACGCGACGCGCCTCGCGGCGCGCAACGCCTATCTTGCCAACCCGCCCGACGGCGCGAGCCCCGAGGCGATCGCGAGCGCGCTGACGCGGCTCGCGCGCGGGACGTTGCTGTCGCCCGACTCGACCGAATATCTGCTCGACGTGATGAGCCGGACCCGAAGCGGCCCCCGGCGGCTCAAGGCCGGGCTGCCCGCGGGCTGGAAATTTCTGCACAAGACCGGGACGGGGCAGGATTATAGAGGCTCTACCGCCGGCTATAACGACATCGGTATCGCGACCGCGCCCGACGGCACCCGCTATGCCATCGTCGTGCTGCTCGGCGACACCAACGCGTCGGTGCCCGCGCGCATGGAGCTGATGCAGGCGGTGTCGGGCGCGGTCGCCGATTATCACGGAAGATAGGCGCCGATGAGGCTTGCCTTTCTGCCGGTGCTTGCGCTGGCGCTGGCGCTTGCCGGCTGCGCGACCCCCGAAACGCGGCTGCGGAGCGGGCTTCAGAATGCCGGGCTGTCGAAGGCGATGGCGGCGTGCATGGCCGAACGCATGGTCGACCGGCTGTCGCTGCTCCAGCTACGCCGCCTCTCCGCGCTCGGCAGCCTCAAGGACAAGCACGTTACCGATCTGACGCTTGACCAGTTCTACCGCAAGGTGCGCGCGCTCAAGGATCCCGAAATATTGGCGGTGTCGACGAGTTCGGCGGCGCTCTGCGCGCTGCGCTGAGGCCCCGCGTGGTCGCGTCAGTCCGACGTACTCAAGGCACTGCAACGCGCGGACCCTGGTCCTATTCTTCCTCCAGCCAGCTTGCGGTTTCGCGCTTGATGCGCGGACGGCTGACGCTGCGTTCCTTCAACGACGCCAGCACCTTGTCATAGGGCTTGCGGACAGCGGCGGACAGCGGCGCCGCGATCCGTTCGAGCTTTGCGATCATCGCCGGATCGTTCGACGATGCCGCCAGCCCGGCGAGGAAGCGTGCGCGCGCCGAAGCGTCGATCAGCCGGTCGACCGCCGCCTGG
The DNA here is from genome assembly GCF_011926545.1 of Sphingopyxis italica. Classification (GTDB taxonomy): domain Bacteria; phylum Pseudomonadota; class Alphaproteobacteria; order Sphingomonadales; family Sphingomonadaceae; genus Sphingopyxis; species Sphingopyxis italica. The sequence goes on along the minus strand of NZ_JAATIT010000001.1, from coordinate 969,995 downwards.
TTGGCCTGCGCGAAATCGACCGCCATTTCGGCATGATTCGCCGCGACCGCGCCGATGATCGCGGCGCTGACCGTCTCGCCGGGCTCTTCGGTGAGCGCGAGCGCGAGCGCGCGCCGGGCCAGTCCTTCGTCCTTCGCCGAGCCGAGCAGCGTATAGAAAGTGCTGCGCTCGACCGCCGACTTCGATGCCTTGGCGAGTCCGCGCAGCCGGTCCCATTCGGCCTCGCCCGCATTCGCCGCGACGATGCCGAGCCAGCGCGCCTTCAGCGGGCCGTCGAGCGCGGCGGGATCGCTGCCCAGCAGCGCGAAGCGCCGCCGCGCTTCGGCGCGCACCTTTGCATCGTTCAGCGTCCCGAGAGCGCCCAGCAACTCGGACCGCAAGATGCTGTCGAGCGCGGGTTCGCCGGCGCGCGCGTCGAAACCGAGCCGAGCCATCGCCGCGCCGAGCGCCGCGGTGCCGCGCGCCGCGAGCTGCTTCTGCACCGCCGGCTGATCGTCGAACAGCTTGTATAGCGCCGCATAACGCCCGGCGGCGTCGCCGAGCAGCTTCTGGCTCGCGTCGTCCGGGACGGCCGTCAGCAGGTCGAGCGCCGCGCCCATCGGCTGATATCCGGCATATGCGAGCGCGAAATTGTCGCCGAGCAGCCCGAGCTGGTCGATCGGGGCGAGAGCCGCGAAATCGCCGCGCAGCGCGGCGAGCGCGGCGGGCGAATAGAGGGTGCGGTAATAGCCCGCCTGTCCGGCGTTGATCAGCACCGCGCCGCAGCCGGGCAATGTCAGCGTTCCCGCACCCCCCGCAACCACCTGCCGCGCGACCGCGCCTGTGCCGGCGCGCGCAAGCACGGGCACCTGCCAGCGGCGGCCTTCGGCCTCGATGGCGTCCTTGCGGTCGCGCGAAAACTCGCCCTGCGCCAGCTCGACCCTGGTCTTGCCGCCCGTGCAGGTCACGCCGCCGACGCGCAGCAGCGGGATGCCCGGCTGGCTGGTGAAATCATGCGCGATCGCGGTCAGCCCCTCGGCGCCCGCGGCCTCGACCGCGTTCCACAGATCGTCGGTGCGCGTGTTCGCATATTTATGCTTTTCCATGTAGCGGCGCAGACCCGTGCGCCACACATCCTCGCCCGCGTAGGATTCGAGCATCGTGATGACGGCCTCGCCCTTTTGATAGGTGATCGCGTCGAACGCCTGATTGGTGTCCTCGACGGTGCGGATCGTCTGGACGATCGGGTGGGTCGTTGCAAAGGCGTCGAGCCCCATCGCGCGCTCGCGGCCGTCGACGCGGTCGAGCAGGGGAAGCCAGTCGGGATGGAAATGGTCGCTCGCCTTGGTTTCCATCCAGCTCGCGAAGCCTTCGTTGAGCCAGAGGTCGTCCCACCACGCCATCGTGACGAGGTCGCCGAACCATTGATGCGCGACCTCATGCGCCTGCACCGAATAGATCGACTGCCGAGTCGCGTCGCTCGTGATCTTGGGATCGTCGAGCAGGATGCGCTCGAAGGTGAAGATCGCGCCCCAATTTTCCATCGCGCCGAAAAATTGCGACTGGCCCGGCCCCGCGACATTGTCGAGCTTGGGCAGCGGATAGGGCTGACCGAAATAATCGCTGTAATAGCCGAGCAGCGGGCCGAGGCTGTCGAGCGCGAAGCGCGCCTGCTCGCCCGACCCCTTGGGCGACACGATACCGACCTCGGCGCCGCTCTCGCTCTTCGCCGCGAGCCGCTCGAAATTCCCGGTCGCGAAGAAGAGGAGATAGGACGACATTTTGGGCGAGATCTGGAAAGTCACCGTCTTCTTGCCGCCGGGGGCGGGCGTCTCGCTTGCGACGGGCATGTTGCTCACCGCAAGATCGCCCGCGGGCACGGTCGCCGCGAGAGTGAAGGTCGCCTTGTAGCTCGGCTCGTCGAAGCTCGGGACGAAGCGCCGGGCGTCGGGTGCTTCGAACTGGGTGAACAGCCCGCGCACTTCCTTGCCGCTGACCTTGTCGGGATAGTCGAGCGCGAAAAGCCCGTTCGCCTGCGTGTTGATCGTGCCGGTGTAGCGGGTAGCGAGGCGATATTTGCCCGGCGCGAGCGGAGCGGGGGCGGTGAAACTCACCGTCTGCGCGGCGGGGTCGGTCGCCGCGGTCAGCGGAATCGCCTGGCCGTCGGCACCGGTGAGGCTGGCGCTCGCGAAGCTGAGATCGAGCGCGTTCAGCGTCAGCACCGCCGAGGGCTCGTATAGCTCGATGTCGATGCCCGCTTCGCCGGTGAAGCGCAGCGCTTGCGCGTCGGGGGCGACGCTGATGTCGTAATGTAGTGGCCGGGCGATTCGCGGCAGCTGACTCGGAACGCTGGCATCGAGCGGCGCGCCGGCGAGCATAGGCGCCGCCGCCATGGGCGCGATCCCCGGCTGCGCGGCGCACGCCGCAAGGCTCAGCGACGAAACGGCGGCGAAAAGGAAGCGTCGTGCAGTTGTTTTCATAATGAAATCCCCGGTTATTTTGTACCGCGCTACGCCGATCCAGCCTGCGCGCGGGCGCCGCTTCGACGGGCGGTCATAGCCTATCGACAGACGACGCGATTCGCGGCAGCTTGGTTGCATGACAAAACCTATCTTGCCCGAAGAGGTAGCCGCCGCCGTCGTCGATCCCGTCGCTTACGGCAGTTGGGACCCGCTGCACGAACAGCTCGCCTGGGCGCGGGCGAATGCGCCGCTTGCCGTCGCGGAAAATGCCGAGCTCGATCCTTTCTGGCTCGTGACGCGGCACGCCGACATCATGGCGATCAGTCGCGATCCGGGCCGCTTCGCCAACGGCCTCCGCCCCACGGTGCTCACCAATCGCGACGGCGAGGCGATCGCGCGCGCCGCGACGCCGGGCGGTGACGGGCACCTCATCCGCTCGCTGGTGCAGATGGATGCCCCCGATCATATGAAATACCGGCTGCTCACCCAGAGCTGGTTCATGCCGAAGAATCTGAAGATCGTCGAGGACCGCATCCGTCACCACGCGCGGAGCGCGGTCGAACAGATGCTGGCGATGGACGGGACATGCGATTTCGCGCGCGACGTCGCGGCGCATTATCCGCTGCGCGTGATCATGGACATATTGGGCGTGCCAGCGGAGGACGAGCCGCGCATGCTGATGCTCACGCAGCAATTGTTCGGCTCGACCGACCCCGAGCTGAACCGCAGCCGCGAGGCGATCACCAGCGCCGAGCAGGCGATCGCGATGCTCAATTATGTGATCGCCGATTTCGAACAATATTTCGGCGCGCTCACGGCCGATCGCCGCGCCAGCCCGCGCGAGGATATCGCGACGGTGATCGCCAATGCCACGGTCGGCGGCGCGTCGATTCCCGACCGCGAGCTTGCCGGCTATTATATGATCATCGCGACCGCGGGCCACGACACGACGAGCGCCTCGACCGCGGGCGCGATCATGGAACTCGCGAAGAACCCCAAGCTGTTCGAACGCTTCCGCGACGCGGAGAGCGACAAGGCGGGGCTGATCGAGGAAGCGATTCGCTGGACGACCCCGGTCCAGCATTTCATGCGCAGCGCGCGGGAGGACGTCGAAATCGGCGGCCAGACGATCCGCGAGGGCGACTGGTTGATGCTGAACTATGTGTCGGGCAACCGCGATGAGGCGGTGTTCGGCGATCCTTTCACCTTCGATCCCGACCGCGAGAAGAACCAGCAGATCGCCTTCGGCTTCGGCGCCCACGTCTGCCTCGGCCAGCATCTCGCGCGCATGGAGATGCGGATATTGATGGAGGAATTGCTGCCGCGCCTCAAAAGCATCGAACTCGCGGGTGAGCCCGCGCGCGTCGAATCGGTGTTCGTCGGCGGGCTGAAGCGTCTGCCCATCCGCTTCGCGCCCGCTTAGCCACGGCAGGCCGCAAACCTCTCTTTTCGGGCAATGGAACAATCACCTCCGGGCCGCGTTTCGAGGGCAGCTGGAGGAGTTTATGATGAAAAGATTGAAAAAAGGCGTGATTGCCGTTGCGGCAGCTTCGATGGTCCTTGCGCCGGTGGCGGCTGCGGCCGCACCCGCGATTGATGGTGCCCGCGCGACCTCGGTTGTTCGTGACGGAAATAATCTCGAAGGCGGAAGCTGGGTCGCGATCGTGCTGGGTCTCGCCATTATCGCCGGCGGCATCTGGCTGGTGGTCGACGACGACGGTGACGATCCGGTCAGCCCGTAAACTCTTCGCCTGAAGGCGCCCGTCCCGCGAAACGGGGCGGGCGTAGGGTCTTTCCGGGCTAGCCCGGAAAGACCCTAGCTTTTCTCGCCCGGAAAAAAGCGGGCCACGACTTCACTCGCGAGCCGCGCGGGGCGGAGCGTTTCGGCGTCGATGCAGCACCAGCTCGACTTGACCTCGGCGAGCACGTCCTCGCCGCGCTTGATGATCGTCTCGTAAAAAGCGCGCGCGCCCTGAACCTTCTCGAGGATCACCGTCGCGATGACCTGATCGTCGAGAAAGGCGGGACGGCGGTAGGTGATCTCGTGCTTCAGCGCGACCCACAGATGCCCGGCGACCGCCTCGGGCGGCGCGATATGGCGCCAGTGCGCGAGCACCGCTTCCTGCACCCAGCTCAGATAATGGGCGTTGTTGACGTGTCCCATGAAGTCGATGACGTCGGGACCGACCTTGATGTCGTGATCGTGGGGCAATGCGGTTGGGTTCATATCGTTGACACTAATGTCAGCAAACTGTGGCAGAAAGATGAATCTTCATCCCCGGCCGCGATAAGGCGCGACGCCCTGATCGGGGAGCCACAGCCCTTCGGGCGGCGGCCCCGATTGCCAGAAGACGTCGATCGGAATGCCGCCGCGCGGATACCAGTAACCGCCGATGCGCAGCCAGCGGGGCCGCATCTCGTCGAAAAGGCGGCGGCCGATGCCGACGGTGCAATCCTCGTGAAAGCCCGCATGGTTCCGGAAGGAGCCGAGGAAGAGCTTGAGGCTCTTCGATTCGACGATCGTTTGGCCGGGGGCATAATCGATGACGAGATGCGCGAAATCGGGCTGGCCAGTCACCGGGCAGAGCGACGTGAATTCGGGCGCGGCGAAGCGGACGAGATAAAGCTCGCCCGCGCGCGGATTGGGCACATAGTCGAGAACGGCCGCTTCGGGAGCGGCAGGCAGTTCGCTCGATTGGCCGAGATGTTTCGGTGCGAGCGGCGCAGGGGTGGAATCGGTCATGGAAAGGCTCTAGTGCGCAGCGCGGCCGATGTCATCCGGGCCGGTGCCCCGGAATCGCCGGCCGCAAGGTTCAGCGCCAATTCAGCGGCGCGGGCGACATATGGGTAGTGTGGGATCGCGGACAAGATGACGGTGCGTAACTTCGGGCGACAACAGGCGGGCGCGTTGGTGCTGGCAGCGGCAATGCTGGCGGCAGGTGTCCCTGTGGCCGCGCAGGACACGACGACGTCCCGCTCGATCGATTTCCGCTTGCCGCCGCCTACCAACGACGGCCGCGCACCCGGTGTGCAGGGCCCGTCGGACAATGGCTTGCCGCCGGTGGCGCCCGGTGAGCGGCGGGGCCAGCCGACGCCGACCCCGACCCCGACCCCAGCCCCCACCCCGACATCGCCGCAACCCGTTGCACCGCCGCGCGTGACGCCGACGCAGCCGGCCACATCGACCCCCGCACCCGCTCCCGCGCGGCGCGATACGCCCGCAACAGCGACGCCGCGCCCGGCTCAGCCGGAAGCGCCGCAAGCGGTGCAGCCCGCAACCACCGACAATCCGCCCTTGCCGCCGCTCGATACGGTCGCGCCGCCGCCTGCCGCTGCCGTTGACGCAGCCCCGGTCCCGGCTGACGAAACGCCGGTCGTCGCCGCGCCGGCCGACACCCCGTCGGGCACGCCGATTTGGGCCTGGGCGCTCGCCGCGCTGGCGGCTGCGGGTGCCGCCTTCTGGTATTGGCGCCGCCGCACCGCGCTCGCCGACCCGGTGGCCGAAGAGATCGACGAAGCCCCGCCGCCGGCTACGCGCGCGGCCGTCCCGCCGCTCCGTCCTGCCGCGCCGCCCGCTCCGCGTCCGGCGCCCGCCCCGCCACCGCCGCCCGCATCGCGACCCGAGCCGGCGTCCGCACGCCCGCTCGTCACGCGCGCCGAGGGCGAGAAACGCGCCGTGGTCGGCATGGCTCTCGACATCCGCAGCATCCGGTTCGCGCCCGACCATGTGGCGGTCGGCTTCGCGCTCAACCTGCTCAATCAGGGGACGGTGCCGGCGACCGGCCTGATGGTCCGCATCGCGCTCAATCAGGGCTCGGCGATGACCGAGCCGGTGCTTAGCCGCTTCTTCGACGGGGCGGGGGGCAGCGTGCTGCGCGACGACATCGCGCTGGCGGTCGGCGCGGGCGAGGAATTGTCGACCGAAGTGATGTTGCCGCGCGCCGCTATCGAGCCGCTGATGATCGGCGGCAAGCCGATGATCGTCCCCGTCATCGCGTTCGACGTCACCTATCACTGGGACGGCGAGGGCGAGGCGTTCGGGCAGAATGCGGGCAGTTTCGTCATCGGCCGCGAACAGGGCGCGAGCGGCAGCGAAAAGCTCGCACCGCTTCCGCTCGACCGGTCCTCCTATGCCGTCGACCGGCCCGGCGCGCGCGCGACCGCGATCAAGCGCAGCCAATAATCGGGCTCGAAAGGCCACCGGATTTTTGTTGCGGTGCAGCATCGACTCCGGCAGGACGGACCCCGCTTGAAAAAGCACAGGTGGGGGCATAGGCTTGTTGTCCCCAGGAAAATGAGCCGCAGCAGGATGGCCGGTGAGGGACAGGCAAACAAGGTTCCCGACCGGTCGTAACAGGAGCATGACATGGACGCCTTGGTCTCAACCGACTGGCTGGAACGCGAACTGGGGGCATCGGACCTGCGGGTCGTCGATGCGACGAAATTTCTGGGCGCCGATCGCGATGCGCGCGCCGAATATGAAGCGGGTCATATCCCCGGCGCGGTGTTCATGGACCTTGCCGAGCTGACCGATGCCTCGAACGCGGTCGAAAACATGGCCCCGACCGCCGAAAAATTCGCTAGCCGCATGCAATCGCTCGGGCTCGGCGACGGCAGCCGCATCGTGCTCTACGACGACAGCCCGCTGAAGAGCGCGGCGCGCGGCTGGTGGCTCCTGAAGCTGTTCGGCGCGCACGATGTCGCGCTGCTCGACGGCGGGCTCGCCAAGTGGAAGGCGGAGGGCCGCGCGCTCGAAATGGGCAAGCAGACGCTGCGCCACCGCCACTTCACCGTGTGGCGCGACGCAAAGGCGGTGCGGACCAGGGAACAGATGCTCGCGAACGTCGACAGTGGCGCCGAACAGGTCGTCGATGCGCGGCCCGCGGCACGCTTCACCGGCGAAGAGCGCGATCCGCGCCCCGGCCTCGCGCCCGGCCACATCCCCAATTCGCGCAGCCTGCCGCACGGCGAGCTGTTCAACGCCGACGGCACGTGGAAGCGCGGCGACGATCTGAAAGCGGCGTTCGACGCCGCCGGGGTCGATCTCGACCAACCGCTCGTCACCACCTGCGGCAGCGGCATGACCGCGACCGTCGTCGCCTTTGGCGCGCATCTGCTCGGCAAGGAGGATGTCGCGGTCTATGACGGCAGCTGGCTCGAATGGGGCGCCGACGCGGCGACCCCAAAGGCGACCGGCGCGGCGTAAAGCGTCCAGACGGGCTTTCTTTACCGTTTGTGCTGAGCCTGTCGAAGCACCGTTCTTCCTTCTGCGCTGCGAAGGAAAAACGGCACTTCGACAAGCTCAGTGTGAACGGATTAGTTTGCTCGACGTCGTTGCATCGCTGGATTTTGGCCTGTGCTCCGCTAACAAGGCTGCGATGAGCAAGAACGACGATTCAAACCTCCGCCCCACGACCAAGCTCGTGCAGGGCGGGCGGCGCCCCGAATGGACCGGCGACCCGCGGCTGGGGGGCGGGGTCGTCAATCCGCCGGTCTGGCGCGCCTCGACGATCCTTTACGACAATATCGCCGATCTCAAGGCACGCGGTCATGCAACGCACGACAAGCTCTACTACGGTCGGCGCGGGACGCCGACGGTGTGGGCGCTCGCCGATGCGTTGACCGGGATGGAGCCGGGCGCCGAAGGCACTTTGCTCTATCCGTCGGGGGTCGCCGCGATTTCGGCGGGGCTGCTTGCGCTGCTCTCGCCGGGCGATCATCTGCTGATGGTCGACAGCGCCTATGAGCCGACGCGGGCCTTCTGCAACTCCATGCTCGCGCGGCTCGGGATTGAAACCACCTATTACGACCCGCTCGTCGGGGCGGGAATCGCCGACCTCATCCGGCCCGAAACCCGGCTGATCTTCCTCGAATCGCCGGGCAGCCTGACCTTCGAGGTGCAGGACATCCCGGCGATCACGCAAATCGCGCGCGCGCGGGGCGTGCTGACGATGCTCGACAACACCTGGGCGACGCCCTTGCTCTTTCCCGCGCTCGTTCACGGCGTCGATGTGACGATGATGAGCCTCACCAAATATGTCGGCGGGCACAGCGACGTGATGATGGGCTCGCTCACCGCGACCAAGGCCGTGTGGCCGAAGCTGCGCAGTGCGGCCTATCAGCTCGGCCAGTCGGTCTCGCCCGACGATTGCGCGCTGATGCTGCGCGGCCTCAGGACGCTCGATGTGCGGATGCGGCGGCAGGGCGAAAATGGTCTCGCCGTCGCGAACTGGCTGGCGGGCCGTGCCGAGGTCGGCCGCGTGCTGCACCCCGCGCTGCCGGGCGATCCCGGCCATGTCATCTGGTCGCGCGACTTTGCGGGCGCCAGCGGGCTGTTCGGCTTCACGCTGAACGGCGCCGACGAGGCCGCGCGGACGCGCTTCATCGATTCGCTTGCCCATTTCGGCATCGGCTTCAGCTGGGGCGGTTATGAAAGCCTTGTCGTGCCGAGCGATCCCCAAACGATCCGCAGCGCCGTCGCATGGACCGATCCCGATCCGCTCGTCCGCCTGTCGATCGGGCTCGAGGATCCGGCCGACCTGGTCGCCGATCTCGAACGCGGCCTTGCCGCGATGCGGGGGTGATCGGAATGGATGGGCTCGCGGCCGGTATCGCCCGCACGATCGATGTGCTGAAAGCGATCGGCATCGACGTCGGCTCGTACCGGCTGTCGCTCTACAGCTTGTTTTCGACGGTCATCGTCGCGGTGCTGCTCTATATCGCGGTGCGAATCGCGATGCGCTCGACCAAATGGCTGCTTCGCCGCAATAGCCAGATCGACGCGACGCAAAGGCTTCTGGCTGAAAAGCTGATCGCGATCGCGCTCTTCGTCTTCGCGATGCTGTTCGGCATCGACCTGCTCGGCATCGACCTCACCGCGCTGGCGGTTTTCTCGGGCGCCGCGGGCCTCGCGATCGGTTTCGGATTGCAGAAGACCGTCGGCAACCTGATCGCGGGCATCATCCTGCTGATGGACCGGTCGATCAAGCCGGGCGACATCATCGTCGTCGGCGATGGCAGCGCGATGGGCGGATCGGCGTTGCCGAACGGTGTGCCCAATGTCGGGCGCGTCGCCAAGATCGGGGTGCGCGCGGTCAACGTCATCACCCGCGACGGCAAGAAGCATCTGATCCCGAACGAGCTGTTGATGACGCAGGCGGTCGAGAATTGGAGCTTCGCGAGCCCCGAGGTGCGCGTGCGGATGCGCGTGCCGGTCGGTTACGACTGCGACCTTCGGCTCGCGCAGCGGCTGATGATCGAGACCGCGAAGGAAAATCCGCGCATCCTCGCCGAACCTGAACCCGTCGTGTGGATCACCGCGTTCGGCGAACGCGCCGTCGAGCATGAGCTGCGCTACTGGATCTCGGACCCCGAGGCGGGGCTCGGTAATATCCAGGGCGAAGTGTTTTTGGGGGTCTGGGACCGCTTCAAGGAAGCGGGCATCCGCATTCCCTACCCGCGGACCGATGTCCGCATGGTCGGGGCGCCGGACGAGGACCCGGCGCCCACCGACAAGAATTAGAAACCGGTCTTTTTCGCGCGTTCGATGCACTCGACGATGATGCGCTTCGCCTCGTCGACATCGCCCCAGCCGTTGAGCTTGGCCCATTTGCCGGGTTCGAGGTCCTTATAGTGGGTGAAGAAATGCTCGATCTGCTGCAGCACGATCTCGGGCATGTCCTTATAGGTCGCGACCTTGTCGTAATAGGGAAAGGTCTTGTTGACGGGAACGCACAGCAGCTTCTCGTCGCCGCCGGCGTCGTCGACCATGTTGAGCACGCCGATCGGCCGGCACTTGACCACCGCGCCCGCGACGATCGGCGAACGCGCGACGACCAGCGCATCCAAGGGATCGCCATCCTCGCCCAGCGTGTGCGGGACGAAGCCGTAATTGGCGGGATAGCGCATCGGGGTGTGGAGAAAGCGGTCGACGAACAGCGCCCCCGACGCCTTGTCGAACTCGTATTTCACCGGCTCGCCGCCGATCGGCACTTCGATCAGGACGTTGAGGCTGTCGGGCGGGCTGTCGCCGGCGGGAATCAGGTCGATGCGCATGGGAGAAATCAGTCCTTTGTTTTTTTGATTCGGGCGCCCCTTAGCCGTTCGCATCGCGCAAAGTCGAGACGCGCCGATGCCGCCCGGCGACGACCGGTGCCTCTCTACGCTCGAAACGAACGGCTGCGGCGCGTTTAAAGCGCCCGCCGCGGCGCCAATAGCCGATCGAACCAGTCGGGGCCACTCGCGCTTTTTTCGAGGTGCGGCCAGCGCAGCCCGCCGTGATAGCCGATCGCAATGTTGCGATAGCGTCCGCCGCGCTCGACGAGCAGCCGCACCGGCGTCTTGCCGTCGGTCGCGGCCTGCACGGCGGCCTCGATCCGCTCGCGGCTGTAGGCGAGTCCGTCGACCGCGACGATCTTCGTGCCGTTGACGATGTCGGCCTTGAACGCCGGGCCGTTCCACAGGATGCCGGTCGCGACGCCATCCTTGTCGATCGTCATCCCCAGCGAATGGGTCAGATCGGCGTTCTTGGCCTGCGCCATGCGATCGCGGTCGAAGACGTTCGGCGTGGCGCGCCATACGAGCCGGTAGCCCGCGCGCTCGATCCCGCCGGTGGGGGCGGGGCGCCCGCTCGTCCGCATCCGCTCGCGGAGGAAAGTCGCCCAGTCATAAGGATGAACCGCGTTCAGCGCGGCGACGACATCGTCGAAATTATAGGTGTCCTGCCCCCAATCGCCCTCGCGCCCGCCGAAGAAGGCGCGCGCGAAATCGTCGAGGCTCCGGGAATTGTTCGTCGCGCCGCGAATCAGCATGTCGGCCTCGAGCCACATCAGCGAGCCTTCGTTGTAATAATCCTCGCCGCGCGACCAGCTCGAAAAGGGCTTGGGCTTGCGCGCGGCGATCACCGGGTCGAGCGTGGTGTCCTCGACCGAGCGCCACTCGCGCCCCGGCTGGACGCTGTAATAGCCGGCGTGGGTCGCCCATTCGGCGAGCACCATCTCCTTCGACTGCATCCCCGACCGCGCGGCGAGCACGAGGTCCCAGAAGCTCGTCTGCCCTTCATAGACCCAGAGCAGATTGCCCTGCATCGGCGTGCGATAATCGGGGGTCCACAGCTTGTCGGGACGGCGGTATTTGCCGTTCCAGCTGTGCGTCAGCTCGTGCGGGAGCAGCCCGCGCTCGCTGTCATTATCGTTCCATTTGGTGAAATAGTCGGGGTTGCGGCTGTTCTCGCTCGAACGATGATGTTCGAGCCCGATCCCGCCGAGTTCGTCGCTGAGCGCGAGCAGAAATTCATAGCGGTCGAAATGGCGGACGCCGAACAGCGCGACGGCTTCGGACACCAGCGCGGCGTGGCGCGCGATATGGTCGGGGCTCGCCTCCAGATATTTCGCCTCGTCGGCGACGACGTTCAGCGTCACCTTGTTGCGGAGGTCCCATTTGCGGAAATATTTCCCCGCGAACATCGGGCTGTCGACGAGCACTTCATAATTGGTCGGCGCGAAGCTGTAGCGATTGCCCGAGACCGTGAGCCCGTCGAGCGCCGCCGCGCCCGTCCAGCCGTCGGGCAGCGTCACGTCGAGCTGCACCGGAATATTCCGGGTGAAATAGCCCGCGGGATAGAGGCTGACCTGTTCCCATTGCAGGTTCATCATCGCCGGCGTGACGACGACGCGGCCCTCGCTCGTCCGGGTCGGCGACAGGAAGTCGAAGCTGACGTCGATGCTCTTCGCGCCCGCCGGCACATCGATATCGAACGCGTAGACGTCGGTCGGCTGGCGCGTCCACACGAGCGGCTGACCGCCTGCTGACGCCTTGAATCCGGCCATCTCGGCGATCGCGCCGCGCGGCGCATGCTTGCCGGGCAGCCATTCGGGATAGAGCAGGGTGAATTTGCCGCCCTTCGCCACCGGGATCGTCTGGCGGACATGGAAGATGCCGCGCGCCACATCGGTCGCATCGACCTTGAGCTGCATCGTCCCCGGATAGGGCTTGTCGGCGGGCAGCGGGATGGTCAGCGGCTGGACGACCGGCTGGGGGCGGCTGCCCGCTTCCTGAGCGTGGATGGGGGAAAAGGCGAGGGGCGCGGCGATGACGGCCGCTGCGACGAACAGTGCTTTTTTCATGGGGAGTGTCTCTGCCGCCAAATGTCGCGCAGGTCCAGCGGCGGCTTACGCAAGCGCGCTTTGCCTTTCGACGAAAAACCATTAGACGCCGCCGCCATGAGCAAGGACAAATCCGCCAAAATCCCGACCCCGCAGGCCGTGCGCGGCACGCAGGACATGCTCGGCGATTTCGCCGACCGCTTCGCGCATGTGGTCGACACCTTCGAACGCGTGCGCCGCCTTTATGGTTACAAGCGCATCGAGGTGCCGGTGATCGAGCCGACCGCGGTGTTCGCGCGTTCGCTCGGCGAAACCACCGACGTCGTGTCGAAGGAAATGTATAGTTTCGAGGACCGCGGCGGCGAGTCGATCACGCTGCGCCCCGAATTCACCGCGGGCATTGCGCGCGCCTATGTCACCAACGGCTGGCAGCAGTTCGCGCCGCTTAAAGTGGCGACGCACGGCCCGCTGTTTCGCTACGAGCGCCCGCAAAAGGGGCGCTATCGCCAGTTTCACCAGCTCGACGCCGAAGTGATCGGCAGCGACAGCCCGCTGGCGGACGCCGAGTTGCTGGTGTTCGCCGATCAACTGCTCAAGGAGCTAGGCATATCGGAAGGCGTGACGCTGACGCTCAACACGCTCGGCGATGCGGCGAGCCGCGATGCCTGGCGTGCGGCGCTGGTCGAGCATTTCGAGGCGCATCGCGGGAACTTGAGCGAAGACAGCCTCGCGCGGCTCGACAAGAACCCGCTCCGCATCCTCGACAGCAAGGATCCGAAGGACCGCCCGATCGCCGACAGCGCGCCCGACATCGATGCGTATCTGACCAGCGAAGCGCAGGATTTCTTCGGCGCGGTGACGGCCGGGCTCGACGCCGCGGGGGTCGCATGGGAGCGCAACGCGCGGCTCGTGCGCGGGCTCGACTATTATCGCCACACCGCGTTCGAATTCGTCACCGACCGGCTCGGCGCGCAGGGCACCGTGCTCGGCGGCGGGCGCTACGACGGGCTGATCGAGAATCTCGGTGGCCCGCCGACTGCGGCGGTCGGCTGGGCAGCCGGGATTGAGCGGCTGGCGATGTTGCTCGCCGACGACGTCATCGATACCCGGCTCGACTTTGTGATTGCTGTTGAGGACGATGGCCGCCTGATGTTCGCGATGAATGCGCTGGCCGCACTTCGCAATAAAGGCTTTGCAACTGAAATCGTGGCGACGGGTTCGCCCCGCAAACGTTTCGACAAGGCAGGCAAGATTCCCGCGCGCGCCCTGATTTCGATCGGAACGCGCGATAGCGAGCCCTACGTCAATATCCGGGGCGACGATAAGCTGACAATATCGGGCAGCGCCATCATCAGCGCACTTTGATGACCTCCGTTTCCGACCGCCAGATCGACGCCATCATCGAGCGCCACGCCGCGCTGCAGGCGCGCATGGCGACGGGCGATATGGCGCCCGCCGATTTCGTCGCGGCGTCGAAGGAGTTCGCCGAGCTCGAACCCGTCGCGCGAGCCGCCGCCGAGGTGACGCGGCTGCGCGGTGAGCTTGTTTCGCTGAACGAAATGCTCGCCGATCCCGAGATGAAAGCGATGGCGGCCGAGGAAATCGCCGCGATCGAGACGGAGCTGCCCGCCGCCGAACATGATCTCGCGATCAAGCTGCTCCCCAAGGACGTCGCCGACGAGCGCGCCGCGATGCTCGAAATCCGCGCCGGCACCGGCGGCGACGAGGCGGCTTTGTTCGCCGGCGACCTGCTCCGCATGTACAGCCGCTATGCCGACGGACAGGGCTGGAAGGTCGAGGTCATCTCGGCGAACGAGACCGAGGTCGGCGGCTATAAGGAAGTCGTCGCGTCGGTGACGGGGCAGGGCGTGTTCGCCAAATTGAAATTCGAAAGCGGCGTCCACCGCGTCCAGCGCGTCCCCGCGACCGAAAGCCAGGGCCGCATCCACACCAGCGCCGCGACCGTCGCGGTGCTGCCCGAGGCCGAGGAGGTCGACGTCGCGATCAACGACAGCGACCTCAAGATCGACATCTACCGCGCTTCGGGCGCGGGCGGGCAGCACGTCAACACGACCGATTCGGCGATCCGCATCACGCACATCCCGACGGGGCTCGTCGTGATCCAGCAGGACCAGCGCAGCCAGCACAAGAATCGCGCCAAGGCGATGCAGGTGCTGCGCGCGCGGCTCTACGACCTCGAGCGCGAGAAGATCCACAGCGCCGAGGCGTCGGCGCGCAAGTCGATGGTCGGGTCGGGCGACCGCTCCGAACGCATCCGCACCTATAATTTCCCGCAAGGGCGCGTGACCGACCACCGCATCAACCTGACGCTCCACCGCCTGCCCGAGATATTGGAAGGGCAGATGGACGAGTTGATCGACGCGCTGATCGCCGAGGATCAGGCGCAGCGGTTGGCGGGGCTGGGTGACTGAGCCCGGACGCCCGCGCTTATCCCAATCCGTTCGCATCGAGCGAAGTCGAGATGCCGCTCGGCTTGGCGTGATTGCGATGGGCGTCTCGACTTCGCTCGACACGAACGGAATTCGGGCGTGAGTGGCATGGGCACCGTGCTGCGCGGCGCGGCGCAGCGCCTGGCGGCGGTCTCGGATACACCGCGGCTCGATGCCGAATTGCTGATGGCGCATGCGCTGGGCGTCGATCGGCAGGCACTGCTGCTCGACCCGTCGCGCTATGCCGTGCCCGCCGATTTCGACGCGCTGCTCGCCCGCCGCATGAACCATGAGCCGGTCGCCTATATTCTCGGGTATCGTGATTTCTGGACGATCCGGCTGGCGGTCGGCCCCGGCACGTTGATCCCGCGCCCCGATAGCGAGACGCTGATGGAGGCAGCGGTGGCGCACTTCGGCGAAGCGGGACCAAGGAATATTCTCGACCTCGGCACCGGACCCGGCACGCTGCTTTATGCGGCAATGAGCGAATGGCCTGACGCGCAGGGGCTCGGCGTCGACAGCAGCGAAACGGCGCTCGGCTATGCGCGCGCCAATGCGGCCGCGCTTGAATTGTCCGATCGTGTCGAACTGCAATGGGGTGACTGGGCGGAGCAGGTCACCGGCCCATTCGACCTCATTCTCTGCAACCCGCCCTATATCGCGGATAGCGAACAACTGATGCCTGACGTCGCCGATCACGAGCCCGCAGGCGCGCTGTTCGCGGGCCCCGACGGCCTCGACGATTATCGCCGGATCATCCCCGATTTGCCGCGCATTCTCGCGCCCGGCGGCGTCGCGATCCTTGAAATCGGGCACACACAACATATCTCGGTAGGTGAGCTCGCCGAAGCAGCGGGATTCAAGGTCGCTTGCAGACAGGATCTCGGCGGCCGCGACAGGGCGCTTTTGCTGACCCGCGCCTGACACCCGCACAGAATTCGCTTGGTTTCCGCCGCAAAGCGCGGTAGGGGCGGCTTACAGACCCGGCACGGGTACCTTGATTGGTCCGGCTGGTCTGTTTCCCACTTACGATGCTGGTGCGGGGTCCTGGGGCCCGGCGCAAGCGGTAAAGGGCAAGAACCGCGCATGGCGCGGGCGCGACGCGCAATTGGCGCGATCGGCCAAAAGGGGTTGGCGTAGCTTATTAGCTTATTCGACAGGATGTCTCAGTTGAACATGAACAACCGGCAGAGCGGTCGCCGTCGCGGCCGCAACAACAACAGCAACAACAATAACAACCGGTCGCAATCGGGCGGTCGCGGAGGCGTCGATCAGGCGAACCGCATCGACAGCCGGGCGCGCGGCAACGGCGCCCAGATGATCGAAAAATATCGCAACCTCGCGCGCGACGCGCAGCTTGCGGGCGACCGGGTCCAGACCGAATATTATCTGCAGTTCGCCGACCATTATTTCCGCGTCGTGAGCGACTTCCGCGCCCGGCAGGAAGAAAAGGCCGCCGCGAACGGACAGGAACGCAGCGCCGATCGCAGCCGCGAGATTCGCGGCGTCGAGGATTTCGACGGCCATGACGATACCGACGGCGATATCGACAGCGACGACGGCGACAATGGCGACGAGCGGAACGACCGCAATGACCGTAGCGACCGTGGCCAGCGCGACAATCGCGGCAACCGCGAACCGCGCGGCGATCGCGACGACGACAGTCGCGGCAGCCGCCCGCCATCGCGCGGACGGACCGCGCGCAATCGCGACGAGGATGAAGGCCGCGACGAGCGGAGCGATCGCGGCGAAGCGCCGGCGCGCGACGAAGCCGCCGAGCAGGAACCCGCACCGCGCCCGGCGCGCCGCCCCGCGCGCCGCGCGCGTCCGGACGACGTCGTCGGCAAGGACGCCGACAAGGACCGGGCCGGGATCGACACCGCGGTGCTGCCGCCGGCGATCGGACGCCCCGAACGCGCCGCCGAGGGCGAAGCAGCCGACGAGGCGCCCGCCGCCAAGCCGCGCCGCACCCGCCGCACGCTCGCGGCGCGGGGCAGCGACGTCGAGGCGGCCGAATAGACCCGCGATTTCGCGCTAGAATTTGGATGCGACTTACCATAGCCTCTCCGCGGAATATTCGCGGGGAGGCTTTTTTATGCGCGTGTCGGCAATGCTTTGCGTTCCGTTGGTCCTGGCGGCGCTGCCCGCGGCGGCGCAGGATCCCACAAGGGGCAATGCGCAGGGTGAGCTTGCCGTCACCATCTATAACGGCGGGCAATCGCTGGTACAGGACATCCGCCAGATCGCGTTCCCCGCCGGCCGGACGCGGCAGGAGTTTCCCGACGTGTCGGCGCAGATCCGGCCGCAGACGGTCTCCTTCGCCGCGGCGAACACCGCGATCGTCGAACAGAATTTCGATTATGACCTCTTGTCGCCCAACGCGCTGATGCAAAAGGCGGTGGGGGAAACGGTGACGCTGCTGCGCACCAACCCCGCCACCGGCGCCGAAACGCGCGAACGCGCCAAGATACTCGCGGTCAACGGCGGCGTCGTGCTCCAGATCGGCCCGCGAATCGAGATATTGCGCGACGACGGGATGCCGGTGCGCGTGATCTTTGACAAGATTCCGCCGAACCTGCGCGCCAAGCCGACGTTGTCTATCACCGTCGACAGCGACCGGGCGGGGACGCGGCCCGCCACGCTCTCTTACCTCACCAACGGGCTCGGCTGGGCGGCCGACTATGTCTCGCTCTACGACGAAAAGGCGGGAACGATCGACGTCCAGGGCTGGGTGACGCTCTCCAACAACACCGGCACGACCTTCGCCGATGCGAAAACGCTGCTCGTCGCGGGGACGCCGTCGGCCGGCGGCGCGACGTCGCGGTCCTATCGCCCGCGCCCGCAGCCTCCGGGCGATCTGCGCCGTGCGGGCACCGAAACCGCGCCGCGCGAGCAGCTCGGCGACTATTATCTCTATCCGCTCGCCGAGCGCACGACGATCGCCAATGCGCAGACCAAGCAGGTGAGCTTCCTCGACGTCAGCGGGGTGCCGGCGCAGAAGATCTATGAATTCACCGTCGGCGGATTCAACACGATGACCGAGCCCGCCAGCGCGGCGAGCGTGATCAAGTTCAACACGAGCGCGAAGGGGGGCGGCCTCGGCGACGCGTTGCCCGCGGGAACGGTGCGCTTCTATCAGCGCGATCTGCGCGGCGATCCGCAGTTCATCGGCGAAAACAGCATCGGCCACACTCCGATGGGCAGCGAGCTAGGCCTCGCGACCGGCCTCGCTTTCGACGTCAAGGTGCAGGCGACGGTCGTGAAGCGCGAGCGCATTTCGGACCGTCGCTGGCGGACGCAGATGTCCTATCTGCTCACCAATGCGCGGTCGAATCCGGTGACGCTCGACCTCGTTCAGCGCGGGCTCGACTGGTATTGGGACGACACGCGTATCATCGAGGAAAGCCGGAAGAGCGAGCGGCTCGACAGCGACGGCACGCGCTGGCGGATCGAAGTGCCCGCCAATGGCGAAGCGACGATCACCGCCACTTTCGAAACGCGCACCTGATTCGCGGGGCATGATGCGCCGCTGGCCGCTCCTGCTGTCGATGCTCGCCGCAACCCCGGCGGCGGCGCAACCGGTCGTGACCTCGCTCGCGCCCGACAAAGTGTCGGTTAGCGTCTTTCGCGACCCCGGCCGCGACGAGGGCGGCGAGATTTCGCCGAATTGGCTGGAAGGTTTCGCGCTGATCTCCGAAACGCGGACGGTCGACCTTCCCGCCGGCGAGGCGACGGTGCGATTCGAAGGCGTCGCCGAGGGGATGATCGCGGTGTCGGCGATCGTCACCGGCCTGCCGGGCGGCGTGGTGCAGAAGAATCGCGACGCGGCGCTGCTGTCGCCCGCCAGCCTGCTCGACGGTTCGCTCGGCAACCGCGTCCATATCCGCCGCACCGACGGCGCGACGGGCAAGGTCACCGAAGAGGAAGCGATCATTCGCTCGGGCCCGGCGGGGGCGGTCGTGCTGCAAACATCGGCGGGCTATGAAGCCTTGCGCTGCACCGGCCTTCCCGAAACGATCCTCTACGGCGGCGTGCCGGCGGGGCTGACCGCGAAGCCGACGCTGTCGGTGACGACGCGCAGCCCGGCGGCGCAGCGCGCCACGGTCACGCTGACCTATCTATCGACCGGTTTCGACTGGGCGAGCAATTATGTCGCGCGCGTGCGCGAGGACGGGAAGACGCTCGACCTCTTCGCCTGGCTGACGGTCGCCAACAGCAATGGCGAGAGCTTTGCCGACGCCGGGCTCGCGGCGATCGCGGGGACGCTGAGCAAGGTCAGCGATTTCGAGGAGCTGGCCGAACGCCCCCGCACGCCGCCGCTGCATCTGCGCTGCTTTCCGACCGGCAGCGGGCGCTATGGTGCTCCGCCGCCGCCCCCGCCGCCGCCCGCGCCGCCGCCACCGGCGATGGAATCCAGCATGGACAGCATCGTCGTCACCGGATCGCGGTTGCAGCGCGCAGCGATGATGTCGCCGGTCGCGGTCGTCGCCAGCCAGGAGGATCTGGGCGACCTCAAACTCTATCGCGTGCCCATTCCGGTCACCGTCGCCGCGAACGGGCAGAAACAGGTCGCGTTGCTCGTCAAGGACCGCGTACCGTTCCGCACCATCTACCGCCTGCGCCTTTATCCGGGCGACGAGGGGAAGGCGATGGAGCCCGAAATCCTGCTGCGAATGCAGAACAAGGAGGCCGAAGGGCTGGGCATTCCGCTGCCGAGCGGGCAGGCGGCGGTGTTCGAACCCGTCGGCGGCCACGAAATGCTTGTCGGCGAGGGAGCGATGCGCGACCATGCGGTCGGCGAGAAGGTCGACCTCGTCATCGGCGAGAGCAGCCAGGTGCGAATCGACGTCGAAAACCATGTCCCGCCGAAGAATCGCCAGCACGCCTATCGCATCACCGTAACCAACGCGAACCCGCATCCGGCCGATGTGGAACTCGGCTTCGAGGTCGATGACAGCGACAGCCTCGATTCGCGCATCCGCAAGCTTCCGCGCCGCGATGGCTTGCTCACCTGGGCCGTCCGCGTGCCCGCAAACGGCAGCAAGACGTTCCACTATCGCGTGAAGGCGGAAGATTAGACCGGCGGCAGCGCGCGCGGGCGATGATTCTCGTCGAGCGCGACGAAGGTGAACAGCCCCTCGGTGACGCGCTCCTGGGTCCGTCCGCCGTCGCGCGTCGCGACCACTTCGATTCTTATGCCCATCGAGGTGCGCCCGCGCCGCTCGAGATGCGCATAGACCGAGATGATGTCGCGGAGCAGGATCGGCGCGATGAACTCCATCGTCTCGATCGCAACCGTCGCGACCGCGCCCTGCGCCTCGCGCCCCGCGACGATGCCGCCCGCGATGTCCATCTGGCTCAGCACCCAGCCGCCGAAGATATGCCCGTTGGCGTTGATGTCGGCGGGGCGGGGGACGACGCGCAAGATCGGGTCGCGGGGGCAGTCGGGGGGAGTCGTTTGGGTCATGGCTTCAAATCCGGGTCATCTTCAAAAGGGTCTTCGATCGATTCGTCGTGGCCGCTGCCGCTCGACAGGAAGACGAGCCCCATCAGCGCCGCTCCGAGCATCACCGACAGTCCGACGCCCGCCGCGGTCGCGACGATCATATGGATCGTCAGCGCCTCGCCCATCGTGAAGCGCAGCCAGCCGAGCGCGCCGACGACGGCGAGCAGCGACACCAGCGCCATGCCCTTCATCAGCCGGCGATAGCGCGCCCAGGCGACGTTCGATGTGTCGCGGTTGTCGAGCGGTGAGCGTTTGACCATGCGTGCCTCCATGAACCAAGCCGCCGCCGCGGCCAAGCGTCATCGCGGCGGGTGGGACGTTTCGTCCCACACGCGAATCATGATAGGCTCGCTCGGCAACAGAACCAAATATGGGAGCGGCGGCTATGACGATCGGAGCGATTCTTCGTGAACGGACCGGGGCGGTGATCTCGGCGCGGCCGAACGATGCGGTCCGCGCCGTGGTCGATCTGCTGGCGCAGAACCGGATCGGCGCGGTGCCCGTCCTTGAGGGCGATGCGGTGGTCGGCATCTTTTCCGAACGCGACATCGTCCGCCTCCTGTCTTCCTACGGCCCCGACGCGCTCGACCGCAGCATCGACGAGGTGATGACCAAATCGCCGGTGACCTGCGACGCGAACATGGCGGTGATCGGCGCGCTGTCGCAGATGACGCAAAAGCGCATTCGTCACCTCCCCGTGGTCGATGGCAGCCGACTCGTCGGCTTCGTGTCGATCGGCGACCTGGTCAAATATCGGATCGACCGGATCGAGGCCGAAGCCGCGGCGATGCGCGACTATATCGCGTCCTGAACCGGCGCCTCGGCGGCCGGCGCCTGGCGGCGGCGCACGAGGCGGATCACTTCGAGGAGCGTGTCGCGCTCGAGCAGCCAGAGCAGTGCGCCATATAATATGCCTCCCAAGGCGACGAGCAGCGCCAGCTGCACCGGCGGGGCCAGGCCAAGCGACTCGAGCGCCTGATCCGCAAAACCGACGCCGATCGCCATCACCAGCGCGGGCGCGAGCCCG
>NZ_JAATIT010000001.1:405968-943468 GCF_011926545.1 Sphingopyxis italica | reverse complement strand
TAGAAGCAGCCATCCTTTAAAGAAAGCGTAACAGCTCACTGGTCTAAATAAGGGTTCCTGCGGCGAAAATGTAACGGGGCTCAAGACGTGCACCGAAGCTTAGGGTGTGTAGCAATACACGCGGTAGCGGAGCGTTCCGTAGGCTGATGAAGCGATCTGGTAATGGGTCGTGGAGGTATCGGAAGTGCGAATGCTGACATGAGTAGCGATAAAGAGGGTGAGATGCCCTCTCGCCGAAATCCCAAGGGTTCCTGCTTAAAGCTAATCTGAGCAGGGTAAGCCGGCCCCTAAGACGAGCCCGAAGGGGGTAGTCGATGGGAACCACGTTAATATTCGTGGGCCTGGAGGTGTGTGACGGATCTCGTAAATTGTCTGATCTTATTGGATTGGTCAGGCTTTGAAGAGGTTCCAGGAAATAGCCCCTCCATTATAGACCGTACCCTAAACCGACACAGGTGGGATGGTAGAGTATACCAAGGCGCTTGAGAGAAGTCTCCTGAAGGAACTCGGCAAATTGCCTCCGTACCTTCGGAAGAAGGAGGCCCTGCATCTGGGCAACCAGTTGCAGGGGGCACAGGCCAGGGGGTAGCGACTGTTTAGCAAAAACACAGGGCTCTGCTAAGTCGGCTTCAAGACGACGTATAGGGCCTGACGCCTGCCCGGTGCCTGAAGGTTAAGTGGAGTGGTGCAAGCTGCGAAATGAAGCCCAGGTAAACGGCGGCCGTAACTATAACGGTCCTAAGGTAGCGAAATTCCTTGTCGGGTAAGTTCCGACCTGCACGAATGGCGTAACGACTTCCCCACTGTCTCCAGGAGATGCTCAGCGAAATTGAATTCTCCGTGAAGATGCGGAGTACCCGCGGTTAGACGGAAAGACCCCGTGCACCTTTACTGCAGCTTCAGAGTGGCATTAGGAAAGAACTGTGTAGCATAGGTGGGAGGCTTTGAAGCGACGGCGCCAGCTGTCGTGGAGCCATAGGTGAAATACCACCCTGTTGTTTTCTGATGTCTAACCTCGATCCATGAAACTGGATCAGGGACCCTCTGTGGCGGGTAGTTTGACTGGGGCGGTCGCCTCCTAAAGAGTAACGGAGGCGCGCGATGGTAGGCTCAGGACGGTTGGAAACCGTCTGTTAGAGTGCAATGGCATAAGCCTGCCTGACTGCGAGACTGACGAGTCGAGCAGAGACGAAAGTCGGTCATAGTGATCCGGTGGTCCCGAGTGGAAGGGCCATCGCTCAACGGATAAAAGGTACGCCGGGGATAACAGGCTGATGATTCCCAAGAGCTCATATCGACGGAATCGTTTGGCACCTCGATGTCGGCTCATCACATCCTGGGGCTGGAGCAGGTCCCAAGGGTTTGGCTGTTCGCCAATTAAAGTGGTACGTGAGCTGGGTTCAGAACGTCGTGAGACAGTTTGGTCCCTATCTGCCGTGGGCGTCGAAATTTGAGAGGAGTTGACCCTAGTACGAGAGGACCGGGTTGAACATACCTCTGGTGTACCTGTCGTGGCGCCAGCCGCGCAGCAGGGTAGCTATGTATGGACGGGATAACCGCTGAAAGCATCTAAGCGGGAAGCCTCCCTCAAGATAAGATTTCTTAGAGCCGTGGAAGACCACCACGTTGATAGATCGGATGTAGAAGCGTGGTAACGCGTGGAGCTAACCGATACTAATTGCTCTATTCGCACTTAAGAGTCCCGCCATCAACGACAAGCCTGACTGGTTTGTCCGCGAAGCGGATGATTGATCAGACAGTATTGCACGGACATCGATTGAAACCCTTTTTGACCCTACGCCGGCTTCATTGCTTGGTGACCATGGCGTCAGTGACCCACCCGATCCCATCTCGAACTCGGCCGTGAAACCTGACAGCGCCGATGGTACTACCGCTTAAGCGTTGGAAGAGTAGGACGTCGCCAGGCATTGTGGCCGGCGTAAGGTCGAAACGGAAACCCATTCACAAAGTTAGAGGCCGGCAGCGATGCCGGCCTTTTGCTGTTTCGGCGATCCGCAGGACCGTCGAGCTGGTTGACGCGGGATGGAGCAGCCCGGTAGCTCGTCAGGCTCATAACCTGAAGGTCGTAGGTTCAAATCCTACTCCCGCAACCAACAAAAAGCCCGCGTCCCTATGGGATCGCGGGCTTTTTTTTTTGCGTCGGGAGCGGACGCTTACGCTTCTTCGGGTGATGTAGCTGGTCCGGCCTCAAGCCGCCCATTCGGCGGGGTCGGATTCCTCGCCGATCAGCGCGAGGCCGTGCGCGATCGAGGTGAGCTCGCCGCCGGTCGCGATGCGCGCATCGCCGAAGCGGCGCGCGAACAGCGCGCGGATCGCGGGGATCAGCGACGATCCGCCGGTCAGGAAGACGCGGTCGATCGCATCGGGCGATACAGAAGCGCGCGCAAGCGCCTGGTCCATCGCGGCTTCGATCCGCGCGAGGTCATCGGCGATCCATTGTTCGAAATCGGCGCGCCTTACGTCGGCGCCGATCTCGATGCCCCCGCCGGCGAAGTGGAATTCGGCGTGATCGCTGCTCGACAGCGCGCGCTTGAGCTTGCCAACCGCGTCATAGAGCGGAAAACCCTGCTCATGTTCGATCAGCGCGATCATCCGCCCGATCAGATCGGGCCGCTCGGCGTCGCGTTGCAGGCGGCGGATCTCGTCGAGGACCCGCCGGTTGCGCATCATCGCGAGCCGCGACCAATCGCCGAAATCGGCGAAATAGCCGCCGGGAATCTCGAGAATCTTGTCGAACGAGCGATAATGGCTGCCCTTGCCGAGCAGCGGGAGCACGAGCCGGTCGACGATGCGATAATCGAAGCGGTCGCCGGCGATCCCGATCCCCGACGAGGCGAGCGGGACGCAGCGGCGCGGAGCGCCCGGCTCCGCGACGCGGACGATCGAGAAATCGGTCGTGCCGCCGCCGAAATCGGCGACGAGGATCGTTGCGGGCTCGGTCAGCCGCGAGGCATAGCTGTGCGCCGCGCCGAGCGGCTCGTGGACATAATATATTTCGGTGCCGAATTCGGCGAGCATCGCGTCATACCGTTGCCGAGCGAGTTCGGGATCGGGGCGCGCACCGGCATATTCGACCGGACGTCCGACGATGACGCGGCGCGGCCGTTCGTCGAGCGCGCCGCCAGCATGCGCCACGAGGCGTTGCAAGAACAGGCGCCCCATATCTTCGAACCGAAACGGCTTGCCCCAGATCATCGCGCGCTCGAACAACGGGCTCGCCGCGACGCTCTTGAACGACTGGATGAAGCGGCTGTCGAGCGGCGACTGGAGATATTCGTCGATCGCCCACGGCCCCGCCTCGTGCGCGATCCCGTTCCAGCCGCGCTCCTCTTCCCAGAAACAGAGCGCCGATCGGAACACCGCGTCGCCCGCATCGCCGAACGCGACGAGCTCGGTCCCGCCCTTGCCATCGGCAAGTGCGACGACGCTGTTCGTCGTGCCGAAATCGAGGCCGAGCGCGCTCGCGGCCGCCTTGTCCATGACATGCTCCTGTAGCGATGGGGATCCCTTGCGGGGCGGCGCCTATTGCACAGGAGGGCCGGCGGGGCAAGTTCAGGTCCTAGGCATCGGGCCGCCATGCGCGATAGAAGGCGTCGACCGCGGCGTCGACATCGTCGTGCAGGCGCGCAAGGTCGCGGCTTTCGGGAAGGTTGAGCATCGCGAATTGATAGAGGCCGGACTGGCACAGGCCGGTGAATTGCTGCACCGCGCGCACCGGATCGCCCATTCTGAGTTCGCCGCGCACCATTTTTTCGCCGACCCAGTCGGCCGCGCGCGCCTTGCCACGGCGCGGACCGCGTTCATAGAAGGTCTCGGCGAGGTGCGGGAAACGCTCGGCCTCGCCGACGACGAGGCGAAAGAGCGACAGGATCGGCGTCGCGGTCAGCTTGGTCATCAGCAGATTGCCGAAGATGCGCAAGACGTCGGGCACCGGTTCGTCGAGCGGCAGATCGATCGCGAGCGCATCGCCATATTGGGCGACGATATCGTCGACCACCGCGGCGAACAGATCCTCCTTCGACGGGAAATAGGTCCACAGCGTCGTCTTCGAGCCACCGACCTTGCTCGCGATCGACGACATCGTCGTGCCCGCATAGCCGTTGGCGAAGAACAGCTCGCGCGCCGCATCGACGAATGCCTTGCGCCGTGCCGCGGCCGCGTCGTCGAGAGCAGGCGTACTATCTGGTATCATTTCGATTGACAACGCAGTCTCCAAGGGTCATTTGCGCATGATACCAGCTAGTATCGTTGGAAGCCATGCCCCGATCATTAATTCTCACAACCGCGCTTTTCGCCCTTTTGGCCGGCTGCGCAAGCGTTCCCGACCTCGGTCCGAAACCCGTTCCGGCGGCCGCCGAGTCGTTCGAGACGGCGGCGAGCTTCGCCGACGCGAACGGCGAATGGCCCGTCGAAGGCTGGTGGCAGGGGTTCGGCGACGCGCAGCTGGGCGCGCTGATCGCCGAGGGGCTCGAAGGCTCGCCCGACCTCGCGATCGCCGCCGCGCGCGTCCGCGCTGCCGAGGCGATGGCGCAGCAGGCGGGCGCGGCGCTGCTGCCGCGCGTCGGCGCCGAGGCGAGCGCGGGCGGTGTCCAGCAGAGCCAGAATATGGGCATTCCGCCGGCCTTCGTTCCCGACGGCATTCAGGACACCGGGCATATCGCCGGAACCTTCAGCTTCGATATTGACCTTTGGGGCCGTAACCGCGCCGCGCTCGCCGCGGCGACCTCGGAGGCCGAGGCGGCGCGCGTCGATGCGGCGCAGGCGCGGCTGATGCTCACCACCGGGATCGCGGCCGCTTATGTGGATCTCGCGGGCTATTATCAGGCGCTTGACGTCGCGAACGAGGCGGTGCGCGTCCGCACCGCGAGCGCCGATCTGTCGGGCGAACGCGCCCGCGCCGGCATCGAAAATCAGGCGAGCCAGCGCCAGGCCGAAAGCCGCGCCGCCTCGTCGCGCGCCGACGTCGTCGCGCTCGAAGAGGCGGTCGCGACGACGCAGAGCCGGATCGCCGCGCTGCTCGGCGCCGGGCCCGATCGCGGGCGCGCGATCGACCGTCCGCGGCTGTCGCGTCCGGCGCTCGGCCTTCCCGCCAATGCCGGAATCGACCTCATCGGCCGCCGTCCCGACATCGTCGCCGCGCGCTTGCGCAGCGAAGCGGCGGCGAAGCGCACCGATGTCGCGCGCGCCGATTTCTATCCGAACATCAGCCTGTCGGCGCTCGTCGGGCTCCAGTCGCTCGGCCTGTCGAACCTGTTCAAATCGGGGTCCGAATATGGCAATGGCGGCGCCGCGATCAGCCTGCCGATCTTCGAGGGCGGGCGGCTGCAAGGCCGCTATCGCGGGTCGCGCGCCGACTATGATGCGGCGGTCGCGACCTATGACCGCACATTGATCGGCGCGCTGCGCGATGTCGCCGACATCGTCGCCAGCCGCGCCGCGACCGCGCGCCAGCTCGCCGGGCGCCGCGAGGCGCTGACCGCCGCCGCCGAAGCGTCGAAACTCGCCGGGCTGCGCTATCGCGCGGGCCTGTCGAACCAGATCGTCCAGCTCACCGCCGAGGACAGCATGGTCGCGCTCGACCGCGCCGTCGCCGACATCGAGGCGCGTCAGCTCTCGCTCGATATCGCCCTGATCCGCGCGCTTGGCGGCGGATATATGGCCCGCAATTCAACAGGAGACGAATGATGGCCGACGAAACGGCTGCGACCGAAACCGGCGCTCCCCAAGCCTCCCACGAAATCCCGGACAGCGAAAACAACGGTGCGAAGCGCAAGAAATTGCTCAGCATCCTCGCGATCGTCGTGGTCGTGGTCGCGATCCTGTGGGGCCTCTGGTATTTCCTGACCCAAGCGGGGCGCGTCCACACCGACAACGCCTATGTCGGCGCCGATTCGGCGCAGGTCACCGCGCTCGTTCCGGGTCCGGTCAAGGAAGTCCGCGTCGCGGGCACGCAGGCGGTCAAGAAGGGCGACATCCTCGTCATCCTCGACGATGCCGATCAGCGCATCGCGCTCGCCGACGCCGAAGCGGCGCTGCGTCTCGCGCGCCAGCATTATAGCCAGGCCGATGCGACCGCCGACGCGGCGCGTGCCCGCGTTGCGGCGCGCGGCGCCGACATCGCGCAGGCCAAGGCGCGGCTGCGCGATGCCAATGCGACGGTCGAACGCGCGCGCGCCGAACTGGCGCGGCGCGAAAGCATCGCGGGCACCGGCGCGGTGTCGGGCGAAGAACTCACCGCCGCGCGCGCGGCGCTCGCCTCGGCCTCGGCCGCGCGCGACCTCGCCGCCGCCGGAATCGCCTCGGCCGAAGCGACGCGCGGCTCGGCGAGCGGCGACCTTGGCGCCGCCGAAGCGATCGTGCGCGGCACGACGATCGATACCGCCCCTGACGTCGCCGCCGCCCAGGCGCGCCTCGAAAAGGCGCGGCTTGACCTCGCCCGCACCGTGCTGCGCGCGCCGGTCGACGGCATCGTCACCAACCGGGCGGTGCAGGTCGGTCAGCGGATCGCCGCGGGTGCGCCGATCATGGTGATCGTTCCGATCGGCACCGCCTATGTCGACGCCAATTTCAAGGAAAGCCAGTTCGGCGATATCCGGATCGGCCAGCCGGTCGAGCTGACCTCGGACTATTATGGCGGCGACGTCGTCTATCGCGGCAAGGTGGTCGGCATCGCCGGCGGCACCGGCGCGGCCTTCTCGCTGATCCCCGCACAGAATGCGACGGGCAACTGGGTGAAGGTCGTCCAGCGCCTGCCGGTGCGCATCGCGCTTGATCCGGAGCAGCTGAAGGCGCATCCGCTACGCGTCGGGCTGTCGATGGAAGCCACGATCGACACGCGCGGGAATTGATATCATGGCCAGCGCCGCCGCCCCCGCCTCCGCGATCCCTACCGAGCCGCAACCGCTCACCGGCGCGCGGCTGATCGTCGCCGCCTTCGCGCTCGCGCTCGCCAATTTCGTCGTCGTGCTCGACACGACGATCGCCAATGTGTCGGTGCCGCATATCGCGGGCGGGCTCGCGGTGTCGCCCACCCAGGGAACATGGGTGATCACCAGCTATGCGGTCGCCGACGCGATCAGCGTGCCGCTCACCGGCTGGCTCGCGATGCGTTTCGGCACGGTGCGCTGGTTCATGATCTCGATCATCGGCTTCGGCATCTTCTCCTTCCTGTGCGGGGTATCGCGCACGCTCGATGCGCTGGTGCTGTTTCGCGTGCTCCAGGGACTCGCCGGCGGCCCGCTGATGCCACTGTCGCAGATATTGCTGCTGCGCATCTTCCCGAAGGAAAAGGCCGGAATCGGCCTCGCAATCTGGGCGATGACGACGACGACCGCGCCGATCCTCGGCCCGATCCTCGGCGGAACGATCAGCGACAATTGGACTTGGCCGTGGATCTTCTTCATCAACCTGCCCGTCGTCGCGATCTGCGCGTTCGGTGTGTTCACGCTGCTGTCGCCGTTCGAGACCAAGCGCGCCAAGGCACGCATCGACATCGTCGGCCTGATCCTGCTCGTCGTCTCGGTCGGCGCGTTCCAGATCATGCTCGACACCGGGCGCGAGCATGACTGGTTCGGATCGGTCTGGATCGTCGGTCTCGCGGTCGTCGCCGCGATCAGCTTCGCCGCCTTCGTCATCTGGGAACTGACCGACGCCAATCCGGTCGTCAACCTGCGCATCTTCCGCTTCCGCGGCTTCAGCTTCGCGACGATGGCGATCTCGCTCGGCTTTGGCGCCTTTTTCGCGCAGGTCGTGCTGACGCCTTTGTGGCTTCAGCAGGTCGCGGGCTATACCGCGACCGAGACCGGTTTCATCGTCGCCTGGCTCGGCGTGTTCGCGGTGCTGCTGTCACCCGTCGCCGCGGGCCTGATCACCAAGATCGACGTGCGCCTCACCATCTCCGCGGGCATTCTCTGGATGGCGGTGATGTCGGTCCTGCGCGCGAGCTGGAACGCCGACGTCGGTTACTGGACGCTCGCGCTGCCGCACATCCTGCAGGGGATCGGCATGCCCTTCTTCTTCGTCGGGCTGACCGCGCTCGCGCTGAGTTCGGTGCCCGCGCAGCACCAGACCTCGGCCGCCGGCCTGATGAGTTTTCTGCGCACGCTTTGCGGCGCGATCGGCACCGCGATCGCGACGACCGCATGGGACGACGCGAGCAGCACCGCGCGCTCCGAACTGGTCTCCTCGCTCAACAATGTCGAAGCGACGATGACCTCGCTGCAAAATGCCGGCTTCACGCTCGAACAGGCGCGCGTGGCGATCGCGCGGCTGGTCGAGGTGCAGGCTTCGACGATCGGGGTGCTGCACCTGTTCCTCGCGTCGGGGGTGGTGTTCGTGATCGCCGCCATCTCGGTGTGGTTCGCGCCGCGCCCCAAGCAGATTTCAATGGGCGGCGGGCATTAGAGCGTTTTCAAGTCGGGCGGGATCGCCTGACGGTTTGGAAAACGCGGCAAGACAAGACGCCGCTATTTGGCGAATAATTGTCCGAGGTCCGCAAAGGCCTTGAACTCGAGCGCATTGCCCGCGGGGTCGTGAAAGAACATCGTCGACTGCTCGCCGGGCTGGCCGGGAAAGCGCGTGTGCGGTTCGATCACGAAATCGGTACCCGCCGCCTTCAGCCGCTCGGCGAGCGCCTGCCACTCGGCGGGCGGCAGGATGACGCCGAAATGCGGCACCGGCACATCATGGCCGTCGACCGGATTATGCGCGGGCCGCGTGCGCGGCCTGTCGACGCGGTGCGCGACGATCTGATGGCCGTAAAGATTGAAGTCGATCCAGTCCGGGGCGCACCGTCCTTCGGGGCAACCGAGCACGCTGCCATAGAAATGGCGCGCGGCATCGAGGTCGTCGACGGGAAAGGCGATGTGAAAGGGGGCGAGGCCGGCCATGTCCGCGATCTTGCCCCGAATGGCGGTCGAAAGCCAGTTCGGATGCTTGGGCTTCGGCGCTGGCCATGCTAGGCGCGCCGCCATGTTGACGATCAATGGCCTCACGGTCCGCCTCGGCGGACGCACGATTCTCGACCGCGCCGGCGCCAGCCTGCCGGGCAAAAGCCGCACGGGCCTCATCGGCCGTAACGGCGCGGGCAAGTCGACCTTGATGAAGGTGATGATCGGCCAGCTCGAAGCCGACGAGGGCGGCATCGAAATGCCGCGCAAGACGCGCGTCGGCTATATCGCGCAGGAAGCGCCGAGCGGCAGTGCGACCCCGTTCGAAACCGTACTCGCCGCCGATACCGAACGCGCGCAGCTGCTCGTCGCCTCGGAGACCGAGCAGGACCCCGACAAACTTGGCGATATCCACGAACGGCTGATCGCGATCGACGCCTATACCGCGCCCGCGCGCGCGGCGCGCATCCTGATCGGGCTCGGTTTCGACGAAGAGATGCAGGGTCAGCCGCTCGACAGCTTCTCGGGCGGGTGGAAGATGCGCGTCGCGCTCGCGGCCCTGCTCTTCTCGAACCCCGACCTCTTGCTGCTCGACGAACCCTCGAACCACCTCGACCTCGAAGCGACGATGTGGCTCGAAAGCTTCCTGCGCGCCTATCCGGGCCAGCTCGTCGTGATCAGCCACGAGCGTGACCTGCTCAACAATGTCGTCGACCATATCCTCCATCTGGAGGGCGGCAAGGTGACACTCTATCCGGGCGGTTATAATGATTTCGAGCGCCAGCGCGCCGAGCGCATCGCGCAGCTTGCGGCGGCGAAGGCGGCGCAGGACGCGCAGCGCGCGAAGCTGCAGGACTATGTCGCGCGCAACAGTGCGCGCGCCTCGACCGCGAAGCAGGCGCAGTCGCGCGCGAAGCAACTCGCGCGCATGCAGCCGATCGCCGCGGTGTCGGAAGACCCGAGCCTCGTCTTCGACTTCCCGAGCCCCGACGAGCTGAAGCCGCCGCTGATCACGCTCGACCTCGCGAGCGTCGGCTATACGCCGGGCGCGCCGATCCTGACGCGGCTCAATCTGCGCATCGATCCCGACGACCGCATCGCGCTCCTGGGCCGCAACGGCAACGGCAAGACGACGCTCGCGCGCCTGCTCGCGGCACAGCTCGCGCCGATGGACGGCGCGATGGCGGCGTCGGGCAAGATGCGCGTCGGCTATTTCACTCAATATCAGGTCGAGGAACTCGACGGGTCGGACACCCCTCTCGGCCATATGACGCGCGTGATGGCGGGCAAGACGCCCGGCGCGGTGCGCGCGCAATTGGGGCGTTTCGGCTTCACCGGCAACAAGGCGGTCACCGAGGTCGGCAAGCTGTCGGGCGGCGAACGCGCCCGGCTCGCGCTCGCGCTGATCACGCGCGACGCGCCGCACCTCCTGATCCTCGACGAACCGACCAACCACCTCGACGTCGACGCGCGCGAGGCGCTGGTGCAGGCTTTGAACGGCTTCGACGGCGCGGTGCTGATCGTCAGCCACGACCGCCACATGCTCGAACTCACCGCCGACCGGCTCGTCCTCGTCGACGATGGCACCGCGCGCGATTTCGACGGCAGCATGGACGATTATGTCGCCTTCATCCTCGGCAAGGGCGCGCCGGCGAAAGAGAAGGCGTCGAAGGCCGACAGGAAGGAAGACCGCAAGGCCGCCGCCGCGGCGCGCGAAGCGGCCGCGAAGATCAAGAAAAACGTCTCGGACGCCGAAGCCGACCTTGCAAAATATGAGGTCGTCCTGTCCGCTATCGACCGCGCGATGTTCGACCCGCAGGGCGCGGCAAGCGAATATAAGGGCCTGACGATGAGCGAATTGTCGCAGCGGCGCGGCAAAATCGTCGCTGCGCAGGAAGCCGCCGAGGCGCGCTGGGTGACGGCGAGCGAAGCGCTGGAGGCGTTCGAAGCTGCGTAACCCCTTTTCCGTCACCCCGGCGAAGGCCGGGGTCTCACCATTGCGTATCGACGCGACGTTGAGATCCCGGCCTTCGCCGGGATGACGGGGCGGGGAATATTGACTCCCCGCCTCTGATCCATCATAATAGTTTCAATTGAAACTAGATGGGAATGCGACATGGCCGACCTCTTCGAAAATCCGCTGGGCCTCGACGGCTTTGAATTCGTCGAATTTTCGGCGCCGGAGAAGGGCATGCTCGAACCCGTGTTCGAAGCGATGGGTTTCACGCTGATCGCGCGCCATCGCTCGAAGGACGTTCAGCTGTGGCGCCAGGGCGGCATCAATTTGATCGCCAATTATGAACCCAAATCGCCCGCGGCCTATTTCGCCGCCGAGCACGGCCCGTCGGCGTGCGGCATGGGCTGGCGCGTCCGCGATGCGGCCAAAGCCTATGCCGAAGCGGTCGCGCGCGGCGCCGAGCCGGTCGAGGTCAATCCCGGCCCGATGGAACTCCGCCTCCCCGCGATCCGCGGCATCGGCGGCTCGATCATCTATCTGATCGACCGCTATGAAGGGAAGAATGCCGAGGGCGACCTCAGCATCTACGACATCGACTTCGTTTACGAGGAAGGCGTCGATCGCCACCCGGTCGGCGCGGGGATGCAGCTGATCGATCACCTCACGCACAATGTCTATGGCGGCCGCATGGCGCATTGGGCCGCCTTCTACGAGCGGATCGCGGGCTTCCGCGAGATCCGCTATTTCGACATCAAGGGCGAATATACCGGCCTGACGTCAAAGGCGATGACCGCCCCCGACGGCAAGATCCGCATTCCGCTTAACGAAGAGGGTGCAGGCGGCAAGGGCCAGATCGAGGAATATCTGCGCGCCTATAATGGCGAGGGTATCCAGCATATCGCATTCAGCTGCGACGATCTCTACGCGGCCTGGGACAAGCTCAAGGCGCTCGGCAATCCCTTCGCGCCGTCGCCGCCGGCAACCTATTACGAGATGCTCGAAGAGCGGCTTCCGGGCCATGGCGAATCGGTCGATGGCCTCCAGTCGCGCGGCATCCTGCTCGATGGATCGACGACCGAAGGCGACCCGCGCCTGCTGCTCCAGATTTTCGGCCAGACCGTCATCGGCCCCGTCTTCTTCGAATTCATCCAGCGCAAGAAGGATGAAGGCTTCGGCGAGGGCAATTTCACCGCGCTGTTCAAATCGATGGAAATGGACCAGATTCGCCGCGGAGCGCTGAACGTCGAGGAACCCGCCGAATGACGAGCCCGATCAAATTGGGCGGCGTCCACCACGCCGCCTATCGCTGCAAGGATGCGAAGGAGACGGTCGATTGGTACGAGCGCATGCTCGGCATGACCTACACGACCGCCTTCGCCGAGGATCATGTGCCGTCGACCGGCGAATATGATCCCTATATGCACGTCTTCCTCGACGCGGGGAACGGCAACATTCTCGCCTTTTTCGAGCTGCCCAACCAGCCCGACATGGGCCGCGATCAGAATACGCCGCAATGGGTCCAGCACCTCGCCTTCAAGGTCGGCAGCTATGACGAGCTAACGCAGGCGAAGGCGCATCTGACCGCGAACGGCATCGACGTGCTCGGCCCGACGCACCACGGCATCTTCAAGTCGATCTACTTCTTCGATCCCAACGGGCATCGCGTCGAGCTCGCGTGCGACATCGGCACCGACGAGCAATATGCCGAGCTGAAACGCGTCGCGCCGCTGATGCTCGAGGAATGGAGCCAGACGAAAAAGGCCCCGCGCCACGCCGACTGGCTGCACACGGCCGCGAACGAGTAACTGCCCCGCTCAAAACCCGTTTGCCCTGAGCTTGTCGAAGGGCCGTTCTTTCTCTCGGCGCCGCGGAAGAAAAGGACGGTGCTTCGACAAGCTCAGCACGAACGGGGTTGGGTTATGGCGTTATTTCCGATCCAGCCCGATGCTCTCCAGCGTCGCGCCGCTGCACTTGTCGGCTTCCTTCGACTGACCCTCACCCGACAGCGCCCCGATCGCTAGGAAACCCGCGACCACCGCGACCAGAAACGCGCCGGTGACCCAGATCAGATATTTGTCGATGAACGCCTTGATCGGCGCCCCGAACAGCCGGAACAAAATCCCCACGAGCAGGAAGGAAAAGGCCCGGCTCGCGAGGCTCGCCCACAAAAAGGTCCAGAAGCTCATGTGGATGAAGCCGGCGGTGATCGTCAGCAGCTTGAACGGGATCGGCGTCGCGCCTTTGATCAATATGATCTCGGCGCCATATTCGCGCAAATAGCAGGCGGCCGGCGGAAAGGCGTCGGTCAGCCCGAGCGCGCCGAGCAGCGCCAGTCCGACGCTTTCATAGAGGAAGAAACCGATCAGGTAGCCCAGCATCCCGCCCGCGACCGAGGCGAACGTGCAGATGATCGCATAGCGCACCGCCTTCTTCGGATTGGCGAGGCACATCAGCCCCAGCATCGGATGCGGCGGGATCGGGAAGAAGCTTGCTTCGATGAAGGAGACCAGCGCCAGCCAATATTCGGCATGCGGGTGCGCGGATTTCTCCATGGTCCAGTTGTAGAGATTCTGGATCATGGACTTGTTGCGGGGTGTGGCGGTCATGCTGGTCCTTGTCGGCGCGGGGTCGGCGGAGGCGCGGCGATCAATGCCGGAAATGGCGCATGCCGGTGAAAACCATCGCGAGTCCCGCTTCGTTCGCCGCCGCGATCACCTCGTCGTCGCGGATCGAGCCGCCCGGCTGGATCACGCAGGTCGCGCCCGCCTCTACCGCCGCCAGCAAGCCGTCGGCGAAGGGGAAGAAGGCGTCGCTCGCGACCGCGCTGCCGACGGTGCGGGCCTTGGCCCAGCCGTGGCTCTCGGCGGCTTCCCGCGCCTTCACCGCGGCGATGCGCGCGCTGTCGCGGCGGTTCATCTGGCCGGCGCCGATGCCTGCGGTCGACCCGCCCTTGGCATAGACGATCGCGTTCGACTTCACATGCTTGGCGACGGTCCACGCGAACAGCGCGTCGGTCAGCTCCTCGTCGGTCGGCGCGCGATCGGTGACGACCTTCAGGTCTGACACGCCGATCCGCCCATTGTCGCGGCTCTGCGCGAGCCAGCCGCCGGCGATCGTCTTCATCATCAGCCCGCCGCGCGCCGGATCGGGGAGCTCGCCCGTCAGCAGCAGGCGAAGATTCTTCTTTTTCGCGAACACCGCGCGCGCGTCTGCGTCGGCGTCGGGGGCGCAGACGACCTCGGTGAAAATGCCGCTGATCAGCTCGGCGGTCGCGCCGTCGAGCGGCCGATTGACCGCGATGATGCCGCCGAATGCCGACACATCGTCGCATTTCAGCGCCGCGTCATAGGCCTCGGCGATCGTCGCCGCGCTCGCGACGCCGCACGGGTTGGCGTGCTTGACGATGACGCAGGTCGGATCGGCCTCGCGGAATTCGGCGACCAGTTCGAGCGCGGCGTCGGCGTCGTTGATATTGTTATAGCTCAGCTCCTTGCCCTGCACCTGTTCGGCCTGCGCGATCCCGCGCGCGGCGGGGCCGGCGGGCAGGTAGAGCGCCGCCTTCTGGTGCGGATTCTCGCCATAGCGCAGCTCATTGGCGAGCTTCGCGGTCAGCGGCAGCGTTTCGGGGAACATCTTGCCCTGATCGGCGAAGGCGAACCACTGCGCGATCATGCTGTCATAGGTCGCGGTGTGCCCGAAGGCGGTTGCGGCGAGCCGCTTGCGCAGGGCGAGGGTGGTCGCGCCGCCCTTGGCGTCCATTTCGGCGATCACCGCCGCATAATCCTCGGGTTCGGTGACGATATTGACGAAGGCATGGTTCTTCGCCGACGAGCGCACCATCGCGGGGCCCCCGATGTCGATATTCTCGATCACCTCGTCGCGCGCCGCGCCCTTGGCGACCGTTGCGGCGAAGGGATAGAGGTTGACGACCACCAGATCGATCGCGCCGATGCCATGCTGCTCCATCGATGCGACATGCGCCGCGTCGTCGCGCACCGCGAGGATGCCGCCGTGCACCGTCGGGTGCAGCGTCTTGACGCGGCCGTCCATCATCTCGGGAAAGCCGGTGAGGTCCGACACGTCGAGAACCGTGTGCCCCGCCTCGCGCAGCGCCTTCGCGGTGCCGCCGGTCGAAACCAGCTCGACGCCGTGACGGACGAGCGCGGCGGCAAGCTCGGCGAGCCCCGCCTTGTCGCTGACGGACAGCAGAGCGCGGCGGACGGGAATCAGGTCGGTCATTTGGGAGGGCCTCGGCTGGCGATGGGATGACGCGGCTCCCCTAGTCCGGCGGAGCCCATTCGGCAACCGTTTGAAAGGTTCACGCGGAGACGCGGAGGCGCGGAGAAGAATATTCGCGCAGAGGCGCAGAGAGCGCAGAGCAAGAGAGAGAGATGGAGCGGCGAAGCCGCCTATTTTTCCTTTCTCCGCGCCTCCGCGTCTCCGCGTGAACCAAAATCTCCGCGTTCTCTGCGCGAATCTATTACAAGCCCAATGCCGCC
Organism: Sphingopyxis italica; assembly: GCF_011926545.1. Taxonomy (GTDB): domain Bacteria; phylum Pseudomonadota; class Alphaproteobacteria; order Sphingomonadales; family Sphingomonadaceae; genus Sphingopyxis; species Sphingopyxis italica. Next base: position 928,103 of record NZ_JAATIT010000001.1, on the reverse strand, counting down.
GCGATCCGGTCCCAGCGCACCAGCTTGAAATTCTGCGCCAGCGGCGCATTGTCGCCGTCCTGCGCCAGAAAGAGGCCGTCGGGATAGGCGGGGCCGAAATTGCCCGCGACCGCCTCGATTCCGTCGGTCTCGCTCGTCGCGCCGAACGCGCCCGCCGCCACCGCGAAGCGCCCGACATAATCGACGCCCGGCAGGCGGAAGACCGCATAGCTATTGTCGCCCTGGCTCGATGCGATCAGGTAACGCTGGCCCTTGTGATCGATCGTCGCAAGGCCTTCGACGTCGGCGACGAGGCGCTGGTTGTCGACGGGAGCGACAAGGCGCGCGGTCGCGGCGCTGCCGTTCGGTTTCAATTCCCAGATGCCGCCGACTTCCTCGCCGACATAGAGCGTCGCGCCGTCGAAGACGCAGCCTTCGGACTGGGTCGCGATCTTGTGCTCCCACTCCACAGCAAAGCTCGGTGTGCCCTCGATCGTCAGCGTGCCGACGCGCACCGTCCCATCCTTGACGATCAGCGCCGCGGTGATCGGCTGCCCCGTCGCGCTTTTCTTGAGGCAAAGACCATAGGCTTCGCCCGTCCCCGCCGCCGCGCGGCCGAGCGGCACGATCGCGGGCTTGGCCGCGTCGAGGCGGAACACCGCGAGATGCGCATTCACCCCGTCGTTGCGGTCGCTCGCGACGATGATGTCGCCCGCGACGTCGACATTGTTGACGAGGCCCGCCTGCGTGAAGGCGATGTCCTTGCCCGCAAGATCATAGACGTGCAGCCCCGCCTTCTTGTCGGTCGCGACGATCAAAGCGCGGTTCGGATTCGCGGGATCGACCCAGATCGCCGGATCGTCGGCGGCGTCGGCACGGTTCGTGCCGACGGGCTGCGTCTCGCCGCTCGCGGTCACCGGCACCGGCGGCAGGCCGCTGATCGTCGGCGCGCTCGCGGCGCAGCCGGCGAGCGCGATTGCAAGAGCGAGCGACGACAGACGCTTCGCATTGCGGATGGCGGACATGATTTCTTCCCCTGCTTCCAGATGCGCCGCGTCCCGTTCCAGCAAAATTATCCGGCGTCAATACCACAATATTTCCGTCACTTAACGGTCACCAATACGTCACAGAGCGCGCCGCAAACTGTCACACGTCCCCCCTAGAGGCCCGGCAACCATCAAAGGGGGTCTACGATATGATTCGCACGTTCAGCCTGCACTCCGCCGCCGCTCTCGCCCTTGCCGCGGCGCTCGCCGCCGCCCCCGCCCCCGCCGCCGCGCAGGATGCGCCGATCCCGGTCGCCGAAGAGGATCGCGGCGACGGTCCGATCACGACCTCGCAGGAAATCGTCGTCCTCGGCAGCGTCGGCTACCGCAACCGCAGCGAAGAGGCCGAGCCCGTCCTTTCGTACGATAGCGAATTCTTTCAGCGTTTCGAGCCGCTGACCGCCGGCGACGCGCTGAAGCGCGTGCCGTCGGTGACCTTCCTCTCCGACGTCATTGAAAGCGACGGCGCGCGGCTCCGCGGCCTTGCGCCCGGCTATACGCAGATCCTGATCAACGGCGAGCGCGTGCCCGGCACGAACAACGACCGCAGCTTCTTCATGGACCGTATTCCGGCCGAGCTGATCGACCGCGTCGAGATCGTCCGTTCGTCGTCGGCGCGCCGCACCGGCGACGCGGTCGCGGGCACGATCAACATCCAGCTGCGCGACGGCTATGAACTCGACGGCGGCTATGTCCGCGCGGGCGGGCTCTATTTCGACGACAAGGAACTCGAACCCAGCCTCGGCCTCGTCTATGGCGGCGCGGTCGGCCCCGGCCGCCTGCTCGTCGGCCTGAACCTTCAGGGACGCCATAATCCGAAGCGGAAATCCTCGCTCCGCTACGGCGACTCGCCCGAGAATAACCCCGATTACGCGGTCGATGATTTCGACAATCGCGAGGACCAGAGCGACACGCGCGACGGAAAGGATTATTCGGCGAACGCGACTTATGAAATCGACGGAGACACCACCGATTTCCGCATCTCGGGCTTCTATGTCCGCACCGACCGCAGCGAGACCGAGCGCAGCTTCGAATATGACGATCCGGCCGCGATCACCGGGCCGCTGCCGGCCGGCAACCTGATCAGCGACAACAGCAATGTGAACGCGATCGATCAGGAAAATTACAGCATCGACGCGAAATTGTCGCACGAATGGACGCTCGGCAAGACCGCGCTGAAGGTCGGTTTCGCGCGCTTCGACGACAAGCAGCGCGAGACCGAGAACCAGATCGACTTCGACGTCGATTTCGATGAAGGCGAAGTGCCGGTGTTCGAACAGGTCTTCACCGCGACCGACCTCGTCGACAAGGAATTCACGGTAAAGCTCGACCATGAAATCGAGCTCGGCAACGACATCCAGTTCGTCGCCGGGGGCTATTATCAGAAGAAGAAGCGCAACACCGCGATCCTCGACGCCGACGGCGAAGCGGAGTTTCCGGAACTCGAAACCAGCTACGACCAGTTCGCCGACAACCCCGACGACCTCGTCTCGCCCTTCGATCCGCTCGAACCGACGGCGGGCGGCCTCAACCGGATCGAGGAACGGCGCCTCGACGGCTTCGCGCTGGTGCAGGGCAAGTCGGGCGGGCTGAAATGGGAAGCGGGCATCCGTTATGAAACGACCAAGCTCGACATCGCCGATTTCAGCGATCCCGACGCTATTCTGGCGGTCGACAACGACTATGAAAAATGGCTGCCCTCGGCGTCGATCAAGTTCGACCTGACGCCGCGCGATCGCATCACCGCGTCGGTCGCGCGCACCAACCGCCGCCCCGACTTCAACTATATCTCGCCCGCGCGGCTCGAAGAGGAAGTCGGCGACAGCGACCTGCTCGGCAATCCGTTCCTCGCGCCCGAAATGTCGTGGGGCGTCGATGTCGGCTACGAACGCCGCATCGGCCGCACCGGCGTCGCGGGAATCAATTTCTTCTACCGCGACATCACCAACCTTATCGAGCTGGTGAACACGGGCGAAGAAGGGTCGGAAGGCGAGGGCACCTTCATCTACCAGCCGCTGAATGTCGGCGACGGCAAGGTCTATGGCGTCGAATTCGACCTGTCGACCGACCTTGGTTTCATCGGTCTTCCCAATACCGGCATCTTCGGCAATGTGTCGTGGCTCGACAGCGAGATCGACGACGTCTTCGGCAAGCGCCGCTTCAACGGCCAGTCGGACTATGTCTATAATATCGGCTTCATCCAGGACATCCCGTCGTGGGGCGTGGCGTTCGGCGCAACGCACCGCAAGCAGGGCGCGGCCTATGACCGCGTGATCGGCGAGGAAATCCGCACCACCTATGGCGCCGACCTCGAAATCTTCGTCGAAAAGCGGATCGGCGGCAATTTCACGATCCGCGCGGTCGGGTCGAACCTGCTGAACGGCCAGAAGCGCGAGACGTTCAACAAATTCGACAATCTCGCGGATCAGCAGGCGCGCGATCTCGATGAATATGAACTCGAAAGCGAAAAGGCGGGGCCGGTGTTCCAGCTGATGGCGCGCTACGCCTTCTGAACTGTCCCGCAGCCGATGTTCAGTCCCTTGGGCATCGGCTGCGATAATCCTGTCTCGTCAATGGGCTGAATCGTCAGCCGATGTGCTTGAAGATCCACCCCACGCTCGCGCCGCCCGCTGGCGCATTGCCGGTGACGACGAGCTGTTCGGTCGGATGCGGGCGGCCTTCGCCGTCGACCCACAGGCTCTGCTCGATGTCGAGCGTGCCTTCGGAGGTGCGGAATTGCCACAAAGGCCCGCCGCCCACGCGCAGCAGCGCGCCCAGCTTGTCGGCGGTCAGGCTCGCCGAAATATTGCGCCCGAGGTGAAAGCGCATCGTGAAGCCCTTGTCGCCCTTGCGCCGCGTACGCGGGGCGGGAAGCAGCATGTCCTCGCCGCGCAGCTCGCGCCCGTTGGGCGAGAGGATCAAGAGGCGGCGGTGGATCAGCCCGTGGCGCCGCGCATAGCCGTCATGGCTCATCTCGACGCGGCTGCCCTGCGGCGTCTCGCGCCGGTCGAGCTCGACCTCGGTCACCCCCTTGCCGAGCGAGCCGTTGGCGAGGATCGCGGTCGAATTGCTGTCGCCGAGCGTCAGCGTTGAATGCGCCGCGGTGGTGCGGAGGCCGCGCGCAAGGTCGGCGGGGATCGTCGCGCCGGTCAGCGCCGCGCCGCCGCAATTGACGACGATGCGCTCGTCGCCGTCGCTGAGTTCGAAGGCGAGCGTCGAGGCGCAGCCCGCCTCGGTCACGCGGGCAATGGGGGGCGGCGCCGCGTCGGCGAGCAGCACGACCTTGTTCGCGACGAGCCGCTGATACCCCCAGTCGCGCGCCTGCTTGAGCGGCCGCGTCCGGACCCCGCTGGCATTGACGATCGCCTGCACAGTGGCGGCGGAGGTCGCGCCGCTGCCCTGCCAGCTGCCCATGCCGCCGTCGCTGTGGACGAGGCCGAGCAGCGCCGGAACCGCGCGCGCGAGCACTTCCTGGACGAAGGGCGGCACCTCGATACGGCGCATGTCATATATTCTCGCGAGCATCGACAGCGCCATGACCGCGTCGAGCTGCGCCTGCGGCGAGCGCGAGATGTTGCCGCCATCGGCGTAGAAGCTCGTCTCGAGCACCTTGCGCAGCCCCGCCTCGCCGAACACCTGCCGCGGCTCGCCGCCGGGCATGAGGAGCGACGCGGCGACGATGCCGACCCACGCGACCATCTGCCCCGTGCCCGGCCGCGTCTTGTCGGCGACGCGGTCGAGGTGGCGCGCGGCGCGCGCGAGATGGTTGAGCACCGCCGAGCGATAGACGAGGTCGCTCGACGACAGGATCAGCGGCGCGTGGCTCGCCCAGAACAGGATGCGCCACGCGGTGTTGTCGGCCTTCCACGCGGGCTCGCTCACCGTTTCGCCATGCGTGCCGAGCCAGTGGCGCACGACGGCTTCGGCGATCGGGACGCCGTCGGCGCGCGTGCCCGTCGCGGCGAGGTCGCGCAGCCAGGCGAAGCTGTGGAGATAGTCGGCAAAGGGGGGCGCGACGTTCAGCGCCGCGAAATCGAGCTCACCGAGCGGCAGTTTCAATCCGCGGTGCAGGAAATGCCCGGCGCGGATCGCGGTGCCCGCGCGCGCGTCGCCCGGCACCGGGTCGGCGGGTACACCGAGCAGCTTGAGCGGAAAGCGCCCTTTCAGGCGGAAAGCGTGCAGCGGGGTGCGCCAGGTCAGCCGCGTGATCGCATTGGCGACACGGTCGCCGAGCGACAGCCCCTTGTCGGCGGGCAGGCGGATCAGCCGCTTGCCGGGTTCGATCGTGTCATCGAGCGGCGCGGCGTCGGCACCGGAATCGAGCGGCGGGTCGGCGGGGGCAGAAGTCAGCGGTCTCCCCTCCATCGATCAGGCTCCGCGCAGGCGCCGGATATTGTCGGCGTAGGCATCGGGGCCGCCCTTGAAGGTCGCGGTGCCCGCCACCAGCACATCGGCGCCCGCGTCGATCGCGAGCGGCGCGGTGCCCGCATCGATGCCGCCGTCGACCTCGAGCCGGATGTCGCGGCCCGACTTCTCGATCATCTTCCTGACCGCCTCGATCTTGCGGAGCTGGCTCGAAATGAAGCTCTGCCCGCCAAAGCCCGGATTGACGCTCATAATCAGCACCAGGTCGATGTCGTCGATCAGATAGTCGAGCATCTTCGCGGGCGTCGCGGGGTTGAGCGAGACGCCCGCCTGCTTGCCGAGCGACTTGATGTGCTGGACGGTGCGGTGGATGTGCGGGCCGGCCTCGGGATGGACGGTGATGATGTCGGCGCCCGCCGCGGCGAAGGCGTCGAGGAAATGATCGACGGGGCTGATCATCAGATGCACGTCGAAGGGCAGGGTCGAATGCGGACGCAATGCCTTCACCACCGCCGGGCCGATCGTCAGATTGGGGACATAATGGCCGTCCATCACGTCGATATGCACCCAGTCGGCGCCCGCCGCCTCGATCGCGCGCACTTCCTCGCCCAGCTTCGCGAAATCGGCGCTGAGGATCGAGGGGGCGATGCGGACGGGGGGCGGTGCGGCGGTCATGGACCGGCCTTAACCATCAAGCGAGTCGGGAGCAAGCGGGCGCGGCGCGCAGGCGGTATCTTCGAGCATTTTTAGCAATTGGCACGCAGCATTTTATCATCGCCAGCGCCACCCGCCCTCGGTCCGGGCGCGATAGATCGGCATCGGGGCGAGCGCCGCGAGTATGACCGCGATCGTCATCAGCACCGGCCGCCCCTGCAGCAGCACCGCCAGCCCGGCAATCAGCGCGATGTGTGCCGACAGCAGCACCCATCCCTGCCAGACGATCGGGAGCCCCGTGCCATAGCCGCGGCTTTTCTGCCGGAACCACGGGCCTTTTTGCATGAACAGGTGCAGCATGTCAGTTCTCCTTGGCGGGGCGGCCTCGCCGGGCCGGGGTCGGCGGCTTGACGCTCACCCCGCGCCGCGCCAGCGCCTCGCGCAGCAAAACCTCGATCTCGGCGTTGGCGCTACGCAACTCGGCGGCGGCCATCCGCTCGATTGCGGCGAAGAGCGCCGGATCGAGACGGAGGGCGAAGGCTTTCTTGGCGGATGCAGCCATCATTCCAGCTCAATAGAGCGACCCGGCGTTCACCACCGGCTGCGTATCGCGTTCGCCGCACAGCACGACCATCAGGTTCGACACCATCACCGCCTTGCGCTCGTCGTCGAGGTCGATCACGCCCTTTTCGGACAATTGGGTCAGCGCCATTTCGACCATCGTCACCGCGCCCTCGACCAGCTTCTTGCGCGCCGCGATCACCGCTTCGGCCTGTTGCCGGCGCAGCATCGCGCCCGCGATTTCCTGCGCATAGGCGAGGTGGGTCAGCCCGCATTCGTCGACGGTGATGCCCGCGACGGTCAGCCGTTCGATCAGCGCCTTCCTGAGCTCGACCCCGACCTCGTCATGGTTGCCGCGCAGCGTCACTTCCTGATGTTCGATATCGTCATAGGGATAGCGCGAGCCGATCGAGCGCACCGCGGCCTCGATCTGCGCCATCACGAATTCCTTGTAATCGTCGACGTCGAACAGCGCCTGCGCGGTATCGGTGACGCGCCACACGACCTGCGCCGCCATCTCGATCGGGTTGCCGCGCAGGTCGTTGACCTTGATCTTGTCCGAAATCACATTGTTCGCGCGCACCGCGATCTTCTTGCGCGTCAGCCACGGCAGCACCCAGCGCAGCCCTTCCTCGCGATCGGTGCCCTTATACGCGCCGAACAGCTGGATCGCGGCGGCTTCGTTCGGGTTAATCAGGTAGAAACCGCACAGGATGAGCAGGCCGACGATGCCCGCGCCCACCACCAGCGCCCATTTCCACGCGACCATCACCTCGGAATTGGCGTTGCTGATCCCCGCCCAGGCGGCCAGCCCTAGCAGCGCCAACCAGATGAACAGCATCAGATAGCCGCTCTGCGTATTGGCGCGCGTCTCGCGACTGCGGTTCAGCGCGGGAGTCCCTGTTTCGACCATTTTGCCCTCCGAATCACTCGATATAATTATAATATCATATTTATATCGAATCGGATGGAGGTCAATCGGGATTCGAGCGAACAGACGCGCATGTCGGTTTTGCGTTGGGAAAAGCTGGCACCCGGCCGAAGTCGGGCCCGATCGTGTTTAGACCGGGATGTGTGGCCATCGGTGTGGTTGCCCATGGCGGCTGGCTGCGGCAGCATCGAAGCATATAGGATTTCGGACTTCCACAACTGACGCGCTCGGGCGCGAAGGAGGACAGATGCTCCAGGGCAAAAAACTGGTTCAATCCATGTTCGCGCGTCGCGGCTACCGGATTGTAAGGTCGGAATCCGACGTGCGGTATCGGCCGGTCGCAGCCGATGCGCGCAATTCTGCCAGCTTGCTCCATGAGATTCTCCCGGTGGTGCAGCACAACGCGCTGACCGGAGAGTGGCCGACGCCGGAATTTCTTGAGAATTACTTCGATGCGGACCGTCTTGCGATGGCTCGCCTTCTGCTTGATCAATGCGATGCCGAAGACGTCGAAATCGCGGGCAAGCGCGTTCTGGACATCGGGTGCCACGCGGGGTGCCTCCTGCGCCTCATGCACGCAAGATACAAGGAAACCTCCCTCTTCGGATGCGATATCAGCGATGTGAAGCTCGCGATGGCCAAACGCGCCTGCCCCGACGCCGAACTATTCTTCAGCGCGCTCTCGGACCTTCCCCGGTCATCGCGCTACGACGTGGTGTTCCTGATGGAAGTGCTGGAGCACACGGTCGATCCCGAAGCGGTTGTCCGGCGTCTGCTCGATATTGTGTCGGCTACCGGGACGCTCATATTGACGGTTCCCGATGGGCGGAGGGATCAATTTCCCGCCAAGGAATATCATGCGGAGTTTGATTCCTACGCGGGCCACATCAACTTCTGGAGTCCGGAGAGCTGGCACTATTTCCTGGCGCGGATCGCTCCCGAGTGGAAACTCCGTACAGGAACGCTGTCGACCGGACATTTGTTCGCAGCCCTGAGCATGAAGAACAAGGCGAATTAAGATAAACAAAGGGGGCGAAATCGCCCCCTTTGCCGCGTTGGTGTCGTTCGCCTCACTCGGTCGGAAAACCGCGCTTCGCCAGCAGCGCCTTCACATCGGGATCGCGGCCGCGGAAAGCGCGATAGGCTTCGGCGCGGTCGGTCTCGTTGCCGGTCATCAACAATATGGTGCGGAACTTGTCGGCGACGCTGCGATCCCACGGACCGCCCGCTTCGGTGAAGGCCGCCCAGGTGTCGGCGTCCATCGTTTCGGACCAGAGGTAGCTGTAATAGCCCGCCGAATAGGCGTCCGAGCTGAACAGATGGCCGAACTGCGGCAGGCGGTGCCGCATCACGATTTCCTTCGGCATGCCGATTTCGGCCAGCGTCTCGCGCTCGAACTTGTCGACGTCGGTCGGCGGGGTCTTGCGGTCGTGAAGCTTCATGTCGACGATCGCGCTCGCCAGATATTCGACCGTGTCGAACCCCTGGTTGAACTTGTTCGACGCGAGGATCTTGTCGACCAGCGCCTGCGGCATCGGCGCCCCCGTCTTGTAGTGCGTCGCATATTTCGACAGCACTTCGGGGGTCATCAGCCAATTCTCGTTCACCTGGCTCGGATATTCGACGAAGTCGCGCGGCACCCCGGCGAGCGCCGGATAGTTGACCTGCTGGAGCAGATAATGGATCGCGTGGCCGAATTCGTGGAACAGGGTCGTCGCGTCGTCGATGCTGATCAGCGTGGGTCCGCCCTTCGCGGCTTCGGTGAAATTATTATTGTTCGACGCGAGGACGTTGCGCTCGCCGCCCAGCGTCTGCTGGCTGCGATAGGTCGTCATCCACGCGCCCGACCTTTTGCCGTCGCGCGCGAAATTGTCGAGGTAGAAGACGCCGACATTCTCGTTCGTCTTGAGGTTATAGACCTCGAAGGTGCGGACCTTGGGATCGAACACCGGGATCGTGCCGGTGTTCTCCTTAAAGCCGAGGTCATATAGTTGCCCCGCCGACCAGAACATGCCGTCGACCAGCTTGTCGAGCTGGAGGTACGGCTTCACTTCGCTTTCATCGAGGTCGTATTTCGCCTTGCGGACCTTCTCGGCATAGAAGCGATAGTCCCAGGGCTCGATGGTGATCTTCGGCGTCTTGTTCGCCTTCGCTTCGGCGTCGGCGATCGCCTGCATGTCGGCGACCTCTTCCTTGACGCGCGCGACCGCGGCGGGCCAGACCTTCATCATCAGCCCCATCGCGGCCTCGGGGGTCTTCGCCATCGTGTCGGCCATGCGGTAATGCGCGTGGGTGGGGAAACCGAGCAGTTCGGCGCGCTGCTGGCGCAGCTTCAATATCTCGGCGATCGTCGCATTGGTGTCGTTCGCGTCGCCATTGTCGCCGCGGCTGACGAACGCCTTGTAAACCTTTTCGCGCAGCGCGCGGTTGGTCGCGTTCTGCAGCACCGGCTGCGCCGACGAGCGGGTGTTCTTGATCGCCCACTGGCCGGGCTTGCCATTGGCTTCGGCGGCCGCCGCCAGCGAAGCCACGAAGCCGGGCTCGAGCCCCGCGAGCTCGGCCTTGTCGGTGACGAAGCTATAGAGCTTCTCGTCGCCGAGCAGCTTCGACGAGAAGGCCGAGAACAGGCCTTCGAGCTTCGAATTCATCGCGACGAGCTTCGTCTTGTCGGCGGGCGACAGGTTGGCGCCGTCGCGCACCATCTCGTCATAGCTGCGCTCGACGATGCGGATCTGCTGCGCGTCGAGCCCGCTCGAATTGCGCTTGTCGTACACCGCCTTGTAGCGCGCGAAGAGCTTCGGATCGAGGAACAACTCGGTGTAGAAGGTGGTGAGCTTGGGGCTCCATTCGGCGTCGATATCCTCGACGCGGTCGCTCGACTTGTTCGACGTCTGGACGCCCCACATCGCGAAGATGCGGTCCATCGTGTCGCCAGCGAGCATCATCGGGACATGCGTATTCTCGAATGTCGGCGCCTCGGGATTGTCGATCACCGCCTGCACCTGCGCCTTGGTTTCGGCCATGCCCTTGGTGAAGGCGTCGGGGAACAGCTCGGGGTCCATCTTGTCCCACGGCGGCACCCCTTCATAGGGACCGGTCCAGGGCTGGAGCAGCGGGTTCGCGCCCGCGGGGACGGTGGCGGCCGGCTGAGCGGCGGCGGTCGGTTCGGCGGCGGTTGCGATGCTCATCTGGCTATAACCCGCCATCATCGCGGTGGATGCAAGCAGGATCGACAAAGGACGGACGAAAGGCTGCGCGCTGCGCGGCATAAGCATATCTCCCCGGAGGATAAGGTTTCGGATGAAACCATGTCAGGGGCCGTCTTAACCGGAGATGACGGGGGGGTGCAAGGTGCCTAGGCGCCAAATTCCTGCTGAATCAGGCCGGGGACGTCGACGCCGAAAGCAAACACGCCGCCCGCGTGCGGCTGGCGCGCGCGCTCCTCGTCGGTCAGATTCTTGCCCGCGCTGGTGACGAACGCCGTCTTCAAATCCGGCCCGCCGAACGCGATCATCGTCGGGCGCTGCACCGGCAATTCGACGGTCTGGAGCAATTCGCCCGCGGGCGAGAAGCGCGCGACGCGCCACCCGTCCCACAGCGCCGACCAGTAACAGCCCTCGGCATCGACCGCGGCGCCGTCGGGACGGCCGTTGCCATGCTCGAACTGGTGGAAGACGCGGCCATGGCTCAGCGCCCCGGCGGTCATGTCGACGTCATAGGCGCGGATCGCGTGCGTCGGCGTGTCGGCGTGATAGAAGGTGGCGCCATCGGGGCTGAACGCCGCGCCGTTGCTCGTCGTCAACCGTCCAAAGATTTCGGTCAGCGATCCGTCGGGATCGAGCCGGTAGAGCGTCGCTGCCGGATGTGCCTTGTCGCTCGTCAGGCTGCCGACCCACAGCCGGCCGAGGGCATCGACGCGCCCGTCGTTGAACCGCTGCTCGGGCTTGTCCGCGAGTACCGCCGGGCCGAAGGGGCGCGGCGCCGCGCCCCATGCGTCGATCAGCGCGCAGCCATTTTCGAGCGCCGCGACGAGCCCGCCCGACGCGCGCGGCGCGATGCAGCCGACCTGTTCGGCGAGTTCCATGACCTCGTCGGCCCCGGTCGCGGGATCGGTGCGATGGATTTTGCGGCCGTCGATATCGACCCAATAGAGGCGGGCTTCGGCGGTGTGCCAGACGGGCGATTCGCCGAGCAGGGCGCGGGCGTCGAGGAGCAGTTGGACCATGCGCAGGATCTTAGCGCGGGCGGGCGATGCTGCCCAGCGGCTGCAAACCTATTCGGCGCTCCGGGGAGGTTTGGAGCGCGCCGTCGGCGTGGTGCGTGACATTTCCTTCTTCAAGTCGTCATCCCGGCGAAGGACGGGATCTCGCCGGTGCGTCATTCCGAGAGGGCGAGATCCCGGCCTTCGCCGGGATGACGAGGAAAGATGAAGCGGCGACGAATAGAGTCTCATGCCGTAGCGTCTTTCTGCTTGACGTGGACGTAAACGTAAGGTCTCTTGGCCGGGAAAGTTGCGGTCGACTCCCCGCTCGCGTTGGGCCGCCCACAGGAAAGGAACATCATGTCGCTCGATAGTCTCTCGCGGTCCGCCTACACCGATGATCATGAGGCGTTTCGCGCGACCGTGCGCCAGTTCCTCGAAAAGGAAGTCGCGCCGAACGCGGCGCAATGGGCCGAGGACAAGATCGTTCCCAAGTCGATCTGGCCCAAGGCGGGCGAGCTCGGCATGCTGTGCCCCACGGTGCCCGAAGAATATGGCGGGCTCGGCCTCGACTTCGGCTATAATGCGATCGTCGACGAGGAAAGCGCCTATTACGGCCGCGCCACCACGGGCTTTTCGCTCCAGTCGGATATCGTCACCTCCTATATCGTCAAATATGGCAGCGAAGAGCAGAAGAAGCACTGGCTGCCCAAGATGGTCTCGGGGGAGGTGATCACCGCGATCGCGATGACCGAACCGGGCACCGGCAGCGACCTTCAGGGAATGCGCACGACCGCGAAGAAGGACGGCAATCACTACGTCATCAACGGGTCGAAAACATATATCACCAACGGTCAGAACGCCGACCTGATCCTTGTCTGCGTCAAGACCGATACCGAGGTCGAGCCGGCGTGGAAGGGCGTGTCGATCGTCCTCGTCGAGGCCGACCGCGACGGCTATGAACGCGGCCGCAACCTCGACAAGATCGGGCAGGACGAAGCCGATACATCGGAGATGTTCTTCAACGATGTGCGCGTGCCGATCACCAACTGCCTCGGCGAAGAGGGCAAGGGCTTCATCTATCTGATGAGCGAACTGCCGCAGGAACGCCTGTCGATCGCGGTATCGGCGCAGGCATCGGCGCAGCGCGCCTTCGACGACACGGTCGAATTTGCGCGCGACCGCAAGGCGTTCGGCAAGCCGATCCTCGATTTCCAGAACAGCCGCTTCGTGCTTGCCGACCTGAAGGCCAAGTTGCAGGTCGGCTGGGCGCATCTCGACTGGGCGCTCGCGCGTCACATGAAGAAGGAATTGACCCCCGAGGAGGGCGCCGCGGCAAAGCTGTGGCACACCGACCTCCAGTGGGAAGTGATGGACAAATGCCTCCAGCTGCATGGCGGCGCGGGTTATATGAACGAATATCCGATCGCCCGCGCCTGGCGCGCCGCGCGCGTGACGCGCATCTTCGGCGGCACGAACGAGATCATGAAGGAATTGATCGGGCGCAAGCTCTGACGGCGGCGCGAGCAATAAATAGGGACAGTCCCTATTTATGCGAAATGCGATCCCGCAATTCGATTGTCACCGGGCATAAATAGGGACTGTCCCTATTTATTGCGCCCTTGAGAAAGGAACTCCCCAATGGCCACAGCCTATATCGTCGACGCCGTCCGCACCGCGGGCGGCAAGCGCGGCGGCCGCCTCGCCGGCGTCCACCCCGTCGACCTCGGCGCCGCGGTGTTCGACGCGCTCGCCGACCGCAATGATTTCGACACCAAGGCGATCGACGACGTCATCACCGGCTGCGTGTCGCAGGGCGGCCAGCAGACGATGGACGTCGGCCGCAACGCGGTGCTCGCCTCGAAACTGCCCGACTCGATCCCCGCCGTCACCATCGACCGCCAGTGCGGATCGTCGCAGCAGGCGATCCAGTTCGCCGCGCAGGCTGTGATGTCGGGCACGCAGGACATCGTGCTCGCGAGCGGCATCGAAAGCATGACGCGCGTCCCGATGGGCAGCGTCGCGACGCTGTTCATGAAAGAGGGCCTCGGCCATTATAAGTCCGAGCGGCTCGAGGAAAAATATCCCGGCATCATGTTCAGCCAGTTCATGGGCGCCGAGATGATCGTCAAGAAATACGGGCTGACCAAGGACGACCTCGACGCCTATGCGCTCGAAAGCCACCGCCGCGGCAAGGCCGCGACCGAGGCGGGCCATTTCCAACGCGAGATCGTCGGGGTCGAGATCGACACCCCCGAAGGCCGCCAGACGCACCGCGTCGACGAGGGCATCCGCTTCGACGCGACGCTCGAAGGCATCGCCGGGGTCAAGATCCTGCAGGAAGGCGGTTCGATCACCGCGGCCACGTCGAGCCAGATCTGCGACGGTGCATCTGCCGCGCTCGTCGTGTCTGAACAGGCGCTCAAGGACCATGGCCTGACCCCGCGTGCGCGCATCCACCATATTTCGGTGACCGCGGGCGACCCGATCATCATGCTCGAAGAACCTTTGTTCGCGACCGAACGCGCGCTCAAGAAGGCGGGCATGACGATCGGCGACATCGACGCCTATGAGGTCAACGAGGCGTTCGCGCCCGTGCCGCTCGCGTGGCTGCAATATCTTGGCGGCGACCATGCGCGGCTCAACCGGCACGGCGGCGCGATCGCGCTCGGCCACCCGCTTGGCGCCTCGGGCACCAAGCTGATGGCGACGCTGCTCGGCGTGCTCGACGCGACCGGCGGCAAATATGGCTTGCAAACGATGTGCGAAGGCGGCGGTCAGGCCAACGTCACCATCGTCGAGCGGCTGTAACAACCGATCAATTTTTTCCGTTCGGGCTGAGCCTGTCGAAGCCCCGTTCTTGAAGAAAAGAGCGGCCCTTCGACAAGCTCAGGGCGAGCGGGTTAGAGAAAGGACTGAATAGATGAAACTCGATTCCACAATATCCGCCGTCGTCACCGGCGGCGCCTCGGGCCTCGGCGCCGCGACCGCGCGCGCGCTCGCCGCGAAGGGCGTGAAGGTCGCGATCTTCGACCTGCAGGAAGAAAAGGGCCTCGCGATCGCGGCCGAACTCGGCGGCGTGTTCTGCGAATGCAACGTCACCGACGACGCATCGGTCGACGCCGCCTTCGCGAAAGCACGCGAAGCCCACGGCCAGGAACGCATCCTCGTCAACTGCGCGGGCACCGGCAACGCGATCAAGACCGCGAGCCGCTCGAAGGAAGACGGCAGCATCAAGCATTTCCCGCTCGATGCGTTCAACTGGATCATCCAGATCAACCTCGTCGGCACCTTCCGCTGCATCGCCAAGTCGGCCGCGGGCATGTTGACGCTCGATCCGATGGAAGACGGCGAGCGCGGCGCGATCGTCAACACCGCGTCGGTCGCAGCCGAAGACGGCCAGATCGGCCAGGCGGCTTACTCGGCATCGAAGGGCGGCGTCGTCGGCATGACGCTCCCGATCGCGCGCGACCTCGGCAACGAGAATATCCGCGTCAACACGATCCTGCCGGGCATCTTCGACACCCCGCTGCTCGCCGGCGCGCCGCAGCCGGTGCGCGATGCGCTGGGCGCCTCGGTGCTCAACCCGAAGCGCCTCGGCGTCCCCGCCGAATATGCCAATCTTGCCATGTGCATGATCGAGAACGGCTATTTCAACGGCGAGGACGTCCGCCTCGACGGCGGCATCCGCATGGCGCCGCGCTGATATGCCCAAACCGGAAAGCTGGCGGCTAAACCCCGCCAGCTACCCCGTCGCAATCGAATTGCAGACGCGCTTTCAGGACATGGACATCAACGGCCACCTCAACAATGTGGCCTTTGCCGCCTTGTTCGAGAGCGGCCGCGTCCTCCTCAACCGCGACGTGCGTCCGCTGGACGAGCGCCCCGCGAACGAGCGCACGATGGTCGCCGCGGTCGAGATCAACTATCTCGCCGAGGGCAATTTCCCCGACCCGGTCCAGATCGCGACCGGCATCGGCCGCCTCGGCACCTCGAGCTTGACGATCGTCCAGGCGATGTTCCAGAACGGCGGCTGCATCGCGACCTGCGACACGGTGGTGGTGTGCCGCACCGATGGACAGGCGAAGCCGCTGCGCGCGGCGATGGTGGCGGAGCTCGAAGAGAAGCTGGCGAGGCCGGTCTGATCGCGAGAGCAAAGAATATCCCTATCGTCCGTTCGCCCTGGGCTTGTTGAAGGGCCGTTCTTTCTTCCCCGTCTGAGTAGGGAAGACCGGTGCTTCGACAAGCTCGGCACGAACGGATTTGGATGAGAGCTTAAAGCTTCTTGTCCGCGTCCGGCACCGCGCGGATCAAATCGCGCGCGAAGCCGATCAGACCGATCTGCCGCCGCCGCTTCAGCCGCTCGGCGCGCAGGATCGCGCGCACCTCGTCGAAACAGCCTTCGACATGGTCGTTGATCAGCACATAGTCGTAACCGTCCCAGTGGCTGATCTCGTTCGCCGCGCGCTCCATCCGCGCCGCGATCACCTCGTCGCTGTCGGTATTCCGCGAGCGCAGGCGGCGCTCCAGCTCTTCCATCGTCGGCGGCAGCACGAACACGCGCACGACGTCGGGCCCCGCCTCCTGATAAAGCTGCTGCGCCCCCTGCCAGTCGATGTCGAACAGCACATCCTTGCCCGCCTCGAGCAATTCATCGACCCGCGCGCGCGGCGTGCCATAGCGGTGGCCAAAGACATGCGCCCATTCGAGAAACTCGCCGTCGGCCGCCATCTTCTTGAACGTCTCGGTGTCGACGAAATGATAATGGACGCCGTCGACCTCGCCGGGGCGCGGCGGGCGCGTCGTTGCCGAGATCGACAGGGCGATATCCTTGTCGGCTTCGAGCATCATGCGCGAGATGGTGGTCTTGCCCGCGCCCGAGGGCGAGGAGAGGACGAACAACACGCCGCGGCGGTTCAGGTGGACGCTTTCAGCCATGGGCGCTAATTGCGCGAGAGACGGGCGCGGTCAAGCGGGAAGGGGCGGCTATGATCCTGGGGATTTCAAGACGAGGTTGGCTGATCGCCGCGGCACTGCTCGCGGCCTTCGCCGCCATCCTGTTCGCGATGGGGCGTCCGCCGATCTGCCCATGCGGGACCGTGAGCCTGTGGCACGGCACCGTCCAATCGAACCAGAACAGCCAGCAGGTGTCGGACTGGTACAGCTTCAGCCATGTCATCCACGGCTTCATATTCTTCGGCCTGTCGCGCTGGCTGATCCCCGCCCGGCCGCTGTGGATCGCGCTGGCGCTCGCGATCGGGGTCGAGGCGGCGTGGGAAATCCTAGAAAATTCAGCCGTAATCATCGACCGCTATCGCGAAGTCACCATGGCTTATGGTTATTCGGGCGATTCGATCCTCAATTCGGTGAGCGATGCCATCTTCATGGTGATCGGCTTCCTCGCGGCCAGCCGGATGCGCTGGTGGGCGACGGTGGTTATCGCGATCGCGTTCGAACTGTTCACGCTATGGGCGATCCGCGACAATCTGACGCTCAACGTCCTCATGCTGGTCTCGCCGATCGAGGCGGTGAAGGAATGGCAGGCGGGGGGTTGACGATTGAGCAGGCCTAACTTCTTCGTCATTCCGGCGAAGGCCGGAATCTCGCCGCCGCAGTAGAGTTCGAGGTCGGGATCCCGGCCTTCGCCGGGATGACGAAATAGACTTGCTAACAAATAAGCTCAGTGAAGCGAGCTACTGCCCGCATTGCCTTCGACCGGAATCGCGGGTGGCAGCGCGTCGCCGATCGTCTGCCCGTCGGGCGGGATATTGGCGGTCCCGGCATAGGTATCGACCACGCCAGCCTGAGCCAGCGCCGGATCGATCGCATGCGCTTCCTCGGCCGCCTTGCGTGCCTCGGCGCGTTCGGCCCATTTCTTGGTGAGATAGCCTGCCGCCGCCCACGCCGCGAGCGCGGCATAGCGTTGCGGAAACAGGCGCCGCGCCGCGAACAGCGCGCCCGCGCCGATGACGGCCCCGGCGACCGGGTGATTGCCCTTCTGCTTTCCGATGGCGCTGCCCAGCGCCCCGCCGACGATCCTGCCTATCATGCCCATGTCTCCTTCCCCCTTATCAATCCGCGGCGGCCCCTGCGGGTTCCGTTCAGTCCGAACCGAGCATCGTGCGCGGATCGACCACGCGATCAAAGGTCGCGGCATCGACATAGCCCAGATCGAGCGCGGCTTCCTTCAGCGTGCTGCCGGTCTCGTGCGCGTGCTTCGCGATCTTCGCCGCCTTGTCATAGCCGATTTCGGGCGCGAGCGCGGTGACGAGCATCAGCGAGCGATCGACCAGTTCGGCGATCCGGGCGCGGTTGGGCTCGATACCGGCGACGCAGCGTTCAGCGAAGGCGATCATGCCTGTGCTCAGCAGATCGATCGAGCGCAGCACATTGGCGCCGATCAGCGGTTTGAACACATTGAGCTCGAGATGACCCTGAAGCCCCCCGACCGTTACGGCCTGATGATTGCCGATCACTTGCGCGGCTACCATCGTCAGCATCTCGCATTGCGTCGGATTGACCTTACCGGGCATGATCGAGCTACCCGGCTCGTTGGCGGGAAGGTCGAGCTCACCGAGGCCAGCGCGCGGACCCGAGCCCAGGAGGCGGATGTCGTTCGCGATCTTGGTTAGCGAAACGGCGATAACGTTGAGGGCGCCCGAAAGTTCAACGAGCGCGTCGTTGGTCGCCAGTGCTTCGAATTTATTGGCCGCACTTGAAAATTCGACACCCGCAAGCACGCCGATCTCGTGCGCGATGTCCTCGCCGAATTGGGTGGGAGCGTTTAGGCCGGTCCCAACGGCAGTTCCGCCCTGCGCCAAATGGAATATGTCCGTGGAGGCGCTGGTGATGCGCACGCTCGCCTTTGCAAGCTGCACCGCATAGCCCGAAAATTCCTGCCCCAGCGTTAGCGGTGTTGCATCCTGAAGATGCGTGCGGCCGATCTTGATGATATCCGACCAATCCTCCGCCTTTTCTTCAAGCTCGCCACAAAGCTGAAGGATGGCGGGCTGTAAGCGACTGCGCAGAGCGAGGGCGGCCGCGACATGTATCGCAGTTGGGAAACTGTCGTTCGACGACTGGCTCATATTCACATGATCGTTCGGATGCACTGGCGACTTGCCGCCGCGGCTCCCGGCTAGCCGTTCGTTGGCGATCCCTGCGATCACCTCGTTGACGTTCATATTGCTTTGGGTGCCGCTGCCCGTCTGCCAGATGACGAGCGGAAACTGGTCGTCGAATTTACCCGCAACAACGTCCGCAGCGGCCGCCTCGATGGCGTCGGCCAGCGCCGCGTCCAGTCCGTGTTTCCGATTAACGCGCGCCGCGGCCTGTTTGACGAGCGCGAGCGCGTGGACGATCTCGATTGGCATTCGCTCGCGCGCGCCGAAAGGAAAATTTTCGATCGAACGCTGCGTCTGCGCACCCCAATAGGCGTCGGCCGGAACCGCTATCTCGCCGATCGAGTCGCTTTCCGTTCGCGTGCTCATGCCATCAGCATCCTTGTGATCAGAATCGCCCCGGCCCAGATCATCGCGACGAGGCCGAGCAACTGCCAATAGCCGCCCTCGCCGACCCGCCGCCGCAGCCATCCGGCAACGAGCCAGACGAGGACCAGCGCCGGGGTCAGCACCAGCAGACTGAAACGCAGCAGCCCGTCGGCGATCTGGCTGCGCGCATAGCCGCCCTCGAACAGGGCATAGCCCTCGACACCCCACCAGAAGGCGCCGGTCAGGACGAGCATGCCCGCGAGCGCCCAATATTGCCAGAAACGGCTCGGGGGCCAGAGTGGGCCCACGACGTTAGCGTTTTTTGCCGAAATCCACCGTCACGACATTCGAGCCATCCTCGGCCGTAACCTCGGGGCGATCGTTGTCGGCCTCGTCATGCGGCTCGGGCTGCGTCTCGTCGTCGTCGCTGACCTGGAACTGCAGCCCGAAATCGACCGATGGGTCGACGAAGGCGGTGATCGACGCATAGGGGATGGTGAGGATCGACGGCGTCTGGTTGAACGACAGGCCGACGCTGAAATGATCGTCCTCGACCTTCAGATCCCAGAAGCGGTTCTGCAGCACGATCGTCATTTCGTCGGGGAATTTGGCGATCAGATGCGCCGGAATATCGACCCCGACAGCCTGCGTCTTGAAGGTGATGTAGAAATGATGTTCGCCGGGCAGGCTGTCATAACCGACGATCTGGCTGAGCACGCGGCCGACCACGGCGCGCAGCGCGTCCTGCACGATTTCGTCATAGGGAATCAGGCTGTCGCGTACATCGTCACTCATGGGGCGAGGGGATGAACGCGCGCCGCGCACCGGTCAAGAGGTCTCGGCGGGGGAAAGTCACCTTGCAACGCGAAAAATAGGCTCTAAGGGGTCCCCATGCGAACCGCCACAGTCCAGCGCACGACCAAGGAAACGGATATCGCGATCACCGTCAATCTCGACGGAACGGGCGAATATTCAGTGTCCACCGGCATCGGTTTCCTCGACCATATGGTCGAGCAATTGTCGCGCCACTCGCTGATCGACATCTCGATGCAGGTGAAGGGCGACCTTCATATCGACCAGCATCACACGGTCGAGGATAGCGCGCTCGCGCTCGGCGAAGCGGTGGCCAAGGCGCTCGGCGACAAGCGCGGCATCGCCCGCTACGGCGAGGCGCACGCGCCGATGGACGAGACGCTGACGCGCTGCGTGCTCGACATTTCGGGGCGCCCGCACTGCGTCTATAACTCCTCCTTCTCGCAGCCGCGGCTCGGCGAGATGGACACCGAGATGTTCCCGCACTGGTTCCAGAGCTTCGCGCAGACCGCAGGGATCACGCTGCACATCGAGATGCTCTACGGCGAGAACAATCACCACATCGCCGAAAGCATGTACAAGGCTCTGGCCAGGGCGCTGCGCCAAGCGGTCGAGATCGACCCGCGCAAGGGCGACGCGATTCCGAGCACGAAGGGCGTGCTATGATTCTCCCCTCCCGCTTGCGGGAGGGGTCGGGGGAGGGCCTGTTTCAGGCCGCCGCCACTAATCGGACATGCCCTCCCCTAACCCCTCCCGCAAGCGGGAGGGGGACTGAATGACCATCGCCCTGATCGACTATGGCGCGGGTAATCTTCGCTCGGTGCATAATGCGCTCGTCGCGGCGGGCGCCGACAATGTTGCGGTCACCGCCGATCCCGATGTTGTCGCCAAGGCCGATCGCATTGTGCTCCCCGGCGTCGGCGCCTTCGCCGCCTGCATGAACGGCCTCTCGGCGATCGACGGGCTGGTCGAGGCGATGGAACGCCGCGTGCTTGGGCAGGGCGCCCCCTTCCTCGGCATCTGCGTCGGCATGCAATTGCTCGCCGATGCGGGCGAGGAGCATGGGCGGCACGAAGGACTCGGCTGGATCGGCGGCACCGTGCGACGCTTCGAGGAGGGGTTCGGATATCGCTTCCCACACATGGGCTGGAACGATGTCATTCCGTTTGACGGGAAATCGGGAAAATTAGCCGTCGAGGAGTTGGCAGGTGAGTGCCACCCGGTTCTTGCGCTCGGCGAAGCCTATTTTCTACACGGCTATTATTTCGAAGCGGCCCGGCAGAGCGAGATATTGGCGATGAGCGATCACAGCGTGATGTTCGCAGCCGCAGTCGGTCGCGACAACATTCTCGGCGTCCAGTTCCACCCCGAAAAAAGCCAGGCTTACGGCCTCGCAACGCTCGAAAGATTCCTGGCATGGCGCCCGTAGATTCTGGCCTGACCATCTTCCCCGCGATCGACCTCAAGGGCGGGCAGGTGGTGCGGCTCGCCGAGGGCGATATGGCGCGCGCGACCGTCTATGGCGACGATCCGGCGGCGCAGGCACGCCTCTTCGCCGACGCGGGCGCATCGCACCTCCACGTCGTCGACCTCGACGGCGCCTTCGCGGGCGCGAGCGTCAACGGCGCGGCGGTCGAGAGCATCATCGCCGCCTTCCCGGGCAAGGTGCAGGTCGGCGGCGGCATCCGTAATCGCGAAGGTGTCGACCGCTGGCTCGCGCTTGGCGTCGAGCGCGTGATCATCGGCACCGCGGCCTTGAAAGACCCCGAATTCGTCAAATCCGCCGCGCGCGACCTCCCCGGCCGCATCGTCGTCGGCGTCGACGCGCGCGATGGCATGGTCGCGACCGAGGGCTGGGCCGATGTTTCGGACGTGCGCGTCGAGGATCTCGCGCGACGCTTTGAGGACGCCGGCGTCGCCGCGCTGCTGTTCACCGACGTCGGCCGTGACGGGCTGCTCAAGGGCTGCAATGTCGACGCGACGGTCGCGCTCGCCAAATCGGTGAGCATCCCGGTGATCGCCAGCGGCGGCGTCGCCGACTTGGGCGACATCCATGCGCTCCGCCCCCACGTCGCCGACGGCATCGAAGGCGTGATCACCGGCCGCGCGCTCTACGACGGCCGCCTCGATCTCGCCGAAGCGATCGCGGCGGGGCGGTGATGAACTGCCATCCCATTCCCGTTCGCATCGAGCGAAGTCGAGATGCCCATCGGTCTTGCGCTGTACTGACGGGTGTCTCGACTTCGCTCCACACGAACGGACCTAATAGGCTGGCTCAATGACCGTCCGCGTCCGCGTCATCCCCTGTCTCGACGTCGCCGACGGCCGCGTCGTCAAGGGCGTCAATTTCGTCGACCTGCGTGACGCCGGCGACCCCGTCGAGGCCGCGCGCGCCTATGACGCCGCGGGCGCCGACGAGCTTTGCTTCCTCGACATCAGTGCCAGCCATCAGGGCCGCGGCACCCTGCTCGACATGGTCGCCCGCACCGCCGAGGTCTGTTTCATGCCGCTCACCGTCGGCGGCGGCGTGCGGAGCGCTGACGATGCGCGCGCACTGCTGCTCGCGGGCGCCGACAAGGTCGCGGTGAACAGCGCCGCCGTCGCGCGGCCCGATCTCGTCGCCGACATCGCGGACCGCTTCGGCAGCCAGTGCGCGGTCGGCAGCATCGACGCGCGGCGTGTGGAAGACGGACGATGGGAAATCTTCACCCACGGCGGCCGCAAGCCCACCGGGATCGACGCGGTGGAGCACGCCATCCGCCTCGCCGCCCTCGGCGCCGGCGAATTGCTCGTCACCAGCATGGACCGCGACGGCACGAAGGACGGCTACGACCTTGCGCTCACCCGCGCGATCTCCGATGCGGTCGGCGTCCCGGTGATCGCGAGCGGAGGCGTGGGCAATCTCGACCATCTCGTCCAAGGCGTGATCGAAGGCGGCGCGAGCGCGGTGCTCGCGGCGAGCATCTTCCACTTCGGCGAAGCGACGGTCGCCGAAGCCCACGCGCGGCTCGCCGCCGCCGGATTGCCCGTCCGCGCACATTAATTGCTCCGTCGGGGGTAGCCACGTCGGAAAGTGGCTGCAATAGACGCCCCCATGACCGCCAAATTCCGCCTCGCCGCCCACACCAACGATATCTTCCCGATCCTCGGCTTCCTCGCCGCGATGGCGAGCCTCGCGATGCCGCTGGGTGCCTGGCTCGTCGGCTTCATCCTCGCGGGCGCGGTCGTCGCCGCGGTCCACCATGCCGAGGTGATCGCGCACCGCGTCGGCGAACCCTTCGGCACGCTGATCCTCGCGCTCGCGGTGACGGTGATCGAGGTCGGGCTGATCCTCACCTTGATGCAGGCCGAACCCGAAAAGGCGCTGACGCTTGCGCGCGATACGGTGTTCGCGGCGGTGATGGTGATCCTCAACCTCCTGATGGGCCTCTGCCTGCTCGCGGGCAGCCTCCGTCACCATGAACAAAGGTTCCAGCGCACCGGCATCGGCGCCGCGCTCGCGACGCTGACGGTGCTGACCGTCGTGACGCTCGTGCTCCCCAATTTCACCTCGAGCGTCCCCGGCCCCTTCTATTCGGGAACCCAACTCGGCTTCGTCGCGGTCGTGTCGCTGATCCTCTACGCGACCTTCGCGCTGGTGCAGACGGTGCGCCACCGCGACTATTTCCTTCCCGATGGCGAAGCGCATGACGAACCCGACGCGCACGCCGCGCCGCCGACCGTCCAGCGCACCGCGATCTCGGGCGCGCTGCTCCTCGCCAGCCTCGTCGCGGTCGTGCTGCTCGCGAAAAATCTCTCGCCGGTGATGGGCGCGCTGCTCGCCGACTGGGGCGCGCCGCCGGCGGTGCTGGGCGTGCTGATCGCCGCGCTGATCCTCGCTCCCGAAGGGCTCGCGGCGGTGCGCGCGGCGAAAGCCGACCGCCTCCAGACCAGCCTCAACCTCGCATTGGGCTCGGCGCTCGCGACGATCGGGCTGACGATTCCGGCGGTCGCGATCCTGTCGATCGTCGCCGACATGCCGATCAGCCTCGGCCTCGACGCCAAATCGACCGTGCTCCTGTTCCTGTCGCTGATCGTGTCGGTGCAGACGCTCGCGAACGGCCGGACGACCGTGCTGCAGGGGGTGATCCACCTGATGCTGTTCGCGATCTACCTGTTCACGACCTTCGTGCCGTAGGAAAATCGTCGCCCCCGCGAAGGCGGGGGCCGCTATGGGCGTAGCGCAAGGTTGCCAACGGCCCCCGCCTTCGCGGGGGCGACGGTTACGTCCTCCGGACGAACACCGTCCCCGCGCTATACCCCGCCCCGAACGAGCAGATCAGCCCGGTATCCCCCGCGACCATATCCTCGTGATTGAGGTGAAAGGCGATGATCGACCCCGCGCTCGACGTGTTGCCATAGGTGTCGAGCACCGTCGGGCTCTCGTCCGCGCTCGCCTCGTGGCCCAGCACGCGCTGCGCGATCAGCCGGTTCATATTGGTGTTCGCCTGATGCAGCCACAGCCGCCGCATGTCGCCGCCCGCGAGGCCCAGCAGTTCCATCTGCTCGACGATCATGTTCGCGACCATCGGCACGACCTCCTTGAACACCTTGCGGCCTTCCTGAACGAACAGCTTGTCCGACTTCGGTCCCGACTGGTCGATCCCCCCGTGGCCGCGGTTCAAAAAGCCGAAATTGTTGCGAATATTGTTCGAAAAGACGGTCTTCAGCTTGGTGCCGAGGATGTCCCAATGTCCCGCGGGCGCGATCTCCTTGTCCTCGACCAAAGTCGCGGTCGCGACGTCGCCGAAGATGAAATGGCTGTCGCGGTCGCGCCAGTTCAAATGCCCCGAACAAATCTCGGGGTTCACGACGAGCACACTCTTCGCGTGCCCCGCGCGGATATAGTCGGCGGCGGTCTGGATGCCGAAGGTCGCCGACGAGCAGGCGACGTTCATGTCGAAACCGAAGCCGTCGATGCCGAGCGCGTCCTGAATCTCGACCGCCATCGCGGGATAAGCGCGCTGCATGTTTGACGCCGCGCACAGCACCGCATCGACGTCGCGCGCATCGCGCCCGGCGCGCGCGAGCGCATCCTTCGCCGCCGCGACGGCGATCTCGGCGAGAATCGACAGCTCGTCGTTGCCGCGCTCGGCGATGCGCGGCGCCATGTGGGCGGGATCGAGAATGCCCGCCTTGTCGACGACGAAGCGCGACCCGATGCCGCTCGCCTTCTCGATGAATTCGACGCTCGATTCGGTCAGTTCGGGCATTTCACCCGCCGCGATCGCGTCGGCATTTTCGCGGTTATGCAGCGCGACATATTCGTTGAAACTCGCGACGAGTTCCTCGTTGGATATGCGTTCGGCGGGGGTGAAGAGGCCGGTTGCGGAAATGACCGGCTGCGGTGAATGCGACATGGTGGGTCTCGTGTGTCTTACAGTTTCAAGACACGCTGATTAGGCTCCGCTGCGTCGCCGCGCAACGCCCGGCTATGGCTGAACGATCGCTAACATCATGGTTAACCTGACACTAACCATTTGGATGGCAGATTGGCTGACGCAGGCCTCCGGGGGGATGGCTCCCCGGGCGCCGTGCGGGAGCACGACCATGGCGACGCGTTCAGGACCGGCCGCAGGCGACCTGTCCCTTTCCGAACTCAAGGAATTTGCGGGTTTTCCCGCGGCGACCCAGCGTTACATCCGCCGTTCGCTCGACATCGGGCTCGAACGCGACGATGCGATCGCGCGCTGGTCGCGCGACATGGTCGAGGAAACCGCGATCCGCGTCCAGGCACGCGTCTATCACCGGCTCGTCGAAATTCGCGCGCATATCCCTGACGACAGCGGGCTCGACGCACTCGAACATTTCATGGCGCCGCTGATCGCGGTGTCGGCCTTCGACCTCGGTCAGGACCGCCTGCCGGGCTTCGCCGCCTACCGCTTCCTCTACGAACGCCTCCTCGGCGCGCACGCGCGGCCGTGGCTGCCCGGCGCCTTCTGCGCCGCCGCGTCGCTGCCGCACCTTCACCCCGACAAGCGCAAGATCCTGCTCCAGTCGATCAGCGAAGCCGCCGCCACCGCCCCCGGCTGGTCGGCGCGCGAACCGAGCTTCTTCCCCGAATGGGTCGATAAGATCGACGAGCCGAAGCCGGCGAATTGATCGGTGGTTTTGATGTAGTTTTGAGACGCCCCTTGTTTCCGTTTGTGTCGAGCGAAGTCGAGACACCCGTCGACGCAGCGCCAGTCCGAGGGGCATCTCGACTTCGCTCGATGCGAACGGGTTTGTAAAAGCTAGCGGCAGCTACCCACCGTAACCGGCCATCTCCCCGCTACCCGACCAGCACCTTGTACAGCCCGAACGCGCTCGTCGCGATCAGCACGACGCCGACCAGCATCAGCATGACCTTGGGCGAGAAGCGTTTCGCCATCATCGCGCCGAGCGGTGCGGCGACGACGCCGCCGATGATCAGGCCTAGCGTGGGGCCCAGGATTTCGCCGATGCCGAGGTGCCAGATAAAGGCGACCGAAACCGCGACCGCGAGGAAGAATTCGACGCTGTTGACCGTGCCGACGACCTTGCGCGGCTCGCCGCCCTGGACGAGCAGGTTCGAGGTCACGACCGGACCCCAGCCGCCGCCGCCCGCGGCGTCGAGGAACCCGCCGACCACGGCGAGCGGTGCGACGACCTTGGGCTTGGAAAATTTGGGCGGATACAGCACGCCGCGGATCAGCAACCAGATGCCGATCAGCACGAGATAGCCGAGCACGAAGGGCTTCACGACCTCGGCGTGCAGCGACGACAGCACATAGGCGCCGAGCACCCCGCCGATCACTCCGGGGATCAGCAGGCGAAAGAAGAGCGGCCAGTCGATATTGCGGTGGAACACATGGCTCAACCCCGACACGCCGGTGGTGAAAATTTCGACGACATGGATGCGCGCCGAAGCGGTCGCGGGGGGAACGCCCAGAACCGCGACGAGCAACGTGTTGCAGATCACGCCGAACGCCATTCCCAGCGCGCCGTCGACGAGCTGCGCCGCAAAGCCGATCAGGATGAACGGCAGAAGCGCGGTGAAGTCGATAGCCGCAAGATCAATCATATGTCATCCCAACTCTTTTAGTTGACAACTTGCTGCCGGGATTTGCGGCAATGCGCCAGCGCAAATTTTCTGCTGGCGGCAAAGGGATTTGTTTCCGCGTCGGGTCGAATAGCGAGGAAACAGATTTCGGGACCGGTTCTAGCCGGCGATCTCGTCGGGCAGATATTCGCGCACATAATCGATGAAGGCGCGCAGCTTGGGCATCACCTGCTTGCGGCCCGGATAATAGAGGAAGAGCCCCGAGGTCGCGGCGCAATAGTCGGTGAGAACCAGTTCGAGTTCGCCACTGGCGACCATCGCCTTCGCCATCGGCTCGGCCATCATGCCCATCGCGACGCCGGTGCGGATCGCGACGAGCGCGGCGATCCAGTCGTTGACGATCACCGGACCGGTGACGCCGACGTCATATTCGCGGTTTCCCTTCTCGAACGTCCACGGCATCAGCGCCCCGGTGGCGAGGCGAAAGCGGATGCAGCGGTGCTCGCGCAGCTCCTCCGGCGTTTCGGGGCGGCCGTGCCTGTCCAGATAGGCGGGCGCCGCTGCGACGACGAAGCGGAAGGGGCCGGTCAGGCGCACCGCGATCACGTCGGCGTCGAGCGATTCGCCCATCCGCACCCCGGCATCGAAGCCGCCGGCGCTGAGGTCGGCCAAAGCGTCGTCGGCATAAATCTCGAGTTCGATGTCGGGATAGGTTTCGCAAAAGCCCGCGATGATCGGCTCGAACAGCGGCTGCACCGCGCCGCGCATCAAATTGATCCGCAGCCGTCCCGCAGGCCGGTTGCCGAGGTTGCGCGCCGCCTCATAGGCGTCGGCGAGCCCGGTATAGGCGGGGGCGGCGCGCTCGAGGAACATTTCGCCCGCCTGGGTGAGGCCCACGCTGCGTGTCGTGCGCATGAACAGGGGCGCGCCGACGCGCGTTTCGAGGGCCTTGATCGTCTGGCTGATCGCGGAGGGGGAGACGCCGAGGTCGGCGGCCGCGGCGGAAAAGCTGCGCCTTTCCGCAACACGCAGGAAGGCTTCGATCCCGTCGAGCGCCCCTTGGGGGATTGTTAAATCCTGCTTCAAAGCACTTGCAGATTATAGAGGATTATCTATCTGCGCAACCGCACCTAAAAAGGTTGCACAAAGAAACGAAAGGAACCTCTCCCATGGCCTATCAGCTCTCCTCTTTCCGCCGCTTTCCCACCGCTTTCGCCGTCGTCGCCGCTTCGGCGCTCGCCTTCACCGGCCTGATCGCCTCGACGAGCCCCGCTTATGCCCAGTCGGGCGGCGATTATCGCTGCGCCGGACTCGCCGAACAGGCGCATGTCGCCGCGAGCGGCGTCGAGGGCGGCAAGCAGTCGAGCGCCAAACGCTTCGTTTCGACCGGCAAGAAGCTGTGCGAAGCGGGCAACGAACGCGCCGCCGCCAAGCAGTTCCGCGCCGCGCTCAAGATCGCCGGCGTCGCCGAAGTCGAAACCGACAGCCAGATGGCGGCCCGTTAATCTGGCGCGCTAAGGCAACCGACACCAATCTCCGGAACCGTCCTCTCCCTCTCCCCGACGGATCCACATGACTGGGGCGGCCCTCGCAAGAGGCCGCCCCATTTGTTTATGCGCGGCGCGTAGGCTAGGATGGCCGGCGCCATGCCCGACAAGAAACCCCGCCGCGAAACGCCTGACGCCGCCAAGCCCGCGGTCCCGCTTTGCCGCTACGAAGAACTTGCGATGCGCGAAAACCGGCTGCGGAACGAAAAGGCCGCCAAGCGCGCGGACGACTAGGAACCGCCGGCCTCGTCAGGGCCGAAGACCAGTTCGAGCATCTGGCGCTTCCATATCGCCACCGACCGCTCGATCAGCGCCATGTCCGGATTGCGGATATATTCGACCGTCAGGCCGCGCGTGACGGCGTTGTTGAGCAGTTGCAGCGTCTGATACGCCTCGTCATTGCCGATCCCCGCCGCGCGCAGGATCAAATGGCCCCATAAGCGGACCCTGCGGTCGAAGCGCCGCGCGCTCGGCCCGACTTCCTGATCGAGATCGGGGTCGTTGCGCCGGGCGAGATGAATCTCCAGCACCGCCGCCATTTCGGGGCGGCTGACCATCTGGTAATTGGCGTCGATCAGATTTTCCATCGACTGGCGGGGCGTCGTGCCGGCGCGAATGGCCTCGGCATAGATGCGGGTGCGATAGGCGGCGAACTCGGCGGCGACCGCCGCCATCAGCTTCGCCTTCGTCGGGAACTGGTGCTGGATGGCGCCAAGGCTCATCCCCGCCGCGTCGCGGATCGCGAACATCGTCGCCCCCGAATAGCCCTGCGAGCAGAGCACATCGCGCGCGGCCGCGAGCACCTTGGCGCGGGTCGCGGCGCTGCGGTCGGCCTGGCTGCGCCGGGGTCTGGTCATGGTCCTCGTCATGCCTCGATCATCTGCGATAGCGGGTGCGCCGGTGATAAGCGAGCCGCCTCAAAAAGCCACGGTCGCATTGACGCCGATCGTCCGCGGCCGGATGACGCCGGTCCCGAGCGCGCCATGGGCGTTGCGCGGCAATCCCGCGACGCCGAGCAGCGCCTGCGTCGACGTGATCCCTCCGCTACCCGTCAGATTATTGGCATAGGCGCTGAGCGCATAGCGCCCGAAATCGAGCCCGGCGCGCAGGTCGACCACCTCATAGGCGTCCACCCGCGCGAATTCGCCAAAGGCGGCGCGATAGGCGGGATCGAAGCCGCCGCTCTGCCGCGACAGCGACCGGATCGACCCGCCGATCGACGCGCTGACGTCCGATCCCAGATCCCACCGGTAATCGGCGTTGAGGCTGACGGCATATTTGGGGGTGAAGGGCAGGCGGTCGCCCTTCACCGCGCCCACCGCCAACGGATCGGTGTCGCCGCTGAGCCTCGCATCGGTGAAGGTGAAGCCGATCGACGTCGTGAAACCCCGCACCGGCCGCAGCGTCGCGACGATTTCGGCGCCATCGACCTTCGCGCTCGTCCCGTTCACATTGACGCCGAAACCGTTGACCACCGCCGCGAGCTGAATGTCCTGCCAGTCGATATGATAGAGCGCCGCCTCGATCGAGGCGCTGCGGTCGGCGGTGTCGCCCTTGAAGCCGATTTCATAGCTGGTGACGGTGTCGGGCTCGAACGTCGTCGGCGTTCCGGGTGGCGATCCGATCGGGATGACGTTCGGGCCGCCGGGGCGATAGCCTTTGGCGACGCGGGCATAAAGCGATGCCTGATCGCCGAATTTGACCTTCGGCGCGACCGACCAGGTGAGGACATTGTCCGACGAGCGCAGGCCGTCGATCACCGCGGTGCCGAGCAGCACGCCGTCGGTCACCTGTTCGGCGCGCTGGCTGTTGTGGCTGTACCGGCCGCCGAAATCGACGTCGAACCAGGGCGACAGATGCAACGTCGCGTTGGCGAAGCCCGCGATCTCTTCATAGCGCGAGTCGAGGTTGAACACCGCATAGTCGAAGGGCAGGTCGATCGGGGTCAGCACGCCGGGGGTGCCGGGCACGGCAGTCTTCAGATTCTGGAAGATCCGCGCCTTTTCGTGCGTGTAATATCCGCCGACCATCCATTCGAGGACGTCGCCGCCGTTCGACGCAAGGCGCAGTTCCTGCGTCCATTTGCGGTTTTCGGTCTGCTGGTCGAAATAGACATAGGAGCCGCCGAGCGCCGCCGACAGATTGGCGGTATAGTCGGCGCGGAACGACTGGAGCTGCTCGCCATAGCTCGTCGCCGACGTCAGCGTGACGCCGCCGAAGTCATAGTCGATCGTGCCGTTATAGAGCCGGTATTTCACATCGCTGAAGGTCGGCAGATATTCGGACTGGGTCAGGCCGCCATAGAGCGGCTTCAGCGTCGCGGGATCGGCCTCGACGATGCCGGGGGCATCGACATAAAGATTCTGGATCAGCGCGCTCAGCCGGACGCTGAGATCGGCGTCGGGTTTCCACAGCAGCGACGCGCGCCCGCCGTAATTTTCGAAATCATTGATGTTGCTGCGGACGTTCGATCCGGCGGTGCCGATCGAGTCGATATAGCCGCCCTGTTTGCGGTACGAGCCCGAGGCGCGAAACGCCAAAGTCTCGCCGAGCGGCACATTGACCATCGCCGCGCCGCGGTACGAGGCATCGCCGCCGTCGGTGAATTCGACCCCGCCGAGCGCCTTCGCCTCGAACCCCGCGGTCGAGGGTTCGTTGGTGACGAACTTCAGCAGACCGCCCAGCGAACTCGCGCCATAGAGCGTGCCTTGCGGGCCGCGCAGCACCTCGATCCGCGCGATGTCGAAGCTGTCGAAATCGCCCGCGAGTTCGGATCCGTTGGCCAGCCCGGTGCTCGACCCGAAAGGCGTCTCGTCGATATAGACCGCGACGGTCGAGGCGACCCCGCCGGTGTTGACGCCGCGCAGCACGAGCCGGCCCTGACCGGGCGTGCCCTGCACCAGTTGCAGGCTCGGAACATTTTTCAGATAGTCGGCGAAATTGGTCGCGCCCTGCTGCTCGAGCGTCGCGCCCGATACGACCGACACCGACTGCGGCACATCGATCAGCGACTGGGTTCGTTTCTGGGCGGTCACGACGATTTCCTCGCCGAAGCCGGTTTCGCCGTCCTGCGCCCATGCGATGGCGGGCGAGACGAGCACGAGAGCAAGGGCGGTGCCACCCAGGGCCTTGGTCGGAAGTCGCATAGTCAGTCCCCTCATCGGATTTTCGTTGTTCGTTTCAGCGGTCGCGGCCGAGCGCGAAGCGCATGCCGTGCAGTATGGCGGCGGGCGCGGCCGAGACATGATCGTCGTCGGCGAAGGCGATATGGCGGAGCTCGGTCAGGCCGGCGTCGCGGACGGCGCCGGCAAATTCCTTTGCGGCGTCGACCATCCGCGCGGCGCGGATTTGCGCCTGCGCTTCCTCCAGCGTCACGCCGATCCCGTCGGGCACGCTCGTCGGCAGCTCCTGCTCCCTGGCGCCGACGTCGATGAAGACGCGCGGCTGGTCGGGCAGGGCGGCAAGCCGCTCCTTGAACGCCGGCAGCTCGCCGAGGATCGCAAAGCCGTTCCACCAGAGCGACGGGCTGCTCGCGATGAAGGCGGCGAAGCTGTCGGGACGGGTCAGCAGCGCGTGCGCGGCGAACAGCCCGCCGAGCGAATGGCCGAACAATATTTGCGGTCCATCGGCCGCCTTGGGATAGCGCGCCGCGATTTCGGCGCGCAGCGTGCCCGTCAGGAAGGCGAGGAACGCATCGGCGCCGCCGCTCTCGGCGCCGCCGATCGCCGCGGCGAGTCCGCCGAGGTTTTCCAGTGCCTCGGCCCCGATCGGCGGGGTGAGGTCCGCGGTGCGGAGCTTCAGGAAATCGGCATAGTCGGCGTCATAGCCGATGCCGACGACATAATGGGCGGGAAAGGCCGCGACGCTCGACACCGCGCGCGCGATTTCGGCGGCCATGCCGAACAGCAGGTCGCCATCGACGACATAAAGGACGGGAACGCCGCTGTCGGGCATCGGTCCTGCTGGCGGTGCGACGCTGATCGTCAGCCGGCCCTGGTCCGACGGATGGGGGCCCGACGGATGGGACCCCGACGGATGGGGAAGGGCGAATTGCTCGAGGGCGGTGCGCACCGAAAAGGACATCGATCTTCTCCCGACGGGTGGGCTGCCGCTCGACGCCGCCAGCCTCTTTTCGTCGATGCGACTCATCTGCCCCATTTACAATAAAGTCAACTTGTTTATTATGTCCGGCGAAACAGGCTCTGGGAGAGCGATATGGAAATCCAAATATCAAGGGCGGCCCAAGGCGAAGCGCGCGAAGCGCGGGGTGCCGCCGCATGGGCGTGGTACGGGCTCGGCGTGTTGCTGATGACGACGCTTTTCGCCTTCGTCGTGCGCCAGATGCTCAGCCTGATCGCGCCGGCGCTCCAGACGTCGCTCGGCTTTACCGACCTGCAACTCGGCATGTTGCAGGGGCTCGGCATGGCGGTCTTCGCCAGCGTCGCGAGTTATCCGATGGGCTGGCTCGCCGATCGGTTCGGGCGCCGGCTTCTGCTCGCGCTCGGCGTCGCCTGCTGGTCGCTGGCGACCGCGCTCTTCGCCTTTCAGGACAGCTTCGGCGGCCTGTTCGCCGCGACGATCGGGATCGCGATCGGCGAGGCGGGTCTTGCACCGATCGTCTTCGCCCTGATCCCCGATCTGTTTCCCGAACGACAGCGCAACACCGCGAATTTCATCTTCTACGGCGGTTCGCTGCTCGGCGCCGGGCTCGGCATGGCGCTTGGCGGCGCGATGCTGCAATGGCTGGCGGGAGCGCATGACATGTTCCCCGGATGGCTTGCCGGTATCGACAGCTGGCGCCTCGCGATGATGCTGATCGCGCTGCCGGGACCGATCTTCTTTCTGCTCGTCCTGACGATGCCGCTCGGCCATCATGGTGGCGGGGCGGGATCACCGACCGCCGCCGATGACGCCGCCCCGCGCGATTTCATCCCCTATGCGACGGCGCACTGGCGCACGCTGGCCTGCATCTTCGGGTCGATTTTCGCGATGGCGGTCGCGATGACCTCGGGGTTGATGTGGTTCCCGCTGGCGCTGCCGCGCGCGTTCGGGATCGATCCCGCGACCGTCGGCGTCGGGCTCGGCACCGCGATCGTCATCGCGACGGTGGCCGGCGTGCTTCTCGCGCCGCTGATGCTCAGGCTGCGCCGCAGGGATGCCGACCTTGACCCCGTCCGGGCCGCCGCGATCTTCGTCGCGCTGACCCCGTTGCCCGCCGCCTTGCTGCCGTTCGCGGCCTCGGCGTTTCAGGTCTATGCTATCGCGGCTGTGCAGGGCGCGCTCGGCATTGCCGCCTCCTCGCTGATGCCCGGCGTCCTGCAAAATCTGGCGCCGCCGCACCTCCGTTCGCGCGTTCTGGCGCTGCTCGGTATCGTCAACGCGCTCGCGCTCGCCGTATCACCCTTGGCGATCG
Organism: Sphingopyxis italica; assembly: GCF_011926545.1. GTDB lineage: Bacteria > Pseudomonadota > Alphaproteobacteria > Sphingomonadales > Sphingomonadaceae > Sphingopyxis > Sphingopyxis italica. The sequence continues at coordinate 894,043 of NZ_JAATIT010000001.1, read as the reverse complement.
GCTGGATTTCCGGCCTGATCGCGGGGCCACGCGGTATGCTCTACGCCATCACGATCGTCAGCCTGCCGGCGCTGGTCGCCTCGGCGATATTGATGGCCTTCGCGCCCGGCCCCTATGCCTCCACTCTCCGGGCGATCCGGCCCGCGCTCCTAGAGGATTCCCTATGACGACGACGCGATCGACCGGTTCCGCCCCTTCGGACATGACCGACATGCGCGAGGCGCTGGCGGCGGGGCGCGTCACCGCGTCCGCGCTGGTCGATCGGGCGATCGAGCGCGCCGAAGCGGTCAACCCGCAGCTCAACTTCATCGCCTGGCCGACCTTCGAGCGCGCACGCGGCCAGGCGGGCGAGGCGCGATCCGGCCCGCTCGCCGGCGTTCCGACGCTGATCAAGGACATGCTTCCCGAAAAGGGCATCCCCGCAAGCTTCGGTTCGGCCGCGCTGCGCGATTTCATCCCGCCCGACGACGCCCCCTATGCGCGGGCGATGAAGGGCGCCGGGCTGATCTCGATCGCGCGCTCGGCGATGCCCGAGCTAGGGCTGAACGCGGTCACCGAATCGCCCTTGCTCGGCCCGACGCGCAATCCGTGGAACCTCGATCATACGCCGGGCGGCTCGTCGGGCGGCGGCGCGGCGGCGGTGGCCGCGGGAGTGGTTCCGGTCGCCCATGCGAGCGACGGGCTCGGATCGATCCGCCACGGCGCCGCGCCCTGCGGGCTCGTCGGTCTGAAGCCGTCGCGCGGCCGCAACGCCGGCGAAGAAGCCTTCCGGTCGCTCGCCGATCTGACGGTGAACGGCTGCGTCAGCCGCACCGTGCGCGACACCGCGGCGTGGCTCGAGGCGACGCAGACGCGCGATCCGAGCTGCCTGCCGCCGGTTCCGCTCGTGACGTCGCCCGTCGATCACCGCCTTCGCATCCATGCCTATAGCCAGGTGATGCGAACCGGCGCGCTGCCCGACGCCAGCGTCCAGCGCGTTTTCGGCGATGCGATCGCGTTGCTGGGCCGGCTCGGCCACCAGGTCGCGGACGCCGACCTCCCCTTCGACGCCCCGGCCGCGATGGACCTGCTCGGTACGATCACCGAAGGCATGTTCAGCCGCCGCCTCGGCATGCTGTCGCAGGCGATCGGGATCGAGGTCAAAGCCGAAGACCTCGAACACCGCTCGGCGACGCTGATCGCGGCGGGCGAGGCGATCGGCGACGAACAATTCGCCGCGGCATGGACGGCGATCGAGCGCGTCGTCGCCGCCTATTTGGGCCGGCTGGAGGCGATCGACATCTGGATGACGCCGACGCTCGGCACCGAAATCCCGCGCATCGGCGTGTTCGGCCCCGATATTTCCTGGGACGATCAGAAGGACCCGCTGATCGATTATGCGGGCTATTGCTGGATCGACAATTTCGCCGGCACCCCCGCGATCAGCCTGCCGATCGGCTTCAGCGACAACGGGCTCCCCGTCGGCGTGCAGTTCGCGACCCGCCCCGGCGGGGAGGCCTTGCTGCTGGCGCTCGCCTATCAGCTCGAAGCCGCGATCGAATGGCAGCGGCATGTCCCGCCGATCTGGGTCGGCGACCGGTGACCGGTTCGGAAAGACTCTAACGGCGCCGGTAACGGAAATACCACACTTCATGTGACAAGTCAATCATGCTATTGAAATAGAATGACTTTTAACAGAATTTTGACCTCCAAAAATTGGCCAGCAATCACCCAGCAATCACCGTTTTCAGGAGCGAAAAAACCTCGTGGCCACGCGCAAATCTGCTCTTCGATCGGACCTTTCCAAGACCAATCTTGACGACTCTCTGATGGCGAAGGTCACCGGTTCAAATCCTGTAGGTTGCCTCTCATATCCTCCCTCAGTTAACCTCTCCAAGGTCGCGACAAGTACCGTGCCGTGGGTAAGAATCTGGTGCCTCTCATCAGAAAATTGGATCAGTTCAGGCTAGCACCGCCGGACAGGATCAGACGATCTAGCGATCGCCGGTATCGCAGCGCGCAACCCCGCTGGCGCAGCTTTGGACGGCATACTCCAATTAGATCCATTTTCGGTCGCAGTTTTGGTTGCTGATTGCGGTCGATCTGTTGGAAATAGGCGCGCGCCCGTACAGTCAACTGGGCGAGTGACCGGGTTCCGCCACGTATGTCCAGGCAATTGCTAAAGGTGGTGGTACGTGCTCCAGACGCGCGTTTCCTTTGCTCGGTCACTTTTTCGCGATGCAACGCCTAGAATAATAATTGGATTATTAAATAGTAGCGCTCTGACGCGAGGCATACTTTTCAACTGCGACTCATCTTGGTCGCAACCTTGAAAAGGAACGTGACATGAAAACGCATGACGACATCATCGATCTCGGCGCCGCCCAGGACGAAACCCTCGGCGCGCTGCCGTCGGGCCAGCAGGACGTACAGCCCGGGGACAAGTTTATCCTCGGCGGCATCAGCGCCGACGATTGACTGACGCGTGGCGTGCAGTCCTCGCACTGCACGCCACCGCTCCGTCGCGCGCTTCCATGATGAATGTCATCACTTCAGCTGCCACGCATTGGTGCAGAGTCGGCGGCACCTTCGTCTTTCTGGACTTGTCCCGCGATCGCTATTTCATGCTTGAGCAAAGTGCGGCTGATCGCTTTTCCCGGATTGTCGCCGGAGCGCAAGAGGAGGGTGACAATGATTGGCTTGCCGCACGCGGCTTGCACCATCTGGCGCCGCCGGTCGATCAATCTAGTTCCGAAAGGATCGCTCCGACCAGCAGTGTTCTCGAGGAGCCAAATCTCGAAAGGGCTTCGGCGGTTGAGACAGCCCGTTCGGTATGGGTCCTGGCCCTAGCTCAGCGGCATGTTCGGAAACTCGCTCTAATGGAAATTCTGCCTAATCTTTTGCACGGCGTGCCAGTAGCTCCGCACGTTCAACGGTCGGATGCACGCCAGGTAGCCGCGGCGTTTAAGCGAGCGCGTCACTATTTTTCCGGCATGGATGAATGCCTCAGCCGCGGCGTTGCAATGCGCCGTGTGCTGGCCGGAAAGGGGTGCGAGGCCCGGCTGGTGATCGGCGTAACTTTGCCATTCGCCGCGCATTGCTGGGTGCAGCTGGGCTCGGCGGTATTGACCGATCCGCTCGATGTGGTGACCCCCTACACACCGATATTGGTCGCCTGATGCCGGGGTACTTTCGCATCGAGATTTCCGAGGCGTCGGGACAGGCTGATCGTGACAATGGCGAAGCGGACCCACCCGCCTTATCGCTTCCAGGCGCTCGGCTCTGGTGCGATCGACAGCCGCTTGCCCTGGGTGGGCATGGATATCTGATCGGCCACCTGTTCGAGCGAGGCGAAATGAGCCGCCGCGTGTTGGATCTGCATGAAACGGCGGTAACCAGAATGGCGGCGTCTAGCGGCCGGTCGCTCGTGTCCGACTATTGGGGCGGCTATGTGTCCATCTTGGCGCGGCCCGGTGGAGGTCTCGCGATATTTCGCGACCCGTCCGGGTTGTTGCCCGTCTATTACCGCGCCGATGGGGCGGGCGTCACAGCGTCGAGCGACGCTGCCGATCTCGGCAGACGTGGCGGCGTCGATTATCCGGCAGTTGCGCGGTTTCTGGCTAATGGAGGCGCGCCTAGCCGAGAAACCTGCCTCGAAGGTGTCCAGGTACTGCTTCCAGGGGAATGTCTGATCATTACTTCGGGATCGCGTCGTCTGGAAAGCTGGTGGTCACCGTGGGATTGGACGCAGGTCCCCCACAAGCGGTTCGAGGTGGCCGCCCGTAAGCTTCGCGCCGTGGCGCTCGACTGTATCGAAAGCTGGGCGTCCTGCTTTGATTCCATATTGACCGGCGTATCTGGCGGCCTCGATTCCTCGATTGTCGCCGGCGCCGCATCTCGCCGCGCCGCCGCGCTTCATTGCCTGACGATGATCGAAGACGATGCGATTGGCGATGAGCGCCGCTATGCTTCCATTCTCGCCAAGGCGATTGGCGTTCCCTTGCTTGAAGCCCACTATGACCTCGGCAAGGTTGAGATTGATCGCGCCGTGGCGCCGCACCACCCTTGGCCGCACGCGCCATTCTACATGCAGGCAATCGCGTCGGCTCATGAAGAGCTCCGCCGCGAGCATCAAATCGATGCCTTCTTCTCGGGCAATGGCGGGGACAATATCTTCTGTGCGATCCGCAGCGCCTCGCCGTTCGTCGATCGTTTCATGGCGCAGGGACCGCGTCACGGGCTTTTCGACACCCTGCGCGATTTGAGCGATCTGACGGGAGCCAGCGGTGCGACCATCTTGCGGCACGCCTGGGATCGCTATCGTGACTGCAGCCGGCCCGTAAAACTTCATCGCGACACTTCCGGGCTTTCTTCCGCCGCGATCGCCGAGCTGGATGTGCCGAGGCCGCCCCATCCATGGATGGAAGCGCCCGAAGGCACGCCGCCCGGCAAGGCGGCGCATGTCAGGCTGCTGGCGCGCGCGCATCGCAGCATCGAGCTGTATCCCCGCCGCTCCCATCCGCAGCATGTCGCGCCGCTCCTGTCGCAACCAATCGTCGAAACATGCCTGTCAATCCCGACATGGCAGTGGATCGAGGGCGGCAGGGATCGCGCCGTCGCTCGGGCGGCATTCAAATCCATCGTCCCTGTGCAATTATTGCGCCGCACGTCCAAGGGCGGGCCGGGCGGCTTCATGCAGCGCATATTCCAGGCGAACGCGGAACATGCCGGCGACCTGCTGCGCACTGGCCTGCTGGCGCGGGCCGGTCTGCTCGACCTCAGGACCTTGGAAGGAGCCTCGCAGCCGACGGTGGCGGGCTTCGAAAAGGCGCAGCGCATCCTCGCACTTTGCGCGGCGGAAAGCTGGGTTCGTTGGTGGACGGATGTTCGCGCGTCATAAGGCTATCGCCGCTCGGCGCCTCGCGTCTGCACACACCTTGTTTTCCATTGCGCCGCCATTTTCGCCCAGCGGTCGAATGCGCCTCTGTCATCCAGATCCCGGTCGCGCCGATCGCGAAGCCAGAAGTCGAACCACGCCAGATTCTCTTGCATCGCGCGCAGCCGATTGGAGGGGATGTGAAACAGATGGGTCTCATCGGTGGCGGTGGTCTCGCCAGGATAGAGACTGATCTGCGCAGGAACCTTTGCTTCGCGCAGCGCGGCGTAGAAATCGATCGCTCCCGCAAAGGGAGAAGCCATTTGCTGAAGGACCGGAGCACACGCCCTATCGGCACGGAGCGAGGGCGACAGCTGGCGATAGGCGTCGAGGTAACGACCTGAAGGTGGGCCGCCGAAGACGGCGTGATACCCGTCTTTCGGATCTGAATAGGATGCGGGTTCAAGATAATTCCCGTCCCCGCTGGAAGCAGCGCGAAACATCTCCGATTGGGTCATCGCGACATTCACCATCTGCGATCCCCGACTGTACCCGGCAATGCCAATGCGGTCGGGATCGACAATGCCTTCGCTTGCCAACTCGGCGATCGCGTCTTCAAAACTATAGACGCCGTTGATCCAGATCAGCTCGCGCAGCTTTTCGGGACCGAGTGTGCCTGGGCCGCCCGACCATATCATATAGGCGTGCCAAAGCTCAGCCTGCTGCCGAGCCGAGGGGTCGTTCATGAGAATGACGACATATCCGCGCTCGGCGAACAGCTGAGCGGGGTAGTTCCATTGCAGATCGACGTTCGCGAAGCGCTCGTCCGCATCGCTGCCATGAGTGATGATGATCGCCGGGTAGCGACTGCTTGTCTGGTAATTGCGAGGCCAGACGATGAATCCGGTCGATCGGTAGCCGAGCCGGTTTGTCCATTGATGCGGCGTGACGCGCAACGGTGCGATCGAATCATGAGCAGCGGAGAGCGGAGCGATGGCCTGCACGCGCCCGTCTTTCGGTTCGACACGGACGAACCGTGGCGCCTGGTTCAGCCCTTCCTCGACGCAAATGCCCCACGCGAGATCCTCGCGAAAGTCGCAGGCCGTCAAGCTGCCGGGGCGGATCAGCGACGTTGCGTGCCGACCGGTAAGCAAAACCAACCCGTACCGTGGATGCGAGGTCGTTCGCACCCCCAGCAGCGCGCTTAGCCCATCCCCCGAGAGCCAATTTCCTGCCGAACGCGGGTCGCCGATGTAATAGGGCTGGCGACCATAGTGAGTTTTTCGGCCATCGGTGTGCGTCTCCGTGAGGGCAAGCGTCCTGCCGAAACCCTCGCTTGCAAGAGTTCCGCCATTCGGGCCGCGCACCAGACCGATCGCCGGAAAACCCGAACTTTCCTGAATGGGCCGGCTGGCGTTGGTGACAAAGCTCCAGGAAAAGGTCCCGATGCCGTCGGCCCGCTCCGCATCGGATTGCTCTAACTGGTAGCGCGGCCCTTCGTCGGTCCATTCGACATGGCCGCCATAATAGAAAGCAAGCCGGTCGCCCGATGGCCGCGATGCGACCAGCCAGTCTTCGCCCGTCGCCGACCGTATGCGCAGTTCTACGATCGCCCGGACCGGCGCGCGACGCCGATTGCGCTGGCTAACCACCGCGTCGTCGATGGCAACATTGGCCGGTTCCGAACTTGGCTTTAGCGTGGCGTACCAAAGCCATTGTCCGTCGGGAGACCAGTCGTGATATAAAATCCCGATCCGGCGCGGCGCACCGCTTCGCACGGCGAACAGCGCGCCTTCGGTCTGGCCGACGGTAACCTTCGCATCGCGCACCAGCAGCGGTTTGATCGTCCCTTCGGCGTCGAGCGCATAGAGCTGAAGCTCGTCGCCCCGATCTAGCAGTAGGCTCCAGCCCGTGCCGTTCGGCAACGGTCGGAGCTGCTCTGCGCTCGCCGCGCGCAGAATCTCGCGCGAGGCGCGCGAGCGCAGGTCAAACAGATGAAGAATTGAGACGGTCTCATTCTTTTGGAGATCCGCTCGCCGTTCGAGATAGGCGAGCGACTTGCCGTCGCTCGCCAAGCTCAATTCGAACTCCGCCGGGACGGTCACCACATCTTCGAGCGTCCAGCGCCGACCTTCCTCCGCGACGGCCGTCCCGCTGTTAGCGAGACCGACCAACAGAAGAAGCGGCCATAGGCGGATGCTACCAGTCATGCCGAACCGTGACGCTCAGGAAGCGGCCAATTGCTGACCCGTTCGTCGTGTCAAACGGAGCATCGAAAGGCGAGGTGGTGAAGATCGGCTCCGGCTTGCTGTTGAAGACATTCTGTGCGCTCAGCGCAACTTCCGTGCCTGCGCCGAGCCGCAATCGGCCGGTCAGGTCAAGCGTTGTCGATCCGCTAAGTTTGATGGCTGCCGGACGACGATTGTCCGTGACGCTCGCGCTGTGATTGAGAAAGGCCGCGAGCGAGAAGGCCTTGTCGCTCAGCGTGAGCCCGCCGCGCGCCCGAAAATGCGGCGGGCGGAAGATTGTTCCCGCGAGGTCGGTCACCGGCAGGCCGGGAAGCAATTGCTGACTGCTGTCGAGCCAGGTGGCTCCGGCGTTCAGGCTCAGCTGCCGGTCGCTGCCAAGCTGGGCATCATATCGTACCGCGATGTCGACGCCGCGATATTTCTGCCGCGCGATATTGCGGTCGCGAGCATCGAGGAAGGCGACGACGCGCGCCGGGTCGTAGGGAGACCCCGTAATGTTCTGGAGCCCGCCATCGGCACCGGCGAAGATGGTGTCGAGCAGGGCCGGCGCAGGATTTAAGGTAACGAGATCAGCAAAGATCGGATTGTTCAGAACCCCGGCGCCCGAGGCGAGCGGCGGCGCAACGCGATCCTTATAGTCGATCCGAAAATAGCTTGCCGAAACCTCAAGACCATGGAGCGGTTTCACGGTCGCGCTGAAGGTCCAGTTTTCGGAGCGTTCAGGCTCGAGCTGGTCGTTCGGCCCGAGAGCATAAGCGACGGTCGAACCAGCGGGAAATCCCTGGCCGAAGCCGCCGACCGGCACGAGCAGCGCAACATAGCCGGAATATTGTTGATAGAGCGTCGGAAGTTTGAAGGATTTGCCCCATGACACCCCCAGCCGGACCTGCTCGACCGGATCATAGACGAAGCTCAGCTTCGGGGTGACGATGTCGCCGGAGTCCGAATAATCCTCATAGCGCAGCGCCCCGGTCAGCGAAGCGCGGTGCGCAAAGGCCAGATCCTGATCGGGGTCCGCGATCGGCAGTAAAAGCTCGCCATAGGCGAAATGATTGCGGCGCGAGCGTGAAAAGCTGCGGGTTCCGATTTCGGATTTGAAACGGTTGGTGCGATAGCCGCCGCCAAAGGCCAGTCGCGCGGGGCCCGCGGGGAGCTCGAACAGCGACCCCTCCAGTCCCGCCTCCACCGCGATATTCCGGTTGAAGAAGTGCCGCGCGGTGGCAGTGCTCGGCGCGCCGCCGCTGAAGTTCTGGCTGATGCCATCGGTCGTGTCGGTGCCGAAAAACGCGCCCGCTTTCAGCTTCCAATTGGCCGACAGTGCGGCCGACAGCGTCGGTGCGACGCCAAATGTTTCGAACTTGGTGCGCGCCTCAAGCCCTGAGTTTCGGAGCGGCTGAGCGACCGTGAAACCGGTCGCCGACTCCATCCTTCCGCGCTTGTAAATAAGATCGGCAGCCAGGGTGACGCCGCCGCCAAGCGACTGGTGACCGCTCAGCAGAACCGCGTGTCGGCGAAGGGCAGGGAAGAGCGTCGAATCGGGGTTGTTGGCGAAGGCATAGCTGCGATCTTTCGCCCGGATCGCGGTACCGTGCGAATAATCATAGGCCGCGATGATGCCGCCGTCCGACCAGCGCGATCCGCCGAGAAGATTATATTGGTGCTGGAAATTGCCGCCGTCGGTCGAAAGGCCGAGCCGGGCGCTGGTCGATACGCCCTTATAGTCGCGCTTGAGAAGAATATTGACGACCCCGGCGACCGCGTCGGCGCCGTAGATGGCCGATGCCCCATCGGCCACGACCTCAACGCGGTCGACCGCCGCGATGGGAATGGCGCTGACGTCGATCACCGAATTGACGCTGCTGTAGGCAAAGCGATTGCCGTTGATCAGCGTCAGTGTCGCATTGGGACCGATACCGCGCAGGTTGAAAGTCGATGCGCCATTGGCGTTCACGTTTTCATTCGCGGCGCCTTGCGAATTTCCGATCCCGGGATTCTGGCCGCCGCCGAAATTCTGCGGCAAGCTGCGCGCCACCTCGCCAAGATCGGCATGGCCGGAGTTGCGGATGTCTTCCGAGGTCACCCGGATCACAGGGGTTGCCGTGGGCGCGCCCGTGATCCGTGACCCCGTCACGACAATCGGCTCGGCCTCGGTCGCGGCGGCATTTTCGGCGGAGGCGAGTCTGGAAATGACCACCGAGCCGACCTCGAACCTTGCGGTGAGCCCGCTACCTTTGAGGAGCGCCTCGATTGCTTCGCGGCTCGTCAGCTCGCCTTTCAACGGCGGCGCAGTCTTTCCATCAAGATCGCGCGACGATGCGTAGAGCTCGATGTCGGCAATCGTGGCAGCGCTGCGCAGCGCGTCGTCGAGATCCTGCGCGGGCATATCGTAGGGCTGGCGCTGTTGCTGCATGGCCAGCGCAACCGTAGGTGAAAAACAGGTGGCACTGCCGACCAGCAGCGCGACCAGCGAACGGGACTTCTTCAACATTATCACTCCCCCATTTCCTCGGCCGTGCTTCAGGCAGGCGGCCAGTGGGGGTGCGTTGACGGGGCGAAGGGGAGCCCCTTAGTCTTGGGTGAAAAAATTATCGGCGGCGAAGATGGATGGCTCTCGCCGTGCGTTCGACCCTGAGACCGAACAGGGTTGCGATCCGTTCAGCGAAAGCATCGGTCTCGCTAAGATGGAAGCGGCCGGAAACCTCAAGCGCGGCGCTCGCCGCATCGTCGATCACGATCGGGATGACGGCATAGCGATTGGCCTCCGCAACCAGTCGGTCGAGCCTTATCGAACGATATTCGGCCCAGCCTTCGGGCCAGTTTGCGGGAATGTCAGACGCTTGGGCCATACCGAACTGCAACTTGCCATCACGCCGATAGGTCAGCGTCTTTCCCTGTGACAACGCGGTCGCAGGACCGGTTTTGGCGTCTGCGCGCAGGCCGGCCTCGCCGCGCCGGAGGGCCGCACTGACCGTTCCGGCCTCGTCGAGGCTAAGGTCGATCTCGGCATCGTTCGCGATTGCTGCGCCTGTCCCGGCGTCGATATGGAGCGGTTTAGCTTGCTTGGCGATGGAAAGACGGACCCTGCCCTTTACCAAGCGGACGCTGCGGTCGCCGTCTCCGAACGCGACGTCCAGCCGGCTGTCGGTATCAAGCGTCGCGCGCGAGCCGTCGGCAAGCCGGAACGTGCGGATCTCGCCGCGCTGCGTAATCAGGGGTTCGGCGGCGCGCGCGGTGGACGCACTGCCGGGCTGGCCGGGAAGGGAGGCGCCTCCAGCCCCGAATGCTACAATCAGCAGCGCGATTGCGGTCGCGGCGGCGCCCCATGGCAGCCAGCCGCGAACCCGGCCCCGCCGCGCTTCGGCATGGCTTGTTCCGTGGCGCTGCGAGGTCTTGAGAACCGCCATGGCCGCCATGCGGCGTTCGGCGCGGCGGTAGGCTTCGCCATGATCGGCCGATGCGAGGAGCCACGCTTCAAACTCTCCGCGCAGCGCGCCGGCGTCCTCGCCGCGCATCTTGATCAGCCACGCCTGCGCGACCTCATCGACGGGATAGTTGCCGCCGCTTGTGCTCGTCATCGGCCGCCGTCCACCAACTTTGAAATCTGACCGAGCGCTTTCATCATATGATATTCCACCGTTGCGATGCTGATGCCCAGCAGTTCGTGTATCTCGCGATAACTGAGTTCGTCCACCCGGTGCATCAGGAAAACGCGGCGCGTTTTTGGCGGCATGGCGTCAACCGCCGTTTCATACAATCGCAGCAGGTCCGCGGCTTCGAGGTTCCACTCCTGCGCCGCAGGCGTCGCGCCGTCGCGCTCCTCGCGAAGCGGAAAGAAGATCGCCCGCGCGGACTTCTGGCGCCGCGCGCGATCGATAAGGAGATTTTGGGCGATGCGGCGAAGAAACCCGCCCGGATTGATGAGCTGGTGGCGCTGTGCGCTCCCCGCGGCGCGAGCAAACACTTCCTGCACTAGGTCCGGTGCTTCCTCGGCTCCTGCTTTGCGGCGAAGGAAATGGAAGAGCGATATGCGATGGGTCCGATATATCGCGTCCAGATCGTGCCCGGCTTCTGGACGCTCATCGGCCGAAGGGGGACGATCGGCCGGATGGGCATGGCAGGCCGAGGACACCGAAAAGGGGTGACGCGGCGGCGCACGGTCGCCGCAGGTACAGGAAGACACGACAGAAAATCCCGGAGGCACGAACGGGACCAGCCGGCATTCGCCAGAGACCCGTCTTCCAGTGCAGTGCCGCCGTTTGGTCGCTCGCGCGAACCATGGACCGGTTGGGCCGCCGGTCCGGTCAGGGACTGGCGCATATGATGCCTGGCGAAATATTCCGCGCAGGAACTGCCAGCGATGCTCCTGCGCCGTCGAATCATGTCAATTGTAGGCGGCGCTGACAAGCAAAACGTCACTCCCATTTCGGCCAGCGATCATGGCTGTCGACCCGGATGGCCGGCGAGCGTTCGGGCGTAGCTGGCCGCTTCACGCGCGCGCCGCTCGTGATAACCGAGCAGGAGATTGCGAACCTGCGCTTGCGGCTCTGCATCGGCGAAGGCGATCGCGATCGCGTTATACTCTGCGTCGATGTCGGCAAGGATCATCGCGTCGAAATGACGCGATAGCTGAAGCCTGTCGCCGATCGCTGCGATGCTCGCGACGATCTCGCTGTTCGCCGAGCGCTCCGCGATCGCCAGGAACAGGTCCGCGATGCGGTCGGGATAGGGCTGGTCAGCGGGGACCGAAGTTGCCGAGCCTTTTGGCGCCGTCGCAAGCGCCGCGAGCAGCAAGATCAGGTGCAACTCGAGCAGGTCGCGAAACTCGGTTTCGGTCAGCCGATGAACGTGAAAGCCCTCGCCCGGTGCGAAATCGACCATCCGCTCGCCATTGAGCCGGTAGAGACTGTCGCGAACCGGGGTAACGCTGACCCCGAGATCTTCGGCGAGACGGGCCGCTTCGATCCGGGTGCCGCTAGCCCATTCTCCGCTCATCAGCTGACGCTTGATCGCCTCATAGGTCGGCTCGAACACGTGTGCCGGGCTCATTTTTCGTTCCTTTCCGCAGCAGCGAATTCGGACACGGCGTCGGCCTGGTCGGTACGGAGCGCGTCGATCGCGCCGATATGCGCCGGCCGTTCGTCTTGCAGCAGGATCGATGGGCATTGCCCTTCGTAATTGCCGAGATTCGGGCGGTGCTGCGCATAGCCGGCGAGCGCGGCCAGTTCGGGAGGAAACGTCCGGGCGACCTCGGGCGGATAGGCGAGCCACAAATTCTCATAGGGCTTCAGCCAGCCGAGGCTGTAGCTGACGAGCACGCCGCGCCGGACCTCTTGGCTGAGGTTCGAGCCCGCCCCGTGCGCGGTCGATCCCAGAAAGCATATCGCTGCTCCCGGCTTGCCTTCGGCGAAAATGGGCGTGCCAAGATCAGTTTTCGCCATGCCTTTCGCGCCGTGGCTCTTCGGAAAGATCCGCGTCGCGCCATTCTCTTTTGTGAATGGTGTCAACGGCCAGAGGACGTTGACCAGATACTCCTGGGTGCCGTCCGCGCCGCGCCACATATTCTGGTCGCGGTGCGGGAACTGTCGCACCTCGCCGGAATGGATTTCGATCGCCTGCGTGAGATTCAGCTGGATCCGGTCGCAACCGGTCCCGAGAATCGTCTCGACGGCGGAAAGGATGATCGGGTTGAGCACCAGATCGGCCATATGCGGCGATCTTTTGAGCAGGCTTCCGAACCGTTTCGTGCGGCGGCCGTAGAAATTGCCCTCGCAAAAAGGCGTCGCGGCAAAGATCGGATCGAGATCCCTGGCGAGGGCATGGACGCGCGCGACCGCCTCGTTGCGCATGATGCAATAGCCTTTGCGGCGCAGCTCATCGACGAGCAGGCCAGGAAGATCGGCTTCGGTCAGATCCCTTTTCATCGCCCCGGCTCCCCGCCTTCTTCGAATTTGAGGACAAGCGGCGCGTAGGTGCCGGTGCGCTGCAGGCCGGGAAGTGTGTCCGCGTCGATCGCTATGCTGAGGGCGAGTATCCTGCACGCGCCACCCCTGTGAACGGGACCCAGCGTGCGGCATGTCCAGCCGAATTTGCTGATCGTGTGATACCAACCGGCTTCTGCGACACCGACATATTCGCCGATGCCGTGGTGGAGAGCATAATCCGCGAGCGCGGTGACCAACTGGTTGCGCGCGTCGCGGCGCTCGGTGGGCGTTTGTGCGGGGTCGAGGCAGAAGCGGCTGATCTCCCACACGCCTTCCCCGGACGGCGCCCCGTCGGCGCAAAGATGCGAATAGATGTCGCCGAGCAGGTGCGGCGCCGTGGTTGGCAGCAGCCGCGCCGACGCCCGGTGGCGCAGATCATCGGGATCGAGCAGGATCAGGTACCGCGCGTCCGGGGTGTCGAATTGGTCGAGCTCGAAGCGGCCATCGAGGGCGGGCAAATCCCATTGCTGCTTGTCGATGAAGACCTGCTTGCGGGCGGCGAACATGGCGCGAAGCGCCGCATTCCCGGGCGCGTCATGCGCCCGCGTGGATTGAGTGATCATGATGGTTCCTTGGCTTGTCGGTGCCAGGATCAGACCATCATTCCCACCGCGCCGCTATGCCCAGAAATGGGCAATCCCGGGACGATTTATGTGCGAGCGTCAGAGCGGGCGCCACCAGTCATAGACATCCGAAAAGCCGATGACGCCGTCGAACAGGGCGCAGAGGATCAGCATTTGCCGGCACGGCACCGAATAGCGCTCGCGCGCGATCTTGAGATGACGGACCACGGTCTCTTCGCTGATGCCGAGGATGCCGGCGGTCTCGCCGGCGGTCTTGCCGCGCGCCGACCAGAGCACGCATTCGCGCTGCCGCTCGGTCAGCGCCGCCCGCCGGATATAGGAGCCTGTCCCGATGAGTTGCCGCGCCGCGGCGAGCGCAACGGCGCCGACGATCTCGGCGGCGTGGAGCATCTCGAGCGGGATCCTGCCATTGGGAGCGACGGCAAAGGAGCAGCTTCCGGTCGCTTCGCCGGGCAAGTGTCGCGGCACCGTGAAGCCGTCGCCGATACCGCTGTCGCGCGCGACCTTCAGCAACTGCCGGTCGCCGCGGGAAAGCGGGATGTAGTGATCGACATTGCGCCATTGAAAGCCCGTCATGGATTTTTCGCCGGCGCGCCGGATCGGGTCGGTGCCGCTGAGATCGAAGCCGACATAGACATTCGCCCACGCGTCGGGATAATTATGCACGAGCATCGATGCACCCTCGCCGCCGCCGCCGCGGCGATCGAAGGCAAGCGCGAAAAGATCAAATCCCATGCGGTCGGCGGCGTTCGACAGGGCGGCAAAGAGCTGCTCCTCCTTGTCGGCGCCTGATATGTCGTGTGCGAGTTCCTCCGTCAGATTAAAATGCTTCACGTCGATTCATCGGCCGCCGGCACGTTCCCGACCCGTCCGCCTGCGATCCGCTCCATGGTTCGTCGCTCCCGTTTCCTCTCCGGAAGACGACGAAGTTGGACAAGCTGCGCGATGGTCCTCGCACTGCGGCGGGCAGGTCATACCTCAGCCTCTTTACGCAATGCTGATCGCCTCTTTGGTGTAACGACAGGAAATCACCTGATAAAGCGGCTTGGGGCACCAATCGGGCCCAGATTGACACCTAATGCCTTCGTACGCCGACCGCGGCGAACTCTGCGTCACGCACCGGCGGCATCGGGAGGCGAGGTGGCGATCGACACGTGATGGGCAAGCAGTCGTTCGCAGCTCGGCGCGACAAGACCCCAGACCGCGTCGATCACGGCGGCGAATGTCACGCCTTCGAGTTCAAGGCTCGCGGCATAGGCGTCCCACTGCCGCCGCTTGTCGCCGTCTTCGAACATGGCAGCGGAGAGCCCTGGAGGACGGCCAGCCGGGATCGGCGTGGCGCGCCGATCGAATGTTGCCGCAAGTGCTGCGTCGAGCGCTTGAGCATTGATGTCGCAGGCCTGCGGAATCGCCCAGAGGTCGTAGAAATCTTTCATGCGGCCATTGGCGATCCCGAGCGCAACCATGGCCTGGAATTTCTCTGCGATGACGCTCGTCGGCGAATAGGTGCGGATCTCCGGATCGGGAAAGTCCAGCAGCGTCGGGAAGGAAGTCGGCGCCGCCGGTTCCGAAAGCGCGTCGCCGAAGCCGAGGTCGATCGTGATGGGGATACGCGTTCGCTCAAGAAAGGCGGTCGTTGTTAGCCGCATGCCGCCATATTCGTCTCCCTCGCGGATCGGCCGCGCGGTGAGTGCGTCGATATCGAAAGTCAGCCCGTCAGCTGCCTCGATTTTCAAGATCGCGCCGAAATCCGCTATCAGCCGTGCAGCGCTTGCGTCGCCGAAGGCGAGAAAGTCGGCGTCGCGGGTGACCCGATTATCGTCTTCGAGCCAGAGCGTGACGAGAAGACCGCCTTTGAGAATGAACTGGTCCCGCAGCGGCGAGAGCGACAGTCGGTAAAGCAGGCGCTCGAGCGCGAAGCGAACGAGCAGAACATCGAAGGGCTGGCGCTCCTTGCGCGCCAGTTGGAGCAGCCGGTCCTTGACCGAGGCTGCCAGATTGACGGGTGCCTTAGCCATTGAAGCTGAGCGCCTCGAGATAGGGCTGCATCCGCTTCCAGACCCCGCCCGCTGCCGCGGCCTCGGCGATTTCACCGGGACTCGTCTTGCGCTGATCGAGCGCTGCGCGCAGGCCCTCGACCGCAACCGAGCGATCGACGAGGCGCGGATTACGGAACAGGTCGGCCAGCGTTTTGGGAACCGAATAGATGGGAACATCGACCCCGGCGACCTTGTGATGCGCGATCCCCTGGCGTCGATATTTGTCGGCGAGGCGGACGATCCGGACGGGTGGATAGTCAATGGCCGGTGCCCAGTCGCTGGGTCCGATTGCCACCCAGACCCGCCGCGGCATCTGGTCGGTGAGCCCGTGGAAAGCGAGCGCCGATACCATGGCGATCACCCCGTTCGGGATGCGCTTGGCAATTTCGGCGAGGCCTTGGTCGGTGTCGAGCGGCGCGTCGTGGAGCTGGTAGAGTCCGCGCGCGATACGGTCGATGTCGCCACTCTCGACCGCGCGGGCGATGGTTTCGGGTGCCACGCCTGCGGCGCGTAGCTCGCGAGCGCGCAGGATCGGATGCGCGCCAAAGAGCGCTCGAAGCGTCTCGCCTTGTGTTATCGATGCGTGCATGTGACAAAACCTCTAACTAGAACGCGATGTATCATAGGTTTTGTCACATGTCATGCAATGATTATGGTCTTCGGACATGGGCCGGATTCCACTATTTCCTACATTCACCGGTCATGGCATGCCTGTCAGATGGATCAGGAACCGAAATGGAAATCGCGCGCGCTGGCGATCGAATTCTGGTTCGCCGCCGTTCTCGTCGGCGGCTCCTTTATTGCCGGACTCGTCAGTGCGATCCGATCGCTGTTCGGCGGGTGAAGCATCGCCCTGCTATCCAGATTCTCAAAGGAGGGTGGGGGTATCCGCGCTCTGGGGCTTGCGGCTGAACCACGGGACGTCGGTCCGCTCGACCTCCAGCCGGCTTGCCGGATATTGGGTAACGAGCTTCATTGCCTCCTCAGCCGATGCCTGCAGCCAGGCGTCATGATCTGCGGCTTGAAGAATGACCGGCATCCGGTCGTGAATGTCGAACAGCTCCTCGGTCGCGTCGACCATCACCATTGTATAGCAATCGCCCCACTCGTCGGTCGGACGCCAGAGGCCGGCACAGGCGGCGAGCGGCTGGTCGGTCACACTGAGCCAGGTTCGCGTCATCTTGCCTTTCTCGCCTTCGGCCTCGGCGAAGGCCGTGATCGGGATCAGACAGCGCTGGGCGGGATTGGTAAACCATGTTCGCCAGAAGGTCATCAGCTTGTCGTCGCGGGCATTGTTGACGGGCTTGGGCTTGCTCGTCGGTTTCATATGCTTGAGCCGCACCGGGAAGCCCCAGGTCATCGACTGGAGGGCGCGCGTTCCCGCATCATCGCGCACCACGAAACCTTGCCCGCCCGGATAGACTTCTCCCGGCTGCGCATTGGTGAGCGGGCGCCGCGCGCCGAACGCCGATGCCACTTCGGCAACCGAAGCCTTGAGGGTCACGAGATTGCACATGGCGGCGAGTCCCCTTGGGTGGTTTCGGTCAGGCCGCGCCGAGCATTTCGTCGAAATTCTGCTGGATCGGCGGCATGATGCTGAAGCTATTCTTGGGGAAAGGCCGCAACATGTCCAGCGGCGGCCGCGCTCCCATCAACCAGTCGAACCAGTCTTCGGGGCGGACCACGCCGACATGGCGATCCTTGTGCGGGGCCAGATCGTCATAGGCCGACACGGTGAGCGCCGCGAAACTCTCGGGCCACAGCCGGTGCGCCGGACGCCAGACCGCCGCGATGCAGAAGAAGGGCTCGTTGGTGATGAGGCTCGCCGCATAGATTGTCTTGCCCCGCTTCACGAGGCCGAACTCATTGGCGAGCAACAGACAGGGCCGATCGATAATCGCGGTCTCGGACTTCAGGAGCGGGATCTGGAATATATCGGCATCGCGCGAGGGCAGGCCCCACAGCATCTCCTTCTCGCGTTCGCGCTGGCCGTCCCAAACCATCACGCGGTGGAGCTTGCCGATGCCGACCAGTGCGTCGTCCGTCTCGATATCCATAAGGTCAGTCCTCAGGCGCGGAAACGGCTGAGCGCGCGCTTCCATTCGCGTTCTTCGGGCATCGGCAGGGCGATGTCATCCGGACCTGGGTCGACAAGTTCGATCCGCACCGGGCGAACGCGCTTGCCTGTCCGCGCGCCGCAGCGGACGCACCAGAATTTCTGGCACGCCTTGACGAGATTGCCGTCCCACATCCTGCACTCGAAGCGCCACCAGATCCCATATGGATTGAACGTCGCGCTATGCCCGCAGCGGCAAACGGGCTTGATCGCCCGAAACCAGGCCGCGGCCTCGAAGACATGCGTGGCGCGATGCTGTCCGTCCTTTGTCCATCCGCCCACGTCACAGGGAAAGTCCGAGCCGGTCGGGGCTCGTGGGCTCCGCGCCGGCCCGCACGCTCTCGACGATCGCACGCGCGAGTTCGAACGCGGCCTCGACACGGATGTGATTCGTCGGCGCGGTGATACCCACGCGCGCCCAGCCAGGGGCGGAAAGGATGGTCTCTGCGACTCGGGCAGTATCGATATTGTCCATGCCCTAATGAGAACATAGAGAGAACAATTTGGCAAGTGGGTGACCGGGACAGCGCGGGCGGCCTGCGTGGTCAGCGGGCGCTTGCTGCCGCTGCCGCCCGTCGCCGCCCGGTCCGGGGCGCGCGGCCGCCACCGGCAACGCCAGAAACCGGCGAGGAAGAGATGGCCCGCCCCTGGGCGGCGGACCGCGCGCGGCGAGAGAGGCTCGCCGCCGGTCGCCCCAGGAGAAAGTACCATGAAACTCTTGACCCCCGCGCTCGAGGCGCAGCTTCGCGCCAATCTGGCCACCCGGATCGACACGCTTTCGCGCGGCGAACGCGAGCCGGACCCCAAACCGGTCGTCCGCCTGTTCAGCCCCGTCGGCGCGGCGACCTGGCTCGCGACCGAGATCGATGCGGACGGTATTTTCTTCGGCCTCGCCGATCTCGGCTTCGGCTGCCCCGAACTCGGCAGCTTCGCGCTGTCCGAACTCGAGTCCGTCCGCCTTCCGTTCGGCCTCACGATCGAACGCGACCTCCACTTCACGGCAAGCCACCCGCTATCGGCTTATGCCGAAGCGGCGCGGCGAGCGGGGTCGATCGTGTTGGGGGAGCAAAGGCTCCGGCGCGCGGTCGAACGACTTTCGGGGCGCGGCTGACGCGCCTGGCCGCCTGCCGGGACCGCCACGCGCGGCCCCCGGGAGGAAGAGGGGGGCTGGCGCCTTCGT
The DNA here is from genome assembly GCF_011926545.1 of Sphingopyxis italica. Classification (GTDB taxonomy): domain Bacteria; phylum Pseudomonadota; class Alphaproteobacteria; order Sphingomonadales; family Sphingomonadaceae; genus Sphingopyxis; species Sphingopyxis italica. The sequence goes on along the minus strand of NZ_JAATIT010000001.1, from coordinate 875,039 downwards.
GACGGGTCCAGGAGCCGGGAGAGTGTCTCGCGGCGGCCCGTCATGGAGAAAGCCCATGGCCAGACAGGCCCCGAAACTCATCCTCAGCCCGTCGCGCGACATCCCGTTCGACCGGCTGTTTCTCTCCCAGTCCAATGTCCGGCGGGTGAAAGCCGGCGTGTCGGTCGAGGCGCTCGCCGACGATATCGACCGGCGAACCCTGCTCCAGAGCCTCAACGTCCGGCCCGAACGCGACGCCTCGGGAAAGGAGACGGGCCGCTATGAAATACCGGCCGGGGGGCGGCGCTATCGCGCGCTCGAACTGCTGGTGAAGCGGAAGCGTCTCGCGAATGATGCGCCAATCCCCTGCGTCGTGCGCGCGGCGGACAGCGATATTCTCGCCGAGGACGACAGTTTCGCCGAAAATGCCATGCGCGAGAGCCTCCATCCGCTCGACCAGTTTCGCGCGATGCAGGCGATGGTCGACAAGGGCGACGATGTCGAGGCGATCGCGGCGCATCATTTCACCACCCCCGCGGTCGTGCGCCAGCGGCTGAAGCTCGCCGCGGTGTCACCGAAGCTCCACGACATCTATGCCGACGACGGGATGACGCTCGACCAGTTGATGGCCTTCACCGTCGCCGACGATCATCAGCGCCAGGAGGAGCTCTGGGCGCAGCTCGATCACAGTTTCAACAAGAGCCCCGGCTTCATCCGCCAGAAACTCACCGAGGACAGCGTAAGGGTCACCGACAAGCGCGCAGCGTTCGTCGGCGTCGATACCTATGTCACGGCAGGCGGCGGCGTGGTGCGCGACTTGTTTGAGGCCGACGGAGGCGGCTGGCTCACCGACCCGGCGCTGCTCGACCGGCTGGTCGACGAAAGATTGAAAGCTGAAGGCGAGCGCATTCTCGCCGAGGGCTGGAAATGGGTGACCACCTCGATCGACCTGCCGTGGGACGCGACGCGCGACCTGCGCGCGATCGACCGCACGGAGGTCCCGATGACCGACGATGAACAGGCCCGCGTCGCCGCACTCGAGGCTGAAAGCGAGGCGCTTTGCGAGCAATGGTCCGAGGTGCCGGACGTGCCCGCCGAAGTGCATGCGCGGATCGATGCCATCGACGCCGAACTCGGCGCGCTCGTCGACCGCCCGCTCGTCTTCGATCCCGCCGAGATGGGACGCGCTGGCGCCTTCGTCTCGATCGACCGCGACGGATCGGTGCGGAACGAGCGCGGGTTCGTGCGGGCTGAGGACGAGCCGGAGCGGGAACTGGCCGATGGCGAGGCTGATCCGGAAACGGAAGCAGGGGGCGAAGGGTCCGGCCTGCGTGGCGGCGGGGATGGCGATCACGTCATACCGCCTGTGGGCAGCGATGGCGAAGACGAATCCGATGCGCTGCGTCCGCTTCCCGATCGCCTCGTGTCGGATCTCACCGCATGGCGCACGCTCGCGCTCCAGGACGCCTTTGCCCAGGATCCGGCCATTGCCTTCGCTGCGGTGCTCCATGCCCTTGTTCTCGGCTGTTTCTATTCCGCTACCCGCGAAAGTTGCGTCGAGATCGCGGCGAACCGCGTCTATTTCAGCAACGCGCCGACGAACCTGCGCGATTGCGCGCCGGCGCAGGCGATCGACGCGCGCGCGTCGGCATGGAAAGAGCGGCTCCCGCAGGACGACAAGGAGCTTTGGGACTTTCTGCTGACCCTCGACGGCGAGGAGCAGGCGAAACTCCTCGCGCACTGCACCTCGCTCTGCGTCAATGCCCAGGCCGAGATCGTTCCCAAATACGACAATGGCCGCATCTCGGCGCACGGCGTGGCGCGCCGGATCGCGCACAGCGATGTGCTGGCGCGGGCGGTTGGGCTCGATCTCGTTGCAGCGGGCTGGCGGCCGACGGTCGAGGGCTATTTCCGCTCGGTGACGAAACCGCGGATCCTCGCCGACGTCGCCGAGGCGCGCGGGACGCAATTTGCCGAGATGATCGATCATCTCAAGAAGGCCGACATGGCGCGCGAGGCGGAACGGCTTCTCGAAGATGCGGCCTGGCTTCCTGAGCCGATGCGCACGCCGGGGCTCGACGATGCTGAACTCGGCGACGCGGAGGGCGATCCCGCCGACTCAGAATTGCCTCCTTTCCTTGCCGAGGATGCAGTCGAACTGGACGGCGCGAACGACGCCGAACTGCCTGTCGCGGCCGAATAATCGGCTTCCGCCCATCACTGACAATCGAACCTCGGACCCGGCAGCGATGCCGGGCCGGGCCCTTTTTTGGAGACCTGACATGAATAATTCAAATCCCATTCGCCGCTCCAACGATGGAGGCTGTCATGGCTGATCGCGTTCCCGCATCGATCGAGATCGGCGGCGAAATCTCTGCTCCAGTTTTCGCAGAGCTGCTCCATATCATCGCCTTTGAGGGCCTGTCGCCCGAATGGGGCGGCGAGCCCTTCGACGCCGAAAGCCGCGTCGTGGGCCAGCCGCTCGCGCTGTTCGACGAGAGTTGCGCCTGGGGCAAGATCGACAATCTCGAGGCCTTCTGCGTCGAGAAAAGTCTGCCCTTTGTCCGTTGGTCGGGCAGCTATCCCGGCGAATGGTCGCCCGAGCGGCTCGTCTACCGCGGCTCGGGTACGGTCGACAGCTATATGATCGATGAAAGCGACCGGGTCCTGCTCGATCGCCGTCTGCTCGTCGAGCTCGGCTCGATCGAGGCTGCGATGGCCTATTTCGACACCGCGGAATTCGCAGTGCCGCCGCTGGTTGTCGAGGGCGATCCGCCGCCGGTACCGGCGGCGGCGGAAAGCGCGGCCGCACCGCGGGAGGCGAGCCATGGCTGATTATTTTTCCCAGACCGTTATCCGTCCGGATATCCCGCGCACTGCGATGACCGCGCTCGAATATAAGGTTCTCGGCCAGATATTCGATCATGAGGATGTCGGCGACGATGTCTATTTCTGCGCCGGCCATGGTCCGAACGATCTGCTGTTCCTGGACCTCGCGGAGGTGAAGGCGCTGCTCACCGAAGATGACGGTGTCGCAAGCGGCCTTGCCGATCTCGTCCGGCAGGAGATTGCCAAATGCGATGCCGACGATGCCGAGCTCGAACTCGATATGTCGGTGATCGGCTTCGAGGGCATTTTTCAGGACATCATCCGCCGTTCGGCGCTCGACCATGTCGAGGTCGAGGCCGCATGGACCTGCTCGAAAATGCGGCCCGACGGTTTCGGCGGCGCCGCGACGCTGATCACGGCGGACGAAATCGAATCGGTCTCGACGGCGGGATGGCTCGAAGAGGCCATCGCCCGCCTGTCGGGCGACGCCCCTGGCTGACGCCTGTCCAGACCATCGTTCACCGACTGCGAAAGCCCGGCCCTCGCCGGGCTTTCCCCATTTCTGGCCCCTTGGGCTGAGAGGAGGATTTCATGCCCTCGATAATCGAAACGACCGTCTATGGCATTGATAAACTGCCGGAGGCCGCAAAGGAGAAGGCGCGCGCCTGGTATCGCGAAGGCGGTTTCGACCATGACTGGTTCGAATTTGTCTATGAGGATTTTGAGCGCGTCTGCGACATATTGGGGGTCCGTCTCGATACGACCTCGGTGCGCCTCTTCGGCGGCGGGACGCGCCGGAAGCCCTGCATCTGGTTTTCCGGTTTCTGGAGCCAGGGCGACGGGGCCTGTTTCGAAGGCGATTACAGTTACGCCAAGGGCGCATCGGCGGCGATCCGCCGTTACGCGCCCAAGGATGTCGAACTTCATCGCATCGCCGATGCCCTTGGCTCGATTCAGCGCCGCAACTTCTATCAGCTCCGCGCGCGCATTGGCCATCGCGGTCGCTATTATCACGAATATAGCATGGACATTGCGGTCGAGCGCGACAGCCCGGTCGTCCAGGATATGACGGCTGACGCCGAGGACGATGTGAAGGAGGCGCTGCGCGACCTGGCGCGCTGGCTCTACGGGCGGCTCCAGAACGAATATGAGCATCTGACGTCGGACGAGGCCATCGACGAGATGATCCGTCTCAACGAATATGGCTTCACCGAGGATGGGGTTCGCTTCGGTTGAGAGGGAGAGGCGGGGCCGGGAAGGGGGAACCCCCGGATCCTGGAGAGAGCAGCGGGCGGTTCATTCCAGCCCCGCTCTCCCAAGGATTTCAGCCATGCGAATGACCTTCCCCGTTGCGGCGCGCGGCGCCGCGGCGACCGCTCCTTCCAGCTCGGTCGCGCCCGCTTCCCGGCGCCTGCTCGATGCCGCCCAGGCGCTTCAGCCTCTGCTCGAGACGGGCCAACCCTTTTCCACGGCCCAGCTTCGCGAGGCGATGGCACGCGCCTTCGGCGCGACCGATGCTGCCGGTGCTTGGGACTGGAAGGCGGCTTATGACGCGTGCGAGGCGTCGCAGGTCCTGTTGCTTCGCCGCTACGGCGGCGCGCTTGCGGCGCAAAACCGCTCGCCGCAACGCGTGCTTGCGATGTGGGAGCGGCTCGCCGCCCGCATTCCCACCCAGACGCGCCGCTCAGAGGAAGGCCAGTCCCTTCAGCAATTCTCGACGCCTTTGCCGCTCGCCTTTGTGGCGGCGCACGCGGCCTCGATCCATGCTGACGACCGCGTGCTCGAACCGTCGGCCGGGACAGGGATGCTTGCGATCCACGCCGAACTTGCCGGGGCGAGCCTCGCGCTCAACGAGTTGGCCGGCGGTCGCGCCGAGCTTCTCGAGCTACTGTTTCCCGCCGTGCCAATCACACGTCATGATGGCGCGTCGATCGACGACCGTCTCGACGCTGCTTTCGTCCCCGACGTCGTCCTCATGAACCCGCCTTTCTCCGCCACGGCGCACGTCGACCGCCCGATGCGCGGCACTGCACTTCGCCATATCGCCTCCGCGCTCGCGCGGCTCCGCGACGGCGGTCGGCTGGTCGCGATCGTCGGGGCGAATTGCGCGCCCGAGGCCGCGGCTTTCCGCGCCGGTTTTGTCCGATTACAGGAGCAGGCGAAGATCCTGTTTTCGGCCGCGATTGCTGGAAAAGTCTATGCCAAGCATGGCACCACGACCTCGACGCGCCTGCTTGTTATCGACAAGGTGCCTGCAGCCGATCCATCCCTGCTGCCAGCGAGCCATGGGGAAGCACCCGACCTGGCGACGCTGCTAGTTTGGGTGACTAGCCATGTGCCGCCGCGACCGGCCCCGCCGCCGCCTGCGCCAGCAGCGGCAACTCCGTTCATCCGCGGCGCATCGACTGCTCTCAGTCCTCTTGCCAAGGGATCCGTGCGACCAGAAAAGTCCGCGTGCGTCGCTGCGGGCGAGCTGGTCTATGAGACGATCGCGTGGTCGCCGCCCATCGGCCAGCTCGGCGAGGCGATCTACGAGCCCTATGGGCTTCAGTCCTTGCGCATTGCGGGGGCGTCACCCCATCCGACCGCGCTGGTTCAGTCGGCGGCGATGGCGTCGGTCGCGCCGCCGCAGCCTTCTTATCGCCCGCATCTTCCCGAAAATCTCGCTGCCGACGGTCTCCTGTCCGATGCCCAGCTTGAGTCGGTCATCTATGCTGGCGAGGCCCATGCCGACCATCTGTCCGGCGCGTGGACCGTCGACGAGACGTGGGACGTGGTGAGCGCCGCGAGCGAAGACAATGAGGTGGCGGTCCAGTTCCGGCGCGGCTGGTTCCTCGGCGACGGGACCGGCGCGGGCAAGGGCCGCCAGGTCGCGGGGATCATTCTCGACAACTGGTTGAAGGGCCGCCGCCGGGCGCTTTGGATCTCGAAGTCGGACAAGCTGCTTGAGGATGCGCAGCGCGACTGGGCGGCGCTGGGGCAGGAGCGCCTGCTCGTCACGCCGCTGTCGCGCTTCCGGCAGGGCACCCCGGTCCGGCTTGCCGAAGGCATCCTCTTCACCACCTATGCGACGCTTCGCTCGCAGGGCCGCGAAGGCAAGGCGAGCCGGATCGAGCAGATCGCCGCATGGCTCGGCCGCGATTTCGATGGGGTGATCGTCTTCGATGAGGCGCATGCGATGGCCAATGCGGCAGGCGGCAAGGGCGGGCGCGGCGACCAGAAACCGTCGCAACAGGGTCGGGCGGGGCTTCGGCTCCAGCATGCGTTGCCCGACGCGCGTGTCGTTTATGTGTCGGCGACGGGGGCGACGACGGTGCAGAACCTCGCTTATGCGCAGCGGCTCGGCCTGTGGGGCGGGAACGACTTTCCGTTCGCTTCGCGCGGCGAGTTCGTCGCCGCGATCGAGCAGGGCGGTGTCGCGGCGATGGAGGTGCTCGCGCGCGACCTCAAGGCGCTCGGCCTCTACGCGTCACGGTCGCTATCGTTCGACGGGGTCGAATATGAACTGCTCGAACATAAGCTGACCGACGAGCAGCGCCGGATCTACGATAGCTACGCCGCGGCCTTCCAGGTCATCCACAACAATCTCGCCGCGGCGATGGAGGCGGCGGGGGTGACGAGCGCCGAGCATGGCACGCTCAATGCGCAGGCGAAGTCCGCCGCGCGGTCGGCGTTCGAGAGCACCAAGCAGCGCTTCTTCAACCATCTCATCACCGCGATGCAGACCCCGAGTGCTATTGCGAGCATCGCGCGCGATATCGAGGCGGGCCATGCGGCGGTGGTCCAGATCGTCTCGACCGGTGAGGCGCTGCAGGAGCGCCGGCTCGCCGAAATACCGGCGGAGGATTGGAGCGATGTGTCGGTCGACATCACGCCGCGCGAATATGTGCTCGACTATCTCGCGCACGGCTTTCCGGTCCAATTGTTCGAGCCCTGCACCGACGGCGAGGGCAATCTTGCTTCGCGGCCCGCCTATGACGAGGGCGGCAACATCATCGTCAGCCGCGAGGCCTGCCGGCGGCGCGATGCGATGATCGAGAAGCTCGCCGCGCTGCCCCCCGTGCCCGGCGCGCTCGACCAGATCGTCCAGCATTTCGGGACCGAGACGGTCGCCGAGGTCACGGGGCGGTCGCGCCGCATCGTCCCGCGGACGGGCGAAGGTGGGGAGGTGCGTTTCGCGGTCGAGAACCGCCCCGGCAGCGCGAACATCGGCGAGACCCACGCCTTCATGGACGACGAGAAGCGCATCCTCATCTTCTCGGAAGCCGGCGGAACGGGACGATCCTATCATGCCGATCTCGGCGCGAAGAACCAGCGGCGGCGCATTCACTATCTGCTCGAGGCAGGATGGAAAGCGGATGCCGCGATCCAGGGCTTCGGGCGGACAAATCGAACGAACCAGAAGCAGCCACCGATGTTTCGTCCGGTGTCGACCGACGTCAAGGCGCAGAAGCGCTTCATATCGACGATCGCGCGGCGGCTCGATTCGATGGGAGCGATCACGCGCGGCCAGCGTCAGACGGGCGGGCAGAATATGTTCCGGCCCGAGGACAATCTGGAATCCTTCTATGCCCGCGACGCACTGCGCCAACTCTATGTGCTGATCGTGAACGCCAAGGTCGAAGGCTGCTCGCTGCTGACGTTCGAAAGCGCGACAGGATTGTCGTTGCTCGATATCGATGGCTGCCTGCGCGAGGAACTGCCCCCGATCACCACCTTTCTCAATCGCATGCTGGCCCTCACGATCGACCTCCAGAACATCCTGTTCGAGGCCTTCGAGGGTCTGCTCGTGCACCGCATCGAGGCGGCGGTCGCTGCGGGAACCTATGAGATCGGCCTCGAAACCCTGCGCGCTGAGAGCTTCGCGGTGAACGCACGGCAGACGATCTACACCCATCCCGGCACCGGGGCGGCGACGCAGCTTCTGACGATCGAGCGCAAGCAGCGGGTGCTGCCGCTCGATCTTGACGATGCACTGGCGCTCGTCCGGACACGCGGCGGCGAACTGCTTGTGAACCAGCGCTCGCAGCGAGCCGCGGTGAAGCTTGGCGCGCGCAGCGTGATCGATGACGACGGCGCAATCCACCGGCGCGTGCGGCTCCATCGGCCCCTCGACGCCAGCCACATGCTGCTCGCCGATTTCGTCATGAGCCATTGGCAGCCTGCCGACCGCGATCAGTTCGCCGATGTCTGGAAGGCCGAACTGGCGGACATTCCCGATTACGAGACGTCGACCCTGCACATGGTGTCGGGCTTGCTGCTGCCCATCTGGCGGCTGCTGCCAAAGGAATCGTCGCGCGTCTACCGGCTCCAGACCGACGAGGGCGAACGCATCATCGGGCGCAAGGTCTCGCCGGGCTGGGTGGCATCGGTGATCCGCGACACGCCGTGCGACCTCCCAAAAGACGAAGCGTGGCAACTTCTGCAGAAGGGCGAGGCTGTCTTTCACCTTGCGGACGGCCAGATGCTGCGCCGCGTTCGCGCCATGAACGACTGGCGGATCGAGCTTTCCGGCTTCAACGATCTTGGTGTTGACCGGCTGAAGGCATTTGGCTTGATTTCCGAAATCGTCTCGTGGCAACTGAAGCTCTACGTGCCGGCAGGGGCTGCTGGCGCCGACGTGTTCGCGCGGCTGGTGGATCGATTTCCGATCCAGCGGATCGCGGATCGCAAGGCCGCCTGAAGGAGCCCCGCCATGGAAAGTCCGGTCCGTGAACTTGCGCGTCGTCTCGGTGAAAATGCCGAGGCGGTGTGCCGCCACTACCTCTCGAACGGTCGCCGCGAAGGCCATTATTGGATGGTCGGCGATAAGGGCAATGCGCCGGGGCGAAGTCTTTATGTGCGTCTCGTCGACGGCGATGGCCGCCGCACGGCGGGCAAATGGACCGATGCCGCGACTGGCGATCGTGGCGACCTGCTCGACATCATCGCCGCCAGCTGCGCGTATGCGAACCTCGCTGAAACGCTCGCCGAGGCGCGGCGATTTCTGAGCTTGCCTCCATCCGACGCCGGCACGCAGGGTCCGCGTCCGCGCCGGGCGCGCGGGGCGCCCGCTGGCAGCGCAGAGGCGGCAGCGCGGCTTTGGGCGGCTTCGAAGCCCATCGCTGGGACACCGGTGCGCAACTATCTCGCGAGCCGTGCGCTTCGGCGCGGCGGCGATTTGCCCGCGCTGCGATGCCACCCGCATTGCTACTATCGCCGGTCCGAGGAGGATGCCCCCTCGGTCAAGTCGGCATATCCGGCGATGATCGCCGCGGTGACCGACCTCGGCGGCTCGCTCATGGGCGTCCATCGCACCTGGCTCGATCCGCACCGATCAACCAAGGCGCCCGTGGCTTATCCGCGGCGCGCGATGGGACATTTACTGGGTCACGGCGTGCGTTTCGGGCTCTCGAGCGAGGTCATGGCATTCGGTGAGGGCATCGAAACCATGCTCTCGCTGCGCGAAATCGCCCCGGCACTTCCTCTCGTCGCAGGTCTGTCGGCGGCCCATCTTGCGGCGCTCGAATTTCCTGCGCCGCTTCGCCGCCTCTATGTTGCCCGCGAACCGGATGAAGCCGGACGCGCCGCATTCGCCGCCCTTGCCGAGCGAACCGCACCGCTGGGGATCGATATCCTGCCGCTCGATCCGGCGCTGGACGATCTGAACAGCGATCTTATGCAGATGAGCCGTTCGCAGCTTGCCGCTTTCATCGCCCCGCAGATGCACATCGGCGATGCCGAGCGGATGCTGGACGCAACATGATCGCGCCTGGCGCGAACGGCGCAACGCCTCCAGCATGGCGGCCGCGAATTGCGACGTCGCAATCGCGCGCACCATCCTCAAGTTGCCCGAAAACCCATAGCTGTTTCGGACAGCGGAGTGTCACCTCTCCGCAGGGGATCGGATCAAGCCGGTCCGGGAAGGGGAAGCCCGATCAGCCTGTTCTCGGGAGGCCGCGCCTCGGCCTTCGCTGGAGTGCGACTGCGGCAGCGTGCGCGGGCCGCGCAATGGCTCTGCTCGCGGCTATTTTCCGCCGGGGCTGGCGCCCCTTTGCATCGCGAAACAAAATAGCCGCGAACCCGCCATCCTTCGCTGGCGCTTCGGCCGCGCGGGGTCCCCGCGCGGTGCGAACCCGCACCCGCCGCCGCCGGGGCGTCGCCGCGAAGGCCGCGAGAGGCGCGGCCCCAGACAAGAGAAATGACATGATCGACCTGTCCGACCTTCCCGAACGCGGCGAACCGTATGAGCCCGGCGCCAGCGCCTACCTGCTCCAGGAAATGCAGCTTTACGGCCATCGGCCCTTTGAGGATGAACCCGACGCACGGCCGCTCCCATGCGACCGGCTTGCCGGAGGCGCCGTCGCCGACATCTTCGACGCCTTGGCGGGCTGCCTCGTCGATACCCGCATCGAGCCCGATCTTGAAGATCTGCTCTGGGGCGTCGTCAATATCTTCCACCGCGCCGGCGAGCGCGTCGAGCGCGAGCTCGATCGCAACGAACAGGCGCAGCGCGAACTCCAGCGCGAGCAGGATGGCAGCGAAATCCGCTCGGTCGAACTCGAACGTACGATCGCCGAGGGCATCACGATGATCGAGCGGCGCGACACGATGGAATTTTTTCGCGAATGTGCCGCCGAGCAGTTCCGGATCCACGCCCGCAAGGCCTGGACCCCGCGGACCGGGTCGCGCGTCCGTCACAAGATGATGACCGCGGCGATGATCGACAGCCGCGACTTCATGGACAAGCGTCTCCGCGAAAAGGCCAAGGCCCTGATCCCCGAGGGAACCCGCATCGCCTTCAGCGGCGGACCGACCTGCAACGATCATCGCCACATCTGGTCAGCGCTCGACAAGGTGCATGCCCGTCATGCCGACATGGTGCTGATGCATGGTGCGACGCCGACCGGCGCCGAGCGCGCCGCCGCCTGCTGGGCCGATGCGCGCGGCGTGCCGCAGGTTGCGTTCCGCCCCGACTGGAATCGCTACAAGAAGGCGGCTCCGTTCAAGCGCAACGAGCGGATGATCGATGCGATGCCGGCCGGTCTGGTCGTTTTCTCGGGCACCGGCATCCAGGACAATCTCGTCGACAAGGCGCGGGCGTTCGGCATTCCGGTCTGGGATTTTCGCATCAAGGAAGGCGGCTGAGGTGCCGATTTGGATCTGACGGCGCTTGCCATCCGGCGAGCAGGATTACAGGATGAAAATCAATGAAAACCGATCTCGATCATCTCCCGGCGAACAAGCAGCGCGAACTCGAGCGTGTGAAGGCGATCATCTTCGAAGAATTCGAGGATGCCCTGGCGCTCGGGACGATGAGCTGGAAGAAGAAGGGCCGGATCGACAAGATCATCCTCTACGGCAGCTATGCGCGCGGTGGCTGGGTGGATGAGCCGCACACCGCTAAAGGCTATCGTTCGGACTTCGATTTGCTGATCATCGTCAACGACAAGCGCCTGACCGACAAGATCGACTTCTGGTCGAAGCTCGACGACCGGCTGACTCGCGAGCTTGCAATCGACAAGACGCTCCACACGCCGGTCAACTTCATCGTTCACACGCTGCAGGAGGTGAACGACGGGCTTGCGCACGGGCGCTATTTCTTCATGGACGTCGCGCGCGACGGGGTCGCGCTCTACGAATATGACGACAAGGAATTGCACAAGCCGAAGCCGAAGACGCCCGAGCAGGCGTTGGCGATGGCGAAGGAATATTTCGACGAGTGGTTTCCTGCGGCAATGAAACGCTTTGGGGGAGCGCAGTATTACCGCGAACAGGGTCACTTCAAGGACGCGGCGTTTGATACGCATCAAGCCACTGAGCGGCTCTATCATTGCGTCCTTTTGGTCTGCACCTTCTACACGCCCCACGTCCACAATCTGGGCTTTTTGCGCACTCAAGCCGAGCGATTGGATATGCGGCTGGTGGATGCATGGCCGCGTGAACTGAAGACGGACCGATCTCGTTTCGAGAAGCTGAAGGAAGCCTATGTGAAGGCGCGCTATTCGAAGCATTTTCGGATTAGCGAGGATGATCTCCTGTGGCTCGCGGTACGTGTCGAGGAGCTCGGCCGCGCGGTGCATGCGGTCTGCTCCGAGCGTATTGCGGCCCTGGAAGCCAATTGTCGTCCAGGTTGATTACCAAATAGCCTCCGCTTTTCTCGTAGACATAATTACTGAGGAAACAATGTGTTGCCTCGTGGCATCACTGCCCGACATTCCGCTACGGTATCCTGAATCCAGTGGCTATTGTGATCCAATCCTTTAGTGGGAGCGACGCGACCCAAATGGAGGGCTCCTCCATTCAACTTTGGCGGCCTTTTAGGCCGCCTTTTTTGTACGTCGGCTTTGCGCCCGCTTCCCCGCCGTTCAACGCGCTTATCGCCGATCCCGATAGCTGACGTTCGGTTAGGTAGCGTCGACAGACACGACTGGGTGGATAACGGCCCGCCCGCTTTCGGGCGATCAGTCGGCGTAAGCGGACGCTTGTTCAGGAGGCTCCCACTGACAGCTACGCCCCCCGATCTAAGACATTTAGGCGCTCCGCCTGCGATGCTGGACGTCGTCGTTCGCCATGCGATGCGGACCGATGGCGCTATCATGCCTGAAGAGCGTTCTGGTGTTTGCGTTTGACCGAGACCTACGGTCATGGTTCCAATTGATCTGACGCGCGGCTCTTCCGTTTCTGGATCCGTACCTTCGACCCGGCCTTGGCTTCCTCAATCGCCCTACGCACCTCATCGATATTGCTCAGGCAAATCTGCGCACGAGCAGGTGGAAGGTCGGACAGATCCAGATTCATCCGCGTAATAAAGTAGTAAGCCATCGACAGCCGTACATCGATCTCGCGTTTGCCGTCGTTCATTGCGTAATCACGCTCGATCGCCAAGCTCTGGTCCTTAGTCAGCCCGGGATGCGGACGAAGCTCAAGCCTCGCGAAGTTCTCCCACTCAAGATCGTCCGCCGGGTCGAAGTCGGCCGGCGGGCCGGACTTAATTTCATCGATGCGGGTCAGGACGAAGTCGCGGAAGTCGTCGCGGTCGCATGCCCAAGCACGGACGTGCCAGCGGTAGCCGTCGTAGGCGAGCGCGTGCGGCGCAATGATTCTCGTCCGCGAGTTGGTCAGTGACTGGTATCTGACCTCGACGCACTGCCGGGTGCGGATCGCGTCAAGGATGCGCCGAAGGCAGTTCGGGTCCACGTGCCGTACTATGTCAGGGGCGATGTCGGTGCCGGGAAGGTCGCGGAACCAGATCTCACGTCTGGGCAGTGCGCCCGAGAACAGCGCCCGCAACTGTAGCAGCAACCGATCGGCGGAGACCTTCAGGAACGATGGCTTCATGTCGGGTGTCGGCCGAAACGTCCGGCCGACGCCGTCGTACTCTATGTTGTGAGGGGCGGTCTCGCGGTAGCGGCGGAGATCCACCGAAGCCTGCGGCGTCGAGATCTCGAAGGTGGTCTCGAGGTCGCTTCTGTTGAGACCGCCCTCCCAGAACAGCTTCCACTCAATGAACTCGAACCGACGGTTCTGCGTCCACGGACGCTTTTCTTCGTTTGCCATGGGTATCGTTCCTTGACGGGTATTAAATCTATACCCATATAGTTCCTAGCGGGTCAGCTGATGATTCGCCCAATTATCAGCCCGCGTCAAGGGATGTCGGGCGGCGAGGAGACGAGTCTGTGAGCCGTGAGCACGTCGGGCACCGCGACATCCTTTCCTTCGCCGAGGAGCGTGTGAACCTGCCGCAGGAAAAGGCGCAGGAGTATCGCGCGCAGGCGCGGCGGCTTCGCGAGAAGCTGGAGGGCTATGTCGGCCAGCATCCTGACTTCACCCTGCGCAAGATGATGCTGTCGGGTAGCTTGGCGAAGGGCACGGCGCTCCGCACCCTGAACGACATCGACGTCGCATGCTACATCAGCGGCGCTGACGCTCCCCATTCGGTGACGGAGCTGCTGACGTATTTGGCCGAGCGGCTGCGGAAGGCCTTTCCCAACTTCGCACCCGACCAGGTGCAGCCGCAGACGTACTCGGTGACGGTCTCGTTCCGCGGCACCGGTCTGGACGTGGACGTCGTGCCGATCCTCTATGACGGCGACCCGCAATGGTATGGCAACTTGGTCAGCCAGGACGACGGGTCATTCCTCGAGACCAGCATCCCGCTCCATCTCGAGTTCGCGGCAAAGCGCAAGAAGGCGCAGGTGAAACACTTCGCCCAGGTCGTCCGCCTGGTGAAGTTCTGGGCGCATCGGCAGAAGCAGGAGCGGGACGGTTTCCGCTTCAAGTCCTTCATGATCGAGCTGATACTGGCAAAGCTCTGCGACGACGGCCTCGACCTGTCAGACTACCCGGAGGCCCTCCAGCACTTCTTCACCTATGTCGCGACGAGCGGCCTAGAGGATCGCATCGCGTTTCCCGACTACTATCCGCTCTCGGCCATCTGTGCGTTCACCGAACCGATGCGGATTATCGACCCGGTCAACGCCGTAAACAATGTGTCGCGGCTCTACACCACCGCCAACATGGACGAGATCGTCGATGCCGCGCTCGACGCCGGAGACGCGATTGACGCCGCCTTGGCGGCCCCCAACAAGCAGTTGACCGTCGGCTACTGGCAGAAGGTCTTCGGCTCCACCTTCCAGATCTGAGGACTGCGATGTCGAGCTACACCATATCCGAGAGCATCACATTCACGGCGACGCATGCGCGGCACATTGCCGCGAAGATCGCCACCGACCTGAAACGCATTCAGCGCCTCTATGGTTGGCCCTCCGACCGCGAGATCGCCGAGTATGAGGGCGAGGCCGTCGCGATGATGAAAGCCAGCTATCTCGCCGAGGTGACCTACGGCTTCAAGCGCAACGGTCTGTGGGTCGAGCCAACGCTGAAGTATGCGGCGCGCGACCTGGCGGGCGGCTCGGCCAACGACGACGATCCGGGAAGGATCAGGCCCGGCAGGAACGTGTCGGGCGCCAGCTTCACCAGCTTTATGACCTACAGCGACGCGTTCTTCAGGTTGTCGCAGGCAGAGCGCGACGCGTTCAAGGGAGGTCTTCCGATCTTCCGCACGAGTGGTTCGGAGCCTGCGGTCGATGGCTATCTCGACTCCGACCGGACCTATTCCGCCGGGGGCCGCGCGCTCGACCGGTCCAGCGTGAGGAGCTACTGATGCAGACGATGCCCGGGCTCGACGAACTGTTCGAGCGGCGCCAGACCTATCCCGACTTTGATCCGCAGGAGCGGCTCGCGCGGCTCGTCGGTCTCGACGACCAGAAGTCCCGCCTCGCCAAGATTCTCGGCCTGCTGGTAAATCCACACGGACTGGAGCGATGGGCAGAGCGCTTCCACGCGGCGGAGGCGCGTCCTCTGCTCGACGTGGTGCTTCGTCGGCCGCCGCTCGTCATCTTAGCCGGCGATGTTGGGTCGGGTAAGACCGAGCTCGCGGAGACGATCGGGGACGCGGTCGCCCGGCAGGAGGGCATCGAACTCACCCTGTTCCCCTTGAGCCTCGCCACGCGTGGTCAGGGACGCGTCGGCGAGATGACCCAGTTGCTCACCGCAGCGTTCGAGCATAGCGTGCAGGCCGCCACTCGCCTGAAGTGCTCGGGCAAGGCCAAGGGCGGGATCATCCTGCTGATCGACGAGGCCGACGCGCTGGCCCAGTCTCGCGAGGCGGCGCAGATGCACCACGAGGACCGCGCAGGGGTCAACGCCTTCATCCGCGGCATCGATCGGTTGGCCAATCTGCGGCTGCCGGCCGCGGTGATCATGTGTACGAACCGGTTGAACGCGCTCGATCCCGCCGTGCGACGACGCGCTGCGGACATTATGGCGTTCACGCGCCCGAATGACGAGCAGCGGACGCACATCCTGTCGCTGAGGCTCGGCCCGCTCGGCGTGAGCCGCAGCCACGTTCAGGCGCTCGTCGACGCGACGGGGCCGACGCGGGGCGCACCCGGCTTCACCTTCTCGGACCTAGCTCAGCGCCTGCTGCCGGCGATCGCGCTCGACGCCTATCCGGATCGCGCGGTCAAGGGCCCGAGGGCGCTTGAGATCGCGAAGGCTATGACGGCCACGCCGGCTTTTCGGGACGAGGCGACGGGAGATGCGAAATGAGCAACTGGTCCATCCAGACGCTCCTTTCGGAGCTTCACGACGACATCCAGCAGCAGCTGGCTCGGGCGAGGAAGGCGTTCGGCCATCCGGGCACAAAGGGCGACGCGAGCGAGGCCGTCTGGCTGGAGTTGCTGCAGACATACCTCCCTGAACGCTATCAGGCGGCATCGGCGCACGTCGTCGACAGTGAAGGGAAGTTCAGCCAGCAGATCGACATCGTGGTGTTCGATCGGCAGTATTCACCCTTCATATTCAAGTTCCAGGGGCAGACGGTGATTCCAGCGGAAAGCGTCTATGCGGTGTTCGAGGCCAAGCAGACGATCAACGCTGAGCAGGTAGCCTATGCGCGCGAGAAGGTGGCGAGCGTCCGGGCGCTGCGCAGGACGAGCCTCCCGATCCCGCACGCGGGAGGCCTCTACCCACCGAAGCCCCTTCAGCGGATTATCGGCGGTCTGGTCACTCTGGAGAGCGACTGGAGGCCGGGTCTGGGCGACCCGCTCGTGAGCGCTTTGGCCGTCGCCGACGCTCAGGACCGGCTCGACCTCGGCTGCGTCGCCGCCCACGGCATATTCTCCTGTGGTGAGGAGGGATGCGGCACGCTGACGCCGATGGGCAAGGCGGCGACCGCATTCCTGCTCGAGCTGATCGCGCGGCTTCAGGAGAAGGCCACCGTGCCGATGATCGACGTCAGGGCATATGCACGCTGGCTCGACGTGGACGTGTTGCCGTGATCTACGAACGTTCGAGGCGGCGCAGCTTGGCAGGCACCCCGGCGCGCGCCGAGCAGCATGGAAGCGAGGACGACGATGGTTAGCCGTTCCACTCTTGTCGTCCACGGTCGGCTCGCGATGCGGGGGGCGCGCCTGGAAGCGGCGCGTGACGGCCGCCACGGCGTCCAGATCATGTCCTTCGAGCAGGCGGCGGGCCGGCTTGCGGGGGGCTTCGTCCGGGTCATCGACGAAGAGAGCCTGCGCGTGGCGATCCAGGCGGTGTTGCCCTTGACCGAAATGGGCGAGCTGGAGAGCATCAAGCTGCTCCCGGGAATGGTCGGGGCGGCGGCGGACACGTTGCACAAGGCCTGGCGCGTCGGCATCGAGCTCGGCGCGCGCGCGGCGGAGCATCCGCGCCTCGATGCCATCGCACGGCTTGAGGCCGCCGTGCTCGCGGCGCTACCTGACGGGATGATGCGGCCGGCTGACATCGTCGCGGCGGCGACGGCCCGCGTCGCGCACGCGCCGGCGGTGCTTGGGCCGGTCGAGATCGATGGCCTCACAGAGCTGTCGCCCTGCTGGCGCCCGCTGCTCGCGCTGCTGGCCCGGCACGTGCCCGTGCGCTGGTCGGCCGGTCCCCGCTCGGTGCCTGACTGGATTGACGACGCCGTCACCGTCGCTCGCGCGTCTGCCGCGTCGCCGGGGACGTCGGTCGTGAGTGCGGCCACTGCCTATCACGAGGCGGTCGAAGCGATGCGCTGGGCGCGCGGCCTGCTCGCCTCCGGCGTCCCGCCCGCGGACATCGCCATCGCCACCACGTCTCCCGCTGGCTATGACGACCACTTCATGACGCTTCGCGGCGATGCCAACATCGACCTGCACTTCGTCCATGGTGTCCGGACGGTGACCACCCGTGATGGGCAGGCGGCCGCCGCGCTCGCCGACATATTGGTTCGCGGCGTTTCGCAGACTCGCATCCGTCGTCTGGCCTCGCTATGTGGCGAGTCTGGTCCGCTCGCCTCCCTGCCCGAAAGCTGGCTGGGCGTTTTGCCCACCGACGCGCCGCTCTCGACGACCGGGGCCTGGAAACGTCTCCTCGCCCGCCTCTCCGCCTCGGACTGGCCCGATTGCGTGGACCACACGCAGGAACTGCGCGACGCTGTTACGTTGCTGCACCAGGGGACTGGAGAGGCGGCTGGCATCGGCGAGGCCTTCCTGCCGGGACGCGCGCTGGCGATCTGGCGCAAGGCGCTCCTCGCGGGTCCCGCCCCGTCCATCGACATCACGCTCGAGACGCTCAAGCAGGACGACGGCCTCGAGGCGTGCGTGTCCGTGGCGTGGATGCCCGCGAGCGCCTTGGCGGCTTCGCCCCGGTCGCACGTGCGCCTGATCGGGCTCAACTCTTCGCGCTGGCCGCGCAGCATCGCCGAGGACCGCCTCATTCCCGATCACGTGATCCCGACTGCCGAGCTCGATCCGCTACCGGTCACTGTCGCCGACCGCCGCGACTTCACGACGATCCTTTCGACCACGTCCGCCGAGGTCGTCCTCTCCTATGCCCGACGCGACAGCGACGGGCGCCTTCTCGGGCGAAGCCCGCTACTCTCCGGGCTCGGAGAAGAAACGTTTCTGCGTCGCAACGCAGTGCCCGCGCACGCATTCAGTGAGACGGACCGGCTGATGGCCCGCCCCTCGGACTTCGCCGTGGACGACCAAGCCGCCAGCGCCCGCGCCTGCTGGCGCGACTGGAGCGTGGAAGCGGTCACGCCACATGACGGCATTGTGCGGCCGGATCATCCGGTCATCCTCGAGGCGCTCGGCCGCCTGCAGTCGGCGAGTTCGCTCAAGGCCATGCTGCGCAGCCCGATGAACTTCGTGTGGAAGTATGGACTCGGCTGGAAGGCGCCTCAGGGCAGCGCCGAGCCGCTGATGCTGGACCCGCTTCAGAACGGCAACCTGATCCACGCCGTGCTCGATCGGGCGCTCCGCGGCCTTGAGCTGTCGGGCGGCCTGGCTGCAGCCGATGGTCCCGCAATCGAGGCCGCTGTGGCAGAGGCAGCCGCCGAGGTCGCGGCGGAGTGGGAGGGCGAGCGTCCCGTGCCTCCGCACGTGATCTGGAGCCGCACGCTCTCCGAGGCACGGGAGCTTTCCGTCCGCGCGCTGTCGTACGGCGAGGAGCTGCTGCCGGGCGGCCGATCCTATTCGGAGGTGCCATTCGGCGGTTCCGAGCGCAAGTCGGACGCGGAGCTTCCCTGGGATCCGGAGGCGCAGGTCACCATACCCTGCACGGGCTTCTCGATCTCCGGCTACATCGACCGTCTCGACGTGTCGGGCGACGGCGCCCGCGCGCTTGTCCGCGACTACAAGACCGGAAAGGCTCCTCGCGAGGCAATCCGGCTCAACAAGGGCAGCGAGCTGCAGCGCTGCCTCTACGCCTTCGCCGTCAGGGAGCTGTTGGGCGAGCACGTCGATATCGTCGCGTCGCTCCTCTACCCGCGTGAACCGCTGGACCTCCAGCTCGACGATCCGGCAGCCGTGCTGGACGAGGTGACCGGCTACCTGAGCGCCGCCCGCGCCTCGTTGGCCAGCGGGGCGGCGTTGCCGGGACCCGATACCGGTGGCGCTTACGACGAACTCGCCTTCGCCCTACCGGCCAATGCCGGCGCAACCTACTGCAAGCGTAAGTCGGTCGCGGTAGCCGAGCGGCTTGGCGAGGCCACTCTGGTCTGGGAGGCCAAATGATGCCGGAAGTGATGATCCTCAACGACGACAGCGCGCGCCACGACGCGATCAGCTGCCACGACCGGTCGATTCTCGTCGAGGCTGGCGCGGGCTCCGGCAAGACCGCGGTCATGGCGGGGCGCGTCGCGGTGATGCTGGCGCAGGGCGTCCCGCCCAGTTCGATTGCCGCCGTTACCTTCACGGAGCTCGCGGCCAGCGAACTGGTCACCCGTGTGCGCGAGTTCGTCGAGGCCCTTGCGGCGGGCGACGTCGCGGCCGAGCTGCGGGTGGGCCTCCCCGACGGACTGTCTCAGGCTCAGCGCGACAACCTGGTCACCGCAAGCGCGGCAATCGACGAGATCACCTGCTCGACGATCCATGGCTTCTGCCAGCGGCTCATCAAGCCCTACCCCGTGGAGGCCGACATCGACCCGGGTGCCTCCGTCATGGACAGCGGCCAAGCGGACCTCGTGTTCCTCGAGATCGTCGAAGCCCATCTCCGCGAGCGGCTGTCCCATGGCCAGGGCGGCGTACTCGCGGAGATGGTGTTGCACGCCGACGGTGCCACCGTCGCGCTAATGCACACAATCGCCAGGAAGCTGCGCGGACGCCGCGATCTGGTGGCGCCGACGACAGAACCGCTCTCCGGTCCCATGGAGGCATTTCGCCAAGCTTCTGTCGACCTCTCCGCCTTCCTGGCTAACACCGATGTGGCCGAACCGGAGACGGTTGCGATCGCACGGCTTATGTCAGGGATGGCCGCCGCGCTTCCGTCGGCGGCGGAGCTGGCGACGCCAGCTGGGCTGGTCGGCCTTCTCGTCTGCCGACCGCATCCTGATCTCTGCACCAAGGCCGGGTCGTTCCTGTCCTATGCGAAGAAGGGGAAGTGGGGCGCGGCGGCGAAGGCCGTGGGCCGCTCGACTGCCGAAGGCAACCAGCTCCACGACGATGCCAAGGAACTCTACCTGGCGGGCTGTGCTGCGTGGACGGATCTCGTCCAGGCGGTGGCCGGCCATGTCCTGGCGGCGTTGATCGCCGACGCGCGGCCCATTCTCGAGCGCTACGCGGCGCATAAGCGCGCTACCGCGCAGCTCGACTTCGACGATCTGATAAATGCGGCCCGCGACATGCTGCGGGACCACGAGGCCGTTCGCCAAGCACTGGGTCAACGCTACGAGAAGGTGCTGGTCGACGAGTTCCAGGACACCGATCCGCTCCAGTCCGAGATCCTCTGGCGCCTGTGCGGCGACCCCGGCGATGATCCCGCCGATTGGATTGGGTATCGCATCCGTCCCGGCGCGCTGTTCCTAGTCGGTGATCCCAAGCAGGCGATCTACCGTTTTCGCGGCGCCGACGTCAGTGCCTACGTCCGTGCACGCGACGCGTTCTCCGCGCACGACGGCGAGGGCGTCGTGTCCATCTCCACCAATTTCCGATCCTGCGGCTCGATCCTGACGTTCGTGAACGAGCGCTTCGAGGCTGCGCTGTCGGCCCATGGCCAGCCGGGCTTCACCGCGCTCGACGTGTTCCACGAGGACCCGGAAGGCGGCGTCTGCGTCGCGGCCGTCGATGTCGCTGCCGCGGACGAGGGCGGTGGGGCGAGCGTCGAGCAGCAGCGCGACGCCGAGGCCGAGGCAGTTGGCGAGCTATGCGCGCGGCTGATTGGCAGCCACATGGTGCAGGACCGCAAGGCCGGGGTTCCGCGGCCTTGTCGGCCCGGCGACATCGCGCTGCTCGCTCCGACCAGCCGCGACCTGTGGCGCTACGAGGAAGCGCTGGAGCGACACGGCGTCCCTGTCGCGACCCAGGCCGGGAAGGGCCTGTTCCGCCGCCAGGAGGTGCAGGACCTTATCGCGCTGACGCGCGTGCTGGCCGACCAGCGCGACACTCTTGCGCTGGGGGCGCTGCTGCGTGGTCCGCTTGTGGGCCTGACTGAGGAGCAACTTCTCGACATCGTCCGTGACCTTCCCCGGTCGGACGACGAGCCCGGTCGCATCCCGCGGCTCGGACTAGGCGTTGACGTGACCACCGTGAGCCACCCGCTCGCACGCGAAGTGGTCGCCCGGCTCCAGTCGCTACGTAAACGGGTCAACTCGACCACGCCGCACGACCTGCTGTCTCAGGCGGTGGACGTGATGCGGGTTCGTCCGATCCTGCTCGCCCGGCACGGGCGGCAGGCCGAGCGCGCGCTCGCCAACGTCGATCTCTATTTGAGCCTCTCGGCCGGATACGCGGTGCGTGGCCTGCGTGCCTTCTCCGAGGCGATGACCGCCGCGTGGGAGGACGAGGAGAAGGCCGTGGAGGGTCGGCCGGACGCGCAGGAGGAGGCCGTCGTGCTCGTCACCATGCACGCCGCTAAGGGGCTGGAGTGGCCGGTCGTGATCCCCGTCAACACCATGACGGGCGTCGTGCCCGCCGACACCGCGATCATGGATCGCGAGACCGGCACCTTCTACTGTCCGGTGTTCGGCGTCGCGCCCAAGGGCTACGAGGACGCAAGGCAAGCGGAGAAGGACGAGCTCGACCGCGAGCGCATCCGGCTCTGGTATGTCGCGGCGACGCGCGCGCGCGAGCTCCTGCTCCTGCCGCGTCTCGACGTAGTGCCGCAGAAGGGCGCGTGGATCGGTCTGGTGGACCTGCTCCCTTCCGATCTTCCGGCCTTCGATGCCGCGAAGCTCGCGGCAGGCGCGGTCGAGCCGGCCACGGCGGTGACGAACGGGCAGACGCGCGAGACGTTCGCGCAGGAGGCAGCGGGCATCGTCGACCTGCAGACGCACCTTACGTGGCTCGCTCCCAGCAGAGACGAGGATGCGGGCGGCCTCGTGATGCGCGTCGAGGAGGCCGCGGTCTGGCCCGGCGACCGGGAGGCGCCGCCCCCTGTTCTGGACGCGCCTGCGCCGATCCAGGGCGGGCGGGAGCGCGGGTTGATCCTCCACAAGCTCATGGAGGAGGTGCTGACTGGGGAGCTAGGCGTGGCGCCGGAGCGGCTTTCGGCTCGTGCGGCGGTTCTGGTGCGCTCGTTCGGCAGAACCCCTGCCTGCGACGCTGCGGTCGGTCTCTCGCCCGACGAGCTGGGCGAATGTGTGACGCGCACCCTGGCCATCGCCGAGATCGCCGTCCTGCGCGCCGACCTGCTCCCGGAGTTTCCCGTATACGCGTTGCGAGAGGAGGACGCGGGCCTGGTCGCGACAGCAGGCGTGGCAGACGCCTTGACGACGGACGACGATGGTCGTCCCGTGGTGATCGTCGACTGGAAGAGCGACGTCGCGCCCGAACAGGCTACGATCGAGCACTACCGCGCTCAGGTCCGCGCCTATCTGGCCGTGGCTGGCGCGGAGCGCGGGCTTATCGTGATGATGACGACGGGCCAAGTGATCGAGGTCGCGCCGGAGCCAGCGACGATGCCCGCATAGTGGTGGCATTGGCGACCGCTTTTGCGCGATTGCAAAAGGTTCCTGTGACATCCGCCATCATGTCCCAGAGTCCAAGAGCCGTCATTCCGCTGCCTGCCCACGTCCAGTTGCACGGCATAGTATGAATGGACGTCCGGTTTTGAGAAAAGGACACCGGCCATGAATGTCTCCTACTGAGTCAAGCCAGCCCTCGTCTGCTGCTGACCAATCCAAGCCGTCAGACGCCGAGACTTTCTAAAACGTCGATCTGCTCCCTGATGCGGAGCGTCGCCTCGTTGAGGCCAGTAATCACCTTCTCCTGTTCGTCCTCGGTCGTTACCTTGGTCGCGAGCTTCGCGAGCTCGCGTTCCCACAGGTCCAAGCGATCACGCTGGTCTATCAAATTCTGACGGGCTGCATCGACTCGATCCTGCCAGCTTCGACCCACTACTCGCCTCCATCTAGTTACCTTGATCCGGCCTGTTCTATAACGATGGCACCTCTGCTCGCCCAGCAGTGATATCAGATCTATCGAACCTCAGGTTCGTCCTGCGTTCCATGAACGAAATGAGAAGCTTGGAGGGGGACATAGTGCTCTAAATGGCCGCAAATAGGTCTTTAGCGCCTTCGCAGAAACCTGAACGAAGGTCAGCTCCTTACGGCGAACCGCCCGAAAGCTGCCGGTCGGCCCTCGGCCACCTACTGCTCGGCAATTGACGTCGATCGGGGGGCCAACGGTCCGGTATCGTTTGACAGGAAGTTTTGTGCTGCATGCATGCTCCAGCCTTGCATGTCGGTAGAGACTTTCATGGATTAGACCGCCTGCATCGCGCCAGGAGTTGTCGAAGCTGGGCCGATCGGGATGACCTCCAGAAGTAAATACCGCAAATTCGATTCGTCCGGCGTCCATTGGAACGTGTAGTTACTGGCCAGGGTGATTGGTGCACCATGCGGCTTCGAGGTCCGATATTCCAGCGGCGATCCAGCAGAATATGTCTTGCCATCGCGGAAATCGAAATCACGGGTGTCACGCGAGTATTCGGATTGCTCAATATAGTGACGGTGATCGGTCGCAACGAGCATGAAGCCAAGATCGGCGACATCTCCGCACCGCTCAAGGCGCGCGATGTCCTTGAAGACGTCATAGCGATTGTTCGGTTCTCGCTGGTTCGCTTTCTTGAAAAGCTTGAGTTCGAGCGCGCACCTCCAGTTCGCGCCGTCGCCCGTCGTCAGCCGAAACCAGATATCCAGCCGTCCGCGCCCTCCGCGATCTTCGGTGAGGGGCTTTTCCAATTCTATACCGAATGTCTCAAAGGGGCCGACGGCCTTCAGTTCCGCCGCCAGAGCTATGATGCGGCCAAGATGAAGCTGAAGCGTAGCCTCGCTTTCGCAATGAATCCGGCCGCCGTGAATTTGGGCAAAGAGCGTGGGCACGGCTAACGCGACGATGCTGCGAAGGCGTTCCAGTGACATCCCCTCTCCAAACAGGAGCAAGGAAGATAAGTCAAATGCGTGCGGGGAGGTATCGCAATCGGAGCCCAGCGGGCCAACCGGCATCGGTTTGGCTGCGGTATCGCGAAGAAACTTCGCTGATCAGACTGCGAATTGCGGCGAAGTCGCCAAACTACGTGGTAGCTCCGTATCAATTTCGTCGCTTCCGATGGAATAGTCGCCTGTCAATTCGGATCAGGCGTATAGCGTCAGCCTTGTAGCCGGCGATATCAGTCTGGCGATTTGCGCGGGAAGGTTCAACGTGAGTTACGATATGCATTTCGAGCAACCGCCTCCACGCAACTGGGATCATTTCGAAGAGCTTTGTGCCGACGTTTTTCAGGAAGAGTGGCGCGACGCAGCGCTTGTGCGCAACGGTCGCGCCGGCCAAGCCCAACATGGCATCGATATTATCGGCCGCCATGGCGCGGTTTGGCCCATTGGCGTTCAATGCAAAAAGAAATCGATCTGGCCGGTGGCGAAGCTCACCGTGCGGGATCTCGAGAAGGAAGTGGAGCAGGCGAAGGCCTTTCGCCCAAAACTAGAGCAATTTTATCTCGTCACCACTGCTGTCGACGATGCGCCGATAATTGCGCGGGCGCAGGCTCTCACTCAAGAGCATAAGAAGCAGGGCTTGTTCTCGGTTGCGGTCATCGGGTGGAGCGAGCTGGTGCGGCGCGCAACGCGGCATAGTCTCGTCGCCCAAAAGCATTTCGGCGCGCATTCGCAAGGCAAGCAAGCGCCGCTGCTGGCGAGTTGGCGTGCCGCCAATGGGAAGCTCCTGTTTTCAGACGAAGAGCTTGCGGTATCGGTCGATGAGCTCATCTATGATCTTATCGACTTTCCCGATGGTCGTTTCGTTTTTCGCCAACAGGAGAGCGAAGCGCTCCTGCTCGATATCGCGACGCGCAACGCAAAGGCGAACCAGAGTCTTGCTGACCGGCGCAAAATTGTCGCCGTACGCGATGAGCTTCATTCTCACCGCGAAAAGGAGAAAATGATCGCTCAGGGACTTCGGCTAATGTTTAGCCACGGATATTTTCGCGGCGTCCTTCGCGCCGTCTGGGATAAAACCGACGTCGCGCTCCTCGTTCGTTCCTTCATTGAACAGCGGATCGACCCCAAATTCGGGAATGTCACCGGGATGGAAAAAATCCGCCTTCATCCACCCATGTCGGCTGAGAGCGCGGTATGCATCTTTGTCTCCGCGACGCAACATGGCGCGATTAACGCCCACCTTCGCAAGCTTCGGAAAACCTATTCGGGCATGGGAGAATTCACGGCGCGGGAATTGCCGCCTGCGGTTCGTTATGGCTTGGCCCTGCCAGCTATTATCGAACGGATCGTGACCAATTTGCAAAACGGCATGGAATTCCAAGTAATGGACTCGCGCTCTTGGCTCGAAGCTGACAGCTGGAAGATTTCCCTTTAGTTTCGGCGCTCACCGCGAAGCGTGCCACGCCGCAATTGTCGATCTCGATCTTTACGGCTATCATTATCAACTCGCCGCAGTTGGGTCGGGGCGCTTCTTGAAGGAGAATTCTAGCGCCTCGGCCTTATCTACGCCGGTAAGCGTCAGATCGCTGCGCATCCGAACGTCCAAATTGGCGAGCGGATCGAAAATGAAACGAACCCGGAGCTCGCCCTCGCCGTCCTCGAGCCCCGCCACCACCGCTAGGAAGAAGTCCGGGTCATTTTTCGCCGCCTCCACTTCGCTGGCAGTGAGCACGACGTCGGTCATCATCGTCGCGCCTGAGCTCATCTTGATTTCATAGCACTGGCGCAACTCGTCGATCGCATCGACACCCACACCGCGAGTGTCCCGCAGATCGTTGAACTGTTCCACGTCTAGGCAAAGGGCGCGCCGGACGGCATCGAGCGCCATCTTTTCGCGATCGGTAACGGGAGGTAGCACGGTTCGTGCGGGTGCCGAGCCATTCTGGATGTCGCGGCTGCGCTTCCGACCGAACTTCCTCTCCTTGGCTGCTTGCCGCCTCGCAAACACGATGTCCCCGGACGGTTTCGCGCCTTCATTCACGATCACCCCGGCCGACGGCTCAAGCTCGTCCAACTCGCGCAATTTGCGGACTTGTACGGGCTGCACGCGCGTCTTGGTCTTGGTTTCGGGCTTCCCCGTCCGGCGCTTTCCGGCCAGCTCACGTTGCGCGGCCTGACGCGCAAGCTCGTCGAGACGCTCCTTGCCGCCGCTGCGCTCTGCCCGCGCCTTGGGAAGGACCGCGCCCACCGCCCGCTCTCCATTGTCCGCGCGAGGCCATATGGCAGCCCATGCCCATGCCGCTTTCTGGTGATCGCCGTCGAAAAGTGACGCCACCGCTGCGCCGCCACTCTCCGCTGTTCCTGCCTGCGCGGCCTCCCGGACGATCAGGCGCAGGGGATCGCGCACCATATGCGCCGTTGCCGGCAGCTTGATCGTTCCCGTCGGAAGTTCGCCAACGATCGTCAGCTCGGGGTCGACGACCAGCTGGGCGGCGAGCAGGTCATCCCATTCGACCGCGAGGCTATCGAGGAGATTCTGGTCAGCCTTCACCAATTCCTGTCTTAGCAGCGCCACTGCGCGCGAAAATATCGGCCGAAGTCGTTCGCCTTCGGCAACGCCATAAGCGGGCGTCGACTCTGGCCGAAAGTCTGATGGCGTCAGCAGGATGACGCCCAATGGCTCGAGTAGCGGAGCGATTGCCGCGAACGACGTGAGACCTGGCCTCCAGACAGGCATGCTTGGCGGCGCGCTGGCGAGCAGCGCCTCGCCCTCGAATGCATAAATGGGGCGCTCCGTGCTCCATGCCGTGCCAATCCAGAGTGGGAGCCGCCGCAGCGAAGTTCTCAACTGAACCGACATGTCGGGTACGGCGGCAGCAACGAGCTTGAGCGCGCGGATCGCGACGCCGAGGTCGACCGGCGCAGGCGGCGCATCCGACAATTCCTTGAGGACGGCGATCGCATCGCTGGCATTGGGGGGTTCGACGCCGAGCGTCTTCCAAAGCGGCTCCAGCCCGTCGATGTGCGGCGCGAACGCGCGGCGCGGCCCGAAAATCGCTGGCCCGCGCAGGACAGCTTCGGGTGACAGCCACTGTTTGCCGACGAGAAGGAGGCCCGGACCATCAACGCCCGCGCGAAACGCGTTGCGAAGTTGATACGCGGTCATCCGTCCCTCGGGCACACCCTCGCTGCGATCACGGAGCGACGACGCAAGCAGCTGGTAGATCGTCGTCACTTCATCGACGGTGCTCGTAGTCACGGACGCGGCACGCAAACTGCGAAGCCTTTCGATGAGGTCCCTTTGCGTCGGACCGGCCTTCACGCCGAGCGCAGCGAGGATCCCCGAACGTTGCACGTGCGCGTCGAACCGTGCCACCGTGAAGGACCGCTCGCCTGGTCTCACGGGCGTCCCCGCCGCTTGAAGCTGGAGGTCAGTCGGCCGCTGCAAGCCGCTGCCCGCATCGGGCATCCACTTCACGTCCCCGAGACGGGCAAGCCAAGTGGCGCGGACCTCGGGACCCCGGATCCAGCCTGAGTAAGCCGTCGCAGCGATTGCCGTAGCAAAGTCGGATAATCGCCGCTCCCATGCGCGACTGAGCACCGAAACCAGCGCGACGGCACGTTTGCGGCGCGTCTTCACCGGCGCCTTGGCAATATCCCGGGCAACGGCCTCCGCGTCGGGCGACCAGTGATCGTCGATCAGATCTGTGTAATAGCCTCCCACCCGAATACTTTGCAGCTGCTCGGCGGTGCGCATCGGGGAATCGACCGGGCTGGCGGGCGTAGGATCGCGCGCCCAGCGCGTCCGCTCGTCAGTGGGCCTTATGAGCCTGGGCTCGCGGGCAACGCCCCATGCGGAAAGGAGGCGCTGAGCACCGATCGCCGAACGCCCCGCTTTCTGCTTCAGAAGCTTGGCATATTCGGGGTCTACCCATCTGAGGCCAGGAGTCCGCGCGGCTGCCTTGGCGAAGCTGTCGACCTCTCGGTCGATCGTGGCGGGAAGGTAGAGTTCCACTGGCCGCAACCATCCGGATGCTCGCCGTCCGTCCATTTCCAGCCACGTCGCGCGTACCGCGATCCGCGCGCCTACCTTGATACCTAGCTCTGAATGGCGTTCTCGGGGCAATCCGGCCCAGGCGTCACGCAGCGCCAGGAGATCGTCATCGTCGAGCCTGATTGGGTTCGACGGTTGAACGATTTCGGCGACACCGCGCCCTAAAATCGAGAAGATGTCCGCCGCGGTGTCGCGATCCTCGTACAGCACATGCATGCTTTCAAGTTTGGCCACGAAGGCCGCTGTCGGCGCTTCGTACTCCAAATATGCTGGGTGGATGATCCGCGCGAGCCCGAGCCGCGTCGCGAGTGCAATCGGCGCGGCCTTCTTGACCAACACCCAGATGTCGGCCGATGCAGGACGCGAGGTGGTCGTGCCGTCCGCGAGCAAGATGCCTGGCCGAGCCAAAAAGGCTGGCAACAGGCCATGCTCTTCGGCTAGAGCGGCGAAGTCGACATACCAGCTCGTCGCGCGCTTGTGGGGGCTGTCGAGAATTTCCAGTGCGTTCACCACGTCGATCTCGCCGGTCGCGCCCAACTCGCCCAGCACATCGCGCCACCGATCCTGCTCGTCGCGGTCCGACCTCGGCAAAGAGATGCCCTCCGGCATCAATTCCTCGACGTCCTCTTCCGTCAGTAGCGGCTCGAGCTCGCGGCACTCATAGGCGAGGTCGGACAGCTCGGTCGGGCCGGACTCCATATCGAAGACCAGTTGGCGTTGCAGTATGCTGTGGCACTTGGTCACGACGAGTTCGCGGACACGCGCCAATGCCCATTCGTCAGACGAACCCAATTCGGCCTCCAGGGGCACGTGGTTCCACGCCGTTACCGTATCGGTTGCGAAGGCGTCGATCGCAGCCCACGCGACAAGCTTGCCGAGATCGGCAAACCGATGTCGGTTCCACTTATTCGGTTGCAGCGTAGAACGCGCAGCATCCGGATCGAACTGAGCGTCGAGGCCGATCGGCAAGCCAGTGCCGATCGGCAAAGGCATGCGGTCGTAGAGCCGGAGGGGCTTCACGCCGTCAATCGGTACGCAGATGGCAAGCGGTGTGGAGGTCCCGGTCGCTTTGTTCGATCGCTTCTCGCCAGGCTTGAGGTTTCGGCGGGTGGAGTAACGCCGGTAAGTTCGCGGTCCCGGCACATCGCTCGGTTCGACAACCCGTATGTCAGCAATCGCGACGTCCGCTTCCTCTTCGCCAAAGAACATCGAGCCCTTACGCTCGGGTGTGACGTTGATCGCGAACGCGAAATTACGCGACGGTTCGCCGAGATGATGGAAGTCGATACGGCGGATGGACTTCAGGAAGATCAGCGCGTCAGCGTCGAGTTCGCGCACGGCAGCGGCTATGCTTTCAGGGCTCACCGATGGCGCAAGCGGGATGACCAGCATCGTGTCGCGCTGGCTGGGCCGATAGACGCTAGGGACATCGCTCTCCGGTTCGCATGCCACGGGGCCGCTGCCAGTCATCACGAAATGAAAGGGCGGCGCATGAAGCGCGATTGGCCCTCCCAGCGAATTCAATGTCCGCTGCCCGATACCAAAACGGCCCGCTGCGTCGGGATCGGCGTCCTTCGTCGAGAGCCAGGGGAGCAGCATTGCGCAGACGTTGGACAGCGTCACCGCCGTCCCGTCATGGACGATCAGGAGGGCAGGCTTCTTTCCTCCGCGATAAGCGACATGCAGCTTGGTCGCTCCCAAGTCGTCTGCGTTCTGCAGGCACTCAACTATTCCTTGGAATGGCCTAGGGCTCAAGGTGCTGGCGCCCTTGTCCGCGCCCTTCATGCTTGCGCGGATCACCGACGGCGCCTCGGCAAATATTTCACCTAGGCGCGCGACAGCCGCGCGTGCCCATGCCGTCGTTACGACGCCCGGGACCCAGTCACGATTGTCCCAGTCGTGTGCCAGCCGGTCCGCCGCCGCTCGGCCCGCAAGTGTCTCGTCGTCGCTTGCCACTATAAGCCAGCCGTCGCCTATCGCCCGAGCACAGCGGTGTTCGAGTCAGTCGTGCCTATCATATCATGATGCCGTGGCGTTGGGCGGGCGTCCATTTTCAGGAAGTCCCGCGCATGTTACGCGCGCGCTTTTGGGGCGGCAGTTTTCTCAATGTTCCAAGCCCTGAGCTGCAAAACGCTCCTTTTGTCGACATTCTCGACCGCTCCTCCCCTGACCCTTGCCAGACCTCAACTCACCACGGTACGGATTGCAAGCCAATCAATCTCCGCATTGAATTAGATGGGCCCTTCTGGCGTAATGCCGGCACGTCGGCTTGCGCTAAACTCAGTGCAACACTGACCGTCTACAACAGGCCGACGTCAACAATATTGCGAGAACATAGTTATGATTTCTTTTTCCGCCGCCGCGCAGCGTCATTCGATCAAATAGTTTGGATCGTCGGCCTTGACGGGAGGCATGCCCGGAGACCGTCGCTCGGTCGGCCTTTTTGATGGAGGGTAGACACGTGCCAGTCGCGGAACGGATAAGCAGCTACTTTTAGATAATCCGGGCGGGAATGGGCAAGTAGAAGGATCAGCCTATCCATCGTCGAAATGGCGGCCATTTAGGATGCTGTTGATCCGGGTTACGTCGGGTTAGTGAAATTGCAGGGGAGGGGGGATGCGCATTGTCGCGAAGATACAGCTGACATCGGAAGGCGTTCAAGGGCATGAGGCCGGCGCAGCGATTATCGAACGCTGGAAAGATCGGAAGTTTTCGAGCAGCCACGATGGCAACTTGACTATTGCACAGTCCGGCGCAGAGGCTTTAGTCGAAAGAGTCGACGAAAAGGTGGGTGATCTTAGCCGTACCTGTTTTACGATCCTCGAAAATATCGATGGCGGGACTCTTCAAACCGACGTTCATATCGTATCGTCTCCAAACCGCACGATACTTCAGACCAACTTGTCGTTGAGTTCCGATTTCGGCATTGCGCCGATCGGGATTTCGCTGCGGGCGCCCAAATTTATTCGCGCGGCGGTCCAAGGCGATGTCGCTTGGACGGTCGGTGCGACGGGCGAGCGTGTCTTCGCGCACAGCATGGTCGCGACGAAAGCGCATCTCGACGACTTTCAGACGCTCGTAGAGTTCGATAAGCGATGCTTGCCGATCGTGGTGGTCTCGGAATTTGACGGCCAGACATTGGCGGGCGACCTTCACGACCGTCTGGCGCAGGACCTCTGCGGGTTGGCCCATGTCGTACGAATTGAGCCAGAGGCGGCTTGGGAACTTACAAGGCAGTGGGGCGCTGCCTGGTCTTGTTACAACGGTGCGGTAAGGCTGCTGTGGCCGATGCGCGGTAGCCGCGGAGACCCTCGCGCACATCCGCTCTGGACTAGGGACTGGCTGATGGCCCGGGCCGACAGTGAACCCTTAGCGCGCGAACGGCTCCGATCCGCGATTGGCGGGCGTATTCTTGACGCGTCAACCTATGTATCCGACGATCCATCCCTTGGCGATTTTGCGAGAGCTGCGGATCGCGCAGTGGCCGACAAGGCTAGGGCTGCACTGCTCACTCCCCAAGGGCCGCCCACGGTGGAGTATGAACGGCAAATAGCCGCGCTACGGAAAGAGATCGATGCGAAGGATGCAGAGATACGCACCCTGACCGACAATCTCGGCAGCGCCTGGACCGCGCTCCGTACGATGCGGCCGGCTGATGCTGGCCTGAATGAAGAAGAGTTGCCTTCGGGCAGTGCCGAGCCACAATCGGTCGTAGAAGCAGTACTCCGTGCCCGGGAAGAACTGGCCGGTAGAGTCGAGATCGCCCACGAAACCGACACCGACGTCGCTCGCCTCAATTCCGAGGCTGGCCCACCGGAAAAGATACTGCGTTATCTAAGGACATTGGGCGACCTTTCTAATCGACTAGCCCAAGGCCCCTTGGGGCTTTCCATTCCCAAATGGCTCGAAGAGCAAGGCGTTGTGTGCAGCGGGGATTCCGAAACAGCCAAGAATAGTGCCGGCGGAAGGAAGTTTCGTACGCGCCCGGTTAACGGGCGCGACGTCACCTGCGATTTCCATGCGAAGCCTACCGACGGAACGTCGCCAGACCGGTGCGCTCGAATATACTTTGGTACCTCGCCGTCTGCGCCCCATGTTCTGGTCGGGTATATCGGAAGGCACGAGGAATAGCGCGGTGGGAGGTGCACGTCTGCGCATCCTGATCACATTTATTTAAATAGGCGCGCTCTACCAGCGTGCGCCAGCATCTTTAACGGCGCGGCTGGGAGAGCATCTCGGAAGGTGACCGTTCATATGCATCTCGCGGGATGAGCGGCCAGCGATATCGCGCTCGATGGGCTTGGGCGTATAGGATGCTTGGCACCATGGCTTTCGCAATCTATCCCCTGCGGCCATGACGCCTGTGATCAGGCACATGATTCTTGGGGGAAGTCGTTGTTTCTATCAGCCTTTCTTGCCGACGACGCGGCATCGGTGAGTACGGCGTTGCCGGCGTTCCTCGGAGCGCTTGGCACCAAGCGAAATTTCGGGTGGTCCTTCGGCGAGCGCGAGTTGCCAACTGGTGTCCCTTCGCGCTTTCTCGACTTGTATCCCGAGGGCATTGTCCAAAAGCATGATTCATTTGGCATCGTGTACGTTCGGCTCTGGTTGGTTGGGCTCAACCCGACGCGATTGATGATTGGCATATTCCTCGGTGCGGAACGTGCTCAGCAGTCAGAGCCGCGACGCGCCGCAGACTACATCCGGAACCGGCTTGAGACGCTGATCGACCCGCTCGAGCGGGAGCGCGGTTTCGATTATCAGATCTGGGGTAATCCCGACATCTGGTGGGCGGAGGATGCGCCCGGCTCGGTGCGAGCAGTCACGCGCCAGCTGGAGCAGTACATCACGTTCAAGGTCACCGATCCTAACGATAGCAACCTTGACGCGATCGAGGATGATATTGGCGAGCTCGTAAAGGCTGTTGACGCCGCAATCGACGAGCTTCAGCCGATCCGCGAATTCGGGAAGAACATCCTGCTGCTCTATTACGGCGAGAACCTGCCGCCTCCTCCCGCCGGCGAAGCCTTTAGCGACCTGTTGGCCACCGGTGATGATACAGCGGCCACTTCTCTCGAAGCTCAGCCGGGGCAGCCTGAAGCTACGCCGGAACCCGACTGGTTTACAAATCTGCCGCCGGAGCCGAGCCTTGGTGACCTGCGCGGCATGGAGGGGGCTTACAAGAAGGTCGTCGCCGCGCTGGCCGCGGGCAAGCACGTCCTGTTGCTAGGGGCGCCTGGCGTCGGCAAAACCGAGCTGGCGGAGGCTGTCTGCCGCTCGATCCGCCAGCACTACGACGTGGTGACCGCGACATCCGATTGGACGTCCGTCCATACGATCGGTGGCTACATGCCGATCCCAATGGCCGGCAGTAACGCCGAGCCGCTCGATTTCATCCCGGGTGTCTTCACCGAGGCGATGGCGGCGAACAAGTGGCTGATCATTGACGAGATGAACCGCGCCGACATCGACAAGGCGTTCGGCGAGATGTTCACGCTGCTGGGGGGCAAGCGCAAGAGCATCATGCTCCCCTACCGTAAGCGCCAAGACGATGGCGCCTACCGTCGCGTCGTGCTTGGCATGGCCAACACGCAAGAGCCGGAAAGCCACGTGTACGGTCTTGATCCGTCGTGGCGCCTGATCGGCACCATGAACACCTTCGACAAAGCCAGCCTGTTCCAGATGTCTTTCGCCTTCTCACGCCGTGTCGCGGTGATCGACATCGCGATCCCGGGCGAGGTCGATTACCGTGCTATTCTGGAGATCGCGGCAACATTGATCGACGACAGCGACAGCAAGTTTCATGACGCGATTGTCGACCTCCTCGTCGCGATCTTTGCGGTCGAGGACGGGACAGGCCTCGGCGCGCTCGGGCTACGTGTGGGGCCGGCGATCCCGCTGGACATCATTCGTTTCATCGACCGCATGCGCCGGTTCGAGGCCGACCCGGCGATACTCGTACTCGCAGCCCTCGAATCCTATCTGTTCCCGCAGTTCGAGGGCCGGCACGAGCAGACGGCTGAGATCGCAACCAGCTTGGCGGCCTCGCTCGGTTTGCAAGCGCTACCAGCCGAGAGCATGGCGCGGCTTCGAACGTTTACCGGCGCGATGGAGTAGTCGCTTGGCTTCGCGGCGCGAGATATGGGCGCGGGCGATCTGCGACACGGCGAGCGGTGGCCGTTATCTAATGCCGGGACGCGACCTCGAATTCTTACCGGCGTTCACGGACGGCAGCGAGGTCGACTTGCAATCCTTTCTGACGCGCCTCGACGACCGGGGGGGAAGTATCGAGCTGCTGGCCAGTGCATATTGGTTATCGCAGCCTGAGGTTGAGCAGTTCATCTTTCATGATCTTCCCGTGCTGCTCAAGAACCTCGGTCATGGGTCGCGCTCTTCCCCGCCTTCAGTGGAGCAAGCCTTCAAGGGCAGAGTATTATGGCAGGAGACGATCCTTGGGCGGCTATCGGGCGCTGTGCCTCGCGGCCGTTACCTGATCCAGCATACCGAGAAGTCCGCTGACATCCCCGAGAACCGGCTGCTGAAACTGTTCCTGACCCGCATCATGATGGCCGCAAACGACATGGGCCGGCGCGGCACCGGCGCATTGCCGCAGCGTTTCGCCAGCATCCGCGAATCGGCCGCGCGTGGCTTGTCGAACACCTATCTGCAGGGCGTGGAACTCGAGCACCGCATCAGCGCTCGCATGCTGTCGACCGCGATCCGCCACCGCGACCGCCGCTATTCGCACTTGGCGCACTTGGCGCGCGACTTTGACCAGGCAGTGATTCGCGGCAAATGGGCGCAGATCCTGGAGCTGCTGCGAAAGGGCTGGCTGGCGCCAGTGTCGAGCGAGGACCTGTTCGAGCTTTACGCGCTCATCCTGGTTATGCAGGCGATCGAAGGCGACCTCGGCTTCGGTGAGCCCAAGGCCTACGGCCTCATCCAGCGCGGGCGCTCGGCGGTCGCGACCTACTGCCGCGCCGACGGGACCAGGGCCGAGGTGTTCTTCGACCAAGTGCCCAGCGGGATATTCAAAGGCTGTGGCTCCGAGTATCAGCAGTTGATCGGCGCACACGAAGGCGTCGCTGGATCTGAGCGGCGGCCCGACATCATCGTGCAGTTCAAATCCGGCCTCGACGAGCGCCGCGTGCTCGTCGAGGTGAAAGAGACCAAGGACGCAGCCTATATCCGGGACAGTGTGTACAAGGTGATGGGCTATCTCCGGGATTTCACAGGCATCTGGGGCGGCATCCAGCACCAGCTGCCCAAGGCGATTCTTGTTTTCCCGGCGAACATTGCGCCTAAGGGCGCACCGGGCGACATCGTAATGGTGTCGTCAGACCGCGCCGCAGATTTAGCATCAGCTTTCGGCGCAGCGCTCCGGGGCCTTGGCAACGGGACTGCCGAGAAATGCGATCAGACGGCTGCGTAACGCGTCCTCATTAAGTGTCTCGCATGCCCAGACGGTGAGGACGTCCCATCCCGCAGCCTGCAATGCAGCGGTATTTTTGCGATCACGCTCGGCATTCCGGTCGAGCTTCGGGTCCCAGTAACCGGTATTCGATTGGGGCCGCTTGCCGTCTGGGCACCCCTCGGCTTGGTGCCCGTGCCAGAAGCATCCGTGCACGAAGACCACTTTGCGGCGCTTGGTAAAGACGATGTCAGGCTTGCCCGCCAAATCTTTCAGGTGGACGCGAAATCGGTACCCTAGAGTGTGCAGGAGCCGACGCACGCGCAACTCTGGTTTCGTATCTTTCGACCGGATTGCCTGCATGATCCGCCGCTGACCAGCGGCGGATCGGTTGTTCTTAGGCATCGACTTTCGCGCGAGGATCAGTTTTCGGCTTAGCCTTCAGTACATCGATTTCCCCGAGGAGTTCGATCACTGCGCGGCCCAATCCCTCTCCCATAAGCGGCGGTACGGCGTTGCCGACCTGGCTGCAACGCGCGACGTCAAAGCGACGGCGCGGGCCGTTGATGGTATAGCGCCCGTGGAACGTGAACAGGTCGGGGAACGACTGCAGGCGCGCCATCTCGCGCACCGTGATGTTGCGAGGGTGCTTGTAGTGGATATATTCGTCCGGGTGCGTGGTAATCGTCGCCACCACAGCCGACGAGTCGAGAAGAACCTTCTTGTCCTTCTTGGTGCCGTTGGCGAGCAGGAACTCTTTGGATAGCCGCCCGGGTGCCTGGGTGCGGTGAGCCAGCTCGTAGAGCGCGCTCACGCCCTCGCCATGCACCGTCATACGGTGCGAGTCCGGGATCGCGCCCTCGGCAACCCCCTCGCGCATCAGCTTGGCGTATGCGCTCTTTGGCGCGGCGTAAGTGCCGGACTTGAAGCGCGGGCTGTCGGGGGTCTCTACAAGGCGCGAACCTGATAGGTCGTCGATCGCGTCCTTAACGCTGATGAAGCCATCTTCAGGCAGCCCGTGCTCGACGCGAACCGCCTTCGCACCGCGCTCGATCGCCCGTGCCGTCAGGTCATGCAGGGCTTGCCGCGTCATACCGGCGGCGAGCACCCCTATGATGGCAACGCGCTTGCGGGCTTGCGGAACGCCGAAGTCGGCCGAGTTGATGAGGTGGTAGCTTGCAATATAGCCTAGATCCTCAAGCTTCGCGATCGCATCCTCGGCGACCGAGATGCCCGCGGAGCCCGGCTTTGAGACGAAACGGCGGGCCATGCCCTCCACATTTTCTATCAGCACAGCGCGCGGCTGCACCAATTCGACAAAATCGAGCATGCGGTAAACCAGGCTATTGCGATCGTCCTCGCCGTCGCGTTTGCCGCCGACCGAGAACCCCTGGCAGGGTGGCCCACCAGCGATCAAATCGACCGTGCCGCGCAGGCCGCGGAGATGACCGCAGAATACTTCGTCTTGGAGGAGCTCGATGAGATCGGTGCCTTGGCGAGGCACCCAGCTCGGCCAATTATGGAACGCGCGGTACGGAGCTTTCTCGTCGATCAGGTTTGCCGCAAGCGTCGCGAACGCCATCGGGTCGCGCTCGACTGCGAACAGGCCATCCCAGCCGGCACGATGCATCCCAAGCGCGAGGCCGCCGCATCCGGCGAACAGCTCAATCGATCTCATTGCCTCGGGATTTCCTGACTTGTTCATACTGGCGTCCCGTTCGCTAATTGCCCGCGACTAATGCGGATTCCCCCGATCCGCGCATCGCTATGACGTGCGGCAACTATCCCTGATATCTTGATCACAACCGTTCTCGCCCCGTTGGCGCGACGGTCGCAAACTGGGGAGCATGGCGCACTTCGACTGCATGTCGAGATGTCAACGCTGTTCTCCCGTTGTTCCGATCTGCTTAGTGCTTGAGCGGCCGACCGATGTCAAGAATCGGAGGACGAGATAACGGTTTCTCAATATCAATTCATCGTATTTGCCTGTGCCGCGTGCCGCGGTAGCCAGACTAAAACCGGCGAGCCCGATACATTATTTTTTTGAGTATCTGACCCGCGAAGAATAGGCTGGTTTGCGTCAGAGCGAATGTTGAGAACCCGGAGTTTGCGTCGTTAATGTGGATCGCACCACGGCCACGCATCAACAGGCCTGCGCCCCCACGTTGGCAGATGGAGGCCTCGAGCAGGGGAAATGGACCGCCGAATGCCGCGATTACCAGTTCGGCGTGTGTACGGAAGCTCCTGTCGCCCCAGGTCGCCTTGGCAGTTCATGCCCGGTCGCCCGACGCCTCTCGCCGAACGAGATGCATGGGTTCCCGCTCCCAGAGCGCACAGGTGAGATGCTCCGCGCCTCTCGAAAAATAGTGGCACTTGTTTTTCCCGCAACATCCATGGGCGGGGTCGGTGAGAAAATTGGGATTGGCGATTAAGTCGCGGCAAAGCCCTATGTGAACATTGAGTGGAAGAGCGTCGGGCGCAACGTGCGCGGCGCGGCCCGACAGAATGAACGCCTTCGCCGGATGCCTCGCAGCAACCGATAAACTTTCGGCTAGCCGGTCGCTGCGGATGTGGCTGAGCGACGGATAAATGAGACGTTTGTCGATATTGTAGAAGCCGGACGAGAGATCGAAAAAGTCAAATGGCAAGGCTGCGATCCGATCCTGAAACTCCTCGCGCCCATCGGCGTCGAATTCCGTGTCGCCCGTCTTGAGCGATATCCGGATCGAGCTTTCGCAGCCGTCGGCTGCAAGCCTGGTCGCCATGGCGGCGAGCCGGTCGAGAACATGCTCCGCCTCGGCATAAATACGTGCGTCGACGAGAAGGCTGAGGAAATAGCCGTGCGCAGCATGGACCTGGACATGGCCATAGCCATGATTGCGCGCCATCTCCGCTGCACTGTCAAACGCATCGAGAATATCCCCGATCCCGCCTCTGCCCATCGTGTGAACGAGCGCCCGCGCAGTGTTTATCACTTGGTCACCGGCCAGTCCGACAAATTTCCGGCTGCCCTCATAGCCTTCCCAAGCAGTCGCAAGCTGGATTCCCGGTACGCTACCTTGAGCGGCAATCGCTTTTGCGACCTGCTCCCAAATCACATTGTCCGTTAGCGTCGGCGTCGCAGCGTTGCTGCCGAACCCGCCAGGCACCACGACATTACCGACGATGGCACAATGCAACTGCGGTGACGCGCGGCTCTCGTAAAATTCGACAAAGCGGTCGTCGGGCAAGTCGGCAGTGACGTAGCCCGTATTAACGCCCAGGAAGAATGTCCGCCTATCGCTCGAGGTTACGATATCGCTCATCATTGCGTTCGATCTTCGCTAGAATGTCCCTTTCCAGATCGCCACCTAGTATCGTCACGAGACGGAAGATGTAGATTGCCGCGTCGGCGAGTTCGTCGCGCAGGTCTGGCGAGGCTTCGCTGAGTGTCGGTCCTGCATACCCTCTGGTGGTCCGCGCCAGAGTCACTTTCTTGAGCAGGTTCGAAAATTCGCCCACTTCGCCGAAAAGCCCGATGAGATCGTGCGTCAGCTGCTCTTCGCGCGCCGCATCGGTCTCGAAATCGACCCTGAAGCCGCGACGCCGGTCGCGTTCGATCTGCTGCTCGATCAGTGCCGAAATTTCCATGCTCAGGTCTTTCGAAAATAGGCGATGAGAAACGTCCCGATCCAGATAATTGCGCTCGCCACCAAGTTGGTAATGATGGCATCGACATTGTCCATCCACTGGTTTCGAATAGCAAACAGCGCGGCCGCATTGACGATGACCGCCAAGCCGAGGCCGCACACGACCCAGAGCTGCGTAGTTTCGACTTGCCGGATGATCGTTCGCGTCGCTGCTGGCAGCAGCGCGAGCGCTTCCTCGCGCTCTTTGCGGACCCGGTTGTCGCCTTTCACCTGTTCGTGCGTCCGCTGCAGGTGGGTCTTGATAGGCCAGATGCCGGCCTGAAACCCATGCTGACCGACATATGGCTTGGTCACGGGGCCCGAGAGCCGGGTGAATTCGGCCTTTGCAATCCCCGTGCCTTGCGGAAGCTCGATATATTTGTCGCTGACATTCTCGGTCACGATCCCGAGATTGCCGCTGAACCCAGGGTCTGCATAAGTTGCGACCGGGCTGAGGCCGACGCTGAACAGAGACCCTTTCGAAACAATGCGCACAAGAATATCGTGAGGAATGTCGACATCCTCGGCGGTGATCAGAACAACGCGGTGCCCAGGCTTGATCAGGACTTTTGCCTGCGGATCGAGTTCAAATCGCGCGGCGTTTTCGCTGAGATCGTAATATACGCTGCCCATGCGAAGCTCGTAACATGCCCCGGCGAGACTATTCGCCTCGGCATTGCGGATTAGCCGGCCCGAGTCGATCTCGGCGCGGATTTCGCCGTCGGTCAATGTGGTCATTATTATCATCCCCCCCGTCCGCTGTGCTTATCCTCGCGATCGAGAACGCAGCTGCGGCGCTTTCCGGTATAATGTAGCGTTTTGCTTCCTGTACCGCGCGCAGCTTTGGCTGCGTCTGCTACAGACAGCAATCGCAGATCGCTTCTCGGCTCGTGAATATTTTGTCCGAAATGATATCATTCTTGGCGGGCGATGTTCTTCGCCATGGTGAGCGTCAAATGTCGGCTATCTCTAATTTGCGCCTGACGCTGGACGGTCTTAAATCGGCCGACCTCGCTCTCGTATACAGGTGGCTTTCCCGGCTCTCGATCTATCTCTACGGCGGACCTATGACCAGAAGTTCATCCATAGCAGACCGAGTCGAGGCTCTTGTCCGGCGAATGGACGGCACGCCGCTCTGCGATGAATGTATCACTGACCGCCTCGACCTGTCTTCAATGGCGCAAGCCAGCGTCGCCACCAGCACCTTTAGCGGTGTTGGGGGTTTTGAGCGGTTACGGGAGCGATGCGGCCTGTGCGGCGAGCAGCGGCACGTCATTCGTTACAAGAGTTGAACTTGGCGCTGGTGCCGCGGGCAGATCGAGCGCGGCTAAATTGAGCGTGCTCTGGCGCCGGCAGGCGGCGCCAGGGGCCGCGCGGTATCTTGGGCCGCGCAGAGCGCACTCGGCTCAGTATCCTTGCCGGGCGGCGGCTGGCCCACAGGCCCGCGCGCACGCCGCCCGCCTGCGGCCTCGCCAAGAGCGCGTTCTTCTTTGGGCGCTTCGCGCTAACCCTTGATGCTTTGTAATAGCGGAGGCGTTTGAAGTGGCGCGTTGTTCGGATTACGGACCGGATAATGATCAGCCTGTTCTTGCTCGCCTCCGTCGTTCCGGCCGGCCAATCCTTCTCCTGCACACCGGTCGCGGTCTGGGACGGCGATGGGCCGATCTGGTGCGCGGAAGGCCCGCATGTCCGCCTTTCCGGCGTCGCTGCGCGCGAGATGAACGGCAGTTGCAGCCCGGGGCATCCCTGTCCGGACGCCGATCCGATCGCGGCGCGCGATCATCTGGTCGGCTTGCTCGGAGAGCCGCAAGGGCGGAACCGGACGGGACACATCCTCGTCCGCGGACCGGCCATGCGCTGTCTGTCGCGCGGCGGGGCCGGCGGCACCCGCACCGCCGCTTTCTGCACATCGCCCCGGTCCGGCGATATCTCCTGCGCGATGGTTCGAAGCGGCCTTACCGCGCGCTGGGACAAATATTGGGGTGCGCATCGCTGCGACTGACCGGACCGGATCGGGGGCGTAGGTTGGGTGGGTCGGCCTTCGCGTGAGGCGCTGATCGTTGAATGGACGTGGCGGCGGCTTTGTCGCCATTGCTCAAGGCCATCCCTTCCTGTCGCCTTTCTGCGGGCCCGGCTCGCCTTGGCCGTCAACCCCATGCGGGGTTCGCCCTCGCGTGCCGCTCGGTGACGGCAGTTCGCGGTCCCTTTTTCTGGCGCCATCGGGGATGTCCCCCGAGCAACCGAAGGAGAAAATCCATGCCCACCATCGCCAACCTCAACGTCAAGCCCGACGGCAGCTTCGAAGGCACGCTTGCCACCCTCAACGTCACCGCGCCGATCGCCATCGTTCCGAACGGTCGCAAGACCAAGGAAAACGAACCCGACTATCGCATCCTCAGTCGCAAAAATGGATTCGAACTCGGTGCCGGCTGGAAGCGCTTCTCGCAGAACAACGGTGCCGAATATGTGTCGGTGACGATGTCGGCCCCTGAATTTGGGACCATCTACGGCAATGTCGCCAACGCCCCCGGCGACGACCCGATGAAGAAGGTCATCATCTGGAACCCGCCGGCCTGACGGGCACCCCGGCTCCGCCTTCGGGCGGAGCCGCTTGATCTTATCGACGAGAAGGCGGTCCTCTGGGCCGCCCTTTTGCATTTCCTGTGCTGACGAGTGTTGGTTCTGGACCCGCGCCTGCTTGCCCTCTTCTTCGGCTATCGGGGCTCCGCGGACGGCGAGGGCCGCGCGTGTTGCGAACGGCAGAATGTCGACAGGTCTGCGAAATGAAAGGTCAGCAAGGGGGCCGGGAGGCGGCGGCGAGCCGGGGGCGGGGTGGGGCGTGGGGGCTCTGCCGCATGGGACCGGGCCATTCCCGCTCTCGATTGCCGCTATTCCCTTGGCCGAAGCCAGGCCTCCTTCAATCAACCCGTGAAGGGTCCCCACGCTTCGCTCGGGCCGCGGCTTCGCGCGCGGTGATTGCGGCCTGTCCCCGTCCGGCGGGGCGCCTGTCGAGCGGGAATGGCCCGCTCCCAAGGACAGGAGTTGATCCCATGCCGCTTTCCACCGCCCAATCGCTCGGATGGAGCCTCGCCCGGACCATGATGACCGTCATCATCCTCATCGAGACCAGCGCCGGATATTCGGTCATGCCGCTCGACGAATTCGACGGTGATCCCGAAACGATCGTCAGCGAATATGACCCGTTCAATCGCTAAGCGTCTGGAATTGGTTCCAGACTGGAGCCGG
The DNA here is from genome assembly GCF_011926545.1 of Sphingopyxis italica. GTDB lineage: Bacteria > Pseudomonadota > Alphaproteobacteria > Sphingomonadales > Sphingomonadaceae > Sphingopyxis > Sphingopyxis italica. The sequence goes on along the minus strand of NZ_JAATIT010000001.1, from coordinate 832,449 downwards.
TTCGGGTTCTCCCTCGAGCCGGCTCTTGCTATGATCTATATGCAGTTTGCGCTGTGGAGGTGGTGGCGGGCGCGTCCGACGGGAGGACGTTCATGACCTTGATGCTGATCCTTGGCGCGGTTGCCGCATTTTATGGTCTGCTCCTGCTCTTTCGCTGCGCGACTTACGCGCTGCCACTCTTCGCCGGGCTTGGTCTGGCCTTCACGCTTCGGGACCAAGGTTTCGGCTGGATGGTCATTTTAGCGGTGGGATTGCTCGCGGGTGTCTCCGTCCATACCCTCGGCCGGCACCTGGCGCGCGGCTCGGCTCCGCTCGCCGTCAGGCTTGGCGTCATCCTGATTTTCGTTGGCGCCGCCGCGGCTGCTGGCTTTCAGGTTGGGGTCGCGCTCGCGATGCTGGCCGACCTCAATCCCTGGACGCAGCGCGGCATGTCCATCCTGACCGCCGTCGTCACCGGCTATGCCGGTTGGCGTGATCTCCTGTCGCCGGGGGGTGGGATCGAGCGACCAGCGCTGCACAGCTAGGCGTTCGCCCGCCTCTCATCGTCTTCGCTTCCCGGCCGACCGGCAACGCAACCGTCCGCAGAGCCGTCCCATCGCGGCCTCTCGACATGCGCCATCTGTCAGCGCGCCGCTTCGCTGGCCCGGCTTGGTGCAACCGCGCCGTTCGACTTTCTTCCCCTGGCGTGCCGCCATTCCTCGCGAAACAAGAAAGACGAACGGCGCGATCCTCCGCTGCGCTGCGGGCCTGCGGCTGCACCGCCGGTCCCCCGCTGACGACCGATGCGCATCGAGGCCGCGATGGTGCGGCCCGAGCCAAGGAAGGAATGCGACATGGCCAAGATCGGCACGTTCAAGAAAGTCTCCGGAGAATATCGGGGTCAAATCACCACTCTCTCGGTGCAGGCGAAATCGGTTCGCATCGCACCCGAAAAAGACCCCAGCGGCAATGCTCCCAGCCACCGTGTTTTCGTTGGAGACGTCGAAGTCGGCGCAGCCTGGGAAAAGCAGACGCAGGACAAGCGCCCCTATCTTTCGGTCAAGCTCGACGATCCGAGCTTCACCGCCCCGATCTTCGCGCAACTGTTCGCGGGCGAAGGCGAAGAGCACGACCTGGTCTGGAGCCGCCAGACCCGCCGCGGCGACTGAGCCGCAGGGACCCGCCCGGCAGCGCCGGGCGGGATACCCATTACTGGGGATGGATATCCCCGCGTCTTGGAATTGGCGCATGCCCGCATATCGCCAACTCTTCGGTCTCCCCGGAGGCTGTTATGGCGATCGAGACGACGGCAAAAAGCGAAGGGCCGCTGCGCCTCGACTTTCCCGGCTACGCCCAGGAGTTTCTGCGCCGCAGTCCGGACTATCGCCGTGACTATCGAAGCGTGATGTCGGATCGCAAGGCCGATCCGGCGTCGCAGGAGGGCATGGCCCGGCGATGGGGCCTCTGCTTTCCCGGTCGATCCGCGTGTTTCCGCGCTCGACGCGCCAGCCTTCTGGGACGCGGCGGTCTGTTCCTATGTCGTGATCCTCGACGCTGCACCACCGACCTTCGCCGCTGACCTCCGCTTCGATCCGGCTCGCTGGACGCATCGCCTTGGCTTCCGGATCGCGCCTGACGGTGGTCATTATATATTGGGCGACGGCTGCATCATGCGCCGGATCTGGCTGCGCTGCGATCCGGCAGATGTTCCGCTTGCTGCCCTGATCCCCTGTGATGGCATGGCCGAGACGCGCCTGCTGGCGGTAGCCGATCTCGAACAATGGCTCCGCGGAACAGCGTCCGCGTCGGCAGTGTCTCGGCCGACATCTTACCAGGCGCAGCGGCTCGATCTGTTGCTGTCGATCCTCGATCTTCGCGGCGAACGGGGCGTGACCAGCCATGAGGTCGCTCACCGAATCATCTATCCGCGCCTCATCGTCGGTCGCGGCGCTGCGTGGAAATCCTCGCCCGAGCGCCGCCGAACCCAGCGGCTCATCCGCGAAGCCGAGGCGCTGGCGGCGGGCGGTTACCGCGCGCTGCTCGCAGGCCGGGCGGGGCGACAAATATAGCGCCGCAATTCAGCCGCTCCCCCGCGCAGCCTGTTTCGCGCCAAGACGCGACATCGCCCGCCGGTCCGCGCTTTTTGGTCCGGCCGCTGGAAGGAGCTCCCCATGACTACCGGTCACCCGCCGCGTTTTCTGACCACCCCCGATGCCGCCAAGCGGGTCGGCCTTTCGCACCGGACAATGGAGAAGCACCGATCCTATGGAACGGGCCCCGCCTATCGCAAGCTCGGCGGTCGTGTCGTCTATGCGATCGACGAACTCGATGCCTGGGTCGAACTTGGCCGTCGCTCGTCGACCTCCGATCCCGGCACTGGAACCGTTCACCCGGCGCGGCAGGTGCAGCGCTGATGCGGCGCGCCGATTTTGAGCAGGCGCTGGGCCCGCCGCTGACCGCAAGGCGCAACGCTGACGCACACCTGTCGCCGCGTGACGCCATACTCACCGAGGTCGAAATGACCTGGATCGAGGGGCGACATGAGCAGTGGATCCGCTTCGGCCGCATCGCAGCCCAGCGGATCTTGAGCCGCGCCACGCGCGTCGCGGCGTTCCGGCCCGGCGCCGTCTTTTCTTATGTGCGCTGGACGTCGAACGACTTCGGGACGATCCATTCGACCATCGCGATCGCCGCGGCGGTTGCGCCTGGCGAGCCTTATTCGACGCTCCCGTTCGTCCGTCCCGGCGCCGAAATCCTGGCGCGGATCGACGGCTGGCCGAAAGTGCAAAAGGCGCTTGAGGCGATCGATGCGGTCGAAGCGACCGGCATTGACGCCTGCGATGCGGCGCCCGATCATTGGCGCCATGTCGGCAGCCGGATTGCCGCGGGGCTGCCGTTCCGGCCCTATTCCCGTGACCGCCACACGGCATGGCTACGCCGCCGGGCGGTCGAGTCATGAACCGCCGCGCACTCCGAGCCACGGCGGCGGCCGCGACGATCTTCAGCACATTGTTCATCGCGGTCGCGTGGCTGAAGCCCGCGCCGCGCTACATCTGGAATGCGAGCGCCAGTGCTCCGACTGGCCTCTATAGGGTCGATGGGGGCGCGCCGCCGCGGCTCGGCGACTTTGTCGCCCTCGACCCGCCGCCCGCGCTCGGGACATTTCTCGCGCAGCGCGGATATTTGCCGCGCGACGTGCCGCTGCTGAAGCGGGTCGCGGGCCTTCCCGGTGCGCTCGTCTGCCGTTCCGGCGTCTTCGTCACAGTGAACGGCGTGGCGGTCGCCCGCGCGCTGGCGCGCGATCGGGCGAACCGCCAGCTCCCCGTCTGGACGGGTTGCCGGATCGTCGGCCGCGGCGAACTCTTTCTCGTCAATGCGGCGCGCGACAGTCTCGACGGCCGCTATTTCGGGCCGGTATCCGCCGCCGGCCTGCTCGGCACCGCGCACCCGATCCTCACGCGCACCCATCCGGCGGCGGCGCTTCGCTGGGGCTCCGCCGAACCCGACCACGCACCATCACTCGGCAAGAAGGAGACGTCATCATGATCATTGGGACAATGCGCCGGAACACGACAGGAGGATATTCCGGCTCGATCAAGACACTCGCGTTCGACGCGCAAATCGAGCTCACACCGGCAGCCTATTCTGAAAAGGAAAATGCGCCGGGTTGGCGCTTATTGATCGGCGATCCCGCTCTTGGTGCGGAGATCGGGGCCGGTTGGGATCGCACGGGTCCGCGCGGCTTGTACATAGCGCTGCAGATCGACGACCCGAGCCTTGCTGTTCCGCTGCGCGCAAATCTGGTTCGCCTCGGCCCCGACGACGACGATTTGTCTATTCTGTGGTCGCGCCCCGAGCCGCAGGCCGGGAGCTGATCCATGGGGCTGCTGCTGCGCTTCGGGGGTAGGTTCGCGCTCCGCGTCAGCGTGCCTTTTGGCGCGTTTCTTGTGTCATTCGCGATGCCTTTGGCCTGCGCGCCCGCTGCCGCGGCGGTGCAATCGGTGCGCCATCCTTATGCCGCACCGGTCGCCGAAGCGGCACAGCGCTTCGGCATTCCGGAGCTTTGGATCTGGCGCGTGATGCACGCCGAAAGCCGCGGCAAGGTTGGTGCGGTTTCGCATGCCGGGGCGATGGGTCTGATGCAGATCATGCCCGGTACCTGGGCATCGCTGACCGCGCGCCATCGGCTCGGGGGGGATCCGTTCGACCCGCGCGCCAATATCCTCGCCGGTGCAGCCTATCTGCGCGAGATGTGGGACCGCTACGGCGACGTTCGATTGATGCTCGCGGCGTACAACGCGGGACCGGGCCGCGCCGATGCCTACGCATCGGGGCGCCGCGGTCTGCCCGCTGAGACGATCGCCTATGTCGCCAAGATCGCGCCTGAATTGCACGCATCGGAAAGCGCCGCGGCTGCGCCGATGACGCCTTCATCCACGCCTGGATGGCGCGACGCGGGGCTCTTTGCCGAACGAAATTTGCCGTCTGACGACGCGCAACCTGCAAGCCCGTCGGGATTGGCTGCGCCTGCCCGGACTGCAAGTGCTCCGCTTTTCATCCCCTTATCCGTTGGCCGTGACCAGTGACGGACAGAGGAGCCGCTAGGTTTTTTGACGGGCTTTGCTGTAGGCCTGTGGTGGCTTGCTGGAAGGGAAATCGGGGAGTGCCGCCGTATTTGGCGAGGACTTGGCGTTGCTTCCGACCAGCACGGCCGCTGCGCCCGATGAGAAACCTTGCGCTGCGGATGCCAGCGGCGCGACCCTCGCTCCGGTCAAACGGAAGCGAAGGAGTCGTGTGATGGAATATTTTACCGGCCTTGATGTCTCGGTCGACGAAACCGCAATCTGCGTTGTCGGCGACGATGGAAAAGTCGCGTTCGAAACCGCTGTGGAAACCGATCCGGCTGCGATCGCCGAGGCCCTGCGACCCTATGCGGATCGCATGCGCCGCGTCGGCCACGAGGCCGGGTCGCTGTCGCCGTGGCTGCACACCGAGCTGCTGGCGGAAGGTGTTCCAGCGGTCTGCCTCGAAACGCGTCATGTGCGCGCGGCGCTGTCGGCGCAGCGCAACAAGACCGACGCGAATGATGCACTCGGCATCGCGCATATCATGCGGACCGGCTGGTTCCGCCAGGCGCACGTCAAGACGGACGCCTGCTATCGCATCCGCTTGCTGCTGGTTCAGCGCCGCAATCTGAAGCGCAAGTTCCTCGACCTCGAAAATGCCATCCGTCACTCGCTGAAGGTGTTCGGAATCCGGCTCGGCAAGGTTGGCCGCGGCGCCATGGAGAAGGCCGTGCGCGAGGCCGTCGCCGGCGACGCGCTGACCGCTGGACTCATGGACTGCATGCTTCGGGCGCGCGCTGCGCTGTGGGCTGAGTATCTGACGCTGCACAAGCTGGTCGTGCAGATCGCCATGCGCGACGAGCTATGTCGGCGGTTCATGGCGATCCCCGGCGTCGGTCCGGTGACGGCGCTGAGCTTCAGCAGCGCGATTGATGACCCGCAGCGGTTCCGCCGATCGCGCAATGTCGCGGCCTACTTCGGGCTAACGTCGAAGCGATGGCAGTCGGGTACGTCGATCGATGTCCACGGTCGCATCAGCAAGGCAGGCGATCCCGATGTGCGCCGCGCGCTCTATGAAGCAGCGTCGGCGATGCTCACCCGGTTCAAAGGCCGCGACATGATCAAAACATGGGGGCTGAAGCTCGCGAAGACCAAGTGTCACGCGAAAGCCCGCATCGCCGTCGCCCGCAAACTTGCGATCGTGATGCACGCAATGTGGCGCGACGGTACCTTTTACGTCGGCGATCCAGACGCGTCTGCGCAGGACATCGACGCATCGAACGCCGCGAAACTGCAACGGCTCAGCCTCGCGAACTCATGAACAACCACCGCCCCATCGACTGCCGGTTGACGGCGCAACGAGCTTAGGAGGTCCGCGCAAGCGGCAGAGGAATGATACAGACCTGGAAAACGGGAAGCACGATATCTTGCCTGTGGCCGCCCCGCGCGGACCACGCCGGAGTGCCTGTGATGCTGCCCCGTAAATCCGATAGCGACATGTGCCGCGACGGCGCCAACACCGCGAACGTGCGGCTCCAACATCCCGTCGATGAGCCCGAAAGAGTGCACGGCGTATCAGACCCTCGTCACATCGCAGATCTTGCAAGCCTGTCGTCGAATAGGGGCCAATTACTTGCTATGAAGGAGAGATGGAGATGGCGAAAACTTCGAAAATCAGGGAGCCAAATAAGAGGGCAAGATAAAAGCCGTGCCAGCTTCGGGCACTCCATGGTCGGTTTTCTGCGGGTTTGCGCGTATGGCTCTGCCGAAATCTGCCATATCATCGCGTTGAACGCGCCGTTTTCTCCCAACTTTTCGTATGGCACCGCCCCCGATGCGCGGTGACGACCATGATTTCCGCATCAGGCCGGGACGGAGCCGCGATCGCGGGGCAGGGTCGGCAGGCAAGGGCAAGCGGCTCGCTACGCAGGTGCGCAAAGCAGCCTCGCGGTCGGGCTACACCCGCTCGCGGCCTGGCCGCGGCGCTGGCGGCGGGACCGGCACGCATGGACGGGGCCGGCGGGCCATGGCGGCGATGCGCCGTCAGCCTGGCGCCCGGCGCGTCACGGTCATGGCGCGCGTCGTCCGCCACCAAGGCGCGCGGTTTCGCGCCGCGCCGCTGGCGCGTCATATCTCCTATCTCGAGCGGGAAGGCGTGACCCGTGACGGCCGCGACGCGAGCATGTTCGATGCGGGCGGCGACGCCGCCGATCGCGATGCCTTCGCCGCGCGCTGCGAAGACGACCGGCATCACTTCCGGCTGATCGTGAGCCCGGAGGACGCCGCGGATCTCGGCGATCTCCGTTCCTTCACGCGCGATCTCATGACGGACATGGGACGCGATCTCCAGACCCGCCTCGACTGGGTCGCGGTCGATCATTGGAACACCGACAATCCGCATATCCATATCCTCGTGCGCGGCGTCACCGATGATGGCGCCGATCTCGTCATCGACCGCGGCTATATCGCCGCAGGCATTCGCGGACGGGCCGAAGCACTTGCAACGCTCGAACTCGGTCCACGCAGTGAGCTCGACATGCAAAGCGCGCTCGCGCGCGAAGTCGATGCCGATCGCTGGACAAGTCTCGATGCCCGACTGCAGAGGCTCGCCGACGAAGCGGGCGGAGTCATCGATCTGCGCCCCGCAGCGAACGAAGACCGGCATATGCACGGCCTGCTGGTCGGCCGCGCCGCCCGGCTCGAGCAGATGGGTCTCGCCGAGCGGCAGGGCGCCGGCCTTTGGGCGCTCGGGGCCGGCGCCGAGCCGGCGCTGCGCGAGGTCGCGGTGCGCGGCGATATCATCAAGACGATGCACCGCGCGCTGTCGCGCGGCGGGCGCCGCTTCGATCCCGCCGCGCTCGCGCTTCACGACGGCGCGCCCGAGACCGCGATCGTGGGCCGCCTTGTCGAGCGGGGGTTGCATGACGAACTTGCCGGCAGCGCCTATGCGATCGTCGACGGCGCCGACGGGCGAACCCATCACATCCGCTTCAACTACATGGAGATGACCGGTGATGCCAGGCCGGGCTCGATCGTCGAGCTCCGCAGTTGGGAGGATGGCAAGGGGCGCGCGCATATGTCGCTTGCGACGCGCTCGGACCTCCCGCTCGCGTCGCAGGTCACCGCGCCCGGCGCGACCTGGCTCGACCGCCAACTCGTCGCCCGTGAACCGGTCGCGTGCGGGAATGGCTTCGGTCTCGAAATCCGCCAGGCGATGGAGAAGCGGGCGCGCTATCTCGTCGAGCAGGGATTGGCGTCGCGCGCCGGGGACCGGCTGACCCTGTCATCCGGGCTCATCGACAAGCTCGCTTCGCGCGAACTGGAAGCCGCGACCGCATCGATTGCCGAGCGGACCGGCCTTGCCCACAAATCGTCGGCTGCCGGCGACTATGTGAGCGGCGTCTACCGCGAGCGCGTGACGCTCGCATCGGGGCGCTTCGCCATGATCGACGACGGGCTGGGTTTCCAGCTCGTCCCCTGGCGCCCCGCGCTCGACCGCCATCTCGGCCAGCACATCACCGGCACCATGTCCCCCGGCGGCTCGGTCGATTGGGCGCTGGGCCGGGGCATCGGCATCTAGAAAGGCATTTAGAAAGGCATTTTGCAATGAACGACAAGATCCTCTGGGGACAGATTACTGCGGTCGGTTCGATCGTGATCTTCGCGGTCTGGGCAGCAACGCAGTGGACCGCGGGCGCGCTTGGATTTCAGCCGGCGCTCGGCGCGCCCTGGTTCCGCATCGGTGACTATCCGGTCTATCCGCCGCCCGCCTTCTTCTGGTGGTGGTTTGCCTATGATGCCTATGCGCCGCCGATTTTCTACCGCGGCGCCATGATCGCGGCGTCGGGCGGCTTCGCCTCGATCATTGTCGCGATTTCCATGTCGGTGTGGAGGGCCCGTGAGCGGCAGCGCGCCGAGACCTATGGTTCAGCGCGCTGGGCCGAGGCTGGCGATATCCGCCGCGCAGGCATGCTCGACGAGGCTGGGGTCATCTTGGGGCGCTTTGGTCGGAGCTATCTTCGCCATGACGGCGCCGAACATATCCTATGCTTCGCGCCGACACGGTCGGGCAAGGGCGTCGGGCTTGTCGTGCCGACGCTGCTCACCTGGCCGGGCAGCTGCATCGTGCATGACATCAAGGGCGAGAATTGGCAGCTGACGTCGGGGTTCCGGGCCCAGCATGGGCGCGTCCTGCTCTTCGATCCCACCAATATCGCGTCGGCCGCTTACAATCCTCTCCTCGAAGTGCGGCGCGGCGCGTGGGAGGTGCGCGACGTCCAGAATGTCGCCGACGTACTTGTCGATCCGGAAGGCAGCCTCGAGAAGCGCAACCATTGGGAGAAAACGAGCCACTCGCTTCTCGTCGGAGCCATCCTGCATGTTCTTTATGCCGAAGAGGATAAATCGCTCGCAGGCGTCGCGGCCTTCCTCTCCGATCCGCGGCGCGGTATCGCCTCGACCCTGCGCATCATGCAGTCGACGGCACATCTCGGCGAGAAGGGTATCCATCCCGTCGTCGCGGCGGCGGCGCAGGATCTGCTCAACAAGTCGGCCAATGAGCGGTCGGGCGTCCTTTCGACCGCCATGTCCTTTCTAGGGCTTTACCGCGACCCCGTCATCGCTGCGGTGACGCGGCGGTCGGACTGGCGCATCGCCGACCTTGTGGCGGGGGAGACGGCGACCTCGCTCTATCTCGTCGTGCCGCCCGGCGACATCAGCCGCACCAAGCCGCTCATTCGTCTGATCCTCAATCAGATCGGGCGGCGGCTCACCGAGGAACTTAATCCGCGTGCGCGGTCGCAGCGCCTTCTTCTCATGCTCGATGAATTTCCGGCGCTGGGGCGGCTCGATTTCTTCGAGAGCGCGCTCGCCTTCATGGCCGGCTATGGGATCAAGGCGTTTCTGATCGCCCAGTCCTTGAATCAGATCGAGAAGGCTTACGGCCAGAACAACGCCATCCTCGACAATTGTCACGTCCGAGTCAGCTTCGCGACAAACGACGAGCGGACGGCCAAGCGGATCTCGGACGCGCTCGGCACCGCCACCGAAATGCGCGCAATGAAAAATTATGCCGGGCACCGGCTATCGCCCTGGCTTGGCCATCTGATGGTCTCGCGGACCGAGACGGCCCGCGCCTTGCTGACGCCCGGCGAGGTCATGCAACTGCCGCCCGATCAGGAAATCGTCATGGTCGCCGGCGTCGCGCCGATCCGGGCGAGCAAGGCCAAATACTATGCCGACCCCCGATTGATGGCGCGGATCCTGCCGCCGCCCGCGCCGCCGCAAGTCGGCGAAAGCCGTCCCGACGACTGGAGCGCGTTGGAACGACCGAAAGACCTGTCCGGCGGGAAGGTCGAGATCGCAGTTCATGATGAGATCCCCGATGCGAGCGACGGCGAGGAGGACGATAGCGACGCCAACAGCGGTATCCGGCAGGAGCCGGCGATGGCCGACCATGAGAATATCGTATCTGAGGCTCGCCCGGATGTCAGCGAGTTCGATTTCGCAACCGAGGAACGAGAGGATGACCCCGTCCGCGAGCGCAAGGCGATCGACGGTGCGATGCGCCGCGGCGCCCGCCTGGCGTCGCAGGATCCGGACGACGGGATCGAACTATGAGGAAGTCGTCGGTCAAGCGGACCTTCCGGATCGATAGCGTGCTGGCGCGCCAGCTCGACGAACGCGCGAGCAGCCGCCGCATCACGCGCACCGACATCGTCGAGGCCGCGCTCGCATCTTTGCTCACTCCCGATCATGAGGAGCGACTTGAGGCCGTGCTGACGCGGCGGCTCGATCGGCTGTCGCGGCAACTCGACCGGCTCGAATGGCATGTCGAATTGTCGAACGAAGGCTTCGCGCTGTTCGTCCGCTCCTGGCTGATCAACAATCCCCCGCTCCCTGACGCGGCACTCCGGGCGGCGCAAGTGACTGGCAAGAAACGGTGGGAGGCCTTTGTCGATTCGCTGAGCCGCCGGATGGAGCTCGGGCCGAAGCTTGGTGACGAATTGTCCCGCGACGTGGACGGCGATCATTCGTCGCCCGCCGCGAAATAGGCCAGGAGGCGTTGCGCGAGATCGGGGGCCAGCCGGATGAAATTGCGTCTTCCGTCGTGGCGATCCGGCTCCCGCGCCAACAGTCCCTCGTCGCAAAGGCGCTGCAGCAGCCTGAGGGCCGTCGTTCTCGGAAGGCCCGACGCGATACAAAGCGAGCTGGTCGATACTGATTTCGCCGCTGCCTCATGGATGAAGAGATCGATGAGCATATCCCAAGCCGGTTCGCCGAACAGGCCTTCTGCGCCGACAAGTTGTCGGCGCAGAAGGCGCCGCCGCCATACGCGCTGCGCGTTGGCGAGCGCCAACTCGGCATCGGGTGAGTTCCGCCAATCGGCAATTCTGTCGCGAAGTAGCGTGCCGGGCGAAGACGTCCGACCGGAGGCAGGTCGTCCCCGGAGGATCATCCGATGCCCTCGGAGCGCGACAATGATATGTTCCAGCACCTCGACGTCGAGCGCTTGTCCGATCGTAGCCAGGCGTTCAGTTGCCTCGATATCGCACCGGCTGGGCGCTGGGTCGCCACTAGGATGGTTATGGACGAGAATGATCGCGGCGGCGTCGAGTTCGATCGCTCGCCGAAATATCGTGCGGGGATAGATTGCGAGATGGCCGAGCGTTCCGCGCTGTAATTGTTCATCCGCGATGAGGCGATGCGACGGGTCAAGGAACAGCACGCGCAGCGCCTCATCGGGAAGCGCGCCCATCGATGCCCTGAGATAACGCAGCAATTTGGGATTGTCGGGGTCGATGCCGCGACCGCTCAGCTCTTCGCGCATGGCCTCCAATGTCGCGCACCGTGCGGCGACGAGCATCGCGCCGACCGGGCTGTCCTTGCCGAGCGTTCGCGCCAGCGCTTCGGGGGACTGGGCGAAAAGGCGTGCGAGTGTCCGATGTTCCGCGAGCAGTCGCTCGGCTAGGGACTCGCAATGCTCGGGATCGATGGCCGCGACGAGATCTGCCAGCATGGCTCGTTGGCGCCGCGCGCCAGCCGACGCTGGTGGCGCCAGGTTGCGAGGATGAGGATCGCCGGCACCGGCCAGGACGTCGCCACCTGCATCGCGAGATAGGCTGCCGGATGCAGCGCCACGTCGAGAATCCGGCTCGAGTGCGCAAGGAGCGGGACCATGTGCAAGACGGCGATGCACATGGGCCAGAAGCGATGCGCAAACAGCGCGAGCGTGACGGTGGATGCGGCTCCAAACAGGTCGATCGCGAGATGACCGGTGTCGAGTGAAGCGAAGGTCGGCGGAACGAACAGGTGGAGCAATTGATCCAAGCCCACCATCGTTGCTGCGATCGCCGCCATCGTCCGTTCCGGCCCGCCGCCCTTCCAGGCGGCATAGCCGACAGCAACAGCCAAGAAAGCGAGAAACAAGGCGATGCGCATGCCCTGAAACTTTCACGGCTGTCGCTCCCGGTCAACCGGCGTCAGGCTGCGGCCGCCCGCACGCTCGTTCCCGCCTCCGCGATCGACGGGCATTCATGGAGGTCATAACCCGCCGTCTCGCGCCCGATATCGGCGAGTTCGCCATGAACCCGCAGAATATCGCCGCTGACATCGACCAGCGCCATTTGCGCCTTCATCAATCGGCGGATCGTTGCCTGCCCTCTGGTCGCCGGCACCCCGGCGGTGTCGCGCCGCGCGGTGACGACGCTGGTCATCAGCGAAGACACTGCGATGAGTGCATCGTCGATCCTGACTTCGGCGGCGGGTACGTCGCGGATCAGACGGGCTGCCGTGATTGTAAGTGCTTGGGACATGACTTCTCCTCTGCCGGAAGCATCGCTCCGGCCTATTGGTGACAGACAGGATGAAAGGATCAGCCGGAAATCAGACGGGTGAGCGTTTCACCGATCGTCACCCCCGCCAGCGTCAGCAGGATCAATCCGGCGAACATCGCCGCCATGATCCAGACTTTGCTCGAACGCGCGTGATCGCGCCTCCAGAGACCCTTGAACGGCGGGTCGACCGCATTGGGATGCTTGGCGAGCGATGCATGATCGTTCAGCGCCAATGCGGCCGGCTCTCCGTCCGGGAAATCGGATGGCATCAGTCTGGCCTGCGGCGGTAGTATGATCGGATCCCATGGTATTCGGTCATAGGTCCGTTTGAGACGCGCATAGCGGACGGCCGCCTCGGCTCTACTGTCCGCTCCCAGAATATCGCGCGCGGTCGTGAGCCTGAGATCGACGGCCTGTTTCGAGATGTCGAGCCGCCGCGCAATCTGCTTTGAGGTCTGATGCTCAAGCACAAGATCGAGACAAGCGCGCTGCTTGTCCGTGAGCCGCGCCCAGCACAATTCATCCTCTGACGGCTGCGACACCGAATCAGTCATTGTTACACTGTTGTCAAAATCGGGCGTTTCACAAGTTCCACCATGATTTTTATCCGTTCCGATGCGGATCGACCTACGCCACGGCCTGTCTTTCTACGAGACGGTACGACGGCGCGAAAACCTTGTTGAATTTGGGTTTTCTCTGCGTCTCTTACTCATCCCCGTCGAGCCGGGCATCATCGCCAAGGCTCATGAAACGGGGTTCCCGATGGGCGCAGAACCAATCCGGCTGGAGGCACGTCACCGCAGCGCGCGCATGCTGCGCACCGCGATGGGCGGTGCGATCGCGGATTGGCTCGCCGACCGCGAGGTCATCGAAATCATGCTCAATCCCGACGGTCGGCTGTGGGTCGACCGCCTCGGCCAAGGGATCGAGGACAGCGGTGAAACACTGAGCGCCGCCGATGGCGAGCGCATCATTCGTCTCGTCGCGCATCATGTCGGCGCCGAAGTGCATGGCAGCGCGCCGCGCGTATCGGCCGAGCTGCCCGAAGGAGGCGAGCGTTTCGAGGGATTGTTGCCGCCGGTCGTTGCCGCGCCGACCTTTGCGATCCGCAAACCGGCAATCGCGGTCTTCACGCTCGGCGATTATGTGAACTCGGGCATCATGTCGGCGGATGCTGCGGACATACTTCGCTGCGGCGTGCGTGACCGGCTCAACATCCTCGTTGCGGGCGGCACCGGGACCGGCAAGACGACGCTGACCAACGCGTTGCTCGCCGAGATTGCGGGCAGCCGCGACCGGATCGTGTTGATCGAGGACACGCGCGAACTGCAGTGCGCGGCGCCCAATCTCGTCGCGATGCGCACCAAGGACGGTGTCGCATCGCTGTCCGATCTCGTCCGCTCCTCGCTGCGCCTCCGGCCCGACCGCATTCCGATCGGCGAGGTGCGCGGCGCCGAAGCGCTGGATCTCCTGAAAGCATGGGGCACAGGTCATCCCGGCGGTGTCGGAACAATCCATGCCGGGAGTGCGCTTGGCGCGCTGCGCCGTATGGAGCAGCTCATCCAGGAAGCCGTGATCACCGTCCCGCGCGCTCTTCTCGCCGAGACGATCAATCTGGTCGCCGTGCTCGTCCGCGACGGAACGGGCCGGCGCCTCGCCGAACTCGCCCGCATCGACGGGTTCGACCGGCTGAACCTCGAATATCGGCTGACCCCGCTCATCACCCCTGAAGGAGAAAATCGATGATCCATGCTCTTCGGCATGGCGCACGGCGCGCCATGCTCTGTTCGACCGCGATGTTCGTTGCGCTTGCGGTATCCGCGCCGGCCTATGCCGGCGGCTCGTCGATGCCGTGGGAAGCGCCGCTGCAGTCGATCCTCGAGAGCATCGAGGGTCCGGTCGCAAAGATCGTCGCGGTGATCATCATCATCGTGACCGGTCTCAGCCTCGCCTTCGGCGACACGTCGGGTGGGTTCCGCCGGCTGGTCCAGATCGTGTTCGGCCTGTCGATCGCCTTCGCTGCATCGAGCTTCTTCCTGTCCTTTTTCTCCTTCGGCGGCGGAGCGCTCGTGTGATGAGCCGGGAAGGGGAAGTGCCGGGCTTCTTTGCTCCGGTTCACCGGGCGCTCGCCGAGCCGATCCTCCTCGGCGGGGCGCCGCGCAGCCTCGCGATCGTCAACGGCACGCTCGCGGGCGCCGTCGGTCTCGGCCTCCGGCTCTGGATCGTCGGCGTCGCGATATGGGCGGTCGGCCACACCCTCTCGGTCTGGGCCGCCCGCCGCGACCCGCAGTTCGTCGACGTCGCCCGGCGTCACCTCAAATATCCCGTCTGGATGCGCTCATGATGAATCTCTCCGAATATCGCACGAAATCCGCCCGCCTCGCCGATTTTCTCCCTTGGGTCTGCCTGGTGGCGGAGGGCGTGGTGCTGAACAAGGACGGCGCGTTCCAGCGCACGGCGCGCTTCCGCGGCCCCGACCTCGACAGCGCCACGCCCGCCGAACTCGTGGCGGTCACCGCGCGCCTCAACAGCGCGCTGCGGCGCCTCGGGTCGGGCTGGGCAGTCTTCGTCGAAGCCCAGCGTGTGCCCGCGGTGACCTATCCGGTGTCCGAGTTCCCCGATGCGGTGTCCGAGCTGGTCGATGTCGAACGCCGCGAGCAGTTCCGCGAGGAAGGCGCCCATTTCGAGAGCTTCTATTATCTGACCCTCTTGTGGATGCCGCCGGCAGAGGAAGCGGCGCGCGCCGAGTACTGGCTCTATGAGGGCCGCTCGAAGACCGGCGTCGACCCCAAGGAATTGCTGAAAAGCTTCGTCGATCGCACGGGGCGCATGCTCCATCTCGTCGAGGGCTTCATGCCCGAGGCCGAATGGCTGGATGACGGCGAGACATTAACCTACCTCCACAGCTGTGTCTCGACCAAGGTCCAGCACGTCCGGGTGCCCGAGACGCCTGCCTATCTCGACGCGCTGCTCGCCGACGAAGCGCTCGTCGGCGGGCTCGAGCCGCGGCTCGGCGATCATCATCTGCGCACCCTCACCATCACCGGCTTCCCGAGCGTCACCTTCCCGGGCCTGCTCGACGAATTGAACCGCCAAGCGTTCGCCTATCGCTGGTCCTCGCGCGCCATCATGCTCGACAAGACCGACGCGACCAAGCTGCTGACCAAGATCCGGCGGCAATGGTTCGCCAAGCGCAAGTCGGTCGCCGCGATCCTCAAGGAGGTGATGACCAACGAGGCCTCTGTCCTGATGGACAGCGATGCCTCGAACAAGGCGGCCGACGCCGACATGGCACTGCAGGAGCTTGGCGCCGACGAGGCGGGCATCGCCTATGTCACCGCGACGATCACCGTCTGGGATCGCGATCCGGCGCTCGCGGCCGAGAAGCTGCGCCTCGTCGAGAAAATCGTTCAGAGCCGCGACTTCACCTGCACGGTGGAAGGCGTCAATGCGCTCGAGGCCTGGTTCGGGAGCCTCCCCGGCCATGTCTATGCCAATGTTCGCCAGCCCCCGATTTCCACCCTTAATCTTGCCCATCTCATTCCCTTGTCGGCGGTGTGGGCGGGGGCGGAACGGGACGAGCATTTCGGTGATGCCCCCTTGCTTTACGGCAAGACCGAAGGCTCGACCCCGTTCCGCTTTTCGCTGCACGTCGGCGACGTCGGTCATTGCCTCGTCGTCGGCCCGACGGGTGCGGGCAAGTCGGTCCTGCTCGCGCTGATGGCGCTCCAGTTCCGCCGCTACGAGGGCAACCAGATATTCGCCTTCGATTATGGCGGTTCGATCCGCGCCGCGGCGATTGCCATGCGCGGCGATTGGCAGGATCTTGGCGGCGCGCTGCACGATGCCGGCAGCGCCGGGTCGGTCGCTCTGCAACCGCTGGCGCGCATCGACGAGGCCGCGGAGCGCGCCTGGGCAGCCGAATGGCTCGCCGCCTTGCTCGCGGGCGAAGGGGTCGACGTCGATCCGGCCGCGAAGGAGCATCTCTGGTCGGCGCTCACGTCGCTCGCGACGGCGCCAATCCGCGAGCGCACGCTGACCGGTCTTGCCGTCCTGCTCCAATCGCAAGAGCTGAAGCTCGCGCTTTCGCCCTATCTCGTGGGCGGTCCCTGGGGACGGCTGCTCGACGCCGAGGCCGAGCATCTTGGCGATGCGCGTGTTCAGGCGCTCGAAACCGAAGGGCTGGTCGGCGCCTCGTCGGCGGCCTCGGTCCTCGCCTATCTGTTCCACCGCATCGAGGGCCGCCTCGACGGCTCACCGACGCTGATCATCATCGACGAAGGCTGGCTCGTGCTCGACAGCCCCGCCTTCGCGGCGCAGCTGCGCGAGTGGCTGAAGACGCTCCGCAAGAAAAATGCGAGCGTGATCTTCGCGACGCAAAGCCTCGCCGATATCGAGGGCTCGCGCATTGCGCCGGCGATCATCGAGAGCTGCCCGACACGCATTTTCCTGCCCAACGAACGCGCCGCCGAGCCTCAGATCGCGCGGGTCTATGAACGCTTCGGGCTCAACGATCGCCAGATCGAGATATTGAGCCGCGCAACGCCGAAGCGCGACTATTATTGCCAGTCGCGACGCGGCAACCGGCTGTTCGAACTCGGCCTCGGCGACATCGCACTCGCTTTCACCGCTGCCTCTTCAAAGACCGACCAGATCAAGATCGGCGAGCTGATCGAGACGCGCGGCCACGCCGATTTTGCCGAATTCTGGCTGCGTCACCGCGGCCTCTATTGGGCCGCCGATCTGCTCGCGAACCTCGAAACCCCCGACCAGCTGAAGGAGTCCTTTTTATGAAGAATGTGAAGAACCGCGTGCTGCTTGCTGCCCTGCTCGCCGGATCGACCTTGATCGCGAGCGGAGTGACTGTTCCCGCCGCGGCGCAGATCGGCGGCATCGTTCACGATCCGCGCAACTATGCGCAGAATATCCTGACCGCCGCGCGCACCCTCGAGCAGATCAACAATCAGATCTCCATGCTGCAAAACCAGGCGACGTCGCTGGCGAACGAGGCGCGCAATCTGACCAGCCTGCCCGTCTCGACGCTGAAGGAATTGCAAGGCCAGGTCGATCGCACCCGCCAATTGCTGAGTGAAGCGCAGCGCGTCGCTTATGACGTCGGCGATATCCAGACCGCTTTCGATGCCCGCTACAAGGGCGCAGCCTTGTCGGGGCCGCAGGCCGCGATGGTCGCCAACGCCGAGGCGCGTTGGAACGACAGCGTCGGCGCGTTCCAGGATGCGATGAAGGTGCAGGCCGGCGTCGTCACCAACATCGGCGGCACGCGCCAGTCGATCGGAACCCTCGTCTCGGCGAGCCAGTCGGCGACCGGCGCCTTGCAGGCGGCGCAGGCGGGCAACCAGATCCTCGCCGTCCAGTCGCAGCAGATCTCCGACCTCACCGCCGCTCTCGCCGCGCAGGGCCGGGCGCAGATGCTCGACGCGGCGCGCAGCGCCGCCGCCGAGGCCGAAGGCCGCGAGCGCTTCCGCCGCTTCCGCAAAGGCAATTGAGATGGGCCGGGCGGCGAAGATAGCGGCGGTCGCGGTGCTGGGCGGCCTGCTCATCACGCTGGCAATTCTGCATGCGTCATCGCCGCCTACGCCTCGTGCGCCCGCCCCCCCGATCTCCGCGGCGGGCGCACACCCGGCAGCCGCCGACGTGGCCGAGCGCTGCCGCACGGTCACGGTCGCCGATGCGGACTGTGAAGCGGCCTGGGACGCCAGGCGCCGCCATTTCTTTGGACAGAAGGACTAGCCCGATGGAAGACACCGGCGTTATCGACCAGTTTCTGGCGGTCTTCTCGACTTATATCGACAGCGGCTTCGGGCTGCTCGGGGGCGAAGTCGGCTTTCTCTCCTCGACCCTCATCGTCATCGACGTGACGATTGCCGCGCTGTTCTGGGCGTGGGGCACCGACGAGGACATCATCCAGCGGCTCGTCAAGAAGACGCTCTATATCGGCGTCTTCGCCTTCATCATCGGCAACTTCCAGGCGCTGGCCGTCATCATGCTCGAAAGCTTCGCTGGCCTCGGCCTTAAGGCGAGCGGCGGCGCCATGGCGATCGGCGACTTCATGCGTCCCGGCGTCGTCGCCGCGACCGGCATCGATGCGGCGCAGCCCCTGCTCGATGCGTCGGCGGACCTCGTCGGCCCGGTCGGTCTCTTCACCAACTTCGTGCAGATCATGATCCTGCTGATCGCCTGGGTGATCGTCGTCCTCGCCTTCTTCATTCTCGCGGTGCAGGTCTTCGTTACCATCTTGGAATTCAAGCTGGTGACGCTCGCGGGCTTCGTGTTGCTGCCGTTCGCCTTCTTCGGCCGCACCGCCTTCATGGCCGAACGCGTGCTTGGCCACATCATATCCTCGGGCATCAAGGTGCTCGTCCTCGCGGTGATCACCGGCATCGGGGTGACCCTGTTCGACCGCTTCATGCAGGCCGGCCTCGGTCCGGAGCCTGACATCGAACAGGTCATGGCGATCGCGCTCGGCGCACTGACGCTGCTCGGCCTCGGCATCTTCGGCCCATCGATCGCGAACGGTATCGTTGCAGGCGGTCCGCAACTCGGAGCAGGGGCCGCCGCCGGCACCGCAGTCGCCGCAGGCGCAACGCTTGCCGCCGGGGCGGCTGGCGCGACCCTGGCCACCGGCGCGGCTGCCGCAGCAGCGCGCGGTACAGCTGCCGCAGGTGCGCGCAGTGCGGGGAGCGCATCGGCTGCTTATGCGGCGGGCGCGGCCGGGAAGAGCGGGGCGAAGGCCATCGGCGGTGGACTTGCGAATGTGGCGCGTACCGCAGCCAGCGGCGCAGCTTCACCTGTTCGCAGCATGGCCGAACGGGTTCGCGCGAATTTCGCGGCGAGCCGTGCCGGTCCCGCCGATAGCGCGGCGCCAGCGCAAGCCGCGAGCGCGCCTCCGGCCTGGGCGGCCGCAATGCGGCGGCGCCAGTCGGTGACCCATGGCGCGACCATCGGCGCGCAGACCCTCAAGAGCGGCGACAGCCACGGGGCCGGCTCGGCGCCGAACATCAGCGAAAAGGACTGATCCCATGTTCAAAAGACCCACCAATCATTACGGACGCGCGCCCGAGCCAGTCACGCCCTACCAGCGCGCCGCGCAAGTGTGGGACGATCGGATCGGATCGGCGCGCGTCCAGGCAAAGAACTGGCGGCTCGCCTTCTTCGGCTCGCTGATCATCTCCGGTGGTCTTGCCGGGGGCCTCGTCTGGCAGTCGGCCCGCGGGACGATCACGCCCTGGGTCGTCGAGGTCGACAAGCTTGGTGAAGCGCGCGCGGTCGCGCCCGCCGACGGCGATTATCAGCCGACCGATCCGCAGGTCGCGTTCCATCTCGCGCGCTTCATCGAGCATGTCCGTTCGATCCCCGCCGATCCGGTCGTGCTGCGGGCCGACTGGCTCAGCGCTTATGATTTTACGACCGCGACCGGAGCGCAGGCGCTCAACGATTATGCGCGCACCAACGATCCCTTCGCCGAGGTCGGCAAGGTCCAGGTCGCGGTCGATGTTTCGAGCGTCATTCGGGCTTCGAAGGACAGCTTCCGCATCGCCTGGAGCGAGCGCCGTTATCAGGACGGCAGCCTGATCGAGCGCTCGCGCTGGTCGGCGATCGTGACCGTCGCGATCCGGCCGCCACGCACGCCCGACGCGCTTCGCCGCAACCCGATCGGGCTGTTTGTCAATGCTATCAACTGGTCGAAGGAACTCAGCCAATGAGGAAATTTCATTCGTTTTCCGTCGCGGTCGCGGCCGCCTTCTTGCTGACGGCCTGGCCGGCCCAAGCTAGCGATGCTGCGGATCCCCGCCAGCGGGTCGGCCGCGCTAACGCCGAAGCGCGCGTGCAGCCCGACCCCCAAGGCTATCGCAATGCGATCCAGCAATATCCCTGGTCGGAAGGCGCGTTGTTTCAGGTCTACACTGCGCCCGGCCAGGTCACCGACATCGTGCTGCAGGAAGGCGAGCAGCTTGTCGGTCCGGGACCGGTGGCTTCGGGTGACACGGTGCGCTGGATCATCGGCGACACGGTGAGCGGCGCCGGAGCCAAGCGCCGGGTTCATATCCTCGTGAAGCCAACGCGGACCGACATCACCACCAATATGATCATCAACACCGACCGGCGCACCTATCATGTCGAGCTCCGCGCGACGGCCGCCACCTATATGGCTTCGGTTTCCTGGACCTATCCTGCCGATGAGCTCATCGCGTTGCAGGCCGCGGAGGCGGACGCGGCCAGGGCCGCGCCCGTGGCCGGAGGCATCGATTTGGCGGCGCTCAATTTTCGCTATCGCATCGCGGGCGACAAGGTCGCCTGGCGGCCAGTGCGCGCCTTCGACGACACGCGCCAGCTGTTTATCGAGTTCGGCGAGGGCGTTGAAACGGGCGACATGCCGCCGCTTTTCGTGATCGGCGGGAGCGGTGAGGCCGAGCTCGTGAACTACCGGGTACAGGGGCGCTACATGATCGTCGACCGCCTTTTCGAGCGCGGCGAACTCCGCTTGGGCGCCGGAAAGCAGGCGCGTGTCGTCCGCATCGAGCGTGAAATGCCGCGCCGCCGGGGGCGGTCGTGACCGGGCCGGCAAGCGAGGCGGTGGCGCCCGCCGACGCGCCGGAAGCGGGCGAGCGCACGGCGCCCGGCCCGGAGCTCGATCCTTTTCGGCTACGCGGCGACACGCCGCGGGTCATGCGGCTTTCGCGCAAGACGCTCGCGATGATCGGCGCTGCAGGCGGCACCGCGATCGGCGGCGCTCTGTTCTGGGCGCTGCAACCCGTAGCCCCGAAGACCGCCGAGAACCTCTACACGACCGAAGGAGCGAACCGCGCCGAAGTCGTCACCGGTGCGCCCGCCGACTATGGCAAGGTGCCGAAGCTCGGACCGCCGCTACCCGGCGATCTTGGGCGGCCGATCGTCTCGGCGCAGCAGAGCGGCGAAACGATCCCGGTGCCGCCGATGGGAAATCCGCCCGCCGGCGGGCGCTCGCCCGCCGACGAGGCGCGCGATCGGGCGCGGCTGGAGCGCGAGGCCGCCACGGCGAGCCGGATATTCCTTGGAGGAGGGAACTCGGGCGCGCCGGTGGCGGACGCGCAGCGTGGATCGATCGAACCGTCCGCCGCGACCATGTCGGCACCCGAAGGCGGCGCGCGGACTCCGGCGGCGGCGCGGCGCGCCTTTCTCGCGGGCGGCTCCGCCGAGCCGTTCGAGAGCGCCGAGCGCTTTCATGCGCCTGCTTTGCCATACATCCTCCAGGCCGGAAGTCTCATTCCGGCCGCGCTGATCACCGGGATCAGGTCCGACCTTCCCGGACAGGTCACGGCGCAGGTGACCCAGAATGTCTATGATAGCCCGACCGGTCGCATTCTCCTCATTCCGCAGGGTGCCCGGCTGATCGGCGACTATGACAGCGAAATCTCCGCGGGGCAGGAACGCGTCTTGCTGGCCTGGAACCGGCTGATCCTGCCCGGTGGCCGATCGATCAGGCTCGATCGTCAGCCCGGCGCCGATGCGCGGGGCATGGCGGGGCTTGCCGATCGCACCGACCATCATTGGGGGTCGATGCTGCGCGCGGCGCTCGTCTCTACGTTGCTCGGCGTCGGAGCCGAACTTGGCTCGGACGGGGATGATGCGCTCGTGCGGGCGCTTCGCGACGGGCCGCAGGATACGGTCAACCAATCGGGACGGCGGCTCGTCGAGCGCCAGATGAACATCCCGCCAACCCTCACGATCCGCCCCGGCTTCGCTTTGCGGGTCCTTGTCACACGCGATCTGATACTCGAACCGCCGGCGGGAGCGGCCCCATGAGCAAGCTGCGCCTAGGCCCCATCGTCGACGACAAGCCCGTGAAGCTGTCGATCGAATTGCCGGGATCCCTCCATCGCGAATTGCTCGTCTATGCCGAGGTGCATGCGAAGGCTAATGGCCTCGCGGCGCCTATGGCGCCGGAAAAGATCGCGGTGCCGATGATCGAGCGCTTTATCGCGACCGATCGTGGATTTGCGACGGAACGGCGGCGGCGCTGAGTGTCTGCGGCGTCATCCTCACGTCGGTCAGGCGTGATCACCCATATGTGTTCGTTCAAACCGCTGGCGGCGGTGCGCCAAAAAAAAGACGCCCGCGCGATCGAAACCGTGCGGGCGTCAGATGAAGATCTCTGTTTCCTGAAAGGAAGAGCTCTTCTGGGTCGCACCGCGCGGATAGCGTCGCGAGCCGACCGATAATTGTACGGCAGCGCCAAAAGATACCCTGGAGCTCAAACCGTTGTCGGCTTTCGGTTAGTTTCAGTCAGAAACCCGGCGATCTCCGATCGGCCAAGACCAGCGATTCCCCTGAGTAGCGAACATTCCGGGGAGAGGGGGTCATTTCTTGCCCTATTTGCTCAAAGAATTCCTGTGTCCTTTAGCCAATCTTCCACGAGCGTCGGCCATCGCTCAACGGGATGACGCAGCGGGCGCATGGCGAAGGCGTGCCCTCCCTTGGCAAAGAGATGGACTTCCGCTGGAACACCTGCCTCGTCCAGCGCTCGCGCATAGACTATGCTATTGCAAATCGGATCGACGGGATCGTCCCAAGCCTGAAGAAGAAATGTTGGCGGGGTCATCTTGGTAACTTTGATACCAGGATCAAGCGAGCCCCCCGATCTGCACAGGTGGCCTGGGAACATTGCGATGGCAAAATCGGGCCGGCTGCTCACTTTGTCTATTTCGTCGACCGGCTCATAAGCAGGTTCGAATATATTGCTGGTCTGCGCGACCAGATACCCTCCGGCTGAGAAGCCTATGACACCGATCTTGCGGGGGTTGATCTTGAGCTCGCTGGCGCGCGAGCGCACCAGGCGTATCGCACGCTGGGCGACCTGCAACGCAAGGAGGTGCTTGGGCGTCACTGCACAATGGCAGTCTTCATCATAATGGTGGCCGCTTTTGGGAACATGGTATTTGACGAGCACGCAAGTGGTGCCTCTTGAAGTCAGCCAGTCGCGAACTTCACTACCTTCCAGATCGATCGCGAGCTTGGAGAATCCTCCGCCGGGAAAAACCAGCATCGCTGTGCCATTGCCTGGTTGTTGGGCGGGAAACACCGTGAGAGTGGGCACAGTGACGTTGAAGGCGCCGGTAACCGGACGTCCGGCGAAGCGTTTCGGATTCGTTGCCGTTTCGCTATACTCTGGAGGAAGTTTGACATCCTCCATGTTCGGCGCCGCTCCAGGCCACGGTGGCGTCTGCTGATGGCCCGCTGGGGTTGCCACACGCCCTCCTCCCTGCCCTCAACGCTTGCCGTCTCGGGCATCTTTGTCGGGCCCTTAGCGTCAGGATCACGCGTCTCGGCCTCGCTGCAGCCAACAACGAAGCCTTGAAAGCACAAAAGGCCTGCTGGAATCACGCTTCGCTGCAATGAAATTCCGAACCGCCCCACATTCCGCATTTTCCTGCTTCCTCACCTCGGATCGCCACCGGAAAAATTTCTCCTGACGACATCCAACCCTTAATTGACCGGGTGACCAAAGGATGATTTCTCGGGCTAGCGTCCAATTTTTTTAGGGACATGCCGTGGGTCGGCGATCAATCTCGCTAAACACGCGCCGCGCCTTTGAAGCCGCAGCGCGGTTGTCTGAACAACCTGAATAGTTCGATCGGGCAAGCACTGCTCGCGTCTCAGGCAGGGTGCGATACTTTCGTCATCGGGTTGCGCAATGTGGTTGGGGGCAAAGCATTGATCCGGAGCATGTTCGGCTCGCTCTTGACGGCGGTACTGTTGCTCGCGCTGAGACCGGGCGCGTCCGCAGAGTTAGTTTTCGAGCCGCTTCCGCCCAGCCCGGAACTAAGCGACCGTCGGCAAAGTGCCTATGCCGGGTCCTCCAGCGAAAATCGTACCTGATAGAACAGGTTGGTCCCATTGCCCGTCCGTACGGACGTTGCTGGGCTAAACGGCAGGCCGAGCTTCTTTATGTTTCCCTACTCATGGGGGAGTATTAAAGCTGGATTGGCCGCATCGTGGGTCAGCTGACATGGGTCGATGGAGGGAGCGTCGTCGGTCGTCGTTTCGGGCCCTTGGCCGAAGCAGGAGTTTGGCAAATGGAATTAATGTTCGCCCCTCTCATGGTGGCGGGATCGCGCGCGCGATGAGCCCTGCAACCGTCGCCGCGCTTCTGTTTCTGTCCGGGGTAGCGCCGCCTCCGACCGACCTCGCATCCGAAAGCCAGACTGAGACCGAGTTGCAGCGGGTAGATGATCCCTCGGCCCCACCCGAGCCGCCGATCGTTGTGCCAGCACTCGGCAACACCCCGCATCCCTCTTTAGCCGCGCCAGCAACCTCCGACGACGAGACTATGGCCGAAATGCCCTCGGCGCCCCATGATATTGTGGTGACGGCCCGTGGCGATGCGCCGCCGGGAGATCCGCTTCAAGCGGTCAATATTGCCTCTTATCGGGCGGTCCAGTCGATCGATGCGGCGCTCGTGGCCCCAGTCGCGATGGGCTATCAAGGTATCGTACCCGAACCTGTTCGCGACGGGCTGGGCAATGCACTGCGTAACCTCAGCGAACCCGTCAATTTTCTGAACTTCCTGTTACAGTTCAAGATCGGCAAGGCTGCCGAGACGCTCGGCCGTTTCGCCGTAAACACGACATTTGGTGTCGGCGGCCTTTTCGATGTCGCGAAGACAATGCCTTTCAATCTGCCTTACCGACGCAACGGCTTTGCCAATACATTGGGTTTCTACGGCGTCGAGCCCGGTCCCTATTTCTATCTTCCGCTTATCGGGTCGACGACATTGCGCGATCTGGCGGGCAACAGCATTGACTTGCTCGTCGTGCCGACCGCGGTCGGCGCGCCTTTCGACCGCACGGCATATGCCGTTCCGACAACTGTGGTCAGGCAACTCAATGACCGCATCGAGGGCGACGCTCAAATCCAGCGCTTGCAACAGGAAAGCCTTGATCCCTATGTCGAGACACGGACCCTCTATCTGGAACTGCGCAAACGCGAAATCGACGCATTGAAAGTTAGGCGCAGCGACCGCAATGGCGAGGCTGGACCTCAAACAGAAATCACGGTCAGCCAGACCGGGCCCTTGTCCGATCCAGAAGGTCTCATCTCCGTCGGCCCCCTTGAACTCGAGACGCCGACCTCGGACGGTTTGCCACCGCGACCTTAACGCCAATGATGCACATTTGGCGGGCGCGCAGAGAAGCCAAAGCGCTTCGAAATTTTGCTCGCACGGAACTCAAGCCGTCAACTGCAATCGCCGCGGTGAATCTCAATAAGCTTCCTCGCTGAAGTTTGGTCTTCCGGTTTCGGACGTGTCGAGACAAATGCCCACAACCGCTATCGGTTCGGCCATCGCGGATGAGTTTTTCGATCATGAACGCGTGCCTCGCGCTGTCTCCGACTGGCGTTCCCGAACTCGCCGATGGTCCCATGTCAAATGCTCGTCGCTTTGCGTGGGAACCGCTGGGCCTTCGCGTGGCAAGATGCGCCGCGCGTCAGATGGGTGTTTTGCTCGCCGAATGGCTCAATTACCGCGCAAACCAGGCTGCCAGATTGGGATCTGGATATCTCTTTTCTGTTCAAAAATTATAGGTTCGCAAGCAAGCTTGGGAATATCGTGATCGATGCGGCGGCCAAGAGTGTCATGCTGCACTCGGCAATCAGGGGCCACAAACCGCCGCGATGATCGTGCCGCCTCCGAACGCTGCCGGATTGATCGCGAGCTCGCGGTGCCGGAGACCAGCGTGCTTCCTACAAGTGCCCGTGGGCAACGGTCAGCGCGCCGTTCGCGTCGGTCGCATGCGACATCGCAAGCACAGGCCGCGAAATTCGGAGATCCTTGAGATGGCTCCAGATGACTTGCCTCTTTCCGTCGCAGATGCCCCCGTTTGGTGCCTTGGGCCTGGCGCATGGAAACCGGCGTCGGAGAAGGTTCCCCCGTCTCTCCGACGCCGCGATTTCTATGCGAGTTAGATTGGAACCGCTAAATCGTCAGAATTTTGCTCCGATGGCGACACCATAACGCCGCGGATCAAGAGTATAGATGTTTGTAAAATTACCGGAAGATGCATCGGTGACATAAAGTCCGGTAACCGAGTTGCTATCGAAAATATTCTGAACGAACCCCCGGACAAACCAGCGCTCGTCGGCGCCATTCAACTGTAAAACCGCATTTGCCTGGACGAAAGGTTCGATACGATTAATCCTGCCGTTGAAGATATTGCCATATTGCTTTCCGGTAAGGGAAATGTCGACGCGGGGGACGAGTGTCATACCATTCCCAACCTCTGCCGTGTACTGCACGCCCATCGAGACCTTGACATTCGGCGCTTGGGGCAATGTGTTGCCCTTGATGTTAACCTCGACGCCAGGACTCAATACCTGGATCCCGCTGTTCGCAGGGATAGCGCTCGCGAGGACACCGCAAATGCCGAACGCGCCGCTGGAGGCGATATTGCCGTCCGAAGGAAATTCCTGCGGTGCGCGAAGGCCGAGAGCCGCATTTACTCCCGCAACGAACGCATCAGCAACGCCAGGCGCAGGTCCCGTGACAGCGCAGTGCGCACCATTGCTGATGTCCTTGATAATCACGGCATCAGGATCTCCGCCGCCCGGATCACGCGGATTGGAGAAGAATTGATCGCCGGCGACCTTGGCATTGAGATAGCTGAAGGACAGATTGATAAGCCAGTTCGGGTCCGGCCTGATGACAGACTCCAGTTCGACACCCCAGATATTGGCGTCAACCGTGTCATTCACAGACGTTCTTGCCACGATGCGGCTGAGCTGCAGTCCACTATATTTGTAGTAAAATGCGGTGGCATTCAGTTGCAACGCGCCGTTTGCGAAGACGTTCTTGGAGCCAATCTCGAAGGCATCGATCGATTCAGAGCCGAAACTCTCGCTGACGGCGAAAATCGGAGAAAGCGGAGGATTGATACCGCCGGATTTGTAACCCCTCGAGTAAGATGCATAGAGTGAATTGTCCGGCGTAACCTCGAAGGCCAGAACTGCTCGTCCGGTAATTTCGTCGAAGCTTACTTCGCGAAACTGGGCGAGCTGTTGGCCCGGTGTCCCCGGGTCGGCATCGAAAAGTCCAGACGGCCCGGTGAGAGGCGTTATCGGGGTATCGAACGGATCTCCATCGTTGGCATAAGGGTTCAGGAAACTGATCAGTGTCGTACGCGCCGTTACATCCTTCTTGTCATTGTTGTAACGCAGCCCCCCGGTCAACGTCAGCCGGTCGCTTAGATCGAAATAGACCTCGCCGAAAATCCCATAGCTCTCCAGATTCGATTCCAGCGAGTTGTTCCGATACATCGACGTCGCGAAATAGGATGGCGGAAGGCCGCCCGACAAGGAGCCGAATGAACCCAATATGGCACTGGCGTAATCGAGCGCAAACGAGTTCACATAATAGCTATTGTCGGTGGTTTTCGATTTCGCGTAAATTCCCCCCAACAGGAAATTGAACGGCCCGTCGAAGTCACTCGTAAGGATGAGCTCTCCGCTCCACGATTCGCGTTGTTCCGAAGATCGATCGAAAGAAAGCGGCGTTTCGGAACACAGCGAGTTCCCTTCGAAAGCGCCTCTGCTTCCATCATCATTATCCGAGGTGCACAGCACGCCCTGCGGACCGTCCGGGATGAGAGCGCCGGCAATCGGCGAAAAATAGGCCGAGGAGCCGGGAATGAAGGCCGGCGCCGGCGGAGCAAGACCCGTCGGCAATCCGTTAGCCGCAAAAAAGGCCAGCGTATTGAGCGCCGGGGCGAAACCGGCACGGCTTTGAATTCCAAGAAAATAGTCCTGCCTGGAATCGACTTCAGTATCCTGATAAATGCCGGTGGCCGTCAGGGTCATCGCGCCGAATTTTTGCTCAAGGCGCGCCTGCACCTGTAGCTCTTCCGCAAAATAGAAGGGCGTATAGGCCGTGTTGACGACACGCACATCGCCAGGCTCCTGAAACCCGGAAAACCCGTCAGGGCCATAAAGGCTGCCAAGGCCGAGTACGGCGGGAATGCCCTGAATGGCGAAGAACTCGGAAGAACTGAGCGTCGCACCGACCGTGGAATTTGCGTTCGTGGTATCGAAATCACGTCGATTGTTCAGGCATCCGAGCACGCCCAATGGATCGCGTTGGCACGTTTGTTTCTGGTTTCTGAGGCGCGTGTCCTTTTCCCGGAAATAATAGCCCATGAGATCGATCGTCGTATCAGGACCGGGCTCGAAACGAAGTGAGCCTCGCAACGCGTAAAGGTCCCGAGTGTCGATGTCCGATCCATCATAAAGATTCGTCGTATAACCGTCGCGGTTCACATATATGCCCGCCAGTCTCACGCCGATCATATCCCCGATCGGGACATTGACCATGCCACGCGCTTCGATGCTGTTGAAATTGCCATACTCGAATTGCGCTTCAGCCTCGAAACGGGAGAGTTTGGGTTTCGCGGTCACGACATTCACGACCCCGGAGGTCGCATTCCGACCGAACAGGGTGCCTTGAGGTCCGCGAAGGACTTCAATCCGTTCCAGATCGAAATATTCGGTCTCGAACAGGCGTGTTCCGAACAAGGGTGATCCATTGACATGAATTGCGGTCGCAGCATCGCAGGTGACGCCGACGCACAGGTCGCCAACGCCGCGAATAGTGAATGAAGCTGAGGTGAAATTGCCTTTCGAGAAAGATACATTGGGCAGCGTCAGCTGTAGATCCGAGGCATTTTCGATCTGCTGGCTTTCAAGCGCCTCAGCGCTGAATGCGCTGACAGCTATCGGCACGTCTTGCAAGCTTTGCGCCTGACGTTGCGCCGTCACGACGATGACATCGTTACCGCCATCTGGCTCTTCAGCTATGGCTTCCTGAGCATTTGAGACCTGTGGCAACGCCATCAGGACGGCGCTTGCCAACAAATAAGCTTTGTTATTCATCACCCTTCTCTCCCTGTCTCGATTTTTTAGTTTCTTACGCGAACCCGTCCTTTTCCCCGGTAGTCGATGTTCAAAAATGGGGCAGCTCGCCGAGCTGCCCCGAGTTTGAGAGGTGGCCAGAAGGAGATTTCCGGAGAGGAAAAGATTCTCGCCGCCCGGCTTGAAGCTGAGCAGTTTTTCGGTATTTGGTAAAGAACTTTATTATGGCACTTTATTATATTGCTCGGGGCGCTGGGAGGTGTTCCATCTCAGATCCGAAGAAATCAGTTTATACATCCGATGCTTGCTGTCAGCGCTTCAGCCTTGGCACGGTCGAGCGCGCGCCGACGACTTTTGGATGCGGCTGCGGTACGGCACGCCCGATCCCGAGCGCATGTCCCGCCGAAGCTGGACAGCCTTTTGTGGCTCCATGACCTTGCCTTGCTGTTTGCCTCGGAAGGCATATCGACCAACTGTGCCACGATAGATTTCTTTGTGGCGCCAAGCAACACAGGCAAGAGAAGAAGATCTAAACAGAACATATGAACTCTGCTTGGTTATTTCTGCCTCGGCCTTAGTATTTATGTCTTGCTGTGCAAAAGAGGCCTCATCGTTTAACTAAATGTTGGATCGGCAATTCTCGCATCGCCATTACGGTCGCATGCAACCATAAAATCGCGCTAGACGTTGCTCAAGTCGGCGCTTCCCAAAGCCGGAGAAGGCTCCTCAACGCGGTGACAAAGGCCAGCGGCTGGTCGAGCATCAGATGGTGGCGGGCTTGAGGCACGGCAATGATCGGAATGGCTCCTCCCCCCAGTTCACGAACATATGCCACGGAATCCCGGTTGAAGAGCTGGCTCTCCTCGCCGTGAACGATAGCCTTGCGGCCCGGCGCGTTCACTAGGCGCTCGCCGATGGTGAGCCACTCGTCGGGCCGGTTGCTCCTCCGGAACACTTCGGGAGAGAATTTCCACGTCCAACCCTCCCCGTCACGCCGCAGAGAATGAAAGGCCATATAGTCCAAAAGAAATGGCTCACCGACAGGCTGGGGTGGGGAAAGGACGTATCGACTGCGCGCCGCGTCGTAGCTGGGATAGCGACTTTTGGCTTTGTCCGGGTCGCCGGATCCGGGGCTGGCGCGGCGGAGATTCCAATACGCTTGCAAGAGCGCAGGTCGCATGACCATCAGGTCGCAAACCACAATGCCGGAGAAGGTATCGGGCGATTGGGTGACGGCCGTCAACGCTGCGCCAGAACCGAAACTGTGGGCAATGATCGTGGGCTTGTGGCCATCCGCAAACAGTCCAAGCGCTTCGGCAATTTCGCCGAACTCGCGCCCCCTGGCCAAGGGGTCGGCGTGCCCTCGCATTTCGCTGTCGCCCATGCCGGCAAGATCGAAGGCCACCACATCATAATCTTCGGCCAGAAACGGCGCGATGAAGGAAAAGCAGCGGGCATGCGAGAGAAAACCGTGCGTCATCAGTACCTTGGGTTTCGCCCGGTCGCCCCAGCGAAAGTAATGCGCTTTGGCACCCTCGATCTCTACATAGCCTTCCTCGCGCGGCACCCTGAGAGCGGAAACGAACCATTCGGGCAGATGCGAACCATCGCCCGCCCAGAGAGCGTCGATGTCCTCGGGGCAATCTTCAATCTTTACCGCCTCGTTCATATTGTTGGGCCGTCCTTGCGTGTGAGTTTTTCGAAAGCGAAGCCAGCATAGCTGCCGGCCGCCTCTTCGTCGCAGAGCGCGGCATAGCCAGACACGCTCGGAAAATTGATGAGCTGGCGCTTCTTTCCCGGAATATTCGCGCCCATGTACCATGAGGCCGCCTCGGGAAAGAGCGTCATCGCGCCAGCCGCGGCAACCATTTCAGTCCAGCCAGTTTCGGCAGCCGGTTTGCCCTCGAAAAGATCGATGTCCCTCCTACGCAACCAGACCATGAAATCGCAAATCCAGTCGCCCTGTATTTCCGCGCTTGTCGGGCCATTGGCGAAACCCGACGGGCTGAGAGGACCATAAGCGAACAACATGTTGGGAAAACCCGACACCGCCATGCCGAGATAGGCGCGCACACCGTCTTCCCACGCCTGCCAAAGGGGAAGCCCCTCCCTCCCGGTGATGTTCATGTCGATCAACCCGCCACGCCCGGCATCGAAGCCGGTCGCAAAAATGATCAGATCGCATTCGACCTCACCGTCTTCCATCTTGATGGCCTGGGGCTCGATACGGATGATCGCGTTTGCCTTCAGATCGACCAGCGCGACATTATCCTGCTCGAAAATTTCATAATATCCCTGTTCGAGCGAGGGTCTTTTCGTGCCGAAAGGATGCGGCGGCTCCGCAGGCGCAAGTTTCTCGGCCAGAACGGGGTCGATAATCCGCGCGAGAACCTTTTTGCGCCAGAACTCATAGGCGTAGCGGTTCGCTTCGCGATTGGTCAGTATGTCGGCAAAGTTGTTGTACCAGAATTTGAGGCCGCCCTGCCGCCACAGGGTCTCGAAATGGTTGTTGCGCGTCGTGGCGTCTACATCGAGCGCGGAGATGTCAAGCGACTGGCATTCGAATCCCCCGTTCGTTCGCTTGCGCCGAACAAAAATGGCGGGATAGCCCTGCTTATCACGCTGCTGAATGTCTTCGGTAAGCCGTTCCTGGCGCATGGGCAGGCCCAGAATAGGAGTCCTCTGAAACAAGGTCAGCTTTTCTGCGCATTTGGCGGCCTCCTGCGCGATCTGCACTCCGCTCGCACCAGTGCCGATGACGGCGATCCGGCGGCCCGAAAGATCGATACCCTGTTGCGGCCATCGCGCCGTGTGACACCAATCGCCTTCGAACGCCGCGATTCCTCGCATATCGGGAATATACGGCTTCGATGCGAATCCCAAAGCGGGCAGAAGGAAGTGTGTCGATATTCCTTCCCCGCCCTCAAGCTGCAGGCGCCACCGTCGTCCCTCTTCATCGAACCTTGCGCTTTGGACCCTCGATCCCATCCGCATAAGCGGCCAAAGGCCCAGCGTATCGCAAACATGCCGGAAATAGGCTCTGAGCTCCTTCCATCCGGGAAAGCGCTCGCTCCAGGCCCATGATTTCCAAACCTCGGGTATCGAAAACTCATAGAGCGGTACCTGCGAGTCCACGCGGGCACCGGGATAGCAATTCCAGTACCAAATGCCGCCGGGCTGGGCGGCCGCATCTACCAGCAGCACCTTGAACCCGGCGTCACGCAATTTGTGCAGCAGATAGATGCCGCTGAAGCCTGCACCGACGATCACGGCATCGTAATCGGGAGAGCCAGTCGATCTCACGTCGCGACATTCGATCGTTCGGCAATCGCTTTTGCCGTTGCATAATCGGCCTTGCCGTTCGAGGCTCGCATGGGGATGTCTGTCGGAATTATGGTCTTGGGAGTTTTGTATCCCGCCAAATGTGCGCGCACATGGGTTTTGACC
This sequence comes from Sphingopyxis italica, assembly GCF_011926545.1. Classification (GTDB taxonomy): domain Bacteria; phylum Pseudomonadota; class Alphaproteobacteria; order Sphingomonadales; family Sphingomonadaceae; genus Sphingopyxis; species Sphingopyxis italica. Next base: position 799,727 of record NZ_JAATIT010000001.1, on the reverse strand, counting down.
GCTTGTTCGTCGAACTGGGCGTGGTCGTTGAGGTGGACGATCGCGGTTACGGCTTGGCCCCATTTATCATCCGGCACGCCTACGACCAGCGCGTCCCCGATGGCGGGATGGGTCTTGAGCACTTCCTCGACCTCCTCGGGATAAACTTTCTCTCCCGCCGTGTTGATGCAGACGCTTCCGCGGCCGAGCAAGGTCAGGCTGCCATCGGCTTCTACCCGACACCAGTCGCCCGGAATGGAATAGCGCACCCCATCGATCGTGCGAAACGTCTTCGCGGATTTCTCGGGGTCCTTGTAATAGCCTATGGGGATCGCACCCTTCCGGGCGATAAATCCCGGCACGCCGCTCCCCGGTTCGACTTTCTGGTCGGTTTCGTCGAAAACATCGCAGAACTCGCCGATCCCAAATTTCGCGGTGTTCGTGCCGCCCTCCGCAGTGGTGACGGCAAGGCCGAAGCCGAGGCCTTCGGATGCGCCAAAACTGTCCATCAGTACGATTTGCGGAATATGCCGGCACAGGCCGGACTTGACCTCCTTGCTCCACATCACACCGGAAGAGAGGATTGTAACGAGGCTGCTGGTATCCCAGCGGCCAGGGTGGTCGTCGAGCGCGGAAAGCATTGGCTTGGCAAAGGCGTCGCCCACGATCGCTATACCTTCCACCTTGTGCCTTTCCACCGTATCCCACAGTTCCTCGGCATCGAAAGACCATGCCTCCAACGTAACTATCGCGCCGCCAGACATCAGCGTGCCGATCGCAGTGATAAAGCCCGTTCCGTGCATCAGCGGGCAAGAGGAAAGCGTGCGCCTGCCCGGGCCTTCGCGGGCGATCAGCGCGACATTTTCTTCGAGTGTCTCTGGAACGGGGCCGAGCAACTTCTGTGCGTCGAGTTGGGCCTTGCGCATGTCATCATGACGCCACATCACGCCCTTGGGCATTCCGGTCGTACCACCCGTATAGATGAAAAGCAGATCGGCGGGCGAGCGTGTGATGCCGAGCGCCGATCCGTCCCCCTCTTGCGCGAGAGTCTCATAGTGGATCGCAAAGGGCGCGATTGAAGACAGCTCGCCAATTTCGACGAAGGTGCGAACCTTCCTAAGCCGGTCGTTGAGTTCGACGATAGTGTCGCGGAATTCCGAACTGTAAACGATGACCTCGCTGTCGGAATCGTCGAAGATATAAAACACCTCTTCGGCCCGATAACGGTAATTGATGTTCACATGCGTCAAACGCCCCTTGAAGCAGGCCGCCATCAACTCGCCATATTCGGGTCGGTTGCGCATATAGAAGGCGACCTTCGCGCCATCGCGGATGCCGCGTTGGCGCAACCCGCGGGCGATATTGTTCGAGCGCGCCGACATCTCGGGCCAGGTGACGATCCGGTCTCCATGTATCAGAGCCGGCGCATCTTCGGGCATGAAGGGCTCGATCGCGTCGAGAATATCCCCGAGATTCCAGTCGATCACATTGATTCTCCTCTCTGGACGGGGCCGCAGCATCGGGGCGCATGACTCCCGTTACTATCAGGCTGCTCTCGTCCAACCCTGCAGAGCCGCTGCCTCGGCTCGCACCGCTTCGGGGCCACCCAAGACCTGCCGATCGAAGCCGATCCGTTTGAACCAGTAGTGCAGGCCGAGCAGATCGGTGAACCCCATCCCGCCATGCACTTCAGTGGCGGTGCGGGCGACAAATCGGTGGACGTCGCCCGTGAGGGATTTCGCATGGCAAGCCGCGAGAGATGCATCCTCCGGCAGCGCATCGAAGACATGGGCGGCGTACCAGACCAGCGCGCGGCACGGTTCATGGCGTGCGGCCATTTCGGCGCACATGTGCTTTACCGCCTGGAAGCTGCCGATAGGGCGGCCGAACTGCTCTCGCTGACCAGCATAATCGACCGCCTTTTCAATCATGGCCTGCCCTGCGCCTAAGCTGTCGGCGGCAAGGATCACGCGGCCAGCATCGCGCAGCCGAGCCGATGCTGTGCCGCCGTCGTCGGCAAGCGGATCGGTCTCGACAGCCGCAAAGGACAATTCTCCCACGCTGCGCGTGCGATCGATGGTGGTGAGGCGGGTCGCCTTGAGTCCCGATGCTAGGGCTGGGACGAGGTGCAGCCTGCCACCGGCGTCCGCTACGAGATACGCGTCCGCGCCTTCGAAATCGAGGCAGAACAGGGCGGTGCCGCTAAGCTTCCCTTCGACGAATTGAACTCCCGCGCCGTCGCGCGCCTGGACCGTCGCGGAAATCGCGACTCCGATACGGGCCTCGCCACGCGCGATCTTCGGAAGCCATTGGCACTTTTGCTTGTTAGTTCCTGCCTCGCTCAGCGCGATCGGGGCGAGAACTACGCTGGCTAGAAATGGCGCTGGTGTGACCGCATAGGCGAGTTGTTCCGCCACGACCGCAGCGTCGAGAAGGGTCATGCCTAGGCCACCATGCTCTTCGGGGACAAGCATGGCTGGGACCGCCAGATCGTGGAGGGCTCCGAAAATAGTGTCACTTAACGGGTTGTCGCGCCCGGCACATTCGCGGACATGCTCAAGCGGGGAGGTATCGGCAAGACACCGCGCAACTGCGTCGCGCAGTATCTGCTGATCCTGCGAAAGGCCGAAGTCCATCACGCCGCTCCCTGCCTGTCGGTCTGCATGCCTGCCGCTCCCTTCGCTTCGTCGGAAATCCGCGCCAGCTTCGGCTCGCGCGGCATCTCTAGGCCACGTTCGGCGATGATGTTCTTCTGGATCTGCGCGGTGCCGCCACCTATTATGAGGCCGAGTTGGAACATATAGTTCCATTGCCAAGCCCCTCCGTCTCGTTCCCGCGGGCTGCGGTGATACAAAATGCCCATCTCGCCCATCGCGTCGATCGCCAGCGCAGAGATCTGATGCGCGACCTCGCAACTCTGCAGTTTGACGATCAGCTTCGCCATGCCGCCAGGCTCGCCCTTGAGGCTGTTCGATAGAATGCGCATTCCATTACATTTCATCGCCGTCACTTCGGCCTGGAGCGCCACCAGCCGGTCGCGCAGGACCGCATTGTCGATCGCCCGACCTTCGCCGATGGATTCCTGCTGCATCAGGCCAATCAATGCCTGCAGCCGGTTCTCGAGTGCGTCGGGATCGCCCAGCATTCCGCGCTCGTGGCCAAGCGTTGCGTTCGCGACGAACCAGCCCTGTCCTCGCTGGCCGACGATCTGGTCCACCGGAACCCGCACATTAGTAAAGAATGTCTCGTTGAACTCGGCGTGACCGGTCATCGTCTTCAAGGGGCGTACCTCGATCCCCGGTATGTCCATCGAGAAAATCAGATAAGAGATACCGCTATGCTTCGAGGCCTCGAGTTCGGTCCTCACAAGGCAAAAGATCATGTCGGCTTGCTTCGCGGTGCTGGTCCAGATTTTCTGGCCATTTATAACGAATTCTCCATTTTCGATGCGCGCGCTGGTCTTGAGGTTGGCGAGGTCCGATCCCGCACCGGGTTCGGAATATCCTTGGCACCACACGACTTCGCCCGTCAGCGTTGCTGCGATCCACCGCCGCTTCTGTTCATCGGTGCCCAACTCGAGCAAAGTCGGGACGAGCATTGAGATGCCCTGGTTCGCCAAGCCGCTCGGAAGCCGAGCTCGCGAAAACTCTTCCGCGATAATGCGCGATTTGAGTATATCCGGCGCCGCTCCGTAGCCGCCATATTCGGCCGGTATCGTGCGCGCCGTATAGCCGTGCTCGATCAATAGCTTTTGCCATCGGATAGCTTCGGCTGAGGGCCGGGAGAACCGGGTGGCGGAGGGTGGCGCCAAATGTCTGTGCGCATTGATGAAGGCGCGGATCTCCGCGCGGAAGGCGTCATATTGGGGGCCGTAGTCGAGATCCATGTCGTCTCTACCCTTCACGCGGACGAAAAACAGGAAGGCGAAAGTCCCCCCCGATCATTTCGAAATCGAGTTCGACCGGCAGATCGAGTGCGAGGATGTCACGCTCGCAATCCACGAGGCGCGTGGCCATGCGCACGCCTTCCTCAAGTTCCACCACGGCAGCCACGAACGGGACGTCGGCGGCAAAAGCGGGGTGCAGCGCCTGATGGGTCACGGTCCAGGAAAAAAGCGTGCCCTTGCCGCTGCTGGGTTCCCAGGAATAGTCTGGCGAGCCGCATCGTGCACACATGTAGCGAGGCAGGTGGCGAAAGATGCCGCAACTTCCGCAACGCTGGAAATAGAGTTGACCGTCCTGGCACAGCCTCCAGAACTCCTGTTCGATCGGGTCCTGCGGCCGCGGCTGCGGCTTGGCCGGCGTTGCCTGCGCGGAGGGCCGCGCCTTGGGAGGCACATCATGCTCGTCGCTCATGCAAACCTCCTGAGGATCGCGATGCTGCCATCGCCAAGGTCTCCCCAGCCTGTCACAAGGCCGGTCTGGGCTCCGATCACTTGACGCTCGCCGCAGTCATGGCGCAGCTGTCGTACTGCTTCCACAACATGGTTGAGACCCCAGACATGCGCCTCGCTAAGCAAGCCGCCATGGGTGTTGATCGGTAAGCGCCCGCCCAGCTCGATCTGGCCATTGGCGACAAATTCGGCCTGCGCGCCAGGCTCGCAATATCCGAGCGATTCGAGCTGCAGCAGAACGATATAGGTGAAACAATCGTAGATCTGGAGGAAGTCCATGTCGTCGCGCGTGACGCCCGCCATATCGAATGCGCGCGGGGCGGCATCGCTGAGGCCGATCTTGAAGGGGTCGGGGCGGGAAGGGATGTCGTCGGCGGGATAGGGATGGCCTTCGGCCGCGCCGGCGATGCTGACGGGCACATGCGGCATGTCTTTGGCACGGTCCATGCGCGAGAGGACGACAGCACAGGCGCCATCGGTCTCGAGGCAGCAATCGTAGAGGCGAAACGGCTCAGATATCCAGCGCGCCGAATAATAGGTTTCCGCGTCGAGTTCGCGGCCATAGGTAAAGGCGCGTGGATTCAATTGCGCATGACGGCGGCAGGCGAGCGCCACGGCCGCCATCGCATCTTCGCCAACGCCGTAGAGCTTCGAGTGACGGGTCGCCAGCCAGGCGTACATCTGCACCGGCAACAATACGCCGTAGGGGCTGTAGTAGCCTTGGATCGTATTGGTCAGGGTGTTCATGTTCATCGGCCGGGTGGGCGGGGCGCCCGGCTTAGGTCTGAGAGCGGAATAGCCGTTCCAGCCCAGTGTCACGAGCACATGATCGCATAGACCACAGGCGATCGCCATGGCGGCATTCTGTAGTGCCGTTGTCGGGCTGGCGCCGCCCATGTGCACGGTTGCCGCATAGCGCAGCACATCAATGCCCAGATTGGCGGCCATCTCCTCCGACGTCGTATAGATTGGCGGCGGCACCATGCCGTCGATATCGGAGGGTTTCAGTCCAGCATCCGCGATGGCCCGGCGCGAGGCGGTGAGCATCATTTCCACTGCAGTCCGCTCGGTGCCCTTGACGAAATCGGTCTGGCCGACCCCGGTGATTGCTGCCTTGTCGGCAAAGGAAAGGGTGGATGAAAGATTCATGCCGCGTCCCTGTCTCGCTCGCCGGTCAGAAATGAGTTCCGGCGCCGGCCAATGCTCTCTCCGCGCCCTCTATAAGGTCGCGCATCACGACTGCCGCTGGGCGGATCGCATCGATCAGACCAATCCCCTGGCCTGCGAAGCCGGGCATGATGTCCTTGCGTGCGGCCTTGATGCCAGAAGCCATGACAGGCCCCGAAACCATCGACTGATAAGGCATCGGAAGCGGCTCTTTGCCGGCCGCCACCCAAGCATCGGCCCATTTGTTCCGAATCATCCGGGCAGGCTTGCCCGTTAGCGATCGGCTGACCACCGTATCGGCATCGCCGCTTTCGGTGATGGCTTCTTTCTGAAATTGTTCGATACCTGCTTCGTCGGTTGCGAGGAACGCCGATCCGATCCACGCCCCCTGGGCGCCGAGCATCATCGCTGCGGCGACTCCGCGACCATCGGCTATTCCTCCCGCACCGATTACGGGAACACGATCGCCGACTGCATCAACCACTTGCGGAATCAGCGAGAAGGTTCCGACAGGAGAGTTGTGGCCGCCGCCGTCGTGACCCTGCGCGACGATCAGGTCGATACCCGATTCCACTACCTGCAGGGCGTGCTTGACCTTTCCGATCACCGCCATGACCTTGGTGCCATTGGCATGAAGGCGTTCCATCCACGGTTCGGGATTGCCAAGGCCTGCGGCATAGACCGGCACTTTTTCTTCGATGATTACTTCCATCTGCGCTTCGAAGAACTCCCGCGAGAACAGCTGCAGTCCGCCCTTGCCCATGTCCGGGGCGCCCGCCGCGCGCATCGCCGTGGCGGCGTCCACTGCGGGCAAATGCTCGCGCTCCATGAATTCGCGGGTGAACTCCTGATATTCGCCGAGCAAAGCCAGGGGGTTTTCTGCTACACCTCCGCTCTCCGGCGCCGAACCGCGCCTGACAGACGCCGGCAGCAAGGTATCGACCCCAAAAGGCATGTCGGTCATCTCGCGGGTTTGCCTGATCCAGCTACGTAACTGGTCGGGCGAGCATGCGGCAGCGCCGAGAACACCAAGTCCGCCTGCGTTCGACACCGCGGCAGCGAGTGCAGGCACGCTCGCCCCGCCCATTCCAGCCAGAAGAATCGGATATTCGATCCCGAGAATTTTGCAAACAGGGCTCTTCAGCGCCATTATCCTACCCTCTCCGTTCCGCGCCCGATCAGACGCAATTTTCTAAATCTGCCCCCACCTGACACGCTGGGATACAAGCTCGGGGCTTCGCTCTGCCAGATAGGACGCGGATCCCGAGACGAGCCGGGCCATGGCCTGACGCGCCGCTTCGGAATCCCCGGTGCGTACTGCTTCGAGGACACGGCGGAGGAATCGCAATTGGACCGCTCGCTCCTGCGCCGAATAGCCAAGTGAGTGAGAGAATTCGCGCGTAATTAAATGCAGCGTCGACGTTAATAGCCCGAACAATGGATTGCCGCTGGCCCAGCCGAGAAGGTCATGAAAACGACGGTTCAGTTCCTCGAACTGGCCTCCGGCTTCATTTCGTTCCAGCTCTTTGAGGCAATCGGCGAGTGCGCTCAGGTCGCCGGTAGTCGCGCGCTGGGCGGCGTAGGCGGCAACATCCGCGGCGATCGCTTCACGTAGTTCGAGCAGGCCTCTGAGGTCGGCGTCCATGAAATGCAGAATTAGCGAGAGACTGTTTGCAAAGTCGCCGGTCTGCGGACGCGCAACCACCGGACCGCCGCTACGGCCCAGCTGAAGATGGATAACGCCCTGGAGCTCAAGGAAGCGGAGCGCTTCGCGCAAGGTCGCTCGCGCGACATCATATCGCGCAAGCATTTCTTCCTCACGCGGCAACCTGTCGCCCGGGGCGTGTGCACCTGCCTCGATATCGCGAACGATGTGCTGGGCAAGCGAGAGTGCGCGCTTAGCTTTCTTCGCGTTTTCGACTTTCAGCAACATCACTCTGCCTCACCCCTGTCACGAAGCCTTATAAGATTTAAGTTCCGTTTATGTCCATGGTCGTGAGATAAAAATGTTTCAGATGCAAAAAAATGATAAAACCTTATAAGCATTATTGACTGAGCCTCAGAAGGGATTTACGATTTCAAGTAGGGCAATTGTGCTGTTATCGACGAAGGGCGCGACATGGATACCGACATGGTGGAGCCGAATATCCGCGAAAAGGTCGCTTTCATCCCGATCGACGAGATTGATGTTGCGCGTCCGAGCCTTTTCCAGAAAGACACGGTCGGCCTGTTCTTCGAGCGGCTTCGCCGAGAGGAGCCGGTCCACTACTGCCGCGAAAGCTATGTCGGACCATATTGGTCGATTACAAAGTTCGACGACATCATGGCCGTGGACACCAACCATAAGGTATTTTCGTCAGAGGCGAAGCTCGGCGGTATCGCCATCGAGGACATGCACTCGGCGAAAAGCGCGCTTGAACTTGAAATGTTCATCGCGATGGACCCACCAAAGCACAACCAGCAACGAAAGGCCGTTACTGGTGCGGTCGCGCCGTCCAACTTGCTGCTGCTTGAGCCAACTATCCGCGAACGAGCATGCCAAATCCTCGACGACTTGCCGGTCGGCGAAGATATTGATTGGGTTGATAAGGTGGCGGTCGAATTGACCACAATGACCCTTGCGACCCTGTTCGACTTCCCGTGGGAGGAACGCCGCAAGCTCACGCGCTGGTCCGACGTCACAACGGCCGCCCCTGAAACTGGGATCGTCGCATCCTATGAGGCGCGGCGCGCAGAGCTGATCGAATGCGCAATGTATTTCAAGGGTCTGTGGGAGCAGCGCATCAATGCGGAGCCGAAGAATGACCTGATCTCCATGATGGCGCATTCTCCGGCGACACGGGACATGCCCTTCCTGGAGTTTCTGGGCAACCTCTTGCTGCTTATCGTGGGCGGCAATGACACCACGCGCAACTCGATCAGCGGTGGTGTCCTGGCACTGAACCAGAACCCGGACGCGTATTTGAAATTGAATAACGATCCTGGGCTCATCACTAGCATGGTGCCAGAGATCATCCGCTGGCAGACACCGCTGACCCATATGCGCCGCACGGCGCTGCAAGATTGGGAGATCGGCGGCAAGAAGATCAGAAAAGGCGACAAGGTTGTGATGTGGTACCTGTCGGGTAACCGCGACGAGACGGTCATCGACAGGGCGGACGAGTTCATCATAGACCGTAAGAACCCACGGCATCATCTGTCTTTCGGCTATGGCATTCATCGCTGTATGGGCAACCGGCTCGCAGAACTGCAACTACGGATCATCTGGGAAGAGATCCACAAGCGGTTCGCGAAGATCGAAGTGACCGGTGAACCCGAGCGCCTGTTCTCGAACCTAGTGCGAGGGATTACGAAACTGCCGGTGAGGCTCCACGCCCGCTGATTGGCTGATTCAAAAAAAGCGGAGCTTGATATGGTCAAAGTGACGTTCGTTTCCAGCGATGGAACGCGGAGGGCAGTCGACATAGCCGAAGGTGAGACAGCGCGCGAAGCGGCGCTGTTCAACGATGTGCCGGGCATCGACGGTGATTGCGGCGGGGTGTGCGCTTGTGCAACCTGCCATGTGTTTGTGGATCCGGCCTGGATCGACAAGGTCGGCCGCTTGGCCGAAGGCGGTGCGGAGGCAGACCTCCTGCAGTTTGCGGAAGGGGCGAACGAATATAGTCGCCTCGCTTGCCAGATTCCCATCGAGCCCTTGGTGGAAGGTCTGATTCTGCATGTTCCCGAGCAGCAATACTGACATGCCTGCGTGACGCGTGTTTCACACGACGCTCGACTGTCTGAAATCGCGAGTAGAGCTCAACCAGGAGGTACTCGCTACCTTTCAGAGGTCCCAGCATCAAATGGCGGATCTGTGCTGACCTAGCTCTCGTGCGCCCGCGAGTCGAGGGGGGCGTGCCAACAGTGCCTTTCAACTTAAAATTTCATACGCTGCGCCGTATCCCGCGTTGGCGGGAATAGTGAGGATGTTCGTGCCGTCTCGCTGGATGACTTCTGGAAGGACCGGCACGATTTCGCGAGCCTTGGCCCGCGCGACGCAATCGTCTGCGCTCGCAGCTTCGGCTAGCAGTTGCAGGTTCAATCTCGTAGGAAAGATGATCGTTCGTTCACCGCTGACACCCAGTTTCAGGGCTTTGCTTGGCGAAAGCCATTCCGCATCAACGGTTTCATATCCATCACATGCTGCGATCTGGCGCTCTGGGGCGCGAACGACGAAGAAATGAGTGTCGAAGCGCTTTTGCATAAAGCTGGGCGTGATCCACCGCGCGAACTCGCTCAGGCGATCAAGGCGCAGTTGCACATCGGCCTCACGCACAATGTCGAAAAATTCGCGCTCGCCTCGCTCGACGGCTTTGCGGCTTTCAAGATCGCAAATATCCTCGAACTCGCTACCGTCGCGATGATCGGCCAGCAGGATGCCTGCTTCCTCAAAGGCTTCACGAATCGCGGCAATCCGGAGGGTGCGCTGCGTAGGATCTAGCGTTTTCCAACCCCTGCAATAATCGGCCCATTCAGGCGCTTCATCGGCAGCAGAAGGCTTTCCACCCGGAAAGACCAGCGCGCCGGATGCAAAATCGATCTGGTGATGCCGCTTGACCATCAGCACCTGGAACTCCGGCTCGTCGCGAAGCAACAGCATGGTGGCTGCGGGGACCGGATTGACTGGCTTCTGCAGGGTCATCATAAACTCCAGTTTGAATTGGCCTGATATTGGACGCTGGCCCGTTCAGGCTGAGCAACGATCTTATCGCCATTTGCGCAGAAGAACCAACCCGGCAAGAGCCAGTGCAACACTTGCAAGCACCCAGGACTGATTCGCAAGCAGCGCCGCGGAGACGATAAGTGCGGCCGCCACAGGACCTTTGACAGGCTGGCTCGCGCGGCGAATGGCTGCAAGCCGTTCAAAACTGGCCGGATCGATCTGGACAGGCACGTACCCGGACTTGGCGATCACGGCGGCGTTATCGAGAAGGTCGGGCATGACCGCCGCCAAGGCGAGGAGTTTTCGGCGAACTTTTTTTAGATTGGGCTGATTTCGGCCGAGAGAGAATCTTTCCGCGAACAGCTCCAACATGATGGGGCGTGTTTCCTCCCCAATATTATAACCAGGCGCAAAGGAACGCGCAAACCCCTCCGCCGTGAGCAATGTTCGAAGAAGGATCGCCAGATCAGGCGGAAGTGCGAGCTGATAGTCTCGCAGGAGATCGAACACGCGGCTGAAAATATGCGAGAACTCAATCCCCGAAAGGACGGTTCCTCTGAATTCACCTATCAGCTGGTCCAAATTCTGGGTGAGCCCATCACGGTCAACTTTTGGATTTCCGGCCCATTCGAGCAACACGTTCGCGACGTCGGCTGTGTCCTCGTCGGCTATAGCCATGACAAGTCGCACCAGCTCCTCGCGTCTCGCCTTCGTGAGAGTGCCGACCGATCCAAAGTCGATAAAGCCCACATCCTGTTCCCCGATAAGGAAAACATTGCCCGGATGCGGATCGCCATGGAATTCGCCATTCAGAATGATCATGCGCAGGACTGCATTCGCATATTGTCTCGCGAACGCCGCCACGCGTGGGTCGGTCGAGCCGGCCTCGAGCGCAGACGCGGGCGTTCCATACAGCCGCTCCTGGACGTTGACCCGTATCCCCGTCAGTTCCCAATGAATTGTTGGAGTCTTGATCCCAAGCGTGTCAAGATAGCCACCGATACGCTCGCATGCACGAGCTTCGGCTGCCAGATCCATTTCCCAGGCAAGATTTCTGCCAAAGGTTCGCAGGAACTCTACGGGGCGATAGCGGGCGATTTCAGGGGATCGATCCTCGGCAACGGCGGCGAGGCGCGACAGCAGCCGCACATCGGCCTCCATTCGCGCAGCAGTGCCCGGACGCCGCACCTTTATGATAACGCCGGCGCCGTCGAGCAGCGAAGCAGAGTAGGTCTGCGCTACCGAAGCCGAAGCCAGTGGTTGTTCATCGAATTGGGTGAATTCCCCTCGCCAGTCAGCTCCCCAGCTTGCGGCAAGGATGGGCTCGATTTCTTCGAATGGCACCGGAGAAACCTGATCGTGGAGCGTCGCGAAGGCAGCAATCCAGGACCTGGAAAACAGATCGCTGCGCGTCGCCAGCAGCTGTCCAAGCTTTATTCCGACCGGACCAATGTCGCGCAGGAGTGCGACGACCGCCGCCGGCCGCAATTCACCTGGATCGATTGAATTGGCAGGATGCGGAATGACGCCGAGCGCGCCCGCCAGGCTTTTGGCGCCGTGCCGGACAAGAATCTGTCCTATCTCGGCGGCGCGTGCGATGTCTCCTATCGGTTTATCTCGGAACCCAGGCATATGTCCTATTCCGCATCGGTCCGGCTCTGATCGAGATTCGACGCAATCCGCACAAGAATGTCCAGCAACGTCCGTTTTTCGTCGCGCGTGGCGTTCCGCCATAAGACCCTATGCAGCCCGTCCGCGGATTCTCTCAGTTGGGGCAACAACCTGTCGAGCTCCTGGGTCAGGATGAGCTGCCATGCCCGGCCGTCCGTTTTGGCTCGTCGCCTTTCCATCAATCCTTTCTCACAAAGGCCAGCGACGGCTTGACCGATCGTGGCGGATTCCAACTCTAGTCGCTTGGCAATTCCGGCCTGCGTCAACGATGGTTCGCGGAGAAGTTGTCCGATGATGCGCCACTGCGTCTGATTGAGGCCGCTCTTGGCAATCCGTGCGTCATAAGCGCGCCTCGCCCCCCGACTAATCTCGTCCATCAAATATAGCATACGGTCGTCGTCGGTGAGGGCGCCTTCGCGAAGCCGTGGCGGCATTGTGTCGAGATTTGCGTTCATACCGCTGCCTAGTCCGTTTCGTGGGAATGCCAAAACGCAAATTACTAAACGATTTTACTAACTGGATGGAACGGTCTACGCCACGCCATGAAGCGACTTAGCACATGTCCAAAATCCTTCGAAAGAGGCAGATGACCGACGAACCAAATGAGCGGGAACAGGATCGCGCGCCCGCATCCAGCCTGAAATCGCAACCCAAATTTCGCCTCATCCTCATCATAGCCATCACTGCTGCGCTGATTGCAGGTGGTTGGTGGTATTACAGGCATGTCACCTATGGGCAGTACATGCAGTCGACCGACAACGCCTATGTCGCGGCCGACAGCGTTGTGGTTTCATCAAAAGTGGCCGGATACGTGGACGCGGTGCTCGTCTCTGAGAACGGGTGGGTCAGTCCCGGCGAGGCGCTCGTGCAACTGGATGTGCGAGATTATAGAGCCCAGGCGCAACAGGCGCGTGCGCAGATTGCGGCGACGCTGGCCGGCGCCGACACAATCCGCTCGCAAGTAACCGAACAGGACTCAGCGATTCGACAGGCGCGGGCCCAACTCGCCGCCAAGCGCGCGGCGCTCGACCTCGCCAATGAGCAGGTAGCGAGGTATCGCCCCCTCGCCGCGACCGGTGCGGAGCCGCGAGAAAAGCTTCAACAATATGAGACACAGGCGCAGCAAGCGCACGCCGACTTTGTTGCTGCCCAGGCAGCAGTCTCTGCCGCCAACGGTCGGAGGGCCACCTTGTTCAAACAGATCGACCAGACCGAAGCCCAAGCTGACGCGGCCCGCGCGCAGCTGGAAGCGGCCGACCTAGATGTCACATCGACCCTGCTGCGAGCCAGCAAGGGAGGTCGCGTTGGCGATCTAACAGTAAGGGTCGGCCAATTCGTTCAGCCCGGCCAGCGATTGATGACGGTGGTTCCGGTAAACGAAATCTACGTCATCGCTAATTTCAAGGAGACGCAGGTCGGCCTTTTGCGGGCGGGGCAACCGGTCAAGCTCGAGGTCGACGCACTTCCCGACTTTGAGATTGCCGGACGCGTTGAGAGCATCTCCCCCGGAACCGGAGCAGAATTTTCAATCCTGCCGCCCGAAAACGCCACAGGGAATTTCACCAAGATTGTTCAGCGGATAACGGTTCGTATCGCGATAATAGCCTCGCCCAAAGTGCGTCGTCTGCTCGTCCCGGGCATGTCGGTTGTGGCAGTTGTCGACACGCGAAATGCTGCCGGAGAGCTGAAAGAGATCTCGAGTACCGACAAATGACCGCCGAGTTGGCATCGAACAGCGCCTCTGGTACTCCGACTGCAGACAGGCGGAATGCCGATATCACCGCGTGGATAGCGGTCGCAGCGGGCGCACTTGGCGCCATGCTCGCAACACTCGATATCTCTATCGTCAATTCCGCGCTTCCGGTGATCCAGGGCGAAATCGGAGCCAGCGGCACCGAGGGAACCTGGATTGCCACCGCATTTCTCGTAGCCGAAATCGTGGTAATTCCGCTTAGCGCCTGGCTTGAACGCCTTTTTGGACTGCGAAATCTGCTCATCATTGCGGTTTCCGCGTTCACCGGCTTTTCAATTCTTTGCGGTATGGCGACCGACCTCACGACCATGATCATCGGTCGCACGGGTCAGGGTTTCATGGGTGGTGCGCTGATACCGACTGCGATGACCATCGTGGCGAAAAGATTGCCGCCCCATCAACAGCCGATCGGCATGGCGCTGTTCGGCATGACAGTGATTCTGGGTCCGGTCATGGGGCCGCTGATCGGTGGCTGGCTGACCGAAAATTTGAGCTGGCACTATGCCTTCTTTGTCAATGTTCCAATCTGCGCTGTGCTGCTGCTGCTGCTATTCGTCGGGCTTCCTCACGAAGAGCCGAAGTGGGAGTATCTGACCGATGCTGATTGGGCGGGCATTGCCGGCCTGATTCTGGGGTTGGGCGCTTTGACTGTGTTGCTTGAGGAGGGGCATCGCGAGGAATGGTTTGAATCCGCTCTTATTCGCTGGCTGGCCCTCATTGCCGTCATCGGTTTCGCTTCACTGATCTACGGGCAGCTGAATGCGTCCAAGCCCGTCCTGAAACTCCGCCTCCTTCTCAATCGCCAATTCGGAAGCGTTGCGGTGATGGCTCTCGCCTTGGGAATGGTGATGTATGGTTCGACCTACGTCATTCCCCAATTTCTTGCGATCATATCGGATTATAACGCTTTTCAAACCGGGCTCGTTATATTTTGGATGGGTATTCCGGCCTTTGTGCTTATGCCGATCCTGCCCTTAATGATCCGTAGGCTCCACATCCGCATTGCCGTCGGAGTCGCAATGCTTCTGATGGCGGCCAGCTGTTTCGTCAGCATAAGCCTCACCGCGGAATCCGGGGGCGCCGTATTCATCGAAAGCCAGCTTATTCGGGGTGTTGGCATGATTCTGTCCATGATGTTCCTGAACCAGGCTACCGTAGCCTCAGTGGCAAATACAGATGCTGGCGATGCCTCCGGTATTTTTAACGCCGCTCGAAATCTCGGAGGATCTTTCGCTTTGGCCGGACTGGCTTCGTTTCAGGACCAGCGGATCTGGCACCATAGCCGGCGCATGGAAGAAACGCTGAATGCCAACAGTGTTTCGCTCCAGATTTATCTTGATGAACTCGCGAAAAGCTTCGGCGGGATGGAGGGTGCCATGTCGATGCTAGGCCGGACCATCCAGCGGGACGCGTTCGTAATGACCTACAATGATGTGTTCTTGGCGATGGGCGTCCTAACCTTGATGACCGTTCCTTTGGTCATCTTTTTGAAGCCGCTTCCCAGGAATGTTTCCCTTTCGATGCACTGAGCCTGATATGATAAAAAAATCTGTAATATCGCTTCTCGCCTCGTTTCTGCTGGCCGGTTGTGTCGCGGGCCCAGACTACGCCGGGCCTCCAGAAGTATTCTCGGCGAACCGAAATGACGGCTTTGTCCGTGCCGGCGGTAACGTCAGCGATGCCGAGCCCGAGCTGGCAGATTGGTGGCTCCTTTTGAACGATCCGGAATTGAACAGGCTTATCGAGGCCGCGTTATCGGACAATCCTTCGCTTCAGGCTGCGCAAGCGCGGATCGCGCAGGCGCGGGCATCCGTGAGACAGGAGAAGGCCGGAAGATTTCCGACGCTTGGAACCCAGGCGACGGCTATTCAGGGCCGCTTGCCGGGCCTTGATATTCAGAACAGTGCCCCGCCTTCGGCGAGCGCGCCTGTTAGTCCGCAGGGACAGGCGGATGATAGCCTCAGTGTCTACAATCTCGGGCTCAACGCTAACTGGGAGCTGGATTTCGCAGGAGGAACGCAGCGACGGATCGAGGCCGGCAACGCTCAGGCAGCGGCAGCGGTTGCCAATGTGGAGGATGCCAAGGTCCAGCTGACCGCCGAAGTCGCCAATGCCTATGTCAACCTGCGCGAGGCCCAGTTTCGAGCCAAAGCGTACCGAACCGAGTGCGAGTTGCAGCATCAAATCCTCTCGCTAACCTATCAACGGTATCAGCAAGGCGTTTTGCCCCTGTTCCCTCTCGGCAATGCAAATGCCGAGCTCGAGTTGCTCAAGTCTCAGCTCGCCGAGGCCGAAGCTGACACGGCGGTATTGCTCGATGCGCTTGCCATTTTAGCTGGGCAGATCCCAGGGACAACGGACGAAGCGCTGAAACAGATCTTCGATGTTCCCCTCCCGCCGGAACAGGTCGCGGTGGGCGACCCCTCAAACCTTGTCGCACGTCGGCCCGACATCCGCGCGGCCGAACGCAGCCTGGCGGCAGCAACGGCTCGGATCGGTGTTGCGGAGGCCGCACGATTTCCGAAGCTGTCATTCATGGGAATCTTGGGACTTGGCGGAACGTCGCCAGACGATCTCTTTGATGTGAGCAACCCGTCAATTCTCGCTATTCCGCAGCTGCAGTGGAACTTCCTCGATTTCGGAAGGGTCGATGCCTCGGTCGATCAGGCGAGCGCCGCCCGTGCCGAGGCGGTTGCCAACTATCGACAGACAGTGCTTTCTGCACTTCAGGACGCCGAGCGCGCGTTGTCGCGCTTTGGCCAGCAGCGCTCTGCCCTGGTGGCGTTCGCGCAGATCAAGTCCCAGGCAGATGGCGCAGCCGATCTTGATCGACAACGATTTGCCGGCGGAGTGATCTCGCGCGCTGACCTAAATCGCACGCTTCGCAAACAGGAGCAGGCGGCAACCGACCTCGTCCGGGGAAAGGCGGCGCTCACGCTGTCATGGATCGCCCTGCAAAAATCACTCGGCCTGGGATGGCAAATGCAAGCAAAGATTTAATGTCACCTACGAGTGTTGTTAATATAAACTCCAAGGTGCGATATCGGTTCAGAAAGAATCTCATAGGGATTTCACCTGACAATTTTATCTAACCTTAGCAAGAGTATCCTGTGCTTATTCAAACGATCTGTCGGCCGATTTGTGCGCAGCATACTCCTTGCAAGCGACCTGATATAACGCTACGCTGACGTCTACATAATGTCATTGAGGCAAGGCGCGATGTGTGGATCGGCATGGTTAAATGTGTGGGGTCAGTGGTCCCGCTTGCTGGCATGATCCGCTCGACGACGGGCTATGGGAGAGGAAGTTGCCACGGGCGATCCGCTCTCCCGACACCGGTTGGAGACTTGCTGCGATGAATGCGCGCACAGCACCGAACATCTTCGTTCGCGAAGGAGATGGCATTTCAACGTTGGTCGTTGAAGGTGACTGGACAGCGATTTCGATCGCAGGCCTTTCCGGGCATGTTCTGAGTCCCTCGAACCTCTCCTTCTCAAGCGACTTCGGAAACCTGGGAAGGATAGACAGCGCAGGCGCGCTCGCCATCCTGACTCTCGCACCCAATGCGGCATTTACCGCAGACCTGCCCGCCAATCTTGCTGATCTGTTCGCGCTGGTGGGCTCGGCCATGGCCGACCGCGATGTCCCGTCTATCAAAACTCCCCCATTTCACGTGCGTCTTGGCCAAAAAGTTTATCGAGCTGTCCAGGAAATCGGCGCAAGCGCTCGATTTCTCGGGCAACTTGAGGTGGCGCTCATGAAATCTCTTGCACATCCCAAAAGGATGCGACTGATCGCACTGGCGTCGTCAATTCAGAAGGCCGGCTTCGATGCGCTGCCACTCATAGCGATCATGACATTCTTTATCGGCGCAGTAGTGGCTCTCATAGGAAGCGATCTGCTCAAGACATTGGGTGCATCGGAACTGGTCGTCGAACTGGTTGGCATATCCGTCCTCCGCGAGTTCGGCGTCCTCATTCCCGCGATACTACTTGCCGGTCGGTCCGCTTCCACTTTCGCGGCCCAGATCGGCGCAATGCGAATGAATCAAGAGACGCAGGCAATGAAGGTGATGGGCATCGACCTGTTCGACGCGCTGGTTGTGCCACGCGTATTGGCATTGCTTGTAATTATGCCCCTCCTGGCGATTGTTGCCATGCTGGCTGGGTTGGCCGGCGGGCTTGTCGTCAGCTGGGGCATACTCGACGTGAGCCCGACATATTTCGCCGAACGACTCTCGGCTGCGGTCGATATCCGACACTTCTGGGTTGGAATGGCAAAAGTACCGGTGCTGGCCATTGTGATTGCGCTTGCCGGATGTCGCCACGGCCTTTCGGTACGCGGAGATGTTGAGGATCTGGGCGGGCGGGTGACCGTCGCCGTTGTCCAAGCGCTATTCGCAATCATCCTTCTGGATGCCGCCTTTGCAATTCTCTTCAACGTGCTCGAAATATGATTTGCGATCCGGACGTCGTTATTCGGGTGGAGAATCTTAAAACCCGATTTGGCGATCACATTATCCACCAGGATTTGAACCTAGAAGTCCATCGTGGCGAGATTCTTGGTGTCGTCGGAGGGTCCGGTAGTGGAAAATCCGTCCTGATGAACACCATTTTGGGCCTGATTGCGCCTAGCCATGGGACAATCGAAATCTTTCAGAAAAAAATTGGGAGTCGCTTTGATCGTACGGAAATTAATCACCGAATTGGCGTCATGTTTCAAAATGGCGCGCTTTTTTCTTCTCTTAGTGTGCAAGAAAATGTCGAGGCTCCTCTCATCGAACATACCCGTCTTAGAGAGCCGTGGCTCGAGGCCGTGGCTCTGATGAAAATCGGCCTTGTCGGACTCGATGCCGAGGTGGGCCGGCAAATGCCCGCTGAACTTTCAGGCGGAATGCGAAAACGTGTAAGCGTAGCGAGGGCCTTGGCGCTCGATCCAGAATTGCTGTTCCTTGACGAACCCACTTCGGGCCTCGACCCGATCGCAGCCGCGGAATTTGACCAGCTGATACGGACGCTGAGCGACACGCTGGGGCTTACTGTCGTGATGGTGACCCATGATCTCGACAGCCTGTATTCCATCAGCGACCGCGTGGCCGTGGTTGCGGATCAGAAAATTGTCGAGGTTTCGCCAATCGCGGAACTTGAGAGGTCTGACCATCCTTGGATCAGGGCGTTTTTGGGAGGGCGGGCGGAGCGCGCCAAGGAAAGGAACCGCTAATGGAACGCGACGCGAACTACGGTCTGATTGGGGGCCTGACGCTGGCTCTGCTAGCGGCGGCTTTCGGCTTCATCCTCTGGCTCGGTCAATCCCAATTCGCGCGTGATTTCGACGAGTATCGGATCATTTTCGATGGTCCTGTCCGCGGGCTGAGCGAGGGAGGCGAGGTGCAGTTCAACGGAATTCCGGTGGGAGAAATCACGCGTATTAGTCTTGATCCCAGAAATCCAAACAGGGTGCTTGCAGGAGTGCGCCTGCGCGAGGATACGCCTGTGCGCGTCGATTCTACCGCCGCGACGGAGTCGCAAGGCATAACCGGCGGAAGCTACATCCAGATCAGTGCGGGGACGCCCTCTAAGCCGTTGTTGAAGGAGGTTTCCAAGGAAGCGCTCCCAGTGATTAAGGCGGAAAAAAGTTCGCTACAATCCCTGATGGATGGAGGTGGCGCATTGTTGGCGGATGCTTCGCAGGCCCTGGAAAGGGTCAACCGGACCTTGTCCGACGAGAATATCGAAAATGTTTCGGCTGCTATTGCGAATGTAACAGCTACCACGGCGGAATTGCGATCTAGTCGCGGAATGTTCAGCAAGGCTGAACAAGCGTTTGCACGCCTGGACCGGGCGGCGGCCGATATCGAGGCCGCGGCCGCATCGGCGCGCACGGCGATCGATGGCGACGGTCGCAAGACGTTTGCCGATGTCTCGGCAGCCGCTCGAGATCTTCGAGAGGGGATCGCCGAGGCGAGGGTGGTCATTCACAGGCTTGATGACGCCGCGAGTGGATTGGCGGCGCCCGACGGCTCCGGGATTGCTGCAACTTTGAAATCGCTCGATAGCGCGGCGCAGGAAATCGAGCAGCTCGCCGGCCAGCTACGACGGACCCCTCGTGAAAGGAAGCTCCCCCAATGAAAACGATCTCTGCAAGAATGTTTTTGCTGATGGGCGCGCTAATTTGCCTTTCTGGTTGCGGGAATATTCTGGGAACTGGCGGCAAATCGACGTTGTACCGGATCAGTAGCACGCCCGTACCGGAGCGTGAAATTGCACGACAGTGGATTCCGGTGTATATTACGCGACCGACGCTTCCGCCTGGGGCCGATGGAGACAGGATCCTCACGATCGAGAATCGCGAAGTCACGTATCTGGCCAAAGCACGGTGGATGAGGCCTGCGCCCGAGATGATCCGCGAGGCTATTGCCGGAAGCGTAGCGCGCAAAATCGATCACGCATATATCCCTGTCCAGAGCGTTGCTTCCGATCATTACGTCCTATCCGCACGGCTTTCTTCTTTTGCAGCCTATTACGACCAGGGGCCCGACGCGGCCCCGATCATTCGCATCGCCGCGCAAGTGGAACTAAGCCGATCCAAAGAATCGGAACCACTGGCAGTCACGCGCATCGTCCTTGATAGGTCAGCAAGTGCAAATAGCGTTTCGAGTATCGTCGAAGCCTTTGATCGCGCGAGCCTTGAAATGGCCGACGAAATCGCGAGTTGGACGGCTGCGGCGATCAACTAGCGTGAAGCCAATGGAAACTTAGTCGGGACAACGGCCCAGCCCAAGATGAAGCGGGAATGTTATGGGTGGCTCCCCTTCAGGGAGGGGCGGCAGCCGTACACAAATAGATCGACAGCTTGCCTCATTCGGGCTGAAGAGGTTTCATTGTGACTGGTCACTCCCACTCCAAGAGCGGCCCGACGAAAAGGTGACAAAATGACGCTGGAGATAAACTGCTCCGCAGCAAAATTCGCGTCTGACACCCTGATTTCTCCCCTCTCCTCGGCTTTGCGCAAGACCTCTGCCACCAATCTCGTCGTGCGTCCTACGCCGAATTCGTAAAGGTTTCGCGCTAAAGCGGGAAAACGTGCAGCCTCAGCCATTACAACGCGTTCCAACGCGACGTGAATGTCGGTAAGCATCCAGGATAGCAGTTCATCGGACAGCTCTTCAAGCTCGAGCCGAACGTCGCCATGTTCGGGAACGTGCTGTTCAAGGAAGGAGAGCCGATCCTCGATTTCCATGAGTATTGCCGCTTCGAAAAGCAGCTTTTTGTCCCCGTAACGGGCGTACAACGTGCGCTTGGAGATGCCTGCTTTTGCAGCAATCCGTTCAGCCGTTGAACGACCGAATCCGTCGGCAAAGAAGACATCGCGGGCGACACGGAGAATTTTCCTCGAAAGTGCTTGCGAGGCTTGTCGAGTGGGCCTCCCTGTTCGTCCGGAAGCTGGTTCTTTGGTTTTTTGGGTCGACGCCATGCCTCATCTTGGCCATACCTTGACCGCGCTGCAAGCGTAGAGCGCTTTGCCTTGGACAGCCCGACCGAGATTGCCCGGGCTTATGCAAGACTCACGAGGCCCGCTGAAATTATCCCGCCTGAAAGGATCGCTGCCATTCGCACGGAATGGACGCAGTGTGATCTCATCTAGGCGAGTTGGTTACGATACGCTTCGCGTAAGGCCTTTTTGTCGATCTTTCCCGTTGCAGTGAGCGGTACTGTCGCGAACAGGATGTCGTCCGGCAGCCACCAACGAACAACCTTCGTCTCCAGATGCGCGCGAATTGCGTCGGCTGTGACGGCTTGACCTTCATGCGTTTCGATCACGAGAAGGGGGCGCTCTTCCCATTTTGGATGATATACGCCAACGACCGCCGGGACCCGGACGCCGGGGTACCCAACCGCCGCATTCTCGATATCAATCGAGCTGATCCATTCGCCCCCGGACTTGATCACATCTTTCTCGCGGTCGGTCAGCCGGAGAAAGCCGAAGCGATCGATCGTACCGATGTCCCCGGTGTCGTACCAGCCATCGCTCCCGGCGCCCTCAATATCGGGGAAATAGCGATCGACGACCCACGGTCCGCGGACCTGGAGCGCACCCGCCTGCTCACCGTCCCAGGGGAGCGGCGTGCCATCGCCGTCGATAATGCGCAGTTCGATGCCAAATTGCATGCGACCCTGCTTCGTCAGCGGGAGGTCGTTCGCGAAATCCTCGCCTTCGGCCATCAGGAGCGGGGAGGGCGTCGAAATCACGCCGAGCGGATTGGTTTCGGTCATGCCCCAGAGCTGCAGCACAGTGACACCATATTTGGCTCGGAATGTCTCGGCCATCGCCCGGGGGACGGCCGAGCCCCCAATCACGAGGCGCTTGAGATTGCCGACCCCCGTCCCCGTAGTGTCGAGATGAGCGAGGTACAAGGTCCAGATCGTCGGCACACCACCCGAAAAGGTGACGCCCTCTTCGTTGATCAGGTCGGCAAGACTGGCACCGTCCATCCTGTCACAAGGAAGCACTAGCTTGCAGCCGTTGATCGCTGCCGTGAAGGGAAGTCCCCATGCCGTTGCATGATACATGGACGAGCAGGGCATGATGACATCAAAAGCGCTGAACCCGAAGGCACTGCTTAGACCGGCCGCCATCCCGTGAAGAACGATTGAGCGGTGGCTGTATAGGACGCCCTTGGGGTCGCCCGTCGTCCCCGAAGTGTAGCAAAGAAATGCGGCTGCCTTTTCATCGAAGCTCATCCAGGTGAGGGCTCCGTCCTCGCTTGCCAGCAACGCTTCGTAGTTCAACGTGTCGGCAACATCTGGCGCGATCGTTCCGCGCTCCGCGAGAAGGACATAGCGCTCGATACCCGGAAGGAGAGGACGCAGCCGTGCGACGAGCTCGGCTAGATTGGGCTCGAAGAAGAGAATGCGGCTCCCTGCATGAGCGATAGTGAAGGCGATCTGCTTGTCGCTGAGACGCGGGTTGGCGGTGTGCAATACGGCGCCCATGCCCGGCGCCGCATAGAAGAGTTCGAGGTGGCGGTGGGAGTGTTCCAGGCGAGCGAGGAGACGCCGTCGCCCGTCGCAATCCCGAGGACGCCAAGGGCCTGCGCAGCCTGACGCGCACGCTGATCGCAGCGGTGCCAGTCATACCGCCAAACCGGCTCCACGACAGCCTTCGAGACGATCTCCCTCTTGCCGTGCGCGCGCGCTGCATATTCCAATATTCCGCTGATCAGCAGCGGCGCGTCCTGCATCAATCCCCGCAACATGCTGCATCCTTCTTCGCCCCACTGCGCCGTCGCGCGCACGGTTCCGCCTCTCGGTTCCGATCGCCGCGCTGGCTGTCAATGACCGTCATCATGCTGGCCCATGGGCAAACTCCACGGGCCGCGATTGCATTCAGCCAGCAATTCTCAATGATCATATTGCAGCGGCACGGCTTAGGTTCGATCGCCCCCGAGATGTTCTCGCCCGCGTTTCAAATTATTCACTCGCTGGTTTCAGCAACAGCGACAGGAACCGCCAATCGGACCAATCACCTTTTTTCCCCGCCGCTAAGGCGGCAATGTCGAGTTTCGCCTGCCTCACGATCGTAAGCCGAAGCGACGGAATGATATAGAGGCGTTGATCGCCCGCGCCGGCGGCGACGACCATATCCGCCGGTAGTTCGGCGGCATGACTGGTGATATCGGTGGACCGAGTAACAATATCGACAGCCGGCGTGCTACGGGGTAGCCACCAAGTGAGACCGTAGGCAGGATTGACCTGGCTACCCTGGAACATCTCGCCGAATGTCGCTTCGTCGACAAGTGGCCTGCCTTCGAGCTTTCCGCCCCCGCGGACGAACTCGCCGATCTTCGCCCACTCGGATGCGGCCAGCACTAGGCCCTGCGGCATGAGCGGTGCGCCATCGGGGCCGCTGCGCCAATCGCCGACCGTTACGCCTAGCGGCATTAGAATGCGACGCTCGATATAATGGCGAGGGTTGCCGTCCTCGCCTTTGGCGACGAGCTTTCGGCGCATGATTTCGCCGACGACTTGCATCGGAGCAGGGCCATACTGGAATTTCCCGCCCGGTGCCGCCGCGAGCGGTGCCTTGACCGAGTCCAAATACCCTTGGGGTCTCCCGACGGTTGAGGCCTGACCACCTGTCATCGACAGCAGTTGGCGAAGCGTGATCTGTTCCTTTTCGGCGTCGCCCTTCCACTCAGCGAGCGTCTCTGATGCCCGCTCGTCGAGCGTCAAAAGCCCGTCCTGTACGGCCGCCGCCGCCATCAGCCCGACAAGACTCTTGGTGCCCGACCAGAGTTCCTGCGGTGTCGCAATATCTGCAGAACGGCATCGAACCTCGCCATCCTCAAGGATCAGCAGCGCCACGCCAGAGTTTGCCTCGGAATAGGCGATCGCCGCGGCACAGCCGGGAAGAGGAGCGGGTTCGCCTGCCGTGGCCGGCTGTGCCGCAACGGCTGCTGCGAAAAAGAGGATGGTGCGCTTCAAGTTCCGACTCCCATTTTCTGGTGCTTGTCATTCTCGATATTATCGATAATAATTTCATTCGCAATCATCGATTGCTCGCGTGCACTGTCCGATTAGGATGGTGCCGGTAGCAGGGAAAGCCGAACGGAGAGAAATGGGCGCGACGAAGACCGAAGACGACAGTGCACCGACTCAAGACCGCGTCATTGCGCGTCTCTTGACTGACGACATCGTCGAATGGCGCATCCAGCCGGGATCGTGGCTGCGCGAGCGCGAAATCGCCGCGCGCTTCGGGGTGAGCCATGCGCCCGTGCGCGAAGCATTCCGTCATCTTGCGCGGATCGGTCTCGTGAAGGTGGTCCCGTGGCGCGGAACCTATGTGATCGATATCGACGAGCATGCCGCGAACGAGGTCTATGAGCTGTGGAAATCCCTGTTCGGTGTAGTTTGCCGCCTGGCTGCGGTCGAGATGACGGATCGCGACGGGCGCGAACTGATGCACCGTCTGGTCGAATATAAGGATGTCACCCAGCGCACCGAAAATACGTTCGAGCATATCAAAGTCTCGAACCGCATCGGCCGCTTCATCGCCAAGCGGAGCAATGCGCCGCTCGCGCTGGAGCTCCTCGACCGGGTCGCGCTGCTCGCGCGCTGGCAGCACAATGTCTATACCGACAGCTATATCGAGACGCATGGCAATGACGCCGCGAAGCGATCGGCCATCCTCTACGACGCGCTTTGCCGCCATATCGTCACGCGCGATGGCGATGCCGCCGATGCGGTGGCGCGCGATCTGATCGGCGTTACTCAGAATAGTTTCGGGCGCGCACTCGAGGAATATAAGGCCCGGCACGCAAAGACTAAGCCCAGCCGCCGCCGCGCAAAAGTGACATGAGCCGCCTCCCGACCGACCGCCGCACGTTGCTTAAGGCGGGCCTCGCGGCGCCGATCGCATTGCAGGTTAACTCCGCTGCCGCTGTATCTCGGGATTTGACCATGTTCGGCTCCGAACGCCTCTTCACCGACGTCCAAAGCTATACCGAGGCCGGCAACAAGCAGTCGGGCGGCGAGGGCGATCGTTGGACCGCCGACTGGACAGCGAAGCGGCTGTCCAGTGCCGGATTCGAAGTCGAACGCCAGACGTTTGACGTGCCTTGGTTCGAGGCCTCGCGCTGCGACCTCAGGCTCGGCGACATCACGATACCGCTCGTCGCACAACCGCTCGCCATCGAAACCGGCGAGGCTGGACTCGCTGCGCCGCTGCGCCTCGCAGAAATTCCTGAACGCCTCGACGGCGCGATCGCCGTAGTGCGCCTGCCTTTCCGCCGCTGGTCGAGCCTCGTAGATCGTGCAGCGCGCGAGCCGCTCGCCGATGCGCTTGCGCGCGGTGCGAGCGGGGTCATTCTCATTACGACCGGGCCGACGGGCGAGGCCTTGCTCCTCAATGTCCCGGCCGGTCATCCCGTATCGGAAAAGCCACTTGCCTTGCTCGCGCCGCGACTCGCCGCCCCGGTGATTGAAGCCGCGCGCCACGGTGCCGCGGCGAAATTAGCGCTGCGCGGGCGCGGTGGGGCTCGGGCAGCTCAGAATATAATCGGGCGACTCGTTCGCTCCGGCCGCCCTTGGCTCGTCGTCTCGACGCCGCGTTCAGGCTGGACCGATTGCGCCGGCGAGCGGGGGCCGGGCATCGCGATGTGGCTCGCGCTCGCCGACTGGATGCCCCGAGCGTTTCCCCAGCACAGCCTGCTCTTTCTGTGCAACAGCGGGCATGAATATGAGAATCTCGGTGCGAGCCATATCGCCGACAAGTTTGGTCCAGCCCCCAGCGAGACGGCTTTCTGGTTGCATCTCGGCGCCAATGCCGCAGCACGTGACTATCAGGAAATGCCGGGGCGCTTGCTGCCGCTGCCGAGTGCCGATCCCTATCGTTTTCTCATGACATCGCCCGAATTCGTTGCGCGTGCGCGCGAGATATTCAAAGGCCAGCCAGGGTTGGAAATGGCCTATCCTTCGGCGGAAGGCACAGCGGGCGAACTCTCGGAAGTGATAAAGGCCGGCTACACACGTCATGCTGGCATCTTTGGCGCACACCGTCATCACCACGCTGTGACCGACGATTTATCTACCGTCACACCTGACCCGCTTGCCGCTACGGCGCGGGGCGTCCGCGACCTGCTGAGCGCCGTCGTCTCCTAAACCCGTGACCCACGTGCAATGACATTGCGCTTTCCGGCTTGACTCGCTCGCGTTTTCTGCACAAAATTATCGATAATAATTGCGATAACAAAATGGGGAGAGTGACCATGGGACGCAGGGCGAACCTTCTTTTCTGCACGGCCGCAATTTGGGTAGCCGTCGCTCCGCCTGCTTTCGCGCAAGACAGACCGCCCGAAGCTCTTCCGGACGCGGCGGAAGCGAACGATGACGGCGCGATCGTCGTGACGGCGCGGCGCCGCGAGGAGCGGCTCGCCGACGTTCCTACAGCCGCTTCTGTCATCGATATCACCTCACTCACCGATCGCGGCGGCGCAAGCGGCAGCGGCGAATTGCTAGCAGACCAGCCGAGCGTCAGGTTCAACAATCTCAGCTCATCGATCACTTCCGAGATTTCGATCCGCGCCTCGTCGACCGCGCGCGCGACCAATGGCGATCCCAGCGTCGGCCTGTATCGCAACGGTGCCTATATCGCCGGTGGTCCCGTGGGCGGGCGAAACTTCACCCGCCTCGATCTCCTCGATATCGGCCGGGTCGAGGTGCTGCGGGGGACACAGGGCGCACTCTATGGCCGCAACGCGGTCGGCGGCGCGATCAATATCATTTCGGCCGAGCCCGAATTCGATCTCTCAGGCTGGGCGAGTGCGCGCTACGGCTTCGAGAATAACAGCTTCCAGACGCAAGGCGCGATCAATGTTCCGCTTGCCGAAGGTCTTGCGATCCGTCTCAGCGGCGATCTCGTCGAGCAGGACAAGGGCTTCTTCTACAATCCGGACAACGACGTCTATTTCGACCAACAGAAGGGTCATGGTCTGCGCGGCCAGATCCGTCTCAAACGCGGACCCGTCGACGCGATCATCATGGCCGAGACCCAGCGGCTGACGACCCCGGCGGTTCATTATCAGATTTCCATCCCCGCCGGCACGCCAGGCTTCCCGGGGGGATATACCCAGGATCGCTTCCGCTATCCCTGGAACACGGCGCCCCGTGCCAGCCAGGATGTCGATGGACTGCAGGCGATTATCCGCGTGGACTTGGGCGGCGCCGACCTCACCTCGACAACATCCTTTCGCAAGCGCCACTCGGAATATGACCTTGACAATGACGCGGTGAGCCCGGCCGAACTTGCGCGCGCGCGCGCTGCAGGTCAGATCGGGGCGCTAACCCCGCTCGACCCGAGCGGCGCCTCCTATGTCGTCGACACCACCGACAATTTCTCGCAGGACATCCATGTGACGGGCGCGAGCGACCGTCTGACCTGGCTCGTGGGCGCCGAGATGCTGCTGCTCGACAGCGATTTCTCCGTGACGACGACGCGCACGCCGACGCTTGCCAATCCTTCTCCGGGCAACATCGCCCCCGCCCGGCTCCATTTCGAAAGCTATGCGGCTTATGGTTCGCTCGGTTTCGATATCACCGACAGCCTCAACTTGACCGGCGAGCTCCGCTATACACGCGACAGCCGGAGCATCAGCGCGCGGCTCTATGATCTCGCGACAGGCCTGCCAACAGGCGGGTCATCGCGGATTATCGACGACAACATCAGCGCCGACAATCTCTCCTACAATGCGACGCTTTCGTACAAACTTACTCCAAATATTCTCGCCTATGGCAAGGTCGGCAGCAGCTACCGCGCCGGCGGTTTCAACACGCGCCTGTCCGATCCCCGCGCTCCGAGCCCGGTACAGGTACTGTTCGGCAACGAAAGCAGCACCTCCTATGAGGTCGGCATCAAGGGCAGCCCGGTGCGGCGCGGCTATTTCGCAATCGCGGGATATTATACCGAGCTCAAGGATCTGATCGCGCAGGTCGACGATGGATGCGCGCTGACCAACGCGGCCTGCCCGGTCGCCGCGGTCGCCTATCTCACTAATGCCGGTAATGCGAAGAGCTGGGGTATCGAGGCAGAATATAGCCACGGATTCGACCTTGGAGAAGGCGACGGCCGCCTCGCGCTCAGCGGCTCGCGGCAGGGCGGCAAGGTCAAGACGGGCCGATACGACGGTCTCGATCTCGCGCAGGTTCCCGACTGGCTCGCCTCGGCGAACCTCAATCTTCGCTATCCGGTCACCGGCGACGTTGCCTTGACGAGCAATGTGCTTGTCAGCGGACAATGGGGTGGCAAGCAGGAGCTGACCGCAACGTCGGTCGACCTCGACAATTATGTCCTCGTCAATCTTCGCATCGGCGTCGACTTCGGAAAGGTCAATGTGAGCGCCTTCGCGAACAACCTCTTCGACAAGCTCTACTATGTTGCCCAGGCGCCGACGATCAACCGTTACAGCCAACCCCGGGTGATAGGCGTCGAGGGCCGCATTTCTTTCTAGGGGATATGCTTGCCCGCGGCCTGCGGCCGCCAGCCGAGACGAAAGGGACGGCGAAATGCGGCAATGGGTCATGGCAGCATGTGCTGGAGCCGCGACGCTGCTCGCTTCAGCATCCGCCGCGGCGGCGGTTGCCCCTCCGCAAGCGACGCTGGCGCAGGGGCGACTAACGGGCGCTGCAGAGGCAGGAGTCGAGCGTTTTTTCGATATTCCCTTCGCTGCGCCTCCCGTAGGCGCGCTCCGCTGGCGCGCGCCGCAGGCTCCGCCGCGCTGGGCGGGTATTCGCAATGCCGCGAAGTTCGGACCCGCTTGCCCGCAGATGGTGCGGCCTGCGCTCGTCGCCGGTGGAGTAGCGGATGATCAATCCGAAGACTGCCTACAGCTCAATATCTGGCGCCCGGCCGGCGCGCGGAAACTTCCCGTCATGGTCTGGATCCATGGCGGTGCGCATGTCATCGGGTCGGGTACGTTCCCGGCTTTCGACGGTACAGCCTTCGCAAGGCAAGGGGTCATTCTTGTCACGATCAACTACCGGCTCGGCGCACTCGGCTATTTTGCCCACCCGGCTCTGAGCGCAGCCAAGCCGCGTCGCGAGGCGCTCGCCAATTATGGCCTCATGGACCAGATGGCCGCCCTTCGCTGGGTCCAGAAAAATATCGCAGCCTTTGGTGGCGATCCGGGGAAGGTCACTTTGTTCGGCGAGTCCGCGGGGGCAATCGGCGTGACGACGATCCTCGCCCACTCCGAAGCCAAGGGCCTGTTCGCGCGCGCCATCGTACAGTCGGGCGTCGGCCTACTCGACCCGCGCCCGCTTATCGAGCAGGAAGCGCTAGGCACGGCATTGGCGGCTCGCGCCGGCGCGCCGCCTTCGGCGACGATCGACGCGCTCCGGGCGCTTTCGGCCGACGCGCTCGTCGCGGCCGGCGATGTCCGGACGCCGGGCGCGATGGTCGGCCCCATTCTCGACGGCGAGCTGGTGCGCGAAGCGCCATGGCGCGTTTTTGCGCGCAGTGAGCCGATCGACGTGCCGCTCCTCGTCGGCGCTAACAGCAACGAAGCCAGCGTAATCCTCGCCATGGGCGTGCCGCCGGCGGCCGCGCTCACCTATCTCGGGCCCGACCAGGCGGCGGGCCGCGCCGCCTATGGCACCGGGCTCGCCGATGACGAACTGGCCCGCCAAATTCTGGGCGACGCCTGGTTCGTCGCACCGTCGCGATGGCTCGCGGCGCGGACGTCCGCCGGCGCGCCGTCCTACCTCTATCATTTCGACTATGTTGCAGCAGCGCGCCGCGATCGGGCGAAGGGCGCCGGGCATGGCTCCGAAATTCCCTATATTTTCGGGACGCTGGGCTATTTCGCTTCGCTCGCCGGCCCCGTCGACGACGAGGATCGCCGCTTCGGCGAAGGCGTGTCCGCCTGCTGGGTCGCTTTCGCGAAGAATGGCGTACCCGACTGCGCGCTGGTGCCTGACTGGCCCCGGTACCAGCCGACTGACGACCGTCTCGCACATCTCGCGCCCCGGTCAGCCGTCGTCGCCGGTTTTCGCAAGGCGCAACTCGACCACCTGCTGAAAATCCATTTCGCGGCAGGCCAACCCAGGCCTTAGCCCGCTCGGCCAAACAGGCCCACCGTTTCGAAACGTGCAACGAAGCTGGGAGAGATAAAATGTCTGGACGACGGAAATCGATATGGCTTGCCGCCGGCGCCGCATTGGTCGGCGTAGCGGTTTTTGCGGCGCAAAGTGGCTTCGGGAGCAGCGACGGCGGCGAAACGCGTCCGATGGTCCAACTGCCACCCGCGCCGTCCGCCGCCAAGGCGACGGCATCCGCTGCGTCGGCGCTCGCGACCGCAAGCCTCACAACGACCGTCGGCGGTTACACCTATGACTGGACAGCGCTGAAGGCCGCGATCGTCGCTGACACCGAAGTCGCTAGTGGCTATTTCATTGTCGGGAACGCGTCCGATCCCACTTATCTTTTCGAATTCGACAAGGGCAGTTTTGGCATCGACCGGGTGACACCGCTCGCCTCGGCTTCCAAATGGTTTGCTGGCGCGCTCGGCATGCGCATGGTGCAGGCGGGCATTGCCACGCTCGACGATCCGATGCGGCCACCACTCGCCTTCTGGACGACGAGCGGAACGAAGAAGGATGTCAAACTCAAGCATACGCTGTCGATGACATCGGGCTTTAATGCGAGCCCGCTCGTCGGCGGCTGCCAGCTTCTCCCGACTTTTGGTCTCTATAACTGCGCCAAGAGCATCCACGACCTGCGCTACGACATCCTGCGCCCGGGCAATGCGCCTGGTGCTCAATATAGCTACGGTCCTCACGGCATTCAGGTCGCAGGGGCGTATTTGGAGGCCAAGGATACAAGCATAGAACCAGGAACGTCGCCAGCACGCGAGCGGAACTTCCACGAACTGTTTGCGCAGCACGTCACCATCCCGCTCGGGATGTCAAGCACCACGTGGTACGATCCCCACCCCCCCGCGACCGTCCCAACCAATCCGTGGGTGGCCGGCGGCGCCTTCTCCACGCCGCGCGACTATGCGAAACTGCTGCGCGCGTTCCTCGGCGGCAGCTTCATCACCAACATGACGGCCTTCACGCAGCCGCGCACGATCGGACTGCCGCGTGTTTTCGTTCCGGCGAGCACAGTGAACTGGGAATATGCGCTCGGCTCCTTCGTCGAATGCGACACGCCCTCGGCGTGCGCGACGTCGAAGATCAACTCTTCGCCCGGCGCCTATGGCTGGACCGGCTGGATCGATCGCGAGACCGGCTATTATGCCCTGATCGCGACCGAAATATCGAGCGGAGGCGACCGCAAGGGCGTCGAGCTCGAGCAGGTCATGCAGGATCTGATCGAGGATGCGATTGCGAACCGCACTCCGGCGCCCTGACCCGATCGGCAAAACTTCGCCTATGGTGCCTGGGCCAGGCCGCGCCGTGAGGTAGCGGTCTGGCTCAACGGAGGGGGCTGGACACCGCGTGGTTGTGCTGACAGCCGGCTTTCGAAGGGCATGAAGGACCGCTTTCTCGATCATGGAGCGGTTCAATACGAACGCGAGTAGAGCAAGTAGAACCGAAGGCGGACCATCTCGCCCTGCGCATCTTGCTCGAGCGTTCGGCGCGACGCATGACAGCGCCAAACGCGGTGCCGCAACTATGCCCTAAGACTTAGTTCCGCTCGATAACTCGCCGCAGCCGATCAGCGATGATCAAAAGGTCGCCGAGGCAGGACCGCACCAGCACGATGGCTGCGAGAAGTGCCACGACTCTTGCGCGATGGTCAGGCGACGTAAGCACCTCTACCACTCGCTATCAAGGTTCCGTCTGCAGACACAATCCGCGTCCCGGCTATGCTTATCTGCCGACCCAGTTTGACCGGCCTGCCGATCGCCCGCATCAGCCCTGGCAAGGCCGGTCGGTGAAAATCGACGTGCAAGTTTGCCGTAGCCCGCGCAGACCCTCCCATGGCAATGACCGTGTAAAGGCCGGTAAGATCGATCAGCGCCGATAAAATGCCACCATGCGCTGCGCCGACCGTCGGATTTGAGATTATTTCGTCTCGCCAGGGCATTGAGATCACCAACTCGTCGGTGCCGACCTCGGCGATCCTGAGCCCGAGCCAGCGGTGGAAAGGCGCAAGCAACAGCAGCTCCCCCAGTTCCTCAAGCCCAGGGGCGACCCGTGGGGCGTTCATGACTTCATCTCCATTTCATGGGTGCTGAGCAAAAACTCCACAATTGACTTGCCAAACGCGTCATTCTCGTCGCCCACCACCATATGGGTCGCATTCGCGATGTCGCTATATGCCATATGCGGGACCAATCTTCGGAAATGCTTGACGGCTTCCAGCGAAACTAGGTCGCTCGACCCACCGCGGATCAGATGCACAGGCAAGGCTAAACTGGCAGCGGCGGCGCTCAGTTCGCTGCGGCCATTGTCGCTTGAGACACCGCCTTGCCGCGTAACTCCTTCGATGAAGGTCGGGTCCCAATGCCAATAGAAGCGCCCATCGTCCTTGCGGCGCAGATAGTGGGCGAGCCCAGGCGAGGCCTTCCGGCTAGGCCGATGGGGCAGATAGTCGGAAATGACCTCAGCGGCCTCCTCCACCGACGCAAACCCTTCGCGCGCATGGGCCGCCATGAAACCGACCACGCGGGCAACGCCGCTCGGTTCCATCTGCGGCGTGACGTCGACCAAGGTAAGCGATCCAAAACTCCCCGGTGCGCGGTTTCCCTCCGCAATGATC
This sequence comes from Sphingopyxis italica, assembly GCF_011926545.1. Taxonomy (GTDB): domain Bacteria; phylum Pseudomonadota; class Alphaproteobacteria; order Sphingomonadales; family Sphingomonadaceae; genus Sphingopyxis; species Sphingopyxis italica. The sequence goes on along the minus strand of NZ_JAATIT010000001.1, from coordinate 766,802 downwards.
CCAGCCAGCCCCCCAAGCGATGCGCCGATCATCGCCGGCTTTCTTCGCATCGCCGCAGCGATCTCAACGAGATCGGCCGCGAAATCGGAAATGTCATAAGCCCCATCACTGGCCCAAGCGCTCTCGCCGTGCCCGCGCATATCGACGGCGATCGTCCGAAAACCGTGGCTCGCGAGTTGACGGGTCACCGACTTCCACGCCCGGCGGGTCTGGCCGCCGCCGTGCGCCAAAATCACCGGAAAGCCCAGTTCCGGTCCATCGATCGACGCCGCGATTGCATGGCCCGCTTTTCCCGCAAGCGTGATCGTCCGATCATACATTCAGGCATCATACTGTATCATATCTTACAGTAAAGCATGTTCATATGCCGATAGTGGCTTTACAGTTTCAGCCGATGGTCGACTTTCGCAGCACCAGCGATGCTTCTCTCGGGAAAAGTCTTCTGACGGACTCAGACGAGTTTGTCTTTGTCATCGAAGAAGTGCCACGCAAACTTCGCCGCTTGTTCGACGCCTCAATGGCGCGCTTCGGATTGACCCGAACCCAGTGGCGCGCGCTCGTCTATATTTATCGGACCCCGGGCATTACCCAGACCGATCTCGCCAAATGCTCGAACTGGAGCGTGCCAGCGTTGGCCATGTTGTCGACCAGCTGGAAAGAATGACGCTCGCGGAACGGCGCGCTGCCAAGGGCGACCGGCGCGTCTGGGAGCTTCATCTCTTACCCCGAGCGATCGAAATCCTGCCCCAGCTGCGCGCCGAAGCCGACATGATCTACGCGCGGCTGCTCCATATGATTTCACCGACTGAAATACGCGCGGTCCGCGCATTGCTGACGAAAATGTCAGGCAATCTCGAAAGCGGATCGGAAGACATGCCTCCTCGATAGAAGCATTGAAAGATTTGAAATGGCCGACGCCATTCATCGTCAGCAAGCCGATTTCCCCAATTGGCGCCGCTCGCGTTTGCGGCGGCGCACCGCCGCCGTTCTGCCCCCTCTGCACCAAATCGCCAGCACTGACGACTAACGAATTGCGAATATGGCGGCAGGGAGCCCTACCTAACCTCTTGTCGTGTCAGCAAAATCGTCCGACCGAGCCGGCGATCTTTCGGCGGTGAGGGCTCTTCCTCGAGGCAGACCGCTCTTGGCTTCGCATGCCAACGCCAATTGACCGACGAGCCATTTTGTGCAACGTGTTGTCTACTAGGAAACGAATCTCTGCTTGGAGACCGACATGGCTCAACCCGAGCGCTTCATGCGAGGACAGAGTGCCGGTGGCTGCGCTTGTGGCGACGGGCCGGTCTTTGAAGTGAGGCTGGGCGCCGACGGTCAGCCTCTGGCATTCGCCGACGCCTATCCCAACGCGCTTCCAATCCTGAAGAGGCTCGCACGCGGTCGGGTACCGAACAAGCTAGTGCTTCCCCTTTCGGCGGATCGCCCGACACGACACGTCTGATATCGGGGCAGCGGGGACTACCAGATCGCTCTCGACGGGCTCGCCGAAGCCGGCCGCTCTTTGCCTCGGGCCCTGCGCGTTGAAGGATCGAACGTTCGCGACGAGCGGGCGATAACAACCCTATGCTGCCAGGTGCCGCTCAGCACATCGCCCCGGTCATGACGACACCCCTCTCGGGACTCGCGATAAGGCTTGCCCCGAATCAAAACAAACAGTACAGACTGACTGATCATTGGATTTGAGGTGGCAAATGCTGGAGCAGCTACGGTTCGTACGGATCCCGGTTCAGTCGCTTAGCGAAGCCACGCGGCTCGCCGTTGATACCGTCGGCCTGCAGCACAGCGAACGGTTGCCGGAAGCCGAACGGTTCCGTTCTGACTCTCGGTCCTATTGCCTGGAGTTCGACGGTTCCGGGAGCAGCCTCCGGCCCAGCGTGGCGGTGTCGCTGAGAACCGTCGAGCAGCTGCAGGAAGTCTCCGGGAAACTCAGGGAGCGAAATTGGGATGTCGAGGCGATCCCTCACGATCTGTGTCGAAGCCGCCGCTATCACGCGGGGCTCGCCTGTCGCGACCTAAGCGGCAATCTCATCGAGCTGGTCGTTCGGGCCGAGGAGAGCGGCGAGCGATATTTTCCATCGCGCGATGCGGGAATTGTCGGCCTGTCACACGTGATCCTCGGCAGCCGGGACCCGGCGTCTGACGCCGCTGTGTGGGTGGACATCCTCGGAGCGCGGATCACCGATCGGGTGGGCGACGCAATCTACCTCGGCTGGGACGATCAGCATCACAGGATCATGATTGTGCCGAGCAAGCGCGAGAGCTTCCTCGTCGTGGGGTTTGAGGTCGAGAGCATCGACGCCGTGATGCAGTCGAAATATTTTCTCCTTGACCGGCAGGTCGGCATTGTCCGCGGCCCAGGCAAGGAACCCGCGAGCGGTGAAGTGTTTCTGACCTTCAGCGGGCCCTCGCCCGACAGCTATTTCACCTATTCGACCCGATCGGATCCGTCGCCCGTCGGACGCCGGCCACGGCAGTTTGCCGATTCTCCCGCCTCGCTATGCAGTTGGGGTTCGACCTCCAACCTCGAAGAATTGGGAGGAACGTTGCCATGACCATCAACATCATTGACATCGCTTATACTCGTCTCAAGACACCGGATGTCGCGGCCGCTACCGATTTCGCCACGCGAATACTTGGCCTGGAGCCTGTCGATCGCGCGGTTGATCGCCTGTCGTTTCGCTCCGATAGTCGCATGAGCACGATGAGCTACGAGATCGGCGACCCATCCGAAACGATTGTCGGCTTCGAATTGGCGAATGGGGAGGATCTCCTCAATGCGGCGAAAACGCTCGAAGCATTAGGGTATGAGGTGTGCTACGGTTCGCATGAGGAACGCGAGCAGCGGCACGTTTCCGAATTCATAGCCTTTCGTGACCCCAGCGGGGGACGCATCGAATTCGCGGTTTCGCCGCAGATCGGTGGCAATGGCGCGCAGCTGTCTCGCGACGCGGGAATTACGGGTTTCAGTCACGTCGGTCTGTTCAGCCGGGATCCCGATCGCGATGAGCATTTCTGGACCCAAATATGCAATGCACGCGTCAGTGACCGGGTAGGCGAGCTCCCGCTGCTCCGTCTGAGCCAGATTCACCACAGCATCGCGCTCGTCCCCGCAGACCGGTGCGGTATCCAGCACATCAACCACCAGGTTCAGTCGATCGACGATGTGCAGCGCAGCTACGCGCTGCTTAGCCAGCATAAGGTTCCCATCGTCTTCGGACCCGGCCGGCATCCGACTTCGGGCGCGCGGTTCGTATATTTCGAGGGTCCCGACGGGATGGTCTTTGAATATTCCGTCGGCGTGCGCGAGGTCGACGAAGAGACCTACAGGGAACGCCAGTTCGGCTTTGAACCGAAGAGCTTCTGCATGTGGGGCGCAACCCCGAAAATCAAGGAGTTGTCCACATAGACTTGGGCCCCGGTGGGCAGCGGGCATGGGATGAATGTGACCGCATCGCGAGGTGACGCGGGCGGCGAAATAGCAAAGAGAAAGGATGGGAGATGACGGTTCCGGAGGCTTATCTTCAAGACATTGTCTGGCCGGCAAATTTTAACGAAATCCCCAAGGAGATTTTCGTCCGGCAAGACCTCTACCAAGCCGAGATCGACCGGATTTTCCGTGGAGCCGAGTGGCATCCCGTTGCGCACGAAAGCGAAGTGCCGCACCCGGGGGACTTCAAAACCTGCAATCTTGCGGACGTCCCCCTGCTCATCATCCGCGGCGACGACGGACGGGTCAGGGCATTCTTCAACGCCTGCTCACATCGCAGCACCCAGATCGAGGTAAAGCCTTCGGGCAATCGAGCCGAATTCGAATGCCCCTATCATCGGTGGCTGTTCAACAAAGAGGGCGAGTTGGTCGGCTGCCCCAATCAGCGCGAATTCATCCCCGGTTTCGACAAGAAAGACTATCCGCTGACCCAGCCGCGGCAGGAATCGGTCGGCGGCCTCCTGTTCGTGACGCTGTCGCCGGACACCGAAAGCCTCGACGACTTCCTGCAGGAAGCGAAAGGGTCGTTGCTGGACATCATGGCCGGTGACGGACGCCTCAAGCTGATTGGCTATCATCGGGTCCGGTATCTGACCAACTGGAAAGCCTATAGCGACAACGACGGCTATCATCCGCCGCTCCTGCACCAGGCGTTCACGATGCTCAACTGGCAGGGCGGCGCAGGCCGCCAGTATGCGACTACCGGACGTGGCCATTATTGCATCGAAACCGAGTTGACCGTTCCCCAGCCCACGAGCGTAATCCGCGATGCTTCGGTCATCGAGTTTCGCGACGAGGGGCGGCCGAAAAACGCCAGCGTGCTCGCTCTCTTTCCGATGCTCGTCGCCTCAAATTACCTGAACGTCATCAGCATCCGTTTCGCTACGCCTGTCGCAATCGACGAGGTGGAAGTCACCTACGCCTATTTCGCGCATCAGGACGACGATGACGCGATGGTCTTGCACCGAATAAGGCAAAGCTCCAACGCGATCGGCCCGTCCGGCCTGATCAGTATGGAAGACGCCTCGGTTTTCCACCGGGTCCAGATCGGCAATCGCACCCCCGGCAAGGCCATCTTCCAAAAAGGCGTCACCGATCCATCCCGGCTCGGGTTCGAATTCCGTCAGAACGACGAGAGCGGCAATCTTCCGCACTGGGAATATTATCGCGCCGCCATGGGCTTCCGGAGGAGGGAGGCATGACGCGCTTGACGCTCGACGAGCTCGCGCGGCTCGATGAACTCCAGTCGGCATATATGTCGGCACTGGACGGGAAGAAAATGCGGTCGTGGCTCGACACGTTCGAAGATGATCCGAGCGCGAGTTACATCTGCATCGCGCGCAACGATGTCGAGAGCGGCCTGCGCGTGGCGATGATGCTCGACGACTGCCGCGACAGGTTAATCGATCGCTGCACCTTCATCGAAGACATATGGGCGGGTACATTCCAGGACTATCGTACCCGGCATTTCGTTCAGCGCGTGCACGCCAGCCGCCGCGCGGATGGTCTCGTCGACATGGTCTCGAACTTCTCCGTGATCTTTACCCCCGACGATACCGGGCTGCCGCAGCAGCTGGCCGCCGGGACCTACGAGGACATTATTCGAATGGAAGACGATCAATGTCGCTTTCTGTCGCGGAACGCGGTGACCGACAACGCGGTCGTGCCGCGGTATCTGGTGTTTCCTTTGTGAGCGGTGACAGAATAACCTTATAAATCAATTACTAAATAATCGGGAGGGAGACCGAAAATGAAAGGCCTTTTTGCATCCAAAGCGCTGCTGATGATGACGGCAGCCGTGACCGCCGCGCCATCCATGGCGCAAACGGCGCCCGTTGGCGGTTTGTCCGCGCCCAGCCCGTCGGCCCCAGCCGAGGATCAGGATCAAACCTCGACGCAGAGCGGCCTCGTAGATATCGTCGTGACCGCGACGCGCCGGGAACAGAAGTTGCAGGATGTGCCGGTCGCGGTGACCGCCGTGACTTCGGAATCGCTTGGCCGTTCGGGTGCGGCCGACATCCGGAATCTCACTCAGGTCGTGCCCGGCTTCTTCGGTGGCCGCGCTGCGGGCGTGTTCCTGCCCGTTATCCGCGGGGTGGGGTCGAGCAGTATTTCGGTCGGGGACGAGTCAAACGTAGCAACCTATGTCGATGGAATCTACCAGGGAGACCCATTTTCCACCTGGACCGATCTCGTCAAGGTCGACCGCGTCGAGGTCCTGCGCGGGCCGCAGGGGACAATATTCGGTCGGAACGCGACGGGCGGGTTGATCAATGTCATTACGCCTGATCCCAGTTTCGACTTCAGCGGCATGGTTTCGGCGCGCGCGGCCGCCCTCGAGACGGGCGACGGAGACTATAATGTGCGCGGCTATCTGACTGGTGGCCTGTCCGATACGATTGCAGCCGATATCGCCGGAATTTACCGCAAAACGGACAGTTTTGTCGACGATCTCGTGCGCGGTGGGAAAGCTGGCGGCTATCAGGTTGTCGATGTCCGCAGCAAGCTGATGTACCGCGGCGAGAACGGAAACAAGATCGTCCTCACGGGAGAATATTTCGATCGCAAGGGCTCGGAGAATGTCTACCAGCCCTATGAGAATAACACGGCAGGTCGAGCCTTTCCCGGCGCGATCCTCCCGTTGAAACCCTGGCAGCTGTCCGCCGATCTGCGCCCCTCGCTCGCCACCCGGCGATACAGTGTCGCCTTGCAGACACGCTTCGATCTAGGCGGGGTCAATCTGGAGACGACCGGGGCATATGCCTCCAACCGAACCTCTCAGGCGACGGATTCGGATTCGTCGAATATCTTGCTCGCGACTTTTGTGGCCCCCAAAATCGCATCGGAATATTATAGTCAGGAAGTGCGCCTGCTCTCGTCCGGCTCCGGGCCGCTTCAATGGATCGCTGGTTTATATGCCTTCCACCTCTCCGGCGACGCCAACTTCATTCTGAGCAGTCGCGCTGATCCGAGCCAGCCACTGCTCGTGCGCACATTCGACCCCGTCCTGAAGACGACCTCCTATGCCGGATTCGCCGAGGCGACGCTTGAGGTCGTCCCGCGCCTGTTCGTGACGGGCGGCATTCGCTACACCCATGAGAAAAGAAGTTTCGATCAGATCGTAAACGGCGTCGCCCTTTTTCCGCAGACAGCGGAAAAATCCTTTAACAGGGTCACGTATAAAGGCACGGTCCGGTTCGAAATCGGACCGGACACGAATATCTACGCGACCTACAGCACCGGCTTCAAAAGCGGTGTGTTCAACATGACTGGCGTGTCGCCTCTCGCGGTCGATCCCGAGACGCTCAAAGCCCTCGAAGGCGGTATCAAGTCTGACATCACGCCCTGGCTGCGCGCCAATCTCGCCTTGTATCGTTATGATTATAAGGATTTGCAGGTCACTGCCCGCGATCCGTTGGGTCCCGGTTATGTCCTGCAGAACGCCGCGAACGCCACTCTTTACGGCGGCGAACTCGAAACCACTTTGGCGCCAACCGATCATTTCCGGGTCAACGCGGCGGTCGCCTACGCCCATGCGGAATATGACGATTTTCCGCTCGCGCAAGTTTTCATTCCCCGGCCAACGGGAGGCAATATCGTGTCGCAAGCGGATGTGTCGGGCAACCGCCTACCGCGGGCACCTCGCTGGACCTTTAACATCGCTCCAAGTCTCGACGTACCGCTCGCATCGGGAATGTTGAACATCAACGGCACCCTGTTCCGCAGTTCGGTCGTCTATTTCGACTTCCTGAATTCCGTGAAGCAGGATCCCTATACGGCGATCAACAGCGAAATTTCGTGGCGAACGGATGACGAAAAGTTTCGGTTCTCGATCTGGGCGACGAATTTGACCAATGAGAAGATCATCCAGGAAGTTCGGCCCGGCGCGCTTGGCACCGATCTCAGGTACGAGCTGCCCCGGCGTATCGGCGCCGGCGTCGAAGTGAAATTCTGATGCGATCGCCGGTCATAGGCTGGCTCGCCCCTCAAGGATTGAGAGCATAGATGGCAATTCCAGATCAGTACGACCTTTACTATGATGGCGGGTGGCATGCACCGACGGCGGGCGGGTACAGTCCCTCGCACAATCCGGCCAACGGCTCGCTCATCGCACATGTCGCGCAGGCAGAAAGCGAGGATGTCGACCGGGCAGTCCTCGCTGCCGCCGTCGGATCCAGGGTCTGGCGCGATGTGCCACCCCTCGAACGTGCCCGGCTGCTGCGCGAAGTAGCGGCAGTCATTCGCCAGAATGCAAAGGAATTGGCGCAACTCGATGCTCTCGATTGCGGCAACCCGGTCCGTGAACTGGCGGCCGACTCCCATGTGGCAGCCGCGCTCATCGACTATTTCTCCGGGCTGGTGACGGAGATGAAAGGTGCTTCGGTCCCCGTCGGACCAGATGCGGTCAACTTCTCCGTCAGGCAGCCATTTGGCGTCGTCGCCCGCATTCTGGCCTTCAATCATCCGTTTCTGTTCTGCGCCGGCAAGGTTGCCGCTCCCCTTGCAGCCGGCAATGCGGTAATCGTCAAGCCATCCGAACAGGCTCCCCTGTCAGCACTCCGCTTCGCCGAGCTGATCGACGGCTTGTTGCCGTCGGGTACGTTCAGCGTCCTTACGGGAGGAGCCGAAACGGGGGCGGCGTTAGCGGCCCACCCCAAGGTGGCGATGATCAGCTTGGTGGGGAGCGCGGCTGCAGGTCGCGCTCTGATGCGCGAGGCCAGTCCAACGCTCAAGCCAGTCTTGCTCGAACTTGGCGGCAAGAATGCCCTGATAGCCTATGGCGATGCCGATCCCGCCGAAGTAGCAAAAGCCTTGATCCAGGGCATGAATTTTGCGTGGTGCGGCCAATCATGCGGGTCGACGAGCCGGGCGTTCATACATGAGGACATCTACGACGCGGTTCTGGCTCGTATCGAGGAGGAAGCCCAGCGGTTTCAGCCGGGCGATCCGTCCAACGAGGCGACTTCGATGGGCGCGATCATCAGCGCGAAACAGCATGAGCGCATAGTCGGATTCATCGATAGCGCCCAGGCGGAAGGCGCTCGACTGATATGCGGCGGGGGGCCACCGGCCGACCAAGCTCTTGCGCGCGGCCTGTACATCGAGCCGACAGTGTTTGCCGACGTTACCCCTGACATGCGCTTGGCCCGCGAAGAGGTTTTCGGGCCGGTGCTCGGAATCCTGCGATGGTCCGACGAGCCGACGATGATCGAGGTCGTCAACGAACTGGAGTATGGATTGACCTGCTCAATCTGGACACGAGATCTCGAACGCGCGCACCGCACCGCCATGGCCGTCGACGTAGGCTATGTCTGGATCAACGAGACCTCACGCCACATTCTTGGAGCCCCCTTCGGCGGAATGAAACAGTCGGGCATCGGCCGTGAGGAATGCCTCGGCGAACTGCTGGCGTTCACCCAGGAGAAAAATATCTTCATCTCGTTGGGATCGGGCAACCGGTGACGGGCGGGGGCGCGCCTCCTGTGCTGCAACCGGCGCTCGGCACAGCACGCACGCCGCCTGGCGAGGGCGAAGCCGCGCTGGCTGTGGCGGGGGCGGCTTTCCGCCGCCGCATCGCCATGTTTTTCCTGACCTTTGCTCTCACACTCAACTTTGTTGACCGGCAGATCGTCAACATTCTAGCCGAACCGATCCGGGAAGAGTTGCAGCTGGCGGACTGGCAAATCGGGCTGATGTCGGGCCTTGCCTTTGCCTTGCTTTATAGCGTCGCCGGAATCCCGCTCGCGCGCTGGGCGGATCGCGGCAACCGGCCAAAGATCATGGCATTTTCCGTTCTCGTCTGGAGCGGGTTCACCATCGCCTGCAGCCTCGCGCGAAGCTTTCCCCAACTTTTGGTGGGGCGTGTCGGAGTGGGGATTGGCGAGGCCGGCCTGACACCTGCCGCAAATTCGCTCATCGTCGATTATTACCCACCCGAGCGGCGCGCGTCGGCGCTTTCGCTCTACTATCTTGGCGTGCCGTTGGGAACGTTGGCGGGGATGGCATTGGGAGGGCTGGTTGCCGATGCCTATGGCTGGCGCACCGCCTTTCTGGTGGCCGGCATACCAGGTGTCGTCCTTGCCCCCTTTTTGCTGCTGGTTTTGCGCGAACCGCGCAAGGCGCACGCCGCTCTGTTGCGAACGGCGCCGCCGGGCGCTCTCGCGGCGGTAAAGACGCTTTGGGCGGTTCGCACCTACCGGCTCATCGTGATCGCGACTGCGCTGCAAGCCGCGGTAGGATATGGCTTCGGACCTTTCATCGCATCTTTTTTTATCCGCAATCATGGCCCGGAGATCGTCGCCATGGCCACCCAGGCCGGGATGGGGGTTTCGGGGTTCCTGGGCCTGACGCTCGGTCTTTCCACAGGTCTCGCAGGCGCCGCCGGCGTGTGGCTCGGTGGGTTGCTGGCCGATCGGTTCGGCCGGAGCGACGTCCGAGCCTATGTAACCATCCCTGCGTTTGCGTCGCTGGCGGCCCTTCCCTGTTATGCCGTCATCTTCAGCATCGACAGTGGCGCGCTGGCGCTTGCGGGCCTTGCGCTTCCCAACATGCTAGGGGCCATGTGGATGGGCCCGGTCCACAGTACCCAGCAAAGCGTCTCACCGCCGGAGATCCGTGGCGGCGCGACCGCCCTCTTCCTTCTGGTCTTGAACCTGGTCGGCGTGGGTTTGGGACCGCTGTTCGTCGGGACGGCCAGCGACGCGATCTCGTGGCAGTTCGATCAAGATTCCGGCAGGAGTTTGCGTGCCGCCCTCATCCTTACAAGCCTGGTCGCACCATTCTCCGCATTTCTTTTCTGGCGCGCGCGGTCGTCGATCGGGCGCGACATGACCAGGTGGAAGGCCGTCAATCCAGTGTGACACAAATTGTTCATCATCATTGTCTGGAGAATGAAATTGTCAGCGGAAAATCATCTAGCAATGGGCGCCGGCGGCACCTTGCCGGCCGGCAAGGGCGATCGCGCGCCGTCAGGACCGCACCGCATGCCGGACCGCCTCGACATACGCGGCCGCGACTATGACGCGGCAGGCCTGCGATCGCTTGTGGCACCGGGCTGGATTCATTCGGCGGTGTATACCGACGCGAAGATTTTCGATCTTGAACTCGAGCGGATTTTCCACACCGGTTGGCTGTTCATCGGCCATGAGAGCGAGATTGCAAAAACGGGCGAGTTCAAGCGTCGGCAGATGGGCCGTCAACCGGTCATTTTTGTTCGCGGCCAGGATGGCGAGATCCGCGTTTTCCTGAACCGCTGCCGACACAGGGGCGCAATCGTCTGCGAGGTGGACGAAGGCAGGGACAGCTTTTTCCGCTGCTGGTATCACGGCTGGACCTATTCCAATGCTGGCGAACTGGTCAGCGTTTCCGGGCCCGACGGCTATGGGCCGAGTTTCGACGCGAGCGAAAACGGTCTCACGCCGGTGCCGCGGGTCGAAGATTATCGCGGCTTCATATTCGCGGCTTTGAGCGAAAAGGTCCTTCCGCTCGAGGACTATCTCGGCAACGCAGCCAAGGTGATCGACATCCTGGTCGACGCGGCACCGGGCGGAGAGTTGAGCGTGCGAGCCGGATCCAACCGGACGATCTATAAAGGAAATTGGAAGCAGGTCGGGATGGATGGATATCATCCGTTGTTCGTCCATGCCTCGGTGCTGGCGACATGGGAACGACACACCGATTCGGGTCACAGCCTCGGTGCCACGCACAGTGCGAACCCCTTCGACTTCGACGGAATCTCGGAAACGCGCGACTTCGGTCATGGCCACACGATGCTCGATTTCCGTAAGCATCGGCTCAAGCACTCGGGAAAATATCGCGCGCTTCTGGAAAACACGCCGGGAGGGGCAGACTATATCGACGCGCTCTATGCAGAGCATGATGTTGCCTGGGCGGACATGCTGCTTGCCATGGCGGGCGATCCTCACGTCGGCGTTTTTCCAAACCTGCAACTGATCAACAACCAGATCCGGATCGTTAATCCCCTGTCTGTCGACGAGACCGAGGTCGTGATGTTCCCTGTGCTGTTCTCCAACGTCAGCACCGAAATCAATGCGCTGCGACTTCGCCAGCATGAATCCTTTTATGGACCCGCAGGATCCGGATCGACAGACGACGCCGAGATTTTCGAGCGGGTGCAACTCGGCCTGGAGGCTAATCTCGATCCGTGGATCAATATATCGCGCGGGATGGAGCGCGAGTGGGTTGATGAAGATGGGACGATCGTCGGCCATGTTTCCGACGAGGTTCCGCAGCGCGCTCAGATCCGGCAATGGCTGGCGATGATGGCCGAAGAATCGCCCGATGGGAGGCGTTAGGATGAACATGGTAGCAGCAGATCTTTGCGATTTCACCGTCTTCTCGGAATTGAAGGAGAGCCGGGCAATCCTGCCCGGGAGCGACATTTTCGGCAAAATCGAAGCATTTTTGTATTTTGAGGCCGAATTGATGGACAGCCACGCCTATGACGATTGGCTCGCGCTCTGGGAGCCGGGCGGCCTCTACTGGGTTCCCTCCAATCAGGCCGACCTCGACCCCGATCGGTCCGTCTCGATCATCTACGAGCATTATGACCAGATCTCGGATCGAATATTCCGCCTGAAGGATAAGCGGATGCATTCGCAAAGTCCGAAGTCGCGTCTGATCCGCATCGTCTCGAACATTACGGTCGCCGCATCCGGCGGATCCGATGTCCTTGTCAGTTCAAACTTCATCCTGGGCGAGGCGCGCTCCGGTCAGCATCAATCCTTGTTCGCGCGCGCGACCCACCTCCTGAAACAGGGGGCCGATGGCTTCAAAATCTTGGGCAAGAAGGTCTATCTGATCAACAATGATGCGCCCATGCGCAATGTGACCTTCCTGCTATGAGAGGTGCAGGCGAAGGAGCGGGCAAGCCGCGCCGTGAGCAGCCACTCATCGCTACCGTCATTGGCGATCCGGCGGGTATCGGTCCAGAGGTCTGTGTCAAGGCACTCGCCGCCGGCAACCACGCGGCGCGGCACCTATTGATCGGAAGCATCGACGCTGTCCGGTTCGCGGCCGCGGCGAGCGGGATTAGCCCTCCCATCTACCAGGTGGAAACGCCGGATGAGGTGTCCGGTGCGGTTGGCGAAATCGCCGTTCTCGACCACGGCTCGCTGGCGAGGGGGGCATGGGATATCGGACAGTCGGGCGCCGCTTCGGGCCGGGCGGTGATAGAATGGATCCGCTTGGCCGAGCAATTGGCTCGCAATGGAGAGATCGATGGCTGGATCATGGCCCCGGTCGACTCGCAATCACTCAAGGCGTCTGGCGAAATATCGTCCATCGACGATCTTCAGCCGGCTGGAACCTATCTATTGCGAGTCAGCCCCTCGTTGCGGATCGTCCCAATCACCGAGCATATCAGCATCGCCGAGGTCCCGGGCACTGTCTCTGCCGCGGCGGTGTCGTCGCTGATCGGTCTCGTTGACGAGACTTTCAGGCGTTGGGGCGTCAATGCCCCCAGGATCGGCGTCGCCGGCCTGAATCCGCACGCGATGGGAACTGAAGAAGTGCGCGAGATCGCGCCGGCGGTCGAACGGGAGCGCGCGGCGGGGCGCCGCGTCGAGGGGCCGGTGTCGCCCGATTCGATATTTCGTCTTGCCATGGAGGGACGATACGACGTTGTTGTCTCAATGTATCATGACCAGGGCCAGATTGCGCTCAAGACGGCTGCCTTCGAAGGCGCGTGCACCATCTATATCGGCCTCGATTATGTTCATCTGACCGTACCGCACGGATCTGCCATGGAAATTGCGGGACAGGGCATCGCCCAGCACGCCAGCATGGCCTCCGCGATGAAGATGGCCGAATCACTCTGCTTCGGGAGAGGGTTTTATGCCGGCGACGATTGACCCCGGACTTCAGATGCAGGTGCGCATGGCGGCGCGCGGCCTGGCGCACGCCGGGCTCGTGCACGCGTTCGGCCATTGCAGTGCGCGCATCGATGCGCGGCACTTTCTTGTCTGTGCCGCAATGCCCATGGGGCTTATCAAGGACGAACCCGGTACTATTGTCTCGGTCGATGGCGCCCTTCCCCAAAAAGTGCTTGGCGAAGTGCGCGCGCACCAGGCGATTTATGCCGCGCGGTCCGATGTCGGCGGCATTTGTCGCATCATGCCCGCCGCCACCATGTCGTTGTCGACGCTCGGGATCACACCGGCGGCGCGGCACGGCCTAGGCGCCTATTTCGCTCCCCGGCCGCCGCTTTGGGACGATCCCAGGCTCCTGCGCGACGACGCTTCAGCGAGAAATCTTGCAATTGCCCTTGGCGAGGCTCGTGCGATCGTCATGCGAGGAAATGGAGCGATTACGGTCGGGCAAGATCTGAAGGAAGCTGCGACTTTTGCCTTCTTCCTCGAAGACGCCGCGCGGGTAGAGCGCGACGTGCGCTCGATGGGGTTCGGCCCTCAACACGGGCTTCTCGATGAAGACGAGATACGCGCGCGCCAGACCCTGGCCGGCGGCGTCGTTGAGCGGATGTGGAGTTGGCTGACGGCGATGGACGTGACCGAAGGTCGAGGAGCAAGCGGCGGATGACGTCAGGCGCGGTGCTCGCATATGCGCCGTTGCCTCGCCCAAATACCAGCAAGAAAGAGGAAACGATATGACCGACATGACCAAGACAGACACCTTCGCGGGGCGCGTCGCGCTCATCACGGGCGCGGGACAAGGAATCGGGCGGGTTTTCGCCAAAGGCTTCGCGCGCGCCGGTGCGAAAATCGCCATCGTCGAACTGAACGAAGACAGCGGACGGTCGGTAGCGGCCGAGGTCGAAGCGGAATGTGGCGCCGGCACCGTTATCGCCATTCGGGCCGATGTGGCCGATCCGGCAGCCGTCGACGCCGCCATAGCGGAGACATTGGAGGCCTTTGGCCGCATTGACATCGCCATCAACAATGCGGCGATCTTCTCGACGCTGAAAATGCGGCCCTTCGAGGAAATCCCGTTTGACGAGTGGAGACAGGTCATGCGCGTGAACGTCGATGGCGTAATGCTGGTGTCCAAGGCGTGCGCGCCGGTAATGCGAGGTAATCGTCATGGGCGCATCATCAACATCTCGTCCGGGGTGGTGACTATGGGCCGACCGCACTATTTACATTATGTGGCTTCCAAAGCGGCGGTGGTCGGTATGACGCGCGCCATGGCGCGTGAACTCGGCGCCGACGGGATCACGGTGAATGCGCTGCTTCCGGGCGCAACCTTCACGGAGATCGAGCGCGAGACGGTGACGCCCGCGCAAAAGACCCAGATATTGAACATGCAGTGCATCAAGCGCCACGAGACCGCAGACGACTTGCTCGCCGCAGCGCTTTACCTCGCGTCCGACGGCGCAGAATTTGTGACGGGCCAGTCGATAGCCGTCGATGGCGGTACGACGTTTCGCTGAACAGGCCCGCAACGAGGCGGGCGGAATGGCCAGCCGGGTGCGGACGGCATCCTGTTGCATCTCGCAGCTATGACTTTGACAAGCCCGATAGGAAAGCTATGCCATCTGTACGTTCGGCCGCATGAGGGTCTCGGCAAGAGGTGTAGCAGACGCAGTGGCGGACATTTCCCCAGCTCACGACAATTCGCACAAGCCACAAGGCGAACGCAGTAGAAAGATGCGGGCTCGAATCCTTTCGGCCGCTATCAATCTGTTGCGCGAGAAAGGTTATTCGGCGTTTCGCGTCGCGGACGTTGCCGAAAGCGCAGGCGTCTCTCGCGGAGCGCAGCTTCACCATTTTCCGACAAAGGACCAACTAGTCGCCGCCTGCCTGGAGCAGGTTTTTTCGGCAGCCCTGGAGAAGGCGACCGCTGCCGCGGGTAAGGCTATCGAAGATGACGGCCTCCTCGAGGCTGCATGCGACGATGCAGAGGCATTCTTCTACGGTGAAGATTTTTTGATCGCGCTCGACCTCGTCATCTCGGGAAACAAGCTTCGGGCCCTCGCCGACGATGTTCGCGGTATGTCGCAGCAACGACGCGTCGGGGCCGAGCAAGTCTGGGTCAGCCGTTTTGCCAAGACCGGCCTGTCTCCGTCTGACGCCGAAGACATATTGTGGCTGCTGTGGAGCGTGCTCCGCGGATTGGCGGTGCGAGCCCAAATCGGAAAGGACCCCGAGCGGGCAAGGCGCGTCACCGAGCTGACAATTGCCTTGCTGTCCGGCTATGCGCAGTCGCTGCGGGAGCGGAACGACGGGACGGGCGGCCCAGACGCTATTGGTTGAAGCTTGCGATGACAAGCTTCTCGCCGCGCAGTGATCGCTGCCCAACCATGGGGTCCCGTTCCCTCAAGCCGCGTAGACATTACCATAGCGTTCGCGCAGTTGCTTCTTGTCGATTTTCCCTGTTGCCGTAAGTGGCACCGCGCCGACGAGGATGCGATCGGGCAGCTGCCATTTCGCGAATTCCGCGGATAGGGTTGATAGAATTTCCTTTTCGTCGGGAAGGATTCCATCATGAGGCTCGACGATCAAGAGCGGGCGCTCTTCCCATTTAGGGTGCGGAATGCCGACGACCGCGGCGATTTTGACCCCGCTGCACCCAGCGGCAACATTCTCAAGGTCGATTGAGCTGATCCACTCTCCTCCCGACTTGATGACATCTTTGGTGCGGTCTGTGATTCGCATGAACCCCTGGGCGTCGAGTGTCGCAACGTCGCCGGTATCGAACCACCCGCCGACATCGGTGCAATCCGCCGGCTGACGAAAATAGCGCTGAACCACCCACGGACCCCGCACCTGTAGCGCGCCTGCCGTCGCCCCATCGTGGGGGCAGGGGCGCCCGTCTTCGCCCAAGATGCGCATCTCGACGCCGAACTGGAGCCGTCCCTGCCGCGTCCACAATATATCCTGCATCGCTGCCTCGCCGAGGTCCGCGACGGCCGGCGTCGGTGTTGCGATCACACCGAGCGGGCAGGTCTCGGTCATTCCCCAGAGCTGAAGGACATCGACATCATGGTCGGCCTTGAAGCTTTCTGCCATCGCGCGAGGTACGGCGGAGCCCCCGATCATAATCCGCTTGAGCGTTCCCGTGTCGCCGCCGGTTGCCTCGAGGTGGGCGAGATACATGGTCCAGATCGTGGGCACCCCACCGGTAAAAGAAACCGCCTCCCCTCGGATTAGGGCCTGGAGGCTAGGACCGTCCATGCGGTCGCCAGGAAGAACGAGCTTGGCGCCGCAGAGCGGCGCCACGAACGGAAGGCCCCAGGCGGTGGCGTGATAGAGCGAGGAGCAAGGCATCACGCAATCGAACGACGTGAGGCCGAACGCGCTCGCCAAGCCCGCTCCCATCGCATGCAGAACGACTGCCCGGTGGCTGTAGAGCACCCCCTTGGGATCGCCTGTGGTCCCCGAGGTGTAACAAAGAAACGCCCCGGAATTTTCATCGATTTCGGACCAGGTGATCGAGACCGGTGCCGCCGCGAGCAAGGCCTCATAGGCCAGCGCCTCGAACCTCTCGCCGATGCCGACGCCCTCGTCGGAAAGTACGATGAATTTTTCGATGTGCGGGAGGTTGGGCGCAATCCGCTCGACGAGCGCGGCGAGGTTGGGCTCGAACGCCAATATGCGACTCTCGGCATGGTTCAAGGTGAAGATCAGCTGATCGTCGGGGAGCCGGGGGTTGGCCGTGTGAAGCACTGCCCCAAGGCCCGGGACCGCGTAGAAGAGTTCCAGATGCCGGTGCGTGTTCCAGGCGAGCGACGATACCCGGTCACCGCTCCCAATCCCGGCAAGGGTGAACATGTTGGCAGCCTGCGCTACGCGGCGGGCGAGCGCTGCATAATCATAACGCCACAACCGATCGCTGCCGATCTCGCGCGACACCACTTCCCGGGTTGCGTGCGCGGCGGCGGCATATGTCAGGATCGTGCCGATCGCCAGCTGCGCAGGCTGCATTTGTCCCGTGATCGTCATCCATCCATCCTTCGACCAGTTTCGGTTGAACGGCCCGTCTTTGCGCGACAGCAAACAAAGTCCGCCAGCACAAGCCACCGAGGCTCATGCTGGCGGACACGGCGGCAGCCCGGCCGCACGCGATCCTTGGGAACAAGCCCTTGGACCGCGTTTGGGCGCGTCAGAACCGGAGTTCGGCGCTGACGCCCACTTTTCTTGGTTGTTCGTAAAAGCCGTCAGTCGCCTGCGCCCCGACACGAATGGTCTGGAAGACCTTTTCGTTGGTGAGGTTGGTCGCCCAGAGGCTGAACTTCCAGCGATCACCAGTTGGGGCAAAGGATATCGACGCATTGGTAAGGGTATAGCTCGGCTGGGAGAAAATATTCTGGAAGTCATAATAGAGCCGGGTCGAGTAGAAGGTGTTGACCGAGACCCCAAGGCGCCCTGCATCGAGCTCATGGCCCCAATCGACCCCCAGGTTGAACGTCCACTTCGGGGCGCGGGTCATCACGTTACCCGACGCGTCCGCCGGGGCAACAGTGTTGCCTCCGTCGGGGCGCGGGAAAAAGCTCTGCGCGAGCGGAAAATCACGATAGCGCGCGTGGCTGTAGGCCGCCGAGCCGCGGATGTTGAGATCGTCAATCGGTTGGATAATCGCCTCGAACTCGCCACCATAGATTTTGGCGCTCGCTGCGTTCTGCAGGACGTAGCTCGGACCCGACGCGTCTTTCGCCTGAACTTGCAGATCGTCGTAGGTGTAATGGTAAACAGCCAAGTTTGTTCGTAGCCAATCGACGGGATCAACCTTGATGCCTGCTTCCCATGCCTTGATATTTTCCGGGTTGACCGGGTTCGGCGACGTACCGGCCATATTGTAGACGCCGCTCTTGAACGCGGTGCCATAGCTTGCGTAAATGCTACCGTCGGGTGCGAACTGGTAGCGGATCGCGCCGCGGTAGTTGAACTTGTTGAAGGACTTTGCGGTCTTTGGAACGACCAGGTTTCCGTTCACGACCTGTTCGAAGGTCCGCCGTTCGGTCGTATAGCGCGCTCCCACCGTGACGAACAAATTGTCGACGATCTCATATGTCCCTTCGGCGAAGCCCGCGAACGAGCGACCCGACAGTGCAGGATCGAGATTTAGCGTGGTCGGAGGGACGCCGGGTCCCGGCGACGTGACGAGATCCAACCCAGAATGGCCGCCGAACTGGTAGAAATAGCCGCCCAGGAGCCACTGGAATCGGCCGGGGTCGGCAGACGTGAACTTGATTTCCTGGCTCCCCGATTCCGTCGCAAATGTTGCAGGGAAATTACCGAGGAAGATGTTCGAGGCATCCGAATCGGTTTCCTGGTACCAGCGCAGATTCATGAAGCCGCTCGTCGCCTCGAGGTTGAAGCCGTCGAACTCGAGTTTTACATGCAGCGCCGCACTCCAGCGCCGTAAGTCCAACGTCGGAATGCTGGTCAATGACGCCTGCCAGGCGTCGGTCGGGAGAATGACGCCCGGGAAGCGACGGCCCGCCGTATTCCCATTGACCGGCTGGGGCGAATTGGTCGTGCTGTTCTGGTCGAAGAATTCGCCGGTCAGGATGACCTTGGCATTGTCGGAAGGCTGCCACAGCAGCTTGCTGCGAAAGTTGATCACTTGCTGGTCGCCGAGCGTGCCGCCGCGCACCAGATCGTCGATATAGCCGTCATTCTTGCGATAGAGGGCGGCAAAGTCGGCAGCCAATTTATCGCTAAGGCCGCCGGTGATATAGAAGCGGGCGTCATAATCGCCCGCGTCCCTGCGCATGCGGCCGTAACGCAGCGACGCCTTGCCGCGCAGGTCGAAACTGGGGTCAGGGGTAATCACGTTGATGAGGCCGCCGGTGGCGTTGCGGCCAAATGTCGTGCCTTGCGGTCCGCGCAGCACTTCCACGCGCTCGACCTCGACGAGATCGATCCAGTTGGCAGCCGACTCTGGCTGGTAAACGCCATCGACATAGGTCGCGATGTTTGGCTCGTCGCCGATCGAGATGCCGGTCGAACCGACACCGCGAATGACGGGCTGGAACACGCCCATGTTGCGGCTTCCGATGAATCCGGGAACCACCTGAGTCAACGAGCGCACCGTCGAAACATCTGCAGCCGAGAGCGAATCGCCGGTGATCGCCGTGACGGCGACAGCAACGTCCTGAAGTCGTTCCTCGCGGCGCGTAGCCGTCACGATGATGTCGGAGATGCCCGAACTCGACTGCGCCTCGGGCTCGGGTTCGGCAGCCGGGACCGTGTCCTGGGCTTGGCCGGCCGCGCTCCAGGCCAGTGCGAAAAGTGCGATACCGCCTGCGAGGGCGCGCCCGCTATTATTTCTGTTGGTCGTCATGTCCATTCTCCCTCTCCCTGATTCTTTTTTCAATTCGTCCGCACATGCTCTTCAAGAAAATCCAGCCGATCGTTTCCCCAGAATATCTGGTCGTCGACAAACATAAGGGGCGCGCCGAATACGCCACGGGCGTAAGCTTTCGACCGCGCTTCGCGATAGTCGCGCTTGCCCTCTTTCGAATCCACGAAGGCCATGACGGCATCGGCTTCGAGACCCGCCGTTGCCGCCGAGGCGCGCAATTCGTCCCGGTCTCGCGGATCGATTCCGAGGCCCCAGATGCGCCGATAGGCATCCCGCACGAAGCCTTCGGCGGCACCGTGACGGGCCGCGAAGATTGCGGCTGTGTTCCAGCCTCCGCACTCGAAGCTCGATGGAAAGGTAAGCGGCACGTCGTACCGCCGAGCCCAACGCTGCAGATCCGCGGTCAGAACCTTTATCTTCGCCGGCACCTCGCGGTTGGACGGGCCGTAATTGCCCGCCGCAATCTTTGCTTCGGGGATGTCGATGGGATGATAGGCGAGCGCCCGGCCGTGCCGACGCGCAATCTCCGGCAGACGCAACTGTGCGAGATAGCTGAACGGGCTGATGAAATCGAAGTAGAAATCAATGGTGGCGGTCATGAGACCCTCTCTTCGATTCCCACCATCTCGCGGTAATTTTGCCAGAAGCCGATGATGGCCCCTTCCGTGACAAGATGATCCGCATCATCGGCGCCGCCGCCGCCCATCGCGATATAGGATCTTGCCTTTCTGTCCGAGCTGACCGCCTGCTGCACGATCTCGACCGCCTCGCCATCCTCCATCGAGATCATGCCCGCCGGTCCGATGAGGTTCGATTGCTTGAGGCGGATCGCGTCCATCTCCGCATCATCGTCCGCATAGCCAAATTGGGTCCACACGAGCTCGAACGAATCCGGTCCGTGGGTGACGATCTGGCGAACCGCGAGCGTGTTCGAGATCTGCTGCAAAATCAGGTTGGGATAAAGGGCCAGGATGACGAGGGTGATGCCGTCCGGAAACTCACTCCGGCCCGCGAGCAGCGAAGGATCCTGGAGCGAGAAGCTCGTGTCGAAGCTGCGCGAGTCCTGATAGACTTCGCTATCGCGCGCCGCGTCGTTGCTGCCTGCCTTCGAATAAAGAAACGAATGCCGCTTGCTCTCGTCCATCAGGCATTCGCCCGTTTGCGTCGAACGATAGAGGCCGAAAGTATTGTGAAACAGATGGAGGAGGCTTGCGTGATAGGGGTCGCGCGTATTTTCGGCGTATAGCTTCCAGTTGCCGTGGATGAACTGGCGTTGATTGCCCAATATCTTGATCGGGCGGCACATGATCCGCTCGACATGCTTGGTGATGAGCGGACCGAGATAGTCCGTCAGCGGCTCCACTTCTTGCGAGAATGTCGCGAAAACCAGCCCATTCAACGCTTCGACGCGCAGCTTGACCAAGCCATGTTGCTTGAGATCGAAATCCGCCGGCATCCCCCCCTTGCCCTTGATCCCGCGGCGGAACGGGACGCCCATGAGGTCTCCGTTCAATTCATAAGCCCATTGATGATAAACGCATTCGAGATGCGGCACATTGCCTTGGCGTGCGCGGCATACCGTCGCGCCGCGATGCGCGCAGCGGTTCACAACGACATGGAGGCTCTGGTCCTTGTCCCGCGTCACAACGACCGGCGTGTCGCCGATGAAGGTCGATTTGAAATCACCGGGGTTCGGGACTTCGGCCTCGAGCGCAACGAAGTTCCAGGTGGGGCCGCGGAAGAGATGCTCCTGTTCGGCCTTGTAAAAGGCATCATCCGTGAACACGGAATATGGTATCCGGCAGCCAATGGGCTCCTCGGTGTCGGTCGACACTTTACCTACGGCCGTATCTTGAACATTGAGCATATCGCAACCTCGAAATGGGCTAAATGGGGCGGACCATCAAAGTGTCGATCAGGTCCGTGTCGAAAATCGCCTTCTTTGACCGAAAAAGAAATTTCCCGGACGAAAACACTATTTCATCGACATATTTACCAGCATTATACACAAATGACCGGCCGGTGTTTCTTGTCTGGAGCACCAGATAGTTTGTATGGGCCACAATCGCATCTGAACGAACCTCGTGAATTCGGCTGGTGCTGATGATGTGTCGGTAGTGATGGACCGGAAAAATGTTGGCGCGCCGGAGCGAGACGATGCGGTCTACAAGCATGCCCCTGCTGTCACAGAAGATCGTCGCAACCGGCAATCCGCGGTCGGCATTCTCTCGCGGCAATACGGAATAATGGCAGTCCTCGACGAACAGATCGGGCCACGCTTCGAGCTGATCGTCGTCAATCAGCTCGGCGTGCAGGGCAATAAGGTCCGTCACTTCCCGGAGGAGCTCGGTGCGAGGCAGAGTGGAAAGGTCCATAGCCTCAGCTCTCCGGCGCACCGGGAGCGTCGATCGTCACCCAGCCGTCCTCGATCGTCACTTCATAGGTCTTAAGCGGGATCTGGCAGGGATAAGTTGTCGCGGCTCCGCTCGGAATGTCGAAGGCGCCGCCATGATAGGGGCATTCGATCGTCGCACCGTCCTGATAGCCATCGGTAAGCTGCGCGTTGCCGTGCGTACATGTGTTGGCCGTGACATAAATCTGGCCATCGACGTTATAGACCGCGAGCGCCGGGAAGGCGCCTGCCGGTATCGCAACCGGCTCGCCGTCCTGGGGGGCGTCAATTGGGCACAGGCGAAGTCTCTCCATTTCAATCACATCCATCTCTTGAAATATCCTAAGGTGGTCAGCCGAGGGGGATGTCCATTCCGTAGCCCTCGGCTTCATTTCCATGGCCGAAGAGGTCGCGCAGATAATGTTCCTGCTGCGGGCCCGCCTTTTTCGCTCCCCAGCCAAATTCCCACAGCCACCCTGACGGATTTGCGCAGTAGAATGTCAGCGCTTCGTCGTTCGCGTGCTTTCCGAGCTGGAGTGCGACATCGATCTCTCGTTCGCGCACCGAGTCGTGGGCAAGGCCGAGATCATCGAGCTCGCTGTACTCGAGCATCAAATGGTTGATCCGCTTGTCCATCGGACCGAGGCCGAAAGCCACGGAATGTTGCCGGTCGTTGCAATGCATGAAATAGGGGGCAGCGACCTCACCGTTCGGCAAAGCGAGGTGGTACTCGACCGAGCCCCGCAGCCCGAGCAGCTGATAAAAGCGAACCGCTGCGGCCACATCATCTTGACGCAGGATGCAATGGCCGATCCCTTCGGCGCCGGTAACAAAACGACCGAACATCGGGCGGCCGGGATGAAAAGGGCGGTAATTGTCGACCTGGGGGCCGAAGAAGATTTCGGTGGGATTACCGCCCGGATCCTTGAGCTTGGCCAAGCCGAGGACCCGGCGCTCGCGCGCCGCTTCGTCGCTCGCTATTTCGACTTCGATATTCTGGACTGTCAGCTTCTCGACAATTTCGTCGAACTCTACCGGACCCGCAACGCGCCAGCCAAGATAGGCAAGATCGTCACCGCCATCAGCATGCAGCGTGATGCGGTGATGCCATTTGTCCATTCGCAGATACGCGCGGTCGCCTTCGCCTTCATCGACATATTCCATGCCGCCGACGCCGCACGCGAAGCTCTTCCATGCATCCAGATCAGATACCGACAAGCCTAGATAACCCAGCTCGGTCACGCCCACCATATTTCGCACTCCCAAATCTCAAGCCATTTTTGGCTTTTATACGCCTGAACCAGCCTGGTTGACGTGTCGCACATGATGCAACGCGATTCGAATAGGGCAATTCAGATCATTGTGCAACCCATTGCACAATGAGCCACGCATGCTATGTTGGGTCAATCGGGATCGGAAGAGTCCAAAGAGTTGAGCCGAAAATCGTTGATCCAATAGTTGACCTTCGAATCTCGGTGGCCGGAAATGGAGGAGAGGATGTTGCAACCTGACGGAAACGGCGCAGCCGTGGCAGAGCTTGAATCACTGCGTTCGCGTATCGATGCATGGCTCGTAAAAGACGAGGGAAGCGGCCGCTTTCAGATCGACCGGGAGGCCTTTACCGACGCGGACGTGTTCGCTCTCGAGCTGAAATATATCTTCGAGCGCAACTGGGTCTTCATTGCGCACGAGAGCCAAGTCGCAAAGCCGAACGACTTTCTCACGACTTTTATCGGCCGCCAGCCCGTCATCCTGACCCGCGACCGGGCCGGGGAATTGCATTGTCTGATCAATGCCTGCGCGCACCGCGGCGCGCGCGTTTGCCGCGAGAAGAGCGGAAACCGCCGCAACTTCACCTGCCCCTTCCACGGTTGGACCTATAATCCCGCGGGCCAACTCCTCGACGTGACAGATGAGGCTGGGGGTGGCTACGCGCCGGGCTTCAAGCGGGAAGACTATGGTCTAGAACATGTTGCGCGCATCGAGATTTACCGGGGCTTCATTTTCGCCAGTCTCAACCCCGAGGTCGTTCCTCTTGAGGACTATCTCGCGGGCGCGAAGACATTCATCGATCTCATGGTTGATCAGTCGGTCGAAGAGAAGCTCGAAGTTCTTCCAGGCGCTACGCGCTACCGCTATCGAGGGAACTGGAAGCTGCAGGTCGAAAATGGCCTCGACGGCTATCATATCGGCACGGTGCACGCGAATTACTTCATGACGGTCGCACGCCGGGTCGACGGGACATCGAAGAACGATACCAGGGCGTTCGATTTCGGTCGCTGGGCTCAGCTCGAGGGCGGCTCTTTCTCCTTCGACAACGGCCATTGCGTGCTCTGGAATGACTATGCAAACTATCAGGACCGGCCGAATTACGAAATCCTGGACTGGTTGAAGCGCGAGCGCGGCGAAGAGCGCGCTACCTGGATGAACGGCCGGATACGCAATCTGGAGCTGTTCCCTAACGTCTTCCTCATGGACCAGACGAGCACCCAGATCCGTATCATCCGGCCCATCTCGGTGGATGAGACCGAGGTGACAACCTACTGCATAGCTCCGGTGGGTGAGAGTGACGACGCCCGCGCCTTGCGCATCCGCCAGTATGAAGATTTCTTCAATGCAAGCGGCATGGCTACGCCGGACGACCTGACCGAGTTCAACAATTGCCAGGTCGGTTTCGGTGGCGGGGCTGGCCGGATGAACGACATGTCGCGGGGATCGACACGGTGGGTGCAAGGCGTCAGCAGCCACGGCGAAGCCCTGGGCGTCGACGCCATCCTTAGCGGCACGGCGGTGGCCGACGAGGGGCTTTACGTCGCGATCCACGACGAATGGATATTGCGCATGCGCGGAGCCATTGCGAGCGAAGAGGCCGAGCGCGCGTTACCCCCGAAGCCGGAGATGGCGAAATGAGCAGCGAAGTTGCGCAATGGACCGCGATCCAGCGATTTCTCGGGCGCGAAGCGGCCGCTCTCGATGCCAAGGATTGGGATAGCTGGATCGATCTATATCATCCCGATGCCGAATATTGGGTCCCCGCGTGGGATGACAGCGGCCGATTGACCGAGGACCCAAGGCGCGAGATTTCGCTGATCTATTATCCGACCCGGGCAGGGCTCGAGGACCGCGTCTATCGCATTCGGACGGGCCGGTCGTCGGCCAGTTCGCCGGCCCCGCGCACTTCCCATATCTTTTGCCTGCTCGCGGTCGACCATGAGGACGACGTCATTCGGGCGCGGACGAATTGGTCGGTGACCTCGGTCTTGGAGGATCGGCCGACCGTCTACAGTGGGTCGGCCATTTACGATCTCGAACCGATGGGCGACGCCTTTGTGATAAAACGCAAATATACCGTCGTCATCAACGACCTCGCGCAGACGATGCTCGATGTCTACAGCATTTGAGGTCGGCGTAGCGTCGCAGCAGGCCGGATTCCGGCCCTGCATCGGTACCATGGTCGGCGAGCCGGCAGGCATCGGACCCGAGGTTACCGTTCGCGCCTGGGCGTCAGGCCGCGTGCATGAGGTGTCGGTTCCCCTATTAGTGGGGTCGGCGGCCTCGGTCGAACGAGCGCTTGACCTGACTAAAGTGTCGGCCCGCCTGCGTGTCATGCGTTCGCTCGAGCCGCTCAGCGACGACCCGGCAGTCATCGATATCCTGGATACAGGTGCGCTGGACGACCGCGCGCTCCCCTTCGCGAAAGATACGCTCGAATCGGGCATTGCGACCGCCAAGTGGCTAGCCGAACTCGATGCGCTCGCGCGCGACGGGGTCTTCGCCGGCACAGTGATGGGTCCGATCAGCACCGGATCGCTTAAACTGGCGGGAAAGCTGGATATGGTGATCAGCCCGACGCCGGGCGAGAGTTATCTGCTCCTCCTCACCGGACCGCTCCGTGTCGCCCACCTCACCGATCATATGTCGATTCGGGCGGTCTGCGACCTCATCACGCCCGAGTTGATCGATACCGCCCTACAGCAAATCGACGCGGCGCTTCGAAGCTGGGGCGTCGCCAACCCCAGGATCGTGGTCGCGGGTCTCAATCCTCATGCCATCGGCGATGAGGAAGATCGTGCCATCGGTCCAGGAGTCGCGCGCGCGCGCGCGCGCGGCATCAATGTCGATGGACCATCCGCGCCCGATACCGTCTTTCGCCAATGTATCGAAGGCCGATACGATCTCGTGCTAGCGATGTTTCACGACCAAGGCCACATAGCCGTCAAGACATGGGGATTCTCGGGAAACTGCGTGATCATGATGGGGCCGCCCTATCTCCATATGTCGGTCGCACACGGCACGGCATATGACATTGTGGGAACGGGCAAAGCCGATCCATCGATGATGCTGAGTGCCATGCGGACTTGTGGGGTGCTGACCGCGGGAAAGGGCTTTTCCGAGGTTGATCGCTGACGCGCCGGCCCAACTCCGGCGTGAAGCACGGCCATTCGCGCGCTGTGCTCCAAGTCGTCCATAAGGAAATGAGATGCTCCTTTACTATGCGCCTGGCCTTTGCTCGCTGGCACCGCACATCGCGCTGCGCCGGATAGGGGCAGCGTTCGATATTGAAAAAGTCGACATGCCCACGCGCAGAACCGAGCATGGGGCCGACTTCCGGTCGATAAAGCCTTCGGGAAAAATCCCTGCTCTCCTTCTGGATTCGGGCGAGCTTCTCACAGAGACGATAGCGATCCTTCTCTATGTTGCCGACTTGGCACCGCGCGCGGGGCTCGCCCCGCCGGCCGGAACAATCGCTCGCTACACGCTGACGGACAGCCTGAGCTTCATCGCCTCCGAGCTGCACAAGAGCTTCGTGCCGCTCTTCTCCAAAACCGCGGGGCCGGAGATCCGCGCTGAGGCAAAGCGGGACGTCATGCACCATCTCCAAGCGCTCGACCTGGAATTGACCGACAAGGATTATTGCTTCGGGGACGCCTTCACCGTGGCCGACGCCTATCTCTATTGCATCCTCGGGTGGCCCTCTCGAGTGGAGATCGGTCTCGCGGGCTTCCCCGCTTTGACGCGCTACCGCGCCCGCATGGAAGAGGAGCCCGGTGTCCTCGAAGCCGTGCGAGCCGAGAGCCTGAAGTGACCGCATCAGAGGCGCCGGTTTCATTTACCGGTTGCAAACGCGTTTCTCATGGTGCAAACCATTGTCCCAAGAGGGCTGCGACATGATGGCCCGTGGAACGGAGATTGAGTGATGCTTGAAGCCGTTTGGGGGCAGGTCGCCCGACATGATGATTACATGGTTGCTGGCCAATGAGTTCGGCGCCCGACATGGTCCGGCCCGAAATCGGCAAGACATTCGTCGCTGACGGGATCAAAACCAACTATCATGACACCGGCGAGGGCAGGCCGGTCCTCCTCGTCCACGGTTCGGGCCCCGGGGTCACGGCATGGGCGAACTGGCGGCTTAATATGCCCGAGATTGCTAAGGAATTCCGGGTCATTGCTCCCGACATGATTGGCTTCGGCTACAGCGACTCGGTGGGTCGGATCACCGACAAGGCCATCTGGACCAATCAACTGGTCCGTCTTCTCGACGACCTGGAAATCGACCAGGTCTCGATGGTCGGAAATTCCTTCGGCGGCGGCGTGACGCTCGCCTTCATGATCGCCCATCCCGACAGGGTCGATCGTGCCGTTTTGATGGGAGCGGCTGGACTTGAATTCCCGCTCACGCCGGCGCTCGATTTCGTCTGGGGTTATGAGCCATCCCGCGAAATGATGCATGAGTCGCTGAAGATGCTCGCATGGGACCAGAGCCGGCTGACCGACGATCTGATCGACTCCCGTTATCACGCGAGCATCCGCCCAGGAGCGCATGAGCCCTATCATGCGACGTTCGGCGGTTCCGACCGGCAGGCCAATATTGCTATGCTGTCGAGCCGCGAGGAAGATATCGCCGCGCTTCCCCATGAAGTGCTCGTCCTGCACGGCAAGGCCGACCAAGTCATTCCGCAAGAGGTGTCGCTGCGCCTCGGAAACCTGATCACACACTCAGACGTCCGCTTCTTTGGAGAGTGTGGCCATTGGGTACAGATCGAGCGGATGGCCAGTTTCAATCGCGCCGTGATCGAATTTTTCAGTCACGGCCTAAAATTTTAAATTTCCCGGGAGAGCGGTGATGGCAATTACAGGCGTGATGCGACCAGGCTTTGTCCAGATGCGCGTCCTCGATCTCGAGGAGGCCATCCCCCATTATCGCGACCGGATCGGGCTGGAACTCGTCGGTCGTTCGGGTGACCGGGCATTTTTCCGCGGGTTCGACGAATTCGATCGACACAGCGTCATCCTGCGCGAGGCGGATATGCCCGGTCTTGATCGGATCGGCTTCAAGGTTTGCCGCGACAGCGACCTCGAAATATTCGCAGACCGTTTGCAAGCCACCGGCGTCGACGTCGAATGGATCACCGCGGGCGAGGAAGAGGGCGTCGGACGCAAGCTGCGCTTCGCGGTTCCTACCGGGCATATCTTCGACCTTTACGCCGACATGGAATTATCGGCAGACGGTCCTCCCACAAAGAACCCGGACGTCTGGCACAGTGAGCCGCGCGGCATGCGCGCTATGCGATATGATCACTCGGCGCTCAACGGCATCGATGTCGCGGGATCGGCGCGAATCTTCGTCGAAGCGCTCGATTTTTCCGTTACCGAGGAACTCGTCGACGAAGCGAGCGGCACTCGGCTCGGCATCTTCCTGAGCTGTAGCAATAAGGCTCACGATATCGCGTTCCTTGCAGGCCCCGAGGATGCGAAAATCCACCATACATCGTTCCGCCTGGAATCCTGGAACGACGTCGGAAATGCTGCCGATATCATCAGTCGCTATGATATCTCACTCGATATCGGCCCGACGCGCCACGGTATCACGCGTGGTCAGACCATATATTTCTTCGACCCTTCGGGAAATCGGAACGAGACCTTTGCCGGCGGTTATGATTATTACCCCGATAATCCTCGCCGGTCGTGGGGCGTCGAACAGGCGGGCAAGGCGATTTTCTATTATGAAAAGGCGCTCAACGACCGCTTCATGACCGTCAATACCTGACTTCCTGCGATGGTCGAAAACTACCACACGATTGCACACGGGTCCGCCTTGGAGGCGGTCGCCGCTGCCGTAGGGCATGGCACCGCCGGCGGAACGCCCGTGGTCGCTGCGGTCGTGGGCGCGTCGGGGGAACTGGTCGCGTTCCTGAAAGGCGGCGCGGCTCCCTTTCACTCCGAAAAGATCGCTCAGGACAAAGCCTTCACGGCCGCAAGTTTCAAAGTGCCGACGGCAGCGGTCTACGAACTGGTCTCGGGCTCCGAAGCCTTATGCAACGGCATCGCGCATCAGCCGCGGGTCGTGATGTTCGGCGGCGGTGTCCCGATCATAGTCGATGGGAATTGCATCGGGGGAATTGGAGTCTCGGGCGGCTCCGAGGAGTTCGACATCGCCTGCGCCCGGGCAGCCGCCGCCTCGATTGGTGCGAAGGAGTTCTGAATGGTACAGGTTCAACAGCTTGCGGTCGAACCGGAAGAGAGAAACCGACCTGTCGCTGCGGATATCTTGAACTTTATCGACGGACGGTTCGTAAAGGGCGGCTCGGGGGCGACGTTCCCCAACATCGACCCCGCCACCGGTCGGGAGACGGGGCGCGTTCATGAGGCGACCCGTGAGGATGTGGATCGCGCTGTAGCGGCGGCCAAGCGTGCGCTCACAGGACCTTGGGGCAAAATGACAACAGCCGAGCGCATTCGGCTCATCGCTGCTGTTGCGGATGAGATCGAACGGCGCTCGGAAGACTTTCTCGATGCAGAAGTGGCCGATACGGGCAAGCCGAGAGCGGTCGCGGCGCACATCGATGTTCCGCGCGGCGCGTCGAACTTCCGGATGTTCGCCGACATCGTCACGACCCTCCCGACAGAATCGTTCGGTACCCCGACGCCTGACGGGAGCGGTGCGATCAATTACGCTGTGCGTAAACCGAAGGGTGTCATCGCGGTCGTCTGCCCGTGGAATTTCCCGCTCTTGCTGATGACCTGGAAAGTCGGCCCGGCGCTGGCCTGCGGGAACACCGTGATCGTCAAGCCGTCCGAAGAGACGCCGCGGACGGCAGCCCTTCTCGGCGAAGTGATGGACGCGGTCGGAATGCCCACGGGGGTCTACAACGTCGTCCACGGCTTCGGCCCCGGCGCAGCAGGCGAGTTCCTCACCGCCCATCCGGACGTCGATGCCATCACCTTCACAGGCGAAACCGGCACCGGGCAAGCCATCATGAAGCAGGCTGCCGTCGGCGTTCGCGACATCAGCTTCGAACTCGGCGGCAAAAATCCAGCGATCGTCTTCGCCGATGCCGATCTTGAGAAAGCAGCCGAAGGCATTTCGCGCGCCGCCTTTCTGAATAGCGGGCAAGTGTGCCTGGGGACCGAGCGTGTCTACGTCGAGCAATCCGTCTTCGAACCTTTCGTAGCCAAGCTTGCCGCTGCCGCTCGCGCACTGAAACCCGGGGACAAGGGTGATCCGCATTACCTCGGGCCGATGATCAGCGAAGAACATCGGCAGAAAGTGCTCGGATATTATGAGCGGGCGATCGCCGAAGGGGCAATCGCCGTTACGGGCGGCGGGGTACCCAACGTCGATGCCGCGGCGGCGGGCGGGTTCTGGGTCGAACCCACAATCTGGACCGGCCTCGCTCATGATTCGACCGTCATGCGGGAGGAGATTTTCGGTCCTTGCTGCGGGATCATTCCCTTCGACACCGAAGACGACGCGATAAGTTGGGCGAACGACACGGATTATGGCCTGTGCGCTACCGTCTGGACAGAAAATCTCTCTCGAGCTCATCGCGTCGCGGCGGCAATGTCCGTCGGCGTGTGCTGGGTGAACTGCTGGTTCCTGCGCGACCTGCGCACGGCATTCGGCGGTTCGGGGCAATCGGGAATAGGCCGCGAGGGCGGAGCGCACAGCCTCGAATTCTACACCGAGCTCGAAAACATCTGCGTGAAGATATGATCATGTCCGAACAAAATACACTTGACCCTGACATCATTGAAGAAGCAGCGATCGCCCTGCGAACGGCGGCCGAAAAGCGCTCGCCGATCCCCCCGCTTCGCGAAAGCCTCAGCGGCGGTGGCGTCGCGGCGGCCTATGCGGTGCAGGAATTGAACACCCGCCACGCACTCTCCTCGGGGCGCCGTCTCGTCGGACGCAAGATCGGGCTTACCTCGCGGGCGGTCCAGAAGCAGCTCGGCGTGGACCAGCCCGACTATGGCATGCTCTTCGCTGATATGGATGTGCCCGAGGGCGAGCCGATCGGGCTCGGGCGGGTCATCCAGCCAAAGGTCGAAGCGGAAATCGCGATCGTGGTCGGGCGCGACCTCCTTCAGCCCGACCTTACGATCGCCGAACTGATCCGGGCGGTCGAATATGTCGTGCCCGCGATCGAGGTCGTGGACAGCCGCATCGCCAATTGGGACATCCGGATCTTGGACACCATCGCCGATAATGCTTCGAGCGGTCTGTTCGTGCTTGGCGCCGTTCCGCGCAAGCTCGACGGGCTCGACCTACGCGCGTGCGGGATGGTGATGGAATGCCGCGGCGAGCCTGTTTCTGTCGGCGCGGGCGTCGCCTGTCTTGGCAGCCCGATCAGTGCCTCCTTGTGGCTGGCGCGCGTCATGGCACGCGAAGGCCGTCCGCTTCTTGCCGGAGATGTTCTTCTGTCGGGCGCTCTCGGACCCATGGCAACCGTCGCGGCCGGCGACGTCGTCGAGGCCAGAATCAATGGAGTCGGGACCGTCAAAGCGGCGTTTGCAAGCTGAGGCGATCAACCGGAAAGGGATAAAGAGATGGCGAAGACGAAATGCGCGATCATCGGATCGGGCAACATCGGCACCGATCTCATGGTCAAGATATTGCGGGGCTCGAGCGAACTCGAACTTGCCGTTGTGGTAGGAATAGATCCCGCCTCCGAAGGCCTTGCGATGGCGCGCGCGCGCGGCGTAACCACGACCCACGAAGGTATCGATGGACTGCGCGCGCTTACGAATTACCCTGACATCGAGCTCGTTTTCGACGCGACCTCAGCCTATGCGCATGTCGAACATGCCAAGGCCCTCGCAGCGGATGGAAAGCTTGTCGTCGATCTGACGCCCGCCGCGCTCGGCCCTTTCGTGGTACCGCCGGTCAACGCAGCGGTCTCCTCGGGCGCTCGCAATATCAATATGGTCACGTGCGGCGGACAGGCGACGATCCCGATTGTCGCTGCGGTGTCGAGCGTCACGCCGGTCCATTATGCGGAAATCGTCGCGTCGGTTTCGTCCCGGTCGGCCGGACCCGGTACAAGGGCCAATATCGACGAGTTCACGCGCACCACGGCCAAGGGCATCGAGGTTGTTGGGGGAGCGGCCAAAGGCCGCGCGATCATCATTCTCAATCCGGCCGACCCGCCGATGATCATGCGCGACACGATCTTCACCCTGACCGACTTGGTTGACGAGAGCTTGGTCTGCGATGCCGTCAAGGCGATGGTCGCCGAGGTCCAGCGTTATGTGCCAGGGTATCGATTGAAGCAGGACATTCAGTTCGAACGGTTCGGATCGAACCGGCCGCTAAAGATCCCGGGCTATGGCGAATTCGAAGGAATGAAGACCAGCGTCTTCCTCGAGGTCGAAGGCGCCGGCGACTATTTGCCAAAATATGCCGGCAACCTCGATATCATGACCGCTGCGGCAAAGGCTGCCGCCGAAGTCCTCGTGCGTCAGACGGGGAGAATCGCAGCATGACCTTCGATCCATCCAGCCAGTCGCTTTACATCCAGGATGTAACGCTCCGCGACGGGATGCATGCCATCCTTCACATGTATGGCACCGACAGCGTGCGAGCCATTGCAAAGGCGCTCGACGCAGCCGGGGTCGATGCCATCGAAGTCTCGCATGGCGACGGCCTCAACGGGACATCCTTTAATTACGGGTTTGGGGCCCACACCGATTGGGAGTGGATCGAGGCAGCGGCTGATGTCATCGAACATGCGGTGCTGACGACGCTTCTGGTTCCGGGCATCGGAACGGTCGAGGAACTGAGGCGCGCGCACAGTCTCGGCGTCCGCTCGGTGCGCGTCGCTACCCATTGCACCGAAGCCGACGTTGCAAAGCAGCATATCGGGATTGCGCGGGACCTCGGCATGGACGTCTCTGGCTTCCTGATGATGAGCCATATGATCGATCCCGAAGCGCTCGCGCAGCAAGCCTTGCTCATGGAGGGATATGGCGCCCATTGCATCTATGTAACCGACAGCGGCGGAGCCCTCGACATGGACGGCGTCCGGACCCGCTTCGAAGCTTACGATCGGGTCCTCAAGCCCGAAACGCAGCGCGGGATGCATGCGCATCACAATCTCTCGCTCGGCGTCGCAAACTCGATCGTCGCGGCGCAGGCCGGCGCGGTGCGCATCGACGCCAGTCTCGCCGGCATGGGTGCCGGGGCGGGCAATGCCCCCCTCGAGGTTTTCATCGCCGCCGCCGATCGCAAGGGCTGGAAGCACGGGTGCGACGTGATGGGCTTGATGGACGCCGCGGAAGATATTGTGCGGCCACTGCAGGACCGCCCGGTGCGCGTCGATCGCGAGACTCTCAGCTTGGGCTATGCAGGCGTTTATTCCAGTTTCCTGCGCCATGCCGAAAAGGCGGCCGAACAATATGGTCTCGATACCCGCCAGATCCTGGTCGAGCTCGGCAGGCGGCGGATGGTCGGCGGCCAGGAAGATATGATCGTCGATGTCGCCCTCGACCTCGTTCGGGACCAGGAACTGGCGGTGTCGCAATGAGCGATTTGGCAAGTCTGGCCGAAATCCTGGACCGGGCCGCGCACGAACGCGTGGCTACGCCGCAGTTGACCCATGCCCGACCCGAGCTGACGGTTGAGGACGCTTATGAAATCCAGCGACTGTCCATCGATCGTCGCCTCCAGCGCGGCGAGCGGCGTGTCGGCGTCAAAATGGGTCTCACGAGCCGGGCCAAGATGCAACAAGTGGGCGTCGACCAGATGGCTTGGGGCCGACTCACCGACAAGATGCTGATCGAGGAAGGGGGCAGCCTTGCGCTCGCTAACTTCGTCCACCCACGCATCGAGCCGGAAATCGCCTTCCTGATGTCGGCTCCCCTCGCCGGTAGGGTTACGATGGCCCAGGCGCTCGCCGCGGTTGCCGCGGTGGCGCCTGCGATGGAGGTGATCGACAGCCGATACGAGAATTTCAAGTTCGCGCTCGCCGATGTCATCGCTGACAACAGTTCTTCCTCGGGCTTTGTCGTCGGAAGCTGGAACGACCCGCACCAGGATATCTCGAATCTCGGGGTCATTCTCGAAATCGACGGCGAAGTCGTCGAAGTGGGGTCCAGCGCCGCCATATTGGGGCATCCGCTACGATCGCTCGTTGCGGCCGCGCGCATGGTGTCGGAGGGCGGCGAGCGCATCGAGGCCGGGGATATCGTCCTGGCGGGCGGGATCACAGCTGCTCCGACCCTTGCCAAGGGTCAGTCGATCCGCACGACTGTCCAGAATCTCGGATCAGTTTCGATCAGGGTTGATGCCTGATGCCGATTATCGAGGTCACCTTGCTCGAGGGACGAACGCCGGAGGCGAAGGAAGCTCTCGTCGCGGCGCTGACCGACGCCGCCGTATCCGCCGTCGGGGCGCCGATCGAGTCGGTTCGCGTCATCCTGCGTGAGGTTCCCGCAGCACATTTCGCAGTTGGCGGCCAGTCGTTCGCCGCGCGGCGCGCGCGCGAGTCCGGGGGATAGTCGCTATGCGCCCGCATCTCGTGGAAATCGTGGGAGGCAGCGCCTTTCCATGCCCGGACGGGGAGCGCGTGCTCGTTGCCATGGAGCGCAGCGGAGCGAGCGACATCGGCGTCGGATGCCGGGGCGGCGGCTGCGGAATCTGCCGGGTACGGGTTATCGAAGGCGCGCATCGGCTCGGCAAGATGAGCAAGGCGCATGTATCGGACGCGGAGCTCCAGGCGGGTTATGCCCTTGCTTGCCGGCTCTATCCTCTCGGTCGTCTGACGATCGAAGTTGTGGAATAAGGTGGAGAAGCGACATGTCGACAAATCTGAAGGCGATTGAAAGCAACTATGGCATTCGCGACGAATATGGCCATCTGATTGGCGGAGAATGGGTCGGGGGCGCCAGCGGCAAGACAATCGCGCTGCTCAACCCTGCTACGGGTGAGACGCTCGCCCGAATTCAAGCTGGGAACGCCGCCGATGTTGGTCGGGCCGTGGCGGCGGCAAAAGCGGCCTTTCCCGCATGGTCCCAGAGCAGCGCGGCGGAGCGGCAGGACCTTCTTTACGAAATTGCGCGCCGCCTCAAGGCGCGCCTTGAAGAATATGCCGTCCTCGAAACGCTGAACAACGGTAAGCCCATCCGCGAGTCGCTGTATTTCGACCTGCCCAACGCGATCGGCCAGTTCGAACTCTTCGCGGGTGCCGCCTACGGCCTGCATGGCCAGACGCTGGACTTTCCCGATGCGATCGGCATCGTGCACCGCGAGCCGCTGGGCGTCTGCGCCCAGATCATACCGTGGAATGTTCCCCTGCTCATGATGGCGTGCAAAATCGCGCCGGCTCTGGCGGCGGGCAATACGGTGGTATTGAAGCCGGCCGAAACGGTATGCCTCTCGGTGCTCGAATTTTTCGTGGAGATGGCCGATATTCTGCCGCCGGGTGTGGTGAATGTCGTCACGGGTTATGGGGCCGACGTCGGAGAGGCGCTCGTAACCCATCCCGACGTGCGCAAAGTCGCTTTCACGGGATCGGTCGCGACCGCGCGCCGCGTGATCCAATATGCCTCGGCGAATATCATTCCGCAGACGCTCGAACTCGGCGGAAAATCGGCGCACATCATTTGTGCCGATGCCGATATCGACGCGGCTGTCGAGAGCGCAACGATGTCGACCGTCCTTAACAAGGGCGAGGTGTGCCTCGCCGGGTCGCGCCTCTTCCTTCACGAGGCAATAGAGGAAGAGTTTCTCGAGAAATTTCGTGATGCGCTCGGCAACATCAGGCAGGGCGATCCGCTGGACCCTGCCACGCAGCTCGGAGCGCAGGCTTCGACTATGCAAATGGAGAAGATCGAATCCTACCTCGCGCTCGCGATCGAGGAAGGGGCGACGGTCTTTGCCGGCGGCGCGCGTTCGGCGGATGCCGGGCTCGCGAAAGGGCATTTCGTCCAGCCGACAATCTTCACCAAGGTCGCAAACGACATGCGAATTGCGCAAGAAGAGATCTTCGGTCCTGTTACCACAGTGCAAAGCTGGCGCGACGAGGACGAGATGATGGCGCGTGCCAATGACACGAGCTTCGGCCTCGCCGGCGGCGTGTGGACCCGCGACCTCGCGCGCGCGCATCGCATTGCAAGGAAGCTTGAAACCGGGACGGTATGGATCAACCGATATTATAACCTCAAACCAAACATGCCGCTCGGCGGATACAAGCAGAGCGGGTTTGGCCGGGAGTTTAGTCACGAGGTGCTCAACCACTATACCCAGACGAAGTCGGTGATCGTGAACCTCGACGAGGGCAAGCTTGGAATGTTCGATCAATAGGGTGACCAATAGTGATCAATAGCATTGCGGTCGTCGGCGCAAACATGGCCGGCGCAAGGGCGGCGGAATCACTGCGCAGCGCAGGTTATGACGGCCATATTCATCTCATCGGCGAGGAGCCGTGGCGCCCTTACGAACGGCCGCCGCTTTCGAAGGAGTTTCTGTGGGAAGGCGGAACGCCTTCTGGAAGCTTCTATCTTCATGACGAGCATTGGTACGCCTCGAACAAGGTCGAGCTCCGCCTGGGCGTGCGAACAACGGCGATCGACCTGCGCGCCGGCGCGCTGAGGCTCGCGTCCGGCGAAGCGGTTCAGGCGGACCGCATTCTCCTGGCAACGGGCGGCGCCGCTCGCCGCCTGCCTTTGCCAGGGGCCGAGGCTGCCAATGTGCACCATCTTCGCACCCTTGGCGACGCCGCCGGCCTTGCCGCCGATCTGCGGCCCGGCGCGCAGATCGTGATCATCGGAATGGGCGTCATCGGCGCCGAGGTTGCTGCCAGCGCGCGGCGAATGGGCTGCAATGTTACCGCTGTTGAGCCGTTCGCTTCGCCGATGATCCGGGCACTCGGGGACCATTTTGGAGCTTGGCTCGGCGAGCATCACCGGATGCAGGGCGTTCGTGCGCTCTACGGCCGATCGGTCAAAGGTCTTCGCCTGAGCGGCGCGAAAGTCTGCGCCGTCGAGCTCGATGATGGCGAAGAACTTGCCTGCGACGCAGTTGTTGTGGGTATCGGGATCGTCCCGGCCGTCGAACTGGCAGCGGATGCCGGCCTGATCGTCGGCAATGGGATCGTAGTCGACGCGCAATGCCGTACCAGCAATCCCGTCATCTTCGCCGCGGGCGACGTCGCCGAGCAACCCGACTTCTTCGGCGGCCGCGTGCGAATGGAGACCTATCAGAATGCAGCCGAGCAGGGCGCAGCTGCAGCGGCCGCCATGCTCGGTCAACCCGTCGAATATTGCCGCCCGTGCTGGTTCTGGAGCGACCAATATGATCTGAACATACAAGTGACCGGGCGCATCGACGCGCAGCAGCAGCTCATCATGCGCGGGAGGGTGGAGGATGATGCCTTTTGCGCATTCTTCCTCGCAGGAGATCTCGTCATGGGCGCGCTGACCGCGAACCGGTCGGCAGATATGGGAGTCGCCAAGCGCCTTGTCGAACGCCGCGCGCGCGTCGGACCGGCGGAGTTGGCCGATGTCGATGTCCCGCTGCGCGAAATATTGAAGAAGTCTGCTTCCTAGGTCCCCGAACTTCAGCCTATCCCGCCTCCGGCAACATAGAGCGTCTGTCCGGTGATGTAGGAGGCCTCGGGGGCGCCGAGAAAACAGATGGCGGCAGCTATCTCGTCGACCTCGCCAAAGCGCGCCATCGGGGTATCGCGCAGCG
Source organism: Sphingopyxis italica (assembly GCF_011926545.1). Taxonomy (GTDB): domain Bacteria; phylum Pseudomonadota; class Alphaproteobacteria; order Sphingomonadales; family Sphingomonadaceae; genus Sphingopyxis; species Sphingopyxis italica. Next base: position 728,654 of record NZ_JAATIT010000001.1, on the reverse strand, counting down.
TCTGCCTTACGACAGCCTCGAACCCTGCCTTGTCTGCCTCGGTGGGCTCGGCCGGATTTCTGGGTGTGACTCTCGTGACGTTCACGCCGCCTGGCGCCACGCAATTGACCCGAATGGGCCTGTCTTCGAGATCCTGGGCAAGCGCCACGGTCAGCGCAGCAACGCCGCCCTTCGCTGCGGCATAGGGCAAGCGGTTGATCCCACGCGTCGCGACCGAGCCGACGTTGACGATCGCACCCTGGCCCGCCGCCAAAAGATGCGGGAGCACGGCATGACAGCACCAGATCGTAGGCCAGAGCGAACGGTTGATCTCAGCCTCTATCTCCTCCGCGCAATAGTCCCAGAAGGGCTTGGCCCAGATCGTGCCGCCGACATTATGGACCGCGACATCGACGCGCCCATGCCGCTCGATCACATTCCCGTAAAGCGAACAGGCGCCGTCTCTTTTCTCAAGGTCGTGAATTTCACCATAAGCGTCGAGCCCGTCGGAACGAAGGCCCGCAACGGCCGCCATCGTGGCGTCCTCGGCGCGGTCAGCGATGGTCACTGTCGCGCCTTCCCGGGCCATTCGGGTCGCAACCGCCAATCCGATGCCTTGGGCTCCGCCCGTAACCACGGCAATTTTATCGGCATATCGCCCGGAGGAAATCATCGTGAGCTCTCCATTATTGCGCAACTAAAATTGATAAATATCAACTGGATAGAATTGTTACGCAATGGTTGATTCAGGAATTACATGTCGCAGCTTGCAAACACAAGGAGTAATGCATTACACTATGAACAACGAAAGGGCCGTGATTCTGCAGGTCCAAAAGGAGAGGGATGATGCGCAGCCGGCTGCTCCGACCCGATGATATCAAAGGCGCCTGGGCCATCGTGCCGACGCCCGCTACCGAAAACGCCTCGGACTGGCGCTCAGAGAACACGGTCGACCTGGATGAAGCCGCGCGGGTGGTGAACGGGCTGATCGACGCTGGAATTGACGGCATTCTCAGCATGGGAACTTTGGGAGAGGCGGCAACGCTCACCCACGGCGAAAAGCTCGATTATATGCGAGCGATTGTCGATGCGGCCGGCGGCCGCGTTCCCGTGTTCGTGGGCACGACCTGCCTTAACACGCGCGATACGATCGCCCTGACCCGGGAAGCGCTTGCGCTTGGCGCCGACGGGACCATGCTTGGCATTCCGATGTGGTGCGCGCCCGCGCTCGACGTTTCCGTGCAATTCTATCGCGACGTCGCCGAGGCCGTCCCCGAAATGAATATCGCCATTTACGCCAACCCCGAAGCGTTCAAGTTCGATTTTCCGCGGGCATTCTGGGCGCAGGTCGCGGAAATTCCCCAGGTCGTGACCGCGAAATATATCGGGGTCGGTACGCTGCTGGCCGATCTCGCGGCCGTGAAGGGCAATATCAAGCTACTCCCCATCGATTTCGATTATTATGCGGCGGCGCGGATGGTCGACGAGATCGATGCCTTCTGGTCCAGTGGCGCCGTTTGCCATCCGCTCGTGACGACGAGTTTGCGCGATATTGTCGCGAAGGCGAGGGCAAGCGGCGACTGGGCGGCCGCGCGGGCGCTGCAGGCGCGTCTGGGCCCCACCGCCGCGCCCCTGTTCCCGAATGGGAGCTTCAAGGAATTTTCAACGTATAACATCGGCCTCGAGAAGGCCCGAATGGACGCTGCAGGGTGGATGAAAGCGGGACCAGTTCGGCCGCCCTATCATCTCGTACCCGAGCCGTTTCTGGCCGGGGCGCGCAAATCCGGCACGATGTGGGCCGATCTGGGACGCGAGCTGGAACGCGAGCAATCCACGCCATTATCATTGGAGGCAATCCCATGACGAAGCTAGATTTGGACTGGCCTCACAATTTCAATGAGATTCCGAAGGAAGTTTTTGTACGCAAGGACGTTTACGACACCGAACTGCAGCGCATTTTTCATGGCGAGGAGTGGCATCCGGTTTGCCATGAGAGCGAGATCCCGGAACGGGGGGATTTCAAGACGTTTCGTCTCGCCGGTATTCCCCTGCTGATCGCGCGCGGCGATGATGGTATCGTTCGCGCCTTCTTCAACGCCTGCTCGCACCGCGGGAACCAGCTCGAAACCGCTCCGATGGGTAACAAGCAGGAATTCGAATGCCCATATCATCGCTGGCTGTTCAGCACGCGGGGGGACCTGGTCGGGTGTCCGAACCAGCGCGAGTTCGTGCCTGGCTTCAACCGCTCCGACTATCCCTTGGCCCAACCCCGGATGGAGAGCGTCTACGGCGTCGTGTTCGTCACCATGTCCGCTCGAACCGAACCCCTTCTCGAATGCCTCGGATCGATCGTGGAAACGCTCCGCGAGCTCGTGGGGGGGGACGGCCGCCTCAAGCTGCTCGGCTACCAGAAGGTCCGGTACAACACGAACTGGAAGTCCTATACCGACAATGACGGCTATCATGCACCGCTCCTGCACCAGGCCTTCAATCTCCTAAACTGGCAGGGCGGTAAGGGGCGCCAGTTCACCAGCACGAAACGGGGCCATATAGGCTTTGAATCCGAGCTGTCGGTTGCCCGTGGCGATACGATGCTCGAAGATCCGTCGATCATCGAGTTCAAGGGGCAGGACCCCTCCGTCGGATCCCGGATCGTCAGCCTCTTTCCGACCTTCGTTGCAACGAAGCATTTGGACGTTATCAACCTGCGGTTCGCGACGCCCATCGATCATGAGCGGGTCGAAGTGCATTACGCTTATTTCGCGCATGCCGATGACGATGAGGAGATGGTGCGGCACCGCTTGCGCCAAAGTTCGAACCTCTTGGGTCCGAGCGGCCTGATCAGCATGGAAGACGCGTCGATTTTTCACCGGATTCATATCGGGAACCACACGCCCGGCGCGGCCATCTTTCAAAAAGGTGTCCGTGACAAAGAGAAGATCGAGGACGAGTTCCTTCAGAACGACGAGAGCGGAAATCTTCCGAGATGGGAATATTATCGGGAAATAATGGGTTTCGAAAGGCGCGCAGCATGACCTTGGCGCCCGAAAACTTTAATCGCGCGCTCGACGACTTGCTCGTCGCGGACGCGGACGCACTCGACAGCAAGGATATGCAGCGCTGGCTATCCAACTATGTGGAAGAGGACGACGCATCCTATATCTGTCTGTCGCGTGAAAATGAGGAACAGGGGCTCGCGCTGGGCTTCATGTACGACGACTGCCACGCGCGCCTGCTCGACCGAGTGACCTATATCACGAAGATATGGGCCGGGACATTTCAGGACTATCGAACTCGGCATTTCGTTCAGCGCGTCGCGGCGGACCGAATTGATGATAACACCTGGAAAGCGCGGTCCAACTTCAGCGTGTTCATGACGCCCGAAGACAGCGGCGTGTCCGAAGTCCTCGCGACGGGGCAATATGAGGATCTCGTTCGAGAAGGCGCGGATGGAGATCTTAAGCTTCTTTCCCGTCGCACCCTCCTCGATACGACGGTACTACCCCGCTATCTGGTCTATCCGATCTAGTCACACCTGGGAGCGATGGTGAGAGCCAGCGCCCTTGGATATGTACGTCATCGGGGTGACAACGGCCCTCAGGCCGTCGTCCAGTCGCGTGCGCCAAAATGGCGTTCGAGCATCGGGCGCATGATGTCCCATCGCTCAAGCTGGCTCCAGTGTCCCGACCTATCGAGAACATAGAGTTCGGCATGCTGGAGATGCTCAAGCAGATAGAGGCTCGTATCGAGAGGGACGATCCGGTCCTGCCTGCCGTGAAAAATCAGCACGTCGTGCGGAAGCTTGCCCAAGATCGACGGCGGCATTGCAAGCGTTTCGATCCCGACCTTCATCGAATCGATCATCTTCGACGCGATGGACATGACAGCGGGATCGGTCGCAATTTGATAGCGCGACGATACGATCTCTTCCATTCCTTCGAACTTGTCAGCGTCATAGGCGAAGCTGTGCATCAGCTGGCGATATCGCGCTGGGCGCGGATCGGAATAAAAGGAGAGCAGCCGAACCAACTCCGGCGTCCGCGGCGCCGGGGCACCTATCGACCCCATGAGAATGACCTTATCGAATCGTTCGGGCGTTTCGCTCAGAAGCTGCAGTGTCAGCGCGCCGCCCATCGAATTTCCGACGATATGGGCGCTGTCGATCTCAAGCGCGTCCATCAGTCCGAGGCATTGTTCGACGCGGACACCGATCCACGCCATGACATTGTCCGGGAACGGATCCGGTATGGTGGACTGGCCAAATCCGATCAGATCGGGTGCGATCACGAAGAAATTTTCGGCGAGATCGGGCATTAGGTGGCGCCAGTTTGATGCGGCGTGCGCACCCGGCCCGGCGCCATGCAGAAGTAATATGGCAGGCTTCTTGGGATCGCCGGCGATCATCGTGTGCGACGTAAGCCCGCGTCCTTCGATTTTCTCTTCCCGGATGACATCCGAACCCATGAAATCTCTCCCTTCCGTCTTATCGATGGCATTCCATCCGACCTGGACATTGCACAATGGCTATCGTGTTGTCCATTGTAAACTCTAGCGACCTGCCGACTGGACTCTCATATCTCATTGTGCAATGCATTTGCCAGATAAGCAATTGTGGGACGGGGAGTAGCCGAGATGGACGACGAGACTGTTGCATCGCTCGCGCGTGAACTGGATGTCGCCGAGGCGAGCCAAACACCCGTCCGGCAGCTGTCGCTTCGCTTCCCTCAGATGACGATAGAAGATGGATATCGCATCGCCCGCGCGTGGGTTGAGCTCAAGAAGGCGGCGGGACGTCGGTCCATTGGCCGCAAGATTGGTCTGACATCGCGTGCGATGCAGGCGTCTGCTGGTATCACCGAGCCCGACTATGGCACGTTGCTCGATGACATGGCGTTCGAGGAGGGGAGCGAAATTCCCATCGATCGCTTCATCAATCCGAAGGTCGAAGTCGAATTGGCCTTCATTCTCTCCCGGCCGCTGGGTGGTCCCGATGTGACGACACGGGCTGTTCTCGCTGCCACTGAATATGTAGTGCCCGCCGTGGAGATCATCGACAGCCGCGTTCAGCCGATCGACGCGGAGACCGGCAGCGCCCGGAAAATCCAGGATACGATTGCCGACAACGCGGCGAATGCCGGGATCGTCCTCGGCGGCCGGCCCATCCGGCCGGACGCCATCGACCTGCGATGGGCCGGCGCCATATTATCTCGCAATGCCGTCATCGAGGAAACAGGAATTGCGGCTGGCGTGCTAAACCATCCAGCGCGAGGGGTCGCGTGGTTGGCAAATCGCTTGTCGCAGTGGGGAGAAGAGTTGCAGGCGGGCGAAATCCTGCTGGGCGGTTCTTTTACCCGCCCGGTCCCTGTGTCGCGCGGCGACGTGATATCTGCGGATTATGGCAGGCTCGGCTCGATCGCGATGCGGTTTGTCTGACATGTCGTCAGCAAATCCTCCCAACCATTTCAAAGTCGCGCTCGCCGAAGGGCGGACGCAGATGGGATTCTGGCTGGCGCTGGCGAACGCCGACATCGCCGAAATCTGCGCCGGACTGGGGTTCGACTGGCTCCTTGTCGATGCCGAGCACGGACCGCAAACTCTGCCCGGGATAATCGAGCAATTGCGGGCAATAGCGTCCTGCCCGCCCTGCGCTGCCGTCGTGCGCGTGCCTTCATCAGACCCCGTCGCGATCCGTCAAATCCTCGACTTGGGAGCGACGACCCTCATGGTTCCGATGGTCGAAACGGCTGAGCAGGCCTTCCGGTTGGTCGAAGCATGCCGCTACCCCCCATCGGGCAGCCGAGGCATCGGCGGTGCAAGGGCATCGCGCTGGGGCGGCATTGCGACCCATGTTGCCGATGCCAACGAGCGGCTTTGTCTGATTGCGCAAATCGAGACGATTCAGGGTGTCGAGAATATCGAAGCAATCGCCGGCGTCGACGGGATCGACGCGCTGTTCATCGGTCCAGCCGATCTGGCAGCGTCGGCCGGGCTCTTGGGAAGCGCCAACCGGGAGCGGGTGCGCGAGCTCACGATGGGCGCGTTGTCCCGCATCCTTGCCGCGGGAAAGCCAGCGGGAATTCTGTCGCGCGATCTCGCGCTTCTCGATGCACATCTCGCCGGCGGCGCAAGCTTCGTCGCTGTCGGAATAGATGCGTTCGCCCTCGCCGATGCGGCACGCGGGCTGCTCGATCGATTCCGCCAGTGACCGCGATCCGCGCGCCGGTTTTGGCCTTGCACAATAAGCAACGGATTGTATGCTGTGTCCAAATAGGAAATCGGGAGCGGGCTATGCTAGTGCCGAATCGACCGGATACAGGCGGCCTCCGCCGGCGGGGGCGATGACGTTGCAAAAGATCGTGATCGCGATCACCGGCGCGACAGGATCAATCTACGGTCTGCGTCTGCTGGAAATGCTGCGTGAAGATCCGAGCTGCGAAACGCACCTCGTGGTCTCCCAGGCAGCCGTGCTCAACATCCGCGAGGAACTGCCGCTAACGCTGAAAAAATTTGAAGCGTCGGCTGACGTGGTTCATAACATACGGAATGTCGGCGCCAGTATCGCGAGCGGATCGTTTCTCTGTGACGGCATGATTGTCGCGCCCTGCTCCATGCGCACCCTTGCGGCGATCGCCAATGGGCTCTCCGACAATCTGATCACCCGAGCTGCCGACGTCATGCTCAAGGAGCGTCGTCCATTAACGCTCATGGTGCGAGAGACGCCCCTGAACCTTGCCCATCTTCGAAACATGGCAGCCTGTACCGAAATGGGGGCGATAATTTTCCCACCCGTCCCGGCGTTCTACGCTCGGCCATCGTCGATCGACGAAATCGTCGACCATAGCTGCATCCGGGTCCTCGACCAGTTCGGCATCCATCGGGCCGCCGATCGCCGATGGACCGGACTGAAGGGCGCAGAAGTGATGCCTCTGGCGCAGGCGGATAAATCGGAAAGGACAATTTGATGGCGGCAGTGCTGATGCGCCGGGAGCTATTGGGCGCCGGGGTTTTTTGCGCGGGTCTGGTTGGAGCCTCCCGCTTCCGGTCAGGAAGTGCGGCGGACGAAGAGGCCGTTCTCGTCGTCAGCCAGCCAAGGGTTGAGGAAAGCGAGCGTTTTGCCGCGTCCCTCATATCGTCTTCGAAAAAGTCTCTCGCGCTGGATGTCGGAAGCGGGCTGGATGAGTTGCTTGGCGACTGGCCCCGCGGCGCGCAGGTGATTGCAGGCCTGACCTCCGACCCCGCTGCAATGATTGCGGCCCAGTTGCTCATCGAGAGTGGAGCGGAGCCTTTGCTTCGATGGGAACATTCCTATGAGGCGGGCCGCTGGACACACCGCATCGGCGCCGCCCCCGGCTTGGGCGCGCTCCCGCAATATACTTGGCCCGCCGTCGTTGCGCAGAAAGTTCGCGATGAGCTGGACGGCCACAAATCATCACCGCGCCGGGCCGCGTGCATTTCGGGGGAATGTGCACTCGCCTCGAATAGCCCCGGCCTACTTGTGACCTGGGCCTTTCGGCTTGCCGGAGAAACGCGGTGAGGCCGCCGCTGCCCGAGGGAATTGCGGCGGCCGACTTTTCACGGGCCCTCGATGAACTCGCAGGCGTCGTCGGCAAAACCTGGGTTTTCGTCGACGAGCTTCCGCTGTCGACTTACCGCGACGCGTATTCGCCGCTTGCCGATGGCACTCTGCTTCCTTCTGCCGCCGTCGCTCCGGAAAGCGTCGAACAGGTGCAGCGGATCCTTGCCATCGCCAACAGCTTCCGATTGCCGATCTGGACCATCGGGACTGGACGGAACTTCGCATATGGCGGGCCGGCACCCCGCAAATCCGGATATCTTGTCCTCGATCTGAAACGGATGAACCGGATCATCGAAGTCAACGAAAAATATGGATATGCGCTGGTCGAGCCGGGCGTTTCCTACATGCAGCTTTATCGCCACCTGCAGCGGATCGGCAGCAAATTGTGGATCGATCCGGCAGCGCCCGCCTGGGGCGGCGTCATGGGGAACGCGCTCGAGCATGGCGCCGGCTACACGCCCTATGGCGATCACTTCATTATGCAATGCGGGATGGAAGTTGTGCTTGCCGATGGCCAGGTCGTTCGCACGGGCCAGGGAGGCATCTCTAACAGCAAGCATTGGCAGATCAGCAAACATGGGCTCGGACCGCAGTTCGATGGCATGTTCACCCAGTCGAATTTCGGCGTCGTCACCAAACTCGGCATCTGGCTGATGCCGGAGCCGCCCGGTTACAAGCCGTTCATGATCACCTTTCCACGCGAAGAGGATCTCGAGCAGATTTTCGAGATCACGCGCCCGCTCAAGGTGAATCAGGTGATCCCTAACGCAGCGGTCGCGGTCGACCTATTGTGGGAGGCCTCGGCGAAGACCACGCGGCGACATTATTATGACGGCAAGGGGCCGCTCCCGCCGTCGATCCGGACGAAGATCGCCGCGGACCTCAATCTCGGGATGTGGAATTATTACGGCGCCCTCTACGGACCACCGCCCATGATCGAGAATAATTGGAAATTGATCGAGGAGGCATTCAGCAACATTCCGGGCGCCAAGTTCCACTTCGCGCGCGAGAATGATCCTGCGTGGGATTATCGCGTTAAGCTCATGCGCGGCGAACCCAATATGACCGAGTTCAGCATCATGAACTGGATCGGCGGAGGGGGACACGTCAACTTTTCCCCGATTTCCGCGCCCGACGGGGCGGAAGCCTTGGCTCAATATAATCTGATCAAGAAACGCTGCCACGAATTCGGCTTCGACTACATCGGTGAGTTTCTGGTCGGCTGGCGGGACATGCATCACATTTTGATGATCATGTACAATCGGGCCGATGAAACGATGCGCAAGAGCGCCCACGATCTCTTCAGTCTCCTGGTGGACGAGGCCGCGGCGGCAGGGTTCGGCGAATATCGTACCCATCTCGCCTTCATGGACCAGATTGCTGGAACCTATCGTCACAACGACGGGGCGCTTTGGGATCTCCATCACCGCCTGAAGGACGCTCTCGATCCCAACGGCATTCTTTCGCCCGGAAAGCAGGGCATATGGCCGAAGTCGGCGCGTCCCTGATGCCACGCGACCCACGCTCCCAGGAGATTCATGATGCGTAAGGACGAAGTGAGGGGGCTTGACCACTGGATCGGCGGGTCACCGGTTGCCCCTGGCGACGGCGCTTATTTCGAAAGCCTGAACCCGATTGACGACAGTCTCTATTCCCGGGCGGCTGCCGGGACTCCGGCCGACGTCGATCGAGCAGTTGAGGCGGCCGACACGGCCTATCGCCGGAACCGCGACCTTTCCGCAGCCGCGCGCGAGGGATGGATGATAAAGGCTTCGGCTCTCATGGAGCGTGACGCATCGCAATTTGCCGACACGCTCGTTGATGAAATCGGCTCGCCGATCGCAAAGGCCGGTTTCGAGACCCGGTTCGCCACGAGCTTCTTGCGCGCGGCCGCAGGCGTTCCCCGGCGCATTCGCGGCGAGACTATTCCATCCGATGCGCCCGGCCGCGTCAGCATGAGTTTTCGCGAACCGGTCGGAGTCGTTGCCGGCATTACGCCGTTCAACGTCCCGCTGATCAAGGGGATCAAGCAGTCGGCCATGGCGCTCGCGACGGGCAATGCCTTCGTCCTGCTTCCGTCGGAAGCGGCACCGCGCGTGGCCGATCAACTCGCGCGCCTCTGGGAGGAAGCAGGCGTGCCCGAAGGCCTGTTCAACATTGTATATGGGGACGGCGCCAAAATCGGCGATGCGCTTACTGGCCATCCCAAGGTTCGCGCGATCACCTTCACGGGCTCGTCCCGGGTCGGGCGGCATATCGCGCGCATCGCAGCTGAAGGCTTCAAGAAATATACCCTCGAACTCGGCGGGAAGAGTCCTCTCGTCGTCTGCGCCGACGCCGACATCGAAAAGGCCGTGGCGGCCGCGATCTTCAGCATCTTCATGTATCAGGGCCAGGTGTGCATGGGGGCGTCGCGTATCTATGTCGAACGTCCGATCTTCGACCGGTTCTCCAAGGCTTTCGCTGCTGCAGCTGCGAAACTCTCATCCGGCGATCTGCGCGATCCCGCAACGATGCTGGGTCCTATCATTTCCGGGCGTCAGCGCGCGCGCGTGCGGCAGCATATCGATGACGCCCGCGGCAAGGGAGCCGAAATACTCGCCGGGGGCGAATGGACGGGCCATGTGTGCCATGCGACCATCCTCTCCGGTGTCCAGCCCGGGATGGAGGTAGCGGCCCAGGAAACCTTCGGGCCGGTCACGTCGCTCTATCCGTTCGATGACCTCGATGAAGCCCTCCGGCTTGCCAACGACACCGAATATGGCCTGAGCGCCGCGATCTTCACGCGCGACATCGACAAGGCGCTTCGGTTCGCTCGCGAAATCGAGTCCGGGATGGTCCATGTCAACGCGCCCACGTTGCACGACGAGCCTCACGTGCCGTTCGGCGGTTCCAAGGCTTCCGGATTTGGCCGCGAGGGCACCGAGGCCGATCTTGAAATCATGACCGAGTGGAAATGGGTGAGCATCCAGACCGACGCGGCCGTTGGGGGAGCACACTGATGTCTCAAGGAAAGTCAGCCATTCGCGCCAACCTCGCCGATCGCGCAAGAGGCGTCGGATCGCTGCGCGATTTTCTGGAGCTCCTCGAAGAATATGGGCAGGCCATCACCTGGACGGACCGGATCATGCCCGAGCCCGACCTGCGCAACATTGCCGTGGCCGCATCGCGCGATGTCAACCATGCTCCTGCGATCCTGTTCGACAATATAGCGGGCTACCCCGGGAAACGCACGGTTGTCGGGGTGCACGGCTCTTGGGATAATATCGCGCTGCTCCTGGGTCAGCCAAAAGGCACCACAATCCGGGATATGTTCTTCGACATAGCCGGGCGCTGGGGCGATGCCTCTGCCCAGATCAGCCGCGTTTCCGAGGGGCAGGCGCCTGTGCATGAGTGCCGGCACGAGGAGAATATCAATCTCTACGACCTGCTGCCCGTGTATCGCATCAACGAGTTTGACGGTGGCTTCTATCTGGCCAAGGCGTCGGTGGCTTCGCGCGATCCGTTGGATCCCGACAATTTCGGCAAGCAGAATGTCGGTATCTACAGGCTTCAGATTCAGGGTCCCGATCGCTTCAGCCTGATGACGATCCCGTCGCATGACATGGGACGCCAGATTCTAGCGGCGGAACGCGAAGGGTTGCCGCTCAAGATTGCCGTCATGCTTGGCAATCATCCCGGCGTCGCATTGTTCGCAGCAACACCAATCGGCTACGACGAGTCCGAATATGCTTATGCCTCGGCGATGATGGGAGCGCCGATCCGGCTGACGAATTCCGGCAACGGTATCGACATCCTCGCGGATAGCGAGATCGTCATCGAAGCCGAGCTCCAGCTCGGCGAGCGAGTCTTCGAGGGGCCGTTCGGTGAATTCCCAGGATCCTACAGCGGCGTGCGACGCGCCCCTGTCTTCAAGGTGACCGCCGTCTCGCACCGAAAGAACCCTATATTCGAGAATATCTACATCGGTCGTGGCTGGACGGAGCACGACACGCTGATCGGTCTTCATACGTCGGCGCCCATCTATGCACAGTTGCGCCAGACCTTCCCCGAAGTCACCGCGGTGAATGCGCTGTACCAGCACGGACTGACAGCGATCATCGCGGTCAAGAACCGGATGGCGGGCTTCGCAAAATCCGTGGCGCTCCGCGCGCTTGGTACGCCCCATGGCCTCATGTATCTGAAAAATCTGATCATGGTCGATGGCGATATCGATCCCTTCGATCTCAACCAGGTCATGTGGGCCCTGTCGACCCGGACGCGCGCGGAGGACATCATCGTCCTGCCGAACATGGCGATGGTCCCGATCGACCCCGCTGCCGTGACGCCGGGGAAGGGGCACCATCTGATTATCGACGCAACAAGCTATCTCCCGCCCGATCCGGTGGGCGAGGCACATCTGGTCACCCCGCCCACCGGCCAGACTATCGATGACCTCGGCAAACGGATCCAGGCGATGCAACGAGGCGAGACGCTATGACTGCACCCCATTGCCCGCGATGTGGCTCCGACGCTTCGATCCCTGATTTCCGCGGCGTCGATGGCGAGAAAACGATTTGGACAATCCATCGCTGCACGGCCTGCTGTTTCTCTTGGCGCGACAGCGAGCCGGCGAGTGCGATCGACCCGCGCGTGCGCGCCGAGGAGTTCGCGATCGATGTTTCGGAGCCGGATCTTTTTCCGATCGTCCTGCAACCTTCGACCATGCGGAAATAGGGGGTGATCAAGATGGACGCAAATCGCCAAGCCGCCGCGCTCGACGCGCTAGAGGCACTGGTCGGTGCCGATGGGGTAACACGCGATCCGGCGGCGCTCGCACCCTTCCATTCCGGGGTCGCCTTGCCCCTGGGTATCATCGCGCCGCGCGACACCGAGCAACTTGCCAAGGTCCTCGCGGTGGCGAGCGAGGCCGGAGCGTCGCTTCAACCTGTGTGCCGCGCGGTCGCAGGTCAGGAGGTGGCGGCACGCGACAAGATCATATTGCTCGATCTTGGCCGCATGAATGAGATTCTCGAGATCAATGAGAACTTGGCTTACTGCCTCGTCGAGCCAGGCGTCACCTTTCGGCAACTCTCCGAACAGATAGGCGAGCGGGGGCTCAAGCTCTGGGTCGATTGCCCGGGTGAGCCCGACGAATCGGTGGCGAGCGCCTTTCTGAAGCGGCGCGTGGGCTATACCCCATATGCCGATCATTATCTTATGCAATGCGGGCTGGAGTTGATGCTGGCCGACGGCCGCAGTGTCCGGACAGGGATGGGTGCTATGCCCAAGAGTACCTGCTGGCAGCTCTTCAAATTTGGTTACGGGCCCTGGATCGACGGGCTCTTCACACAATCCGATCTTGGCGTCGTGACCAAGCTCGGCCTCTGGCTCATGCCCCAGCCCCCGGCAGCGCAATCCTTTGCTGTCACGGTGCCGGACGAAGACGATCTTGGCAAACTTCTCGATGTACTGGGCCCGCTCAAGACCAATATGGTCGTCCCCAATGGCGTGGCGGTGGCAAATGCGCTGCACGAAGCAGCGCGTTCGGGCAAGGTACGCCGCGACTTCGGCGGCACCGGCCCAATGTCCGCCGGCGAGGTTCGAAAAGCCGGGGAGTCGATCGGGCTTGGCTACTGGACTCTTTACGGCTCGCTTTACGGGCTCCCCGACAATGTTCGCATCGCTTGGTCGATGGTCCAGGACGCGTTCGCATCGATCAAAGGCTCGCGGGTGCTGGCCGCTCCCGCAGCCGGGATGGAAGGACTGTGGGCGTGGCGAAAAGGCATGATGCTTGGTTCGGTCGGTAATGCACTTGGCCGCCCTTCGGCCTGGGCCGGAGGATCCTCTCTCGACATCGGCCCCATCAGCCCGGTTGATGGCAAGGAAGGGCTTCGTCTTTATGACTTGTCGCGCGATATTTCCGGCCGGCACGGTTTCGATTTTGTCGGAGAAACGAATGCCGTCTGGCGCTCTGCCCAGCATCGGCAGTATTTGTGCTTCGATGGCAGTCCCGCGGGCAGTAAACGGGCGAGAGACTGCGCTATCGAGCTGATCGATGCGCAGGCAGGTGCCGGATTTGGACAGACGCACGTCGAGCCGGCGCTCGCCGCCTCTGCTAGGGCGACCTATGAAAGCGGCGCGATAACTCAACTGCACGCGCGCGTGAAACGCGCGCTCGATCCCGCGAACCTCTTTCTGTCGGCCTGACCTCAAACAAGGGAATCGAAAGCATGAAGATGGGATTGCTGGCGGTCGCTCTGCTGATGCTAACCGCTTGTTCGAAATCGTCAGATGCGGACAAACCGGACGGTGCAGAATTATATGCCCTGAACTGCGCGGGTTGTCACGACCCGGGCCCGGGTCATCCCGCCACTATGCTGCTTGAAGAGATGGAGCGACCCGTTGCGCCCCTCATTGGCCGCAAGGACCTCGACAAGGACTATGTCCACTCGGTCGTCCGAAACGGGCTGATCGAAATGCCGCCATTCCGCCCAACCGAGCTGACAGACGCCGATGTGGATCTTGTATTCACCTACATCAAGACGGCAAAGGGTCCTTCGAACGCTCCTTGACGACGAGGCGCGCAAGGCTTTGCAAGGCATCGGCAGCGTCAGTCTCGTTAACGATCCGCGTATAGGCCGTCAGACTGAGGTTTGCGGCGTTCATTCGGTCCGCGCAGCTCTCAGCTCCAAGCGCACTCGCCGCGCTGATTAGCAGGTGCTGCGCCAGCCGTTCCCCTTCGAGTTCGGCCATCTTTACGAGGCGCCGGACACGCTGCGCCTTGGCAGCCGAGGCCCCGCTGGTACTGGCGGGAGCTTTCAGCCACCGGCGGGCCTGACGCAGTGGCCCGATGACTTCTGAATTTGTCGCCTCAATTTCTGCCAGGAGAAAACGCAATTCCGTCTCGCTAAGCACGATCGACCGCAGCTGCGCTAACCAGCAGCACAGAAGCAGGAGGTTGACATCGAAGCCATGGTCGTCCTGCAAGCTGAGGCAAATATCCGCTACACCGGGCTGCGCATAAGCTGATACCGAGAAACGCCAGAAGGTGTCGGGATCGAGTGGCTTCACGTCCTGCCCCCGAAATCCCCTCGCATGCCAGCGCCCGGGAGGCTCCCGTTTATGGCGATCGCACCAAGCGGGTCAGGAATCCCCACGCATCTCCTCCGGCTGCCAGCCCATTGCGTTGCTGGCTTTGAGAGCGGCGGCCTGGACTTTGTCGATATTGCTCTGGCAAAAGAATTTTTCGTCGGTCATCCGGCCAAGTACGCCAATCACCGCGATCAGCTTTTCCTGCATGTCGAATACCGGGACTGAAATGGCAGCGAGCCCCGGTACCACTTGGCCGTCCACCTTGGCGTAGCCTTGCCTCCGGATCTCCGTCAGCATAGCTTGCAGCTCGATTTCATCGATGGACGTCCGCGCAGCGCGCTCACGTTCAAGCAGCCGCTTATAGGCAGGGAGTGGCTGGAAAGCCATGAAAACTAGCCCTGCAGACGAATGCTGAATGGGAAGGACCGATCCGACGTGCAAAGACGTCGCAATTGGAACGCCGCCATCGAGCCAACGGATGATCGTCGGCCCATAGTCACCCCATATCGAGAGCAGACCAGTGGTCTCGAGATCATCCGCAAGCTGCCGCAGATAGGCGGTGGTGATGCGAATAACGTCGAGCCTCGACAAGGCCGAGAGTCCGATCTTGAGGGCGGTTGGACCGAGAGAATAGCGACCGTCCGCAGGCTCCTGCTGGACCAGCCCAGTATTAATGTAGGCCTGGAGATATCGGTGCGCCTGGCTGCGCGACATCTCGGCTCCCGCGGCGATATCGCGAAGGGGTGCGCAGCCGCCGGGACAAGATATCAGCGCTTCGAGCACGCGGACCCCAGTCTCTACCGACTGGATACTCTTGCGAGGCTTTTGCGCAACATCGCGCGGCGATTTGGAAGAGGCGGACATATCGGAGTGATCGTCTTCAAGCTCTGTCACTCTCACGCTTTTTGCCTGACGTTCCAAACTTCTTCCATTCTCTTATTTTGTCCCTTTTGCAGGGATACGAGGGTTCTAGGAAGCAACAACAGATACAATTCATATCTCAAGATGCAAAGTCGTTTCTTGTGCAACTGCCCGCGCGGCATTCCTATGCAATGGCAGATTGCGCCCTGTTGCCAGCCATTCGCGCGTATCCGCTCTCCTGCCGTGTGCCAGTGTCCGCCGGCAAATCGAACGTGAAAATTAGCGCGGCGAGGATGCAGCCTCGACGGCCACAGTTTCGACGCGGCCTGCTGCTGGCGGCTCGTCCTCGCGGCGTGTCGCCATGAACACCCCTGCACCGACAAGTGCCGCGCCCGCAATGTGAAAGGGAGCGAGATGTTCTCCAAGCAGGAGAATTGCAAGCGCAACCCCAAAGACTGGGGGCAGATTCATATAGATACTCGCGCGAGCGACACCGATCAAATCCACTGAACGGTTGAAAAAGAAATATGCAAGGAGCGAAGGGAAAATTCCGACATAAAGGATGGCGAGCGGAACCTCAATCCTCGCCGCCATATAATGGCCGTGCGCAATCTCCAGAAGATACGGGATGGCAATGCTTGCGGCCCCGACCGCGAACAGCGTTACGAGAAAGCTGAGCTGATGTATGGCGGGTTTCTTCCGCAAAAGGGTCGAGTAGAGCGAGTAGAGAAAAACGCCGAAAAGGGCGGCGGCATCTCCGCGGTTGAACGTCATGGCCAGAATATTGGCTAGGCTTCCTTGCGCGACGATGACGAGCAAACCGGCCAGTGATACGAGCGTGCCTGCCAACTGACCGATCGTAATTCGGTCTCGAAAGATCACTGTCGAAAGCAGGAGTATCATCGAAGGCATGGCGCCCTGCATCATCAGGTTATTCGTCGCCGTTGTATATTGAAGGCCCCAATAAACCACGAGGGCGAACGCTCCGATCCCAAGCGTTCCGAGAAACGACAGCATTTTCCAAT
Source organism: Sphingopyxis italica (assembly GCF_011926545.1). Classification (GTDB taxonomy): domain Bacteria; phylum Pseudomonadota; class Alphaproteobacteria; order Sphingomonadales; family Sphingomonadaceae; genus Sphingopyxis; species Sphingopyxis italica. The sequence continues at coordinate 712,139 of NZ_JAATIT010000001.1, read as the reverse complement.
TCTGCAGAATTGCGCGACGATCCGCGACAAGATGCGGCCAAGCGAAAAGTAAGCCTACCCCCATTGCTACGACCCATCGCCAAAAGGCCATGCCGAGGGGGGTAACGAGGTGGTGAACTGCGCGCGCAACAATGGGGTTGAGGGCCCAAAAAAGCGAGGCTGCACAAAGCAATAAGCCAGCAGAACCCCAGGCTCGCTGAAATATTGGAAATCGATGCGTCAATGGATGCCCCTTTTGGTCAGTTTGCCGATCTGGTGCGCCGCCCTGCGCTTCTTCTGGCTCGCAAAATTTGGCTTGAACCATGATCCGATCTGCGTCATCGCGTTGCACATAGTGCATCACATTTTTCTAAATGCAATAAGGAAGCGCATAAGGTGGCGCTCGCTGGAGGGGCACCATGACCCGAATGTTAGAAGGAATTCGGATTCTTGACCTCAGTCGGGTCCTTGCTGGACCTTGGGCAACGCAGCTCATGGCCGATTTGGGCGCCACAGTTATCAAGGTCGAACGCCCGCTCGAAGGGGACGACACGCGTCGTTGGGGGCCGCCTTGGCTTTATGCCGGCGGAGAGGCAACGTCTGCCTATTATCTGTGCGCAAATCGGGGAAAGGAAGCGATTGCCGTCGATTTCACCGACGCCGAGGGACAGCAGATTATTCGAGATTTGGCGGCCGGTTGCGACGTTGTCGTTGAGAATTTCAAGGTCGGGACGCTCAAGCGCTACGGGCTCGACGCTGCGAGGCTGCGAGAGGCCAACCCGGCCCTGGTCTATTGTTCCGTGACGGGCTTTGGCCAAGACGGCCCCTATAGCGGCCGGCCCGGTTATGATTTTATCGCGCAGGGCATGGGCGGATTAATGAGCGTCACGGGTTCGCAGGAAAGTGGCCCGATGAAGACGGGCGTTGCCCTGTCTGACATCATGACGGGTCTCTACTCGGCGATCGCGATCCTGGCAGCTCTTGTCCGGCGGGGAAATACCGGCGAGGGCGCTCATCTCGACGTGTCGTTGCTCGATGTCACCGTTGCCACCCTTGCAAATCAAGCCTTTAACTTTTTCGCCACGGGGGAGAATCCGCCCCGTTATGGCAACGCTCACCCCAACATCGTGCCATACCAGTCTTTCCCGACAGCCGACCGCGGGATCAATCTCGCAATCGGGAACGACTCTCAGTTTCGTCGGCTGTGCGACGCAATTGGGCGGAGTGACCTTGCTGACGACCCACGCTTTGGCACCAATGGTTCGCGGGCCGGAAACAAACAGGCGCTGGAAGATGAGTTGGCGCCGATCTTTGTAGGCGCGGGCGCAGCTTCATGGATAGAACGGCTCGACGCCGCCGATGTCCCGGCTGGTCCGATCAATGAAATTTCGGACGTCTTTAAGGACGCTCATGTTCTGCACCGTCGAATGAAGATTTCGCTCAACCACAAGGAATTGGGTGATCTTCCAGGCATAGCCAGCCCCATCAAAGTCGATGGCGAGCGCGCGGTTGCCTCCACACCACCACCGCTCTTGGGCGAGAATACTGATTCCGTTCTGCGGAGAGAGCTCGGACTGGGCGACTTAGAAGTAGTGGGGCTAAAGACAAGAGGAGTAATAGGGTGATCCTCATCGACCGCACCGAGCGACGATGGAGCCTCGATCATGCCCTTCCTCACCATGCTCTCATGAATATTAGTTAGGCGGCGGCGCGATGTTTTCGCAGGCCCGCCAACACCGACGAGGCGACCGCGCCGATGTGTGATTCTGCCAGCCCGCGCGCGCGGGCAGGGGATTTGGAAGCGATCGCCTCAATGATTTCATCATGTTCACGTGCGGTATCGGCCATGAAATGATTGAAACCACCGGCTTGGTTGATGAAGAAATCAGACATGTCAAAATTGCTGTTCTGCCGCGCGTCGACAAAGGGCGACTGAGCCATATCGTGGATGAGCTGATGGAAGGCACGGTTGAGTTCGCAATAAATTACCGCGCTGCGCGGCTCGTCAAAGTCGATCGTGAGAATACGTGCTTGCAGCGCGCGCAAATCGCGCGTTTGCGAATCGGTCCGACGCGCTGCCGCCAGTTCCGTCAGCAGTCCCTCGAGCCTTTCAAACATGATATAGAAATCTGCGATCTCGTCATAGCTTGGATTTATCACCTCGCAACCGACCTGCGGAATTATGCGAACAAATCCTTCCGAACTCAAACGGTTGAGCGCGGCCATGATCGGCTGGCGGCTCGCTCCGGTATCGCTCACAAGATCCTTGACCGACACCCGCTGGCCAAAATTATATTGCGCGCCAACCATTCGGCTAACGAGAAGATCGTAAATTTCATCCTTCTTGTTCACTCGAATTGTCTCCAACTTTGGCGCTGCTACGCACGCCGCGAATATCCCCCTTGATCAGCAAGAACGCAAGAGTCAGTCGTTGGCGAACGGATCCGGCTGCAAGAGCTGTTCGCAACGGAAATCGACAGATTCACTCTGCATATTTTGTTCGGCGCAATCGATCGTGGACAGCAAGTCTCTTTATAAGCGCTTACCATGCGCGATCAGGCGCCATATTCGCCAAACGAATGATCGTTGCCAGATGATCGTTCCAACTCTTCATTGCTTCGCGCTTCTCGTCCTTCCAGTCGTGGCGCTGGTAGATACCGGCGACGCCCGCGCGGGAACCTCCGACGTGGTTGAGCACAGCTTCGGTCACTTCAAATCGAACGCCTAGCCGTTGAAACCCGGTTGCAAGAGTTCGTCTCAAGTCATGCAGTCGCCAGTCCGGTAACGGTTCGCGGCCGTCTTGCGACATAAGCAGGTCGAGCTTGATCTTGCCTTTGCTATATCCGGTGAACCTTCCGCCCCTGGAGGTCGTGAACATCCTGCCGCTACGCGGCCAGATAGCCGACCCGGCAACCTCGTCGAGGATCGCAACTGCAAGTTCGTTGAGCGGAATTCGGTTGGGCTCGCCATTCTTTGCCCGTTCGCCGGGCAGGGTCCATAGGAGATCTTTACGGTTGAGTTCCTCCCAACGCAGCGACGAAACCTCCTCTCGTCGCTGACCGGTGACGATCAGAAGGCGGATGATGGGTCCGAAACAGGAATGCGTGTTTGGCGCCGCCATCCAGATGCGGCCAAGCTCCTCGTCTGAAAGCCAGCGATCGCGAGGTTTGACCGGGGGCGGGGTTTCCATGCCTTCCATCGGACTCCGATCGATATCTCCCCGGCTGACGGCCCAGCGCAAAAGGCGGCGCAAAACAGCGAAGACGTTACGGATATTTGCGATCTGCGCGCGCGGCATGCGGTCGAAGACGGCAACGATGTCGATTCGCGTAAGATTGGGAAGGGGCTTTGATCCCAAGACCGGCTTTACATGCAGCTCGAGGCTGCGCTTGACGAGGCGCCTCCAGCCTTCTCCAACGCAGGCCTCAGCGAAGCGATCAGAGTAATTATCGAAGGCTAGATCGACCGACTCTCGCCGTCGTTGCCGCTCTGCTTCGCCTGGATCGATTCCCTGGGCGATCAGAATAGCCAGTCGCTCCGCTTCGGCTCTGGCGGTGGCTGGCGTCCATGGCGAGCCATGGCTGCCTATCGTGTAGCGACGCGTCTTAGATTCGCGACCGCCCATTCGGAATTGCAACACGTAAGACACGGCGCCAGCTTTGGTTCGCTTTGCGCCAAAACCCTTTATGCTATCATCCCAAAGAATGTCATGTTGCCCGCTCGAAATGAGAGCATCGACCGACCGTTTTGTGATCTTTCCGCTTGCCATAAATTGGTCTCCCAATACGGCGTTTCCAGCAATCACCCGGCAATCACCGTGGCGGAAATTGCCGCGTAATTGGGGAAAAGATAGCATAGGGAGTGGCTATAAAAAACTAGCCTTTTCAACCCTATAGCACTCCTATATACGCCTCCAGCGAAAATACCAGACCTCGTGCCCCTGCGCGCGCGCCTTCGCCTCATAGCGCGTTTCGGGCCAGCCGCCGGGGCGCAGCTGGAAATCGCGCGCGTCCTTCGCCAGCCATTCATATTGGTGGCGGTGGCGGCGCATCACCATCAGCGCGTGCTGCAGATAGATCGGATGATCGGTGCCGAAACGGAACTCGCCGCCGGGCTTCAGCTTCGCCGCGATCAGGTCGAGCGGGCCGTCGTTCATCATCCGCCGCTTCGCGTGGCGCGCCTTGGGCCAGGGGTCGGGGTGGAGCAGATAGGCGAAGGAGAGCGCGCCGTCGGGAATCCGCCGCAGCACCTCGAGCGCGTCGCCATGATGGATGCGGACGTTACCGAGCGGCGTACTGGCTCCATGATCGCCCGCGACATGAACGAGTGCTTGCGCCACCCCGTTGATGAACGGCTCGGCGCCGATGAAGCCATGGTCGGGCAGCATGTCGGCGCGCCCCGCCATATGCTCGCCGCCGCCAAAACCGATCTCGAAATGGAGTGGACAGTCGCCACCGAACAGCCGCGCGGCGGTCACCTCGCCTTCGGCCGGAACCGCGATTTGCGGCAGCATCGTATCGACCAGATCCTGCTGCCCCGCCCGCAACGGCTTGCCCTTCGATCGGCCGTAAAGGCGGTTGAGGGTGGTGGGGTCGCCGGGTTTATGCGCAGTCATGGCGCGCCCGTTAGCGCGGCGAGGCGGGGGCGGCAAGCGCCCCCGGCCCTTATCAGGCCGCGAGCGCGGCCTTGAGCTTGTCGACGAGGTCGGTGCGCTCCCACGGGAAGGCGTCGCCCTCGGCGGTGCGGCCGAAATGGCCATAGGCGGCGGTCTGCCGATAGATCGGCTTGTTGAGGCCGAGGTGGGTGCGGATGCCCTTCGGCGTCAGGCGCACGAGGCCGGGGATCGCGGCCTCGATGCGGCTTTCTTCGACCGTGCCGGTGCCGTGCAGGTCGACATAGATCGACAACGGCTCGGCAACGCCGATCGCATAGCTGAGCTGGATCGTGCAGCGGCGCGCGAGCCCCGCGGCGACGATATTCTTCGCCAGATAACGCGTGATATAGGCGGCCGAGCGATCGACCTTGGTCGGATCCTTGCCGCTGAACGCGCCGCCGCCATGCGGGCTCGCGCCGCCATAGGTGTCGACGATGATCTTGCGCCCGGTCAGCCCCGCGTCGCCGTCGGGCCCGCCGATCTCGAAGCGGCCGGTCGGGTTGATGTGATAGACGGTGTTCGCGGTGAGCAGCTCGGCGGGCAGCACGTCGGCGATCACGCCGAGCACATATTTGCGCAGTTCGGTATATTTCGCTTCGTCGCCTTCGCCGTTGTGGAAATAATAGCCGGGCGCATGCTGCGTCGACACGACGATCGCGGTCGCCTCGACCGGGCGCTCATTGGCATAGCGCAGCGTAACCTGGCTCTTGGTGTCGGGCTCGAGGAAGGGCGCGGTGCCCGCCTTGCGGTCGGCGGCCATGCGCTCGAGGATCTTGTGGCTGTAATCGAGCGTCGCGGGCATCAGGTCGGGGGTCTCGTCCGACGCATAGCCGAACATGATCCCCTGATCGCCGGCGCCCTCGTCCTTGTCGCCGCTTTCGTCGACGCCCTGCGCGATATGCGCCGACTGGCCGTGGAGATTATTCTCGAAGCGGAAGCTCTGCCAGTGAAAGCCCGACTGCTCGTAACCAATCTCGCGCACCGTCTTGCGAACCGTCGCCTCGATCTCGTCGAGCGCGCCCGGCGCCCATGCGTCATTCTCGAACACGCCCTTGCAGCGGATCTCGCCCGCGAGCACGACGAGCTGCGTCGTCGTCAGCGTCTCGCATGCGACGCGCGCTTCGGGGTCCTTCGACAGGAACAGGTCGACGATCGAATCCGAAATCTGGTCTGCGACCTTGTCGGGATGGCCCTCCGACACGCTTTCGGAGGTGAAAAGGAAGCTGTTGCGCATGGGAAAGCCTTCTCGGAATCGAATATAAAGGATGCTTTATGTCGGCGCGCTGTTAGCGCCCCGAGCGCCGGAACGCAATGGCCAGCGCGAGCAGCAGCAGCGCGAAACCGACGGGCAGACTATTGCCGAAGCGCGCAAACAGCGTCGGCGCGCGCGCGGGCGGCACCACCGTGTCGATGCGCCCCGCCGCGTGCATCGGCAGCGATTCGACAATGCGGCCGTCGGCGTCGATCACCGCGCTGATTCCCGTCGGCGTTGCGCGGATCACCGGCAGACCCTCCTCGATCGCGCGGAGGCGCGCCTGGGCGAGATGCTGCGGCGGGCCCCAGCTGCCGAACCAGGCATCGTTCGACGGGTTGAAGATGAAGTCGGGGCGATGGTCGCGATCGACGACCTGGCCCGAAAAGATGATCTCGTAACAGATTTGCAGCCCGGCGCGGCCGAAGGCGCCGAGGTCGAGCGTGCGGGGACCGGGACCCGGCCAGAAATCGATATCGCCGGGCGCGAGCCGCGAAAGGCCGAGTGCCGACAGGATCGGCCGCATCGGCAGATATTCGCCATAGGGCACCAGATGCGCCTTGTCGTAACGCGGGCCGAGCGTGCCGTCGGCATGCACCGTCATCACCGCGTTGCGCGCGCCGACGACCTCGCCGGTCTTGTCGAGCTCCAGCTTTAGCGCGCCGAGCAGCATGACGTCGTCGGGGTTCATCAACCGGACGATCCGCGCGCGGGCTTCGGCGGGCGAACGGTCGTAATAGACCGATGGATAGCCGCGTTCGAGATAGTCGGGCACGGCGGCTTCGGGCCACAGGATCAGCCGCGGTATGTCGTCCTTCGGCGTCGTCAGCCGCGCGAGCTTGGCGAAATTGGCGTCGGCCTTGCTGCCCTCCCACTTGTCCTGCTGCCCGACATTGGGCTGGACGACGGTGACGGGGATGCGGTCAGCGCCCTTGGTGTGAACGGCGGCGTCGGCGTTGCTGCCCATCTGCGAAACGAAGGCGGCGCCCCAAAAAAGCAGCACGCTGCCGAATAGCGCGGCCGCGGCGACGCGGCGGCGAAACCACGCCAGGATCAGAACCCCCGCGAGCAGGAAGACGATCCCGCTCATGCCATAGGTTCCGATCCAGCGAGCGGGCACGGCGGCGTGCGGGACGGCGATCACCCCCAGCGGATTCCACGCGAAGCCGGTAAAAATCCAGCTGCGGAGCCACTCGGTGAGAATCCAGAGCCCGCCGAACGCCAGCAGATAGGACGGCGCCGCAAAATGTGTGTCGCCCCTGGGCTTCACCAACCACGCACCCCAAGCCGCGAGCGCCGGATAAACCGCCAGATAGAGCGCCAGCAGCACAACCGCGATCCACCCCAGCCATGCCGGCATCGCCGCCTGATAGGTGAAGGCGGTCGCGATCCAGTTGAGGCCGATCGCGAAATGCCCGACCCCGAACGCCCAGCCGACGCCGGCGGCGCGCCAGCCGCGCGGCGCGCGCGCGACCAGCGCCATCCACGCGGCGAGCGCCAGCAGGGTCAGCGGCCAGAGGTCGAGCGGCGCGAACCCCGTCGCCGAAACGGCGCCGAGCAACAGGGCGAGGAACTTTGGCCAGCGGTCGGCGAAAGCGGCGATACGGGAGGAAAGCGCGGTCACGCGCGCTGCTTTAGCCGCGCGGCGGGACGGGGACAATTATATGTTCGCGCGGAGATCGCGTCAGGGCCAGTGGCTCAGTCCCCAACCAACCCCCGCGCGGCGAGCCAACTCGCCAGCAGCGCGAAATACTCGGGCGAATCGGGCCGCTCGGTGCCGTCGTGCTTGGGGTCGAGTGAGGTCTTGAGGTCTTCCGACATCTGCATCGCATGATCGGCCCCCGCGATCACATGCACGTCTATATTGGGCATTTGCGGCGCGACGGCCTGCAACCGCTCGGCCGAATCGGCGACCGGCACGACCGCATCGTCGGCGCCATAGAGGATGAGCGTCGGCACGGTGACCGCCTTCAGATTCACCAGCGGATCATTTTCGATCTCCTTGCGCCACCCCGACACTTCGCGGTCGCGGAAGGTTTCGCCCATATAGAGATATTTGAACCACGGCTTGGTCTTGATCCCGTCGAGCTTCGCCTGCGCCTCGGCGCGGCCAACCGTGCCCCGCATATAATCGTCGACGGCCTTGCGCGCCGCGACCATCTGGTCGATATCGGCCTCTGAATAGCCATTGGCTTTCAAATGGTTGGTCGAGGAAAAGATCATCTGGACGTCGGCGGTCACGACCGGCGCCGACACCGCGACGACAAAGGCGATATCGGGGCTTCGCGACGCCGCGAGCGGCGAAATCCAGCCGCCCTGGCTCAGCCCCCACGTTCCGATGCGCCGCGGATCGATGCGCGGATCGCTCTTCAGGCTCCGCGCGGCGGCGATCGCGTCGTCGGCCAGGACCGTGAAATCGCCCCCCGCATCCTTCGTGCCCGAGGCGCCCGATCCGCGCCGGTCATAGGTGAAGACGGCGATACCGAGCGCGGGCAGGATCGTCTTGAGATGATCGTAGAGCGATGCCGAGCGCAGCGGCGACGAGGCGCTGTGCGTCACGACGACCGCCGCGACGGGCTTGCCGCTGACCGGCAGATGGAGCGTTCCCGACAGCTCGGCATCGCCGCTGGTAAAGTTGCGATCCTCGGTCACGACCTCGGTCGTCGCCGGCGCGCTCCAGGGCGGGCTCGGCGATTGCGGGGCGGCCAAGGCGGGTTGCAGCGAACCAAGGCTCGCCGCCAGCGCGAAAGCAGCGGCCCCGCGCATCACGTCTTCAGCCCGATCTCGCGCAGCCGCTCTTGCAGATAGTCGTCGGCGGTGATCGGCGCCGGATAGAGGTCCGGGTGCGACGCGTCGATGCAGCTTTCGAGCGTTTCGATCGGATAGTCCGATCGGAAGTGGAGGAAGAAGGGCATCGAATAGCGCGCGACGCTCGCGCGGCCCGCGTCGGGATTGCGGACGCGGTGCGTCGTCGAAGGCAGGCGGTTGTTGGTCAGCCGCTGGAGCATGTCGCCGACGTTGACCGCCATCGCGCCCGGCGGCGGCGAGACGGGAAGCCAACTGCCGTCCTTGTCGAGGATCTCCAGCCCCGCTTCCTCGGCACCGAGCAGCAGCGTGATCGTGTTGATGTCCTCATGCGCTTCGGCACGGATGCCCTTGGCGGGGGCCTCGACCGGCGGATAATGGAGCAGGCGCATCACGCTGTTGCCGTCGGCGACGGTGTCGTCGAAGAAATCGGGGTCGAGGCCGAGATAGCGCGCGATCCCCGCGAGCAGCCGCCCGCCGACGCGGTCGAATTCGGCGAACAGTCTGTCATAGGCGGCGCGGAAGCCTTCGACTTCTTTCGGCCAGACATTGTTCGGCTGCTGCGCGGCGAGGCGGTGGCCGGCGGGCAGGTCGCGGCCGACGTGCCAGAATTCCTTGAGGTCGACCTCTTTGGCGCCCTTGGCGATTTCGGTCCCGAACGGCGTATAGCCGCGCGCGCCGCCGCCGCCCGCGATGTGATAGGCGCGCTTGACCTCCTCGGGCAGCGCGAAGAACGCCTTCGCCTTCGCCCAGGCTTCGTCGATCAGCGCGGGATCGATGCCATGATCGGTGATCATCGCGAAACCGAAGCGTTCGAACGACGCCCCGAAATCCTTTGCGAACTGGTCGGCGGGAAGCGACATGGAAATGACGGGAACGGCTGCGGTCATGCGATTGAAGTCCATCTGAAAAGGGGCGCCAGCGGGCGCGCTATGAAACCGATTTAGGCGCTGCGCGGCGACGGTTAAAGGGAAAAAGGCGGTTCCGCCCCGCGCACGCTTCGGCTAAGCCGCCGGCATGGCAAAGCAATATTGGCTGATGAAATCCGAACCCGACGCCTATGCGTGGGACCAGCTGGTCAAGGACGGCACCGGCATCTGGGACGGGGTGCGCAACCACACCGCGAAACTCAACATGATGGCGATGAAGGAGGGCGACGAAGCCTTTTTCTATCACAGCAATATCGGCAAGGAATGCGTCGGGATCATGGAGATCACCGAGGAAAGCTTCCCCGATCCCACCGCCGATAAGGGTTCGCCCTGGGTTGTGGTGCGCGTCGCCCCGGTCCGCGCGCTCGCCCATCCGGTGACGCTCGCATCGATCAAGGCCGACCCGAAGCTCGCCGACATGGACCTCATTCGCCAGTCGCGCCTGTCGGTCGGGCGCGTGACGCCCGCCGAGTGGAAGCATATATTGAAGAAGTCGGAAAAGCCCGAGGGCTGAGCCGCTTACTGGCCGCGCAGCTTCGCCTGCAGATGCTGGGCGACCGACACATGGAGCGGATGCACGAATTCGCAGCCGTAATTATTGCCGTCGGCGCGGCGCACGACGGCTTCCAATGGCTGCAACCCCGGCAGGTTGACCCAGATATGCTTGCCGATCTGCGGCCGGAACGATGTCACCATGCGAAAGCCGGTCGACGACAGGTCGAACAATTCGACGTTGAAGGGGTTGAGCCCCGGTTCGCGGAAGCGCGCGCGCGCGGTTACCGGCGCGCGCTCGGCGCCGCGCGCGCCCTTCGGCGCCTTTTTGGTTTCGATGGTGCGATTCCCCAACACGGATCCGGTCCCTGCATGTCGTTCTTGGTCGAAGCGAATTTAGGGCCTCGCTGGTTACCGCGAAGTGAAGCGATATGGTGAAGTTCGTCTATACCGGCGGCGTGTCGCCGACGGCCATCAACTGGCTGGGAAAGGGGGCTGCGAGCGCGACGGCCGCACGCCATTCGCCGCAGAGCCAGGTTGCATGATCTTCGCGGTGCAGGATCACCGGCATGGCTTGCGGCTGGTGATGCGCAACCAGCCGGTTCGCCTCGGTCGTCAGCATCGCGAAGCATGGCCAGTCCTCCCCCTGCCGCACGACGCCGGCAAAGGCGAAGACCGGCTGCGAAGGCACCGAAAACCAATGCTGTCGCCGCGCGCCTTCGGATCCCGACCAATAGGCAAAGGCGGTCGCGGGGATCAGGCAGCGCAGTTCGGCATGACGCAGCGTGCCGATCCAGAACGGGCTTTGCAGGTTGCGAACGTGCGTGACGGGCTCCGTGCCCTGCGGCGGCGGCGGGACGCCCCACAGCCTCGGGCGCAGCCAGCGTCGCGACCCGCCGCGCCCGTCGCTGACGATCACCGGCGCGGGGCGGCCGGGTGCGACATAATCGCCGGTCCACGGGTCGTTTCCCGCCTCGGCGCCGAACGTGGCGGCGATCGTGCTTGCCGGCGCATCGAGGCGATAAAGGCTGGTCATCGCGGGCGCCTCAGTCGGTGCCGCGCACTCGCCCGCGCCCGGCCTTGATGCTGCTGCGCGCCTTCTTGCTGTCGACGCGCCGCGCCTTCGCCGCCTTGCTCGGCCTGGTCTTGATCCGCCGTTCGGGGCGGACGAGCGCGGCGTCGACCAACTCGTTCAGCCGCGCGCGCGCATCGGCGCGGTTCGCTTCCTGGGTGCGAAAGCTGCGCGCCAGGATGACGAGTTCGCCTGCGGAAGTCATCTTGCTCCCCGCAAGCGTCTTGAGCCGGCGATAGGCGTCGGGCGCGAGGCCGAGCGCGAACACGTCGACGCGTAGCTGGCACGCGGTCGCGACCTTGTTGACATTCTGGCCCCCTGGGCCCGACCCGGCGAGAAACTTTTCCGTGATCGCGCTTTCGGGGATGTCAGCCACGCGTCGGCTCCGCTCCCTCCGGCGCCGCGAAGCCCAGCGCGACGAAGGCGTCGGGGAAGGGCGCTTCGGCAATAATAGACGGCTTGACGTCACGTTTTACGACCAGCCTTTCGGCGTGGAGCAGCGTGCGCGTCTTCGTGCCGCCGCGGCCATAGACGGGATCGCCGACGAGCGGGAAGCCGAGCCCTTCGAGCGCGTGGACGCGCAGCTGGTGCGTGCGGCCGGTTTCGGGACGAAAGCGTAGCAGGCTGCGCTCGCCGACGACGGCGAGCTTTTCCCAATGCGAGACCGAGGGCTTGCCTTTCGGGTCGCCGACCATGCGCCAGCCGGTTTCGGCGGTCGATACTTTGGCGAGCGGCAGGTCGATCGTGCCGCCGTCGGCGTCGGGCACGCCATCGACGATCGCAAGATATTGCTTTTCGACCTCGCGGCTTTCGAAGGCACGCGTGAAGCGGCCGTGCGCCTTCGGATTGCGCGCGAGGAGCAGACAGCCCGAGGTGTCGCGATCGAGCCGGTGAACGGGAAGCGGCCAGCGTTTGAAGCCGAACTTCAACAGGTCGAGATGGTTTTCGAGGCTGAGGCTGCCGTCGCGCGGCGCATCGACGGGAAGGCCGGCGGGCTTGTCGATGACGAGGGCCTCGCCGTCGAGGAAGAGAACACGATCTGAAAGGAGCATGGCGCGCTATAGGCGGGCCGCCCGTCAGTCGAAAGCGTAAACGTCCATCGCGAGCAGGCCATAGGTGACGCTGTGGTGCAGCCGTTCGGCGTTGAGGGGCGTGCCGCCCGCTCCCATCGCGACGAACAGCGGCAGGATATGGTCGGGCGTCGGATGATTGTCGGGGCCGTGCGGCGCTCGCTCGACGCTGTGGAGCACATCATCGAGGGCGCCCGCCGCCATGCGCTCAGCGACCCAGTCGGTGAAATCGATGACCCACGCCGGCGCCGGGGCGTTGATCGGCAGGCGCGCTGAAAACAGCGCGCGAAGGTTGTGCGTGATGCTGCCCGATCCGACGATCAGCACGTCCTCGTCGCGCAGCGGCGCCAGCGCCTGGCCGAGCGAATAATGAAATTCGGGCGAAGCGTTCGAGGCGATCGAAAGCTGGATCACCGGAATATCGGCGCCGGGGTAGATGAGCGACAGCGGCACCCATGCGCCATGGTCGAGCCCGCGCTCGGGATCGGCGGTGACGGCAAGGCCATGGTCCGCGAGCAACTCCACGACGCGGCCCGCCAGCGCCGGATCGCCCGGCGCTGGATAGCGCATCGCGAACAGCTCGTCGGGAAAGCCGCCGAAGTCGTGGATCGTCGGCGGCGCGGGCGAGGCGGTGACGGTCGCGCCGCCGCCCTGATATGCCGCGTCATGGTGCGCCGACACGACGAGGATCGCGCGCGGACGCGGTAGCTGGTCGCCCAGCCCGGCGAGGAAGTCCCGCGCCGGGCTGGGCTCGAGCGCCATCATCGGCGAGCCGTGCGAAAGGAAGAGGCTCGGGAGACGGCGCATCGCTTCAGGCCGCGAGCTTCGCCGCGGCGCGCGCGACACGCTCGCCGAGATAGCGGGCGCCGCCAAGGTCGGCTTCGCTCGGCTGGCGCGATCCGTCGCCGTCGGCAATCGTCGTGGCGCCATAGGGGGCGCCGCCCTTGACCTCGCCGACGCCCATCTGGCCGGCATAGCCATAGTCGAGCCCGACGATCGTCATGCCGAAGTGGAGCAGGTTGGTGAGGATCGAGAAGAGCGTTGTTTCCTGCCCGCCGTGCTGCGACGCGGTCGAGGTGAAGGCGGCGCCGACCTTGCCGTTCAGCTTACCCTGCGCCCAGACGCCGCCGGCGGTGTCCCAGAAACTCGCCATCTGACTCGCCATCCGGCCGAAGCGCGTCGGGGTGCCGACGACGATCGCGTCGTAATTCACGAGCTCATTGGGATCGCTGAGCAGCGGATGCGCGGTGTCGGTCTTGAAGCCCGCCGCCTGCACCACGGCCGCGGGCGCGGTTTCGGCGACGCGGCGAATATCGACTTCGGCGCCCGCGGCGCGCGCGCCATCGGCGACGGCGTCGGCCATCTGCTCGATATGCCCATAGCTCGAATAATAAAGCACCAAAAGCTTAGCCATCATCATGTCCTTTCGTTGGGGAAAAGCGGGAAGGGTGGGCCGCCGCCGGGGGAGGGGGAGGGAGGGGCGGCGGCCCGAGGGGGTCATGCGGCCTGTTTCAGCCCATCGATCGCCGTGGTGGCGCGGGCGATCGCCTCGCCGTCCATCCGGTGACCGTCGGCGGCGATAAAATGCACGTCGGTGATGCCGATGAAGCCGAGAATATGCCGCAAATAGCCGCTCGCGAAATCGACCTGGCTGCCCAGCGGCACGCCGCCCGAGGCGAAGACGATATAGGCGCGCTTGCCCTTGAGCAGGCCTTCGGGACCGGCTTCGGTGTAGCGGAAGGTGCGGCGCGCACGCGTCACCTGGTCGATCCACGCCTTCAGCGACGCGGGGATCGCGAAATTATAGATGGGCGCGGTGATGATGATCGTGTCGGCGGCCTCGATCTCGCCGATCAGCTCTTCGGATCCGGCGAGCAGCGCCTTCTGTTCGTCGCTGCGCTCGGCCTCGTCGGTGAAATTGGCGCCGACCCAATTTTCGGTGAGATAGGCGGGCGGGGTGGCGTTGAGGTCGCGGCGGGTCACCGAGGCGCCATAGCCTTGTTCGACGAGGCGACCTTCGAGCTGGTCGGCGAGGAGGCGGGTCGTCGAGCCCGAATTGCGCGCGCTGGCATCGATACGAAGAATGTTGCTCATGGACTTGTCCTTTCGGGAGGAAGGGGGTGGGCCGCCGCCGCAGGGAGGGGGGGCAGGCGGCGGCCCGGGAGCTCGTCAGAGGCTGTCGACGAGCACCAGTTCGGCGTCGTCGAGCGCCTCGACGATGATCGTGCCGACATCGCGGAGCGCGATGCCGTCGCGCGGGTCGGCATCCTTGCCATTGACGCGGATGCGGCCCTTGGCGGCGACGAGATAGGCGTGGCGTCCGGCTTCAAGGTCGTAGGAGACCTTCTCGCCGGCGTTGACCGTTGCCGCCGCCACACGGGCGTTGGCGCGGATCGGCAGAGCGTCATCTCCTTCGATCCCGCTCGCCAAGGTCACGAACTGGCCCGAACGGTCGGCCTTGGGAAACTGGCGCGCGCCCCAGCCGGGATTGCCGCCGTCACGGTCGGGCATGATCCAGATCTGGAACAGCGTCGTTTCCTCATCCTCGAGGTTGAACTCGCTGTGCGTCACGCCGGTGCCGGCGCTCATCACCTGGACGTCGCCCGCCGCGGTGCGGCCGGCATTGCCCATCGAGTCGCGGTGGCTGATCGCTCCGGTGCGGACATAGGTGATGATTTCCATGTCGCGGTGCGGGTGCGGGGGGAAACCCGACTGCGCCGCGATGGCGTCGTCGTTCCAGACGCGCAGCGCGCCCCAACCCATCCGTTTCGGGTCGTGATAGCTCGCGAAGGAGAAATGGTGACGGGCGTCGAGCCAGCCATGGTCGGCGTGGCCCAGCGTGTCGAATTTGCGAATGTCGATCATTGGCCTTGTCCTTTCTTCATCGCCTGCCCTGAAGCATGGGTGCCGGGCGGCGTCTGTCTGTTGAGGACAAAATAGGCATTTGGATCGTTTCGAAAATAGCGTAGATGGAAAACCATCGTTTCGAATCAGGAGCTATTGCGTGGCGCTTCCGGACTATGAAGGCTGGGCCTGTTTCGTCGCCGTCGCTGACGGCGGCAGCTTCACCGCGGCGGCGGCCGCGCTCGGCCTGTCAAAGGCGACCGTGTCGAAGGCGGTGACGCGGCTCGAGGCATCGCTCGGCATCACCTTGCTCCACAGGAGTTCGCGCGTCGTCGCGGTGTCGACCGCCGGCGCGGGCCTGCTCGACGAGGCGCGCGCGATGGTCGCGGCGGCGACCGCCGCGACCGAGGCGGCGCGCGGCGACCGGCTCGACCTCGCGGGTCCGATCCGCCTCGCGGCGCCGATGAGCTTCGGGATCAAGGTGCTCGGCCCGCCGCTCGCGGCCTTCCTCGACCGGCATCCGGCGGTCGAGATCGAGGTGCTCTTGAGCGACGCGCGTAACGATCCGGTCGCCGAAGGGATCGATTTGACGCTGCGCATCGCGCCGCTTGCCGATTCAAGCTTGCTCGCACGGACGATCGCGCCCGTCGCGGCGTCGGTGATCGCGAGCCCCGCCTATCTGGAAAAACATGGGGTGCCGAAGCATCCGCTCGACCTCGCGGGCCACCGGCTGATCGGCTACGGCCACCGCCAGCGTGCGATGCCGCTCCATTTTCACCGCAAGGGCGAGGAAGCGACGGTGCTGCCAACCGGCCCCTTGTTCACGAACAATGGCGACATCGCGGTGCCGCTGATCGTCTCGGGGGTCGGGATCGCCGTGCTCCCCGACTTCATCGCCGCCGACGAACTGGCATCGGGCGCGGTCGTCCCGATCCTCACCGACTGGTCGCTGCCGCAGTCGCATCTGCACCTCTTGTCGCCACCGTCGCGGCTGCGCCCGGCCCGCGTGCGCGCGCTTTCGGACCATCTGGTCGACACGCTGAAGATGTCCTGCACCGGCGCGCATGATCAATATATCGCCCTCCATCATGAAAGAAAAACCGGCTGAGCGACTGTTGCAAAATGGCCGCGACTCGCGGACTTCTGCGGGTTAAATCAAAATTAACCTTTTCCCTTCATTAGTTTCGTGGTTAATGTTCCGGCAGTCCTGCAAACGGGGGTTGGTCGGTGACATCCTTGATGGTCATGCGATCGGGTTCGCGGGATCATCGTGGGAAATAAGGGGTGCCCAATGCGCGTACTGCTGATCGAGGACGAGCCGACGACCGCGAAAGCGATCGACACGATGCTCACCACCGAAGGCTTCAATGTCTATACCACCGATCTCGGTGAGGAAGGCTTGGACCTGGGTAAACTCTATGATTACGACATCATCCTGCTCGACCTGAACCTGCCCGACATGCACGGCTATGACGTGCTGAAAAAGCTGCGCACCGCGAAGGTGCAGACGCCGGTGCTGATCCTGTCGGGTATTTCGGAAATGGATTCGAAGGTGCGCTCGTTCGGCTTTGGCGCCGACGATTATGTCACCAAGCCGTTCCACCGCGACGAACTGGTCGCGCGCATCCACGCGGTCGTCCGCCGTTCGAAGGGCCACAGCCAGAGCGTGATCAAGACGGGCAAGCTCGCGGTCAACCTCGACACCAAGACGGTCGAGGTCGATACCACCCGCGTGCATCTGACCGGCAAGGAATATCAGATGCTCGAGCTGCTCTCGCTCCGCAAGGGCACGACGCTGACCAAGGAAATGTTCCTCAACCACCTGTATGGCGGCATGGACGAGCCCGAATTGAAGATCATCGACGTCTTCATCTGCAAGCTCAGAAAGAAACTCGCGCTGGCGTGCAACGGCGAAAATTACATCGAGACGGTCTGGGGCCGCGGTTACGTCCTTCGCGACATCGACGACGAAGGCAATGAGGTGCGCCGCGTCGCCTGACGCGCCACGCTTCACGATTACCCGAGGAAAACCGGCGCGGAGCGATCCGCGCCGGTTTTCTATTGGCGTGGTGACCATCGTGCGCTGGAAGGCCGTTATCGACCGGTTGCGGCCGAAGCGCGATTGCTCTCTCCCCTTCAGGGGAGAGATACGAAGGCTTGCCGGCTTGTCCGGCTAGCCGCAGTTGAGAGGGGCATGAACCGCTTCGGCCCCCTCTCCCAACCCTCTCCCCTGAAGGGGAGAGGGCTATGACCGCTCCCCACCCCAAAGCCGACGCAGTCTCAGAAGCTCAGCTCGTCGTAGATTTTCGAAAGATCGCCGCCCCATGGCCCTTCGTAGCAGTCGAGCAGGTCGTGCGCGGGCGACTTGCCGCTCTTGGCGATGCGGCGGAGCGGTTCGAGGAAACCGACTTCATTGTCGCCCATCGAATTGACCTCGCCGCGCGCCGCAAGGCCCGCGGCCGCGATGTCGAGCACTTGGTGCGCAAGCTCGCCGACGGTGCCGCCGCCGGGCGCGGGGGCGTCGAGGCCTTCGCTCGGCACCGCGTCGCGCAAGCTCTGCTGCTCCTCGATGCTCCAGCCCTTGACGAGATCCCATGCGGCGTCGAGCGCGCCCTGGTCGTAGAGCAGCCCGACCCACAGCGCCGGTAGCGCGCAGATGCGGTTCCACGGCCCGCCGTCGGCGCCGCGCATTTCGAGGAAGCTTTTGAGGCGCACTTCGGGGAAGGCGGTCGACAGATGGTCGTTCCAGTCGGAGAGGCGCGGCTTTTCACCGGGAAGCGCCGGCAGCTCGCCCTTCAGGAAATCGCGGAAGCTCTGC
Organism: Sphingopyxis italica; assembly: GCF_011926545.1. Taxonomy (GTDB): domain Bacteria; phylum Pseudomonadota; class Alphaproteobacteria; order Sphingomonadales; family Sphingomonadaceae; genus Sphingopyxis; species Sphingopyxis italica. The sequence goes on along the minus strand of NZ_JAATIT010000001.1, from coordinate 694,224 downwards.
CCGGCGGCGTCGATATATTGGCCGTCGCGGAAGACGAAATACATCGGCACGTCGAGCATATAATCGACATAGCGTTCATATCCGAAACCCTGCTCGAACACGAAGGGCAGCATGCCGGTGCGCGCGGGGTCGGTGTCGGTCCAGATATGGCTGCGGTACGACATATAGCCGTTCGGCCGGCCTTCGGTGAAGGGCGAGCTGGCAAAGAGCGCGGTCGCCAGCGGCTGGAGCGCGAGCGACACGCGGAACTTCTGCACCATGTCGGCCTCGCTCGCATAGTCGAGGTTGGTCTGGATGGTGCAGGTGCGCAGCATCATGTCGAGCCCCATGCTGCCGACGCGCGGCATATGGTCGAGCATGATCTTGTAACGCCCCTTGGGCATGATCGGCAGCTCGGCGCGCGTCTTGTCGGGCCACATGCCGAGGCCGAGGAAGCCGAGGCCGAGTTCGGCGCCGACTTCCTTTACCTGCTTGAGGTGGCGGCCGGTCTCGGCGCAGGTCTGGTGGAGATTTTCCACGGGTGCGCCCGACAATTCGAGCTGGCCCGCGGGTTCGAGGCTGACGGTGCCATCGCTGCCCGCCAGCGCGATGACCTTTCCGCCCTCGATCACCGGCTCCCAGCCGAAGCGGGTGAGCGCCATCAACAGGTCGTGGATGCCGCCGGGTTCGTCATAGGAAGGCGCGCGGTTGTCGGCGGTGCGATAGACGAATTTCTCGTGCTCGGTGCCGATGCGCCAGCGGTCTTTGGGTTTTTCGCCCTCGATCATGGGCGCCGCGAGCTGGTCGCGGTTTTCGACGATGGGATCGTTGCTGTCGGAGGCGGTGCGCGTGCTCATGTCGCGCATTTAGACTATTCGGTATAGAATGCAATCGGGGCCGATCGTCAGTCGATCGCGACGTCGAACGCGATCGCCATGGCGGCGGCGGGCAGGAGCGTCGCGGTGGCCGCGGCGAGGGTCGTGCCCAGGGCCGACGCGCCGAACGGATCGCTTTCGTCGGCGCCGCTCGCATTGTCGTCTTCCACGCTCGCCGCGCCCGCGCAGCTCGTGCCGCTGCGCAGCGATCCGGCGACGAAGCTCGTTCCGGCGGGCAGCGGATCGGCGATGGCGATGCCGGTCGCGGTGCCGCTGCCATTGTTGGTGACGAGGATGCAGTATCGCATCCGAGCCCCCGGAATCGCCTTGGGATTGGTGGTGCCGTTGACCGGGTCGCTGACGATGCCGCTCGTCTTCGCGATCGCGAGGTTCGTCGTCGGACGGCAGAAGATGATGTCATGGAGCGCCATGCCCTGCTGCCCCGGATTGGCGGGGGCGAGGCTGTGGCTGCCATATTCGATCGTGATGCTGTCGACCGGCGCGTTGAAGGTCACGGTGACCGTGCCGTCGGCGCTGCCGTCGGTCGACAGTATGTCGCCATAGGCGCTGTTCCCGACCACATAATTGGCGCTGCCGTTGGTCAGCACCGGCGTGACGACAGCGCCATTATAGGTGCCGGTGACGGTGACGCGGTCGGCGAACTGGCCGGATGCGTAATCGACGTCGAACAGCCGGAACTGCGCGCCGGGCACCGCGGTCGGCAGCGCGATCGTCGAGGTGACGGTCCCCGCCTGACTGGTGAAATCGACGAGCTGGAAGATCGAATATTGCGCCGGGGCCAGCCCGCCGGTGACGACATTCTGCCGCGTCGGCGACTGGCCGCCATAGGTCGCGTTGCTCAAAAAGCTGCCACCGCTGACCGCGATATTGAAGCTGGCCGTGCCGATCGCGGTCAACGCCGCGCTGCCGCTCGTCGTGCCGGCGGGCCAGCTGATGCCGTCCCAGTCGTACAGCGTCGTACCGACGGGACAGACGAGCGTCGGCGGCGTCCCCGCGACGCGCGTGCCCGATACGGTGAAGCTGGCGCTGTCATAGTCATCCTCGCCCGCGCCGTTGCCGGGGGTCGAATCATAGTCGAAGGCCGAGGAGGCGCTGATCTCGGCGCCGTTGGTGACGCTCGCGCCCGCAGTCGCCGAGACGGCCCCGCTGATCGTCAGCGTCCGCGTCGTCCCTGCCGGGATGCTGCCGACGGTCCACACGCCGGTGATGCTGTTATAGCTGCCGAAACCCGACGCGCCGGTGAAATTGAAACCCGCGGGCAGATTGTCCGCCACCGTCACGCCGGTCGCGGTCAGCGCCGACCCGCTCGCGTTGGTGACGCTCAGCACATAGTTGATGCTCGCCCCGAACGCCGGCGCGGCGTTGCTGACCGATTTGGTCAACGACAGGTCGGCATAGTTAGCGGGCAGGCTGGTAAGATAGAGGTCGGCGCGCACGAAATTGCCGTTGTCGGCCGAGGGATATTGATCGCAAATTTCGAGCCGCCAGGTCCCCGCACTGTTCTCGCCGTTGAAGGCCGACAGCGGCGAATTGGGGCGGAAGCTGTTCTGATAGGGCGGCGCGCTGTTCGAATGACTGGTGCCGTTGCCGTCGGTATTCACCGTCTGCGCCGCGTCGTCGTCGAGGCGGACATTCAAATTATTGCCGTCGATGCTGCCCGTATCACCGTTGACGAGCTGGATGCGCGTTCCAGCGGGCGATTGCAATGTGACGCGCAGATCGCCGCGCCAGCTGTGCGTCGCGAGCAGGCCGAGATCCACGTCGCCGACGATATAGCTGGTGCCGACGGTGAAATTGCGCACCAGCGGCGCGGTGCAGGTCGTCGCGGCATTGATCGTGCCGGCGGTCGTGTTGCTGTAGGTCGTGGTGGTCTGCGCGGCGACGGGATTTGTGGCAAGCGTCAACGCCAGCCAGACGAGCATGATACAGGCCCGCGCAGACTGCAAACACTGGCCCCCCAGCCAGCGGTATCGGCTCTGGTCCCGCCGTTGCATGGCGCCGCTATGGGGCAGGATAGCTAATATCGGGTTAAAATGGGCGAGTTGACGGCAATTCTGTCCGGCCGCGGGACAGTTTGGAGGGTGGCCAAGCCCCGCCCCTTCTGGCGGCCAAAAAGAAAAGGGCGGCATCCCTTCGGACGCCGCCCCTGATCTTTTAACGAAGCTGCGAAGCTCAGGCTTCGGCCAGGTCCTCGTCATATTGTTCGACCGGACCCGAATCCTGGCCCTTGGCATCGACGTCGCGGTCGACGAATTCGATGACCGCGATCGGCGCCGCGTCCGAGGCGCGGATGCCGGCCTTGATGACGCGGGTGTAGCCGCCGTTGCGATCCTTGTAGCGTTCGGCGAGGACGTCGAACAGCTTCACCAGCTGCGTGTCGTCCATCAGGCGGCTCATCGCGAGGCGGCGGTTGGCAAGGCCACCGCGCTTCGCCAGCGTGATCAGCTTTTCGATATAGGGGCGCAGTTCCTTCGCCTTGGCGACGGTGGTCGTGATCTGCTCATGCTTGATGAGCGAGGCCGACATGTTGCGGAACAGGGCCGTGCGATGTGCGCTCGTGCGCTGCAGCTTCCGGCCACCCGATTTATGACGCATAATCCATTCCTTCGTTCGTTAAGGGCCCGTGTGAGGTAGCCCAGACCAGGTCGATTGCGGGCCGACCCATTCCCGTTGTGGCCCCGGCCGAAGCCGGGGCGCAAGATCAGCCGAGAAGCTCCTGTTCGAGCTTCTTGGCCATTTCCTCGATATTCTCGGGCGGCCAGCCGGGGATGTCCATGCCGAGGCGCAGACCCATCGACGACAGCACTTCCTTGATTTCGTTCAAGGACTTGCGGCCGAAGTTCGGGGTGCGGAGCATTTCGGCTTCGGTCTTCTGAACGAGATCGCCGATATAGATGATGTTGTCGTTCTTGAGGCAGTTCGCCGAACGGACCGACAATTCGAGTTCGTCGACCTTCTTCAGGAGGAAGCGGTTGAGCTGGTTGACGTCCGACTCGTCGGCGGTGGTCGGCGAAGCCGCCATGCCGATCAGGCCGCTGTCGTTCATCGCTTCTTCGAAGTGGACGAAGACCTGCAGCTGGTCCTGAAGGATGCGCGCGGCATAGGCGACGGCGTCCTCAGGCGTGACCGTGCCGTCGGTTTCGACGGTCAGGTTCAGCTTGTCATAGTCCAGTTCCTGGCCGATGCGGGCATTGTCGACCTTGTAAGCGACCTGACGCACGGGCGAGTAGAGCGAGTCGACCGGAATCAGGCCGATCGGCGCGTCGACCGGGCGGTTGGCGGTCGCGGGGACGTAACCCTTGCCGGTGTCGGCAACGAGTTCCATGTTCAGCGTCGCACCATCGTCGAGGTGGCAGATGACATGGTTCGGGTTCATCACCTTGATGTCGCCCGACACCATGATGTCGCCGGCCTTGACGGTCGCGGGACCGGTCGCCGAAAGCTGGAGCCGCTTCGGGCCTTCGCCTTCCATCTTGAGCGCGATCTGCTTCACGTTGAGCACGATGTCGGTGACGTCTTCACGCACGCCGGCCAGGCTCGAGAATTCGTGGAGCACATTCTCGATCTTGATCGACGTGATGGCCGCACCCTGGAGCGACGAGAGCAGCACGCGGCGCAGCGCGTTGCCGAGCGTCAGGCCGAAGCCGCGCTCGAGCGGTTCGGCGACGAAGGTCGCCTTGCGCTTGCCGTCGCTGCCAGCCTTGATTTCCAGGTTGCTGGGCTTCTTCAATTCCTGCCAGTTCCGGATATTGACAGTCATGGATTTCCCTTTGCTTTGGGCGGGACGGGTGGGGGTCGACCACCTGTCCAGCGAGGATTTTATACGGGCGGCGCCCCGGCGGTGGGGCGCGCCCGGAAAGACGTCAGACGCGGCGGCGCTTGGCCGGGCGGACGCCGTTGTGCGGGATCGGCGTCACGTCGCGGATCGACGTGATGTGGAAACCGACGGCCTGCAGCGCGCGGAGCGCCGATTCACGGCCGGCGCCGGGGCCCTTGACTTCGACTTCCAGCGTGCGGACGCCATGTTCGGCGGCCTTCTTGCCCGCGTCTTCGGCGCAGACCTGCGCCGCATAGGGAGTCGACTTGCGGCTGCCCTTGAAACCCATCATGCCGGCGCTCGACCAGGCAATCGCATTGCCCTGCGCGTCGGTGATGGTGATCATCGTGTTGTTGAAGGTCGCGTTGACGTGGGCGACACCCGACGAGATATTCTTGCGTTCGCGCCGGCGAAGGCGCTGCGGTTCACGAGCCATGATGAAATCCTAACCTGTATCCTGAATGGCCGGTGGCGGACGGATCGCCGCGCTCCGGCAGGGAAAGAAACAAGGAAGCGCGCCCTCAAGGACGCACTCGACCTTACTTCTTCTTGCCGGCGATCGGCTTCGCCTTGCCCTTGCGGGTGCGCGCATTGGTGTGCGTGCGCTGGCCGCGGACGGGAAGGCCCTTGCGATGACGCAGGCCGCGATAGCAGGCGAGGTCCATCAGGCGCTTGATGTTCATCGCCGTGTTGCGGCGCAGGTCGCCCTCGACCGTGTGGTCGGCGTCCAGCGTTTCGCGGATCTGGAGGACTTCGGCGTCCGACAGGTCCTGAACGCGGCGGCTGTGGTCGATGCCCAGCTTGTCGGCGATGCCGACGGCGGTCTTGCGGCCGATGCCGTGGATATAGGTGAGCGCGATGATCACGCGCTTGTTGGTGGGCAGGTTGACGCCCGCGATACGTGCCATTGGGTACTTTCTCCTGCTCCACGGGGCGCGCTGGCAATCGGCCCCATCTCAAAGCGTCTGATTTTCCAACGCAAAAAACGGACCACGATGCGCACGAAAACGCTTCGCCGTCCGGTCAGGCTGTCGGAATGTTCGCGCAGTTAGGGTGAGTCGCGCGGAAAGTCAAGCAGACTGCGGTGAATGGCGGTGCCCCGTCTTGTTTCCGCTGTCGCGGAAACGACCGGCACCAGCCCGCTCCCCCACCCGGCCTCCCTAGGTTACTATCGTCGGGGAGGCCGGGTGGGGGAGCGGGCTGGTGCCGGTCAATCTTTTGACGTCAGCGCGACCGCGCGATCGTGCAAGCGGGAGACGACCGCACGATGAATCCCGGGGGCGCAGGCGATGACGCCGAACGCTTGCGCGCGCGGCGTGTTGAACCTCAGCGGCTCGCCGAAGGCATCCGATACCGCCGCGCCCGCCTCCGCCGCGATCAGCGCCGCCGCCGCGACGTCCCACTCGAAACCCCAGCGCAGCGTCGCGACCAGGTCGGCGCGATCGTCGGCGACGAGCGCCATGCGCAGCGCGATGCTGTTGGGCTTGGTCACCATGATCAGGTCGCGGTCGACCTTGGGCAGGCTGTCGGCGGGAACGCGCGACCCGTCGAAGGTCATCCGGCGGCTCGCGCGCAGCGTCTCGCCGTTGAGCGTCGCGCCCTTGCCCTTTTGCGCGACCCACAGCTCGTCGAGCGCCGGGGCGTAGAGCACGCCGAGTTCGGGCGCGCCGTCGATGACGAGCGCCACCGACACGCACCAGCCCGGGCGGCCGCGGATGAAATCGCGCGTGCCGTCGATCGGATCGACGCACCACATCGCGCGGCACGACAGGCGATCTTCGCTGTCAGCGGTTTCCTCGGACAGCCAGCCCGCCTCGGGCACCATCGCGCCGAGCACGGCCTTCAATCGCGCATCGACGGCGAGGTCGACGTCGCTCACCGGATTGTCGTGCGACTTGTGCCACACATCGACCGCCTTGCCCTCGCCGCGCCAGCGCGCCATCGCCATGTCGCCGACCTCGCGCGTCGCGGCGATCATCGCTTCCAGGTTGCGGCCGGGCATCGGCTGACGATCCTAGCTGCTGGCGACGGTCATGCCGTCGATGCGCAGCGTCGGCGCGTTGGTGCCGTGTCGGAATTCAAGGTCGCTCGCCGGGATCAGCGCGGCGAACATGTCGATCAGATTGCCCGCGATCGTGAATTCGGCGATCGGTCCCGCGATCGCGCCGTCCCTGATCAGGAAACCCGACGCGCCGCGGCTGTAATCGCCGGTCACCGGGTTGACCCCATGGCCGATCAATTCGGTGATATAGACGCCCTCGGCAATGCCCTCCATCAGCGCCGCCGGCGTCGCGCTGCCCGCGGCGAGATGGAGGTTGCTCGCGCCGACCCCCGACGCGCCGCCGCCGCGGCTCGCATGGCCGGTCGGCGTCAGGCCGAGCTGCTTCGCCGACGCGGTGTCGAGCAGCCAGCCGGTGATCTTGCCGTCCGCGACGATGTCGCGCGCCGCGGTCGGCAGGCCCTCGCCGTCGAAGGCGCGGCTGCGCAGCCCGCGCGCGCGGTGCGGCTCGTCGCGGATGACGACGCCGCTGTCGAACAGCATGTGCTCTTCCTTGCCGAGCAGGAAGCTCGTCCCGCGCGCGATCGCGGGGCCGGCGATCGCGCCGAGCAGATGGCCGACGATGCTGCCGCTGATCCGGGGATCGAGGATGACCGGCAGTTTGCCGACCGGCGCCTTGCCGGGGTTCAGCCGCGCGACCGCGCGCGTGCCGGCGCGTGTCCCGATGTCGTCGACGCTTTCGAGGTCGGCCAGATGATGCGCGCTGTGCCAGCCGTAATCGCGCTGCATGTTCGCGCCTTCGCCCGCGATGACGCTCGCCGAAAGGCTGTGCCCGCTCGACCCATAGCCGCCAAGAAAGCCATGGCTGGTCGCGAGCGCGAAGCGCGTCCGGCTGTGGCTCGCGCTGCCGCCCTCGCTGTTGGTCACCCCGGCAACGGCGCGCGCCGCCTCCTCGACCGCCAGCGCCGCTTCGCGCAGCGCCTGCGGATCGGCTTCGCTGCCGTCGTCGAGGTCGAGATCGGGAATGGCGCCCTTGAACAGCAATTCTTCGGGCGCGAGGCCGGCATAGGGATCCTCGGGTGCCTCGCGCGCCATCGCGACGCAGCGGGTGACCAGCTTCGCAAGCTCGCCCGCGTCCATGTCGGCGGTCGACACGCTCGCGCTGCGCTGCCCGACGAAGACGCGCAGCGAAATATCCTGCCCCTCGGACCGCTCGACATCCTCGAGCGCGCCGAGCCGCATCGAAACCGAGGTGGCGGCATTGCAGTAATAGAGGGCGTCGGCGGCGTCGGCGCCCGCCTTGGCGGCGGCGTCGCAGAGCATCTGCGCGCGGTCGAGAGCTTCGGAAACGGTCAGCATGTCCGCGCCCTATACGGCGCGCGGGCCAGCGTCAAACCTAGGGTCCTGACCCTAGCTGCGGATGGTTAGCGCGCGATCGCCGCGATCGCGTCGGTCGCGGCGATCGCGCCGCTGATCCACAGGAACGGCAGGGTCAGCGCGGCGAACCACAGGCGGCGCACATCGCGGCGGAAGCGCGCGTGCAGGCCCCAACTCGCGAGCGCCTGGCGGCTCAGATGATACCAGTGGCGTTCGGTCGACCGCGCGACCGGAAGCGCGAGTGCGAGAAGCATGACCAGCGCGACGACGATGAAAGCGGACGGCGCCCCGGCGTTGACCACGCTCATCACGAGCCAGATCTGTAGCGCGGCGAAGGCGAGGAGGGCGGCGGCGGCATGCCATGTCATTCGGCGGCCGAGACTCCGTGCCGGCGGCACACTGACTGCCGTGCGCCTCCACAGGCGCGGTCCAAATGCTGATGCCATATTACAGCCCCCTAGGCTGGCGATTCCCAGAACCGCACGTTTTGCCCCAAAAATTCCCAAGTCAAGACAGCTTGCCCGCGATTCGTTAATTTTTGCACTCGATTCGGCGCGGATTCGCAACCAAATCGCGCCGAATCGCAAAAAACGCTGCAATATTGGCAGTATGGGCCGTGGGCAGGGCCGGCAAACAGGGGATAGGGGTAGGGGCTGCCGATCAGCGCTGCGGCGGCATCGGCAGCGGCTCGGCGTCGGCCTCGTCGGGAGCGGTCGGCGCGGCGGGGGGCTCGCCATTGGCCTGGCGTTCGAGATCCTCGGCCGCCTTCTGCCGTTCGGCGAGTGCACGCTCTTCGGCGACGACGGCGGCCTCGACCTCCTCGGCCGCGGCGTCGATGCCCGCCAGGCGCTTGGCGCGCTCGTCGGCGATCATCGCCTGCCAGTCGGTCTTGTCGGCGGCGCGCCGTTCGGCGCGCGCGCCCGCGAGAAGCGCCTGCGTGCAGCCGGTGAAGCCGCCGAGGCCGGTCGGCGAGCAGCTGTCGGTGCCGAAGCGGCCGACGCGTTCGAGCGCGACCACCTTGTTCGCCCAGGCTTCGTTGCGCGGATCGAGCGGGTCGCCGCGCAGCATCTCGGGCACGCGATAACGTTCGGTTTCGGGCAGGCGGTTACACACGACGATCTCGTCGGGGCTCGACTGTTCGCACTTGTCGTCGCCGTAAATGATGACCTGGTTGATCTTGTCGGCGTCCGCCGGCGCTTCCTGAGCGGCGGCGGGCAGGGCGGCGGCGCTGCCGACGAGGATCAGCGCGAACAGGGGGAGGCGGGTCATCGGATCTTCCTTTGTCAATTTGACGCGGCGTGGCACCGCGACCCTGCATCGGTCATAAACGACGCGGGGGCTTTTCTGTATCAGATACGTTTCGACAGCGCGATGGCTGCACGGCAACCGGCGCGGATCGCGAGGCTGAGGATCGGGTAGCCGGGGGCGCTTTCGGCGCCCGCCTTCAGCGCGGCCTCCTTATGCTCGAGCTCCTCGGCGCGAAAATCCTCGACCGCGGCGCTGAGCTCGGGGTCGCTGTCGCCCAGTTCACCCAGCTGGTGCTGATAATGGCGGTCGATCTCGGTCTCGACCGCGGCGGTGCATGCCATCGCCGCGCGCGGCCCCATCGCGGCGGTCACCGCGCCGAGCGCGAAGCCCGCGACGTTCCAGACCGGCTGGAGCGCGGTCGGGCGCACGCCGCACTTGGCGATCATCGCGTCGAAGAATCGGCGGTGCCGCTCTTCCTGCTCGGCCATATGCGCGATCTCGCGCGCCATCGGGTGGCGGTCGCCCATCACCGCGAGCTGGCCAGCATAGATGCGCGTCGCGCCATATTCGCCCGCCTGGTCGACGCGGATCATCGATGCGGTGCGCCGATTACTCTTTTCCGGGGCGTCGGTCATGTCGCCGATGTGCGCCCGCGACGCAGCAAGGTCAAGACGAGCGCGGCGGCGGCGAACGAGAAGATCGCGTTGAACCCCGCGAGCGAAATGCCGAAGAGCGACCATTGCACCGCGTCGCAGCGGATCAGCGGCGCATTCATGATCGAATCGAGCGTGACGGGGCCGGCGGCGCCGGTCGCGCAGGTCGTGATGCCTTCCCAAAATCCATATTCGACCCCGGCGTGAAAGACGCCGATCGCGCCGCTGACCGCGATCGCGATCGCGGCGAGCAGGGTGAGCGCGCGCATCGCCTTGTCGTTGCGACGCAGCAGCAGCGCCAGCAGCGCGAGCAGGATCGCCACCTGATGCGGCCAGCGCTGCCAATAGCACATCTCGCACGGATGCAGGCCGAAGCCATATTGCGACACGAGCGCCCCGCCATAGAGCAAAAGCGGCCCCGCGAACGCGGCGATCGGCGCGGCGAGGCGCGATTTCAGCATCAACACTTACCTTGAATTATCGTCATCCCGGCCTTCGCCGGGATGACGAAAAGGGGGCATGGCGATCACGCGTCAGTTGCGGCGCGCGGGCTTGGCGCCGGGTTTTCCAGCCTGCGCCATGCGCGCCGTTCCCGGGCCGATCCGCCCGATCGTCTGCAGCGCATAGTGGAGCTGGAAATCCTCGATGCCCTTTTCCTTGAGCTCGGCCGCGGTCGCGGTGAAGCGCGGGTCGGCCTTCTCGTCCTTTTCGAGCAGGCCGTCGTCGACCTTCTTTTCGTTGATCAGGTGACGGCGCAGGTCGCTCTCGCGGAATTTGGGCCGCGAGGCGTAGTCGGGATCGCTGAGCTGCGGCACCTGGATGTCGGGGTCGATTCCGCCTTCCTGCACGCTGCGGCCCGAGGGCGTGTAATAGCGTGCAGTGGTCAGGCGCAGCGCGGTGGTGTCGGTCAGCGGCAGCACCGTCTGCACCGATCCCTTGCCGAAGCTGCGTTCGCCCATCACGACCGCGCGGTGCTGATCCTGCAACGCCCCCGCGACGATCTCGGAGGCCGAGGCCGATCCCGAATCGATCAGCACGATCACCGGCGCGCCGCCGGCGGCGTCGCCCGGTTCGGCGAAATAGCGTTCGATGTCGCCCTTCTTGCGCCCGCGCTGCGAGACGATTTCGCCGCGTTCGAGGAACAGGTCGCTGATCCCGACGGCTTCGTCGAGCAGCCCGCCGGGGTTCGACCGCAGGTCGAGGATCCAGCCGCGCGGCGTCTTGCCCAGCGATTTTTCGACCGCCATCATCGCGGCCTTGAGGTCGGCGGTCGCGTCGGCCGAGAAATTGGTGACGGTGAGCACGCCGACGTCGCCGCTGACTTCCCATTTCACGGGTTTCAGGTCGATGATCTCGCGCGTCAGCGTCATCTCGAGCGGCTTGTCCTGGCCTTCGCGGACGATCGTGATGTCGATGGGCGTGCCGGGGCGGCCGCGCATCTGCTCGACCGCTTCGTCGAGCGTCATGCCGAAGATCAGCTCCTCGTTGATGTGGGTGATATAATCACCCGCCTTGATCCCCGCCCGGTCGGCCGGGGTGTCGGCGGTCGGCGCGATCACCTTGACGACGCCGTCCTCCATCGTCACCGACAGGCCGAGCCCGCCATATTCACCGTCGGTCTGGGTGCGAAGGTTGGAAAAGCCGCGCGCGTCGAGATAGCCCGAATGCGGATCGAGGCTGGCGAGCATGCCGTTGATCGCGCCCTCGATCAGTTCCGAATCCTCGACCGGTTCGACATAGTTCGCCTTCACTTCGAGATAGACGTCCATGAAGCGCGCGATTTCTTCCTGCGTCTTCGAATCGACGCTCGCCATCGCGCCGGTCGCGAGCGGGACGAGCGCCAGCGTCGAAAGCGCGGCGGCGCCCTGCCACAAGGCGAAGCGGCGTTTCGGAGAAGCGGCGGTTTTGGTCGAGTCGGTCATTTCAATCTTTCACGCGGGCGAGAGCCTTCCCGCCTTATAGGGTCTTTCCGGTCTAGATTGAAGCGTCGTGATTGGCGCTGAAAGCGTCTCGGCGAGGAGCGTTGCGCGGGCCGGGCTGGTTGCCCGGACAAGCAACGCGACGCTGTCCGAGGCGCTTTCAGCACCAACCCCGAAGGGGCGGGCCGATTTTGGCCGATTGCCGCGTCGATCGTCGGTCACGATGCAAAGGCATTGCTCCCTCCTCTCTCCTTGCACTCGGCCAAAATCGACTCCGTCACGACGTTTCAATCTAGACCGGAAAGACCCTAAACCCCGGCACGCCATCATCCTACGCAAATCTGCGTGGGTCAAGCGGGGCATCCCTATGCGAGACCTCCGTCGAACGCCCGATTAACCGATCATCGCAACGACATCGACGGGGCGACCGGCGCGGCGAAGCTCGACCGTGATGCGGCTGTCGTCCGATCCGGCGCGGCCGACCGGCGCGCCGGCATCCACCGTGTCGCCGACCCCGACCGACAGCGCGATCATGCCGGTCAGGAGCGAGACCCAGCCACCGCCATGGTCGATGATGACGATCTTGCCATAGCCGCGATAATCGCCGGCGAAGCCGACGCGGCCGGGCGCGGGGGCGACGACCTGTCCGCCGGGGCGCGCCGCGATCGTGATGCCGCGCGATCGCACGCCGCTTTCATTGACCTCGCCGAGCCCCGTAACGATGCGCCCGACGACGGGCAGGCGATAGGCGCCGCGGGTCAGCTCGGCATTGGCCGCGGCGGGCGGCGCGGCGACGGCGATAGGATCTTTGGGGTTGCGCGGGCGCGGGAGCGGCCCCGCGAGCTCGGCGAGTTCGGCGCGCACCGCGCCGTCGGCTTCGAGCGAGTCCATCAGCTCGACGATGTCGCGCGCCTTCTCGCCAAGCCCGAGCGCGCGGTCGGCTTCGAGCTGCGCGCTGCTCATCAGCTCGCGCGAGCGCAGCCGGCCTTCGTTTTCCAGCCGGGTCAGCGCGTCGCGGCGGTGCGCGAGCTGCGCCTGGCTCGCCGACAGCGCCTTCAGCGCCACCGCCTGTTGCCGCCGCGCGGCGTCGAGCAAGGTAAGTTCGCGGCGCACGTCCGCGGTGCGGCGCTCGATCACCGGCATCGCGGCGTCGATCACCGCGCGCGCGTGGACCATGTCGGAAAGCGACCCCGGCTGCGCGAGCACGCTGACCGGCGGCTGGCGGCTCAGTTGCTGGAGCGAGGCGGCGAGTTCCAGCAAGGGCTGCTGCTGCTCGGCGAGCCGCGCGCGCCGCGCCGACAGGCGGCGGCTGACGAGCGCGACGCGCGCCTCGCCGGCGCTGATGTCGGCTTCGGCCGACTGGATCCGCGCGGCGAGCGCGGCGCTGCGCTTCTTCAGCCGGTCGGCTTCGCTGCTCGCGGCTTCCGCCTGTTTTTCGAGCAGCGCGCTCCGCGCCATCGCGGCGGCCGACTGCTGTTTCGCGTCGATCAGCTGTTCGCGCTCGTGCACGGCGATGGCACCGGGATCGAAAATATCGCTCTGCGCCAGCGCGAGCGCGCCGCCGGCAAAGACGGAGATGGTCGCAAGGACGGCAAGCGCGCGCCTCATTGCCGGCCTTCGCGGTGATAGGGATGGCCGGCGACGATGCTCGTCGCGCGCCACAATTGTTCGGCGAGCATCGCGCGCGCCATCAAATGCGGCCAGGTCGCGCGCCCGAAGGCGATGACCTTGTCGGCGCCTTCGCGCTCTTGCGCCGTGAAGCCGTCGGCGGCACCGAGGCAGAAGCGCGTCTCGCGCACCCCGCCGTCGCGCCATTTTTCGAGGAGCCGCGCGAATTCGAGCGACGACATCTGCTCGCCGCCCTCATCGAGCAGGATCGTGCGGCTGTTCTCCGCCGCGGCGGGCATCCGCCCGCCGGTGTCGGGAAGTTCGGAAATCTTCTGCGCCCAGGTCACGCGCTTCATATAACGCTCGACCAGCTCGGCCTCGGGGGAACGCCCGATGCGCCCGCGCGCGATGATGTGCAGCAGCATATCAGCCGTCTATTCGGCACAATTGATCGCGGTGCGCGCGAATATAGGAGCCGACATAATGCCGCGATTCCTGACGCGTGCTGTCGAGGTAGAACCATGTGTCGAAAGCTTCCGCTGCCACACAGGGGGGTGGCTCATATTCTACCTGATGCTTTTCGACAGGCTGTATTTCGCCGTTCGACACCGCCATATTGTACAAGGTCTGCAAAATTGTGTCGGACAATTGATCGTACAGGGCCATTTCGCGCCGCCGCGCCCATGGCCGCCATCGCGTTTTGTGGCGCGCGAGGCTGTCCAGCATATGGGCTCGATGGGCTCCCGGTTCGTCGGCTTCCCACCCCCATGGGCTTAAATCGACGGGCTGGGGGTTTGCCGGATCGCCAGCCTGCTCACGGAAAGCGGGATCGAAGCGTTCGAACAGTTCGGGCCATTCCAGTTTTGCGATGAGCCGATGCGCCAGCGCTAGCGTTTCCGTATAATTGGATATGAATTGCTCGAAACCACCGTTTGCGACTTGGCCGACCAGGTCTGACCACATCATCAGCACCCGCTGCGCTTCAGTGAGCTGCGCATTGCCGGAATGGCCGTAGAGATTCCAGCCGGGGATGTTCATCACCGATGGTGTATGGATCAAGCCTTCGCCGGTCAGCCACCAGCCGGAATCGACATAGGTGGCTCGCTCCTCGAAGTCTTCGGGCGTTAAAGTTGGGCGCGTGTCCACGGGCGTCGCGTCACCGGCGCTCACGGATTCAGGTCAATTCGCTGCTGCGACCGGCGGTGCGTCGCCGAACGACCACATGCGCTCGAGATTGTAGAAGCTGCGCACCTCGGGACGGAACAGGTGGACGATGACGTCGCCCGCATCGATCAGCACCCAATCGGCGTTGGGCAGCCCTTCGACGCGAACCTGACGGCCGGCTTCCTGCTTGATCCGCTGCGCCAGCTTCTCGGCGATCGCCGAGACATGGCGCGTCGAGCGGCCGCTCGCAATCACCATATGGTCGGCGATGCTGCTCTTGCCGGCCAGCGGGATAGAGATGGTTTCCTGGGCCTGATCCTCGTCCAGCTGGTGGAGGATCAGCGCGTGGAGCATGTCCACGCTATCGTCCGAAGACGTCGGGGCGGGTGCGGCGCCGGGCGCGTTACCCTTGTCGGCGGAGATCAAATGCGTCCTTTCTCGGTCGGTTCCACCAGCCATGAACGCGTCAGCGGGTCGCGCATCGCGCGGCCTTCATAGCGTTCGAACCAGCGGGGGTTGGCCTGCCGTATCGCAGTTGCGGATCGCACATCGGGCGAAAATCGCAGGAACACGAGGGCGGGCGGTCTCCAGTCTGTCCAATGCTTCTTCTGGTCTGCGGGCCGGACAAATCGCCGCAGCCATCCCATCGCACGTCTTGCATGGGCGCGGTCGTTATAGCCCGGACGCGCGATAACCGCAATCGGCATCAACCGCGCGATCTCCCGCCAGTCGCGCCATTGGGGCAACTGGACCAGATTGTCGGCGCCCATGATCCAGATGAACCGGCGGTTCGGGTAGAGGTGAACGAGCTTCCTCAGCGTGTCGATCGTGTAGCGCGTGCCCAGCTCGGCCTCGATCGCGGTCGCGCGAATGGGGGAGCGCCGCGCCATGCGCCGCGCCGAAGCGAGGCGCGCCGGAAGCGACGCCATGCCCGCCTTGGGCTTCAGCGGATTGCCCGGCGAGACGAGCCACCACAGCTCACCCAGGTCCAGTGCCTTGATCGCATTCAGGCTGATCGCGCGATGCCCGCCATGCGCGGGATTGAAGCTGCCGCCGAGGAGGCCGGTGGGGATCATGGCAGGGTTTGCCAGTCGCTGCGCAAATGCGCGACACGCAAGATCAGAACGCGCTTGGCATCGACATGATAGATCAAGGCGTATGGCAGCTTGCCGAGACGCCACTTTCGTCGGCCTTGGGCGCCGACCGGTGTTCCGGCGCGGGGCGAGGTCGCGAGGAAAATAGTGGCTTTGGAAGCTTCTTCGAGCAAGGCGACCGCGATGTCGAAATTCGCGTCGACCTGACGATCGACCGCATTGTTCAGATCCTCACGCGAAAGACGGGACCATTGAACCGGCGTCACGCCGCGTCTTTATTGCGCTTGGCCCGGATTTCTTTCCGCTTGGCGGAAATCCATTCCTGCATCTCTTCGGCGGAGATCAGCGGCTCTTCGCGTGCGGATCGTTCGCCTTCTTCGATAAAGGCCAGCATCTCCGCTTCGCGTTCGGCATATTCGCGCACCGCCTGCGCTACCAGCCAAGCTCTGCTGCGACCCTGCGCCGTAGCGAGATTGTCCATCAGCGCCATGGTGTCGGCGTCGATGCGTGTCGAGATGACTGAATGCTTGGTCATAGTTGGAATGTATCACTTGTATACAAATGATTCAAGTGCGCGTCTGCCCGTTCCCACGCACCAGCCATTTATAGGTGGTGAGCCCTTCGAGCGCGACCGGACCCCGCGCGTGGAGGCGGCCCGTGGCGATACCGATTTCGGCGCCGAGGCCGAATTCGCCGCCATCGGCGAACTGCGTCGAGGCGTTGTGCATCACGATCGCGCTGTCGACGCCGGTCAGGAAGCGCTCGGCGGTCGCGGCATCCTCGGTGACGATCGCGTCGGTGTGGCGGCTCGAATGCGCGTCGATATGTGCGAGCGCGCCGGAAAGGCCGTCGACCACCGCAACCGATACGATCGCGTCGAGATATTCGCAGTCCCAGTCGCCCGCTGACGCGGCTTCGACATGCGGGCTGAGCGCCGCAATCACCTTGTCGCCGCGCACCTCGCAGCCAGCTGCGACCAGCGCATCGATAATCGCGAGCGGGGCGGGATAGGCGCGGTCGATCAGGATCGTCTCGGTCGCGCCGCAGACGCCGGTGCGGCGCATCTTGGCGTTGACCGCAAGCGCGACCGCTTTCGCCGGGTCGGCGGCGCCGTCGATATAGAGATGGTTGATCCCGTCGAGATGCGCGAGCACCGGCACGCGCGCCTCGTCCTGCACGCGCGCGACGAGGCCCTTGCCGCCGCGCGGAATGATGATGTCGATCAGTCCCTGCGCGCGCAGCATCGCGCCGACCGCGGCGCGGTCCTGCGTGGGCACGAGCTGCACCGCGTCGGCGGAGAGGCCCGCCTCTACGAGCCCCGCCGCGAAGGCCGCGTGAAGCGCGCGGTTCGAATGCACCGCCTCGCTGCCGCCGCGCAGGATCACGGCATTGCCCGCCATCAGTCCGAGCGCCGCCGCGTCGGCGGTCACATTGGGCCGGCTTTCATAAATGATGCCGACGACGCCGAGTGGCACGCGCACGCGGCTCAGCACCAGCCCGTTCGGGCGCGTCACGCGGTCGATCTCGCTGCTGGCCGGGTCGGGAAGCGCCGCGACCGCGTCGATCGCATCGGCGATTCCGCCGAGCCGTCCTTCGTCGAGCCGCAACCGGTCGAGCATCGCGGCGGAGAGGCCGTTCTTTTGCCCGGCCGCCATATCCTCGGCATTGGCGGCGAGTATCTCGGCCGCGCGCGCACGGATCGCCGCCGCGGCCGCAACCAGCGCCGCCGCCTTGTCGGCGGTCGGCGTCAGCGCGAGCCGTTTCGCCGCGACGCGCGCGTGCGCGCCCATGTCGGCGATCAGGGCGGCGGCATCACCGGGCAGCGGCGGGGCGGTCAGGGCGTCGGCGTTCATGGCGCCGCCACTATCATGTTTCGCGCGACTCTCGAAAGCCCCGTTGCGCGCCGGCACGCGCGGCTTTAGGCAGGGCGCCATGACAGGGGATATCGAGGGTATCGGCAGCGCGGTGACCGCGGGCTTGGCGGCGCGCGCGGTCGAATCGCGCCACGGCGAGGGCAAAGCACGCGGCCATGCGCCGCCGCGCTGCCTCAATTGCGGCACCAGCCTCGCCGGCTCGCATTGCCACTATTGCGGCCAGCGCGCCGACGTCCACCGCAGCTTCGGCGCGATCGGGCACGACCTGGTCCACGCGATCTTTCATTTCGAAGGCAAGATCTGGAACACGCTGCCGTTGCTGGCATGGCGGCCGGGTGACCTGACGCGCCGCTATATCCATGGCGAGCGCGCGCGCTTCATCTCGCCGCTCGCGCTGTTCCTGTTCGCGGTGTTCCTGACCTATGCGGTGCTCGCGATGGTCGGCAGCGGCGGCGGCGTCGGCGAGGTGATAGCGAAGGAGGCCGCCGCGCAAACGCAATCGAATGCGCTGAAGGTCAGTTTCGAGGAGGAAGTCGACCGGGTCGATGCGCGGCTGGCGCTCAAAGATCTGCCTCCCGCCGAACGCGAGGAGCTGGAACGGGAACGCGAAACGCTTCTGAAAAGCGCCCACTATCTCGGCGTCGAGCGTCGCATGACGCGGGAGGAGCGCGAGAAGGGGCCGCCGGTGCTGGACGATCCCGCGGAGCAGGTGATGACCAGCGTGGATTTCGTGACGCGGACAAAGGTCGATACCGGCATTCCCGCTATTGACGAGGCCGCCGCAAAGGCGATCGCGAACCCGGGGCTGCTGCTCTACAAGATCCAGGCGAACGCCTATAAATTCGCCTGGGCGCTGATCCCGCTGTCGCTGCCCTTCATGTGGCTGCTCTTTCCGTTCAGCCGGCGCTTTCACACCTACGATCATTTCGTCTTCGTCACTTATTCGATTTCGTTCATGCTGCTGCTGTTCGTCGTCGTGCGGCTTTTGAACCTGACGATCTTTGGCGAACTCGCGATCTTTTTCGCGATGCTCTATGTACCGTTCCACATGTATCGCCAGCTGCGCGGCGCCTATCGCTCATCGCGCTTCGCGTCGCTCGTGCGCGCGACGCTGCTCCTCTATTTCAGCCTGTTCGCGGTGATCGGGTTCATGCTGCTGCTGCTCGCGGTGGGGATCAGCGGCTAGGCGCGAAAGGCTGTAACAAAGACGGGCCACAGACCCGGCAACGCGGGAGGATATGCGGGTGCATCCATTGTGGCACGAGATCGATCGCCGTCTGCTCATCAAGCTCGGCACCGCGGGGCTCGCCGCGCTGTCGCTGCCGGGCGCTGCGGCCGCCGCGCTGGCGCAGGGCTTCACCCACGGCGTCGCGAGCGGCGAGCCGGGGGCGAATTCGGTGCTGCTGTGGACGCGCTATGCCGCGGCGAACGACACCGCGCTGACGGTCGAGCTATCCGAAAGCGCCGATTTCGCGCGCATCGCGGCGGGCGGCGAAGTCACCGTGAGGGGGGAGCGCGATCACACCGCCAAAATCGCCATCGACGGACTCGAGCCCGGCCGCTGGTATTTCTACCGCTTCGTCGCGCCCGACGGGACGACATCGATCACCGGCCGCACGCGCACGCTTCCCGCCGGCCCGACGAGCGCCTTTACGATCGCGCTCTTCTCCTGCGCGAACCTGCCCTTCGGCTGGTTCAACGCCTATGCCCACGCCGCGGCCCGGAACGACATCGATCTCGTGGCGCATGTCGGCGACTATCTCTACGAATATAAGGTCGGCGATTATCCGTCACTAAAGGACGCGCTGCCGGGGCGCGAGATCCAGCCGACGCACGAGATGGTGAGCCTCGCCGACTATCGGCTGCGCTACGCCGCCTATCGCGCCGACCCCGACCTCCAGCGCCTCCACGCGCTGTTCCCGATGATCGCGCAGTGGGACGACCATGAATTCGCGAACGACGTCTGGAAGGGCGGCGCCGAAAATCACAACGAAGGCGAGGGCGACTGGCGCGTTCGCGAAGCCGCGGCCGAACGCGCGCATGGCGAATGGATGCCCGTCGCCGACACGCGCTGGCGCCATTATCAGGCGGGCGATCTCGCGACGATCTTTCTGCCCGAAACGCGGATCACCGCGCGCGACAAGGTTTTCGACCTCGGCGATATATTGGAGGGCAAGGGCGACCCCGCGGCGGCGCTGAAGCAATTCGCCGAAAGCGATTATCGCGACCCGGCGCGCCAATTGATGGGCGCCGATCAGGAGCGATGGCTGTTCGACGGGTTGGCGCAATCGGTGAAGGCGGGCACGCGCTGGCAGGTCTGCGCGCAGCAGATCGTGATGGGCAGCCTGTTCACGCCGCCCGAATCGCGCGATTGGTTCGGCGCCGACCAGCCCGACTATGTCAGGCGCCGCGTCGAAATGTCGCAGCTCGCGGCAAAGGCAGGCCTGCCGCTCAACATGGACAGCTGGGACGGTTATCCCGCGGCACGGAACCGCTTGCTCGCGGCTGCGCAAAAGGCCAACGCCGATCTGGTCACGCTCTCGGGCGACAGTCACAATGCCTGGGCGTTCGACCTGACGCACGACGGGCGCCCCGCCGGGATCGAGATCGCGGGCCACAGCGTCACCTCGCCGGGGTTCGAGGCCTATACGCCCGGGATTTCCGACGCCACGCGCGTATCGGCGCTGCGCGCCGCATCGCCGCAGCTCCAATGGGCGAATACGGCGGATCGCGGCTATGTGACGGTGCAGCTGACGCACGAGCGGGTGACCGCGAACTGGCACAGCGTCGAAACGATCCGCAGCCATAGGCCGGGGCTCAAAGACACCCACAGCATGACGGCGACGCGCGGGCACAGAAAATACGACGCTTGACACATTCATAACTCGGTGGTTATGAGAAATCCATAGCCAAGGAGTTATGGATTAAATGGCGTCGATCCCCGATTTGCTGTTCAAGGCGCTCGCCGACCCGACGCGCCGCGCGCTGTTCGAGCGGCTTTGCCTCGATGGCGAAGCGACGGTCGGTGCGCTGACCGCGGGTGCCGGCATTTCGCAGCCCGCCGTTTCCAAACATCTCGGCATACTCAAGCAGGCGGGACTCGTGCGCGACCGGCACGAAGGCCGTCAGACGCATTACAGCGCGCAGCAACGCGCGCTCGCGCCGCTCGTCGACTGGACCGGGCGCATGAACCGCTTCTGGGAAGCGCGGTTCGACGATCTCGAAGATTTGCTCAAAAGGATGGATCAATGACCGATACTGATACCGATACGCGCACCGTGACCGTCGAGCGCGAAATTCCGCACCCGCCCGAAAAAATCTGGCGCGCGCTGACGACGCGGCATCTGATCGAGGAATGGCTGATGAAGAACGACTTCGGCCTCGGCCTCGGCCACCGTTTTCAGCTGCGCGGCGACTGGGGCCATGTCGATTGTGAGATTCTCGACGTCGAGCCCGAACGCAGCCTCTCCTATACGTGGAATTACGCGCACGACGACCCGGCCTACCGCCTCGACAGCAAAGTCACCTTCACCCTCGAACCCATCGCGTCAGGAACGCTGCTGCGCATCGAACAGGTCGGCTTCCGCCCCGACCAGAAGCAGGCGTTCGGCGGCGCCAAAAGCGGCTGGCGCATCCATCTCGAAAATCTCGAGAAGGTTGTCGCGGGTCTCGACTGACCTTCAAACAGGGAGAGAGTTATGAACTGGAGCCTCTGGATCCGGCAGTTTCACCGCTGGGTATCGATTATCTTCACCGCGATCGTGCTTGCCATTTTCGTGATGCTCGGCGCGGGGCACGAGCCGGCCCAATGGATTTATTATCTGCCGCTGCCGCCGCTCTTCCTGCTGATGTTCTCGGGCCTCTACATGTTCTTCCGGCCCTATTTCCGGAAGCGCGGCGGCGCGGCGGGCTGATCAGCTATAGGGCGGCGTGTCCTCGAACTCGGCGAACCAGGGATAGTCGTTCGCGACGCTGACGGTGAAATTCGCATCGCGCTTTTCGAGAAAGCTCGACACGCCCTCGGCGGCGTCGGCGCTGCGCCCGCGCGCGAAGATCGCGCGGCTGTCCCAGCGGTGCGCGCTCATCGGGTGCGGCGCGCCGAGCATCCGCCACAGCATATGGCGCGTCAGCGCGACCGACACCGGCGCGCTATGGTCGGTCATCTCGCGCGCCTTGGCGATCGCGGCGTCGACCAGCTCGCCGGGGGCGTGGACCGATTGCACCAGGCCCTTTTCATGCGCTTCCCGCGCGGGGATCAGCCGCCCCGAATAGCACCAGTCGACGGCATTCTGGATGCCGACGAGGCGCGGCAGGAACCAGCTCGACGCGGCTTCGGGCACGATCCCGCGCCGCGCGAAGACGAAGCCGTAGCGCGCGGCCTCGCTCGCGAGCCGCGCGTCCATCGACAGCGTCATCGTCGCCCCGATGCCGACCGCGGCGCCGTTGATCGCGCCTAATACCGGCTTCTTGCAGTCGAAGATGCGCATCGAGACGCGCCCGCCCGAATCGCGGATCAGCGGGTGCGACCAGTCGATCGTGCCGTCCTCGGCGACGGGGCTCGCCGACATGCCGTCGGGCAGGATCGCCTGCTTGTCGGTGCGCTTGTCATAATCGAAGGTCGCGGCGCCCTGACCCAGATCGGCGCCGGCGCAATAGGCGCGGTCGCCCGCGCCGGTGAAGATCACCGCGCGCACGCCGTCGTCGGCGTCGCATTCGTCGAGCGCCGCGACGATTTCGAGCATCATCTCGGTGGTGAAGGCGTTCATCCGCTCGGGCCGGTGCAGCGTCAGCAGCGCGATGCCTTCGTGGCGGTCGAGGCGAATCTGGTCGAAGCTCATGTCTCTCTCCCTAAGGTCGCGGTCATGGTTGCAAGCGGAGGCGTCGAGGGCAAGCACTTTACGTAAACGTAAATCAATCGTCGCCCCCGCGAAGGCGTGGCCGCTATCGGCATAGCGCAAGGCTGCCAGCGGCCCCCGCTTTCGCGGGGGCGACGGTTTGGGATCGGGGATGACGCGCCCGACCTTTGCCGCTATAGGCGCCCCCGTCGCCCCGGTGCCGCGCCTCGTCCATGAGTCGTTCCCGCCGGGGTCATTCATTTGGTTCCGACAGAAAGTCCTGCCCATGGCCCGCCGCCGCCAGATCTACGAAGGCAAAGCCAAGATCCTTTACGAAGGCCCCGAACCGGGCACGTTGATCCAGTATTTCAAGGACGACGCGACCGCATTCAACGCTCAGAAAAAGGGCACGATCAGCGGCAAGGGCGTGCTCAACAACCGGATTTCGGAGCATGTCTTCACGCTGCTCGGCAATATCGGCGTGCCGCACCATTTCATCCGCCGCCTCAATATGCGCGAGCAGTTGATCCGGCAGGTCGAGATCGTGCCGATCGAAGTGATCGTGCGCAACGTCGCCGCTGGCACGCTGTCGAAGCGCCTCGGGATCGAGGAAGGCACGCAGCTTCCCCGCACCCTGATCGAATATTGCTACAAGGACGACGCGCTCGGCGATCCGCTCGTCGCCGAGGAGCATATCGCCTGCTTCAACTGGTGCAGCCAGGACGAGCTTCACGACATCCAGGACATGGCGATCCGCATCAACGACTTCATGTCGGGCATGTTCGCCGCGGTCGGCATTCGCCTCGTCGACTTCAAGCTCGAATTTGGCCGCCTTTACGAAGGCGATTTCAGCCGCATCATCCTCGCCGACGAGATCAGCCCGGATGGTTGTCGTCTGTGGGACATGACGACGAACGAAAAGCTCGACAAGGACCGCTTCCGCCGCGATTTGGGCGGCGAGGTCGAAGCCTATCAGGAAGTCGCGCGCCGATTGGGCCTGCTGCCCGAGGGCGGCGAGAATGCCGTGCTCGACCTCGAAAGCCACCGGAAGAAAAAGGGCAGCTGAGCCGATCGGCGAGCATGGTTAATATTTCGCCCGCCATATGCCGCCGATGCGCGCCTAGCGCCGTGATAAGGCGGGCTTTCCTTCCTTAACCCCTGCTTTACCCGGCCTTGCTATCCCGCCCCCATGACGGGGGTCTATCACAGGTTGCAGGCGCGCTTCTTTCCGCCGATTCCGGACGCGATCCGGGACGACGTCGCCTTGCTGCGCGCCGATCGGGTCGAGACGCTGACCCCGATGCTGTTCCTGATGCTCGCGGCGACGACGCCGACCGCCATCTATGGCGGGGTCGAGACGGTGCATCCTTTCATCCGCATCGGCTTTCCGGTGATCCTCGCCATCGTCGGCGTGCTCGGCTTTCTGTTCCTGCGCCACAACCGCGGCCGCCGGATGAGCCCGCGCCGCGCGCGGCGCATCATTCGCGAGGCAAGCTGGGTGTCGGGCATCACCGGCGGGATGTGTTGCCTGTGGACGGTGACCAACTGGCTCGCCGCACCGCCCGAAACGCACAGCTATTATGCGATGATCATGGCGATGGGGTCGCTCGCCACCGCCTATTGCCTGTCGTCGATCCGTTTCGCGACCTTCCTCAACCTCGGCGTCGGGCTCGCGCCGGTCTCGGCGCTGATGCTGACCTCGGGCAATCCGCCCGAAATCGCGGCGGGGACCAGCCTCGTCATCGCGACCCTGTTCCTGCTGCGCATGGTCGTCCAGCAGCACGGGCAGGTGATCGACCTGCTCGAACTGCAGCGCCAGATGCGCGAACTCGCGCACACCGACCCGCTCACCGGCCTCGCCAACCGCCGCGAATTCGACCTCAGGCTCGACGAGGAGATCGCCAAGGCCGACGGCGCCGGCCGCTTCGCGATCGCGCTGCTCGACCTCAACGGGTTCAAGCCGATCAACGACCGGCACGGCCACGCGATCGGCGACGGCGTCCTCTGCGAACTCGCCGATCGGCTGCGCCGCGCCTGCGGCCATCACGCCATCGTCGCGCGCCAGGGCGGCGACGAATTCGCCATCCTCGTGCCCGCCGGCTCGCCGCTGCTGGGCACCGCGCTCGCCGACCATATCCTCGCCGCGCTCGCCGCGCCCTATCGCATCGAAGGGCGCTCGATCGGCGTCGGCGCGGGGGTCGGCACCGCCTATTGGCCCGAACATGGCGACAGCGCCCGCCAATTGCTCGAAGTCGCCGACCGCGCGCTCTATGCCGCAAAGGCCGCCAATCGCCCCCTGCCGTCGTCTGTCGAAAGCGTTGGCCGGGTTGCATGACGACGGCTTGACCGCTCGCGGGGCGGTCGCCACATCGAGGGCCATGACCAAAAACCTCGTCCGGCGCGCCGCAACCGCGCTGTCGCCCCTCGTCCTTCTCATCGCCAGCACCGCCCCGGTCCATGCCAGGGAAACGCCCGCGAAGGCGGCGACGCCCGCGACGGTCAATCCGCAGGACGCAGCGGCAAAGGCATGGAATTTCGCCGCCAGCGACATTCCGGTCGACCCCAACATCGTCTTCGGCGTGCTCCCGAACGGGATGAAATATGCGCTGCTCAAGAACAGCACGCCCAAGGACAGCGTCGTGCTGCGCATGCGTTTCGACGTCGGCAGCTTCGCCGAGGCCGACGACCAGCGCGGTCTCGCCCATTTCCTCGAACATATGGCGTTCAACGGATCGACCAATGTGCCCGAGGGTGAGATGATCAAGCTGCTCGAACGCAAGGGGCTCGCCTTCGGCGCCGACACCAACGCCTCGACCGGGTTCGACGAGACGGTCTACAAGCTCGACCTGCCGAACGCCACGGACGACCTGATCGACACCGGGCTGATGCTGATGCGCGAGACCGCGAGCGAGCTGGCGATCGATCCCGCCGCGGTCGACCGCGAGCGCGGCATCATCCTCTCCGAACGCCGCGCGCGCGACACCTATCAGCTGCGCAGCCTGATCGACCAGCTCGATTTTCAGATGCGGGGGATGACCGTGGCAAGCCGCATCCCCGTCGGGACCGAAGAGGTGATCCGCACCGCGCCCGCCGCGCGCATCCGCGACCTCTACGACCGCTATTACCGTCCCGAGCGCGCGACGTTGGTGATGGTCGGCGATTTCGATCCGGTGGCGGTCGAGGCGAAGATCAAGGCGCGCTTTTCGGACTGGCAGGGGCGTGGTGCGGCGGGCGCCGATCCCGACATCGGCGATGTCGATTATGACCGTGCGGCGGCCGCCGACGATTTCGTCGACCCCGCGATCCAGGATTCGGTGACGATCGCGCGGTTCAAGCCGTGGACCCTGGAGCCCGACACCAAAGCCAAACGCGCGCACAAGCTCGCCGAGGATGTCGGCGAGGCGATCGTCAGCCGCCGGCTCGCCAAGATCGCGCTCACCGAGGATTCGCCGATCCTCACCGGCTATTTCAGCGATGCGTCGGGCTGGAAGATATTCGACCAGGTCACCGTCGGCGCGGTCGCCAGGGAAGGCGCTTGGAAAGAGGCGCTCGCGCTCGTCGAGCAGGAACAGCGCCGCGCGATCGAACATGGCTTCACCCAGGCCGAGGTCGACGAGCAACTCGCGATCCGCCGCACCGCCTTTCGCAATGCCGTCGCGGGCGTGACGACGCGGCGCAGCGAGACGCTCGCCGACGCGCTGGTCACGGCGGCCGAGGGCGATTTCGTCTTCACGCGCCCCGAAACCTCGCGGGCGCTGTTCGAGGCGGCGGCGCCGGCGCTCGACGCCGCCGCGGTCACCGCCGCCTTTCGGGTGCGCATGGAGGGGATGAGCCCGCCGCTCGCGCGCGTAACGACGAAGGTGCCGGTTGAGGGCGGGCCGGCCGCGATCCTCGCCGATCTTCAAGCCTCGACGAAAATCGCGGTCGCGCCGCCGACCGAGGCGGCGAATGCGGCCTTCGCCTATGACGATTTCGGCACGCCCGGAAAAATCGTCAGCGACGAACGCGTCGAGGATCTCGGCATCCGCCGCATCCGCTTCGCCAACAATGTGATGCTCAACATCAAGACGACCGATTTCCAGAAGGACAAGGTCATGCTGTCGCTGCGCGTCGACGGCGGCAGTCTGCTCGCGACGCGCGATGATCCGACCCGGGTGGCGCTCGCGGGTTCGCTGATGCTCGGCGGGCTGGAGGCGCACAGCTATGACGAGCTGCGCTCGATCCTCGCGGGCAAGACGATCAGCCCGGTCTTCGGCAACGCCACCGACAGCTTCGGCGGCAGCGCGGTGACCTCGCCCGAGGATTTCGCGCTGCAGGCGAAGCTGATGGCGGCCCATCTCACGCATCCGGGCTACCGCGCCGACGGGCTCGCGCTCATCCGCCGCGTGCTGCCGCAGCGATATGCCGCGAACGACGCGACTCCGGCGGCGGTGCTCGGCCGCGATGCCGGGGGCATTCTCGCGAACGACGACCCGCGCTCGCAGACCCCGCCGTTGGAGAGCGTGATGGCGCTCGACTGGGACCAGCTCGAATCCGCGATCGGCGACAGCTTCGCGCATGGCGCGATCGAGATCGGCGTCGTCGGCGACATCGGCGAGCAGTCGGCGATCGCCGCGATCGCGGCGACCTTCGGCGCCTTGCCCGAACGCCGCGCCGCCTTCGACCCGCGCACCGACGCGCGCGTGCGCCAATATCAGGCCGACCGCAGCGACCGCACGCTGATCCACAAGGGCCCGGCCGAACAGGCGGAGCTGCGCGTCTATTGGTCGGCGCGCGACGACAGCGACCTCGCCGAAGCGATGCAGCTCAATCTGCTAACGCGCGTGATGCAGCTGATGCTGACCGAGGAACTGCGCGAGCGGCTCGGCGAAAGCTACAGCCCCCGCGCCGCGGCGAGCCTGTCCGACGAATTTCCGGGCTATGGCCATCTCTTCGCCGCGAGCAATGTCGACTACAAGGATCTCGCGACGACGCGCGCGGCGATCTTCGCCATTGCAAAGGACCTGCGCGACAAGCCCGTCGACGCCGACCTGCTGGGCCGCGCGCGGCGGCCGCTGGTCGAGGCGATGGTGAAGGCGCGGCGCGAGAACAGCTATTGGCTGAACTATGTCGCGGAGGCGGCCACCCATGCCGACCGTCTCGACCGCAGCCGCAACGGGATAACCGAGGTCGAGGCCGCGACGCCCGCCGAGCTGCAGACGCTCGCACGCCGCTACCTCGTCGACGACAAGGCGCTGGTGATCAAGGCGGTGAGCGACAAGGCGGAGAAATAGCGCGCCGTTCGGGGCGGAGGGCGGTTTCCCGCCGGGAGTTGCCGTTGGAAAGCCAGCGCCAGCCCCTCCTCTGAAGAGGAGGGGATTGGTCGACGTCCGCTCTCCACCCCTTTCGGCCGTTCCAGCCGGGACGGCCCCATATCCGGAAACCGCCACGAGCATGCCTTGCCCCAAAAATCCGACTATGCCCTTGGAACCGGCGGCAAATACGGGCATCGTCGGCGGGACGGATCGAAATGCGCCGACGTGGCGTTCCGATTCCGATGGTCAAGACAGGGAGCAGCAAGATGACGACGCGTTCGCACCATAAGCATTTCATCGCCGGGGGCCTCGTCCTCGCGGGGGCACTGGCGCTCGCCGGTTGCGCAAGCATGGGCGGGAAATCGACGAGCACGCTGCCGCCGGCCGACGCCTATGCCCCGCTTACCGATTCGAAGGGCGCCGATCGCGGCCGCGCCGACATCTATCGCGACGGATCGGGCCTGCGTATCGAACTCGTCGCGCGCGGCTTCGGCCCCGGCACCTATGGCATGCACGTCCATAGCGTCGGCCAATGCACGCCGCCCGACTTCGCGAGCGCGGGTCCGCACTGGAACCCGACCGGCGCGCAGCACGGCCGCGAAAATCCGATGGGCGCGCACCATGGCGACCTGCCCAACCTCGTGGTCGAAACCGACCAGATCGGCCGCGCGACCCTGCGCCTCGTCGGATCGCGCTTCGAAGGCGACGGCGGGCTGCTCGACGCCGATGGCGCCGCTTTCGTCATCCATGCCGGGCCCGACGATTACAAGAGCGACCCCAGCGGCAACAGCGGCGGCCGCGTCGCTTGCGGCGTGATCGTCCGCGGCGACGGCGAGTAACGCCGCCGCCCGCGCGCCGGCCCTAGGCTGGCGCGCTCGCCGCCGCTGCCCGCTCGACGATTGTCGCTTCGGCCTCCGGCACCGCACGATAGGCATAAAGGAGCAACGCGACCGCGACCGGCGCGACGCCGATCAGCGCCAAAATGCCCGTGCGCAGATCGCCGACCGGCTTGCCGTCGACGATCGTGCCCGCCATGTCCGAAATCTGCCCGACCATATAGGGCCCGAACGACAGGCCGACGAGCGTGGTGCCGAGGAAGAAGGCGGCGGTCGCCGTCCCGCGCATCCGCGGCAGCACCAGATCCTGCGTCGTCGCCGCGGCCGCGCCGAGCGCCGTCGCGCCGAACATGCCGGCGAGGAAATTCATGACATAGAAGATCGTGCCGTTCGCGGTCGTATAGCCGATCCAGATCGGGACGATCGGCGCGATCACGCCGAACAGGATCATCAGGATGCGCCCCGCCGGGTTCCGCGCGCGCAGCGCGTCGGCGATGCGGCCGCCGATGATCACCCCGACAAAGCCGGCGAGCGCGCCGTTGGCGCCGAGGATGAAGGCGAGCTCCTGCTTGGGCAGCCCGAGCACGATCTCGGCATAGGGGGCCGACCAGAAGGCGAGGGCATAGGCCGCGAGGGCGACGAGGCCATAGCCCAGTGTCGTGCAGAGAAAGGCGGGTGTGCCCCAGATCAGCCGGAAGGTCGCGGGATCGTGCGCGCGCAGCGTACAGGCCCAGGAAAAGACCGCATAATAGCCGAGTGCGACCGCCGACCATTGCGGGAAATTGCCGGTCAGTTCGATCATCCACCAGGCGAAGGCGGCGATCGCGGCGGCGAAGCCGAGGTTGATCGCCAGCGCCGCCGGGCCGCGCTGCCACGCGCCATAAAGCGTCAGCGGCGGCACGATCATCGACAGATCCTTGCCGAATTCGCGGAACGGCGCGGGCGAACTCGGGCTCGGGGTCCCGTCCATCGCGCCGCGCACGGGCTCGCGGAGGCTTGCGACCCACAGCGCGAGCATCAGGCCGGGGATGCCGACCGCGAGGAAGGCCGCCTGCCAGCCGACGAGGCCGATCGGGCCGCCGGCGGGATAGGCGTTGTTCCATGCCTCGACGATCAGCGCGCCGATGAACAGCGATACGCCGCCGCCGAGATAGAGCCCCGACGAATAGATGGCGAGCGCGGTCGCTTTCTGCCGCTTCGGGAAATAGTCGGAGATCAGCGAATAGGCGGTGGGGCTCGCGGTGGCTTCACCGACCCCGACGCCCATGCGCGCGAAGGTCAGAGTGAGCTGGTTATGGGCGAGGCCCGAAAAGGCCGTCATCGCCGACCACAAAGTCAGCCCGATCGACAGCAGCTTGACGCGGTTCCAATTGTCGGCGAGCCGGCCGAGCGGGATGCCGAACAGCGCATAGAAGACCGCGAAGGCGGCGCCGCCGAGAAAACCCATGTCGCCGTCGGAAAGGCCGAGATCGGCCTTGATATCGACCGCGAGGATGCTGATGATCTGGCGGTCGATGAAGTTGAGGATATAGACGACGACGAGCACCGACAGGACGTACCAGCTGTAACCGGTGGCTTTCGGCTCGGCGGCGGCGGGCGCACCGCTCGTGTCGTCTTCGGCCATTGGCAACCCTCTCCCTCATTCCTTATCGTTGCGGCCCATGGCTAGCAGAGCCGGACGCGGGCGCAAGTTGAAAGTCGGTTCAACTTTACACGGAGGCAAATCGAATATGCGTGAAGATGGTGAAATTGCGAAACCCGCGATCCTCTTCCTCTGCCTCGGCAATATCTGCCGCTCGCCGCTCGCCGAAGGCGCGGCGCGCGCCGCTTTCGCCCGCGCCGGCGTCGACGTCACGCTCGATTCGGCGGGCACCGGCGACTGGCATGTCGGGCACGCACCGGATAAGCGGGCACAAGCCGAAGCGCGGCGGCGCGGCATCGACATATCGGAGTTGCGCGCACGCCAATTGTCGGTGGACGACTTCTATCGCTTCAACCTGATCCTCGCCGCCGACGAAACCAACCTGCGCGACGCGCTGGCGATCCGCCCGGCCGATGCGACCGCCGATCTCCGCTTGATGCTCGACCTTATCCCCGGACGCGGCGGGAAGGGCGTCACCGACCCCTATTATGGCAAGGACGACGGCTTCGCATCGACATGGGAGGACGTCGATGCGGTCGCGTCGGCGCTCGTCGCCGAATTTTCGCCCAAGGGGTAGCGCCCCACCGGATGATAGCGCGACCCGCCATGGCCCATCTCGCTTTCGTAGAGCGTGACGTGGCCGAATTCGAACGGGGGGCTGGAAAGGTCGCTGTTGAGCGCAAGGAAGGGCGCGACCGGACCCGATCCGCGGTTCAGCCGCGCGAGCGTGATATGCGGCACAAAGGCGCGCGTTTCGGGCGCGACGTCGACGCGGGCGAGCAACTGGTCGACCTTGCGATGGAGCGCCGCGAGGTGGTTGTGCGGCTCGACGCCGGCCCAGGCCATATGCGCCCGGCCCTGCCGCTCGAACACATCCACGCCGCCGATCCGCGCGGCAATCCCCGGGGCGTGGAGCGCGCCAAGCGCCGCCGCGATATCCTCCGCCTGATGATGATCGACCTCGCCGATGAAGCGCAGCGTCAGGTGCAATTGCTCGTCGCTTTGCCAGCGCGCGCCCGAAATGCCGTGCATCGCCGCGAGCAGGATGTCGCGGACCGGGCGCGGCGGGCGCAGCGCGACGAACAGGCGGTGCGTGGACATGCCTGACAGCATAAGCGGCGATGTTTCGGACCGCGACCCCAAATAGCGCGCGAGAGAATTGTTGCTGTTATGTTGCCGATGTCCGGTTTCGCTTGAAACGCGCGGGGAAACCCCCGATATTATCGATACGGCCGGTATGGGCTGGCCGGTTATGGAGATGAACAATGGCGAATTGGAACGACCCCAATATGGCGGCTTCCGGTTTCGGGGCCGGCGCGAACGCAATGGACCAGGCCGTCGATGCCGGCCTGCGGTCGTACATGTTGTCGGTTTACAATTATATGGGCTCGGGCGTGCTGCTGACCGGCATCGTCGCGATGCTGGCCTTCAACAGCGGCTTTACCGCTTCGCTGATCGGCAGCCCGCTGATGTGGGTGGTGATGCTCGCGCCGCTGGCCTTCGTGCTGGTGCTCAGCTTCGGCATCAACAAGCTCTCGACCGGCGCCGCACAGGCGCTGTTCTGGGTCTATGCCGCGGTGATGGGCCTGTCGATGTCGACGATCTTCCTGGCCTTTACCGCCTCGTCGATCGCCACGACCTTCTTCGCGACCGCGGCGGCCTTTCTCGGCCTCAGCCTCTATGGCTATACGACCAAGAAGGATCTGTCGGGCTTCGGCACCTTCCTGATCATGGGCGTCGTCGGCATCCTGGTCGCGATGGTGATCAATATGTTCGTGCAGTCGAGCGCGCTCAGCCTGGCGATCAGCGTCATCGGCGTGCTGCTCTTCGCGGGCCTCACCGCCTATGACACGCAGAAGATCAAGAGCATGTATTTCTATGTCCGCGGGACCGACTTTGTCGGCAAGTCGGTGATCATGGGCGCGCTGACGCTCTATCTCGACTTCGTCAACATGTTCACCTTCCTGCTCAACCTGATGGGCAGCCGCGAATAAGCGGACCGGACACGAACGACATACAGGAGCCCGGCGAAGCGATTCGCCGGGCTCTTTCTTTTTGGGCGCCCCGAACCGTCGTTCGACGAACGTGCGTGTATTATTCGAATAAAACCCCTTGCCAATCATGCGCTACAAATGTAGCACGCTACAAATGTAGCGCATGAGGTGATTCGAATGCTGTCCAGCCTGCCCCCACGCGAACGCGAAATCGTCGACATCCTTTACGAGCGCGGCGCGTCCACGGTCACCGAGATCGGCGAGGCGCTGGTTGATCCGCTGTCGGGATCGGCGATCCGCGCGATGCTGAAGCGGCTCGAGACCAAGGGCTTCGTCGTGCGCGAAGCGTCCGAACGCGGCTTCGTCTATGCGCCGAGCGTGTCGGACAAGACCGCGCGCAAGTCGGCGCTGAGCCAGGTCGTGCGGGTCTTCTTCAACGGATCGGCAACGAGCGCCGCTGCCGCGCTGCTCGGCATGCAGGACGAAATGACGGGCGACGAACTCGACGAGCTTGAAAAGATGATCGCCCAGGCACGCGAAGGGAGAGGGTGATGCTGACCACCGCCATGTTGCTGGGCCTCGCCTGGAAATCGCTCGTCGTCGCGGCGTTGACGCTGGGGCTGCTCCGCCTCGCGCGGACGCGTTCGGCGGGCGAGCGGTCGATGATCGCACATGCGGGGCTCGCGGCGCTGCTCGCGCTGCCCGCCGCGATCCTGTTGCTGCCGCAATGGGCGCCGTTCCCCGCGAGCTGGTTCGCGGCGTCCGCTCTCGAAATACAGGCAACCGGGGGATCGGCGATCGATCCGGCCGCCGCCACGGCTTCAGTCCCTGCCGTGGTGGACCTTCCCTTCACCGGGGATGGGGCCGGATCGACGCCGATCATCGTCGACTGGAGCGGCCTTGCCCCCTTTCTCTATCTTGTCCCGCTCGTCCTGCTGTGCGGAGTGATGGCGCTGGCGGTGGTGCGGCTGTTCGCGATGCGCGGGCGCGCCGAAATCCTGGTCGAAGGGTCGTGGCTCTCGGCGCTGGCCGAAGCGCAGCGGCGCATGGGGTTCAAGCATGGCACCGCGCTCTTGGTCAGCAAGGAACTGCGCTCGCCGATCAGCTGGGGCGTGCTGCGCCCGACGATCGTCCTGAGCCCGAAAGCCGTCGCCGCTTCGGGTGAGGCCGAGGCGATCATCGCGCACGAACTGGCACATGTCGCGCGGCTCGACTGGGCGAAGCTGCTCGGCGCGCGCGTCGCCTGCGCGGTCTTCTGGTTCAACCCTTTGGTGTGGGTGCTGGCGCGCGAAAGCCACCAATTGCGCGAGGAAGCCGCCGACGACGCGGTGCTGATGGCCGACATCGACGGCCCCGACTATGCGACGCTGCTGGTCGGCGCGGCGCGCCACGACAATCGGGGGGCGCTGCTCGCCGCGCATGGCGTCGCGCCGGGCAAGGACAGCCTGAAGCGCCGGATCACCCGCGTGCTCGACGGCAGCCTGCGGCGCGGCCCGGCGAGCGCGAGCTGGATGCTGATGAGCCTGGTGTTGCTGGCGGGTGTCACCGCGCCGCTCGCCGCCTTTTCGGCGACGGTGCGTCCCGAGGCGAAGGCGGGCGTCCACCCCGTCGTCGCCTCGGCAGCTGCGGAAACGATCACGACATCATCGACCTCGGCGGCAGCCGCGAAAGGCGCCGATAGGGCGGTCGAAACGGCGACGGCAAAACCGCTCACCGCCGAACAACTCGTGGGCATGCGCGCGGTCGGCGTGACCCCCGAATATGTCGAGAAGCTGCGCGAGAATGGCGGGTCGATGGACGCCGACGACATCATCTCGGCCAAGGCGAGCGGGATCGACCCCGCCTATATCCGGCAGATGCGCGGCATCATTCCCGGCGCCGATTTCGGCGATCTGGTCGGTGCGCGCCACGTCGGCGTCGATGCGGCCTTTGCCCGCGACATGCGCTCGCATTTCCCCTCCGTGGGGGTCGACGACCTGATCGCGTTGAAGGCGATGGGGGTCGATTGCGATTTCGTCACCGAGATGCAGCGGTCGGGCGTGAAGATGCGCGACGCCGACGACGCGATCGAACTGCGCGCGATCGGCGCGTTCCGGCCTGCGGCGAAGCCTCGCCGGGCCGCGCCACCGCGGCCGGTCACGGGGACCGTGCGTGGCGGCGATGTCGCCGTCGTCGACATGGAACGCGGAGTGATCGAGGCGCGCCGTGCCGACGGCCGCACCGCGCGGATCGAATTCCCCGCGACCCCTGAACCCCCGGCGCCGCCGACCACCCCCGACGACTGACGCCCGGACGTTCATCCGAGCGCACCGACGATTGATCGAAGCCTTGTTTGAAAAACGCCGCTGCGGCGGCGAGCGATGACGCTCGCCTGGCGCACGGAGGGAGGAGTGCACCAAATGAAAGCCCTGTATCTAGACCCTGTTTCAGCAAGATTGAAGCGGCGAGATCGTCCAGCGAGCTGTGCTGGGGAGGAGTGTTGTGCAGCGCGGGCCGGCGGCCCGTGCCAGCAACGCGACGCGCCCGGCGCGGCTCGCTGGACGACCGCCTGTGGCGGCGGGCCGATTTTGCCGCGAGGACGTCGTTGCTCATCGGTCACGATGGAAAACCATCGCTCCCTCCTCGCGCCTCGCCTCGCGGCAAAATCGGCTCCGTCTCGCGTTTCAATCTTGCTGAAACAGGGTCTAGCTGGCAGCGCCGCGCTGCTGTCGATCCTCGCCTGTTCGGCGCCGACCGCCGCCGCCGATCCGCTGGTGCTGACCGACGTGCGCTGGATCGCCGAGCCGGCGGGCGGCAAGAAGAGCGCCCCGCGCATCCGCATCCAGCACCGCAAGTCGAGCAGCGACCAGAGCTTCGACGGGTCGCGCCCTTATTTCGCTGGGGCCGAGGCGGCGCTGGGGCGCCGGGCGCCGGGCGCGGTGAGCTTTACCGTGACGCATGATGCGGGGACGCTGGCGTGCAGCGGGACGCTGACCGGCGCCTTCGATGGGAAGGGTGTGTGCCGCTTCACCTCCGATCCGGGGTTCGAGCGCGAATTGAGCGAGCGCGGCCTCGCACCCGATCAGCGTTCGTCGCTGCTCGCGATGCTGCTCGTCGACGCGTCGATCGAACTCGCCGACGGACTGGCGCGCGAAGGCGTGCGGCCAAGGGACGCCAACGACCTGATCGCCGCCGCCGCGCTCGATGTGCGGCCCGAATATGTGCGCGATCTGAAGTCCGAGGCGCTGGTGCTCACCGACGTCGACGATGCGATCGCGTGCAAGGCGCTCGGCGTCGATGGCGCCTATGTGCGCGGGCTCGCCGCGGCGGGGTACCGGAAATTGAGCGCCGACGAGGTCGTCGGCATGAAGGCGATGGGCGTAACAGGCGAATATGCGCGGGCGATGAACCGCGCGGCGGGGGGAAAAACCAAGTGAATCGATGGACCAGTCTCGCGGCGATCACCGCCGCGCTTTCCTTTCCGGCGCTGGCGCAGGAAACGGCGGCGCCGAGCGGCGATACGCCGCCGCCCGCCGCGACCGAGATCGCGCCCACCGCGACGACCGCGGCACGGCAGCTCTATACCCCCGGCGATTTCGCGCGCTACGCGCCGGTCAACGCCTATGACATGCTGATCCAGGTGCCGGGGTTCCAGATTCGCGACAGCGAAGAACTGCGCGGGCTGGGGCAGGCCACGGGCAATGTGCTGTTCAACGGCGAGCGGCCGTCGAACAAGGCCGACGATATGTACACGCAGCTGTCGCGCATCCCCGGCGGCAATGTCGAGCGGATCGAGATCGTCGACGGCGCGACGCTCGACATCCCGGGATTGTCGGGGCAGGTCGCCAATATCGTCTATCGCGCCGACGGCATTTCGGGGCAGTTTTCGTGGAAGCCGCAGTTCCGCGCGCATTACACCGACCCGCTGTTCACCCGCGCCGACGTGTCGGTGCGCGGGCGGTCGGGCGAGATCGAATATGAGGCCTCGCTCAATAACGACGATTCGGCGCGCAGCGGCGCCGGGGGCCCGACTTTGATCTATGACGGTGCGGGCAATATCATCGAGCGGCGCAAGGATATCTGGCACACCCATTATGACACGCCAAAGCTGTCGGGGCGCATCACATGGGATCCGGCGGGCGACACGGTCGCCAATCTCGGTGGCCATTATCAGCGCAAATATGATCGCTATTATGAGGATGGCCTGCGCACCGCGCCGGGGCTGCCCGACAGTCTCCGGACCGTGCGCGAAAATGCCGACAGCTGGAATTACGAGATCGGCGGCGATTATCAGTTCGGGTTCGGGCCGGGGAAACTGAAGCTGATCGGGCTTCGGCGTTTCAGCCACGAACCCTATTCGCAGGAAATCGTGTCCACCCCCGACGGCGGCGTCGCCATCGGCGATCGCTTTGCGCAGACGGGCGACCTCGGCGAGACGATCGGGCGCGGCGAATATCAGTGGAAGATGTTCGGCGGCGACTGGCAGCTGTCGGGCGAGGCGGCGTTCAACACGCTCGACAATGTGGCATCGCTCGCGGTGCTCGATCCCTCCGGCGATTTCGTCGATATTCCGTTCGAGGGCGGCACCGGCGGAGTGAGCGAGGACCGCTATGAAGGATTGCTGAGCTTCGGCCGCAAGCTGACCGGCAAGCTCAATTTCCAGATCATCGCGGGCGCCGAACATTCGACGATCACCCAGACGGGGATGAACGGCCTCACGCGCAGCTTCTTCCGGCCCAAAGGGTCGATTTCGCTCGCCTGGGCGCCGTCGGCCGATTTCGACGTGTCGGTGAAGCTGCGGCGGCGGGTTCTGCAGCTCTCCTTCTACGACTTTCTCGCGCGCGCCTTCCTCAACGACGGCAATCAGAATGCGAGTAATAACGACCTGCGTCCGCAGCAGGACTGGACCTTTGAGGGCGAGATAAACAAGAAGCTCGGCCCTTGGGGGTCGACGAAGCTGATCTTCATCTACCGCGATGTCGAGGACCGTGTCGACGTGATCCCGATCGGCGAAACCGGCGAAGCGGTCGGCAATATCGCGAAGGCCAAGGCCGGCGCGATCGACTGGACCTCGACCATCAACCTCGATCCCGCGGGGCTGAAGGGGGTGCGGCTCAATACACGCGTGCTGCTGCAGAAAAGCTCGCTGCGCGATCCCTTTACCGGTGAAAAGCGGCAGTGGAGCGGTTTCACCGACACCGTCGTCGAACTGGGCCTGCGCCACGACATTCCCGCGAGCGACTGGGCGTGGGGCGGCGACCTCGAATATTCGCATTATCAGCCCAATTATCGCCGCAACCAGACCGACAAGGTCTGGGAAGGGCCGGTTTGGGCGTCGCTGTTCGTCGAGAACAAGGATGTGTTCGGCCTCACCGTCCGCGCCCAGATTTCGAACATCGTCAACGCGCGGTCGAAGCGCGACCGTATCGTCTATACCGGCGTGCGCGGCGACAGCCCGGTTTCCTTCATCGAACAGCGCGACCGGCTGATCGGGCCGATCTTCGCCTTTTCGGTGCGCGGGACATTCTAAAGAGATAGGACGGTCCGGTGACGACGCGCCGCATCAAAATCTATTTCGACGGCGGGTGCCGGCCCAACCCGGGAAAGATGGAAACCGCCGTCGTCACCGGCGGGGCGGCCGTCGTCGTGCGCGATGCGGGAATCGGCAGCAGCCAGGACGCCGAGTGGCTCGCGCTGATCGCGGCGCTGCGGCTGGCGCGCGATCTGGAGCTGGCGAATTTCATCCTGCTCGGCGACGCGGCGGCGGTGGTGGCGCAGGCGAACGGCGCGGTGCGCGCCCGCGGCGGGGCGGCGGAGCATCTCGCCCATTTTCGCGCGCTCGCCGAGGGCGGGCCGGCGCCCGCCGTGCGCCATATCAAGCGGACGCAGAATCTGGCGGGGATCGCGCTGGCGCGCGGGCGATAGCGCCGAAGGGCTGTTAAACGGCCTCACAAGTTGCTAAGTGCTGACCGCCTATCCTTGGCCGAGCCAACGAAAGACCAGCGCGTTGAAGCCGACCCATCCCTTGCCCGTCCATCACAGCTGGCCGCTGTACGAGCGCGCCCGTTTCTTCGAGCTGGGGCAGCTGCATCGGTGCGAAACGCTCGACCCGATCCCCGACGTCGTCGATGTCGCGGCGCGGCTGGCGCCGGGGCGCGTCCCGATCGGCCAATGGGAATGCGACCTGACCGACAACAACCGGCTGAGCTGGTCGGACGCGGTTTATGATATTTTCGGTATCCCGCGCGGAGCGGCGGTGACACGTGATGAGAGCGTGGCCTTCTATTGCGAAGGATCGCGCGCGGCGATGGAGAAATTGCGAGCCTATGCGATCAAGCACAGGCGTGGTTTCACGCTCGACGTCGAAATCAAGCCGGCGCAGGCGCCCCGGCGATGGATGCGGTTGATCGCGGCGCCGGTCTGTGTGGACGACAGCATTGTCCGGCTACAGGGGCTGAAGTTCCTTGTTCCGGGTTCGGCTGGTCCCGAATTTTGAACCGATTGATCGGTCGAGCCTGAGAAACAACCGTTCTGCCAGTATTGGGGGCGGCTTTCGTTGACGCGCCGCCGGCTTCGACGCAGTCGATCGTGGGACAGACGTGGAGGGCGCCGAAGGGCCAGCACGCCTGATTCTTCCGTTCATTCCCGAAGGCATTCGCCCCGCATATGAAGTTTTTTAATCGGTTTGCGTCGGCCGCGCACAATATGGCTATCGATCTGGGTACCGTGAACACCGTCGTATATGTGCGCGACAAGGGCATCGTCCTCAACGAACCGTCGGTCGTTGCGCTGGAAACGCGCGATGGCGTCCGCCGGGTCAAGGTGGTCGGCAACGAAGCCAAGCCGATGATGGGTAAGACCCCCGACAATATCCAGGCGATCCGCCCCTTGCGCGACGGTGTCATCGCCGACATCGACGTCGCCGAGCAGATGCTGAAACATTTCATGGACAAGGCGCAGGGCGGCGCGAGCCGTTTCGTCCAGCGCAGCCATGTCGTGATCTGCGTGCCGTCGGGATCGACGATGGTCGAGCGCCGCGCGATCCGCGACGCCGCGAGCAATGCGGGCGCGGCATCGGTGCAACTGATCGAGGAATCGCTCGCCGCCGCGATCGGTGCCGGCTTGCAGGTCGCCGAGCCGCGCGGAGCGATGGTCGTCGACATTGGCGGCGGCACGACCGAGGTCGCGGTGCTGTCGCTGAGCGGCATCGCCTACAGCAATTCGGTGCGTGTCGGCGGCGACAAGATGGACGAGATGATTTCGTCGTTCATCCGCCGCAAGCATAATCTGATGGTGGGCGAGATGACCGCCGAGCGCGTCAAGCTGACGATCGGCTGCGCGACGCCGCCGACGGGCGACGGCTTGGTCATGGGGGTCAAGGGCCGCGATCTCGTCACCGGACGCCCGGCCGAGGTGCGCGTGACCGAGGCCGAGATCGCCGAGGCGCTCGCCGAGCCGGTCGGGCAGATCGTCGGCGCGGTGCGCGCGGCGCTCGAACAGACGCCGCCCGAACTGTCGGCCGACATCATCGACGAAGGCATCACGCTGACCGGCGGCGGCGCGCTGCTGCGCCGCATGGACGAAGCGATCGCGCGCGCGACCGGGCTGCCCGTCGTCGTCGCCGACGACGCGCTGATCTGCGTCGCGATGGGCGCGGGGCGTGCGTTCGAGGACCGCACCTATCACGGCGTGCTGATCGCGGCCTGACCTGGCGACCTGTCGCCAACTCCCTATTTCGTCATTCCCGCGAAAGCGGGAACCCAGCGAGCAACCGTCACAACTGGGTTCCCGCTTTCGCGGGAATGACGAAAACTGGAATGGCATGTTCAGCTATGGGCGTCGATCGCGGCGAGGTGGCGCGCCTTGGCGGCGTCATCGAGGAACGAGCCGGTAAAGCTGTTGCGCGCGAGCGTGACGAGTTCGGCCTTCGACAGGTCGAGCGCGTCGGCGACCGCCTGGTAATTGGCGTTCACATAGCCACCGAAATAGCTGGGATCGTCGCTGTTCACCGTGGCCTTGAGGCCCGCATCGAGCATGGTCTTCAGCGGATGGTCGGCGAGGTCGCCCACGACGCAGAGCTTGAGGTTCGACAGCGGACAGACGGTGAGCGTCATGCCATCGGCCGCGAGGCGCGCGACGAGCGCCGGATCCTCAAGGCTGCGGTTGCCATGGTCGATGCGATCGACCTTGAGCAGGTCGAGCGCCTGATGGACATATTCGGGCGGTCCCTCCTCGCCGGCGTGCGCGACGATTTTGAACCCGAGGGTGCGGGCGCGCGCGAAGACGCGTTCGAATTTGGCGGGCGGGTGCCCGACTTCGGACGAGTCGAGGCCGACGCCGTCGATGCGATCCAGCCAGGGCAACGCCGCGTCGAGCGTCGCTTCGGCGTCGGCTTCGCTGAGGTGGCGAAGAAAGCACAGGATCAGCTTCGACGTCATTCCATAGCTGGCCGCCGCGTCGTCCAGCGCGCGCGTGATGCCGGTGATGACGGTCTCGAACGCGATGCCGCGTGCGGTGTGCCCCTGCGGATCGAAGAAGATTTCGACGTGGCGGACCGCATCGGCGTGCGCGCGCGCGCAATAGGCAGCGGTCAGGTCATAGAAATCCTGCTCCCGGTGGAGCACGCCCATGCCCTGATAATAGATGTCGAGAAAATCCTGGAGGTTCGAAAAGGCGTAGGCGGCGCGCACCTCCTCTACCGATCCGAAGGGGATGGCGACCCTGTTGCGCTGCGCGAGCTCGAACATCAGTTCGGGTTCGAGCGAACCTTCGATATGGAGGTGCAGTTCGGCCTTGGGCAGGCCCGCGATGAAGGCGGCGCGCTCTTCGCGCGAGGTGAAACCGTCAGGCACCGGGCACCTCCTCTTCCTTGAGGATGATCGCCGCCTCGGGCTTGTGGCGGCGGATTTCTTCGACCGTCAGCCCGTCGATCTCGTGCGGGAAGATCAGCCACCGGTCGGTTTCGCGGACGAAGAAATCGGGGCGGAGATCGGTGACATTGCGCCCGGGCTTGAACCAGACGGTGGCGATGCGGATGTCGCGCGGCATATTGTGGCGGCAGCGCGCCTTGAGTTCGGCGATAAAGGCGCGGATGCTGCGGCCGCTGTCGAAGACGTCGTCGATGATCAGCAGCCGGTCGTCGGGGTTCAGCGTGTCGATCAGATAGCCCAAAGCGAAGACCTTCACCTGCGGGTCCTGCCGGTCGATGCCTTTGTAGGAGGAGGTGCGGATCGCGATATGGTCGCAGTGGTGGCCGTGATAGTCGAGCAATTCCTGCACCGCGATCCCCACCGGCGCGCCGCCGCGCCAGATTCCGACGAGGTGGGTGGGCTTGAAATCGCTGTCGACCACCTGCATGCCGAGGCGCAGCGAGTCGGCGAGCAGATCGTTCGCGCTGATGAAGATTTTGGCGTCGCCCATGCGGGGGGAGTAATCCTCCGGGCGGGAGGCCGCAAGACGCGACGGCTTCGGGGCGGGAACGGACACAGCAAAACCCCTCCTCTGAAGAGGAGGGGCTTACAACGACAGCTAACGGCGGCCAGCTGCCTTCAGCGCGTGACAACCTATTTCCGCGCCGCCACGCTCTCCTCCCGGATCGCCTTGAACTCGCTCCCCGCCTTCCAGCCGGGCCAGCGCGCCGAGCGCGCGAGTTCGTCTCCGATCCGGTAGAAAATATCGATGTCCTGCACCGCGCCGTCGAGGTTCCAGTCGGGCCCCCACGCGTCGCACGCCTGATGATAGCATTTGCCCGTGTAAGCATCGACCCATGCCTGCCCCGCTTGCTTGCCGCCCTCGACCAGATCGGACGCGCCCGCGATGCCCATCATCAACAGGACGGGAACGCCGCGCTTGGCGAGGCTGAAATGGTCGGCGCGGTAGAAGAGGCCGCGTTCGGGAAGACTTTCGGGCGTCACGCTGCGCCCCTGCGCCGCCGCAAAGCGTGCAAGATCGTCTTCAAGCGTGCCCTGGCCCTTGCCGACGAGGACGACGTCCTTGGCGCGGCCGGCGGTCTGGAGGATGTCGAGGCCGAGGTTGGCCACGGTCTTCTCGAGCGGAAAGAGTGGCTTCGCGGCATAGGCTTCGGACCCCAGCAGGCCGCGCTCTTCGGCGGTCCAGAAAGCGAAGGCGACCGTGCGGTCGGGCGGCGGCGCGGCCTTGAACAGTCGTGCGATCTCGAACAGCCCGGCGACGCCGAGCGCATCGTCATTGGCGCCCGCGCGATAGATGCGGCCCTGCTCGTCGGGCGGACCCTCGCCATAGGCATCCCAGTGCGCGCCATAGATCACGACCTCGTCGGGCCGCTTCGTGCCCGAAATCTTGGCCAGCACATTCTGGCTCTGCACCACCTCCTGCGTCACGGGGATCGCGGCGTCGAAGCCGGTGCCGAGGTCTACGGGCGTGAAATCCTTGCGGCGTGCCGCAACGCGCAGCTTCTCCAGATCCTGTCCGGCATCGGCGAACAATTTCGTCGCCATTTCGCCCGAGATCCAGCCCTGCAGCGCGAGGCTCGTCACCTTTTCGGGCGGCACGACGAGGCCGTAATTTTCGCCGCCGCCGCTCTTGACGACGTTCCAGCCATAGCCGACGCCCTCGGCGTCGTGGACGATCAGCGCCGCAACCGCGCCGCGGCGCGCGGCTTCCTCGAATTTGTAGGTCCAGCGGCCGTAATAGGTCATCGTCCGCCCGCCGAACTTGCCGAACGCATCCTCGCCCTTCGCGGCGACGAAATCGGGGTCGTTGATCAGGAAGACCGCGACCTTGCCCTTCAGATCCTGTCCCTTGAAATCGTCCCAGCCGCGTTCGGGCGCGCTGACGCCGTAACCGACGAATATCATCGGCGCGTTCGCGACGACTGCCCGATCCTTTGGCTGGAGCGTCGAGACATAGATATCGGTGCCGAAGCGCAGCGGCGTCGCGGCGCCCTGGCGGTCGAAGGCGAGCGTTTCGGGGGTGCCGAGGCGCGTGTGGAGCAGCGGCACCGGCTGGGTCCAGCCGCCGTCGACGCCCGCGGGTTCGAGCCCCATCGCCTCCAGCCGCCCGATGAGATAGCCGACCGTGCGTTCCTCGCCGACCGTGCCGGGCGCGCGGCCCTGAAACTGGTCTG
This sequence comes from Sphingopyxis italica, assembly GCF_011926545.1. Taxonomy (GTDB): domain Bacteria; phylum Pseudomonadota; class Alphaproteobacteria; order Sphingomonadales; family Sphingomonadaceae; genus Sphingopyxis; species Sphingopyxis italica. Next base: position 650,912 of record NZ_JAATIT010000001.1, on the reverse strand, counting down.
AGGCGAGCGTGCGCACGGTCTCGGTGAGGTTCGCGGCATCGATCCCCGTCTGAGCTGCGGCCGGCGCGGCGATAGCGGCGAGGAGAAGGGCGGCGGCGAAGCGATTTTGCATGGAGACTTTCCGGTTGTCGGCGGCCGAGGCAGCGTTCGGGACAGGCGCGTGCGGACAGCCTAGAGGGGTTCCGGCTTCGTTTGAAGCCTATAGGCGCGTTTGAACGCAAGAAACGGGGCGCGGGGGTCGCGCCGCGATGCCATGATCGCGGCATGACAACACAGCTGAAACTCATGCCGCCGCCGCCCGTCCCCGATGCCGCCGACCCGCTGATCGCGCTCGACCGCGAAGGCTGGGCGGTCCTGCCGGGACTGATCGACGCGGCGGCGTGCGACCGCCTTGCCGCGCTCTATGGCGCGCCCGCAGGCTTTCGCAGCCATATCCATATGGCGCGGCACGGCTTCGGGCGCGGCGAATATCGCTATTTCGCCTATCCGCTGCCGCCGCTGGTCGAGGCGCTGCGCGGGATGCTCTATGCGCGGCTCACGCCGATCGCGAACCGCTGGCACGAGCGGATGGGGATGACGGCACGTTTTCCGGCGGATCACGCCGAATTCCTTGCGCGCTGCCATGATGCTGGACAGCGGCGGCCGACGCCGCTGCTGCTCCAATATGGCGCGGGCGACTATAATTGCCTGCACCAGGATTTGTACGGCGAGCATGTCTTTCCGTTGCAGGTCGCGGTGCTGCTGTCGGCGCCGGAGGAGGATTTCACCGGCGGCGAGTTCGTGCTGACCGAGCAGCGGCCGCGGATGCAATCGCGCGCCGCGGTCGTGCCGCTGGCAAAGGGCGACGCGGTGGTCTTCGCGGTGAACGCGCGGCCGGTCCGCGGATCGCGCGGCGACTATCGCGTGACGATGCGCCACGGGGTAAGCGAAATCCGGTCCGGGCGGCGGCACACGCTGGGCGTGATCTTCCACGACGCGGCGTGAGGGGCGCGGACGGTCGAAAGCACTCGGATAACGGGGGCTGCTAGCTTTTCCAAACCCGTTCGCATCGAGCGAAGTCGAGATGCCCCTCGGGCTAGGCGCTGCGTCGACGGGTGTCTCGACTTCGCTCGACACGAACGGAAACAGGGGGCGTCTGGAAACCACCCCAAAGCAACCCCGATCGACGCCCGCCTATTCCCCCGTCGGCCGCGTCCAGCCTTTCCGGTATTTCTCGAACCAGGCGAGGATCGCCGAGGCCTTGGCGGCCGATTGCGACGGGCGCGCCGCGATGCCGCCGTGGCTGGCGCCGGGCACCTTGACGAGCGCGGTGGGCACGCCGCGAAGGCGGAGCGCGGTGTAATATTGTTCGGACTCGCTGACCGGGGTGCGGTAATCCTCGGCGCCGACGACCACCATCGTCGGGGTTTCGACGTTGCCGACGAGCGACAGCGGCGAGCGCGCCCAGAAAAGTTCGGGCTTTTCCCACGGCTCGGCGCCGAGCCAATAGGGACCGAAGAAGCCGGGGCCGTCGGCGGTGAGCGCCTGCGTCGTCCAGTTGATCACCGGCTTTTGCGTGACCGCCGCCTTGAAGCGGTTGGTCTTGCCGACGATCCAGCTCGTCAGCACGCCGCCGCCCGAGCCGCCGGTGACGAACAGCGCGTCGGGGTCGGCGACGCCCAGCTCGATCGCGCGGTCGACGATGCTGATCAGGTCGAAATAGTCGTTGCCGGGATAGGCCTTGTCGATCTCGTTCGCAAAGGCCGCGCCATAGCTGGTCGAGCCGCGCGGGTTGGCGGAGAGCACGGCATAGCCCGCTGCGGCATAAAGCTGGTTGTCGGTCGAAAAATGCGGGCCATAGGCCGCGAACGGTCCGCCATGGATTTCGAGGATCAGCGGCACGCGCTGGCCTTCGACATGGCCGGGCGGCAACGTCAGCCAACCCTCGATCGCCTTGCCGTCGTGGCTGGAGGCGACCGTGATCTTGCGCACCTCGCCGAGCGATTTCACCTCGCGAAGCGAACGGTTGAGGTCGGTGAGGATGCGGGCGTCGCCGCCGCGCGTCAGCTGCACCTCGGCGGGGCGCGTCGCGGTGCCGCCGGTGAAGGCGATCGCGCCGCCGTCGGAAACGCTGAAGCTGCCGCCGGTATAGGGGCGGTCGAACCCGCCGCCCGACAGGCCGGTCGCAGCGGTGCGTACACCTCCGTCGAGGCCGACGCGCGCAACCTTGGTTTCGCCATGGTCGTCATATTGCGCATAGACGCTGCGTCCGTCGGTCGCCCATTCGATCGCGTCGATGCCATAATCCCAATCGGCGGTCAGGCTGCGTTTGCCCGAGCCATCGCGGTTCATAACGTAGAGCTGGTTATTCTCATAAGCGCGCAATTTGTCGTCGAAGCCGAGCCAGGCGATCTTGCCGCCGTCGGGCGAGACGAGCGGGTTGGCGTCGGGGCCGTTGCGGTCGGTGAGCGCGGTGACCCCGCCGCCCGTCACATCGAGCGCATAGACCTCGCTTTCGACCGGATCGCTCTCCCAGTCAGGACGCCGGTTGGCGGCGAAATAGAGCGTGCGGCCGTCGCGCGACCAGCTCAGCGGGCCGCCGTCGTGATAGGGGCCGAAGGTCAGTTGGCGCGGCGCGCCGCCGGTCGCGGGGACGAGGAAGATTTTTTCGAAGCCGGGTTCGAGATAGCCCTCGCCATCGGCGCGATAGGTGAGGAGATCGCGGATTTCGAGCGGTTCGGCCCATTTCGCGCCCTCGGGCTTGTTCGCGGGGGCGCTGCCGAATTTCGGCCCCTCGTCCTTGACCAGCATCGTATAGGCGATCGAGTGGCCGTCGGGCGACCAGGCGATGCTCGACGGGCTGGTCGGCAGGCCGGTGAGGCGCACCGCCTCGCCGCCGTCCATCCAGCGCACCCAAAGCTGGGCGCTGCCGCCCTCGGTCGAGGCGAAGGCGAGGCGTTTGCCGTCGGGCGACCAGCGCGGCGAAAAGGCGCCGCCCTGCCGGCCCGCGACCGGCGTTTCCGCGCCGGTCTGGGTGTCGATCAGCCAGATCGTGCTGACCGCGCGGTCGGACATGATGTCGTTCGCGCGGCGGACATAGGCGATGTGGCGGCCGTCGGGGCTGATCTGCGGATCGGCCGCGATCGCGAGGTCGAAAAGATCGGCGCCGGTGAAGCGGCGGTCGGGGGCCAGCCGCGCGCTGCCCACGGCGGACGCCGACATGGTGGCGGGGGTTTCGGCCGGCGCGGCGGTTTCGGAAGGCGGGGCGGCGGGCGGCTGTTCCTCCTGCGCAAGCGTGATCTGCGAGGTGAGGGCGAGAAGGCTCCCCCCGAACAATGCCAGTTTGCGCATGAAATATTTCCCCTTTTTGCGACGGGGGTGGTCTGTATCTTTTGGGGATGCGGGTCAACCGCCTGACGACAGGACGCTATCCGTCCCGGCCGTAGACATCGTCGCGGAATGCGATGCCGCGCTCGGTCGCGACCGCGGTTATGTAGGTCAGATAGACGGGCACCTCGACCGGCAGCGGCACCGCCTGTTCGGGGGCCTTCGACTTGGTGTTGATCGAACGGTGGAGCAGCCACTGGCCGAGCTTGGCCGCATTTTCGAGGCGGATGCAGCCGTTCGAAAAATGGCGATCGGGCTTGCCGAGCAGCGCCCGGTCGGGGGTGTCGTGCAGATAGATGCCTTCGTCGTTGGGGAAGAGGAATTTGACCTTGCCCATCGAATTGCTGCGCCCGGGTAGCTCGCGGAGACGGAGCAGCTGATCGCCCGCGGCGACCGCGGGCCAGTCGATCTCGGACGATTTGAGCGTGCGCGGGTTGGGCCCCCAGTCGGAGAGCGCCTCCATGCGCAGCGACGCGAGGCTGCGGCCCGCGAGCACCTTGGGCGCGATGCTTTTCTGCGCGAGATAGTCGGGAACGTTCCAATAGGGATTGAGGATCGCCCATTGCAGCTTGCCCGCGAGCATCGGCGTCTGCGTTTCGGGGGCGCCGACGACGACCTTCATCATGCCCACGCGCTTGCCCGCGCCATAATAATAGAGCTGGCCCGACGAGGCATCGACGACGACATGGTGCGTGTAGGGCCCCGGCAGGATGCGCGCGCGGTCGAGGTTGAGGCGAAGACGGTCCATCGCTTCCTCGGATACGCCGCCGCCCTGCGCGCGGCGCATGAGGGCGCGGAGGCGGACATAATGTTCGCTCATCCAGCCCATATTTTTCATATAGGCGCCGAAATCCTTGGGAAAGGCCGCGGCGCGGAGGGTGGTTTCGGTGTCGGCCTTTTTCGGTTTCAGCGACTTGTCGGCATATTCCATCTGGGCATCGCCCGGACGGCGCATGTCGCGGACATAGCGCGCGAAAGCGATCGACAGCTCGACCTCGGCGCGCGCAAGGGCGCGGGCATCGCCGCCGCGAGAACGGGCGATCACCTCTTCGAGGTCGCGCACGTCGCCCGACGCGGGCTTGAGGCCGTCGAAGCGCGCGGTCGAAAGATAGCCGAGCAGCATGGCGGCTTCGGGACCGACCTTACCCCCGCGAACCCACAGCGGCTGGTAGCCGCGGTCGGCGTAAAAGCGTTTGATGTCGCCGCCGGCCTCTTCGCGGATCGCGTTCGCGAGCGGGGCGGCGAAACCTTGATCGGCAGGGGCGGCAAGCGCGGGCGGCGCAAGCGTGCCGCCGAGCGCCAGCAGGGTCAGGAACAGGGGAGCGCAGCGGCGCCGCGCCCCCCGAACGGACGTCATCAGCCGCGTTCTCCCACCTGCGTCGGGGCGGGCGGCGGCGGAGGCGGCGGCGGGGTGTAGTTCGGATGGTACATGCCGTCGGCGGTGTAATAGCCGTCGATGATGCCATCGCCGTCACGGTCGGCGGCGATACTGCCCGGAACCGCGCCCGGGGGCGGCGGCGGCGGCGGCGCGGCGGCGATTTCTTCCTGCTGCGAACAGGCGGAGAGTGCGAGCGCGCCGAGCGCGCTTATCAAGATGGGTTGGAAACGCATGAGACCACTCCTTTTGATACGGCCGGAAATCGCTTTCCGGCGCGGGGCGCCCAACCCCGGGAATTGAGCCATGCGGACGACCAAATATGCGCCGACCATCCCGCGATCAGGGGTGGTTTTTGAACGATGATCTGCGCCATAAGTTCCCGGCGTCCCGTCCGAGGCGGTGGACATGATGATACGGATGGCTAAGCCAGCCGTGCGGCCCGATCACAAGTGAAGGAAAAGACATGGATTTTTCGCGATTGCAGACGACGAGCAAGATCGGCGACGACTGGGTCTATCCGCAGCCGCCGTGCCTGAACTTCGGCTGGCTCGAAGTCGACCGCGATCCCGCGCACCGCATCTACTGGGAGGAATATGGCAATCCCGCGGGCGAGCCCGTGATGTTCCTCCACGGCGGCCCCGGCGGCGCCTGCGCCCCCGCGATGGCGCGCTTCTTCGACCCCGCGCGCTACCGCGTCATCCTGTTCGACCAGCGCGGCTGCGGCAAGAGCGAGCCCAATGTCGCCTCGGCGGGCGCGGCGGTGGCGCTGGCGAAAAACACGACCGCCGACCTGATCGGCGACATCGAAAAATTGCGCGAAAAGCTGGAGATCGCGGGGCCGATGCACGTCTTCGGCGGCAGCTGGGGCAGCACGCTCGCGATGGCCTATGGGATCGCGCACCCGGCGCATTGCGCAAGCCTGATCCTGCGCGGCATCTTTCTGGGCGCGCCGGAGGATCTGCTCTATCTCTATCAGGGCAATGCCGCGACGTGGGCGGACGATCCTTACGGTCTGACCGAACCCGGCGCCTATATGAAATATCCGGACGAATGGGCCGATCTGCTGTCGGTGCTGACCCCCGAGGAGCGCGGCGACGTGATGAAATCCTACAAGGCGATCTTCGACATGGTTCCCGCGAACGCGGCCGAGAAGGAGCGCCAGCTCAAGGCGGCGCTGACCTGGTCGCTGTGGGAGGGCGTGATTTCGAACATGATCCCCGAGACGGCGGACACGGGCAAGTTCGGCGAGGCCGATTTCGCGCTCTGCTTCGCGCAGATCGAGGCGCATTATTTCGCCAACGCGCTGTTCCTTCCCGCCGGGCATTTCTTCGACAACATCGCCACGCTCGCCGGCATTCCCATCCATATCGTCCATGGCCGTTTCGACGAGGTGTGCCCGCTGACGCAAGCGTCGCGGCTCGTCGCGGCGCTGCGCGGCGCGGGGACGGAACCCGCGACCTATGTGGTGACCAACGCCGGGCACAGCGCGATGGAGCGCGAGAATGCACTCGCGCTGACCGCGGTGATGGACGGATTGCCGCGTATCGGGGCTGCCTGACCCGAATCGCGCTATAATTCCCGTTAGATTTCATGTTCATAGCAAGTTTCTTCTCGCCACCTTCTTTTTATTCACACACACGATAGTGAATATTGACTCGCGTGAGAATCTTGCCGATAAGCTGAGCCCAGATCGGCGGCAACGACCGCTGACGGGAGGGAGAGTTTGATATGAAGGCTCAGCTTTTTGCGTCCGCATCGGCGGCCGCGCTGTTCGCGTCGCCCGTTGCCGTCATGGCCCAACAGGCCGAGGCGCCGCCCGCCGATACAGCGGCATCGGCTCAGCAGCGTGACGAGAACGACATCATCGTCACCGCGACGCGCCGCACCGCTCGCTTGCAGGACGTGCCGCTCAGCGTCACGGCATTCGGGCAGGAAGAACTCAACGATCTCGGCATCGTCGGGTTCGAGGGCATCGCCCAGAATACGCCGGGTATCGTCGTCAACCGGCCGACGCAGAATTTCAACAATTTCACCGCGCGCGGCATCAACACCAACGGTTATAGCGCCGGCCTGCAGAGCGCGGTCGCCATCTATGTCGACGAGCTGCCGATCTCGGCGAACGGCAATTCGACGATCCTCGATCCCAATCTCTACGACGTCGAGCGCGTCGAATTCCTGCGCGGGCCGCAGGGCACGCTGTTCGGGTCGAACTCGCTCGCGGGCGCGATGCGGATCATCACGAAGAGTCCCGATCTCGACGATTTCGAAGCATCGGCGAGCGTCGACCTCGGCCTCACCGGGTCGAGCTCGGTGCGCCAACGCTATAATGCGATGGTCAATCTGCCGATCATGAAGGACGAGATCGGGCTGCGCGTCACCGGCTATTATCGCAACGAGGATGGCTGGGTCGACAATATAGGCACCGGCGTCGAGGATGCGAACAGCCTCGAGGCGTTCGGCGGACGCGCGATCCTGCTCCTGCAACCGAGCGACCGGATGAAGGTCAAGCTGCTCGCGTCGTACGAGAACAGCAAGCCCGCCGATTCGGGGCTGACCAACCCGCAGCTCGGCAAATTCGTGCGCAATTCGGACCGCCCCGATCTGTTCCAGGGCAAGCTCACCAATTATAATCTGACGATCAACTACGAGTTTGATTTCGCCGAGCTGATCAGTTCGACGACGCTGTCGGACTATGACGCCTCCTTCTACGTCGACCTCGCGGGCACCTTTGCGCAGGCCTTTCCCTTCGCGCTCGACGCTTATGGCTATGACGATCTGTTCGTTCAGGAAACGCGGCTGGTGTCGCGGCACGACGGACCGATCGAATGGGTCGCGGGCTTCTTTTATTACGACAAAAGGCGGACGGTCGATTTCGCCTATCGGTCGAGCCTCGAATATCTGACCGAGAATAATCTGACCGGGCTGCCCGACGAATATTATCAGCGGTTCAACAGCTATACCGACCAGCAGGAGATCGCGGGCTTCGGTGAGGTGACGGGGCGATTCAGCGACAGCTTCTGGGTCACCGGCGGGCTGCGCTACGGCAGCACCGAGGTGCAGAGCTTCACCCGCGGCGGCGGTTACAACAGCAATTATCTGACGCTCGCCATCCTGGGTTTGCAGAACTTCCCGGTCACGGTCTCCGAGATTCCTTACGCCGCGGGGCTGAAGGTCAAGGACGATCGCCTGTCGTGGAAGGCCAGCGTGTCGTGGAAGCCGGTCGACAGCCTGACCACCTATGCCACCGTGTCGACGGGCTTTCGCACGCCGGTCGTCAATGCGCGCGCCGGGCTGATCAGTACGATCGACGAGAATGACATCGTCATCCCCGACGGCGCGAAATCGGACAGCGTCACCAATTACGAGGTCGGGCTGAAGGGCCGCTGGCTGAACGGCGATCTCGTCGCCAATATCGCGGCCTATTATATCGACTGGAAGGATATTCAGGTTCAGGCGAACCGCGTCTCGGACACGATCCAGTTCGCGACCAACATCGGCGGCGCCGAAAGCTATGGCCTCGAATTCGAGTTCATCGCGCGGCCGGTCCAGGGATTGAGCCTTGCGCTCAACGGCTCGTTCAATCGCGCCAAGGTCACCGACCTGACCCCGGGCGAGGCGGCGATTTCGGGCGCCGAGCTCGGCACCCGCCTGGCCTCGCCGCATTTCCAGGGGTCGGGGACGCTGCGCTACGATTTCCCGATCGGTGCCGGCGACACCGCCTATGCCGCGGTCAATGTGTCGCACGCGGGCTCGTTCCCCAACCAGTTCCCCAATGTGCCGGGCAACCCCGATGCGGTCGCGCCGACCTACGACTTCACCCAGGCGTGGACCAATGTGAACCTTTACGTCGGGGCGAAGCTGGGGGCGATCGACCTCGGCGCCTATGTCGAAAATCTCCTCGACGACAGCAAGATCACCTATGTCCATCCCGAGGCGTTCCTCGACGGCCGCTACGCCCGCATGCGTCCGCGGACGATCGGCGTCCGCGCCAATTATCGCTTCTGATCGGGGTCGGGGAGATGAACGGTCCGATGATCCGCCGCCTGTCGCACGTCGCGCTCGCCGTCGCCGCCCTCTGCGCGGCGCCGGCAGCGGCGGCGGGGCCGGTGGTCGATGCGCCCGCGGGCCAGGTCGAGGGCAGCGAGGCGAAGGGCATTCGCGCCTTCAAGGGCATTCCCTATGCCGCGCCGCCGGTCGGCAAGCTGCGCTGGGCGCCGCCGCAGCCCGCGACGGGCTGGGACGGCGCGCGCGACGCGACCCGCTTCGGTCCGGCGTGCATGCAGCCCGGACCGCGCGGCCCGAGCATCTATGCCTGGGACCTGCCGGCGATGAGCGAGGACTGCCTGTCGCTCAACATCTGGACGCCGCAGGACGCGAAGAATGCGCCGGTCTTCGTGTGGATCCATGGCGGCGCGCTGACCGGCGGATCGGGCGGCGATCCGATCTACGACGGCAGCGCGCTCGCCGAGCGCGGCATCGTCGTCGTGTCGATCAACTACCGGCTGGGCGCGCTCGGCTGGCTCGCGCATCCGGGGCTGAGCGCGGAGTCGACGGACGGCGTGTCGGGCAATTACGGGCTGCTCGACCAGATCGCGGCACTTCAATGGGTCAAACGCAACATCGGCGCTTTCGGCGGCAGCGCGGGCAATGTGACGATCGCGGGCGAGTCGGCGGGCGCGCTCAGTGTCATGTATCTGATGACCGCGCCCGCGGCGCGCGGGCTGTTCCACAAGGCGGTCGCGCAGAGCGCCTATATGGTCTCGGCACCGGGGCTGCGCGAGCCGCTCAACGGCATGGTTCCGGCCGAGGCGCAGGGCACCGACCTCGCCGCGAAGCTCGGCGCCGCCGACCTTGCGGCGCTGCGCGCGATGTCCGCAAAGGAGATCGCCGAAAAGGCGCCGGCGACGGGCTATTTCCCGTTCCCCGTCGTCGACGGCAAGACCGTGCCGCGCCAGCTCGTCGACAGCTTCGACCGCAATGAACAGGCGCCGGTGCCGATCCTAGCGGGCTTCAACGCCGGCGAAATCCGTTCGCTGCGCTTTCTGTTGCCCAAGCCACCCGCCGATGCCGCCGCCTATGAAGCCGCGATCCGCACCAATTACGGCGAGTTCGCCGATGCCTTCCTTGCGCGCTATCCGGCGAAGACTATCGAGGAAAGCATGCTCGCGGCGACGCGCGACGCGATGTACGGCTGGACATCCGAACGGCTGGTCTCGAACCAGGCGGCGCTGGGGCAGGGCGCCTATCTCTATTATTTCGACCATGGCTATCCGGCGACCGATGAATGGAAGCTCCACGCCTTCCACGCCGCCGAACTGCCCTATATTTTCGGCACCGCGGGCAAGACGCCGCCGCTGTGGCCGAAAATCCCCGACGACCTGACCGAGCGCAAGCTGGCCGACGCGATGGGCGATTATTGGGCGAGTTTCGCGCGCAGCGGCCGGCCGCAGGCGCAGGGCCAGCCCGACTGGCCCGACTATTCCGACGATGCGGGTTTCCTGCACATCGCCGAGGCGCCGAAGGCCGGGCACCATTTGCTCCGCGGCACCGCGGCGCTGCACGAGGCGGTGATGTGCCGCCGCCGCGCGGCGGGCGACATTCCGTGGAACTGGAACATCGGCGTCATCTCGCCGCCGCTGCCGCCGAAGGTCGCGGGGTGCCAATGATCGACGGTTCGATGCAATCCTATGGCCTGACGCTCGACAAATTCCTCTCCCACGCCGCCAAATGGCACCCTGATGCCGAAACCGTATCGGCCGGGGCGGACGGAAGCATCGCGCGGATCGGTTATGCCGCGCTTTACGAACGCGCGCGCGCGGTGTCGGGCGCGCTGCATGCGATGGGCGTGCGCGCGGGGCACCGCGTCGCGACGCTCGCGTGGAACACGCAGGGCCATCTGGAAAGCTGGTACGGGATCATCGGCATGGGCGCGGTGTGCCACACGCTGAACCCGCGGCTGACCGCGGCGCAGATCGGCGCGATGCTCGTGCAGTCGGAAGCGGGCATATTGCTCGTCAGCCCCGACCTGCTGCCGCTCGCTGAAGCGGCGACGTGCAATGTCGGCACCGTGCGGCGGATATTGCTGCTCGACGCGACCGAAACCGATGCGGGCGAGGCGGATGGCCGCGTCGCGGTCGGCGCGCTCGAACCCGCGCTCGCGGCGGCGCCCGCCGACGTCGCTTGGGGCGAGTTCGACGAGAACAGCCCGTCGGGGCTCTGCTTCACCTCGGGCACCACCGGCGCGCCGAAGGGCGTCACCTACACCCATCGCGGCTGTTACCTCCACACGATGCGCCAGTTGCAGGCCGATGTGATGGGCGTGCGTGCGCGCGACGCGGTGCTCGCCGTGGTGCCGATGTTCCACGCCAATGCCTGGGGGCTGCCCTTTTCGGTGCCCGCGGCGGGCGGCAAGCTCGTGCTGCCGGGCCGCCACAGCGACGGCGCGCATCTGGCGGCGCTGATCCGCGGCGAGGGGGTGACCGCGGGAGTCGGCGTGCCGACCGTGTGGCTGGGGCTGGTCGAGCATCTCGAGCGCGAGGGGGGCGAGGTGCCGACGCTCGAGCGCATCCTCGTCGGCGGCGCGCCGATGCCGCCGGCGCTGATGGAGCGGATCGAGCGGCGGCTGGGCGCGGAGGTGCAGACGAGCTGGGGCATGACGGAGCTGTCGCCGCTCGGCACCGCGGCGGTCCCGGGCGATCCGGGGCGCACCGCCGGCGTGTCCGGAAAACCCGCGATCGGCGTCGACCTGCTGCTGACGGACGCCGAAGGGCGCGCGCTCGCCGAACAGCGCGGTGCCGAGGGGCATCTGCGCGTCCGCGGGCCGAGCGTCGTCGAACGCTATTTCGGGCATGATAGGCCGGCGACCGATGCCGAGGGCTGGTTCGACACCGGCGACCTCGCGCGGCTCGACCGCGCTGGCAATCTGACGATCACCGGACGGTCGAAGGATTTGATCAAATCGGGCGGCGAATGGATCAACCCCGCAGAGATCGAGGCGCTGGTCGGCGCGCTGCCGCAGGTGTCGCTCGCCGCGGTGATCGGACGCAGCGATCCCAAATGGGGCGAGCGGCCGATCCTGCTGGTCGAGACCAACGACGCGTCGGTCAGCGACGACGACCTGCTTGCGCCGCTGCGCGAACGCGTCGCCTCCTGGTGGATTCCCGATGCGATCGTGCGGCTCGACGCGATGCCGCTCGCGCCGACGGGCAAGATCGACAAAATGCAATTGCGGGCCGATTACGGACAGGTGTAGGCCCGTCGCGTCGCGGCGGCATGACGAAATACGGATGAGTGCGGAAGGACAGGAATTTGGCGTCGAAGGCAAAGAGTGCGGTGAAGCGCCCGTCGAAGGCGGAACAGCGCGCCGAAATGATGGAGCAGATCCTCGACACCGCCGAACTCCTGTTTTCGAAGCACGGCTTTCACGGCGTGACGCTGAAGGACGTCGCGAAGCAGGTCGGGGTCCATCACACGCTGCTCAACTATTATTTCGACGACAAAAGAACCTTGTTCGACGCGGTATTCGCGCGGCGCGCGGTGGTGACCATCGACAAGCGGATGCAGGCGCTCGACGACTATGACCGCGCGGCGGGCGGCCAGCCGACGGTCGAAGGCGCGCTGCACGCCTTTCTCGACACCGACCTCGACCTTTATATCCAGGGCGGCGAGGGCTGGAAGAATTACGGCGCGTTCGGCGCGCAGGCGTCGAACAGCCCCGAGGGCGCCGAGTTCATGGACAAATATTTCGACCCCGTCGTGCTCCGCCTGATCGAAATACTCAAAATGGCGCTGCCCGACGCCGCCGAGGACGATATTTTCTGGGGCTATCATTTCGTTACCGGCGCGCTGATGCTGACGCTTGCGCGTACCGGGCGCATCGACAAATTGTCGCACGGCCTTTGCCACTCGGACGATTATGAAGCCGTCAAGGCGCGCATGGCGCGCTTCATGGCGGCGGGTTTCCGGGAAATCTGCGACCAGCGCAAACAGGACAGGACCTAAACGGCTTCGCGGGACGGCGCGCATTCGGCCGCCCGCACGATGAATAATATTCACTCACTAGTGAGTTATGATCAAACAAAGGGAAGCGAAATGACGAACGAGCTGAAGGACAGGGTGGCGATCGTGACCGGCGCGGGCGGCGGGCTCGGCCGCTCGCATGCGCTGATGCTCGCGCGGCACGGCGCGCGCGTTGTGGTTAACGATCGCGACGGCGATGCCGCCGCGCGCGTCGCGGCCGAGATCACCAACGCCGGCGGCGTCGCGATGGCGGTCGCCGCGTCGGTGACCGAGGAGGCCGAGGTCGCGGCGATGGTCGATGCGGCGACGAGCGCCTGGGGCGGCGTCGATATCCTGATCAACAACGCCGGCATCCTGCGCGACAGGAGCTTCGCCAAGATGGACCTCGCCGACTTCCGCCTCGTCGTCGACGTCCATCTGATGGGCGCCGCGGTATGTTCGAAGGCGGTGTGGGACCAGATGCGCGAACGCCGTTTCGGCCGCATCGTGATGACGACCTCTTCGTCGGGCCTCTACGGCAATTTCGGGCAGGCGAATTACGGCGCGGCGAAGATGGCGCTCGTCGGGCTGATGCAGACGCTCGGCATAGAGGGCGAGAAATACAACGTCCGCGTCAACTGCCTCGCGCCGACCGCCGCGACGCAAATGACCGACGGCGTCCTGGCGGCGGCGGCGCTCGCGCATCTGGCGCCCGACGCGGTGAGCCCGGGGCTGCTCGCGCTCGTCGGCGACGATGCGCCGACGCGCGCGATCCTGTGCGCGGGGGCGGGGCATTTCGCCGCGGCGCATGTGACGCTGACCGAAGGCCTTTATGTGGGGCGGGGCGAGGGCGCGGCCGGGCGCGTCGCCGCCGAATGGGACCGCGTGTCGGATCGCGGCGGCGAGATCGTCCCCGCCTATGGCTTCACGCAAGCCGAGCGCGAACTGGCGAGCGCCGGTTTCGACGCGCCGGCGATCACCGCCGCGCACGGATAATCCCCGGGGCGCACGCGGACGGGCCAAAAGACCCGCCGCGACTGCCGGGACAAATGGGAGAAGGAAGATGGCTACCGACGCGGAAGCCTTGCCGGCCGGCGGGGAAAAGAAGCAGAATGAGGCGCTGGTCATCACCGCCTCGTCGCTGGGGACGGTGTTCGAATGGTATGATTTCTACCTCTACGGGCTGCTCGCCACGGCGCTGTCGCACCATTTCTTTGCCGGGGTCAACGAAACCACGGGCTTCATCCTCGCGCTGATGGCCTTTGCCGCGGGCTTCGCGGTGCGCCCGTTCGGGGCGCTCGTCTTCGGACGCGTCGGCGACATCGTCGGGCGCAAGAACACCTTCCTCGTCACCATGGCGATCATGGGGCTGTCGACCTTCGCGGTCGGTTTCCTGCCCGGCTACGACACGATCGGCATCGCGGCGCCGATCATCCTGATGATCCTGCGGCTGCTCCAGGGGCTGGCGATCGGCGGTGAATATGGCGGGGCGGCGGTCTATATCGCCGAACATGCACCGCCCGGAAAGCGCGGCTTCTATACCAGCTTCATCCAGACGACGGCGATGCTCGGGCTCATCCTCGCCTCCTCCTTCGTCGTCGGCCTGCGCACCTTCATGGATGCCGAGACCTTCAACGAATGGGGCTGGCGGCTTCCGTTCATCTTCTCGATCCTGCTGCTCGGCGTGACGATGTGGATCCGGCTCCAGCTCGAGGAGAGCCCGGTCTTTCAGCGCATGAAGGCGGCGGGGGCGACGTCGAAGGCTCCGCTTAAGGAAGCCTTTGGCGAATGGCGTAATCTGAAGATCGTGCTGATCGCGCTGTTCGGCGCGGTCGCGGGGCAGGCGGTGATCGGCTTCGCCGCGCATCTCTATCCGCTCTTCTACCTCGAACGGGTCGCGAAGGTCGACGGCGCGACCGCCAATTTCCTCGTCGCCACCGCGCTTTTGCTGATCATCCCGAGCTTCGTCTTCTTCGGCTGGCTCAGCGACAGGATCGGCCGCAAGCCGATTATGATGACCGCGTGCGTCATCGCGATCTTCGTCTATTTCCCGGCCTACAAGGCGCTGGTCGCGGCGGCGAACCCGGCGATGGCGGCGGCGGTCGAGCGCGCCCCGGTGCGGGTGATCGCGCACGGCGGCGAATGTTCGTTCCAGTTCGATCCGATCGGGAAAAACACGTTCGACCGGACGAGCTGCGACATCGCCAAATCCTATCTCGCGAAGAATGGCGTCAACTACGCCAATGTCGAGGCGCCGGCGGGGACCACCGCGTCGGTGCGCATCGGCGAGCGGACGATCGCGGTGCCAGATCCGGCGGGGCTGGACGCCGCGGCGCGCCGCGCGGCGGTCGCCGCGTTCGGCGCCGCGGCGAAAGCAGGGCTCGATGCCGCGGGCTATCCCGACAAGGCCGACCCGGCCGAGGTGAACAAGCTCAAGGTCATCGGCATCCTCTGCATCTTCGGCATCCTCGCGACGATGGTCTATGGCCCGCTCGCGGCGTTGCTCGTCGAGCTGTTCCCGGCGCGCATCCGCTACAGCTCGCTATCCTTGCCCTATCATATCGGCAATGGCTGGATCGGCGGCTTCATGCCGACGATCGGTTTCGCGATGGTCGCGGCGACGGGTAATATCTATCAGGGACTTTGGTATGCGGTCGTGATCGCGGCGGTGACCGCGGTGGTCGGCATCCTGTTCCTGCCGGAAACCTACAAGCGCGACATCGAGGCCTGATCGTCTCTTCTCCCTCGTCATCCCGGCCTCCGCCGGGATGACGATTCAAGTATGAATCATGCTCTACGCGGCGGCGGCGGTGACGAGCAATTGCCTCAGCGCCGCCGTCGCCGCCGCGACGCTAGCGGCGTCGACGCAGCGTACATCGTCGCCCTCGACATGGTGGTAGCGGTGGACCCCGAACACCCCGGCAACCGACGGATAGCCCGCGGCGATAATCGCGGTGAGTTCGCCCGCCGACAAGCGGTCGCTCGGATAGGGCGATTCGAGTCCCGCCAGTCCGGCGAACAGCCGCCGCGCGGCGGGCAGCAGCGGCGGGCTGACGACGAGATAACGCTGCGAATCCACGCCCGCGAGCGGCGCGAGCCCGAACAATCCCTCGTGCCAGTCGCGCGCCGCGACATTAGCGCCGAGGTGGAGCCAGAAATGCGTCTCGGCGGGTTTGGGCGCGGCCGCCTTCAGCGCCTCTTCGGCGCCCAGATTTTCATATTCATGGCCGCTGTTGCAGAGGAAGGCGAGGTCGTGGTCGGGCAGCAGTGTTGGCGCGGCGCGCGCGAAATCGAGCCAGGCGGCGATGCCGCCGCCGCGCTCGCCCGCGCAGCCGAACCAGCCCGAGCGCGGCGTCGACACCGCGATCCACCGGCCCTTGCCGCGGTCGAGCCGGCCGATCAGGTTGAACGCCGCGCGACGTCCGCCGCGGCCCGCCAGCGTCACGCGCGCCGGCGCGTGCGCCATCGCGGCGCTCAGGAAGGGGGCCGCGATGGCGGGCGCGAGTAGACCGACGGGGCCTGCGAACATCGGCGCACCGCCATCGGCGTTGAGCGCGATCACCTGTTCGGTGGGGCCGTTGGTGACGATCACCGCCGCCTTTGCGCCGCCCGCGAACGCGGCATCGACCGGCGCGCGGACCGGCTTGGCGAGCGCCGACGACCAGCGGCCATAGGGCAGGTCGACGAGCGCGATCACGCCCGCGAGCGGCGCGTCGGCCCGGCCCTGCGCGTCGATGCGGACGAGCGGTCCGGTCACGCCGCCGTCCGGCGTCGGGGTGACGATCGGCTGCGGGTGCAGCGGCGCGCGCGTTTCACCCGCGACGATCTCGCACCGGCCGGGCTCGAACCACGGGACGCTGATCGGCAGCTTGTCGACCGCGAAACCCGCGCGTTCGAGCTCGGCCGCCAGCCAATCGCCGCACGCGGTGTCGCCGGCGCCGCCGGACCGCTTGTTGCCGAAGCCGATATAGGCCGAAAGATCGGCGGCGATGGTGCCGGGGGTAGCGGCGGTGCGCGCGTTCGCCGCGCCGGCGAGTGGCAGCGCCGTCGCCCCGGCCAGAAAGCCGCGCCGCGTAGATTTCGTCATCTTGCTTCTCCCGCATTTCGCGCGCTACCGGCGCTTGATATTCACTCACGTGTGAGCGTAAGTATGGCAGCGGACGATGGCAAGCATCGCTGAAGGGGAGAGATATGCGGCTGAAGAACATCGCGGCCCTGCGCCGGCACTTCGCCTTTGCCCTGTGTCTGGTCGCGGCTGCGGCGGGCGCTCCCGGCTTCGCCGCCGACGCGCCGGCCGCGACGACCGCCGAGGGCCGCGTCGCCGGCGTCTGGGAGGAAGGGCTGCGTGTCTTCCGGGGCATCCCCTATGCCGCGCCTCCCGTTGGCGAACGTCGCTGGCGCCCGCCCACGCGCCCCGCGAAATGGGAGGGCGTCCGCGAAGCGCGCAGCTTCGGCCCCGATTGCGTCCAGCCCTCCTATCCCGCCGCGAGCGTCTATTTCGAGCCGCCACGCCCGATGCGCGAGGATTGCCTGACACTCAACATCTGGGCACCCGAACGCGCCGAGGGCGCGCCGGTGATCGTCTGGATCCACGGCGGCGCGCTGCAATATGGCTCCAGCGCCAGCCCGATGTACGGCGGCGCCGAATTTGCGAAGCGCGGCATTATCTTCGTGTCGATCAACTACCGGCTCGGCGTCCTCGGCTGGCTCGCGCATCCGGCGCTTAGCGCCGAATCGGCCGAAGGCGTGTCGGGCAATTACGGCCTGCTCGATCAGATGGCGGCGCTGATATGGGTGCGGCGCAACATCGGCGCCTTCGGCGGCGATCCGGCGAATGTCACCGTGATGGGTGAATCGGCCGGCGCGCTCAGCACCACCTATCTGCTCGCCAGCCCGCGCGCGAAGGGCCTGTTCGCGAAAGCGATCGTCCAGAGCCCCAACATGCGCGCCGTGCCACATCTTCGCGACGCGGCTTTCGGTATGCCATCGGCCGAGGCGACCGGAACCGCGCTCGCCGGCAGCCTGGGCGCGGCCGACCTCGCGGCGCTCCGGCGCATCGATCCAAAGGCGCTTGTCGCCGCCGGCATGCGCGCGCGCTTCATCGCCCAGCCGGTGATCGACGGCGCGGTCGTGCCCGAGCAGCTCGTCGATATTTTCGACCGCGGCGAGCAGGCGAAAGTGCCCGTGCTTGCGGGCTTCAACAGCGGCGAGGTGCGCAGCCAGCGCGCGCTGGTTCCCCCGGCGCCCGCCGATGCAGCGCCCTATGAGGCCGAGGCCGGGCGGCGCTACGGCGACCTCGCACCCGCCTTCCTGCGGCTCTATCCCTCGTCCGACGTGGAAGAGAGCCTGGTCGCAGCGACGCGCGACGCCGTCTATGGCTGGGCGACCGAGCGGCTCGTGCGCGGGCAGACGCGCGCCGGACGGCCCGCCTATCTCTACCTCTTCGATCATTGCTACGCCGCGGCGCGGGAGCGGGACCTCTGCGCCTTTCACGCCAGCGAACTGCCTTTCGCATTCGGGGTCGCGGGGCGCCCGCTCGGCGGCATGCCGAACTGGCCGATGCCGGCCGGCGAAGCGGATCGCGCGCTGGCGCGTCAGATGATCGACTATTGGGCGGCGTTCGCCGCGAACGGCACCCCCTCGGCCGGCGGTGCGCCGGCATGGCCGGCATACGGCGACGCGGAGAATTTTATGCGGTTCGGCGCCCGTCCCGTGGCGGAACGCGATCTGCTGCCGGGCATGTTCGAATTTCAGGAGGAAATCATGCAGCGCCGCCGCAGGGCGGGCGAGCAATGGTTCACCAACAGGAGCCCTCTCAAGCGCCAAAGACTCATGGATTAGCCCCCGCCGATATGCTCTATTCGGGAGGCGATGGCTGAACAGAAACCTCGTTACAAGACATATGACAGCCCCGCCGGTGGCTGGGGCGCCGCGGCGGCGACCGCGAAAGTGCTGCTCGAACAGAGCGTCGTGACCAAGGGATCGCGCGCGCTGCTGTCGATGAACCAGCCCGGCGGCTTCAAATGCCCGAGCTGCGCCTTTCCCGACGCAACTTGTACCAAGAAACTCGAATTCTGCGAAAATGGCGCGAAGGCGCTCGCGCACGAAGCGACGAAATTCCGCGTGACGCGTGAATTTTTCGCCGAACACAGCGTGTCCGAATTGATGGAGCGATCGGACTATTGGCTCGAAATGCAGGGCCGGCTCACCGAACCGATGCGCTACGACGCCGCGACCGATCATTATGTGCCGGTCAGCTGGGACGACGCCTTCGCGCTGATCGGCCGGCACCTCCGCGCGCTCGACAGCCCGGACCAGGCCGAATTCTACACCTCGGGCCGCACCGCGAACGAGACGGCTTTTCTCTATTCGATCTTCGTGCGCGAATATGGGACGAACAATTTCCCCGACTGTTCGAACATGTGCCACGAACCGACGAGCCGCGGGCTGCCGCATTCGATCGGCATCGGCAAGGGCACGGTGATCCTCGACGATTTCGAACAGGCGCAAGCGATCTTCCTGATCGGGCACAATGCGGGGACCAACGCGCCGCGGATGATGACGCCGCTGGTCGAGGCGCGGAAGCGCGGGGTGCCGATCGTCGCGGTCAACCCGATGCCCGAACGCGCGCTGATCAAATTCACCGAGCCGCAGGACATCGTCCAGATGGCGACCTTCGGCTCGACCGAGATCAGCAGCGAGTTCGTGCATATCAAGGTCGGCGGCGACCTCGCGCTCCTCAAGGGCATGATGAAGGCACTGTTCGAACGCGAGGCCGCGGGCGAAACCGTCCTCGACCACGACTTCATCGCCGAACATACCTCGGGTTTCGAGGCGCTAGAAGCCGATATCGAGGCGCAGCACTGGCCCGACCTCGTCGTCGCGTCGGGGATCGACGAGGCGCAGATCCGCCGCTGCGCCGAAATCTATATCCGCTCGAACGCGACGATCATCTGCTACGGCATGGGCGTGACCCAGCATCAGCGGGGATCCGACCTCGTCCAGCAGATCGCGAACCTGCTCCTCCTCAAGGGCAATTTCGGCAAGCCCGGCGCCGGCATCTCGCCGATCCGCGGCCATTCGAATGTGCAGGGCGATCGCACCGTCGGGATCGACGAAAAACCGAGCCAGGCCTATCTCGACAGGGTCCGCGACGTCTTCGGTTTCGAACCGCCGCGCGCGCACGGCCATCACACCGTCGAGTCGGTCGAGGCGATGCTCGCGGGCACCGCAAAGGTCTTCGTCGGCCTCGGCGGCAATTTCGTCCGCGCGGTGCCCGATACCGACCGCGCCTATGACGCGATGCGAAAACTCGACCTCACCGTCGGCATCGCGACCAAACTCAACCGCGGGCATCTGGTGCATGGGCGTGACGCGCTGATCCTGCCCGTCATCGCGCGTTCCGAACGCATCGAGACGGCAAAGGGCGAGCAGTTCGTGACGATCGAGGATTCGATGTCGAACGTCACCGCCTCGCGCGGGGTGCTCGATCCCGCGAGCGAGCATCTGCTGACCGAGACCGAGATCGTCTGCCGCATGGCGATGGCGACGCTGCCCGAAAGCAAGGTCGATTGGGTGAGCTATATCGGCGACTACGACCTGATCCGCGACAAGATCGCCGAGGTCTATCCCGCGCTCTACGTAGGCTTTGCCGAGCGTATCAAGGCGCCGCTCGGTTTCCATCTCGACATCCCGCCGCGCCGCCGCGCGTGGGCGACGCCGAACGGCAAGGCCAATTTCCTCCTGCTGCCCGGCCTCGCTGTCAACGCGCCGGTCGACGATCCCGACATGCTGCGCCTCGCCACCGTCCGCTCGCACGACCAGTTCAACACGACGATCTACAGCTATAACGACCGCTATCGCGGCGTGTATAACGACCGGATGATCCTGTTTATGAATGCCGGCGACATCGCGACGCGCGGGCTTGAGGCGGGCGTGAAGGTCGCGCTCGAAACGATCGGCACCGACGGCATCGCGCGCCGCGTCGAGGGGCTCACGATCATCGACTATCCGATGTCGCGCGGCTCGGTCGCGGGCTATTATCCCGAGCTCAACCCGCTGCTGCCGCTCGCCTTCTATGACAAGACCAGCGGTTGTCCGGCGGCGAAGTCGATCCCGGTGCGCGTCGCCGCGATGCGTTAACCTGCATCGCCAGCCAAGCGGTCGAGGTCGGCGACGCTGTTGATGTTCGGCGGCACGAAGTCGCTTTCGACCGCGCGCGCGCCGATCCGGCGAGCGAAGGCTTTGACCGCGAGGTCGCCCCCATCCTCCAGCATCGCCCGGAGTTCATGCAGCGCAGCGATGGGCCACAGCCCGATCACCGGCTGCGTGTCGAGAAAGGCAGGCGCGGGTTCGAGCCGCACGCAAAGATCATCCGGCAAGCGCACGCAATCGACCGGCGCCGTCAGCGCTCGATCGAAGCCATTGTCCGCGGCATATACAAGCGCGCCCGCAATTCCGGCGAGCGGGCCCATGTCGGGGCGCGGCCAATCGGCGACGTCGTCCCTGCCGACAATGACCACCGTATCGCAATGCGGACGCAGCGCCGCCAGGACATGGTCGAGCAACGTCCGCCCGCCGAGCATCGCCAGCGCCTTATCCGATCCGAAACGGCTCGACCGTCCGCCTGCGAGCACCGCGCCAAGCGTCTTCACGCGATCATCCCGTGCGGGTCGCCGACGATCAGCGCCGCGTCGGTGCGCGCGAGCGCAACGAGAGTGAGCCCCGCATCCGCCGCGCGCTCGACGGCGAGGCTGGTGGGCGCCGAGATGGTGACGAGCATCGGGCAGCCGGCGCGCACGGTCTTTTCGACCAGTTCATAGCTGCACCGCGCCGACAGCAGGATGAAGCCGGAAGCCGGGTCGATCCCCGCGCGTGCCATCGCGCCGATCAGCTTGTCGAGCGCGTTATGCCGGCCGACATCCTCGCGCGCCAGCTCGATCGCGCCCGCCGGCGAGCAGAAGGCGGCGGCGTGGGCCGCGCCGGTCGCGCGGCCGAGCGGCTGGTGATCGGGCAGCGCCATCAGCGCGTTCGCGATGGCGGTGCGATCGGTCGCGATGCGCGCGGTCACGGGCGGCAGCGGGCGCAGCACCTCTTCGATATTCTCGATCCCGCAAAGCCCGCAGCTACTCTCGCTCACCCGCCTCCGCGCGCGTTCGAGCGCGACCGCGTTGCGTTCGGGCGGCAGCCAGATGCGCAGCGCCCAGCCGCCTTCGATGGCGTGGGCGTCGATGCGCGAAATCTGGTCGGCCGTTGCGACCAGTCCTTCGCTCAAGGCAAAACCCACCGCATAATCCCCGAGATCCGCGGGCGTCGCCATCATCACCGCATAGCCGATGCCGCCGACCTCGACCGATACCGGCGCTTCGACCGCAACGCTGCGGGTCAGTTCCGCGTCGCCGGGCTCACCAAGCCCCAGTCGCCTGACCGGAAGGTCGATCATCGCATGATTCATGCCCGCACGGTAACCCATGGGCGCCCGCTTGTCTCATCCGCAGCTGCATCGGTCGCGGCTTTTTGCTCCGCGCCTTCAAGGGGGGGCGGCGTGTCAGGCCAAGCGTTTCGGCACGACCGCTTGTGCCATGGCGGCCACATGGCGATCGTCGGTGCCGCAGCAGCCGCCGAACACGGCGAGCGCCGGAAGCCGGGCCAGCAGGCGGCGATAATCCGACCCCAACTCGTGCGGATCGCCACTGTCGAGTTCGGTCGCTTCGTCCAGTTCGGCGTGGCTGAGGCGCGAGGCGTTGGCGCGCAAACCGCGAATCCGCTCCCTCCAACCGTCGCCATCGGCGAGGACCGCTTCGAAATGGGTCGGGTGCGCGCAGTTGATCATATAATAAGCCGGCGGAACATCGGTCGCGGCATCCACCGCCGCAATGGCTTCGTCCAGCGCGTCGCCCGTGGGCAGCCGTCCATCGGTTTCCAGCGTGAACGAAATCACACAGGGCAGCCCATGTGCCGTGGCGGCGCGCAAGGTGCCGATCGCTTCGGGCACGTTGGTCATGGTGATCGCCGAGATCATGTCGACGCCGGTTTCGGCGAAGATCGCGGCCTGGTGGCCGTGATAGGCGGCGGCTTCGTCGACCGTCAGGATCCGATCCGCCGAATAGCCATCGCCGCGAGGGCCGATGCAGCCCGATATCAGGATGGGCAGCGCCTCGCTTTGATGCCTTGTCCGCAGGTCGCGCAGCATCAGGATCGCCTTGCGGTTCAGTTCGTCGAGTTCAGCGACGCCAAGCCCCAGCGGCGCTGCCCAGTCGGGGCCTGCGCGCCATGTCGCGGATTCGAGGATAAAGCCGGCACCGGCGTCGCGCGCGATGGCAAGATAGGTTTCGAAATAGCGGCGAAGGCGGGTGCGGCCCTCCTCCTCGCGCAACAGGACGATCGAGGCGAAGTGCGGCAGATCGATGCCTTCGTGAAAGATCATCGAGGTTTCGAGCCCGCCGTCGGTCAAAAAGGGACGGCCGTCGAAATGGGAGAGCGTCGTGGTCATGGATCTATCCTTCCGTTAGAAATATCGAGCTCAAGCGACCTTGCGGCCCAGCAGCATCGACCATTGATGCGTGGAGCCTTCGTGAAAGCCGGCTTCGCCATTCCATCGGGGCGGATTGCGGAACGTGCCGAATAGCATGTCCCAAAGCGGAATGTCGCCATAATTCCAGGCGTGGACGCCGCGTTCATGATGCAGCGCATGGCTTTCGGGGCGCGTGACGATGAAGCCCAGCCAATAGGGCGTCTTGAGGTTCGCGTGCTGGAACATCGCACAGAACACCGCCATGATGCTGACGATCAGCGTCGCTTCGGGCGTCAGCCCGACGACGCCGACGAGGCAGAGCGATCCGAGAAAGGCCCAGCCAACCATGTCGAGGGGATGGAAATAGAAAGCGCCCCAGATATCGACGCGTTCGGCGCTGTGGTGCATCTGGTGCATCGCGCGCCACAGCGGCTCGCTGTTGTGCATGGTGCGGTGCCACAGATAGACGCCGAGCTCCAGCACCAGAAAGCCTGTCACAAGCTGCAACGCGAAGGGGAGTGCGCTGGCATCGAACAGCTGGTGGTTGCCAAGCCAACCGTCCCAAAGGAAGGGAGAGAAGGTCGCAATGGCGAAATAGAGCAGCATCGATGCAACGCCCAGCATCTTCCAGGCCCTGACCGAGGGAAACCTTCTAGCCCGGAAAAGATAATCGGCGATCGCGAATATCGCGAACAGGCCGATTGCTATATAGTGAAAAATATTCATTGCCGTCCTTTCTGATTCGGAAACGGCAATTCAATTAGGCCACAGGTCTTGCGCCATCTAGCAAGTGCGCGGTCGCTTTTGCGATACTGCGGCCCAATGCACTAAGAAATATGGGTATATTTTGGGATTTGCTTGAGGGGGCACCTGCATGGTGGACCAGCTTATTGAAAAAACTGCACCCGCGGTAAAGTTCGGCGGCCGCGCGCGCAAGGGCGGGCGGACGCGCGAGCGGATCATGGACATCGCCGAGGAGTCGATGCTGCACAAGGGTTTCAGCGCGACCTCGATCGAGGAACTGGTAGAGGCGGCGGGCATCACGAAGAGCGGCTTCTTCTATCATTTCAAGGACAAAAATGACCTTGCCCGCGCGATCGTCAGTCGCTTCGTCGAACGCGACACCGCCATCCTCGACGAGTTGAGCGCCCGGGCGCGGGCGCTGTCGGACGACCCTTTGCAGAGCTTCCTCATCTTCATGAAGCTGTTTGCCGAGATGATGGACGATCTGCCCGGACTGCACCCCGGCTGTCTTGCCGCGGCCATCACCTATCAGGACCGCGTGTTCGATGCCGAGGTCCGCCATCTCAATCGCCTCGCCGTCGCCGGCTGGCGGTCGCGCTTTCATGCGTGGCTCTGCGAGATCGCCGCGCTTTACGAACCGCGCATCCCCGTCGATCTTGAGGATATGGCGGATCATTTCAATGTCGTCGTCGACGGCGGCATCATCACCTCGCGGGCGATGGAGGACAAGTCGATCATCGGGCGCCAGGCGCGGCTGATGCACGATCATGTCAAGCTGCTCTTTGGCGGCCGTTAGCGGCTAAGGCGCCCTGCCGGCGGCCGACAGGGCGTGGCGGGGCTGGCGATCATGCTCGCATTGCGGACGCCGCCCGCCCCGGGCGCTTGCGCGCGTCCGACGATTGCCATTTCCATCATGGCGGCTATGCAATCACGGTGATGAAAGCCGACATTCTCGCCGTCCTCCTCGGCAAAGTCCGTCCCTTTCGCGGCGACGATGAACCGAGTGCGATCGGCAAGCTGCCGGTGGCCGATGTGGTGGCTGTCGGCGCGATGGGCCTGGCCGGCGACGAGCAGGCCGACCGCACGGTGCATGGCGGCATCGACAAGGCGATCCATCATTATCCCGCCGACCATTATGACTGGTGGCGCGGGTATCTGGGCGACGTCCCGTTGCTCGATGCGCCGGGCGCGTTCGGGGAGAATATCTCGATCTCGGGCCTCGACGAGCAGAATGTCTTCCTCGGCGACCGCTTCCGCCTCGGCTCCGCGCTGGTCGAAGTGACGCAGGCGCGCCAGCCGTGCTGGAAGCTCGACCATCGCTTTCAGACCAAGGGCGTGATGGCACAGGTGGTCAAGACGCGGCGGACGGGCTGGTATTATCGCGTCCTCGAACCCGGCGCGGTACGCGCGGGCGACGCGCTCGACCTCATCGAGCGGCCGTATCCCGACTGGCCGCTCGCGTCGCTTTTCGGCCTGCTGATCGGCGGCGAAGCGAAGTCGCGGCTCGCCGACCTCACCGCGCTGCGCGACGTGCCCGTGCTCGCCGAAACCTGGAAAGCGCGGCGCGCCAAGCTCGCCGAGCAGTTCGGGGCCGATTAGCGCCCGGACCTAGCGGCTTCGCTCGTCGCCGAAAAATTCGGCGTCGGCTTGCCGCGCTTCGGCGACGATGCGTTCGACATCGCCCGCGAGCAGTTCGGTCTCCGCCGCCGTAAAATGAAGCCCCAGCTTGCTGCGCCGCCAAAGCACGTCGTCGGTCGTGCGCGCCCATTCGCGCATCGCCATCCACCGCAGCTCGGCGACGCTCAGCCCATGCGCGATCTCACCGCCGAGTGCGTCCCAGTCGTCCGCGCCCGCCAGCCAGCGGCGCGCATCGGTGCCATAGGCACGGACGATGCGATCGACCGTCGCGGCGGAAAGGAAGGGATGGGCGAGACGGTATTCGGCCCGAAGCGCCGCGGCGCCGTCGACCGGAAAATCGCCGCCCGGCAGCGGCGCCTTCGCCGTCCAGCGCTTGCCCGACAGCGCCGGAACATGATCGGCAAGCTCGTCGACCGCTTCTTCGGCGACATGGCGATAGCTGGTGATCTTGCCGCCATAGATGGTGAGCAGCGGCGCGCCCTCGTCCATGTCGAGGTCGATGCGGTATCCGCGCGTTGCGGCCTCGGGGCGTCCAGATCCGTCCTCGATCAGCGGCCGCACGCCCGAATAGGTCCACACCACATCGGCCGGCGTCACCGGGTTGCGGAAATAGAGGCTCGCCCCTTCGCAGAGATAGGCGATCTCCTCGTCGCTCGCTTCCGCCTCGCTCGCGGGGCCGTCATGGTCCTGATCGGTCGTCCCGATCAGCGTGAAATCGCGCTCATAGGGAATGGCGAAGAAGATGCGTCCGTCGGGCAGCTGGAAGAAATAGGCATAATCATGCTCGAACAGCTTCCGCACGACGATGTGCGAGCCGCGCACAAGCCGCATCCGGTGATCGGGTTCGGCATCGGCGCGCCGCAGCAGGTCGAGCACCGCGGGCCCCGCGGCATTGACGACGCTGCGGCCCGTGAAGCGATAATGATGCCCTTGGTCGCCCACCGCATCGACGATCCACAGCCCATCGTCGCAGCGCAGCATTTCGGCGCGTGTGCGCGTTCGCACCCGCGCGCCGCGGTCGGCGGCGTCGCGCGCGTTGAGCAGGGCGAGCCGGGCATCGTCGACCCAGCCGTCCGAATATTCGAAGCCCTTGACATATTGCGGCTGCAGCGGGCCGCCCGCGACATGGCGGCGCAAATCGACCGAGCGCGTTGCGGGCAGTTTCTTGCGGCCGCCGATATGGTCATAGAGAAACAGTCCGAGCCGGAGCAGCCAGCGCGGGCGCAGTCCGTCGCGATAGGGCAGGACGAAGCGCAGCGGACGGATGATATGCGGCGCGATGCTCCACAATCGCTCGCGTTCCTTCAGCGCCTCGCGCACGAGGCCGAATTCATAATGTTCGAGGTAGCGCAGCCCGCCGTGGATCAGCTTGGTCGACTTCGACGAGGTGCCTTCGGCCAGGTCGCCCGCCTCCAGCAGCAGGACCCGCGCGCCGCGCCCCGCGGCATCGCGCGCGACCCCCGCGCCATTGACGCCGCCGCCGACGACGATGACATCATAGGGGGCGGAGCTGTCGGGCATGCTAGGGTTCAAACTCGCCATCTACGGGTCCGAGGCGTCGAAATGGCGAAGATATCGGGTTCGAGTGGCCGCCGCGGGTAGCATCGCTACCCGCAAGGCCGCGCGGGCCTGAGATCGAAGCCATTTCGGCGCCTCTGCGGGATTTGACCGATTTTGCCCATGGCCGCGCCGGCGAGTCTTGGAATATTTTCATATGCCTGCGCCCCGCCTCCTTGCCCTGAGCAAAATCGCTTCAAACCTCGGACCCGTAGATAGAGGGTTTGAACCCTTGTTCCCTATGGCAGCCTTGCCGGATTTGCCAAGGGTCCGACATCGTATGCGGCTTACGTATGCGCGTTGCATTCGCTTCGTGTATCCCCCAATTCATCCATGTTATCCAAGGGGACGAAGGTGAGCGTGAAAGTCGAAACATTGGTGCTGTTCGGCGCGACGGGCGACCTCGCGCAGCGCATGCTCTTTCCCTCGCTCTACAATCTCCATCTCGACGGCCTGCTCGCGGGCGAGCTGACGATCATCGGCTCGGGGCGCTCCAAGAGGGACCGATCCGCTTTTCAGGGGCAGGTTCGCGAGGCGCTGGCCGAGCATCTGCCTGCCGACCGGATCGAGGAAGCCGGGGTCGAAAACTTTCTCGAACGCATCGACTATTGCGCGATCGATGCGGGCGCGGGCACGGGTTACGAGGAGCTCGCGGCGCTGCTCGGCGACCGCTTGGGCCGTCCGATCGGGGTTTATCTCTCGACCCCGCCGTCGATGTTCGGCCCGATCGCGCAAGGCCTGAGGGCCGCGAACATCGCCTGCGCCGAATGCCGCATCGCGATGGAAAAGCCGATCGGCCACGACCTCGCCTCGTCGCGCGATGTCAACGCGCAGGTCGGTGACGCCTTCGCCGAGGACCGCGTGTTCCGCATCGACCATTATCTCGGCAAGGAGACGGTGCAGAACCTGCTCGCGCTGCGCTTCGCCAACATGCTCTTCGAACCTTTGTGGAACGCACAGGCGATCGACCATGTCCAGATCACCGTCGCCGAAACCGTCGGGCTGGAGGGTCGCGTATCCTATTATGACGGCGTCGGCGCATTGAAGGACATGGTCCAGAACCATATGCTCCAATTGCTCGCGATCATCGCGATGGAGCCGCCGTCGAGCGTGTCGTCGACCGCGGTGCGCGACGAGAAGGTCAAGCTGCTCCGCTCGCTCCGCCGCATGACCGCCGAGGATGTGAAGGCGCACAGCGTCAAGGGCCAATACACCAGCGGCGCGGTCAATGGCGGCGCGGTTGCCGGCTATGCCGACGAACTCGGCGACCCGTCGAACACCGAAACCTTCGTCGCGCTCAAGGCTTATATCGACAATTGGCGTTGGAAGGGCGTGCCTTTCTACCTGCGCACCGGCAAGCGCATGCCGCAGCGCAAATCCGAAGTGCTGATCCAGTTCAAGCCGGTGCCGCACAATATCTTCGCGCGCGTCGGCGCGGGCAAGCTCAATGCGAACAGCATGATCATCAACCTCCAGCCCGAGGAAAATATCCGGGTCAAGGTGATGGCGAAGCAGCCGGGCCTCGACCGCGAGGGCGTGAAGCTCAAAGAGGTGACGATGGACGTCTCGCTCTCGCACAGCTTTGCCGGCGAGCGCCGCCGCATCGCTTATGAGCGCCTGCTGCTCGATTTCATCGAGGGTGACCAGACCTTGTTTGTCCGCCGCGACGAGGTCGAGGCGCAGTGGCAGTGGATCGATTCGATCCGCGACGCCTGGGGTCAGGTCGACATGGCGCCGCAGAATTACACCGCGGGAAGCTGGGGGCCGAGTTCGGCGATCGCGCTGATCGAACGCGACGGAGCGAGCTGGCATGATTGAAAAGTTGTCGAGCAAAAAAACTCCGTTCGCCCTGAGCTTGTCGAAGGGCTGGCCTTTTCTTTGGGCGTCGCAAGGAAGAACGGTCCTTCGACAAGCTCAGGACAAACGGTTTTAAGTTATGACTGATCTCCACCCCACTATCGCCGCGGTCACCGACCGCATCATCGCCCGCAGCGCGCCGCGCCGCGCCGCTTATCTCGACCTCATGGAGCGCCAGCGCGAGGCAGGCACCAACCGCGGCAACCTGTCGTGCGGCAACCTCGCGCACGGATTCGCCGCCTCGGGCGAGGACAAGCCCGTCATCCGCACCGGCGCGGCGATGAACATCGGCATCGTCACCAGCTACAACGACATGCTCTCGGCGCATCAGCCCTACGGCCGCTATCCCGAGCAGATCAAACTGTTCGCGCGCGAAGTCGGCGTCACCGCGCAGGTCGCGGGCGGGGTTCCCGCAATGTGCGACGGCGTGACGCAGGGACAGGCGGGCATGGACCTGTCGCTGTTCAGCCGCGACAATATCGCGCAGGGCACCGTGATCGCACTCAGCCATGCGATGTTCGAAGGCGCGCTGCTGCTCGGTATCTGCGACAAGATCGTCCCCGGGCTGCTGATCGGTGCACTGCGCTTCGGCCACCTGCCACAGATATTGGTTCCCGCAGGACCGATGCCTTCGGGCCTCGCGAACAAGGAAAAGCAGCGCGTCCGCCAGCTTTACGCCGAGGGCAAGGCGACCCGCGACGAACTGCTCGAGGCCGAGGCGGCGAGCTATCATGGCGCGGGCACCTGCACCTTCTATGGCACCGCCAACAGCAACCAGATGATGATGGAGTTGATGGGGCTCCACGTCCCCGGCAGCGCCTTCACCAACCCGGGGACCAAGCTGCGGCGGGAACTGACGCGCGCTGCGGCGCACCGCATTGCCGCGATCGGCTGGGATGGCGATGATTATCGTCCGCTTGGCCGCTGCATCGACGAAAAGGCGATCGTCAACGCCGCGATCGGCCTGCTCGCGACCGGGGGCTCGACCAACCATGCGATCCATCTGCCGGCGATCGCGCGCGCGGCGGGGATTATCATCGACTGGCAGGATTTGGGCGATTTGAGCCACGCGGTGCCGCTGCTCGCGCGCGTCTATCCGAACGGCGCGGGCGACGTGAACAATTTCCACGCCGCGGGCGGGATCGGCTATGTCGTCAAGGAGTTGCTCGGCGCGGGGTTGCTGCACGGCGATATCCTGACGGTCAGCGGGACGATGGCCGATTATGCCGCCGAGCCCGTGCTCGTGAACGACGAACTCCACTGGCAAGCGGCGCCCGCCGACAGCCGCGACGACGCTATGCTGCGCCCGGTCTCGGCGCCTTTCTCGCCCGACGGCGGCATGCGCCTGCTCGCGGGCAACCTCGGCCGCGCGATCATCAAGACCAGCGCGGTCGCCGAGGATCGCTGGACGATCGAGGCGCCGTGCCGAATCTTTGACGACCAGAATCAGGTGCTGGCGGCGTTCAAGGCGGGGGAACTCGAGCGCGACGTCGTCGTCGTCGTCCGCTTCCAGGGGCCGCGCGCCAACGGCATGCCCGAATTGCACAAACTCACTCCGGCCTTGGGCGTGCTGCAGGACAAGGGCTTCCGCGTCGCCTTGCTCACCGACGGCCGCATGTCGGGTGCGAGCGGCAAGGTGCCCGCGGTGATCCATCTGTCGCCCGAAGCCTTGCCCGGTTCTGACGGGGTGAGCGGCCCGCTCGCCTATTTGCAGGACGGAGATGTCGTCCGTGTCTGCGCGGTGAAGGGCGAGGCGACTGCACTCGTCGACGAAGCCGAATGGGCGGCCCGCCAGCCCGCCGCCGCCCCGCCCCCGGCCGTCGGCGTCGGCCGCGAACTCTTCGCGCTGTTCCGCCATCACGCCGACGAGGCGGAGAAGGGCGGCTCGGCAGTGCTCGCGGCGATGGAGACCGTCATTTAGTTTCCAACTTTCCGTCATCCCGGCGAAGGCCGGGGTCTCGACGGTGATGTCAAACGAAACAATGAGATCCCGGCCTTCGCCGGGATGACGAAGGAAGTGAGATAGAATGTCCGACAGCGGTATCGAACAGATCATGCGTCTGGCACCGGTCATCCCGGTGATCGTCATCGACCGCGTCGAGGATGCGGTGCCGATGGCCGAGGCGCTCGTCGCGGGCGGGCTCACGGTGCTCGAGGTGACGATGCGCACCCCCGCCGCGCTCGACGCGATCGCCGCGATGAAAAAAGTGCCCGGCGCCGTGGTCGGCGCAGGGACGGTGCTCAACCAGAGAATGCTCAAGGCCGCGATCGACGCGGGCTCCGAATTCATCGTCTCGCCCGGCCTCACCGACAGCCTCGGCGAAGCCGCGGTCGCGAGCGGCATTCCCTTCCTGCCCGGCGTCGCCAATGCGTCGAACATCATGGCGGGGCTCGACCTTGGCCTCAGCAGCTTCAAATTCTTCCCCGCGGCGACGAGCGGCGGCATCCCGGCGCTGAAGGCGCTCGCGGGTCCGTTCGGCGGGATCAATTTCTGCCCGACCGGCGGGATCAGCGCCGCGACCGCACCCGAATGGCTCGCGCTGGGTCCGGTGCTGTGCGTGGGCGGCAGCTGGGTCGTTCCCGCAGGGCCGCTCGACCCGGTGCGGATCGAAGCATTGGCGCGCGAGGCGGCCGGACTTTCGCGCCATTGATTAACCCCATTTTACCTGCCATCGTGCAGGGATAAGGCGGCAAACAAGCCGTTGGTGGGGAGATGCGCGTGCCGAGGCCACAGCCGCATTTGGAAGAAGTATTGGCGTCCGAACCCGGACCGCATATCGCCGCGCTCTTCGATTTCGACGGGACGATCATCTCGGGCTATTCGGCGACCGCGATGCTGCGCGAGAAGTTCCAGCGCCGCGAAATGTCGGTCGAGGAAATCGCCGAGACCGCGAACGTGCTCGCGCAGCACAGCCTCGGCAGCATCGGCTTTTCGGGCCTGATGACCGGCGCCGCGAAATTCATGAAGGGCGTCGAGGAAGAGAGCTTCATCGAGTTCGGCGAGGAACTCTACAAAAAGCATATCGCGCGCAAAATCTATCCCGAGACGCGCGCGATCATCGAAGCGCACCAGGCGAAAGGCCACCGCGTCGCGATCATCTCGTCGGCGACAATCTACCAGATAGAACCGACCGCGCGCGATCTCGGCATCACCGACATCAAATGCTCGGCATACGAGATCGAGGACGGCGTCTTTACGGGCGAGATCATCCGCCCCTTGTGTTTCGGTGAAGGCAAGGTGCTCGCCGCCGAGGAACTCGCCGCCGAATACGGCCTCGATCTCGACAACAGCTTTTTCTATTCGGATAGCGACGACGATATCGAACTGCTCGAACGCGTCGGCAAGCCGCGACCGCTCAACCCGAACCTCAAGCTCAAGGGCATCGCCGACGAGCGGAACTGGCCGGTGCAGCGTTTCGCGAGCCGCGGCACGCCGTCGTGGGTCGATTATACGCGCACCATCTATGCCACCGGCTCGCTCGTCGGCGCCTTTGCCGCGGGGCTCCCGATCTGGGCGCTCACCCGCTCGCAGCGCGAGGCGGTCAATTTTTCGATGGGGCTGTTCGGCGATTTCGCGACCGCGATCACCGGGGTCGAATTGGAGGTCGAGGACGAGCGCCACCTCTGGTCGTCGCGCCCGTGCGTCTTCATCTTCAACCACCAGAGCAAGGCCGATGTGATGATCCTCGCCAAGCTCATCCGCCGCGACATGGGCGGGGTGGGGAAAAAGGAGATCAAGGACATCCCCATCCTCGGCAAGCTGATGGAATGGGGCGGCACCGTCTTCGTCGACCGTGCCGACGGCAAGAGCGCGATCAAGGCGATGGAGCCGCTCGTCGAGGCGATCCAGCACGACGGCAAGTCGATCTGCATCGCGCCCGAGGGCACGCGCAGCCTGACGCCGAAGCTCGCGCCGTTCAAAAAGGGCGCCTTTCACCTCGCGATGCACGCGGGCGTGCCGATCGTGCCGATCGTGATTCATAATGCGACCGACGTCGCGCCAAAGAACGAGTTCGTGATGCGCCCGGCGACGGTGCGCGTCACCGTGCTGCCGCCGGTCGATACGTCGAAGTGGGGCGTAAGGACGTTGGGTACGCACGTCCGCGACGTGCGCAACATGTTCCTGCGCACCCTGGGGCAGGCGGAGGAGAGCGTCGCGGAATCGGTGGCGGCCGAGACCGCTCCGCCCGAGGTGAAGCCCGAAAAGGCGGCCAAGAAGGCAAGTGTAAAGCCTGCCGCTAAGAAGAAATCGTCCGCGGGCAAGACGGCTCCGAAGAAAAAGGCGGCCGCGAAGGCTTTCAAGACATGACCGCCCAACTCCTTTCCGTTCGCATCGAGCGAAGTCGAGATGCCCATCGGGGTGTCTCGACTTCGCTCGACACGAACGGGTCTTTGGCGGAGCGTTATTGAGCGGTGGCCGACGGAGCGCCCCGCACCGAAATCGTGGCGGAGCAGGCGGCCGACCGGCTCTATATCATCGACACGCGTAACGGGGTCGAGCGGCGCATCCTGCTCGACTGGATCCATTCGACGAGCGGCGATGACGAGCCTGTCTGGGCGAGCCTCGATATCGAGGATGGCGATCATGCGCTGCCCGTCGACGTGCTGCAGGCGCGGCTTGACGGAGCGGCATCGCGGCAGGTGGTGCCGCTGCGCGTCGCGTGGCGTATCCCGGGTTTCGACAAGGACCGCGCGCTCAAATTCCGTCACCTGCTATTCGGCGATCCGCGCCACCCCGGCGCGCTCCGCGCGCGACTGATCCTGCTCCGCGACCGTCGCCGCGCGCAGATATTGGTCGGCGAGGCGGCGACGCTCGACATGCTGCGTGACCGCTTCTGCGCGCAAACCGGCGGCGGCGATGGTGAGGGTGGGGGCAGCCCCGAATTCGCGGGCTTCGTCGCGCGGCAGGCGGCGCTTGCGCTCGACGTCGCCGAGCGCGGGATCCGGGGAACAAGATACAAGGTGCCGCGCTTCGTCGCCGATGGTCTGCGCACCAGCCCCAAATTCCGCGCCGCGCTCGCCGAACTGTCCGAGGCGACCGGTCGCCCTGTCGCCGAACTCTTCCGCGAGGCGCGGCCGCTGATGAAGGAAGTGATCGCACGTCCGAGTGCTCTCTTCCTCGACCTCCGCGCCCGGCTCGATCGCATGATGTTCGGCGGTTATGCGCCCGGGATGGAAATCGACGCTGCTGAACTTGCGAAGCTGCGCAATATCCTGCGCGAGCATCCGACCGCGATCCTCTTCACCCACAAAACCTATATCGACGGCGCGACGCCGAGCCGGCTTGCCTATGAGAACGACCTGCCGATGCTCCACAGCTTCGGCGGTGCGAACCTCGACTTCGCGGTGATGGGCGAATTTTTCCGCCGCTCGGGGATGATCTTCCTCCGCCGCAGCTTTCAGGATCAGCCGGTCTACAAGCTGGTGCTGCGCCACTATATCGCCTGGCTGCTCGCCAAGCGTTTCCCGCTGAGCTGGGCGTTCGAAGGCACGCGCTCGCGGCTTGGCAAGCTGATGCCGCCCAAATATGGCCTGATGAAATATGTCCTCGACGCGGCGCATGCGACCGGCACGCGCGGCGTCCATTTCGTCCCCTTCGTCACCAGCTTCGACCTGATCCGCGATGTCGAGGAATATGCCGCCGAACAGACGGGGCGCAGCAAGAAGCCCGAGAGCCTGTCGTGGTTCCTGGGTTATATGAAGAGCCTGAAGGAGCCATCGGGGCGCATCCGCCTTGACATCGGCGAACCGGTCGTGATCGAAACCGCGCCGGAACCCGACGACAGGCGCGCGCTCGAAAGGATCGCCTTCGCGGTGGCGGTCGAGGCGAACCGGGTGACGCCGCTCACCGTCACTTCGGTGATGTGCCTGATCCTGCTCGGCATGTCGCCGCGCGGCGCGACCTCGGCCGAATTGCTGGGCGCGATCGGCGCGGTGACCGATTGGGCCCGCGCGCGGGGCATTCGTCTCAGCAGCGAACTCGAAAGCGGCGACGATGCCGCGCTGTCGGCTACCGTCGACACACTCGTCACGAGCGGCTTGCTGACGCGCTACGAAGCGGGCAGCGAGAATGTCTATTCGGTCGAGCCCGCCAAGCATCCGATGGCGAGCTATTACCGCAACATCATCGCGCATCATTTCCTCGATCGCGCGATGATCGAACTCGCGCTGTTCGAGCTGCGCGACGCCGACAAAGGCGATGCCACCGCCGCCTTCTGGGCGAAGATCGACCGGCTTCGCGACCTGTTCAAATTCGAATTTTTCTACCCGCCGCGTGAAGAGCATCGCGCCGCGATCGAAACCGAACTGGCGCGCATCGATCCTGTCTGGGACCGCCGCCTCGC
This sequence comes from Sphingopyxis italica, assembly GCF_011926545.1. Taxonomy (GTDB): domain Bacteria; phylum Pseudomonadota; class Alphaproteobacteria; order Sphingomonadales; family Sphingomonadaceae; genus Sphingopyxis; species Sphingopyxis italica. Next base: position 615,517 of record NZ_JAATIT010000001.1, on the reverse strand, counting down.
CAGCGGCGACCGCGGCGTCGCGCAGCTTCTCCGCCGCTGCCAGCCCGTTGTCGGCCACGCGATATTGCTGCCGTTCGCCGAGGCCTATTCGGTCGTCGCCGAGCAGCTTGCGCGCGCAAAGCCGGGCGATGTCGTCGACGAACAGGCGCTGCTCGACGCGGCGCTGGTCGAGGGGCGGCAGGCCTATCTGCTGCGCCGGATCAGCAGCGAGGCGGCAATCGGAAAATTGCTCTTCGCCAACGGCCTGTCGCTGATGCGCCATATGGGGCTCGCGGAGGAAGCGACGCCGGTCAATCTCGCCGCGCGCCGCGCGCTGCTGATGGAACTGCGCGGCCTCGCCAACGTCATGGAAACGATGCGGCTTTCGACCGTCGCGCTTGCCGACCGCTTGCCGGGTTCAGGAGGATAAATGCTCAAACAGCTCAGCGCGCAGGACGCCCAGTTCCTCTACACGCAGACCGCGAACAACCTCACGCACATCATGGGGGTCTATATCTACGACCCCGCAACCGCGCCGGGCGGCTTCGTGCGCTTCAAGGATATCATCCGCCACGTCCAAGCCCGTGTCGACACCTCGCCGCTGTTTAAGCGCCGTCTCCACCGGCTGCCGTTCGACATGGACCATCCCTATTGGGTCGAGGACGAGCATTTCGACATCGAAGCGCATATGAGCCACGCGCGCCTTCCCGAGCCCGGCGACTGGCGGCAATTCTGCATCGCGGTCGCGCGCTGGTTTTCGAAGCCGATGGATATGAACCGGCCGCTCTGGGACATTTATATCATCGAGGGGCTCGACCGGATTCCGGGGATTCCCAAGGGCAGCTTCGCGATGCTCCACCGCGTCCATCACGCCGCGGTCGATGGCGCCTCGGGCGCGCATGCTTTCATCGCGATGAGCGACATCGATGCGAAGGGCACTCCCGCGATAGCCGAACCTCCGCCGGTCGAGGAGCTGGGCAAGGCGCCGTCGAGCGCCGAAACCCTCTCGCGCGCCTGGTCGGCGTCGATGCAGTCGCCGGTCAAATTCATGAACGCGCTGATGAAGATGTCGCCCGCGATCGTCGCGTCGGCGCGCAAGTCGATCGCCGAGGGCGGCATGACCGCCGGCGTCCCCGAAACACGCTTCAACGTGCCGGTCGGCCCGCACAAGATGTTCGACGCGACGACCGTCGCGCTCGCCGACGTCGCCGAAATCCGCAAGAAGGTGCCGGGCGCGACGGTCAACGATGTGGTGCTGACCACGGTCGGCGGCGCGCTGCGCAAATATCTGGCGAAGCACAAGGAATTGCCGAAGGACAGCCTCGTCGCGGTCGCACCGATCAATCTGCGCGGCAAGGGCGGCAAGGCCAGCTCCCCGGGCAATCAGGTGTCGGCGATGAGCGTGCCGGTCCGTACCGACCTCGCGGGCCCGCTCGAACGGCTCGCGGCGGTGCGCGATTATACCGTTGAGGCGAAGGAGGCGAAGGCGGGAGTCAGCGCGCGAATCATGACCGACCTGTCGCAGCATATTCCCGGCGCGACGATGGCGGCGGTCGCGCGGCTGGTCACCAGCGAGCGTTTCGCGGTGCGCGGCACAAACCTCTTCATCTCGAACGTGCCGGGCGCACAGGAGCCGCTCTATCTGGCGGGCGCGCAGCTCGTGCAGCAGCACGGCATGGCGCCGCTCGCGAACAATATGGGACTGTTCGTCGCAACGCCGAGCTATAACGGACGCATCGCCTTCTCGATCGTCTGCGAGCGGTCGATCATGCCCGACATCGCCTTTTTCCGCGAATGTATCGACGAAAGTTTCGCCGACCTGATGGCCGCGATGCCGAAACCGGAGAAACCCAAAGCCGCTACGGCAGCGCCGAACCCTGCGGCCCAGCCCAAAGCGCAACGTAAAGCCGTCCCGAAACCTGCCGCGAAGCCCAAGCTGAAACCGGTTGCTAAAAAGAACGCAACCGGCAAGAATCCGAAAAAATAACGATGCTCTCGCAGGATTACCGAATGCTTTTCACCCCGACGCTCAGCGCCGACCGCGATCTTGTGACCGCACCCGATTACGCCGCCTGGTCCAAAGCGGCGCGCGAACATGACCGTAAGTCGGGGCTGCAGGCGTGGCGCGACGCCGACGAGAGCAGGTATTTCGACTATAAGGCGATCCGCGCGCGCCTCGAAAAGCTGCGCAAGCTGTCGGCGGCGGGTGACGTCAAGGGGCTGCTCTTCGTTCTCAACGAGGGCATCCACGGCAATATCGACGGCATGGGACACGAGCGGCTCTATCAGAAGGCGCGCTTCGGCACGAAGGCGCTGGTCGAGGATTATGTCGCCGAGGTCGTCGCCTCATTGGACAAGATCGCCGCCGCGCGCAGCATTGCCCGCGACGAAAAGCGCGATTTCTTCCGCCGCGCGCAGCATTGCTACGGCCGCTCGGCGTTGCTGCTCTCGGGCTCGGGCAGCTTCCTTTTCTTCCATATCGGCGTCGTGAAGGCTTTGTGGGAAGAAGGCGTGCTGCCCGCGATCATGTCGGGCGCGAGCGGCGGGTCGATCGTCGCCGCGATCGTCTGCACGCGCAAGAATGCCGACATCGGCGCCTTCCTCGAAAGCGAGCGGCTTGCGAACCCCGACCGCGATCCCGAACAAAAAAGGCTGGCGACCGAGGAAGTTCGCGACCGCCTTGCCGATCTGATCCCCGATCTGACCTTTCAGGAAGCCTATGAGGTCAGCGGGCGCCATCTCAACGTTTCGGTCGCCCCCGCCGAAAAGCATCAGAACGGCCGGCTCCTGAACGCGATCACCGCGCCGAACGTGCTGATCCGCGAGGCAGTGCTGGCGTCGTGCGCGGTGCCCGGCGTCTTCCCGCCGGTGATGCTGATGGCGCGCGACGACAACGGCGAGCGCACCCCCTATCAGCCCGACCGCCGCTGGGTCGACGGATCGGTGACGCACGACATCCCGACCAAGCGGCTTGAACGCCTCTATGGGGTCAATCACCATATCGTCAGCCAGGCGAACCCGATCGCGCTGCCCTTCGCGACCGACACGCGCAAGCAGATGGCGCCGATCGAGGCGATCCAGCATGCGTCGATGACGACCTTCAAGGCGTGGCTCAACGCCAATATGGTGATCTTCCAGAAGCCGCTCGAGCTGATCCCGCCGCTCAACAGCCTGGCGAACATGGCGCGGTCGGTGATCAACCAGGAATATACCGGCGATATCAACATCATCCGCCCGCCCAAATTCTGGTCGCCGACCAAAATCCTCTCCGATCTGGGGCAGGAGGATATCGACGAACTGATCGACACCGGCGAGCGCACCGCCTGGCCCAAGGTCGAAATGGTCCGCACCCAGACCGCGATCAGCCGCGCGCTCGAAGCGATCCTCGCGAAGATCGACAAGGCGGACGACGACGGCCCCGGCCATCGCAGCGCGGCGCTCAAAAAGGCGGTGCGCTGAATATGGCGGCAGGGACGACCGGCGCGGTGATCCTGCCCGCCGAATCCGCGGGCGCAGGGGCGAAGCTGCACGTCACCCACTGGCTTCCCGACGGCCGTCCGCGTGCGATCATATTGCTCGCGCACGGCTATGCCGAACATGCCGGGCGCTATGGCCATGTCGCGAAGCGGCTGACCGAGGCGGGCTATGCGATCTACGCCGTCGATCATTGGGGACACGGAAATTCGGACGGTGAGGGCGGCTATGTGCCGCGCTTCTCCGCCTTTCTCGACGGCATGGCCGAGCTGTTGACGTTGGTCGAGATCAATCATGGCGACACGCCGCGCCTGCTGCTCGGGCACAGCATGGGCGGGCTGATCGCGACCTTGTTCCTTGTCGAGCGCCAGCGGGCGTTCGTCGCCGCGGCGCTGTCGGGGCCCGCGATCCTGCCCGCCGAGCCGCCGTCGCGCGTCACCGTCTGGCTTAGCCGCTTCCTGTCGCGCTTTTTCCCGCGGCTCGGCGTGCTGTCATTGGATGCCAATGGGGTGAGCCGCGATCCGGCGGTGGTCGAGGCCTATCGCGCCGACCCGCTCGTCTATGAAGGCAAGATCGGGGCGCGGCTGGGCAAGGAATTCATGGACGCGATGGCGGTGGCGCGGGCCGATGCGCCCAAGATTCGCCTGCCGATCCTGATCCAGCACGGCGAGGCCGACCGCCTCACCGCGCCCGCGGGGTCGCGCTACCTGTTCGACAATGTCGCGTCGAAGGACAAAAGGCTCGAAATCTATCCCGGCCTGTTCCACGAAATCTATAACGAGCCCGAGCAGGACGTCGTGCTCGACGATCTCGTCGGCTGGTTCGATGCGCATGTGAAAGGCGAGGCCGCGGCATGAGAATCCTGCTGATCCTGATCTTCGCGCCGCTGATCGCGTTGGCGCTGATGTATTTCGTCTTCCCCGGCCGTCTCGTCGCCATCGGGCGGGCGTTGCTGCGTCGGCGCGGCGGGATGGTGCAGAAAAGCATCGTCGTCGATGGGCGGAACTGGCCCTATCTGGAAGGCGGCGACACGTCGAAGCCGCTGCTGCTGCTCGTCCATGGCTTTGCGGGCGACAAGGATAATTGGTCGATGATCGCGCCGTATCTGACGCGCGATTATCATGTCATCGCGCCCGACCTGCCAGGGTTTGGCGAGAATGAACGCAACCCCGATCTCGCCTATGATCTGCAGGCGCAGACCGCGCGGCTGAAGGCGTTCGCCGACGCGCTGGGCTTGTCGCGCCCGCATGTCGGCGGCAACAGCATGGGCGGTTGGATCGCGCTGCGTTACGCGATCGAATATCCGGACGCGCTCGCCAGCCTGACGCTGCTCAACAATGCCGGCGTCAACGGCGCCAATGAAAGCGAGCTTCAGAAACAGGCGGCGAACGAGGATTATAATCCGCTCGTCCTCGCCAATCTGGAGGATGCCGACCGGCTGGTGGCGATGGTCGTTCACAAACCGCCGCATATTCCCGCACGGCTGAAACCGGTGCTTTACGCCGATGGCCTCAAATATCGCGATCAACTCGACACGATCTTCTGGGTCATCGCGACGGAGGGGCGCGATCATCCGCTCAACGATCGCCTCGGCGAAGTGAAGGTGCCGACGCTGATCATCTGGGGCCGGCACGACAAGCTGCTCGACGTCAGCTGCGTGCCGGTGCTCGAAGCCGGCATCGCGGGAAGCGTGTCGCATATCTTCGAACATGTCGGCCATGTCCCGATGATCGAGGATCCCAAAGCGACCGCGGCGGTGATGAAGGGCTTTCTTGCCAAGCACTGAAATGCGCGCCACTCTCGCTGAAAACGGGGAGAGAGTTATGCGCCTCAAGGTGGGGCTGCTCGGCGGGGGCAGTTGGGGGACGACGGTCGCGTCGGTCGTGTCGCGCAATGCGCCGATCACGCTGTGGGCGCGCGATGCCGAAACGGTCGACAGCATCAACGGCGCCGGCGAGAACCGCAAATATCTCCCCGGTATCAAGCTGCCTTCGGCGCTCCGCGCGACGAACGACATGGCCGAGGTCGTCGCGGGCGCCGATGTGCTCGTCATGGGCGTGCCGTCGCACAGCTTCCGCGCGGTGCTCGAGGAGGCGGCGGGTCATCTTCGCCCGTGGGTTCCCGTTATCAGCCTCACGAAAGGCCTCGAACTCGCCTCGGGCAAGCGGATGACCGAGCTGATCGAGGAGGTGTTGCCCGGCCATCCCATCGGCGTGCTCACCGGTCCTAATCTGGCGCGCGAGATTATGACGGGGCAGGCGGCGGCGAGCGTGCTGTCGATGGAGGACGAGATCGTCGTGCGCGCGCTCCAGCCGGTGTTCCATTCGGGGCTGTTCCGCGTCTACACCAACACCGACCTTTTGGGCTGCGAGCTTGGCGGGGTGCTCAAGAATATCATCGCGATCGCCGTCGGCATGGGTGACGGGCTCGGCGCGGGCGACAATACGCGCGCCGGGCTGATGACGCGCGGACTGGCCGAGATCACGCGATTGGGCGTCGCGATGGGCGGGCGGCCGGAGACTTTCGCGGGGCTCACCGGCATGGGCGACCTGATCGCGACCTGCACCAGCCCCTTGTCGCGCAACCGCCATGTCGGGGTCGAACTCGGCAAGGGGCGCCCGATCGACGAGATCATCGCGGGCATGAACATGGTCGCCGAGGGGGTGAAGAGCGCGCCGACGGTGATGGCGCTCGCCGACAGATATGGCCTCGACATGCCGATCGCGCGCGACGTGTTCGACGTGACGCAGGGCCGGCGCAGCGCGATGGATGTGTTCCGCGGCCTCCTCAAATCGAGCGTCGGCGACGAAGCGCATCCGGGCTGAAATCCGGACATCCGCGCGATTCCGCCGCGAGCCGTGCCGAATCATCGTCGAACCGGGAATAAATCGCGCCGCTCTTTCGTTTCTTCTCCTGTCCAACAGGATCCAGAAGGAGACGAAAAATGAAAAAATGGACGATTCTGGCGATGCTTGCCGCTCTCCCCGCCACCGCCGCGGTCGCCGCCGTTCCCTATCACAAGATGCCGCCGGGATTCGATGCGCCGCCCATCCGCGCCGAACCGATCGCCGGCATCGTGAACCAATATTGGTATAATTACCAAGCCGACATCCTCGAGGCGGAGAAGGAGCTCAGCAGCGACCTTCGCCACGCCACCGACCGCGAAGACCGCTGGGACGCGTGGGACGAATGGATCGTCGAGGTGGTCGACGCCGACAAGGATTATGTGAAGGAAATGCGCAAGAAGGGCTACCGCAGCGGCCGCGTGACGGTCGGCGGATAAAGCTTCCGATTTCCGCGAGTTCCCCGAGCCCTGCTCGGGTCGCAGGGAAGGGCGGGTGTCATGGGGCACCCGCCCTTTCTTGTTCTGGTCATTGAAGCGTCATTCCCGCGAAAGCGGGAACCAGGTTGCGACGGTTGCTCGCTGGGTTCCCGCTTTCGCGGGAATGACGAAATTTATCGGGTAGCTAGGAAACGCCCTCCGCCAGCAGCGCCGCCGCTTCCTTCCCCTGCCAGTCGATCGCGCCGATCACGCGCCAGATTTCGCGGCCTTCGGCGTCGTAATAGACGCTCGTCGGCAGCGCGCTGTTCGCGGCGTCGAGCAGGCCGTTTTCGGGATCGATATAGGGCTGGAGCGCCTTCAGTCCCGCCTTCTGGAACCAGGGATCGACGACCTCGGCGCCCTTCAGGTCCTGCGCGACCGCGATCACGGTCATCGTTTCGCCGCTCTTCGCCGCGAGCGCGTCGAGCGTCGGCATTTCGGCGACGCACGGCGCACACCAGGTCGCCCACAGGTTGACGAGCAGCGGACGCCCGCGGAACGACGCGAGCGTCACCGGCGCGTCGTCGGGGCCGCGAAACGTCGCGGTGGGCGCCACCGTCCCCTTGCGACTGCGGTCGATCACATATTCGAACGCGCCGACCCCCTTCGCTTGGCCCGCCGAAACATTTGCTTGGCCTTGCCCCGCTTGCTCCCCGCCGGGCTTTTCCCTATCGCAGCCCGCGATTGATCCGGCCAGAAGCACGGCGAGGATCGCAAGGGACGGATTCGGAACGCGGCGGATGGCGAATACTCCTGACAGCAACAGCATGTGGGGCGGCCGCTTCGGTGGCGGACCCGCGGCGATCATGCAAGAGATTAACGCATCGATCCCCGTCGACAAGCGCCTGTGGGAAGAAGATATTACCGCCAGCCGCGCGCACGCCGCGATGCTCGGGGCTTGCGGAATCATCGCCGCCGAGGACGCCGTGGTGATCGATCGCGGCCTTGCGCAGATTGCGGACGAGTTCGCGGCGACCGGCGTGCCGGTCGATCTCGCGCTCGAAGACATCCACATGACCGTGGAATCGCGCTTGAAGGAGCTGGTCGGCGAAGCCGCCGGGCGCCTCCACACCGCGCGCTCGCGCAACGATCAGGTCGCGACCGATTTCCGCCTGTGGACCCGCACCGCGTGCGAGCGTATCGATGCGGGCTTGCAGGCGATCCAGGCCGCGTTGCTCGCGCGCGCCGACGAACATGCGGGCAGCATCATGCCCGGCTTCACGCACCTGCAAGTCGCGCAGCCGGTGACGCTCGGTCATCATCTGCTCGCCTATGTCGAAATGTTCGCCCGCGACCGCAGCCGCTTCGCCGATGCGCGGCGCCGCCTCAACGAATCGCCGCTCGGCGCCGCCGCGCTCGCGGGCACCAGCTTCCCGCTGGACCGCGATGCGACCGCCGCCGCGCTCGGCTTCGACCGCCCGATGGCGAACAGCATCGACGCGGTGTCCGACCGCGACTTCGCGCTCGAATTCTGCGCCTCGGCCTCGATCGCCGCGATCCACCTGTCGCGCCTCGCCGAAGAAATCGTCATCTGGGCCAGCCAGCCCTTTGGTTTCATCAGCCTGCCCGACGCCTGGTCGACGGGCAGCTCGATCATGCCGCAAAAGCGCAACCCCGACGCCGCCGAACTGGTGCGCGGACGCGCGGGGATGTTGCTCGGCGCCTTCCAGCGGCTCGCCGTCATCGTGAAGGGGCTGCCGCTCACTTATTCGAAGGATTTGCAGGACGACAAGGAAACGGTCTTCGGCGCCTTCGACGCGCTCGCGCTGTCGCTCGCCGCGATGACCGGCATGATCGAAACGCTGAGCTTCCGCACCGACCGGATGCGCGCGCTCGCCGCGTCGGGCTATTCGACCGCGACCGACCTTGCCGACTGGCTGGTGCGCGAAAACGGCTTGCCGTTCCGCGAGGCGCATCATGTCGTCGGTGCCTGCGTGAAGCGCGCCGAGGAACTCGGCGTCGAGCTGTCGGCGTTGCCCGCCGCCGACGCCGCCGCGATCCATGCCGCGGTCACCCCCGACGTGCTCGCCGCGCTCACGGTCGAAGCGTCGGTTGCCAGTCGCATGAGCTATGGCGGCACGGCGCCCGAACGGGTAAGGCAGGCCGTCGCCGCGGCCCGTGCGGCGCTCGAAGGGACGGATTGATGGCGACGAAGCGCCTCATCATCATTGGCATCGCCGCCACCGCGCTGCTCGGCTCGTGCGGCAGCAAGCAGGATCTGAAGCCGGTGGCGGGCCAGCCCGCCCCGGTCGTTCCCGTCGGCGCGACCCGCGCCCCGACTACACAGGAGCTTACGACGCCTGACGCGCAAGCCCGGCCCGCGCGCAGCGACGAACTTCTCAAACGGTCCGAACAACGCGAAACCGACGATTTCGACTTGCCGCCTCCGGGCTGAGCAAAGCCCAGTTTAATCCGCTCGTGTCGAGCGAAGTCGAGACACCCATCGTCTCGGCTCCGTCCTTCGGGGCATTTCGACTTCGCTCGATGCGAACGGAAAATGATGATCAGGACTTCCTTCAATGGACCATTTTGAACTTCGTGACGGCGTGATGCACGCCGAAGATATTCCGCTGCCGCGGATCGCCGAGGAAATCGGCACCCCCGTCTATGTCTATTCGCGCGCAACGCTCGAACGCCATGCGCAGGTGTTTCGCGACGCGCTGAAGGATGTTCCGCGCAAGCACATCGCCTTCGCGATCAAGTGCAACCCCAATCTCGGCGTGCTGCGCGTCCTCGCGCGGCAGGGTTATGGCGCCGACGTCGTCTCGGGCGGCGAACTCGAACGCGCGCTCGCGGCAGGCATGGCGGCCGAAGACATCGTCTTTTCGGGCGTCGGCAAGACGCGCGCCGAACTGGCGCAGGGGCTCGACCGCGGCATCGGCCAGTTCAATATCGAGCATGAGCCCGAGGGCATCGCGCTTGCCGAAATCGCGGCGCGCAAGGACATGACCGCGCCCGCCGTGCTGCGCGTCAATCCCGACGTCGATGCGGGCACGCACGCGAAGATTTCGACCGGCAAGGCCGAAAACAAGTTCGGCGTCGGCATCGACACCGCGCCCGAGATCTTCGCCCGGCTGTCGGGGCTGCCGGGGCTGAACCTGCGCGGCATCGCGGTCCATATCGGCAGCCAGCTCACCAGCCTCGCCCCGTTCGAAGCGGCGTTCAAGCGCGTCGGCCAACTCGTCGCGGACCTCCGCGCCGCGGGGCACAGCATCACCCATGTCGATCTCGGCGGCGGGCTTGGGGTGCCCTATCGCGCGGGCGACAATATTCTTCCGCCGTCGCCCGCCGATTATGGCGCGATGGTCGCGCGGGTCACCCGCGATTGGGACGTCACGCTGATGTTCGAGCCCGGCCGCGTCATCGCGGGTAATTCGGGGGTTCTGCTGACCGAGATATTGTGGGTCAAGCCCGGTGCGACCCATCCCTTTGTGATCGTCGATGCGGCGATGAACGATCTTGCAAGACCCGCACTCTATGATGCCTGGCATGATTTCGCCGCGGTGAAGCCTTCGGGCGAGACGATGACCGCCTCGATCGTCGGCCCCGTCTGCGAAACCGGCGATACCTTCGCGCGCGACCGGCTGATCGACAAGGTCGAGTCGGGCGACCTCGCGATCTTTCGCAGTGCGGGGGCCTATGGCGCGACGATGGCCTCGACCTACAACAGCCGCAGCCTCGTCCCCGAGGTGCTCGTCGACGGCGACCGTTATGTCGTCGTCGCCGACCGCATCGCCGCCGGCACGATCATGGCCGCCGAACGCGTGCCCGACTGGATCGACTGACGATGCACCAGCTTCCCGTCTTCCTGAACCTGACCGGCCGCACGGTCGTGCTGGTCGGGGAGGGGGAGGCGGCCGATGCCAAGGCGCGGCTGATCACCCGCGCGGGCGGCCGGATCGTCCCGGCATGGGAGGCAGGGGCGACGATCGCCTTCGTCGCGCTCGACGACGCGGCCGAAGCGCGCGCCGCCGCCGAAGGGCTGCGCGCGCGCGGGCTGCTCGTCAACGTCGTCGACCGCCCCGACCTCTGCGACTTCACCACCCCCGCGATCGTCGACCGCGCGCCGGTGACGATCGCGATCGGCACCGGCGGCGCGTCGGCGGGGCTCGCCAAAGCGATCCGGCAACGCATCGAAGCCTTGCTGCCCGCGCGGCTCGGCGCGCTCGCATCGGCGCTCCACGCCGCGCGCGGCGCGATGAAGGCGCGCTGGCCCGATGCCGCAGGCCGCCGCCGCGCGATCGACGCCGCGCTCGCGCCGGGCGGCGCGCTCGATCCGCTCGGTGACGGCGCGGCGGACGCGGTCGAGGGGTGGCTGGCGGGCGCGATGTCCGGCCCGTCCTCGCGTGTCGAGTCGATCGTGCTCGCCAGCTCTGATCCCGACGACCTCACGCTCCGCGCCGCACGCCTGTTGGGCGAGGCCGATCACGTGTTTCACGCCGCCGCTGTCCCTCCGGCCATCCTCGACCGCGCCCGGGCCGACGCCGTGCGCCACGTCGTCGATGCGCCGCCGGTCGATCCGCCCCCGGGGCTGACGCTCTGGCTCGACATGCCGATCGCCCCGGACGGTCGGTAAACCCGAAAGCCGCCGTGGTGCTGGCTTATTCCGGGCCCAGCTCCACCACCCGCCGCACCCCGATCGCATCGAGGAACGCCCGGTCGTGGCTGACGACGAGTAGCGCGCCGTCATAGGCGGCGAGACCGGTTTCGATGGCGGTGAGCGATTCGATGTCGAGATGGTTGCCGGGCTCGTCGAGGATCAGCAATTGCGGCGGGTGCGGCGCGCCGAGGACGCAGGCGAGGCCGGCGCGGAGCATCTGACCGCCGCTCAATGTCCCGGCGATGCGGTCGGCGGCGTCGGCGCGGAAACGGAAGCGCGCGAGCGCGGCGCGGCACTGGTTGTTCGTCGTCCCGGGATTGAGGCTTAGAAAATTGTCGGCGATCGAGTGCGCGGGGTCGAGCAGGCCGACGCGCTGATCGAACAGCGCGAACGGAGCGCCGACGCGCACCTCGCCCGACCAGGGCGCGAGCGTCCCGGCAACCAGCGCGAGCAGCGTCGATTTGCCCGAACCATTGGGACCGGTGATCGCGACGCGCTCGGGACCGGTGAGGGTGAGCGACAGGCCTTCGATGACCGGCCGATCCGCGTCGTAGCCCGCGCTGACGCGGTCGAGCGCGAGCACGGTGCGTGATGCGGGAAGCCCGGTCGACGGCAGGCCGACCGACAGCGGATCGACGATCTCGATCTTGTCGCGCGCCGCTTCGCGCGCCTGCTCGGCGTCGGCGCGCTGGCGTTCGGCGAGACGCTGGTTCGCGCCGACGCTTTCCTCGGCGCGGCGTTTGAGCGTTCCGAGCAGGATCGCGGGCTCGTCGCCGCGCGCCGCCTTGCGCCTCCCGCCGGCGTCGCGGCGCGCCTGCCGCTCGGCGGTGACTTGCGCCTGGCGCCGTACGCGGCCGAGTTCCTTTTCGGCGCCGGCGAGTTCGGCTTCGATCGCCGCCTGTTCGACCTCCTTGCGCGCGCGATAGGCGCTCCAGCCGCCGCCGTAGCGCGCCGCGCCGAGGCCGCTCAGCTCGACGATCGCGTCCATCTCCTCGAGCAGTTCGCGGTCGTGGCTGACGACGATCGCGCCGCCGCGCCAGCCGGCGAGCAGATCGCGCACGGCTTCGCGGCCCTCGCGGTCGAGGTTGTTGGTGGGCTCGTCGAGCAACAGGAAATCGGGCGCGGCGAATATCGCGCCGGCGAGCGCGGCGCGGGTGCGCTGGCCGCCCGAAAGCGCCGCGAGTGGCGTGTCGGCGGGAAGCGGCAGGCCGACCCCCGCGAGCGCCTCGTCGATCCGCGCTTCGAGCGTCCAGTCGGCGTCGCCGATTTCCTCGACGCTCGCCTCGCCGGCTTCGGCCTTGCGCAGCAGCGCGAGCGCGGCGCGCGCGCCGAACAGGTCGGCGATGCTTTCGTGCGCCGCGACCTGCACCGTCTGACGCAGCATCGCGATGCTGCCGGACGCCGCGATGCTGCCGCTCGCGGGCGAAAGCTCGCCGGTCAGCAGGCGCAGCAGCGTCGATTTGCCGACGCCATTGCGCCCGATCAGGCCGGTGCGCTCGCGCTGGAAATGGAGATCGAGGCCCGAAAGGACGGCGCGGCCGTCAGGCGTGGACCAGCCGAGGTTGGCGATGGTGATCGAGGGAGAAACGGGAGACATGAACAAGGACTTTCCTGGCGGCAAGGCGGGGCGGCGTTGCGTTCAGATTGTCGTTCATGGCGAAAGTCTCCGGTGAGATTGAGCGAGCAATATAGGGAGGCGGGCGGGCCGGTGCAAATTTTCCTTTTGGGGTGGTGGTGGAGGGGCGACGCCGCGCCAGCGACCTCTCCGTCAGCGTCGGCGTTTATGCGAAGACTGGAAAGACCGGATTGCGGGCGAAACGCGTTCGGGTTCATATGGCGCATGGTTGTCGACAAAATGAAACTATTTGAGGACGCCAGGAAACGCTGGCCTTGTCGCTTTCGCGTAACTCCAACCGACGGAACTCCCTGTTTCGAAGCCGATCCGGCTTTGGCAGCCGTTTACCGGTCGATAGAAGCTTCTTGCAATCCGGTCGGTGCTTGGACTGCGGGCGATGAGTGGCGGAAGCTTGCTAACTGGTCTTTCCATCAAGCACTGTGGCAAGTTGCGGAGCAGGTGTCGGAGGAACGGTCTGTCCACCGCGAAGAGGTGTCATTCGATGCTTTCGACCACTGGATGCGGTTTAATCTTTCCGACGAGATGTGGAAGCCGGAACGCGAAGCGTATGAGGCCAGTCCTACTCACTTCCAATAAGGCGGTTTACACCGTTCGCTTTCCGCCCCGAAAACTGGCGATCACACTGGGCGCGGGGCGCGCGCGCGGATGAAATTTTCGAGGGCGACGAACAGCATCTCGCGCGCGTCGCTGCCGAGCATTTCGGCGGTCAGCCAGTCGAACTCGACACGGTCGCGGCGCGCGGCGGCGCCGACGATCGCGGCGAGCAGCGCCTCGTCGAAGCTGACGCGCGGGCAGCAGGGCGGGGCGACGGCGAAGGGTTCGGGCCAGACATGGCCGATCGCCTCGACCACCAGCCGATAGCGGCGCGCCGCGAGGATATTGCCCCAGCGGCGTTCGAGTTCGGGCATCGGGTCGCGCTCGCCGCGGCGGCAGAGGATACAGTAGCGTAGCGCGAGGACGGCCTGCGCCGCTTCGACCGACAAATCGCGCACCAGCGGCTGTTCGGATAATTGGCGGATCAGCTCGCTGCTTTGCATGAGGTTCGTCTCTCCCGGCCCATGCAGTCCGTTCGTCCCTCCGTAGTTTCGAAAAAGATGCCGGCCGCTTTAAAGCGCAGCTTGAAGTTGCAGCGGCCGGCAGGAGGGGACTGCCCCACCTTGCTATTGAGAATTATTCGCAAATACAAGCGAAAAAAGAGACGCCCGAAAGCGCCCCTGAAAACGACGTGAATCCACGGATTCACGTCGCCCCCGCGAAGGCGGGGGCCGCTATCGATTTACCCAGCAGTGCTGGAACGTGCCGACAGCGGCCCCGCCTTCGCCGGGATGACGGATTCGAATCAATCGTCGCCGGCAGGCTTCGACTGGAGCTGGATGTAATTTTCGATGCCCATGCGCTCGATCATCTCGAACTGTTTTTCGAGCTCGTCGACATGATGTTCCTCGCTTTCGAGGATGTCGGCGAACAGGTCGCGGCTGACATAGTCGCGCACGCTCTCACAATGCGCGATCGCGTCCTTGAGGAGCGGGATCGCCTCTTCCTCGACCGCGAGGTCGGCCTTGAGGATTTCCTCGACCGTTTCGCCGACGCGCAGGCGGCCGAGCAGCTGGAAATTGGGCAGGCCGCCGAGGAAGAGGACGCGGTCGGCGAGCTTGTCGGCGTGCTTCATCTCGTCGATCGACTCTTCGCGTTCGAACGCGGCGAGGCGCGCGACGCCCCAATTGTCGAGCATGCGATAGTGCAGCCAATATTGGTTGATCGCGGTCAGCTCGTTCTTGAGCGCCTCGTTCAGGAAATCGATGACTTTTTCGTCGCCCTTCATGGTGTCTATCCTGTCATTTCGTCTTGGGAATGGAGTGGGCGCATTATAGGCGCCGCGGCCCCATCAGGCCAAGGTCAAAAATGGCGGAAAACCAAGAAAAATCAGGCGGTCGCGGCGGCGTCGCTGATGATATTGCGAGCGAATGACAGGCACTGTCCGCATTTGGGTTTGCGACCCAATTGCGCATAGGCGGCCTTGGCGCACCGCAATTGGCCACTCCGCGCGACATCGCGCAGCTGGCTTTCCCTTATTGCGTTGCAGACACAGACGACCATGTGCGAATCCTTCTCAACAATATCCATTTAGGGATAGTGCGAAGGATTCGCAACAGGAAAGATGCGACTGGTTCGCAATGTGAACAGCGGCATTTTCGCCATCCCCGTGGCCCTTGGCCCCCCTTGCCCCCGAAGTGATTCGCGGGCATAGGCGCGCCCATCTTCCCGCCCGCCAAAGCAAAAGGTCCGCCCCATGAAAGTGAATGTCTATGTGACGCTCAAGCCGGGGGTGCTCGACCCGCAGGGCAAGGCGATCCATCATGCGCTCGAGGGACTGGGTTTCGGCGGCGTGTCGGACGTGCGCGCGGGCCGTTTCATCGAACTCGATGTCGCCGACGGCACAAGCGACGCCGATCTCGACGCGATGTGCGCCAAGCTGCTCGCGAACACGGTGATCGAAAACTACCGCATCGAACGTCCGTAAAGGAGCCAAGCCCATGAAGACCGCCGTCATCGTCTTTCCGGGTTCGAACTGCGACCGCGACATGGCGGTCGCGCTCGAACAGGTCACCGGCCGCGCGCCCGCGATGGTGTGGCACCGCGAAAGTGAGCTGCCCGATGGCGTCGACTTCATCGCGCTCCCCGGCGGCTTTTCCTATGGCGATTATCTCCGTTCGGGGGCGATGGCGGCGCGCTCGCCGATCCTGCGCGCGGTGTCGGACGCCGCGGGGCGCGGGGTTCCGGTGCTCGGCGTGTGCAACGGCTTTCAGGTGCTGACCGAAGCGCAGCTGCTGCCCGGCGCGCTGATGCGCAACGCGGGGCTCAACTTCGTCTGCCGCACCGTGCCGCTGACGGTCGAGAACAGCCAGTCGCTGTTCACCGCCGGCTACCAGGCGGGCGAGACGATCGACATTCCCGTCGCGCATCACGACGGCAATTATTTCGCCGATGCGGCGACGCTCGACCGGATCGAGGGCGAGGGGCGCGTCGCTTTCCGTTATGCCGATGGCGTCAACGGATCGGCGCGGGGCATCGCGGGCGTGCTGAATGACGCTGGCAATGTGCTCGGCATGATGCCGCATCCCGAACGCGCGATCGACCGCGCGCATGGCGGCACCGACGGCCTACGCCTGTTCGAAGCGGCGCTCGGCGTTCTCGCCTAGGATCGGTCCGCGATCGGATGCGGTTGGCGCGGGCTTTCCCCCGGGATGCAGCCAGCGCCCGATCAAGAGCAGAACCGTCGGCCAGAACATCGTGTTCCAGATGTCGTGCCAATGCGCGGCGTCGGGCTGGATCGTCGATTGCCGGGCCTCGAGCGCCATGTCGAGCCATTCGCCGCCCGACGCCATCGCCAGCACCGCGAGCCACGCGGCCAGCCATCCGCCACGCCAGCGCCACACCAGCCGTACCGCCACGAACAGCGCGAGCCCGACATAGATATGCAGCGCGTCCTTGCTCAGCCCGGCCGAGGCGACGAGCCACGTCTTCTGCTCGGTGAATAGCGCGGCGATTTCGATCAACGTCATGGACTATACTTTGGCACCAAAGGGGTTGAAATCGGTGCCTTCGTCGAACACGTCGACACCTTCGCGGCGCTTCAACGCGCCGACGACGACATAGGTTGCCGGGGTCAAGACGGCCTCCCACGCGACTTTCATCGCCCAGTTGGTGGCAAGGACCAGGAACACCTGCTCGGTTTCCCAGATGCCGAGGAAGGCGATGGGGTAGAAGATCAGGCTGTCGACGCCCTGCCCGAAAATCGTCGAGCCGATCGTGCGCATCCACAGGTGGCGCCCCCCGGTCGCGAGCTTCATGCGCGCGAGGACATAGGAGTTGACGAACTCGCCCGCCCAGAAAGCCGCCATCGATGCGAGCACGATGCGCCAGGCGGCGCCGAACACGCTTTCATAGCTTTGCTGGCAGACCGCGCCGGGGCCCGCCGCGTCGCCCGATTTCAGCGCCAGCGTCTCGGCTCCGCTGCACCACCAATCCTGCGCGGGCGGCATCGCGAGCACGATCCAACTCATCACCGCCATGAACAAGAGCGCGCCGAACCCGGCCCAGATCACGCGCCGCGCGCGGGCATAGCCATAGACCTCGGTCAGCACGTCGCCGATCACATAGCTGATCGGAAAAAAGAGGATACCCGCGCCGAACGTCAGCCCCCCGACCATCGACAGCTTTGATGCGCCGATGATGTTGCTGAGCAGCAGCACCGCCACGAAGGCCGCCATCACAAGGTCGTAATAGCGGAAATGCCGCACGGTGGCGGCATTGACGGGGGCGGGCTGGGCGGACTCGGTCATCGCCCGCTGCTTAACGCGCTTTGCGCCGGGCGCAAACCGCGCTATTCGCGCCCGGCACAGCCGTGCCGCGCGCCCGTAGCTCAGCTGGATAGAGCACCCGCCTTCTAAGCGGGTGGCCGCAGGTTCGAATCCTGCCGGGCGCGCCATAGTTTCGTTTTGGGGACGAAGCCGAGGTTTTGGCGGGCTGCATGGGCGATGACGGCCGAACGAAGGGGTCGCGCCCGACGTTCGTTGATGCGATAAGAAATTCAGTTCCGGGAGTTTCGACGTGCGCGGCTGGATATTATTTCATCGGGAGCTCGACCCGGCGCTCCCCGAAGTGCCCGAAATCCTGCGCTTTCAGAAAGCCGCCGCCGCACGCGGGATCGAGCTTCTCGTCCTGAAACCGCACGACTTCGACATCGTCGCGGCACCGCTCGAAGACTGGTCGGTACATTATCAGGGGCATTCGCTCGAACGCCCCGACGGGCGAGATGGCCGAACTGGCGGTGCGCGCGGCCGACGCCCTCGAACTGGAGGTCGCCGGGATCGACATATTGTTCGACGAGGAGGGGGATCGCATCTGCGAGGCGAATTCGGCGCCGGGTTTCAGGGGCTCGAGCGCGCCTGCGCGATCGACGTTCCCGGCGCGATCTTCGACTGGATCGAGGCGAGCCAGCCCGCGCAAGCGCGCCCGCTCAGGGCGATGACGGGCGAGCCGCTGATCGATCTGGTGTTCGGCGGCCGCAGACCTACCGCGACCTCAAATTCGTCGGCAGCCTCGGCTTCGTCGGGGGGGGACCCCGCCAGGTCGTCGGCACGGTCAATGCTTCCGAGTTTTTCGTGACGGTCACGATCGCGACCGGATTTATCGGTACGCTCGGCTGGGAACGCTATGCGACGGTCGCGGCGGGGTTGTTGATATGGCTTCCTGCTTCTGGTGGTCGAACCGACCCCCGCTTTTCCAGGTTTTGACCGGGAAGCGGCTTGCTCCGCGTTATCAACGGCTAAAGCGCGTGATGCTCGGGCGACAGCGTCACGGAACCCCGGGACGAAAATGATATCGGATCGCGGTTTCAGGCGCGAAATCTGAGCCTGTGCCCTCCGCGCTTCGGAAAGAGCGGAGGGCCGGGAGGTTCAGATCCGGAAACTCAGTGTGCCGCCGATCGTCCGGAACGCTTCGGGCATCACGATCTTCGAGTAGCCGCCGGGATTGATCACGCCTGCGGCATAGGGCGCGTAAAAGCGTTTATCGAGCAGGTTGCGCGCATAGATGCCGACGCGCCAGCTGCCGTCCTCGGCGCCGAACCCGATCGTGCCGTTAAGCAGGCCATAGGAGGGGATTTCGGCGTTCGGATCGCCGATCACGGCTTGGGTCTTCGTACGCCACGCCCAATTGGCCGCGGCGTCGATCGCCATGTCGCCGCCGACCGCCTGCTTGTAGTCCGCGCGCAGGATATACGACCATTTGGGCGCATTGGGGAGGCGAAAACCCCGATAATTGGCAACGGTGGTCGTCGTGCCGGGAACGACGTAACAGCCCTGGCCGACCACCGGCGATATCGGCTGGCCCGGGTAGCATTGTCCGTCATACTCGCGGAAGGTCGCGTCGTTATAGGCTCCGCTGGCCGACAGACGCAGCGCCGGTGTCACGCGGAAGCCGGTTTCGACTTCGACCCCGCGTGCGCGCAGGAGCCCGGCGTTCGACAGGTAAAAAGCGGGCGGCGTTGTCGTGATGTCGAAGGTCTGCGCCTGAAAGTCGCGGTAGTTCGACCAATAGGCGGCAATGTTGAACGTCCCCTTGCCGTCGAGGAAGCTGCTCTTGAGGCCGATCTCCCAGCTTTTCACCGTTTCGGGGCGAACCTCACGAATGATGCCGGCCGTGCCGTCGATCGCCGGGCCCTTGAAGCCCGTCGAATAGGTCGCATAGAGCATGAAATCGCGGCTGGGCTCGAACTGCACTCCGACCTTGCCCGACACATTGTCGGCCTTCACCGTGCCGTCGTAATCCGGCAACATCCCCAGCGGAACGGCCGGGAAGGGCAATGGCGAGACGACGAGCGTCCCGTGGTTGCGATCATTGGTATAGCGGAGCCCGCCGATGAGCTTGAACGCGTCGGTCAGCGCGAAGGTGAGATTGCCGAAAGCGGCGAGGCTGCGCACCTTGTTCGTCGCGTCGCGCCGCCCGCCGCCGACGACGACGGGCGCACCGAACAGCCCGTAATAATTGCCGTACTGGACGGCATATCCGCTGTTCTCGGTCCGGTAGTAATAGAGGCCCAGCACATATTCGAGACGGTTTCCGCCGGGCGAGGTGAGGCGAAGTTCCTGCGTGAACTGATTGCTGTCGACACCGCCGTCGCTGTTGTTGAAGACATTCGCGGGCGACGCGTCGATGTCGGACAACTGCAGCGTCTCGAGCTTGCGATATGCGGTGATCGAGGTCAGCGTGTGATCGCCGATGCCCGCGTTGATTTCGAGCGAGCCCGCATAGAGCGAGGTGTCCGCGGTCCAGTCGCCATCCATATAGCTTTTGTAGACGTTCGGGCCGGGCTGCTCGGCAAAGCCGGCGAACTGCGAATTGAACAGGGCGCTGGTTCCGAGCGACTGGATGATCTGGCCATCGCGCGCGAAGGCGGTCTGATACTCGCCCGCCAACAGAAAGGAGAGATTGTCCGACGGTTCCCACAACAGCTTGGCGCGGACGCCGTTGTTCCGGCGGTCGCCCACCGCGCGCGACGGGGTCAGCACATAGGGGATCGCCCCGTCCTGCCCGTTGCTATAGCCCGATACGCGCAGGGCAAGAGCCTGGCCCAGCGGAACATTGGCGCTCGCTTGCACAACGCGGTCGTTGCGCTCGCCATATTTGAGATCGAGCGAGAAGGAGGCGTCGTCCATCCGCGGCTTCTTCGTCACGACCTGGATCACGCCCGCGCTCGAATTCTTGCCGAACAGCGTCCCCTGCGGACCGCGCAGCACCTCTATACGCTCGATGTCGGCAAAGCCGGTCGAACCCGGATCGCGCGACAGGCCGATGACGACGCCGTCGATGACGAGGCCGACGGTCTGCTCGACGCCGCTGTCATATGTCTGGGTGCCGACGCCGCGGATCTGGTAGCCGCCGCCGTTCGACACGGGATTGGTCGCGGAGAAGGTGATGTTCGGGGCGAGATACTGGATGTCGCTGACTTCCTTCAATCCCGACTGCGCAAGGCTTTCGCCCGAGACCGCGGTCACCGACAACGGCACGTCTTGCAGGCGCGCTTCGCGCCGCGTCGCGGTGACGATGATCTCGTCGCCGGTGGCCACCGCGCCGGGCTCGGCGTCCTGCGCGAACACGGGCATCGCCGGCAGCGCCATCGCAGCAACCGAAGCGAGCAATATGCGCCGAGCGCCGAATCGAACCATGATAACCTCCCCAACAAGGCGCTCACGGCGCCGGTGCCGCTAGATAGTCTCGTAACATAAAAGCAGTCAAGACCGCTTGTAAGTTGCTATCGGAGCGTTAGGATGGCGGGCAGTATTTTGGGAGGTGGCCGATGAAATCGTTTATTTTCTTGCCCTTGGCGCTTGGCGCATTGCCGCTGGCGGCGGCTGAACCGCCACCCCGCGCCGGTATCGTCGCCGATCCCTGTGGGAGCCTTCCGCCGATGCCCGCGATCGTCGTCGACTATCTGACGCGCGCCAAGGCCGCGCTGGCGGCGGGCGAGCCGCTGCCGCCGCGTTCCGCGGAAGGCACGGCTATCTATACGAAATGGCAGCAGGATTTGCTCCTCGCCGACTTTGCCGGCCTGTGCCGCTACGCCGCCGCGAATCGCGACCTACCGCCCGCGACGCCGGACCGGGTCGTCTTCATCGGCGATTCGATCACCGAATTGTGGCTGGCCGAGCAGCCGGATTTCTTCACCGGCGACCGCATCGATCGCGGGATCAGCGGCCAGACGACGACGCAGATGCTCGCGCGGTTTCGCGCCGACGCGATCGATCTCAAGCCGCGGGTCGTCCACATCATGGCGGGCACCAACGACATCGCCGGTAATATCGGGGCCACTTCGCTCGACCGGATCGACGCCAATATCCGCACGATGGTCGATCTCGCCGAAGCGCATGGCATCGCGGTGGTGATCGGATCGGTGCTTCCGGCGCGGCAGTTCAACTGGCGGCCCGAAATCGCACCGATCGAACCGATCGCCGCGCTGAACGCGCGGCTTCGCCAACTGGCCGCGGAAAAGAAGCTCGTCTTCGCCGATTATTATGCGGTGCTCGATGACGGCAGTCATGGGTTGGCAAAGATCCATGCCGAAGATGGCGTCCACCCGACCGCGGCGGGCTATGCCGTGATGCGGCCGGTCGCCGAACGCGCGCTGGCCGCGGTTCGATAGTGGGGCGGCAAGTCCCTACCAGAGTTTCCGCAAGCTGAAGATCGCTGGCGAGCCATGCGCTTTCCCACGCCTGATAGCCTTTCGCGCGCCATGCGAAGGCCTGGTGCTGGCCCCAGGGCCGGTGCGGCATATAATCACGGATATAGCGCCAGCGGCCATCGGTCACCGTGCGGATCAAGTCGGTCCGCTCGTCCATCCGGCCCGGCTTTACCCGGCCGGAAACCGGCTTGAAGAGCCTCGATTCATGAGTCGTTTCATAGTTGAATGCCGCCATGAAGGGCCGTCCGGACGGGGCATGGCGCCAATGGGCTTTCGGGGCCCTGAAGGTTCCAAATGCCTTCGGGGTCGACGTCACAATTATAATCGGTCTTGCCGGCGTTGAGACAAAAATAGCCCGCGGCGCGCTGCAGCTCGGGATAGGTGCGGAAGAGCGAGGCGATCCGGGCTTGCGCTCGCATATGATGGGCCGGTGCGCAGCTTTCGGGATAGACGCCGGTAAGGATGGAGAAGCGCGATGGCGCGCAGACCGGGGCGTTCGAATAGAGGTTGCGGAACAGCAGCCCCTTGGCGGCCAGCGCGTCGATCGCCGGCTAAAATCCATGTCCATTTCCTTGCGGCTCATGCGGGCAATTGCGACAGATAGCGGTACGCCGAGCCGATCGCCGCGATCACCTGCTCGGCCGGAGTGTCCTCTTCCTCGATGAAGGCATGGCGAACGCCCGCCGCTGCCATCGCGGCCATGATCGCCGGAAAATCGACAACGCCTTTGCCGATCGGCGCGGTCGGCGGAATGCGATCGACCGCCGGCTCGAGGGGCGATCGCCAGTCCTTGATGTGGGCGAGCGTCACGCGGCTGCCGAGCATGCGAAAATAGGGAATGGGATCGACGCCAGCGGCGATCATATTGCCGGCATCGAGTTCGAACGCGACCAGCGCCGGATCGCAGCGTTCGGTCATGTCGTCGAACGCATAACGCCCTTCGAAGCGGAGGAAATCGAGACCGTGGGTGTGATAGGCAAAGCGCATCCCCGCCGCCTTCACCTTCTCGCCGATCCGGTTGAACCGGTCCGCGGTTCGCAGGAAGTCGTCGCGCGTCAGCGCGGCGATGGCGTCGCGGAACACATTGTCGGACTTCCCCACGAGCGCGCAATATGCCGGCACGAGCGGCACCGGGGCGACGACATGAGGCATGCCGATGACGGCGCACTGCTCGATCGTGCGGTCGATTTCGCTGTCGTCCATATCCGCGCGCACGGCATGCGCGCCGACGGCTATCAGGCCATTGTCGGCGAGCGTCCGGCGGATCGCGGCGCCATCGCGATCATAAAAACCGGCGAACTCGACATGGCGCAAACCGGTCTTCGCGATCGCCGCGATCGTTCCGTCGAAATCCTTCGCGAGCAACTCGCGCGCCATATAGAGCTGGACGCCGATCGCCGGCTGCGGCGCGCGCGCGCGGCTCTTCATGGGTAGCGCCAGACTCGCTGCTCCTGCCGCCAGGAATGTGCGTCGCGCAATCGTCACCATGGCTCGATCCTCTTCCTTTCCGCTTGCCATGTTCCTATCGCCGCCATATGTTACGGTCAACACTGCTTGTAAATGTGGAGTGGATGGATGGCCGAGAAGGTACGCCGGCGAACGCAGGCGGAGAGAAGTGCGGGCACGCGGGAAGCGTTGCTGACGGCGGCGATCGAAGCATTGCACGAGCATGGCTATGCTGCGGCATCGACAATGCTGGTGGCCGAAAATGCGGGCGTCAGCCGGGGCGCGATGCTGCACCAGTTTCCGACCAAGGCCGATTTGATGACCTTTGTGGTCGAAGCGGTCTTCGAACAGGAAGTGCGGCACTACCGCGAATATCTCGAAGGCATTGATGATCCGAAGCAGCGGTTGCTCGCTTATCCCGATATGGCGTGGGACGTCCTCAGCCGACCATCGGGCGTCGCGGTGCTCGAGATATTGCAGGGTTCGCGCAGCGACCCCCAGCTTTGCGAGAAACTGGCACCGGTCCAGACGCGGATCGAAACGGAAGCGCTGGATTTCACACGCCTTGCCGCACCGGGCGAGTCGCGCGGCGCGATGGCATTGATGCGGCTCGTCGTATGGGCGATCCGCGGCCTTTCCGTCGCACAGGTTCTTGCGCCCGCACCCGGCAGCATCCGCGATTCGGTAAAGCTGCTCAGGCGGTTGATGGAGGCGGGGCTCGAAACGGGAATCCTGTCGGTAGGGCCTGAAAAAACCAAATAACGGGAGAGGGAAATGGGACGCACCATGTCCACCGCCATTCTGGCGGTTGCCACGATTATTGCCACGCCGGCGACGGCCAAACAGGCGAACGAAATGACCGAACAAACAAAAGCGGCGGAAGAGCGCGCCGTGGCGATCGTCGATGCGATGACGCTCGACGAACAGATATCGCTGACGAAATCGATGTCGGGCGGCAGCCTGCTCGACCTCGGCATTCCGCTCCCGTCCTTCATCCCCGAAGCGATGCGCCAGCCGAAGCCCGAGGGCGCGATCGGCACCGCCGGTTTCGTGCCCGCGGTGGATCGTGTCGGCTTCCCGGCGCTCCATCTTGGCGATGCCAGCCTTGGAGTCGCCGACATCGGCTATCTGCGCCCCGGTCAGGAATCGACGGCGCTCCCCGCGACGCTGTCACTGGCCGCGACTTTCGACCCCGCGATGGCGCGCGAGGCGGGACGGCTGATTGGTGCAGAGGCCTTTGCGAAGGGCATCAACGTGATGCTCGCCGGCGGCGTCAATCTTGCGCGCGAGCTGCGAAACGGCCGCAATTTCGAATATCTCGGCGAGGATCCGTTGCTCGCGGGCATCCTCGTCGGCGAGCAGATCGCGGGTATCCAGGATCGCCACGTCGCCTCGACCATCAAGCATTATACGCTGAACCCGCAGGAGAGCGGCCGCTTCGTCTATAACGCGCGGATCGACGAGGCGGCGCTGCGCGAATCCGACCTGCTCGCCTTCGAGATCGGCATCAAGCGCGGCAAGCCCGCCTCGATCATGTGCGCATACAATAAGGTGGGCGGCACCTACGCGTGCGAAAATGAATTTCTGATGCGCGAGGTGCTGAAAGGCGACTGGCAATATGCGGGCTGGGTCATGTCCGATTGGGGCGCGGTGCACAGCCTCAAGCCGTCGATCGACGCCGGGCTCGACCAGCAGTCGCCGCAGGACAAGGATTTTTTCGCCGGGCTCCCCGCCGCTGTAAAGGCCGGCGAGATCGCGCCGGCGCGGGTGCGCGACATGGCGCTGCGCATCGTGCGATCGATGGTCCGCGTCGGCGCGCTCGACCATCGCGCGGCGCCGGGCGGCGCGATCGACCGCGAGGCGCACAGCGCGCGTGCGCAGGCGATGGCCGAGGCGGGCATGGTGTTGCTCAAGAATGACGGCATCCTTCCACTTGCGGCGACGGCGAAGTCGATCGCGGTCATTGGTCGCCACGCCGACAAGGGGGTGCCGATCGGCGGCGGTTCGTCGCAGGTCATCCCCTGGGGCGGCGTTTATCGCGACGCGCCCGGCGCGAATCCGCTCTCGGCGCTGCTAGCGCCGAGCTATGGCCTCTCTTCGCCGCTGAAGGCGCTGCAGGCCGCGTTGCCGGGCACCGCGATCCGCTTCGACGATGGCAGCGACGCCGCGCGCGCCGCCGAAGCGGCGAAGAAGGCCGACCTCGTCGTCGTCTACGCGGTCAAGCCCGAGATGGAGGGCATCGATCATGCCGATTTCTCGCTGCCTTATGACCAGGATGCGCTGATCGGCACGGTCGCCGCAGCCAATCCCAAAACGGTCGTCGTTCTTCAGACCGGCAATCCGGTCGCCATGCCCTGGCTGGACAGAGTCGGCGCGGTGCTCGAGGCTTGGTTCCCGGGCCAGCGCGGGGGTGAGGCGATGGCTGCGATCCTGACAGGAAAGAGCGCGCCGCAGGGCCGGTTGCCGATCAGCTTTCCGGCGAGCGCCGATCAGCTTCCGCAAAAGACGGTCGCCGGTTACGATCCGGCGAAGCAGCGTCCGCTCGGGATCGGCGTCCACTATGATCCCTTCCCGATCGACTATGTCGAAGGGAGCGACATCGGCTATCGCTGGTTCGAGCGGACCGGCGCGAAGCCGCTTTTTCCGTTCGGTTACGGGCTGACCTATACGAATTTCGGTTACGGAGACCTCGAGTTTCGCGGCGGCAAAGGCCTGAGCGTCAAGGCGCGCATCACCAACAGGGGCGCGCGGGAAGGCACCGAGGTTGCGCAGCTCTATGTCGCGCCCCCGGGCCGCACGCATCGGCTGGCCGGCTGGGCGAAGGTCAGCCTCAAACCCGGCGAGAGCCGCGAGGTGACGATCGAGGCCGATCCCTGGCTTCTCTTCTCATATGATGCGACCGCCAAGCGATGGGAACGGCCGCGCGGTGAATATCGCTTCTTCGTCGGCAAGTCGGCGGGCGAGCCGGTGTTGACCGGAAGCGCGATGCTGACCGCCGCGACCGAAAACAGGAAACGCTGACGGTGCGTCGTTGGTCGATGACGGCCGTTCTGCTGCTGGCGGCGGTCGCGGCCCCCGTCGCCGCCCAGCAAGTCGCGACTG
Source organism: Sphingopyxis italica (assembly GCF_011926545.1). Lineage (GTDB taxonomy): Bacteria > Pseudomonadota > Alphaproteobacteria > Sphingomonadales > Sphingomonadaceae > Sphingopyxis > Sphingopyxis italica. The sequence continues at coordinate 589,215 of NZ_JAATIT010000001.1, read as the reverse complement.
CCGAGGGCCGTGTGCGGGGAATCGCCGAAGAGGGGGCCGAGGTCTTTAAGGGTGTTCCCTTTGCCGCGCCGCCCGTGGGAGAGTTGCGCTGGCGGCCGCCGCAGCCCGCCACGCCTTGGCAGGGCGTGCACGATGCGTCCCGCTTCGGGCATGATTGCATGCGTCCCGTCGCCGATACGGCGCACGACCCTTCGGAAGACTGCCTGTATCTCAACGTCTGGCGCCCTGCCGGGGCGACGGATGACAAGCGGCCGGTGATCGTGTGGATCCACGGCGGCGCCTTCGTGTCGGGATCGAATGTTCCCGCCGAGGCATCGGGAGCCGCCTTTGCGCGCGACGGGGTGATCTTCGTCGCGCCCAATTACCGGCTCGGCCGCTTCGGCTTCTTTGCGCACCCGGCGCTGTCGGCTGAACATCCGGACGAGCCCAAGGGCAATTATGGCTATCTCGACCAGATCGCGGCGCTGCAATGGGTGAAGCGCAATATCGCGGCCTTCGGCGGCGATCCCGACAATGTCACGATCATGGGCGCGTCGGCGGGCGGGGAATCGGTGCTCGCGCTCGCCGCCTCGCCGCTTGCGCGGGGGCTGTTCCAGCGGGTGATCGCCCAGTCCGGCGGCGGACGCACGCAATTGCTCGGCGCGCAGATGCTGTCCGCGGATACCGAGGCACATCCTTCGGCCGAGAAGATCGGCCTTGCCTTTGCAACCAGCGTCGGTGTCGGCGGGAGCGACGCGGCGGCGCTCGAAAAGCTCCGCGCGCTGCCGGCGGAAAAGGTCGCGGGCAATCTGACCGCGCTCGGTATGTTGTTTCTGGGCGAGCGCAGCCGTTTCTCGGGGCCGATCGTCGATGGCCGCATCGTCACGGCGCAGCCTGCCGCAGCGTTGAAGGCTGCCGCGGCTCTGCCGATCATCGTCGGCGCCGACGAGGCCGATCTCGGCCTCAACCGCGCGCCGGACAAGGATGCCGCCTTTGCCGCCTTCGGTCCGCTGGCGGCCGAGGCGCGCGCTGCCTATGACCCCGCCGGCACGGCAACGCTCGACGAGGTCAACGGCATGATCGGCCGCGACCGGACGATGATCGAGCCCGCGCGGTTCGCCGCGCGCACGGCCGCGGCGAACGGCGCGCCGGCCTGGCTGTTTCGCTTTTCCTATGTCGCCGAAACGCAACGTGGGAAGCCGATCAGGGGCGCCGAACATTCGAGCGAAGTCGTCTATGCGTTCGACAGGCTGGGCGCGCTCCTTGGCGACAAGGTCACCGCGACCGACGCGGCGGTCGCATCGACGATGCACCGCTATTGGGTGAACTTCGCCCGGACGGGCAATCCCAACGGCGCCGACCTGCCCGCATGGACCCCGGTTACGACTACCGACGATCCGCTGCTGGAGTTTCAGCTCGATGGCCGTGTGGTCACCAAGGCCGACCCGTGGAAAGCGCGCCTCGACGTCACCGAGGCCCATGCCAAAGCCGTGCAATAGGAGGAATGCAGCCATGAAGATTTTCGGGATGGCAGCGGCCGCGCTGGCTGCATTCCCGGCCTATGCGGCGCCCGCGTTGATGCCGCTGCCCGTATCGGTGGTCCCGAACGGCACCGATACGCTGCGTGTCGAAGGGCCGATGAAGGCCGAATGGACGGGTTGCGGCAACGCGGCGGCGCTCGATCGCGCGGCCGCGCGGCTCGGCGGGGATGTCCTGCGGCAGACGGGCCTGATCTTCGATCCCGCAAAGCCCGTCTCCGTGCGCGCGATCTGTCGGTCGCCGAAAGGCGGTGTCGATAGCGGAGAGGCCTATCGCCTGACGGTGGGGAATGAAGCTATTGCCATCGACGCCGACGGACCCACCGGTGTGCTCCGCGCCTATGCGACCTTGCGGCAACTCGCCGGGCTTTCGCCGTCGGGCATCGCCATCCCGCACCAGACGATCAACGACGCGCCGCGCTTCGCCTGGCGTGGCGTCATGCTCGATCCGGCGCGCCATTTCATCTCGGTCGCGACGCTCAAGCGGCAGATCGACGCGATGGAGCGGCTCAAGCTCAATACGCTCCATCTCCACCTGTCAGACGATCAGGGCTTTCGCGTCGAAAGCCTGCGCTACCCGAAGCTCAACGCCGACGGCGAATATTATCGCCAGTCCGAGATCCGCGACATCGTCGCTTATGCGGCCGATCGCGGCGTCCGCGTCGTTCCCGAGTTCGACGTGCCCGGGCACAGCCGCGCGATCGTCACCGCGTATCCCGAAGTCGGCACCTTCTCCAAGACGATGTTCCTGGGTCAGCCCGAGGTCGCGCTCAATCCGGCGTCGGAGAAGACCTATCGCTTTCTTGAACGCCTGTTCGGCGAGATGGCGCCGCTGTTTCCCGACCCGCATTTCCACATCGGCGGGGACGAGGTCAGCAAGACCGTCTGGGCCGACGCGGAGGATGTGAAAGCGCTGATGACTCGCGAAAACCTCGCCGACAGCAAGGCGGTCGAGGCGTTTTTCCTGCGCCGCGCGGCGGGCATCGTGCGCCGGCTGGGCAAGACGGTCATCGGGTGGGAGGAAGTCGCGGGGGCGGGGCTTTCGAAGGACAGTATCGTTCAGGCCTGGCAGACGTCGAACGCGATGGCGGACGCGACCGCGAAGGGGCACCGGACGATCATGTCGGCGGGCTATTATCTCAACCTGCTGATGCCCGCCGACTATCATTATGGCATCGATCCCGCGGCGACCGCCGCCGCGGGCCTGACGCCCGAACATGCGAAGGCGCTGCGCGGTCTCAGTCCGCTGCTCGCGAATTTAGTCACCGACGCGCTGATCGACTTTCCGCATGAGCCGCTGTCGGCCGAACAGGAAAAATTGCTGATCGGGGCGGAGGCGCCGCTCTGGGGCGAGATCGCGGCCGACGAGCTGATCGACCATTATCTCTGGCCCCGCGCGGCAGCGCTCGCCGAACGCTTCTGGTCGCCCGCGAGCGTCACCGATGCGCGGGATATGTATCGCCGACTCGCGATCGTGTCCGCCCAGCTAGCGGTCAGCGGGCTCGACGACCAAGCCAACCGGCAGCGGATCGCCGCACGCATCGCGCCGGGCGACAATGGAGCCGTGACCGACCTGCTCGCGATCACCGGCCCCGTGCGTAACATGGCGCATGATCACCGGATCAAGGCGATGCTCGCGGGCCAGCGCATCGTCCAGCCCTTGAACGCGCTCGCTGATACCGCGCCGGTCGACAGCCTCGTCGCGCGGCGTTTTGCGGACGAGGCGAAACGCTACGTCGCCGGCGAACGCGCGCTCGGCGCGCCACTCAAGGCGCAGATGAACGACTGGCGCGGCAATGAAGCACGCTTCGGCGCGATCGCGACCGAAAATCCGATGCTGGAGCCGGCGCGCCCGACCGCGGTGCTGATCGCCGCCGTCGCGGCAGCGGGCCTCGATGCGCTCGACGCTTTGGAGGCGGGGAAGCCGCTGTCGGCCGCGCAGGTGCAGAACGCCGAGGAACTGCTGGCACGACTGGAAAAGGAAGAAGCGGCATCGTGGCGGCCGTTCGATTCCTTCCTGCGCCCGCAACCCGCCGCCGATCTGATCGTGAAGATCGGGCCGGGCGTCCGGACGCTGGTGGAAGCCGCGGCCAAATAAGCGGAGCGATCGCGGCACCGGCTTTGTGCCGACGCCGCGCCCTCTCGCTCAGGCCAAGCCGCCGCGCTTGGCGATTTTGCCGAGAAAGCGGGCCGACGGCTTGGGGATACGCCGGAACGTCTTGGGCTCGACGGCAACGAGTCCGAACCTGGGGCGATAACCCGCGACCCATTCCCAATTGTCGAGCAGAGACCAGTGGATGTAGCCGCGCAGGTCGATGCCGTCGGCGAGGCAGCGCTCGACACCGGCCACGGCGCCTTCGATATAGGCGATGCGGCGTGTGTCATCCTCGGTCGCGACGCCATTCTCGGTCACATAAAGCGGCCGGCCCGTGCGGCTGGCGACCAGCCGGATCGCGCCTTCGATCGCCCCGGGAGTGAAAGCATAGCCCATTTGCGTGACTTCGGCGCCCGGCGGCGGCGGAACATCGGCGTCGGGTCCCACCTCGCCCCCGGTATAGGTCTGGATGCCGATGAAGTCCCCCGGCGCGGCAAGCCAGCGGTCGAGCATCTCGCCCTGTTTGCGCTTTAGGCCGCGGTCGTCGCCCCCCGCCGCGGTATCGGCGGGAATGGCCAGCGACAGGCCGATCGGGAAGCTTGCTCCGGCGGCACGCATCGCCTCGGCCGCCTTGGTGTGCGCCGCGACGATGCCGTCATATTGGCGCTCGCCCGCGAGCATCGGGCTCGACCAGTTCGGCGCATTTTGCGCAATGCCCGCCGCCTTCTGCGCCGCCTCGATATAGGGGCGATATTTCTCGGACAGTCCGCTCCAGCGGACCACGGTGGCGAGATTGGGTTCGTTGAAGGTGATCGCGAGGTGGATCTTCTCCCCCATGCTTTTGACGATGCGCGCGCAGTGGGCGGCAAAGGCCTCGACATTCGCTGGATCGGTGAAGCCGCCGCTCGCGGCAACCCAGCGTGGGACGGTGAAATGGCTGAGCGTGACGACCGCCTTCATCTTGCGGCGCTCGCAGGATTCGAGGACGCGCCGGTAATAGGCGAGGCCGGCTTCGGAAATCTGCCCGCGCTCGGGTTCGATCCGGGACCATTCGATGCCGAAGCGATGCGTGTTGAAACCCAGCGATGCGGCAAGCGCGATATCCTCGTCGAAGCGATGATAGACGTCGCAGGCGTCGCCCGACTTGTCGGTGAAGATGGGGATGGGGATGTGTTCCATCACCCACAGGTCGCTTGCGACATTCGCGCCTTCGACTTGATATGCGGCGCCGGCTGTGCCCCAGAGGAACCCCGCGCGTTTTTTGCCGGCTGCGGCCGTTGCGGGGCCTGCGACCAGCAAGGCGCTGGCTGCGCCGCCTGCGATGCCCAGAAAATCACGCCGTTCCATACACCCTCCATTTACAATCAGTTCTGACCGTAAATAGAATTGCTGCCGTTGGGGGGCAAGGAAAAAGAGAGGCGACGGCTTCTCGCCTCCACATGCGCCTCAGAAGCTATAGGTGATTGCGAAGATCCCGTGCGGACGCGTCTTGTGATAGACGATCGGGCTGTCCTTTGCGTCGCCGAGCAGCGACGATAGGCCGCCGATCGCCATCACGCCGATGCGATCGGTCAGGCGATAGACGATGCCGAGCTCGGCCTTCGCGTCGACCAGCCCGCTGCCGGCCCGATATTGCGCCAGACCCGACGCCGCCGATTGCTGCGCGGTCACGCCGAAATAACGATTGTTATGCTTGGCGTTCGCCCAGCGGGTGCCGATCGACGGCATCAGCATCAGCTTCTCGCTCACTATGATCGGATAGGCGAGGCTGGCGTCCGCGACGACGCCTTCGGTGTTGCCGGTGATGATCTTGGTCGCGCCCAGCGTCGCCTCGAAACCCGCCTGGCGAAGCTTGACGAACCCGCGCCCGCCAAGGCCGGCCGACAGCTTGCCGATGCCCGGCGGCGCGTCCTTGCGGCGATAGCCGTCGGCCATGGTCAGGCCGACGCCGACGGTGACGGCTTCGGTCTCGATCAGATTGGCGCCGATGCCGTCCTGGAAGTTGGCGAAGAAGCGGCCCCATTTCACGTCGATCATGGGAAGGGGCTGGAACCGGTAATCGTCGGCGCCCTGATAGGCGGGCGCATAGACCCCGCCCACCCCGATGACGATGTGATCGCCGTCGTCATACCCGTCCGGCGGACCTTGGGTGGCCGGTTCGGCTTGCGCGCAAACGGCGGTTGGCGTCGCGGCGATCGGCAGTAGCGCGGCCCATATGCCGAGGCGCGATCGGGGAGAGGTGAGATAAGCCATATTTTCCTTCGCTTGGCTGTTGGTGAGGGAGTGATGGGCGGTTCCGGGCGTCGGTCCTTGGGAGGGAGGGGAGAGGGCCGACGCCCGGCTTCTGGCAATGCGCCGGAAGAAATGGCCGACATGGGCCCGAAGGCCTTTCGGCGTGCGGTACGGGGCGAGCAGCGCGTCGATCGCGTCCCTCTTCGCCCGCTCAAACCCCATATCGGCGAGGCGATCGCATTCGCCGGCCGGTGGGATGGCGCCGAAGGACCGGCTGAGGACGACGTATCGGCGCAGCGCCTCGAGGCGCGGATTGGCGAGCGGCAGCGACAGCATCTGGCCGCCGAACAGCCATGCGGACAGGCGGCGTTGCGGCGTCAGGCTCGACAGCGGGTCGCGAAGGGCCAAAGCAACCACCTGCTTTTCCAGTCGCGTCAACTCGTCGGTCATCCATGGGCTCCTTTCACCCATGAGACGCCGAGACCTTGGCCGGTCCTCACCAGAAAAATGAAATGCCGGATAGGCGGCGCCGAAAGATGCGCATATTCCGCCGCGCGGCGCGCAATCAGAAGCGGGTATCGATCCCGAGGCGCACGGTTCGCGGCCGCAGGGGCGTGATCTGGTCTTCGCGCGCCAGGCCAAAGGGATTGCCGAAAGCGAAGGTGTTGGCACGCGTGTCGGCGATATTGCTGATATCGAGCGACAGGCCGAACCGCGAAAAGTCCAGGCGAGCGCCGACATCGCCGACATAATAATCGCCCTGCGTGACGTCGAGCGAGGGGCCCGCGCCAAGGTTCGATCGGCCGACATAACGGAGCGAAGCGTCGCCCGAGAGGTCGATCCCGCGTCCGAGCGGCAGGCGCCATTCGGCGCCGAGCCGCACGCCATCGGTGGGGATGTTGGGAAGCGTGTTGCGGTCGGGATTCGCGAACTCGGCCGGCGCGTCGTAGAGATAGCTTTCGTTGAGGAATGCGGAGACGGTCAGCGCCAGCGCCTTCGAAACGCGCCAATTGAGTTCGCCATCGAGGCCATAGACGAGGCCATTGCCGATATTGGCGGTATAGGGCAGGCCGGCCGTATCGACGAGGTCGGCCTGGATATTGTTCCAGTCGACCCTGAAGATGGCGGCGCGGGCCGAGAAACCGTCACGGTCCTTGTCCCGCCAGCGCGCGCCGATCTCGATCTGCGACAATTCGTCGCTTACGAATTCCTGGCTGTCGGTGGCGGATCCCGCAGGCGCGATGGCGAGCCCGCCCGCCCGAAATCCCTCCTGATAATTGGAATAGAGCGAGAGCGACGGGCTGAGACGCCAGTCCAGCGCGACCGTCGCCGAAAATTTGAAATGCGTCTTGGAGGAGAGCGAGGACTCGTCCGCATTTTCGCCCAGCAGGCGACCGCCGCCGTTGCCCAGGGCGAACCGCCCGCCCATCATCAGGTCGAGCGACCGCGTAAGGGGCAGGGTCGCCTGTCCATAGAGCGAGAGGTCGAGCTGCCGGTTGCGGACCCCGGTGATTTGCCGCGGCGCGTCGGGCGGTCCGAGCGAGCGCGTGAGGCGGTTGATATTATAGACGCCCGCCAGCCCCGCCACCCATGGCATCCGCGTGCCCCCGCCCGCGAGCCGCGTTTCGTGCGACCAGAAGGTGATGTCGTTGCGTTCCCGGAAAAGAAGGGGCGCGCTCGTACCGTCCGAACCGGTCGCGTCGAAAGCCGATTCCATATCCTGCCAGACGACCGAGCTTGTCGAAACCAGCTCGGTCGCGCCGATCGGCCGCCGTGCGGTCAGATAAGCCAGCTGGAAACGGCTGCCGAAAGGTTGCGCGATCGGGTTGCTTCGCGTCAGCGGCGGCTGCCCGCGGATCAGATATTGGCCGTCGTCGGTCTCGACGCGATGATGGACACCGCCGAGATCGATCGTCCAACCAGCGATGTCGTCGATGCGAACGAGGAGGCGCTGTCCGAAATTCCGGCCGCTGTTGATGTCGCGAAGGCCGCGCGACGGGTCGTCGATATAGCCCGCATCGCGGCCGCCATGCACGACGAGACGCACGGCCGCTTGCCCTTTCAGGATGGGCAGGTTCGCCATGGCGGCCGCGTCGCCGCCGATGCCGCCGAAGCGCGTCGCGCTCAGCCCGGCCGATGCCGAGGCATAAGCGGCGGTGCTGTCGGGGGTGTTCGGAACGAGCCGTACGATTCCCCCGATCGAGCCGGCCCCGTAAAGCGTACCCTGGGGGCCGGCGAGAATCTCGACCCGTTCGAGGTCGTACAGGTTGAGGTCGGGGTCGGGCGCATTGTAGGTAAGCCGGACGTCCCCGAGATACTGGCCCACGGTCGCTTGCGTGGGCCCGTTGAAACTGCTGTCGGCAATGCCGCGCACAAAAAGTTTGTTGCGGCCGCGGCCGAGATTGGTCGTGGTCAGCGTCGGCTGAAGAGCCGCGATGGCGGCGGTGCCATCGCCCGCCTTTCGCGCAAGCCGTCCGGCTTCGAGGTCGATAATCTTCGCCGTACCCGGAAAATTGTCGAGGTGCATCGTCTGTTTGGTCGCGGAGACGATGATCTCGACGGGCGGCGCCTCGGTGGCGGGGAGCTTGGGCGGCCGCGGCTTCGGGCGTGGCGACGGCTTCGGCCGCGGCCTGGAACGAATGATGCGAACGGTCGCGCGGTCGTAGAAGACGGCCTCCGCTCCCGTCCCGCGCAACGCCCGGTCGAGCGCGGCGCGAACCGAAACATCGCCTTTGACTCCGGGCGAACGGTGCGATGCGAGTTCGGGATCGAGTATCGCGATGGTGATCCGCGCCTGCACGCCGATCGCCGCGATCACTTCGCCGAGCGGACCCGGCGCGATGTCGAACGATCGCGCCTCGGCCGGCGGCGCGGCGGCAAGGGCGACAAGCGCGGCGGCGGCGGCAGCCCAGCTACGGCCGGGCACTGCCCGCCGGCCCCATGATCCATCGTCCCTCGCGCTTTTCGATGGCGACGCCAAGCGCCGCGCCGAGCCGCGCGAATTGCGCGGAGCCGCTGCCGTCGAGGGTGATCGTGCCCGTAAAGGGCCTGCCGGCGACCGAAGGCGCGGAAGCGACGGGTTCGTCGAGCACGCGGCTGAGATCCGCGGCGACGCGCGCGAGCGGCGCCGCGTCGTACACGAGCGTGCCCGTCTTCCAGGATCCGACCACCGCGGCCGGCACCCGGCTCACCCGCGTGGCGCCGCGCCGGTCCACGAGCGCCTGTCCGGCATCGAGTGCCACTGCGCGCGATCCCGGATTGTAGACGACCTTGCCTTCGGCGACCGCGACGCGAACCTCGTCATCCTCGCGCACGACGTTGAAAATCGTCCCGGCATCCTCGACGATATTGCCGCCGACCTCGACGCGGAAGGGATTCGCCGCGTCGTGACGGACCTGGAAATAGGCTTCGCCCGAGGCCAGCGAGGCATAGCGCGGATCTTTGCGGTCGAAGGTCATGCGCGTGCCGCCGTTGAGGGTGACCCTGGTCGACGCATCGAGCGTGATGACCTGCCGTTCGCCGGGCGCGGTCGTGACCTGATAGCGGCTCGAGTCCGACCCCTGCACCAGCAGCAGGACGGCGGCGATCGATGCCGCGATCGCACCGCCCGCCAAACCCCGGCGCCAACGGCGCGGCGGTGGCGCGTAGCCCCCCTCGTCGCCCTGTTCGGTTTCGTCCATATCGTTGGCGGCTTCCCGAACGACCACTTCGGGCAGCAGCGGATCGAGCGCGTGGTCGGCCGCTTCGACCTGGTCATAGGCCGAGGCGTGGCGCGGGTCGGCGGCGATCCACTCGGCAAAGGCCTCCCAGGTGGCGTCATCGCCGTCGCGCAGCCTGATATGCCATTCGATGGCGCGCGCCCGGACGCGATCTGGAGTATCAAGTGACATGGCGGTTTCTCTCCCCCTCGAGATGCCGCCGATCGAGACGATCCTCATCCCAGCGTTGCCGCGCCGAGGTGATCGCATCATAGACGCGCGCGAGGTGCTTCTCGACGGCGCTCACGCTGATCTGCAATTCCTCCGCGATCCGGCGCTGCGGCTCACCGTCGATCCGGAAACGTTTGAAGATGAACCGGCTCCGCGCGGGCAACGCATCGATGACGCGCTGAAGCGCTGCGAGTTGCTCTTTGGCGATGAGCTCCGTTTCGATCGACGGCCGTTCGTCGGCTTCCCGGCTTCCGCCGCCGTTGACGTCGGCCCAGTCTTCCTCGCGGCGCGCACGGCGTCCGGTGGTCCGGCGGTGCATGAGGAACTGGTTGTTGGTCATGCTATAGAGATAGGCGCGCTGCTGTGCGACGGGTCCGATCCGTTCGGCGAGCAATTTGACCTGAACATCCTGCAGAATGTCTTCGGCTTCGTCGGGCCGCGCCCCGCGCGCGATGAGGAAGCGCAAGAGTGCGGGCCGCAATTCATCGAGCAACTGGACAAGCCCGCCGTCACGCATCTTCGTCCCCGTTCCATAGCGACCGGGCGAGCGGCCGCGGGGCGTTCGATAAACTCCCGCCCAAGCGTTTATGACCTGTCGTCAACCGCGACTCCGATTTGTTGTGAAGATTGAAGCGGGAGCGATCGCCGGGACCGCTGTGGCATTTTCGAGACGTAACCAACTCGTCTTGCGCACGCAACCCGTTCCGCAGCGTCGTCGCTCTTCCCGCTCTCCAATCGCTCGATCAGCGTCAGTGCGGTACCGCTCCCAGCTCGAAACCCGTCTTGTCGTGCAGCGCGAACCTGTCGACGATGTCGGCACTGGCGCGATTGTAGCCGACGACTTCGACCGTGCGGCCCTCGCGGCGCAGGCGCGCGATGATTTTGTCGAGCGCGCCGACGCCCGAAATGTCCCAGAAATGGGCGGCCGACACGTCGATGAGGATGGCGGGCGCGGCTTCATCGACCTGAAAGCTCCGCGTGAAGCGGTCGACCGAGGCGAAGAAGATCTGGCCGGTCACGAAATAGGTCGCCCGCATTCCGTCGGGGCTGACGTCGCGTCGCACCTCGAACATGCGCTGGACCTTGGCGGCGAAGAATATCCCCGATAGCAGCACGCCCGCCAGCACGCCGAGCGAGAGATCGTGCGTCGCGACGACAACCACGACAGTCGTCACCATCACGATCGACGAGGTCGGCGGATGGCGGCGCAGATTCGCGATCGAATTCCAACTGAAGGTGCCGATCGACACCATGATCATAACCGCCACGAGCGCGGGCATCGGCATCCGGCCGACATAGGGCCCGAGCAGTGCGAGCAGGATCAGCAGCGTCGCGCCGGCGGTGAAGGTCGACAGCCGCGTGCGGCCGCCCGAGGTCACATTGATCACCGACTGGCCGATCATCGCGCAGCCGCCCATGCCGCCGACGAACGCGGCGGCGATGTTGGCGGTGCCCTGGCCGGCGCATTCGCGGCGCTTGTCGCTGTCGCTGTGCGTCATATCGTCGACGATCTGCGCGGTCAGCAGCGATTCGAGCAGGCCCACCGCGGCCATCGTCAGCGAATAGGGCAGGATGATCCGCAGCGTATCCAGCGTCAGCGGGACGTTCGGCAGGACGAGGCTCGGAAGACCCTCGGGCAGCTTGCCCATGTCGCCGACGGTGTTCACCGGCAGGCCGAAGCCGATGCCGATCGCCGACAGGACCAGGATGGCGATAAGCGGCGAGGGCACCGCTTTGGTCAGGCGCGGCAACAGGTAGATGATCGCGAGCCCGCCCGCGACCATCGCATAGGCATGCCACGTCACATCGATGAGCTGCGGCAGCTGCGCCATGAAGATGAGGATGGCGAGCGCGTTGACGAACCCCGTGATCACCGAGCGCGACACGAACTGCATGACGAGGTCGAGGCGCAGCAGGCCGGCGATAATCTGGATGATGCCCATCAGGATCGTCGCGGCGAAGAGATATTCGACGCCATGTTCGCGGACGAGCGGGATGACCAGCACGGCGACCGCGGCGGTCGCCGCCGAGATCATCCCGGGCCGGCCGCCGGTGAAGGATATGACGATCGCGATCGCGATTGAGGCATAGAGGCCGACGCGCGGGTCGACTCCGGCGATGATGGAAAAGCCGATCGCCTCGGGGATGAGCGCGAGCGCGACGACGATGCCGGCGAGAATGTCGGTGCGCGCGGTCGCGGCGCCGGCGAACCATTGCTGGCGGTAGGCGGTCAGTCCGTCGAACATGAAAAGCTCACATCAAGACACATGGCGTCCCGACGGACGCGTTCCTATTTGCATGCGCGATGTTGTCCGGCGGATCGGCGGCCGGAATAGCCACCCGGAGTTGCACCGGGTCCTTGCGAATGGCGGCGCCCTATCCCGATGTGAACTTCAATTGCAAGCCCCGGCGGCCGCCTCGATCATTTGAGTTCGAAGAGCGTCGGCTCGTCGGGGGGCGGGGTTTCGATGACGAGCAGGCCGAGGTGCATCGCCTGGGTGATCAGGTGTGCGCGGTTGCGCGCGTTGAGTTTGAGGCGCACATTTTCGATATGCCGCTCGACGGTGCGCGGCGCGATATTGATCTCAAGCGCGATCTGCTTGGCCGAGCAGCCGACGGCGACCAATTCCAATATTTGATGTTCACGAAAGGTCAAATGCGGTTCGACGTTCAAAGCGTTATGATGCACGGTGCAATTCCCCTGACACCCAAGGCGTGGACTCTTTGCGACCGACGAGCATCTTTTGCGCGGCAACGCCGCAACCCACCTGCTCTGGCGGGCAGCATATCTCTTTGCGCGCTGTTTAGCAATTAACGTAAACTAATTAAGCATCTGACCGCGCTAAAGAGGCCGACACAGCTATGGCGCTGAAATCCAATTGTATATTCCCCGAAAATGCTAAGGAATTATACGTAAGTGATTCATCTAAGCCATTGCTACACACGAATTCCTAGGTCTTTACCCGGATGGATTCACGGCCCGCAAAGGCAGATGAGACTCGCAAACGGGGTCGCCGCAAATACCAATTCTAGATTGGAGACGTGGCGTGCAAGGTCTGTCGGCAGAAGTTCGTGGCGGGGCGATCCCGCAGGATACCATCCTGAAATTTCGTAAGGGCGAAATCATATTTTCGCAGGGCGATCCAGGCGATTGCTGGTTCGAAGTCATATCCGGCACCGTTCGAACCTGTCATTTTCACATCGACGGGCATCGCCAGCTGACCGGCTTTTTCTATCAGGGCGACGTGTTCGGGGTCGAATATGGCTTGCGCGATTCGGCGGCCGAAGCCGTGACGAACGCCGTCCTGGCGCGCCGCCCCGCGTCGAGTGGCGGACCCGATGCGCCCGGGCAGAACCGCGCCCTCGAGCGTGCGCTCGACAGCGCCAACCAATGTATATTCCTGCTCGGTCGCCGCAACGCGAACGAACGCGTCGCGGCTTTCCTGCTGATCGCGGCGAAGCGTTTGTCGGCGATCGGCAGCGTTCCGCTGCCGATGACGCGCGGCGACATCGCCGATCATCTGGGGCTGACGATCCACACGGTCAGCCGTACCATATCGGGCTTCGTCCGCCAGGGCCTGATCGAGCTCGACGGGCCGCAATCGTGCCGGCTGCTCGATCCGGGCGGGCTGCGCGCGATCGCCGGCGAAGAGGCGGGCGTGGCGATCGGCAAGATGGGCGCGATGCCGATGCGGCGACCCTTCGCCGGGCAGGAGCTTGGGGCATGAGCATCGTATCGGCTCCGCCCGCGCTGCGCCATCTGAGCGTTGCGGCCGCCGGTTTCTCGGCCGTCTTCATGCCCGCGCAGGCGCGGGCGCATGAAGCGCCGGCACTCGAATGCCTGTGCGAGACGCTGCCGTTCCTCGATACCGCGCCGACGTGGCGTGCGGCCGCGCTGGCATCGGCGGGCGCGGCCGAGGGCCAGCCCGCCGCGAGCGCCGAGAGCGAGGTCGACGCGCAGCGCCGGATCATCGCCGAGCAGCGCGCGCTGATCGACCGGCAGAGCGCCATGATCGCCGAGCAGGGAGAGCAGATCGCGACGTTGCAGCAACAGATCGTGACCCAGCAGGCGCAGGTCGACCGGCTGTCCTCCTTCGCGCTCGCCGAAGCGCCGCTCGACCTCTTCCGCGGCACGGGGTTGGGGGGGCAGGGCGTCGGCGCCGGACCCGCGCTTCCCGGCCCGGGCAGCGACGCGGTCGCGCTGCCCGATGCTCCCGTCGGCGAAGCGCCGCCGCCCAGCGAGCCCCCCGAGCAACGCGTCGCGGCGGTCCCCGAGGGGCAAGGCGTGCTCACGCGCGCCGGCGAGCTCTTTTTCGAACCCTCGTTCGAATATACGCGCTCGTCGACCAATCGACTCGTGTTCCGCGGGATCGAGCTGATCCCCGGCATCCAGATCGGCTTGATCGAGGCGACCGATGCCGATCGCGACACGCTCGTCGGCACCGCGTCGCTGCGTTACGGGATCACCGACCGCCTCGAAGCCGAAGTGCGGCTGCCCTATCTGTATCGCAACGACCGGATCGAGGTGGTGCAGCAGCGCGACGAAGGCATCGTCCGCCAGATCGCGCTGCGCGAGGACGGGGTCGGCGACGCCGAATTCTCGCTTCGCTATCAATTCAACCGGCCGGTCGGGCAAAAGCCGATTTTCGTCGGGACGTTGCGCGTTAAATCGGACACGGGCAAGGGGCCGTTCGAGATCGGCTATGACGAATTCGGGGTCGCGACGGGGCTCGCCACCGGGTCGGGTTTCTGGGCCGTCCAGCCGGGGCTCAACTTCCTGATGCCGTCGGATCCCGCGGTGATCTATGGCGGCGCGGCCTATCTCTATCACATCCCGCGCGACGTGAATGAAATGGTCGGCGACGTGCTGATCGGGCGCGTCGACCCGGGCGACGCGGTATCGGCCAACATCGGCTTCGGCTTTGCCCTCAACCCGCGCTTTTCCTTCTCGCTCGGCTATCGCCACAATTATATCTTCCCGACGAAGACCGAAATCGGCGATACGCATCAGAAGTCCAACTATCTCCACGTCGGCTCGCTCAATTTCGGCATGTCGTACCGGCTGACCCAGCGCGACGTGCTCAACCTTGGTTTTGAAATCGGGGTGACCGAGGATGCGCCCGACGTGTCGATCACGCTGCGCATGCCGTTCGGCGGCAAATAGCCTCAGCCCGCAAGCCCACATGGAAAGAAGCCCCGCCGGTGATGGCGGGGCCAGGTGAACCGTCCCTGTCGAAACGGGGGCGGGGGGTCGTTCGGAAAGAGCCTAGTTGCCGAGTGCTCCGACGGTCTGGGCGCCCATCACGGCGCCGATCGCGTCGCTGAGCCGGGTCGTCGCGAGCGCGTCGCGGAAGCCTTCATAGCCGCTGATGTCGAGCACGGCATCGACCTGCTGGTTCAGCGAGACGTTGCTGGCGGTGTTGATCAGCACATTCTGGATCGCGTCGGTGCTTTGGATCAGCGCGGTCTGACCGTTGTTCGCGAGGAACACCGTCTCGTCGCCGACGCGCATGGAGATGCCGCCGCTGGTCAATATGCCGCCCTGCACCTGCGCCGCGTCGACCGCGGTCAGCGACGGCGAGACGAAGCGTTCGATCGTTTGTCCCTCGGGCGTCCAGCTGACGATCGTGCGCAGCGCGAGCTCGTCGTTCACATAGCTGCGGATGTCGGCGCCAAAGGCGATCACCATGCCTTGAAAGGCGAAGCCGCCACGCTGTGCGGCCAGCACCTCGTCGGGCACGGTTCGCGCGCCGGCCAGCGGATCGGCATCCCCGGGCTCGCTTGCCGCGAGGAGCACGGGCGCGAGGGCGAGCAGGAGGATGCGTGGGGACATGGTCTTTCTCATTTCACGGTGCCGACGCGCACATCGAGCAGGATCTGCGGGGTCAGCTGATATTGCGGGGGGAGGTGGGTGGTGAGATCGCCGGCCGAGACGTGGAGCGAGCCGTCCTTTTCGAGCGGGGCTTGCGACCAGGGACCCCAGTCGCCGGCGAGGTTGAATTCCGGGCGTTTCTTGCCGCCTTCGACGATCGCCAGCGCGATGCCGTTCCAGTGCTTTTCGAAATCCTCGAGCGAATATTCGTTGAGGCCGAGCACCGAATCGCCGGTGAGCACACGGTCGCCGCGAACGCCCTTGATCACGACGAAATGCTTGAAACCCTTGAGATCCATCAGCACGATGGTCGGACGCTTCACCAGTTTCAGCTGGTCGACGGTGATCCGGAAACCTTCGGCGCGAAAGCCGCGCGAGGCGAGATAGGTCTTCATGTCGAGCATCGAGAAGCCGACTTTGCGGATCGCTTCGCGGTCGCCCTTTTCCCACATCGCGCGGAACGGCATCGCTTCGGAGGTCGGCGCGCCATAATGATAGGTGAGCAGAGTCGCGAGCGCCGCCGAGCCGCAGCTGAAATCATACCGCTGGCGGATGACCGAGCGGAAGGGAATGTCCCACCAGGTCATCACCCGAAGCTGGTAGGTGCCGCCGGTTTCGGGCCCGGTCAGCCGGACCTCGGCGGCGGCGGGCGCCGCGGCGAGGGCGCACAGCATCCCCGCGATCAAGGCTCGCATGGGCCGCACGGCGAATTCAATCGCCGAGGTTGATGGTCAGGTTCATGCCGCTCTGGGCGCTGACCTGCGCGCCGGTGTTGATCAGCAGATTGCCGACACCGTTGAAATTCGACAGGGCGAAATCGCTGAGCGCGACCGATCCCGCGGTGTAATCGCCATTGAGCACATTGCCGGCGACGATCGAATCCATCGTCTGGTTGGTGATCACGAGCGATTGGCCGCCGCGTTGCGTATCGAGTTCGCTGTCGTTCAGCATCGGCGATTGGCGTGCGGGCCGCACCGGGATCGCCGGTATCGCAAGGGCTTCGGCGGGGGCGGATACCGTCACGACGGGCAACGCCGCATCGGGTGGGGGCAGTTGGGCCGATACCGGCACGGACAAGCCCGCCATGACCAGCAGAACCGGGACGATCGGGGGTTTCATAATGCGCTCCTCGAAAGCGAAACGGAAAGAAATGGCCGGCCCGCCAGTGGTGCCGGGCCGGCCATCCGGGGGGACCGATCAGTCGCCGCCGCCACCGCCACCGCCGGCGGGCGCGCTGTCGCCGAAGCTGACGGTGCCGCTCGCCGCGATGTTGGTCGCCGCTTGGGTGTTGGCATTGATGCCCGTGTTCCATGCGGAGTTCAGGATGCCGGCATAGGCCGCGAAAGCGTTGCCGCGCACCGAGTTGTTGCCGCTGTTGTAGCCAACAGCCGTTTCGGTGCCGTCTTCACCGTCCAGATCGACGAGTTCGTCCATATCATGGTTGGTGTTGGTGGCGCTGAGCGTCTGGGTCGCGACAACCAGGCTGTTGCCGTTGAGCGATCCATTGCCGTCATTGTCCTGGTCGTTGTCGTTGAACGTATCGGCGGCATTGTCCGTGACGAACAGGTCGATCAGGTCGTTGACGACGACGGTGTCGCTGTTGTTGCCAGCGGCGCCGGTCGTGGTGTTGTCGTTGTCCTGGTCTTGCGCGATGGCAGGGGCTGCGGTGGCTGCCAGCGCAAGCGTGGACACCGCGAGCATGACTTTCTTGATCATGACATCTTCCTCTCAATCATGGGGACGGCTCGCGATGCCGGATGGCATGGCTGATGCGGATCCTCCCCGACTCCGTCCGCATCGGTGCGAACAAGGCGATGATGCTCCGCGGCCGGCCTTGCCGCTTTGCGAATTGGCAATGTCGTGAGAGGGGAAATACCCAGATGATCCCGGTGGGTGGATTGCTTGGATCAATCCGGCCGATGAAGTCCCGGTTTCAGGAGAGGTTTGCGCGCATCGTCGCACGTCCGGCGGCATCGCGCGCCCACAGCCTCGCCCCGTTGCCGTCGCGCGCGAAGCAAAGGTCGAAGGGCGCCCCGTCGATCAGCGGCGCTTCGGCGCGGAAGGCGAATTGGCGCGGGACGATATCGGGCGCGGCGCGCTGCGCATGATCGATCAGCAGCGTCGCGATCAGCGGGCCGTGCACGACCAGTCCGGCATAGCCCTCGACGTCCCGTGCATAGTCGCGGTCGTAATGGATACGGTGCGCGTTGAAGGTCAGCGCCGAATAGCGGAACAGCAGCACCGGATCGGGCGAAATGCTGCGGGTCGCATCGGCGGGTTCGGCGGGTGCGACCGGGGTCGGTGCCTGCGGCGCGGGTGATGTCGGGGCGGGTTCGCGAAAGACGATATCCTGTTCCTCGCGGATCGCGGGCACGCCATCGGCCGCGATGTCGTGGCGCAAGGTGACGAAGAGCAGATCGCCGCTCGCGCCGCGCTTGGGCTTGATCGCCTCGATCGTGGTGACGCGGGTCAATGCCGCGCCGACCGCGATCGGCGTCAGGAAATCGAGGCGGCTGCCCGCCCACATGCGGCGGGGCAGCGGAACGGGCGGGAGCAGGCCCTGACTGTCGCGGCGCGGGTGGCCGTCTTCGCCGATCACCGACTGGCGCGCGGCGGGCAGGAAATAGAGCCAATGGCCGAGCGGCGGGACGGTGCCGGCGGTCCATGGCGAGACATCATGGTCGAGCAGCGCGGCGAGGCCGGCAAGCGGCGCCGCGGTCGCGACATCCTCGCGCGTTTCGCTGCGGCCGACCCAGGCGGAGTAATCGTCCATCAGAAACTCTTGGGCAGGCCGAGCGCGTGGGTCGCGACATGGCTCAGGATCAAATTCGTGCTGATTGGCGCAACCTGATAGAGGCGCGTTTCGCGAAACTTGCGCTCGATGTCATATTCCTCGGCGAATCCGAAACCGCCGTGCGTCTGAATACACATATCGGCGGCATACCAGCTGGCTTCGGACGCCAGCATCTTCGCCATATTGGCTTCGGTCCCGCCATCGGCCCCCGCGTCGAACAGCCGCGCCGCCTTGTCGACCATCTCGGCGGCGGCGGCGATCTGGACATAGGCGCGGGCGATCGGGAACTGCACGCCCTGATTTTCCCCGATCGCGCGGCCGAAGACCGAGCGGTCTTTCGCATAGGCGGCCGCGCGGTCGATGAAAAAGCGCCCGTCGCCAATACATTCGGATGCGATCAGGATGCGTTCGGCGTTCATGCCCGAGAGGATGTAGCGAAAGCCCTTGCCCTCCTCGCCGATCAGGTTCGCGGCGGGGACTTCGAGGTCGTCGAAGAACAGCTCGGTCGTCGCATGGTTGAGCATCGTGCGGACGGGGCGGATCGTCAGGCCGTTGCCCACCGCCTCGCGCATGTCGACGAGCAGCACGCTCATCCCGTCGGACGGCTTGGCGCAATCCTCGCGCGGCGTCGTGCGGCAGAGCAGTATCATCAGGTCCGAATGTTCGGCGCGGCTGATCCAGATCTTCTGCCCGTTGACGATATATTTGTCGCCGACCCGCTTGGCGAAGGTGCGGATGCGCGTCGTGTCGGTGCCCGCGGTCGGTTCGGTGACGCCGAAGGCTTGCAGGCGGAGTTCGCCGCGCGCGATCGCGGGCAGATAGGCCTGTTTCTGCGCCTCCGATCCGTGCTTGAGCAAGGTGCCCATCGTGTACATCTGCGCATGGCACGCGCCGCCGTTGCAGCCCGAACGGTGAATTTCCTCGAGCACCGCGGTCGCCGCGCCGAGACCGAGACCCGATCCGCCATATTGTTCGGGGATCAGGACCGAGAGGAAACCTGCCTCGGTCAGCGTGCGGACGAATTCGGTCGGATAGATGCGCTCGCGGTCGAGCCGCTGCCAATATTCGCCCGGGAAATCGGCGCAGAGGCGGCGCACCGCCTCGCGGATTTCGGGATGGCTCTGCGGCTGGGCTTCGGACATCGGCGTCTGGCTCTCCCCTGATCGTCGGGGAGAGCCTTAGAATACGAAGCTTCACGCGCCAAGCCTCTAGATGCTCGGCAGGTCGAGGCCCTTTTCGCGCGCGCAGTCGATCGCGATGTCATAGCCGGCATCGGCGTGGCGCATCACGCCGGTGCCGGGATCGTTCCACAGCACGCGCTCGAGCCGCTTCGCCGCCTCCGGGGTGCCGTCGGCGACGATCACCATGCCGCTATGCTGCGAATAGCCCATGCCGACCCCGCCGCCGTGGTGCAGCGACACCCAGGTCGCGCCCGACGCGGTGTTGAGGAGCGCGTTGAGCAGCGGCCAGTCCGAAACCGCATCGGACCCGTCGCGCATCGCCTCGGTCTCGCGGTTGGGCGAGGCGACCGAGCCCGAGTCGAGATGGTCGCGGCCGATCACGACAGGGGCCTTGAGCTCGCCCGACGCGACCATCTCGTTGAACGCGAGGCCGAGCCGGTGGCGGTCGCCGAGCCCGACCCAGCAGATGCGCGCGGGCAGGCCCTGGAACCGAATCTTCTCGCGCGCCATGTCGAGCCAGTTGTGGAGGTGCGCGTTGTCGGGGAGCAGCTCCTTCACCTTGGCGTCGGTCTTGTAGATGTCCTCGGGATCGCCCGACAGCGCCGCCCAGCGGAAGGGGCCGATACCGCGGCAGAAGAGCGGGCGGACATAGGCGGGAACGAAACCCGGGAAGTCGAAGGCGTTCTCGACCCCCTCATCCTTCGCCATCTGGCGGATATTATTGCCATAGTCGGTCGTCGGCACGCCCGCGGCTTGGAGGTCGAGCATCGCCTGGACGTGCACCGCCATCGACGCCTTGGCGGCTTTGGCGACGGCGGCGGGATCGCTCTCGCGCTTCGAAAACCACTCGTCGAGCGTCCAGCCGGCGGGAAGATAGCCATTGACCGGATCGTGCGCCGAGGTCTGGTCGGTGAGCAGATCGGGGCGGATGCCGCGGCGAACCATCTCGGGCAATATTTCGGCGGCGTTGCCGAGCAGGCCGACCGAGACCGGCTTCCCCTCGGCGTGGCTCGCCTCGATCATCGCGATGGCTTCGTCGATGCTGTTCGCCTGCTTGTCGAGGTAGCCGGTTCTGAGGCGCATTTCGATGCGGCTCGGCTGGCATTCGATCGCGAGGCAGCTCGCGCCCGCCATCACCGCCGCGAGCGGCTGCGCGCCGCCCATGCCGCCGAGCCCGGCGGTCAGCAGCCAGCGGCCGGCGAGGCTGCCGCCATAATGCTGGCGCCCCATTTCGACGAAGGTCTCGTACGTGCCCTGAACGATGCCCTGGCTGCCGATATAGATCCAGCTGCCCGCGGTCATCTGGCCGTACATCATCAGGCCCTTTTTATCGAGCTCGTGGAAATGCTCCCAATTCGCCCATTCGGGGACGAGGTTCGAATTGGCGAGGAGCACGCGCGGCGCGTTTTCGTGCGTGCGGAACACGCCAACGGGCTTGCCCGACTGGATCAGCAGCGTCTCGTCGCCCTCGAGCCGCTTCAGCGTTTCGACGATCCGGTCATAGCTTTCCCAGTCGCGCGCGGCGCGGCCGATGCCGCCATAGACGACCAGCTCGTGCGGCGCCTCGGCGACGTCGGGGTGCAGGTTGTTCATCAGCATCCGCATCGGCGCTTCGGTGAGCCAGCTCTTCGCACTGATCTCGGGCCCGGTCGCCGGGCGGATCACGCGGCTGTTGTCCAACCTCGGACTAAGGGGGCGGGTGGTCATGGTCGTCCTTTCGCAAAATCGAGGGTCGCCGCGATCACTTGCTCCAGCACGGGCCGGATCGCGGGCTTGGGGTCGAGGGGGGAGGGCCAGTTGGCGTGGGTGATTTCGGGTGGCTCGGCCATATAGCCGCGCTGCGCGAGTTCCATCTGGACCGCGTGGATGCCATCGTCGGGACGGCCGTAATGGCGTGTCGTCCAGCCACCCTTGAAGCGGCCGTTGACGACATGGCCGTGGCCGCTCGCGGCGCAAATGTTCGCGACGATCGTTTCGAGCTCGGGCGCCGCGGTCGCGCCGCCGTTGGTGCCGATGTTGAACTGCGGCAGCTCGCCGCCGAACAGGCGCGGGACATGGCTGCGGATCGAATGCGCGTCGTAGAGCACGACCCTGCCGTGCGCGGCTTTCAGCCGGTCGAGTTCGGCCGCCAGCGTGTCGTGATAGGGGCGGTGATAGAGGTTGAGCCGCTGGGTGATCGACGCCTCGTCGGGCTCGCCAAAGCGATAGAGCGGCTCGCCGTCGAAGGTCGTCGTCGGGCAGAGCTCGGTCGTCGCCTGCCTGGGGTAGAGCGACGCGCCCGACGGATCGCGGTTCATGTCGATGACGCTGCGCGAAATGCCGGTCGCGATCAGCGTCGCGCCGAGATCGGCGGCGAAAGCATAGAGATCTGCGATCCACCAGTCGGTATCGATCTGCGCGTGCCAGGGCGACACGAACTGCTCGTCGAGGCCCGCCAGATCGGTGCCGCCGTGCGGGAAGGCGATGACGAGCGGCGCGTCGCCGCGGTGGACGCGCAGCCAGTCCATCAGCCGAGGCCCGGCAGGTCGGCTGGCACCGCGGCGACAAGGCTGCCCGAGCGGATCAGCGCGGTCGCAGCTTCCATATCGGGATGGAAATGCCGGTCGTCTTCGAGCGTGGGCACCGCGGCGCGCAGATGCTCGTGCGCGGCTTCGAGCGCGTCACTCGATTTGAGCGGCGCATGGAAATCGATGCCCTGACACGCCGCGAGCAATTCGATGCCGATCACTACGCTGACATTGTCGGCCATGTCGAGCAGGCGGCGCGCGCCATGCGCGGCCATCGAAACATGGTCCTCCTGATTGGCCGAAGTCGGGATCGAGTCGACGCTGGCGGGATAGGCACGCTGCTTATTCTCGCTGACGAGCGCCGCCGCCGTCACCTGCGGGATCATAAAGCCCGAATTGAGGCCCGGGCGCGGGGTGAGGAAGGCGGGCAGGCCCGATAATGCCGGGTCGACGAGCATCGCGATGCGGCGCTCCGAAATCGAACCGATCTCGCATAAGGCCATCGCGATCATGTCGGCGGCAAAGGCGACGGGTTCGGCGTGGAAATTGCCCCCCGACAAGGCTTCATCGGTGTCGGCGAAAATCAGCGGATTGTCCGAAACGCCATTCGCCTCGATGCCGAGAGTCGTCGCAGCCTGGCGGAGCAGGTCGAGCGCGGCACCCATCACCTGCGGCTGGCAGCGCAGGCAATAGGGATCCTGCACGCGCGGATCGCCCTCCGCGTGCGAGGCGCGGATCGCCGACCCCGCCATCAGGCCGCGGAGCGCATCGCCGACCTCGCGCTGCCCGGCGTGGCCGCGTAGCGCATGGATGCGCGCATCGAACGGTGCGTCGGAGCCCTTGGCGGCCTCGGTCGAGAGCGCGCCGGTGATCAGCGCCGCGCGGAAGACGGTTTCGGCGCGGAACAGGCCCGCGAGCGCGTTGGCGGCCGAAAATTGCGTGCCGTTGAGCAGCGCGAGCCCTTCCTTCGGGCCGAGGTCGAGCGGCGCGAGGCCCGCCTGCTTCAGCGCATCGGCAGCGGGAAGCGTTTTGCCGCCGACCTCGATCGCGCCGACGCCGATCATCGCGGCGGCCATGTGCGATAGCGGCGCGAGATCGCCGCTCGCGCCGACCGATCCTTGCGACGGGACGACGGGGGTCAGGCCCTTGGCAAGCATCGCCTCGATCATCGCGACAGTTTCGCGCTTCACTCCCGACGCGCCCATGCCGAAACTCGCGAGCTTCAGCGCCATCATCAGCCGCACGATCTTCGCCGGCGACGGCGCGCCGGTGCCCGCGGCGTGGCTGAGGACGATATTGCGCTGGAGCGTCGACAGTTCGTCGTCGGCGATCCGCACGCTCGCGAGCTTTCCGAAGCCGGTGTTGATGCCGTAGACGGGCGCGCCCTTCGCGACGATGCGCGCGACTGCGGCGGCACTGGCGTCGATCGCATCCCACGCGCCCGCATCGAGCGCGACGCTGGTGCCTTCGTAGATCGCGAACCACCGGCCGAGCGTCGTCGTGCCCGGCGTGATCGTCACAGCTTTCATTGACCGTCCTTGATGCGTTGGTGAAGCGGGTTGAAGCCGATACGGTAGACAAGCTCGGCGGGGTCGGCGACGTCCCAGATCGCGAGGTCGCACGCCTTGCCGGCCTCGATCGTGCCGATTTCGGCGGACAGGCCGAGCGCGGCGGCGGCGTTCACCGTGACGCCGCGCAGCGCCTCGATCACCGTCAGCCCGAACAAGGTCGCGCCCATGTTGAGCATCAGCAGCAGCGAAGTCGTCGGCGAGGTGCCGGGGTTGTTGTCGGTCGCGAGTGCGATGCGCGTCCCGTGGCGGCGCATCGCGTCGATCGACGGCCGCTTCGTCTCGCGCATGAAATAATAGGCGCCGGGGAGGAGAACCGCGACGGTGCCTGCCTCGGCCATCGCGCGGACGTCGTCGTCGGTCGCATGTTCGAGATGATCGGCCGACAGCGCGCCGTGCTTTGCCGCGAGCGCGCTGCCGTGGAGCGCCGACAATTGTTCGGCGTGGAGCTTGACCTTGAGCCCATGCGCTTCGGCCGCCGCGAACACCCGCGCGCATTGGTCGGGCGAAAAGCCGATGCCCTCGCAAAAGGCATCGACCGCGGTCGCGAACGGCGCGGCGGCGGGAATCATCTCGCCCACCACGAGGTCGATATAGGCGTCGCTGTTGTCTTTGTATTCGGGGGGCAGCGCGTGCGCGCCGAGGAAGGTCGGTTCGATGCGGATCGCGCGGCGATCGGCGAGCGCGCGCGCGGCGCGCAGCATCTTGATCTCATCTTCGGTCGATAGACCATAGCCCGACTTGATCTCGATCGTCGTCACGCCCTCGGCGATCAGCGCGTCGAGGCGGGGAAGGGCGCTTTCGACCAGTTCCTCCTCGCTCGCTTCGCGCGTCGCGCGCATCGTCGACACGATTCCGCCGCCCGCACGCGCGATCTCTTCATAGCTCGCGCCTTGAAGCCGCATCGCCCATTCGTTCGCACGGTTACCGCCGTGGATCAGGTGCGTGTGACAATCGATCAGCCCGGGCGTGATCAGCCGGCCTTCGCAATCATGGACTTTCGCATCGGTCGTCGGCGCGCCGTCGGCCGGACCGGCATAGACGATCCGGCCTTCCTTCGAGATCACCACGCCATCGTCGATCAGGCCGAGGGTGTCATCGGCCATCGTCGCGAGTCGGGCGTTCGTCCAGCGTTGCTCCATCTGGACAGTCTCGCGCCGATGCGTCATTATGTCTAGACATAATATGAGGACGGATAATGACTTCGCTCTGGTTCGAACGCGCATGGATCGGCAATCGTTGGGAAAAGGGCGTAAGGCTGCGGATCGCCGACGGCCGGATCGCGTCGGTCGAGACCGGAGCCGTGGAGGAAGCCGGCGATGAACGCCACCGTGTCGCGCTGCCCGGCCTGTGCAACGTCCACAGCCACGGCTTCCAGCGCGGCATGGCGGGATTGTCCGAACGCCGCAGCCGCCCCGATGACAATTTCTGGAGCTGGCGCGAGATCATGTACCGCTTCCTCGACCGGCTGACGCCTGACGATGTCGCGGCGATCACGGCGCAGGCCTATGCCGAGATGCTCGAGACGGGCTTCACGCGCGTCGGCGAGTTCCACTATCTCCATCACGATCCCGCGGGCGCCGCCTATGCCGATCCGGCCGAGATGGCGGGCGCAATCGCGCGGGCGAGCGCGGCGACGGGGATCGGGTTGACGCTGCTCCCCGTCTTCTACGCGCATGGCAATTTCGGCGCCGCGCCGCCGAGCGCGGGCCAGCGGCGCTTTCTCAATGACATCGACGGCTTTGCGAAACTGCTCGACGCGGCGCGGCCCAAGCTTTCGGGCGACGCGAATATCGGCGTCGCGCCGCATTCGCTTCGCGCGGTCACGCCCGACGAACTCGAGGCGTTGCTCGACATGTCGCCGGTGGGGCCGGTGCATATCCATGCCGCCGAACAGGAAAAGGAAGTCGCCGATTGCGTCGCGTGGAGCGGCGCGCGGCCGGTCGAATGGTTGCTGGGCAACGCCGGGGTCGATGCGCGCTGGTGTCTGATCCACTCGACCCATCTTGCCGAACATGAAGTGTCGCGGCTCGCCGCGAGCGGCGCGGTTGCCGGGCTGTGTCCGGTTACCGAGGCCAATCTCGGTGACGGCATCTTTCCGGCGATCGACTATCTCGCCGCGGGCGGGCGCTTCGGGGTCGGCACCGACAGCAATATCCTCGTCGATGCGGCGCAGGAGCTTCGTGCGCTCGAATATTCGCAGCGGCTCGCGCACCGCGCCCGCGCCCTGCTGGCGGGCGAGGAGGCGCCGTTCGTCGGCGCCAACCTCTTCGCGCGCGCGCTCGACGGCGGCGCGCAGGCACTCGGCGTCCCCGCCGGCCTCGCCGTCGGCCATGCCGCCGACATCGTCTCGCTCGACCTCGATCACCCGTCCTTCGCCGGCAGCGACGATGCGACGCTCCTCGACCGCTGGATTTTCGCGGCGCGCGCGGGCGCGATCGACAGCGTATGGCGCGCGGGCGTGAAGCGCGTCGAAAAGGGGCGCCATGTCGACGCCGAGGCGATCGCCGCGACCTATCGCGCCTGCATCGCACGGCTGCTCGCGTGAACCCGGCGCGGCGCATCCGGGACGAGATCGCGGCCGCGATCCGGTCGGGCGAATGGCGCCCCGGCGACCGGGTGCCGACCGAGCAGGAACTCGCCGCGCGCTATGGCTGCGCGCGCGCGACGGTCAGCAAGGCGCTCGGCGAGCTTGCGGCGTCGGGCCTGGTCGAGCGGCGGCGCAAGGCGGGGACTTTCGTTGCGCATCCGCCGGTTCATTCGGCGGTGATGACGGTGCCCGATCTCGCCGAACTCATCGCCGCGCGGGGCGAGGCCTATCGCTGGGACCTCCTCTTGGCCGATACAGACGATGTCGGCGAGGCGTCGTGCCCCGGTCCCGCGCTCCGCATCGAGGGCGTGCATATGGCGGCGGACGAAGCCTTCGCGCTCGAACGGCGGTTCATCGCGCTCGACGAAGTGCCCGAGGCGCTGGGCGCGGATTTTGCCGCCGAAGCGCCGGGAACGTGGCTGCTCGGCCATATTCCGTGGACGCAGGCGCGGCACGTCATCCGCGCAGTGACGCCGACGCGAAAGGAGGCGGGACTGCTGGGGGCAGGGGCGGCGGCCGCCTGTCTCGAACTCGACCGCACGACCTGGCGCGCGGGGCGCGTCGTCACCCACGTCCGGCAATTGTTTCGCGGTGATCGCTTCGATCTGGTCGCGGAGTTCAATGCGGGGCCGTGACAGGCAAGCGCGGGCTCTTGACCCGCGCGCCGATGGCCGTCAACGCGGCCCGGTGGAGAAGATGATGATCCGTTCGACGCTGTTTCCCGTTCTCGGCGCGGCCGCGCTGCTGGGCCTTGTGTCGGCGTGCAGCGGCGACAAGACCGAGGACAAACAGGTCGCCGCCGCAACTCCGCGTCAATGCCCGGCGATCGCCGACACGCCGGTCAAGCTCGCGGGCGGGACCTTCGCAATGGGCGAGGACGATGTCTATGCCGAGGAAGGCCCGGTTCGCGAAACGACGGTCGCCGGCTTCTGGATCGACCCGCACGAGGTCACCAACCGCCAGTTCGCTGCCTTCGTAAAGGCGACCGGCTATGTCACCATCGCCGAAAAGCCCGTCGACCCCAAGCAGTTTCAGGTCCCCGCCGACCAGATCCCGCCCGACATGTTGAAAGCGGGTTCGGCGGTGTTCACCCCGCCCGATTTCCCGTCGAACAATTATGCCGACTGGTGGAAATATCTCCCCGGCGCGAACTGGAAAAAGCCCTATGGCCCGACCGGGCCCGATCAGGTTCAGAACGAGCCCGTCGTCCATCTCGCGTGGGACGATATGGTCGCCTATGCCAAATGGGCGGGCGGGCGCATCCCGACCGAGGCCGAATGGGAATATGCCGCGAGCGCGGGCGAGCGGTCGAAGAATGTCCAACCCGCCGAGGCGAACAGCTGGCAGGGTGCCTTCCCCAATTACAATGCCGAAAGCGACGGTTTCAAGGGCATCGCGCCGGTCGGCTGTTACAAGCCGAACGCCAACGGCCTCTACGACATGGTCGGCAATGTCTGGGAGGTCACATCGGATTTTTTCCGGCCGGGCCACGATCCCGACGACAGGGACAATCCCAAGGGCCCCAGCGAAAACAACGCCTATGACCCTTTCAATCCCGGCATGCCGTCGCGCACGGTGAAGGGTGGCAGCTACCTCTGCGCCCCCAATTATTGCCAACGCTACCGCCCCGCCTCACGCCAGGGCCGCGATCCCGGCCTCGGCACGAGCAATGTCGGCTTCCGCCTCGTCTATGACAAGGCACCCGCAGGCTGAACGGCGGCGACGCGCGTCATCGCGAGCACGGCAAGCAGCAGGGTCACCGCGGCGAACGCCATCGTATAGATCGGCTCGCCCGGAAACAGCGCCTGCATGATCGAGCCCATCACCGTCGCGACGAGCAATTGCGGCAGCACGACGAACATGTTGAACAGCCCCATATAGATGCCGAGCTTCGCCTGCGGCAGGCTGGAGGCGAGGATGGCATAGGGCATGGCGAGCACCGACGCCCAGAAGATGCCGATGAAAATCTCGCTCGCGATCAGATGCGCCGGGTCGCGGAGCAGGAAGAAGCTCGCATAGCCGATCGCGCCGCAGGCGAGCCCGACCATATGCGTCCGTGCCTGCCCCAGCCGCCGGGAGAGCCAGGGAAGCAGGGTCAGCGCGGCGACGGCCGCGACGCCGTTGTAGATGGCGAACAGTTCGCCGACCCAGTTGCTCGCGTCCTGATAGGCGGCGCTCGCCGCGTCGGTCGCGCCATAATGATATTGGGCGACGATCGGCGTGGTGTTGATCCACATGATGAACAGCGCCGACCAGCTGAAGAATTGCACCAGCGCCAGCCGCTTCATCAGCACCGGCATGCCGGCGAAATCGCCGACGATGCTCGACAGCATGTTCCGGTCGTTCCCGCGCCGCGCCAGCGTGATCGCGAGTGCGCTCGCGAGGCCATATCCGGCGAGCAGCGCGCCGAGCAGCAGCACCTCGCGCAGCAGCGCGAACCGCATCTGGACCAGCGCGACGGCGATCCCCGCGGCGACCCAGCCGACGCTGACCGCATAACCGTGCGAAGCGAGCGGACGAACGGCGGGCGCGTTCGCGGCGGCGGGTGGTTCGAACGCGGCCATCTGTTCGGGACTATATTCGCGCGTCGCGACGACGGTCCACAGCACCGCGAGGAACAGCGCGAGCCCCCCGAACCAGAAGGCGTAGCGCACCGTGTCGGGGATTTGCCCCGGCGGCGCGACATTGGCGACGCCCATCGCTTCCATCAGGCTGGGGAACAGCGATCCGACGACCGCGCCGGCGCCGATGAAGGCGGTCTGCACCGCATAGCCGACGCTATGCTGATCCTTGCCCAGCATGTCGCCGACGAAGGCGCGGAACGGCTCCATCGAAATATTGAGCGACGCGTCGAGCAGCCACAGCATCATCGCCGCGAACCAGATCGCCGGGCTTTCGGGCATGACGAACAGCGCGATCGCGGCGAGGATCGCGCCGGCGAGAAAGTACGGACGGCGGCGTCCGAGGCGGCCGAGCCAGGTCCTGTCGCTCATATGGCCGATGATCGGCTGGACGAGCAGCCCGGTCAGCGGCGCGGCGACCCACAGGCCGGGCAGCTTCTCGATATCCTCGCCCAGCGACTGGAAGATGCGGCTCATATTCGCATTCTGCAGCGCGAAGCCGATCTGGATGCCGAAAAAGCCGAAGCTGATATTCCACAGGCCGGCGAAACCCTGTCGCGGCTTGTCCATCGCGTCTCTCCCCTTGCGGCCGGTCGGCGGCTCTCGTCGCGCCCGGGTGTCGCAGCGTGGGCGGGAG
Source organism: Sphingopyxis italica (assembly GCF_011926545.1). Taxonomy (GTDB): domain Bacteria; phylum Pseudomonadota; class Alphaproteobacteria; order Sphingomonadales; family Sphingomonadaceae; genus Sphingopyxis; species Sphingopyxis italica. Next base: position 559,672 of record NZ_JAATIT010000001.1, on the reverse strand, counting down.
AGAGCAAGCGCGCGGGCGGCGTGTATACGAATACGTGGCGGGTGTTTTGGCCGGAAGTTACCGTCGGAGACCATCGGTCAGCGCCTCCTCTTCAGAGGAGGGGTAGCGAGACTTACGAACTTGTTCGTTAGTCGCAGCGGGGTGGTGTTCGCCGAGGATGGGCGGTCCCGCCGCCACCCCGCTCGACTAAAGGCCCGGCTGCGCCGGACCAAGTCTCACTGCCCCTCCTCTGAAGAGGAGGGGGTTGATCAACGCCCGCTCCCCACCCCCCAAGCGATCTTCGAAGCCTCTCTAAACCGCCGTGCTCTGCCGCTTGATCAGCTTCGCCGGCAGCATCGTGCGCTCGGCGTCGGCGCCGCCAATGCGGCGGAGCAGCGCGTCCACGAGCAACTCGCCCGCGCCCTTCATATCCTGCATCACCGTCGTCAGCGTCGGCGAAGTCTGGCTGGCGGCGGGGATATCGTCGAAGCCGATCAGCGCGACGTCCGGCGGGCAGCGCAGCTTCGCTTCGGCGAGTGCGCGCATCGCGCCGATCGCGATCAGGTCGCTCGCGGCGAAAATCGCGTCGAACGGCTGTCCGCTCGCGAGCAGCGACCGCGCTGCGGCATAGCCCGACGCCTCCGACGACACCGCACCCTGCTGCAATCCCGGGTCGGGGGCGATCCCCGCGGCGCGCATCGCGCGGCAAAGCCCGGTATAGCGGTCCTGAAATTCGGGAGCATGGTCCGACGCGTCGCCGAGGAAGGCGATATGCCGCCGCCCGATCTCGACCAGATGCGCGCCCGCCAGCTCGCCCGCGCCGACATTGTCCGACCCGACGGTCAGCCCGATGCTGTCATCCGAAACCGATCCCCAGCGCACGAATTTCGTGTCCATCTCGACCAGATGCTCGAGCTTGGTTCGGTAAAGCTGATAATCGCCATAACCCAAAAGGATGATGCCGTCCGACCGGTGGCTGTCCTGATAGGCGACGTGCCAGTCGTTGTGCATCTGCTGAAAACTGATGAGCAGGTCATAGCCTTTGAGCGCGCATTGCCGCGTGATCGACCCCAGCATCGACAGGAAGAAGGGGTTGATCATCGATTCGTCGGGGGTCGGATCTTCGAAAAAGAGCAAAGCCAGCGTGTGGGTGCGCTGCGAGCGCAGGCTCGAGGCGTTCTTGTCGACGGTGTAGTTGAGCTCGCGCGCGATGCGTTCGATGTTGGCGCGGGTCGCGGCGCTGACCGACTTGCTGCCGCGCAGCGCGCGCGACACCGTGGGCTGTGAGACGCCCGCCAGATAGGCGATGTCGAAGCTCGTCGGCTTGGCGGAGGGCTGGCGCCCCATGCTCGTCTCTCCCCGTCACGGCCGTCGTGTCGCGCGCCGTTCCATGGCATCAACCTAACGATTGGTCCGGTCGCTGCCAAGAATTTGCATGACGCCGGCCGTGGTTCATAGCGCGGCGAAAGCGTGACATTTCTGCGACAGCGCCCGCTCGTGCATATTATGCGTATACGTATACCCTATGGCGGCCCGCCGCGATTGGTTTCAATTGCGAGGCTCAAGATGGGAAAGCCCACGCATCGGAGAGGAGCCTGACGGACGCTTCGCGTCCCCGGTCCGATGCGCGGGCAAGACCGCCCGTCCGTGCCAGGGGAGCCACAAATGACCATGCCGACCAATCTTCGCCCCAATCTTAGCCGGGGTGCCAGCGCCATCGCGCTTGGCCTCACCTTGACCGCCTTCCTGCCCGGCGCCGCGATGGCGCAGGACGCGAGCACCGCACCCGTCGATGCAGCGCCGGCCGAAGACGCCATCGTCGTCACCGGCATCCGCGGCGCGATCAACAATTCGGTGCAGGCGAAGAAAAACAACACCTCGATCGTCGAAGTGATCTCGGCCGAGGACATCGGCAAGCTGCCCGACCTGTCGATCGCCGAATCGCTGTCGCGCCTGCCGGGCCTCGCCACCCAGCGCCTCGATGGCCGCGCCAATGTCGTGTCGATCCGCGGCCTCGCGCCCGATTTCACCACGACCTTGCTCAACGGGCGCGAACAGGTTTCGGCGGGCAACAATCGCGGTGTCGAGCTCGACCAATATCCGTCGGAGCTGCTCAACGGCGCGGTCGTCTACAAGACCCCCGACGCGTCGCTGATCGGGCAGGCGCTCGGCGGCACGATCGACATGCGGACGGTGCGTCCGCTCGCTTATGGCCGGCGCGCGATCGCGGCCGGCGCGCGGTTCGAGATCAACGATCTCGGCGAGCTCAATCCCGATATTTCGAACAAGGGCTATCGTGCCAACATCTCCTATATCGACCAGAATGCCGACGGCACGCTCGGCTGGGCGATCGGCTATGCGCGCATGCAGTCGCCGACCGCCGAGGAGCGGTTCAACGCCTGGGGCTATCCCGAGCTGACCGACGGGACGAACACCGCCTTCCTGATCGGCGGCGCCAAGCCCTATGTGAAATCGAACGAGCTGAAGCGCGACGGCGTGATGGCGGTGGTCGAATGGGAACCGAGCGACAAGTTCCACACGACGATCGACGCCTATTGGTCGCGATTCAAGGACGACCAGCGGCTGCGCGGCATCGAACTGCCGCTGGCGTGGGGCAATTCCACGCTGACCGATTTCACGATCGAGGACGGGCTGGTGACCTCGGGCACCTGGTCGGGCACCGAAGCCGTGATGCGCAACGACGTCGTCCACCGCACCTCGACGATCATCGCCGGCGGCTGGAACAGCCAGTTCAAGCCCAACGACCGGCTGACGCTCGAACTCGACCTCGGCTATTCGCGGCTCAAGAAGACCGAGGAAAATCTGGAAATCTATCTCGGCACGGGCCGCGGCGCGGGCGTCGGCGCGCGCGAAACCGCGCTCGGGTTCCAGTTGCGGCCAAAGGGCGGCATCATCCTCGACCCGTCGCTCGACTATGCCGATCCGAACCTGTTCCTGATCACCGATCCGCAGGGCTGGAACAGCTGCGGCGGTGCGGTTCCCAATTGCCAGGACGGCTTCGTCAACACGCCGAAGATCAAGGACGAGCTCAAATCGCTGCGCCTGCAGGCGACGCAGGAACTGGACGGCGTGCTCAGCAGCATTCGCGTCGGCGCCAATTATTCGGATCGCGAAAAGAGCCTCGACGATCGCGGTTTCGTGCTGACCAGCAATGATTATCCGGCGAATACCGCGGTGCCCGCCGACTATCTCTACGACCCCGTGTCGCTCGACTTCATCGGCATTCCCGGCATGGTCGCGTTCGACAGCTGGCGCTATTACAACGACGGAAACTATGTGCTCACCGACGAAGCGGGCTGGACGCCGGGCCGCATCTTCAACGACTATAATGTTCGCGAAAAGGTGCTGACGGGCTTCGTCCAGGCCAATTTCGACGCCGACACGGGCAGCACCCCCATCCGCGGCAATGTCGGTATCCAGATCGTCCACACCGACCAGTCGGCGTCGAGCTTTTTTGCGCAGGTCGTCGGTGGGCAGGTGCAATCGACGCCGGTGACCGACGGCGCGACCTATACCGACTTCCTGCCCAGCATGAACCTGACGGTCGAATTCGCCGACAACACCTTCCTGCGCTTCGGCGCCGCGCGGATGCTGGCGCGGGCGCGCATGGATCAGCTGAAGCCCGGCGGCGGCGTCAATTTCGACGCGTCGAGGCGTAACAACACCGACATCGAAGCGTCGCCCTGGTCGCTCGACCTCGGCAATGCGAAGCTGCGGCCGCTGATGGCCGACACGGTCGACGTCTCGCTCGAGAAATATTTCGGTCAGGGCGCCTATGTGTCGCTGGGCGGTTTCTACAAATATCTCGAAAATTACATCTACCGCCAAAGCGACGCGTTCGACTTCACGGGCTTTGAAATTCCGGACGGCGGAACGGTCGCGACCTATCAGGGTTTGGCCAACCAGTGGCGCAACGGGAATGGCGGGCGCGTCTATGGCGCCGAAGCCGCGCTCTCGCTGCCCTTCGCGACCTTCACCCAGGCGCTCGACGGATTCGGCGTGCTGGCCAGCGGCTCCTTTACGAAGAGCCGCGTCCGCGAAGGCAGCGCCGACCCGATCGCCATGCCCGGCCTGTCGCGCTGGGTCGTGAACGGCACCGCCTATTTCGAAAAGGCCGGTTTCCAGGCACGCATATCGGGCCGCTATCGCTCGAAGTTCCTCGCCGAAGTGTCGGGTCTCAGCCTGAAGCGCGACCTGGTGACGGCGAAGAGCGAGATGGTCGTCGATGCGCAGGTTGGCTATACCTTCCAGAGCGGCGCGCTCGAAGGGCTCGGCATCCTGCTCCAGGCGTCGAACCTCACCAACGAGCCGTTCGTGACCTATTACAACAATGATCCGCGCCAGATCCGCGACTATCAGAATTATGGTCGCAACTTCATGGCCGGTGTCACCTACAAGTTCTGACGGAATGCGCGGGCGGGCCGAAAAGCCCGTCCGCTTCCGGACGAGAGGAATGGGCAGCGTGGGTGAGAACCGCATCACGAAGGTGGTGATCGTCGGTGGCGGCACCGCGGGCTGGATGGCCGCCGCGGCGCTGTCGCGCACGATGGACAATCTGTCGATCCGGCTGGTCGAAAGCGACGAAATCGGCACCATCGGCGTTGGCGAAGCGACCATCCCGGCGATCCGCCTGTTCAATGCGCTGATCGGCATCGACGAGGATGAATTCGTCCGCGAAACGCGCGGGACGTTCAAGCTCGGCATCGAGTTTCGCGACTGGGGCCGGCTCGGCGATACCTATATGCACGCTTTCGGGCAGGTCGGGCGCAGCCTCGGCATGCTCCAGTTCCCGCAATATTGGCTACGCGGCCGGGCCGAGGGCATCGCGGGGCGGCTCGGCGACTATTCGCTGAACGAAAGTGCCGCGCGCGCGAACCGCTTCGCGCGGCTGCCGCAAATCGCGAACACGGGCCTCGACGGCATCGCCCATGCCTTTCATTTCGATGCCGCGCTCTATGCCGCCTATCTGCGCAAAATCGCCGAACATGCAGGCGTCGTGCGGATCGAGGGCAAGATCGAAAGCGTGCGGCGCAATGGCGCGAGCGGCCATGTCGAAGCCGTCGTCCTCGAAAATGGCACGGCGATCGAAGGCGAACTCTTCATCGACTGCTCGGGCTTTCGCGCGCTGCTGATCGGGGAGGCGCTCGAAACGGGCTTTGAAGACTGGACGCACTGGCTCCCGTGCGACCGCGCGATCGCGGTGCCGAGCGAAAATGCCGGCCCGGCGCGCCCTTATACGCAGGCGATCGCGCACCAGAGCGGCTGGCAATGGCGCATCCCGCTCCAGCACCGGACGGGCAACGGCCATGTCTTTTGCAGCGACTTCATCGGCGAGGATGAAGCGACGGCGACCCTGCTCGCGAACGTCGAAGGGCGCCCGCTCGCCGAACCGCGGACGCTGCGCTTCCGTACCGGGATGCGGCGGCGCGCGTGGAACGCCAATGTCGTCGCGCTCGGCCTCGCCTCGGGCTTCCTCGAACCGCTCGAATCGACGAGCATCCACCTGATCCAGAACGGCATCGCCAAGCTGCTCGCGCATTTTCCGAACCGCGATTTCGATGCCGCCAATATCGACGCCTATAACCGCCGCGTTCGCTTCGATTATGAACGCATCCGCGACTTCATCATCCTCCATTATCACGCCAACCAGCGCACCGACTCGCCCTTCTGGATCCGCTGCCGCGAGATGGGCATCCCCGAAACGCTCGCGCACAAGATCGAGCTGTTCCGCAGTCAGGGCCAGATCGTGCGCGAAGCCGACGAACTGTTCGTCGAAATCGGCTGGTTCCAGGTGCTGACCGGGCAGAATATCGAGCCCAAGACCCATCATCCGATGGCCGACCAGCTCACGCGCGATGAACTCGCGGGCTTTTTCGCCGACATCGAAACGATCGTCGCGCGCACCGCGTCGCATTTGCCTACCCACGAAGATTTCATCGCGCAGCATTGCGCGGCAGGAGTGCCCGCATGAGCCTGTTCGCATCCTTGATCGCGCTGAGCATGGCGGGCGCCGCGCCCGCCGCCGATTACCGGCAGCGCCCGCCCGAGGACGAGATCGTCTATTTCCTGCTGCCCGACCGGTTCGAGAATGGCGATGCCGGCAACGACAAGGGCGGGCTGGAGGGCGATCGGCTCGCGACGGGTTATGACCCCGCATCGAAGGGCTTTTTCCACGGCGGCGACCTGAAAGGCGTGATCCGGCGGCTCGACTATATCCAGTCGCTCGGCGCGACCGCGGTCTGGCTGTCGCCGGTGTTCAAGAACAAGGTGGTGCAGGGCCCGAAGGGACAGGAGAGCGCGGGTTATCACGGCTATTGGGTGACCGATTTCACCCGGGTCGATCCGCACCTCGGCACCAACGCGGATTTCAAGGCGCTGGTCGATGCCGCGCACGCGAAGGGCATGAAGGTCTATATGGACATTCTCATCAACCATACCGCCGACGTGATCGAGATGGCCGAATGCAAGGGCTATGACTGCCCCTATCGCAGCCGCGCCGATTATCCCTATGCGCGCCGCGCCGCCGACGGGGCGTCGGTCAACGACGGCTTCGCCGGCGACGATGTTCAGACCACGGAGAATTTCGCCCGCCTGACCGACCCGAATTTCGCCTATATGGTCAAGGTCGCGCCGCACGAGAAGGACATCAAGGTCCCGGCGTGGCTCAACGAGCCGATCTATTATCACAACCGCGGCAATTCGACCTTCACCGGCGAAAGCTCGACGATGGGCGATTTCGTCGGGCTCGACGATCTGATGACCGAAAATCCCCGCGTCGTTCAGGGCTTCGTCGACATTTATGGCGACTGGATCGACCGCTATAAGGTTGACGGCTTCCGTATCGACACCGCCAAGCATGTGAACCCAGAATTCTGGCGCGCCTTCGCCCCCGCGATGCTCGATCGCGCGGCGAAGAATGGCATCCCGAACTTCCACATCTTCGGCGAATATGCGACCGGCGATATGGACCCGACTATCACCGCGCAGGGCACGCGGGTCGCGGGGCTGCCGTCGAGCCTCGATTTCCCCTTCTTCGCCGCGGTTCGCGACGTCGCCGGCGGGACCAAAGCGCCCGACTGGCTGGAAAAGCTGTTCTCGGCCGATCCGCTCTATGGCGACGACCGGACGGCGCTCCGGCTTCCGACTTTCACCGGCAACCATGATTTCGGCCGCTTCGCCCACTTCGCGCGCAAGGCCTTTCCCGCGGCGAGCGATCAGGAAATCCTGCGCCGCACCGAGCTTGCGCACGCGATGCTGCTCACGCTGCGCGGCGTGCCGGTGCTCTATTCGGGCGACGAGCAGGGCTTCACCGGCGACGGCGGCGACCAGGATGCGCGCGAGGACATGTTCCCCTCAAAGGTCGCGGTCTATAACGACAATGAGCTGATCGGCACCGATGCGACGACGGCCCGGAGCAATTTCGACCCCGACCATCCGCTCTACCGCGCCTTCGCGCGGCTCGCGAAGCTGCGGCAGGATCATGTCGCGCTTCGGCGCGGAGAGCAACGCATCCGCACCTATGCCGAAAAGCCGGGGCTGTTCGCCGTGTCGCGCATCGACGCGGCGTCGGGGCAGGAAATCCTGCTCGCGTTCAACACGTCGAACGCGCCGCTCAGCGCCAATGTCGCCGTCGATCCCCTGAAGAATAACTACACGGCGCTTTACGGCGACTGCCCGGCGAGGTCCGCCGCGCCGGGACAGCTCGCCATCAAACTGCCGCCGCTCGGATATATGATCTGCAAAGCCCAATGAACGAACTCTCTCCCCTGCCGTCGTCCGTCCGCCAATCGCCGCATGTCTGGTGGAAGGGCGCGGCGATCTATCAGGTCTATCCGCGCAGCTTCGCCGATTCGAACGGCGACGGCATCGGCGATCTTGCCGGCATCACCGCACGGCTCGATTATATCGCCTCCCTGGGCGTCGACGCGATCTGGCTGTCGCCCTTCTACCCCTCGCCGATGGACGATTTCGGCTATGACATTGCCGACTATTGCGACGTCGATCCGATCTTCGGCACGCTCGACGATTTCGACGCGCTGGTGGCGCGCGCGCATGCGCTGGGGCTGAAAGTCACGACCGACCTCGTCTTCGCGCACACCTCCGACCGTCACGCCTGGTTCGCGGCGAGCCGCGCGAACAAATATAATGATCAGGCCGACTGGTACGTCTGGGCCGATGCCAAGCCCGACGGCTCGCCGCCGACCAACTGGCAGTCGGTGTTCGGCGGTCCCGCCTGGACGTGGGACGCGCGGCGCGGCCAATATTATCTGCACAATTTCCTGGGGTCGCAGCCGCAGCTCAACGTCCACAACCCGGAGGTGCAGGACGCGCTGCTCGGCGCGGTGCGCTTCTGGCTCGACAGGGGCGTCGATGGTTTCCGCATCGATGCGATCAATTTTTCGATGCACGATCCCGAACTTCGCGACAATCCGCCGGCGCTGCCGTCGAACAAGCCGCGTACCCGGCCGTTCGATTTCCAGCAGAAAATCTACAACCAGTCGCACCCCGACATCCCGCTGTTCCTCGAACGCATCCGCGCGCTGACCGATCAATATCCCGGCCGCTTCACCGTCGCCGAAGTCGGCGGCGACGACGCGGTGCGCGAGATGAAGCTGTTCACCGCGGGCGACCGCCGGCTGAGCAGCGCCTATGGCTTCGATTTCCTCTATGCGGACCGCCTGACGCCGCAGCTGGTGCGCGAGGCGGCCGAACAATGGCCTGACGCGCCGGGCATGGGCTGGCCGAGCTGGGCGTTTGAAAATCACGACGCGCCGCGCGCTTTATCGCGCTGGACGCCCGAGGGCGTCGATCCGGCGGCTTATGCGCGCATGAAGATGGCGCTGCTCTGCGCGCTGCGCGGCAATATCATCATCTATAATGGCGAGGAACTCGGGCTCGACCAGGTCGAGATTCCGTTCGAACTCGTCAAGGATCCCGAGGCGCTCAAGAACTGGCCGCTGACGCTGTCGCGCGACGGTGCGCGGACGCCGCTGCCCTGGGCGGCGGGCGAAAATCACGCGGGGTTTTCGAGCGTCGATCCGTGGCTGCCGGTCGGCGCCGCGCATGGCGATCTCGCGGTCGACCGGCAGCACGACGACCCCGCTTCGCTGCTCAACCTCACCCGCCATCTCGTCGCGCTGCGCGCGGCGCACCCGGCGCTGCGGCTCGGCGCCAACGCGCACTGGATCGCCGAGGGCGACCTCCTCGGTTTCGATCGCGTCGCGGGCGGCGAGCATGTCCGCTGCCTCTTCAATCTCGGCGGCGCGGCGATCGACATCGCGTCCCATGGCGCCGGCGCCGAACCGATCGTCGCATTGAACGGCGCCGATCCGGCGCACTTGCCGCCGTGCGGCGCCCTCTGGCTGAAACTCGAAGGAAAAAATGATGCGTAGCCTGTTCGCCGTTCTCCCGCTGCTCGCCGCCGCGACCGTTCCCGCTGCGGCGCAGGAAACGCGGCCGCAGCAGACCGCCGCATCGCCCGACGGCAGCATCGTGCTCACCGTGTCGACCGACAATGATCAGCGCCCGACCTGGTCGCTGACGCGCAAGGGCAAGCTGCTGATCGCGCCGTCGAAGCTCGGCTTCCTGCTGACCGACGGCATCGCGCTCCAGCGCGGTTTCGCGATCGAGAGCGCCGAGCGTGCCAGCGCCGACACGCGCTGGGAACAGCCTTGGGGCGAACGCCGCTTCGTGCGCGACCGCCACAATGAATTGCTCGTCCGCTTCCGCCAGAATGAAAGCTGGGGCGGTCATGCGATGAACGTTCGCTTCCGCCTGTTCGACGACGGCATCGGCTTCCGCTATGAACTCCCCGAGCAGGCGGGGCTCCAGACCGCGAAGATCGCCGACGAAATCACCGAATTCGACATCGTGCCAAAGGGCACCGCCTGGTGGATCACCGGCGGCGAATGGAACCGCTACGAGCAGCTCTATCAGCAAACGCCGATCGACGCGGTCGCGACCGCGCACACGCCGATCACGATGCGCCTCGACGACGGCACCCACCTCGCGTTCCACGAAGCCGCGCTCGTCGATTATGCGGGCATGTGGTTCAAACGCATCGAGGGACAGAAGTTCCGCGCCACCCTGTCGCCGTCGTCGCAGGGGCCGCGCGTCATCCGCGACCTGCCGTTCGCGACGCCGTGGCGGACGATCCGCATCGCGGGCGATGCGGCGGGGCTGGTCGAAAGCGATCTCGAACTCAACCTCAACGAGCCGAACAAGCTCGGCGACGTCAGCTGGTTCAAGCCGATGAAATATATCGGCATCTGGTGGGGCATGATCCGCGGCGACTGGAGCTGGGCCGAAGGCCCCAAACACGGCGCGACGACCGAGCGGACAAAGCAATATATCGATTTCGCGGCGAAGCACGGCTTCGGCGGCGTGCTCGTCGAGGGCTGGAACAAGGGCTGGAACGGCAATTGGTTCGGCCATGGCGACGAATTCAGCTTCACGCAGCCGACCCCCGATTTCGACCTGAAGGCGGTGACGGACTATGGGCGGAAAAAGGGCGTCCAGCTGATCGGCCATCACGAAACCGGCGGCAATATCGCGGTCTACGAAGCGCAGCTCGACGACGCGATGAAGCTCTATGGCCGGCTCGGCGTCGGGACGGTCAAGACCGGCTATGTCGCCGACGCGGGCGGGATCATCGCGCCGGGCGGCACGCCGGGGGCGACCGCGATGGAATGGCACGACGGCCAGCGGCAGGTGCGGCATCATCTGAAGGTGGTCGAGACCGCCGCCAAATATCATGTCGCGGTCAACCCGCACGAACCGGTGAAGGACACGGGGCTTCGCCGCACCTGGCCCAACTGGGTCGCGCGTGAAGGCGCGCGCGGCATGGAATATAATGCCTGGGGCGCCTTCGCCAACGGCCCCGATCATGTGCCGACGCTCGTCTATACGCGGATGCTGTCGGGCCCGATGGATTATACGCCCGGCGTGCTCAGCCTGGAGGGCGCGAACGGGGCGCCGCTCGCCTCGACGCTCGCGAAGCAACTCGGCCTCTATCTCGCCCTCTATTCGCCGATCCAGATGGCGGCGGACTTTATCGAGAATTTGGAAGCGCATCCGCGCGAACTCGAATTCATCAAGATGGTCCCCGCCGACTGGTCCGAAAGCAGGCTGATCGCGGGCGAAGTCGGCGACTATGCGATTTTCGCGCGCAAGGACCGGAACAGCGCCGACTGGTATGTCGGCGGGGTCAACGACGCGACCGCGCGCACGCTGACGCTGAGCTTCGATTTCCTCGACCCCGGCAAGACCTATACCGCGACGATCTGGAAGGATGGCGAAGGCGCCACCTATCTGACCGACGCGCGGCACCGCATCGCCTATGACACGATCAAGGTGAAGAAGGGTGACACCTACAAGCTTTGGCTCGCGCCGGGCGGCGGAGCCGCGATGCGCGTCGCGCGGGGAAAGTAGGCCGAAAGTCTCTGGAAAGCGGTCATTTTATTGTCGTCATCCCGGCGAAGGCCGGGATCTCGCCCTCTCGCCCTGACGCACCGGCGAGATCCCGGCCTTCGCCGGGATGACGATTCAATTAGGAATGATCACGCTCTAACGACGCGGCGGCGCGCGATAGACAGCCTGGTCGAGCTCGCCCTCCCACCGCGCCACCGTCGTAGCGACGACCAGATTCGCGCTCGCGCTCGGCACGGTGCGCGTCATGTCGAGCAACCGGTCGAAGGGGAGCACGAAGCCGACGATCAGCGCGGTCTGTTCGGGCGGAACGCCGACCGCCGAAAGCACCGCGGCGAGCATGAAGAGCGACGCCGACGGAACGGGTGCGGTGCCGAACGCCGCGAGCGCGCCGGTGAGCAAAATGATCGCGAGCGTTCCGGCATCGATCGGCACGCCGAACGCCTGCAGACTGAATATGCTGAGCAGCCCGACATACATGGCGGTGCCGTCCTTGCCGATGCTGGCGCCGAGCGGCAGCACAGTCGAATAGACGCTCGACGATATGCCGAGGTTCCTGCCCGCGACGGTCATCGCGACGGGCAGGGTCGCCGATGACGAGGCGGTCGAGAAAGCGACGACGAGCGCGTCGACGATGCCGCGAAAAAAGGTGAAGACGGGCAGGCGTGCGAGCAGCCGCAGGATGAGGCTGTGGACGAGGATGATCTGGATCGCCGACCCCAGGACGACGGCGAGCGCCAGCCAGCCGATGTTGACGAAGACCGCCGCGCCGTTGGCGGCGACGGCGTTGGCGATCAGCGCGAACACGCCGATCGGGGTCGCCTCCATCACCAGCCCGACGATCTTCAGCAGCACCGCCGACAGCGACTGCAACAGGCCGGCGAAGGGCTTGCCCGCCTCGCCGGTGAGGACGGTGCCGACGCCGACGAGGATCGCGACGAAGATCAGCGCGAGCATGTCGCCCTTCGCCAAGGCGTCGACGATGTTGAGCGGGACGATGCCGACGAGCTGGTCATAGAGCGGCACCGGGTCGCCGAGCGCCTTGGGCGCGGCGGTGCCGACGGGGGCGGCGACGCCGGGCTCGACGATCAGCGCGACGGCCATGCCGATCGATACTGCGATCGCGGTCGTCAGCGCGAACAGCCCGACCGTGCGCCCGCCCAGCGGGCCGAGGCGCTTGGGGTCGGCAAGCGAGGTGATCCCCGCGGCGATGGTGACGAGCACGATCGGCGCGACGAGCATCCGGATCGCGCGCACGAACAGATCGCCGAAGACCGCGACCTTGGGCGCCGCCTCCGGCCAGACGAGCGCGAGCAGCAGTCCGAGAACCAGCCCGCCGAGCACGCGCTTCCACAGCGGGATAGCGAACCAGCGGCGCATCATCGCCCGGCCGCCCGTCGGACGCGATGGGGTGGAAGATATGTCATGGCCCGCGAGCCTAGTCGGACGTGCGGCCCGGACCGCATAGCGAATGTGCGTCTATCCATAACCCGTCGCTATATCCCGTCGATGACGTCCGCCACGACTTTCAGAAAGTCCGTCGTCAGCGCGGTGGGTGGGCGATTGTGATAATACATCGCGTAAAGATCGAAGGTCAGCGGCGGCGTCAGCGGACGGATCGCGAGGCCCGGCGCCAGCGCGGCCTGCGCGGTGAAGCTGTCGACGACGGTCAACCCGACTCCCGCGCGAACGAGCGCGGTCGCGATATAGAATGTGCGCGCCGACATCGCATGGTCGAATTCCAGCCCGAGCCGGCGCTGCTCCTCGACGAATATCTCGCCGATCGGCCCGCTCGCCGCGACGCTGATAAAGCGATGTTCGCGCAGGTCGCCGAGCGCGAGGCGCGGCGGCGCTTCGGGCATGTCGGCTTCGCGATAGAGGACGACCAACTCGCCCTCACCGAGCCAGCGGCTGCCGATCGGGGCGTTCTGCGGCACCTCGACCGCGATCGCGACGTCGGTTTCGCGCTCGTGGAGCTTGCGGACCAGATCGTCGTGGTGGACCGTCTGCAGGTCGAAATTGACATGGGGATGGCTGGTGAGGAAGCGCGCGACGGCTTCGGGGAGGACGCCGAGCGCCAGCGACGGGAGCGCCGAGATGCGCAGCTTCATGCCCGCACCGCGTCGCAGGTTGCGCGCGCCTTCTCGCAGCGCGTGGACGCGGTCCTGAATCTCGCTGACCTCGGCGAACAGCGCGTGCGCGTCGTCGGTCGCGACGAGGCGCCCGGCCGAGCGTTCGAACAGCGGAAAGCCGAGGATCGATTCGGCGTGGCGCAGCGTCTTCGACACCGACGGCTGCGAAATATTGAGTGCGCGCGCGGCGGCGCTGACCGATCCGTTGGTATAGACCGCGTGGAATATCTCGATATGGCGCAGGTTCATCCCCGCCATGGTTAGCGGTGCCCCGCCTCGCGGCAAGATATTTTGCGTTGCGGCAAGGCGGGGGCTCCCGGCGTCAGCGCGGCCGGAGCAGCACGCGGCCGTGGCGATCGGTGGTGGGTTTCCCCTTCGCGAGCGCGGCCTTTCCATTGACGAAGACATAATCCACGCCGACCGAATAGGCGTGCGGCCGTTCATAGGTCGCGAGGTCGCGGATGGTCTCGGGATCGAAGACGATCACGTCGGCAAACGCGCCTTCGCGCAGCAGGCCGCGGTCGGGGACGCCGAGGATTTTCGCGGGCAGCCCGGTCGCGGCGTGGATCGCCTGCGCCATCGGGATCACCGGCTTGTCGAGCACATAGCGGCGCAGCTTGCGCGGGAAGGCGCCATAAGCGCGCGGATGCTCGGACGTCTTGCCGAAAGGCGGCAGCCCGCCGTCGGTCGAGGTCATCGTCCACGGCTGGCGCATGAAGGCCTCGACATCGGCGTCGCTCATGTTGAACGAGATCGTCGGCGCGCCGCCCGCGATCAGCATCTCGATCGCGGCGTCGAGCGGGTCCATGCCCTTGATCCGGCCAACCTCGTCGAGCCTTTTGCCTTCGAGCGAGGGATCGGGCGCGAAGCTGCGGATCATCAGCGCATGCGCCCCGGCGCGGCGTTCGAGGTTCGGCACCATCCCGGCGCGGATCTTCGCGCGCATCGCGGGATCCTGCAGCCGCTTCGCCAGCGCCGCCGCGCCGCCCTCCTGCGCCCAGCCGGGGACGAGCGAGGTCATCAGGCTCGATCCCGAGGCCGTATAGGGATATTGGTCGGCCCAGATTTCGAGCCCCTCGGCGCGCGCCTTTTCGATCGTGGCGATGACGTCGGCCGACTTGCCCCACACCTGCGGTCCCAGCACCTTGATATGGGTGACGACGCCCGGAATCTTCGCCTCGCGCGCGACGGTGATCACTTCGTCGACCGCGGCGACGACGCCGATGTCGTAATTGCCCTCGTCGCGGACATGGCTGATGTAGAAGGCGCCGGGAAAGCGCGCCGCCGCCTTCGCGAGTTCGACGATTTCGGCGGTGTTCGAATATTTGCCGGGAATGTAGAAAGGGCCGCCCGACAGGCCATAGGCGCCCGCCGCCATCGCCGCGGTGACGAGCCCTTCCATCTTCGCCTGCTCGTCGGCGGTCGCGAGCCGCGCGACATCGCCCATCACCGCGCGGCGCACGGCGTTGTGGCCGATCAGCGGGATGACGTTGACCCCGGGGATATGGGTCTTGAGGTCGACGATCTGCTGGCCGAGTTCGGCCGGCCCGCCGCCATCGGGATTGATCGCCAGCGTCGTGATCCCCTGATGCAGCATCGGCAGCGCGGCGGCGAGTTCCTTCGTCTGGATGTTCGGCGCCGCGTGCGAATGGGGGTCGATGAAGCCCGGCGCGACGATCCGGCCGGCGGCGTCGATCAGCGTCGTCGCCGTCGCGCTATCGGGGATCGACCCGACCGCCGCGATGCGGTCGCCGGTGATCGCGACGTCGGCGGTGCGCGCGGGTCCGCCGCTGCCGTCGTAGAGCGTGCCGCCGCGGATCAGCACGTCATAATGCTGGGCGAGGGCGGGCGCGGTGGTGGCGAGCAATGCTCCGATTGCGAGCGTAAGGCGTTTCATCGATCGTCCTTTCCTTACAGCTTGAAGCGAATTCCGACGCGATAGGTCCGGCCGAGCAGGTCATAGAGCGACTGGTTGGTCGCCGGCGTCGCATAGGCGCTGCCCGCCGGCCCCGGCGCGACGATCGCCGGATCCTTGTTCAGCAAATTGTTCACCGCGAGATAAAGTTCGAGCTCCTTGCCCGCCATTTCGACGTCGAAGGTCAGCGAGGTATCGAGATAGAAGGCGCCCGCGATATGATTGTCGTTGATCGTCGGGTTGGTGACGGTCGACGCCGGACAGCCCGAGGCGCATTCGACGAAGCTGGTGTCATAGACGCCGCTCGAAATGCCGCGCCCCGTCAGGTTGAAGTTGAAGCCGTCGGTCGCCCAATTGGCCTGGACGCGATACAGCCACTTGGGCGTTCCGCCGGGTGCATTCTGTCCCACCGTGTCGGTCGCATCATCGATGCCATTGTCGAAATAATTCTTGATGTAGCGCGTCGCCATCGCGCGCAGCGTCAGGTCGCCGCTGCCGATCGGCATCCGATACGACCCCTCGAAATCGATCCCCGTCGCGCGCTGGACCGCGAAGTTGAACGGGGTTTCGAAGACCTGCAGATCGTTGTCGAAATCATTGGGTCCGCGCACGACCGCCGCGCAAAAGGCCTGCACGCCTTGGGCGCAGCGATCGACGATCTTTTGCGCCGGGACGGTGCCGATCGCATTCTTGATCTTGATGTCATAATAGTCGGCCGACAGCGCGAAGCCGGGGATGAAGCGCGGCCGCAGCACGACGCCGACGCCCCATTGGTCGGCCTTTTCGGGGTCGAGCAGCGGATTGCCGCGCGTTGTTCCGGCGAACTGCACCGAGGCATTGTTCTGCGTCGGGTCGAGCAACACGTTGATGCGCGTCGAGCCGGCGGTGAACAATTCGCCCAGATTGGGCGCGCGAATGTCGCGCGATCGCGTCGCGCGGAAGCGGATGTCGGGAACCGGTTCCCAGGTCAGCCCCGCCTTCCACGTCGTGACATAGCCCGAGGTCGAATAGTCGGTGGCGCGCACCGCGCCGTTGAGGTCGAGCCCATCGAACACCGGCACCGCGAGCTCGAGATAGGCCTCGCTGACATTGTAGGAGCCGAAGCTGGGCAGGAAATTGCCGACGAACCAGCCGGTCTGGAATTCTTCGGCCACGTCGCCCGACACTTTCTCGCGCCGGTGCTCGCCGCCGATCGCCACCGATACCGGGCCGGCGGGCAGCTCGAAGGCGTCGAACGACAGGTTGGCGGCGAACACATCCTGCTGGAATTTCTGGTTGCGGAACGGGTTGCCGAGCACATAGTCCAGCCCCTCCTGGCTCGCGGTGCCGATGCCGATGCGGTTGAAGGGCACGCAGCCATTGTCGGGGCTGGTGAGCGACGAGCGGCAGACGATCGTGCCCTCGGCCACGCCGAGTGAATTGCCGGCAGGGGCGAACACCGCGTCCTGCGCGAGCGCGAGGCGCGCATTGTTGCTGATGTCGCGCGCCATTTCGCGCGTGCGGCTGATCCCCTTCTGATAATAGACGTCCCAGCGCGCGCTCGATCCGAAAAGGTCGAACTCGCCGTTGGCGCCGACGACGTAGCGTTGCAGTTCGCGCCGCGTATCATTCTTGCGGACCGGCAGATTGGCGTTGGTGGTGCCCAGCTTGAACTCGTCGATACCCCGCAGCGCCAGCTCGTCGCGCACCGATTGCGGCAGGAAGGCATTGTCCGATTGGATCGTGACATTCCCCTGGTTGAGCTGGATGCCGAGGTTCCCGCGATTCTTCGACTTGGCATAGGAGGCCTGGACGAAGAGGTTGAGCCCGTCGGAGACTTCGAAGCTGAGGCGCCCGAACAGGCTCTTGCGGTTTTCAGCGGGGTCGAGCGACTGGAAACTGTTCACCTGCGTCGATTCCCAGTCGCCGCCGATCATCCACGGGTTGCGCACGGTGCCATAATCGAACTGGCCGACCGCGCCGTCGCGCCCGAAAACGGTGCCGCGCAGCGCCGTATCGGTGATGATCCCGCCGGGGGTCGCGAGGCTGAGCCCCGCGCCCGACACGACGAGCCGTTCAGGCGCGCCGTTGCCCGCCACATACGCGGGGTTGCGGATCATGTACCAGCCCTGCTGGTTCCAGTCGCGCGGCACGCTGTGCAGCCCGTCCTTGATCGCGATCTCGCCGTTGAGCAGCAAATGCCCGCGCCCGCCCGCGAAGGCGGTGCCCGCGGTCAGCGTCGCGCGATAATTGGGCGCGTCGCCATAGGTGGTGATGCCATATTCGGCCGATCCCTTGATCCCCGTATAATCCTTGTCGAGGATGAAGTTGACGACGCCCGACACGGCGTCGGAGCCATAAGCCGCCGATGCGCCGCCGGTGACGATCTCGACGCTCTTGATCAGGCCTTGCGGAAAAGTGTTCACGTCGACCAGCCCGGTCATCGTCGATCCGACCGAACGCTGGCCGTCGAGCAGCACGAGCGTGCGCGCGGTGCCGAGCGCGCGCAGGTTGAGCGCGTTGACCCCGGCGGTGCCCGCGCTGATGTTGAGGTTCGAGCTGGCCGGCGTGACGCTGCCGACGAGCGAGGGGATGTCGTTGACATAGTCGGCGATGTTCGCCGGCGCGGAGCTTTCGATATCCTCGGCATTGAGCACGGTGAGCGGGGTCGGGGCGCGGAAACCGTCGCGCTGGATGCGGCTGCCGGTGACGGTGATCGCCGCGTCGGAATAAGTTTCGGCGGCGGGTGCGGGCGGCGCGGCGGATGCGTCGGCCGCGTCCTGCGCCAGCGCGGGTGCGCTCCAAAGCAGCGCGGTGGCGAGCGCCGTGGTCGATACGATCGGCATTGATCTGGTCATCTGTCTTCCCCTTTTTTATCTGTTTGTTTCGCGTGAAGGACGCCTCCGTTCCGCCGGCGCGGCCGGCGCATTTCCCTGAATTATGTGCAGCTGCCCGCCGCCGGTGTGCGCGGCAGCGGCGTCCCGCCCGCGGCGCCCGTCGGCTCGCCATTCTCGAGCGCGAGCACCCCGTTGACGAGCACGAAGCGCATCCCGGTCGAAAAGAGCGCGGGATGCGCATAGTCGGCGCGCGGCGCGAAGGTCGCGGGATCGAAGGCGATGACGTCGGCGAAGGCGCCGGCCTTGAGCTCGCCGCGTCCCTCCAGCCCGAACAGCCGCGCGGGGACCGCCGTGCTCTGCGCGATGAAGCTGCGAAGGTCGAGCACCCGCTTGTCCTTCACATAGGTCGCATATTTGCGCGCGTAGGAGGCGTAGTAGCGCGGGTGGCCGCGCGAGGCGTCCGAACTGGTGACGACCCACGGACGCGTCATAAAGGCGGCGATGTCGGGCTCGGTCTGGTTGAACGAGGCGACCCCGGCCTCGCGCTGGCGGAGTATCGCGATCGCGGCATCGACCGGATCGACGCTGCGCTCCTTGGCGACGTCTTCGAGCGTCTTGTTCTCGGTTCCGCCCGGACCCGAGGTGATCAGCAGCGATGCGGGGCCGCCGCGGCGGCGCAGATTTTCGGCGATCTCGGGCCGCATCCGCGCCATCGCCGCGCTATCGTCGAAACGCTTCAGCATCGCCGCGCGCCCACCGTCCTGCGCCCAGCGCGGGAGCAGCGCGGCCGACAGGCCGGTGCCCGATGCCGACCAGGGATATTGGTCGGCGTGGACGATCTGTCCGGCCTTTTGCGCCTTTTCGATCTGCGCGATCACGGCTTGAGCCTGACCGTGGACATCGACGCCGAGCGCCTTGATATGCGCGATATGCACGGGAATGTTCGCGTCGCGGCCGATCGACAGGGCTTCGTCGACGGCGGCGGTCAGGCCGATCGTATAGCTCGATTCGTCGCGCAAATGGCTGTCGTAGATGCCGCCCTTCGCCGCCGCGGCCTTGGCGAGCGCGACCACTTCGCCCCGCTTGGCGAAGCTTTGCGGGGCATAGAAGAGCCCGGTCGAAAGGCCGAGCGCGCCGTCGCACATCGCCTTGTCGACCAGGCCGGTCATCTCGCCGAGTTCGGCGGGCGTCGGCGCGCGGTCGGCGGCGCCGACGACTTTCGCACGCACCGCGCCGAGGCCCACATAAGCGGCGAAATTGATCCCGAAGTCGCGCGTCGACTGACCCAGCCCCGCTTCGCCTTCGCCGCCCGCGCCAGCCTTTGCGGTGCCGAAGATACGGGCGATATCGGGATCGCCGCCGCCATCGACGCCGATGAAGGCGGTGGTGACGCCCTGCGTCAAAAAGGGGAGGACAAGCCGCGCGGCGGGATCGGAGGAGGCAAGCGCCTCGCCCACATGGGTATGGGGATCGATGAAGCCGGGCGCGACGATCAGCCCGGTGGCGTCGATCGTCCGCGCCGCGGTCCCCGGGGCTTTCGGGCCGACATAGGTGATGCGGTCGCCGCGGATCGCGACGTCGCCGCGAAAGGGCGCGGCCTCGCCGCTATAGATGGTGCCGCCGCGCAGGATCAGGTCGGCGCCGCCATCGGGCTGCGCGGTCCCCGGCGATGCCATGACAACACTCGCGGCGAAAAGCGCGACGATCGCGCTGCTTGTCCTCAAAGAACGGATCATGTGCGACTCCCCTTTTTTTTCTTACATAGCTAAGGACTTTATACCGTTCCCCAAAAGCCTCGTGCGGGCGGCGTCAAGACACCCGTGCCGTGCTCGACGCCGCCCGGCCGATCGTTCGCCAGCCACAAGGGGCCGTCGAGATCGACGAAGGCCGATCGCGCCGCGATTATCAGCGCGGGCGCGATCGACAGGGACGAGGAAATCATGCTGCCGGTCATCACCCCGAGCCCGGCGGCGGCGGCGGCATCGGCGAGCGCGAGCGCGCCGGTCAGCCCGCCCGTCTTGTCGAGCTTGATGTTGACGACCTGATATTTCTCCGCGAGCGCGCCGACGTCGCCCGCGACATGCGCCGATTCATCGGCGGCGATCGGCACGAGCGGGGCGAAGCCCGCGAGCGCGTCGTCGTCGTCCGCCGGCAGCGGCTGTTCGAGAAGGTCGATCCGCAGTTCGGCGAGCAGGGGCTGGAGCCGCTCGACCTCGGCGAAGGTCCAGCTTTCATTGGGGTCGACGATGACGCGCGGGGCGGGCGCCGCATTGCGCACGGTGCGGATCTGCGTTTCGGGATCGCTGCGGTCGACCTTGATCTTGATCAGCGGGACGCGAGCGAGCGCGCGGGCGGCGGCGCCCATCGCGGCCGGATCGTCGAGGCCGACGGTGATCGCGGTCGGGGTGGCGCCAAGCGGCGGGCGGCCGAGGCGGTCGGTGACACTCTGTCCCGATGTTTTCGCTTCGAGATCCCACAGCGCGCAATCGACCGCGTTGCGCGCGGCGCCCGCGGGCATGATTTCGGCCAGATCTTCGCGCGTCGCACCCGCCGCGATCGCGCCGCGCGCCGCTTCGATCGCCGCCAGCGCGCCCGCGATCGATTCGCCATAGCGCGGATAGGGCACGCCTTCGCCGCGCCCGGTGAGGCCGTCGTGCCCGATTTCGACCGTCACCACATCCGCGACGGTCTTGACCCCGCGCGAGATGCGGAACGGCCGGGCTAGAGGGAAAGCGTCGCTTTGCGCGGCGAGGGTTCGAAGCATTTGACGATCCAGTCGATGATGGGGTCGACGCCCATGGAAAAGGGGTCGGTGCAGGGCAGGCCGAGCGCGTCGGCGGTTTCGGCGCACAGCCGTTCGGCCTCGGCGGCGGACAGCTTGGACGTGTTGAGCGCGACGCCGACGGCGCGGACGTCGGGGTTGGTGAGCCGCGCGACCTGGAGGTTCGCGTCGAGCGTCTCGCGAAGACCCGGCATCGGATAATGCGGCAGCCCGCGCATGTGCGGGCGCACGGGGTCGTGGCACAGTAACAGCGCGTCGGGCTGCGCGCCGTGGAGGAGGCCCGTCGAAACCCCGGCGAAGGAGGGGTGGAAGAGCGAGCCCTGACCCTCGATCAGGTCCCAGCCATCATCGTCGCGCGGCGGCGACAGCTGTTCGATCGCGCCCGAGATGAAATCGGCGATCACCGCGTCGAGCGGCACGCCGCTGCCCGCGATCAGGATGCCGGTCTGGCCCGTCGCGCGGAAATCGGCCTTCATGCCGCGCGCGTGCATCGCGCGTTCGAGGCAGAGGGTCGCGTACATCTTGCCGACCGAACAATCGGTGCCGACGGCGAGCAGCCGCTTGCCGGCGCGCGGCTTGCCGTTGCCGATCGGAATGTCGGGGCGCGGATCGCGCACGTCGTGGAGCGTGCGGCCGTGGCGCCCGGCCGTTTCGACCAGTGCCGGCTCGTCGCGCAGCCGGTTGTGGAGGCCCGAGGCGACGTCGAGCCCGGCCTCGATCGCCGCGACGGCGTCGCGAACCAGATCGTCGCCCATCTTGCCGCCCGCATTGGCGATGCCGAGCACGAGCGTCCGGGCGCCCGCGGCGACCGCTTCGGCAAAGCCCATGCGCGGGAGGCCCAGCGTCAGCTCGCAATCGTCGTGGCGAAATTCGCCGACGCAATCGTCGGGCCGGAAAACCGCGAGGCCGCGCGAAGTCTTGATGCCGACTTCGTCGTTCACATGGCCAAGATAGAGGAGGTAGGGGCTGGCGATCATGAAAGGCCTCTCAGGTGGGGACAGGGGCATCATGCTCGAAGCCCCCGGCGCGCGCGTCTTCAAAGGCGAGGCAGGCCCATAACTATAAGCTATATCTCCGGACCATGGTCGCCAGCCCGACCGGCGAGGGATCGCGTCGGCTTTCGAGCGGGCCAGCGCACCCGACAGTGACTAACATACTTCTGCGACAATTATTGTAGGATAAATAGGTCAATTCAATCGTCGACAGGGGAATATGTATGAACATCGTGAAGTCCGTCCTGCGCGCCACCGCCACGACCGCAACCGCGCTGGCCCTGCTCGCCGGCCCATGCGCGCTTCCCGCGACCGCGCAGACCCCGGCCCGGCCCGCCGCCTTGGCGGCCGCCCAGCAGGCAAAGCGCCCCAATGTGATCGTCATCCTCGTCGACGACATGGGGTTTTCGGACATCGGCCCTTATGGCAGCGAGATCCCGACGCCGAATCTCGACGCGCTGGCCGCGAACGGCCTCCGCTTCACGCAATTCTACAATTCAGCGCGCTGCAGCCCGTCGCGTGCGTCGCTGCTGACGGGGCTCTATCCGCACGAGGCGGGGATGGGCGGCCTCGACAGCATCGTGCGTCCCGGTCTCGGCGGCTTTCAGGGACGGCTCGCCGACCGCGCGGTCACGATCGCCGAGGTGCTGAAGCCCGCAGGTTATTTCACCGGCATGGCGGGCAAATGGCATGTCGGCGCACAGCATGGCACGCCGCCGAAAGCGGTGGGATTCGACCGGTCGATGTTCCAGAAAGGCGGAACCTATTTCCCCGATCAGCCGGGCAAGGGGCGGACCTTCGTTACGATCGACGGCCGGCAGGCGCGGCTCGATTCGCCCGAAGTGGGGAAGGGCGAATGGTATGCGTCGGACATGCTCGTCGACTGGACCGTGCGTTTCGTCGACGAGGCGAAGGTGGCGGGCAAACCCTTCTTCCTCTATCTGCCGTTCACCGCGGTCCACTTTCCGGTGATGGCGCCCGCCGACGAGATCGCGAAATTCAAAGGCAAATATATGGCGGGCTGGGATCAGCTGCGCCGCGACCGGTTCGAGCGCCAGAAGAAGACGGGCTTGATCGCGGCTGACGCGACGCTGCCCGATGTGCTGCCGGAAGCCTATGACTGGGATAAGCTGCCCGCCGCCGACAAGGAGCGGTTCGACACGATCATGGCGGTCTATGCCGCCGCCATCTCGCGCATGGACAAGGCGATCGGAACGCTCGTCGCCGATTTGAAGGCGCGCGGTGAGTTCGACAATACGCTCATTCTCTTCATGTCGGACAATGGCGGCAACGCCGAAAGCGGCCCTGACGGCCGCACCGGCGCGGCGCCGTGGGGCGGCAAATATTCGAACATCTTCGTCGGGCTCAACTGGGCGACGCTCCAGAACACGCCGTTCCGCTATTTCAAACATTATGCCGAGGAAGGCGGCATCGCGACGCCGCTGATCGCCTCGTGGCCCGCCGGGATCGACGCGAAGGTCCGCGGCACGATGGTGCGCGAGCCCGGCCATCTGGTCGATGTCATGCCGACGCTGGCCGAACTCGCCGGCGCCAAATATCCCGCGCGCTTCGACGGGCACGACATCCGTCCGATGTCGGGGCGCAGCTTCGCCGGCGCATTCGATGGCAAGCCGCTGACGCGCAGCGTGCCGATATTCTGGGAGCATGAGGGCAACAAGGCGGTGCGCGACGGCAAGTGGAAGCTGGTCGCGCAGTTCGGCGCCCCCTGGCAGCTTTACGACATGAGCACCGACCGGACCGAGACCCGCGATCTTGCCGCCGCGCACCCCGACATCGCCGCGCGTATGACGCAGCAATGGAACGACTGGGCCGCGAAGAGCTTCGTCGATCCGTGGCCGAACAAGGTCGACGGCGGCGTGATCAAGGGCCGGCTGGAGGGCGGCAAGGCGCCGGGCAAGGGCAAGCACGGCAAGGGCAAACGCAAGCGTGCCGCGCAGGCCGCGGCCGGCGCATGATGCAGCCGGGGCGCGCCTCGCCCCAAAAAGAAAGCCCGCAATCGCCGGATGGCGATTGCGGGCCGATGTTCCCTTGGAGGATGGGATCAGAAACGAAAACGGACGCCGACGCGGTAGATCGTCTCGAGGAAACGCGTCTGCCACGGATAGGTGTTGCCCTCGGCGTCATATTGCCGGTGGTTGGTCGCCGCCGCGCCGAGCAAGTTCGTTGCGCTGAACGCGATGGTGACATTCTTCGTCGGATCGAGCGTGGCGTTGAAGTCGAGGCTGCCGCGGCCGTCTTCGACCACGGGAAGCGTCGGGCCAAGCACCCCTGCGCCGAGCGACGGGTCGTTCACGCGGTTATAGACGACCACGAAATCCGACCGGTAATTATACGAAAGCCGCGCCGAGAAGGACTGGTTCTCGTAAAAGACCGATGCGTTCGCAATATGGTTCGACACCCCCGCGATCCGCTGCTGGCCCGGCAGACTTTCGGCCAGCGCCTCGGGCAATTCGGTTCCATGATCGATATAGGTGTAGTTTGCGAGGACGCCGAAATTCTGCAGCCATTCGGGCAGTTGCGGGAAGCGGAGGAAGGTGCGGAACGCCGCCTCGATGCCGCGCAGCCGGCCTTTGCCGCCGTTGAACGGCCGCGTGACGCGCAGGCGGCCGAATTCGGCGTCCTCCACATCGGTCGTGAAGTCGGAGATGAAGCCGGTCACGTCGCGCTGGAAAAGACCGAGCGTGAGCGAGCCGCCGCGCGAGAAATACCATTCGAGCGACGCGTCGTAGTTTTGCGACTTGATCGGCTCGAGATCGGCGTTGCCGCCGTTCGAGGTGCGGACGCAATTGGGATTGTCCGGCCCTGCCTCCGGATCGTCCGGGCTGGGCGTGCAGATCGTGGCCGGGGCGCCGATCGTGAGCGAGGGATTCAGATCTCCGAAACCGGGCCGCGTCCGTGTCTCCGTGAAGGCGAGGCGAAGCTGCAGCTTGGGCGTCAGGCGCAGGCGCGCGCTGACGTTGGGCAGGAAATCGGTATAGGATTTGCTGCGCGATACCGGCCGCAAGATCGTCTCACCACCCTCGGTCACCCGGTCGAACCCGTTGATCTCGGTCTCGGTGCGCACGGCGCGAAGGCCGACGAGGCCATCGACCGTCATGCTGCCGAGGTCGAAGGCATAGCGGCCCTGGACATAGCCCGCATATCCCTTTTCATTCCCGAAAAAGACCCGATCGAACGGCGGGACTTCGGTGCGGTCGCCCGTAAGATCGCGCAGGAAGTCCAGATTCCCCATGATGCTGTCGGCCGTCGGGGTCAGGAAGACGCGCGTGATCGGCACCTTGTCGCCGCGGAAACCCGGGGCGACGGTGTGATAGTCGAGCGGCAGCAGCGAATAGAATTGACCGGCGGGCGCGTTGCCCCTTTCCGAATAGTTGGCGAAGTCGAAATCGCGGCTGTTGAAGCGGACACCCGCCTGGACGTTGGTGATGCCCGTCGGACCCATCCGGTAGTCGAGGTCGAGTCGCCCCTGCCAGTCGCGGCCGTGACTCTGCTCGCCATTTTCGCCGAGCGCCACCATGCGATAGCGCGCGGGATCGTTGACGGGGAAATTGGACACGACGACCCCGCCGCCGCCGGCGCCGATGTCGGTGTCGAAATCATAGGTACGCGTCGGCTGCGGCACGACGAGCGAATAGTTGAACTGCGTCGTTTCGCGGGTGTAGGTCGAATCGGTGAAGGCGACGTCGCCGGTGATCTTCAGGCCGTCGCGCTTCCAGATGAAGCCGGTGCCCGCCTGATAGGTGTCGGTCTTGCCAGTGACGACATTCTGGTTGCCCGTCGGAACGCCGCCGGCGCTTGCGGTCATGCTCTTGACCTTGTTGGTGCCGGGGAACAGCTCGATGTCGGTCAGGTTGGCCTGGACGCCCGAGTTGATCTGAAGGTTGCTGCCGTACCCGCTGCTCCGATAGCCCTGGAACAGGAAGTCGGCATAGAGTTCGAGTTCGTTGCTCGGGCGCCATTGCAGCGCGGTTGCCACCGACGGCCGGTAGCGGTCGGCGGTATTGTAGTTGATGTTCACGAACGAAGGGTAACGGATCGTGCCGAGGCCCGCGACGTTGCGGCTGAGAATCGCCTGCGCGACGTTGCGCGAGGAATCGAGGAATTTGAGGTCGGTATAGGACCCCTCGATCAGGAAGCCGATGTCGCCGATACCCGTTTCCCACCGCTTGCTGAGCAGAAGGTTCGCGTCGACGCCCAGTTTCTGCGACTGTTTCCAGTGTACGCCGCTGACGCCGCCGGCGATGCGGTCGCCCTTGAAGTCGAGCGGCTTGCGCGCGCGCACGTCGATCAGACCCGCAACGCCGGGTTCGAGCAGATTGGCGCTGCCCGATTTATAGACGTCGATGCGCGCGATGCTGCTCGATGGAAAATCCTGAAGCGCGACCGCGCGGCCCTGGCCAGTGAAGAGTTCGCGCCCGTTATAGGTGGTGGCGATGTTGGGCAGGCCGCGAACACGGGTGCCGGCGGCGGTGCCGTTGGCATAATCGACCTGAACGCCGGTGATGCGGGCGAGCGACTCGGTCGCGGTCACGTCGGGCAGCTTGCCGATATCCTCGGCTACGATCGAATCGACGATCTGGTCGGAGTCTTGCTTGATCGCCTGCGACGTCGCGAGGCTGCGCTGGATCGCGGTTACGACGATCGCGTCGTCCGCCGTCGGGTCCTCGGGCGCCGACTCGACGGTGACCTGTCCATCTTGGTCCTGCGCCAGTGCGGCCGACGGCATGGCGACAAGCGCCAAGGCCGACGTGGTGCACGCCAGGATTATTCGGTTTCGCATTAAACTCTCCCCCTTGGTTGTTGGTTATATATATAATTAATATGATAAAATAAAGTGTGCGCGTTTCTAGCCTCGCGGGAGCGCGCTACATCGCGCGGCGTCGCGGCAAGGCCGGCGGCGGCAGGCCGGCGATCCATTTTGAAAGTCTTGCCGACAGCTTGGCCGCGATCGCGGGGGCATCGGCCTGCCGGTCACGCTGTTCCCGTGGATCGTCTTCGATATTATAGAGTTCTGCACTGCCGCCGTCGGCGTTCATCAGTAGTTTCCAAGGGCCTGACCGGATCGAATAGAGCGGTCCGAAAGCTTCGCCGCCGGGGCGGGCGATATGGCTGTAAATATCGGGACGCGACGCGATCGGCCGGCCGCGCCATGCGGCGGACATGTCGATGCCGTCGATCCCCGCAGGCGTGGGGGCGCCGGTGATCGCGGCGAGCGTCGGCAGCAGGTCCACCGCCTGCGCCACGCTCTGCGCATCGCGGCCGCCGGCGGCGATATGGCCGGGCCAGCGGATGATCAAGGGCTGGCGGATGCCGCCTTCATAGAGGCTCGCTTTCCGGCCGCGGTAGGGCGCCGCCGACCCCGGCGCGTTGGCGCCGATGGTGGGGCCATTGTCCGAGGTGAAGACGATCAGCGTATCGTCGAGTTCGCCCGCCTGCCGCAGCCCGTCGATGAGCCGGCCGATCTCGGCATCCATCGCGACGAGCACGGCAAGGAACTGGTCCTCGCGCGGCGTCGCGCCCTTGCCCTTGGTGGCGGCGAGCTGCTCGGCGCTGGGCACCCACGGTGTGTGCATGTCGGTCAGCCACAGCTGCGCGAACCACGGACGGTCCTTGCTGCGCCCGACGAAATCGAGCGTCTTGTCGACAAAGCGACCGGTAATCTTCGCGCGCGGCAGCCATTCGACCGGGCCCTGACCGAGTTCGGCGCTTTGCTGCCCGAGCCGGTTGGTGAGATCGGTCGGCAGGACGCGTGGGCCGAGGCCTTCCCACTGCGTATAGCTTTCGTCGAAGCCATAGGCCGAGGGGAGCGGCGCGTCGCCGATGTCGCGGCCGCCGCCGAGGTGCCATTTGCCGAAATGGCCGGTGGCATAGCCCGCCTGCCGCATCAAGCGCGGCAGCACCGGAAGCGACGGGTCGAGCCAGTCGGCCTGGCCGAAGGCGCGGTTGCGCTTCCGGCCGTCGATATAGGTGACGAAGCGGTCGCGCGCGGGAAAGCGGCCGGTCATAAACCCGGCGCGCGAGGGCGAGCAGATCGGCGCCGCGTCATAGAATTGCGTCATCACCATGCCGTCGCGCGCGAGGGCGTCGATGTTCGGCGTGGCGACCAGCTTGTTGCCGGTCAGCGAGAGGTCGGCAAATCCCATGTCGTCGATCAGAATGAAGAGGATGTTCGGTTCCGGCGCCGGTGCGCGCGGAGCCGCGTCTGCTGGCGCGAGGCTCGGCGCGAAACCGTGGGCGGGGACGATCGCGGTGCCGAGCATCGCGAAAAGGGCGGCTCCTGCCGCCCCCATCGCCCATCGACGCGTACGTCGTGCCGATTTCATCTATCCCTCCCTTGCTCATCTTTCGTTATATCTGTATTATCGTATAATTAAGATGAGTCAAGTTTGCGGCGTGAGGGGGAGGATGAAATGCTGAGGAAATGGGTTGGAGTGGCAGGTTTGATACTGGCGTTGCAGCCGGTCGCTGCCGCGGCGCAGGGGGCGCTCGGCGCCAATTTCAACGAGCACTACGAAGATGTCGACTATCGCGAACTCGATAGCGCGGGGGCGAAATGGATCCGTCTGTTCCTGCCGATGCCGCAGGTCGATCGCGGGGCGGCCGGACATGGCGCCATCCGCACGACGCTTGAAGCCGGCGCGCGCGGATACAAGACGATCTTCACGCTCAAATGGCCGCAAAAGGACCGCGATTTTCCCGAGGCGGGAAGCGCGGCGTTCGCACGCGAACTCGCGCGGCTCGATGCGGTTTTGCCGCTGGTGATGGGCAAGGTCGATATATTGGTGATCGGCAACGAGCCCTATTTCGAAACGCGCGAGCAGGACCGCGACCTCGACCTCAATGCCTTTTACGAAGCGATGGCGGGGCGCATCATCGCCTATCGCAACGCGAACTGCGGCAGCGACTGCAAGACGAGGCTCTATATGGGGGCGCTCAACCGGCTCGACCTCAAGAAAAATATCACGCCGTCGACCGAACGCTGGCTGGCGTTCGTGAAAGCGACGCCCGCGATCGAGGGCGTCAACATCCACCCCCATGTTCCCAAAATCGAGCTATCGAAGGCGTTTCTCGACTATATTTTGCCGAGAATGCGCCCCGAGCAGACGTTCATCGTCACCGAATTCTCGCTCGTCGGCTGGTGGCAGAAAAATCTGACCAAGCCGGTCGCCCCGGCCTTCGCCGATAAATATCAGGCGCCGCGCACCGCGCAGAACTGGCAGATCATCCACGCCGCGCTCGAGACGCCTTTTCCCAAGGAGCAATGGGACGATTTCCTGCGGATGAGCCCGTGGTTCGAAAACCGCAAACATTATCTCGCCAACCAGATGAAGATATTCCGCGACACCGGGCGGCTCGCGGTTGCGACATACGGCTTCAAGCAGGGCAGTTCGATGTCGAACAATTTCGGCCCGAAGAAGACGCCCTGGCTGCTCAACAGCGTCTATGCGGGGCGCACGATCCGGCCGAATGCCGATGGCACTGCGGCATTCAACTATGCGTGGATCGATGATTTCCGGCGGATGCAGGCGAAAATAGCCTCCGCGTTGCATGATCCAAATAAATAAGATATATCCTATCTAATTCGCATAATCGTTCGAATATGGACCCGGGCGGATAGGAGGGGCGGTTGAAATTTGCGTTGTCACGTCGGGCGCTCCTGCTGGCGGGCGCGGGGGCTGCCGTCATGCCGCGCGTCGCGGCATCGGCCGCTGCGGCACGCCTCAAGCCGAATATCATCGTCATATATGCCGATGATCTCGGCTATGGCGACCTCGGCTGTTATGGGGCGACGGCGCTCAAGACGCCCCATGTCGATCGCCTCGCGGCGCGCGGGACGCGCTTCGTCAACGCGCATTCGCCCTCGGCCACCTGCACGCCTTCGCGTTATGCCCTGCTGACCGGCGATTATGCCTGGCGCGCGTCGGGAACGCAGATCTTGCCCGGCGATGCCCCCGCGTTGATCCGGCCGGGGCAATTCACCCTGCCGCATATGCTGAAGAAGGCGGGCTATGCCACCGGCGTCGTCGGCAAATGGCACCTTGGCCTCGGCGACGGCAAGGTCGACTGGAACGGAGCGATCGCGCCCGGGCCGCTCGATATCGGCTTCGACTATGGCTATTTCATGCCCGCGACGCTCGACCGCGTTCCGACGGTGCTGATCGAGAACCGGCGCGTCGTGAACCTCGACCCCACCGATCCGATCCGCGTCGATTACAAGGCCAAGGTCGGCGACGAGCCGACCGGCGCCGAGCATCCCGAACGATTGAAGTTCGGCGCCGACCCCGAACATTCGAACACGATCGTCAACGGCATCAGCCGTATCGGCTATATGACCGGTGGCAAGGCGGCGCGCTGGAAGGATGAAGAGCTCACCGACCAGCTCCTCGGCAAGGCGATCGATTTCGTGGCCGAGCGGAAGGATAAGCCCTTCTTCCTCTATTTCGCGATGAACGAGCCGCATGTCCCGCGCGCGCCGCATCCGCGCTTCGCCGGGGCATCGGGCATGGGGCCGCGCGGCGACACGATCGTCCAGTTCGACTGGACCGTCGGTGCGCTGATGGACAAGCTCGCCGAACTCGGCATCGCCGACGACACGCTCGTCATCCTCAGCAGCGACAATGGCCCGATCCTGTTCGACGGTTATGAGGACCAGGCGGTCGAGCTTGCGGGCGGTCACAAGCCGTCGGGGCCCTATAGGAGCGGCAAATACAGCATCTATGAAGGCGGCACGCGCGTGCCGATGATCGTCAGCTGGCCGGGGCACGTGCGTGAAGCTCATGTTTCGGAGGCACTGGTCGATCATGTCGACATGGTCGCCTCGCTCGCCGCGCTGGTCGGGCAGGCGCTGCCGCAGGGTGCCGCGGTCGACAGCTTCGACATGCTCATCCCGCTGATGGGACGCAGCGAACGCGGGCGCGAGTATGTGGTCGAGGATACCAAGCTGATGGTCACGACGGGATCGACCGTCGCGAGCAGCGGCGCGCGCATTCTGGCGCTGCGCGCCGGCGACTGGAAGTTCATTCGCGGCAGCGTGGAACCGCACGAGTTTCATGGCAATGCGATCGGCACGCTGCCGCGGCATCAGCTCTACAATCTCGCGCGCGACCCCGGCGAGCGCGCGGATCTGGCCGCGAAGATGCCCGATCTGACCGCCAAGCTCGCGGCGCGGCTCGAAAAAATCGAAAAGGACGGCCGCAGCCGGCCGTGATCAGGATTTGAAGGAGATGACAATGCGGGGATTATTGGCCGCCGCTGCGGCGATCGGCTGCCTGCCGGGCATTGCGCAGGCGCAGGGCGCGCTCGGCGCGAATTTCAACGAGCATTATGAGGACGTCGATTATCGCGACCTCGAAAAGGCCGACGCGCGCTGGGTCCGTCTGTTCGTGCCGATGCCGCAGCTCGACCGCGGCGCCGCCGAGCATGGCGCGGTCAAGGCGATCCTCGACGCGCACACGCGCGGTTACAAAACGATCCTGACGCTGAAATTCCCCTATAACCGTGGCGACTTTCCGAAGGCGGGCACGCCCGCATTCGAGCGCGAACTCGCCCGCGTCGATGCGGTGCTGCCGCTCGCGATCGGCAAGGTCGATATCCTTGTCGTCGGCAACGAACCCTATATCGAAAGCCGCGAGAAGGACCGCGACCTCGACCTCAACGCCTTTTACGAAGCGATGGCGAAGCGCGTGATCGACTATCGGACCAAGGCGTGCCCGGGGACATGCACGACGCACCTGTATATGGGCGCGCTCAACCGGCTGGACCTCAAGAAGAACCAGACCGCATCGACCGAACGCTGGATGGCTTTCGTCAAGGCGACACCCGAACTCGACGGGGTCAACATCCATCCGCATATCCCGGCGATCCAGGCATCGAAACCCTTCCTCGACTATATCCTGCCGCGGATGCGCCCCGAACAGACGTTCATCGTCACCGAATTCTCGCTCGTCTGGTGGTGGCAGCGGAATATGAAGGGCGTCGTGGCGCCCGCCTTTGCCGATAAATATGCGGCGCCGCGCAACGCGCAGAATTGGCAGATCATCAAGGCCGCGCTCGAAACGCCGTTCCCCAAGGAGCAATGGGACGACTTTCTGCGGATGAGCCCGTGGTTCGAGAACCGCAAACATTATGTCGCGAACCAGATGAAGATGTTTCGCGACACCGGCCGCCTCGCGGTTGCGACCTATGGGTTCAAGCAGGGCAGTTCGATGTCGAAGAATTTCGGCCCCGACAAGACCCCTTGGCTGATCAACAGCGTTTTCGCGCCCGCGACGATCCGCAGGAATGCGGACGGCAGCGCCGCGCCCAATTATGCGATATTCGAAGATTTCAAGGCGCTCCAGAAGGGTAAATGAAAGTGCAGACGAAGACCTGGATTACCGGCCTGATACTGGCGGCACTGTCGTTCGCACCGGCCGCTGACGCGCAGCAGAAACTGAAGACCGCCGTCGCCGACGATATTTTCGCCGATCACCCGTCGATGGACAGGAATGCGACGGTGATGCCCGCTCCTGACGCGAAACCCGTGGCGCCCATCTTCTCCGAACGGCCGATCGGCGACGCGTCGGTCGCGCGGCTGCCGGGGGGCGGCTGGATCCTCACCGGCACCAGTTTGCGCAGCGGGGCGCGGCACGGCGTCGAACTCTGGACCTCACCCGATGCGAAAAAATGGACGCGCATCGGACCGGCCAAGATTTCGGGCGATGGCATCGCGCCGGGGGATGTGTCCGAACGCTATCTCGCGCCTTCGGTGACGGTCGCGGGCGACAAGCTTTATCTCGCCTTCTCCGACAAGACAGGGTGCGCGCGCGTCGCGACGGGGCGGGCGGCACAGCCGGGCGGCGCATTCAAGGCTTCGCGCTGCCTCGTCGAGGGCGCGTCCGACGTGTCGCTGTTCGTCGACGAGGACGGCACCGGCTATCTTCTCTGGGGCGGCGGCTCGATCGCGAAGCTCGCACCCGGCTTTGCGAAGCTCGCCGAGGCGCCGCGCTTCCTGAAACCCGACCAGTCGCTGTTCGCCAAGCATCCGCCCGTCGGCAAGGACTGGCCGGTGCGCACGCGCGTCGGCACGCGCGGCGCGGCGATGGTCCGCGACGGCGAGCACTATGTCCTTGCCGCGAGCGAGGTTACGGGGCGGATGCGCACCGCGACCGAGGATTTGTTCGTGGCCGAGGCGCCGACGCCCTATGGTCCGTTCACGATGCGCGCGCTCACGGTGCCGCACGCCGGGCGCGGTTCGATCGTGCGGTTGGACGACGGCAAGCTCGCCGCGGCCTATAACCCGAAATGCGACGACGGCTTCGCGATGTTCTGCGAGCAGGTCGGGCTGGTGCCGCTCGAACGCGCTCCCGATGGACGGTTGCGGCAGGCGGCGTCGGTGATCACCGAGGACAGCGCGGTCGCGGCGCGGGGGGCGCTGATCACCAGCGAGACGATGCGCGACCCGTCGGTCGCGCTCGGCGGTGACGGCTTCTATTATCTTGTCGGGACGCTCGACGGCTATGGCTATCACAAGCCCGACGGCGGCGTGAAGCTGTGGCGCTCGTCGGACCTCAAGCAATGGGACGAGGTCGGCTTCATATGGAGATGGGAGGGTATGGGCTATGATTTCGGCAAGAATATTGCCGAACTCTGGGCGCCCGAAATCATGTGGTCGGCGCGCGACAAGACCTATTACCTCGCCTTCTCGGTGATGGAGAAGGGCGTTGGGGGCAAGACCTGGCTCTATCGTTCGAAGACCGGCAAGGCCGAGGGCCCCTATGAGAATGTCACCAAGAGCTACTTCGTCAAAGGCATCGACGGCTTCCCGTTCGAGGACGACGATGGCCTCTATTTCCTGTGGGGCGGCGGGAACATCGCCAAGCTCGACGCCGCGCGCAGCGGCTTCGAGGGACCGGTGCGCCAGCTTGTCGATGCCGACGGCGATCATGTCGGTTACGAAGGCAACGGGTTGATCAAGGCGAACGGCGTCTACTTCCTGACCGGCGCCGAATGGCACGGTCCGCTCCGTACGCACGGCACCTATGACATGATGTACGGAACCTCCAAGAACCTGTTCGGCCCTTATACGCAGCGCCGCATGGGCGCGCCGCACGGCGGCCATGGCACCGCGTTCCGCGATAAGGAGGGGCGTTTCTGGTACACGATGTTCGGCAACGACCCGACAGCGCCGTGGCGCATGCACTTCGGACTCGTGCCGATCGACATCGGCGACGCCGAATCGATTGGCATCCCGCGGATCGACGCCGTGCGCGATTAGACGATGCGTTCTGATTTCCTCCACTCTCCCACAGCCCGCCGTCCCCTTTGGGATTGGCGGGCTTTTTTTTGGGGAGTTCGCGGGTGCGGCGCGCGCGACTGGTCAGAAATTCCTCAGAATTGGAAGGGGGCGACGGTGCGCCGCTCGGCGACGAGGAAGGCGTCGGCGACGAGCTGGAGCGGGCGGATGTCGACGTCGCTTTTGCCTGCCGCGATCAGCTCGGCGAAGCGCGTGTAGAGGCGCGGATATTCGCGGTCTTCGCGGGTGACCGGCTCGCCGCCCGGCAGTTCGAGCACGCTGCCGCCCATCGACAGGCGCAAGGTGCCCGCGTCGGTCTCGACCTCGATATCCCAGCTTTGCGGACCGGTTTGCAGGAAGTCGAGGTCGGCGGTCACTTCCGCATCGCCGCTCCGCATCGCCATCGTTGCGGCGATGGGCGAACCGCGCCCTTCGGGAATGTCGATTTGCGCCGCGTCGAGCAATAGCGGTGCGGGGAGGATCGCGGCCATGATCGACAGCGCGTTGATACCGGGATCGAAGACGCCGAAACCGCCGGCGTCGAGAATCCATTCCTGACCCGGATGCCAGCGACGGATATCTTCCTTCCACCGGATATGCGCGGCGCGAATCCGCTTGTCGCTGAGCCAGTCGCGTGCCGGGCCGACACCGGCGGCTTCGCGCGAATGCCAGGTCGCGAACAGCGTGACGCCGCGTGCGCGGGCGTAATCGGCGAGCGCGCTGATCTCGGTCGTGGTCGCGGCGGGCGGCTTTTCGAGCATGACATGCAGTCCCGCGTCGATCGCCGCCGCCGCGATCGCGTGGCGGCCGACCGGGGGGGTGCAGATCGACACGGCGCCGAGGCGGTGGTCGCCCGCGATCATCGCGGCGATATCGACATGCCCGGGCACGCCATCGAGCTGCGCATGACGGCTGGCGGTCGCGACAAGTTCGTATCGATCGTCCGCACGGATAGCGGGAAGATGCTGGTCGCGGGCGATTTTTCCGATTCCGACCAATCCCAAGCGAATCATCATTCTTCATCCTATTTTTATTTATCTGATATATATGCTTCCTATCTGTCGCGGATCGCGTTATCAACCGATTCCGGCCATGGCCTTAAATTGCGCATCGAGAAGGATATATATGGGAGAAGGGGCGAAAACGCGGCCAGAAGGCAAGAGAGGGCTGCGGTCGCGTGCCTGGTTCGACAATCCGGATAATCCGGATATGACGGCACTCTATCTCGAACGCTATCTGAACTATGGTTTCAGCATCGATGAGCTGCAGTCGGGGCGGCCGATCATCGGTATCGCCCAGACCGGCAGCGATCTGACCCCGTGCAATCGTCATCACCTCGAACTCGCCAAGCGCGTGCGCGACGGAATCCGCGACGCGGGCGGCATCGCGATCGAATTTCCGACGCATCCGATCCAGGAAACCGGCAAGCGCCCGACCGCGGGGCTCGACCGCAACCTCCAATATCTGAGCCTCGTCGAAGCCATCCACGGCTATCCGCTCGACGGCGTCGTTTTGACGGTCGGCTGCGACAAGACGACGCCGGCGTGCCTGATGGCGGCGGCGACGGTGAATCTCCCGGCGATCGCGCTGTCGGTCGGCCCGATGCTCAACGGCTGGTTCAAGGGCGAGCGCACCGGATCGGGCACGATCGTGTGGAAAGCCCGCGAAATGCTCGCGGCGGGCGAGATCGATTACAAGGGCTTCCTCGAACTCGTCGCCTCGTCCGCGCCGTCTACCGGCTGGTGCAACACGATGGGAACCGCGACGACGATGAATTCGCTCACCGAGGCGCTCGGCATGTCGTTGCCGGGGTCGGCGGCGATCCCAGCGCCCTATCGCGACCGGCAGGAATGCGCCTATCGAACGGGCATGCAGATTGTCGAGATGGTCCACGCCGACCGCAAGCCGAGCGATATTTTGACGCGCACCGCTTTTTTGAACGCGATCCGCGTCAATTCGGCGATCGGCGGGTCGACCAACGCGCCGATCCACCTCAACGCGATCGCGCGTCATATCGGCGTCGAACTGACGCTCGAGGACTGGGAGGCGCAGGGTGCCGATGTGCCGCTGATCGTCAATCTGCAGCCGGCGGGCAGCTATCTGGCCGAGGATTTCTATCGCGCCGGCGGCGTTCCCGCGGTGATGGGGCAATTGCTGCGCGCCGGGCTGATCGAGGGCGACGCGCTGACCGCCAATGGTCAGACGGTTGCGGCGAACATCGGCGAGGCCGATACACAGGATATCGATGTCATCCGCACGCTCGACGCGCCGCTGAAGCCCGCGGCGGGGCT
Source organism: Sphingopyxis italica (assembly GCF_011926545.1). Taxonomy (GTDB): domain Bacteria; phylum Pseudomonadota; class Alphaproteobacteria; order Sphingomonadales; family Sphingomonadaceae; genus Sphingopyxis; species Sphingopyxis italica. The sequence continues at coordinate 523,022 of NZ_JAATIT010000001.1, read as the reverse complement.
GACCGTGCTGCGCGGCAATTTGTTCGACAATGCGGTGATGAAACTCAGCGTCATTTCGCCCGAATTCCGTGAACGTTATCTGAGCAATGCGGCCGACCCCGACGCGTTCGAGGGCGTCGCGGTCGTATTCGACGGGCCCGAGGATTATCACAGCCGCATCGACGATCCGGCGCTCGGCGCCGACGCCAATTCGATCCTCATCATGCGCGGTGCGGGGCCGATCGGCTATCCCGGCGGCGCCGAGGTTGTGAACATGCGTCCGCCCGCGGCGCTGATCCAGACGGGCGTTCATGCGCTGCCGTGCATCGGCGACGGGCGCCAGTCGGGGACAAGCGGCAGTCCGTCGATCCTGAACGCCGCGCCCGAAGCCGTCATCGGCGGGGGGTTGGCGCTGGTGCGCACCGGCGACCGCATTCGCATTGACTTGGCCAAGCGCACCGCGAACATGCTCGTCGATGATGCCGAACTCGATCGGCGCCGCGCCGAGCTCAAGGCCGAGCCCGAGTATATGCCGCCTGCGCAGACGCCGTGGCAGGAAATCCACCGTGCGCTGACGGGGCAATTCGACAGCGGCGCGGTGCTCGAAATGGCGGTCAAATATCAGCGCATCGCGCAGACGCGCGGCTTGCCGCGGGACAGCCACTGATGTCCGATGTGCGGGTGATTACGCGCGAGCGGCGCGACCGCTTGGGCGAAGGCCCCCTGTGGTCGGCGCGAGATGACTCGCTCTTCTGGGTCGACATATTGGGCCGCCGGATCAACCGCATGGCGGTCGCGGATGGGCGGGTCGAAAGTTTCGAACAGCCGCATTATGCCGCGTGGATCATCGAGCGCGAGGCGGGAGGCCTTGTTGCGGGGATTGGCCGCGACATCGTTCGCATCGACCTCGATACCGATATGCGCGAGGCGATCGTTTCGGTCGATCCGCGCAACGCCGGCAACCGGTTGAACGATGCCAAGGCGGACGCGATGGGCCGGATCTGGGCCGGGACGATGCCCGTCACTTGCGACCGGCCGTCGGGCGCATTCTATCGCCTCGATCCCGACGGCACGCTGACGCAGGTCGACGGCCCCTATACGATCGCCAACGGTCCCGCGATCGATCCGGACGGCGCTTTCCTGCTGCACACCGATACCGCGCGCGGGACGATCTTTCGCTTCGATATCCACGACGACGGATCGCTCGGCGATGCGGCGCCTTTCATCCTGTTCGAGGAAGCATGGGGCAATCCCGACGGCATGACCTTCGACGCCGAAGGCGGCCTGTGGGTCGCTTGCTGGGGCGCTTCGCGCGTCATGCGCTTCGCGCCCGACGGCACGCCCGATCGCCATATCGCGCTGCCGGCGTCGCAAATCACCAGCTGCACCTTCGCGGGACCCGGCCTCGACCGGATGTTCGTCACTTCGGCGTCCGATGGCGTGACCGAAGAACATGGCGGCGCCCTGTTCGAAGTCGATCCGGGCTGCCGCGGTCTGCCGGCTCAGAAATACAAGGGTTAGAGGAGTGAAGAAGATGACGAAACTGGCTTGGGGAGCCGCCGCGGCGGCCTTGGTCGCGGCAACGCCCGCGATAGGCGCGGAGGCATCGCAATCGACCTTTGGCAAGATGCCCGACGGGCGTGGCGTGCCGGCGGTGACGCTGACCAACGCCAACGGCATTTCGGCAAAGGTCATTGCGCTCGGCGCGACGCTGCAATCGGTGGTGATGCCCGATCGCGACGGCAAGAAGGCCGATGTCGCGCTCGGTTACGACGATCTCTCCGATTATATCGAGGTTCCGCAATATTTTGGCTCGACCGTCGGCCGCTTCGCCAATCGGCTCGCGGGCGGGCGCTTCAAGCTCGACGGCAAGACGTGGCAGACGCCGATCAACAATGGCGCCAACGCGCTGCACGGCGGCACGCTTGGCTTCGACAAGGTCTTGTGGGAGGTGACTTCGGTCAAGAGCGGGCCGACGGCGTCGGTCACGCTGCGCTATGTCAGCCCCGACGGCGATCAGGGTTATCCGGGGACGATGACCGTCGATGCGATCTATTCGCTCGACGAGAAGAACGACCTTAGGATCGAATATATCGCGACCACCGACCGGCCGACGATCGCGAACATCACCAACCATGCCTATTGGAACCTGTCGGGCGAAGGCTCGGCGAACGGCGCGATGGGGCATGTCGTCACGATCCCGGCGGACCATTATCTCCCGACCGATTCGGGCGCGATTCCGACCGGCGAATATCGCCCGGTCGCCGGCACGGTGTTCGATTTCCGCAAGCCGACCGTCATTGGAGAGCGCGTCCGCGATGCCAGCGACGAACAGATCGTCTTCGGCCGCGGCTATGACCATAATTGGGTGATCGGCCGCAAGGTCACCGCCGACCAGCATCTGATGGCGCGGGTCGAGGATCCGGCCTCGGGGCGCGGATTCGAACTCTGGTCGAACCAGCCGGGCTTGCAGATGTATTCGGGCAATTTCTTCGACGCGACGAGCCATGGCAAGAGCAAGAAAATCTATCGCATGGGTGATGCGCTGGTCATGGAGCCGCAGATTTTCCCCGACGCGCCGAACCAGAAGAACTTTCCGAACGCGCGCCTCGCCCCCGGCGAAACCTATCGCAATGTGATGACCTATCGCTTCACGACGAGGGCGAAGGCGAAGCGATAGGCCGGACCGGCGCCGTCACCGCCCGGCGGCGGCGCCATCGGGCTTGGCGGTGTCGATCAATTCGAGCACATCGCTGATCAGCGCGCGCATCGCCTTGCGCGCCTTCTCGGGATTGCCGCCCGCGATCGCATCGCGCACCGCGGCGTGGTCGGCGACATTGGCGGTACGACCCTTGACGCGGTTGGTGAAACGGATCGAGGTCCGCAGCGCGGTGCTGACGACGTCGCGGAACTGGGCGTAGAACGGGTTTCGTGACGCGCGCAGAACGGCGACGTGAAAGGCGATGTCGCTTTCCAGTGCATCGTCGTCGCCGCGTTCGGCGCGTTCCATCCGTTTGAGGCCCGCGTTCACCCGTTCGATATCATCGACCGTCGCGACGCGCGCGGCGAGCGCCGCCGCTTCGGGTTCGATCGCGACGCGGAGCTCGTTGAACTGCCGCAGCAGGTCGATCGAGAATTGCCGCTCGAGCAGCCAGCGCAGGACGTCGGTGTCGAAGAGGTTCCAGGAGGTGGTCGGCTGGACGGTCGTGCCCTGGCGGGGACGCGCGCTGAGCAGCCCCTTCGCGGTCAGCATCTTCACCGCTTCACGCGTCACCGAGCGGCTGACGCCATGCTGCTTGGCGAGTTCGGCTTCGGTCGGAAAGGTCGCGCCGTCGTAATCGCCGACGACGATCGCGCGCCCGATCGCGTCGAGCATGCCATAAGTCAGATTGCGTCCAAGCTGCGGCCCCGTATCCTCAATTCCCAATCCCGACATGTTCGCCACGTTCGTCTCCACACACTATATTTTGACCGGCCTTATCACCGATTCCGCACAGGAAGCTAGACAAGCCGTTTAAATCAGATAAATGTGATTTCAACGAACAGCCAAGGGGAGAGTCCGATGTCGGGCCTGTCGCAAATCGATATCATCGTCATCGTCATATATGCCATCGGCATTTTCGGCCTCGCGCAATGGGTCAGCCGCGAAAAAGCGGGCCATGCGAAAGACTCGTCGGACTATTTCCTCGCCTCAAAATCGCTCCCCTGGTGGGCGATCGGCGCATCATTGATCGCCGCGAACATTTCGGCGGAGCAGATCGTCGGCATGTCCGGATCGGGCTACGCGATCGGGCTTGCGATCGCTTCCTACGAATGGATGGCGGCGCTGACGCTGTTGATCGTCGGCAAATGGTTCCTGCCGATCTTCCTGAAAAATGAAATCTACACCATGCCGCAGTTCCTGGAACAGCGGTTCGGACCGACGATCCGCACCGTGATGGCTGTGTTCTGGCTGGCGCTCTATATTTTCGTCAACCTGACGTCGATCCTCTGGCTGGGCTCGATCGCGGTGACCCAAGTGGCTGGGGTGGACCAAGACATCGCCTTGTTCGGCCTGGGTGCCTTTGCACTAGTCTATCAGCTTCGGGGCGGGCTTAAGGCCGTGGCGCTGACCGATATCGTCCAGGTGACGCTGCTCGTGTTCGGCGGCCTCGTCATCTCTTATCTCACGCTCAGTCAGATCGGCGGCGATGCAGGCGTGCTCGGCGGCTTTGCCCGCCTGACCACCGAATTGCCCGAGAAGTTCGACATGATCCTCTCGCAGGACAATCCTTTTTACAAGGATTTGCCGGGGCTTTCGGTGCTGATCGGCGGCATGTGGATCGCCAACCTCAGCTATTGGGGGTTCAACCAATATATCATCCAGCGCGCGCTGGCGGCCAAGAACCTTGGCGAGGCGCAAAAGGGCGTGGTGTTCGCCGCGTTCCTCAAGCTGCTGATGCCCGTGATCATCGTTCTTCCGGGGATCGCGGCGGTGCTTCTCGCGCCCGATCTGGCAAAGCCCGATCAGGCCTATCCGACGATGATGGGACTGCTGCCGGTCGGCCTGCTCGGCCTCGTCTTCGCAGCATTGGTGGCGGCGATCATCGCCTCGACCGCGTCCAAGATCAATTCGGTCGCCACCATCTTCACGCTCGATCTCTATGCCAAGATGAAAGGGGTGCAGTCGCGGGCGCAAGAGGCCGGGCAGGACGCTGACCTCACCAGCGCACACGAACGCCAGCTGGTATTCGTGGGTCGGATCACCGCCGTTGTTGCAACGCTTCTCGCGATCTTTACCGCGCGCCCGTTGCTTGGCAGCCTCGACCAGGCATTCCAGTATATCCAGGAATTCTCCGGTTTCGTAACGCCGGGCATCACCGTCATCTTCCTGCTCGGTCTGTTCTGGCCCCGCGCGACCGAAGCGGGAGCGCTGGTCGGCGCCGTCGCCTCGGTGGTGTTCAGCCTCATTTTCTGGTTCCCTGCCGAATGGGGCGGGATCGCCGCGCTCAACGCCGTGCCTTTCATGGATCGCATGCTCATCGTCTTCTTCGCCAGCCTCGCGTTGGCGGTGATCGTGTCGCTCGCGCGCCCCGCGCGCGCCGACAGCAACCGGATCGTCATGCAAGGCGTCTCCTTCGCTACGACCAAGGGCTTCAATATCGCGGGCGTGCTGGTGATCCTGATCCTCATCGCGCTCTACGCGACCTGGTGGTGAGCGCGCCGTCCGCCTTTCTCGCCGTCGACTGGGGCACGACCAACCGGCGCGTGTTCCGGTTCGAGGACGGCGCGGTCGTGCATACCGAGCGCGACGATCGCGGGGCCGCGTCGGTTACCGACTTCGCGGGCGAGGTTGCGGCGATCCGCGAACGCTTCGGCGATCTGCCGATGCTGCTCGCGGGCATGGTCGGCTCGACCGTCGGCTGGCGCGTCGTGCCCTATGTTGCGGTGCCGGCGGGGATCGACGAACTGGTGGCTGGGCTCGACTGGATCGATGACCGCACCGCGATCGTGCCGGGCGTTTCCTGTTCCGCCGGCGGACGCGCCGACGTGATGCGCGGCGAGGAAGTGCAATTGCTCGGCGCGGTCGCGGGCTGGATGGTGCCGTCCGACGCGCTGCTCGCTCAGCCCGGAACCCATTGCAAATGGGCGACGATGAAGGACGGGCGGATTGGCGGCTTCACCACCGCGATGACCGGCGAGCTGTTCGCGCTGCTCCGCGGGCACAGTCTGCTCGCGCGGGCGCTGACCGCCGAGGTTACGGATGGCGACGCGTTTCGCGAAGGGCTCGCCGAAGGCGCGCGGCGTGATCTCGCGGCGTCGCTGTTTGGCATCCGCGCGGCATCGGTGCTCGGCGTTCGCGGCGATGCCGACGCGGCGTCCTTTGCGAGCGGGGTGCTGATCGGCGCCGACGTTGCCGCGCGCATGGACGATTGCGCATTCGAACAGATCCATATTCTCGCCGACCCCGGGCTCGGCAATCTTTACGCCGCTGCCGTCGCGGCGACCGGCCGCGAGCCGGTGATCGTCGACAGCCACAGCGCCTTTGCGCGCGGCGTCCTTGCCATCGGAGACAAAGCCCTATGACCCATGTTGCCGCCTTCGACGCCGCCTTCGCGCGCTGTCCGCTGATCGCGATCCTGCGCGGCGTGAAGCCGGACGAGGTCGAGGCGATCGGCGACGCACTGGTCGAGGCGGGCTTTACGCTGATCGAAGTCCCGCTGAACTCGCCGGACCCGCTGGACAGCATCGGCCGCCTTGCCAGGCGGTTGAAGGGACGCGCGGTCGTCGGTGCCGGCACGGTGCTGGCGACTGCCGATGTCGTCGCCGTCGCCGACGTCGGCGGCACGATGATCATTTCGCCCAACACCAATGTCGAGGTCGTCGCCGCGACGGCCGGCGCGGGCCTCGTGTCGCTGCCGGGCTTCGCGACGCCGAGCGAGGCTTTCGCCGCGCTGGCGGCGGGCGCGTCGGCGCTGAAGCTCTTTCCGGCGGAGGCCGCCAGTCCGGCGGTGCTCAAGGCACTGGGCGCGGTGGTTCCGGGGGGAACGCGATTGCTGCCCGTCGGCGGCATCGCGCCCGACAATATGGCGCCATGGCTTGCGGCGGGCGCGGCGGGCTTCGGTCTCGGGTCGGCGCTCTACAAGCCGGGCATGGCGGCGAGCGAGGTCGGCGACCGCGCGCGCGCCTTCATCGCGGCACTCGGCCGATAAAAACTTCATAATCCGGGAGACAACCCATGCCTGAATTCAACCGGCGCAACTTGGTGCTCGCGTCGAGCATCCTCGCCTTTTCCTTCGCTTCTGCCATGCCCGGCTATGCGCGGGGCGCCGCCAAGTCGCCGGCGAAGCCCAATATCGTGATCTTCCTGGCCGATGACCTGAGCTATGCCGACGTGCCGCTCGGCGGCGACGGCAATGTCCGCACTCCCGCTTTGCAGCGCCTCGCTGCCGAAGGCCTGTCGTTCGACCGTGCTTTCGTCGCTTCGCCCGCGTGCGCGCCGAGCCGCGCCGCGCTGCTCACCGGGATGATGCCCGCGCGCAACGGGGCGGAAGCGAACCATGACCGCGCCAACGCGGCGATCCGCAAACTACCCTCCTATCTGCAGGAACAGGGTTATGAGGTCGTCGCCTTCGGCAAGGTCGCGCATTACCAGCACACGGGCACTTACGGGTTTGACTATTATGCGAACGACACATTCCACGATCACAAGGGCATTCCGGCCGCCGCCGAATGGCTGAAGGCGCGCAAGGACAAGCGCCCGCTGGCGCTGTTCGTCGGCTCCAACTGGCCGCATGTGCCGTGGCCCCGGACGACCGAGGGTTATGATCCCGCCGCGATGAAGCTGCCGCCGAAGACGGTCGATACGCCGATCACCCGCGATGCGCGCGCGCGTTTCTATGCCGCGGTGACGCGCATGGATCAGGACCTTGCTTCGACGATGGACGCCGTCGATGCGGTGCTGGGGAAGGACACTTTCGTCCTCTATTCGACCGACCATGGCACCCAATGGCCGTTCGGCAAGTGGAACCTCTATGACACCGGCACCCGCGTGCCGATGGTCGTGCGCTGGAACGGCCATGTAAAGGCGGGAACCCGCACCGATGCGATGGTCAGCTGGGTCGATGTCCTGCCGACGCTGGTCGAGCTTGCCGGCGGTGAAACGCCCGACGGCATCGACGGGCTTTCCTTTGCCGGTCTGCTGGGGGTCGGCAAGGCGGCCGGGGGGCGGAAGGAAATCTTCACCACCCACAACAATGACGGCCGGGTCAATGTCTATCCGATGCGCAGCATTCGCACCGACCGCTGGAAATATATCGAGAATCTCCATCCCGACTGGACCTATACGACGCACATCGACCTGAAGGTGATGCGCACCGACTCGGGCGCCTATTTCCCTTCGTGGCGCGAGGCGACGGACAAAGATCCCGCTGCCAAGGCGATCGTCGACAGCTATTACAAGCGCCCCGCCGAGGAACTCTATGACCTGCAGGCGGACCCCGACGAGAAGGTGAATCTCGCGAGCGATCCGCGTTATGCCAAGCCATTGTCGGAGCTTCGCAGCCGCCTCGCCGCTTGGCGCAAGGCGCAGGGCGATAGCGGGGCGGTGCCCGTGAAGCCCCGTTTCGAACGCGGCCCGATGAGCGGCGAGAGCGACTGAGGACCATTACCGATCCATCCGACAAGATGATGATGCGCCGGAGCCTGACTCCGGCGCATTTTTTTTTGTCGATTGTGGCCGCATGTCGCTATCCGCGCATTGCCCTATTCTCCGTTTTATATTATTTATCGTCTAAGAATCGCTCCGAGATCGGAGGTTGGTGACGAACGCGCGAAACGCGTCGAACAGGGAGAGAGTTATGCGTAAGACTTTGTTGGGCGCTGTGTCGGCGACGGCTGTGTTTGTTTCGATGCCGGCGGTTGCTCAGGATACAGCGGCGCCCGTCGCACAGGATCCGTCCCCGCAAGCGGAAAGCACCGATGGCGATATCGTCGTCACCGGCGTGCGCCAGTCGCTCGAACGCGCGGCGGAGGTCAAGCGCAACGCGACGCAGGTCGTCGATTCGATCGTCGCGACCGACATCGGCAAGCTGCCCGACCCGACCGTCGCCGCCGCCCTGCAACGCGTCCCCGGCATTCAGGTTCAGAACGACCGCAACAATGAGCTGTCGACCGTCCGCATCCGCGGCCTCACCGATATTTTGACGACGGTGAACGGGCGCGAGGTCGTGACCACCACCGGACGCGGCTTCGATTTGCAGGATGTGCCCGCCGAAGCCCTCGCGCGGATCGACGCTTTCAAATCGCAGACGGCGGACCAGATCGAGGGCGGCGTTGCCGGCGCGCTCGACCTGCGGCTCAACCGCCCCTTCGACTTTCGCGACCCGACCTTCGTTCTGACGGCGCGCCAGAATTACGCGACGATCGCCGATGCGAGCAATCCGCAGCTCGGGGCCTTGGCGGCCGCCAAGACCGACACCTCGATCGGCGAGATCGGCGCGCTGGTCAATGTAACCTGGTCGCAGGCGAAGAATATCCGCAGCGTCACCAATCTGGGCGAACGACGCTACGCCGCGGGTGCGCCGCTCGGCACGCCGGGAATCATGGTGCCGCAGGTGCTGCGCAACATGCCCGATGTCGGCGACATCAAACGCTTTCAGGCCAATGCCGCGCTGCAATGGCAGGCGACCCCGTCGCTGCAACTCTATGCCGACGGCCTGTATACCTATTTCAACAGCACGACGGGCTTTGCCGGATTCAATCCGCAGCCGTTCACCAATGGTTCGCAGATTTCGGACATCACGGTCAGCGATTATTGCATCGACGCGCGCGTCAACGCCAACGGCACCAACCCGCAGCTCGTGACCGGCGCCGACGGCGATGTGACGCTCCAGCCGGCGACCGTCCAGACCATGTGCGAACTCAAGAGCGCGCGCTTCAACAATGTCGTGGTCAACCAGAACAGCTCGTCCGAAGAGGTGACGCAGCGGAACAAGATGGTCGCCGGCGGCCTGATTTTCGAACATGATCGCGGCGTGTTCAAGGTCGATGTCGCCTATCAGACGTCGCGCTCGGTGACCGAGAATTTTAACGCCGAAGTCGGCCAACGTGTGCCGACGGTCTTCGTCGAATTCGACGACAATGATGGTCCGTCCTTCACCCTCGATCCGTCGATCCCGCTCAGTTCCGAAAATGTGTCGCTGCGCAATTCGATCAACCAGAATTTCTCGGCCCGCGAGGGCAGCCTGTTCCAGGCGCGGCTCGACAGCGAATATGAATTTGACGGCATATTGACCAAGCTTCGCGGCGGCCTGCGCTATGCCAAGCGCGATGCGCGGTTTCAGCAGGTGCGGCAGACCAACACGGTGGGGTCGATCGGTTTCGGCAATATCGGCACGCCGTCGGAAGCGAATGCGCGGCTGATTTCCTCTTTGCCGCTATCGCCCGATTTCCTCGGCGTCATCGGCGTCGCGCCGCGGCTCAACGGCGGGCAGGCGTTTTTGGGCGTGAACCCCGCCTATCTGCGGTCCGAACGCGGGCGCAACGAGCTGCGCGACCTGTTCGGCCTGACGCTTGCGGCACCGGCTTATGACCCGACCAAGGAATTCAACGCCGACGAGGCGACGTACGCGGCCTATATGGAAGGCAGCTATGAAATCCCGATCGGTGCGCTCACGCTCGACGGCGTAGTCGGAACGCGCGTCGTCAAGACCGACCGCACCATTTCGGGCTTTGAGCGCGTCGAGGGCAGCGATGTCTTCAGCCCGATTGTCGCCAAACGGTCCGACATCGACATCCTGCCGTCGGCGACCGCGCGGCTGAAGTTCCCGGGATCGTTCCAGACGCGCCTGACCTATTCGCGCTCGATGCGGCGCCCCGATTTCGGCTCGCTCAACCCGGCGGAATCGCTCACTGTTGTGGGCAATGTGTTCCTGATCAACAACGGCACGCGCGGCAACCCCGACCTGCGCCCGCAAAAATCGGACAGCATCGACCTGACCGCCGAATATTATTTCGACAGCGGCTATGTCGCGGTCACCGGCTATTATCGGTCGATCAAGGACCGCGTCGTCACGTCGAACCGGCAGGAGGAGATCGCGGGCGAAAATTACCTGATCTCCACCCCGCGCAACGTCGGATCGGTCGATTTGAAGGGTATCGAGGTCAGCGCGCAATATTTCTTCGACTTCCTGCCGGGCGCATTGTCGGGATTCGGCGTGCAGGGCGCGTTCACGCTGGCGGATTCAAAGGTCAAGGGCGATGACACACTCGCGGGCAAGCCGCTGGTCGGCGTGTCCAAATATAATTATACCGCTGGCCTCCTCTATGACAAAAAGGGCCTGAGCGGCCGCCTGATCTGGACCTTCCGTTCCAAATATATCAACGGCGACAATACGGGCGGCGTCGCGGTACGGCCCTATGACGAAAGCCGGCCGATCGACGATCCCTATCTCCCGGTGTTCCTGTCCTACGTCCGCCCGGCCGGCCGTCTCGATTTCAGCATCGGCTATGACGTGACCGACGCGTTGCGGCTCGACATCGGCGGCACCAATATCCTGCGCAACAAGACCTCGACCTATTGGGGCGACAAGCGGGTCGTCCTCGCGCTGCACGGCGACGAGACGGTCTATAGCATCGGCGCGCGCGTAAAATTCTGAACCGACGAGGAAATCAAATGAAGGTCGCCTGCAAGAAAGGGGCGGCGGGTTCGATCCGCCGCCTCGACAAGCCATATGGCGGACGCATCCGGCGATCGGCCGCGCTGCTCGCGGCGGCGCTTTTTGCCGGCATGGTCGTTCCGGCGGGCGGGAAGGACGCGCCGCCGGCGACCTTCACCAACCCGCTGCTCACCTCGGGCCCCGATCCGTGGATCACGCAAGTGGGCGGCGTCTATTATTACACGCACACGCTCGGCGACCGCCTGATGCTGTGGCGGACCGACAATATCGCCGACCTCGCGAAAGCGGAGAAGCGCGTCGTGTGGACGCCGCCCGCGAAGGGGCCGAACGCGCACAGCATCTGGGCACCCGAACTCCACCGCCTCGACGGCAAATGGTATCTCTATTATTCGGCGACCGCGAGCGGCTTCAAGGACGACCAGCATCGCGCGGTCTTCGTGATCGAGAACGCGGGCGCCGATCCGATGCGGGGCGAATGGGTCGACCGCGGGCGCGTGAACACGGCGCGCGCGGGTATCGACGGCACCGTTTTCGACCATGGCGGCAAACGCTATTTCGCCTATTCGCCCTATATCGGTTCCGACAGCGGGCTGGCGATCGCGGAAATGGCCAATCCCTGGACGCTCACCGGGCCCGAAAGCGTGATCGCGATGCCCGACAAGGCATGGGAAAAACAGGGCGGGCGCCAGATCCTCGAAGGCCCCGAATTCCTGCTCGGGCCCAAGGGCGACCTGTTTCTGACCTATTCGGCGAGCGCCTGCTGGTCCGACGATTATGCGCTCGGTCTGCTGCATGCGCCGGCGGGATCGAACATACTCGATCCCAAGGTCTGGACGAAGACCGCCCAGCCCGTCTTCAAGAGCGCGAACGGCGTCTATGCGACGGGCCACAACGGCTTTTTCACCTCGCCCGACGGCAAGGAAAGCTGGATCATCTATCACGCCAATCCGGGGCCGGGAATGAAATGCACGCCCGCGCGAGCGCCGCATATTCAGCGTTTCGGGTGGAGCGAGGCGGGATGGCCCCAGTTCGGCGAGCCGGTGGCCAGCGGCACGCCGCTTCCGGTGCCGTCGGGCGGACGCTGACCGCTCAGTTCGTAGCACATAAAGAAAAGGCCGCGGAGTTCCGCGGCCTTTTCTTTGTCCTCGAACCCTCCTCAGTTCTTGCGGGGCTTGCCATTGATCGGCTGCGCCGCCGGCTGGCTGTCGAGGATCGCGTCGAGCTCGGCGCGTATCTTGGGCAGCGCATCCGCCTGGTTGCGCGTCTCCTGGGGGTCGGCAACCAGATCATAAAGTTCATAGTCGCGCGCGCCGGTCTTTTCCTGCGTCCAGCGGACGAGCCGATAGCGGTCGGTGCGGATCGCCTGCCCGAGCCGTCCGGGGCGCGGATAGGCGTGATAGGCATAGCCGCGCACGCGCGCCGCGGGGTCGTGCAGCACCGGCGCCAGCGAGATGCCGTCGATCGGTTGCGGGCCGGTGGGGGCGGGCAGGGCGGCGAGCGCGGCAAGCGTCGGATAGATGTCGACCGTCTCGGCAAGCTGGTCCGTCGAACGTCCCTCGACGATGCCTGGTCCCGCAAAGATCAGCGGGATGTGCGTCGCCTGCTCCATATTGGTGTGTTTGGTCCAGATGCCATGGTCGCCGAGATGATAGCCATGATCGCCCCACAGGACGACGACGGTGTTGTCGGCAAGCCCTTCGCGTTCGAGCGCTTTCAGCACCTTGCCGATCTGGACATCGACGTAGGAAACGCCGGCATAATAGCCGTGCAGCAACTGGCGCTTGAGCTCGGGCGGAAACTGGTCGCCGCGGACGTTCCGCGGCGGCTCGCGATAGGCGTTGATCTCGCCGCCCTGCTTGTCGGTATAGGCGGGCGCGCCTTCGGGCAGCTGTTCGAAGTCGGGCATCGGCAGCTTCGCCGGATCATACATGTCCCAATAACGTTTCGGGACCGAGAAGGGTAGGTGCGGACGCGCGAAACCGACGGCGAGGAAGAAGGGCTGCTTGCTGTTTTTCAGCGCCTTCAGCCGTTCCCCGGCGCGCTTGGCGGTGCGGCCGTCGGCATAGGCTTCGTCGGCGACGTCGGGCATTTCCCACGCCGCGCCGCGCGCGAGCGTGCGGGCATAGGCGAAGGGGTTGCCCTCGGGCACCGGAATCTCTTCGAACAGCGCCTCTTCCTGCGTCGGCTTGCCGCCGGTGCTGGCGGGATCGACATATTCGATCACCTTTTCCTTGTGGTGCGGGACCGACCAGCCAGCGGTGTCGCCGACGGTGCCGTGGCCGATGTGATAGACCTTGCCCATGCTTTCGGTGTGATAGCCCGCGCGCATGAAATATTGCGGCAGGGTCACCGCGTCCGGCACATAGTCGCGCAGGTTCATCCCGAAATTATAGATGCCGCTGCTCGTCGAGCGCGCTCCGGTCATCAGGTTGATGCGGCTCGGCGCGCAGACGGCCTGATTGGCATAGGCGAGATCGAAACGCACCCCGCGCTCGGCAAGACGATCCATGTTCGGGGTGATCGCGGTGCGGTCGCCATAGACGCCGAGCGCGGGCTTGAGATCGTCGACGAGGATCAGCAGGACATTGGGGCGCTGCGCTGTCGTGGGCGTCGGTTTCACGCCCGCTCGCGGCGCGGGCGCTTGCGAGCAGGCCGAGGTCGCGGTGATCAGCAAGGCGAGCATCGCCCGCCGGGTCCAGTGCGCGGTGCGCCGCATAGTCATTCTCCCTTTCGTCGCGACACGCAGCGAAAGCCGATGTGGCTCGTCGCGCTGTCGACATGTTGCGGATGCCGCGCCGCCGGGCGGTAACGCTGGCAATAGTTGACGGCGCACAGGTGCGATCCGCCCTTCATGACCTTGCGGCCGATGCGCGCGCCGGGCGTCGCATCGTCATAGCTTTGCGCGAGCGTCGCGCCGCGCGGATTGGTGATCGCGCAGCAGGGCGACTTGGTCTTCGCCGCCTGGGGCGCCGCATACCAGTCGCGCGTCCATTCCCAGACGTTACCGATCATATCGATTAGGCCATAGCTATTGGCCGGAAAGCTGCCGACCGGCGTCGTGCGGTAATTGCCGTCGGCCTTCGTTGTCGAGACGGGAAACAGGCCGAGCCAGTAATTGGCGAGAATCGCGCCATCGGGCGCCAGCTCGTCGCCCCAGGCATAGTCCTGTCCGTCGACGCCGCCGCGCGCGGCATATTCCCACTCCGCCTCGGTCGGCAACGATTTGCCGGCCCATTTCGCATAGGCCTCGGCATCGGAGTAGGCGACATGGACGACGGGGTGGTCCTCCATTCCTTCGATCGAGCTGTCGGGGCCGGTCGGATGGCGCCAGTCGACGCCGGGGACAAAGGCCCACCACCCCGATGGATCGTCGAGCGGGACGAGGCCATCGGCTTTTTGGAACAGCAGCGATCCGGGCTCGACGCCCTCCAGGTCGGCGCCCGGATAGAGCTTGGGATCGGGCGGCAGTTCGGCGAGGGTGCGATAGCCCGTTGCCGCGCCGAATTCGGCGAAGGCGCGATTGGTCACCGGCGTTTCATCGATCCAGAAGCTGTCGACCTTGACGCGGCGCAGCGGCTGCTCCTCGGGATAGAAGCGGTCCGACCCCATGGTGAAGCTGCCGCCCTCGATGAAGCGCATGCCGTCGAGCGACGGGACAGAGGCGGCGGGGCGCGATGCGGCTTTCATGGTCGGGGACTCATCTCGTTCGGTGGTGGCTCGGCGCTTCGCTGCACGCTCATTGGGGCAACTGGGCAAGCCATTTCTTGAGCTTTGCCAGCAAGCGCCCGCGCACTTCGGGCTCGTTCGCCGCCATATCCTGCTTTTCCATCGGATCGCGCGCAAGATTGTAGAGCTCGACATCGGCGCCGCCATCGTTGGCGAGCAGTTTCCAGTCGCCTTCGCGCACGGCGAAGCGCGGCGACACGTCGATCGGCTGGCTGGGCTTGCCCAACAGGGGGCGGCCTTCCTTGCCATAGGCCCAGAACAGGTCGGGGCGCTTGGCGACCGGCTGGCCCCGCAGCGCCGGCGACAGGTCGATCCCGACGCTGCCCGCAGGCTTCTTGACGCCCAGGATGCCGGCAAAGGTCGGCAAGAGGTCGACGCCCTGCGCCACCGTCTGCTCGTCGCGCGTCCCGGCTTTCATATGGCCGCGCCAGTATAGGATCAGCGGCTGACGGATGCCGCCTTCGTACAGGCTGAACTTGCGGCCGCGCAGCCCCTCGGTGCTTCCCGGCGCGGTCTCGCCGCGTTCGTAATAGCGCGCGAGCGGGGAGGGGCCATTGTCCGACGTGAAGAGGATCAGCGTATTGTCCATTTCACCCATCTGGTCGAGGCGCTCGACCAGCCGGCCGAGCGTCTTGTCCATCTTGACCAGCGACGCGAGCATCCGGTCGTCGTCGGAGGATTCGCCCTTGCCCATGACGTCGGAGAGGCTTTCATCGTCGGGCGCCCAGGGGTCGTGGATATCGTTAAGCCACAGGTTCACGAACCATGGCTTCTCCGAATTCTGGGCGACGAAATCGACCGTCATGTCGGCATAAAGCCCGGTGAGGTTGGTCTTGAGTTCCCAGAAGCGCGGGCCTTCGCCCAGCTTGTCCGACTGCTGGGCAAGGAAGCGTTCCTCGTCCGACACGAGCACGCGCGGGCCGAGCCCTTCGAAGGTCGTGAAACTCTTGTCGAAGCCATAAGCGGTCGGCCACGGCGCATCGCCGATGTCGCGCCCGCCGCCGAGATGCCATTTGCCGATATGCGCGGTTTTATATCCATTTTGCTGGAGCAGGCGGGCGATCGTCGGCAGCTTCGGATCGAGCCAGTCGACCTGCCCGATCTCGGCGTTGCGCGCGCGGCTTGCAGTGATGCCGACGAAACCGACATCGGCCGGGAAGCGCCCTGTCAGGAACCCCGCGCGCGATGAGGAACAGATCGGCGCGGCGTCGTAGAAATTGGTGAGCAGCACCCCTTCGCGCGCAAGGCGGTCGAGGTTCGGGGTCTGAACCTTGCGGTTCCCCATCACCGACAGGTCGCCAAAGCCCATGTCGTCGACGAGGATGAACAGGATATTGGGCCGACGCTCGGTCTGCTTGCCGGCTTCGGCGGCGCGCGCCGGGGACGATCCCTGCGCTAACGCCGCTGTGGGAGGCACGGCCGCGATCGCCGCCAAACTCATTGCGGCCGTCGCGAAAAATCTTTTGGCGGCCGGGAGCAGGGCGGTGGATGACCGATTGAACATATTCTCTCCCAACTCCCGATTCCCCGTCGGCATGAATACATATTTATCGTATTAATTAAGCTTGTCTACTTTTCTGTTCGGCCTAAACATTGGCGCAAGGCCGCTTCGCGGCTTCTCGAAAGGAGGCGAGGACCGTGTCGTTAGAACAACCGGGACTGGGACAGGATGATGCCCCCGCGTCGCTCGGGCGCAACCTGACCTATGGCCTGCTCGACAATCTGGGGCGCGCGATCGTCACCGGCCAGTTCGACGACGAAGCCTTTCCGACCGAGGCCGAACTGACCAAGCGCCACGGCGTCAGCCGGTCGGTAACGCGCGAGGCGGTGAAGATGCTGACCGCCAAGGGGCTGCTCAGCGCGCGGCCGCGGCAGGGGACGGTGATACAGCCGACCTCGTCGTGGAACCTGTTCGACACCGATGTGCTGCGCTGGCTGCTCGAGCGGCAATTTTCGATCGAGCTGCTCAAACAGTTCAACCAGCTGCGCGTCGCGATCGAGCCCGAGGCGGCGGCGCTCGCCGCACAATTCGGGCGCGCCGAGGAACTCACGCGGATTGGCGACGGTCTCGATCGCATGGCGGCGGCCGAGCGTGGCGAGGACGATACGCTCGAGGCCGACATCGCCTTTCACGTCGCCGTCCTGCGCGCGTCGAACAACCCCTTCTACGCCCAGTTCCGCGATGTCGTCAGCACCGCGCTGCGCACCTCGATCCGCTTTACCAACCGGATCAAGGGGCGCACCGCCAGCGTCGCCGATCATGCCGCGGTCCGCGATGCGATCGCGGCGCACGATCCCGACGCGGCGCGCAGTGCGATGCGTCACCTGATCGGCGATGTGCTGACGCTGATCGACGACGCGGAGAAATAACCTAGCGCATCTCGAGCGGAGCGATCGTGCCGTCGGCGCGATAGGTGATCGGTTGCACGGTAAATTTGCGGCTGCCCTTATAGGGGCCGGGACCGGTCTGTCCTTCCCAGCGGTGATAGGCGATGTACCAGCCACCGTCGGCGGGATCGTGCAGGAAGGCGTGATGGCCGGGACCCTTGAAGCGCGCGTCGCTCTCGACGATCTTGCCGCGATAAATCCAGGGGCCCGTCGGCGAGGACGCGGTCGCATAATGGACCTGATAGCTGTCGTGGCGATAGCTGCCCGACGAATAGGACAGATAATAAGTGCCGCCGCGTTCGTGCATGAACGCGGCTTCGGTGAAATGCGGCGGCGTTTCGACCGCAATCTCGCGGTCGATCGTCACCATGTCGGGCCCCAGCGTCCAGACGCGCAGCTTCGCGCCCGCGCTGCCGCCGGCGTAGAGGTAGCGCGTCTTGCTCGCGGGGTCGACGAAGACCGCGGGGTCGATCGCCTCGAACCCCTTGCCCCCGGTGATCAGCGGCTTGCCGCTGTCGGTGCACGGGCCTTCGAGGCCCGCGCAGGTCGCGACGCCGATGCGGCTCGGCGTCGGGTTCTGCGGCCCGACCGAGAAATAGAGATAATGGCGGCCGTTCGCCGCGACCATGTCGGGCGCCCATAGCGCGTGACGCGGCGCGCCGTCGTTGCCGATCCAGCCGATCCGGTCGAGCGCGATCAGTTCGGCGCCCTTTTGCCAATGCTGGCGGTCGGGCGAGGTCCAGACGTGCAGTTGTCCGGTCCCGCCCGAATTGGTCGGATAGATGAAATAGCGCCCGTCGGCGGCCTCGATGTCGGGATCGGCGCCGTCGAACGAGAGCGGGGCCGGTGCTTCCGCCATCGCTGCCGCCGAACCGGCGAGCAGCGCGGCGAGCAGGGCGCGGCGGAGCGCCGGCCGCCGGATCACTTGGCGTTCGCCATCGGGACCACGCCCTTCGGCGCGGCGGCGAGGCGCTTGATCAGATCCACTTCGGCCTGGCGATAGGGCTTGCCATCGGCACGGAAAACCTCGTGGAACCAGATCGTCGGCTCGTCATAGGTATAGGGTTTTTTCCAGCTGTCCCACGGGAGGCGCGTCTGCGTCTTGCCGTCGACGAAACCCCAATTATACATGCCGATGTTGTATTTCTTGCCGATCGGCAGCGAGCCGTCAAAGGTCGACCCGTTGCCGCGCGCCATATATTCGGTGCACAGCACCGGGCGGCCATAGCTCAGCATCTGCTTCGCGCGCTTCTCGAACTTTTCGGGCCAGCTGTAATCGTGAAAGCTGTTGATGTCCGACTGGGTCAGCTGGGTGCGTTCGACCGCGTCGACCTTGTCCAGATTGTCCCAATTTTCGCCGATCCACACGCCCGAGGTCAGCGGCTGGCTGGGATCGGCGCTGCGCGCCCATTCGTAGACCTGCGGCAGCAGCAGCGCGACATATTTGTTCTTGTCGGGGACGTGCTCGTAATTGCCGCCGCCCTTGTTGTTGGGTTCGTTCCACAAATCCCATATGATGACGCGCTTGTCGTTCGCAAAGGTGCCGACGATGTCTTTCACATAGGCTTCGAGCTTGTGATACTGGCTTGCATCCTTCAGTCTCGCTTCGCCCGGCGCCTGCACCCAGCGCGAATTATGAACGCCGGGGATCGGCGGGCTCTGCAGGCCATAGACCGGGTTCGGATCCCATACGCTGTCGAACAGCACGAACATGATCTTGATCTTGTGCTTGTCGGCGATGGCGAGAAACTCGTTCATCCGTTTTTTCAGGCCTTCGGGATCGTTTTCCCACAGCAGATTGTGCAGGAAGACGCGCATCGTGTTCATGCCGATGCCAGCCGCCCAGCCGAGTTCCTTGTCGATCGTCGCGGGATCGAAAGTGGGCTCGTGCCACATTTCGAGCTCGTTGACCGCCGAGCCGGGAGCATAGTTGGCGCCGACCAACCAAGGCTGCTTGTCATACCATATATTCGCCTGCTCCTTCGACCATTGCTCGCGCGCGGCGGCGGGCTGGGCGGCGGTGGCCGCGATGGTGAAAGCGGCGGCGGTGAGCAGGAAGCTCCGTCGGATCATCTCTCTTCTCCCTCTCTTGGCGTCTTTGGCGGGAGACGGCTCGTCCCCGCGTCACAACCGATGCGCCATTGATAGATTCGATTTGCTTCGATAGGAAGCATATATATCGTATAAATAGCTTGGAGGCGATCCGATCGCTTCAATGGCCGCGAAGCGATGACGGGAGAGGCTCGAATGGACGACATCGGCGCGGCGACGGTCCGGCGTATCACCTGGCGGCTGATGCCGCTGCTCTGCCTGCTCTATCTGGTCGCCTATATCGACCGGCAGAATGTCGCCTATGCCAAGCTGCAAATGGTCGGTGACCTGGGGCTCAGCGAAGCCGCCTATGGACTGGGGTCGGCGCTCTTCTTCATCGGCTATTGCCTGTTCGAGATTCCGAGCAATCTGATCCTCGATCGCGTGGGACCGCGAATCTGGTTCGCGCGGATCATCGGGGCGTGGGGCCTCGTCACGCTGGCGCTCGGCTTCGCGTGGACGCCGACGAGCTTCTATGTCCTGCGCTTCCTGCTCGGGGTCGCCGAGGCGGGCTTCTTCCCCGGCGTCCTCTATCTGCTCACCCTGTGGTTTCCGCAGGCGCAGCGCGCACGGGCGATCGGGCTGTTCCTGATCGCGAGTGCCTTCGCCAACGCGGTAGGCGCGGTGCTCGGCGGCCTTTTGCTCGAACTCGACGGCCTGGCCGGGCTGCGCGGCTGGCAATGGGTGTTCATCGTCACCGCGATCCCGGCATTGCTGCTCGTTCCCGTCGTGCTCGCGCGCCTGCCGCGCGGTCCAGCCGAAGCGCGCTGGCTTACCGATGCGCAAAAGGCGTGGCTTGCCAAAACGCTCGCGGCGGAGGGCGGCCCGCGCGAGCATGCCAACCCGCTGCGCGCGCTCGGCGATTTTCGCGTGATCCTGCTCTGCATCGCTTTCCTCGGCTTTCCGCTGTCGGCCTATGGCCTCAGCTATTGGCTTCCGACGATCGTCAGGGGTTTCGGCGTCAGCGATGCCGTCAACGGGCTGCTCAACATCATCCCGTGGCTTACCGTCGCAGCGGCGCTGTGGTGGCTTCCGCGCCGGGCCGCGCGGAGCACCGGGTCGCGCCGCTTCATCGTGGGGCCCGCGCTCGTCGGCGCGCTAAGCCTCGTGCTGGCGGTCGTGCTGCCGTCGCCCGTGCTCCAGTTCACCGCGCTGTGTATCGCTGCCGCCGCGATCTTTGCCGGCCAGCCCTTTTTCTGGGTGCTGCCGGGACGGTTCCTGACCGGAGCGGCGGCGGCCGCGGGTTTCGCGGCGATCAATTCGGTCGGCAATCTCGGCGGGTTCGTCGCGCAGGCGGTCGTGCCGAAAATCCATGACGCGACGGGCAGCGATCTCGCGCCGATGATCTTTCTCGCTGTGATGCTGGCGTTCTCGGCGGCGGCGATCTTCCTGATCGAACGCCGCATTCCGCGAAGCGGTCGCGACCGATTTCCGGTTGCCACGCCCGACGACTCTTTATAAAACACATTGATCATATAAATTGGGAGGGTCCGATGAAGTCCGTTTCGAAGCTGCTTGTGATTGCCGCGCTCCTGGCGGGCAGCGCCAACACTGCCGCCTATGCGCAGACGGGCGCGCCGCCCCCCAAGAAGCCCGCCAATTCGACCGCCAACACCGCGGGCTACACCGCGCCGGGCAGCACGGAGGGCGGCCCCGCCTATGTCGGCCCGATCATGACCGAGTGGGGCCGCAAGGTGACGCCCGAAAATGCGTGGCGAAGCTACCCGCGCCCGCAGATGGAACGCGACATCTGGATGAATCTCAACGGGCATTGGGATTATGCGATCCGCCCGGCGAACGAGCCGCAGCCCGCGACGATGGACGGCAAGATTCTTGTCCCCTTCGCGGTCGAATCGAGGCTGTCGGGCGTCGCGCGCAAGCTGATGCCCGACGACCGGCTCTGGTATAAGCGCAGCTTCACGCTGCCGGCGAAATGGCCGGGTCAGCGCACGTTGCTGCATTTCGGTGCGGTCGATTTCGAATCGACGGTGCTCGTCAACGGTGTCGTCGTTGGCAGCCACAAGGGTGGGTCGGACCCGTTCAGCTTCGACGTCACCCGCTATCTCCGCTCCGGAGCCAACGAACTCGTCGTGCAGGTCACCGACCCGACCTCAACCGGCGACCAGCCGCGCGGCAAGCAGACGCTCGAACCGCGCGGCATCTGGTACACTGCGGTCAGCGGCATCTGGCAGACGGTGTGGCTCGAGCCGGTCGCTGATCTTCATATCGCCGACCTCCGCGCGGTGCCCGATATCGACAAGGGCGAGCTGACGGTCGATGTCGCGCTCAGCAACACCGCGACCCCCAGCGACGCTGTCCGCATCACTGCGCGCGACAAGGGTAAGTTGATCGCGAGCACGATCATCCGCGGCAACCGGCAGGGGGTGCTCAAGATTCCGGGCGCGCGGCTCTGGTCGCCCGACGATCCCTATCTCTATGACCTGACCGCCGAGTTGGTGAAAGTGACGCCGCCGAAGGGAGCGGGGAACGACCGCACGGGGCTGCCGCCGATGACCGGGCGCGAAGTGCAGGCCTATGCCGCGGCGACTGTCACCGGCGCACCCAGCGATAGCGTCAAAAGCTATTTCGGGATGCGCAAGATTTCGACCGGTGTCGATCCCAAGACCGGCAAGATGGCGCTGCTGCTCAACAACAAGCCGCTCTTTCACAACGGCACGCTCGATCAGGGCTGGTGGCCCGAAAGCCTGCTGACCCCGCCGTCGGAGGAGGCCGCGCGCAGCGACATCATCTTCCTGAAAAAGGCCGGCTTCAACATGCTCCGCAAGCATATCAAGGTCGAGCCCGCGCAATATTATCACGATGCCGACCGGCTCGGCATATTGATCTGGCAGGACATGCCCTCGGGCGCGTTCGGCGATCAGGCGGTGCGGCGCCCGAGCGACCGTGAGGCGACTTTTACCTCGGCGGGCATGGCGCAATATCAGGCCGAACTGGCGCGGATGATCGGCGCGCTCCGCGCTTTCCCTTCGATCGTGATGTGGGTGACCAACAATGAAGGCTGGGGCCAGTATGACGTCAAGACCGTCGGCAGCATCGCCAAGAATATGGACCCGAGCCGCCTCGTCAACAATGCGAGCGGCTGGTTCGACGTTCCGGGCAGCGGGTCGGACGTCTATGACATCCACACCTATGACGAAGTGCCCGTCGAACCCGCGCCGCAGGCCGACCGGCCGATCGTGACCGGCGAATTCGGCGGCGTCGGGCTGCCGATCCCGGGGCATCTGTGGTTCACCGATCGCGACGCGCGCATCTATCAGTTCGCCGCCGACAAGGAAGATTATCGCCGCCGCTATAAGATCAAGTTCGACGAGATCATCCGCCAGGCGAAGGAACTGGGGCTCGCGGCGTCGGTCTATACCGAAACGAGCGATGTCGAGGGCGAATTGAACGGCCTGCTCACCTATGACCGCGCGGTATCGAAGCTGCCTGTCGAGGATTTCGCGAAGATCGCAAAGCCGCTGTTCGAGGATAAATAAGGCGAGGGGAAAGCCGATGGCACGACGCACCGCGATGGCCCGCTGGGCCGCGACCACCATGCTCGCGGCGCTGATGGGCGCCGCGGCGCCCGTGAGCGGGGCCGCACCGGCCGCCGCTCCGCCGGCCCCGGCCACCGCATCGGCCAAGCCAAACATCCTGTTCGTCCTCGTCGACGATATGGGCTTCGGCGACCTGTCGGTGATGGGGAACCAAAAGGTCCAGACCCCGAACCTCGACCGTCTCGCGCGCGAAGGCGTGCTGATGACGCAATTCTACGACGCGGCGCCGATCTGTTCGGCGTCGCGCGCCGGCCTGCTCACCGGGCGGTTTCCCGCCGAGGTCGGCTTCATCAACTATGTCAGCGACCGCGCCTATAATCGGTCGATCGGGCAGGCGGACTGGCTCGATCCCAAGCTGCCCAATATCGCGCGGCTGCTGAAGGGCGCGGGCTATGACACCGCGCATATCGGCAAATGGCATCTGGGCGGCGGGCGCGACATTGCCGATGCGCCATGGCCGACGGCTTATGGTTTCGACCATAGTTTCACGACCTTCGAAGGGCTGGGGCCGCGCGTGCTCGTTTCGGACGAGGAACGCTTCCTCGCCGAACAATCGGATGAACTGGGCGAAGGGCCGCGCTTCTGGGAGCTCAAGACCAACCTCACCGGCCTTTACGCCAATATGACGGTCGGCTTCGTCGCCCAGCATTCGGAGAGGCCCTGGTTCGTGAACCTCTGGCTCAACGACATGCACGATCCGTGGGCGCCCGACGACGAAAGCCTGTCGGATGTCATGGGTAAGGGCACATCCTCCGACGACGACCGGATGCTCGCGTCGCTGGTCAAGATGGACAAGACGCTCGGCCGCCTGTTCGACCGCCTCGACCAGATGGGCGAGATGGACAATACGCTGGTCATCGTCACCAGCGACAACGGGCCGTCATCGTCGCAGCGCTATTACAAGGACGGCCATGTCGCGCCGGGCAGCACCGAAAATCTGCGCGGTCGCAAATGGAGCCTCTACGAAGGCGGCATCCGTCAGCCGCTGATCCTCTATTGGCGCGGCCACTCCAAGGCCGGCTATCGCGACGAGCAAACGGTGGGGCAGGGCGTCGACCTCTTGCCGACGCTCGCGAGCATCGTCGGTGCGCGAATACCCGCCGGCGCTGACGGGATCGACCTGTCGCCGGTGATCGAGGGACGCGCGATCGCTGGGCGGCCCGATCTTTATTGGGCCTATGGCAAGGAAGGCGCGGCGAAGGAAACGCCGCAGCCGGCACTGGAGCGCGATCAGGCGCCGCCGTTCGCGATCCGCGAAGGCAATTGGAAGCTGCTCGCGGACGCGGGCGGGGCGAGCCCGCAGCTTTTCAACCTCGCACGCGATCCGGGCGAGGCGAATGACGTCGCAGCGAGCGAACCCGCGGTCCGCGACCGCCTGCTCGCCAAACTCAAGGCCTGGATGGCGGCGCTGCGCCGATAAGGACTGTGCCCAAAATAATAGGCCTCCTTGCGCGGTCGCAAGGAGGCCTATTTGTGCTGCGCGAGAGGCGACGGGCGGGGAGGGCCGCCGCGCGCGTTCGCTTTAGAATTTGACGCGCACGCCCACCGAATAGGTCGTTTCGTCGTACGACATCTCGTTGTTGATATTCGTATATCCGGGATAGTCGTAGTAAGTCGAAGTGTTGTTCCCGAGGATGTTGGTGCCGCCGATGTCGACGCGGATAGCGTCGGTGATGTCATAGCCGATGTTGAAGTCGAGCCGCCCGGCGCCGCGCGCATAGGTGACGAGTGCCGGCACCTCCAGCGAAGCGATCGTCTCTTCGGTCATGGGCCGCAGCGTCGGTTGGCCGGTGGCGTCGAGTGCCAGATATTTGGAGCGATAGGTATAAACCAGCCGCGCGTTGACCCCGCTCTTTTCGTACAGCAGGCCGACGGTATAATTATATTTCGACACGCCCTGTAGCGGATAACCCGCCAGCGGATCGTCTCCGCCGACCTTGGAATCGGCAAGCGTGAAGGCGCCCTGCACCCCGAGCCCCGACAGCGCGCCGGGCAGGAAGTCCAAGAAATATTGGGTGCTGAGTTCGATACCCTTCAGCGTCGCCTGGCCGACGTTGCGCGGGCGCGCGACCGAATAATCGACGCCGTCGATCATCTCGACCGCGCCGCTCGTGATGACGCGATCGGTGATGTCGCGGTAATAGCCCGCGATCGCCACATAGCCGCTGGGGAAATAATATTCGAAGGTCGCGTCGAGGCTTTCGGACTTCTGCGCCTTGAGGTCGGGGTTGCCGGCATTGCCGGTGCTCTGAACCAGCGGGTTGTTCGACTGGTTGAGCGTGATCGCCGGGTTGAGCGCTTCGAAGTTCGGGCGGCGCAGCGATTTGGCATAGCCGAAGCGGATCTGGATATTGTCGCCGATCCGGAAACGCGCCGTCGCATTGGGCAGCCAGTCGTGATCGACCGAGTCGGCGGTCAGCCGGTCATATTCGCCGCCCTCCGCCTCGACGAAAGTGCCGATCGTGCGGCTCGTGCGGATATAGCGCATCCCGACGACCCCATCCAAGGTGATGCTGTTCGACAGGTCGGTTTCATATTTGCCCTGCACATAGGCGGCGAGCGTATCCTCCTTTGCGTCGAACGCGCGTCCCGGATCATAGTCGGGCCGCCCCGCCGGCAATCCGAAATAGGCGCGCGCCGCGTCGAGCCCGTCTTCGGACAGCAGGAAGTCGGGGTTGGGAATATAGAAGCGCGAACCATTGTTGAGGTCGGGCGCGCGCGAGCCGAGCACGAGGAAATCGTCGGGCAGGCCGGTGTCCGAAACCAGCACCGCCCGGTCTTCGGAATCGGTACCGATATTGCCGCCCGGAATCCTCTTGTTCAGATTGACCGCCTGCTCCTCGGCCGAACGGTGCGCATAGCGGACGCCGACCGCGATATTCGACAGGAAGCCGTCGAGGTCGTAATCGACGTCACCCTTCGCCTGGAACAGCTTGCCGCGGTTCTCGGTGAAATTCTGGATCAGCGCGTTGCGGATATAGAGATTGTCGCGGCTGAGCAGCGCATCGCCCGGCACCGTATATTCGGCGTGGCCGCCGTTATCCATCGTTACGGTCAGGCTGGGCAGCCGCTGCCCGATGTCCGAGGTGATATTCTGCAGCTCGAATTTCGAGGTCTGATACGCGACGTCGAGCACCGCGTTCAGCCGGCCCTCTTCATATTTCAGCCCGCCGGCGAACTGCTTGTTGCGCTGGTTGAGGTCGCGCGCCTGCGTCGTCTGGTTCGACACCAGATTGGCGAAGGTCATGCTTTCGGGCTGGCATAGCTCGACCGGGTTATCGAGTTGTGCTTGGGTCAGCGTCCACGACTCTATGCCCTCGGCGTCGGTCTGGATGACCGGGTTGTTGCCGTTCGAACGAACATAGGTGTCGATGCAACTCGCGCCGGGCGTAACGTCGGTGATCGTCGTGCCGTTGGTAAAGGGCTGGATATTCGCGCCGTTGCGGCTGCCGCGGTCGCGGAAATAGGTGTAGAAGCCCTCGGCATAGACTTCGAGCGACGGCGATGCCTGCCATTGCAGCGCGCCGTTGACCTGATGCCGCTCGATAGAGCCTTGCTGCGGGAAGTTCTGGAGGATGCCGGGGATGACATAACCCGGCGTGTTGAACGGCCCGGTGTTGGTGCTGCGCCGTTGGAACAGCACCGTCGACGCGCGGTAATAGTCGGACTTCGAATAGGTGCCGTTGATCAGTGCCCCGATCTCGCCGATGCCGGTATCCCACCGGTCGGTCGCGAGCAGGCTGAACTGCGGATTGATCTTGTCGACGCGGTCGCCGTAATTGGCGCGGCCGCCAAGAACGACGGTCGGATCCCTGAAATTGAACGGGCGGTTGAGCTGGAGGTCGATCACCCCGGCGAGCCCGCCTTCGGTCAGGTCGGCGGTCTGCGACTTGAAAACGTTGACGCGTGAGAGCGCCTCGGCGGGCATATCCTGCAGGTCGAAGTTGCGGCCGATCGTCGAAAAGACCTCGCGCCCGTTGACCGTGGTGAGCACATCGGGAAGGCCGCGCACGCGCACGTCGCCAAGCTCGTTGTTGCGGTTCACGGAGACCTGGACGCCGGGCACGCGCTGGAGCGCGGCAGCGGTGGTGGGATCGGGCAGCTTGCCGATGTCCTGCGCGACGATCGCATCGACCACCTGCACCGACTCGCGCTTGATGTCGGCCGCGCGCTCGAGCGAGCGGCGGACGCCGGTGACGACGATGGCGTCTTCCGGTTCCTGTGCCGCGTCGGCGACACTATCGGTCGCGGCGGTGTCATTTGCGCTGGTGGATTGTCCCCATGCCGGGGCGCTCGCGACGAGCGCAAGCACCGATACCGCCGCCGAAAAACGCGTCTGCATTTTCATCCTGTCCTCTCCCAACGTCCGGCAGGCATTTTTGCCTTTGGGCGTCGCCAAACAGGGGGAGGGCTGTCGAAGAGTCGGGGGCGCATCCGGCCTCAATCCCGATTTCACGCAGCTAGCCGTACCGTTTCGTCGACGCTTCACGGCGGAAGTTGACCAAGGGATCGAATAAAGTCAATATATATATGATAAATCGGTGAATAGGGAGAGAGTCGGGTGAATATCAAACAGACCGTTCGTCGATTGGCCCGCGCGGGCTGTGCCGCCGCGGCGCTGGCGGCGGGCATATTGCCGTCGGCCGCCAGCGCAGCGGAAACGCCGACCCGCCCGCAACCCACCCGTCCGAACGTCGTCGTGATCCTGCTCGACGACGTCGGCTTTTCCGACATGGGCAGCTTCGGCGGCGAAATCCCGACGCCGAACATCGACGCGCTGACGAAAAACGGCCTCGCCTTCACGCAATTCTACAATAATGCGCGCTGCAGCCCGTCGCGGGCGTCGCTGCTTACGGGCACCTATCCGCATCAGGCGGGGCTGGGGCATCTCGAATCGGTCCATGTGCCGGGCTCGAAGGGACTGCACAGCAAGCTTTCGGACCGCGTCGTCACCTTGGCCGAGGTGCTGAAATCGGCGGGCTATTTCACCGCGATGGCGGGCAAATGGCATCTCGGCATCTCACGCGGCGTCGGCCCGTGGCAGCGCGGCTTCGACCGGTCGCTCACCTCGCCTTCGGGCGAACTCTATTATCCCGACCAGCCGCAGCGGCTCGCGCAATCGGTCTATATCGACGGCGAGCGTGTGCCCGCCAATTCGCCGCGCGTCGGGCAGGGCTATTGGTATTCGTCGGACATGTTCATCGACTGGCAGACGAAATTCATCGGGGAGGCGCGCGAACAGCACAAACCCTTCTTTCTCTATATGCCCTTCGTCGGGGCGCATTTTCCGCTGATGGCGCCGCCCGAGGATGCGGCGAAATTCAAGGGCCATTATATGCGCGGCTGGGAGGTCATCCGCCGCGAACGCTTCGAGCGGCAAAAGAAGCTCGGCATCATCGCCGCCGACGCCGAACTGCCCGCCGCGCTGCCGGGGAGCTACGACTGGAACAAGCTGTCGGCCGGGGAGAAGGACCGTTTCGATACGATGATGGCGGTCTATGCCGCGGTGATCCACCGCGTCGACCGCTCGATCGGTACGCTCGTCGATCGGCTGCGGCAATCGGGCGAACTCGACAATACGCTGATCCTTTTGATGAGCGACAATGGCGGCACCGCCGAAAGCGGCCCTGACGGCCGTCTCAAGGGTGAAGGTCTGCCGGGCAGCGCACAGTCGGTGGTGTGGACCGGAATGAACTGGGCGACGCTGCAGAATGCGCCCTTCCAATATTATAAGCACCACACTTATGAGGGCGGGATCGCGACGCCGCTGATCGCGCATTGGCCACGCGGGATCGCCGCGAAGGCGCGCGGCACGCTCGTGCGCGAGCCGGGGCATCTGATCGACGTCATGCCCACCCTCGTGGAACTGGCCGGCGCCACTTATCCAAAGTCCTTCAATGGTCATGCCATCCTGCCGATGGAGGGGCGTTCGATGGTGCCGGCCTTCCGCGGCGAGGCGCTGACGCGCGGCAAGCCGATCTTTTGGGAGCATGAAGGAAACCGCGCCGTCCGCGACGGCAAGTGGAAACTCGTCGCGGGCTTTCAGAAGCCGTGGCAGCTTTTCGACATGACCGCCGATCGCACGGAGATGCACAACCTTGCGGCGACGGAGCCCGACCGGGTGCGCAAGATGGCCGGACAATGGGACGCTTGGGCCGCGCGGAGCTATGTCGACGCCTGGAGCGAGGATTATGATCCGCACCTCAAGGGGCGGGAACGTCAGGTTTGGGGCGGTGCCGAAGCTCCGCAATTGCCCCATGCGCTGGTCGGAAAATAGGCCGGGCCGCGCGGACGAGGCGCGCGCCTTTCACGCCTCCGGCAGGGCCGGATCTTGCATGAGCGCCGCCAGAAAATCGTCGGCCCAGCCAATCACATCGGCGTCGCGGACGACGGCGTAGAGCTTTTCCCATCGGGCTTTGCGCTCGGCGAGCGGCATGTGCATCGCGGTCCAGATCGCACGCGCGACTTCGCCGCCGTCGTGCGGATTGACGAGCAACGCATCGGTGAGCTGCTCGGCCGCGCCCGCGAAGCGCGAGAGGACGAGCACGCCGGGGTCTTCGGGATCCTGCGCGGCGACATATTCCTTGGCGACAAGGTTCATCCCGTCGCGAAGCGGGGTGACGAGGCCGATCTTGGCGGCGCGATAGAAACCGAACAGTTCGGCGCGGCAGAAGCCCCGGTTGACGTAACGGATCGGGACGAGATCGACGTCCGAATGCGCGCCGTTGAACTGGCCGGTCTTCTGTTCGAGCGTCGCGCGGATCTGCTGATAAGACCGGACGTCCTCGCGCGAGGGCGGGGCGATCTGGACGAACAGCAGTTGGTTGACCATGTCGTCGTGGCCGGAGAACAGCCGTTCGAGCGCGTCGATCCGTTCGGGAAGCCCCTTGCTGTAATCGAGCCGGTCGACGCCGATCGCGATCGTGCGCTTGCGCGCGCTGCCGCCGAGCCGCTGTTGTGATCGCTTGGCAATCTCGGTCTCGCCGAGCGCCATGAATTCATCATGGTCGATGCCGATGGGAAAGGCGCGGGCGATGGTGCTGCGATTGCCGATGCGGACCGTACCGCTGTCCTCGTCGACCTCGGCGCCATGTTCCTTGCGGCAATAATGGAGAAAGCTCTCGAGCCATTCGACCGACTGAAAGCCGATGACATCATAGTGGAGCATCGCGGCGACCAGCCGCTCGTGATGCGGGAGCGAAACGAGCAGGCGGGTCGGCGGCCAGGGGATATGCAGGAACAGGCCGATGCGGTTCCGCACCCCCTGCGCGCGCAGCCGTTCGCCGAGCGGCAGGAAGTGGTAATCCTGCACCCAGACGACGTCCTCCTCCTCGATCAGCGGATGGAGGCTGTTCGCGAAATGCTCGTTGACGCGTTCATAACCGCGGCCGAATTCATTCTCATATTCGGCGAGGTCAATCCGGTAATGAAAGAGCGGCCATAGCGTGCGGTTGGCATAGCCGTTGTAATATTCGTCGACGTCTTGGGGTTCGAGATCGACGGTCGCGGTGGTGAAGCCGTCGGCGCGTTCCATCGTGAGCTGACCGGTGAAATGTTCGACCTCGTTTCCCGACCAGCCGAACCAGATGCCGCCGCGCTTGTGCAGCGCCGCGCTCATCGCGACGGCAAGCCCGCCCTGCGCCCCCGCCGCGCCGCGCCCTTTCGCGACAGACACGCGGTTCGAGACGACGATCAACCGGCTCATCGCACCGTGTCCCAGCCGCGCGACAGCAGCCCCGCGCAATGGATGATGCCGACGAGCGAATAGGTCTGCGGGAAATTGCCCCACAGCTCGCCGTTTTCGAAATCGAGATCCTCGGAGAGCAGGCCCGAGGGGGTGCGATGCGCGAGCATCTTTTCGAACAGCGCGCGTGCCTCGTC
The DNA here is from genome assembly GCF_011926545.1 of Sphingopyxis italica. Lineage (GTDB taxonomy): Bacteria > Pseudomonadota > Alphaproteobacteria > Sphingomonadales > Sphingomonadaceae > Sphingopyxis > Sphingopyxis italica. Next base: position 492,241 of record NZ_JAATIT010000001.1, on the reverse strand, counting down.
GCTTCGACCGCACAGGTGCAGCGCCTCGATCAGCCAGAAGGTGCAGAAGTTGAAGGCGGTCTCGGGCAGGCCGAAATCATCCTCGCTGTCGTATCGCAGCATATGCTCGCCGCGGCGCAGCGCCTTTTCGATCGCGGCGAAGGTCGCCTGGAAACGCGGATTGTCGGCGCGGATATAGCGCAGCTCGACCATCTGGAGCAGGCTGGCGTCGAGGTGGGCGTGGCCGAAGGCGGCGCCATAATGGCCCGCCGCATCATCCCAGGCCTCGCGCTCGATCGTTTGGCGAATCTTCGCCGCGCGGTCGTTCCAATAGGCTTCGCGGTCGGGCTTGCCGATGCGCGCCGCGACATTGCCGAGCCGGTCGCACGCCGCCCAGCTCATCACCGCCGAATAGGTGTGGACGAGCTGTTTGGTGCGAAATTCCCACAAGCCGGCGTCGGGCTGGTCGTGCATCGCCCATGCGACCTCGCCGACGCTTTCGAGGCTTTCGAAATCGCGCTCGTCGGCCATGCGGAACAATCGCTGGTCGAAGAAGCCCTGCACCGTCGGCAATACGATCTGGCCGTAGGCGTCGTGCTGGATCTGCTGATAGGCGGCGTTGCCGATGCGCACCGGTCCCATGCCGCGATAACCGGCGAGATGTTCGGCGACGCCTTCGTCGAGTTCGGCGACGCCCATTACCGAATAGAGCGGCTGGACCTGCCCGCCGGCGGCGCGGTCGACGATGTTGCGCAAGTAAGCGAGATATTTTTCGAGCACGTCGAGCGCGCCCAGCCGGTTCAGCGCCTGCACCGTGTAATAGGCGTCGCGGATCCAGCAATAGCGATAATCCCAATTGCGCTCGCTGTGCGGCGCCTCGGGGATCGAGGTCGTCAGCGCGGCGACGATCGCACCGGTTTCCTCATGCTGACAGAGTTTGAGCGTGATCGCGGCGCGGATCACCGCGTCCTGCCAGTCCATCGGCGTCGCGAGCCCGCGCACCCAGCTGCGCCAATATTGGCCCGTCGCCTCCTCCATCCCGCGCACCGATTCGCGGACGTTGCCCGTGAAAGGCTCGTCGGGGCCGAGGAAGAAATGGAGGTCGGATTCGACGCGGAAGGCGAGCTCCTGCATGAGATAGCCGACCGGTGCGTCGGTGGTCAGGCGGAGCGGCTGGTTGCCGATCAGATAGCGGATATGGTTGGTGCCGCGCGTCGTCGGCGCGCGTTCGGCGCCATGGTCGCGCATCGGCGACAAGTTCATCCGGATGCGCGGACTGCCCGCCACGGGACGAACGATGCGCGTATAGGCGACCGGCCGGTACATGCGCCCCGAACGTTGGGCGCGCGGGCAGAAGTCGATGATGTCGACCGCGCTGCCATCCTCGGCTTCGAGGCGCGTGACGAGGATCGGCGTGTTGCGGCTGTAGCGGGGGATGGCGCGCACCTGCCCCTCGAGCGCGAAGCGCCACACGCCCTCGTCCTGCCGCTCGCCGTTCATCAGGGCGCAGAAGACCGGATCGCCGTCGACGCGCGGGACGCATCCCCACACGAGTCCCGCCGCGCCGTCGACGAGCGCGCTGACCTGGCAATTGCCGATCGGCCAGAGCGACAGGTCGCTCACAGGTTCAGCCAATTATAGACGTCCCGCGTGCCCGGAAGCCGATAGTGGGCGGCGGTCGGACGCGGTGGGCCGACCAGAATGCCATGCCCGCCCGCCGCGGCGGCGGCCGCAAAACCGTCTTCGTCGGTCACGTCGTCGCCGATGAAGATCGGGATGGCGCCCGCATAGGGCGGCTGGCTCATCAGTCGTGCCACCGCCTGTCCCTTGTTGGCTTGTGGCGGCCCCAGTTCGACAACCATCTTGCCTTGCCGCACAGCCAGGCCTTCGTGCTCCGCAATGCCGTCCATGACCCTAAAGACGGCTGCCTCGGCGTCTGGTTCCTGCCGATAATGAATTGCGATGCCGTGCGGCTTGGTTTCGACGAGGAGACCGGGCCACGCGCCCGCGAGCGCCGCGATCGCCCCCGTCGCATCGTGGGAGATGCCAGTGGTCGGGTCGTCGGCATCGCCGTGTTCGGCGCCGTGCGAACCCACGATCCGGATCGAGCCGCGCCCGAGATGTCCGCCTATATCGGCAAGCGACCGTCCGGTGATCAGCGCGAGGCGGCCATCCATGCGCGCCGCAAGACCTTCGAGCCGCCGCGCGAGGTCGTCGGGAACCAGAATGGCATCCGGAGTTTCCGCGATTTCGACGAGCGTGCCGTCGAAATCGAGGAAGAGCGCCACCGGCTGCCGCGCTGTCCATTCCGAAAGTGGGGGAGGAGGCGGGAGGCTGTCCTCTTTGTGCATCGCAGCAAGGCTAGAGTCCGAAGATGCGAGGGTCAACCATCGACCGACCGGCCGAATCTGCTTCGCCGTGTCTCCGAGGTCCGCTGCGCCCTTCGTGCCTTGAGCAGGTCCTGGCGCGAGAGAATGCCGACGACCTTGTGCGTCTCCCGATCGACGATAGGCACGCGCGCGACACCCGTCTCGACGATCAGGTCGGCAATAACGCCGCACGGGGTTTCGGGATATGCGGTGGTTTGCGACGCGTCCGAAAGCGTTTCGGTGAGCGTGGCCCCTTCGTCGAATGCGCCCGCTTTCCATCGCAGGGCGTCCGATCGCGATGCGAGCCCGACCAGACGGCCTTCGGCATCCACCACCGGATAGCTGCGATGGGTCGCCTCCTCGGTAAAGAAGCGCAAGGCGGCATGCACCGTCATGTCCGCCGGCAAGGTCGCCGGGTCGGGCGTCATCAGCTGGCCCGCCTGCTGCAGATCGAGCGGGTCGACGGTATATTCCTGCAGGATATGCCGCCCGCGCCGAGCGATCTTTTCGGTGAGGATCGAGCGCCTCATACAAAGCACGCTGATCGCATAGGCAAATCCCGATGCGGCGATCACCGCGGGAAGCGCGTCGAAACGGCCCGTCAGCTCGGCGGCGAATATGGCTCCCGTGAGCGGCGCGCGCATGGCGCCGCTCATGATCCCCGCCATGCCTATCATGGCCCAGAAACCCGTCGAGCCCGGCAGCCACAGGCCCGCGATGCAACCCGCCGCTCCGCCGAGTATCAGGAGCGGGGCGAGCACGCCGCCCGACGTTCCGGAGCCCAGCGCGACAAGCCAGACGACCGCTTTCACCGCCAGCAAGATGACTGCCGCGCGCAAGGCCATGGAGCCGTCGACCAGCGTCTGGATATTGGAGTAGCCGGCACCAAGGACACGCGCATCGATCAATCCGCCCACACCGACGACGAGGGCGCCGATCGCCGGCCACCACATCCAGTGGACGGGAAGGCGGTGGAACAGGTCTTCGATCCGATAGAGAAGGCTGGAGAGGAGCGCCGCGAGTAACCCGACGATCACGCCGATTCCCGCGGCCGCGGCGACGATCCAGCCATCGGTCGGAAGCGGCCAGATCGCGGGGAACATCGGCCCATGACCAATCAACTCCGGCCTCCACGCCGCGGCCACGAGCACGCTGATCACGACGGGCACAAAGCTTCGGGGCTTCCATTCGAACAGGAGAACTTCGACCGCCAGAAGGATTGCGGCCATCGGCGTGCCGAATATGGCGACCATGCCGGCCGCCGCGCCGGCGACCAGCAACGTCTTTCGTTCGGCGGCGCTCAGGTGAAAACATTGGGCGAAGAGCGATCCGATCGCGCCCCCCGTCATAATGACGGGACCTTCGGCGCCGAACGGTCCGCCGCTTCCGATCGAGATGGCCGCCGAGATCGGTTTGAGGATCGCGACTTTCGGCGACAGCCGGCTTTCGCCGAACAGGATCGTCTCGATCGCTTCGGGAATGCCATGACCCCTGATCTTTTCCGATCCGAAACGCGCCATCACGCCGATGATCAGGCTGCCGATCACCGGAATTGCCACGATGGCGAGGCCCACGGCGGCATCGGTGATTTCGACTTCCTGCGCCGACAGACGGCCGAACCAGAAGGCGTTGGTAGCGATCGCGATCGATTTGAGCAGGAGCCACGCGCCGAACGCGCCGCCCGTCCCGATGACCGGCGCCATGAAACAGAGCAATATCATTCGGCGATCGACACTATGGTCAGCCAGTTGATGGCCGGGGATCACTCGGGCAGAAAGAAGGCTCAACACAGTGCCTCATAAAATTGGGGAGCGGCCAATTATATCGTGATGCGATATAATTCAACCCGAGGATTGCATGGCTTCAGACTTGACCGACATCGATTATGCCGCGCTCGCGGAATTTCGTTTCGCGCTGCGGCGGTTTCAGATGTTCAGCGAAACCAAGGCGGGGGAAGCGGGGCTGACGCCGCAGCAGCATCAGGTGCTGCTCGCGATCCGGGCCGCCGCTCCCGACGAGGCGACGGTCGGATATGTGGCGCAGCGCCTGATCGTGAAGCCGCACACCGCTTCCGAACTGCTCGACCGGCTCGAAGCGATCGACCTCGTCCGGCGCGAGCCCGCCCCATCGGATCGGCGGCGCGCGCTGCTTCGGCTCACGTCCCAGGCGACCGGCATATTGTCGGACCTTTCCTCGGCGCATCGGGAAGAGATACGCCGGCTCCAGCCGTTGCTTGTCGAGCATCTGACACGCTTGACATAAGCGCAACGGCTCCTCCGCTCCGTCGGCTCGCCGTGTCCGCGGCACGGCCGGGCAACATGCCATTTGGCGCAAGGCCGCACGATGCGGCACGGGGCATTGCTGTTCGACAGGAGCTTCTTATGCCCAAATCTTCCGGCATTCTTGCCGCGCTGTGCCTTGTCGGTGCGGCGCTGTCCGTCGCCCCTGCCGTGCAAGCCCAAGAGGCGGCGCGGTCGGCTTCCCTGGCTCCCGGCACCAAAGTCTATGACCAGGACGGTCAAGAGATCGGCCAGATCGTCAAGGTGGAGGGCGACAAGATCGCGATCGCGGTCAACGGCAGCGGGCTGGTGGTATCGAAGAGCGCCTTTCTGATGACCAAAAAGGGGCCGGCGCTAAAGGCGCCGAAGGCGAAAATCTTCGCGGTGCTGAAGGAGGCGGAAGCTGATGCGGCGGCGGTCGAGGGAGCGTTGAAACCAGGCGCCGAGGTGCGCAGCGCCGATGGCGCGGCGGTGCTTGGCAAGGTCAAGGCGATGGCGCCGCAGGGCGCGGTGCTGACCACCCGCGATGGCAATATCACGATGCCGCGCGCGGCGTTTTTCCTGTCGGACAAGGGATTGGCCGTGAAGGTCACCAAAGAGCAGTTCGTCGCGGGCGTCAGGGCGGCGCGCGCGCAGAAGAAAGCCGCCGAGCAGAGCCGATAACCGACCGCTCATTCTGGTGTGGGCAAGTCGAAGGGGTTCAGGCGCGAAGCCGATAGCCGACAGCCAGCTCGTTTATAATGAGCTTCGGCTGGGCGGGGTCTACCTCAAGTTTCTGGCGCAAACCGCGCACCGCGATCCGCAAATATTCCACGCGCTCGACGTGCGCCGGCCCCCACACCGATTTCAGCAGCTGGGTATGGCTGAGGACACGGTCCGGACGCTGCGCCAGTTCGGCGAGAACCGCATATTCTTTCGGCGTAAGATGAACTTCCCGCTCATCCTTGAGTACGCGCCGGTGTTCGAGGTCGATCCGCACGGCTCCCGCTTCGACGATGCTGACCGGTTCGCCGGCGGCTGCCGTCCGCAAGTGGCGAAGCGCGGTGCGGATCCGCGCCAGCAATTCGTCGGTGTCGAAGGGTTTGGTGACATAGTCGTCGGCGCCAAGGTCCAGCGCGGTGACCTTTTCCGCGCCGTCGTCGCGCGCCGACACCACGATGACGATCGCGGCCGAGCGCAGACGGATGAGCCCTATCAGCTCCAGCCCGTCGCGATCGGGCAAGCCGAGGTCGAGGAGGACGACATCGGGCCGCTCGATATCGAGCAGGGCAATCGCCTGGCGCGCATCCGCTGCCTCGACAACCGCGTGCCCTGCGCGGTGCATCGTGGCCCGCAGCAATCGACGAATGTGGGGATCGTCCTCGACAATCAGGATTTTTGCGCCTTGCGACATAGTGCCTTGTTACTTTTGTCCAAAGCGCGCGTCGAGCGCGCGATTGAGCAGCAGCACATTGACCCGCGGTTCGCCAAGGAAGCCGAGCGCCGGTTGCTCGACGGCGGTTTCGACGAGCGCGCGGACCTGTGGGGCGGGAAGATTCCGTGCAGCAGCAACGCGGTCTGTCTGCGAAAAAGCCGCCTCGGGGCTGATATGGGGGTCGAGCCCCGAGGCGGAGGTCGTCACCAGGTCGGGCGGGACAGGGCGGCCCGGTGCCGTTCGGGAAAGCGCGGCGATGTCGGTGCGCACGCGGTCGATAAGTGTCTGGCTTGCCGGGCCGAGGTTCGAGCCCGCCGAAGCGGCGGCGTCATACCCATCGATGCCGGCAGCCGACGGGCGGCCATGGAAATAGGCGGCGCTCGCGAATTTCTGTCCGATCAGTTCGGAACCGATCACCTTGTCCCCGTCGCGGATCAGGCTGCCGTTCGCCTGCGCGGGGAAAAACGTCTGGCCGATTCCGGTGAGGGCGAGCGGGTAGGCGATGCCGAGCAGCGCGGCGAAGAGCAGCGTCAGCACCAGCGCGGGGCGGACGGCGGTTTTGAGGTCGGAAAGCATGATGTGTCCTTAGGCGAGGTGGAGGGTGGAGACGACGAGGTCGATCAGCTTGATGCCGATGAACGGCGCGACGAGCCCGCCGAGCCCGAACACCGACAGGTTGCGCGCGAGCAGCGGCCCCGCGGGCATCGGGCGATAGCGGACGCCCTTGAGCGCCAGCGGGACGAGGGCGGGAATGATTAGCGCGTTGAAGATGATCGCCGACAGCACGGCGCTTTCGGGCGTTGCCAGCCCCATCACGTTGAGCACCCCGAGCTGCGGATAGAGGACGACAAAAATCGCCGGGATGATCGCGAAATATTTGGCGACGTCGTTGGCGACCGAGAAGGTCGTGAGCGCGCCGCGCGTCATCAGCAGCTGTTTGCCGAGCCCGACGACCTCGATCAGCTTGGTCGGATCGCTGTCGAGATCGACCATATTGCCCGCCTCGCGCGCTGCCTGCGTTCCCGTGTTCATCGCGACGCCGACGTCGGCTTGGGCGAGCGCTGGCGCGTCGTTGGTGCCGTCGCCGCACATCGCAACGAGGCGGCCCGCGGCCTGTTCGCGGCGAATGAGTTCCAGCTTGTCCTCGGGCGTCGCCTGCGCGAGGAAATCGTCGACCCCGGCTTCGGCGGCGATCGCCGCCGCGGTGAGCGGATTGTCGCCGGTGATCATCACGGTGCGGATACCCATCTTGCGCAGCTCGCCGAAACGCTCGCGCACCCCCGCCTTGACGACGTCCTTGAGGTGGATCGCGCCGAGCAGGCGCCCCTCGCGCATCACGGCGAGCGGCGTGCCCCCCGAGCGCGCGATCTCCTCGGTGATCTTGCGGAGTTCGATCACCGCGGCGTTTTCGCCCTGCGGATGTGCATTCAGCACCGAATCGACCGCGCCCTTCTGGATCGTCACCCCGGCGACAACCACGCCCGACAGGCGTGTCTGCGCGGTAAAGGGAATGACCTCCGATCCCGCCGGCAACGTCTCGACGCGGATGGCATAGCGTTCGCGCGCAAGCGCGACGATCGACCGGCCCTCGGGCGTCTCGTCGGCGAGGCTCGACAGCAGCGCCCCCTCGGCAAGACGGTCGATCTCGATTCCGGCGAGCGGACGGAACTCGCTCGCCTGGCGATCGCCGACGGTGATCGTGCCCGTCTTGTCGAGCAGCAGGACATCCACGTCGCCCGCCGCCTCGACCGCGCGACCCGATTTGGCGAGCACATTGAAACGGACGAGCCGGTCCATGCCCGCGATGCCGATCGCCGACAGCAGCGCGGCGATGGTCGTCGGGATCAGGGTGATCAGCAGCGCGGCGAGCAGCGCGACCGGCACCGAGCCGCCGGCATAGGAAGCGAAACCGGGGATCGTCGATACCGCGATCAGGAAAATGATCGTCAGCCCGACGAGCAGGATGGTGAGCGCGACCTCGTTCGGGGTCTTGCGGCGTTCGGCGCCCTCGACGAGCGCGATCATGCGGTCGAGGAAGCCTTGTCCCGGTTCGGCGGTGACGCGCATTTTGATGCGGTCCGAAATGACGCGGGTTCCCGCGGTGACCGCCGACCTGTCGCCGCCCGCTTCGCGGATCACCGGCGCGCTTTCGCCGGTGATCGCGGCCTCGTTGACCGACGCGACGCCCTCGATCACCTCGCCGTCGGCGGGGATGAGGTCGCCCGTCTCGACGAGGACGATCTCGCCCTTTTCGAGCTGGCTCGCCGCCACGATCTCATAGGTGTCGCCGACGCCGAGCATCAGCTTGGCCCTGAGTTCGGCCTTGGCCCTGCGCAGCGACGCTGCTTGCGCGCGCCCTCGGCCCTCGGCGAGCGCTTCGGCGAAGGTGCCGAAGAATACGGTCAGCCACAGCCAGATCACCAGTTGAAACTCGAAGCCGATCGACAGGCCCGGTTCGCCGAGCGCGAGCAGCAGGGTCAGCAGCGTCGCGACGACGGCGGTTACGAACATCACCGGATTGCGGATCAGCTGGCGCGGATCGAGCTTTCGCACCGCATCGCGCATCGCGGGCACGACAAGGGCGGCGCTGAACATCGAAGTGGGAGCGTTCATGGACATATCCCTCAGAAAAGCCGGCCGCCGGCCACCGCGAGGTGATCGGCAATCGGACCAAGCGCGAGGCTGGGCAGGAAGGTGAGGCCGCCGAGGATCAGGATCACTCCGACGAGCAGGCCGACCCACAATCCGCCGGTGGTGGGAAAGGAGCCGCTGGTCGCCGCGGTGTGGCGCTTGGCGGCGAGGCTGCCCGCGATGGCGAGGATGGGGACGATCACGAAGAAGCGTCCGAGCCACATCGCGATCCCGAGCAGACCGTTATAGAAGGGCGTGCCCGCCGAGAGACCGGCGAAGGCCGAGCCATTGTTTCCGGCGCCCGAGGTGAAGGCGTAGAGGATCTCCGAAAAGCCGTGCGGCCCCTTGTTGAGCGGTCCTGCGAGGCCGGCGGGCAGCACGCTGCCGAGCGCGGTGAACCCCAGAATGACGAGCGGCAGCACCGCGACCGCGAGCATTGCGAGCTTGACCTCGCGCGCCTCGATCTTCTTGCCGACATATTCGGGAGTGCGCCCGACCATCAGGCCGGCGACGAACACCGCGAGGATGGCGAACAGCAGGAAACCGTAAATGCCCGCGCCGACGCCGCCGACGATCACCTCGCCGAGCTGCATGTTGAACAGCGGGATCATGCCGCCGAGCGCGGTGAAGCTGTCGTGCATCGCATTGACCGCGCCGCACGACGCCGCGGTGGTGACGACCGCGAAGAGGGCCGAGGCGGCGATGCCGAAGCGCACCTCCTTGCCCTCCATATTGCCGCCGCCGGCACCGAGCTGGTGCAGCAGGGGATTGCCTGTGGCTTCCTGCCAATAGGCGACGGTGATCCCGGCGATGAACAGCACGCCCATCGCGGCGAGGATCGCCCAGCCCTGGCGCGTATCGCCGACCGCCTTGCCGAAGCACCAAGGCATGCCGACGCCGATCGCGAAGATCGACAGCATCTGGACAAGGTTGGTGAGCGCGGTCGGATTCTCGAACGGATGCGCGCTGTTGGCGTTGAAGAAGCCGCCGCCGTTGGTGCCGAGCATCTTGATCGCTTCCTGGCTCGCGACGGGGCCGAGCGCGATCGTCTGCTTCACCCCTTCGAGCGTCGTCGCGTCGACCCAGCCGGCGAGCGTCTGCGGCACCCCGCTCGCGATCAGGAAGACCGCATAAACGACGCAGATCGGAAGCAGGAGATAGAGGGTCGCGCGCGTCATATCGGCCCAGAAATTGCCGATCGTCTTCATTTCGCGCCGCGCGAAGCCGCGGAACAGCGCGAAGGCGACGGCGATGCCGGTCGCCGCCGACAGGAAATTCTGGATCGTCAGCCCCAGCATCTGCGACAGGTTCGACAGCGTCGTCTCGCCCGCATACCATTGCCAGTTGGTGTTGGTGGTAAAGCTGACCGCGGTGTTGAACGCGCCGTCGGCGCCGACGCCCGCAAAACCCCGCGGATTGCCGGGCAGAACCCCCTGCAATCGCAGAATCGCATAAGTGAAGATCGCCAGCGCGAGGTTGAAGAGCAGCATGTGCAGCGCGTAGCGGCGCCAGCCCTGTTCCGCGCCCGGATCGATTCCGGCGAGACGGTAGAAGCCGCGCTCGACCGGACCGAGCAAGCGGTGCAGCGGGGTGGAGCGCCCTTCGTAGAGCGCGAACAGCCAGAGCCCCATCGGCTTCGCGAGCGCGGCGAGGATAGTGACGAAAAGCAGGATCAAGGCCCAGCCGGAAACGGTCATCGTCGGGTTCCGATCAGAAGCGCTCGGGCCGCAGCAGGACGGCGAGCAAATAGACGAGCAGCGCGGCGGCAGTGACGCCGGCGAGAATCAGCGAAGTCGACACGCGTCAGGCTCCGTCGCACAGGCGCGCGTAAGCGAGCGTCGCGGCGAACAGCAGGGCGATGAGGCCGAGCCACAATAGATCGGACATAGGGTTTCTCCGGCAAGGTCGGGCCGGCGGGCGATGGCCGCTGGACCGACGGGATGTGGCCCCGCTACGCCCCTTCGCCATAAAGTTTCGCGGGCGAATCCGGCGATCGGCATAAAGTTTCCGTAAAGATCTGCGGTGCGGCGTGGCGCGCCGTCCTTCGCTGCGCTAAGCCCGCGCCATGCCACCGGCCCTGCCTTCGTCCGGTAAAAAACCATCGCCCGACGCCTTGCTGCGTCAGGCGCGGCGCGAGGAGCGCGGGCGGTTGAAAATCTTCCTCGGCGCGGCGCCGGGGGTCGGCAAGACCTTTGCGATGCTCACCGAGGGCGCCGCGCTGAAGCGCGAAGGTGTCGACGTCGTCGTCGCGGTCGCCGAAACGCACGGCCGCGCCGAAACCGAAGCCTTGCTGGACGGCATGGAGGTCGTGCCGCGGCGCGAAATCGAATATCGCGGCCACCGCCTGACCGAAATGGACCTCGACGCCGTGCTCCGGCGCGCGCCCGCGCTCGCGCTGGTCGACGAATATGCGCATAGCAACGTCGAGGGCAGCCGCCATCCGAAACGCTGGCAGGATGTCGCCGAACTGCTCGATGCGGGGATCGACGTCTATACGACGCTCAACATCCAGCATGTCGAGAGCCTCAACGACGTGGTCGCGAGCTTCACCCGCGTCCGGGTGCGCGAGACCGTGCCCGACAGCGTGTTCGAGGGCGCCGAGATCAAGCTCGTCGACCTCCCGCCCGATGAATTGATCGACCGGCTGAAGCACGGCAAGGTCTATGTGCCGCAGGAAGCGTCGCGGGCGCTCGGTCATTTCTTTTCAAAGCCGAATCTGTCGGCGCTGCGCGAAATGGCGCTGCGCCGCGCCGCGCTCAGCGTCGATCGCCAGATGCTGCAGGACCTCGACGCCGGCGGGGTCGCGGGGACTTATGCGGCGGGCGAGCGCATCCTGGTGGCGATCAGCGAACAACCGGGCGCCGATGCGCTGGTTCGGACCGCGAAACGGCTCGCGGACGGGCTCAACGCGCCATGGACCGCCGTCCATATCGAGACCCCGCGCAGCCAGAATTTCGACGAGGATGCCAAGCGGCGGATTGCCGCGGCACTATCGCTCGCCGCCACTCTCGGCGCGACGATCGCCACCATCCCGTCCGAAAATGTCATCGCCGGGCTGCGCGGTCAGATCGAGGCGCAGCGCGCGACGCAGCTGATCATTGGCCGTTCGCAGCGCAGCTGGTGGTTCGAGCTGCGCCACGGGTCGGTGGTCGAAACGCTGATCCGCGGGTCCAAGGATCTGGCGGTCCACGTCATTCCATCGCTTGAGGCGGCGACCGGCGAGGCCGGGTGGAAAGCATGGCTGCGCGGCTGGGGCCAGCCGGCCGCCTATGCGGGTGCGCTGGCTTTGATCGCGGCGACGACGCTGCTTGCAAAGCTCATCGAACCGCTGATCGGGGGCGGCGCGGTCGATCTGATTTATCTCGTCCCGGTGATCGTCACCGCGACGCTCTATGGCCTCCGCTCCGGGCTGTTCGCCAGCATCGTCGCGGCACTGGCGTTCAACTTTTTTTTCCTCGACCCCATCCACACCTTCACCATTGCGGATCCGCAAAGCGTGCTGACGATGCTGGTGCTGACCGGCGTTGCGGCCGTTACCAGCAACCTCGCGGGTCGGCTCAGGACCCGCGCCCGGATCGGGGTGCGCAGCGCCGAGGAAAATGCCGCGCTCGCGGCGTTCGGGCAAATGCTGGCGCGTGCGGCGGATCGCGAAGCGACCGCGATCGCAACTTGCGACGAAGTGTCGCGGCTGCTCGGTGTGCGCTGTGTCATGCTCGCCGAAACCGACGGCGTTCTGAGCCCCATCGTGGCGCGCCCGCGTGAGGCGGCGATGTCGCCGATCGATCAGGCCGCGGCCGAATGGGCGTGGACCAGCGGCGAACCCGCCGGGCGCGGCACCGGCACCTTGCTCGCGTCCGACTGGCAATTCCATCCGCTCAAGACCAGCCTCGGCGTGCTCGCGGTGCTTGGCATCGCGCGCGACGACGACGGCGCGCCGGTCGCCGCCGACAAGGCGACCCTGCTCGCGACCCTGATCGGGCAGGCCGCGCTGGCGCACGAACGCCTCCATCTCGAGGACGAGATGCGCGGTCTGTCGGTGCTCGAGGAGCGCGACCGGTTGCGTGCGGCGTTGCTGTCGTCGATCGGCCATGATCTGCGCACCCCGCTGACCGGGGTGACCGCCGCGATCGAAGCGATCGGCGCCGAGTATCCGGACGCCCGCTCGCTGCTGACCGCGCGCGCCGAGCTGTCGCGCCTGCGCCGTTTTCTCGACAATCTGATCGAACTGGTGCGAATCGACGCCGGGGGCGTCCATCTCAGCATGGCGTCGGTCGACCTGACCGATGCGGTCGCCGGCGTCGTCCACGACCTCAAGGATGTGCTGCGCGGCCACCATATCGATTTTCAGGTTCCCGCCAGCCTGCCGTTCGTCAGGACCGACGAGCGGCTGCTTCATCATATTCTGCTCAACCTGGTCGCCAACGCCGTCCAGCATGGCGGCAATGCCGGGCCGATCTCGATCATCGGACGCCGGACCCCCGACGCCGTGTTGCTCGCGGTTCGGGACCGAGGCGAAGGGTTGGAGCCGGGCGCCGAGCCAATGATCTTCGACACCTTTGCGCGAGGCAAGGGTAGCGATCGCCACGGGGGGAGCGGTTTGGGCCTCGCCATCGCGAAAGGATTTTCCGACGCGCTTGGTATCGGGCTGGAGGCCGCCAATCACCCCGAAGGCGGCGCCGTCTTTACGCTGCGGTTTCCTCCGGAGTTGATCGTAGCCGTGGTTCCCGGCGATTAGGGCCAGGACCCATTTTTGACTGAATCGTCATCCCGGCGAAAGCCGCGCCTTTCGATCGCGGCGGGCGTTTCATCGTCGGGGCGACGCTCGCTATTCCGCCAACCATGCTCGCCGATCAGCGGGACGAAGCGGACGGTGCCGAGGTCGTCCTCGACGAAGCCGTCCTTGCCTATGCGGGTTACCCGCATCAACCGTTGCTCGTCGGCGTCGCCGATCGGGATGACGAGACGGCCGCCAGGCGCGAGCTGCCGGCGAAGCGGGTCGGGAACCGAGGGACCGCCGGCGGCCACCAACCCGACGCCGATTTCGAGGATGCGGTCCTCGGGCTGAATCTTCGCGGCCTCAAGCATCAGCGCGACGATATAGGGCTGCGAGATCGTCTGCCCCGCCTCGATCGGCAGCGGCGTGTCCTCATAGGCGAATTCGGCGAGGGTGCCGGGAACGAAGCGTTCGCGCGGGACTTCGCGCATCGCGTCCAGCACTCGCGCATCGCGCACGCCGCGCGCCACAATCTGATGGTCGACCATGGCGTTGCGGCGATCACTGACATCGGCCATCGCGACCTCCTCCGGTGCGTTCAGTCCCCTTCCTGCCGGCGGGGGCGCCTCCCCGCCTTTCTTCGTGCCGCCCTCCCCGAACAATGCGCTGCATGGCGATTGGTTTCGCGGGCGCGGAACCCGCACGGGCGGGCGACGTTCGAAGGTGGAGAAAGGCGCATGATGGAGCGAAGCTGGATCCCCTATTGCGGCGCGGCGCCGTTGCCGGGCGACTGGCTCGCGCGCTGGAATGGCGATCCCTGGCTCCTGCTCGTGCTCGGGCTGATCGCTTTTCTTGGCCTGCACCGCGATGTCGCGCCGCCCTTCTGGGCCGCGATGGGCATGCTGATCCTCCTCTTCATATCGCCGCTCTGCGCCCTGTCCTCGGCGCTCTTTTCGGTGCGCGTCGCGCATCATGTTCTGCTGACCGCTGTGGCGGCTCCGCTGCTGCTGTGGGGCATACCGCGCTTCGTCGTTCGCGGAAGCGCGGCGCTCTGGGCGGCGTTGCATATCCTGCTGTTCTGGTTCTGGCACGCGCCTGCGCCCTACACGGCGGCGCTTTCAACCGACCTCTTCTTCTGGACGATGCAGCTGTCGCTGCTCGCAAGCGCGGCCGCCTTCTGGGGCGTGCTGCGGCGCGCGTCCTCGCCCACGGCGATCCTGCTGCTGCTCGCGATGATGGTTCAGATGGGCTTGCTCGGCGCGTTGATCACTTTCGCCGGCGCGCCGCTTTATGCGCCGCATTATGCGACGACGATGGCGTGGGATCTGACTCCGCTCGAAGACCAGCAACTCGCCGGCCTCATCATGTGGGCGCCCGCCGCGGTCTTCTATCTCGCGGCGACGCTCTGGCGCGGCTGGCGCCTGCTGACGCCCGAGCAGGCACGGGCATGATCGAGGCGATCCAGGCCTGGGCCGCGCGCTACGCCGACGACCGGCGTTATACCCCGGTCGGACAGATTTTCCATTGGACGATGGCGGCGCTCATACTGTTCCAGCTCGGGTGGGGCTGGTGGATGAGCCGGATTCCCGCGGGCGGGGACAAGCTCGAGGCCTTTCGCGTCCACGCCGAGCTTGGGCTGCTCATGCTCGTGCTTGCGGTGCTGCGCGCGCTCTGGCGGCTGATCGTTCCGGGCCCGATCAACGACGCCGACCGCCTCGGCTGGCAGACCGCGGCGGCCTATGTCACGCATATCCTCTTCTATGTCTGTTTTTTCGGCCTGCCCCTGAGCGGCTGGGCGATGTGGTCGGCGGTCGAGGGCGAGCCGCTCAAGATCGCCGGTATCGTCCCTTTTCCCTATATGCCGTTCGATACGCTCGCGCCCGCGATCCAGTGGTGGATCCTCGACTGGGGCGAGGGCATCCACGCGCTGCTCATCCTCCTGCTGGTGGCGATGATCCCGATCCACGTGGGGGCGGCGCTGAAGCATCATTTCTGGGATCGCCACGATGTGTTGCGCGGGATGCTGCCCGATCTGGAGGGCGATGCGGAGAAAGCCCCGCCGCATAGGCCGAAACCGCCGCGACCTCGGAAGGTGAAAGCCGGCGGCTGATTTCGCGCATCTCGCCGAGCGGATCGTTACGCCGCTTTCCCTCGCGCCAAGCCCGAAGCTGGGCGGCAAGATAGGCGGCGGGCTGACCAGCGAGCGGCGGATTGCCCGCGCCGACGCTTTCGCCGCCCGCGCCGTGGCACGTCGCGCACGCCGCTAGCCCGCGCCCTGGATCGCCGAGGCGGTAGAGGCGTTCGCCGGCGGCGTTTCGGCCACCGACTTCCATCGGCGGCGGCGCCAACCCCGCATAATAGGCCGAGACTTTCGCGCGATCGCGGTCGCCCAACCGCAGCGCAATCGTCCGCATCACCAGGTGATCGCGCCGGCCATTGGCATAATCGTCGAGCTGGCGGTGCAGATAGCCGGGGTCGAGCCCGGCGAGGCGCGGGGTCTCGCGGCCGTCGCCTTCTCCCGCCAGCCCGTGACACGTCGCGCAGGCGGCCTTGGCCCCGCCGTCGCCGCCACTGAACGCGATCACCTCGCCCGTCGCGCGGAACGGGCTTTGATGCGGCGGCGCGCCGCACCCCATCAAGGGGGCCAGAAGGAAGAGGGGCAGCGCGCGCACCCTGTGGGAACCATTGTCGCCGCGGGGTGGTTCCCTTGGAGGCAAGCGAAGGATGGGGGCAAACGAAGGAAGGGCCATGCGCCGGGCAGGGGGTTTGATCGGATTGACGAGCATGATGCTGACGGCCTGCAGCCCTCCGGCGATCGATAGCGGCACCGCCGACCCCGACGCGATCGCGCGCGGCAAAGCCGCCGCCTACCGCCTCGGCTGCGGCGCCTGCCATGCCATGCCCGGTATCGATTGGCCCCAAGGACGAGTCGGACCGCCGCTTGCGGGTTTTGGCGATCGCGCGCTGATCGCGGGCGAGCTGCCCAATCGCCCCGCGCCGCTCGCCCGCTTCGTCCGCGACGCACCGGCGCTGATACCGGGAACGACAATGCCCGCTATCGCGATGAGCGAGCGCGACGCGCGCGATATCGCCGCATGGCTTTCGAGCCTGCATGACGAGTAGGACGGAGCCTCTTGCCGCCGGGGGCTGGCCGCCGCCAGTGCTTGACCCCGCCGGACCTTTTGCGGAGTCGGTGACGACACTCGCCTGGGTGCTGCTGCTCGGCGGCGGCGCGGTGCTGGTGATCGTGCTAGCGATGCTGGGTATCGCGCTTTTCGGCCCGCCAAGGCTCAAGACGCGGCTCGGCGGCGAGCGCGCGATCTGGGCGCTCGGCTTCGCCTTTCCGGCGGTCGTGCTCACCGGATTGCTGATCTGGGGCCTGACGCTCACCAGCTCGCTGTCGGCGACGCGCGTCGCCGGTGACGCGATGCGCGTCAAGATCATCGGCGAAATGTGGTGGTGGCGCGTCCATTATCAGGACGCCGACGGCCGCGAGATGCTGCGCGACGCGAACGAGTTGCACATCCCGGTCGGCAGGCCGGTGCTGCTCGAACTCGAGGCGGCCGACGTGATCCACAGCTTTTGGGTGCCGCGCCTCGGCGGCAAGATGGACATGATTCCCGGGCGCACCAACCGGCTGCTCATCCAGGCCGACGCCCCCGGCATCTACAAGGGGCAATGCGCCGAATATTGCGGCGGGCCGCACGCGCTGATGGGTTTTATCGTCGTCGCGCACAGCCCCGCGGATTTCGCGCGCTGGCGGGCCTCGCGGTTGCCGGAAAGCGCTGGCGCGGGGCGCGGGCTCGCGCTTTTCCTGTCGAGCGGCTGCGCGGCATGCCACACGATTCGCGGCACCCCCGCGAACGGTCTGGCGGGCCCCGACCTCACCCATGTCGGTTCGCGCCGGACGCTCGGCGCGGGAATCCTGCCGAACAATCCCGGCACGATGGCGGGCTGGATCGCCGACAGCCAGGCGATCAAGCCGGGCAACCGCATGCCCGCCTATCACCAGTTCAGCGGCGACGAGCTGCGCGCCGTCAGCGATTATCTGGTGACGCTGAAATGAGGTCCGAGACCGGCTTCGATCCCGCTCTCTACGATCGATTCCCCACCAAGGAGCCGCGCCCCGAGGGTGAGGAAGAGGAACTCCGGCGCATCTGGTGCAAGCCGAAGGGCTGGGAATATCTGACCGTCGTCAACAATAATTATGTCGGCATCTATTATCTCGGCACCGCCTTTCTCTTCTTCCTGATGGCGGGCGTCCTCGCGCTGCTGATGCGCGCGCAGCTCGCCGCACCGATGCTCGAGATATTGCCGCAGGCGACCTATAATCAGGTCTTCACCATGCACGGCACGGTGATGATGTTCCTCTTCGCGGTGCCCGCGGTCGAGGCGGCGGGGGTGCTGCTATTGCCGCAGATGCTCGCGGCGCGCGACCTGCCGTTTCCGCGCCTCTCGGCTTATGCCTTCTGGGCTTATGCGGTCGGCGGGCTCTGCTTCTTCGCTTCGATCTTCGTCGGCCTTGCCCCCGATGGCGGCTGGTTCATGTATCCGCCGCTCACCTCGAAAGCCTATTCCCCCGGGATCAACACCGACTTCTGGCTGCTCGGCATCGGCTTCATCGAGATCAGCGCGATCGCCGGCGCGATCGAGATCATCGTCGGGGTGCTCCGGACCCGCGCGCCGGGCATGAGCCTCGACAAGATGCCGATCTTCGCTTGGGCGATGCTCGTGTTCGCGGTGATGATCGTCATCGCCTTTCCCAGCATCATTCTCGGCACCTTGCTGCTCGAGATCGAGCGCGCGTTCAATTGGCCCTTCTTCGACGCGGCGCGCGGCGGCGATCCGCTTTTATGGCAGCATCTTTTCTGGTTCTTCGGGCATCCCGAGGTCTACATCATCTTCCTGCCCGCCGCCGGCATGATGAGCATGATCGTCGCGACCGTCGCCAAGACCGAACTCGTCGGTTACCGGCTGATCGTGCTCGCGATGCTCGCGACGGGCTTCATCAGCTTCGGCGTATGGGCGCATCATATGTTCACCACCGGCATGCCGCCGATGACGACCGGCTTCTTCTCGGCCGCCTCAATGGCGGTGAGCCTCCCCGCGGGCCTCCAGGTCTTTTCGTGGATCGCGACGCTCGCGATCGGCCAGCGCAGCTTCAACGCGCCGGGCCTGTTCGTTGTCGGCAGCATTGTCATCTTCGTGACCGGCGGGCTCACCGGGGTGATGGTCGCGATGGTGCCCTTCGACTGGCAGGCGCACGACAGCTATTTCATCGTCGCGCACCTCCATTATGTGCTGATCGGCGGCATGGTCTTCCCGCTGTTCGCCGCCTTCTATTACTGGATGCCGATGGTCAGCCGGCGCGCATTGTCCGAGCGGCTCGCCAAATGGGTGTTCGCCCTGATGTTCGCCGGCATGAATATCGCCTTCCTGCCGATGCACCTCGCGGGTCTCCAGGGCATGCCGCGGCGCGTCTATACCTATCTGCCGGGGCAGGGGTTCGAGCTGCCGAACCTCGTTTCGACGATCGGGGCGTTCATGCTTGGCTTGGGGGTGTTGCTGTTTCTGATCGACCTTGCGCGCAACTTCCGCCTCGCGCCCGGCGGCGGCAACGCGGGCAATGTCTATGACGGCGCGACGCTCGAATGGCTGCCGAGCGAGCTTTACTCGGCGCGTTCGATCCCCGTCGTGCGCAGCCGCGAGCCGCTGCGTGACGATCCCAGGCTCGCCGGGGATGTCGCAAAGGGGCGCCATTTCCTTCCCGGCTCGGCGACGGGTCATCGCGAGACGATCGTCACCAGCCCCTTGCTCGCCGAGCCCCAATATCTGCAGATCATGCCCGGCCCCTCGGCCTGGCCCTTCGCGGCGGCGGTCTTCACCGCGGGCTTTTTTCTCGCCCTGACCGTGCAGGCCTACAGCTTCGCGTGGGTCAGCGCGATACTCGCCGTCGTCTCGATACTGCGCTGGCTCTGGGAAACCGATCGACCGGTAAGGGATGAGGAGGTCGATATCGGGGCGGGCATCATGGTGCCGACCTATGTCACAGGCCCTGCGAGCCACGGCTGGTGGACGATGGTCATCCTGCTCGTCGTGATGGCGATGATCTTCATCATGGCGCTTTTCAGCCTTGCCTTTCTCGCCTCGAACCAGCCAGCCTTTTGGGCGCCGCCGCCGTCGATGGCCGCGGGCCTGCCGATATATTTCCTCTATGGCGCCGCTTTTCTCGCGGCACTCGCCGCGAGGCCGCTCCTCAAGCGCGACGCGCGCTGGCCGGTCGGCCTTTTCTTCGCTTCTGCCTTCGCGGCAGGGAGCGCGCTCTGGCTCGATTGGACCGGCTGGAGCGCGGCGGGACTCGCGCCGCAGGCGAGCGGTCAGGGTGCGGTGATCGCGGCGTTGCAGGCGCTCCAGGCTTTTGCCGTCGGCACCGGGCTGCTCATGGCGGCCTATTGCGCGGCGCGCGTGGCGCGCGGGTTGATGACGCAGCCGCGCAGCAACACGGTCGACCTGGCGATGCTCTTCCTCTGTTACACCGCCGCCCAGGGCTTGACCGGTGCGCTGTTCGGCCGCGCGATCGGCATGACCTGAAATGCGGACATGGGCGATCCTGCTCGGTGGGCTGCTGGTCTGGGCAGGGCATTTCTTTGCGCTGTACGGCATCGGGGAATTTGCCGGGGAGAGCGCGGCGTCGCGGGGCGCCGTCTTGCTGCTCACCGCGTCGGGTCTGGCGGCCGACGCCGTCCTCGCCTGGCGGCTGCTGCCGCTTTCCCGCGCGGGCGAATTCATGCGCTGGCGCGCGCGCGTCGCGCTGGGCGGCCTTGCGTTGAGCGCGCTCGCCATCGTTTGGCAGGCGCTGCCCGCACTGATCGGCTAGCGCCGTATATCTCGGCTAAAGCAGCTCGAACACGTCGTAGCGAACCGCGCCGCCGATGCTGGCGCCGAGCCCGACGGCGACGATGTCGTTGAGCCACAGGTAGCGGTCGTCGCCGGTCTCGAACATCGGCGTCGTGCGGAAATAGACCTCGGCCTTTTCTTCGGGAGTCTGCGGCCCGCCTTTCCGTGCGTGCTTGTGCGCAACCGACAGCGGGCGCAGCACGCCGCGATAGGAGACATAGATCAGCGCGCCATCGTGGGTTTCCATCGTGATGCGCGCGTCGAGCCGCAACGTGTCATTGTCGTCGATCGTCGCCCAGTCGCCCCCGCTCGGCATCACGCGGCCGTGCAGCCGCTCGCCCTCGACCTCGCCGCCGGTCAGCGCGGCGATCATCCGGCGCCCGAAATGCGCCTTGCCGATCATCTGCTGCGGCTCGGTGAAGCTGGCCTTATATGAGCAAAGATGGCGGAAACGGGGCTCTTCCATCGGTCGTCCTTTCGGTAAAAAGGGGGAGGGGAGCGCGGCGGCGCAAGGGATGCCGCCGCGCGTGCCCGATCAGATCCGGAACGCGACCGTCACGCCATAGGTACGCGGCGGCGCATAAGGCGTCAGGATCTGACGAAAGGGACCGAAATAGGTGACATAGGTCGGCGTCAGCTCGTCGGTCAGATTCTTGCCCCACAGCGACAGCTCCCAGCGCTCGTCTGGGCCAGAAAGCGACAGCCGCGCATCCAGATTATCGTGCGAAGGCCAGAGTTGCTGCGGAATGTTCGACGCCTCGAAATAGGCATCGTCGACCCAGCTGTAATCGACGCGCAGCTTGGCCGACAGGTCGCCGATCGGGGTTTCATACTGGCCGCCGATGTTGAACTTGTTCTTCGGTGAACGCGGCAGGCGATTGCCCGCATAATCCTGGCCGGGAATGGTATATTCGGTGAACTTCGCATCGAGATAGGCGTAGCTGCCGTCGATCTGGAGCCCGTCGAACGGCCGCGCGACGGCCTCGACTTCGATTCCCTTGATCCGCGCTTTCGCCGCGTTGCTGACGACGACGCAGCACAGCGGGATGAGCTGCGAGATCTGGAGGTCCGAATAGTCGGTGCGGAACGCCGCGACATTGAGCCGCAGGCGGCGGTCGAGCCAGTCGGTCTTCGCGCCGACCTCATAGCCCCAGGCGAATTCGGGGTCATAGGGGGTGGAGGCGCCCGCTGCGGTTCCCGACAATCCCTGGAAACCGCCGCTCTTGTAACCGCGCGCGACCGAGGCATAGAGCAGTACGTCGTCGGTCGCCTTCCAGTTGAGCGCGAAGCGCGGGGTGAAAGCCTTCCAGCTTTTCTTGCCGGTCACGTCATAGCCGGCGAGCGACCCCAGCGGCGGGGGCAGGCCCGGGCCGTCGTCGGCCTTGAACCCGGCGAAGCGGCCGCTCTTGCGCTCCCATGTCATGCGCGCGCCCACCGTTGCGGTCAGCGACGGCACGACCTCGACATCGACCTGACCGAAGATGGCGAAGCTGCGCGCATCGACCGACTGCGGATAGATGCCCGTCCCCGAGCTTGCGGGGGTCGGAAAATCCTGAATCTGCCCTTCGATACGGTCGTTGTTCTCCTTCAGGAAATAGACGCCCGTCTGGCCCTTCAACCGGCCGTCCCACGCATCGAACGAAAGCCGCAGCTCCTGGCTGAACTGACTGTTGTCCTCTTCACCGAAGCTCGTCGATTCGATCTGCGCCGGCGGGTTGACCGGATTGCTGAAGAAGGGGGTGACGAAGTTGAACTTCACCTTGCGCAGCGCGGTGAGCGAAGTGAGCGTCCCGAACGGCAGGTCGAGGTTGGCCTCGGCCGAATAGGTCTGGATCGTCCGTTTGACCTCGCCGTCGATATAAGCGTTCACGACGCGCGGATCGGGGTTGATGCCGACGCAGTGGATGCCGCCCTGAAAGCTGGCGTCGCAATTATTGTGGCGCGGATTGCCCTTCTGGTCCTGATGCGAGATGTCGGCGCGCAGGATGATGTCGAGCGTGTCGGTGGGCACGAAACGCAGCGCGATGCGGCCCGTCGTCAGGTTGAGGTCGTTGACGTCGTTGCCCGTGGTTTCGTTATATTCGAAGCCGTCGCGCCGCTTGTGCGACAGTCCTGCAGACAGATAGACCTTGTCGGTTAGCGCCATATTGCCGCGCGCGATCACGCCGAAGCGGTCGTAATTGCCGTAGGTGCCCTCGAAAAAGAAGCTCTCCTCATCGGTCGGCTTGCGGCTGATGAACTGGACGAGGCCGCCGATCGCATTCTTGCCGAACAATGTGCCTTGCGGACCGCGCAGCACCTCGACGCGTTCGAGGTCGAGCGCGTCGAGATCGGGCGTACCGCCGCGTCCGGCATAGACGCCGTCGATGAAGACGACCACCGAGGGGTCGCCGCCGGCGTTCTGGCTGATCCCCGGCGCGCTGCCGATGCCGCGCATCGCGAAGTTGGTGTTGACCGGATCGACCGCGCTGACCGCAAGGCCCGGTGTGCGGAGCGCGATATCCTGCACGGTTTCGATGCTGTTGTCGCGAAGCTGTTCGGCGCCGAAAGCGGTGACCGAGACCGGGACATCCTGAAGCCGTTGTTCCTGTCGCTGCGCCGTGACGATGATGTCGCCGCTCGCATCTTCGGCCGAATCCTGCGCCGTGGCGGCCGCTGGCAGCGCGGCGACCGCCAAGAAGAGGACAGACTGCTTCCTTCGGAAATTTGTCATCTCGCGTCTCCCAACACTTTGTTTTTCGTACGTTCCGGTCATGCTTGACTCGGCCGCAAATTTACTTAGTCTTCTAAGTAATTGTTTCTATATAACAGGCCGGCTTGCGGCGCAAGAGCGAGCGGCGATTGGGAGGACGGGGTCGATGGCGACGGACATCGCGAAAGGCGCATCGCAAGACGAGGCGGCCGCCGCGGGTGAAGCGGGGCAGGGCTGGCCGCGCCCCCTCTACAGCTGGTACGTCGTCGGCGTTCTTTTGCTCGCCTATACGCTGTCCTTCATCGACCGGATGATCCTCACCCTGCTCGTCGCGCCGATCCGCGCCGCGCTGGACATTTCGGACACCGAAGTCAGCTTGCTCATCGGGCTCGCCTTCGCTTTATTCTATACCGTGCTCGGCCTGCCGATCGCGTGGATCGCCGACCGGTGGAACCGGCGGAATCTCATTCTCGTCGGGGTGGCGCTCTGGAGCGCGATGACCGCCGGTTGCGGCTTCGCGGGAAGCTATGCGACGCTGTTCCTGGCCCGCATGGGGGTCGGGGTCGGCGAGGCGGCGCTGTCGCCCGCCGCCTATTCGATGCTCAGCGACACCTTTCCGCGCGACCGGCTGGCACGGGCGATGGCGGTCTATTCGATCGGCGTACCGCTCGGTTCGGGCGTTGCGCTGATCCTCGGCTCGTTCGTCGTTCAGGCGGTCCTCGCGGCGCCGATGGTCGACCTGCCGCTGATCGGGCCGGTCGAAGCGTGGCGCACGATTTTCCTGTGGGTCGCGGCGCCAGGGCTGCTCGTGTGCCTGCTGTTGCTGACGGTGCGCGAGCCGCGACGCCACGGCGTTCGACAGCCTGCGGCCGTGCGCGGCGACGCGGCGCCGCCGGCGCCCGGATTTATGGCGCATCTGGCCGGACACCGGGCTTCGCTCGGGGCGCTGTTCGCGGGCATGTCGCTAATCGGGCTCGTCATGTATGGCGTGATCGCGTGGGTGCCGACCTTTTTCGCGCGCACCTATGGCATGGACGTTTCGCAAGCCGGCCTGTGGTTCGGTATCATCATGGCGACGGGCGGCGCCGCGGGGCTGGTGGCGGGCGGAACGCTCGCCGACCGATTGTTCGCAAAAGGGGTCGCCGATGCGCATCTGCGCGTGATGCGCCTGTCGATCCTGCTTGGCGGGCCGCCTTTGCTCGCCGCGGTGCTGATGCCCGACGCCACGCTTGCCCTCGCCATGCTCGCGCTCGCCTTTCCCATGCTGACGATGCACGGCGTCGGCACGGTGGCGCTGCAGTTCATTACGCCGAACGAATATCGCGCCCGCGTCACCGCGCTCTATTTCTTCGTCGTCAACCTGATTGGGCTCGGCTTCGGCCCGATGCTGATCGCGCTGCTCACCGACCATCTGTTCGGCGACGATGGCGCGCTGCGCTATTCGATCGCGCTGGTGACGGGCGTGGCGCTGCCGCTTGCGGCAATCGCCCTGACCGCGGGCTTTTCGGCCTTCGCTCGCGATCTGGCTGAGACGGGGGATCCCGCCCGCTGACCTGTGCGCTCGTTGCCATGGGCCTATGGTTCGGGTGGCTACGCCGGTGTAACCGGAAAGTGCGCAGGATATGGGCGGTACTGCGAGCGAATATCGCGCAAAGCCAGAATGCTTTGGCGTAGCCTTTTCGCAGGTCTGAAAGAATGGCTCCCCGGGTAGGATTCGAACCTACGACCGGTCGATTAACAGTCGACTGCTCTACCGCTGAGCTACCGAGGAACACGCCGCCGAAGCGGATAAGGCGGCCCCTTTGCCGCCAACCGATATAATTATCAAGAGGGTTTTGGCGGCTTTGTGTCTCTCAGGCGATAAATTGTTCCATCGCGATGCGTTCGTCGAGGCCCTGGTCGGGATCGAACAGCAAAGTCAGCGGCCGGCTGCGGTCGGTGGTCACCAACACGGTCTTCACATCGCGGATCTCGCGCTGGTCGGCGACCGCGCTGACCGGGCGTTTGGCGGCTTCGCGGACGTTGAAGCGGATGCTCGTCGATTCGGGGACGAGCGCGCCGCGCCAACGCCGCGGGCGGAAGGGGCTGATCGGCGTCAGTGCGAGCATCGCCGAATCGAGCGGCAGGATCGGGCCATTGGCGCTGAGATTGTAAGCGGTCGATCCGGCGGGGGTCGAGACGAGCACGCCGTCGCACGCCAGTTCCTCGAGCATCGTCCTTTCGTTGATCATCACCTCGAGCTTTGCCGCCTGGCGCGTTTCGCGGAGCAGCGAGATTTCGTTGATCGCGGGCAATATGTGCCGTTCTCCGCTGATGGTCGTGATATCGCCCGACAAGGGGTGGATCAGATAGGGGCGCGCGGCGGCGATGCGATCGAGCAGCCCCTCGACGCGAAACTCGTTCATCAGAAAGCCGATCGTGCCGCGGTTCATCCCGAAAACGGGCAGGCTGCGCCGCTGGTCGAGCAGCTGATGCAGCATGTGCAGCAGGAACCCGTCGCCGCCGAGCGCGATCAAGAGGTCGGCCTCCGCGAGGTCGACGAAGTCGTAGAGCGGGCGAAGTTCGGCTTCCGCTTCCATCGCCGCGGGCGCGTTCGACGCGACGAGCGCGATCTTGCGTTGCATCTTGGTCCCCTCCCGGACAGCCTGTCAGCCGCCCGTTGCACTCATATGACGCGCGACCGCCGGTTTGGACTCTCGTTCGATATGAAAGTCATGCGCGCGGGGTTTGCCAGCCAATGCCGCATCGATCAAGCCGTTGACATCGCCGCCGTCGCGCAGGGCGGCGCGCAGGTCGACATGGTCATCCTTGCCGAGGCACATATAGACGCGGCCTTCGACGGTCAGGCGGATGCGGTTGCACGTCGCGCAGAAATTGTCGCTGAGCGGCGTGATCAGGCCGAGCGTCACCGGGCTGTCTTCGACCGCGAAATAGCGCGCGGGGCCGCCGGTCCGCTTGTCGACCGGATAGATGGCGCGCGCCTCGCGCAGCGGCGCGATGAACTGGTGAAGCGGGATATAATGATCGCTGCGGTCGTCCGCGATCTCGCCGAGCGGCATCGTTTCGATGAGGGTGAGGTCGCAGCCGGCCCTGGCGCAATGATCGAGCATCGGGAGCAGCTGGTCTTCGTTAAGCCCGGCGAGCGCGACCATATTGATCTTGACCGCCAGTCCCGCATTGCGCGCCGCTTCGATCCCGCGCAGCGCGACGGCCAGATCGCCGACGCGCGTGATATGACGGAACGCCGCCGGATCGAGCGTGTCGAGACTGACGTTGATGCGGCGGACGCCGGCCGCCGCCAGCATCGGCGCATGTTCGGCGAGCCGCATGGCGTTGGTGGTCAGCGTCAGCTCGTCGAGGCCGTGGCCGATCAGCGCGCCCAATCGCATCGCGAGCGTATCGATACCGCGCCGCACGAGCGGCTCGCCGCCGGTCAGGCGGATGCGGCGGACGCCGCGCGCGACGAACCGCGCCGCCAGCTCGCCCATCTCCTCGATGCTGAGCACCGCCGATTTGGGCAGGAAAATCATGTCTTCCGCCATGCAATAGCGGCAGCGCAAGTCGCAGCGATCGGTAACCGACAGGCGCAAGTAACTGATCCGCCGGCCAAGTCCGTCGATCAGGGGCGCCGACGACGCGGCGGGGTGAGATAATGGGACAGCCACGGACATATTGTGGTGCAAAAGGCACGAACTTGGCAAGGAAAGCCTGCTAGGAACGCCCGATGAATCGCCTGTCCGAATCCCTTTCCGCCTGTGCCCACAAGCTCGAAGTCCTGCACGCGCGCCACGACGCCGACGCCGGCGTCATCCTGGTCCAGGTCGACCAGATGGCGCGGATCAACAACAGCGCGGGGACGGCGACGGGCGATTCGGTGCTCGATGAAATCGGGCGGCGGCTGGAAAATTTCGCGAGCGACGAATTCGGGCAGGGATCGTGCGTCGACCGGCTCGACGGGCCGCGCTTTCTGATCGTGCCCGCGACGCCGCTGTCGCTCGGGGCGCTCCGCGCGCAGGAGCGGGCACTGCACGTCGCGCTCGCTGAACCGATCGTTGGCGATCCGAACGGCCGCCTGTCGATCCGCATCGCCGCCGCGCTGATCACGCGGGGCGAATCGGTCGCCGAGCAATTGCGTGCTGCGTGCGATCAGCTCGCCCGGCCGGCGTCTGCCCGCGACGGTGTGATGGTCCACGCCGCGCTGTCGCAGAACGAGGTCGTGATCCATTATCAGCCGCAATATGACGTTGCGACCGGCGCGATGACCGGGGTCGAGGCGTTGCTGCGCTGGCAGCATCCCGAGCTCGGCCTGCTCGGCGCGGGGCCGCTGGTGACCGCGGCGCGCGCGGCGCGGCTCGAATGCGAGCTCACCGAACATGCGCACCGCGTCGCGCTCGCCGAAATGGCGACGTGGCCCAAGGCGCTCGCCAAGCTGCGCGTCTCGCTCAACATCACCGCCGCCGACCTCGGCGACCCCGAATTCGCTGGGCGCTTCGCAGCCATGGCGAAAGCGGCGAAGATCGATCCGGACCGGCTGACGCTCGAGCTCACCGAACAGGCGATGCTGAGCGATCCCGCGAGCGCGGCCGACCAGTTGGCGCAGATTCGCGCGCTCGGCGTCGCGGTCGCGATCGACGATTTCGGGACCGGCTATTCCAGCCTGTCGCTGCTCGCGCGGTTGCCGATCGACTATCTGAAGATCGACAGCGGTTTTACGCGAACGATCGACGGCAGCGACCGCGACCGTATCGTCGTCCGCGCGATCGTCGACCTGGCGCGCGCGCTCGGGCTGCTCGTGGTGGCGGAGGGGATCGAGCACAAGACGCAGCTCGCGCGGCTGAAGGAACTGGGCGTCGCGACCTGGCAGGGCTTCCTGAAATCGGGCCCGGTGCCAGGGGAGGAACTGCCGGCGCTGCTGGCCGACTGACCCGCCCGCCCGCGCGGAAATCCCCATATCGGGCCATTAACCCGCCTTTCAAACTCGCTGGCTAAGGGCTGGGCCGGGGGTTGAAATGTGCGTTGACAGGCCCGGCAGGGCGTTTTTCGAGCCATCGGAACTGGACCGGCTGTCCGGCGCCTATCCGCTCGCGCCCACGGTGTTGCGACACGCGCTGACCGATCATCCGCTGCTGACTCTGCCGGCGCTGGCCGACGCGGCGGGCGAGCTGCCCGCCGGGCATGTCGAAAGGCGGATCGCCAACGCCGTCAACGGCGGCGAGTTCGCGATGGACGGGACGGCTCGGGCGCCGGTTGCGGATACGATCCGCGCGATCGGGACCAACGGCAACTGGATCATGCTGCGCTTCGTCCAGAACATACCCCGTTATCGCGAGTTTCTGCACGCGTTGATGGCCGAGATCGAAGGCGTGGTCGGGGCGAAGACCGGCCCGTGGCGGACGCTCAAGGCTTTCGTCTTCATCTCCGCCCCGGGGACGCTGACGCCCTTTCACTTCGATGCCGAATATAACATCCTGTTCCAGATCGCGGGGGACAAGGATTTCGCGACCTATCCGCCCGAACCGCCCTTCCTGCCATTGGACCGGCGCGAGGCCCACCATCGCGACGGCGACAATATGCTGCCGTGGCGTCCCGAATATGAAGCGCGGGCGATAGTGCACCGGCTGGCGCCCGGCGACGCGCTCTATGTCCCCCATGCCGCGCCGCATTGGGTGCGGGCGGGGTCGCGGCCGTCGGTGTCGCTGTCGCTGACCTGGCAGAGCGACTGGAGCCTGGCGACCGGCGAGGCGCTGGCGGTCAATCCGCTGCTGCGCGCCGTCGGCCTCGGCCTGTCGCGCCCGCCGGTGTGGCCGCAGCGGCCGGCATTGCACGCGCTCGCCGCCCGCGCGGCGCGGCGCGCGGGATTGCTATGAGGCATCAGGCATTCCACATCGACGCCCGTCCCGGCGGCCACTTCGGCGTGCAGGGCGATCACGCCGTTCGCTTCCAGCGGCCGGTGGACCTGACCGCTGCCGATCGCGCACGTTGGGCGGACCTGTCCGATCGCGCCGGCGCCGCGAACGTCTTCGCGCAGCACTGGTTCATGGATGCGGCGTTGCGTCATGGGGGTGACGATCAGCTCATCCGGTTGGCGATCGTCGAGCGCGCCGGCGGCGAATGGGTCGGCGTCCTGCCGCTGGTGCGGCGCGCGCGTTTCGGGCGGTGGCCGGCGCCGCATTGGCAAGGCTGGCTGGCGACGAATCAGTTCCTGGGCTCGCCGCTGGTGCGGCCGGGCGCCGAAGACCGCTTCTGGGCGCTGCTGCTGCCATTCCTCGACGCCCACGCAGGTCGCGAAATCGGGCTCCAGTGCCGTCAGCTCGCGTGGGACGATCCCATCTGCGCCGCGCTGCTTGCGCATTGCGAGGGGGAGGGGCGGGGCTTTCGCATCGTCGACCGCTTCGACCGCCCCGCCCGCGCGCCGGGGAGCGATGCGGTCGGCGGGCGAGCGGGCATCAAGGCGCGCGCGCGCCTGCGCAGCCTCGAACGGCGGCTGACGCGCGACCATGGTCCGGTCGCGGTCGACCTGCACACGGCGAACGGCGATGGCGATCGCTGGGTCGAGGCATTCCTGGCGATGGAACGCGCGGGCTGGAAAGGCCGGGCGGGCAGCGCGCTCGCCTGCCATTCGGCGACCGAGAAACTGTTCCGCGACGTGGTGCGCGCCGGGTGGGAATGCGGCCGGCTGGGCCGGGCGACTCTGACGGCGGCGGGGCGGCCGCTCGCCATGTCGTCCTGGTTCGTGACCGGCGACCGGGGCTTCGGGTTCAAGATGGCTTTCGACGAAGCATTTCGAAGCTATGCGCCGGGCCAGCTGCTGATGCGCCATGTCGCGGATCACGTCGCCGGGCTGCGCCCGCCGATCCATTTCGACACCTGCACCTCGGCGGGCGCCGGGGCATGCCGGTCGTTGTGGGGCGACAGCCGGACGATCGTCGATTGCGTCGTCGCGATCGGATCGCCGGTTCGCCGCTTCGCCTTCGCCGGGCTGATGCGCGCCCGCGACGTCTATCTCCTCGCGGTCAACTCTTCTGCCGCGCCAGCTTCCCCAGACCTTTCGATAGTTGCAGCGCGCCGTTGAGGCGGGCGCCCGTGCTGACCCAGTCGCCGCTGATCGACAATTTATTATCGGGGCGGATGCGCGCGCGGCCTTTCAGCCGCTCGACATAGGCGATGAGGCCGGGGACGTTGGCGAACGCATCGCCGTGGAAGCTGACGAGCGCGCCCTTGGTGCCGACGTCGAGCTTCGCTATGCCCGCGAGCTTGGCGTTTGCCTTGAT
Source organism: Sphingopyxis italica (assembly GCF_011926545.1). Lineage (GTDB taxonomy): Bacteria > Pseudomonadota > Alphaproteobacteria > Sphingomonadales > Sphingomonadaceae > Sphingopyxis > Sphingopyxis italica. The sequence goes on along the minus strand of NZ_JAATIT010000001.1, from coordinate 461,995 downwards.
CTCCATCAGCTGGACGAGGTTCGCGGTTTCGGGCGGCAGCGGGCCGAAGCGGTCGATCATCTCGGCGGCGAAGGCGTCGAGCGCCGGGCGGTCGTCGGCGTCGTTGAGGCGGCGATACAGCGCCATGCGCAGCGGCAGGTCGGGGACATAATCCTCGGGGATGAGGATCGGCGCGTCGACGGTGATGACCGGCGACAAGGCTTCGCGCGGCGGCGCGGCGCCCATTCCCTCGGCCTTGGCGACGAGGATCGCCTCCTCGAGCATCGACTGATAAAGTTCGAAGCCGACCTCGCGGATATGCCCCGACTGCTCGTCGCCGACGAGGTTGCCCGCGCCGCGAATGTCGAGGTCGTGGCTCGCGAGCTGGAAGCCCGCGCCCAGCGTGTCGAGATCGCCGAGCAGCTTGAGCCGCTTCTCCGCCGTATCGGTGATCCCGCCGGTGTCGGGCGTCGTGAGGTAAGCATAGGCGCGCGTCTTCGACCGCCCGACCCGGCCGCGGAGCTGGTAAAGCTGCGCGAGGCCGAAGCGGTCGGCGCGGTGGACGATCAGCGTATTCGCGCTCGGAATGTCGAGCCCGCTTTCGACGATCGTCGTCGAGACGAGCACGTCATATTTGCGGTCGTAAAAGGCGCTCATCCGCTCCTCGACCTCGCCCGGCGCCATCTGGCCGTGCGCGACGACATATTTAACCTCGGGCACCCGCGTGCGCAGGAATTCCTCGATATCGGGCAGATCCTTGATGCGTGGAGTGACGAAGAAGCTCTGCCCGCCGCGATCATGTTCGCGGAGCAGCGCCTCGCGGATCACCACGGGATCCCACGGTGCCACGTAAGTGCGGACCGCGAGGCGGTCGACAGGCGGCGTCTGGATCACGCTGAGCTCGCGTAGCCCCGACATCGCCATCTGCAGCGTGCGCGGGATCGGCGTGGCAGTCAGCGTCAGCACATGGACGTCGGTCTTGAGCTGCTTCAGCCGCTCCTTGTGGACGACGCCGAACCGCTGTTCCTCATCGACGATGACGAGGCCGAGGTTTTTGAATTCGACCGATTTCGCGATGACGGCATGGGTGCCGACGACGATGTCGATCTGGCCGCTGGCGAGACCGTCGCGCGTCTTCTGCGCTTCGCCAGCGGGGACGAGGCGCGACAGGCGGCCGATGTTGACTGGGAAGCCTTTGAAGCGTTCGACGAAATTGGTGTAATGCTGACGCGCGAGCAGCGTGGTCGGACAGACGAGCGCGACCTGCACCCCCGCCATCGCGGCGACGAAAGCCGCGCGCAGCGCGACCTCGGTCTTGCCGAAACCGACGTCGCCGCAGACGAGCCGGTCCATCGGGCGCCCTGAGGCCATATCGGCGAGCACGTCGCCGATCGCGCGGTCCTGATCGTCGGTTTCCTGATAGGGGAAGCGGTCGGCGAAGGCCGGATAGGCGGCATCCTGCGCGAGCAATTCGCCCGAGCGCAAGGCGCGCTGCGCCGCGGTCGCGAGCAATTCGCCCGCGATCTCGCGGATGCGCTCCTTCATCCGCGCCTTGCGCCGCTGCCACGCTTCGCCGCCGAGCCGGTCGAGTGCGACGCCGTCGCTTTCGCCGCCATAGCGTGAGAGGACGTCGAGATTTTCGACGGGGACATAAAGCTTGTCGCCGCCGGCGTAAGTCAGCGCGACGCAGTCGTGCGGGCTGCTGCCGACGGGGATCTGGGTCAGCCCCTCATAACGGCCGATGCCGTGATCGAGGTGGACGACGAGGTCGCCGACGCTGAGCGTTGCAAGTTCGGCGAGGAAGGCGTCGGCGCTCTTGCGGCGCTTCTGCCGCCGGACGAGGCGCTCGCCGAGGATATCCTGTTCGGTGAGCAGGCTGATCGCGTCGGAGGCGAAGCCGTGGTCGAGCGGCAGGACGACCATCGCGGTTGCGCCTCCGGCATCGGCTGAGGCGGTACCGAGCGCATCCTGCCAGCTGTCGGCGGGCGCGAGCGACGTAACGCCATGATCGCGGAGCAGCCCCGACAGGCGTTCGCGCGCGCCGCCCGAATAGCTGGCGATGATCGTGCGCCGGCCCTTGCGGCGCTCGTCCGATAGATGGTCGGCGACCTTGTCGTAGACGTTGAGATCGGCAGTGCGTTCGGGAGTGAAATCGCGTGCGGCGAAGGTTTCGAGATCGACCACCGTTGCGGCCGGAGGAACGTCGAAAGGCGTGACGATATGGATCGGGCGCGCTTTGGCCGCTCCGGCCCACTCATCCTCCGCCAGGTACAGCGTCTCGGGCGCGAGCGGGCGATAGCTGCCGGGCGATTCGCGTTCGGCGGCGACGCGGTTTGCATGATAGTCGGCGATCGCGGCAAAGCGCGTCTCGGCGGTCGCCTCGGTGCGGTGGCCGCGCAGCACCGGGGTCGCCGGATCGATATGGTCGAACAGCGTCGCCAGCCGTTCCTCGAACAGCGGCAGCCAATGGTCCATGCCCGCCTGCCGCCGCCCGTCGCTCACCGCCTGATAGAGCGGATCGCCGGTCGACTGGCCGCCGAACAGGTCGCGATAGGCCAAGCGGAAACGCTTGATCGTCGCTTCGTCGAGCAGGGTTTCGCTGGCGGGGAGCAGTTGCAAGGCCTTGGCTGGGCCAAGGCTGCGCTGGTCGGCGGGATCGAAGCGGCGGATGCTCTCGATCTCGTCGCCGAAGAAATCGACGCGCAGCCCGGTTTCCTCGCCGGCGGGAAACAGGTCGAGGATGCCGCCGCGCACAGCAAACTCGCCTTGGTCGGCGACGGTATCGACGCGGCTGAACCCGTTCGCGACGAGCAGCTCGGCGAGCGCGTCGCGGTCGATCCGCTGCCCCGCCGCGAGCGTCGTCGCGAGCTGGCGGATGCGGAAGGGCGTGAGGGTGCGCTGGGTGATCGCGGCGACGGTCGTGAGAACCAGCTCGCCGCGTTTGGGGGGAAGCTGCAGCGCCGAGAGCGTCGCAAGCCGGTCGGCGCTGACGCGCATCGACGGCCCCGCGCGGTCATACGGCAGGCAGTCCCATGCGGGGAAACGATGAACGGTGAGGTCGGGCGCGAAGAATGGCGCCGCGTCGGCAATCGCCTGCATCGCCGCATCGTCGGTCGCGACATAGACGAGTCTTTTGTCGCTGGCGCGCGCCAGATCGGCGAGGAGCAGCGGCAGGAAGCCGTCGGCCGCGCGCGCCAGCGTCAGCGGCGTGGGCGCCGACGCGATGGCGGCGAAAATATCGGCGGCGGTCAAGGGTCAGAATCCATCAAATGCACGTCCGAGGCGTCAAAATGGCGAAGATATCGGGCCAAAGGACCCGCCGGGAACAGTGGTTCTGTTGCCAAGGGGACTTTGGCCCGAGATCGAAGCCATTTTGACGTCCCTTCGGGATTTGACCAATTTTGTCCATTGCTTCGTTGGCAAGCTGGGAAATATCGACATATTTCCTGCGCTGGCCGCCTCGCACTGAACAAAATTGCTTCAAACCTCGAACGTGTATTTGATGGATTCTGACCCTGATCATGGCAGCGGAATATAATCCAGTCGGCGCATCGCTGCGATCATCTCCGGTCGATCCAGATGCGCGGGCGGCTGGCCGGTGCCGAGTGCCCAGGCCATGATGTCGACGTCATCTTCCTCGACAACGGCTTCGTACCAGCCGAGTTCCGCTTCGCCCCATTCACTGGAATAGCGATCGAAAAAGCCGCCGATCATATAATCGGCCTCGCGCGTGCCGCGATGCCATGCGCGGAATTTCAGGCGTTTGAGGCGGTCTTGCATCTGTTTCTCTTTCCCTTCTCCCTTGACGGGAGAAGGATACGAAGCCTTGCCGCTTTGCGGCTAGGCGAAGTTGGATGAGGGTGAGTGCTCGCATGGCGAGCACGCGCTTGCTTTGCAAGCGCAACCCCTCACCCGCTGCGACTAACGAGCAAGCTCGTAATTCTCGCTGCCCTCTCCCGCAAGGGGAGAGGGGAGGTGCAAGTTCGTGCCGTCCGCGCTAGACGAGATCACCGATGCGACCCGAGATACTCAATCCGCTCTTTGCCGCGCTGACCGACCTGAAAGGCGTCGGGCCGCAGCTTGCCAAGCCGCTGACGCGACTAGGGCTGGAGCGCGTCGTCGATGTGCTCTTCCATTTGCCGACGGGTCTGATTTCGCGTTTCCCGGTCGAACGGCTCGATCAGGCGCAGGCCGGACAGACGATCATCGTCGAGCTCACCGCACAGGATTACCGTCCCGGTCGATCGCCGCGCGCGCCGTTCGGGGTCGAAGCGTTCGACGATGCGGGCGATCATGTCCGGCTCGTCTATTTCGGGCGAACGTCGGGGCTGGCGCGAAAATTGTTCCCGCTCGGCGAAAAGCGCCGCGTGTCGGGCCGGCTCGATTTCTACGGCGAGATGCGCCAGATCGTGCACCCCGATCAGGTCGTCGAGCCGGGGGACGAAACCGGAATTGCGGAGCATGAACCGGTTTACCCGTTAACCGAAGGGCTGACCAACGCGCGGCTGTCGCAGCTGGGGCAAGTCGCGCTCGAACGGCGGCCCGAGCTGGCCGAATGGATCGACGCGCCACTGCTGGCGAGCCGGTCCTGGCCTGCATGGAACGAGGCGATGGAACGGGCGCACGCCAGCCCGCGCGACGAGGCGGCGCGCGACCGGCTCGCCTATGACGAGATTTTTGCGAGCCAGGTCGCGCTGATGCTGATCCGCGAAGGACTTCGGGCGCGCAAGGGCAGGGCGATCGTCGGCGATGGCCGGCTGACCGATGCGCTTCAGCTGCCGTTCGGGTTGACCGGTGCGCAGGAGCGCGTCGGGCGCGAGATTGCGGGCGACATGGCGCAGGACCGGCCGATGCTGCGCATGCTGCAGGGCGATGTCGGGTCGGGCAAGACGCTCGTCGCGTTGCGCGCGATGCTGGCCGCGGTCGAGGCGGGAACGCAGGCGGCGCTGCTCGCGCCGACCGAGATTTTGGCGCGCCAGCATTTTGCGACGCTGCAACGCATGCTCGGCGGTCTGCCCGTCAATCTTGCGATCCTGACCGGCCGCGACAAGGGCAAGATTCGCGAATCGACGCTGATGGGTCTCGCCGACGGCAGTATCGACATCCTCGTCGGTACTCATGCGATCTTTCAGGAGGCGGTGGCGTACCGGGATCTGTCGCTCGTCGTCGTCGACGAACAGCATCGCTTTGGCGTCGCGCAGCGGCTGATGCTGACCGCGAAGGGCAATCGTCCGCCGCACCTGGTGGTGATGACCGCGACCCCGATCCCGCGTACGTTGCAGCTTGCCAACCATGGCGAAATGGACGTGTCGCAGATCGACGAGATGCCGCCGGGACGCACACCGATCGACACGCGCGTCGTCTCGGTCGACCGGCTCGACGAGGTGGTGGGCGGGCTCGACCGGCACCTTGCTACGGGGGCGCAAGCCTATTGGGTGTGCCCGCTCGTCGCCGAGAGCGAGGGGAGCGAGCTGGCTGCGGCCGAAGGCCGTGCGGCATTGCTGCGCGGACGACTGGGCGCCGGCCGGGTCGGGCTCGTTCATGGTCGGATGAAAGGTCCCGAAAAGGACGAGGTCATGGCGCGCTTCCAGGCGGGCGAGATCGGTGTCCTCGTCGCGACGACGGTGATCGAGGTCGGAGTCGACGTGCCCGCCGCCAGCCTGATGATCGTCGAACATGCCGAGAATTTCGGCCTTGCGCAGCTCCACCAGCTCCGCGGACGCGTCGGGCGCGGGACCGCGAAGTCGGTGTGTTTGCTGCTGCGTTCGCAGACTCTCTCCGAAACCGCGCGCGAGCGGCTGGCGCTGATGCGCGAAACGAACGACGGTTTCGTGATCGCGGAGAAGGATCTGGAACTGCGCGGCGGCGGCGAACTGCTCGGGCTCAAGCAGTCGGGCGACGCCGACTACCGGCTCGCGACCCCCGAACAGCTCGTGCGGCTGCTACCGGTCGCGCACGACGATGCGCGGCTGTTCGTCGAGCGCGACGGCGGGATGGAAGGGGCGCGGGCGGAGGCTGTGCGTCTCTGCCTATATCTGTTCGAGCGCGATTCGGCAGTGCCGCTGCTCAGAAGCGGTTAGTTCACGTCGCCGCGCGCGCCCATCGCGCGGATCATCGGCAGATAATCCTCGACCGAGATCGATTTTTCGAACTGGACACCGGTCTTGCCGCCGAGCGACCAGACGACTTTCGCGGCGGTGCGGCCGATGATCGGCATGCGGAACACGACGAGGTCGCCGATCTCCAGCCCGCGCTCGAAGCGCATCAACATACCGTCGGCGCTGATGTTGACGCAGGTGCACATTTCCTGCCGTCCGTCGGGCATGACGAAGGGGAGACGGCAATAGACGTCGCTACGCGGAGCGATCCGCTGGTCGAGGCCGACATAATGGGCCTTGCTGGTGTCGATCTTGCGCATATTCGTGGACCTTGTTGATTTGGCCATGAACGATCCATCCGATTGCTGAAGAAGTGGTAAATGCGTTTGTGCGCGTTACCGGGTCACAAGGCCATGTTTTTTTGACCCGAGGCTGAGCGGAACGGGGTCGGCGCCGGGCTGGATCCGGTGCTGCGGGTCGCGAACGACCGCGCCGTCGACCTTCACCGCGCCCTCGTCGAGCTTGCGGCGGGCTTCCTTGTTCGAGCCTGCGAACCCGAGTTCGCGCAGCGCATCGACGACGCTGATCCCCTCGGCCGGCGCGACGGCCTGCGGAAGGTCGCCGCCAATCTGTCCCTTTTCAAAGGTTTGCGCGGCGGTGTCCGAAGCGGTCTTTGCGGCCTCTTCGCCGCGGCACATCGCGGTCGCTTCGTTGGCGAGGATCTTCTTCGCCTCGTTGATCTCGGCGCCCTCGAGCGCCTCGAGCCGCGCGATCTCTTCGAGCGGCAGGTCGGTGAAGAGCTTCAGGAACTTGCCGACGTCGCGGTCGTCGCAGTTGCGCCAATATTGCCAATAGTCAAAATGGGACAGTTGTTCGGGATTAAGCCACACCGCGCCCGCGGCAGTTTTGCCCATTTTGGCGCCCGCCGCGGTGGTCAGCAGCGGAGTCGTGAGACCATAGAGGTCGGCACCGTCCATCCGGCGGCCAAGCTCCATACCGTTGACGATATTGCCCCACTGGTCCGACCCGCCCATCTGGAGACGGACGTCCATATCCTTCGACAGGTGCCGGAAGTCGTAGCCCTGGAGAATCATGTAGTTGAACTCGAGGAAGGTCATCGGCTGTTCGCGCTCGAGCCGCAGCTTGACCGAATCGAAGGTCATCATGCGGTTGATCGTGAAGTGCGTGCCGACCTCCTGAAGCAACTCGATGTAGCCGAGCTGGCCGAGCCAGTCCTGATTGTCGACCATCACCGCGTCGGTCGGGCCGTCGCCGAAAGTCAGATACCGCTGGAAGATGCTGAAGATCGACGCGATGTTCGCGGCGATCACCTCGTCGGACAGCATCTTGCGGCTTTCGTCGCGGCCGGTCGGGTCGCCAATCCGCGTCGTTCCGCCGCCCATCAGCACCACGGGCTTGTGCCCCGTCTGTTGCAGCCGGCGCAACATCATGATCTGGACGAGGCTGCCGATGTGCAGCGAGGGCGCGGTTGCGTCGAAACCGATATATCCGGGGACGATCTGTTTCGCCGCAAGCGCATCGAGCCCTTCCGCGTCGGTCGTCTGATGGATATAGCCTCGCTCGTCGAGCAGGCGCAGCAGGTCGGATTTGTAGTTCGTCATAGCGGGCGGGCGCATAACATGGGGTTTGATATTTGGATAGCATGCGCAAGGAGCTGATCTGCCATCCCGATACGCCGGGCAAAGCCGTGCGCACGGTCGCGGTCGAGGTCAGCCTGTCGTTCGAGGACGGTTTCGCGCTGCGCTATATCGTGGGCGGCGTGATCGCCGATCTTGTGCTGCCGCATGGCGAGGGCGAACTGGTCATCGCCGACAGCGCGACCGACGGCCTGTGGGAAAGCACCTGCTTCGAAGCGTTCCTGACCGAAGAAGGACAGCCCGACTATACCGAATTCAATTACGGCCCCGACGGGCGCTGGGCCTGCTATCAGTTCGACGATTATCGCTCGCTGCTGCGTTCCGACGAACTCGCGCCGTGGGAAATGGTCGCTGAGCGCGGCGAGCAAAGCTATGGCTTGCGCGTCGAGCCCGGTATCTTTCCCGACATCGGTGCGAAACTGGCGCTGTCCGCGGTGATCGAGGAGCTCGACGGCACCAAAAGCTATTGGGCGCTCGCGCACCCGCCGGGCAAGCCCGACTTCCATCATCCCGATTGCTTTGCCCTGACGCTTGAGGCACGCGGGCGGGCATGACGACGCTTTTCGGTATCGACCGCCTGCTCGCCGACCCGGCGCTTCGCAAACCGCTCGAAGGCAAGCGCGTCGCGCTGCTCGCGCATCCCGCCTCGGTCACCGCCGACCTGACCCACAGTCTCGACGCGCTCGTCGCCGCCGGGGTCCATGTCAGCGCGGTATTCGGGCCGCAGCATGGCGTGCGCGGCGACCTTCAGGACAATATGATGGAGTCGCCCGACTTCACCGATCCGACCTATGGCATGCCGGTGTTCAGCCTTTATGGCGAAGTCCGCCGGCCGTCGGGGCAGTCGATGCAGACGTTCGACGTGATGCTTGTCGACCTGCAGGACCTTGGCTGCCGCATCTACACCTATGTGACGACCCTGCTCTACATCCTCGAAGCCGCGGCGCAGCATGGCAAGGCGGTGTGGGTGCTCGACCGGCCCAACCCGGCGGGACGCCCGGTCGAGGGCACGCGGCTTCTGCCAGGATGGGAAAGCTTCGTCGGCGCGGGCCCGATGGTGATGCGCCACGGCCTCACGATGGGCGAGATGGGGCATTGGTTCATCCGCCACTTCGTCCTCGACGTCGACTATCGCGTGATCGAAATGGAGGGGTGGGAGCCCGAAGGCCCCGGCTTCGGCTGGCCGACGGAGCGGGTATGGATCAACCCGAGCCCCAACGCCGCGAACGTCAACATGGCGCGCGCCTATGCTGGCACGGTGATGGTCGAAGGCGCGACGCTGAGCGAGGGCAGGGGCACGACGCGCCCGCTCGAACTGTTCGGCGCCCCGGATATCGACGCCAAGGCGGTGATCGCCGAGATGCAGCGGCTCGCGCCGCAATGGCTCGGCGGATGCAAGCTGCGCGATATATGGTTCCAGCCGACCTTTCACAAGCATGTCGGGCAGCTCAATAACGGCGTCCATATCCACGCCGACGGGCCGTGGTACGACGACGACGCGTTCCAGCCTTGGCGCGTGCAGGCGCTGGGCTTCAAGGCGATCCGCAGCCTCTATCCGGACTATCCGATCTGGCGCGGCAAGGATTTCAAATATGAGTATACCGACGATGTGCTCGCGATCGACGTGATCAACGGCGGCCCGGGCCTGCGCTTATGGGTCGACGATGCGGGCGCGGCGCCGGGCGATCTCGACGCGCTCGCGCTGCCCGACGAGGCGGGCTGGCGCGAGGAGATCGCGGATTTGCTGATTTACTGAGGGGGCAAAGGAATGCCGACGATATGGCGGCGAAGCGTAGCTGCTGCGATCAGCATCGCGCTTGCATTTCCGATGGCAAGCTGCGCGGTTGAGCCCTCAGCCGCATCCGTTGTCGAGCGCGAGGTCATTACGTTGCCGTTCCCCGGCGGGATCGTTATCGAACGTCTGAAGCAATCTCATCGTGATGTTGTTGCCTTACTGCGGAAACGGGCAGCAGAAGAAGCGCGCGACACGGAATATCAGCCTCAGGTCGGCGTTTATTCCATTTTTCCCATCGACTCATCGCGCCCGCGGATCATCATTGGCGCAGTGACCCCCCGCACGGGCGTATTCTACGCCATGCCTTTAGGTCATTATTCATCGCTCGATGATTACAAAAATGGCCGGATCGAGCGGAAGGACAAGATCGACCTCTGCCGGATGGAAATGCAATGGGACCGGCTTCCGGGCGGACCGATCGCGCCCGGACTCAACTGGGCGGGCATGTATATGTCGGACCTCGGTTGCAAGCCGCCGCCAGCCGACCAATTGGCCATGCTGGATGAGTGGAAAGGCCGCAAAGCAAAGCCGGACTATGTCGTGGAAGACAAGGTCTCGGCGGGTGAGGTCAGCGTTACGCTGATCCGGGAAGTTCGGCCGAAAGTTTCGGCATATCGCCCTTTCGATCCCGTCGCCGCTTCGACGAAGATGATGAAAGCCGGGGATGATGTGACGTGGGCGATACCGTTGATCGACGAAAACTGGGCCGCATCGGTCGTAGCGACGCGGCGCGGCCGATTATTTGCCTATTTTTCCGACAGAATTTACGCGGGGGACTCCCAAGACCTGATGTGCGTTGCCGATGGATTGTCATGGGCCGACATCGTGGCAGAGCCTGGCCTGCTCGGGACGCAGGTCACCCGGCAGTTCTGCCAAGACCTGATGAAGCAATATAGCGATCGCCGTAGGGACGAGATGCGGCGCGTCGATGAAAAATTGCCGCTGCCTACCATCCAATCGATACCCATGACGCCCCGAAACTGACGGAGAGAAAGCAATGATGCACCGACGGCACTTTCTAGGCACTGCCGCAATCGGCGGGCTGGCGGCGGCTTTGCCCGTCCCCGTGCTCGCGGCCGACACGGCAGCCCTGCCGAATCTCGCCGCGAAAGCCGTCCCGATCGGGAAGGCCGAACGCATTGCGCGGATTGCCAAGGCGAAGGAGCTGATGCGCGCGAACGATATCGGCGCGCTGCTGATCGAACCTGGATCGAGCCTCATCTATTTCACCGGGGTGCGCTGGTCGCGCAGCGAGCGGCTGACCGCCGCGGTGCTGACGCGCGAAGGCGAGATCGCGGTCGTCACGCCCTTTTTCGAGGAGCCATCGGTGCGCGAAAGTCTCGCGATCGACGCCGAGGTGCTGACGTGGAACGAGGATGAGAATCCGCTCGCCGCGGTCGCGGCGTGGCTCGGCAAGCGCGGGCTGGCCAAGGGCAAGATCGGCGTCGAGGAGACGGTGCGCTATTTCGCGGTCGACGGGCTCGAAAAGGCGATGCCGCAGGCGACCGTCGTCAATGGCGCGCCCGTCGTGCGCGGGTGCCGGATGCACAAGTCGCCCGCCGAAGTCGCGCTGATGCAGATCGCCGCCGACATCACGCTTGCCGCCTATCGCCACACCGCGCCGCGCATCGAAGCGGGGATGACGCCCGCCGACATCGGCGCGATCATGGCGGCCGCGACCATAGCGCTTGGCGGCAAGAGCGAATTCGAGCTGATTCTGCTGGGCGAGGCGAGCGCCTATCCGCATGGATCGGGCAAGCCGCAGGCGGTGAAGAACGGCGAGGTCGTGCTCATGGACTGCGGCGCGACAGTGCATGGTTATCAGTCCGACATCTCGCGCAGCTTCGTCTACGGCAAGGCGACCCCGCGCCAGCGGCAGGTGTGGGATCAGATGCGCAAGGGGCAGGACGTCGCCTTCGCCGCGGCGAAGCTCGGCACCCCGGCGGGCCACGTCGATGACGCGGTGCGCGCTTATTACGAGAGCCTCGGCTGGGGGCCGGGCTACAAGCTTCCCGGCACCTCGCACCGTACCGGCCACGGCATCGGGCTCGACGGGCACGAGCCGGTCAACCTCGTGCGCGGCGAAACGACGAAGCTTGCGCCCGGCATGTGTTTCTCGAACGAACCCGGCATCTACATTCCGGGCGAGTTCGGCATTCGCTTGGAGGATTGTTTCTATATGACCGACAGCGGTCCGAAGTGGTTCAGCGAGCCGCCGCCGTCGATCGACAAGCCGTTCGGCTAGTCCGGCGCCTTCGGACGCTGGACCAAACTGACGAGCACGAACGAGATGATCATCAGCAGATACCAGCTCCCGAGCTTCTCGACCCCGACCATGTGCCAGCCGTCGTTCTGGCTCGGATAGGTCCAGGCGCGCGCGAAGGTGCCGATATTCTCGGCGAACCAGATGAAGAGCGCGACGAGGCCCCAGCCGAGGAGCAAGGGCATGCGGCGATGGACGTGCAGCGGGCGGAACCACACCTGACAGCGCCAGAAGAGCAAAGCCGTCGCGGCGAACAGGAACCAGCGGATGTCGTAGAGCCAATGATGCGCGAAGAAATTGACGTAGATCGCGGCGGCGAGCGCGTAGCTCGCCCAGACCGGCGGATAGCCCGAATAGCGGAAGTCGAAGATGCGCCAGACGCGCGCGATATAGCTCCCGACCGCGGCGTACATGAAGCCCGAGAAGAGCGGGACCGCGCCGATATGGAGCAGGCTCGCCTCGGGATATTGCCACGATCCGGCGGCGGTCTTGAACAGCTCCATCACCGTGCCGACGATGTGAAAGATCAGGATGACGAGCGCTTCCTTCGGCGTTTCGAGGCGGAAGGCGAGCATGCCGAGCTGGATCAGCACCGCGCCGATCGTGATGGCGTCATAGCGGTGGAGCGGCGCATCGCCGGGCCAGAAGAGGTGCGTGCCGAGCAGCAGCGCGAGCATCAGCCCGCCGAACAGGCACGCCCAGCCCTGTTTGAAGCCGAAGACGAGAAATTCGAGGCACCAGCCGCGCGGCCCGGGCTCGACCGCGATCGCTTCGAGCCGCGAGCGGACGGCATGGAAGCGGCTGTGACCGCACGCCCGTTCAGACATGGACGGCGACCCAGGCGATCAGCATCGCGGCGGGAAGGAGCAGTGCTTGCGCGAGAATGGTGCCGGCGAGGCGGCTCAGCGAGATGAAGGTGATCGCGCGGCGAAAATCGGCCTCGTCGACCTTTCCCTCGACCGCGTCGTCGGTCATTACCGACAGTTGCGGGTCGATGAAGGCGAACAGGAGGATCGTCGCGAAACCGTTGATCAGCGCCGAGAGCTGCGACGCGGTGACCCGGAATTCGGGGGCGAGATAGCCGGCATAGAGCGACGCGACGACACCCACGGCGAGCAGCGACTGCGCGAGGCAGTTGGCGATCAGCACGCCCCAGCCGATCCCCTTCGGCATCCGCCAGTCCTTGAGATGCGACAGGCTGGGGACGGTGAGCGAGCGGCCCAGTGTCCTGAGGCCGCCGGGGCTTGCGGCCTTGAGCGCCAGTTTCGTCGTCGAGCGATTGTTCTGATACCAGCCGATCGCGGCCGCGAACATGCGTTGCCCGGTCGGAACGAGAAGGATGCCCACCAGCGTCGCGACGCTCGCCGCCGCGAGCACCAACTGCATGTCGATGAACAGCGATGCGCCGCTGCCGTCGTGGATGCGCGTCTCGATCCGTTTGGCGAGGAAGGGGCCCAAAAAGCTGTTCGAGGTGCGCGAGAAGAGCACGAGGATGTTGAACAGCGCGAACGACATCGCGATGCGCCGCGTCCGCACCCCGGCGATGCGCGCAGCATAGGCGAGCGCGCCGATGAGGTTGATGAAGCCGGTGAGGAGCAGGATGGTGACGAGGGGGAGGTCGATCATGGCGGGCCTAGCGGAACTTTTGAAATCCGTTCGTGTCGAGCGAAGTCGAGACACCCCTAAGGCGCGCACGACCGATGGGCATCTCGACTTCGCTCGATGCGAACGGGATTAGGGGGTTGCGAGGAAATCGTCACGGCCTAAGTGGCCGTGCCGCCGTCAATGCTTGCGCGTCAGCTCGCGCATCGCATCGTCCAGCCCGGCAAGGCTGAGCGGATACATGCGGTCGTTCATCAGCTGTTTGATCAGCTTGACCGACTGGGTGTAGCCCCAATGCGCCTCGGGCACCGGATTGAGCCACACCGCGGCGGGATAGACTTTGGTGATCCGCCCAAGCCAGACCGCGCCGGACTCTTCGTTGAAATGTTCGACGCTGCCGCCCGGATGGGTGATTTCATAAGCGCTCATCGACGCGTCGCCGACGAAGATGACTTTATAATCATGGCCATATTTGTGGAGGATGTCCCACATCTGGTGGCGTTCGGACCAGCGGCGTTTATTGTCCTTCCACACGCCCTCGTACGGGCAGTTGTGGAAATAGAAGAATTCGAGATTCTTGAACTCGGTCGTCGCGGCGCTGAAGAGTTCTTCGCAGAGCTTGATGAACGGATCCATCGACCCGCCGACGTCGAGGAACAGCAGCAGCTTCACCGCATTGCGCCGCTCGGGACGCATCTGGATGTCGAGCCAGCCCTGCCGCGCGGTGCCGTCGATCGTCCCCGGAATGTCGAGCTCGTCGGCCGCGCCCTCGCGCGCGAATTTGCGCAGGCGGCGGAGCGCGATCTTGATGTTGCGGGTGCCGAGTTCCTTGGTGTTGTCGAGATTCTGAAACTCGCGCTTTTCCCAGACCTTCAAAGCCCTCTTGTGCTTGCTCTCGCCGCCGATCCGCACGCCCTCGGGATTGTAACCCGAATTGCCGAACGGGCTCGTCCCGCCGGTGCCGATCCACTTGCTGCCGCCCTCATGGCGCTTCTGCTGTTCCTCGAGCCGCTCTTTCAGCGTCTCCATGATCTTGTCCCAGTCGCCGAGCGATTCGATCGCGGCCATCTCCTCGGGCGTCAGGAATTTCTCGGCGACCGCCTTCAGCCAGTCGGCGGGGACGTCGACCGGGTTCTGGCCGTAATCGGAAATGATGCCCTTGAAGACCTTGTTGAACACTTGGTCGAAGCGGTCGAGAAGGCCTTCGTCTTTCACGTAAATGGCGCGGCTGAGATAATAGAATTGCTCGGGGCTGCGATCGATCACCTCGCGGTCGAGCGCCTCCAGCAGCATCAGATGCTCTTTCAGGCTGGCGGGAATGCCCGCGGCGCGAAGCTCGTCGAGAAAGCCGAAAAACATAGGGCAGGATTATCCTCTCGCGGCGGCGGGCGCAATCACTTTACGTTTACGGAAAGTGCGGCGGGATTGACGCCCCGTTAACCAATCTCCGGCATAGCTTCTCGATCATTCAGGGACGTGGGCAAGCCAATGAAATATGATCCGATCAACCCGGCGGAGCCGATCCTCGACCAGTCGGTGGCGAGCGATTGCGGCGAACTCGCCGTTGGCTGCAGCGACGCCGCGGGGCGGATCAAGCGCGCGACCGACCAGATGGAACGGCAGATCGGCGAACTCGGCCGGCTCGAGGACTATGTCGTTAGCCTCGAGGCCGATCAGCGTCAGATCGCCGATTCGACCGACGAGGCGAAATTGCTGTCGGCGCGTGCGTGCGAACAGCTCGATACCGGCGCCGAGCGCGTCAACGCGGCGGTCACCGAATTCCGCTCGGTCATCGACCTCGTCGCGCGGCTCGGCACGCATGTCACCAATTTCGCCGCGGTGATGGAGCAGGTGCAGCAGGTCAGCCAGTCGATCGAAGCGATCGCCAAGACGACGAACATGCTGGCGCTCAACGCCGCGATCGAAGCCGAGCGTGCCGGCGATGCCGGGCGCACCTTCGCCGTCGTTGCGGCCGAAGTGAAGAAGCTGGCGCAGAACACGCGCGGCGCCACCGATGAAATCCGCCGCAGCATCGGCAGCCTCGCCGCCGAAGCGAGCGGGCTCGTCGCCGAAATCCAGTCGGGGGTCGAACAGTCGAGCCGCGCCGAAGCGCAGTTCGAGACGATCACCGACGCGCTGCACGACGCGACGCATCTCGTCGCCTTGCTCGACGATCAGAGCGACCGCATCGCGCAGTCGAGCGCAATGGTGCATGCCAACGGCGCGAAGGTGCGCGAGGCGCTCGATCTGGTGGTGACGTCGGTCCGCGACAATAGTTCGACGCTGATCGGCACACGCACATCGATCCTGTCGATGGAGCATGTGTCGAACCGCATGTTCAACGCGGTGATTTCGGCGGGCGTGAGCCCGCAGGATTCGGCGATCGTCGCCCTGGCGGCGAAGGTGCGCGACGAATTCGTGAGCCTTGCCGAAAAGGCGATCGCGCGCGGCGATCTGACGATGGAGCAGCTTTTCGACTCCAACTATGTTCGCGTGCCGAACTCGAACCCCGAACGCTTCCGCACCAGCCTCTGCGACTGGGCGGACGCCAACTGGCGCCCGCTGTTCGACCGCGTCGTCGCGCAGCAGCCGGAGATCAAGATGTCCTCGGCGGGCGACATGAACGGATTCCTGCCGACGCACATCACCGACTGTTCGCGCGCGCCGACCGGCGACCTCGAACATGACACCGCGCATTGCCGCAACGGGCGCGTCCTGCTCGACGATACCGACATGGCGGCGAAGCGCAGCACCGCGCCCTTCTTCATGACCGTCTATCGCCAGGAAGGCGACGGGATCAATTATGTCACCGTGCGCAACGTCTATATGCCCGCGGTGATCGGCGGCCGCCGCTGGGGCGACGTCGAGGTGGCGTATCAGTTATAGGCGGATCGGTCCTCTCGTCTCTCCGTTCGTGTCGAGCGAAGTCGAGACACCCATCGACAGCGCGCCCAGCCGAGGGGCATCTCGACTTCGCTCGATGCGAACGGGATTAAATAGAGCGGTTGTTAGCTTCAGCTACCCTGCCGCCGCGCCATGAACGCCAGCTTTTCGAACAGCATCACATCCTGCTCATTCTTGAGCAATGCGCCATGGAGCGGCGGGATCGCCTTGCCGACGTCGCGGTTCTGGAGCACTTCGAGCGGCATGTCCTCGTTGAGCAGCAGCTTGAGCCAGTCGATCAGCTCGCTCGTCGAGGGCTTTTTCTTGAGCCCCGGCACTTCGCGGACTTCGTAGAAGATGTCCATCGCGCGGCTGACGAGCGTCTTCTGGATGCCGGGAAAGTGGACCTCGACGATCTCGGCCATCGTGTCGCGGTCGGGGAATTTGATATAATGGAAGAAACAGCGGCGCAGGAAAGCGTCGGGCAGTTCCTTTTCATTGTTCGAGGTTATGACGACGATCGGGCGTTCCTTGGCGGTCACCGTCTCGTCGGTCTCATAGACATGGAACGCCATGCGATCGAGTTCCTGGAGCAGGTCGTTCGGGAATTCGATGTCGGCCTTGTCGATCTCGTCGATCAGGAGGACGGGGAGCTTGGGCGAGGTGAACGCCTCCCACAATTTGCCCTTGCGGATATAGTTGCGGATGTCGTGGACGCGCTCTTCGCCGAGCTGGCCGTCGCGCAGGCGCGCGACCGCGTCATATTCATAGAGGCCCTGCTGCGCCTTGGTGGTCGACTTGATGTTCCAGGTGATCAGCGGCGCGTCGAACGCCTTGGCGATTTCCTCGGCCAGCACGGTCTTGCCTGTGCCGGGTTCGCCCTTCACGAGCAAGGGACGGCGCAGCAAGGTCGCGGCGTTAACCGCGACCTTCAGGTCGTCGGTGGCGATATAGGCGCTGGTGCCTTCGAAACGCATCGGCTGCTGCCTTCCCTTAACGTGAACGTCAAGCGGGCATAGCGGGGGCGGGGGATGGGTGCAAGCGTGTCTCCCCTCCCGCAAGCGGGAGGGGCGGGTCAGCGGAGCAGCATCGCCATCGTTGCGAGGAAACCCTTCGCCTCGGCCGTTCCTGGCCGTGGCACGGCGGGGAGGTAGGCGCGGCAGTCGAGGCACGAGGCCTGCACCGAACCCGTCCGCGTCAGCATCGTCAGATCCTGCACCAGCCGCCGTTCGGTAAGCTGGCGGTTCATCGCCGCGATGCCGAACCAGCCGCGCGGGAGCGCCGCCGCCTGCTCCTCTTCGGTGCCCGACCAGCTCGCGAGCAGCTTCGAAAATTCGCTCGGCTCGTCCTCGAAATATTTGGCGTGGAAATCGCCGTCGATCTTGGCGAGCTTCGCCGCGGCGGCGAGCGCGTCGGGGAGGCCGCCGAACTGGTCGACGAGGCCGATCTGGCGCGCGGTGCCGCCGGCCCAGACGCGCCCTTCGGCGATGGGTAATATCTTGTCGAGCGGCTGCTTGCGGCTCTTGGCGACAAGGCCGGTGAAGCGCGCGTAAATGTCCTCGACGCTTGCCTGCGCCAGCGCGTTGAACTCGTCGTTCACCCCGCCGAACACGTCGGGCTGGCCCGACAGCGGCGTCGTCGCGATGCCGTCGGCGGTGACGCCGATCTTGGCGAGCGCCTGATCGAAGCTCGGCAGGATGCCGAACACGCCGATCGAACCGGTGATCGTCTCGGGCTCGGCGAAGATGCGGTCGGCGGGGGTCGAGACCCAATAGCCGCCCGACGCCGCGACATTCGCCATCGAGACGACGATCGGCAGCTTCTTCGCCTTGGCGGCGAGCAGCGCCTGACGGATTTCCTCCGACGCGAGCACCGACCCGCCGGGCGAATCGACGCGCAGCACGATCGCCTTGATGCTGCTGTCGGCGGCTGCGTCGAGGATGTGCTGCGCGATGGTTTCGCCGCCCGCGACGCCGCTCGGCGCCTCGCCATCGACGATCTCGCCGACGACGGGGACGACCGCGATCGCGCTGCCATTCGTTTCGGGCGGATTGGCGGCGACCCAGTTTTCGAGCGGGATCGCATTATATTCCCACGGCTTGCTTTCGTCCGCAGTGCCGCTGATTTCGGCGACGCGGCGATTGAACGCCATGCGGCTGCCGAGCTTGTCGATCAGGCCGGCGTCGAGCGACGCTTTCGACAGATCATTGCCCGCCGCCTTCACCGCGCCCGCGGTGTCGGCGATGAAGGCATCGATCTTGGCGGCGGGGCGCGCCTTCTTGACGTCGGTCAGCCAGTTTTCCCAGAGGACGCCGGCGTAGGCGAGGTTCGCCTCTTTGGCTTCGGGCGACTGGTCGCTGCGCAGGAAGGGTTCGACCGCGCTCTTGAAGGTGCCGACGCGATAGATGTGCGCGGTGACGCCGAGCCGGTCGATCAGCCCCTTGTAATAGAGGCGCGACCCGCCCGGGCCCGCGATCGCGACGCCGCCGATGCCGTCGGCCCAGATTTCGCTCGCGTGCGACGCGATCTGATAGCTGTCGGTGGTATAGGCGGTGGCGAAGGCGAGCACGGGCTTTTTCTTCGCGCGCACCTTGTCGATCGCGGCGCCGATCTCGGCGAGCGAGACCTGCCCGCCGCCGAGGAAGCGGTCGAGGTCGAGCACGACCGAGGTCACACGGCTGTCGTCGGCGGCGACTTCCAGCGCGTGGACGACGTCGCGAACGCGGACCTCCTTGAGCCGGGCGCCGCCCGACAGCGCCGCGACCGGGTCGACTTCGGCGGGCTGTTCGCTGACGATGCCGTCGAGTTCGATGACGAGCGCGCCCTTGCTGACCGGAAGGCCCGCATTGGGGCGCCCGGCGAGCAGGCCGAACAGCGCCACGAAGAAGAGCAGCAGACAGATCAGCGCGAGCGCGTCCTTGATCCCGACGAGCAGGTGCCAGACCTTGCGCGGAAAGCTGGTCGTGGATTTGCGCTTGTCGTCGCCGGGCAGCGGGCGGCGCACGGGGATGGCCCAGGGGCCGGCGGGGTCGTTGGGCGTGGTCGCGGTGCTATCGGTCATGCCCGCAAACCTAGGGACGCGCCTCGCCCTTGGCAATGCACGCTTCGACGGGCGGGCGATGGACATCCATGGATGGCGTCACAACAATCCATTCGCATCGAGCGAAGTCGAGATGCCCATCGGCTAGGCGCTTGCCGTCGGGGGTGTCTCGACTTCGCTCGATGCGAACGGAACTTGGGTGTGTCACAGCCACCCCTTGCGGCGATACCAGCGCACCGTTTCGGCGAGCGCCTCGTCGGCATCCAGTTCGGGACGCCACAGCTCGGCGGGGGGGCATTTGCCTTCGGTCGCGACCCAGTCGGGGTGCGCGATATAGCGCGCGCGGTCGGGGGTCAGCTTGGCGCGGCCGCGGCGGACGAACGTGTCGAGCCGCCCGCCCGCTTTGAGCAGCAATGCCGGGGTGGCGAGCGTCGACAGCCGCTGCCGCCCGACGGCGCGCGCGACGGCGCGGGCAAAGCCGCGGTGTGACCAGCCGGTGGGCTTGCCGTCGTCGGGCTCGTAAATCTGCCCGATGCTGACGGTGCGGTCGGCGGCGAGCGTGACGAGCAGCCGCGCGAGTTCGTCGACGTAGATCGCCGACATGCGCCCGTTCGGCACCAGCGCGATGCCGCGCCGCGCCATGCGGAACAGGTCGAGCATTTCGGTATCGCCGGGGCCGAAGACCGCGGGCGGGCGCACGATCGTCCAGTCGAGCCCGCTGTCCTTCACGACGGCCTCGGCGCGTTCCTTCGACCAGCCATAGTTGGAGAGGCCGGGTTCGCGCGCCGCGAGCGAGGAGACGTGGACGAAGCGCGTCACGCCGGCGCCGCGTGCGGCATCGATGACATGGGCGGTCGCGGTGGCGTTCCCCGCCTCGAAAGCGGCGCGGGTGGGCACGTTGACGACGCCCGCGATGTGCATGACGGCGTCGGCGCCTTTCGCCATCTCCGCCAGGCTGTCCTTGTCGTCGAGCGCCCCCGCGATCCACGTCACGCCGCCGCGTTCGGGTTGCGGCCGGCGGGTGAGGGCGCGGACGTGCCAGCCCGCAGCGACCGCTTGCCGCATCGTCGCGCCGCCGACGAAGCCGGTCGCGCCGGTCATGGCAAGGATGGGCGAGGTCAGAGGAGCACCATATGGTCGCGGTGGACCATTGCGCTTCTGGGGGCATAGCCGAGCGCCGCTTCCTGCGCGTCGCGGCCGAGGCCGACGATGTTCGCGGCGTCGGCGCCCGGATATTCGGAGAGGCCGCGCGCGATGACGCGCCCGTCGGGCCCCGCGATGTCGAGGATGTCGCCGCGCGCGAAGCTGCCGCTGAGCGCGGTCACGCCCGCCGCGAGCAGGCTCGCGCCGCCCTGCAGCGCCTTGGCGGCGCCGGCGTCGATCTCGACCCGGCCCTTCGCGGTCAGCCCGCCCGCGAGCCATGCCTTGCGCGCGCTCGCGCCGCGTTCGGCAGCGAACAGCGTGTGCCGTGCTTCGGTCGATAGCGGCCGGTCGATCCGCCCCGACGCGATCGCGAGATGCGCGCCAGCCGCATTGGCGATGCGCGCCGCCGCGATCTTCGATACCATGCCGCCCGATCCCATGCCCGACGCCGAACCGGCGTCGGCCATCGCCTCGACGGCGGCGTCGATGCGTTCGACGCGTGCGATGTGAACGGCGCCGTCCTGCGCCGGGTTGCGGTCGTAGAGGCCGTCGATGTCGGAGAGCAGGATGACGCCGCCCGCCGCCGCGGCCTGCGCGACGCGCGCGGCGAGGCGGTCGTTGTCGCCGAAGCGGATTTCCTCGGTCGCGACGCTGTCATTCTCGTTGATGATCGGCACGACGCCGAGACTGAGCAACCGGTCGAGCGTCGCGGCGGCATTGAGGTAGCGGCGGCGATGTTCGAGATCGTCCAGCGTCACGAGCATCTGCGCCGCGGTCAGCCCTTCGGCGCCGAGCACCTCGGCCCAGACCTGGCTCAGCGCGATCTGCCCGGTCGCCGCGGCGGCCTGCGCATCCTCGAGCGTCCCGCGGCCTCCTTTCGCAAGCCCCAGCCGCCGCGCACCGAGCGCGATCGCGCCCGACGAGACGACCGCGACCTGCTGGCCCGCGCGCGTGCGTTCGCCGATGTCGGCGGCGATCCCGGCGAGCCAGTCGCGCCGCACCGCGCCCGACGGATCGACGAGCAGCGCCGATCCGATCTTGACGATCAGCCGGGGACAGGTGGCGGGCGGAAACAGGCTCATGGCGCCGCCGATAGCGCGATGCGCGCGCGCCGCCAATGCGAATGTCCGCGGCCGCGTTCGCGCAATTTTATTCCGAAGTTGTCAAACTTGTCGTTCCCCTTCGGTATAATGATACCTGTTGGCGATCGGGTGATCGGGCGGACGTGCGGTGCGGCTGGGCGTCGAGCGTGCATGGCGAGGCGAAGGTTATGCGCGCGCGATAATGTAGGACAGCGATTTTTTTTGGCTGAACGTGGATGTCGGTTTCGGGGTGGATCGACGACGTTAGCTTGCGATGAAGAGGATGGCCGCTACCGGCCGAATCCGGCCAATCCGTTGACCCCCAAAAATGAAGTCCGCCGGCAAGCCGGCGGACTTCAAGAGAGCAAGATGGCCTTGGTTCCACCTTCCTCGGGTCGCGGGTCCTTCATCGCCGATTCGCTCCATTGTTTCGCTACCCATTCGGGTAGGGAGCCGATTTTTTCATTTTGTCGCATTGCGCTTGCCATCGCGGTTGTGGTCCCGTCAAATGCGGACGCTGCGTATCTTCTTTGGGGGAAGTGCATGCAGAGCGACCCGCGACCGAACTTTCCGACCGACCATAATGCACCCGCCGAATGGGAAGTGCTCAACGCGCTGATCGGCGAAATCTATGATTCGGTGCTGCATCCCGAAAGCTGGAACGAAACCCTCGCGCGCATCACCGGCACGCTTTGTCCCTTGAGCTGGGAGGCCGCTTTCATCCTCTGGGAAAGCAGCAATCCGCCGAGCGCGCGCTTCGTCGCCGCAACGGGCCTCGCCGCGGGGGTGCAGGAAATCTATGCGGCGGTCTATGCCGGCCACCATGCCTGGTCGCGCAAGCTGATGCGCTATGGCAATGGCAGCGTCGTCGACAGTTTCGACATCATGGCGCGCGGGGAATTCGCCGAAACCGAATTCTTTCGCAACTTCCTGCAACCTTGGGGAATCGACCGGCTGGTCGCGGTGCTGCTCGATCGGCGCGGGGGCGAGCGGCTGGGGCTGATGCTGCCCGGCCCGGGCGATCGCGACGTCGAACGGTTGAAGCGCGGGCTGCGCGTCCTCGCGCCGCATATGCAGCGCGCGATGCGGATCAGCGACCGGATCGCGACGCTCGAACTCGCCACCGGCGCCGCGCGCATCGCAGCCGATGCCGCCCCCTTCGCGATCTTCAGCCTCGACGACCAGCTCAATATCCTCGCCGCCAACGCGCGGGCCGGGCGCTATGAACGCGCGGGATTCATCCGCACCGCGCAGAACCGCTTCGCCCTCACCCATCCGCCGAGCCAGAAACGGCTGCTCGACCTCGTCAAAAGTCCTGAGCCTGCCGGTCTCGCCTTCCAGGCGGTGGGTGATGCGGACCGCGAGTGCCCGGTGCTCGTCGCGCGGGTGACGCGGCAGTCGGCGCAGCAACTCGGCGGCGTCCGCCTCGGCGCGTCGCTGATCGTCACGCTCGGCAGCTCGCCCGGCGAAACCCCGGTGGTCGAGATCGATCGCGTCGCGCAATGGTTCGGCCTCACCCCGGCCGAAGCGCGGCTCGCGGTCGCGCTCGCCGCGGGCGATACGTTGCAGGATTATGCCGCGTTGCGCGCCGTCAGCCTGAATGCCGTGCGCTTTCTTTTGAAAGGTATTTTCCGCAAGACCGGCGCGAACAGCCAGGCGCAGCTCGTGGCGCTGCTCGCCAGGCTGCCGGCACCGGGCGACGGTTAGGGCCGCTTCCCGTTAACTGGCGGGCGCCTCAGAAGGTGTAGCTGAGCGCGATGCCCGCCGACGGCTGGCTGCGCGAGCCGAGTTCGCGCGTGATCGGCGAATCCGCCGCATCGCCGACGAGCCGGTCGTAGCGGCCATAGAGTGCGATGCCCCAATTTTTGCCGAGCATGCGGTGGTAGCCGGCGGTGACGCCGACCGACTGGACGCCGCCGCCGGGGTCGTAAGCGGCGAGACCCGAGGTGGTCGCGGACGCAGGCGTCACGCCGAAATAGGCGCGATGGTATTTGGCGTCGCCGAGCGTGACGCGCGGGCCGATCGAGAAGAGCCAGTCGTCGCCTTGCCGTGCGATATAGTCGGCGCTGATTTCGCCGACCCAGCCCTTGTGACCGCTGAGGCCCTTGCGTCCTTCGGCGCGGACGCGGAGCGAAGGCGTCAGGTAGGCTTGCGCAAAGCCGCCCGCTTCGACGGTGAAACCGACCTTGGGCAGGTCGGCGCCGATGTCCGACGCCTTGCGCTTGCCGATGAAGCCGAAGGCGGGGCCGAAAGCGAAGTTGCCGGCATGAACGAGCGGCTGGCCGAAGCTTTCGTCGGGCGCTTCATATTCGAACGCGCCTTCGCGGGTGCGCGAGACGTCGATATAGGGACCGACGCCGAACTTGTCCGCGCCCGGCCACGACGGCGACAGCTGTGGGCCGAGGATGATGCGGGTGCGTTTCTCGGCGGTTTCTCCGCCTTCCTGCGCATTCGCCGGGACGGCGGCAGCGGCGAGCGCGATGAGGAGCAGGGCGGGAAGCCGGTTGCGTTCGGTCATGCGAAATCCTTGTTGTTCCGCATGAAATTCTCTGCGGCGCTGTTCGTTCCTCGTATCGAACCTGAATTCCCGGTCATCGCGGCGAAGGCCGGGATTTCACCCTGTCGGGATAACGCACCGGCGAGATCCCGGCTTTCGCCGGGATGACGGAAGTATCAAACCGGCGACCAGCCGCTCGCTTCGTCGCCTTCGTCCGCGCCGGGTTCGGGATGGCCGATCGCCTCGAGCAGCGTGTCGAGCACCGCGGGCACGCCCGCGCCGCTCGCGCCCGACAGCGCCATCACCGGACGGCCGCTTTCGGCTTCGAGCTCGGCGGAGAGCGCCGCGATCAATTCGTCGTCGAGCGTGTCGATCTTGTTGAGCGCGACGATCACCGGCTTGTCGAGGAGGTCGGCGCCATAGGCTTCGAGCTCGTCGCGGACGATGCGATAGCTGGTCGCGACATCCTCGTCATTGGCGTCGACGAGGTGGAGGAGGACGCGGCAACGCTCGATATGGCCGAGGAAGCGGTCGCCGACCCCGGCACCTTCGGCGGCGCCCGCGATCAACCCCGGGATGTCGGCGACGACGAATTCATGCCCCTTGTGGCTGACGACGCCGAGCTGGGGGCGGAGCGTTGTGAAGGCATAGGCGCCGACCTTGGCCTGCGCGTTGCTCACGCCGTTGATGAAGGTCGACTTGCCGGCGTTGGGCAGGCCGACGAGACCGGCGTCGGCGAGCAGTTTCAGCCGCAGCCACACCCACATTTCCTCGCCCGGCCAGCCGGGGCCGTGCTGGCGCGGCGCGCGGTTGGTCGAAGTCTTGTAGCTGGCGTTGCCGCGCCCGCCGTCGCCGCCGCGCAGGAAGACGAGCCGCTCGCCTTCCTTGGTGAGGTCGGCGAGCAGGCTGCGCTCCTCGTCATCGTCGAGGATCTGGGTGCCGATCGGCACCTGAATGACGAGATCGGGGCCGCCCGCGCCGGTGCGATCGCGACCCGCGCCGGGGGTGCCGCGCTTCGCCTTGAAATGCTGGGTGTAGCGAAAGTCGATCAGCGTGTTGAGACCCGCGACCGCTTCGAAAATGATGTCGCCGCCCTTGCCGCCGTTGCCGCCGTCGGGGCCGCCATATTCGATATATTTCTCACGCCGGAACGACACCGCGCCGGGGCCGCCGTCGCCGGACTTGATGAAAATCTTGGCTTGGTCGAGAAAGTGCATGGCGGGGGCCTTTAGGGCGTAAACTTGATTACACATCAAGTTCCGTTCGTGTCGAGCGAAGTCGAGACACCCATCGGGGTGCACGGCCGAGGGGCATCTCGACTTCGCTCGATGCGAACGGAGCTTGGGGAAGGCGGCGTCTTAGCGTGTGCGCAATAAAATTGCCAGCGGCTTAGGCGCCTGGCTTTCCGCCATGTTCGGCCCAGAATTTCGCGATGCGCCCGGTGATGAGTTCGGTCGCGAGCACGCGCGAGGTGTCGCGCGGCAGGCCGAGCGCCTCGGCCATCGGTCCGCCGAGTTGGGCGTCGCCCAATGCCATCAGCACGAGCGCGAGCGTGTCTTCGTGCATCAGGCGTTTTTCATGCGCGTCGGGGGCCATACCGTCGATCAGGCGGTGGATCGCATCGACGATCGGGTCGAGCGCATCGTCATTGCCGGTCGCCGCCATCCAGGTCGCGAGCGCCCCCGCGCCGCCCTCATTAAAGGCGTCGAAGGCCAAATCGACGATCTCGCGGACGTTGCGTTCGCCGGGCGGCGATTCGGCCATTTTCCGGCCGATCGTCGCGCACACGGTTTCGGCCTGATAGGCGGCGAGCGCCTTTTGCAGCCCGGCGGCGCTGCCGAAATGGTGGAGCAGGTTGGCGTGGGTGCGGTCGATCCGCGCCGCGACGGCTTTCAAAGTCACCGCCGCCGGCCCCATTTCGATGAGGATGTGACGCGCGGCCTCGAGCGCCGCCGACCGGCTTTCCTCGGGACTCAAACGCTTCTTCACTATTGACATATGTGTAAGTAAACCCTATTTTCTGGCCCCAGCAACCCTTTTCGACGGTATGAACCATATGTCCAGCCTTTCCCGGTCGCCGACCCCCGCCGATCTTTCGATCACCCCGCGCGATATGCGTTTCGGCCGCGACGACCGGCAGGGGCGCTGGTGGCTGAACGGCGATCCGATCGCCTCGACCTTTCACACCGCCTTGTCGGTGACCTTTCCGCGCGGCGAGGCGATGTTCATCGAGGCGGTGAAGGCGCACCGCGACGGCGTTCCCGAAAAGCTGGCGCGCGAAATCCGGGCCTTTACCCAGCAGGAAGTGATCCACAGCCGCGAGCATGTCGTCTTCAACAAGAAGGCGGCCGAGGCGGGCTATGATCTTTCGGAACTCGAGGATGACGTCAATCAGGTGCTCGACCTGATCAAGACGCGGCCGCAGATCGTCAACCTGATGGCGACGATCGCGCTCGAACATTATACCGCGATGATGGCGGCGGTGATGCTGCGCGAAGACAGCATGTACGCGGGCGCCGAGCCCGAATGGGCCGCCTTGTGGAAATGGCACGCGATCGAGGAGATCGAGCATAAGGGCGTCGCTTACGACACCTGGCTGCACGCGACGAAGGACTGGAGCCGCTTCCGGCGCTGGCGCGCCAAGGCGGTGATGATGCTGCTCGTCACCTCGCGTTTCTGGCCCAAGCGCGTCAAGGGGATGAAGGCGCTGCTCAAACAGGACGGGCTGACCGGCTGGCGCGTCACGGCGCGCATCTGGTGGTATCTGCTCGGCACGCCGGGCGTGCTGCGCAAGAGCTTCTTTCCCTGGCTTTCCTATTTCATGCCGGGCTTTCATCCGTGGAACCACGACGACCGGGCGCTGATCGGCAAATATGAAAGCGACTATGCCGACGCGATCATGCCGGCGCATTCATCGAAACCCGAGCTGGCTGCTGCGGCAGCCTGACCCGCGAAGGCGGGCGCCCGGAGCGGTCTTCTCTCTCCCCTCTCCGGGAGCCCGCCTTCGCGGCGATAATGTGTCGATCGCGGCTGGACGCCGCGGCGCCCGTCCCATATCGCTGAGCGCGTGGGGAGGGGACCATGCGACCACATCTAACCGCCGCCGAAATCGCGCAGATCGAGCTGCAGCTTGCGGGGCTGGCTTCGCTGCTCGAATTCGGTTGCGGCGAAGCCACGCTGGTCGCGGCGCGGCAGGTGCGGCGGATCGTCAGCGTCGATGGCGATCCCGCCCGGCTCGGCCGGATACAGGCCGAGGTGGCGCGCGAAGCGGTCGAATTCACCCCCGTCCACATCGACGTCGGACCGGTGGGCGAGGGGGGCTATCCCGCCGGCGAAAGCCGCATCCGCGACTGGCCGCGCTATCACAGCCATATCTGGCGCGGCATGGGCGGCAGCCCCGACGCGGTGTCGATCGCCGGGCGTTTCCGGGTCGCCTGCCTGTTGCAGGCGATCATTCACTGCAAGCCCGACTGCGTCTTCCTGTTCCGCGATTTCAACAGCGAGCCGCATTATCATGCCATACTGCGCCATGTGGAGGTGCTGGCGCGAGTCGACGGGCTGGGCGTTTTGCGCGCGAAGCGGCAGGTCGACGGCACAGCGGTTCTGCACGACCTGTTCGATCATTATCTCGACCCCGATTGACCGGCTTGCCGCGCTTCGGCACAGCGGGGCGATGTTCACCGCACCTCCCACAATCGAAACCGACCGCCTGCGCCTGCGCCCCGGACGCCTTGCCGACAAGGACGTTCATATCGCGATGTGGGCCGACGCGCGCGTCACGCGCTTCATCGGCGGCGAACCGCGCGCGCCCGATGTCAGCTGGGGCAAGTTCCTGAGCTCGGCGGGGCTGTGGCCGGTGATGGGGTTCGGTTACTGGGTGTTCGCCGACCGGGCGAGCGACGCGCTGATCGGCATGGGGGGGCTCAGCTATTTCTGCCGCGGCATCCCCGAACTCGAAGGGCGACCCGAGGCGGGCTGGGCGTTCGACGCCGATCACTGGGGCGCGGGCTATGCGACCGAGGCGATGACCGCGGCGCTCGGCTGGGCCGATGCGAACCTCGATGCGGGCGACGTGCGCTGCATCATCGACCTCGGCAATGACGCGTCGGAGCGGGTGGCGGCGAAGCTCGGTTTCCGGCGCATCGGCGACAGCGACGCGCTGGGGCATGTGGTGGCGATCTATTCGCGGCCGCGGGGTGGCTAGGCCGGCTCGACCACCAGCACGCCGCCGTCGGCGCTGACGACGCGGACCTTGGTGCCTTCGGCCACGTCGGGGCCGCGCACCGGCCATTCGCCGTCGCCGACCTTGGCGCGGCCGCGGCCGTCCTCGATCGCTTTGGTCACCGTCAGCACCTCGCCGACGAGGCGGCCGCCGCGCTGATTGAGGTGCGGGTCGGTCGTCGTGATCGGATTCGCTTTCAGCCAGCGGCGCCCGCCATAGAGCGCAACGAAGGACAGCGCCGCGAAAATGCCGAGCTGGAGCGGGACGCTGAGCGGCACGACCCACGCGATGACGCCGGTGACGACCGCCGCGGCGCCGACCCAGATGAGGAAGAAGCCCGGCGCGACGATCTCGGCCGCCGCAAGCAGCACGCCGAGCGACAGCCACGCCCAATGCGGTTCCATGTTGGCCAGCCAGTCGGGCATGTCAGGCTCCCTTGCGTTCGAGCGCGTCCCTGGCGAGTTCGCCGATGCCGCCCAGCGTGCCGATCAACTGCGTCGCCTCGACCGGGAAGAGGATCGTCTTCGCGTTCGGGCTGGTCGCGAACTGGCTGACCGCTTCGACATATTTTTGCGCGATGAAGTAATTGATCGCCTGCGCGTTGCCGCTCGCGATCGCGTCCGACACCATCTGCGTCGCCTTGGCTTCGGCCTCGGCTTCGCGTTCGCGGGCTTCGGCGTCGCGGAACGCGGCCTCGCGGCGGCCCTCGGCCTGCAGGATCTGGCCCTGCTTCTCGCCCTCGGCGCGCAGGATTTCGGAGGCGCGCATGCCTTCGGCTTCGAGGATGTTGGCGCGCTTCTCGCGCTCGGCCTTCATCTGGCGCGCCATCGCGTTCGAAATATCGGCGGGCGGACGGATGTCCTTGATCTCGACGCGGGTGATCTTGACCCCCCATGGCGTCGTCGCATCGTCGACGACGTGGAGCAGCCGCGTGTTGATCTCGTCGCGTTTCGACAGCGTTTCGTCGAGGTCCATCGACCCCATCACGGTGCGCAGGTTGGTGGTCGTCAGGTTCATAATCGCGAGATAGAGATCGCTGACCTCATAGGCGGCTTTCGCGGCGTCGAGCACCTGGAAAAAGACGACGCCGTCGACCGCGACCATCGCATTGTCCTTGGTGATGATTTCCTGCCCCGGGATGTCGAGCACCTGTTCCATCATGTTCACCTTGCGACCGACGCGGTCGAAGATCGGCATGATGAAGTTGAGCCCGGGCTGCGCGGTGTGCGTGTAGCGGCCGAAGCGTTCGATCGTATAGGCAAAGCCCTGCCGCACGGGCGTCAGCGCCCAGATCAGGAACACCAGCGCCAGAACCACCAGTGCGAGTGCGAATTCCATCGATCATCCCCTCTGCAATTGCATCTTTGCAAACCCGCTTCCTTATTGCGGCAACGGCGGGGTTGCGCCACAGAAAAGCGCATGACCCCAAGTGACTATCCAGCCGGCTATGCGCCGCGCTCGCTGCTGTATGTTCCCGGATCGAACGCGCGTGCGCTCGAAAAGGCGGGCGGGCTTGCCGCCGACATGCTGATCATCGACCTGGAAGATGCCGTGCCAGCCGACCGCAAGACGGAGGCGCGCGCGGCGATGCGCGCGGCGATGCGCGCGGCGGTGACTGCGGGCTTTCCCGGCAAGCGCGTCGCGGTGCGGGTGAATGCGACGGGCAGCGCCGAGCAGGCGGACGATGTCGCGGCGATTGCCGGCCTGACGCTCGACGCCGTGGTGCTGCCGAAGGTCGATGCGCCGTCCGATCTCGACCCGCTGCGCGGCCTTGGCCTGCCGGTCCTCGCGATGATCGAGACGCCGGCGGCTATTTATGCGGCGCGTGAGATCGCCGCCGACACGGCGGTGGCGGGGCTGATCGCCGGGCTCAATGACTTGGCGCACGAGTTGAAGCTGCCCGACGGCATGGACCGCGGCGCGATGAGCCATGCGATCCAGGCGATCATACTCGCGGCGCGCGCGGGCGGGGTGTGGTGCTTCGACGGCGTTTACAATACGATCGACGACGGTGCGGGTTTCGCGAATGAAGCCGCCGAAGGGCGGCGGCTCGGCTTCGACGGCAAGACGCTGATTCACCCGTCGCAGGTGGGTCCGTGCAATACCGCCTTCGCGCCATCGGCGCGCGAGATCGCGGCGGCCGAGGCGCTCGTCGCCGCGGCAACCGGCGGCGCGCAGCGGCACGAAGGGCGGATGATCGAGGATATGCACGTCGCGGCGGCGCGGGCTTTGCTCGAGCGGGCGGGGCGCGCTTGAATCTCCCCTCCCGCTTGCGGGAGGGGACCCGCCGTTCGTCGTTCGACGAACCGCCTTGCCGGGATGTCGCGGACATGCCATGCGGCGCGTCCATGAGAACCGCCTCCTTCCGCGCCGCGATCGCGGCTGTCGCCCTGCTTTCCTTCGCCCCCGCCGTCGCGGCCGCGCCCGCCAAGGGCGATGCCCCGGTCACCGAGGCCGAGCTGGCCGCGCATATCAAGATACTGGCGGACGACGCGTTCGAAGGACGCGCTCCGGGCACTGATGGTGAGGACCGCACGATCGCCTATGTCGTCGGCGAATGGGCGAAGGCCGGGCTCGAACCCGTGCCGGAGAGCATGACGCCGTGGCTTCAGCCGGTGCCTTTCGTCGAGACGCAGGCGACCGGCGGCACCGCGAAGTTCCGGGCAGCGGGCCGCGATCTCGCGCTGGGCGGTGACGAGGGCATCATCGTGACCGGACGCGATGCGTCGGTCGCGCTCGCCGACGTGCCCGCGCTCTTTGTCGGCTATGGCATCGACGGCGCCGGCAAGGTCAATGCCGACGTCAGGGGCAAGCTTGCCATCATGTTGTTCGACAATGCACCCTTCGGCGACAAGCTGCCGCGCTATCGCGAGCGGCGGCAGATGCTCGCCGATGCGGGTGCGTCGGCGGTGCTGGTGATTTCCAACGGTGCGGTGCCGTGGCCGGCGCTGCGCGAAAGCCTCGGCGGCAAATATGTGCGCCTCGCCAGCGCAAAGTCGGGCGCGCCGGTCAGCGGCTTCCTCTCGCCCGAAGCCGGCGATGCGCTGCTCAAGGCGGCGGGACAGGATGGCGCCGCGCTGCGCGAGGCCGCCAAATCGCCCGACTATAAGGGTGCCGCGCTGCCGGTGACCGCGGACTTCACCGCAGGGTCGTCCGTCCGCCCCTTTGCCAGCCACAATATCATCGGCAAGCTGCCGGGTGCCAAGCCCGACGGCAAGGCGGTGCTCTTCCTCGGCCATTGGGACCATCTCGGCATCTGCGCGCCCGAGGGCGAGACCGACCGCATCTGCAACGGCGCGGTCGACAATGCGAGCGGGATCGCGGTGCTGATCGAGGTCGCGAAGCGGCTGGGCAAGGGGGCACGGCCCGATCGCGACATTTATTTCATGGCGACGACGGCGGAGGAAAAGGGCCTGCTCGGCGCGCGTTATTTCGCCGATCATCCGGTCGTGCCGCTGTCCGACATCACCGTCGCGCTCAATGTCGACACAATCGCGATTTCGCCGCGCGGCACGCCGGTCGCGACGATCGGGCGCGGCAAGCCCGCCTATGACGCGGTGGTGCGTGACGTGGCGACCAAGCTCGGCCGCACGCTCGACGAGGATGGCGAGGCCGATGCCTTCATCCAGCGGCAGGACGGCTGGGCGCTGGGGGCGAAGGGCGTCACCTCGCTGATGGTCGGCGGCAGCTTCTCGGATATGAAGCTGCTCGAAGCCTTCCTCGGCAGCGATTATCATCGCCCGGCGGACAATTTCTCCGACAATATCCCGCTTGGCGGCGCGGCGGAGGATGCCGACCTGCATGTCGCGCTGGGGCGGGCGTTTGCCGATACGAAGCGGTGGAAGGGCGAACCCGAATAAAAAGGAACGTGTGTTCCCGCGAAGGCGGGAACCCATCTCCGGTGGTTTCGGATTTCAGCGGCATGTGATGGGTCCCCGCCTTCGCGGGGACCACGATCCTTTAGCTAGTCAAGCCGCCTGCTTCGCCCGATCCGCCATTTCCTGATTGAGCATCTCGGCGAGCAGAAACGCCAGTTCCAGCGATTGCCCCGCGTTCAGACGCGGATCGCAGTGCGTGTGATAGCGGTCGGCGAGGTCCATCTGGGTCACGTCCATCGCGCCGCCGGTGCATTCGGTGACATTCTGGCCGGTCATTTCGATATGGATGCCGCCGCCATGCGTGCCCTCGGCGCGGTGGACGGCGAAGAAGCCGCGCACTTCGGCGAGGATGCGATCGAACGGACGCGTCTTGTAGCCGTTGGGCGTCTTGATGACATTGCCGTGCATCGGATCGCACGACCAGACGACCGGATGGCCCGATTCCTTCACCGCACGCACCAGCCTAGGCAGATGCGCCTCGATCTTGTCGTGGCCATAGCGCGTGATCAGCGTCATGCGGCCCGCGACATGGTTCGGGTTGAGCGTGTCGAGCAGGCGCAGCAGCGCGTCGGGCTCGAGGCTGGGGCCGCACTTCATCCCGACCGGATTGCCGATGCCGCGGAGATATTCGATATGCGCCGAGCCTTCGAAGCGGGTGCGATCGCCGACCCACAGGAAATGGCCCGAGGTGTCGTACCAGCCGCCGGTCAGGCTGTCCTGACGGGTGAGCGCCTGCTCATAGGGGAGCAGCAGCGCCTCGTGACTGGTGTAGAAGCTCGTGCCCTTGATCTGCGGGACGGTTTCCGGGGTGACGCCGCACGCTTCCATGAAGGCGAGCGCTTCGGAGATCCGCGCGGCGGTTTCCTGATATTTCTTGGCCCACGGGCTGCGGTCCATGAAATCATGCGTCCAGGCGTTGACCTGTTGCAGATTCGCATAGCCGCCGTTCGCGAAGGCACGCAGCAGGTTGAGCGTCGCCGCCGACTGGTTATACGCCTTGACCATGCGCTGCGGGTCGGGCTCGCGGCCCGCTTCCTCGAACGCGATGTCGTTGATGATGTCGCCGCGATAGCTCGGCAGCGACACGCCATCGACGTCTTCCAGGTCGGCCGAGCGTGGCTTGGCGAACTGGCCCGCCATGCGGCCGAGCTTCACCACGGGCATCTTCGACGCGAAAGTCAGCACCACGGCCATCTGAAGCAGGACGCGGAAGGTGTCGCGGATATTGTTCGGATGGAATTCGGCAAAGCTTTCGGCGCAGTCGCCACCCTGGAGCAGGAAGGCCTTGCCCTCCGCCACGCGGCCGAGTTCGCTCGTCAGCTCGCGCGCTTCACCCGCGAAGACGAGCGGCGGATAATTGCTGAGTTCGCGTTCGGCGGCCGCGAGCGCGGCCGCGTCGCGGTAGGTGGGCAGCTGGCGGGCCTCGTGCGAACGCCAGCTATGCGGTTGCCAATTTTTCGTCATCTGCCTGTCTTCTCGGTTCGAATCCTGCGCCCCATGGCGCGGATGCCCGCCCGAAGCAATGTTTCCGGCACGAGCGATCCCGAAAATTAGCATTATCGTGACATTTGCGCACCTATGCTTTTCTTCAGGGCCAGGAACTGATAGTTTATTGCGAACCTTGGAGCGGCGATGGGCGCGCGTTTTCAAGGTTTTTGGCTATCGGTAACGTCAACCACCCAGTGACCGAGGCCCCAACGAGCGGGGCGGGTCGGGATGCGAGCGATTGGCTGTGACGAATTTCGATTCCGCCTGGTTCCTCTATGGGGCGCTGTTGCTCCTTTTGGCGACGAGCTTCGTCGTGCGCATCGACTATGCGCGCATCGGCCTTGCCGCCGCGGCGCTCGTCGCGCTGCCGCTGACGCTCTTTCGTGGATCCGACCTCATTTATAGCCTGCTCGTGCTCGCGATTCTGGCGGTCAATATCGGCATATTGGCGCGCCTGTGGCTGCGCGGGACGAAGATACGGTTTTCGGCCGAGGAAGAGGCGCTGCGCCGCGAGCACTTCGCCGGGCTGGGAGCGGTGGCGGCGCGCGACCTGATCGATCAGGGGCACTGGATTTCGGCGAAGCGCGGCGAAATACTCATTCGCGAGAATCAGGCGGCACCGAGCCTTTTCTATCTTGCCGAGGGACAGGCGGCGGTGCTGCGCGACGGCATCGAGGTCGGAAAATTATCGGGCGGCGCGCTGATCGGCGAAGCGACCGCGCTCGACGGTGCCCATGCGACGGGAACGGTCGTGCTGGGCAGCAATGCGCGGCTGTGGTTCGTCCCGGCGGCGGCGCTGCGCGCCTATCTCGCCGCCAATCCGGCGATCGCGGGCGCGCTTCACGAGGGCTTCGCGCGCGCGCTGCGCGGCAAGCTGGCCAGTGCCAACACGCGCATCGCGGACCCGCCGCCGATTTCTTGAGCGCGGCTGCTGCGCGGCCTCGAATCTGTAAGCCGTGCCTGCTAGGCTTCGATCTATGGCGATGATTCTCTATGGCATTTCGAACTGCGACACGGTGAAGAAGGCGCGGCGCTGGCTCGACGAGCAGGGTGTCGCCTATCGCTTTCACGACGTTCGCAAGGACGGGCTCGACGCCGCGCGGCTGCAGGGCTGGGTCGACGCGCTCGGCTGGGAAAAGCTGCTCAACAAGGCGGGGACGACCTTTCGCAAGCTGCCCGAGGAGCAGAAGCAGGGGCTTGATGCGGCGTCGGCAAAGGCGATGATGCTGGATCAGCCGGCGATGATCCGCCGCCCGGTGGTCGAAGCGGGCGATATTATCAGCGTCGGCTTTTCGGCCGCGGACTGGCAGGCGCGTTTTGCGGCATGATCCGGTCGATTCTGGCGGCGGCGGCGCTGATGCTGTCCGCTGGCTGTACGGCTGACGACGTGACCGCGCAGCCCACCGTCGACGGGCGGCCGCCGATCGTGATCGCGCATCGCGGCGCATCGGGCGAGCGGCCCGAACATACGCTGGCGAGCTACCGGCTCGCGATCGAGCAGGGCGCCGACTTCATCGAGCCCGACCTCGTGCTGACCAAGGACGGCGTGCTCGTCGCGCGGCACGAGAATGAGATTTCGGAGACCACCGACGTCGCCGATCATCCCGAGTTCGCGGGCCGCAAGACGGAGAAGACGATTGACGGACAGGAGGTCGAGGGCTGGTTCACCGAGGATTTCACCCTCGCCGAATTGAAGACGCTGCGCGCGCGCGAACGGCTGCCGCGGCTGCGCAGTACCGACTATGACGGGCGGTTCGAAATCCCGACCTTCGAGGAGATTTTGACGCTGCTCGCCGAAGTGAACAAGGGCCGCAAAGGGGCGGGCGAAAAGCCCGTCGGCGTCTATCCCGAAACCAAGCATCCGGGCTATTTCGTATCGATCGGCCTGCCGCACGAGGCGCCTTTGCTGGCGCTGCTGGGCCGCTTCGGCTATCGCGGCCGCAGCGCGCCGGTGTTCATCCAGAGCTTCGAGGTCGGCAATCTGATCGACCTGCGCGCCAAGAGCGACCTGCCGCTGATCCAGTTGATGGACGCGGGCGGCGGGCCCGCCGACCGGCCCGGCACCAGCTATGCCGCCATGGCGTCGCCCGCGGGGCTCAAGATGATCGCCGGCTATGCCGACGGCATCGGTCCGAACAAGGC
The DNA here is from genome assembly GCF_011926545.1 of Sphingopyxis italica. Classification (GTDB taxonomy): domain Bacteria; phylum Pseudomonadota; class Alphaproteobacteria; order Sphingomonadales; family Sphingomonadaceae; genus Sphingopyxis; species Sphingopyxis italica. Next base: position 426,225 of record NZ_JAATIT010000001.1, on the reverse strand, counting down.
GATGGTGATCCCGCGGGGAACGCTCGGCCGGCTCGGCAAGCCCACCGCGCTGGTGCGCGACGCCCACGCCGCCGGGCTCAAAGTGCATCCCTGGACGTTTCGCCGCGAAAATTACTTCCTCCCGCTCGGCGAGAAGGGCAGTATCAATCCTGCGGGCCATGGCGATTTGGCGGGCGAGATCGAGGCCTATATTGCCGCCGGCGTCGACGGCCTGTTCAGCGACAACCCGCGCGAGGCGGTCGTCGCGGTTGCAAAAGGAGCTTCGAAATGACCGAACATGCTCTGGGCCAAAGCGGCCTGTCGATCCGGCCTTTCGTCCTCGGCGGCAACGTCTTCGGCATGACGGCGGATCGTGAGGCGAGCTTCGCGGTTCTCGACCGCTTCGTCGAGCTGGGCGGCGGGATGGTCGACACCGCCGACGTCTATTCGGCGTGGGTTCCGGGGCACAAGGGCGGCGAGTCCGAAAGCATGATCGGCGCGTGGCTGAAGGAAAGCGGCGCGCGCGACCGGGTTCTGATCGCGACCAAAGTCGGCATGATGCCCGGCGGCCTCAAGCCCGACCGCATCCGCGACGCGGCTCAAGGTTCGCTCGAGCGGCTCGGCACCGACGTCATCGACCTTTATTTCGCCCACAAGGACGATCCCGACGTGCCGCTCGATGAAGTGCTGGGCGCTTTGGCCGAACTCGTCGATGCAGGCATCGTGCGCGCGATCGGCGCGTCCAACTATTCGGCCGAACGGCTGGCCGAGGCGCTGCGGGTGGCGGACGAAAAGGGCCTGCCGCGTTTCACCGCGATGCAGCCCGAACTCAACCTGCTCGACCGCGACCAATATGAAGGCGCGTTGCAGGAGCTGTGCATCGCCGAGGGGCTGGGAGTCGTCACCTATTTCAGCCTCGCCTCGGGGTATCTGTCGGGCAAATATCGAAGTGCCGACGACCTCGGCAAGAGCCCGCGGGGCGCGCGGGTCAAACCCTATCTGGAAGGAAGGGGGCCGGCGGTGCTTGCGGTGATGGATGGCATTGCCGCCGAAACCGGCGCCACATTATCGCAAATCGCGCTCGCGTGGGTCGCTGCACAGCCCGGCGTCACCGCGCCGATCGCCAGCGCGACGACGGTCGAACAGCTCGACGAGCTGATGGACAGTCTCGATCTCGACCTCAACGACGAGCAACTCGCGGCGCTGAGCCAAGCCTGAAGCGCGGACCGGCGCCACCGGGGGGAGGCGCCGGTCCGGGCCGCGCGGCCGCGCTGTCTCAATCTCCGTTGCCCTCCCACTGAAAGACCGTCTCGAGCGGCTTGCCGAAGACGTGCGCGATGCGGAAGGCGACCTCGAGCGACGGCGAATATTTGCCCTGCTCGATCGCCGCGATCGTCTGACGGGTGACGCCGACGCGGTCGCCGAGATCGCCCTGCGTCATTTCGCCGGCCAGAAAGCGCAGGGTGCGGATGTCGTTGGTGAAGGGCGGCCTAGCCATGCCAGCCCCTCCGGTAGCTGACGAGCACGACGGCGCTGTTCACCAGCTCGGCGGCGACGATCGCGAACAGGCCGGCATTCGCGAGCGGCACCCCGCTCTCGATGAAGGGCATGTAGACGCCGACGACCATCATCCCCACCAGCAGGACATAATAGGCCATTGTCGCGCCGCGGCGACGGATCGCCCGGTCGCGCTCGTCGGCGCGCGCACGCTCCGACTTCGGTGCCTGCGCCGACAGGATGACGGTGCCGACGATGACGGTGAGCGCATGCGCCACGGCGATCGATCCGAACAGCCACAGCATCGGAAACACTTCGCGCCCGGCGGGATGCCCGAAGAGGAGAAGCCCGAAATAGAGGCTGTAGGCGGCGACCATGGCGATGACGTTCAGCCAGGCGGTCTTTTCACGGAAATTCATTTGGTGGTCTCCGGCATCGGCGATGAGATAGGCCATGGTCAATGGCCCCGGCGATAAAGATAGAGCTGGGTGCCGATCCGCACGATCTCGGCGACGACGAGCGTCGCGATCATCAAATTGAGCTGCGCGGTTTGGCCGATCCCCCAGAAGATCAGGAGGATGTTGATCCAGATGCCGACGACGAGCGGATAATAGCCGAAGTGCGTGCCGCGCATATGGAAGCTGCGATCGCGTTCATCCTCGCGCGCGTCGGCCTCGCGCGGGCTGCGGATCGCCAGAAAAGCGGTCGCCACGGTCATCGCCACGATGATCGCGATAGTCACGGGCACCAGCATGCCGGCGGAGGCCATCACCCCCGCCGGGCTTCCGACGATCCGCCACGGATAAACGAGGAAATACCAGCCGAAGGCCAGAATCATCGTCACCAGCGTCGCCCAGTGAATCTTTTCCCGAAAGGACATTCGTCGCGCTCCATGTCATGTGTTTCGAACTCTATGTCAGATATTTTTAACATAGAGTCAATTCTAGGTAACATCGAGAGGCTTTGCCGCTTTCGCGCCCGACCTTTAGCCGCTAAGCCACCGCGCCATGTCCACGCTCCCCAAAACGCTCACCCTCGACACATCGACCAGCCGCGCGAACCCGACGCCGCAGCCGATGAAACGCCTGACGGTTCCGCGCATCCGCCAGCGCAAGGGCGGCGAGCCGATCGTCATGCTGACCGCTTACACCGTCCGCATGGCGCAGCTGCTCGATCCGCATTGCGACATGCTGCTCGTCGGCGATTCGCTGGCGCAGGTGATCTATGGCCTGCCGCACACCGTCGGGGTGACGATGGACATGATGGCGCTGCACGGCGCCGCGGTCGTGCGCGGCAGCTATCACGCCGCGGTGATCGTCGACATGCCGTTCGGCAGCTATGAGGGCAGCCCGCAGCAGGCGTTCGACAACGCCGCGCGGCTGCTCAAGGAAACCGGCGCCGCGGCGGTGAAGGTCGAGGGCGGCAAGGTGCTCGCCCCGACGATCGAATTCCTGACCCAGCGCGGCATTCCGGTGATGGGCCATGTCGGGCTGACGCCGCAGGCGGTGAACATCCTCGGCGGCTATGGCGTGCGCGGCAAGAGCGCCGAAGAAGCGCGCTCGATCGTCGAGGATGCGGTCGCCGTCGCGCAGGCCGGCGCCTTTTCGATCGTGATCGAGGGCGTGCTCGAATCGATCGCGATCGAGATCACGAACAAGGTCGATTGCCCGACGATCGGCATCGGCGCTTCGGCGCAGTGCGACGGCCAGGTGCTGGTGACCGACGACATGCTCGGCATGTTCGAACGCGTCCCGAAATTCGTGAAGCGTTTCGGGAACATGGCCGGCGTCGTCGAAAGCGCGGTCAAGGACTATGCCGACGAAGTCAGGTCCCGTTCATTCCCGACCGAGGATCAGACATACGCAGGCTGAGCCCTGGCTGACGGCGCGGCGGCGACCCAAAGTGAAACGCTTGGCCTTTCCCTGTGCCATCGCTAAGGAAGCGGGCCGGCCCAGCGCCGCACTTGAGTTTATGGAGGTTTGATTGGCCCTGAGCCCGACGAATGACGCCGCGCTGTTGCAGGAAGTCGACGAAGCCGTCCGCAAGGACCGGCTCGACACGATCATGCAGCGTTACGGCCGGTGGATCATCGGTGGCCTCTTCGCCGCGCTGCTGGCGTTCGGCGGCTATCTGTTCTGGGATCACCGGCAGGATGCCGCACGCGGCGAACAGGCCGAGGAACTGATCGCGGCGTTCGAAAAGCTGGGCACCAACCAGCCGCGCGCCGCGACCGCCGAATTGCAGAAGATCGCGGCCGAAGGCGGCCCCGCCTATCGCGCGGTCGCGCAGATGCAGGAAGCGAACATCAAGGCGCAGGCCGGCGACCTGAAAGCCGCCGCCGCCCTGATGGCCAAGGTCGCCGCCGACACCAAGCTCGACCAGGCGCTGCGCGACCTCGCGCTGATCCGTCAGACCGCCTTCGAATATGACACGCTGAAGCCCGAGGCGGTGATCGCGCGGATGAAGCCGATGGTCGATGCGAAGGACCCGGCGTCGAGCTGGTTCGCGAGCGCCGCCGAGCTGTCGGCGACGGCGCATTATCAGCTGGGCCAGTTCGACCAGGCCGGCGCGCTCTATGGCCGCATCGCCAAATTGCCCGATGTGCCGCGATCGCTGCAATCGCGCTCGGTACAGATGGCGGGCATGCTCGGCGTCGATGCGGTCACCGACCGGGCGGCGGAAAGCGCCGCCGCCGAAAAGAAAGGCAATGCCGCGCCAAAAGCAGCGGCAGCCGCCAAGACTGAGGAAGCCAATTAATATGCGGCCAGATAATTTGCGCAGCGCGCGCTACGGATTCTATGCGGCGCTGCTGGCGCTGCCGCTCGCGGCGTGCGGGGTGTTCAAGGGGGACGGTCCGCCAAAGACGCCGACGATCGGCGAACGCGTGTCGATCCTGTCGAACGACAACAGCATCAAGGTCGACCCCGCGACCGCCGCGATCGCGGTTGTGCTGCCCGAGCCGGCGGTGAACGCCGCCTGGGCCCAATCGGGCGGCAATGCGTCGAAATCGATGGGGCATCCGGCGCTCGGCGCGACGCGCGCGAAGCTGTGGGAAGCGAGCATCTCGGGAAGCACCAACAAGCAGCGCCTCGCCTCGTCGCCGGTGGTCGCCGACAACCGGCTGTTCGTCGTCGATACCGACGCGGTGGTGTCGGCCTTTGCCGCCGACACCGGCGCGAAGCTGTGGAGCGCGGCGATCGGCAGCACCGGCAAGGATTTCGAGGATTCGTTGTTTGGCGGCGGGGCCGCGGTCGACGGCAATGTCGTCTATGCGACGAGCGGCGTCGGCGACGTCGCGGCGCTCAACGTCGCCGACGGGTCGGTGATCTGGAAAGTGAAGCCGACCGGCCCGCTGCGCGGCGCGCCGACGATCGCGTTCGGCGGCGTCTATGTGATCAGCCAGGACAACCAGATTTACGCGCTCAACGCCGCGAGCGGCGCGGTGCAGTGGCAGGCGACGGCATCGACCGAGGCCGGCAGCGTGTTCGGCGCGGCGTCGCCGGCAGCGGGGCAGGGGACGATCGTCGCCGGCTTCTCGTCGGGCGAGGTGCAGGCCTATCGCTACGAGAACGGCCGCGACCTGTGGGAAGACGCGCTCGCGCGCACGTCGATGGCGCTGTCGGTTTCGACGCTCACCGACGTGGATGCCGATCCGGTCATCGATCGCGGCCATGTTTTCGCGCTCGGCCAGGGCGGCCGCATGGCGAGCTATGAGCTCGTCACCGGCCAGCGCAGCTGGGAAATCTCGATCGCCGGTATCTCGACCCCCTATGTGGTCGGCGAGTGGGTCTATGCGATGACCGACGACGGCAAGCTGCTGTGCGTCGCGCGTGGTAGCGGCAAGGTGCGCTGGCTCCAGCAGCTCGCGCGTTTCCGCGTCGAAACCGAAAAGAAGAAGAAGGACCCGATCCGCTGGACCGGGCCGATCCTGGCCGGCGGCCGGCTGATCGCGGTCAACAGCGAAGGGACGCTGGCGGAATATTCGCCGACCGACGGATCACTGCTGGCATCGACCGAATTCGATTCGTCGCTGTCGCAGTCGCCGATCGTCGCGAACAATATTTTGTATATATTGTCGGACGACGGGAAGATCACGGCCTGGCGCTGATACGGCGTCCGGGCCGAGGCGGCCCGATTGGATACAGGGAATAATGTAATGTCGCGACACGCGACGATCGCCATTGTCGGCCGGCCCAATGTGGGCAAGTCGACGCTGTTTAACCGGCTGGTCGGCAAGCGCCTCGCGCTCGTCGACGACCAACCGGGGGTGACGCGCGACCGGCGCGAGGGCGACGGCGAGCTGCTCGGCCTGAAGTTCACCATCGTCGATACCGCGGGTTTCGAGGATTATGACGCGGCCACCTTGCCCGGACGGATGCGCGTGCAGACCGAAAAGGCGGTGCGCGGGGCCGACGCGGCGCTGTTCATGATCGACGGCCGCGCCGGGGTGACCCCGCTCGACGAGGAAATCGCGCGTTGGCTGCGCAGCGAGGACACGCCGATCATCCTCCTCGTCAACAAGGCGGAAGGGAAGCAGGGCGAAAACGGCCTGATGGAGAGCTATTCGCTCGGTTTCGACAATCCGATCGCACTCAGCGCCGAACATGGCGAGGGCGTCGTCGACCTGTTCGACGCGCTGCGCCCGATCGTCGAGGGATATGACGCCGAGGAAGCCGAAGCTCTTGCGCCGATCGAGAGCGAAGAGGATGAGGACGCACCGCTCGGCCCGATGAAGCTCGCGATCGTCGGGCGCCCCAATGCGGGCAAGTCGACGCTGATCAACCGTATGATCGGCGAGGACCGACTGATCACGGGGCCGGAGGCCGGAATTACCCGCGATTCGATTCGCGTCGACTGGCAGTGGGAAAAGGACGGCGAGGTCCACGAAATCCAGCTGTTCGACACCGCGGGCATGCGCAAGCGCGCCAAGGTGGTCGACAAGCTGGAAAAATTGTCGGTGATGGACGCGCTGCACGCGGTCGATTTCGCCGAAGTCGTCGTGCTGTTGCTCGATGCCACCAAGGGGCTGGAGGCGCAGGACCTGCGCATCGCCGACCGGGTATTGCAGGAAGGCCGCGCGCTGATCGTCGCGCTCAACAAATGGGATGTCGCCGAGGACCCCTCGGCGCTGTTCAACGGCGTCCGCAACGCGCTCGACGACGGGCTCAGCCAAGTCAAGGGCGTGCCCGTGCTTAGCATTTCGGGCGCGACGGGCAAGGGCATCGATACGCTGGTGCGCGCCGCGTTCGAGCAGCGCGAAATCTGGACGAACCGCGTGTCGACCGCGCGGCTCAACCGCTGGTTCGAAGGCGCGGTCGAGAATAATCCGCCGCCGGCGCCGGGGGGCAAGCGCATCAAGCTGCGCTATATCACGCAGGCACGGACGCGGCCGCCGACCTTCGTTGTCTTCGGCTCGCGGACCGATAGCTTGCCCGGAAGCTATGAACGCTATCTGGTCAATGGCATGCGCAAGGAACTGGGGTTCCAGGGCGTGCCGGTGCGGCTGAATTTCCGCAATTCGCGCAACCCCTATGACGAGTGAGGTTGCGGCCGTCGTGGTCGATGCGCGCGGGATGCGCTGTCCCTGGCCCGCGCTGCGCCTCGCCCGCGCGATGCGCGATGCGCGCGAGGTGCTGCTGATCGCCGACGATCCGCAGGCGGGGCGCGAAGTCGATGCTTTGGCGGACGAACATGGCTGGCTGGTCGAAGGCGATGCGGCTTCGGCCGGCGAGGGGCACTGGCGCGTGCGGCGGCGCTGACCCAAAACGGGGCGTTTTGATCGCGCGATTTCTGTCACCGTAACGTCTTTTTTACCCAAGTTGGGCATGGACCGGCTGGGACCACGGCCGAACGAGGGTCAGGACCCGTTGATTGCACGTTCGAGGTTTGAAGCGATTTTGTTCAGGGTTAGGAGGCAAGGCGTAGGCATATGAAAATATTCCAAGTCTTGCCGACGCAACCATGGACAAAATCGATCAAATCCCGAAGGGACGCCGAAATGGCTTCGATCTCGCCTCCGAGTGACCTTGCGGGTAGCGATGCTACCCGCGGCAGCCGCCCGAAGACGATATCTTTGCCATTTCGACGCCTCGAGCGCGCAATCAACGGGTCCTGACCCTAAAACACCAAGGGACTAAAGCATTGGACGAAATCCTGGTCGATTGGGACGAGTTTCGCGCGACGCGTACCCAGTTGGGCGCCGCTTTCGTGCGGATTCTCGGCTATTTTCGCGAGGACGGCACCAAATCGGTCGCCGCGATCGAAGAGGCGATGCGCGCCCGCGACGCGCGCGGCCTCGTCATGCCCGCCCACACGCTGAAGAGCGAAGCGCGCCAGTTCGGCGGCGAGAAACTCGGCGCGCTGGCCGAGGATATCGAGATGTTCGCGCGGGCCTGCGTTGAAAGCCAGACCAGCCCCGACGAATATCTGCCGCGCGTCGTCGACCTGCGCCGGCTGTTCGAAGAGACGCTAAGCGCGCTGGAGCGCGAGGCGAACCCGCTCGTCCAGCGCCGTCCGACGAGCTTCGGCCGCGCCGTCAGTCATTGACGCATCGGTTGCGGCTTGCCTCGGGCAAGGCTGCGCCACAGCCATTCGAGCGGACCATAAAGGAAGCGGTCGAGCCAGGGTTTCGACCATAGCAGCATGGCCGCCCACATGCCGGCGCAGATTAGGTAGAGCGTCCAGCGATCGACGTCGCCGAACAGGCCGAGCCCATAACCGTAGAAGATCGTCGTCATCACGATGCTGGTGCCAAGATAGTTGGAAAAGGCCGCGCGCCCCGTGGCGGCGACGCGGACGATCCACGCGCTCGCGGCGGCGCGCCGGATCAGCAATATGAGCAGCGCGGCATAGGCGACCGTCATCATCAATCGTCCCGGTCCCGCCCAGCCCATGAACGCATTGACCGCAACGAGATAATCGAAACCCGAGCGCCATTGGAGCCAGCCGACGAGCAGCGTCAGCAGCACGCCCGGCGGCAGCCAGCGCCACGCCGTCCGCCGGTAATCGGCGGCCGCCCACGCACCCGTCAGGAAGCCGTTTCGAAACAGCGCCATGCCGAGCATCATCAGCGGCAGCGTCTCGAACATCGTCATCAGCACGCCGACGAACGGATTGATCGCGGTATCGAGCCGCGCGCTCAGGATGGGAAGATAGGGCCCGCGATAGAGCGCGAGTTCCTCGGTCACTTCGCCGTCGATCTTGGCATATTCGGCGCGAACCTCGCGTCCGGTCTCGGCCATCGGCGACGCGGGATTGTCGGCCGCATTTCCAACCGCGAGTTGGGCTCCGAAGAAAAGCGACGTCAGGACAACGCCGAGCGTGAAGAGGGCGAGCGCCCATTTGATCAACCGGCGCGCTTCCCATGCGCGGAAGCGGAAGGCTATGCAGCCGACGGCGGCGTAGAGGAAGAGGATGTCGCCCCACCAGATGAAGAAATAATGGCTGAGCCCGAACAGCGCGAGCCACGCCATGCGGCGATAGTGGATCGACCCCGGGTCTTGGCCTCCCGCCTCCGCGCGGTCGACGATCAGGAGCATGCTCGCGCCGAACAGGATCGAGAAGAGCCCGCGCATCTTGCCGTCGAAGAGAACAAAGCCGAGCGCCCAGGCGGCGATGTCCGATGGCGTTTCGCCGCCATAGGCCTTCGGTGAAACATAGGCCATTTCGGGCATCGCAAAGGCGACGATGTTCATCGCCAAAATGCCCATCACGGCGAAGCCGCGCAGCGCGTCGAGGGTGACGAGGCGGTTCGACATGGCTTCGCAGGTCTCGTTCATATGCCCTCCACTGTATTATTCGCCTATAACGGTTGGGCCGATCATCCGTCCAGTGCTTTAACCAACTATTGACATCGATGTCAGTAATGCTATTTCGGCATCATCAAATGATTCGAACGGGAACGACCCATGACCCCCACCATCTTCTCCCACCCCGACCGCCAGCCCCAGAAGTTCCGCCCATTCAAGGCGTTCCAGCACTTCCGCAAGCTGATCAAGGACAAGGAGGACACCGAACAGGTCTTCCACATCTTCGAAAATCTGCCGCGCAAGGGCTTCATGGACGATGCGCGCGCCTTCGTCGAAAGCGAGAAGGGTCAGCGGCTGATGGCGAGCGAGCCTTATCTTCCCGATCTGCTCGACGATCACGCCTGGATCGACCAGCTCCCCGAAGGCAGCGTCGGCCACGCCTATGTCACCTTCATGCGCCGCGAGGGCCTTTCGGCCGCGGGCCTCGTCGCCGAAAGCGACAAGATGGGCCGGCCCAAGTTCGACGATCAGGTGCAATGGTATTCGAACCGCCTGCGCGACACGCACGACCTGTTCCACATCCTGACCGGCTATGGCCGCGACGCGCTCGGCGAACAGTGCGTGCTCGGCTTCACCTATGGCCAGACGGGCAATTACGGCAACGCCTTCATCGCCTATGCCGGCGGTTATGAAGTGAAGCGCGGCGTCAAGAGCGACGCGCCGGTGTTCGGCGCGATCCGCCAAGGCCAGCGCCACGGCAGGGCGTCGAAGGCGATCATCGAGCAGGATATCCGCGCGCTGCTCGCCGAACCGCTCGAGGCCGCGCGCGCGCGGTTGGGGATCGGCGAGCCGACGCTTTATAAGGAAGCGCACCGCGCCTACCGCAACCGCGGGATCGACCCGTATAACTTCCTCGCGGCTGAGGCTGCGATGGCGTGATCCCCAAGATCCTCCTCAACGCGAAGCGTTGGGGAGGGGGACCGCCGCGAAGCGGTGGTGGAGGGGTTTTACCTCTCGGTGCAAACCCGCACTATGCTGTCCGCGACTCCGGCGGGGTCGGCGAGAACATCTTTCGCGGCGATACGCAGCATCCTTATCCCTTGCGATTCGAGCCATTGATCGCGTGAGTCATCGCGCTCGGGGCGATCACCCATGTCGTGGCCAACGCCATCAATCTCGATCGCGAGCTTCAATTCCAGCACATAGAAATCGAGCACATAGCGCCCGATCGGGTGCTGGCGCCGGAATTTGACGTAGCCGGGTTGCTTCCTCAGGATTTGCCATAATAGCACTTCGGGCAGCGACATTTTGCGGCGTAACCGTCGGGCGCTCTTATAGGCGTGATTGCTTGTCGGCACGCTTGACCCCTCCACCACCGCTTCGCGGCGGTCCCCCTCCCCATCGCTGCGCGAAGGGGAGGATCTATCATAGCTTCGCGATCAGCGCCTGCGCCGCCGCCGGGTTGCGGACCTTTGCGCCCGATATGAAAAAGAGATAGACGCCGCGGTCGCCCTTCGCCCAGTCGCGCGCTTGCTTTGCCCAGCCGTCGAGCGCCTTGGCGTCATAGCCGGTTTCGACATCCTCCTGCGATCGCTGTAGCCGCGCATAGGTGAAATCGGCGGTCTGTTCGTCGATGCACGGGAACTCGTCGCTGTCGGCATAAACGACCGCCATGTTCCGCTCGCGAAGCATGTCGATAAAGGCCGGATCGCGGAAGCTTTCGTCGCGCACCTCGATCGCGTGGCGCAACTTCAGGCCGTCCTGCGTATCGGGAAGCAGGTCGAGGAAGCCCGCGAAATCGTCAGGCACGAACTTCTTCGTCGCCATGAATTGCCAATGGATCGGACCCAGCCGGTCGCCGAGTCGCGTCAGCCCCTGCGTCAGGAATTTCTCGATCGACCCGGCGCCTTCCTTCAACACCTTGCGATTGGTGGTGAAGCGTGACGCCTTGACGCTGAACTGGAAGCCATCGGGCACTGCGGCCGCCCAATTAGCAAAGGTTTCGGGCTTCTGGCTGCCATAATAGGTGCCGTTGATCTCGATGCCAGTCAGATGCTCGCCGGCATATTCGAGCTCGCGCTTTTGCGCGAGGCCGGCAGGGTAGAAGGGGCCGCGCCACGGTTCGAAGGTCCAACCCCCGATTCCGACATGGATGCTCATAGATCTCTCACCTTCCGTCATCCCGGCGGAGGCCGGTATCTCATCGTCGCGCAACGCCGCACCGGCGAGATCCCGGCCTTTGCCGGAATGACGGTGGGCGCGTTAAGCGAGCGCCGCGTCGGCGCCCATCAGGTTCGGGAAGAAGCCTTCATGCGCCTCGCGGAGTTCCGTGAGCGTCACCTGATGGTCGCTGCCCGGCAGTTCGAAGACGATGCGGTCCTTGATCGTGCGGCCGACGGGGTCGACCGGCACGTCGGCGCGGCCCGCGGCGTCGAGGAAGTCGGCGAGGCAGGTGTCGCAGACGGTGACGAGATAGAGTCCCTGATCCTCGCCGAAGAAGCTTTCGGCGACGCCGAACGGCTGTTCTTCGCTGACGAGCACGCCGATGTTCGACTTGAGCGCCATTTCGGCAAGCGTCACCGCCATGCCGCCGTCGGAGACGTCGTGGCAGGCGGTGATCCAGCCCGCGTTGATCGCCTTGCGGATGAAGTCGCCGGTGCGCTTCTCGGCCTTCAAATCGACGGGCGGCGGCGGGCCTTCCTCGCGGCCATGGATTTCGCGCAACCACACCGACTGGCCGAGATGGCCGGCGCGTTCGCCGACCGCGAGGACGATGTCGCCGGTGCGCTTGAAGCCGATGCCGACCGCCTTGTTCCAATCCTCGATCACGCCGACGCCGCCGATCGCGGGGGTCGGCAGGATCGCGCTGCCGCCGCCGGTCGCCTTCGATTCATTGTAGAGGCTGACGTTGCCCGACACGATCGGATAGTCGAGCGCGCGGCACGCCTGCGCCATGCCGTCGAGACAGCCGGTGATCTGCCCCATGATTTCGGGGCGCTGCGGGTTGGCGAAATTGAGGCAGTTGGTGATCGCCAAGGGCGTGGCGCCGACCGCACTGATGTTCCGCCAAGTCTCGGCGACCGCCTGCTTCCCACCTTCGACGGGGTCGGCGTAGCAATAGCGCGGGGTGCAGTCGGTGCTCATCGCGAGCGCGCGATTGGTGCCGTGGATGCGGACGAGGGCGGCGTCGCCGCCGGTCTGCACCGTGTCGGCGCCGACCTGGCTGTCATATTGTTCCCAGATCCAGCGGCGGCTGGCGATATCGGGGGTGCCCATCAAGGTCTTGAGATCGGCGGCGACGTCCTTCGTCTCGGGGACGTTCGTGAGGTCAGCCTGCTTCGGCGTGGGCACATGCGGGCGGTCGTAGAGCGGCGCGTCGTCGGCGAGGGGCGCGAGCGGGATGTCGCAGACGATCTCGCCCTTATGCTCGAGCACCATGCGCCCCGTGTCGGTGACGGTGCCGATGACCGCGAAGTCGAGTTCCCATTTGTGGAAGATCGCTGCGGCGAAATCCTCGCGGCCGGGCTTCAGCACCATCAGCATGCGTTCCTGCGATTCGGACAGCATCATCTCATACGCCGTCATGCCGGTCTCGCGCTGCGGCACGTCATCCATCTTGAGATGGAGGCCGACGCCGCCCTTCGACGCCATTTCGACCGACGAGGAGGTGAGGCCCGCGGCGCCCATGTCCTGGATCGCGACGATCGCGTCCGACGCCATCAGTTCGAGACACGCCTCGATCAGCAGTTTCTCGGTGAAGGGATCGCCGACCTGCACCGTCGGGCGCTTTTCCTCGGCATCCTCGCCGAAGTCGGCCGACGCCATGGTAGCGCCGTGGATGCCGTCGCGGCCGGTCTTCGAGCCGACATAGACGATCGGATTGCCGACGCCCGATGCGGCCGAATAGAAGATCTTGTCCTGTTCGGCGACGCCGACGGTCATCGCGTTGACGAGGATATTGCCATCATACGCTTTGTGGAAATTGACCTCGCCGCCGACCGTCGGCACGCCAACGCAATTGCCATAGCCGCCGATGCCGTGGACGACGCCCGAGATGAGATGCTTCATCTTCGGGTGGTCGGGGCGGCCGAAGCGCAGCGCGTTGAGGTTCGCGACCGGGCGTGCGCCCATGGTGAAGACGTCGCGCAGGATGCCGCCGACCCCGGTCGCCGCGCCCTGATAGGGTTCGATGTACGACGGGTGGTTGTGGCTCTCCATCTTGAATATCGCCGCGAGCTTCTTGCCGTCTTCGCCTTCGCCGATGTCGATCACGCCGGCATTTTCGCCGGGGCCACAGATCACCCACGGCGCCTCGGTGGGCAGTTTCTTGAGGTGGAGGCGCGAGCTTTTATAGCTGCAATGCTCGGACCACATGACCGAGAAGATGCCGAGTTCGACAAGGTTCGGCTCGCGCCCGAGCGCGGCGAGGACGCGATCATATTCTTCCGGAGAAAGCCCATGCTCGGTGACGATTTCGGGGGTGATGGCGGGCGCTGTCTGAGTCATGGCGCGCCTTTAGCCGGGTAGGCTCAAAACGAACAGACCCCATGATGCGAAAACATCATGGGGTCTGCGGTCGGAGAGAGGGTTCAGCGCGCGGCGAGGGTGGCCGTCTCGATCTGGAGCGGCTCGACGTCGCGCAGCGTGAAGCTGACCTGCTGCGAGCCGACGGTGCCGCGCACGCGGCGCGCGCCGACGCGGAGCGTGAACGGCTTGCCGGTGCGCTCCTCGACGCCGTGGATCACGCGGGTGTCGCCGACCTTGGTGACGGTATAGCTATAGGTCGCGCCTTCATGTTCGAAACGCTTGACCGGTTCGTCCTTGGCGAGCGCGGCGGTCGGCGCCAGCGCGAGCAGGCCGAGGGCGGAGAGAATATAATTTTTCATGGTGCAAGTCCTTGTCGATGGAACAAAACTTGCCTTCGAGCCCCTCTCTTCTTGTGCGGTGCAACATGGGTGCGGGGACGGGGCGCGGCAATTGCAAAAAACCGAAGCGTGATTGCGCGGAGGTGAATGTCCGCCACCGGCCGAAATCGGCCGTCGTCCGCTCCCCACCCCAAAGCCGCCGCAACTGCGGCAACGGCAAAGACGACCGAACCGGTCACCGCGTGGGACGACAACTCGACCGCACTTGACCGCAAGGGGGCGAAGGGGCCAAAGCAGGGGCCATGACGGATACCCCCGACAGCACAGCCGCCGCGGACATCGCCTCGCTCTCTTTCGAAGCCGCGATGGGCGAGCTCGAAACGATCGTGCGGCGGCTCGAAAGCGGCGACGTCAGCCTCGAGGAATCGGTGGCGCTCTATGAACGCGGCCATGCGCTGCGCGGCCATTGCGAAGCGCGGCTCGCGGCGGCGCAGGCACGGATCGAGCAGGTCAGCCTGGGCGCCGACGGCCGGCCTACGGGAACCACCCCCTTCGGCGAAAGCTGATCCGCCATGGCGCTTGCCGACGATCAGCTTTCGCGGGGCACACAATTGCTGCTGACGACGCAGGCCGAGGTCGTCGCCGGGATCGACCGGCTCTTCGACCAGCTGCTGCCGGTGCCCGCCGATCCGCGCGGGCCGCTCTATGAAGCGATGCGCCACGCCGCGATCGCGGGCGGCAAAAGGCTGCGCCCGCTGCTCGTCCGCGCCGCCGGCGACCTGTTCCACGTCGATCGCGACCTGACGTTGCGCGTCGGCGCGGCGGTCGAGGCGATGCACGTCTATTCGCTGATCCACGACGATCTGCCGTGCATGGACGATGACGATGTGCGCCGCGGCAAGCCGACGGTGCACAAGGCGTTCGGCGAGGCGACCGCGGTGCTCGCGGGCGATTCGCTCCATGCCCTCGCGTTCGAATGGCTCTGCGACCCGGTGACGAGCGCCGACCCCTTCGTGCGCGGCGAGCTGTGCTGCGAACTCGCGCGCGCGGCGGGACCGGCGGGCATGGCGGGCGGGCAGATGATGGACCTCGCCGCCGAGACGTCGAACTTCGATCTGCCGACGGTGACGCGGCTCCAGCAATTGAAGACCGGCGCGCTGATCGCCTTTTCGGTCGAGGCAGGCGCGATCCTGGCGCGCATTCCGGCCGAGGGGCGCCGGCCCTTGCGCGGCTATGCGCGCGATATCGGGCTCGCCTTCCAGATCGCCGACGACATCATGGACGTCGAGGGCGATGAGGAACGCGCCGGCAAGGCGCTGCACAAGGACGACGCCGCGGGCAAGGCGACCTTCGTCACGCTGATGGGGCTGGAACGTGCGCGCGAACAGGCGGGGCTGCTCGTCGAACAGGCGACCCAGCATCTGGCGAGCTTCGGCGAAGAGGCAGCACTTTTGCGCGCGATCGCGCGTTATGTCGTGGAAAGGGACCGTTGATGCGGGTGGGGGTTTATCCGGGGACGTTCGACCCGATCACGCTCGGGCATATGGACATCATCCGGCGCGGGGCGAAGCTGGTCGACCGGCTGGTCATCGGGGTGACGACGAACATCACCAAGTCGCCGATGTTCGACGATGACGAACGCATCGCGATGGTGAAGGCCGAGGTCGCGTCGATCGAGGGCGACATCCGCGTCGTCGGCTTCAACTCGCTGCTGATGGACTTTGCCGAGCGCGAGGGGGCGAGCGTCATCGTCCGCGGGCTGCGCGCCGTCGCGGACTTCGAATATGAATATCAGATGGCGGGGATGAACCAGCAACTCAACGACCGGATCGAGACGATATTCCTGATGGCGGACGTGGGCCTGCAGCCGATCGCGTCGCGGCTGGTCAAGGAAATCGCGATCTTTGGCGGTGACATCCATAAATTCGTGACGCCCGCGGTGCGCGATGCGGTCAGGGCGCGCATCGCCGAACGCGGCCTTCGCCAAGGCGAAGGGTGACACCATCCATTGAGCGTTCAGCTTTTTCCCGCTAGGGCGCGCCGGACGGGGCGCAATTCCGGAATGTTACACAAGGGCCGATCCAGCATGAAATTTTCCTTCCGCCCCATGATTCTCACGGCGATGGCGTTCGGTCTTGCGACGGCGGCCGTGGCGCAGGAGGCGCCGCCCGCGCCCTCGCCGAATCCCGAAACGAGCCAGCCGGCGCCGGTCGAAACGCCGCCGCCCGCGCCCGTCGAAACGCCGCCCGCAGGCGATGCGGCGGAGGACGGAGCGCCGGCGGCCGAAGCGCCCGCGGCCCCCGCGATGCCGGCCGAGCAATATATGGGCGTCCCCGAATATATGCTCAACCTCGACCTCTCGACGGGCGGGCGCGTGGTGATCCAGCTCTATCCCAACGTCGCGCCGAACCATGTCGAGCGCGTCAAGCAGCTCGCGCGCGCGGGCTTCTATGACGGGATCAAGTTCCACCGCGTGATCGACGGCTTCATGGCGCAGACGGGCGACCCGAGCGCGACCGGGCAGGGCGGGTCGCAGCTTCCCGACCTCAAGGCCGAATTCAACCCGACCCCGCATCTGCGCGGCACGCTGTCGATGGCGCGCGCGCAGAGCGAGGACAGCGCGAACAGCCAGTTCTTCATCATGCTCCAGCCGCGCTTCTCGCTCGACCGCCGCTACACGGTGTTCGGACGCGTCGTGTCGGGGATGCAATATGTCGATGCGATCCATAAGGGCGAGCCGCCCGAAGTTATGTCGCGCATGGTCCAGGTCTCGGTCGCCGCCGACAACAAGCCGATCCCCCCGGCATCAATGCTGACCGAGACGGTGCCCGCGCCGGCCGTGGTGCCCACCGTGACGGTCGACGAGCTCGACGCGCCGATCAGCCAGTAATCCCCGGGGAGGCGCGCGAACCGTCATGCGCGTCGACGCCTTCGATTTCGATTTACCCAATGAACGCATCGCGCTGCGCCCCGCGCGCCCGCGCGATGCCGCGCGGATGCTCGTCGTCGACGGCGGCGAGATGGTCGATGCCGGCGTCGCTGATCTGCCCCGATGGTTGCGCCCCGGCGACTGCCTTGTCTTCAACGACACGCGCGTCATTCCGGCGCAACTCGAAGGGCGGCGTGGCGACGCGAAAATCGGCGCAACGCTGCACAAGCGCGTCGACCTCCGCCGCTGGCAGGCCTTTATCCGCAATGCGAAGCGGCTGCGCGTGGGCGAGCGCGTCGATTTCGGCGCGGGGGTCGTGGCGGTCGCCGAAGAGCGGCTGGCCGACGGCAGCTTCATCCTCGCCTTTGCCGGCGACGAGCCGGTCGAATTGCTGCTCGAACGCGCCGGCACGATGCCGCTGCCGCCCTATATCGCGGGCAAGCGGGCGACCGACGCGGACGACCGCAGCGATTATCAGACGATGTTCGCGCGCGAAGACGGCGCGGTCGCGGCGCCGACCGCGGCGCTGCATTTCACGCCCGGGTTGCTCGATGCGCTGGCGGCGGCGGGGATCGGAAGCGAGACGCTGACCTTGCATGTCGGCGCGGGCACTTTCCTGCCGGTCAAGGCCGACGACACCGACGACCATCTCATGCACGCCGAATGGGGGCGGATCGACGCCGATACCGCGGCGCGGCTGAACGCGGTGCGTGCGAAGGGCGGCCGCGTGATCGCGGTCGGCACCACCAGCCTGCGCCTGCTCGAAAGCGCCGCGCAGGACGACGGCACGATCGCGCCCTTCGCGGGCGATACCGCGATCTTCATCACCCCCGGCTACCGCTTCAAGGCGATCGACGGGCTGATGACCAATTTCCACCTGCCGCGCTCGACCTTGTTCATGTTGGTTAGTGCGCTGATGGGATTGGAGACGATGCAGGCGGCGTACGCCCACGCCATCGAAGCGGAATATCGCTTCTACAGCTATGGCGATGCGAGCCTGCTGCTGCCTAAGGGATATTAGGGCTCCAGAACCCTAATATTCTATCGTGATCCGGACCGCGCCGGGATTTACGCCAGCCAGCAGGGCGATTTCGTCGCGGCTCGTTTCGATCAGCGCGTGCAGCCGCTTTGCCGTCAACGACGGATCGGCGGACGCGGCGGCGAGCTCGCCGACGAGCAGTTCGCGTTCGGATATGCCAAAGGCGTCGGCCAGCGCGATCAGGTTGCTGCGCCGCGGCATCGTCTTGCCGTTTTCCCAAGCCCAGATGCTCGGCTTGCTGAAGCCCGTACGGTTCGACAGCTC
The DNA here is from genome assembly GCF_011926545.1 of Sphingopyxis italica. Lineage (GTDB taxonomy): Bacteria > Pseudomonadota > Alphaproteobacteria > Sphingomonadales > Sphingomonadaceae > Sphingopyxis > Sphingopyxis italica. Next base: position 407,904 of record NZ_JAATIT010000001.1, on the reverse strand, counting down.
GACGCGGCTGAGGCCGCGTTCCTGCCGCAATCGAAGCAGCCGTTCGGCCAGCATCTCGCTGTCCGCCGCGCCGCCGGCGGGATCGACGTCCTGGGGGAGCGGATTGCGCAGCTGCGCGGCGCTCAGCGCGGCGCGCGAGAGCGGAAGGTCGAAACGGCAGCCGGCAAGCGCCTCGCTGCGCCACACGATGGTGGCCATGCAGTCGGGCGCTTCGGGCAAGGTCACCGCGATCCGCTGACCGATGTCGAGATCGGAGGCGGTTTCGATCAGCATGCCGGTGGCCGACAGATTGTGGATCAAGACGGTGGAGCCCTGACGGCCGCCCAGCGACCCCGAGGTTTCCAATCGCATGTGCACGCGCGTGGCGGCGCGGGCGCCGTCGGCACCCTTTTCCTGTTCGATCATCGCGTGAATGGGCATGGGCCAGCCCTATGCGGGGCAATCGGTTGTGGAGTGGTTAATGGCGGGGGCACACTGCGGGGCCATGCGCCCCGGGATATGGCTCAGCAAGATCGATCCTGCGCGGGCGAGCCGAACCGTGCGCCGATTACGACCGGTCAATCACCACGTTGCCGCAGATTTTCAACGATTTTCACTTTACTGCCCATTAAAACTTAACTTATATCGAATAGAGAAGTTAAACTTTTCCGGCGCACTGTCCCGATTTTGGACGCTATCGGCCGCGGGCTCGCCTTCGCAGGGGTGCAGTTAACCGTCGCTAACCGCCTAAATTCGGTATTTCCGTGGAAGTTAAACGGCATCGGCGCTGTGTGATTCTTCAATCGGCACCATTTTATGGGTGTGAACCTAACTTAAGCTCTGTAGTAAGTTTTTCTTAACGGAAGGGGGGTGAGTCGGGTCGCGACTCCCCTGGGCATCGGGGGATGCCCAAAGGTCATCCGCAAAGCGGGGCCGGAAACCGTTTTGGTTTTTGGGGGTTGAGATGAGATTCATGCTCTTTGCGCTCGCCGCGGCGGCTGTCGCCGTGCCTGCGAACGCGAAAGAAATTCAGAACGTCCGGTCGCTCGACATCGCGGTCAGCGGTGCCATCCGCCAGCATTGCGCGATGGGCAGCATCGGCGACATGGATTTCGGCAATCTCGAACGCCGCGGATTGGGCATCGAAACGCGCGTTGCGTTCGATTGCAATATCCCGTTCACGATGACGATCAAGGGCGCTCGCGGCGGCCTGACCCACACGACGATGCCGAACGGGCAGGGCCCGTACAGCGGTGTCCTCCCCTATAATCTGGCCGTCGAAATGCCGGTGCGATACCCGTCGCGGCAGGTGATGAGCCGGTCCTTCAACAGCCGTCAGCTTTTGGCCGGCGGCGTCATTTCCAGCAACGGCGGCATCGCCACCGACGGCATGCGTCTGGCGGTCGAACTGGGCGAGCCTTCGGGCGAGGCCGGGCTGCTCGCCGGCGACTATTCGGAGACGATCACGATCACCGTCTCTCCGATCTAAGCAATTCGCCTGCGGTTGCGCGGGCGGAGTTATGCCGGAAGGGCAGGCACCGATGCTCTCCCGGCACTCCGACCAACCGGTGCAATATGACATCGTCACCCGGCATATGGGGGGAGGCGGTAAAATAGAGGGAAGAAGATTATGAAGAAGATCCTTAGTGGCACCGTCGCCGCCATCGCGCTTATCGCGACGCCGGCCGTCGCCCAGACCAACGAGCGTCACTATGCCGGTACCGGCACCGTCAACGTTCCCTTCTTTGGTCCGGTTACGATCAGCGGAACGGACACCAACCCGAGCAATTTTGTTGCCGGTCTCTATGACAACTACGTGCTCCCTGCCGACGTCGGCACCCGCTACCGCGCTCAGGCTGACGCTCCGAGCGACAGCGAAACGGCGACCCCGACGGTCAACGTCGAATTCTCGCTGAGCGGCACCGTCAACCGCGACTGCTCGTTCTACGCTGGCAAC
>NZ_JAATIT010000001.1:0-405870 GCF_011926545.1 Sphingopyxis italica | reverse complement strand
CCCGTATGAAGTGACCGCTTCGTGGACGGGCGTTGCGCTGAACGCGCAGACGACCGGTTCGGCTCAGACGCTCAACGTTCCGACCACCGGCAACGCTGGCCAGAAGCAGCAGGGCGCATGGCGTTCGCGCATGGACATCGACATTGTCGCTCCGGCCGTGACGAACAAGGGCCTGGTCGCTGGTGACTACACCGGCACCACCACGCTGACGCTGCGCGCTCTCTAAGCGTAGCTGAATAAGGAAAGGGGAAAGAGCGATCTTTCCCCTTTCTTTATGGTTTAATGCGATTATGTCCGCAGATCGGGACAGGGGGATGGGATCATGACCGCTTTGGCGACGATGAAGCGTCACGCGCGCGTGCTGTTGGCTGCGCTCGCGGCACTGACATTGATTGTCACTCCGGCGCTGGCGATGCGCGTGTCGCCGATGGTCGTCGAAATGGAATCGCGCGGCACCAACGCCGTGGCGCGGATCGAGGTCCAGAACATCAATCCCGGCAACCTGGCGTTCCAGACGCGCGTTTTCCGAATGGAAATCGACAAGGACGGGAATATCGTCGAAACGCCCGCCGATCAGGATTTCCTTGTTTTCCCGCCGCAGGGCGTGCTGCCGGCCGGCGGTCGTCAGGTCGTCCGCCTGCAGTGGGTGGGCGGCGCCGAATTGGCGGCATCGCAAGCCTATTATGTTTCGGTCGAGCAATTACCGGTCGCTTTCGAACCCGGCGCCGCCGACGCGGTCGGGGCACAGGTGCAAGTGCTCTACAACATGCGCGCGCTGGTGGTCGTCGCGCCGCCCGGGGCGAAACCCGACGTGAAGGCGACCACGGTCAAGCAGATCATGTACCAACCGCCCGCGCCGCCGGGATCGAAGGAGCTGCCGCCGATGCAGGACGGGGTGGAAATCACCCTGCGCAACGACGGCCGCCGTCACGCGATGATGTCGAATTTCGGCTGGCAGCTGGAAGGCACGGGCACCGACGGCAAATGGCTGCGCGTCGATATCTCGCCCGAGGAACTCAATCAGGCGGTCGGTACCGGCTATGTGCCCGCTCAGGGTGAACGCGTCTTCCGCGTGCCCGTTCCCGGCTTCGGTCCCGGCCCGATCAAGCTCTCGTTCAAACAGTGAAAGCCGGCTTCGCCCTGTGCGCGGTTGCGCTGCCCGCGCTGTGCGCGGGCAGCGCAACCGCGCAGGTGTCGATTCCGTTGCCGCAGGGGCCGCGGTCCGCGTCGCCGGCGCAGGATCCGGGCGCACCAACGACCATTCCGTTGCCGGGCACGCAGATCCCGCCGATCCCGAACCGGACGCCGGTGATGTCGCAGCTTCCGATCGGGCCTCATGGTCGTCCGGACATCAATCCTTACGACCGCGACATCGAAATGACGGTGCCGTTGACATTTCAGAGCAGCAGCCTGGGCGATGTCCCGATGCTGCTCACCGCCGACGACCGCTTTCTGATCGAATCGGCGACCTTTCTGCGCTTGATGCAGCCGGTGCTGAACGAAGAGGCGCATGCCGAGCTGTCGTCGCGCCTCGTGTCGTTGCCCAATTTCGGTCCCGATGATCTCGGCAAGACCGGGGTTCAGCTGACATATGACCCCAGCACGCTGGCGGTGGTCGTGGTCGAGGTGTCGGCCGAGCAGCGCGCCATCAAGGATATTTTCGCGCCGCCGCGCGAAGATGCGAACGATGTGACGTTGCAGCCCGCGGGGTTTTCGGCCTTTCTGAACCTCAGCGCGATCCAGAGCTATTTGTGGGAGGGCGACCAGGCCGATCCGCCGACGATCAACTTCGACGGTGCGGTGCGGCTCGGCCGGTTCGTTTTCGAGGGCGACGCGCAACTGGGGCAACAGTTCGGCCTGACCGGAGACAGCTACAAATTCACGCGCAACTATGCGCGCCTCGTTTACGACGAACCGGAGGATTTCCGGCGCTGGTATCTGGGCGATCTCGACCCTGAAATTCGCGGCCAGCAATCCTTCGTCGAAATGGGCGGCATCGGCGTGCTGCGTCAGCGCCGCCGCTTCAACAGTTTCCGCTCGGCGATCCTTCAGGCCAATCGCCAGCTCATCCTGCAACGCGAATCGACCGTCCGCTTCCTGCGCAACGGGTCGCTCTATCGCGAGGTCCGGCTGCAGCCCGGCCGTTACGATTTCAGTTCGCTGCCGCTGATCGCGGGCAGCAACGACGTCGACATTCAGGTCACCGACAACAGCGGCGCGGTTCAGAACCTGTCGTATCAGCAATATCTCGACCCGATCGACCTCGATCCCGGCGATTATGAATATGGCGCCTTTTTCGGTCCGACCAGCCGGACCTTCGGCGGTGCGCCCGATTATAGCGGCCCCGTCGCCTTCTCCGGATTCTTCCGCAAAGCCTTTTTCAACCGCCCTGCTATCGGCGTCGGCCTTCAAGCGAGCAAGGATGTCCAGACGCTGACCGGACAGACCCAGTTCGTTCTTCCCAACGGCGGCCGCCTGTTGCTCGATGCCGGCGGCAGCAATTCGAAGACGGCCGGAACGGGTTTCGCCGGCGGGGTCAGCTATGAACATTTCATCGATCGCGACGGACTGTCCGACAGCTTCACGCTGCGCGCCGATTATCTGTCGCCCCGTTTCGCCAATCTCGGCAACATTGACGGGATCAACACCACGTCGGCGACGGCGACGGGGCAATATTCGCGGCAATTCACCATGCGCCTGACCGCGACGGCTTCGGCCTCCTATCTCAAGGGGCGCGGGGACGTCGGCGATAGCTATCGCGTCGGGGCGACGGGCTTTTATCGGCTCGACCGGCGCTGGACCCTTCGCGCCGGAGTCGATTACGCCAAATTCCCGTCGGCCTTCTCACGCGGGAACGGGGTCAGCTTCAATATCGGCATCGTGTTCCAGCCCGACTATCGTCGCCGCGCCGAGGCACGATATGAGAGCCGCGACAATCTGAGCGAGATTTCCTACAACCAGAGCGGCCTGAACCAACTCGACAGCGTCGGCTTTGGCGGGGTCGTCACGCGCGACGACAACAGCGCGCGCGCGCTCGGCTATGCGACCTATTCCGCCAACCGTTTCGATGCGTCGGTCAGCCACGCGACGTTCGGGCCCAATTTGTCGGACGTCGCCGATCTCAACGTCACGACGGTCCGCGTCGGCACCTCGCTGGCCTTCGCCGACGGCAGCTTCGGCGTCGGGCGGCGAATCAACGACAGCTTCATGTTGTTGTCGCCGCACAAAAACCTCGGCAAGCGCAGCGTGGTTGCCGGCCAGTCGCTGGCCGAGAATAATTATATCAGCAAGAGCGGCGTACTGGGGGCGGCGGTCAACAACTTCCTCGGCTCCTATGCCACCCAGTCGGTGCAATATGACGTCGAAGACCCGCCGACGGGCTATGACACCGGTCCGGGCGTGTTCCGCGTCCATCCGCCGTACAAGAGCGGCTATGCGGCGCGCGTCGGCACCGATGCGTTCGCCAGCGCGATGGGCACCCTGATTCTGGCGCCGGACAAGCCCGTGTCGCTGATCGGCGGTCGCGTCACCTTGCTCGATGTGCAGTCAACCGAAGCGCCGAAGCCGATTCCCTTCTTCACCAATTCGATCGGACGTTTCGCGATCACCAACCTGCTGCCGGGGCGGCGCTATCTGGTGGAAACCTACGGTCCCAATGGTACAATCGACCGGAGCTTCGAATTCACGGTGCCGGCGGACACCGATGGTCTGTTGAACCTCGGTACGGTTCGCCCCGGTACGAAAAATTAGGAGGCATTATGCTGCGCAAAACCCTGTTTCTCGCCGCGGCGGTGCTGGCCATGCCGCTTTATGCACAGGCGCCGACGCCGGGGGCCGCCATTCCCGGTGCCGAATGTCTTGTCCGGATCAATGCGACGCCGCAAAGTTGGCTGATTCAGGGATATGACCCGTTCGACGGGGCCATTCCCGAAGGGACGTTCGGTGTCACGTTCGTAAACGAGGGTACGGGCGAATGCCGTTTCACCCCGACATTCGAACTCGGCCAGCCGCCGTTCGGCCTGTCGAAGGGCAGCGGAAAGCGGATCGGCTACGCGCTGCTCAACCTGACCGATACGCAGGATGTGACGCCGCGCGTCGGGCGAACGCAACTCGCGCCGTCGCAGAAGATGGTGACGCTCGGGGCGAACGGGTCGCGCACCCTGTTGTACAAACTCGTGGCCGACGCCGACGACGTGAAGGATTCGGGTATTTTTACCCAGGATGTGACGATCGAGGCGCAGGACGGTAGCTTCCGTTCGCTCGGCGGCACACAACTCGTCCTCGGGATCAATGTCCTGCCCTCGGCACGGATCGGTCTCGCCGGCGCTTACACCATGAACGACGGGCACGCGGTGGTCGATCTTGGCGAACTGCGGCCCGGTGTCGCGCCGGTGCCGCTCCAGCTTCGCGTCGCCAGTACCGGTTCCTACGACCTGAACGTCACCTCGGCCAATTCGGGGCGCCTGCGGCTCGGTTCGAGCGATTGGTATGTGCCGTACAGCCTCGCGATCGGCAGCAATTCGGTCAATCTGACGGGCGTGCGCACGATATCCGGGGCGACGAATGGCGGGCTGCGCCGCGAGGCGCTGCCGATCCACTTCCTGATCGGCGACACGTCCGATCGGCGCGCCGGAGTGTATAGCGACGTCGTCTCGATCTCGGTGACCGCTCGCTGACGCGGCCTGCTTCGCCCGGCCCCATTGTCAATTTTCTGACGCCCTTAACTGAATGTTAGATTCGCGAGCCTAGATAATCATCCAAAGCTTCGGCCAACCGGCGGAAAGGTTACGGATGATCAGGAAATTCTCGCTCGGCATCGCGAGTGTTGTGCTCGTTGCGGCACCGACGACTGCCATGGCGGCGTCGTACGGTTTCAACCTGCGCCTGACGGTCGCGGTGCAGTGCACCGTGCAGCATCAGGCGACCGGTTTCGGTATCGTCAGCGGCGACGCGGTGTCGCTCGGCACCTTCCGCGAATATTGCAACGCGCCGGCGGGTTATAATCTGGTGATCAACTACACGCCGGGTTCGCTGGAAGGCGCGCGGATCATCGCGGGGAGCGACGAGATCATTCTCAACGGTTCGGGCCAGGCCGTGCTCAGCCGCGCGATGGGACCGCGGGTCAGGGAGCGGCCGATCGCGGCAATCCCCGGCGAACAGGGTTTCGACACCGATCGTTTCGAATTGCGGATCATTCCGGCCTGACGTCGGTCATCTTCTGACGCATCGAACTTCCGGGCAGCGAGCTCTGCCGCCGCGTGGCGGGGTGACTATATCTCGATCGTCAGCTTGATATTGTCGGGAGCGACGCCAGCCGCCTTCGCGATCTGCTCTTTCGCGCGCGCGACGAGATCGCGCAGGTTTTCGGTCTCCTCCAGCCCGAGAAGCTCGTGAATTTCGACGCCGAGCATATTCGCCAGCACTTCCACCCGACCGGCCTTGGGTCGGGCCTTGTCGAGTTCCCACGCCGAGATCGACGGTTCGCTGACGCCCAGCCGCACGGCAAGCTGCCCCTGCGTCAGCCCTTTCGCGGTTCGCAGCCGCTGCAAGCGGGCTCCGAAACTCTCGGCGGATGCCGCCGGTCGATTTTGGGCCGCATCGGGCTCGCCCTCGACCACCACGCTGCGGAGCTGCGCCGCGCTGAGCGTCGCGGGCGAGATCGGCATTTCGAACTGGCATCCGGCGAGGCGGCCGCTGGTCCAGATGACCTTGGTCGCGGTCTTGCCGCTGTGTGGCAGGTTGACCTCGATCACCTCGCCGATTTCCAGCGGCGCGCCGCTTTCGACGAGCATTCCCGTCGCCGAAATATTATGGACCAGCGCTTCGATCTCGGCGCCGGTCGCCTTCGACCCGTGCAGCGGCAGCCGCAATTGCCGCCGCGACGCGCGGCCCTTGCCCGCCGACCGCGGAACTTCGTTCAGATATACAGTCATTGCCATGCGCGTATCCATCGCGAGGCCCATATTAACATTTGGCTTCGTGGAAAGGTTAATGAGGCAGGATGAGTGAAAGTCGCGAGCGCGGCGACGCGCCGGCGCGGGGCCACTCCAAATCGCTTCCAATCGCCCGGATGTCTCGCTTCGGGGCAAAGCCTTGGATATTTACACTATCGCAATCTGTTGCCGCGCATAGCGATCGCACAATGGGGATCAGATAAAGAGTTGTTGGATGGACGGGCCATCGCGGATCGATTCCGGGGACGGGGGACAGGAGGACGTCGATGAAGCCCAGCGCGGCTTTTTCGGCATGCTCGGCTCGCGGATCGGCAAACAGCGCGGCGAGGCCGCGTCCATTCTGCACACCCGCGACGCGCTGTTGCTGCTGCGCAATTACGAAGACAGCGGGCAGGGCTGGTTCTGGTCCACCGACGCCGAGGGACGGCTGACCTATATCACCGATTCGGTGGCGCGGCTGATGGGGCGAACCGGCCGCGCGCTGCACGGCACCGCCTTCACCGACCTGTTCCTGCCCGCCGATAGCCAAGGCGAGCGCCAGCGCACCTTGCCCTTTCTGCTGACCAAACAGTCGAAATTCCACGAGCTGCCGCTGCGCAGCGCCTTCGAAGGCGACGATCGCTGGTGGGCGATATCGGGGCGGCCGCAGTTCGACGGCGCGGGAAAATTCGCCGGTTACCGGGGCAGCGGCGCCGACGTCACCGAACAGCGCCGCTCGGCCGAGGACGCCTCGCGGCTCGCGCTCTATGACTCGCTGACCGGGCTCGCCAACCGCTTCAACATTTCGAAAAAGCTCGACGGGACGCTCGCGGCGTTCGCGCAGCAGCAACGCGCGTGCGCGATCATGCTGATCGACCTCGACCGTTTCAAGCAGGTCAACGACACGCTCGGCCATCCGGCGGGCGACGCGCTGCTGAAACAGGTCGCGCAGCGCCTGCTCAAGATCGTCGGCGACCGCGAAATGGTCAGTCGTCTTGGCGGCGACGAATTCCAGATCATTCTTCCCGACGTCGAGGATCGCGGCAAATTGGGCGATATGGCGACCGATATCATCGCCAGCCTGTCGCAACCCTATTCGGTCGAGGGCAGCCGCTGCATCATCGGCGCCTCGGTCGGCGTCGCGATCGCACCCTTCGACGGGCGGGGCAGCGACGACCTTGTCCGCAACGCCGACCTGGCGCTTTATGCGGCCAAGGGCAACGGGCGCGGGCGCTTCAGTTTCTATTCGAGCGACTTGCATCAGGCGGCCGAACAGCGCCGTGTGCTCGAAGAGGATCTGCGAGACGCGTTGGCACGCGGCGAAATGGAGCTATGCTACCAGCCCGTCGTCCAGTCGAAGTCGAACATGGTGACGGGGGTCGAGGCGCTCATTCGCTGGACGCATCCCGAACGCGGGCCGATCTCGCCCGCGCTGTTCATCCCGATCGCCGAGGAAGCCAATATGATCTGGCAACTCGGCGGATGGGTGCTGCGCAAGGCCTGCGAGGACGCGTCGCGCTGGCCCGGCGAGATGCGCGTCGCGGTCAATGTGTCGCCGATCCAGTTCGCGAACCCCGACCTGCCGAAGGTCGTCGCGGGCGCGCTCGCCGCGACGGGACTTTCGCCCGACCGGCTCGAGCTCGAGATCACCGAAAGCGTCTTTCTGGGCGATTCAGCCGAAACGAACCGGATGTTCAAGGCGCTGAAGGAACTCGGCGTGCGCCTCGCGCTCGACGATTTCGGGACCGGCTATTCGTCGCTCGGCTATCTGCAATCGGCGCCGTTCGACAAGATCAAGATCGACCAGAGCTTCGTTCGCGACGCCACCGTGCCCGGATCGCGCAACGGCGCGATCATCGCCGCGATCGTCGCGCTGGCCGAGGCGCTCGAGATGGAAACGACCGCCGAGGGCATCGAATCGCTCGACCAGCTCGACCTGATCCGGGGGCTTAACGTCAGCCATGTCCAGGGCTATATCTATAGCAAGCCCGTGCCGCAGGCCGAACTGCTCGATCATGCCGAGGCGGGATCGTGGACGATCAAGCCGTCGGGCCCCGCGCGCCAGCGCAACGACCGTTTCTCGCTGTTCCGCAAGGTCGGCGCGATCCACGACAATCACCGCTACGCCGTCGTCATCCGCAATCTGTCGACCACCGGCGCCTTGATCGAGGGCATTTTGGACGTGCCCGTCGGCACGCGCTTCGTCATCGATTTCGGCGAGGGGCAGCTCGTCACCGCGACCGTCCGTCGCTCGGCAAAGCACCAGCAGGGCATCGAATTCGAACAGACGATGGTCAGCGACGGCAATGGCGGGCTGTGCACGCGCCACCGCGTCTCGCCCTATCTGATCGCCGCCGCGGCGCAGCAGACGAACGCGCCCGCGCTGCCGACCTTTACGACGACGGGCGACTGGAAAGCAGCCTGACGCCGGAACCCGTCGCGGCCTGCCCCGTTTTGTCTTCGAACCGCCAACGGACGGAGGCAGACATGACCGAAACCAGAATTTTCGCGCGGCTGAAGGCCGATCACGATCGCCACCGCGCGTTGCTCGAGCGGATCGACGCGACCCATGGCGACAGCGCCGAGCGCCGCGACTTGTTCGAGGCGTTCCGCATCGACGTGACCGCGCATGCCGCGTCCGAAGAAATGTCGCTCTATGCGACGATGCTCGCGAACCCCGACCTGCGCGACGAGGCGCAGCACAGCGTCGCCGAGCATAAGGAAATCGAGGATTATCTGACCGAATTATACGAGATGGATTTTGCGTCGAGCGGCTGGCTGACGCGGTTCCGGACGATGAAGGACCGCTATCTCCACCATATCGACGAGGAAGAGGAGGAGATGTTCCCGGCGGCCGAAAAGGAGCTTTCCGACGAGCGCAAGAAAGAGCTGATCAAGATCTTCGAAAAGGAAAAGCCGAAGGAAAAGGCGAAGGCGGCGGCGGAAGAGCCGTCGAGCGAAGAGGCGCGGGATTAGTCGCCGCCCTCGACTTTTGGCGCGGCCCTCGCCATAGGCGCGCGCCATGGCCGACAGATTCGCTTTTCAGATCGGCGCGACCGACGGTGCTGCGCGCACGGGCGTGATCGCCATGCAGCGCGGCGAGATTCGCACGCCCGCCTTCATGCCCGTCGGCACCGCCGCGACGGTGAAGGCGATTCGTCCCGCCGAGGTCCGCGCCACCGGCGCCGACATCATCCTCGGCAACACCTATCACCTGATGCTGCGCCCGACCGCCGAGCGCATGGCGCGGCTGGGGGGGCTTCACAAATTCATGGGCTGGGACCGGCCGATCCTGACCGACAGCGGCGGCTATCAGGTGATGAGCCTGTCGGCATTGACCAAGCAGAGCGAGGAAGGGGTCGCGTTCCGGAGCCACCTCGACGGCTCGCGCCACATGCTCACCCCCGAACGTTCGATGGAGATCCAGCGCCTGCTCGGCAGCGACATCGTGATGGCGTTCGACGAATGCCCGCCAAACGGCGTCGATGCGAAGCGCGCCGAGGCGAGCATGGAACGCTCGATGCGCTGGGCGGCGCGTAGCCGCGCGGGCTTCGACGCGGGCGAGGAGCACGCCGCGCGATCGGCGCTGTTCGGCATCCAGCAGGGATCGCTCGACGAGACATTGCGCGCGCGGTCGGCCGCGGCGCTCACCGATATCGGCTTCGACGGCTATGCGATCGGCGGGCTCGCGGTGGGCGAGGGGCAGGAGGCGATGTTCGGGGTGCTCGACTATGCGCCCGGCCAGCTTCCCGCCGACAAACCGCGTTACCTGATGGGGGTCGGCAAGCCCGACGATCTGGTCGGGGCGGTCGCGCGCGGGGTCGACATGTTCGATTGCGTGCTGCCGACGCGGTCGGGCCGCAACGGGCAGGCGTTTACGCGCGACGGACCGATCAACATCCGCAACGCGAAATTCGCCGAGGATCAGGCGCCGCTCGACGCCGACTGTTCTTGCCCCGTCTGCACGACCTGGTCGCGCGCCTATCTGCATCACCTCGTCCGCTCGGGCGAGATGCTCGGCGCGATGCTGATGACCCAGCATAATCTGCACCATTATCAGGATTTGATGCAGGGCATGCGCGATGCGATCGGCGCGGGGACATTCGCGGCGTTCCAGCGCGATTTCGACGCCCGCTACAAGCGCTGACTCAGTCGAGTTTGCTCAGCAAATCCAGCAAATTCTGGGGGATCGTCTCATCGACGGTCGATTCATAGGCGCGGCGCAGCGCGCCATTGACGTCCTGCCCCTTGGCGGACGATTTTTTATCGGCATTCTTCCCGGAAGCCTCGCTGCGTGGCGAACCGGTTTTAGACGACATTATCGAAGCATCCGCTGAACATGGGGCCTTTTGCTAACCGCGCATACACCAAAGCGCAATGGCGCGTTTGTCCTTCGCCATGAAACTATTTTGGGGCTAAATCGTTCCCAAAGGTTGAAATATATCGGATGGTGGCGGGGAAGCATGGGGCGTTGTCCCTTTTCCGGACGCGTCCGCCCCGGTTTTTTGGGTTATCAGGAGGTAAAATATGTCATTGGGTCAGTCGGTTGCGCCGCATCTTCCCTATCTGCGGCGTTATGGCCGGTCCATTTCCGGAAGCCAGCAGAACGGGGATGCGCTGGTCGCCCGGCTGCTTCAGACGCTGGTGGCCGACCCGGGTGCGATCGATACGGGAGCCGACCTGCGCATCCAGCTGTACCGGATGGTGCATGACAATTTCGGCTTGATGGCCCAGCAGGCCGCGGCGACCGACGCCGGCGCGCTGACCGACATCGCGATCGCCGATGCGCGGCTCCGCCGCATTCCCTCGCTCGCGCGGCAGGCGTTGCTGCTCACCGCGGTCGAGGGGTTCAGCGCCGAAGACACGGGGCGCATCATCGGCCGCGATGCCGAGGCGGTGCGCTCGCTGATCGTCGACGCGACCGACGAGATCGATCGCCAGACGCGCGCGCGCATCCTGATCATCGAGGATGAGCCGATCATCGCGATGGACATCGAAATGATCGTCCGCGAGCTGGGCCATGACGTCGTCGCCGTCGCGACGACGCACCGCGAGGCGGTCGACGAGGCGCAGAAGCACCAGCCCGGCCTCGTGCTCGCCGACATCCAGCTCGCCGACAACAGTTCGGGGATCGAGGCGGTGCAGGAAATCCTGGCCGACCTCAAAGTGCCGGTCATCTTCGTCACCGCCTTTCCCGAACGGCTGCTCACCGGCGACCGGCCCGAACCCGCCTTCCTGCTTACCAAGCCGTATCAGCCCGCGACGTTGCGCGCGGCGATCTCGCAGGTGCTGTTCTTCGACGAAAGCACGATTCCGGCCTGAGCTTTGCCGTCGCCCCGCGAACACGGGGCGGCGGAACCGCCTTGCCTCGCGCCAGATCGCGGGCGATAGCAGCGCGCGATGACCGCATCCGACGCTTCCAGCCGCCAGTCGGCGCTCGACCGGCTTGCCGCGCACGCGCCCTTCCTCGCCCGGCTCGCCGAACTGAACCCCGACGATGTGTCGCGCTTCCTTGCGGACGGAACCGACGCGGCGCTGGCCGATGTCGCCCCACCGCCGGCTGGCGACGATATCATGCGCACGCTGCGCCAATGGCGCGGGCGGATGGCGCTGCTGCTCGCGCTCGGCGACCTGTCGGGCGAGCATGATGTGGCGACGACGACGCGGCTGCTGTCCGGTTTCGCCGACGCGGCGTGCGACGCGGCGCTCGCCGCCGCCTTCGCCGAGCGTGTGCCGGGCGAGGAACCGCGCGGGCTCGCGGTGATCGCGCTCGGCAAGCTCGGCAGCTTTGAGCTCAACTATTCGTCGGACATCGACCCGATCCTGATCTTCGACCCCGAAACCCTTCCCCGCCGGTCGCGCGACGATCCGGGCGAAGCGGCGGTGCGGATCGCGCGGCGGATGACCGAGATTTTGTCGGCGCGCACCGGCGACGGGCATGTGCTGCGCGTCGACCTGCGTCTTCGCCCGCATCCCGAAGTTACGCCGATCGTGCTGCCCGAAAGCGCGGCGATCTCCTATTATGAGTCCGAGGCGCTGGCATGGGAGCAGGCGGCCTTCATCCGCTCGCGCGCCTCGGCGGGCGACCGCGCGCTTGGCGAGAATTTCCTCGCCGCGATCCAGCCTTTCATCTGGCGCCGCAGCCTCGATTTCCGGCAGCTCAAGGAAATCGGCGCGATGAGCGACCGGATCCGCGACCATTTCGCACAAGGGCAGGCGTTCGGCCCCGGCTTCGACCTGAAGCGCGGGCGCGGCGGCATTCGCGAGATCGAGTTTTTCGCGCAAGTCCACCAGCTCATCTATGGCGGGCGCGACCCGTCGCTGCGCGTTCCCGCGACCGTCGACGCGCTCGCCGCGCTCGCGGCGGCGGGGCGGATCGAACCCGATGTCGCGACGCGCTTGTCCGATCATTACGCGACGCTTCGCCGCATCGAGCACCGGTTGCAAATGATCGAGGACCAGCAGACGCATAGCCTGCCTATCCAAGAAGCGGCGCTCGACTGCGTCGCGCGGCTCGATGGCAAGGCCGACGGCGCAGCGTTGCTCGCGGCGCTGGAACCCGTCGTCGCCGACGTCGGCAGTTGCTACGACCGGCTCGTTGCCGAGCGCGCGGTGACCAAGGGCCTGTCGCGCGACGAGGACGGGCTGACGGCGCAATTGATCGCGGCGGGGTTCGATCCGCCCGATGCGGCATTGCGCACGATCGCCGAATGGCGCGGCGGCAAGCTGCGCGCGCTGCGCAGCCCGGCGGCGCAGGGCGCGCTCGAGACGGTGCTGCCCGAGCTGATCAAGGCGATCGGCGCCGCGCCCGATCCGCACGCGACGCTGCTGCGCTTCGACAAGCTCGTCGGCGGGTTGCCGAGCGCGGTGGGTTTCTTTCACCTGCTCGCGGCGCAGCCCGAACTCGCGAAGATCGCGACGCGCACGCTGTCGCTCGCCCCGACGCTGGCCGAGGCGCTCGGCGCGCGGGTCGAGCTGATCGAAGGGCTGATCGACAAGCGCGCGTTCGAGGCGCCGGCGACGAAGGCCGAGCTGCTCGCCGAATGGGCGCCGGGGCTGGCGGGGCTCGACTATGAGCGGCTGCTCGACCGCGTGCGCGACCGCGTCGGCGAGCGGCGCTTCGCTTATGGCGTGCAGCTGATCGCGGGGGCGAACGATCCGCTCGTCGTCGCGAGCGGCTATGCGGAACTCGCGGAGGCCGCGCTGCGGGTGCTCGCCGATGCGACGGTCGCCGAATTCGTTGCCGCGCATGGCCGCGTTCCGGACAGTGAGCTTGTTATCCTCGCGCTCGGGCGGCTCGGGGGCAGCGCGCTGACGCACGCGTCGGACCTCGACCTCATCTATCTGTTCACCGGCGACCATCTCGCCGAATCGGACGGGCCGCGTCCGCTGGGCGCGACGACCTATTACAACCGCCTCGCGCAGCGCGTGACCGGCGCGATGTCGGTGCCGACCGCGGCGGGCAAGCTCTATGACGTCGATACGCGCCTGCGGCCGCAGGGCGCACAGGGGCCGCTCGTCGTCACGCTCGACAGCTTCGAACGCTATCAGCGCGAGGAAGCGTGGACGTGGGAGCATATGGCGCTGCTCCGCGCGCGGCCGGTCTATGGCTCGGACGCGGCGAAGGCGGAGGTGCAGCGTATCGTCGATGACCTGCTTGCGATCCCGCGCGATCCCGCGAAATTGGCCGCCGACGCCGCCGAAATGCGCGACAAGATCGCCGCGCACAAGCCGGCGAAGGGCGCGCTCGACATCAAGGGCGGGCCGGGCGGGCTCGTCGATCTCGAATTCGCGATGCAGGTGACGCAGCTGGTGAGCGGGCAATGTCACCACCCGAATATTTCGGCGGCGCTCGCGTGCATGAAGGCGGCGGGGCTGGCGCCGCCCGAGGTGTGCGACGCGCACGGGCTGCTCGCGCGGATGCTCGTCATGCTGCGCCTCACGGCGCCCGACGGGGAACCGGCGACGGCGGCGGCGCGGGGGCTCGTCGCGGCCGCGTGCGGCGAGCCCGGCTGGCCGCAACTGCTTGCCGCGCACGATATGGCGCGGCAGGAGATCGCGAACTGGTGGGCGTCGATTCGGCCCGCCGCCTCGGCACAGCAGGAGATACAGACATGAGCGCACCCGCGATCGGCGACCCGATTCCCAATGTGAAGCTTCTCGATGCCGACGGCGCGGCGATCGACCTTGTCGCGATGAAAGGGGCGCCGCTGGTCGTCTATTTCTATCCGAAGGCCGATACGCCGGGCTGCACGACCGAAGCGCAGGATTTCACGCGCTTGGCGCCCGAATTCGCGCATCTGGATGCGCAGGTGCTGGCGGTATCGCGCGATGCGCCCGCAAAGCTCTGCAAGTTCCGCGACAAATATGGCCTGACCGTCCGCCTTGCCTCGGACGAGGAGGGCGCGGTGTGCGAGGCGTTCGGCACCTGGGTGGAAAAGCAGAATTACGGCCGCACCTATATGGGAATCGAGCGTTCGACCTTCCTGTTCGGCCGCGACGGCAAGCTGGCGAAGGAATGGCGCAAGGTGCGCGTCAAGGGCCATGCCGACGCCGTGCTGGAGGCCGCCAAGGCCCTCTGATGCAGACGCTGGGCGAAGCGGCGCGCGCGGTTCTGCTGACGGCGGACCCGCACGACAAGCGGCGCGCGGCGCGCGGTCTGGCGCGGGCGTGGCGGCGCGGCCAACTCGAACATCGCTGCGATACGCCGATGCCCGACCAGCCGGCGTGGCCCGCGGAGCCCGAGCTGCTCGCACCGAACCGGATGCCCAAGCGCGGCAAGGGCGGTTCGGAGCGCGGCCGTATCGCGCTGCTCCATGCGCTCGCGCATATCGAGTTTGTGGCGATCGACCTCGCGGTTGATCTGGTCGGGCGTTTTGGCGGCGAATTTCCGCGGGCGTTCGTCGACGACTGGATCGGCGTCGCCGCCGACGAGGCGATGCACTTCGCGCTGCTCGACCGGCGTCTGCGCCAACTCGGCAGCCATTATGGCGCGCTGCCGGCGCACGCCGAATTGTGGGAGGCGGCGGAGGCGACCGCCGACGATGCGCTCGCGCGGCTCGCGATCGTGCCGATGGTGCTCGAAGCGCGCGGGCTCGACGTCACCCCGGCGACGGTCGAACGCTTTCAAGCCGCCGGGGACGAGGCGTCCGCGAAGATTTTGTCGCGTATTTACAAGGATGAAATCCGGCATGTGAGCGTCGGCACACTCTGGTTCCGGCAAAAGTGCGACGAAATGGGATTCAACGCCGTCGAAACGTGGCACGCCCTGGTAAAATCGCGCTTTCGGGGCAGTTTGAAGCCACCGTTCAACGACTCGGCGCGCCACGACGCCGGTTTAACGCAAGAATTCTACGCCGTTATTGCTTCGTAAGGATTGGAACAGCACACAGGCTTCCGCGGGGGATGAGCAATCATCCGAACCAAGAAACACCGGCGCCAAGGCCCATTTTCGGACTTTGGCGACATGGCAAACGCGGGGTCGTCGTTTTGATCAACACTCTTCTGGCGCAGAAGTTGCACCAAGTCGCAATCATTTGCGCGGCAGCATGTTTCGGAGTGGCCACTCCGGCCGCCCACGCCGCCGACACCAGCGCCGACGCCGGCATTGTCGCTCCCGACGAACCCGATGACGACAGCTTCGATGCTGGCGTTCCCTCGGCAAGCGAAGACAGCGAAGCGCGCGCGATCTTTCAGGCGTGGAAGCGCCTCGACACCGGCCTGACCGCCTCGATCGGCGTCGCGATCCCGTCGCGCCGCCCGATCGACCAGATGTCGCTGTCGTCGTCCTACGGCATGCGCGTCCACCCCGTCACCGGCCGGGTCGCGCGCCACAACGGCATCGATATTCCGGCGCCGCGCGGCACCCCCATCTATGCGACCGCCGACGGCATCGTCGGCCGCGCCCAGCGCCTCGGCGGCTATGGAAATTATGTCGAGGTCGAACATGGCAATGCGATCCAGACGCGCTACGGCCATATGTCCTCCTACATCGTGCGCTCCGGGCAGCAGGTGAAGCGGGGCGACATCCTCGGCTATGTCGGCTCCACCGGCCGTTCGACCGGCAATCACCTCCATTATGAAGTCCGCATCGAAGGCGCGCCGGTCAATCCGTTGCCCTTCGTCCGTTCGGACCAGATGGCGATCGCCGCGATCACCGGCAAGAATGTCGCGATGGGCGGTCCCGAATAACAGTTTTCCCGGGTCGGAGAGGAAGGGGCGCCAGGCGGAATACCGTCGAGGCGCCCTTTTTATTTGAGCCCGGGGCGCCTATCTAGCGGTCATGGCCACGCAGCTTTCCGATATCACCCTCTCGCCCGCCGCCGCGGCGCGCGTCCGCTGGATCGCCGACCGCAAGGGCAACGCCGATGCGGCGCTGCGCCTCGCGGTCGATGGCGGGGGCTGCTCGGGCTTCACCTATCGCTTCGGTTTGGCCGAAGACATCGACGCCGATGACATTGTCACCGAAACCGATGGAGTGAAGCTGGTGGTCGACCCGGTGAGCATCGACCTGGTGCGCGGCTGCATCGTCGATTTCGTCGATTCGCTCGGCGGATCGTCGTTCAAGGTCGAAAATCCCAATGCGGCCTCGGGCTGCGGCTGCGGGTCGAGCTTCTCGATCTGACGCCTTTCACAGCGCGGTGCTTGCTGGCATAGGTGCGCCATGAAAATCGCGACATTCAATATCAACGGGATCAAGGCCCGTTTGCCGCGCCTCGTCGAATGGCTCGAGGAAACGCAGCCCGATGTCGCCTGCCTTCAGGAACTGAAGTCGAGCGACGAAACGATGCCGACCAAGGAGATCGAGGCGGCGGGTTACGGCTTTCTCTATCATGGACAAAAGGGCTTCAACGGCGTCGCGATCCTCGCCAAGGGCACGCAGCCCGTCGAAATCCAGCGCGGCCTTGCCGGCGAAGCCGAGGACGAGCAGTCGCGCTATCTGGAAGCCGATGTTCACGGCCTGCGCGTCGCGTCGATCTACCTTCCCAACGGCAATCCGCAGCCGGGGCCCAAGTTCGATTACAAGCTGCGCTGGATGGCGCGGCTGCGCGAGCGGGCGAAATTCCTCCTCGCCGCCGAAATTCCGACGATCCTGACCGGCGACTATAATGTCATCCCGCACGACGACGATGTGTGGGACCCGCGCGCGATGGCGACCGACGCGCTGATGCAGCCCGATTCGCGCGATGCCTGGTTCCGGCTGCTCGGCGACGGATGGACCGACGCGATCCGCAGCCGCCATCCGGCGGGCGGCGTCTGGACATTCTGGGACTATCAGGCGGGCGGCTGGCAGCGCGACCACGGTTTCCGCATCGATCACCTGCTCTTGAGCCCGGCGCTCGCCGACCGGCTCGTCGATGCGGGCGTCGACAAGGATCATCGCGGGCGCGAGAAGGCGAGCGACCATGCGCCGACCTGGGCGGTGCTGGCCTGACACTCAAGCGTCGGGATAGAGCGTCGCCATCACCCGCTTCGGGTCGAGCGCATAATGATGCGCGACCGCGCCCGCGATCACGCTTTCGAGGCTGCGCGTCGGTTTGAGGTCGCGGCCCTCATAGCGGGCGCTGGCGCCAAGCCCCGGCCAGTCGGCCGACACCTTGCCGCCCATCGCCAGTCCGCCGCCGAGCAGCATCGCGGTCGATGCGGTGCCGTGATCGGTGCCGCCGGTGCCGTTGACCTCTACGGTGCGCCCGAATTCGGTCGCGACGATGACGAGCGTATCGTTCCATGCGGGACCGAGCCCGGCCTGAAGCGCGCCGATCAGCTGGTCGAGCCCGCGAAGTTGCGCCGCCAGCCGCCCGCGCTGGCCGCTGTGCGTGTCCCAGCCGCCGGTTTCGACCATCATCACGCGCGCGCCGTCGGCGGGGAGCATCAGCGACGCCGCGAGCTTGCCGAGGTCGGCGCCGTTGCGGCCGTTGTTGCCGCCGATGTCGCTCGCCAGCTCCTGCGTCTTGACCGCGCTATCCCACAGCGGATGGAGCAGCGGGTCGTCGGCATACATCGCGGTCAGCCGCGCGATCAGGTCCGCGTCGGCCTGCGGCAGGCGGCTCGGCGCATAGGTGCCAACCTGCACCGATCCGCGCAGCGCGAGCGGAACCGCGGGCGCAATGGCGATCGCGTCGCGCTCGGCGGCGGGGAGTAACGTGAGCAGGCGTCCGACCCAGCCGGTGTCGCGGCCGTAGGGTCGCGACCCGCCGCCCTCGAGCATATTCTGTCCGTCGAAATGCGACCGGTCGCGATAGGCCGTCGCGACGGCGTGCGCGAAATGCGCCTGCTTGCTGGTGTAGAGGCCGGCGGTTTGCGTGAGCGACGGGTGCAGCGTGAACATCCCGTCGAGCTTTGCCCCGCCGGCCGTCTCGTCGGCCAGCGCGCGGCGCGCGGCGGCGAAGGCGGGGTCGCCGGTCGGCGCGACGGTGGCGAGGCCGTCGGCGGCGCCGCGCTGGATGACGAAGACGAGGCGCTTTGGCGTGCCCGCGGCGGCATAGGCGAAACCGGGCAGCGCCCCCGCCGCGGCGACGGTGATTCCCGACAGGATGATCGAGCGGCGTGAGAGGATCACAAGACTATCTCCGCAAAAAGGCCGGGCTGGCGAACAGCATCGCGATGCCTTGGCCCGGACTGTCGGCGCGCGCGATCGCCTGCGCGGTTTCGGGGGTGAGCGCGTCGGCGAGGACGAGGGGGGCGAGCGCGCGCGCGTCGGCACGGTCGCCGATCCGGCCTGCGATGCGGCTCGCGAGTTCGACGCGCTGCATCAGCGCCGCCGATCCCGCCCAGGTCGCGACCATATCGTCATAGCCCTTGGGTGATCCGGGGCGCCACACCGGCTGGCCGAGCTGGGTGAACATCGCGGCGATATTCTGCCGTTCGCCTAGCCCCGGTGTCTTCAGCGCGCGCAGCATCGACACCGTCCAGTCCCACGGCGACTTGAACATCGTCGGTGCGGCGGCCCAGGGTTCGGGCGAGGCGATGAGGGTGCGATAGAGCGAGGGCAGGTCGCCGCCGGTTCGTTCGAAATCCTCTGTCAGCCGGTCGACGAGCGTTGCGGGCGGCTCGTCCGACGTAAAATGGCGCGCGAGCTTGGTCGCGACATGGCGCGCGGTGGCGGGATGGACGGCAAGGTCGCGCAGCACCGCTTCGGCCTGTTTCGCTCCGGGCTGGTCATAAAGTTTGCCGAGGATCGTCAGCGGACCGGGTTGGTGCAGCCGGTCGACGAATATCGTCTCGCCCGTCCGCGCGTCGGCGGGCATCAGCCGCTGGCCCGCGCCGCGGCCGAGCCCGGCCACGGTGAGCCCGGTGAGCGCCTTGGCGAAGTTCGTCACATCGGCCTGCGTATAGCCGGCGCGCACGCCCAGCGTGTGCAGCTCCATGATCTCGCGCGCCAGATTTTCGTTGAGCCCCGGCGCCTGCCGCCGCCCCCGGTTCCGCACGCGCGTCGCGAACTGGCTGTCAGGGCCGAAGCTCTGCGCCTGATCGAGGAAGAGCAGCATCGCGGGATGATAGACCGCGGCGGTCAGCAGGTCCGAAAATTTGCCCATGACATGCGGGCGGATCGCTTCATTCTCGTAATTTCCGGCAAAGCCGACGACGGTCTGCTTGTCGGCCGAAATCGCGAAATGATTGGACCAGAAATGGACGAGGCGTTCGGGGAAGGGGGTGCGCGTCGCGACCGCGGCGGTCAAGCGCGCGCGCGCCGCCTCGCCATAGTGGCGGCGGAAACCGGCACGCGCCATGCGGCGCATCGTCTGGACCTCCGCGCCGTCATCGTCGCGCATTTTGGCATTCTTCGCTTCGCGGCGCATCGCCTGCCGCTCGCTCTGATATTCGGCATAGGCGGTCGCGATCGCCTCGCGCCCCGCCAGCCCCGCGATCGCCGCGGGGGCGGGATCATAGTCGCCGATCTGGCGCACCAGCCAGTCTTTCGGGTCCTCGATCGCCGGATCGTCGAAGCGGCGGCCGAGCCCGAAGCGATGGGCGGCAAGATACTGGACTGCCATGACAAACCCTTTCGTGCCTTCGAAACGCACGATGGCCGTCATTTGTCGCAAAGCTGTCCCAGCGATCAGAGCGATTTGTCGTAGATCTGATACACGCGGTTGACCTTCGCCCCGATCGCCTCGGCGACCGCGTTCATCCCCTGGTTGTCGTCGAGCACCCAGCCGATGTCGCCGCGTTCGGTCCCGTAATCGCGCACCGCGTCGCGGCGGATATATTCGATCATCATAAAGGCCAGCGTGCTCGCCATGCGGCTGTTCTGCAGCTTTTTGGCGACGCCCATCAGCGGTACGCGCAGGATGCGGCTCTTGGGTCTGCGCAGCCACCAGAGCAGCCGCGCCCAGTTGAAGGGCAACAGCGACCCTTCCATGTCGATCAAGAGCTGGTTGATGTTCGGCAGCACGATCATAAAAGCGACGGGTTCGCCGTCGACTTCGGCGACGCGGATCAGATCCTCGAAGACGATATCCTTCAGCTTCTTGCCGACATAGGCGATCTCGCTGTCGGTCAGCGGCACGAAGCCCCAATTGTCGGACCATGCGTCGTTGAGCAGGCCCATGATCAGCGTCGCTTCGGCATCGAAACGGCGCTTGTCGACCTTGCGAATGCGGATGCGCGCATTCTTCGCGCCCGCCGCGACGATGCGGTCGACGATCGGCGGAAAACCGTCGCGAATCGCGACGTCATAGTTCAGCAGCTGCTTCGCCGGCGCGTATCCGGTGCCCTCGATCCACCCGCGATAGAGCGGGCTGTTATGCCCCATCATCACCGTCGGCGCGTTGTCGAACCCCTCGATCAACAGCCCCGGCTCGTCCCAGATCGAAATCGACAGCGGGCCGAGCGCGCGCGTCATGCCTTGTCCGCGCAACCACTCCTCGGCGGCGGCGAGCAGCGCGCGCGCGCAATCCTGATCCTCGGCCTCGAGCAGTCCCCAATTGCCGGTGCCGGGGCCCATGCCCTGTTCGGCGGGCTGCGCAAGCGCGAGTTCGTCGATATGCGCGGAAATGCGGCCGATCGTGCGGCCGTCCTGCCGCGCGAGGAAAAATTGCGCCTTGCCATGTTCGAACCACGGATTCTTGCCGGGGGTGAGCAGGCCGTAAACCTCGCCCTTCAGCGGCGGCACCCACGCCGGATCGCCGCGGTTGAGGCGATAGGCGAGCTCGACGAATTCGCGCAGGTCGCTCTTGTTCTTGACCGGGTGGATCGTGATCGGGCCGTGCGAATGTCCGCTCATGGGGTGGTTTCCTGAAAAGCCGAGCCTATATTTGTGGCGACGCATTAGGGCATAGAAATGGCGCTGGCGACCCGCTTTCGGCCATTTTGCTGCCATGAAAATATGATGAAGAGCGGTCTATGTTAGCGATGAACACCCTTGTCGACCGCCTGTCGGTGCCCGCCGCGGCGCCGGTTGCAAAGTCCGCAATCGCCGATGATATGGCGATGATCCGCGCGGCGTCGGAGCTGACGCGCGATCTCGTGCAGCCGAGCGCGCGCATCTATTGGACCGACTTCCTCGCCTCGACCTTGATCGGCTATGCGGGCATCGCGGCGGCGATCCTCGCGCCGGGGGCGGCGTGGATGCTGGTCGCGGCGGCCATTGCGGTGGTCGCGCTCTACCGCGCCGGCAGCTTCATCCACGAACTGACGCATATCCGCAAGAACGCGCTGCCGGGGTTCCGCCTCGGCTGGAACATCCTCGTCGGCGTGCCGCTGCTCATCCCGTCCTTCATGTATGAGGGCATCCACAGTCTGCACCACAACCGCACCAAATATGGCACGGTCGAGGATCCCGAATATCTGCCGCTCGCGCTGATGAAGCCGTGGACGGTGCCGCTGTTCGTCGTCGCCGCGGCCTTCGCGCCGCTCGCGCTCGTCTTCCGCTATGCGGTGCTCACCCCGCTCTCCTTCCTGATCCCGCCGCTGCGCCGGATCGTCGTCGAACGCTATTCGGGGATGATCATCAACCCTTTGTTCCGCCGCAAGCCGCCCGAAGGCGAGTTCCGCCGCCAGTGGGCGTGGCAGGAAGGCGGGGCCTGGGCGTGGTCGACGCTGCTGATCGCCGCGGGCGTCTTCGGCTGGGTGCCGCTGCGCGCATTGATCATCTTCGGCGCGATTGCGGCTGCTACCCTGGTGCTCAACCAGATCCGCACGCTCGTCGCGCATCTTTGGGAAAATGACGGCGAAGTGCTGACGGTGACCGGCCAGTTCCTCGACAGCGTCAACGTCCCGCCGCCGGGTCTGCTGCCCGAGCTGTGGGCGCCGGTGGGGCTGCGCTATCATGCGCTGCATCATTTGTTGCCGGGCGTACCCTATCATTCGCTCGCGGAGGCGCACCGCCGACTGAAGGACGCGCTGCCGGCGGATTCGCAATATCATGGCGCGAATTATGAAAGCCTGCCCAAGCTGGTAATGAACTTGGTCGCGGGTTCGGCGCGGGGCGGCGCGGCCTGAATCTGGTGAAGCCGGGACGGGCTCCGTCAGGCCGGCGCCGCGCGCGCGATCGTCCGCCGCCGGCTGATCGACAAAGCCCTAATAGACGCCCCTAGCGCGGGGTCAGCGCGATGGTAACGGGCTCCGCCGCGAGCGGGATGGTGAAGCCTCCGCGCTCCGCCTTCGCCCCGGCGACGGTCATGGGCCGTGCCGCCTCGGTCGTCGCCTCGACGAACAGGCGGGCGTGCGGCGTATGCCGGTTGGCGGGGTCGAGCGTCAGCTCGATCCGTCCCGTCGC
Organism: Sphingopyxis italica; assembly: GCF_011926545.1. Taxonomy (GTDB): domain Bacteria; phylum Pseudomonadota; class Alphaproteobacteria; order Sphingomonadales; family Sphingomonadaceae; genus Sphingopyxis; species Sphingopyxis italica. The sequence goes on along the minus strand of NZ_JAATIT010000001.1, from coordinate 383,217 downwards.
GGGCGTATAGGTCGCACGCGCGATCTTGCCCGCTTCCAGCGTGATCCACTGTCCGGCCGGCGCGATGAACAGCCGCGCCCGCGCGCTGTCTTTGGGGGTGATGGATATGCTGCCCTTCGCCGCGGTCACGTCGCCGCCAAAGCCCAGCCAGCCGAACGTCGGGTCATCGACGACATAGGTCGCCGACGCGATCGCATGGCCGTAAAATCCCATCCCATAATCGCCGCTATAAGGATCCCATTTCATCATATCGGGCCAGGCATGGAACGCCGCGGAGGAAAAGCCCTCCTGGTCGATGTTGGTGATGCCGCCCATCATTCCGCCATAGGCGACGCGCAGCAGGTGAAGATCGGCGGGATCGCGCCGGAAGGCGTCGAACAGCGGCACCGCGTTCAGCGCCGAACCATAATGATGGATCTGCCGCTCGATCCGCGCATATTTGCCGCCATAGAGGAAATCCCAATAGCGGCGGGCGTTGCCATTATAGGCCCAGCTCGGGATGGTCGGATCATAGCCCAGGATCACCTCGCGCGTCGCCTCGGCCTGCGGCGCGAAGCCGAAATAGCGCATCCAGGCATAGACTTCGGGTTGTCCGGTCGAGTCCCAGGGCATTTCGGACCCGAAGGGATATTTGAGCGTACGCCAATGGTCGGCGCGCTTCTTCATCAGCGCTTCCATCTCGGCCGCCTCGGCCGTCATCCCCTCGCGCTTCAGATCCTTTAATATATCGACGAAGACGTCGCCTTCCATCAGGCCGAATTCGGCATAATAGGGCGCATCGCGCATCATCGCGACCGTGGTCTGATGCGCCTTTTCCAGATACCAGCGCCAGTCGTGCCGCTTGACGAGGCCGGGGTGGTTGCGCGCCGTCCGGTACAGCACCCAGTGGCCGATCGCGACATGCGGATAATTATAGGCGCGGCCAAGGTCGCCGGCGCCCTTGGCGTCCCATGAGGTCCAGCTTTTCCATTTATCGGCGGGAAACGCGTCATATGCCTCGGGGAATTTTGCCGGGTCATAGTAAAAGAGGCTCTTCTTGACCGCCCCGGCCTTGGGCCCGTCGGCGACCTGCAAATTGCCGACCACCGTTTCATCGACAAGCCGTTCGATTTTCGCAACCTCGGCGGCATCGGGATTGTCGAGCTGCTTGATCGCCGCCGCGACCCAACTGCCGCCGCCGCCTTCGTCGCTCATCCCCGCGATCCAGACGCGCGGTTCGACATCGACGATCTTCTTGGCCTCCTTGTCATAGGTCAGGATCGCCGGCGACCGGCCGAACGGATCGTTCCGGCCCTCATACCATTGCTTGGTGGTCGCGAAACGGCCGAGATCGGCGACCGCCTCGTCCGCGGGCTTGGTGACATAATAGCTGACGGTCTGTTTGGTGCCGTCGGCATAGGCGATGGTCAGCCGGACCGGGCCCCACTGCCGCCCGCGGATCGCCAGACGCGCCCAGCCCTTGACGCTGCCCGCGCTTGTGGCTTCGACCGCACCCGCGGGATGGCTCTTGATCGATACGATCCGGCTCGGCGCCTTGACGAACAGGCTCGCCTGCTGGTCCATCGGCACGACATAGCCGGGTATGCCGATGGCCACCGGGCGTTTGTTGGCGATCAGCGTGGATTCGATCGCGCGGATCGACGGCGCCTGGACCAGCCGGACGCCCACCTCGATCGCTTCGCCCGGGGCAAGGGTGCGACTGGTCGGCATATTCCACTGCTCGCCGACATCTTTCCATTCGCGTTCGGCAAGACCCGCCGAATGGACCGTCCAGTCATAGAAGCCTTCGGACGTCTGCCCGCGCGGGCTTTTGTCGGTGAAGATCGAACCGGGTTCGGCTTCGCGCGGGTTCTTGAGCGGGCTATAGGCCTCGAGCGCGCTGCCCTTGCCGCGCGGCAGGACGAGCAGCGCGGGGCCGTGGCCGTTGAGGCGCGTGACCTGCAGATAGCCGGCGTCGCGGCCGATATAGGGATCGACGAAGCTTGCCTGGGTATGCGCCTGGTCGAGGCTTCGATCGATCAAGATATTGTCGAAGACCATCGGCATCCCGAGCGCTCCGATCTCGAGCGGTCGATCCGACCGGTTCGCGATGCGGAAGGAGAGCCCGAGCAGCCCCTTGTCGTCGAACCAGCGCCGCTCGACGCTGAACGGCGCGTCGCGGCCCATGCTCGCGGTGATGTCGGCCGCCGCGATCGTCGTTCCGCCCGCGGGCAGCGGACGGATCGCGCGGCGCGTCTGGGCAGATGCGAAGTCGCGCCATGTCCCGCCGGGCGTTCGCACGCGCAGGTTGAGGTCGCCGATATGATTATAGCCGTCGCCGGCCCTTTCGGCCTCGCGCGCGGTCGGGACGAAGCTGAACCCCGGCTCGGCGCCCGGCGAAAGCCGCGCCAGCGTCTGCGTGTCGGTGCGCAGCGCGACGACAAAATCCCCGACCCGATATTCGCTCGTCGCGATCGGCTTGGGCTGGGGCTTCGGCGGCTCCTGCGCGATCAGCGCGGGGGTGGCGGCGACCAGCGCGAGTCCGCCGCTCGCGAGCAGTGCCGCCGAAAAAGCCGCCTTGCCGCGGCGCCATTTTGTCACTCTGTCCTGATTCACTGCTTCTCTCCCGCTTCATCGGGCATAGCAAAGGATAGTCAGACTTCAAGGGATAATATACGGTATATTGTAAGACTTGATTGCAAAATGACGCTGGACAGGATGGCCGGGGAGTTGGAAGACGTGGCAATGGACAGACAGATCAAGAGTTTTGCGCTCAAGCCCGTCGCGGGAGCGCTTATCCAGCAAGGCAATGGCAAGCGATTGCGGGGCTCACTGGCGCAGCAATTGGCGGTCCAGATCCTCACCGGCGAGCTGCCCGAAGGGCATATGTTCCCGGGCGAAATCGAATATGCCGAACAGATCGGCATTTCGCGCTCGGCGCTGCGCGAGGCGTTCCGCACCTTGTCGGCGAAGGGATTGGTGGACAGTCGCCCCAAGGCGGGGACGCGGGTCAGCCCGCGGCGCCAGTGGAGCCTCCTCGACCCCGACCTGCTCGCCTGGCAGTTCGAGGCCGAGCCGAGCCTGAAATTCCTTCACGACCTGTTCGAACTGCGGATGATCGTCGAACCGAGCGCCGCCGAACTGGCGGCGGAGCGCCGCACCGAGGAGCAGGTGCAGGCGATGCGCAGCGCGCTCGACGCGATGGCGCGCCACGGGCTGGCGACCGACGCCGGGCGTCTCGCCGACCAGCAGTTCCACATGATCATGCTGGAGGCGAGCCGCAACGATGCGGTGATCGCGCTGGCCAGTTCGATCATGGCGGCGATCGCGTGGACCACCATCTACAAGCAGCGCAAACGCGAGCTGCCCCGCGACCCCATTCCCGACCACCGCGCCCTGTTCGACGCGGTGGCCGCGGGCGATCCGCGCGCCGCCCGCGCGGCCATGGCGGAGCTTATCCGGCTCGCGCTGATCGATACGGAAATTTCATTGCAGTCGGACTGAGAGGGCCTCAATGGCTGTCGCGCGGCAGCCCCGCGGTCTGGGCGATGCGCTGATATTTTTCGGCGCCCTCGAGGATGGCACCGCTATCCATCTGCCCGACGAGCCGGCGCTGAATCTCCTGCCACGGCGTCTGCGACGCGGGATAAGCGAAGCCGCCGGCATCGGCGAGATCCTGCCGCCGCCGCTCCAGCTCCTCCGGATCGATCAGCACATCGACCGTACCGCGGCTGAGGTCGATGCGGACCCGGTCGCCGGTGCGCAGCAGCGCGAGGCCGCCGCCCACCGCCGCTTCGGGCGAGGCGTTCAGGATCGACGGCGAACCCGATGTGCCCGACTGACGACCATCGCCGATGCAGGGCAGGGCGCCGATGCCTTCGCGGATCAGATAGGCGGGCGGGCGCATGTTCACGACCTCCGCCGCGCCGGGATATCCGATCGGACCGGCGCCGCGCATGAACAGCAAAGTGTCGGGGGTGATGCCGAGCGCGGGGTCATCGATACGGCGGTGATAATCCTCGGGACCCTCGAACACCATCGCCGGCCCCTCGAAAGCGTCGGGATCGTCGGGATTCGAAAGGTAGCGAGTCCGAAACTCGTCGCCGATGACGCTGGTCTTCATAATCGCGGCGTCGAACAAATTTCCCTTGAGCACGATGAAGCCGGCATCGGCGACCAGTGGCCGATCGAATTGGCGGATGACCCTTTCGTCCTCGATCTCGGCGCCGCGGCAATTTTCGCCGATGGTGCGGCCGTTCACGGTCATCGTATTTTCGTGGATCAGCCCTTGCCCGATCAACTGCGCGACCACCGCGGGCACCCCGCCCGCGCGATAATAATCCTCGCCCAGATATTCGCCGGCGGGTTGCAAATTGACGAGCAGCGGGATCTTGTGCCCATGCTCCTGCCAGTCGTTCAACGTCAGCTCGACGCCGATATGCCGGGCGATGGCGGCGAGATGGATCGGGGCGTTGGTCGATCCGCCGATCGCGCTGTTGACGACGATCGCATTCAAAAACGCCTCGCGCATCATAATATCCGACGGCTTCAGATCCTCGGCCACCATTTCGACGATGCGCTTGCCGGTGAGGTAAGCGACTTCCTGCCGGTCGCGATAGGGCGCCGGGATCGCCGCCGATCCGGGAAGCATCATGCCCAGCGCCTCGGCCAGCGAGTTCATCGTCGTCGCGGTGCCCATCGTGTTGCAATAGCCCGTCGATGGCGCCGACGAAGCCACGAGCTTGATAAAGCCCTCCTCGTCGATCTCTCCGGCCGCCAGCATCTGCCGGCCCTTCCAGACGATGGTGCCCGATCCGGTCCGCTCGCCCTTGTGCCATCCGTTGAGCATCGGGCCGACCGACAGCGCGATGGCGGGCAGGTTCACCGTCGCCGCCGCCATCAGGCACGCGGGCGTCGTCTTGTCGCATCCCGTCGTCAGCACCACGCCGTCGATCGGATAGCCGTATAAGGCTTCGACAAGCCCCAGATAGGCGAGGTTGCGGTCGAGCCCCGCCGTCGGGCGCTTTCCCGTTTCCTGAATCGGATGGACCGGGAATTCCAGCGCGATCCCGCCCGCTTCGCGAATGCCTTCGCGGACGCGTTCGGCCAGCACCAGATGATGCCGGTTGCACGGCGACAGGTCCGATCCGGTCTGCGCGATGCCGATGATCGGCTTGCCCGAGCGCAGTTCGTCGAGGCTGAGCCCGAAGTTCAGGTAGCGTTCGAGATACAGCGACGTCATGTCGATATTCTCGTCGTTCGCGAACCAGGCGCGGCTACGCAGCTGCGGGGGGACCGGGGCGTCGGACATGGACTCTTGCTCCTGCGATCAGCGCGTCGTCGAGACGCGGTAGATCATGCGGTGATGATAGGGTTTGCCGGGGTCGACCCGCGCCGATCCGAAGGCGGGCTGGTTGGGCGTGTCGGGAAATTTCTGGGGTTCCAGCGCGATGCCGTCGCCCATGCGGTAGAGATGGCCGCGCTTGCCGACGAGCGTGCCGTCGAGGAAGTTGCCGGTGTAGACCTGCAGGCCCGGCTCGGTGGTCAACACCTCGAGCACGCGGCCCGATACCGGGTCTTCGAGCCGGGCGGCGAATTCGGGCTGGCCGGTGACGCCCTTGTCGAGCACGAAATTATGATCATATCCGCGGCCCGCGACGATCTGCGGATCGCGGCCGTCGCGGATGCCGTCGCCGATGATCCGCCCGCCGGTGAAGTCGAACACGCCGCCCGCGACCGGCTTCAACGCGCCCGTCGGGATCAGCGCATCGTTCACCGGCGTGTAACGCTGCGCCGCGACGGTCAGCTTGTGATCGAGGATACCGCGCGCCGCGCCTTCGCCCGCCAGATTGAAAATCGCGTGATTGGTCAGATTGACGATCGTCGGCGCATCGGTCTTCGCGCCGAAATCGATCGTCAGCGCCCCCGCCCGATCGAGCGAATAGGTGACGATGACGTCGAGCGTGCCCGGATAACCCTGATCGCCCGCCGGGCTGGTCAGCGTCAGCGTGACGCTGGCGGTCGGTCCGCTCTCGACCGATGCGATCGTCCACAAATTCTTGTCGAAACCCTTCGTGCCGCCGTGCAGCGAGTTGGGGCCGTTGTTGAGCGGAAGCTGGAAGGACCGGCCATCGAGCACAAAGCGGCCGCCCGCGATACGATTGGCATAGCGGCCGACGGTGACGCCGAAATAATTGGGCTTGTCGACATAGCCCGCAAGGTCGTCATAGCCGAGTATGATGTCCGCGACCGCCCCCGTGCGGTCGGGGGCTTCGAGCGATTGAAGCGTCGCGCCATAGGTGATGATACGCGCCTTCACCCCCGCTTCATTGGCGAGCGTGATCGTCTCGACGGTCCGGCCGTCAGCCAATTTGCCGAGTTCGGACCGCTCGGCGGTCGCCGCATGGGCGTTCGCCGCGACGGTCGTCGCGGTGAAGGCGGCGCATGTCGCGAACAGTTTCGCCATCTTCTTCCTGCTGTTGACGACGCGCATGGGCTATCTCCTCACCGATTGACGATTACTTCAGATAGTATACAGTCAGACAAGTTGTAAAGGAGCCGCTTCGCTGCCGGCATAAAAAAGGGAGAAGTCGTTCATGCCCGTTCCATCCGGTGCCCCCATAAACAGCGGGAGCCCGTCGGTCGGCCCGGCGCAGAGCTACACGGCGGCGCTGACGCTGCTGGCGAGCCTTTTTTTCATGTGGGGGTTCATCACCGTCATCAACAACACGCTGCTGCCGCATCTGCGCAGCGTGTTCGACCTCAGCTACACGCAAACGACGCTGATCGAATCGGTGTGGTTCATCGCCTATTTCGTCGCCTCGATCCCGTCGGCGAAACTGATCGAGCGCATCGGATATCAAAAGGCGCTGGTGGTCGGGCTTTTGATCATGGCGGCCGGCTCGCTGGGCATGATGCTGGCGGCGAGCCTTCCGTCCTATGGCGTGACGCTGGTCATGCTGTTCATCATCGCCTGCGGCATCAGTCTGCTTCAGGTCGCCGCCAATCCCTATGTCGTCGTGGTGGGCGCCCCCGAAACGGCCTCGTCGCGCCTCAACCTCGTGCAGGCGATGAACTCGGCCGGCACGATGCTCGCGCCCATGTTCGGCGCCTATCTGATTCTGGGCCGGTCGAAGGGCGGCACGGCGGAAGCCGGCACGGTGCTGACCCAGGCGGAGCGGCTGGCCGACGCGCATTCGGTGATTCTTCCCTACGGCCTTGTGGCGGTAGCGCTGCTCGTGCTCGCGGTCATCATCGCGCGCTTCCCGCTCCCCGCGATGGGTGCGGCGTCCAGCCGGGTCAGCCGCGAAGAGCGCAAGAATCATTCGCTGTGGCGGCACCGCAACCTCGTGTGGGGTGTCCCGGCCATCTTCATCTATCTGATCGCCGAAATCGGCGTCGCCAACCTGTTCGTCAACTTCGTCAGCCAGCCCGACATCGCGAACCTGACGCATGAGCAGGCCGGCAATTATCTGACCTTCCTGTGGGCGGGGATGATGGTCGGACGCTTTTTGGGAGCGGCGATCATGCAGCGGGTCAGCGCCGAAGCCTTGCTCGCGGCCTTCTCGATCGGGGCGTTCATCGTGATGCTGGTGACGGTCTTCGCCCACGGCCCCGTCGCCATGTGGTCATTGATCCTCGTGGGGTTGTTCCATTCGATCATGTTCCCGACCATTTTCGCGCTCGGCATTCGCGGCCTCGGCCCGCTGACCGAAGAGGGGTCGGGCCTGCTCATCATGGCGATCGCGGGCGGCGCGCTCGTCATCGTGCAGGGCTGGCTCGCCGATCTTTATGGCTTGCAGATGTCCTTCCTGCTCACCGCGGCGTGCGAGCTTTATATTCTCTTCTATGCTCTGTGGGGGGCAAAGCCCTTCGTGTCGGGCGATGCCCCGGCTGCTGTCGAACCGGGGCGCCCCGAAATGGCATCCTCCGACGCGGCCTAACCGGCGAAGCGGGTGGGGCTGCGACCGGTTGTTACGCCGGTGAGGCATAGCAGCGCCCCCGCCAGCGGTTGCCGGGCGAGCGCCCCGGGCGTCAGGCTGACCGTGGCGCTGGTGACATAGAGGCGGTCGAGGTCGCGCCCGCCGAATGCCGGACAGGTCGGGCGCTGAACGGGCAGGGGGATCTCGCGCACGATCCGGCCTTCGGGCGACGGGCGGCGCAGGCACCATCCGTCCCAAAAGGCGATCCAGACATGATCCTCGGCATCGACCGTCATGCCGTCGGGATAGCCCTGTTCGGGGGTGAAGGCGGCGAAAGGCCGTTCGGTGACGGGGTTACCGCTGGCGTCGAGCGTGACCGCGGCGATGTGCCGCGCCGCCGAGTCGGTGACGAGCATGGTGCCATCGGCGAGGAACGTCGGTCCGTTGGGCACCATCATGCCGCTGCGGACCCGCGTAACGCTTCCGTCCGGGTCGAGCCGGTAGAGCGACCCGCGCGCCGCCGCTTCGGCATCGTCCATCGTTCCGGCCCAGAAGCGGCCCGCGCCATCGACCTTGCCGTCGTTGAAACGATTGCCGGCGGGTTCATCGACCGTCGCAAGGATGTCGCAAACGGAAACCGAGAGATCGTCGGCGATGGAAAGCCGTACGAAACCCGGGTCGCCGCTCGCGACCAGCATCCCGTCCTGCGTCAGCCCGAGCGCGGTCAGGCGGAAAGGCAGGGACTGCCGGTGGTTGGCGCCGCTGGCGACATGATGCGCGTGCAGAGCCGGCGCCTTGATGTCGATCCACCACAGGATTTCGCGATCGGGATCCCATAGCGCGCCTTCGCCAAGCGTCGCTCCGGCAGGTGAAACGGCCGTGATTATCATTATCCTCTCCTTGACGCTGCGCCGGCAATCTGCAATCGGGGCATAATAGTATACTGTCAGACTTATTGGAGTGCATCATGGAAATTACAGGCGCCATCCTTGTGGGATCCGCGGACCGCGTCGGCGAGGCGGGCTTCGCCGCGGTCGATCCGGCAACCGGACGGAATATCGGCCCGGACTTCCACGAAGCCGGGGCCGCCGACGTCGCCGATGCCGCCGCGCTGGCGGACGGGGCTTTTGCGATCTTCAGCGAAACCGCGCCCGAAGCGCGCGCGCTGTTCCTTGAAACCATCGCCGAAGAAATCGCCGCCATCGGGGATGCGCTGATCGAACGCGCGATGCGCGAAAGCGGGTTGCCGCGCGCGCGGCTGGAGGGTGAGCGCGGACGCACGATCGGCCAGCTCCGCCTGTTCGCCTCGGTCGTGCGCGAAGGCGGATGGCTCGACGTCACCATCGACCCGGCCCAGCCCGACCGCGCTCCGCTGCCCCGCCCCGATTTGCGCCGCCGCAACGTTGCGCTCGGGCCGGTTGCGGTGTTCGGCGCGTCGAATTTCCCGCTCGCCTTCTCGGTCGCGGGCGGCGACACGGCCTCGGCCTTTGCGGCGGGCTGCCCGGTGATCGTGAAGGGGCACCCCGCGCATCCGGGAACCGGCGAACTGGTCGCCCGCGCGATTCGCCGGGCCGCGGAGCGTTGCGGCATGCCCGAAGGCGTATTTTCCTATCTGCCTGGCACGACCAACGAACTCGGCGCCGCGCTGGTCGCCGATCCGCGCGTCAAGGCGGTGGGCTTCACCGGATCGCGCGGCGGCGGCCTCGCACTGGTGCGCATCGCGAGCGAGCGCGCCGAGCCGATCCCGGTCTATGCCGAAATGTCGAGCATCAATCCGGTCGTCCTGTTTCCCGCCGCCGCGAAGGCGCGGGGCGCTGCGCTCGGCGAAGCCTATGCGGCGTCGCTGACGATGGGAGCGGGCCAATTCTGCACGAACCCCGGTCTGGTGATCGCGCTCGACGGAAGCGACCTCGACGCCTTCGTCGGTGCGGCGGCCGCGACGCTTGGCCAGTCGCCCGCGCAGCAGATGCTGACCCCGGCTATTCATTCGGCCTTCGGGCGGGGCGTTGACGCATTGCGCGCGAATGACGCGGTCGAAACCGTGGCGCGCGGTCCGGCGGGAGAGGGTGAAAATCAGGCGCAGGCGGCGCTTTTCGGCACCGACGCCGCCGCTTTCGCGCGCGACCCGGCGCTCGGCGACGAAGTGTTCGGTTCGTCGTCGATCGTGGTTCGCGCGGCCGATCCGGCCGAGATCGCACAGCTTGTCGGCGGTCTTGAAGGTCAATTGACCGCGACGCTGTTGTTCGACGAGGCCGATGAGGAACTGGTCGCTCCGCTGATTCCGTTGCTCGCGCGCAAAGCCGGGCGAATCCTCGCCAACGGGTGGCCGACGGGCGTCGAAGTCTGCCACGCGATGGTTCACGGCGGTCCGTTTCCCGCCACCAGCGACAGTCGCACCACATCGGTCGGGGCGTTGGCGATCATGCGGTTCCTGCGGCCCGTCTGTTACCAGAATCTGCCCGACCACCTGCTGCCCGCGGCGCTGCGGCAGGACAATCCATATGGCGCCCCGCGGCGCGTCGATGGCGTGCTGACGCTCGCCTGAGGCGGCAAGGGAAGGCGATAAGGAGAGCAAGCTGATGATTTCTTTGGTGCAATTTCGCGGCGCCGACGGCGACCGGGGGGTCGCGGTGATCCGCGACGGGCGAGCGGCGTCGAGGCTTCCCGGTGTGTCGAGCACGCTCGCGCTCGCCCGCCGTGCGCTGGCCGAAGGAACCACTCTGGATGCGTTGACCCGGGCGCTCGGCGACGGGCCGCCGGTCGATCTCGCGGCGGTCGAACTGCTCGCGCCGATCGACCATGAGGATTCCGCCCATCTGCTGCTCAGCGGCACCGGCCTCACCCATCTCGGTTCGGCCGAGGGCCGCGACAAGATGCACCGGGCGCTGGACGATGCGGCGCATCAGACCGATTCGATGAAGATGTTCCTGATGGGGGTCGAAGGCGGCAAGCCCGCCGACGGGGCCCAAGGGGCCCAGCCCGAATGGTTCTATAAGGGCGACGGATCCTCGCTCGTCGCCCCGGGCGCGCCGCTGCTGTCGCCCGATTTCGCGCTCGACGCGGGCGAAGAGCCGGAGATCGCCGGCATCTATCTGATCGCCGGCGACGGCACGCCGGTCCGTCTCGGCTATGCACTCGCCAATGAATTTTCGGACCATGTGACCGAGCGCGGCAATTATCTGTGGCTCGCCCATTCGAAGCTGCGCCCTGCGGCGCTGGGTCCCGAACTGCTCGTCGGCGAATTGCCCGCGCATGTCGAGGGGGTCAGCCGCATCGTACGCGAGGGCCGGACGCTGTGGGAAAAGCCCTTTCTGTCGGGCGAAGACAATATGTCGCACAGCATCGCCAACCTCGAGCGCCATCATTTCAAATATGGCCTGTTCCGCCGTCCCGGCGACGTGCATGTCCATTTCTTCGGCACCGCGACCCTGTCATGCAGCGACGGGATCGAAACGCGCGAGGGCGATGTGTTCGAGATCGAGGCGGCGCCGTTCACGCTGCCGGTCCGCAACCCGATCGTCCGGGCGGCGTCGCCGGCCGCCGCGGTGAAAGCACTCTAGATGGCCGTTCGGGTCGCCATCGTCGGTCTCGGTAAGATCGCGCATGACCAGCATATTCCGGCCATCGCGGCGTCGGACGAATTCGAACTGGTCGCGGCGGCGAGCCTTTCCGGCACGATCGACGGGATACCGGTCTTCGAGACGGTGGATGCGCTGCTGGGTGCCGGTGTAGCAATCGACGCCATCGCCATGTGCCAGCCGCCGCAGGCCCGTTTCGAGGCGGCGGCAAAAGCGATCCGCGCCGGCAAGCATGTGCTGCTGGAAAAACCGCCCGGGGCGACGCTGGCGGAGGTCGAGGCGCTGACGCGGCTCGCCGAAGCGTCCGATACGACACTCTTCGCCGCGTGGCATTCGCGCTACGCCCCCGGCGTCGCTCCAGCGCGCGCCTGGCTCGCCGAACGCCATATCCATCGCGTCGATATCGTCTGGAAAGAGGATGTCCGCCGGTGGCATCCGGGCCAGCAATGGATATGGGAGCCCGGCGGCTTCGGCGTGTTCGATCCCGGCATCAACGCGCTGTCGATCGCCACCCACGTCCTGCCGCGGCATTTCCATTTGCGCGATGGGCGGCTGGAAATTCCATCCAACCGCGCGGCGCCGATCGCCGCGCAGCTCGAGATGGTCGGCATCGACGGCGCCCCGGTGCATGCCGTTTTCGATTGGCGCCAACAGGGGCCGCAAACCTGGGACATCACCGCCGAAACCGACGCCGGCACGCTGTGCCTCGGCGCCGGAGGCGCGCGGCTGGCGATCGACGGCACCGGGCACGACGTCGGCGCCGAGCGCGAATATCCCGAGATTTACGCCCGCTTTGCGCGCCTGATCCGCGAAGCGCGCAGCGATGTGGACCGGACCCCGCTCCGCCTTGTGGCCGACGCCTTCATGCGTTGCCGCCGGATCGGCGCGGCGCCATTTGAGGATTGACAGCCGCGTTCCTGTATGATGGTATACGATATTCAAAATGGGAGCGGTTATGTTATTTCGGGAAACCAGTCGCCGGCAGCTGATGTTCGGCGTCGGCACCTTCGCCATCCTTGCGCATGCGACGGGCGCCCTCGCGGCGGGTGGCAAGGTCAATCTGCACGGCAAGGCGCGGCCGCTCCCCCTTGGCGCGGTGCGCCTGAAACCGTCCGATTTCGCGACGGCGGTCGAAGTGAACCGCAACTACCTCCACCGCCTCGACCCCGATCGCCTGCTCCACAATTTCCGCGCCTATGCGGGGATGGAGCCAAAGGCGCCGATCTATGGCGGCTGGGAAAGCGACACGATCGCGGGGCATACGCTGGGCCATTATATGACCGCGCTGGTGCTGACCTGGCAACAGACGGGCGATGCCGAAATGCGCCGCCGCGCCGACTATATCGTCGATGAGCTTGCCGCGACCCAGGCGGCGCGCGGCAATGGTTATTTCGGCGGTCTCGGACGCAAGCGCAAGGACGGCACGATCGTCGATGGCGTCGAGATTTTCGACGAAATCAAAAAGGGCGATATCCGCTCGGGCGGCTTCGATCTCAACGGGTCGTGGGCGCCATTCTATACCATCCACAAATTGTTCGCGGGCCTGCTCGACATCCATGGCGCGTGGGGCAGTCGCAAGGCGCTGGACGTCGCGACCGGATTCGCCGGCTATTTCGAGGGCGTGATGACCGCGCTGACCCCCGCGCAGGTTCAGGAGGTTCTCGCCTGCGAATATGGCGGGATCAACGAAAGCTTCGCCGAACTTTATGCGCGCACCAACGACAAGCGGTGGCTCGCGATGGCCGAGCTTTTCTATGACAAGCGCGTTCTGGGTCCGCTCGCCGCGCGCGAGGACAAGCTCGCCAATTTCCACGCCAACACCCAGGTGCCCAAGCTGATCGGCCTCGCGCGGATTCACGAACTGACGGGCGAACCGGCGAAGGCGACCGCCGCCTCCTTCTTCTGGGACCGCGTCGTCCACCATCACAGCTATGTGATCGGGGGCAATGCCGACCGCGAATATTTCTTCGAACCCGACACGACCGCCCGGCATATCACCGAGGCGACGTGCGAGCATTGCAACACCTATAATATGCTGAAACTGACGCGGCATTTGTGGACGTGGGAGCCCGAAGGCGCCTTCTTCGACTATTATGAACGCGCGCATCTCAACCATGTCATGGCGGCGCAGAACCCGGCGACCGGCGGCTTTACCTATATGACCCCACTGATGTCGGGGACCGAGCGCGGCTATTCGACGACCGACGACGACGCTTTCTGGTGTTGTGTCGGTTCGGGGATGGAAAGCCATGCCAAGCATGGCGATTCGATCTTTTGGGAAGGCGAGGACGGGACCTTCTACGTCAATCTCTATATCCCCGCGACGGTGGATTGGGCCGCGCGCAAGGCGGGCGTGACGCTCGATACCAGCTACCCCTATGGGGCTACGTCGACGCTCCGGTTCGACACGCTGCGTTCGGGAACCTTCCCGGTCGCGCTGCGCGTGCCCGGCTGGGCCGCCGGCAAGGCCGAGGTGACGGTGAACGGCGAGGCGGCGACGCCCGCCTTCACGCGCGGCTATGCCGTGGTGTCCCGCCGCTGGAAGGCGGGCGACATCGTCGCGATCACGCTGCCGCTCGACTTGCGGCTCGAAGCGACGCCGGGCGACGACAGCGTCGTGTCGGTGCTGCGCGGCCCGCTGGTGCTCGCCGCCGATCTGGGGCCCAATGAACAGAAATGGGAGCGCGCCGACCCCGCGCTCGTCGGCGCCGACTTGCTCACCGGCTTTTCGCCGGTCGCGGCCGACCGGGCGATCTATGGAACGCGCGGTGTGGTTCGGCCCGCCGACCTCGGTTTCGTGCCCTTCTATCGCCAGTATGAACGCCGCAGCGCCGTCTATTTCAAGCGTTTCACCGAAGCGGCGTGGCAAAGCGAGGAAGCGAGCTATAATGCGGAACAGGCGCGGCTGAAGGATCTCGCCGCCCGCTCGGTCGACGTCATGTTCCTCGGCGAAATGCAGCCCGAGCGCGACCATGACCTGACGAGCGACATCAGCTACCCCGTGACCTATCGTGGCCGTCAGGGACGCGACGCCCGGTCGGGCGGCTTCTTCGAATTCAACATGAAGGTGAAGCCGGGGCCGCTGGTCCTTCAGGCGACCTATTGGGGCGACGAGCGGCCGCGCGCCTTCGATATATTGATCGATGGGCAGCGGATCGCGACCCAGCGGCTCGGCCATGATGCACCGGGCAAATTCTTCGACGTCGAATATCCGGTGCCGACCGCGCTGACCCAGGGCAAGGCGTCGGTCCGCGTCCGCGTCGTGCCGCACGATCGCAGCACCGCGGGGCCGGTCTTCGGCATCCGCCTCGTCACCGCCAAACCCGGCATCGCGGCATGAACATCGCCGCCGCCGGCGACGGCGTGCGGATGACGCTGGACGAACTGCGCGAGCTGGCGCGAAAAAAGCTGCGCGCGGTGGGTCTGTCGACCGACCACGCCGACGCGGTCGCCGAAACGATGGTCGCGGGCGAGCGCGATGGCTGTACCAGTCACGGCATCTATCGGCTGCTGGTCGCAGCCAGCAGCATAAGCCGGGGTGTCGTTGTGCCGGATGCGGTGCCGGTGGCGAGCGAACCCGCGAAGGGCGTCGTCCGCGTCGATGGCGGCGGGGGCTTCGCGCAACTCGCCTTCGAGCGCGGGCTTCCACTGCTCGTGCAAAAAGCGCGCGATCAGGGCATCGCGGCGCTCGCGCTCAATCATGTGGTCCACTTCGCGGCGCTTTGGCCGGAGGTCGAGCGGCTTGCGGATCATGGCTTGGTCGCGCTCGCCTTCACGCCCAGCCACGCCTGGGTCGCGCCGGCGGGGGGCGCAAAACCGGTTTTCGGCACCAATCCGATCGCATTCGGATGGCCGCGTCCCGGGCGTGAGGCGTTCGTGTTCGATTTCGCGACCAGCGCGGCGGCGCGCGGCGAGATCGAACTGCGCCGCCGGGCGGGTGAGCCCGTGCCGGGTGACTGGGGCGTCGATAGCGAAGGGCGGCCGACGACCGACGCCGCCGCGGTGCTGGACGGCGCGATGCGGACCTTCGGGGGGCACAAGGGGTCGGCGCTCGCGGCGATGGTTGAACTGCTCGCCGGCCCATTGATCGGCGACCTGACGAGCGCCGAATCGATCGCGCTCGACGGCGGGCGCGGCGGGTCGCCGATGGGCGGGGAGTTGATCCTTGCGATCGACCCCGCCGCCTTTCTGGGTGCGGCGCTATCGGACCATATGGCGCGGGCGGAGGCGATGTTCGCCGCGATCGAGGCGCAGGGCGCCCGCCTGCCGTCGTCGCGTCGCTACGCGGCGCGGCGGGAGAGTCTCGCGAACGGGGTGACGATTCCCGCGCGGCTCTATGACGACATCATGCGGATTGGAGAGTGATGTGAAATATTGGCGGTTGGTGATCCTGATGGTGATAACGATGGCGGCGACAATGGGCGTAAAGGCGGCGGAAACCAGCGCCGACGAACGGTTCGAGGCGCTTTCCAGCGCGGAATATGAGTGGCGCCGGGCGCAGTTCGCACCGGGCGAAGACGATGCGGAGGGCGCGCCGCGCCGGCTTCCCGATGTCGGTCCGGCGGCGCAGGCCGAACGGCTGCAACGCTGGACCCGGACCGCGGCGGCGCTGGATGCGATCGACCCCGGCGCGCTGTCGGCGGAGCAGCGGGTCAATTATGTGGTCTACAAGGGGCAGATCGCCGCGCTGCTCGATGCCCAGACATATCGCGAGTTCGAAAAGCCGCTGAATTCGGATTCCAGCTTCTGGGGCGGCGTCGCCGGCTGGGCGCGCGCGACGTTTGAGGATGAGGCGGATTACCGCGAATATATCGCGATGCTGCGCGACATGCCGCGCTATTTCGATCAGCAGATGGTCAATATGCGCGCCGGGCTGAAGCGCGGTTTCACCCCTTCGCAAATCACATTGAAAGGGCGCGACATCGGCGTCGCCGAGGTCGCCCGCGCGAAGTCGGTCGAAGAATCGCCCTTCTATGCGCCCTTCCGCGAATGGCCCGTGTCGATTTCACCGGAACGGCGCGCCGCCTTGACGGCCGAGGGCGCGGCGGCGATCCGCGAGGCGGTGGTGCCGGCTCATGCCAGACTGCTGGTCTTCCTGCGCGACGAATATATTCCCGGCGCGCGCAAAAGCCTGGCAGCCTATGACCTGCCCGACGGCCGCGCTTATTATCAGTCGAAGATCGCCGAATTCACCACCCGCGACCTGACGCCCGATCAGGTCCATGCCATCGGCCTTGCGGAAGTGAAGAAAATCCGGGCGCGGATGCAGGCCGTCATGGACGAGGTCGGGTTCAAGGGCGATCTCCCCGCTTTTCTGCACTTCCTGCGCACCGACCCGCAATTTTACGCGAAGACGCCGCAAGAGCTGCTCAATCGCGCGGCGTGGATCGCGAAGCGGTTCGACGGCAAGGCCGCGCAATATTTCGGGCGTCTGCCGCGCAGCCGGTTCGCGATCGAGCCCGTGCCCGACGAGCTTGCGCCCTTCTATACCGGCGGTCGCGGGGGCCCCGGCATCTATCTGGTGAACACATGGAACCTGCCATCGCGG
The DNA here is from genome assembly GCF_011926545.1 of Sphingopyxis italica. GTDB lineage: Bacteria > Pseudomonadota > Alphaproteobacteria > Sphingomonadales > Sphingomonadaceae > Sphingopyxis > Sphingopyxis italica. Next base: position 366,190 of record NZ_JAATIT010000001.1, on the reverse strand, counting down.
CCGCTCTATTCGCTGCCCGCGCTGACGCTCCACGAAAGCGCCCCGGGCCACGCCTTCCAGATGCCGCTCGCCGCGGAGAACAAGGATCTGCCCGCGTTCCGGCGCGACACCTATCTGTCGGTCTATGGCGAGGGGTGGGCGCTCTATTCCGAAACGCTGGGCGAGGAAATGGGGATGTATGAAACGCCGTATGAGCTCTTCGGCATGCTGTCCTATCAGGCATGGCGCGCGTCGCGGCTGGTCGTCGATACCGGGCTTCATGCGAAGGGGTGGAGCCGCGAACAGGCGCAGCGCTATCTCCACGACAACACCGCGCTCGCCGAGCATGAGATCGAGACCGAAGTCGATCGCTACATCGCGTGGCCCGGACAGGCGCTCAGCTATTATATCGGCGAACTCGCCTTTATCGACGCACGCCGGCGCGCCGAACAGCGGCTGGGGTCGAAGTTCGACCTGAAAGCCTTTCACGATGCCGTGCTGTCGCTCGGATCGGTGCCGATTTCCGAGATCGATCGCCGCGTCGACCAGCTGATCGCCGACGGCGGAAAAGGCCCCTATGACGACGAGGAAGGGTGAGGTGAGGGGAGCAAGCCTCGTCGCTCTGGCCTTCATCCTGCCTTCGGCCAGCCTCGCGCAAGACGCGCCGGAGCCGGAAGCGATCGTCAGCAAGGGCAATCCGATCCTTGCCGACGGGCGCTATTATTCGACCGACCCCGCGCCGCTGGTGGTCGGGGATACGCTCTACATCCTGGCGGGACGCGACGAAGCGCCGCCCGACGTCAACGACTTCATAATGAACGAGTGGCAGATGCTGGCGACGCAGAGCCCCGCTTCGGGGCAATGGCGGCATTATCCGGCAACGATGCGGCCCGACGCCATATTCGCCTGGGCGGAACCCGGCCGCGCCTATGCCGGGCAGGTGGTCGAGGGCGGCGACGGGCGCTTCTATTTCTATGCCTCGGTCATCGAAGAGGACAGCGGCGCGAAAGACCGCTTCGCGATCGGCGTCGCGGTCGCCGATACGCCGCTCGGCCCCTGGCGCGACGCGCATCCCGCGGGCCCGATCATCTCGCAGCGGGTGCCGCAAGCGAACGATATTCAGAATATCGACCCGACCGTGCTGGTCGACGACGACGGCCGGGTCTATATTTATTGGGGCACCTTCGGGCAGCTGCGCGGCATGGAATTGGCGCGCGACATGGTAACGCCCGCAAGCCCCGAGCATATCATCGAAGGGCTGATGGGTTTCTTCGAGGCGCCGTGGCTGATGAAGCGCAAGGGCGTTTACTACATGCTCTACGCAGGCAACAATGCCGGTCCCGACAGCCCGTGCACGCCCGCCGTCTATCACGCCTGTCAGGCCTATGGCACCGCCCCCTCGCCCTTGGGGCCGTGGACGTGGCGGGGGGTGGTCCTGAAACCCGTTTCGTCGACCACCAGCCATGCCGGCGCGGTCGAATTCGACGGGCAATGGTATCTGGCCTATCATACCGCCGACGCCAGGGATGGCGGCCATTTCCGCCGGTCGGTCGCGCTCGACCGGCTCGAATGGGACGACAGCGTTTCGCCCGCGGCGATCCGGCCCGTCGCACAGACCCGCGCGCCGATGCCCGCGGCAGCGCCGACGCGCAACGTCGCGGGCGCCGCGGGCGCCGCCGCGTCGAACGAGCCGATTCCGGTGCAATATTGGATCCGGGCGCTGAATGACGGCAAGGTCCGGAAAAATCCGCTGCCCCCCGAAATGTGGGGCAGCTGGACCGGCAAGAATCCCGCGCGGCCGTGGATCGAATATCGCTGGCACCGCCCGGTGACGTTGACCGGCAGTCGGATCTGGTTCTTTGCCGACCAGCCGGCGGGCGCGAGCGTCGGCGTGGCGCCGCCGCGCGCGTGGCACCTGGAATATTGGGACAAGGGATGGAAGCGCGTTCGCGGCGCCGGCCCCTATGGCGCCGTGCCCGGACAATTTCAGGCGGTCGAATTCGCGGCAGTCACGACACGCTGCGTGCGCGCGGTGTTCGATGCGTCGGGCGAGGGCGACACCCATGCCGGTGTCGGCGTGCAGGAGTGGGAAGCCCTCGCGCCCCGCGCAGCGGCGCCATCCGCCGAACCGGACGAACGTGCCGCGCCCTGCGAAGGATGAACCCTAGCAGGCCTCGCCGGTGCTTTGCGATGGCGGGCCGCCCGGAACGCGGGCCGGGTGGCGATAGAAGGGATCGCCCGGCAAGCGATGCCGATCGCCATAAACCGCCCTCAGCGCCGCCGCGAGCGCGGGATCGTGTCGGCTGAGGTCGGCGTCGGACAGGATTTGCTTGCTGTCGATGACGGCGAGCTTGTTCGAATTGAACCAGAATTGCGTGCCCTCGGCCCAATATTCATGCGCCGTCGTCGCGCCATATTGGCCGTCCCAAAGATGTTTGGCCATGGCCTGTGCATAGGCTTTCCGGACTTGCGCGAACAATTCGGGGTCGGCGGTTTCCATCGCGTCGAAGATCGCGTGCGAGAATTCGTGGACCAAGATGGTTTCGCCAAAATAGCGGGTGCCGGGCATGGCCAGAAGATTTTCGGTCGCCCCACTGGTCAGCAGGCCGCCCATGCCCCGCGCGCGCTTGTTCCAATATTCGCTGTCGGACAGCCGCCCGATCCGTTCCGCATAATATTTGCGTTCGCAAAGCGTAAGCCGCGGATCGTCGATCGCCGGCTTTTTCCAATCGCGCTGTTCGGGCACGTCGGTGGTCCGCTCGTCGACGCCCATGATCATCACGCGCTGCCCGGCCGATACGAGCGCCCGCGCCAGATCGGGACGCTTTTCGAGCATCGCCAGCACGATCCGGCGGGCGATGAACAGGGCCTCGTCGGGCACCGCGTCCGACGCGCTGATCGGAATGCCGGCCGCGGTTACCGACTTGGTGTAGAAGGGGTCGAGCGCGAGCGCGGGCGGTGGCGGGCCGATGACCGGGCGCGCTTCGGTGCAGCCCGCAACGAGCAGGCAACCGGCGATGAGCAGGCGCTTCATGCGAACGGCCGATCGATCGAATGCTGGGGCTCGGTGAACCAGGCGGCGCCCGTCTCGGTGACGTGGAAATGATCTTCGAGCCGGATGCCGTAGCGGTCGGGGACGACGATCATGGGCTCGTTCGAAAAGCACATGCCCGGCGCCAGCGGCGTCCGGTCGCCGCGCACGAGGTAGGCGGGCTCGTGGATCGAAAGGCCGATCCCATGCCCGGTGCGGTGCGGCAGGCCGGGCAATCGATAATCGGGACCGAGTCCCGCGCGCTCCAGTACCTGACGTGCGGCGGCATCGACGCTTTCGCATGACGCGCCCGGCCGCGCGGCGTCGAAGGCGGCCGCCTGGGCCTCCTTTTCGAGATCCCACATCTCACGGATTTCGGGTTCGACGGCGCCAAAGGCATAGGTGCGGGTAATGTCGCTGTGATAGCCGTCGACCGTGCAGCCCGTATCGATCAGGACGAGCTCATCCTCCTGCAGCGCCTGATCCTCGGGCAATCCATGGGGAAAGGCGGTCGCGCGCCCGAACTGTACGGCGCAAAAACTCGATCCGCCGGCGCCCAGTGCGCGGTGGGCCCGGTCGATGAAAAGCTTGACCTCGCTGGCCCGAATCCCGGGCGCCAATATCCGCGCCGCGCGCCGGTGGACCTCCAGCGTCATTACCTTTGCCTGTCGCATCAGTGCGAGTTCGGACGGCGATTTGATCATGCGCAGCCCGTCGATGGCGGGCGAGCCGTCGACGAGCGCGAAGGAACGCCGCAGCCGTTCGCCGACGGCGAAAGGCAATAAGGGATCGATCGCGAGCGTGTCGCCCGGCGCCAGCAGCTTGCCGGCCAGTTGGACGGGATCCTCATCCTCCTCCCAAAGCAGCAGATCGGCGGCGATCGCGAGTTCGGCGACCAGCGATCCCTGTTCGAACGCGGGGCAGATGATTCTCGGCTCGCCCGCTACGGGGAGCAGCATCGCCACCAGTCGCTCGGATGGCGACCACGCGACGCCGGTGAAATAACGCAGGCTCGCCCCCGCGTTGACGAGCAGGGCGTCCGCGCCGATCTCCGCCATCCGCGCTTGCGCTGACGCTATGCGTGTGCGCCGTTCGGCGGCGCCGACCGGAGGCGCGGGCGACGCCCATGGCGCAAGGCTCGCGAGCTCGATCTCGGTCGTCGAACATCCAATCGTCATCGTCTTCATTCTCCAAAGCGGGCGAGGTCGAATGGCGTCAGGTCGACCATCGGGGTTTCCTGTTCGATCAGGGTTCGCACCAGTTCGCCGGTCACCGCTGCGAGCGTCAAACCCAGATGCTGGTGGCCAAAGGCATAAACCAGATTGCCGACGCGCCGCGACCGGCCGATCGCGGGCAGATAATCGGGCAGCGTCGGACGGGCGCCCATCCAGCGGGTGAAGGGCGGGGCGAGCGGCAATCCAAGTTCGCGGACATGCTGTTCCAGCCGGTCCCATTTGCGCGGATCGGGCGGCGCATCGGGAGAATGATATTCGACGAAGCTCGCGGCCTGCACCGTGTCGGCGAAGCGCGTGACGATCATCGCGCGGTCTTCGAACACCAGCGGCGGAAGGTCGGCCGGCCATTCTCCCGCCGCGGCGCGGATATGATAACCGCGCTCGGCGATCAGCGGGGCGACATGGCCGGCCTGTTCCATCAAGGCGCGACTGCGCACCCCCGCCGCGACGACGATGATGTCGGCATCATGTCCCTCGACGCGCGCCCGGCCGTCATCGATCGCAAGCCGTGCCGGTGACCGCTCGATCGTTCCGCCTCGCGCGCGAAACGCTTCCTCCAGTGCGTCGGCCAGCGCCCCGAGGTCGGCGATTTGCCCGCTGCCGTTAAATCGCACCGCGTACGCGATCGGCACGCCGACCAGCGACGCTAGGCGCGCCATCTCGGCCGCTTCCATTGCGTGAAGGCTGGCGGTGCCGATCTCGGCTGCATGCCAGGCGGCGGCGCCGGCCTGCGCGGTCGCGGCGCTTTCCCACAAGACATAATGGCCGTCGGCGCGAAGCAGCATCGGCTTGCCGGCCAGCCCGACCATGCGTCGCCAGGCGGGCAACGCCGGATAGAGCAGGGACCCGAGCGCGGCGCTGCCGCTGCGAAATGCCGAAGGCCTTGCCGCGGCGAGGAAGCGGGGAAGAAAGCCGAGCCAGTGGCGAACGCCCGACAATGGCAGGTCGAGCGGCCCACCCGCCGCGAACCGGCGCCGAAAGGCGGTGCGCAAGGAAGCCGGCGAGGCGAGCGGCGCCACCTGCTCGGTCGCGATATGGCCGGCGTTGCCCCATGAGGCGGCATGGCGGCTCGCATCGTCGTCGATGATCGTGACGCGGTGGCCAGCCTCGGCCAGCGCCACGGCCGAACAGAGTCCCACGATACCGCCGCCGATGATATTGATGCGCACAACGATCCTCTCTTGCAATGCGATATTGTGTACCGTATACGATATTCAGGTTCAAGAGCAGGATTTCACATGACGATTGGTTGGAAGGGCGTTTTTCCGGCAGTGACGACGCAGCTGCGCGAAGATTTGTCGATCGATCTGGCGGATACGCAGCGCGTGGTCGACGATCTTATTCGCGACGGAGTGACCGGCATCATCGCGCTGGGCACGGTGGGCGAGAATAACTCGCTGGAATATGACGAAAAGATCGCCGTTCTGTCGGCCATCGTCGAAGTGGTGGCGGGGCGCGTGCCGGTGATCACCGGCGTATCCGAATATGATACGCGCCGCGCGGTGCGTTATGCCGCGGCGGCGGAACAGGCGGGGGCCGACGGCCTGATGCTGTTGCCGCCGATGGTCTATGTCCCGCAGGCGCACGAACTGGTCGCCCATTTCAAAGGGGTGGCGGAGCGGACCGGGCTGCCGATCATGCTCTATAACAACCCTCCCGCCTATCGCACGGTGATCGACAAGGCGGTGCTCGAAGCACTGGTCGACGTCGAAAATATCGTCGCGGTCAAGGAATCGGCTCCCGACACGCGCCGCTTCACCGATTTCCGCAACGCGTTCGGCGATCGCTATGTCCTGTTCGCGGGGCTCGACGACGTCGCGCTCGAGGGACTGTATCTTGGCGCGCAGGGCTGGGTTTCGGGCCTGACCAACGCGTTCCCGAAGGAGTCGGTCGAACTGGTCGCGGCGTTCGAACGCGGCGATCATGCGCGGGCGCTGGAAATCTATCGCTGGTTCATGCCGCTGCTCCACCTTGATGCCGAGCATGACCTCGTTCAGTCGATCAAGCTCGCCGAACAGGTCATGGGCCGCGGTTCGGAGCGGGTGCTGCCGCCGCGCCTGCCGCTCGTCGGCGAGCGCCGGGCCGAGGTGATCGCGATGGTGGAACAGGCGGCTGCCACCCGTCCGGCCGCGGTCAGCGCGAAAGCGGCCTGAGGCCGGCTGGCGATGCGTCACAGCTTCTTCTGCATCGATGGTCATACGGCGGGAAATCCGGTTCGCCTGATCGTCGGCGGCGCCCCGTTGTTGAAGGGCGATTCGATGTCGGCGCGGCGGCAGGATTTCCTGGCCCGGTTCGACTGGATCCGGACCGGCCTCTGTTTCGAGCCGCGCGGCCATGACATGATGTCGGGCGGATTTCTGTATCCGCCGACCCGGGACGATAGCGACGTCGGCATATTGTTCATCGAAACATCGGGCTGTCTGCCGATGTGCGGTCACGGCACGATCGGCATCATCACCTTCGCGCTCGAGCACGGCCTGATCCTGCCGGCGACGCCCGGGCGGCTCAAGGTCGAGGTTCCGGCCGGCGTCATCGACATCGCCTATGAAGCCGATGGCGACAAGGTGACGGCGGTGAGCATCGTCAACGTTCCCGCCTATGTCGCCGCGCGCGATATCAAAGTCGAGGTCGAGGGCATCGGCGCGCTCTCGGTCGACGTCGCTTATGGCGGCAATTATTACGCGATCGTCGAGCCGCAGGGCGGCTATACCGGGCTCGACGACATGGGCGCCGCCCGCCTGATCGAACTGGGCGGGCTGATCCGGCAGGCCGTGCAGGCCAAATTCGAACCGGTGCATCCGCTCGACCCGACGATCCGCGGGGTCAGCCATGTTCTGTGGGCCGATAAACCGCGCGCCGACGGCGCCGATGGCCGCAACGCGGTATTCTATGGCGACAAGGCGATCGACCGCAGCCCTTGCGGCACCGGCACCTCGGCACGCCTGGCGCATCTTGCCGGGTCCGGCCAGCTGGCGGTCGGCGACCGCTTCGTTCACGAAAGCTATATCGGCAGTCTTTTTACCGGGCGCGTCGAATCCGAAACGACGATCGCCGGACAGCCGGCGATCATTCCCTCGATCACGGGTTCCGCGGTCGCCACCGGTTTCAATATGATTTGGATTGATCGCAGCGATCGCTTCTGGGACGGATTTCAGGTCAAATAGCGTGGGGGGCGCCCGGGCTGTCCGGCGTTCCACCCCGCTTTGGAGTATTTGAAATGAGTATAGTGGTCCGAACCCTGTCCGAACGCGTGTTCGATATCGTTCGCGAGCAGATCGTCGTCGGCGAACTGGCGACCGACATGCCGATCCGTCAGGACGCGCTGGCCGCCGAATTGGGGGTCAGCAAGATTCCGGTGCGCGAGGCGCTGGCCCGGTTGGAACAGGAAGGGTTGCTGATCAGCCACCCGAACCGCGGTTATCTCGTGCGGCCGATGTCGGCGGCCGAGGCGGACGAAATCTATGCGCTGCGGCTGGCGCTCGAACCCGCCGCCGCCGCTTTCGCGGCGGTCCATGCCGACGACGCGGACCGCGAAGAGGCGCAGCGCGTGTATGAGCGCCTCGATGCTGCCGCCAGCGACAATCTTGCCGATGTCGCGGTGCGCAATCGCGATTTCCACACCGCGCTCGTCCGCGTCGGCGGCCGGTTGCTCACGACCCAGATGGTCGAACGGCTTTCGATCCTCTCGGAGCGTTATGTGGTCGCCCATCTGGAACCGTCGGGCCGAGAATCGCGGGCGCACCTCGAACACCGGCAACTACTCGACGCGTGGATGGCGCGCGATGGCGATACCGTCGAGCATCTGTTGACCGAGCATATCAAGGCGACGCTCGCCGATTTGAAAGCACAATTAAAAGTCGCGGTCTGAGCCGGCGACGAACGGGGAGAAGTGAATGTTCGGTCCGCGCAAGTCGCTCGACGACATCCGGTCGCACGAGGCGAGCCAGTCCTTGGCCAAGACGCTGAGCTGGCCGCATCTGATCGCGTTGGGCGTCGGTGCGATCGTGGGGACGGGCATCTATACGCTGACCGGGGTCGGGGCGGAGCGCGCGGGGCCGGCGGTGATCCTCGCCTTCGCGATCGCCGGCATGGTCTGCGCCTGCGCCGCGCTCGCCTATACCGAGCTTGCTACGATGATTCCCGCGGCCGGGAGCGCCTATACCTTCAGCTATGTCGCACTGGGCGAGACCATCGCATGGATCGTCGGATGGAGCCTGATCCTCGAATATTCGCTTGCCTGCTCGACGGTAGCCGTCGGCTGGTCGGGCTATCTGGTGGGCTGGATACAGTCCGCGGGTGTCACGCTGCCACAGGCATTGCTGTCCGGGCCCCATGACGGGGGCATCGTCAACCTGCCGGCGGTGCTCGTCTCGCTCGCGGTCATGGGGATGCTGGTTGCGGGGACGCGGGAGAGCGCGACCCTCAACATCATTCTCGTCATCATCAAATTATTGGCGCTGGGCGCGTTCATCGCCTTCGCGCTTCCGGCGTTCGATCCCGACAACCTGCAACCCTTCATGCCCTATGGCTTTGGATCGGTCGAAAGCGGCGGCGAGAAGCGCGGCGTGATGGCGGCCGCCGCCATCGTGTTTTTCGCCTTTTATGGCTTCGACGCGGTCGCGACATCGGCCGAAGAGGCCAAGAATCCGAAGCGGGACCTGACCATCGGCATCATCGGTTCGATGCTGGTCTGCACCTTCATTTATATGGGGGTCGCGATCACGGCGGTCGGCGCGCTGCCCTTTCAGCAGCTCGCCAATTCGGCCGAGCCGCTGGCGCTCGTCCTGCGCGCGCTCGACCAGCCCGTCGCCGCGCATCTTGTCGCGCTCGCGGCGATTATCGCGCTGCCCTCGGTCATTCTTGTGATGATGTATGGTCAAAGCCGTATCTTCTTTGTGATGGCGCGCGACGGACTTTTGCCCAAGCGACTGGCGACCGTCAGTCCGCGGACCGGCGCGCCGACGCTGATCACCATTCTGACCGGCCTGTCGATCGCCGCGGTCGCGGGCATCTTCCGCCTCGACGAAATCGCCGAGCTCGCCAATGCCGGAACCCTGCTGGCCTTCATCGCGGTTGGCGTGTGCCTGATGGTCCTGCGCCGGACCGCGCCGCAGATCGAGCGGCTTTTCCGCTGCCCCGCGCCCTATGTCGTCGGGACCGCCGCTGTGCTCGGCTGCGTCTATCTGCTCATCAGCCTTCCGTCGTCGACCATCGTCCGGTTCGTCATCTGGAACATCGCGGGTCTTGCAATCTATTTCGCCTATGGCCGGTGGCGCAGCGCGGCGCAGCGGGCGACTGTCGCGGCCTGATCCCCGCCATCCTTCCCGGTTCAAAGGAAAATCCCATGCGATTGATGCTGGCCGCGCTGTGCCTGTCTTTGACGCTGCAACTTCCCGTCCACGCGCGTTCCGCGGTCGAAGGCGTCTGGCTGTTCGACGACGCGCCGAGCTATCCCGGTGTCACTATGCTCGAAGTGGCGGACGACGCCGGGGTGATCAGCGGCAGCGTAACGACTGAATGGTATGGGCCGATCAGATTGGAAAATGCCCGTATCGAGGGCGACACGCTGAGCTTCGACCTGCGCAATCTCAACGACAAGGCGCATCCCACGCGCCGCTGGACGGCAAGGTTCACCCCGGCCGGCGTCAAGCTGACCGGCGATATCTGGTACGCGCACGTCGAGCAGGATGGCCGCCGCGGCGGCGTAAAGGACGCCGAGGCCCGCGCGTTTGATTTCGCTCCCGACCTTCCGCCGCTGGGAAGCATCGCGCCCGACAATCTCGCCGCGACGCCGCCGATGGGCTGGTCGAGCTGGAACAAGTTCGGCGACAAGATCGACGATGCGACGGTTCGCGCGATGGCCGACGCGCTGGTCGCGACCGGCCTGCGCGACGCCGGCTATCTTTATGTCAACATCGACGATGGCTGGCAGGGCCAGCGCGACGCGAACGGCGTGCTGCAATCCAATGCGAAGTTTCCCGACATGAAGGCGCTCACCGATTATGTCCATTCAAAGGGGCTGAAGATCGGCATTTACACGTCGCAAGGTCCCCGGACCTGCGCCGGCTATGAAGGAAGCTACGGGCATATCCAGACAGATGCCCAGACGTTTGCCGATTGGGGATTCGACTATCTGAAACATGATTTATGCTCGGGTGAATGGTTCTACGACGATGCCGACGAGGTGAAGCGCAGCTATTATGAAATGGGGCTGGCGCTGAAAGCGACGGGGCGGCCGATGCTCTATTCCCTGTGCCAATATGGCCGCTTCCACGTGTCCGAATGGGGGCGATCGGTCGGCGGCCATCTGTGGCGCACGACGGGCGATATCACCGACGATTATAAAACCATGTCGGACATCGGTTTCGAGCGGAACCCGACATTCGGCCATGCCGGGCCGGGAGGATGGAATGATCCCGATATGCTGGAGGTCGGCAATGGCGGCATGAGCGAAGACGAATATGTCACGCATATGACCTTGTGGGCGATCCAGGCCGCGCCGCTGATCATGGGGCACGACTTGCGGCAGACTTCCGCGAGCGCGCTGCGCCTTCTCAAGAACCGGGACGTCATCGCCATCGATCAGGACGCCAGGGGCGTGCAGGGCCGGGTGGTCCGCGAGGAAGGCCCGCTGGAGATATGGCGCAAGGAACTGGCGGACGGGTCGGTCGCGCTGGCGCTCTTCAACCGCGGCGAGGTGGCGGCGCAAATGACGCCGACGGCGGCCGACGCCAATCTGGCGCGGTTGACCCGGGTCCGCGACCTGTGGCGCGGCGCGGCGGTCGCCGTCGACGATTTGCATTTCACTGTGCCCGCGCATGGCGCGGTGATGCTTCGGGTCCATGGCGAGTCGATTTGACCGGAGCCTTTCTTCTTCAACGATAGAGCGCGAAAAGCGGGGCGCCGGCGTGATCGGGTGAACGCCGATGCGATGCGGCGAACAAATGCTCGGCGCTTGCTGGCCCCTTGTCCTTTTCTGCCGGAAATCTGTCCGCGGCCGATGCGCCAGTCGGGCATGGGCGGATGATTCGCCCCGCCCCTCGTTCCGATTCGTGCCTCTCGCGGTTCGCCGGCACGCCCGGGCCTGCATCGAAGCATCTCAAAAACCATGCAGATTGGTACGTATATAGTAAATCGTATAATGTATTTGACTTTTAATTGTCCGACATGCTTAAATTGTCCGACATGCTCACCAATGGGCAAAGGGCCGCATAGAGCTTTTCGGGAGGTTGCAATGAAGGACAGACTCACCCTCTATCTGCGGGGCGTCAGCGCCGGCGCGATAGCGACGATCTTTCTCTCCACGCCGGTCATGGCGCAGAGCGAGACGGGCGGCGCCCCGGCTGCGACGAGCGACGCAGGCGAAGCGATCGTCGTTACCGGCACCCGCATCCGGCGGCCCAATCTCGACAGCAACAGCCCCATGACCGTCGTGAGCGACGAGGAGTTCCGCTATCAGGGCGCGACGACGGTGGAATCGGTGCTCAACCGGCTTCCTCAATTCACCGCCGACGCCAACGAAAACGTCTCGAACGGGTCGGACGGCACGTCGAACGTCAATCTTCGCGACCTTGGTTCGAACCGCGTGCTCGTCCTCGTCGACGGCCAGCGTATGCTGCCGACGCAGGCCATCAACGTCAATTTCGTGCCGTCGTCGCTGGTCGAGCGCGTCGATGTCGTCACCGGCGGCGCATCGGCGGTTTACGGGTCGGACGCGATTTCGGGCGTGGTGAATTTCATCCTGCGCAAGAATCTCGACGGCGTCCGCGTCGATGGGCAATATAGTTTCTATCAACACAACAATAACAACGGATCGCTCCGCGATCTCATCGACAGCAACGGTTATCAGAACGCCCCTAAATCGGTCACCGATGGCGAAAAGCTCGACGTCAATTTCGCCGTCGGCACCAATTTTGCCGAAGGCCGCGGCAATGTCACCGCCTATGCGGGATATCGGCGCGTCAATCCGGTGCTGCAGGGCTCGCGCGACTATTCGGCCTGCGCGCTCGACCCCAATGGCGACCGCACCGGCTTTGTCTGCGGCGGTTCGAGCAACAATGAATTCGGCTTGTTCACCGTGCTCGCCGACCCGGTGTCGGGATCGCCCGTCACTTACAACAACACCAAGGACGGCCAAAAGACCTGGGTGCCGTACGACAGCAGCTTCCGCTATAATTATGCGCCGACCAATTATATTCAACGCTCGGACCGCCGCTATACCGCGGGCGCCTTCGCGCATTACGAACTGTCCTCGGCCGCCGAACTCTATGGCAGCTTCATGTTCATGGACGACCACAGCTTTTCACAGGCCGCTCCCTCGGCCCTGTTCCAGGGCGAGGTCTATTCGATCAACTGCGACAATCCCTTCCTGAGCGCGCAGCAGGCGGGAGCGCTCTGCGGCGCCGCGGCGGGTACCGACACCAGCCGCAATACCTTCATTGGCTATCGCATGACCGGCGAGGGCAGCGCGCCGCGCCGCGACGACCTGCGCCATACCGACTATCGCTTTCAGGGCGGCGTGCGCGGCGAGATCGCCCCGGGAATCCGCTATGATGTCGGCGCGCTACGCGCGGTCGCGATCTTCAACGAAAATTATCAGAACGATATCGACCCGGTAAAGGCGAAGAAGGCGCTTCAGGTCGTCGATGTCGACGGCGTGGCGACGTGTAAATCGGTCATCGACGGCAGCGATCCGGACTGCGTGCCGATGGACGTGTTCGGTTTCGGCACGATCGACCCCGGCGTCTATGACTATATCTATGCGCCGACCTTCACGCGCGGCGAGCAGAAACTCACGGTGCTCAACGCGGGCATCAGCGGCGAACTTAGCGCCTATGGCATCCAGAGCCCCTGGGCGTCGCAGGCGATCGGGTTCGCGATCGGCGTCGAGCAGCGGATCGAGACGCTCGACTTCCGGGCCGACGCGCTGGCGCAGCAAAAGGGAATTCTCGAATCGCAGGGCCGCATCAAGGTCAGGGAAGTCTATGGCGAACTCGAACTGCCGATCCTGTCCGACATGCCCCTTGCCCATTCGCTGAGCATCAATCTCGGCCTGCGCTATTCGGACTATACGAACGACAGCCTCGAAGGCACGAAAACCAGCTATGGCGCGACGACCTACAAGGCCGAGCTCGACTATGCACCATCGCGCGACATTCGCTTCCGGGCCAGCTACAACCACGCGATCCGCGCGCCCAACGTCGCCGAACTGTTCGCGGCGCGCGGGCTGGGCAATGTGCAGGGGCAGGATCCATGCTCGGGCGCTTCGCCGATCGCCTCGTTCGATCGCTGCGCGCTCACCGGCGTGACGCAGGCGCAATATGGCAACATCCCCGAATGTCCGGCGGAAACCTGCGTCACCCAGGGTGGCGGCAATCCCGCGCTCAAGCCCGAAGAAGCGGACACCTATACCGCGGGTCTGATCCTGACGCCCCAAGCCATTCCCAACCTGCTGGTCTCGGTCGATTATTACAACATCAAGGTCGACAATTATATCGGGACCGTCGATCCGTTCCTGACGATCAACCAGTGTATCCAGACGGGTAATCCGTTCTTCTGCGACCTGTTCAACCGCGACCCCGCCACGGGGGTGATCTTTGGAACCAACGGCTATATCACCGCGACCACACTCAACACCGGCTATCTGAAATCGGCGGGTATCGATGCGACGGCAAGCTACAGCTTTGGGCTCGACACGCTGGGCCTGAACGATGGCGGCAAGCTCAATTTCGAACTTGTCGGCACCTATCTCGACAAGCATCAGGTCCAGCCGCTTCCGGGGCTCGGCACCTATGACTGCGCGGGGCTGTTCGGGCCGACCTGCGGCCAGCCGACGCCGCGCTGGCGGCATCAGCTGCGCACCACCTGGCAGATGCCGTGGTCGAATGCGACGCTCTCGCTCAACTGGCGCTATTTCGGCAGCGCCAAATTGTCGAGCAACACCGACAATGAATTCCTTCAGGGCACGCCCTATGTCATCAACAGCAAGATCGACGCTTACAGCTATTTCGACCTTGCCGGCACGGTCGACTTGCTGGAGAATTTCACGGTGCGCGCGGGCATCAACAACCTGTTCGACAAGGATCCGCCCGCGATCGCGCAGGGGCTGCTCAGTTCGTTCGGAAACGGCAACACCTATCCGGGCGTTTATGACCCGCTCGGGCGCATGATCTTTGTCGGGATAACCGCCAAATTCTAACGGCTGAAAGGCGGCGCCGGCTTCTCGATCCTCGTCCCGGTCGTCAAACGACCGGGACGAGGACGAGAAGTCGATTCGTCAATCCAGCGCGCATTTCGCGACGACGCCGGCTTCCGCGCCGCTGCCCAGCGCGACTCGCGACAGGCTGATGTTCAGGCTGCCGCCTGTGCTCACACGAAATGGCGCGGTGATGCGGGTCATGTCGGCGCCCGTCGCCGCGAAACATTTGAGCGGCACTCCCAGCACGCGCCATTGGCCGGGCGTCAGCGCCGTCAACTCGGGCAGGCGAAGCGCCCGGCCGCAATCCACACCGTCGCAGCGAACCGACATCGAAACGGGCGCCGAGGGCGGCGCATCGAGGCGCAAGGTCGCAAGCAGCAGGACGTCGCCATTGGTTTCGCGCGACAGGTCGACGGCATTCTGCGCGTTGATCTCGATCGCGGCGCCGTCGGGACCGGCGGCGATGACGAATTGCCGTGCGCCTTCCTGGACGCTGTGGTCGGCCGCCTGGACGGTCGCCCGTCCCGACAGGCCGGTGGCGGGAACCGTCGTCACGCGCAGCGGATCGCCGCCATCGGCTTCCGACACGGTCAGCGACCAGGAGGTTGCGGGCTGTCCCTTGTCGAAAAAGACGCCGCCGCCGCTGCCGTCGTCGGCAACCTGGCTGTCTTGCGAAAGCGCCGTCCAGGGCTGCGGTCCATCGGCATAGGTCAGGCCATAGCCGAAGGGAAACAGCGTCGGCCCGCCATGTTTTGCCGTCGCTGGCCAGGCCGTCGGCAGGCGCCCCTGAAAGTCGAACGCCATCGTGCCGTCCTTGCGCGCGAACAGCAGGTCGGCGACGCCGCCGCCTTCGGAACCCGGGAGCCAGGCGGTGACAAAGGCGTCGGCCTCGTTCAGCGCCTCGTTGACGAAGAGCGGCCGGCCGGTGATCATCACCGCGACCACTGGGATCCCCGCCGCTTTCAGCTTGCGCATCGTCGCGAACGGGCGGCGCAGTTCGGGGCGCAGCTGGAGCGAGGGGATGTCGCCCTGGAATTCGGCATAGGGGGTTTCGCCGAAGACGACGATCGCCGCATCGGGGCGCTGCTTATAGGCGCCATCGGGGGCCAGTTCGGCGCTGCCCCCCGCCGCCGTGACATTTTGCTCGATACCGTGCCACAGCGAGGTCGCGCCGGGAAAATCGCTGTTGTCGAGCCCGGTGCCCTGCCAGCTCAGCGTCCAGCCGCCCGACTGGCGGGCGATGTCGTCGGCGCCGTCGCCCGCGACGAGGATATGCGCCCGCGGCTTGAGCGGCAGGACGCCGGTGTTTTTGAGGAGGACGAGCGACTTGCGAACCGCTTCGCGGGCCACGGCCCGGTGCTCGGGCGCGCCGAGCAGCTCGTAGCGGCCCGAATAGGCGCGTGCCGACGGCTTGCCCGCGTCGAACAGGCCCAGACGCTGCTTGACGCGCAGGACGCGCAGCACGGCGTCGTCGAGCCGCGCCATCGGGATCGTGCCGTCCTTCACCTGGGCCAGCGTGCTCGCGTAAAGCGCGCGCCAGCTGTCGGGCGCCATGAACATGTCGATCCCGGCGTTGGCGGCGACGGGGCAGCTGGCGTTGCTGCAACCCGCGACCTGGCCATGCGCGTTCCAGTCGGTGACGACGAAACCGCCGAAGTTCATCCGGTCTTTCAATATGTCGGTGATCAGCCCCTTGTGCCCGGCGATCTTCACGCCCTGCCAGCTCGAAAAGCTGGTCATCACGGTCGCGACGCCATTTTCCATCGCGGGAATATAGGGCGCGCCGTGGATCAGGCGCAGTTCGAGTTCGGACACGGTCGCGTCGCCCTGGTCCTTGCCGTCCACGGTGGCGCCGTCGGCAAGGAAATGCTTGGTGCTCGCGGCAACATGCGGTCCCGCAAGGATGGGCGCGATCGACGGCGGCCCCTGCAACCCGCGGATCATGCTTCCGACATAGGAAGCGACGAGCGCGGGGTCCGACGAATATCCTTCATAGGCGCGCCCCCAGCGATAATCCTGCGGGACGGTCACCGTCGGCGCGAAGGTCCATTCCTGACCGGTCACGCGGATCTCGATCGCCGTGATCCGGCCGATACGCTCGATCAGGTCGGGATCGCGCGCGGCGCCGAGGCCGACATTGTGCGGGAATAGCGTGGCGCCGACGATATTGCTGTGCCCGTGCACGGCATCGGTGCCCCACATGACCGGGATCGCGGGCGTATTCTCCATCGACGCGGCGTAAAAGGCGTCGGCGAGGGCGAGCCAGTCGCGCGCGGGAGCGAGGTCATTGCCGCCGGGTCCCGAATTCCCGCCGTTGAGCACCGAGCCCAGATGATATTCGCGCACATCCCGCGGCGTCACGCTGCCGATGTCGGCCTGGATGATCTGGCCGACCTTCTGCTCGACCGACATGCGGGCGAGGAGCGCCCGGACATGGGCTTCGCCGCTCGCGGTCAGCACTTGCGGATAGGCGACTTCGGGCCATTGCTGGGGATGGACCGCGCTGGACGGCGCATCGGGAACGACGGCCCCGTGCACCGCCGGCGCCGCGAGCGCGGGAAGGGCCGTCGCGGCGATCGCCGTAGTGTATATAATTGTTTTTAAAAGCATAAATTCCCTCTTGGATGCGGTGCTTTTCGCCGAAACTTGCCCGGCTTCCGTATGTCAACCTTGACATATATATGCCCGAATATCGACGATTTCGAAACATCGTTTGACAACGTTGACAGGATTATGCAACAAAAATGGAAGCGCGAGGCCGATCGTCCTTCGAGTCTGCTTGCCGGTCCCCTCGCGCAATAAGGATTTTCATTGTCCGCACATCAGATGCGGTTTGGGAGGGATGGATATGATCAGCAGGACTTTGCGCCATCGGAGGATGTTGTTTGCGGCGGCATCGGTCGTGGCAATGGGATTGGCCGCTTCGCCTGCGTCCGCGCAGTCCGAACCGGCGGCCGACGAAGGCACGGAAAGCGAAATCGTCGTCACCGGCTTTCGCGCGTCGCTGGAAAATGCGCTGAATGCCAAGCGCGATTCGAACCTGATCATCGAATCGGTGACGGCCGAGGATATCGGGAAATTTCCCGACCAGAATGTCGCCGAATCGCTGCAACGCCTTCCCGGGATTCAGATCGACCGCGAAAACGGGCAGGGGTCGAAGGTCCGCATTCGCGGCCTCGAACAGAATGTGACGCTGTTGAACGGCGAGCTTTTTGTCAGCGGGCTCGAAGTCTATAAGGTTGGCGAGGGAAATTATAACCGCAACGACAGCCTCGAAGGCGTTCCCTCCGAACTGATCGGCGGCATCGAGGTTTTCAAGTCGCCCAACGCCTCGCTCCTCGAAGGCGGCCTCGGCGGCATCGTCAACCTCAAGACCCGCAACCCGCTCGATCTTCAGGACGGCCTCACGGCCGCCGGCAATTTCAAGATGAGCAAGGGCAGCGAAATCGGCGGCTGGGAACCCGCCGGCGCGGCGGTGCTCGGCTATAATTTCAACGACCGCCTCGGGATCATCGCGTCGTTCAGCTATGAACAGACGAACAATCACGTCAATGTGCTGGGCGGCGACAATCGCGGCAACTGGGCCTTCGCCGACGGACGCCGCGACACCGCGACCGTCCCCACCAACTATTATGCCCCCGAATATCGTTATATCACCGACCGCGACCAGTATCGCCGGCGTTGGGGCGCCTCGCTCGGGGTCAACTTCCGACCGACCGACGAACTCGAGGTCAGCGCCCAATATTTCCATTCGGATCTGAAGATCGACACGCGCGAGGCTTCGGTCAAATTCCCGTTCGGGCAGGGCGAATCGCAGGGTCTGGTGGGCAGCTACAATATCAACGAAAACGGCGTCCTGACCGATGGGACCGTGCGCGCGCAGTCGGCCGAGGTCATTTCGTTCGTCGACGTCTCGAAGATCAAGTCGGACAATCTCCAGTTCGGGATCGACTGGGACAATGACACCAATTTCCGCGCGTCGATCATGGCCGATTATTCATCGTCCAAGATGGGCCGCGAAGTCGCGAACAACGACGTGCGCTACACCGCCTATGGCGTCCGCGGTCCGGGCACGTCGGGACCGCAGCCGGGGTTCATTCCCAATCCGGCGGCGCCGGCGACCTTCGATTTCACGTACAAGAACGGCGATTTCCCCAGCTTCGGCATCGCGCCGGGCAGTCCGCAGGACCTGTTCAGCAATCCGGCATACGGCTTCTTCAAATCGCACTGGGCCTTTGGCGACCGCTCCGACATCAAGGGGCATTCGATCCGCGCCGATTTCGGCTATGACGTCGATGACAGCGACACCAACACGATCACGCTGAGCGCGGGTTTCCGCTATGGCCAGCGCACGGTCGACTTCACCTCGGGCCGCTATCTCGCCGATTACAGCGGCAAGGGCGAACTCGACGCGACCGCGATTCCCGAGGCCGAGCGCGTCCCCGGCTACTCCTATAACTGGACGCCCTACGGCTATTTTCAGGACGGCGCGATCGGCTACAAGATCTGCGACCTGCCCGAAGCGAACAAGCCCGCGGCCTTTGCCGGATGCACCCGCTTCGGCAATTCGCCAGCGCTGATCACGCCCTATCAGACCTTGACGAGCAATCCCGAGCGGGTCGAGACGATCGACAATTTCGCGGGCGGCGGCCATGTCGCGGGCGATACCGTCCTCGTGGCCGACCGGTCGCAGATGACCAACGCCCTGCAATGGATCCAGTCGCTCTATCCCGACACGCCGTTCACCTTCTTCGCCGACCCCTTGCAGACCTATCGGGTCAAGGAAGAGACGAAATCGGGATATGTCATGGCCGATATGGGCGGACTCGACGATCCCTATCACCTCAACGTCGGGCTTCGCATCGTCAACACCAGTCTGACCGTCGACCAGAATCAACCGGCCAGCGCCGATCCCAGCTATTGGGGAACCGACAGCTGGAACGGGGTGCTGCGCGACTTCACCACCGACAGGGTCGTTCGCCGCTACACCGACTTCCTGCCCAGCGTGAATGCCGTCTTCGACCTCAGCGAAGGCGACAAGGTCCGCTTCTCGGCGGCGCGGGTCGTCGCGCGCCAGCCGCTCGTTTCGCTGGGGCAGGGTTTCGCCACCCAATTTACCCGCGACCCGGCGGACGATCTGTTCAAATTCACCAACGGCAGCCGCGGCAACGCCGACCTCGATCCGTTCCGCGCCTATCAGTTCGACCTCGGTTTCGAGCATTATTTCGGAAATCAGGGGCTGCTCTCCGCCGGGCTGTTCTGGAAGGAGGTCGACAGTTTCATCGTCAACGAAACCGTCGCCGTTTTCGTGAACGACCAGGCCGGCGGCCGGCTTGGGCCCGTATCGCAGCCGGCGAACGGATCGGGCGGCCGGGTCAAGGGGTTCGAGCTCGCCGGGCAATATGCGTTCGACTTCGGCCTCGGCTTTACCGCCAACTACACCTTCTCGGACACCAGCACCGATTTCAGCACCGACTTCACCGACAACCTGCCCTTGCCGGGCGTGTCGAAACATTCGGCGAACGGGCAAATCTATTTCGAGAAATATGGATTTGCCGCGCGCGCTTCGTACAGCTGGCGCTCGAAGCAATATCTCGGGAATTTCGGCTTCGCCGACGGGACGACGACGCGGACGCTTGGCATCTACCAAAAATCCTATGGTCAGCTCGATGGTCAGATCAGTTACAAGATCACCGACAATTTCGAGGTCTTCGCAGAGGCGATCAACATCACCAAGGCCGATACCAGCGTCTATCTGCAATTTCCCGAACTGCCCTTCCGCTATGAATCGGGTTCGCGGCGGTTCTATGGCGGGATGAAATTCAACTTCTGATACCGCGTCCCCCGCGAAAATGGCAGCGGCTCTTCTCATAAGAGCCGCTGCTCCTTTTTGCGCGACGCCCGTCGAGCCCTGCTCGATGGCGCGCAAACCTGCTCTGCGGCTATGACGAAGTCGGGGGCGGCGCGGCGGTCAGCCGGTCGACGAACGCATGCGCATGGACGACCATCGCCCCCGGATCCTCGCCCGCGAGTTCGCGAAGCAGCATGTCGGTCGCCGTCTTCGCCATTTCCATGACCGGCTGGCGGATCGTCGTGAGGCGCGGCCACACCACGCGGGCGATCTCCGAATCGTCGAAGCCGACGACCGTCAGGTCGGCGGGAACGTCGAAGCCCAATTCGCGCGCCGCCGACATGGCGCCCACCGCCATATCGTCATTCTGCGCCAATATGGCCGTCGGCCGCAGTTTGCGCGACAGGAGGCGCTTGGTCGCTTCATATCCCGATTCAAAACTGAAGTCGCCGGTTTCGACCAGTTCGGGACGCTGCGACAGCCCGATAGCGTCGAATGCCTGGCGATAGCCGGCAAGGCGCTGGGCGCTGGCCGCGTGGGCCGGATCGCCCATGATGATCGCGATTGTCCGGTGGCCCAGCCCGACAACATGCTCCGCGATCTCGCGCGCCGCCGCAACATCGTCCATCGCCGTCGACAGGCCGACGTCGAGGCGCGACTGGGGCGCAATTCGGGCGAAAGGAATGCGCGCGTCCAAAAGCCCGTCGAGAATATCAGGGTGGTCCGACGCCGGCGGCGCGAGGATCACCCCGTCCAGTGCGGCGGAGCGTACGAGGCCGACCACCTCGAGCGGGCGGTCCATGACCGATTCCACCGGCAGCACGATCAGGCGGTAGCGTCCGCCATGCAATCGTTCGAGCGCGCCCCGCTGCAATTCGACGACATAGCTTGGGCTCGGCTTTTCATAGATCAAACCGATGAGGTATGATTGTCGCCGGACCAGACCCTGCGCCAGAACATTGGGATGGTAGTTGAGTTCCTTTGCCGCGCGGAGCACCTTTTTGCGCAAGGCGGGCGAGATATGCGGTTCATTGTTGAAAACGCGCGATACGCTTTTGGGGGACACCTGGGCCAATTTGGCGACGTCAATGCTTGTCGAACGTTTTTCTCCATGAGCCATGCCTGCAACTCGTGGCGACATTGTCCTTCGTTGTCAATTGGACGATTGTGCCTCGATCGCATCATCGTCATCGGCGCGGTGAATGGCGCGATCGCATGCGCGAAGCGGCAACGGCTGGGCATTCCCTTGCATCGCCGGCCTTTCTGGCTCACCTGATAGGTAAAGTGGCGCGAAAGGGCTTTGGTGTTCGAATCTATCGCCTTCCTGGCGATCCTCATTCTCGGTGTCCTGCTCGCGGACGCGCGGAGCCGGCTCAAGCGCGCGGAGACAAGCCTCGCGGAAACGGCGAAACATATCGGCGCGCTTCAGCGCCACGCCGCGTTTCCCATTTCCGAAGCGCAGGGGCCTGCCACTGTGCCAGCCTCTCCTTCGCCCACGGCGCCAGCCGCTGGTCCGAAAGCCGTTCCAGCGCAGGAGGCGGCGCGCGCTGCGGCTTTGACGGCGGCTCCCGCTCCGGTGCTCACACGAAAGGTGGCCGACGCTGCCGAAGGCGGCGCGGCTGTCGCTCCAAAGTCCAATCGGGCCGGATCGACGGCCCCCGAGGCCGCCAATCTGTCGGCGCGCTTCGAAAATCTGTTCGGCAAGACGCTGCCGATCTGGGCCGGCGGCATCACGCTGGCGATCGCGGGCGTTCTGATCGTCCGCTACGCGATCGATCTCGGCTTCTTTGCGCGCGTTTTCACGCCGGGCGTTCAGGTGATCGCGGGAATATTCTTCGGTCTTCTCCTGATCGGCGGCGCTGAATATGCGTGGCGCAATGAGGCGAAGCTGCGCGATGTCCGCGTGCCGCAGGCGCTGTCCGGTGCGGGCATCGCGACGCTCTACGCCGCCATCATGGTCGCGGCCAATGCCTATGGATTGATCGGACCGCTCTTCGCATTCGTGGCGCTCGCGCTGGTGACCGCGGCGGCGCTCGCGCTGTCGCTTCGCTTCGGCCCGCCGAGCGCGCTCCTCGGGCTCGCGGGCGGCCTTGCGGCGCCGGCGCTCGTCGGGGCGCTCGAACCCGATGTGCCGCTGCTCGCGATCTATCTGGCGCTGACGATCGCGGCGATGACCGGCGTTGCGCGGATGCGCCGCTGGCCGTGGCTCGCGGTCGCGGCGCTCGCGGGCGGCGCGGGCTGGAGCGTCTGGATGATCTTCGTCGGCGGCGCGCTCGATACGCTCGGTTCGCTTTCGATCGGCGTCTATGTCCTGCTGCTCGGCGTCGCCATCCCGCTTCTCGCCTATGAAGGGCCGCGCGTCACGCTGCTCCGCGCGGCGGCGGCGGTGGTCGGCACGCTGCAACTCGCGCTGCTCGTCGCCCAGGCGGGCTATGCGCCGCTGCACTGGGGACTTTTCGCGCTGCTCGCGGCGGCGGGACAATGGCTCGCGTGGCGTGAGCGCCGCCTCGCGATCGTCCCGACGACCAGCCTCGCGCTCTCCATCGTGCTGATCGCGCTATGGCCTGATGCGTCCGCTTTCTGGTTCGCGTTGATCGGCATCATATTGTTGTCGATCCATGCGTTGCCCCTGCTTGCCCGCCTGTGGACCGCGCCGCCCGCCCTGCGCCGGACGATCGAGCTTTGCGTGCTAGGGCTTATGATCGTTCCGCTGACGAAGTGGCAAGTGTGGGGGCTGTCCGACCTCGCCTTGGCGATTGTCGCGCTCGGCGCGGCGGTCCTGCCGGCGGCGGGGATCGCGCGCGGCTGGCGCGCCGAGGGACGCGGCGCGGACGGCCGTTTCGCCTGGCTGACGGCGACCGCGGCGGCGCTGATCGCGCTTGCACTGGTCCTTTTGCTGCCCGCGGGGCTCGCTCCGGCGGCGGTTGCGGGCGTCGCGGCGGCCTTGCTGCCGTTCGGCCGGGCCGCCGATGACAGGCGGATCGAATGGGTCGCGACAGGCTTTTTCGGCGCGGCGCTATGCGCGCTGATCGCAACGCCGCGTGCATTCGATGAAATCCCGCGGCTCATCGACGGAGCCGCCGAGGGTTCGGGATATGCCGCGCTGCGCTGGGGGGCGGTCGCGCTCGCCGCGCTCTTCCTCGCGTTGCGCGCCGAGCGTCCGGTGGTTCGCCGTCTGGGACAGGGATTTGCGGCGGCGCTCCTTTACGGAGCCGCGGCGCAATTGCTGCCGGACACGATGCTCGTGCTCGTCCCGGCGATCGGTGGGGCCGCCCTGCTTCTCGCCGCGCGGCGAATTGCCCCGGCACGTATCGATGCCGGAGCCGCGGCGTTCGCCGCCATCAGCCTCGCCTGGGCCGCCGCGCCGATGGCGCTGTGGACCATGAAGGCGGCGCAGTCGCTCGGCGGGGTGCCGATGCAGGTCGACGGGGCGATGCTGGCGGCGGCCGAATTGCTTCGCCGCCTGGCGATCCCGGCGCTGCTTTTGGGGGCGCCGCTCTGGCTGCTGGGAGGCAAGCTGCCGCGCTGGGCGTCGATTGCCAGCTTCGGCCTCGCGGGAGTGGTCGGCCTGATCGCCGTTCACGGCCTTTACCGCCTCGGTTTCGCCGGGGTCGCAGGCGCTGATTTCGTCTCGACGGGGATTGTCCAGCGCCTCGTCTGGGAAGGGCTGCTCATCGGCCTCGCGTGGCTGCTATGGCGTGGCGGCGTGCCGAACGGAGCCCGGGCGCTCGCGATCGCCGGCACCGCGCACGCCGTCTGCTATGGCGTCATCCTCCACAATCCGTTGTGGGCCGAACAGGCGGTCGGCGGATGGCCGCTCGTCAATCTGCTGTTGCCGCTGTTTCTACTACCCTGGCTTGCGATCCGGCTGCTCGGGACGCTTTTCGCGCCGACGCCCGCGACATTCGAACGCGCGGGCGAGATCGCCACCATGGCGCTCGTCGCGCTTTTCGCTTGGGCGACACTTCGCCATGCCTTCCACGGCAGCCTGTTGATCGATGCCGGAGCCGCGCCCGCGGAGAATATATTGCGCTCGCTGCTCCTGCTGCTGCTCGCGATCGGATTCCTGTTGTGGGGCATTCGGGTCGGCCGCCGCGACTGGCGCCTCGCGTCGCTCGTCCTGATGCTCGCGGCGGCAGGAAAGGTATTTCTGTTCGACGCCTCGGGCCTCGAAGGTCTGCTTCGCATCGGGTCGTTCGTGGCGCTGGGGTTCAGCCTGATCGGCATAGGCTGGCTCTACAGCCGGCAGCTCGCGCCCGTGAATCGAGTTGAAGCGCAGGTGGTGCCGGCTACAGGATTCGAACCCGTGGCCCCCTGATTACAAATCAGGTGCTCTACCAACTGAGCTAAGCCGGCGCTTCGGCTCCCCTAAGCATTTTTCGGCGCGATGGAAACAGCGGACATTCGGGAAACTCGTCAAACGATGCCGAAAGTCCAGCCTTCGGTTTCGGCCAGCGCGTCGGTCAGCGGCGGCGGCGACCAGGGGCGTGCCTCGCTGGCGATCGCGCGCAGCCATGCCGCGGTCAGCAGCGCGTCGCTGGCATGGTCGCTGACGGGGCCGATGAGGCCGGCGGGCGAAGATCCCAGCGCGGCAAGCGCCGCGTCGAGCGCCGCGCCGTCGCGGATCTTGCTGCGTCCGGGCGGCAGGCTGGCCGCGCGCGCGGCAAGGCTCGTATAGATTTCGACGAGCAGCGGACCCCGCGCGGGGACCGGATCGAGCGGCCACAGCGGGATCCGGCCCGACAGCCGGTGGAGCAGGCGCATGCCCGACAGGCTCGCCTTGCCGACCTGCGCCGCGCCGACCAGATTGAAATTGCTGACGCTTGCCGCCTGCTTTGTCATCCGCTGGTGCCGCTCAACGACGCGCAGCCGCCCCGCGCCCGCTTCGAACAGGTCGCCCGCTTCGCCACGGTGGCGGAAATGCCGCCGCGCTTCCGGATGCGCCAGGAATCCGCCGGCCTCATAATGCGGATCGCCGCGAGCCAGCAGTTCGACAAGCCCCCACAACGCTTGCATGTCGGACGGGCTCTCGCTCCACTCAGGAAAATAGGCACCGTGGTCGGCGAAGGCGAAGGCAGCCGAAAAGTCGAAACCGATCAGCATATTCTCGCGCGCCGCCGCGACGCCCTCCAGCCACGCGAGGATTTCGGCGCGCGACCAGATATGGCCGGGCCGTACGAGCGCGGGCGCCGCCGTGCCGCTGGCGACCGCGAGCGCGATCCCGCGCTGGCGCTCGCCGCGGGCGCCCGACCAGTCGAGGGCGGCGAAATGGGTGAAACGGCGCATCGGCGGGCCATAGCGCAGCCCACGAGTCTTGCACAAAGCCTCGCTCGGCCCCACATGCGCCCCATGCTGATCGAAACCGAATCGACGCCCAATCCCGCGACGCTGAAATTCCTGCCCGGCCGGGCGGTGATGGAGACGGGGACCCGCGACTTCGCCAGCCCCGAAGAGGCCGAGGCGTCGCCGCTCGCGAGCGCGCTTTTTTCGCTCGGCGACGTGACGGGCGTGTTCTTCGGCCGCGATTTTGTCTCGGTGACGATCGCTCCCGGCGCCGAATGGGCCGATGCGAAGCCCGACGTGCTGGGCATTATGATGGATCACTTCCTCGCCGACGTGCCGCTGTTCAACGCTGCGAGCGCGGGTTTTTCGGTTCCGGCCGAGGATGCGGGCTTCGCCGACGATCCCGCCGACGCCGACATCATCGAACAGATCAAGGAGCTCATTGAAACGCGCGTCCGCCCCGCGGTCGCCAACGACGGCGGCGACATCATCTATCGCGGTTTCGACAAGGGCAATGTTTATCTGAAGATGCAGGGCGCGTGCGCGGGATGCCCATCCTCGACCGCGACGCTGAAGAATGGCATCGAGTCCCTCTTGAAACATTATGTTCCCGAGGTAACGGCAGTTCACGCCGTCTGATTATTTTTACCTCGAGGAGTTAGCCCAATGAGCGAGCCGCTTTCCGACAGCGCTCTCGACCAGCTGTTTCGCACCGCGCGCACGTATAATGGCTATCTCGACAAGCCCGTCTCCGAAACCCGGTTGCACGCGATCTGGGACCTGATGAAATTCGGCCCGACCAGCGCGAACAGCCTGCCGGCGCGGATCGTCTGGTGCGTGTCGGATGAAGCGAAGGCAAAGCTCGCGGCGCACGCCATCCCGGGGAATGGGGAAAAGATCCGCGCGGCGCCCGTCACCGCGATCATCGCGATGGACACAGAATTTTACGAGCATCTGCCCGAATTTTTCCCGCATACCGACGCGCGGAGCTGGTTCGCCGGCAACGAGGCGCTCGCGGAGACGACGGCGTTCCGCAACTCGAGCCTGCAGGGCGCCTATTTCATTCTCGCCGCGCGCGCGCTCGGCCTCGACACCGGGCCGATGTCGGGTTTCGACAATGCCGCGGTCGATCAGGCCTTCTTCGCCGACCAGCCGAAGGTGAAGAGCAATTTCATCTCGACGCTCGGCTATGGCGATCCCGCGAGCATTTTCGAGCGCAGCCCGCGCCCCGATTTCGCGCGCTTCAACCGCATCGCCTGAACGGCGCGCGCTCCATCCCATGCGCCATCTGATCATCGATTCGGCGAGTGAGGCCTGTTCGGTGGCGTTGATCGAGGCGGGCGCGGTCGTCGATTATCGTCACGAAGTCATCGGGCGCGGTCATGCCGAGCGTCTCGTCCCGCTGATTGCCGAACTCGTGAATGGCGGCCGCGCCGACGTCATCGCCGTCGGCTGCGGCCCGGGCAGCTTTGCCGGGGTGCGCATCGGCGTCGCGGCGGCGCGCGCCTTCGCGCTCGGCTGGCAGGTGCCGGTGCACGGCTTTTCGACGCTCGCGCTCGTCGCCGCCGCCGCGGCGGACGACATCGCCGCGGCGGAGGGCGCGCTCGTGGTGATGGAGGGCGGCCACGGCCAATGGTTCGTCCAGCCTTTCGCGGCCGACCTTGCGCCGCGCGCCGAGCTTCGATCGCTGCTTCCGGAGGAGGCCGTCGGGCTCGGCGACGCGCTGGTCGTCGGCAATCGCGCCGAGGCCTTTGTCGCGAAACGCGGCTCGGGACGCGCGTTGGCGATGCTGCCCGACGCGCGCGCCTTTCTGCGCTTGCCCGCGGGCGCGATGCTCGACCGGCCGAGCCCGATCTATGGCCGGGCGCCCGATGCCAAGCCGATGGCGGCGCGGGCATGACGAGCGGCGTCCGCCTCGCCACCGCGCGCGTCGGCGATCTCGCCGCCGTCATGCGCGTGATGGATGCGGCGTTCGAGCCCGCCTATGGCGAGGCATGGACCGGTGCGCAGCTCTTGACCCTGTTCGCGCTGCCCTCGGCGCGCGTGTGCCTGGCGTGGGACGGCGACCATGCGTACGGCTTTTCCGCGGCGCGGATCGCGGGCCCCGAAAGCGAATTATTGTTGCTGGCGGTCGACCCGCAGTTTCGCGGCCGCGGGATTGGCCGATTATTGATCGACGACTGGCGCGCCTGGGCTACAGAACAGGGCGCCGAAGACTATTTTCTTGAAATGCGGGCCGACAATGACGCGGTTCATCTTTATGAACGCGCCGGCTTTACGGAGTGCGGACGGCGGCCCGCCTATTATCGCGGCAACGACGGCAAGCTTCGCGATGCCATTACGATGCGGCGTCCGGCGGGGGAGAGTCGAGCCGACTGATCCGTCATTGCGGTTTTACATCCAAAGTGGCACTAATCCGTGCGGCGAAAGAAAAAATCCAATATTCGCCGCTATGCTTCTGGGTAATCGACAACAAGGAATAGTCTCATGTCCGATCAAGCCGACACCAATGAGATGCTCGTTACGCTGACCGCCGACATTGTCGCGGCGCACGTCAGCAACAACAGCGTCGCCATTTCCGATCTCTCCATTTTGATCAACAATGTCCACGCCGCACTGTCGGGCCTCGGGAGCGAGCCGGTCGTCGAGGAAAAGCTGGTGCCGGCGGTGTCGATCCGCGCCTCGGTCAAGCCCGACTACATCACCTGCCTCGAGGACGGCAAGAAGCTGAAGATGCTGCGCCGCCACCTGATGACGCATTATGGCATGACCCCCGACGACTATCGCGCCAAATGGGGCCTCGCCGCGGACTATCCGATGGTTGCACCCAACTATGCCGAAAAGCGGCGCGCGTTGGCAAAGGAAATCGGCCTCGGCACCAAGGGCCGCGGCGGCGGGCGCAAGCGCAAAGCCAAGGCGTGACGTTTCGTAAATGACGCCCCGCGCGGGCAGGGAAGGGCGGTGTTCGCAGGGGCGCCGCCCTTGTCCTATTCGCGGGGCATCCCTATACAGTTTGTGACAAAGACAGACGCGGCTGCATCTGCAGGAAAGGCAAGCATGTCCGGTAATATCGATCTCGAAGCCCTGTGCCACGAAAAGGGCCTCCGCATCACCGAACAGCGCCGCATCATCGCGCGCGTCATCTCGGATTCGGAGGATCATCCCGATGTCGAGACCCTCTATGAGCGCGCGTCGAAGGTCGACAGCGGCATCTCGATCGCGACCGTTTACCGCACCGTGCGTCTGTTCGAAGAAGCGGGCATCCTCGACCGCCACGATTTCGGCGACGGGCGCTCGCGCTACGAAGCGGCGCCTGAAGCGCATCACGACCATCTGATCGACGTCGAAACGGGCAATGTGATCGAGTTCGTCGATCCCGAGCTTGAGGCGTTGCAGAAGGTGATCGCCGAACGGCTGGGCTTCCGCCTCGTCGACCATCGCATGGAGCTTTATGGTGTCGCCATCGATCGCAAGCGCGACTGATCGCAGTGCGATTACCTGGCGGACGGTCGCCCGTCTCGGCCTGATGGTGCTGACGCTGCTTTTCCTGATCGTCCCGCACCTGCTCTACCGTGCCGCCCGTCGCCCGTCGCCGATGGTCATGGCCTTCCTCAACGCCGCCGGCTGGATCGCGGGGCTGCGCATCCGCACGACGGGCACGAGGCTCCGGCGCGACGTGCTTTTCGTCTCCAACCATGTCAGCTGGCTCGACATCCTCGCGCTGGGCGGTGCGGCGCGTTCGGCTTTCGTGTCGAAGGCGGAGATCGGCTCGGCGCCGCTCGTCGGCTGGCTCGCCGACCAGAATCACACCGTCTATGTCCAGCGCGAGGCGCGGCGCGAGATTCACAATCAGGCGAACGACCTCAGGAATGCGCTCGCGCGCGGGCGGCCGGTGACTTTGTTCCCCGAAGGCACGACGGGGCCGGGCGACGGGCTGCTGCCCTTCCGCGCCTCGCTGTTCCAGGCGGTGATCCCGACGCCGCCGAAGCTGCGGGTGCAGCCGGTGTTTCTCGATTACGGGCATGAGGCGAACGATATCGCGTGGCTCGACCCGGAGTCGGGGCTCGACAATTTCAAGCGGCTGCTGGCGCGGGCGCGCCCGATTCACTTGACAATCCATTATCTCGATCCGCTCCCCGATACCGTCGAGGGCGATCGCAAGCTGCTCGCCGAGGCGGCGCGCGCGGCGATCGCGGCGGAAATCGCACGGTCTTCCGCCGGCGCGCCGCATCGCCTATAGCGCGCCGATGAAATCCGACTCATCCAAGAATTCCGGCAAAACATTCCACGTCAAATCCTTCGGCTGCCAGATGAACGTCTATGACGGCGAGCGTATGGCGGAGATGCTCGGGGCAGAGGGCTATGTACCCGCCGCCGACAGCGCCGACGCCGATCTCGTCGTGCTCAACACTTGTCACATCCGCGAAAGGGCGGCCGAAAAAGTCTATTCGGACATCGGCCGGCTGAAGCGCGCCGACGGCAGCACGCCGACGATCGCGGTCGCCGGCTGCGTCGCACAGGCCGAAGGCGCCGAGATCGCGCGCCGTGCGCCCAGCGTCGATGTCGTCGTCGGTCCGCAGGCTTATCACCGTTTGCCCGACCTGATCGCGCGCGCCGAAAGGGGCGAGAAGGCGATCGACCTCGACATGCCGCTCGAAAGCAAGTTCGGCGCGCTGCCGAAACGCGCGGGCGGCCAGCGCCCGACCGCTTTCCTGACCGTGCAGGAAGGCTGCGACAAATTCTGCACTTACTGCGTCGTCCCCTACACGCGCGGCGCCGAAATCAGCCGGCCGTTCGCCGAGCTGATCGCCGAGGCGCGCGCGCTCGTCGCGGGCGGGGTGCGCGAGATCACGCTGCTCGGGCAGAACGTCAATGCGTGGGACGGCGAGGATGAGAGGGGCCGAGCGATCGGGCTCGACGGGCTGATCCGCGAACTGGCGCGCGAGGATGGGCTCGAACGCATTCGCTACACGACGAGCCACCCGAACGACATGACCGACGGGCTGATCGCCGCGCACGGCGAGATCGACAAGCTGATGCCCTTCCTCCACCTGCCGGTGCAGGCGGGCAGCGACCGCATTCTCGCGGCGATGAACCGCAGCCATTCGGTCGAAAGCTATCTCAAGGTCATCGAACGCGTCCGCGCGGTGCGCCCCGACATAGCGGTCTCGGGCGACTTCATCGTCGGCTTCCCCGGCGAAACCGAGGCGGATTTTCAGGCGACGCTCGATATCGTCCGCGCGACCAATTACGCGATGGCGTACAGTTTCAAATATTCGCGCCGCCCCGGCACGCCCGCCGCGACGATGGACGGCCAGATCGCCGAAGAGCTGATGCACGAGCGGCTCCAGCGCTTGCAGGCGCTGCTCAACGAACAGCAGCAAACGTTCAACGCGGCCACCGTCGGCCGCACGACGCGCCTGCTCCTCGAACGCAAGGGTAAGCTCGAAGGCCAGCTTATCGGCAAATCGCCGTGGCTCCAGTCGGCGCATGTCATCGCGCCGGGGCTCAAGATCGGCGACATGGTCGATGTGCGTATCACTTCGGCCGGTGCCAACAGCGTCGGCGCCGAAGCCTTGACGGAAGAGGTCGCCTAGTGCGACGGACGGAAGCTGTCTCCTCGAAGACACACTCCGCCTCCTTCCGTCGCATTCGCACCCTGCAAGTGATGGACTCCCGTCTTGGCGGGAGTAGAGTC
This sequence comes from Sphingopyxis italica, assembly GCF_011926545.1. Lineage (GTDB taxonomy): Bacteria > Pseudomonadota > Alphaproteobacteria > Sphingomonadales > Sphingomonadaceae > Sphingopyxis > Sphingopyxis italica. The sequence continues at coordinate 334,915 of NZ_JAATIT010000001.1, read as the reverse complement.
ATGCCGTCGATCGAAGGAGCCCTGCCCATATGTCCAAACGCCCGCTGACCGCCTCCACCCCCGCCGAACCCGGCGACCGCGTCCGATTGACGGCGGAATTCGAGCGAACGCAGCTTTTGGGCATTCTTTTCGGCGAGTTCGACCGCAACCTCGTCGCGATCGAAAACCGTCTGGGCGTCTATATCTCGGCGCGCGGCAATCGGGTGCAGATCGAGGGCGAGGCCGAAGCCGCGGCGCGCGCGCGCGATGTGCTTACCGACCTGTATGACCGCATCGAAAAGGGGCAGGAGGTCGACGCCGGCATGGTCGACGGGGTGATCGCGATGCAGGCGCAGCCGACGCTCGACGGCATCATCCGCCACGACAAGGACGAAGCGCCGGCGGTGATGATCCGGACGCGCAAGAAGACGATCGTTCCGCGCGCGCCGTCGCAGGTTCCTTATATGCAGGCGCTCGCGCGCGACGAGGTGATTTTCGCGCTCGGTCCCGCGGGCACCGGCAAGACCTATCTTGCGGTCGCGCAGGCGGTGGCGCAGCTCATCACGGGCAGCGTCCAGCGCCTTATCCTCTCGCGCCCGGCGGTCGAGGCGGGCGAAAAGCTCGGCTTCCTGCCCGGCGACATGAAGGAAAAGGTCGATCCCTATCTGCGGCCGCTCTATGACGCCTTGCACGACTGCCTGCCCGCCGAGCAGGTCGAGCGCCGCATCGCGAGCGGTGAAATCGAGATCGCGCCGCTCGCCTTCATGCGCGGCCGCACCCTCGCCGACGCCTTCATCATCCTCGACGAGGCGCAGAACACGACGATCCCGCAGATGAAGATGTTTCTGACGCGCTTCGGCATGAACAGCCGCATGGTGGTCTGCGGCGACCCGAAGCAGGTCGACTTGCCGATCCCCGCGACCTCGGGCCTCGCCGACGCGGTCGCGCGGCTCGAGGGGCTCGAAGGGATCAACGTCAGCCGCTTCACCAGCGCCGACGTCGTCCGGCATCCGATCGTCGGGCGGATCGTCGAAGCCTATGAGGGGCCGGGCGCTTAAAGCCTTCTCCCGTCCATCCGTCATCCCGGCGAAGGCCGGGATCTCTACCTCGCATCGTACCGCACCGGCGAGATCCCGGCCCCTTCGACTGCCTTGCAGGCGCTCAGGACAGGCTTCGCCGGGATGATCGGCTACAAATGCTACCGATTTTCGAGAGTGATTCGCAATAGCATCTTGACCCTCTGATTTGGCGCGCCTAGAGCGCCGCTATTGCGAGTCAATCGCAATTTAATCAGGGGAAGAAAATTGACCAGCCATCGTTCGCCGTCCGTATCCCGCCTTGCCGTCGGCAGCGCGCTGGGCCTTGCGCTCGCCGCAAGCGCCGCGCCGGCCTTTGCGCAGGACAATGACGGCGAATATTGGCTGGCGCGCAAGAACCAACTCGTCATTACCGCGACGCGCACCGCGGTGCGGGCCGAGGACCTGCCGGTCACCGTCAGCGTCAAGAGTGACGAGCAGATCGCCGACGAACTCGTCACCGACATTCGCGACCTCGTCCGCTTCGAACCCGGCGTCAGCGTCCAGCGGCAACCCGCGCGCTTCGGCGCTGCATTGGGCGCCACCGGCCGCGCCGGCAACGAAAGCTTCAACATTCGCGGCATCGGCGGCAACCGCGTGCTGATCCAGGTCGATGGCGTGCGCGTTCCCGATGGCTTCAGCTTCGGTGCGCAGGCGTCGGGGCGCGGCGACTATGTCGACCTCGGCCTCATCAAGTCGGTCGAAATCCTGCGCGGCCCCTCGTCGGCGCTCTACGGCAGCGACGGGCTTGCCGGCGCGGTCAGCTTCATCACCGCCGATCCCGTCGATTTTCTCGAAACGGGCAAGAATGTCGGCGGCCTCCTCCGCGCGGGCTACAGCAGCGCCGACGAGGAGTATAGCGAGACCGCGATCCTCGCGGGCCGCAGCGGCGACTGGTCGCTGATGGCCGCTTACACCCGCCGCGACTGGCAGGAGCTCGACAACAAGGGCCACGTCGGCGGAACGGGCGCGGCGCGGACCGAACCCAATCCGCAGGACGGCCGCTCGAACGCCGCGCTCGCGCGCATCGTCTATGACCCCGCGAACGGCCACAAGCTGCGCCTGACGGGCGAATATCTCGATACGCATCTTTACACTAACGGCCTGACGGGCCTCAGCGCGTCGGTCGATCGGCTCGAGGGTTTCGACAGCGGGACACGCAAGCGCGTCTCGCTCGACTGGAGCTGGGAAGGCGAGGGTGCGATCGATTTCGCGCGCGTCGCGCTTTACTGGCAGGATGGCGAGGACAATCAATATACCGAGGAAGACCGCACCCCCGCCGCCGACCGCACGCGCCTCAACACCTTCGAAAACCGCGTCATCGGCGCCTCGGCCGATGCGCGTGCCGATTTTGCGACCGGCGCGATCGCACACCGCCTCGTCTTCGGCGGCGACATCAGCAAGACGCGCCAGCGGGGTTTGCGCGACGGCACCGTTCCGCCCTTCGGCGAAGTCTTTCCGACCCGCGCCTTCCCGAGCACCGACTTCACGCGTGCCGGCCTGTTCGCGGGCGACGAGATCAGCATCGCCGACGGCCGGCTGATCCTCTATCCGGCGCTGCGCTTCGACTGGTACGATCTGTCGCCCGACGACGATCCGCTGCTTCCCGCCTTCAGCGGCGCGGGGCAGGACGGGTCGCGTCTGTCGCCCAAATTCGGCGCGCTGTGGAAGATCACCGACAGCGTGCGGCTGTTCGCCAATTATGCGACGGGCTTCAAGGCGCCCGAGCCCGGGCAGGTCAACCAGTTTTTCGAGAATTTCGCCTTCGGCTACACCTCGGCGCCGAACCCCGACCTCGGCCCCGAGCGCAGTGAAAGCTTTGAGGGCGGCATCCGCTTTTCCAGCGATCATGTCAGCCTCGACGTCACCGCCTTTTCGGCGCGCTACAAGGATTTCATCAGCCAGGAAGTGGTGAGCGGCAGCTTCACGCCCGCCGATCCCGCCGTCTATCAATTCGTGAATCTCGACCGCGCCCGGGTCAAAGGCGCCGAAGCGCGGTTCGAGGGGCGAGCGTCGTCCGGCCTGTATACGACGCTCGCCCTATCCTATGCGAAGGGCAACGAGATATTGCCCGACGGCACGCGCGTGCCGCTGTCGACGGTCGATCCGCTGAAACTCGTCGCGGGCGTCGGCTATCGCGAGCCTGCGGGCCGGTTCGGCGGCCAGCTGATCATGACGCACAGCGCGCGCAAGGAAGCGTCGCGGACCGAGGGGCTTTGCGCTCCCGAATGTTTCCGCCCCGACGGCTTCACCATCCTCGACGCGACCGCCTTCGTGCGGGTTGCCCAAGGGCTGACGCTGCGCGCCGGCGTCTTCAACATCCTCGACGAGAAATATGCGTGGTGGAGCGATGTGCGCGGGCTCGCCTCCACTTCGACCATCACCGATGCCTATACCCAGCCCGGCCGCAACGCGAGCGCGTCGCTCAGCTTCCGTTTCTGAACCAAAGAAGGACTGCACCGATGAAAACCTGTCGCAAGATCGCCGCCGCGCTGCTCATGCTCACCGCCGCGCTTCCCGTCACCGCCTCCGCCCACCCGCCGATCGCCGCCGAGGCAGCCGCCGCCAATTTCAAGCAGGACCGCGCCGACATCCTCGCGATGGCGGGCAATTACCGCGTCAGCTTCAACATGCAGGAATCGACGCGCTGGGATCCCGATTACGAAGTGCTCGAACCCAAGCGTTCGGGCGGCAACGAGGTCGTGCGCGTGGTCGAGGACACGGGGCGCAAGATCATACTCCAGCACATGCTCGTCATCACCGGCGACGACGACAAGAGCTTCGTCATCAAGCATTGGCGGCAGGACTGGGAATATGAGCCCGCGAAAATCCTCGCCTATTCGGATCGCAATATATGGGCGTGGGAAGACGTCCCCGAACGGATGCGCACCGGCCGTTGGTCGCAGACCGTCTACCAGGTCGACGATTCCCCCAGATACGCCGGCTGGGGCCAGTTCGAAACGCAGGGCGGCATCCGCCGCTGGCGCTCGAGCTGGACGTGGCGCCCCCTCGCGCGACGCGACGCCGTGCGGAGCCCCGTCTACGACCGCTACCTTTCGATCAACCGCCACCAGCCCAGCCCCGACGGCTGGATCCACTGGCAGGACAATACCAAGATGGGAACCAAGGACGGCAAGCTGGTGCCGATCGTCCAGGAATATGTCCTCAATACCTATATCAAATACGACCAATATGACGTGAAGGCCGCCGACGATTATTGGGCGGCAACCAAGGACTATTGGGCTGCGGTGCGCGCCGAATGGGACCGCGTGGCACAGACCAAGGGTGGCATCGCGATCGAGGAAAAGGCCGACACGGGCACCGTGATCAGCGGCCGCCTGCTCGAAATGGCCGACGAGGTTCAGGAAAAGAAGCTGACCACCGCCAAGGCGATCGCCGAGGCGAAGAAGCTGATCGAGACGAATACGCGGGGGCTTTGACGACCTTCACCATGTGAAGCCCGAAACTGGGGGCGGCTCGAAAGGGCCGTCCCCTATTTTGTTTGAGCTGTTTCGGTTGTTTCCTTGTGCCGTTCCCGGAATATCGGGTCTGGGTTGCCGCGAGGGCATGGCTCAGCTGGGGGATCATCCCTGAATCGTGTGGGCCAACCGGGAACACAGACTATCTCAGTGGTGTCCAATCCTCGCGTGATCGCTAGCGACATCGAATGCGCGCGCGCTTCGCCAATCAGACAATTCAGTTTGGCTTTTGGCGTCGAGTCGATCCTGACGAACGACGATCCTGTGTGATCCAAACCCATGGTATCGATCATAAAGGTCGCTATTTTGCAGCCCCTGATCAACCTCATGCTGGTTGGACCGTCCTCGGGTTGGAACTCCGGATTTTCGGTGTCGAATGTCTCGTGAAAGTTGTCATCGGCAATCCGCAGATAGAGCGGTTCAGGGCGATCTTTTATCCAGACGCGGGCAACGGCGACGCCACCTAACGCCAGCGTTGCACCCAGCGCCAGACCCCACAGGAATGACCTCTGCATATAGTCTTGCCGAAGCCTATTTCTTCGCCCCGTCGACACTCCATATCCCCGCGCCGCGCGTCGCGATGAACAGGAAGATGAAGCAGTAGAGGATGATCGTCTCGCCGCCGTTGACGATCGGGTACAGCCCCTTGCTCCCGTGCATCATCCAATAGCCGACCGCCGCCATGCCGCTGGCGACGAAGGCCGCCGGACGCGTGAACAGGCCGATGACGATCAGGCCGCCCGCGACCAGTTCGATGATTCCCGCGGCGTGGAGCATCGGGTTCAGCGGCATCGGGAAGGCGACCGGGAAATTGAAGAATTTCTGCACGCCATGCGCCAGAAACAGCAGCCCCGCGACGACGCGCAGCAGCGCATAGGCTTGCTCGCCGAAACCATTCAGAAATTTCATTAGCTTACCCCTCCACTGCCGAAAAACAGCGCGATGCTACGCCTTGCCCGCCGATTATCAAGCCGTCATTGCGAGCGAAGCGAAGCAATCCAGGGCGGTCTGCGCGTGCTCTGGATTGCTTCGCTTCGCTCGCAATGACGAGCTGAGGAAAATTTCTCGCGCGTCATGTCACATCCGGCATTCCCGTCTCGTCATACCGGTACACCCCCCCGAAGGAGACACGATATGTCCAAGGTAACCGACCCCTTTGCCGCCTCGCCGCAGCTGATGAAGCAGTGGATGGCGGTCAGCCTCGCGGCGCAAAACAGCCTCGAGCCGAGCCTGGTCGAACTGGTGAAAATCCGCTCGTCGATCCTCAACGGCTGCGCCAACTGCATCAACATGCACACCGCCGAGGCTCGTGCGAAGGGCGAAACCGAGCAACGCATCTACCTCGTGGCGGCCTGGCACGAAGCGCCGGTCTATACCGATCGCGAACGCGCCGCGCTCGCCTGGACCGACGCCTTGACCCGCCTGTCGCAAGGGCACACACAGAAGGAGGCGCGCGCAGCACTCGACGCGCATTTCACCGCGGAGGAACAGATGAACCTGACCGTGATGATCAACGTCATCAACGGCTGGAACCGGATCGCGGTCGGCTTCGACCTCTGGTACGAAGGCGGCGCGCCGGCGAAGGCGGCCTGATGACCCCCGAAGGCGTCCGGGACGGCGTCGCTGCGGCGGACGCGGCGGTCAGTTTCGACCCGCTGCGCCCGCTGCTCACCCGCGTCGCCTACCGCATGCTCGGCTCGGTCGCCGATGCCGAGGATGTGGTGCAGGACGCCTTCATCCGCTGGCTCGGCACCGACCGCGATGCGGTGCGCGAGCCCGCGGCTTTCCTTCGCCGCACCGTGACGCGGCTCTGTCTCGACCAGATCAAGTCGGCGCGCCGGCAGCGCGAGACCTATATCGGTCCCTGGCTTCCCGACCCGCTGGTCGAGGAGGAGGAAGAGGATGACGTCACGCTGCCGCTGATGCTCGCGCTCGAACGGCTCTCCCCCTTGGAGCGCGCGGCCTTCCTCCTCCACGATGTCTTCGGCGTCGGGTTCGACGAGGTCGCGAAGACGATCGACCGCGATCCGGCCGCGACGCGTCAGCTCGCCGCGCGCGCCCGCACCCACGTCCGCGACGCGCGCCCGCGCTACAAGCTCGAAAAGGAAAAGGGGCTCGCGATCGCCGACGCCTTTTTCGCCGCCTCGCGCAGCGGCGACATGGGCGCGCTCGGCGCGCTGCTCGCGGCCGATGTCGGCATGTGGGCCGATGGCGGCGGCAAGCGCCCGGCCGCGATGGAACCGGTGCTGGGTTACGACATCGTGCTCAAGCTGCACCGCGGCCTTGCCGTACTGTTCGGCAAATATGGCTCGACGCTCGTGCACACGGGCATGATCAACGGCCTGCCGGGCTTCGTCACGCGCGAAGCCGACGGCGAGATGCAGACCACCGCACTCGATATCGAGGACGGCAAGGTCGTCGCGATCTATGTGATGCGCAATCCCGACAAGCTGCGGCATGTGCATTAACGCTGTGCAACGTCGGTCGCTGCCGGTAGTTGCGCCATCATGCTTTCGATCGAAACCCACACCGCGACCCCGTGGCCCGACACCCTCGACTGGGACGCGCGCGCGGCGGAGGCCGCCGCGGCGGCGCTGGCGCTGACGCCCTTCGCGAGCCTCGCCGACGCCGCGCCGTTGGTCGAAATCGCGGTGCGTCTGACCGACGATATCGAAGTGCAGGCGCTCAACCGCGATTTCCGGGGCAAGGACAAGCCGACCAACGTCCTTTCCTTTCCGCAGGTGCAGGACGACCTGCTCGAAGGGCTCGCCAACAGCGATGACGGCGAGATCTTGCTCGGCGATATCGTGCTCGCGCGCGAAACCTGTATGCGCGAGGCCGAAGAAAAGGGCGTTTCGGTCGTCGATCACGCGACGCACCTGATCATCCACGGCACGCTGCACCTCGTCGGATACGACCATATGGACGACGCCTCGGCGACCGCGATGGAGGCGCTCGAGGTGAAAGCCCTTGCATCGCTGGGCATCGCCAATCCATATGCGGATCAGGATTAACAGGAAAAGCCGGAAAAATGCCCGACGACCAGGGATCTTCGAACCGATCGGAAGAGGACAGTAGCAGGTCCGGGCTGCTGTCCGGACTGCGAAACCTGCTGTTCGGGGGCGACAAGGAACCGTCGCTGCGCGAACAGATCGAAGAGGTCATCGACGAGGCCGAGGAAGAGGGCGAGGACCGGCGCGGCAGCAATATCGTCGGCGACCTGTCGCAGATCGAGCGCAAGATGCTGCGCAATCTCCTCCATTTCGGCGAGCAGACCGTCGACGATGTCGCGGTGCCGCGCGCCGACATCATCGCCATTTCCGAAAGTGCGCCCTTCGCCGAAATCGTCGCGCTCTTCGCCGAAGCGGGGCACAGCCGCCTGCCGGTCTATCGCGAAAATCTCGATGAGGTCGTCGGCATGATCCACGTCAAGGACGTGTTCGCCGTGCTCGCCGAGGGGCGACCGCCGCCGCCGCTGATCGACCTGATCCGCCAGCCGCTCTATGTCCCGCAATCGATGGGCGTGCTCGACCTGCTCGCCGAAATGCGCGCGAAGCGTACTCATCTGGCGATCGTCATCGACGAATATTCGGGCACCGAAGGTCTGCTGACGATCGAGGATTTGGTCGAGGAAATCGTCGGCGAGATCGAGGACGAGCATGACGACGAGCCCGAGCCGCTGATCGTCGCGGGCGAAAACGGCTGTTGGAATGCCGACGCGCGCGCCGAGCTCGATGATGTCGGCGAGGCGATCGACCCGCGCCTCGCCGAAGTCGACGAGGATGTCGACACTTTGGGCGGGCTCGCAGCCGTGCTTGCAGGGCATGTGCCCGAGGTCGGCGAGATCCTTGTCCATCCGAGCGGATGGCGCATCGAGATAACCGAGGCCGATGAGCGCCGCGTCCATCGCCTGCGGCTGCACCCGCCCGTCGAAGTCGATCTCGAGGCGCCCTCGGAACGGACCGAGGAGTTCTGATGCAATTGCCTTTGCGGGGTTAAAGGATTAGGCGAAGCCCGATGGAAGTTTCCGACCTTCGCATCGCCCTGTTCAGCGGCAATTACAACATGACCACCGATGGCGCGAACAAGGCGCTCAACCGTCTGGTCGGTTTTCTGCTGGCGCACGGCGCGGCGGTGCGCGTCTATTCGCCGACCGTCGCCAACCCCGATTTCGAACCGACCGGCGACCTTGTCAGCGTGCCGTCGATGGCGATTCCGGGACGCAGCGAATATCGCGTTCCGGTGTCCTTCTCGTCGCGGGTTCGCGAGGACATCGTCAATTTCGCGCCCAATATCGTCCATATCTCCAGTCCCGACCGCGTGTCGCGGCAGGCGGCGGCATGGGCGCGGCGCCGGCGGCTCCCGGTCGCCTGCTCGGTACACACGCGCTTCGAAACCTATGTCCGCTACTATAATCTGTCGTTCCTCGAACCCGTCATGGTCGCCTGGCTGCGCAAGCTTTACCGCAAGTGCGACGCGCTGATCGCGCCGTCGGAAAGCTTCGCGCAGGTGCTGCGCGACCAGCGGATGAATTACGACATCGGCATCTGGACGCGCGGGGTCGAGCAGGCGGTCTTCAATCCCGGCCGGCGCGACATGGCGTGGCGCCGCTCGCTCGGGATCGACGACGATGTTCCCGCGATTGCCTTTCTCGGCCGGCTGGTGATGGAAAAGGGGCTCGACGTCTTTGCCGACGCCGTCGACGTGCTCCAGCGGCGCGGCGTGCCGCACAAGGTCGTCGTGATCGGCGAGGGGCCGGCGCGCGATTGGTTCGAATCGCGCCTCCCCGACGCCAATTTCGTCGGCTTTCAGGGCGGCGAGGATCTCGCCCATGCGCTTGCTTCGTGCGACATCTTCTTCAATCCGTCGGTCACCGAAACCTTCGGCAATGTGACGCTCGAAGCAATGGCGTGCGGGCTGCCCGTCGTTGCCGCGCGCGCCACCGGCAGCGCGAGCATCGTCAAACATGGACAGACGGGCTATCTCGTCGCGCCCGGATCGATCACCGGCTTTGCCGATCATCTCCAGCGCTATTGCCGCGACATCCCGCTTCGCGCCGAACATGGCGCCGCGGCGGTGCGCGAAAGCGGCGCCTACCAATGGGATGCGATCAACCAGGCGGTCGCCGATACCTATATCCGCCTGATCCGCCAGAAACAGCGGCGATCCTGACGATGGCCGGGGATTTGTTCGGCGAGGATGCACCGGCCCAGCGCGACAGCGGCGCAAGCGGCGCCGCGCCGCTCGCCGAACGGCTGCGCCCGCGCACCCTCGCCGAAGTCGTCGGGCAGGAGCATCTGACCGGCCCCGAAGGCGCGATCGGCCGCATGGTCGCGGCGGGGCAATTGTCGTCGATCATCCTCTGGGGTCCGCCCGGGACCGGCAAGACGACGATCGCGCGGCTGCTTGCCGAAGCCGTCGGGATGCGCTTCGCGCCGCTTTCGGCTGTCTTTTCGGGCGTCGCCGACTTGCGGCAAGCCTTCGCCGATGCCGAGAAGATGGCGGCGGCGGGCAAGCGCACCCTGTTGTTTGTCGACGAGATTCACCGCTTCAACCGCGCGCAGCAGGACGGCTTCCTGCCCTATGTCGAGCGCGGCACCGTGGTGCTTGTCGGCGCGACGACCGAGAATCCCAGCTTCGCGCTCAACGCCGCGCTGCTCAGCCGCGCGCAGGTGCTCGTCCTCAATCGGCTCGGAGAGGAGGCGCTCGGCACGCTGATCGAGCGCGCCGAGGCCGAGATCGGGCAGCGCCTGCCGGTGACCGACGCGGCGCGCGCGGCGCTGATCGTCAGCGCCGATGGCGACGGGCGCTTTCTGCTCAACCAGGTCGAAACGCTGTTCTCGGTGACGATCGAACAACCGCTGGGTCCGGACGAACTCGCGCAATTTCTTCACCGCCGGATGCCGGTCTACGACAAGGGCGGCGACGGCCATTACAATCTGATCTCGGCGCTCCACAAGGCGCTGCGCGGGTCGGACCCGCAGGCGTCGCTCTACTGGCTCGCGCGGATGCTCGTCGCGGGCGAGGAACCGCTCTACGTCCTCCGCCGACTCACCCGCTTCGCGAGTGAGGACATCGGCCTCGCCGACCCGCAGGCGCTGGTGCAATGCCTCGCCGCAAAGGACGCCTATCAGTTCCTCGGCTCGCCCGAGGGCGAACTCGCGATCGTCCAAGCGTGCCTCTACCTCGCGACCGCGCCCAAGTCGAACGCGGCCTATGCGGCGCAAAAAGCCGCGTGGGCCTCGGCGCGCGAGACGGGCAGCCTAGCCCCGCCCGCGAACATCCTCAACGCCCCGACCAAGCTGATGAAAGATTTGGGTTATGGCGCCGGCTATAGCTACGACCATGACGCGCCCGACGGTTTCTCGGGCGATAATTACTGGCCCGACGGCATGGCGCCCGCGGACTTCTACCGCCCCGTCGATCGCGGCTTCGAAAAGCGTATCGCCGAACGCCTCGCCTGGTGGGACGAAAGGCGCCGCGCGAAGGACTGACCCTGGGGTCTTTCCGAGCCTTGCTCCGTGTGCCGCGAGGGTATAATTTCGCCCCGTCGGGTCGCGCCGGAACTGGGGTAGTCATCATGGCATTGGCGCTTGTCCTTGCCGCCGCAGCGACACCGATCCTGTCCTGTCCAGGCGGCACCATCGAAATCCCGTGCACCGCCGCGGAGGTGACCGCGAAGATCGCGCTGACCCGCGCGCGCGTCGGCAGTATCGCGCAGCGATGCCTCTATGATTTCGGCGGCAAATGCAGCGTCGAGGCGAGCGGGCGGATCAACACCGCGGACCGCGGCACGACCTTGCTTTGGCAAAAGATGCTGCTCGCCCCGCGCGACGGCGCCCAAGCGCGAATGCTGGTGCTCGTGTCGCAGGACAAGGCGGGCAAGGCGTCGCTCGCGGGTTTCGCCGAAAGCTCGGGGTCGATCGGCACGCCCGATCTGGTCGTCGATAACGACAAGCGCCGGCTCGTGCACGTCGGCGGCTCACTTGCCGGCAGCGGCGGCGGCAATGCCGATGCGCTGTTCGTCAGTGACGCCGCCACGGCCAAATGGCGCCGCGTCGACCTGTCCGACTGGGCGGAGCAGGGCGGCAAGCTGCTGCCGACGGGCTATTGGCTGCGCGGTCCGGCGCGATTCGCGTTCGACGAGATGTTCGCATCCGCCCCCGTCGCGCGCGAGGGCGACGGTGAATGCTGCCCGCGCGGCGGTAACGCATTGTTCGACTTCGACATCCAGGACGACCGGCTGGTGTTGACGCGCCTGCGCTTCCAGCCCATGCAGCCCTTGGGGCGCGACATAGAGGTCACCGCCGGGACATTGGAAGACTGAGCTGCACCGGCAAGATGGCGCTGATATTCGACAGCTGGGACGATGTGGTCGCGTTCGCGTGCGCGCTTCCCGATGTCGAGATGCTGTCCTTTTACGGCACCCCCTGTCCCAAGCTCAACGGCAAGGCGCTCGCATCGCCGGGGCGCGAGCCCGGCAGCTTCGCCGTGATGTGCAAGCCCGATGAAAAGGAAATCCTGCTTGAAACCGATCCCGACACCTTTTGGCAGACTCCGCATTATGAAGGCTGGCACGCGCTGCTCGTCCGCTACGGCTCCGACGACCCCGAACGCGTCGCCGATGTCCTGCGCCGCGCCTGGTGGGATCGCGCGAAAAAGGCGCAGCGGCAGGCGTTCGGCGATCGGCCCTGATTTGCTGTGGCTCGTCGGTGCCGCGCTCTTCGCGGGGGCGGTGCCCGCAGCGGCGCAGGCGCCGAAGCCTGACGCCGAACTGGCGCGCGCATGGGCGGCGGGCTATCGCGCCGCCTTCACCTGCTCGTCGCTGTGGAACGGCGCGGGCAAGCCGATCGAGGCGATCGAGCGCGACGAACTCACCGGCATCTATCCCGAGATCGAAGCCGACGTCCGCGCGCTCAAGGCGGAGGTCGATGAAGGAGCGAAACGGGTCAGCGTGACCTGGCGCGACGATATGCCGCCGCGCATTGCCGAATGGAGCGGGCGCGAAGGCTGCGTCACGCTACCGATCGGAGCGCAGCCCGCGGAGGCAGCTCGCCCCGTTGAACGCCGCCCCGATCTTGATGCCCAGCCCTGGCCGATGGGCGACAAGGACGCACGCTGGCCGGTGTCCAAGGGGCAGACGAAGTTCGAGCAAGCGACGGCGGATATGGCCCGCTTCGGCGGCCGCACCAGTTCGCTTTTGATCGTCAAGAATGGCCGCATCGCGCATGAACGCTATTGGGGCGGCCATGATATTCACACCGCGCAGCGGACCTTTTCGGTCGCCAAGTCGATGGCCGTGACCTTGATCGGCCATGCGGTCGAGCAGCGCCGGATCGATGTGACGAAGCCCGCGATGATCGCCGAGTGGCAGACGCCGGGCGACCCGCGCGCCGCGATCACCACCGAACAGTTGATGCGCATGGCGAGCGGCCTCACCAGCGATACCGCGGGCAACCGCAGCGATGCCATCTATATGGGCGGCGCATCGGTGCGCCAGTGGACGACGCAATGGCCGATGCTGAATCCGCCGAACAGCCGCTACCGCTATGCCAACAACGACACGTTGCTCGCGACGCTGTCGCTGAAGGCCGCGCTCGAAAAGGCGGGGGCGCCGCTCGATCCCGCCGCTTTCTTCGACCGGCTCGGCATGACACGCACCTTTGCCGAGCATGACAAAAACGGCGATTATATCCTCTCGAGTCAGGTCTGGACCAGCGCGCGCGATCTCGCCCGGCTCGGACTGCTCTACCAGAATGACGGCATGTGGCGCGGCGAGCGCCTGCTTCCCGAAAGCTGGCGGCGCTTCGTCACAACGCCCAGCGGGCCGCAGCCCGACCGGGATTTCGGCTATGGCGCCGGCTTCTGGCTGCTCGCCAAGTCGGAAGGCGTGCCCGCCGACGCCTTCGGCGGTTTCGGCAACCGCGGCCAATATATGGTCGTCATCCCGTCGCGCGATCTCGTGATCGTCCGCCAGGGCTATGACGACGGCAAGGTCCGGCTCGACATCGCGAAGCTCGTCGCGGCGGTCGTCGCCGCCGACGACGATGATCGCCGCTATTCGAAGGGCGGGTAGCGTTCGAAGGCGGGCATGTCGCCCAGCTTCTCCATCCAGCCGATGCGCTCGGCGGTCTGGATCTGCGCCTGCGCCGGGATCAGGTCGGGATCGTCGAGCGTCGCGCTCTGCACGTCGATCTGCCCCGGAAAGATCGTCTCGTTGGTATAGAAGAGCCCGGTGCCGCAATTGCCGCAGAAATGGCGGCGGCCATGCTCCGACGAAGCATAGATTTTCGCGGTGCCGCTGATCTCGATCTCGTCGTTGCCGACGAGCGCCCAGCCGACGAGCGGCGCGCCCGAATGACGGCGGCAATCGCTGCAATGGCACAGCGCATGGTGTTGCACCGCGGTGCTCATCGAATAGCGGATTTCGCCACAATGGCACTGGCCGCTGGCGCGGGGGGCTTCGTCGGTCATCGTTCGCTCCTCGGGGAATCGGGTGGAGAACATAACATAAACATGACCGCGGGAGCAATGGCCCCGAATGCACGCGTTAGTGCGATATTAACCACAAGCCCCTAGGCCGCGAGGACACGGAATGTTGGGGATTTCCATGGATCAGAGCGGAATGGGCGAATGGGCGGTGAGCCGGAGGGCGGCACAATGAAGCTGGTCATCCAGATTCCCTGCCTGAACGAGGCCGAAGACCTCCCCGCGACGCTCGCGGCCTTGCCCCGCAAGATCGACGGCATCGACACGATCGAAATCCTCGTCATCGACGACGGCAGCACCGACAATACGGCGCAGGTCGCGCGGATGTGGGGCGTGCATCATGTCGTGCGCCACCGCACCAACCGCGGTCTCGCCGCCGCGTTCCGTTCGGGCGTCGATGCCGCGCTCGCGGCGGGAGCCGACATCATCGTCAACACCGACGCCGACGGCCAATATGTCGGCGAGGACATCGCTCGGATCGTCGCGCCGATCCTCGACGGCCGCGCCGACATCGTCGTCGGCGACCGCGGGGTCGCCGACAATGCGCATTTCGGTCCGGTCAAGCGCCGGCTGCAAGAACTGGGCAGCGCGATCGTCCAGCGCCTCGCCAATGTGCGGATTTCGGATGCGGTCAGCGGCTTTCGCGCGATCAGCCGCGAAGCGGCACAGCGCATCAACATCACCACCGAGTTCAGCTATACGACCGACATGCTGATCCAGGCCGGCCGCAAGCGGCTGTCGATCCTCAGCGTGCCGGTCCGTACCAATGCCACGCTTCGCCCGTCGCGCCTGTTCAAATCGATCCCGCGCTTCATCGTCAACACCGGCATCACGATGGCGCGCGCCTATACGACCTATAACCCGCTGCGCGTCTTCGTCGGGCTTGGGCTGGCGATGACGTTCGCCGGTCTGCTGCCGATGCTGCGCTTCCTGTGGTTCTGGGCGGGCGGCGACGGCGACGGCCATGTCCAGTCGCTGGTCATCGGCGGCGCGCTGCTGGTGCTGGGCGCGCTCACCGCCACCTTCGGCATTCTCGCCGATCTGATCGCGACGAACCGCAAACTGATAGAAGAGAGCCTGACACGGCTACGCGAGATCGAGGGGCGGATCGACGCCGCGGCAATGCCCGCGCCGTCCGAGCGCGCTCCGCGCAAGGGTGCGGCGTGACAGGGGCGCTCGTCGGTCGCCCGTTCGTCGCGGGGCGCGGCGAAGGGCAGGTCGGTTCCGGGCCTTTTGCGTGGGCGTGTTTCGCGATCGGGGCCGCGCTTTTGCTGCACCTCCACATCGCCCTGACGCGCGCCGTCAACTGGGACGAATTCTATCACTACAGCCAGATTCACGCGCTGGCGCGGGGCACGCTGTCGCAGCCGTTGCAGACGCTCTATACGCGGGCATTCCTCTGGGTCGTCGACCTGCCGGGCACGGGGGTCGACCATATCATCCTGATCCGGCTGTTCATGCTTTTTTGCGTCCTGCTGACCGCGGCGGCGATCGCCGGGTCGGCGGCGCGCTTTGTCGACCGGACCACTGCCGCCTGCTGCGCGCTCGCCTATCTGACCGCCATCTATGTGTTGCAGCACGGAACATCGTTCCGCTTCGACGCTCCGGCCACCGCCCTGCTGATGACCTCGGCGTGGATCATGCTGCGGTCGCGGCTCGACGCCTGGGCGATCCTGGGCGCGGCGGCTCTCGCGGGCACCGCGGCGGTGCTGACGATCAAGACGGCGCTCTATGCGCCGCTCTTCGTGGGTATCGCGTGGTTGCGCTGGTCGGAAGCGACCGGCAAGGGGCAAGTCGCCGTCCGGCTTGCGCTCACCGCTGTCGTCACGGCCGCGATTTTCGCGGCGATCTTTCTGTTGCATGCCGCATCGCTGGCGGCGGGAAGCGGCGGCGAGGCCATCTCGGTCGTGTCGCGCGCGGGCGACAAGATGTTCAATCTGGGTTCGATCTCCTACGGCCGGTATCTGCTCGGCGGTGCCCTGTTCTCCTTGCCGCTGACGCTGCTGATCCTGTCGGCACCGTTCGCGATCTGGCGCGCCGCGAGCTTGTCGAAAGCGGAGAAAATCTGTCTCGCGGGCTATCTCGCGCCGCTTTCCAGTTTCCTCTTCTACCATAATACGGCGCCTTATTTTTACGTCTATATACTGGCGCCCGCCGTCGTTGCCTGCGGCCTGTCGATGTCGTGGACGATCCAGCACTATGGCGGGCGCTTGGCTGCGCTGGTCTTTTTGCTCGGTGCCGGATTTATGTTGCTCGTCGAGCCATATAATCCGATCGACCGCCAACGCGACATTTTGCGCGCGGCCGACCGGATGTTCGCGCGCCCCATAGCCTATTTCGACAGTTGCGCGCTGCTCGGCCGCTTTCCGAAAGCCAATGTGTTCATGACCCCGTGGGGCACCGAACAATATCTGGCCGGCGCCTTTCCCAGTATGGAAGCAACCATGGCGGCGACACCGGTGCCGCTCGTGGTCAACGACGATTATATGTTCGAGGCGGCGCTGAACGGCACCGGTCCGGTGCCCCAGTTTCTGCCCGGCGACCTCGCGGCGATCCGCGATACCTATATCCCCTTGTGGGGTCCTTTCTGGGTGGCGGGAGAGGCGATTCCCGCTGGCGCCGGCGAGCATCGGTTCCGCGTCAGGGTGCCTGGCGATTATACGGTGCGTGACGCGGGGGTGGTCCTGAACGGCCGTGCGGTCTCCCCGGGCCAGGTCGTTCATCTCGACCGCGGGCTTCACGCCGCTTCGGTGCCGGGTGCCCGCGCGGCCCGCCTCATCTGGGGCAACGGCATCCGTCCGCCGGCCCAACCCGATGAGGGTGGCCCTTTGTTCATGCCTTTTTGATCGGACTCGCATGTCAAAGCCCCAAGCCTGGCCACACATCGATCCGAGAACGCAGCGGCTTCTATGGATGGCTGGAATGCTGCTGTTCCTGCTCAGCATCGGTTATGCGGGGCAATTCATTCTTCGCCATTGGCCTGCGGACGCGACGGAGCTCGCCATCGGCGGCGGAACGTTGGCTGCCGCGGCTGCGCTCTATGCGCTGACCCAGGTCAGCTCGGCGATCGCCTGGATTGCCGGTTTGCGAGCCATGGGGTACGCCATGCCCCTTGCCTTGGGTCTGCGGATCAATCTTGTCGCCCAGATCGGCAAGTATCTGCCGGGCAATGTCGCCCATTTTCTCGGCCGCGCGGGCTTGGCCGCGTCGGCAGGGATTCGCTTCGCGGGCAGCGGCCTGGCGACGCTTGTCGAGATACTTGCGACCTTGATAGCCGCGACTGCGGTTACGGTCATGGCCCTGTCGCTTGATCCCGCCCCTATAGCGGTGATCAGCGGGGCACTCGCGGACAATGGTTTGCTGCAATTGGCGGCCGGCGGCGGCGCGACGCTTGCGATCGCCGTCGTCTTGTCTTGGATGAAGGTTCCGGCACGCGCGTTTTTTGCGGCATCGCTGTGCCTCGCGGCCAGTTTTCTGCTCACCGGCCTGTCATTCCATTTCCTTGTCGCTGCACTCGCGCCCGTCCCGCTGTCGCCTGCGGCGACGATCGGAATATTCGCTGTCGCTTGGGCGGTGGGCTACGTCATACCGGGCGCCCCCGCGGGCCTTGGCGTGCGCGAAGCGGTGCTGATGGCTTGGCTCGGGCCGCTCGTTGGCGCGGGCACTGCAATCGCCTGTGTTCTGCTTCACCGCATTTTAACCGCTGTCGTTGACGGCTTGGCGGCGCTTGCAGGATTCATCTGGTTTCAGATAGGGACGCGGTAATGACCGAGCTCAATGGCTATGCTGCGACCGATCGCTGTTCGCGATTGATGAAGGCGCGCAAAATCGAGGCACTGCTAGGATGCGATGTCGCCGGTCGCGACCTGCTTGATCTTGGAGCTGGAGCTGGATTTCTCGCCGATCATTTTCTCGCTCGCGGCGCCAGCGTGACTGCGGCGGATCGCGATGCCAAAGCCTATCGTGGCAAGGTTCCGTTGACGCCAATCGAGGGCGAGACATTGCCCTTTGCCGATGTGCAATTCGACATCGTCATATTCAATCACGTTATCGAACATGTTGGCGACGCCTCGCGGCAGCGCGCCATCTTGTCGGAAATTCGCCGCGTCTTGAGGCCAGGCGGCCGCCTCTATATTGCGGTTCCCAACAAATGGGCGCTGATCGAGCCGCATTTCCGCCTTCCGTTGCTCGGCGCGCTGCCGCGGCGAGCGGCGGATTATCTCGTTCGGCATTTTCGTAAGGCGGCCGGATATGACTGCTATCCTTTGACACGCGCCGAGCTGGCTGCGCTTCTGGCAGAATATTTTCCTGCGCTTGAAGACCGGACCTCGGATGCGCTTTCATGGGTGGTGAACAATGAATTAAGTCCCCTGCCGCGCCGGATATTGTCTCTTGTTCCCGATTGGCTGAAAGCGGCGGCCAAGCCGATCTATCCTACGTTTGTTGTGCTTTGCCGAATGGAGGCTTCGCGCATCGGCGATCGGGGCGACAATGCCCGCGCGGTCGTCGATCCACATCATCGCGTGAACGTCCCATAGAGCGATGGCCAACCTCCTGTTTATCACCCGCAAATGGACTCCCGCCGTGGGGGGCATGGAAACGTATTCACACAAGCTCAGCGAAGCATTGCGAGCCTTGTTGCCAGTGCGCATCCATCGGCTTGCGGGCCGACGCGGTGGTTCGCCGCCGCGTGCAATCAGCCTAGTCTTCTTTGCCCTGACCTCGATCATTCGGATTGCCGCGCAACGCAGGCCTGCAGCGGTGGTCCATCTCGGCGACATGGCGCTGTGGCCGCTCGGTATTGCTGCGCGGCTCCGTTCACGAAAATCACGCCTGATCCTGTCGGCGCACGGCACCGACGTCGCTTATCCCCGGCGTGGTGGCGTGAAAGGGCGGGTCTATGGTCTTTATCTGCGGCTCGGAGCGCGCTTGTTGCCATCCGCCACGGTGATCGCCAATTCAGAAGCGACGCGCGCGGTCGCTCGCGAATCCGGGTGGAGTTGCGACGAGGTCATTCCGTTGGCAACCGACCTCGCCGGTCCTGCCCCCACGGGTCACTTTGAGCACTACATCCTGTTCGCGGGCCGCCTGGTCGAACGCAAAGGGTGCCGGTGGTTCATTCGCGAAGTGCTGCCCCATCTGCCGCCGTCGGTCCGGCTGCGGATCGCGGGAACCATATGGGACGAGGAGGAACGGGCTGCGCTTCGCGATCCGCGGGTTGATTTTGTCGGCAGCCTCGATGGATCGGTACTTGTCGATGCCTATCGTCACGCGCTTTGCGTTGTAGTGCCGAACATCGAAACGCGCTCGAAGGAGATTGAAGGCTTCGGGCTGGTCGCAACCGAGGCGGCGGCGGCGGGTGGTATCGTGATCGCGTCACGCATCGACGGTCTTGTTCAGGCGGTCACCGATGATCTCACGGGGTTCCTTGTTCCCGCGGGCGACAGCGCCGAATGGCTACGCGCCATCGCCGGCGTCGCCGATTGGGATCGCCACGCGCGGCGGTCATTTGCCGAACGGTCAATGGCACACTGCCGCACCTTTTATTCATGGGACCGGGTCGCGCGCGACACCTTGGGCGCTTATAATCTGCCGCTTTCCTGACCGGTTGCTGGCTTATTGCTCAATCGCCCAGATCGACCTGATGCCGCTGGGCCCATTCGGCATACTGACCCCGCGGGTCGGCCGTGGGCTGGGCGAGGATCGCCGCCATGTCGGCGCGCAGCGCGCCGAGGTCGAGCGAGCGGATCATCGCCTTTACCGGTCCGACGCCCGCGGGCGTGATCGAGAGCCGCTCGATCCCGACGCCGAGCAGCGCCATCGCCTCCAACGGCCGTCCGCCCATTTCGCCGCAGACGCCGAGGGCGACTTTCGATCCGGATACGGTGCGGACGACGCGCGCGAGGTAGCGCATGACGATCGGAGAGAGCCAGTCGTAACGCTCGGCTAGCCGCGGATGCGCGCGGTCGGCGGCGAACAGGAACTGGGTGAGGTCGTTGGTGCCGACCGACAGGAAGTCGAGGTGCGGGAGCATCAGGTCGAGCGTTTCGAGGAGGCCCGGCACCTCGAGCATCGCGCCATAGCGGATCGCGACAGGCAATTTCTTGTTGTGGCTCGCGAGCCACGCGCGCTGGCCGACGAAGAGGCTCCGCGCCGCTTCATATTCCCACGGCTCGGACACCATCGGAAACATGACGTTCAGCGTGCGGCCGGCGGCGGCTTCCATCAGCGCGCGCGCCTGAACCTTGAGCAGCCCTTCGCGTTCGAGCGCCAGGCGCAGCGCGCGCCAGCCCATCGCCGGATTTTCCTCCTGCGCGCTGCCCTCGACGTTCATATAGGGCAGCGCCTTGTCGCCGCCGATGTCGACGGTGCGGAAGATCACCGGCCGATCGCCTGCGGCGTCGAGAACGTCGCGATAGAGGCGCTGCTGGCGATCGCGCGACGGCAGCGTCGCCGAGACGAGGAACTGGAATTCGGTGCGGAACAGCCCGATGCCGCGCGCGCCGGTCAGGTCGAGTGCGGCGACATCTTCGCGCAGGCCCGCATTGATCATCAGCTCGATCGGAACGCCGTCCTTGGTGACGGCGGGCAGGTCGCGGAGCGCCGCGAGGTTCGCGCGGCGCTTCTGCGAAATCTCGAGCTTGGCGTCGAACGCATCCTGCACCGCCTGCGTCGGGCGGACGTGCAGCTGGCCCGCAGCGGCATCGAGCAGCAGCAGGTCGCCTTCGCGGATCGATGCGCGCACGTCGCTCACGCGGCCGATCACCGGCACCCCCATCGCGCGCGCGACGATGATGACGTGGGCCGTCAGCGATCCTTCCTCGAGCACGACGCCCTTCAGACGGCGGCGGTCATATTCGAGCAGTTCGGCGGGGCCGAGGTTGCGCGCGATCAGAATCGAATCCTGGCGGAGGCCCATCTGCGCCGCGGTGCCCATCTGCCCCGACACGATGCGGATCAGCCGGTTCGACAGATCCTCAAGATCGTGCATGCGGTCGCGCAGCAGCGGATCGTCGATCTGGCGCATCCGCATCCGGGTGCGCTGCTGGACGCGCTCGATCGCCGCCTCGGCGGTCAGGCCGCTGTCGATCGCTTCGTTGATCCGCCGCGACCATCCCTCGTCATAGGCGAACATCTTGTAGGTCTCGATGACCTCCTCATGTTCGCCGCCGATGCCGAAATCGGCCGAACTCGCCATGCGGTCGATCTGCTCGCGCATCTTGTCGAACGCGGCATAGACGCGGTGGCGCTCGGCTTCGGTATCGTCGGCGACCGTATGCTCGATCGTGATGCGCGGCTGGTGGAACACCGCGACGCCGGCGCCCATGCCGTCGACCAGCTTCTGCCCGTTCAGCCGCTGCGCCGACTGGTCGGTCGCCGCCGCGTCGGTGCGCGCGGCGGTATCGACCAGATCCGCGTTCGCGATCAGCTCGGACAACACCATTGCGACGGTTTGTAGCGTCTCGATCTCGATATCGTCATAGCGGCGAGGCTCGGCATGCTGGACGCACAGCACGCCGACGGCGCGCTCGCGCCGGATGATCGGCACGCCGGCAAAGCTGTGGAACAATTCCTCGCCCGTTTCGGGGCGGTAGGAAAAGTCGGGGTGCGCCGCGGCTTCGTCGAGGTTGAGCGTCTCGATCTGGTCGGCGATCATGCCGACCAGCCCTTCGCCAAGCCCGAGCCGGGTGACATGCACCGCCTCCTGCTTCAGCCCGCGCGTCGCATAAAGTTCGAGCGAGCCGTCGCGCAGCAGATAGATCGAGCAGACCTCGCTATCGAGGCATTCGCCGATGATGCCGACGACCTGATTGAGCTTGCCCTGCGCATTGACGCGCGATGGCATGACCTCGTGCAGCCGGGTCAATATGGTGCGCGCCGACTGGGCGGCCGAAGAGGGCGGGGGCGGGGCGTTGGTCATCGCAATCCTGCTAACAGAAGGATGCGGCGCGCGCCAATACCCCGCGCGCGATTGTTTATTCTATTGTCCCGAGGCGCGAAAAAACCTTCAGGGATTTCCGGTCGGACTGGCCGGGGCCGTCGTCGGCGCGACCGGCGTGGTGCCGGTCGTGATGGCGGGGCCGATGGGCGTCGACTGCACCGGCGTCGTCATCACCGCCGGCGGCGGCGCATATTTCGCGTCCCAGGCGATCACGTCGGTTTGATATTGGGCATAGGCTTCGTAAAAATCCTTGAACGGCTGGTCGAGCCGCGCGAGGTGCGCGGGCGCCTGTGCGACGAGTTGCTCGGTCGGCGTCGTCGAAACGACCTGCGCGATCTCGTTGGCGCGCGCGCAGAAAGCGCGCTGCGCGGGCGGCTGCGCGAAATAGTTGAACATCTGCGTCGATAGGCGATCGCGCGGCGCGATGCCATTATTCTTGTTTTCCTTGCCAAGCTCCTTGATCACCGATTTTTCGGTCGACCGGATCACCTTGCCGTGCGTCTTGATGATATTGTTATAGGCCGAAACCAGCGTCGTTTCCTCGATGCCGCGGCACCCGATGGCGGCGACGTTCAGCCCGATCTTGAGCTGCCAGAACGCACGGTCGCCCGTCACGCCGCTGTTCGCGGTGACGAAGCCACCGTCGATCCCGCGGCCGGGAAGAATCTGCGTCAGAGCAGCATTGCCCGGCGGCAGCGGCCGTGGCGGGATGGTGACGACGACCGGCGGGGGAGGCGGCGGCGGGGGCGGCGGGGGCGGTTTCGGCGCACAGGCGGCGACGCTCGCCAGCAGGCCGGCTACGATGATCTTACGCGACAAATTCATGACCCACTCCCCAACCGCATCACCATGCGGCATCAACCCCGAGCGTGCAACGCCGCTTCGGCCTGTTGCACCAGAGATGCGACGATCGCTGCCGCGCTCTCCTCTTCGGATACCATACCGACAGATTGCCCCGCCATTAACGAGCCATTTTCGACGTCGCCGTCGATCACGGCGCGGCGCAGCGCACCCGCCCAATAATGCTCGATTTCGAGCTGGGCTTCCATCATATCGACGTCACCCTTGTCGAGCTTGTTCGCGACTTCGCGCTGCTTCACGGTGAAGGCTTCGGTTCCCGCATTTTTGAGCGCGCGGACCGGGATGACGGGTAGGCGAGGGTCGATCTGGA
Organism: Sphingopyxis italica; assembly: GCF_011926545.1. GTDB lineage: Bacteria > Pseudomonadota > Alphaproteobacteria > Sphingomonadales > Sphingomonadaceae > Sphingopyxis > Sphingopyxis italica. The sequence goes on along the minus strand of NZ_JAATIT010000001.1, from coordinate 311,779 downwards.
CGCTCGCGACCGCTTCGCGCGCCGATGCGCGCAGGAAGGCCTTCTTGAAATTGGGATGCGCGATGCTTTCGGTCGCGCAGACGAAGCGCGTGCCGAGCTGAACCCCCGACGCACCCATCTCCAGATAGGCGGCGATCGCCTCGCCGCGGCCGATGCCGCCGGCGACGAAAACGGGCACCTCGTCGGCCAGCGTCGGCAGGATCTCCTGCGCCAGCACGCTCGTCGACACCGGGCCGATATGCCCGCCGGCCTCCATCCCCTCGATCACCAGCGCATCGACGCCCGAACGCACGAGCTTTTTGGCGAGCGCCAGCGTCGGCGCGAAACAGATCACCTTCGCACCCGAGGCCTTGATCGCCTCGAGGCTGCCTTTGGGCGGCAGCCCGCCCGCGAGCACGACATGGCCGACGCGATGCTTGGCGCACACCTCGATCAGGTCGAACAATTGCGGGTGCATCGTGATCAGGTTGACGCCGAAATTGCGCGTCGCGAGCGCCTTGGTCCCGGCGATTTCGGCGTCGAGCAACGCGGGCGTCATCGCGCCGCACGCGATCACGCCGAACCCGCCGGCATTGCTGATGGCGCTGACCAGATGGCGTTCGGAAACCCAGCTCATCGCGCCGCACAGGATGGCATAGTCGCTGCCGAGAAGTTCGGTGCCGCGGGCCATCAGATCGTTTATTTTGCTCATTGAGAGCGCCTTTGCCAGCACTGGGACTCGCGCGCAATCCCTAGCGTCATCCCCTGGCGTGATAGCGCCCGTCGACCCGCCGCACGCTTGAATCGATTGGGCGCGACAACCGAACCTTTCGGCGCAGAAAGCAAATCAACCATTGTCAACTAAATCACTTGGCATATGCTTTGGCGGCGAATCCAGAAGCGAAAGGAATGATCATGAGCGCTATCAAGGAGGTCGCCAAAGGCGGCTCCGAAGAGGTGCCCCGCGCCATCCAGACGGTGCTCGATGCCCTCGACAAGCTTAAGTTCGGCGCTATCCAGTTGACCGTGCACGAAGGACGGCTGGTGCAAGTCGATGTGACCGAGCGGCACCGCTACCCCAACTGATTTAGGTTTCAGGCTCCAACTGCTCCCAACGGGGATATTCCCCACCTCATGCCGCAGACCGGACCACCGGATGTGGCAATTTTCTTGCATCTTCAAAGCAACAGGAAAATTGTCATGACCGCAAAATATCCGTCTGTCCGCCGGCGCGTTCCGGCTGGCCTCTTCACGCTTTCCCTCGCCTTGGCGATCGCCGCGGACCCCGCCGCCGCATTGGAAACTGCCGACGACACCGCCGCCGCCGATGACGCTGCGCAGGTCGAAGGCGGAAGCTACGGCGGCGAGATCATCGTCACCGCGCGGCGGCGCAGCGAAACCGCGCAGGACGTGCCGATCGCCATCTCGGTCGTTGACGGCGAACAGATCGACAATACCGGCAGCTTCAACGTCGGCCGGCTGACCCAGCTCACGCCGACGCTGCAATTCTACTCGTCGAACCCGCGCAACACGGCGGTCAATATCCGCGGTATCGGCGCGCCGTTCGGTCTGACCAACGACGGCATCGAACAGGGCGTCGGCATCTATGTCGACGACGTCTATTATTCGCGCGTCGCTTCCTCGACCTTCGACTTCCTCGACGTCGCGCAGATCGAAGTGCTGCGCGGGCCGCAGGGGACGCTCTACGGCAAGAATACGACCGCCGGCGCGATCAACATCACGACCAACCAGCCGACCTTCGATTTCGAGGGCAAGGCCGAGGTCAGCATCGGCAATCTCGATTTCAAACAGGCGAAGGCCGCGATCTCGGGTCCGCTGTCCGATCAGCTCGCGGCGCGCATCGCGGTCTCGTCGACCAGCCGCCGCGGCACGATCTACAATGTCGTGACCGACCGCTATATCCAGAGCCAGGACAATATCGGCATCCGCGGCCAATTGCTCTGGCGGCCGGCCGACAATCTCGACATTACGCTCGCCGGCGACTGGAACAAGCAAGAGGCGGTGTGCTGCGGCTCGGTCTTCGTTCGCACCGGCGAAACGCAGCGGCCGCTGAACCGCCAGTTTGCCGCGCTCGCCGCAGCGCAGGGATATGCCTTCCCGAGCGAGAATCCCTATGACCGGCTCACCGACCTCGATGCCAATCTGAACGCTGGGAATGAGATCGGCGGTGCGTCGCTGCGCGTCAAATGGGACGTCGGGCCGGGCACGCTGACCTCGGTGACCGCCTGGCGCTATTGGGACTGGCAGCCCGAAAACGATCGCGACTTCACCGGCCTGCCGATCGTCACCAGATCGCAGAACCCGTCGCAGCAGGATCAATATACGCAGGAACTGCGCTATAATTACACCGGCGATCGCTTCGATTTCGTCATCGGGGGCTTCTATTATTACCAGCGCATCGACACGCAGGGCACCGAAGGCCATGGCCCCGCGTCGAGCCGCTGGACGATCAATCCGTCGAACCCGCTGTCGAACGATCCATCGGTGCTGGGCGGCCTGACCGCGATCAACACGCAATATCTCAAGAACACCAGCGCGGCGCTGTTCGGGCAGCTGAGCTGGAAAATCACCGACCAGCTGACGATCCAGCCCGGCGTCCGGGTGAATTATGACAAGAAGGACGGCTATTACCGGCGTCTCGTCTTTGCCGGCGACGGCTCGCCGGTGACGGCGGACCTGACAGATGCGGTGTCGGCCGCCCGGCTCGCCGTGTTCACGCCGCAGGAATATGCGCCCTCGTTCAGCGACTGGAATTTCAGCTACGACCTGACCGCGACATGGAAGGCGGCGCGCGACCTGCTCCTCTATGCGACCTATGCGAAGACGTTCAAATCGGGGGGCATCAACCAGAATGGCGTGCCGAACGGCGCCGACGGCGACCCGATCCTCGCCGCCGCGACGGTGAAACCCGAATCGGTCGATCATGTTGAGGCGGGGGTGAAAGCCGAATATTGGGATCGGCGGGCGACCTTCAATCTCAGCGCGTTTCGCACCGACATCAAGAATTTTCAGGCCAATGTGAATAATGGGCAGTTCGGCGTGCTCCGCGGCTATCTGGCCAATGCGGGCAAGGTCCGCACGCAGGGCGTCGAATTCGACTTCTCAGTGCGGCCGAGCGAGCGGTTTCGCGCCTATGCCAATGGCGCTTATACCGATGCCAAATATGAACGCTTCGTCGACGCGCCGTGCCCACCCGAACTGTCGGGCGGGTCCGCCAGCGCGCCGAACTGCGACATTTCGGGGCAGCGCTTGCCCGGCGTGTCGAAATGGGCCTTTTCGTTCGGGGCGGAAGCCAATGCCGAATCCAGCCTGTTCGGACAGGATGGGCAATTCTATCTGGGTTATGACGGCAGCTATCGGTCGGACTGGTCGTCGAACCCGTCGCCGTCGGCCTACACCTGGATCGAGGGTTATTCGCTTTCGAACTTCCGCGCCGGGTTCCGGACCGAGAGCGGGCTCGACATCTTCGGCTGGGTGCGCAACGCGTTCGACCAGAATTATCTCGAGCAACTGAGCGTCGGACCGGGCAATACCGGCCTGATTACCGGCCTGCCGGGCGATCCGCGAACCTGGGGCGGGACGATCAAGGCCAGCTTCTGATCTTCGCCTGTCGGTAAATGAAAAGGGCGGCCCGCCCAAAAAGATATGGGGGGCCGCCCTTTCTCATGCAGGCTGCTGGTCAGCGCTGCTGCGGGTTTTTGTTGCGATCCTCCTGATCGGACCGCTGACCGCCCTGCTGGCGATCCTGGCCGCCCTGCTGTTGCTGTTGGCGACGTTGTTCCTCGTCGCGGTCAGCCTGCGGGTTCTTCTGGTTCTGCTGGTTGGGGTTGTTAGCCACTTTCCATCTCCTTTTTGCCGCGCATAATATCGTGATGCGGCACCGGAGAAACACGCCGAGACGCCACTATGTTCCGATATGCCTCGGCCTTTCGCCGGGGTGGTGCGGTTCCGCGATGAAAGCGGACAGCGTTGTAATCGGACCACTCAATCACTGAATTCAGCTTATTCGGTTTGGTCGACAGGGCGGGCGGGCCTATCCTCCCCCGGTCAGAGCGAAAGGATGACGGCATCGACTCGCCCCGCGCCCCGCATCACCCGCCATCCGGCGCGTCGGCGCCGCTTGCCCGCATGGGCCGGCTTATTGACCTATCTCGCTGTTTCCAAACCATAAGAGGAGAGACTGCATGAACGACCCGACCCCCATCGACGCTGCGGGTGGATGCCCGGTCAACGGCGGCGTGCGCGCGCTGCTCGGCCGCACCAACAAGGACTGGTGGCCCGAAATGCTGGCGACCGAGATCCTCAACCCCAACGGCACCTCGAACCCGCTCGGCGACGACTTCGACTATGCGAAGGCGTTCAAGTCGCTCGACTATCAGGCGCTGAAGGATGACCTCACCGCGCTGATGACCGACAGCCAGCCCTGGTGGCCCGCCGACTATGGTCATTACGGCCCCTTCTTCATCCGCATGGCGTGGCACGCCGCAGGCACCTATCGCACCGCCGACGGCCGTGGCGGCGCCAACAGCGGGCAACAGCGTTTCGCGCCGCTCGACAGCTGGCCCGACAACGGCAATCTCGACAAGGCGCGGCGCCTCCTGTGGCCGATCAAGCAGAAATATGGCAACAAGATCAGCTGGGCCGACCTGTTCATCCTGACCGGCAATGTCGCGATCGAATCGATGGGCGGCCCGGTGTTCGGCTTCGGCGGCGGCCGCGCCGACGTGTTCGAGCCCGAGCGCGACATCTATTGGGGCAGCGAAGACAAATGGGTGAACGAAGGCGTGCAGACGCGCATCGCTCCCGAACATGGCATGCACGAACTCGAAGGCCCGCTCGCCGCGATCCAGATGGGCTTGATCTACGTCAATCCCGAAGGGCCGGGCGGCAATCCCGATCCGCTTCAGTCGGCGCGCGACATCAAGGCGACGTTCGAGCGGATGGCGATGGACTATGAAGAGACCGTCGCGCTGACCGCCGGCGGCCATACGTTCGGCAAGGCCCACGGCAATGGCGATGCGTCCAAACTCGGCAACGCGCCCGCGGGCGGCGATCTCGTCGCGCAGGGCTTCGGCTGGGTCAGCAGCAACGAAAGCGGCGTCGGCGAACATGCGGTGACCAGCGGTCTCGAAGGGGCCTGGGTCAACACCCCGACCGAATGGAGCGAGAATTATTTCCGCCTGCTGCTCGACTATGAATATGAACTGGTGAAATCGCCCGCCGGCGCGCAGCAATGGCAGCCGGTGAACCAGAAGGAAGAGGATATGGCCCCCGCGGCCTGGGACGCTTCCAAAAAGGTCCCGACGATGATGACGACCGCCGACATGGCGTTGAAGGTCGATCCCGAGCTTCGCAAGATCAGCGAGAAATTCCGCAGCGACCATGAGGCGTTCAAGGACGCCTTCGCGCGCGCCTGGTTCAAGCTGACGCACCGCGACATGGGGCCGAAGGTCCGCTACCTCGGGCCCGAAGTGCCCGCCGAAGACCTGATCTGGCAGGACCCGGTTCCCGCCGGCACCACGCCGTCGGACGCCGACGTCAAGGCGGTGAAGGACAAGATCGCCGCGTCGGGCCTGACCGTCAGCCAGCTGATCAAGACCGCCTGGGCCTCGGCCAGCACCTATCGCAAGTCCGACTATCGCGGCGGCGCCAATGGCGCACGCGTCCGCCTGTCGCCGCAAAAGGACTGGGAAGTCAACGAGCCCGCGATGCTGGCGAAAGTGCTCGATACGCTGGGCGGCCTGCGCGGCAATCTGTCGCTGGCCGATGCGATCGTCCTCGGCGGCGTCGTCGGCCTCGAAAAGGCGATCAAGGATGCGGGCTTGAACGTCGCGGTGCCCTTCACCGGCGGCCGCGGCGACGCGACGGCCGAACAGACCGACGCCGACAGCTTCGCGGTGATGGAGCCCGAGGCCGACGCGTTCCGCAACTATGTCGGTAAAAAGAAGCTCGCGGTGAAGATCGAGGAAATGATGCTCGATCGCGCTTCGCTGCTCGGCCTGTCGGTGCCCGAGATGACGGTGCTGATCGGCGGCCTCCGCGTCCTCGGCGCCAACCATGGCGAGCGGGGCCACGGCCACTTCACCAAACGGTCGGGGCAACTGACGAACGACTTTTTCGTCAACCTGCTCGACATGACCAATGTCTGGAAGGCGGTCGATGGCTCGGACGACCAGGAATATATCGCAACCGACCGCAAGGGCGGCGGCGAGACCTGGCGCGCGACGCGTGCCGACCTGATCTTCGGCTCGAACTCGGAACTGCGCGCGGTCGCCGAGGTCTATGCCGAGAGCGGCCATGAAGAGAAGTTCGTGCGCGACTTCGTCAAGGCGTGGACCAAGGTGATGAACGCCGACCGTTTCGACCTCGCCTGATCCGGCGCCGCCGGTCCCGCATCATGCCGCAGGACCGGCGGCGGCCGCAAAAGACGACGGGTCGCGACCCGCCCCCGGGGACATGGGCCTGGGGGCGGGTCTTTTTTTTGCGAAGGGGCGGCTTTGTAGCTGATCGCTGCGACACGACGTTTTACCGCAAGTAATGTTAACAACGTCAATTTGTCCTTGACGTCAATCCGATCTGCGAGCAATGTTTACGTCGATAACATTGAGTCGGAAAGGACAGGCGGATGAAAACCTTGCTCTATGCCATCGGGCCGATGCTGTTCGATTCGCTCGGCGTCCTCGTTTTTGCGGTGCTGCTCGTTGTGGGGGCGGGGATCGTTCCCGCGACGATCGCGGGCACCGTCGTCGCGCTCGGCGTCGTCGGTTACGAACTCGCGCGCGGCAAGAAGGTCGCGGCGCTACAATGGATCAGCCTTGCCTCGGTGCTCTTCACCGCGGCGGCGACCTTGTTCACCGGCGATCCGCGCTTCGTGATGGCGAAACCGACGATCGTCTATCTGATCGTCGGCAGCGTGATGCTGCGCAAGGGCTGGCTCAATCGCTATATCCCGCCCGAGCAGCTCGCGATCGTCGGCGACGTGATGGACCGTTTCGGGATGATCTGGGCGGCGCTGATGTTCACCAGCGCGGCGCTGAACCTCGTCATAGCGCTCTTCTTCACCGCTTGGTGGCCGCTGTTCATCGGCATCTTTCCGCTCGCGTCGAAATTCGGCCTGTTCGCGATCCACATAGCGGTCGTGCATGTCATCACGCAGGCGCGGCTGCGCCGCCGCGCGAGCGGTTTGCAGCCGGCCGCCGCCGAATAGCGGATCACATATTCCCACCCGTTCGTGCTGAGCTTGTCGAAGCACCGTCCTTCTTCGTGCGTCGCCCAAAAGAAAGAACGGCCCTTCGACAAGTTCAGGGCGAACGGAGTGGGGTGGTCCGGGGGGGGGGGCTTTACTCGGCGTCGAGCCCGTAGGCGGTGTGCAGCACGCGCACCGCGAGTTCGGTTTCGTCCTCGTCGATCAGCACGCTGACCTTGATCTCGCTGGTCGAGATCGCCTGGATGTTGATGCCGCGGTCGGCCAGCGCGCGGAACATCGTGCTCGCAACCCCGGCGTGGCTCTTCATGCCGACGCCGACGACGCTGACCTTGGCGACCTTGTCGTCGCTGATGATGCGGTTGAAACCGATCTTGTCCTTCGCGCCTTCGAGCAGATCGATCGAGCGCAGGAGGTCGGTGGCGGGAACGGTGAAGGTCACGTCGGTCTCGCCCTTTTCGCGGCCGACATTCTGGATGATCATGTCGACGTTGATTCCGGCCGCGGCGAGCGGGCCGAAGATGTTCGCGACCGCGCCCGGCTTGTCGGGGACGCGGGTGACGATGATCTTCGCTTCATTCTTGTCGTGGGCGATGCCGGTGATCAGCTGCCGTTCCATCTGATGTTCCTCTATTTCCTCGTCGCTGACGATCATCGTGCCTTTTGCGGGAGCCTCGTCGCCCTCGACGAAACTGGAGAGGACCTGCACGCGCACGCCCATCTTCATCGCGAGCCCGACCGAGCGCGTCTGGAGCACCTTGGCGCCGACGCTCGCGAGTTCGAGCATTTCCTCATAGGTCACATAGTCGAGCTTGCGCGCGCGCGCGACGATGCGCGGGTCGGTGGTATAGACGCCGTCGACGTCGGTATAGATGTCGCAGCGATCGGCCTTCACCGCCGCCGCCACGGCCACCGCGCTGGTGTCCGATCCGCCGCGGCCGAGCGTCGCGACGCGGCCGTCGTCCATCATGCCCTGAAAACCCGGGATCACCGCGACCTCGCCCTTCGCCATCGCGGCGGTCAGCGCGCCGGTGTCGATGTCGATGATACGCGCGCGGGCGTGCGCTTCCTCGGTGCGGATCGGGAGCTGCCAGCCGAGCCAGCTGCGCGCGGGCGTGCCCATCGCTTGCAGGGTGAGCGCGAGCAGGCCCGAGGTGATCTGTTCGCCCGCCGCAACGACGACGTCATATTCGGCGGGGTCGTAGCGCGGGTTCGCCTCGCGGCAGAAACCCACCAGCCGGTCGGTCTCGCCCGCCATCGCGGAGACGACGACCGCGACTTCGTTGCCATTCGCGACTTCGCGCGCGACAAGTTTCGCGACGGTGCGAATCCGCTCGGTGCCCGCCATCGACGTGCCTCCGAATTTCATCACGATCCGCGCCATGTCGCCCCGCTTTCCTGAATCTGGTTTCGGCCGCAACTTTTCCTAGGATTTCCGCGGCGCCCGCGTCGTTACGGAAGGGGGAGGGCGATGGCAAGACCGGCGGCGTATGCGCGGGATAGAATTTCTTGCATGGCGCGAGGCACGGTGCCACATCGCGAGACATGAGTGCCGCTACGATCAATCCGCAGGAAGCCGCCCATTTCGGGGCGCTCGCCGCCGACTGGTGGGACCCGCACGGGTCGTCGGCGATGTTGCACAAGCTGAACCCGGTGCGGCTAGCCTATATCCGCGACCAGATCGACGCGCATTGGCAGGTCGATGCGCGCGAGCGTTACGCATTGGCCGGGCGGAGCGCGATCGACGTCGGTTGCGGCGCGGGATTGCTCGCCGAGCCGCTGGCGCGGATGGGCGCGAAGGTCACCGGCGTTGATGCGGCGCCGGAGAATATCGCCGCCGCGCGCGATCATGCCGCGGGGCAGGGACTGGCGATCGCCTATTTCGCCGGCGAACTCGCGGCGCTTCCACCGGCGACCTTCGACCTCGTCACCTCGATGGAAGTGGTCGAGCATGTCGCGGATCCCGCGGCTTTCATCGGTGAACTCGCGGCGCGGCTGGCGCCCGGCGGGTTGATGATCCTGTCGACGCCGAACCGGACGATGCTGTCGAAGCTGCTGCTCGTCGAGGCGGCCGAGCGCGTCGGTGCGGTGCCGCGCGGGACGCACGACTGGGACCAGTTTCTGAAGCCCGAGGAACTGACGGAATTGCTCGAAGGCGCGGGGCTGGAGGTCATCGACCGCACCGGCCTGTCGCCGTCGGCGGCGAAAGGTTTCAAGCTCGGCGGCAGCGAGGCGCTCAACTATCTGGTCGCGGCGCGGTGGCCGATCGAATAAACCGGCGCCCATAACCCGTCGCCCCGCGAAGGCGGGGGCCACCGTCGGTTTACGCAACGCTGCCGAGCGAGGTCGCCAGCGGCCCCCGCCTTCGCGGGGGATGACGCTTCGGAACGCTTCGCATTCCGTGGCGCGTCAAAAATCCACGTCCTCATAATATTTCGGCGGCGTCACGATCTCCATCCGCTCGGCGAGCAACGGCCTGAAACTCGGGCGCGACTTCAGGCCCGAATACCAGCCCTTGGTCTGCTCGTGCCCGGTCCAGTCGATCCCGCCGAGATAGTCGGCGACCGAGATATGCGCCGCGGCGGTCAGGTCGGCGAGGCTCATCGTCGCGCCGGCGAGCCAGGTGCGGTGATCGATAAGATAGTCGACATAGTCGAGATGGTTGTTCGCCGCCTTCATCGCCTCGCGCAGCGCGCCGCCGTCGGGCGGCTGGCGGTGGACGATGCGTTTCTGCATCCGCTCGAACAGCAAAGGCCCGGTGACTTCATAGTAGAAGTCGTGATCGAACCAGGCGGTCAGCCGGCGGATCTCGGCGCGGTTGGCCGCGGTGCCGTTGATCATCGCCTTGCCTTCGACGGTTTCCTCGAAATATTCCGCGATCGCCATGCTGTCCATCAGCACCTGACCGCGCGTCTGATCGACCATCACGGGGGTGCGTCCCGCCGGGTTCAAATCGATGAACTCGTCGCGGCGCTCCCATGGCGATTCGCGCACCAATTCATAACCCACGCCCTTTTCGCCCAGCAAAAGGCGGACCTTGCGCGAAAAGGGACAGAGCGGGAATTGATAGAGTTGCCACATGCGCTTGGCATAGCGGCAGCGGGGCGCCGCGCGCAACGGCTATGGCGCGTAGCAAAACAGCGGTTGTGGATTAAGCGTCAGCGGCGCGCGTCGGCGCGCTCGCGTTCCCACTGTGCCGCAAGGTCGCGCGCCATGTCCTTGAGCACGGGCGCGTAAGCCGCGAGCGCCGATGCGGCGTGGCCCGCCATGCGCGTGGTGGCGCGGACATCGTCGCCCATCCGTTCAGCGTAATAGGGGTCGCTCCCTGTGACTTCGCCGAGCGTTGCGTCGGGCGGAATATAGGCGGCGTCGGATTCGGGATCGATGTCGGCCACCGCATTGGCGAGCGGGCCCACCTGCATCTGCATCAGCGCGCCGACGATTGCGGTGATCGTGTCGGCCATCCGGTCCTGCGCCACGGGGTCGTTGAGCGTCGCGACGGCGCCCTGCATCTCGTTGGCGGCCGCGGGCAGCGGCGCCGCGAGCGCGATGAGGGGAAGAGCGGCGAAGGCCAGTTTTGCGGTCGAGCGCATGATTTCATCCTTTCGGGATGCGAAAAATCGATGCGGGGCTATAGCCGGACGACGCTTTCGCTGCGCTGAACGGCGGCGGCGATGCGACGAAACGCACCGCCGCCGCGACGGTTCACTCCGCCGCAACCACCTCGACCTCTTCCTCGTTCAACGAGTGCGTCAGGCGGCTCAGCATTTCCTTCGGGCACACCTGCCAGAAACGCGTCCGCCAGCGGTCCCAGTCGGCGAGCACTTCGGCCGACCATTTGCTGCCCGTCGCCTTGGCGTGGTCTTCGACGAGCTCCTTGAGCACCGCCTCCCAATGGCTGCTCGCGAGCCGCTGCCAGACGATCGATTCGCCATTCGCGCGGCGTTCGAACTGCTCGTCGGTGTCGAGGATGAACGCCATGCCGCCGGTCATGCCCGCGCCGAAGTTCGAACCCACGGGGCCGAGGATCACCGCGGTGCCGCCGGTCATATATTCGCAGCCATTGGCGCCGCAACCCTCGACGACGACCTTCGCGCCCGAGTTGCGGACCGCGAAACGCTCGCCCGCCTGACCCGCAGCGAGCAGGGTGCCCGCGGTCGCGCCATAGAGGACGGTGTTGCCGACGATGCTGTTGTGCTGGCTGACGAGCGGGCTCGACACGGTCGGGCGCACGACGATGCGGCCGCCCGACAGGCCCTTGCCGACATAGTCGTTCGCATCGCCGAACACTTCGAGCGTGATGCCCTGGCAAAGAAAGGCGCCCAAGGACTGGCCCGCGGTGCCGCGCAGCCGCACCTGCACATGGTCGTCGGCGAGGCCCTTCATTCCGAAGCGTGCCGTGACTTCCGCCGACAGGCGCGTGCCGACGGCGCGGTGCGTGTTGCGGACATTATAGGTGAGCTGCATCCGCTCGCCGCGCTCGAACAGCGGCTTGGCGTCGCTGAGGATTTGCGCGTCGAGGCTGTCGGGCACCGGGTTGCGGAAGTTCGGCCCCTGCGAGCGGCGCTGATCGTCGGGCGCATCGACTTTGGCGAGGATCGGGTTGAGGTCGAGGTCGTCGAGATGCTCGGCGCCGCGGCTGACCTGACGCAGCAATTCGGTGCGGCCGATCACCTCGTCGAGGCTCGTTACGCCCAGTTTCGCGAGGATTTCGCGCACTTCCTCGGCGATGAAGGTCATCAGGTTGATCACCTTCTCGGGCGATCCGGTGAACTTCTGGCGCAGCTTTTCGTCCTGCGTGCAGACGCCGACGGGGCAGGTGTTCGAATGGCACTGGCGCACCATGATGCAGCCCATCGCGACGAGGCTCAAAGTCCCGATACCGAACTCCTCGGCTCCGAGGATCGCGGCGATCACGATGTCGCGCCCGGTCTTGAGTCCGCCGTCGGTGCGGAGGCGGATGCGATGGCGCAGGCCATTGAGCGTCAGCACCTGATTGACTTCGGAGAGGCCCATTTCCCACGGCGTGCCGGCATATTTGACGCTGGTTTGCGGCGAGGCGCCGGTGCCGCCGGTGTTGCCGGCGACAAGGATGACGTCGGCGTGCGCCTTCGCGACGCCGGCAGCAACCGTGCCGATGCCCGCCGAGCTCACGAGCTTGACGCAGACGCGCGCTTTCGGGTTGATCTGCTTCAGGTCATAGATGAGCTGCGCGAGATCCTCGATCGAATAGATGTCGTGGTGCGGCGGCGGCGAAATCAGCGTCACGCCGGGCGTCGCATGGCGCAGGCGGGCGATGAACTCGGTGACCTTGAAGCCCGGAAGCTGGCCCCCCTCGCCGGGCTTGGCGCCCTGTGCGACCTTGATCTCGATCTCGTCGCACGCGCCGAGATATTCGGCGGTGACGCCAAAGCGGCCCGATGCGATCTGCTTGATGTTGCTGTTGGCATTGTCGCCATTGGCATAGGGGCGATAGCGTTCGCTCGCTTCGCCGCCTTCGCCCGACACCGCCTTGGCGCCGATGCGGTTCATCGCGATCGCCAGCGTCTCATGCGCTTCCGGCGAAAGCGCGCCGAGCGACATGCCCGGGGTGACGAAACGCTTGCGGATTTCGGTGATCGCCTCGACGCTGTCGAGCGCAACGCCTTGGGCGGGATAGTTGAACTCCATCAGGTCGCGGAGGTAAATCGGCGGCAGGTCGGCGACCCCGCGCGCGAATTGCAGATAGGTCGAATAGCTGTCGGTCGCGACCGCGGTCTGGAGCAGGTGCATCAGCTGCGCCGAATAGGCGTGCGCCTCGCCCCCCGCGCGCTGGCGATAGAAACCGCCGATCGGCAGGGTGGTGACGCGCCCGTCGAAGGCCGCCTCGTGCTTCTCGGTCGCGTTGATGAACAGCGACTGATAGCCCTCGCCCGAAATCTTCGCCGGCATCCCCGGGAAGAGGTCGTTGACGAGCGCGCGCGACAGGCCCACCGCCTCGAAATTGTAACCGCCGCGATAGGAGGAGATCACCGCGATCCCCATCTTGGCGAGGATCTTCAAAAGACCGTCGTCGATCGCTTTGCGGAAACGCAGGCGGCAGTCGTCGAGGCTCAGCTCGCCGAACAGGCCGCGCGACTGGCGATCGGCGATCGCCGCTTCGGCCAGATAGGCGTGGACCGTCGTCGCGCCGACGCCGACGAGCACCGCGAAGGCGTGCGTGTCGAGCACCTCGGCCGAGCGGACGTTGATCGAGGCGTAGCTGCGCAGGCCCTTGCGGACGAGGTGGGTGTGGACCGCGGCGGCGGCGAGCACCATCGCCATGCCGACGCGGTTTTCGCCGATAGTCTGGTCCGAGAGGAAGAGTTCGGAGCGGCCCGCGCGCACCGCATCCTCGGCCTCGCGGCGGACGCGCGCGATCGCATCGCGCAGCGTCGAGGCATCGCCGCCGACGGCAAAGGTGCAATCGATGTCGGCGACCGCATCGCCGAAATAGGCGCGGAGGCGATCCCAGTCGTCGCCGACGAGCACCGGACTGTCGATCGCGAGGACGTGGTCGCTCTGGCCCTTTTCATCGAGGATGTTCGCGAGGTTGGCGAAGCGCGTCTTCAGGCTCATCACATGCCGTTCGCGCAAGCTGTCGATCGGCGGATTGGTGACCTGGCTGAAATTCTGGCGGAAGAATTGCGCGACGTGGCGCGGCTTGTCGGAGATGACGGCGAGCGGCGTGTCGTCGCCCATCGACCCGATCGCTTCCTTGGCATCCTCGACCATCGGGCTGAGGATCAGCTCCATATCCTCCATGGTCAGCCCTGCGGCGACCTGGCGGCGCAGCAGTTCCTGACGATCCCACCCAGGCAGGCTCGACTTGCCGCCCTTGGGCAGGTCGGCCATCGTGCGGAAGCCCTTGACGCGCGAGGGATAATCCTGTGCGTCGGCGATCTTGTCCTTGATCGCGAGGTCTTCATAGAGCGTGCCTTCGTCGAGATCGACCGCGATCATCTGACCCGGGCCGAGGCGGCCCTTCTTGCGCACACTCGCCTCGGGCAGAAGCACCATGCCGCTTTCGGAGCCGACGACGAGCAGATTGTCGGCGGTCAGCGTATAGCGCAGCGGGCGCAGCGCGTTGCGGTCCATCCCCGCGACCGCCCAGCGGCCGTCGGTCATCGCGAGCGCGGCGGGGCCGTCCCACGGCTCCATCACGCTCGCGAGATAGGAGTAGAGCGCCCGGTGGTTGTCGGGGACGTCGCTCTCGCTGCCCCATGCTTCGGGGACGAGGATCAGCTTCGCGGTCGGCGCGTCGCGGCCGGCGCGGCACAGCGCTTCGAACACCGCGTCGAGCGCGGCGGTGTCCGACGCGCCCGCGGGGATCACCGGCTTGATGTCCTCGCTATGCTCGCCGAACGCGAGGCTCGCCATCTTGATCTCGTGGCTCTTCATCCAGTTCTTGTTGCCGCGGATCGTGTTGATTTCGCCATTATGCGCGAGGCAGCGGAAGGGCTGCGCCAACCACCATTGCGGGAAAGTGTTGGTCGAATAACGCTGGTGAAAGATCGCGACGCGGCTTTCGAACAGCTTGTTCGTAAGGTCGGGGAAGAAGTCCGCGAGGCTTTCGGCGAGGAACAGGCCCTTGTAGATGATCGAGCGCGCCGACAGGCTGCAGACGTAAAAATCGGCGATCTGCGCCGCGATCACCTTTTTCTCGATGCGGCGGCGGACGAGGTAGAGCTGCTTTTCGAACTCGTCGATCGACGCTTCGTCGGGCCCAAAGTCTTTGCCGCTTTGCGGCATGGGCGGCCCCGCGATCATGATCTGCTCGATCTCGGGGCGCGTGCGCTGCGCCTTGTCGCCGATCACCGACACATCGACGGGCACCTGGCGCCAGCCATAGATGGTGAAGCCGGCGTCGATGATCTCGGACTCGACGATCGTGCGGCAATGTTCCTGCGCATCGAGGTCGGTGCGCGGGAGGAAGATCATGCCGACGGCGAGGCGGTTCGGGCGCACCTTGTGGCCCGACGCCGCGATCGCATCGTCGAAGAAACGCACCGGCAGGTCGACATGGATGCCCGCTCCGTCCCCGGTCTTGCCGTCGGCGTCGACCGCGCCGCGGTGCCACACGGCACGCAAGGCCTCGATCGCCGCCTCGACGACGCGGCGCGACGGCTTGCCGTCGGTCGCCGCGACCATGCCGACGCCGCAGGCATCGGATTCCATGTCGGGGCGATACATGCCTTCGGCTTCGAGCCGCGCGTGATCGGGGGTGGGGTAATGGGTCATCATCTTCGTCCTGATGGTCTGTTTTCCAACTCGTCATCCCGGCCTTCGCCGGGATGACGGAATCATCAATCGGGTCGTTTTTTGCGGGCGTTGGCTTTCGCCTGCTCCCGCGCGTCATCGGCGGCCGACCAAGCGTTGCGGGCGGCCTCTTCAAGCGCCTCGACCCGTTGGCGATCGGTCTCCGACCAGTTTTCGCGATCTTGGACCGTCGCTTCTTCCGCCGCTGCTGCAACGGCGGCTTCTCCCGCTTCCATTGCCTCGTCTGATACCTCGACCGCGGCGGCGGCATCCGCGGCCGCCTCTGCCGCATCGGCGGCCGCTTCCGCAGTGGCGGCATCGGTCGCGGCGTCGATCGCATCGGCGGCCTCGGTCTCTTCGACCACGTCGCTGTTCCACATGTCGCGCTGTTCCTTCAGCACGCTCACATCGACCTTCATCAGCTTGGCGAGCTTGCCGAGTTCCTTGTCGTCGAAGTCCGAAAGCTGCTTTTCCTTGGGCAGCTCCTTCAAATCCTTCTCGATCGCGGGCGCGCGGTCGATGAATTTGGTGACCAGCGGCGGCACCGCCTTGATCACCGCGACCATCACTTCGGGGTCGGCCTGCAGCGCCATCCATTCGCTGGCGTAAAGATTGCCCGTTGGCGTCGCGAGGAAGCGGTTGAGGTCGGTAAGCTGCGCGCCGGTGAACTTGCGCGCATAGGCTTTCGCGAGCCCGTCGCGCATCGGCGGCTCCATGTCGCCCAGCGCCTCGCTGATCAGCGGCTTGATGACGCGCGTGATCTGTTCGTCGCGTTCCTTGCGATGCGGGTCGAACATGTCGGCGACCTGGCCCTTGGTCACCTCGTCGAGCGCGGCGATCTGTTCAGTTTCGACCCCGGTCTTGATCGAGAGCAGCAGGTCCGACTGGCCGCCGAACTCGCCCATGAACGTCTTGAACATCTTGCCGTAGAGATTGTCGACCATCTTCTCGATGCTGCCGGCCGGGATCAGCGCGGCGGTCGTCTGCTGCGCCAGCGCCAGGCGCGCCGGGTCGATCGGCGGGAGGTCGCTCGTGTCGAACATCTTTTCAATGAGCGCGATCGCCTCGTCCATTTCACGCTGCATCTTGGCCTTCTGCGCTTCGGCAGAGGCGGTGCTGTCGTACGGTTCGGCGGTCTCGGTTTCCGGTGCGGCAACGACTTCGGCAACCGGCGCTTCCTCCGGCGCGGCATGGGCGGGCGCGCCGAGCGGCAGCATCGCCACCGCTCCGGCAAGCAGGATCGATTTGAACGACGGCATCATATATTCCTTCCCCTGTTGGTCATGCCGCCTTCTTTTCGCTTTTCGCCTTCGCCTTCAACCACTTTGCCATCTGCTCGCTGACATCGCGGCCGTCGCGGATGCCCCAGACGACCAGGCTCGCGCCGCGCACGATGTCGCCCGCCGCAAAGACACCCGGCAGGCTGGTCATCATCGTCTGGTGATCGACGCGCAAAGTGCCCCAGCGCGTGACCGACAGGTCGGGCGAGCCGAACAGGTGCGGCAGTTCCTCGGGATCGAAGCCCAGCGCCTTGATCACCATGTCGGCGGGCACATCGAACTTGCGGCCCGGGTCGGCCTCGGGGCTGCGGCGGCCGCTCGCGTCGGGGGCGCCGAGGCGCATGCCCGCGACCGCGACTTGCTTCACATGCTTGTCGGCGGTGAAGCTTTCGGGCGCCGAGAGCCAGACGAACTCGACGCCTTCCTCCTCGGCATTGGCGACCTCGCGCTGCGATCCCGGCATATTCTCGCGGTCGCGGCGATAGAGGCACTTCACCGACTTGGCGCCCTGACGGACGGCGGTGCGGACGCAGTCCATCGCGGTGTCGCCGCCGCCGATGACGACGACATGTTTGCCCTTGGCATCGAGGCGGCCGTCGTCGAACGCCGGAACCGCGTCGCCAAAGCTCTTGCGGTTCGATGCGATCAGATAGTCGAGCGCGGCGATCACGCCTTCGGCCGCATTGCCGGGGACGTTGATCTCGCGCGCCTTATAGACGCCGGTGGCGATCAGGATCGCGTCATGCTTTTGCCGGAGCGCGTCGAGCGTCGCATCCTCGCCGACCGCGAAGCCCAGATGGAAGTGGATGCCACCCTCGACGAGCCGGTCGATGCGGCGCATCACGACTTCCTTCTCGAGCTTGAAGCCCGGGATGCCATAGGTGAGGAGCCCGCCCGCCCGGTCGTGGCGGTCATAGACATGGACCTCATGCCCCTGCGCGCGCAGATATTCGGCCGCGGTCAGGCCCGCCGGACCCGCGCCGATCACACCGACCGACTGGCCGGTCGGACGACCGGGATGCAGCGGTTCGACCCAGCCCTCGGCCCAAGCGGTGTCGGTGATATATTTCTCGACGCTACCGATCGTCACCGCGCCATGGCCCGAAAATTCGATGACGCAATTGCCTTCGCACAGGCGATCCTGCGGGCAGATGCGGCCGCAGATCTCGGGCATCGTCGAGGTCGCGTTCGAAAGCTCATAGGCCTCGCGCAGCCGGCCCTCGGCGGTCAGGCGCAGCCAGTCGGGGATATGATTGTGGAGCGGGCAATGCACCGAGCAATAAGGCACGCCGCACTGCGAACAGCGCGCCGCCTGTTCGTCGGCGTCGGGCGCCGCGTAACGCTCGGCGATCTCGCGAAAGTCGCGCGCGCGTTCGTTAGCGGAGCGCTTGTCCGGATAGGATTGTTCACGCCCCACAAACTGGAGCATGCGTTCGGAAGCCATGCAGTATCCCCTTCGTTGAAGGCGGAATTGCATGGCCCGAAAAGCCCTGTCACGGGCCAATTGCCAGTTAGGACAGTAATGCTAACCTAAAATGAATGCGCAAACTCCCCTTGCGGGAGCGTGCGCAACTATCTTACGCAATTTAGTATTGATTCGGACCTATCTCGTGCCAAGCCAGATCAGCGCGGCGACGCCGACAATGATTCGATACCAGGCGAAAGGCGCGAAGCCATAGCGCGTGACGACGGCGAGGAAGGCCTTGATCACCGCCCAGGCGACCACGAAAGACACGAGCGAGCCGACCGCGATCAGGCCGAGATCGTTCGTGGTGATCGCGTCGCGATGCTTGAACAGCTGGAGCACGGTCGCGCCGGTCAGCGTCGGAAGCGCGAGGAAGAAGCTGAATTCGGCGGCGGTCTTGCGATCGACGCCGAACGACATCGCGCCGAGGATCGTCGCGCCCGAGCGGCTGACCCCCGGGATCATCGCGATGCACTGGACGAGCCCGACGAGGATCGACTGGCGCGCCGACACATTCGCGACCCCGCCAACGTCGCGGGTCTTCGCGAACCGCTCGACGAGCAGGATCGCAAAGCCGCCGATGACCAGCGCCCAGGCGACGATGACGGCATTTTCGAGCATCAACTCGATATAGTCGCCGAAGGCGAGCCCGAGGACGACCGCCGGGAAGAAGGCGAGCAGCAAGTTGCGCACAAAGGCGATCGCGACGGGATCGCGGCGGAAGAAGCCGGTGAACATCTCCCAGAACAGCTTCCGGTACAGCACGACGATCGCGAGGATCGCCCCCGGCTGGATCGCGATGTTGAAGATCGCCCAGCGCGCGGCGTCATAGCCGAGAAGTTCCGTCGCAAGAATCAGGTGCCCCGTCGAGGAAACGGGCAGGAATTCGGTCAAGCCCTCGACGATGCCGAGGATGATCGCGGTCAGCCAGATGCCCATATATGTCAGGCGGTCTGCGCGAAGCGGCCGTGGCGGCGATATTGGACGAGCCAGCCCTCGGCGACCGACGCGAGCGAGGCCGGCGTGATGCCGAGCTCGGCGAGCCCCGCCACGCCGTCCGCGACGACATTGTCGTGCTGGAGCATCAGCCATTGATCCTTGGTGATCGGCGCGCCGGGGGCCCAGCCAAAGCCGGTCGCGAGCGCCGAGGCGGCGACGTCGGGAACATCGACGAACAAGGGCGAGCGGCCGGTCGCATCGGCGATCCAGCGGAGCAATTCGCCCATCGTCAGCACCTGCGGCCCGCCAAGCTCGAATGTCCGGCCCGCGGCGGCGCTGCCGAGCGCCGCGACGACGGCATCGGCGACGTCGCCGACATAGACGGGCTGGAACTTCGCACCCGGCGCGATCACCGGAACGACCGGCGACAGGCGCATCATCGTGGCGAAGCGGTTGATGAAATGATCCTCGCGGCCGAACAGGATCGACGGACGGAGGATCGCGGCATCGGCAAAGGCCGCGCGCACCGCCGCCTCGCCATCGCCCTTGCTGCGGCCATAGGCCGAGGCGCATTCGGGATCGGCGCCGATTGCCGAGACATGGACGAGCGCGCGGGCGCCCGCCGCCTTCGCCGCCGCCGCGACATGGCCCGCGCCGTCGGCCTGCACCGCCTGCATATCGGCGAAGGCGCCGGCGAGGTTGATCACCGCATCGCTGCCCTGCACGGCGCGCGCGACGCTCGCCGCGTCGCGGACGTCGGCCGCGACGAACTGCGTCTGGCCGAGGCCGCCCAAGGGCTTCAGAAAGGTCGCGGCGCGCGGCTCGCGCTGGGCGATGCGGACGCGAGCGCCGCGCGCGAGCAGCCGCTGCACGACATAGCGGCCGAGAAAGCCCCCGCCGCCCAGCACCGTGATCAATTGCCCGTCGAGTTTCTGCATGGGGTCCGCCTGTATCGATTCTCTGAATGGCGCAGGGCGCGCCGACGGCCTTCCCCATGCCGCGAAGCGGGAAGGGGAGCAAGGGGCGAGGCGGCGATAGGACGCAAAACCCGCGGCTTTGCGATAAAATGCGCCTTGGCCACCGCGACGCGGTTGACAAGCCGATGGCCGCGCCGCTAAGCGCCCGCTCCTACCCCGTGCCCAGATGGCGGAATTGGTAGACGCACCAGCTTCAGGTGCTGGCGATCGCAAGGTCGTGGAGGTTCGAGTCCTCTTCTGGGCACCATTCACCCTTCGGGGAAAATCACGAGAATTCGGCGAATATTTGCTCCGGCGCCGCCGATGGCGCGAACGGCGGCTCGCCAGAGCTTCGCTCGGCGTTCGTCTTCACATTTTCGGGGACTGGTGCCGCTTACAGGACTCGAACCTGTGACCCCATCATTACGAATGATGTGCTCTACCAACTGAGCTAAAGCGGCAACGAGGGGCGCCACTAGCAGCGCCTTGGAATGAAAACAAGCGTCCTTCGCGCAAGATTCGGGCGGTCGCTTTCGGGTTTGCGGGATGGGGCCGCGAGCGGGGTTCAATCCTGACCGAGCGGCAGTTCGGTCGTCGCCTTGATTTCGGACAGCGCCACCGTCGAGTTGATTTCCTGCACCCCCGGCAATTTGCTCAGCTGGTCGAAGAAGAAGCTTTCATAGGCGTCGATGTCGCGCGCGACGATGCGCAGCATGAAATCGGTCGTGCCCATCAGCACATAGGCGTCGAGCACTTCGGGAAAGCCGCGGATCGCCGCGCTGAACTCGTCGAGATTGGCGCGGCCATGCGCGTTGAGCTTCACCTGCGCGAAGACATGCGCGTTGAGCCCGACCTTGCGCCGGTCGATGATCGCGACGCGTTTCTTGATGAAGCCGTCGCGTTCGAGGCGGTCGATGCGGCGCCAGCAGGGCGAGACCGACAGGCCGACGCGCTCGGCGACCTCGGCCGTCGTTTGATTCGCGTCGCGCTGCAATTCGCGGAGAATTTTTATCTCGAACGGGTCCAGATCGGTCATTTCGACCCGATACACGAATAATGCCGATCGGAAAATCCGAAAACCATCCTGCGCGGCCGGTAATCGATCAAGTTTGCCCGGCGGGAAAATGCGACAAGCTCCCATCAATCCAAGGAGTATATGTCATGGTCGTCCGTCTTGCCCGCCTGGCCCCGCCGCTCGAATGCGTGCGGCTTTACGATCTCGAAGCGGGGCTCGACGGATTTATCGCGATTCACTCGACCGCGCTCGGGCCGGGCGCCGGGGGGTGCCGGCTGTGGTCCTATCCCGATGCGAGCCACGCGCTTGCCGATGCCGTGCGGCTGGCCGAGGGCATGAGTTACAAGAATGCGCTCGCCGGCCTGCCGCTCGGCGGGGCGAAGGCGGTGCTGCGGCGGCCCGAAGGCGAATGGGACCGTGTCGCATTGTTCCGCGCGTTCGGCCGCGCTGTCGAGGCGCTCGGTGGCCTCTACGTGACCGCCGAAGACGTCGGAACGTCGGTCGAGGATATGCAGGAGGTCGCTACGGTCTCGCGCCATGTCGCGGGTCTGCCGTCGGCCCAAGGGCGCGCGGGCGGCGATCCGTCGCCATGGACCGCGAAGGGCGTCTTCGAATCGATGCAGGTCGCGGCCGAGTTCGCGCTGGGCCGGGGGCTCGATGGGCTGACTGTCGCCGTTCAGGGCACCGGCAATGTCGGCGCCGACCTGTGCCGCCGCCTCGCCGAAGCCGGCGCACGGCTCGTGATCGCCGACGTCAACCCGGTGCGCCGCGACCGGCTTGCGGCGGTGCATGGGGCCGAGATCGTCGATGTAGCGAAGATCGCGTCGGTCGATGCCGACATCTTCGCGCCGTGCGCGCTCGGCGGCGCGCTCGACCGCGAGACGGTCGCGGCGCTGAAGGCGAAGCTCGTCTGCGGCGCCGCGAACAACCAGCTCGCGACGCCCGATGTGGCGGCGCTGCTGCTCGACCGCGGGATCGCCTATGCGCCCGACTATGTCGTCAACGCGGGCGGCATCATCAACGTGTCGGCCGAATATCTGGGCGAGGACGAAAGCGATGTCGAACTGCGCGTTGGCCAGATCGCGCCGCGGGTCGGCGACCTGCTAGAGCGTGCGGCGCGCGAAGGGCGATCGCCGGCCGCCGTCGCCGACGAAATGGCCGAGGAGGTCATCGCCGGCGCGCAGCGCGAAGCGGCGTGATGCACCGCTTCCGGATCGACGCGATCCTCGACCCGCAATCCTTGCCGCGCGTCGCCAATTTCTTCGCGCAGCGCGCGATCGTGCCGAGCGCGATGGCGATGCGGGTGCTGCCGACGCATATGGCGATCGAGGTGACCGTCGCCGGGCTGGCGGCGGGGCAGGCCGCGATCATCGCAGCGAAGCTTGGCGAGGTGGTTGCGGTTCTGCGATCCGAAATTGAGGAAATCGAACCGGCGGTTGTCACCGATCGGTTAAAACCGGCGCTGACTATGGTAGGTTGAGCGTCAACTTTTTCTTTCGCATCGGCGAGGCGGGCGCGGCTTGCCTCGCTCCGCCGCGCGTGCAAGGGCCGCACCGACGAGCAGCGGGAGACGAATGCGATGCAATTCGACGTGGTGATTGTGGGCGCGGGACATGGCGGCGCGCAGGTCGCGGTGATGCTGCGCACGCAAAAATTCTCGGGGTCGATCGCGATCATCGGCGAAGAGCCCGAGCTGCCTTACGAACGCCCGCCGCTGTCGAAGGAATATTTCGCGGGCGAGAAGGAATTCGAACGCATCCAGCTGCGCCCCGCCAAATATTGGGGCGAGCGCGAAGTGACGATGCTGCTCGGCAAGCGCGTCGTATCGGTGGACCCGATCGCGCATACGGTCACCACCGACAGCGGCGAGACGGTCGGTTACGGCAAGCTCGTCTGGGCGACCGGCGGACATCCGCGCATGTTGCCGATCCCCGGCGGCGACCTCCCCGGTGTGCAGGGGGTGCGCACCCGCGCCGATGCCGACGCGATGAAGGCTGCGTCCGAAACCGCGAAACAGATCGTCGTTATCGGCGGCGGCTATATCGGGCTCGAGGCGGCGGCGGTGCTCACCAAGGCGGGCAAGAAGGTCGTGCTATTGGAAGCCCTCGACCGCGTCCTCGCGCGCGTCGCGGGTGCGGACCTGTCGCGCTTCTACGAGAAGGAGCATCGCGAGCATGGCGTCGACCTGCGGCTCGGCGTGTGCGTCGATGCGATCGAGGGCGAGGATCATGTCACCGGCGTGCGTTTGTCGGACGGTGAGGTCATTCAGGCCGATCTCGTGATCGTCGGCATCGGCATCGTTCCGGCGGTCGAGCCGCTGATCGCGGCCGGCGCCGATTGCGCCAACGGGGTGCGCGTCGATCCGCTCTGCAAGACGAGCCTGCCCGACATCTATGCGATCGGCGACTGCGCTTCGCATGTGAACGACTTTGCCGAGGGCGCCGAGATCCGGCTCGAATCGGTGCAGAACGCCAATGATCAGGCGAATGTCGTCGCCAAGGGCATCGTCGGCGACGAGGCGCCCTATCATGCGATCCCCTGGTTCTGGTCGAACCAGTACGACCTCAAGCTCCAGACCGCGGGCCTCTCGACAGGGCACGATCAGGCGGTGCTGCGCGGCGACCCGGCGAACCGCAGCTTCTCGGTCGTTTACCTCAAAGCGGGCAGCGTGATCGCGATCGACTGCGTCAATGCGACCAAGGACTATGTCCAGGGACGCATGATCGTCACCGCGGGGCTTCGCGCGACGGCGGAGCAGCTCGCCGACACCGAAACGCCGCTGAAGGCGCTGCTGCCCGCCTGAGGGTTACCAACTGATCGTTACCCCGACCGTGCCGCCATAGCGCCGGCTGCGCGGCCCGTCGGCGTCGAGCCCATAGTCGCCCTTCACATGCACCGCGACGCTTGTCCCCAGCCGCGCGATCAGACCGGCGCCGACCTCCGCCTCGGTGCGGCCGAGGTCGGTGCCGATCGGGTCGGTCCCGAAACGCGTCGTCTGGTCGCCCGAAAAACCGTGCCACAGGCTGGCGTGAAGATAGGGCTGAAAACCGCCATATTCGCCCTGCAAGCGCAGCCCGGCGCGGCCGGTCAGCACATCGCCGGTCGCGAAGTCGATCGTCGAAAAACTGTCGGCGCGGTCGTCGAGCTTCACCTGCTGCCACAAGAGCTGCGCCTGCGGCTCGAGCGTCCAGTTGGCCGAGAGCGCGAGCGGATAGCCCGCTTCGAGCGAGGCGGTCCATCCCTTGCCGTCGATGTCGATCGCTTCGCCCGAACTGGCGCCGGCTTCGCCCTCGAACCAGCTGTGCATGACGACGGCATCGACATACCAGCCGTTCTCGCCGACGAGCGTCGCATAGCCGGCAAGGCTCGTCGCCTTGACGTTGATCTGGCCGACGATCAGGTCGTTCCAGCCGAGCGCGCCGCCGCGGACGGTGCCGTCGGTCGACGAGCGCCCGACAAAGGCGCCGAGGCGGATATTCGTGCCGCCCTCGTCGCCGAAACCGGCAAAATCCTGGCCGATCTGAAAGCCCGAGAGGTCGCCGTCGAGCGACGGGGCGACGTCGCCGTCCCATTTGATCTCGCTATTCTCGGCGAAGACGCGGCCCCAGGTCGCGGGCAGCGCGCCGCCGCCGCGCAGCAGTGCCTGTTCGCCGCGCCGTTCGTGAAAGGTTCCGAGCGTTGCGCTCGCCAGATGATGCGCGACCGGCACCGACGCGACGAAGGCCGCGACTTCGGGGCGATAGAGCGGCACGACCTCTGCAATCACCGGTGTCGCACCGGGGGTCGGCGGTTCGGCGACGACCTCGGGGTCGGGCGAGGGGAGCGGTGCAGGCTCGGCCGGCGGTTCGGGCGGCGGCGGCGGCGCTTCGGGTTCGGGTGCCGGCTCGGGCGCGGGCGTCGGCGGCGGGGGCGGGTCGGTCTCGGTCACCGGCGGCGCGGGATCGACCGGATCGGGATTGTCCGGCGTCGGTTCGGGCGGCGGCGGGGGCGGCTCGGGCGCCGGGGCGGGGGGCGGTGCCGGAGGTTCGGGAGGCAGCGGCACGGGCGCGGGTTCAGGCGCCGGCGGCGTCAGCACCGGCGGCGCGGGGGCGGGCGCGGGCGGCGGCGGGGTTTCGGGCTCCGGTGTCGGCTCGGGCGGTGGCGGCAGCGTCGAGCGGAGATACCAATTTTCGTCGGTGCCGGTCGTCGCGCCGCCGCGGAACAGGAAATATTCATAGGCGCCGACGGCGACGCGATGATTGAGCGCAAAGGCGGCGCTCGCGGTCGTCGCGCCATTGATCGCTTCAATCACGAGAATGCCGTTCTGCCGCGTGACGGCGCCGGTGCCGCCCGCGTTGAGCACGGTGACGCCGGTCGTGCCCGACGCGTTGCCGCCGTCGATCACGAGCTTGTCGGAGAGCGAGGCGTCGTCGCCGAGAACAGTGTCGATCAGCAGCAGCCCGTCATTGCCGATATAGTCGCCGCGCACGGTGAAACTGTCGCCCGGCATATTGCCGCCATTGGTCAGGTCGATCCGTCCGGCATTGACCAGCGTCGCGCGCTGGTCGGCGGCGAATGCCGCGATGCCGCCCTGCTGGCCGCCGCCAAAGATCGTGCTCGACGCATCGAGTTCGAAGCGCCCGGTGCCCGTCCCGGCGTCGCCGAGCGTCAGCAGGCCGTCGAACGTCAGTTCGCTGTCGTTCGTCGCCCGGATATTTTCCCAGCCATCGAAGCGCGCGACGCCGTCCGTGGTGACATTGTCGAAGACCAGCGCGTCGGTGCCCGCCCCGCCGGTGATCCGCGGCGAGCCGCCGAGGTTCGCATTGGTCAGATTGGCAAGCCGCGCGCTGTCGTCGTCGCCGCCCATGTCGACCATGCCATGCACGACGCCGCCGCCGTCCCAGACGAAGCTGTCGGTGCCGGCGCTGAGCAGCACGTCGCCGCCCACGGACCCGCCGGTGATCGTCACGCTGTCGGTGCCGCCCGACACGCTGATATTGCCGCCGATCGTCCCGTCCGAAAGGATGATGGTGTCGTCGCCGAACCCCGCGACGAGGTTGCGGTCGATGACGCCGCCCGACATGTCGAAGAGATTGTCGGCGAGCTTCATATTGACGCGCCCGATGCGGCCGCCGGTCATCCGCGCGGTGTCGCCGTCGTCGAAGGCATCGACGATGCGGCCGCCGGTCATCAGGAATGTGTCCATCGACCCGCCCTGGTTCAGCCGGTCCAGCTCGCCGCCTGTCATGGCGAAATCGTCGATACCTTCGCCCTGCTGCACCGGTCCGGTGACGGTCCCGGCGCTGATCGCGAAGCTGTCGTCGCCATTGCCCTGATCGACCGCGCCCTCGATCCGGCCGGAATCGATAACGACGATGTCGGCGCCGTCGCCGAAGCTGACGTTGCCCGCGACGGTGCCGGTCCCGCCGGCGGGGAGAGTGAGCTGATTGTTGCCGTCCGGGTCGTCGAGGCCGCCCGGGGAGGTGCCGCTATCGCAGATATAGGCGTCGTCACCGGCGGTGGGCGCGAAGACGCATTGCGCGAGGGCGGGGGAAGCCTGTCCCAGCGCGGCGATCGCGACGGAGGACAAAAGCATCGGCGCGAGGGCATTTTTCGGGGACATAGGACATCGCTCCCATTTCGGGTCGGTGTGCCCCCCTGTTCGTCGAGGTCTATTAACCGAATATTACCAAACTGTTAAGCATCGATTGGCGGCGGCGGCTCGTCGCCCAGCGCACGCTTCAGCGTCGCCTTGATATTGCGGAGCAGGCGGCGCAGCGCGATGATCACGACGACCGCGGCGACCGCGAGCAGGACCGCGATGACGATCGCGAGCGGCGGATAGGCGATGGCGAGCGCGAGCAGCCCGCCGGTCGCGACATCCTCGCCGGTCGATACCGCGGCGTTGCTGAAGGGTTCGGGACTGACGTTGACGACGGCGCGCGTCGTCGCCTTCGCTCCGTGGCTGAGCAGCGCGCCGCCGCCGCCGAGCAGGAAGGCGACGACTTGCCACGCGGGGTCGGAGGAATCGACGAGCGCGAGCGCGAGCAGGGCGCCGCCCAAGGGCCGGACGATGCTGTGAACCGTGTCCCAGATCGTATCGACCCAGGCGATCTTGTCGGCAAGGAACTCGGCGAGCGTGCCGACCGCCGCGACGCCCAGCACCCACGGGTCGGCGAGGATCTGCAACGCCGCGAGATGTTCGGGGAGCGGCAGCCAGCCGAAACGCATCGCGACGCCGGTCGCCAATATGGTGAGGTAGAGCCGCCAGCCGGCGAGGAGGCTGAGGCTGCCGGCGACGCCCAAAATCTCGACGATTCCCAATGTCCTGCTCCCCGTCCCGGATCGCGCGATCGCGCGTCATCTTGCACCCGTCCGCGCGCGCCCGCAATGCCGGGGTGAAATGCCGAGATGACAGGGCGGCGCGGCCCGGTTATCGCTCGGACCATGACCGACGCAACTTCGCCGACCGCACCGCCCGAAGTGTTGCCCGACGGCGCCATTCCCGCTGCGACGCTGGTCATCATGCGTCCGTCGGACAGCGGCGGCGCCGACGAGATATTGATGGTCAAACGGTCGGCGAAGATGGTCTTCGCGGCGGGCGCCGTCGTGTTCCCGGGGGGGCGCGTCGACCCCGACGATTATCGCGTCGCGCGCCTCTATGGCTTCGGGATCGACGAAGCCGATGGCGCGGCGCGCGTCGCCGCGCTGCGCGAGACGCTGGAGGAAACGGGGCTTGCGGTCGGTTGGCCGGGATTGGCGGAAGAGGAGGTGGCGGACGTGCGGCGGGCGTTGCTCGGCGGCACGCTGCTTTCCGACATATTGGCCGCGCGCGGCGACCGAATCGCGCTCGAATCTTTCGTTCCGTTCGCGCGCTGGTGCCCGAACTTCAAGGAAGCCCGGACGTTCGACACGCGATTCTATGCGGTCGCCGCCCCGCCGCACAGCCACGAACTGACAGTCGAAGAGGCCGAGCACAGCCATATCTTCTGGGCGAGCGCCGAGGCGACGCTGGCGATGGCCGATCGCGGCGAGCTGTCGGTGATCTTTCCGACCCGGCGCAATCTGGAACGCCTCGCGCAAGCGGCTGATTTTACGGATTTCTCTGCCCATTCGCGGCAATTTCCGGTCGAGCTTGTCACGCCGTGGATCGAAGATCGCGATGGGCAGAGCCATCTGTGCATCCCGGCGCACCTCGGCTATCCCGTGACGAGCGAAGTCTTCGACCGCGTGCGACGCGGATAAGCGCTATTCTATGCGGCAAGTTTTTCCCTATTTATTATTTACTAACATTTGCCGGGCTAGGGCAAAACGTCGTTGCAATTGCTGAAGGCCATGCCTAAGAAGGCGCTGCAGAAGCAGACCGGGGGAGGTTCCCCTGGTGTGATTCGACAAAAGTAATCCAGTGGACGGAGAATAAGATGAACCTGCTTAAGAAGGCTGCGATCTCTCTCGCAGCGACCTCGATGCTCGCGGCTCCGGTCGCCGCATCGGCAGCCCCCGCGGCTCGCGCAGCTTCGGCTGTTGACGGCCAGAGCGAACTCGAAGGCAGCACGAGCTGGATCATCGCTGTCCTCGCTCTCGTTGCCGTCGTTGGCGGCATCATCATCGCGTCGGACAACGACAGCGACGAACCGACCAGCCCGTAATATCGGCTGATCGATACCAATACCAAAAGGCTCCGAGCATCGCTCGGGGCCTTTTGTGCGTTTGGGAGTTTCGAATATCGATGGTCACGGGTGAAGCTGCGCGACCCTTCGATCAGGGCATGATGTTTCGCGCGGCGCGGGATCGCTCCAACGGGATCGCCTGACGGGCTCGCTCGACCGCCGCCGGATCGACGAGGGCCAGCGCCATCCTATAGCCCTTTCCGGCCATCGCCTCCTCGCCTTCCGCATCGGCAAGGATCGCTCCCCACGGATCGATCGCGAGGCTATGGCCAAAGGTCTGCCGGCCGTCGCCATGCGTGCCGCACTGCGCTGCCGCCAACACATGGCACTGGGTTTCGATCGCCCGCGCGCGCATCAGCACATGCCAGTGCGCTTCGCCGGTCGATACGGTGAAAGCGGCTGGAATCGCGATGACCGCCGCGCCGCGATCGGCGAGCGCCCGATAAAGTTCGGGAAATCGGAGATCATAACAGATGCTGAGGCCCATTCGGCCGAGCGGCGTTTCGACGACCGCCAGCGCGTCCCCGCCGACATAGGTCGCCGATTCCCGCCAGTTCTCCCCCGACGGCAGGCTAACGTCGAACATGTGGATCTTGTCGTAGCGCGCGCGGATGTCGCCGTCGGCGGCGATGACATGGCTACGGTTGACGCGCCGCTCGCCATCGTCGGCGAGCAAGGGCATTGATCCCGAATGCAGCCATATCCTGTGTTTTTGCGCCATCGCCTGGAGGGCGGAAGGCCAGGGGCTGTCGGCTTCGCGGGCGATATGCCCGCCCGAGCGCGCGCGGTCGCGATCGAGCAGCAGCGACATTTCGGGAAGGAACGCCACGGCCGCGCCCTGCGCCGCGGCCTCGGCCAGCGCGCGATCGATCGTCGCCAGATTCGCGGCGGGATCGATGCCGCTCGTCATCTGGATCAGTGCGGCGAGCGGAGCGGGCGGGGAAGCGTTCATGCTGTCTGGCTAAGCGTGTCCCGCGCCCGCGGCAAGCATGACAGTTCAGTGGCCAGCAAGGTTTGGAAGCGATAAGATGGGCCAATGTCCTACTCTCCCCCACGGCGACCCCTTCGTTTCGCCCGTTCGTTTTTCCTGTCCGGTGTCGCCGCGCTGCTTCTGTCGCCGCTTGTCGCAAGCGCGCAGGACGGGGGCTCGGCCGCGACGGCGCGGAGCCAGGCGAAGAACGCCGACTGGCTCTATGCCGGCAGCGATATTCCGCGCGACACCGCGTGGCAGTTCGGCGTGCTCCCCAACGGCGTGCGCTATGCCGTGCGCAACAATGGCGTGCCGCCGGGGCAGGTGTCGATCCGCGTGCGCATGGACGTCGGCTCGATGTTCGAAACCGAGGAAGAGCGCGGCTATGCGCATTTGCTCGAACATCTGACCTTCCGCGGATCGGAGCATATCCCCGACGGCGAAGCGAAGCGCATCTGGCAGCGGTTCGGCGTGACTTTCGGCAGCGATTCGAACGCGCAGACGACGCCGACGCAGACGGTCTATCAACTCGACCTGCCCAGCGTCACGCCGGCCAATCTCGACGAAGGCATGAAATTGCTGTCGGGCATGATCCGCGCGCCGCGCATCTCCGAACTTGCGGTTGCCGCCGAACGCGGCGTCGTGATGGCCGAACTGCGCGAATCCAACGGTCCGCAAAAGCGGATCGCCGATGCGACCAACGCGCATCTTTTCGCGGGCCAGCTGCTCGGCGACCGCTCGCCGATCGGCACGACGGCATCGCTCGGCAAGGCGAGCGCAACCTCGGTCGGCGCCTTTCACGATCGCTGGTATCGCCCCGACCGGGCGGTGGTCGTCATCTCCGGCGACGGCGACCCGGCCGAATTCGCCCGGCTGATCGCCAAATATTACGGTGATTGGCAGGTGGATGGCCCGAACCCCGCCACGCCCGATTTCGGCAAGCCCGACCCGAAGCAGCCCGCCGCGCTCGAGATCGTCGAGGCCAGCCAGCCGCTCGCGATCACGCTCGCGATGGTGCGGCCGTGGAAGAAGCGCATCGACACGGTCGCAAACACGCGGCGGCTCTATCTCGAATATCTCGCCCAGGCGCTCGTCAACCGCCGCCTCGAAAACAGCGCGCGCGCCGGGGGCAGCTATCTGGTCGCGACGGTCGAGCAGCAATATGTCAGCCGCAGCGCCGATGTGACGATGGCGTCGATCGTTCCCTTGAGCGACTGGAAGGCGGCACTCGCCGATGTCCGCGGGGTGATCGCCGACGCCGTCAAGACGCCGCCGTCGCAGGCCGACATCGACCGCGAGATGAACGAGATCGAGGCGTTTCTGTTGAAGGAGCTGGAGAACGCCCGCAACGAACCCGGCGCGCGACTTGCCGACGACATGGTGCGCGCGGTCGACATCGGCGAGGTGGTGACGAGCCCGCAGGGGCAGGTCGACATGTTCAAGGCGATCCGCGCCTCGGCGACGCCGCAGGTGATGCTCGACATCAGCAAGGCGATCTTCGCCGCGCCGGTCACGCGCGTCGTGCTGACGACGCCGACGACGGCGGGCGGCAATGCCGCGGTGCTCGCCGCGCTGAAGGCGCCGGTGACCGCGCGCGACGACCGGCTGGCGGCGGTGAAGGCCGATTTCAAGGAGCTGCCCGCGTTTGGCCCGCCGGGGACGATCACCTCGACCAACCCCATCCTCGGCCTGCGCGCCGAGCGGATCGAATTCGCCAACGGCGTGACCGCGCTGGTTTCGAACAACAAGGTCGAACCGGGCAAGGTTCGCGTCAATGTGCGCTTCGGCACGGGCAACCGCAGCGTCTCCGCCGACGCACCCAATCTTCTGTGGACCGGCGACTATGCGCTGGTTGCGAGCGGGATCGGGCCCTGGGGCCAGAACGAGATCGACAAGCTGACCAACGGGCGCCAGATCCAGATGAATTTCGCGATCGACGACGATGCGTTCGAACTGTCGGCCGAAAGCCGGCCCGCCGACCTCGCCGACCAGATGCGGCTGATCGCGGGCAAGCTCGCGGTTCCCCGCTGGGACCCGGCGCCGGTCGAGCGGCTGCGCATCGGCTATCTCACCGGATATGACCTCAACGACGCGACGCCGAATGCGGTGCTCGATCGCAATCTGCGCGGCTGGCTCACCGACAATGACGCGCGCTGGGCGGCGCCCGACAAGGCGCAGATCGAGGCGCTGACCCCGGCCGCCTTCCGCGCCTTTTGGGAACCGCGCCTCGCGAGCGGACCGATCGAGGTGCAGATTTTCGGCGACCTCGAAACGGTCGATTATAAGAAGATCCTCGCCGAAACGCTCGGCGCGCTGCCGCCGCGCAAGGTCCTCGCGCCGCCGAGCGGCCGGCAGGTCGCCTTCGCCAAGCATGTGACCGAACCCGACATCGCCTATCACCGCGGCGAGCAGGGACAGGCCGCGGCGATGACGGCATGGCCCACCGGCGGCGGCCTTGCCAGCCCGCGCGATGCGCGCGGGCTCGAAATCCTCGCGGCGATCTTCAACGACCGGCTGTTCGACCGGCTGCGCGCCGAACAGGGCGCCAGCTATGGCCCCGTCGTCGACAGCCATTGGCCGACCGGGTTCGACAGCGGCGGCTATCTGCTCGTCGGCAGCCTGCTCGCGCCCAAGGACCTCGACCGTTTCTATTCGATCGCGAAGGAGATCGCCGCCGATCTGGTGACCAAACCGGTCAGCGCCGACGAACTCGCGCGGAACGCGGGGCCGATCCGCGAACAGGTCGCGCGCGCCTCGACGGGCAATGTCTATTGGATGTTCCTGCTCGAAGGCGCGACGCGCGATCCGCGCGTCGCCGCCGCCGCGCTGTCGATCCAGGACGATATTTCAGCCGTCACCGCCGCCGATGTGCAGCGGCTCGCGCGGCAGTATCTTACGCCCGAGCGGCAATGGTCGCTGGCGATCCTGCCCAAGGGGATGACGCTGGCTGATGCGTCGGCGCTGGACGGTTCGCCGGCGGCGGCGATCGGAGGGCGCTAGGCGGCTTCGCCGTCGGGCGCGTGCCGGCGCGTCCGCCTGATTCGCGGCTCGTGGTCGAGCTGGCCCTTCGTCATAATGTCGTGGCGCATCTTGGCGCGGACGTCGTGGATCGACGCGATCACCGGTCCCATCGCGACACCGAGGTCGATCAGCACCGCTTCGGCAAGTTGCAGCGAGCTTTCGAGCGTCTCCGGAACCGCGTCGCTGGCCCCCGCCTGATACAGCGCGCCCGCGTGCTCGGCGCTCCGCGCGCGCGAAATGATCGGCAGGTCGGGATATTTGCCGCGCAGCCGCCGCGTCATGCGCAATTGCTGGACCGGATCGTCCATCGTCAGAACGACCGCATCGGCATTCTCTATCCCCAGCTTGCTGAGGCTGCCGGGCCGGCCGACGTCGGCGTAGCGGACGAGGAAGCCGTCGCGCCGCGCCGCCGCCACCGTGTCGATGTCGGCATCGACCGCGATATAGGGCCGGTCGTGCTCGCGCAGCAGTTCGGCGACGACGCGCCCGACGCGGCCAAAGCCGACGACGACGGTGCGCCGTAGCGCCGTCTCTTCCGCTTCTTCATCGTCGCTGCCCATCTCGATCCGCCGTGCGATGTCATGGCCGATCCGCGCGAGCAACGGCGTGATCGTCAGCCCGATCGCGGTGACGAGCTGCCAGAATTCGGCGGTGGCGCGGCTGATGAGCTGCGCCTGCAGCGCGGCTGTCAGCACGATCAGCGTCGTCTCCGACGGGCTCGCCATCAACAGGCCGACCTCGGCCGCCGTTCCGCGCCGCGCCGCGCCCGAAAAGCGCAGCAGCGCGGCGGTGACGGACGCCTTGACGAGCACGACGCCGACGACCGCGACGGCGAGTGCGGGCCATTGTTCGGCGATCGTCTTGAGGTTGAGCCCCATGCCGACGCTGATCAGGAACACCCCGAGCGCGAGTCCCTTGAACGGCGCGGTGATCGCCTCGACCTCGCCATGATATTCGGTCTCGGCGATCATCAGCCCCGCGAGCAGCGCGCCGACGATCGGCGAGAGGCCGGCCGCCGCCGTCGCCAGTGCCGCGACGATAACGACGAGCAGGCTGGCCGCGAGGAAGAGTTCGGGGTCTTTCGCCCGCGCCGCCTGTGCGAAGATCTTTGGCAGCAGGAACCAGCCGCCGATCGCCAGAGCGGCGACGACGAGCCCGCCCTGCCACAATGTCGTGAGCAGCAGCTCGGCGCTGTCGCCCGAGGCCGCAGGCGACAGGGCGGCGAGAACGAAGATGATCGGGACGAGCGCGAGATCCTCGAACAACAGCATCGAAAAAGAAGCGCGGCCGACGGCGGACTTGGTGCCGGCGATCGGCAGCACCAGCGCCGTCGACGACAGCGCGAGCGCGATTCCGAGACCATAGGCGGCGGGGGTCGAAAGATTGCCGAGGAACAAGAGGACGGTGCCGAAGATCGCGCCCGCGATGAAAAGCTCCGCCGCGCCGATCCCGAATACGAGGTTGCGGAGTTGCCAGAGGCGGCGGAACGACAGCTCGAGCCCGATCGAGAAGAGCAGCAGGATGATCCCGAGCTCGCCAAAGAGCGCGATGTCCTCGGTCGAGGCGATCGTGACATGCTTCAGCCACGGATAATCGGCGGCGAGCGCGCCGAGCCCCGACGGGCCGACGAGCAGCCCGACGAGGATGAAGCCGATCACGGGCGGGAGGCGGAAGCGCGCGAAGGCGGGGATCACAATGCCCGCCGCGCCGAGCACCACCAGCGCGTTGCCGATGGCGGAGGTTTCTGTTTCGGATACCATAAGGGCCGACCTTATGCAGGCCGGCCCCGATTGGCTAGATGTCTAACCCAACCTTTTTGGTTGTTTTCAGCTACCCATCTTCTTGTCGAGGTTTTCGACGATCGCCTCGAAGAAGCCTTCGGTCGTCAACCAGTTCTGGTCGGGACCGATGAGGAGCGCGAGATCCTTCGTCATCTTGCCGCTTTCGACCGTCGCGACGCAGATTTTTTCGAGGTCGTCGGCGAACTTGATCAGCGCGGCATTGTCGTCGAGCTTGCCGCGATGCTTGAGGCCGCCGGTCCAGGCGAAGATCGAGGCGATCGGGTTGGTCGAGGTCGCCTTGCCCTGCTGGTGCATGCGATAGTGGCGGGTGACCGTGCCGTGCGCGGCTTCGGATTCCACCGTCTGGCCGTCGGGGGTCATCAGCACGCTGGTCATCAGGCCCAGCGAGCCGAAGCCCTGCGCGACCGTGTCCGACTGGACGTCGCCATCGTAATTTTTGCAGGCCCAGACGAACTTGCCCGACCATTTGAGCGCCGAGGCGACCATGTCGTCGATCAGGCGGTGTTCGTAGACGATGCCGACCGCGTCGAACTTCGCCTTGAATTCGGCCTGGAACACTTCTTCGAACAGATCCTTGAAGCGGCCGTCATAGGCCTTCAGGATCGTGTTCTTGGTCGACAGATACACCGGCCATTCGCGCGCGAGGCCATAGTTCAGGCTGGCGCGAGCGAAGTCGCGGATCGAATCGTCGAGATTGTACATGCCCATCGCGACGCCGGCCGACGGGAACTGGAACACTTCCTCGTCGATCAGCGTGCCGTCTTCGCCTTCGAAGACCAGGCGCAGCTTGCCGGGGCCGGGGACGCGGAAGTCGGTCGCCTTATACTGGTCGCCGAACGCGTGACGGCCGACGACGATCGGGTCGGTCCAGCCGGGGACGAGGCGCGGGACATTCTTCATCACGATCGGTTCGCGGAAGACGACGCCGCCCAGAATATTGCGGATCGTGCCATTGGGCGACTTCCACATCTTCTTGAGGCCGAATTCCTCGACGCGCGCTTCGTCGGGGGTGATCGTCGCGCATTTCACGCCGACGCCATATTTCTTGATCGCGTTCGCGGCATCGACGGTGATCTTGTCGTCCGTGCGGTCGCGCTCCTCGATACCAAGGTCGTAATAGTGAAGGTCGACGTCGAGATAGGGAAGGATCAGCCGCTCACGGATCCACTGCCAGATGATCCGGGTCATTTCGTCGCCGTCGAGTTCGACGACCGGGTTGGCTACCTTGATCTTGCCCATGCTTTCAGCCTTTTTCCTAGGGGAGTCGGAGTTGCAGCGGGCCTTAGGCAAAGCGGCGCGATTGATCAACCGCCCGTCGTGCGTCGCGGATGGTCCGGGGCGGCAACGATCGGGCCGCCTTATCCATTGTCAGTGTAGAAGCCGCACCCTAGAAGAATGGTCATGTCCATAATCATCTCATCGAACCGGCCCGGCGGCGGCATCAAATGGCAATGGCCCTCGGTTCATCCCGAAGGCCGGAAATTCCTGCTGATCTCGGGCATCATCACCCTCTGCCTGTGGTTACTCCCCATCTGGAGCCTGTTCGGCTGGCTGATGCTCGGCGTGACAATCTGGGTCGGTGCCTTCTTCCGCGACCCGGTGCGCATCACCCCGGCGAGCGGCGACCTGATCGTCGCGCCCGCCGATGGGCTGATCACCCAGATAGCCGAGGTTCCGCCGCCGCCCGAAATCGCGGGTCCCGACGGGCTCGGCGCCACGCCGATGCTGCGCGTATCGATCTTTATGAGCGTCTTCGACGTCCACATCAACCGCACCCCCGTCGCGGGCATTTTGCGCAAGCTCGTCTATATCCCCGGCAAGTTCGTCAACGCCGATCTCGACAAGGCGAGCGAGGAAAATGAGCGCCAGCATTTCGTCGTCGAGCGCGCCGACGGTGTGCGCGTCGGCTTCACCCAGATCGCGGGCCTCGTCGCGCGGCGCATCATGCCCTTCGTGTCGATGGGTAATGAACTCGTGACCGGTCAGCGCGTCGGCCTCATTCGTTTCGGCAGCCGCGTCGATGTCTATCTGCCCGCGGGCACCGCGCCGCAGGTGCTGCTCGGCCAGCGCACGCTGGCGGGCGAGACCGTCATCGCGCGGATCGGCACCGCCGAGACGATCGAAGGCGTCGGGCAATAAGCATGGCGGAGGAAGCCCCGGCTTCGATCGACGCCGAGCATCGCCGCATCGGCGGAATTCCGCTGCGCGCCTTTGCGCCGAACGCGATCACGCTACTGGCGCTCTGTTCGGGATTGACCGGGGTCCGGTTCGCGATCGATGGCGACTGGGCGGCGGC
Organism: Sphingopyxis italica; assembly: GCF_011926545.1. Lineage (GTDB taxonomy): Bacteria > Pseudomonadota > Alphaproteobacteria > Sphingomonadales > Sphingomonadaceae > Sphingopyxis > Sphingopyxis italica. The sequence goes on along the minus strand of NZ_JAATIT010000001.1, from coordinate 274,905 downwards.
GATAACGATGATCATCGTCGCCGGGGTGCTCGACGGGATGGACGGGCGGATCGCGCGGCTGCTCCGCGCGCAAAGCAGGTTCGGCGCCGAACTCGATTCGCTCTCCGACGTAATCGCCTTTGGCGTCGCGCCGGCGATGATCCTCTTCTTCTGGTCGCTCGCCGAAGCGCCGAAATTCGGATGGACCGCCGCTCTCGCGCTGGCGGTGTGCTGCGCGCTTCGTCTCGCGCGTTTCAATTCGCGCATGGATGCCGAGTTTCAGCCGCACAAGTCGGCGGGCTTCAACACCGGCATTCCCGCACCGGCGGGGGCGGGTATGTCGTTCGTGCCCGTCTATCTGTGGCTGGCGACAGACAATGATCTGTTTCGCGAATGGTATGTCGTGATGCCGTGGGCGCTGGGCATTGCGATGCTGATGATTTCGGCGATCCCCACCTACAGCTGGTCGTCGATCCGGTTGCGCCGTTCGTGGCGCCTGTTCGCTTTGGCGGGGGTCGGCCTCCTCGGCGCTGCGCTCGTTACCGCGCCCTGGCTGACCCTGCTCGCGGTCTGCGCACTCTATGCCGCGACGCTGCCCTTCGGGATGGCGAGCTATGCGAAGGTCAGGCGGCGCGGCTGATTGCCGGCTGCATTCGGGCCGCGGCGCGGATCGGGCGCGGGGCTTCGCGGCGTGCCGGCGAGCGGCGCAGCGTCACCTTCTGCGGTGCGGGGCCGGATTGCGGCGCGGCGTCGGCCGGGAACGCGCCTTCGCCCAGCAGGGCCGACAGAATCGCGTCTTCATTATTCCGGAGCATGACCAGGATCATCGTGACGCCGAGTCCGGCGGCGAGGGCGAAGAGGAGAGCGGCAGCGACCTGAACCATGACCTTGTCCTTTCGGTTTTCTTATGCGAAACCCCTCGTCGACCAGCGACGATTTCATGGCCGTTCCATTCCATGTTCTCGTTTTGTTCTCAACGCTTTTGCGACGAACGGAGTTGCTTTGTCGTCGAGTGGAGGCTGGCGCGCACGCTCGGCCGAGCGCGAAAGGTGCGGACGCCCCTTGCTTTTGGCGGCCAAGGCGGCTAACGGCCCGCCCATTCCACATGGAAGGCGCACATAAACCGGTGCCGGATCGTCCGCTTGCGGGCCTTCGGTTCTTGCTTTCCAGAGGACCAACCGGAAGGAGAAAGACTATGGCGGCACCTGTCGTCACGATGCAGAATCTTATCGAAGCTGGCGCCCACTTCGGCCACCAGACCCACCGTTGGAACCCGCGCATGAAGCCGTATATCTTCGGCGCGCGCAACGGCATCCACATTCTCGACCTGTCGCAGACCGTGCCGCTCTTCGCGCGCGCCCTCGACTTCATCGCGTCCTCGTCGGCCGCCGGTGGCAAGGTCCTGTTCGTCGGCACCAAGCGCCAGGCGCAGGGTCCGATCGCCGACGCCGCGCGCGCTTCGGGTCAGCACTTCGTCAACCACCGCTGGCTGGGCGGCATGCTCACCAACTGGAAGACGATCTCGGGTTCGATCAAGCGCCTCAAGACGCTCGAAGAACAGCTCTCGGGCGACACCTCGGGCCTCACCAAGAAGGAAGTGCTCAACAAGACGCGCGAGCGCGACAAGCTCGAAATGTCGCTTGGCGGCATCCGCGACATGGGCGGCATTCCCGACGTGATGTTCGTGATCGACGCGAACAAGGAAGAGTTGGCGATCAAGGAAGCCAACGTCCTTGGCATTCCCGTCGTCGCGATCCTCGATTCGAACGTCTCGCCCGATGGCATCGCTTTCCCGGTTCCGGCGAACGATGACGCCGCGCGCGCCATCCGCCTTTACTGCGATGCGGTGGCCCAGGCCGCGACGCGTGGCGGCCAGCAGGCCCGCGCGAACCGCGGCGAAGACCTTGGCGCGGCTGTCGAGCCCGTTGCCGAAGCGGCACTGACCGAAGAAGCCGCCGCTCCGGTTGCTGAAGAAGCCCCGGCCGTCGAAGCTGCCCCGGCCGTCGAAGCCGCTCCGGCCGTCGAAGCCGCTCCGGCTGTCGACGCTGCTCCGGTGACCGAAGATGAACAGGTCCCGCCCGAAGCGGCTGCCGAAACCGAACGCCAGAGCGACGCCTGATCGCCTGCGGGCATGACGGGACGGCGCCGCGAGGGTTCGCGCCGTCCCTGTCATCCCTTTGACTTATCGCCCCGCCATGCGCGCGGGCGTCTCGCGGGCCGGATGGGCTCGCCCTTTTGAAAGGAATATTCCATGGCTGAAATTACGGCCGCTCTCGTCAAGGAACTGCGCGACCGCACGGGCGCAGGCATGATGGATTGTAAAAAGGCGCTCGCCGAAAACAACGGTGACATCGAAGCGTCGATCGACTGGCTGCGCACCAAGGGTCTCGCCGCCGCCGCCAAGAAGGCCGGGCGCGTCGCCGCCGAAGGTCTCGTGGGCGTCGCCACCGACGGCAATCGTGGCGCGATGGTCGAAGTGAACAGCGAAACCGACTTCGTCGGCAAGAACGAGCAGTTCCAGGGCTTCGTCCGCGACGTGACGCAGGTCGCGCTGACCGGCGGCATCTCGGACATCGAAGCGCTAGCCGCTGCAACTTATCCGAGCGGCGGCACCGTCGCCGAGAAGCTGACGAGCAACATCGCGACGATCGGTGAAAACCAGTCGCTGCGCCGCAGCGTCATCGTCTCGGTGAACTCGGGCGTCGTCACGGGTTATGTCCACAACGCCGCCGCGCCCGGCATGGGCAAGATCGGCGTGCTCGTCGCGCTCGAATCGACCGCCGGCGCCGACGTTCTCGAACCGCTCGGCAAGCAGCTTGCGATGCACGTCGCCGCCGCGAACCCGCTCGCGCTGAACGGCGACGATCTCGACGCCGACCTCGTCGCGCGCGAACGCGCGATCGCCGAGGAAAAGGCCGCCCAGTCGGGCAAGCCCGCCGAAATCGTCGGCAAGATGGTCGACGGCGCGATCGCCAAGTATCGCAAGGAAAACGCGCTGCTGTCGCAGCTCTTCGTGATGGACGGCAAGACCCCGGTCGCCGAAGTCGTCGCCGCCGCCGGCAAGGATGTCGGCGCGACGATCACGCTCAAGGGCTTCGTCCGCTTCCAGCTCGGCGAAGGCATCGAGAAGGAAGAAAGCGATTTCGCGGCGGAAGTCGCGGCGGTCGCCGGCGTCTAAAAAGAAACGCGCGATTGCTGCGCCTCTCGCGCCGCAGTCCGCTTGGCAATGGCGCGTGCCCGCTCTAGGGTGCGCGCCATTCGCTTATTCATCGATTACATAAGGTTCCTCCGATCATGGCTCTGCCCGGCATGAAACGCATCTTGCTGAAATTGTCGGGCGAGGCGTTGATGGGTTCCAGCCCGTTCGGCATCGACCCCGAAACCGTCGCGAGCATGGCGGCCGAGGTCAAGGAAGCCAAGGATCGCGGGCTCGAAATCTGCCTCGTCATCGGCGGCGGCAATATCTTCCGCGGCATGGCGGGTGCCGCCAAGGGCATGGACCGCGCGCAGGCCGACTATATGGGCATGCTCGCCACCGTGATGAACGCGCTCGCGATGCAGAACGCGCTTGAGCAGCTCGGGGTCGAAACGCGCGTCCAGTCGGCGATCGAGATGGACAAGGTGTGCGAACCCGTCATCCGCCGCCGCGCCGAACGCCACATGGAAAAGGGCCGCGTCGTGATCTTCGCCGCCGGCGTCGGCGCGCCTTACTTTACCACCGACAGCGGCGCCGCGCTGCGTGCCGCCGAGATGAAGTGCGACGCGCTGCTCAAGGGTACCAGCGTCGACGGCGTCTATAACGCCGACCCCAAGAAGGATCCGAGCGCGGTGCGTTATGACACGCTCAGCTACGACCGCGTGCTCGCCGACAATCTGAAGGTAATGGATGCGAGCGCGGTGGCGCTCTGCCGTGACAATCATATCCCGATCGTCGTGTTCAACATCCGCGAGCCCGGCAATCTGGCGCGCGTGCTGGCGGGCGAGGGCGTTTCGACCGTCGTCGGCGATGCCGCGGGCTGACAGAATCAAGAGAGGAAAGACAGATGGCGAAATATGATAAGGCCGATCTCGAGCGCCGCATGCACGGCGCGGTCGAATCGCTCAAGAGCGACCTCGCGGGCCTGCGTACCGGCCGCGCGCACACCGCGCTGCTCGATCCGGTGACGGTCGAGGTTTATGGCAGCCATATGCCGCTGAACCAGGTCGCCTCGGTCAGCGCGCCCGAACCGCGTATGCTGTCGGTGCAGGTGTGGGACAAGTCGAACGTCGGCCCCGTCGACAAGGCGATCCGCTCGGCGGGGCTGGGGCTCAACCCGATCGTCGACGGCCAGATGCTGCGCCTGCCGATCCCCGAAATGACGCAGGAACGCCGCAAGGAGCTGTCGAAGCTCGCCGGCCAGTACGCTGAAAAGGCGCGCGTCGCGGTACGCAATGTTCGCCGCGACGGCATGGACAATCTGAAGGCCGACGAGAACAAGAAGGAAATCAGCGAGGACGAGCGCAAGCGCCACGAGACCGAGGTGCAGAAGCTGACCGACGCGACGATCGCCGAACTCGACGCCGCGGCGACCGCCAAGGAAAAGGAAATCCTGGGCTAGTGAAGAGTGATTCCGTCCTCTCGACCCGTTCGTGTCGAGCGAAGTCGAGACACCCGTCGACCTTACGCTACGCCGATGGGCATCTCGACTTCGCTCGATGCGAACGGGATTTGAGGTTTTTCTATGCCGGCAACTGATCACGGCGCACGCCATGTCGCCATCATCATGGACGGCAACGGCCGCTGGGCCAAGAAGCGCCTGCTGCCGCGCGTCGCCGGCCACAAGGCCGGGGTCGAGGCGGTGCGCACGATCGTGCGCGCGGCGGGCGATCTCGGTATCGAGGCGATGACGCTCTATGCCTTCAGTTCCGAAAACTGGAAGCGGCCCGAGGAAGAGGTCAGCGACCTGATGGGGCTGATGAAGCGCTTCATCCTGTCCGACCTCGACGAATTCGCCGCGAACGACGTGAAGCTGAAGGTGATCGGCAACTGGCGCGCGCTCGCGCCCGACGTCGTCGCGCTGATCGAGAATGCGCTCGAACGCACCGCGGGCAACAAGCGCACGACGCTCGCGGTCGCGCTCAACTATGGCGCGCAGGACGAGCTGGTCCGCGCGGCAAAGGCTGCGGCCGAAGCCGGAGAGATCAGCGAGGCGGCGATCGAGGCGCATCTCGACACCGCCGACATGCCGCCGCTCGACCTGCTCATCCGCACCTCGGGCGAGGTGCGGCTGTCGAACTTCCTGCTGTGGCAGTCGGCTTATGCCGAGCTGTATTTCACCGACATTTTGTGGCCGGACTTCAAGCCGGCCGATCTGAAAGCGGCGCTTGACCATTTCGCGCGCCGCGATCGCCGTTACGGGGGACTTTAAGGGCATGGCGGCAGCGACGAAATCGGACGTCTGGGTGCGGATCGCCTCGGCGCTCATCCTGTTCGCGATCGCGGGGACCGCGCTGTGGTTCGGCGGCATCGCCTTCGGTCTGTTCCTGCTCGTCGGCGGGGCGCTCGTCCTCGTCGAATGGTTCCAGCTCGTGAAGGCGATGACGCTCGGCGGCGGCGCCAAGATCGCGCTCCATATCCTCGGCCCGATCCTCGTGTTCGGCGCGATGGCGGGGCTGTGGTTCGTCCGCGATCATCTCGGCATGACCGCGGCGCTGTGGGTCTTCGGCATGGTCTGGGCCACCGACATCGGCGCCTATTTCGCCGGCCGCGCCTTTGGCGGCGCGCGCCTCGCGCCGACGATCAGCCCGTCGAAAACCTGGTCGGGGCTGATCGGCGGCATGGTCGCGGCGCTGATCGCCAGCGCGACGATCGGCGATCGCGCGGGCATCATCGGCGTGCCGCTGTGGATCGGCCTGTTCATGGGCCTGCTCGCGCAACTCGGTGACCTCGCGCAAAGCTGGATGAAACGCCGCGCCGGGGTCAAGGATTCGGGCAAGCTCATTCCGGGGCATGGCGGGCTGTTCGACCGCGTCGACGGCGTCCTGCCGGTGGCGCTGCTGCTCGGCGCGCTCGCGTTCGCGGGGCAGATCGCCGTGCGGGCGGCGGGCTGACATGACGCGCCGCCTCTCGCTATTCGGTGCGACGGGATCGGTCGGGCAATCGACTCTCGATCTCGTGCGCCGCGATGGCGAGGCCTGGGCTGTCGGCGTGCTGACCGCGAACAGCGACGTTGCCGAACTCGCGAAGCTCGCGAAGGAATTCCGCCCCGACGTCGCGGTGATCGCCGACGAAACGCTTCACGGCGCGCTGAAAGGCGCGCTGGCGGGCACCGGCATCGAAACCGCTGCGGGCGCCGAGGCGCTCGTCGCGGTCGCGCGGCAGCCGACCGACCTCGTCATGGCGGCGATCGTCGGCACCGCGGGCCTCGCGCCGACGATGGCCGCTCTCGAAGCGGGCCACGACGTCGCGCTCGCCAACAAGGAAGCTCTGGTTTCCGCGGGCGAGCTGATGACCGCCGCCGCGCGCGCGACGCGCGCGACGATCCTGCCCGTCGACAGCGAGCATAATGCGATCTTCCAGTGCCTAGCGGGCGGCCGTATCGACCAGGTGCGCCGCATCATCCTCACCGCCAGCGGCGGCCCGTTCCGCACGATGCGCGCCGACGACATGGCGCGCGTCACGCCCGCACAGGCGGTCGCGCATCCCAATTGGTCGATGGGCGCGAAGATCAGCGTCGATTCGGCGACGATGATGAACAAGGGGCTCGAACTGATCGAGGCGCATCACCTGTTCCCGGTGGGGCTCGACCGGATCGAGATCCTCGTCCATCCGCAATCGGTGATCCACAGCCTTGTCGAATATATCGATTGCTCGACGCTCGCGCAGCTCGGCTCGCCCGACATGCGCATCCCGATCAGCAGCGCGCTCGCCTGGCCGCAGCGGATGGCGACGCCGTGCACCCCGCTCGACCTCGCCAGCATCGCGCGGCTCGATTTCGAGGCGCCCGACGAGGTGCGTTTTCCCGCGACCGCGCTTTGCCGCGCCGCGATCGCCGAGGGCGGCGCGCGCCCGGCGCAGCTCAACGCCGCCAACGAAGTGGCGGTCGCCGCTTTCCTTGCCGGCCGCATTTCCTTCCCCGCGATCGTCGATACGGTTCGCCGCGTGATCGATACCGATGCGCCGGCCGTGCCCGCATCGCTTCAGGACATATTCAGCGTCGATGCCGCATCCCGCGCGGCCGCGCAGCATTTTGTGGACCAGCTCGAACATGCCTAACGTGCCTATCTGGCTCTATTTCGTCGCCTTTCTCGCTGTCCTCGGACCGCTCGTTTTCGTGCATGAATATGGCCATTATATCGTCGGCCGCTGGTGCGGGGTGAAGGCTGATACCTTCTCGATCGGCTTCGGACGCAAGATTCTCGGCTGGACCGACAAGCGCGGCACCGAATGGAAGATCGGCTGGCTGCCGCTCGGCGGCTATGTCCAGTTCGCCGGCGACCGCGATGCGGTCAGCCAGCCCGACGCCGACTGGCAGCAGCTGCCCGCCGAGCAGAAATCGCATACCTTCCCCGCGCAGCCTGTGTGGAAGCGCGCACTGATCGTGCTCGCGGGACCGGTCACGAATTTCCTGTTCGCGATTCTGATCTTCGCCGCCTTCAACATGGCATATGGCGTTCCGCAGACGCCGCCGGTGATCGGCGCGGTAGAAGCGGACAGCGCCGCGCAGGAAGCGGGGCTGCGAGCTGGCGACCGGATCGTCCGCATCGACGGCCGGACGATGGACACGTTCAACGATATTCAGGGCGCCGTGGCGTTCAACCTCGGCAAACCCGCCAGCATCGAGATTGCGCGGGGTAGCGAGCGGCTGAACGTCACTTTGCGACCGCGTATCATTTCCGAACGCGACCCGTTCGGCAACAAAAGCGAGCGCGCGGTTATCGGGATCCGCTCGGATGCGCCGGTCTATACGGCCGTGGGGCCCGTAATGGCGATACAGACAAGCGCCGCGCAGACTTGGGAAATGGTGCGGCTGACGGGGAGCATCCTCGGCCAGTTCGTGACCGGCCAGCGTTCGATCAAGGACATGGGCGGACCGGTCAAGATCGCCAAGCAGTCGGGCGAGATGGCGGCGCTGGGGATTGGCACGCTGATCTTCTTCGCGGCCTTCATTTCCATCAATCTGGGGTTCATCAACCTCTTGCCATTGCCGATGCTCGATGGCGGTCATCTGGCCTTTTACGCCTATGAGGCGATCCGCCGGCGTCCCGCGCCCCCAGCGGCGCAGGAATGGGCGTTCCGATTCGGCTTTGCGGCCATCGTGACCCTTATGCTGGTCGTGACTTTCAACGATTTGGGCTCAATTGGCGTGTGGGACAGGATCGCCCGCTTGATTGGCTAGCGAGTCTGGGGCAGGGAGTGGCGCGCAAGCCCGCGGTCAGGCGGGTTTGTCGCTTTTGAGTTATTTTTTCGGGATGAACAGCGTGGCTTCACACAAACTCTTGGGCCGGACGCAGCTGTCGGTGGTTTTGCTGGCCGGCACGATGCTCGCGACGCCGTTGATGGCGCAGGACGTTGCGCCGCCGCGCGTCCCCGCTCCGACCGTTCCGGCGCCGGCACCCGAAGCGGTTCCGGCCGCGACGACGATCCAGTCGATCACCGTCGTCGGCAACCAGCGGCTCGAGGCGCAGACGATCCTGTCGTATCTGCGGCTGCGCGTCGGCCAGCCATATGACCGCGCGGTGCTCGACCAGGCGCTGAAGGACCTGGCCGCGACCGAGCTGTTCAAGGATTTCCAGATCACCGACAACAATGGCGCGCTGACAATCCAGGTCGCCGAAAACCCGGTGATCAACCGCGTGATCCTGGAGGGCAACAAGCGCCTCAAGGAAGACAAGATCCGTCCCGAGATCAAGATGGCGCCGCGCCAGATCTACACGCGATCGAAAGTCCGCGCCGACGTCGCGCGCATCATCGAGCTCTACAAGCGGCAGGGCCGCTTCGCCGCGACCGTCGAGCCCAAGATGGTCTCGCTCGACCAGAACCGCGTCGACGTCGTCTTCGAAATCACCGAAGGACCGAAGTCGAAGGTCCGCCAGATCAACATCATCGGCAACGAGAAGTTCAGCGACGGCGACCTCAAGGATGAGATGGCGACCAAGGAGTCGGGCCTGCTGACGATCCTGTCGTCGAACACCAGCTACGATCCCGATCGTCTCGCCTATGACCAGCAGAAGGTGCGTCTCTTCTACCTGACCAACGGCTACGCCGACTTCCGCGTCATCTCGGCGGTGGCCGAACTGACGAGCAACAAGCAGGACTTCATCATCACCTATGTCGTCGAGGAGGGCGAACGCTACAAGTTCGGCGATGTCGACGTGCAGAGCGAGATTCGCGACTTCCAGCCCGAGATGCTGAAGAAGCTGCTGCCGATGAAGACCGGCGACTGGTACGACGCCAAGCTGGTCGAGGATACGGTCGAAAGTCTCAGCGAGACCGCCGGCCTGTTCGGCTACGCCTTTGCCGACATCAATCCCGAATTCCGCCGCAATCCCGAAGACCGGACGATGGCGATCACTTTCAACGTCGGCGAAAGCCCGCGTACCTATGTCGAGCGCATCGACGTCAACGGCAACACGCTGACCCACGACAAAGTGGTGCGTCGCGAATTCCGCCTGAACGAAGGCGACGCGTTCAACAGCTTTGGCGTCAAGCGGACCGAGAGCCGCATCAACAGCCTCGGTTATTTCCAGGAAAATCTGGAAATCGAGCGCAAGGAAGGCAGCGCCCCCGACCGCATCATCCTCGAAACCAATGTCGAGGAAAAGCCGACCGGCGAACTGTCGCTGTCGGCCGGTTTCTCGTCAATCGAGAATTTCCTGCTCCAGGCCTCGATCCGCCAGCGCAACTTTCGCGGCCTCGGCCAGCAGCTCCAGGCCTCGGTCAACTATTCGAGCTATTCGAAGTCGATCGAACTCGGCTTCACCGAGCCCTATCTGTTCGACCGCAACATCTCGATCGGCGGCAGCGTCTATCGCCGCGACCTCAATTCGTTCAACTTCATCGACAATGATCGCCGTACGACCTTCGAACAGGTCACGACCGGCGCGCAGATCAACGTCGGCGTGCCGCTGACCGAATTCATGTCCTTCTTCGGCCGCTACAGCATCAACTTCGACGATGTGACGCTCGATAAGGGGATTTATTATTTCGGCGACGAGTGCGACCCGCTCGTCGCCGGCCGCTATCTGTGCGACGCCATCGGCAATCGTACGACCTCGCTGCTCGGCTACACGCTGGCTTACGATGACCGCGACAACCGCATTCGTCCGACGCGTGGCCAGTCGCTGTCCTTGAGCCAGGATTTCGCCGGGCTCGGCGGTAGCGTCAAATATGTCCGCACGCGCCTTCAGGGGTCGAAGCACTTCAACCTCGGCAGCCGCTTCATCCTCAACATCTCGGCCGAGGGCGGCTATATCTATCCGTTCGGCGCGCGCCCGACCCCGACCAGCGACAAGGTCCGCCTGACCGACCGCTTTTTCCTCGGCGAACCGCAGATGCGCGGTTTCGACATTCGCGGCGTCGGTCCGCGCGTCATCCGCTATGCCGCCGTCTATGACCCGCTCAACCCGGTGATCGACACGAGCAACGACAATCGCGGCCAGATCGACGACGCGCTCGGCGGGCGCGCTTATTATCAGGGGCGGATCGAACTCGATATCCCGCTCGGTACCGGCGCGAAGGAACTGGGGCTGCGGCCGTCGATCTTCCTCGATGTCGGGTCGGTGTTCAGCGTGAAGCGCCCGACGCTGACGACGCTCGAAGATTTCCGCGACACGCGCGACGGCGTTCCCGGGAGCGGTCTCTATAAATTCCTGTGCCGCAACGCGACTACGGGCCAAAGCCAGTTCGCGACCGAAACGATAACGACGCCGGAGGGCGGCGTCCCGACCGGAACGGGCCAATACACCACCTGTCCGACCGGCTTCTCGTCGCTCGCGCCGTTCGAGGAACGCTTCTTCGGCGACACCTGGATGCCGCGCGTCGCGATCGGCGCCGGGGTCAACTGGAACTCTCCTTTCGGTCCCTTCCGGATCGACTTCGCTTACGCCCTTCGCAAAGAAGAGGGCGATGACACCAAACGCTTCTCATTCAATGTAGGAACCCAATTCTGATGAAGAAAATTCTTGCCGCTTCCGCGCTGGCGATCGCCGCGCTGTCGGTCTCGCCCATGATGTCGGTCCCCGCCATCGCGCAGGCCAAGGGCGTCGGCGTCGCCGACGTCCGCGTCGCCGCCGCGCGTTCGAACGCCTTCCAGACCGCGTCGAAGCAGATCGAGACGACCTATAAGGCGCAGATCGATCAGCAGCAGTCGCGCGGCCAGACGCTGCAGGCCGAAATCAACGTCCTGATCGCGAAATATAACGAAGAAGCGAAAAAGACCCCGCAGAACCAGGCCGCGCTCCAGGCCGCAGCCAAGGCGGTGCAGGACAAGCGCCAGGCGGCTCAGCAGGAACTCGGCCGCATCGGCGCGCCGGTCGACCTCGCCATCGCCTATGTCGAAGACCAGATCAGCGTTCGCATGAACGAGGCGATCAAGGCCGCGATGACCGCGAAGAAGGTCGACCTGCTGCTCAACCCCGACGCGGTGCTCGCGCGTGAGAACAATGTCGACATCACCGACGCGGTGGTGACCGAACTCAACCGCATCCTGCCGAACGTGTCGACCGCGGTCCCGGCCGGCTACCAGCCGGGCCAGCTCGTCCAGCAGCGCAACCAGCAGCTGATGGAAGCGGCGCGCGCCGCGCAGGGCACCGCGACCCCGGCACCCGCACCGACCGGCACCCAGCCGACCAGCCGCTAAGTCCGATGGCGGAAGGGGAAAATGGGGCAGGGGCATTGGGCCCGGTGGATATCCGCCGGATCCTGACGCTGCTGCCGCATCGTTATCCGATGCTGCTCGTCGACCGGGTGGTTTCGATGGTGAAGGACACCTCGATCCACGCGGTCAAGGCGGTGACGATGAACGAGCCCTTTTTCCAGGGGCATTTCCCCGGTCGGCCGATCATGCCCGGTGTCCTCATCGTCGAGGCGCTGGCGCAGGCCGGCGGCATTTTGGCGGTCGAGTCGCTCGGCCTCGGCGGTTCGGGCAAGCTCGTCTATTTCATGGGCATCGACGGGGTGAAGTTCCGCAAGCCCGTCGAACCCGGCGTGCTGCTCGACCTCCACGTCACGATCCTTCAGGCAAAGCGGAACATCTGCAAGTTCGAAGGCAAGGCGATGCTGGACGGACAGCTGGCGACCGAATGCCAGTTCACCGCGATGATCGCCGATCCGCCGGGCGATTAGACTGCGGACCTTCCCTTATACGTCATCCCGGCGAAGGCCGGGATCTCATCTTCTCGTTGCTACGCACCGGCGAGATCCCGGCTTTCGCCGGGATGACGATGTTGGGGCGGGTGTTGCATTTGTCCCCATTGCCGACTAAAGGCCGCCACTTCGCGTCTCCGGACGCACAGACTCAGCCGCTGGTCGGTAACCAGTGGCACAGGAGCCCAGACATGAAAAAAGACATTCACCCCGCCTATCACATGATCACGGTCAAGATGACCGATGGCACCGAATATCAGACGCGCTCGACCTGGGGCAAAGAGGGCGACGTGATGACGCTCGAAATCGATCCCACCGCGCACCCGGCGTGGACCGGCGGCACCGGACGCCTGCTCGACGCCGGCGGCCAGGTCGCGAAGTTCAACAAGCGTTTCGGTGGGCTTACGCTCAAGCGTTGAGCTGTTTACCCCTCCTCTGAAGAGGAGGGGCTTAAGAAACCAAAACCTTTGCAAGCGCGCTTTGCCACCCGGCAAGGCGCGTTTTGCGTTTTGCGGCGTCGATCGCCGGGGTGAAGCGCGTCGCCGTGCCGCGCATCGCGGCGGCGGCGCTCGCGAGATCGGGATAAAGACCCGCCCCCGTCGCCGCCAGCATCGCGGCGCCGAGCGCGGTGCTTTCGACGAAGTCGGGCCGCTCGACGGTCAGGCCCAGCATGTCGGATAGGTCCTGCGCCATCCAGTCGTTCGCCGCCATGCCGCCGTCGATGCGTACCTCGGCCCAGTCGACCCCGTCGGCGGCGAAGGCCGATTTCAAATCATGCGCCTGATAGGCCTGCGCCTCCAGCGCCGCGCGCGCGACATGCGCTTTGCTGCTCGCGAAACTCAGCCCGGAGAGCGCCGCGAGCGCATCGGGCCGCCAATGCGGTGCGCCGAGCCCCGCGAGCGCGGGGACCAGATAGACCCCGCCATTGTCGGCCACCGACCGCGCGAGCCCCTCGCTCTCACCCGCACTGGCGAGCAGGCCGAGCCCGTCGCGCAGCCATTTGATCAGGCTCCCCGCGACGAACACCGACCCCTCGAGCGCATAGCTTCGCACATCGTCCTCCTGCACCAACACCGTCGCGAGCAGGCGGTTCGCCGATGTCGGGCGCGTCGTGCCGCTGGCCGAGAGGATGAAGGCGCCGGTGCCGAAAGTCGCCTTGGTCTGCCCCGGCGCGAGGCACGCCTGCCCGACCGTCGCCGCCTGCTGGTCGCCCGCCATGCCCGAGATCGGAATCGCGCCCCCGAACAGCGCCGGATCGGTCGTGCCCACCGTCGTCGTGCAGCCGGTGATTTCGGGGAGCAGCGCCATCGGCACGCCGAGCAGGTCGCAAAGCTCGTCGTCCCAGCCCCCATTGCCCTCGATGTCCATCAGCGAGGTACGCGACGCGTTGCTCGCGTCGGTGACATGCGCGCCGCCGGTCAGGCGATAGACGAGGTAGGATTCGATCGTCCCCACCGCGAGCCGCTCTCCGGCTTCCGTGAGCTGCGGCCAGTTCTTCAGCGCCCAGCCGATCTTGCTCCCCGAAAAATAGGGATCGAGCAGCAGGCCGCTCTTGGCCTGAACCGCTTCCTCGTGCCCTGCGTCCTTCAGCGCGGCGCAATCGGCGGCGGTGCGCCGGTCCTGCCAGACGATCGCGCGCGCGAGCGGCTGTCCGGTCTGGCGGTCCCAGAACACCACCGTCTCGCGCTGGTTGGTGATGCCGATCGCCGCGATCTGTTCGGCGCCGCCCGCGCGCGCGATCATCTCGCGCGTGCAGGCGAGCGTCGCCTCCCAGATTTCGGCGGCGTCATGCTCGACAAGCCCGGGGCCGGGATAATGCTGCCGTATCTCGCGCTGCGCGCTGCCGAGCGGGGTGCCGTCGGCGGCGAACAGCATCGTGCGGGTCGAGGTCGTGCCCTCGTCGATGACGATGATTTTCTTGGCCAAAGCGTTACCCCCATCCGTTCGTGCCGAGCTTGTCGAAGCACCGTTCTTCTTTGTCCTGGTGATGAAGAAAGAACGGCCCTTCGACAAGCTCAGGCGAACGGAAGAAGAGCGTGGGTTAACGAATGCCACGCAATTATCTTGCAAACCCGCGCAACCCGTGCCATATGATTGTGCAGCGCAGCATGGCGGGACCACCCGCCGCAACCACCGGCAGCGTGATTTTCCCGCCCGTTTCAGGCGCGGGACGAGCCGGAACCGCGCTTTGTCCCCAGAGGCACCCTTTCACGCGGGTCGTTTCGAACCCGCGGCCGTGCGCCGTCCGTTCGATGCGAACGGATGCGCCTGCGCGTCGCCCACTGTGAGTATTTTATGACGACTTTCAACGACTTTGGCCTGCACGCCGACATCAATCGCGCGCTTGCCGCCAAGGATTATACCCAGCCGACCCCGATCCAGACGCAGGCGATCCCGCCGCTGATGAAGGGCCGCGACCTGTGCGGTATCGCGCAGACGGGCACCGGCAAGACGGCCGGCTTCTCGCTGCCGTCGATCCATCATCTTCTGACCTATCCGCACCGCGCCAATCCGCGCAGCTGCCGCATGCTCGTCCTCGCGCCGACGCGCGAACTCGCCGCGCAGATCGCGCAGAGCTGCCGCGACTATGGCCGCTTTACCAAGCTCAGCGTTTCGACCGTCTTCGGCGGCGTGCCGATCAACAAGCAGATCCGCGACCTTTCGGGCGGCGTCGACATCCTCGTCGCCACCCCGGGCCGCCTGCTCGATCTGATCGACCAGCGCGCGCTGCGCCTCGACGACGTCGAAATCTTCGTCCTCGACGAAGCCGACCAGATGATGGACATGGGCTTCATCCACTCGCTGCGCCGCGTCGCCAAGCTGCTGCCCTCGCGCCGCCAGAATCTTTTCTTCTCGGCGACGATGCCGAAGGAAATCGCGCACCTCGCCGAACAGTTCCTCGAGGATCCGGTGACCGTGTCGGTGACGCCGGCGGCGACGACCGTCGAAAAGATCAGCCAATATTCGACCTTCGTCGAACAGAAGGAAAAGCAGGCGCTGCTCCATTCGGTCATCGCCAGCGAAGATATCGACCGCGCGCTGATCTTCACCCGCACCAAGCATGGCGCCGATCGCGTCGTGCGCCACCTTGCGGGCGCGGGCATCAAGGCGATGGCGATCCATGGCAACAAGAGCCAGTCGCAGCGCACCCACGCTTTGCAGGCGTTTCGTTCGGGCGAGATCAAATTGCTCGTCGCGACCGACATCGCCGCGCGCGGCATCGACGTGTCGGGCGTCAGCCATGTGATCAATTTCGAAATCCCGAACGTTCCCGAGCAATATGTCCACCGCATCGGCCGCACCGCGCGCGCCGGCGCCGAGGGCAAGGCGATCAGCTTCATCGCGCCCGACGAGCGTCCGTACATGCGCGATATCGAGCGCGTCACCCGGTCCAAGGCCGAGCCGATGCCGCTGCCCGAGAATTTCAACGAACTGGTGCGTAACCTGCCCAAGCCGGCGCAGCCGCCGCGTGACACCGGCAGCAAGGGCCGCGACCCGAACCGCCAGCGTCAGGACGCCAATCGCGGGCGCAATGGCGGCAAGCCGCAAGGCGAGCGTGGTCCGCGCCGCGATGGAGCCGCCGGCGAAGGCGCCGAAGGCCAGCGCAAGCGCCGTTTCCGCCCGCGCAACAAGAGCGTCGGCGCGCACAAGGGTGCGGTGACGCGCGTCGGCTAAATCTCGAACCGTCATCAATTCCGTTCGTGCTGAGCTTGTCGAAGTACCGTTTTTTCCTCTAGCGTCGCGCAAAAGGAAGAACGGCCCTTCCACGGGCTCAGGGCGAGCGGATGTTGGAATGGACCACTTCCGGAAATAAGGGGAGTGGTAAATGACGGACGGCGCAGGCGTAGCGACAACAGCAACCGGCACCCGCCAGAGCGAGCGCAAGGTCATCCTCGCCTCGTCGCTCGGCACGGTGTTCGAATGGTATGATTTCTACCTCTACGGTCTGCTCGCGACGATCATCTCGGCGCAATTCTTTTCGGGCGTCAACGAAACCACCGGCTTCATTTTCGCGCTCGCGGCCTTCGCGGCGGGCTTTGCGGTAAGGCCGTTCGGCGCGCTCGTGTTCGGGCGCATCGGCGACCTCGTCGGGCGCAAGAACACCTTCCTCGTCACCATGGGCCTGATGGGTGCATCGACCTTCCTCGTTGGCGTTCTGCCCAGCTACGCCTCGATCGGCGTCGCGGCGCCGATCCTGCTGGTGGTGCTGCGTCTCGTTCAGGGGCTCGCGCTCGGCGGCGAATATGGCGGGGCGGCCACTTATGTTGCCGAACATGCGCCCGACGGCAAACGCGGACTCTTCACCAGCTTCATCCAGACCACCGCGACATTGGGCCTGTTCGCGGCGCTCGGCGTCGTCATCGCCATCCGTTCGGCGATGGGCGAGGCGGCGTTCGCCGACTGGGGCTGGCGCATCCCCTTCCTGATTTCGATCATCCTGCTCGGCGTGTCGCTGTGGATTCGCCTCCAGCTCGAGGAAAGCCCGGTCTTCAAACAGATGAAGGAGGAGGGCACGACCTCTAAAGCGCCGCTGACCGAAGCCTTCGGGCGCTGGGAGAACCTCAAATGGGTGCTCGTTGCGCTGTTTGGCGCGGTCGCGGGGCAGGCGGTCGTCTGGTATTCGGGACAATTTTATGCGCTCTTTTTCCTCGAAAAGACGCTGAAGGTCGACGGCGCGACCGCGAACATATTGATCGCCATCGCGCTGATGCTGGGCACGCCCTTCTTCATCCTTTTCGGCTGGCTCAGCGACAAGATCGGGCGCAAGCCGATCATCCTCGCGGGCTGTGCGCTCGCCGCGCTCACCTATTTTCCGGCGTTCCAGATGCTGACGCAGGCTGCCAATCCGGCGCTTGCCGAAGCGCAGGCGAGGGCGCCGGTGACGGTGATCGCCAACCCCGCCCTCTGCTCGTTCCAGTTCGATCCGATCGGCAAGAACCGGTTCGATCGAACCGCCTGCGACGTCGCGAAATCCCATCTGGCCAAGGCCGGTGTGCCCTATGCCTCGCAAGATGCGGGGAGCGACTGGGCGACGGTCTCCATCGGACGAAAGGCGATCACGATCGCCAATCCGTCGGGCGGTATCGGCCCCTGGCGGAGCGCCGCCAGCACGCCCGCCAAGCTCGCCGAGATGGACGCGGCGCTCGCTGCTGCGGGCTATCCCGCCAAGGCCGACCCCGCCGCGATCAACAAGCCGCTCGTCGTCGCGATCCTCTTCTACCTCGTGCTGCTCGTGACGATGGTTTACGGCCCGATCGCGGCCTTGCTCGTCGAACTGTTCCCGAGCCGCATTCGCTATACCGCGATGTCGCTGCCCTATCATATCGGCAACGGCTGGTTCGGCGGTTTCCTGCCGACGACAGCGTTCGCGATGGTCGCGGCGACGGGCAACATCTATTACGGGCTCTGGTATCCGGTCGTCGTCGCGGCGATCACCCTGGTGATCGGGCTGTTGTTCCTGCCCGAGACTTTTCGTCGGTCGCTCCATCCATAGGATCCTGACCTTGGGCATAGATTGACCCTGCGCCCTCGCGCGCTAGGGTCGTGCCAGCCTTCAGGGGGGGCGCATGATGATTGATGTAGATTTCGACGAGCAGCCGCCGCCGCGGCGTTCCTTGTTCCGGCGCAAGCGGGTGCTGCTTCCGCTTGGCGTCGTGCTTGCGATTGTCGTCGGTTTCCTGCTGCTGTTGACCCCCGACACCGATCGCGACGCGATGATCACCAAATATGGCGGCCCGGACGCCACCTTCGTCGCGGGGCCGGCCGGCCAGCGTATCCATTACCGCGATCAGGGCCGGGCCGATGGTCCGCCGATCATCCTGATCCACGGCGCCAATGCCAGCCTCCACACGTGGGAACCGCTGGCAAAGCGGCTCGGCGCCACCTATCGCATCGTCACGCTCGACCTGCCCGGCCACGGACTGACCGGCGCGACGCCCGACACCGATTATTCGGCCGAGGGCATGATGAACGCGGTCGACGTCGTCGCGGCGAAGCTCGGGCTCGATCATTTCATTCTCGGCGGCAATTCGATGGGCGGCTGGGTCGCTTGGCGCTATGCGCTCGCGCAGCCCGCGCGCGTCGATGCGCTGCTGCTGATCGACGCCGCCGGCATGCCGCTGCGCAAGGGAGAGAAGCGCCCCGAATCGAACGTCGGCTTTCGCATCCTCGAATATCCCTTCGGCCGCTGGCTGGCGACGCGGGTGACGCCGCGGATGCTCGTCGAACAGTCGCTGCGCGGCTCGGTCGAAAAGCAGGACATCGTCGATGACGCGATGATCGACCGCTATTGGGAACTGCTCCTCTTCCCCGGCAATCGCGAAGCCACCGTGCTGCGCGCGCGAATGGACCGCGAGCCCGAAGTGGCGGCGCGCGTCGGCGAGATCGAGGCGCCGACGCTGATCCTGTTCGGCGACAGGGACCGCGTGATCAATCCCAGCGCGGCGAAGACGTTCAACGAGCGGATCGCGGGGTCGGAGGTCGTGATCCTGCCCGGCATCGGCCACCTGCCGATGGAGGAAGCCCCCGATGCGACCGCGGCCGCGATCGCCGATTTTCTCAAGCGGCGGCTTGCGCCCGCTCCGGCTGATCCAGAAACGCGCTGATCCGCGCCGAAATCGCCGCCGCATGGGTGAAGGGGAAGAGGTGCGATCCCGGCACCACCTCGAGCACCGCGCCGTCGATCAGGTCGGCGATCGCCTGACCGTGGCACGCGGGCACGACCCCGTCGCGCTCACCCATCAGGATCAGCACGGGTGTGTCTTTGAGCTGCGGCAGCATCGCCGCGCTCGTCCATCCCGCCATCGCCAGCGACTGATAGGCGAGGCCGAGCGGGGTCGCGGTCGGCAGCTTGAGCCCGCTCGCCAGCATATCGTCGTCGAGCAAAGCCGCCCAGCCGATCCCCGGCGCGCTCACCGTCGGCGTCGTCGCCATCAGCACCAGCCGCCGCACGTGTCCCGGGAACTGGATCGCGACCTGTTGCGCCAGCGCGCCGCCCCAGCTGAACCCGGCGACGTCGATCACCTTGTGACCGAGCCGGTCCGCTATCTCCATCACCACCGCCGCGATCGTCGGCGCGCCATAGGGCAGCAGCGCGTCGGGCGAGCCGCCGACGCCGGGCATGTCGAGCGTCCACACCTCGCGGCCATCGATTTGCGCGAGCAGCGGCGCGGCGGCGGCGATGTCGGCGCCGATCCCGTTGAGGAACAAGAGCGGCGTGCCGGGCGCGCCCTCGCGCCAGCGCGCGACGCGGAGGCTCAGGCCGTAAACATGCTCGGTGCTGATGGCCGGCCGGCCGCTGATCCTGCTCATGGTCTGTGCCTTGGCATATCCTGATGACCGGCGAAAGACCGGTGCGCTAGCCCGACTGCCTCGCGGCCTCCGCCGCCTGCTCGTAGCGCAGACAGTCGAAAATCTTCGCGCCGGCGAGGAAGACCGACCCGGTGCAGGCGAGCAGCAGCAGCTTGCCGCCATAGCCCGGATATTCGTGAAGATAGGCCGCACCCCGCGCCATCGCGCCGACGGCGAGGGCGTAAATGATCAGGCACGCTTCCAGGCGCGTCTTGATGACGAACAGGCGTCCGATCTTTTTCAGCATCACCCTATCCCAAGCAAGCGCCGTGCCAGCGGCGCAAATCGGGGACTCGGCGCGCCGAGCTTATGGTAAATTGTAAGTTAATCCGACAGGGCAAGGCAAGCGGTGGCGGCTTTGGGCGGGAACCAACACCAACATTTGTCATTCCCGCGAAAGCGGGAACCCAGTGCGGGATCAGCCTACGCGCGCTCCGGGTCCCCGCTTTCGCGGGGATGACGATGTAAGAGATGGCAGCTACCGGTCGAAGGCCGCCACATCCGGCTCCTGCTTATCCCACCCGCGCAAACCAGATCATGTGCCGCGCGCCCTTGCCCCCCGTCCGCGCGCGGACGGCGACTTCCTCGACGCGAAAGCCCGCCGCCGCCAGCCGGCGCGTGAAGCGCGCGTCGGGCGCCGCCGACCAGATGGCGAGGACGCCGCCCGGCCGCAGTGCCGCCTTGGCCGACGCGAGCCCCGCCGCCGAATAAATGCCGTCGTTCGCCGCGCGCACCAGTCCGTCGGGGCCATTGTCGACATCGAGCAGGATCGCGTCGTAACGTCCGCGCCCGGCCGCGATCGCCGCCGCGACATCGCCGATGACCAGCTCGACGCGCGGATCGTCGAGACACCCCGCCGCCAGTCCCGCCATCGGCCCGCGCGCCCAGTCGATGATTTCGGGCACCAGCTCGGCGACGATGATCTTCGCATCCGGTCCCAGCGCCGCCAGCGCCGCGCGCAGCGTGAAGCCCATGCCATAGCCGCCGATCAGCAGCTGCGCCGTCTCGGGCTTGCGCAACCGCGCGCAGCTCATCACCGCGAGCGCCTCTTCGGACCCGCTCATCCGGCTGTTCATCAATTCATTGCCGCCGATCGCGATGATGAAGTCATCGCCGCGCCGGTAAAGACGCAGCTCGTCGCCGCCGGGAATCCGCGCCGTGTCGATCAGTTCGCGTATCTTCAAGAAGATCAGTCCAGTTCGCCGAGGCCAAGCTCGGCGAGGAGGGCACTGCGCGCCTTGCGCACGTCACTCGCCAGCGGCGCGGACGCGAGATCGCCGGGCGCGATCGCTTCCGGCCAATGTTTCGCGACGACGCCCGCGATCCGGTCGAGCTTCGCCTCGTCGGCAAGGAAGCGCGGATCGACGGTCGCTGGATCGGCGACGACGCGCAGGCGCAGGCAGGCGGGGCCGCCGCCGTTCGCCATCGACTGACGGACATCGACGGGCAGCAGTTTGCGGATCGGGCCATTGCCTGCGATCATGCCCTCCAGCCAGTTCCAGACGGCGGGCGTGGCCTGCGCCTCGGTCGGCAGCACCAGCCCCATGCCTGTCCTGAGCCCAGTCGAAGGGCCGCCGCCATCGGGCAGGCTGACGAGCTGGGCGTTGAACAGATAGGATTTGATCGCGTCGGGCAGACTCACCGCGGTCGCGGGGACTTCGACGATCTCGACCGCGGGGAAGGCGGAACGGATTTCGGCGTGCGCCGCCTCGCGGTCCTCGAACGCACTCTCGTGGGTGAACAGCACATGCTCGTTCGCGACCGCGACGACGTCGTTGTGGAAAGCGCCGCTCTGGATCGCGCTGTCCGACTGGCGGATGAACAGCGTGCGCGCCGGGTCGAGCCGGTGCTTCCGCGCGATCGCCTTCGACGCGTCGAGATGCTGGCGCGCGGGGAAGCGCCCGCCGCCAACGCCATGGACGAAAATCTCGACGCCTTGCCCGTCATGCCCGCTGCACAGCCGCATATGGTTCGCCGCGCCCTCGTCGCCGAAGGGGGCGGGGATGGGGGCATGAACCTGAAAGGCCGGATTGGCGAACGCAAGGCGGAGCTGCGCGAGCGTGCCCGGCCATTCGTGGCTGCGGTGCGGCATGGTGACGAGGTTGGCGACGGTGAGGTGGCATTTGCCGTCGGCGCTGTCGGGCGCGGGCGAGACGGTCGCGGCGTTCGCCGCCCACATCGACGATGCCGACCAGGCTTGCGCGCGCAAATGGCCTTCGGCGTCCTCCAGCGTCGTGCCGAGCGCCCGGAGCCAGGGCGCATCGGGGCGATCGAGCGGGACGAAAAAGCCTTGCGGCAGCCCAAGCGCCAGATTGTGGCGCATCTTCTCGATGCCCTGCAGCGCGGCGGCGCGCGGCTGCGACACGTCGCCGGCATGGCTCGCCGACGCGATATTGCCGCGGCTGAGTCCGGCGTAATTATGGCTGGGGCCGATGATCCCGTCGAAGTTGATTTCGGTGAGCATGTAGAAAGCCTTATTCCTGTTCAAACCCCTCCTCTTCAGAGGAGGGGCAGCGAGACTTGCGAGCTTGCTCGCTAGTCGCAGCGGGGTGGTGATAGGCGCACCGGCGTCCACCACCCCAACCCCTCCTCTGAAGCGGAGGGGCTTAACTAATTATCGTCCGATCCAACTGATCGCGTCGCCCTTGCCGACGCCCAAAATGCGCGCCGCCTCGGCATCGATCGTCGCGCCGGCGCCGACCTTTCCGAAACAGCAGCGGAAATCACCGAGCCGCCCGGTCGCGATCAGCGCGTCGTCGCCGCTTTCGGCGATGCCCGTCACCTCGACATGTTTCGCATCGCGGATGCTCGCGACCTGATCGGTGCGCGCGGTCATCGTCGGGCCGCCGTCGAATATGTCGACGTAATTTTCGAACGCGAACCCTTCATTCTCCAGCATCCGCATCGCCGCGCGCCCGGTCGGATGCGGGACGCCGATGACGCTGCGCGCATGGTCGCCCAGCATCGCGATATAGACCGGGTGCTTGGGCATCAGGTCGGCGATGAACTGGTTGCCGTGGACCGCGTTGAATTGGTCGGCTTCCTGGAAATTCATCCCGAAAAACTTGCCCGCGACCCCGTCCCAGAAGGGCGATCCGCCCGCCTCGTCGATCACCCCGCGCAGCTCGGCGAGGATACGGTCGCCGAAACGCGCGCGGTGGCGCGCGATAAACAGGTAGCGCGAGCGCGCGAGCAGCAGTCCGAGCCCGCCGGCGCGCGCCGCGGGGTGCAGGAACAGCCCGCCGACTTCGGATGCGCCGTTGAGGTCGTTGCTGAGCATCAGCACCTGCGCGTGGAAGGTGCGGCCGAGCTGCTCGCTATGCTTGCTGTCGGTGCCGATGCGGTAGCTATAAAAGGGCCAGCGCTGGCCGACCTGCCCGAAGATCTGGCAGGTGCCGCGCACTTCGCCGCTGTCCAAATCCTCGAGCACCATCAGATAGAGCTCGTCGCCGGGATATTCCTTTTCCGACGCAAAGCCCGCTTCGGCACGCTCCAGCTTGGCGCGCAGCGCTTGCCTGTCGGGGGGCAGGTTGGTGAAGCCGCCGCCGGTCAGCTTCGCCATCTCGTAAATGCTTTGCAGATCGCCCGGTTTGGCCGCCCGGATCACATAATTCACACAGTCCCCCGTTCCGCTATTCTCATCAGGGTCAGCGCCGACAGCCGCGCGCGCTCGGCGAGGCTGTCGACGATCAGAAATTCGTCCGCGCTATGAATCGCGCCGCCGCGCGGGCCCATCGTGTCGACCACCGGAATCCCGCACGCCGCGATATTGTTGCCGTCACACACGCCGCCGGTCGCGTTCCAGCCGATCGGCGGGAGGCCGAGCGCAGCACCGCAGCCCTGCACCAGCTCGAACAAACGCGTCGCGGCGGGGTCGAGCGGTTTCGGCGGCCGGTTGAAGCCGCCATGGACATGGCAATGCACATCATGCTCGCGCGACACCGCCGCGATGGCATCGCGCAGCGCCGCTTCGGCTTCGACCATCGCTTCGGGGGTCGCGGGGCGCATGTTGACGCGCAGGATCGCGCTGTCGGGCACGACATTGTTCGGTCCGCCGCCGTCGATCTTCGCCGGGTTGACCTTCAGCGTAGGGGATTTGAGCGTGGCGAGCCGCAGCGCGAGATCGGCCGCGGCGAGCAGCGCGTTGCGTCCGTCGTCGGGATTGCGCCCCGCGTGCGCCGAGAGACCGTGGACGACGACCGAAAAATTGCCGCTCCCCGGCCGCGCGCCCGCGAGCGTGCCGTCGGGGAGGGCGGGTTCGTAAGTCAGTGCCGCGGTCTTGCCTTTCGCGAGCTCGGCGATCAGCCGCGCCGACGCCTGGCTCCCCGTTTCCTCGTCGCTGTTGATCATCACGTCATAGCCGACGCGCTCCGCGAGCGGCGACGCTTCGAGCGCCGAGAGCGCGGCGAGGATCACCGAAATGCCCGCCTTCATGTCCGCGGTGCCGGGGCCGTTGAGCACCCCGGGTTCGAGCCATTTGAGCGTCTGGAACGGATGGTCGGCGGCAAACACCGTGTCCATATGCCCGGTCAGGAGCAGCTGCACCGGCGCGTCGGGCCGGACGCGGAGGTGCAGATGGTCGCCGCGCTGGACGATGTTGACCTGGCCCGCCGCATCGACGCTCTCGACCGGGTCGGCCGCGACGAGCCGCACCTCGCCGGGCAGGACGGAAAAGGCGTCGGCGAGTTCGCCCGCGACACGCTTCAATCCCGCCAGATTGCCGGTGCCGCTGTTGATCGCCGCCCATTGTTCGACCTGCGACAGCATCGGCGCGTCGGCGGCGCGTTCGATCGCGGCATTTTCGGTTGCGGTAAGGCTGGTCATCGCCCGGCTATAGCGGGCGACGCGGGGCTTTTGCACCCCCGCCCGCTATTTTGTCGCTGCGATACCGTAAGTCGCTGCGGCGGGCGCGCCGATCGGCTAAGAACGCACGCGAATCGTCCCGAATTGCAAACCATTAACCGAAAGTTCGGGACCGCCCGGCTACGTGACCGGACCGATGAAGAGTGGGTCGATGACTGCAGCTTTCGTGCTTGGGATCAACATGTCCGTGGCCGGCATTTTTGCCGTCGCGTTCGCCGTGGTCGCGGCGACCAACCGGACCGCGCGCGGCGCGTGGTGGCTCGCGCTCGGCTATGGCATGGGCATCGTCTACGTCGGCCTCGAATTTCTGTTGACGCGGCAGGTCGACCCGACCCCCGTAGGCATCGGCATCTTTCTTGTCTTTCTGCTCGCGGTCAGCTTCGCGCTGGTCGGCGTTGCGGGTCATTATAGCGCGCGGCCACCTTTGGCCGCGATGGCGGTGATATGGGTACTCACGATCCTCGCCGTCCCCGTGATTTTCAGCATGACTTATGGCTCGACGCTGCGGCTCATGCTCTATCAGCTGCCCTATTTCGCGATGCAGGTCCTGATCGGTCTGGTGATCTGGCGCTCGGGTCGCCGCCAGCCGCTCGACCTGCTGCTGATCGCGCTGCAGGTGGTCGCGGCGATCATCTATGTCGTCAAGCCCTTCATCGCCGCCCAGATCGGAACGGCGAGTTCGCCGCAAGGCTATATGGCGACGACCTACGCCGCGATCTCGCAGAGCGGCAGCGTCGTGACCCTCATGGCGATCGCGCTCGTGATGCTGCTAGTGATGATGCGCGACACGACGGCGGAAATGGTCACGCGCTCGGAAACCGATCCGCTTTCGAGCGTGCTCAACCGGCGCGGCTTCGAACATCACGCCGAACTGGCGTTTCTGCGTGGCGGGGGGGGCGGTGCTGATCACCGCCGATCTCGACGATTTCAAAAAAATCAACGACAGTTTCGGCCACGCGGCGGGCGACGGCGTGATCGCGCATTTCGCGGCGATGCTGGCCGATGCGGCGCCTGCGAACGCGATCGTCGGCCGCATCGGCGGCGAGGAGTTCGCGGTCCTGCTTCCCGACGCCTTACTGTCCGACGGACGGCTTTATGCCGAATCTGTGCGCGTCGCGTTCGCCTCGGCGCGGTTGCCGGTTTTCGGAGTCGATCGCAGCTTCACGGCGTCCTTCGGCGTCGCCCAGCGAACGTCGGACCATTCGCTGTTCGAATTGGCGCGCCGCGCCGATGCCGCGCTCTATCGGGCCAAGGCCGCGGGACGGAACCAGGTTCGGGTCGCGCTCGGGGAAATGCCGCCAGTGGCGGCGCTGGGCGTCGCCTGATCCTAGACCCCGAGCAGCGGCGTGTCTTCCTCACGCGGCGGCGCGGGTTCAAAACCGGGGATGGGTTCGAAGCCTTCTTCGCTGAGTTCGATCGACGCGAGGCCGCCGAGCTTGAAATGGCCAAGCCGCGGTTCCTCGTCCGAGCGCCAGCTCTTGCCCAGATTGAGCGCGCTGATGAACAGGTCGCCGCGGCGTTCGAACAGCAGATGCGGCGCCAGCGTCAGCGTCTGGCCGTTATATTGCGCCGTCACCAGCTTTTTGCGGGCGATGGCTTCCATCAATTTCAGTCGTGTGTCGTCCATGGATCCGGGTCGTTTGGGGAGGTGTCTATTTTCGTTGTGCGTTGCAACGTAACCTACGCCGCCCCCATTGGAAAGCGCCCATTGCCAATCGAATCCAATCGCGGCATAGCGCGCTGGCCCTTTCCTCCCCGGGTCCACTGGCGCAGCCGCGCCGACCAGAGGGTGCTTGCATGACCGAATTTCTCGACCGCTCCGGCCTGTCCGTCGATTCGCGACTGGCCGATTTCATCGAACAGCGCGCGCTGCCGGGGACCGGGCTCGACGCCGATAAATTCTGGAGCGATTTCGCGGGCTTGCTCGGCACGTTCGCGCCCGAGAATGCCGCATTGCTGGCAAAGCGCGAGGATTTGCAGGCACAGATCGATGCCTGGCACGAGGCACGCACCGGACAGGCGCACGACCCCGCAGCTTATCAGGCGTTCCTCCGCGACATCGGCTATCTCGTCCCAGAACCCGCGCCGTTCAGCGTCGGCACCCAAAATGTCGACCCCGAGATCGCGACGATGGCGGGGCCGCAGCTCGTCGTGCCCGCGCTCAACGCCCGCTTCGCTCTCAACGCCGCCAATGCGCGCTGGGGCAGCCTTTACGACGCGTTTTACGGCACCGACGCGCTCGATGCGCCGCCCGCGAAGCCCGGCGGCTACGACGGCGACCGCGGCGCGGCGGTGATTGCGCGCGCCAAGGCGTTCCTCGACGAAGCGGTGCCGCTCGCATCAGGAAGCTGGGCCGACTGGCGGGGCGGAGATCTCATCCTCGCCGACCCCGCGCAATGGGTCGGCAGCAAGCCCGGCGGAATCCTGCTCCGCCACAACGGCCTGCACGTCGAACTTGTAGTCGACCCCGCCAGCGCGATCGGCAGGACCGACCCCGCCGGCATCGCCGACGTCATCCTCGAAGCCGCGCTCACGACGATCATCGACCTTGAGGACTCGGTCGCCGCGGTCGATGGCGAAGACAAGGTGCTCGGCTATTCGAACTGGCTCGGCTTGATGCGCGGCGATTTGACCGCGAGCTTTGCCAAGGGCGGCAGGACCGTCACGCGCGCGATGGAAGCCGACCGCGAATGGACCTCGCCGTCGGGCGAGGCGTTCGCGCTCCACGGCCGCAGCGTGATGTTCGTCCGCAACGTCGGCCATCTGATGACGACGCCGATGATCAAGCTGGCGGACGGCGCCGAAGCCCCCGAAGGCCTCTGCGATGCGGTCATCACCAGCCTTTGCTCGCTCCACGACGTCAAGGGGCTCGGCAGCCTCAAGAACAGCTGCGCGGGCAGCATCTATATCGTCAAGCCCAAGCAGCACGGGCCCGAGGAATGCGGCTTCACCGATCGTGTTTTCAATGCCGTCGAGGATATGCTCGGTCTCGCGCGCCACACGATCAAGGTCGGCGTCATGGACGAGGAACGCCGCACCAGTGCCAACCTCGCCGCGTGCATCCACGCGGTGAAGGACCGCATCGTCTTCATCAACACCGGCTTCCTCGACCGCACCGGCGATGAGATTCACACCTCGATGCGCGCGGGGCCGATGATCCCCAAGGGTGAGATGAAGGCGAGCGACTGGATCACCAGCTACGAGGACCGCAACGTCCGCATCGGCCTCGCCTGCGGGCTTTCGGGCAAGGCGCAGATCGGCAAGGGCATGTGGGCGATGCCCGACCTGATGAAAGCGATGCTCGACGCCAAGATCGGCCATCCGAAGTCGGGCGCGAACACCGCCTGGGTGCCGTCGCCGACCGCCGCGACGCTGCACGCGCTGCACTATCATGCGGTCGACGTCTTCGCCCGCCAGCGCGAGATCGGGGGCGAGGCGGTGCCGTCGCTGGACCGGCTTCTCGCCATCCCCGTCGCCACCGGGCGCAACTGGAGCGAAGCCGAAATCACCCGCGAGCTCGACAATAATTGCCAGGGCATTTTGGGCTATGTCGTGCGCTGGATCGATCAGGGCGTCGGCTGCTCGAAGGTCCCCGACATCGACGACGTCGGCCTGATGGAGGACCGCGCGACCTTGCGCATTTCGAGCCAGGCGCTCGCCAACTGGCTGCTCCACGGCGTCTGCACCGAATCCCAGGTCGACGCCGCGCTCGCGCGCATGGCGGCCAAGGTCGACGCGCAGAACGCGGGTGATCCGCTCTACGAGACGCTGACGCCGGGCGGCATCGCGTATCAGGCGGCGCGCGCTCTGATCTTCGACGGCGTGACGCAGCCGTCGGGCTATACCGAGCCGCTACTCCACAAATATCGGCAGATGAAGAAGGCGGCCTGAACGTCACCGTCCGATTGCTTGCTCGCGGCTTGAACGTCCGAAGAATGTTGAGATAGGAAGTGAAATAGGGTAGGGGGGTATAGTATGAGCCATCTCTCCTCCCGGCCCGATCTCCTCGCACGCGTTCATCGGATCGCGGGACAGGTCGCCGCGGTGGAAAAAGCGCTGAGCTCGGACGCCTCCTGTGCGACGGTGCTCCATCGCGTCGCCGCCGTGCGCGGCGCGGTGAACGGATTGCTCGATGAAATTATCGCCGAGCATCTCAACGACCATGTCGCCTTGCCCGGTCTCAGCGACGAAGAACGCGCCGTCGGCGCCGACGAGCTGCTGGCGGTCATCCGCCGCTACGCCAAATAAGGTGCGCTGATGTCCGAATCCGTCCCCACCCAACATCTGCACGATTTCCTCGGTGCCTCGCACGACGAGAATGCGAAGCGCACGCTGTGGGTGGTCGCGCTGACCGCGGTGATGATGGTTGCGGAGATCGCGGCGGGTTACTGGACCGGGTCGATGGCGCTGCTCGCCGACGGCTTTCATATGGCGACCCACGCCGGCGCGCTCGGCCTGGCCGCGCTCGCCTATCGCTACGCCAAGCAACATCGCCACGATCCGCGCTACAGCTTCGGCACCGGCAAGGTCGGCGATCTGACCGGCTTCGCCTCGGCGCTGATCCTCGGCATCTTCGCGATCGGCATCGCGGTCGAATCCTTCCTGCGCCTGATCGATCCGGTGCGTGTCGATTTCGCGAGCGCGACGCTTGTCGCGGTGCTCGGCCTCGCGGTCAATATCGTCAGCGCGCTGCTCCTGATGGGCGGGCGCCACCATCACGGGCATGGCGATGATCATGGGCATGACCAGGATCACGCCCACCACCATCCCGGTCACGACAATAATCTCCGCTCGGCCTATTTCCATGTCCTCGCCGACGCGCTGACCTCGCTGCTCGCGATCGGCGCATTGCTCGCGGGGCGCTATCTCGGGCTTTACTGGATGGACCCCGCCATGGGCATCGTCGGCGCGCTCGTCATCGCGCGCTGGTCGTCGGGGCTGATGCGCGATACCGCGGCGATCCTGCTCGACACCAACGATGATGACGCCGCGGCGGCGATCCGCTCGCGGGTCGAGGCGGCGGGGGCGGTCGTCACCGATCTCCACGTCTGGCGCGTTGGCCCACAGGCGCGCGCGGCGATCGTCGAAGTGAAAGGCGATGTGGCGTACGAGGAACTTCGCGATCGGCTGAAGGACATCGTGACGGTCGCGCATCTGACGATTGCGCTGCGCTGATCGCTTTCGGCTGACGCCGCGCGGTCGCGCCGGGTTGATGATATCTTCGAAGGCGCTGTATAGGCGCGGGCCTTTTTGGTCCCTCGTTTTTCGCAGGAGTTTTTTGTGTGCAGATCGCGGTGCTGACCTTCGATGGCTTCAACGAACTCGATTCGTTCGTCGCCGCGGCCATATTGAACCGCCTCCGCGGGCAGGGCTGGGAAGCGCATATCACCGCGCCGACGCCGCACGTCACCTCGATGAACGGCGTGACGATCGAACGCCAGCAACCGCTCGACTTCGCGGCAAAGGCCGATGCGGTGATCATCGGCAGCGGGATCAAGACGCGCGAGATCGCCGCCGATCCGCTGATGCTCGGCCGCATCCGGCTCGACTCGGCGCGCCAGCTCATCGGCGCGCAATGTTCGGGGACGCTGCTGCTCGCCAGGCTCGGGCTGATCGGCGATCTCCCCGCCTGCACCGACCTCACCACCAAGCCGTGGGTGATCGAGGCGGGCGTCGAAGTGCTCGACGCGCCCTTCGTCGCGCACGGCAATGTCGCGACGGCTGGCGGCTGCCTCGCGTCGCAATATCTTGCCGCGTGGATCATCGCGCGGCTGGCGGGCGTCGCGGCCGCCGAAGAGGCGCTGCACTATGTCGCGCCGGTCGGCGAAAAGGCCGATTATGTCGAGCGTGCGATGGCGGCGGTGCGGGCGTTCCTGCCCGTGGAGGCTCGCGCGCGTACCGCATAGTTGGCGATCCCATACAATACAGCTTGCTCCACCCCCCTATAACGCGGCATTTTGCGGCACAGGGCAATGGGGGCAGGGCGATGACGGCACCGTTCAATTTCGGGCAGCTCAAATTTCTGAAGGCGCTGACCGAGGCGCTTTTTCACGAAGCCGAGATGATGATCTCGGCCGATCAGGTCGTCGCCAATGTCTGCGACCTGTTCGAAAAAATCGGGGGAACCAAGCTCGACGAGATCCGGCTGTCGCTAACCGCGACCGAGTTGGTGCTCGGCGGACCTTTCTTTACCGAAAATGACGTCGCGGACCGCGTCGAGCGGCTGACCGATCGCCTCAAGAACAGCCAGATCGACCTGTTCCAGGATATGGCGCGGCTGCGCGGCATCATCTACGCCTGCTATTACGGCCATTGGCAGCCGGGGCTGACACCCGGCGACCAGGGCGCAAACGCCGCCAATCCGGTGCACCGCCAGATCGGTTTCACGCTGCCCCAATTCCGTCAGCGCGGCGACTATGACGTGCCGCTGGCGCCGGTCCACGGACGCGAAATCGACCCCGCGCATATCCTCGACGCCGACAGCGTCGGGCAGGAATATGACGTCGTCGTCATCGGTTCGGGCGCGGGGGGCGGGGTCGCCGCGCGGAACATCGCGGCGCAGGGTTACAAGGTGCTGATCGTCGAGGCGGGGCCTTTCTATCCCAGTCCCGCGATCACCCATCACGAACTCGACATGATCGCGCGGCTTTACAAACATGGCGCGCTGCAAACCTCGACCAACCGCGATTTCGTCGTGTTTCAGGGACGCTGCGTCGGGGGGTCGTCGACGATCAACAATGGGATATGCTTGCGCGTCAACGAAGCCGGGCGCACGCATCCCGACGCGCCGGACGTGCTCGCCAAATGGGCGAGCATCGGCGCGCCGATCGACGCCGCCGCCTTTCACGCGAGCTATGACGCGGTGCAGGCGAGGCTCGGCATCGCGCCGATCGAACCGCGCAGCGGGCGCCACAACGGCCCGCATCTGATCAACGGCTGGACCAGCTATGCCGCGACGTCGAGCAACCCGCGCGACCGGCGCGCCGTCGCCGACTGGTTTGCCAAGAATTTCGGCCCGCCGAACACGGTCAATGCCTGTGCCTATTGCGGCTATTGCAATTCGGGCTGCGCCTATGGCCGCCGCATGGGGATCGCCCAGACCTATTTGCCCGAGGCGTGCCGCGATTTCGGGGCGCGCATCCTGCCGGACACCAAGGCCGAGCGAATCGTCTGGCAGACCGCCTATGACGGCCGCCGCGAGGCGGAAGCGGTGAAGCTGGTCTTGCCCGACGGATCGAAGCGGCTCGTCCGCGCCCGCGTCGGGGTGGTGGTCGCGGCGGGCACGATCGCATCGTCGAAGCTGCTCGATCGCAGCGACATCGACCGCACCGGCTATCAGATTTCCCTGAACGTCGCTTCGCCGGTCGTCGCGCTGATGCCCGACGGCGTCGGCGGCGACGCGTGGGACGAGGATCAGATGTCGAGCTATGTCGATTGCGGCGACTATCTGCTTGAAAGCCATTTTCAGCCGCCGATGTCGATGGCGTCGCTGATGCCCGGCTGGTTCGGCGATCATGCGGAGCGCATGAGGAATTTCGGCCGCGTCCATTCGGCGGGCATATTGTTTCCGGCCGACCGCCGCGGGCGCGTGAAGGACGGCAAGCTCGAATTCCGGCTCGACGCCAGCGACGATCTTCCCGTGCTGCGCGACGCGATGGCGACGCTGACCAAGGTGCATTTCGCCGCCGGCGCGCTCGAATGCTATCCCGCGCTGGCGAAGGGGCAGAAGGTCACGCCCGATATGGATGTCGACGCCTTTTTCCGCGACGCGATCCGCGAACAGGATGATGTCACCCTGTCGAGCAGCCATCCGCACGGCGGCAATGCGATCAACGAGAATTCGCAGCACGGCGTCGTCGACCTCGATTGCCGCGTGCACGGAACGACCAATGTGCTCGTCACCGACGCGAGCGTGTTTCCCAGCTGCATCCGCGTCAACGCGCAATGGACCACGATGGCGATGGCGCATTACGCGACCGCGCGCGGCGATCCGTTTCGCTGAGCTTCCGATCCTCCCTGTGGCGAAGCCATGGGGAGGTGGCAGCGCGGAGCGCTGACGGAGGGGGCCATGGCGCACCGTCGCTCCCCTCCACCATGCTTCGCATGGTCCCCCTCCCCACCGCTCCGCGGCAGGGAGGATTATTCCCTTGGCCGCGGCTTTTGTTTAAGGGGCGGCAGAAATGACCTACACCGTCGCCGCCCTCTACCGCTTCGCTTCGTTCGACGATCCCGCCATGTTGCGCCAGCCGCTACTCGACCTCTGCACCGCGCACGACATCAAAGGAACGCTGCTGCTCGCGCGCGAAGGGATTAACGGCACCATCGCCGGGAGCGAAACCGGGATCGCCGTCGTCATCGACCATATCCGCGCGCTCCCCGATTGCGCCGCGCTCGACGTCAAATATTCGACCGCCGCCGATATGCCGTTCCAGCGGATGAAGGTGCGGCTGAAAAAGGAAATCGTCACGCTCAAGGTGCCCGGGCTCGACCCCGCGCGGAGTGCCGCGCCCTATGTCGATCCCGCCGACTGGAACGCGCTCGTCGACGATCCGGACACGGTACTTATCGACACGCGCAACGGGTTCGAGGTCGGTTACGGCAGCTTCGCGGGCGCGGTCGATCCCGAAACCAAAAGCTTCGGCGACTTTCCCGACTGGTGGCGCGCCAACGCCGAACGTTTCGCGGGCAAGCGGATCGCGATGTTCTGCACCGGCGGCATTCGCTGCGAAAAATCGACCGCTTTCCTCCGCCACGAGGGCGTCGAGGACGTCGTTCACCTGAAGGGCGGCATATTGGCCTATCTCGAACAGGTGCCCGAGGGTGACAGCCGCTGGCACGGCAGCTGCTTTGTTTTCGACGAGCGCGTGAGCGTCGGGCACGGATTGGTCGAGGTGGGCGAGAAGGATTGAGCCGTCAGCTCAGCACGCGCGCGGCCCCATATTCGTACCAGCCGAACGGTCGCGGTGTCTTCGGGATATAGGCGGCGGCCTGCCGGTCGACCGCGAAGCCCGCCTTTTCATACGCGTCGCCGATCGGGCGGGTCAGGTGGCAGTTGCCGCCGATGCGCTTCCAGACCGGCTCGATTCGCCGCTGCCATTTCGCGACCCCCGCATCGGGCGCGGCGCCATGTTCGAGGAACAGCGCCGTCCCGCCGGGCTTCAGCACGCGGCGGATTTCGGCGAGCACGGCCGCCTGATCGGTGACCGAACAGAGGGTGAAGGTCGTGACGACGGTATCGAACGACCCGCTCGCGAACGGCATCGCCTCGCCGACGCCTTCGCGGATATCGGCCTCGATCCCGTGCGCCGCCGCAGCGGCGACGCTCATCGCGAGCAGTTCGGGCGAGGGATCGAGCCCGCTGAAGCTCTCGATCTGCCCCGGACGATAGAATTCCATGTTGATCCCGCCGCCGCAGCCGAGTTCGAGCACATGCCCGCGCGCGCGCGGCACGACCTTGCTCCTGACCTTCATGATCTGCCCCTGCGAACAGGCGCATTTGATCAGGCGCGGTACTCCATGACGTTCCCACCAGCTTGCCATTCGCCAGTCTCCCCTTGGCGCGGAAGGTGACCCTTGCTAGCGCACTTGGCAACACCCATCTGTGCCTACCCGCACCGCCAACGAAAGATCGCCATGCCCGCCGTCCATCATACCAAGATGCTCATCCTCGGCTCCGGCCCCGCCGGTCTCTCGGCCGCCATCTATGCCGCGCGCGCGGGCATGATGCCGATCGTGGTGCAGGGGCTCCAGCCCGGCGGCCAGTTGACGATCACCACCGACGTCGAAAATTATCCGGGTTTCGCCGAAGTGATCCAGGGCCCGTGGCTGATGGAACAGATGACCGCGCAGGCGACGCACGTCGGCACCAGCATGATCTGGGACACGATCGTCGACGTCGACCTGTCGCGCCGCCCGTTCAAGCTGACCGGCGACGGCGGCGACGTCTATATGGCCGAAACGCTGGTGATCGCGACGGGTGCGCAGGCGAAATGGCTCGGCGTTCCGGGCGAACAGGAGCTCGGCGGCAAGGGCGTCTCGGCCTGTGCCACCTGCGACGGCTTCTTCTATCGCGGCAAGAAGGTCGTCGTGATCGGTGGCGGCAACACCGCGGTCGAGGAGGCGCTGTACCTGACGAACCATAGCGACGATGTGACGCTGATCCACCGCCGCGACAGCTTGCGCGCCGAAAAGATCCTGCAGGACCGGCTGCACGCCAATCCCAAGATCAAGGTCTTGTGGAACAAGAAGGTCGACCGCTTCGTCGCGGGCGAAGGCGTGTCGGGGCTCGTCGGCGTCGACCTGATCGACACCGTCACCGGCGAGGCGAGCTTTGAGCCCACCGACGGCGGCTTCGTCGCGATCGGCCACAGCCCGTCGACCGAATTGTTCAAGGACAAGCTGCCGCTCGACGCCGACGGCTATCTGGAAGTGACCCCGGGCACGTCGTTGACCGCGATCCCCGGCGTCTTCGCGGCCGGCGACGTGACCGACAAAATCTATCGTCAGGCGGTGACCGCCGCGGGCATGGGCTGCATGGCCGCGCTCGACGCCGAACGCTTTTTGGCCGAAGCCGAATATCACGCGATGGTGGACGCCTAAGGAGCGAAACGGCCGCTAACGACCGACTGCGGACCCTGATCCTCCCCGTCGCGCAGCGATGGGGAGGATCAGGAATGCCTAACGTCCGCTCCCCACCCCGACCAATCTGATCGCCGCGACGCTTTACGCCGCCTTGCCGTGCGCCACGTCCATGCTCACCGCGCTGCCCGCGTCGATCTCGGCCGCCTTCGCTTCGACGAGCTTGACGATATGGCCGATCATGTCGGCGTCCTCGACATGATGGTCGGTGACGCCCGACAGGAAGACCATATGCTTGCCGTTGCCGCCGCCGGTGATGCCGATGTCGGTTTCGCGCGCCTCGCCGGGGCCGTTGACGACGCAGCCGAGGACCGAGAGCGACATCGGGGTCTTGATGTGGCTCAGCGCATCCTCGAGCGCCTGGACGGTGCGGATGACGTCGAAGCCCTGGCGCGCGCAGCTGGGGCAGGAGACGACGCGGACGCCGCGGGTGCGGAGGCCCAGCGATTTCAGGATTTCATAGCCGACGCGCACTTCCTCTTCGGGCTCGGCCGAGAGGCTGACGCGGATCGTGTCGCCGATGCCCGCCCAGAGCAGGTTGCCGATGCCGAGCGCGCTCTTGACGGTGCCGCCGATCAGCCCGCCGGCTTCGGTGATGCCGAGGTGGAGCGGGCAGTCGACCGCGTCGGCGAGCTGCGCATAGGCGGCGACCGCGAGGAAGACGTCGCTCGCCTTCACCGCCACCTTATAGTCGTGGAAATCATGGTCCTGGAGCAGCTTGATATGGTCGAGCGCGCTTTCGACGAGCGCCTCGGGGCAGGGTTCGCCATATTTTTCGAGCAGGTCTTTCTCGAGCGACCCCGCGTTGACGCCGATGCGGATCGCGCAGCCGTTCGCCTTGGCGGCGCGCACGACCTCGCCGACGCGCTCGCTGCTGCCGATATTGCCGGGGTTGATGCGCAGGCACGCGGCGCCGGCGTCGGCGGCTTCGAGCGCGCGCTTATAGTGGAAATGGATGTCGGCGATGATCGGGATGCGCGCCGCGCGGACGATTGCCCCAAGCGCGGCGGTCGAATCGGTATCGGGGCAGGAGACGCGGATCAGGTCGGCGCCCGCTTCCTCGCAGCGGCGGATCTGGTCGATCGTCGCGACGGGGTCGGACGTCAGCGTGTTGGTCATCGTCTGGACGCTGATCGGCGCGCC
Organism: Sphingopyxis italica; assembly: GCF_011926545.1. Taxonomy (GTDB): domain Bacteria; phylum Pseudomonadota; class Alphaproteobacteria; order Sphingomonadales; family Sphingomonadaceae; genus Sphingopyxis; species Sphingopyxis italica. The sequence goes on along the minus strand of NZ_JAATIT010000001.1, from coordinate 238,586 downwards.
GCCGCCGACGGGGACGTTGCCGACCATGATCTGACGGCATTCGCGCCGTGCAATATCGCGCCAAGGGCGCAGGCCGGGATTGTGATCGCTCATGGTTGGGGCTCGGTCGAGAGGGAGATATGCGCCGCTCTTTAGCCGCCCGGCGCCCGATTGGCAAAGCCAAGCCACGGCGTGCGGCTTGTGGCGGGACCGCCGCGCCCCTATGCTGAACCGATATGAGGCGACGGCTTTGTTGCGCTGCGCGGCGCGATCGGCGGTTTCCGGCCAGGCATGAGAGACTATTGATGCGTTTTTTCGACACGGCCGGCGCTGGCCTGCTGTTCGCGGCCGCGGCCATGTCGGCCCCCGCTTTTGCCCAGGATGACCCGATTACCGGCGGCGGCGGCCCGCTTTCGCTGTCGGGCGAGGTCGCGGTCGTCAGCGACTATCGTTTCCGCGGAATTTCGCTGTCGGACGAGGAAATCGCGCTGCAACCGAGCCTGACGCTCAGCCACGAAAGCGGCTTTTACGCCGGCGTCTGGGGGTCGACGATGCCCGACAATCCGCTGTCGGGAAAGTTCGAGCTCGACCTCTATGGCGGCTATGCGACCGAGATCGCGCCCGGCACTTCGGTCGATGCCGGAGTGATCTGGTACGGCTATCCCGGCAACCGGAGCTGGGCCGGACCTGCCGACTATGTCGAGTTCAGCGGCAAGCTGTCGCACGACATCGGCCCGCTTTCGGCGACCGGGACCGTCGCCTATGCGCCCGCGCAGCGGTCGATGGGCGACAGCTGGTATTATAACCTCGGCGTTTCGTCGGGCATCCCCAATACGCCGGTCACGGTCCACGCCGGGGTCGGCTATTCCGACGGCTCGCTCGCGCTGACCGCGCCCCCGGGCGACTATGTCGACTGGTCGCTCGGCGCGTCCTATGTCGTCGGCCCGGCGACGCTATCGGCGCGCTATATCGACACCGATATTGCGAAGACGGGGGTGAGAGCGGTCGACACGCTTTACGACCCGACGGTCGTATTCACGCTCGGCCTTGCCTTCTGATCGCGCGTCGGGCGGGGAATTTCGCGTAACATAATTTCATCCGCCGCATATATTCCTAATCATCTGTTGCACAAAAGTCGCATGGCGCCGTTTTAACGCGGCGGATGCGGCTTTTTCGTTTGTGCGCCGCACCAATCTGGTGAAGATCGACGCACGCACGACGGGACTAGCCCGAACAGAGGCCGGCAGCCGTGCGGCAGGCAGGGACGATCCATCCACTAACAGGGATCTGTCCATGAAAATTCTCGTACGCGCGTGCCTTGGCGCGCTTGTCGCCGCGACGGCGATGTCCACCCCGGCCTTTGCCCAGGAAGAAGAAGCCGCCGGCCCGCTCACGCTGTCGGGCGGCATCGCGGTGACGAGCGACTATCGGTTCCGCGGCATTTCGCTGTCGAACGAAAAGGTCGCGGTGCAGCCGACGCTGACCGTCAGCCACGAAAGCGGCTTCTATGCCGGGGTCTGGGGATCGTCGCTTCCCGACAGCCCCGCCTATGGCAAGTTCGAGCTCGACGTCTATGGCGGCTTCAACACCGAAATCGCGCCGGGCACGACGGCCGACATCGGCGTCACCTGGTACACCTATCCGGGCAGCGACGACGGCGGCGCGCCGACCGACTATTTCGAAGGCATCGGCAAGCTGTCGCACGACATCGGCCCGGTCTCGGTCACCGGCATGGTCGCCTATGCGCCCAAGCAGGATTCGCTCGGCGATCAGGACAATATCTATCTGAACTTGGGCGCCGGATACGGCATTCCCGGCACCCCGGTCACGCTGACCGCCGGGATCGGCTATAATGACGGCTCGCTTGGGCTCGTGTCGCCCGACGGCCAATATGTCGACTGGTCGGTGGGTGCGTCCTTCGCCGCCGGGCCGCTGACCCTTTCGGCGCAATATATCGATACCGATGTCAAGAAGACGGGGGTGAAGGCGGTCGATACGCTTTACGATCCGACCGTGGTCTTCACGCTCGGCGCATCTTTCTGATCGTCTGGTCGGACGATCCTCCCTGTCGCGCAGCGATGGGGAGGATTTTTTACCGCCAGCGCAGATTATGGGGGCCGAGATCCGCGAGGGTCTTGGCCCCCATCAATTTCATGCCGCGCTCGATTTCGGCGCGGAGCTGCGCGATCGCGCGCGCGACGCCCTGCTCGCCCGCCGCGGCGAGCGCGTAGAGATAGAGGCGGCCGCCCGAGCAGGCCTTGGCGCCGACCGACAGCGCCTTGAGCACATGGGTGCCGCGCGTGATGCCGCCGTCGCAGATCACTTCGACCCTGTCGCCGACGGCATCGACGATCGCGGCGAGCGCGTCGAAGGGGGCGATGCTGCCGTCGAGTTGGCGCCCGCCGTGGTTCGACACCATGATCGCGGTGGCGCCGATGTCGGCGGCGCGCTTCGCATCCTCGACCGCGACGATGCCTTTCAAACAGAAGGGGCCGTCCCATTTCTTGCGGATCGCCTCGGCGCGTTTCCAGTCGAGGCTCTGGTCGAGCATCGAGGTGAAATATTCGGCGACCGATTTGGGGACGCTCGATCCTTCGGAGACATGCGTCGCGAGATTGGGCAGGCTGAACTTTTCGCGGAGCATATAGTTGAGCCCCCAGCCGGGCTTGGCGGCGTAGCTCAGCATGTTCGACGCGGTAAAGCGCGGCGGCGAGGTGAAGCCCGAGCGCAGGCAGCGTTCGCGGTTGCCGCCGACGATCGTATCCACGGTGAGCGCGACCGCGTCGAACTTCGCCTCGCGCGCGGCGTCGAGCATCGCCCGGTTGAGCCCCTCGTCGTGGTGGACGTAGAGTTGGAACAGCTTGGGGCCGGTGGTGAGCGCGCCCGCTTCGGCGAGGCCGATCGTCGCGAGGCTCGAAATGCCCGCGACGGTGCCGGCATTCGCCGCGGCGCGGAGCACCGCGCGCTCGCCCTGCCAGTGGAAGAGCCGCTGGAGCGCGGTCGGCGCGAGGAAGAGCGGCATCGCGATCTCGCGTCCGAAGAGAGTCGTCTTCATGTCGACGCTTTCAACCCCGGCGAGCACGCGCGGGATGAGGTCGCAGCCGTCGAACGCGGTGCGGTTGCGGCGGCGGGTGACTTCGTCGTCGGCGGCGCCGTCGATATAGTCGAACACCGGCCAAGGCAGGCGGCGCTTCGCGAGCGCGCGGAAATCGTCGATGTTATGGCAGTCGGTCAGGCGCACGCTACACTTACCCCCTCAAATCGTCATCCCGGCGAAGGCCGGGATCTCACCCTCTCGCCCTGACGCGCCGGCGAGATCCCGGCCTTCGCCGGGATGACGAATGAGGAGGCGGTGGCTCATCAAAACACCGTCCGCGCCGCGACCGTGCCCTTGGTCGCGAAGGCGAAGCGCGGTTCGACCGCTAAGTCCTCATCGAGGATATGTGCGGCGACGCGTTTGCCCACTGCGGGGCCGTTCTTGAAGCCGTGCCCCGATCCGCCGCCGACGAGCCAGACATGCTCCTGCCCCGGAAAGCGGTCGATCAGATAATCGCCGTTCGCGCTATTCTCATATTGGCAGACGCGCCCGCCGAGCAGCGGCGCATTGGCGAGGCCGGGGAAGCGACGCTGCATATAGGCGCGCGCCTCGGCGATACCCGCGGGAGAAAGCTGGCGCTCCATCGTATCGGGGTCGACCACGGGACCATGGACGTCGATCGCGATCTTGAACCCGGCGCCTTCGAGGTCGGGGATGCCGTAAACGATGCGGCCGTTGTTGAAATCGGCCCACACCGGCAGCTCGGGCGGGGCGAAGCGCGTGTCGCCCTGCGGCGCGCCGAAATGATAAACCTCCTGCCGGGTCGCGACGATCCTGTGCATCAGCTGCTGCGGGAAAAGCTCGGCGATCCACGGGCCGGCGGCATAGACGAGATGGTCGGCGGTGCCGCCGTCGGGGAGCCGATGCTTGCGGATCCGCTTCGAAAAGAGCGGCGCGGGCATGACGACGCGCTCGACCGCGATCTGCGCGTCGGCGATCAGTTCCTGCACGCCGCGCGCGGCGATCAGCGCGCCCGCTTCGGTCTCGAGGATGCCGGTCTCGCCCTGATAGAATTGAATCTGGCGATATTTATTCTGGAGCCAGCTGACATCTCCATGTTCGTGGCCGATGCGGTTCGCCTGCAGCCAGGCGAGCGATTGCGCGGTGTAGGTCTCGCCCTGCGGCGCGAACCAGAGCACACCCGTGTTGTGGAAGATCGGCGCGCTCGCGGTATCGGAGAGGTCTTTCCAATATTTGAGCGAATCGCGCGCCATCTCCGAATAAAGCGCGTCGGCGCCGTATCCCATGCGGATGACGCGGCTCGCCCCGCCCGACGAGCTGCGCGCGTTGCCCGCGCCATAGGCGTCGAACAGCCGCACCGACTTGCCCGCGCGCAGCAGATGCCAGGCGGTCCACGCGCCGAACACGCCCGCGCCGATGATCGCGACGTCGACATGCTGGACCTTGGGCTTTGGCGGTTTGCGCTTTTTCGAGCGGCGCTCCTTGCGGTCGGCCGCCGCCGCGCTCGCCGCGACGGGGAGGGCGGCGAGGCCGGTCAGGAGCGCGCGGCGCGTCGGCACGTTTTTCGGGGGCGTGTCAGCGGCCAACGGTCGCCCCATCCTTCTGTTTGTAATAGCGATAGCCGCCGATCCAGGTTTCGAGCGGGGTCATGCGGCGGATCTCGTCGGGGCTCGCGAGCATCGGGTCGGCATCGACGATCAGGAAGTCGGCGCGCATCCCGGGCATCAGCGTGCCGATGCGGTCCTCGGCAAAGCCGGCATAGGCCGCAGTGCGCGTGAAGCCGTCGAGCGCGGTCTCGCGGCTGACCGCTTCCTCGGGGCGCCAGCCGCCAAAGGGCTCGCCCCTGGCATCGGTGCGCGAGATGGCGGCGGCGATGCCGGCGAAGGGATTGGCGCTCTCGACCGGCACGTCGGAGCCGAAGGCGAGGCGGACCCCCGCATTCTGGAGGCTGCGCCACGCATAGGCGCCCTTGAGGCGATCGGGGCCGAGCCGCGCTTCGGCCATGATGCGGTCGCTCGGCTGGTGGATGGGCTGCATCGAGGCGATGACCTTCAGCTCGGCGAAGCGCGCGATGTCGGCGGGGTCGATGATCTGCGCATGTTCGATGCGCCAGCGCCGCTCGCCGGGAACGTTGGTGGCCAGGTCGGCGGTGAGGTCGGCGATGGCGGCGAGCGCCTCGGCATTCGCCGCATCTCCAATCGCGTGGATCGCGACCTGAAACTTGTCCATCGACGCGCGCACCATCTTGTTGCGAAGCTGCGCGGGGGTGAGCAAAGGCAGCCCCTTTTGCCCCGGCGCGTCGCTGTAGGGCGCTTTCAGCCACGCGCCGCGCGAGCCCAGCGCGCCGTCGAGGTAGAGCTTCACCCCGACCATGCGCAGCCGGTCGTCATAGAGCCACGGCGTCGGTTCGGACCCGGCGATGATCGCCATATTGTCGATGTCGCCGCCATAGCTGATGATGCGGACGGCGAGCTGTTTCTTGTCGCCGGCGCGGCGGTAGGCCTGCCATTCCTCGATCGTCGTGCCCATGTCGGCGATCGCCGTGATCCCCTGTTCGAGCAATTTCTGCTGCGCCAGATAGAGCGCGCGGTCGAGGTCGCGCGCGAGCGGCTTGGGCTTGGCGCTGTCGACGAGGCGCATCGCCGCATCGACGAAGACGCCCGACGGCTTGCCGCCAGCCCCCTCGATGCGGCCGCCCTCGGGCGATTTGCTCGCGGGGGTGATCTTCGCCGCCGCCATCGCGGCCGTATTCGCCCAGCCGGCGTGGCCGTCGACACGTTCGAGCCAGACCGGGCGGCCCGGCACCGCGGCGTCGAGATCGGCGGCGGTGGGAAAGCGGCCGAGGCCCCACTTCTCCTGATTCCAGCCCGTTCCGATGATCCACGGCATTTCGGGATTCTCGGCCGCATATTTGCGGATCGCCGCCTGCGCTTCGGCGAGGCTGCCGGTGTCCGAGAGGTCGAGCAGCATCAGCTTGAAGCCCAGCCCCATGACATGGCCGTGCGCGTCGATCAGCCCGGGGATGAGGGTCTTGCCCCTGCCGTCCTGCTTGAAATCGGGGCGTTCGGGGCGCTTGTCCTTGCGGTCGAGGAGCTGTTTCACCTTGCCGTCGGTGCCGATGAGAAGGCCGGTGAAGCGGACGAGCTTGCCGTCCTTGTCGAGCGTGATGCCGTTGACATTGTCGATCAGCGTGTCGGCGTGCGCTGGGGCGGCGAGGGTGAGGGCGAGCGCGGCCAGCAGGAGACGCTTCATTTCGGCAGCCTCGTCACGAGCGAGCTGGTATCCTTGCGCCCGCCGCCCGCCTTTTGCACATCGGCGTAGAATTGGTCGACGAGGCTGGCGACCGGCAACGTCGCGCCGTTGACGCGCGCTTCGTCGAGCGCGAGGCCGAGGTCCTTGCGCATCCAGTCGACCGCGAAGCCGAAGTCGAATTCGTCCTTCGCCATCGTGCCCCAGCGGTTGAGCATCTGCCAGCTCGCCGCGGCGCCGCCCGAGACGGCCTCGAATATCTTGTCGGTGTCGAGCTTCGACGCCTGCGCGAAACGCAGTGCCTCGGAGAGGCCCTGGACCACCCCGGCTATCGCGATCTGGTTGACCATCTTGGTCGTCTGTCCCGCGCCGGGGCCGCCGATATGCACCATGCGCGCGGCATAGGCCTGCATCACCGGCGCGGCGGCTTCGAACGCTGCCTTGCTGCCGCCGCACATGATCGCGAGCGTACCGTTCTGCGCGCCCGCCTCGCCGCCGGAAACGGGGGCGTCGACGCAGAGCAGGCCGAGTCCGTCCGCCTCGACCGAGAGCTGGCGCGCGATGCGCGCGGAAACGGTGGTATGGTCAACGAACAGCGCCCCTTCGCGCATCGCCTTGAACGCGCCGTCGCGGCCGAGCGTCACTTGCGCGAGATCGTCGTCGTTGCCGACGCAGGTGAGGACGACGTCGGCGTCGCGTGCCGCTTCCGCGGGGGTCGCGGCCGCGGCGCCGCCATGCTGCGCCACCCACGCGTCGGCCTTGGCGCGGGTGCGGTTATAGACGGTGAGGTGGTGGCCCGCCTTGACGAGGTGGCCCGCCATCGGCCCGCCCATGACGCCGGTGCCGATGAAGCTGATACGCAATTTTCGTTCGCTCATGGCGAGAGGTCATAACGGTGGTTTGTCCGGCGCGCCAGATGGGGAGGGCGATGCTGCGACGTTACCGATAAATAGGGACAGTCCCTATTTATCCGGCATCCCCGCGCGCGGCCGGAAGCATACCCCTCGATAAATAGGGACTGTCCCTATTTATCGAGGGCCTTCCCCTGCGGCTTTCATGCCGTTAGGGCCGCACTCTATGACCGATCAACGCACCCTGACCCCCGCCGCCGATTTTCCGGCGATCACATTGGACGATGTGCGCGCGGCGGCGGGGCGAATTAATGGCGCGGTCGTGCGGACGCCGACGCTCCATTCGTTGACCTTGTCCGAAATGGTCGGCGCCGAAGTGTGGCTGAAGTTCGAAAATCTGCAATTCACCGCGGCGTATAAGGAGCGCGGCGCCTTGAACGCGCTCCTGCTGATGGATGAGGAAGCGCGCGCGCGCGGCGTGATCGCGGCGTCGGCGGGCAATCATGCGCAGGGGCTCGCCTATCATGGCAAGCGCCTCGGCGTACCGGTCACGATCGTGATGCCGAAGACGACGCCGCAGGTGAAGGTGTCGCAGACCGCGAGCCACGGCGCCGAGATCGTGCTGTTCGGCGAAAAATTCGACGACGCCTCCGCGCATGCGCGCGTGCTGGAAAAAGAGCGCGGGCTGACCTTTGTCCATCCGTTCGACCATCCGCATATCGCCGCGGGGCAGGGGACGGTCGCGCTCGAAATGCTCGAGGATGTGCCCGAACTCGACACGCTGATCGTGCCGATCGGCGGCGGCGGGCTGCTCACCGGCATGGGCACCGCGGCGCGCGGGGTGAAGAACGACATGCGGCTGATCGGCGTGCAGGCCGAGCTTTATCCGTCGATGTATGCCGAACTCAACGGCGTCGACATGGCGTGCGAGGGCGACACGCTCGCCGAGGGCATCGCGGTCAAGGAACCGGGCGCTTATACAAGGCGGATCGTCGCCGAACTCAACGACGACATCGTGCTTGTCGCCGAACGGCATCTGGAACGCGCGGTCAGCCTGCTGCTCCAGATCGAAAAGACGGTGGTCGAGGGCGCGGGCGCCGCGGGGCTCGCGGCGATGCTCGCGCATCCCGAGGAGTTTGCAGGGCGGAAAGTGGGTCTGGTGCTGACGGGCGGCAATATCGACACGCGGCTGCTCGCCAATGTGCTGCTGCGCGACCTCGCGCGTTCGGGCCGCATCGCGCGGCTGCGCATCCGGCTGCAGGACCGACCGGGCGCGCTGTTCAAGGTGATGAAGCTGTTCGACGAGAAGCAGGTCAACATCATCGAAATCTATCACCAGCGCATCTTCACCACCTTGCCGGCGAAGGGGCTGATCACCGACATCGAATGCGAGGCGCGCGACCGCGAGCATCTCGACAGCCTCGTCGCGGCGCTGCGCGATGCGGGCTATATGGTGACCACCGTCGAGCTGGCATGAAGGCGTTCACGCTCGAACTCACGGCGACGCCCGATAGCATCGACGAGCTCGGCCATGTCAACAATGCGGTCTGGGTCCAGTGGATCCAGCAGGTCGCGACGGGGCATTGGGAGGCGGCCGCGCCTGAGGCGCATAAGGACGCCTATATCTGGGTCGTGGTGCGGCATGAAATCGATTATCTGCGCGCGCTCGGCCCCGACGAGACGGTGGCCGCGCGGACCTGGGTTGCCGACAAGGCGCAGGGCGCGAAGTTCGACCGCTTCATGGAATTCACCGGCGCCGACGGGCGCGTGCATGTGCGGGCGCGGACCGTGTGGGCGCTGCTCGACAAAGCGAGCGGACGGCCGCTGCGGGTGACCGACGCGATACTCGCGCCGTTTCGATGATCATCCCCCCGCCACCGAAGCCGACGGCCCTCACGCATAACCCACCCAGCCGCGCCAGGTGAAGGCGGCGTAGAATTGCTCGACGCCGGTGAAGCCCGCGGCGCGGAGTATTTCTTCGTCGGCTTCGGGGCTGAGCATCGCGACATGGGTGGCGACGGCCTCGCGGCCCTTGGCGACCTGGTCGGGGTCGCCGCCCGAGGCGATGGCGTAGGATGCGTAGCGGTCGAGCCAGCGTTCGCGGTCGCCCGCGCCTTGCGGAAAGCTGCCGTGCGCGGCCACGAAAGGCGCGCCGGGTTTGAGGCGGGCGCGGATTTCGGCGGCGGTGCGGATGCGTTCCTCGGTGTCGAGGAAGTGGAGCGTGAGCAGGCAGGTCGCGCCGTCGAACGGACCCATGGGGGCGTCGTCGATATAGCCTTCGACGAGATCGGCACGGTGGGCGTTCGGGCCCATGACCTTGGCGGCGAGGTCGAGCATCGGCCCGGCGGGGTCGACGCCGGCGAAGCGCCAACCGGGGTGCGCTTCGGCCATCGCCTTCATCTCGCTGCCGCCGCCGGCGCCGAGGACGAGGATATGCGCGTCATCGGGCACGCGCTCGGCGAGCAACAGCCCGGCCATACGGTGGAGACCGTCGAGGCCGGGGACGAAACGCCGCGGCCCTTCGGTGTAGCGCGCGACCGCTTCGGGGTCCTTGAAGCTGTCGAGGAAATGTTGGGCGCCTTCAGCCATGAATATGCTCCTGCGTGGTGGGGGAGGGGGATCGCGCGGCCATGCGCGCGTGGAAATCGGCGGCGAGCGCCGCGAGCGTCACTTCGCCGAAGCGCGCGAGGAGCAGCGCCTCGGCGTCGCGAAAGCTCGTGTCGAGCGCGGCGTTGACCGCCTGTTCGACGAGGCAGCCGGGCGCTTCGGTGCGGTTGCCCATCGCCATCAGGCTGGGGCGGCCGATCGCGTCATAGACGTTGCGCATCGTGATGGCGGAAAGGTCCTTCGCGATCGTCCAACCGCCGCCATGGCCCTTTTCGCTGTGGACGAAGCCCGCATCGCGCAGCCCGCCGAGGATGCGGCGGATCACGACCGCGTGCGTCTGCATCGCCTTGGCGAGCTGGTCCGAGGTCATCGGCGCGCGCTGCTCGGCCATGTGGAGGAGGACGTGGAGCACGCCCGAGAGTCGGCTGTCGCGTTTCATGTAACTTTAAATAGTGCGTGAAACGCGAACGTCAAGACGCGGGATTGACCGCCGACGATGAAGCGGTTAGCCACGCCGACGATGACCAACGACCAATCTCTCCGATTCAAGGCGTATTGGCGCTCCTTTACATAGGAGCGGCATGGCATCACCTGTGACCATCGCCGCCGTGTTCGGACAGGCGAATGGTCATCATCACATCACTACCCCCCGGTCACGGCGTGCGCTTTTTGAAGAAGACGCGACATGACCGATACCTTGCTTGCCCTGTCGACCGACCATTGCCGCATCACGCCGCTCTTTGCCGATGATGCGCGCGCGCTCGCCGCGATCACCGACGAGACGGTGACCTCGCAAGTCCATTTCCTGCCCGCACCCTTCACCGAGGCCGACGCGCGTGCGCTGATCGCCGGATCGGGCGGCGGCGACGTCTTTCATGCGGTGCGCGACGAACGGGGACTCGACCTCAATGGCGTGATCGGCGTCCATCGCCGGCCGGGCGGCGAATATGAGATCGGCTACTGGTTCGCGGCGCGGGTGCGGGGGAAGGGCATCGCGACCGAGGCGGTGCGCGCGGTGGTCGAGGCGCTCGCCGCGTCGCGGCCGGGCTGTTCGATCGTCGCCGAATGCCACCCCGACAATGAGCGGTCGCGCGCGCTGCTGCGTCGGATCGGTTTCGTGTCGACGGGGCGGGCGGGGAAGCGGCCGGGGCGGATGCTCATGGCGTGGCGCGCGGCGCCGGCCTGGCGCATCGATGTGTGCTGAGCAGTTCGGAAGTCCTCCCCATGGCTTCGCCACAGGGAGGATCAATCCGGCTCTGATACTTCCTCGGTAAGCGCCTTGACGATCGCCGCGACCGAGGTCGGGGCGTAGGCGAAGCCCATATGACCGCAGTCGACCTCGACCTGCCGGTCGCTTTCGTGCGGCAGCCCGCGCGCGCTGGCGATCGCGACGACGCCGTCGTGTTTCGACCATAGCGCGAAGGTCGGCATTTCGGGGCGCGGCGCGGGGTGGAAATCGATCGGCGGATTGTCGACCGGATGGCGCGCGATCAGATGATAGAGGCGCCACGCGCGGTTGGCGCGGCGGCTGCCCGAAAAGGGCGAGCCGAGGGTGACGACGCGCGCGACCTTGTCCGGATGATGCTTGGCATATTCGCGGGCGTAGATGCCGCCGAGCGACCATCCCACCAGCGCGGGGGCATAGCCGGTGCGGTCGATGATCCACTGGACGCGGGTGTCGATGCGATCGATGATGTCGGCGGTCGCGCCGCGATTGAAGCCGAGGCCCCACGCATAGCAGCGAAAGCCCGCGCGGCGGAGGTCGGCGCGCAAGGCCTTGGTCGCCCAGTCGCCCGACAGGAATCCGGGGAGCACCATCACCGGCGGATGTTCGCTGTCGGGATTGGGCTCGGGCGGCAGCGGGCGGATGCGGCCGCCGATCGCTTGCGCGAGCGAACCGACCTCGCGCCACAGCAGCGTCAGCGGCGGTAGCGCGTCGGGATCGGGAACGCGCGCGGGCCATTCGGCGCGTCGGGTGAGGAAGCCGCGGATCATGGGGACGATATAGTGATGCTTGCGCCGCGGCGAAAGCCGGACCGCCGCTACTTCTTCGGCACCAGCTTCACCAGCTTGCCGTCCTCGCCGTCGGTGAGCAGCCAGACCGATCCGTCATCGCGCACCTCGACCTCGCGGATGCGCTGGCCGAAGTCCCAGCGGCCGGACTTGTGGAGCGTGTCGCCGTCGATGGCCATGCGGATGAGGCCTTCGCCCGAGAGCGCGCCCATCAGCAGGCTGTTGTTCCAGCCCGGATAAAGGTCGCCGCCATAGAAGGCGAGACCGGCGGGCGAGACCGCGGGGTTCCACCATAGTTTCGGCGCGGCGAATTCGGGGCGGGTCGGATGATCGGGAATATCCTTGCCGTCATAATGGTCGCCGTTCGAGACGATCGGATAGCCGTAATTGGCCTTCGCCGCGACGAGATTGACCTCGTCGCCGCCCTTCGGCCCCATTTCCTGATTCCAGAATTTGCCCGCGCTGTCGAACGCCAGCCCCAGGATATTGCGGTGGCCGAGCGACCAGATTTGCGCGGTGACGCCGCCCCCATCAGATTTTGAAGCGTCGGCGAAAGGATTGTCGGCGGGGATGCTGCCGTCGGGGTTGAGGCGGACGATCTTGCCGAGATTGGCTTTCATGTCCTGCGCCGGATCGAATTTCTGGCGCTCGCCCGATCCGATGAACAGATATTTGCCGTCGGGCGAGAAGAGGAGGCGGTGCGAATAATGGCCGCGGCCCGTGACCTTGGGATCCTGTTTCCAGATGATCTGCAAGCCCTCGATCCGCGGCGCGGCGCCCTGAACGAGCTTCGCCCTGCCGACGACCGCGCCGGCGGTGTCGCCGTCCCCGGCTTCGACCCAGCTGAGGTAAATGGTGCCGCTCGTCGCGAAATCGGGCGCGACGATCACGTCGCCGAAGCCGCCCTGACCGCCATAGGCGACGGCGGGCACGCCCGCGACGTCCTGCGTCGCGCCATTTTCCTGCCAGAGTTTCAGCTTGCCCGATTTCTCGGTGATCAGCGCGGCGCGGGTGCCGGGGATGAAGGTCATCGCCCAGGGTTCGTTGAAGCTCGCGATCTCCTTGACCGTGAAGGGCGCATCGGCGAGCGGCGTCGCGGGATGGTCGCCCGACGCGTCGAGCTTCGCCGTATCGGCGGGGGCGGCCTCGGTGGCGGCGGGCGCCGAGCAGGCGGCGACGGCCAGCGCGGCGATGAGGGCGAGGGACGGGAGATTTTTCATCGGAAAAGGCTCGCTTGGCTGGGGAAGAACAACCTGTTCTGGCCGCGCCGCGCCGCGAAGTCGAGGGTCCTTAGCGGTTTGCCGCCTCGCGCCGCGCGGTGATCGTTTCGACGCTGTCCATGATCGCATCGACCGCTTCGCTCGACGGCGGCGCGTCGGCGCGTTTTTGCGAGAATTGACCGCTGTTCATAATCTCTTCGAGCGCGGCGCGCGCGCGCGACACGCGGCTCTTCATCGTGCCGAGCGCGCAGTCGCAGATGCTCGCCGCCTCTTCGTAGGACAGGCCGCCAGCGCCGACGAGGATCAGCGCCTCGCGCTGATCCTGCGGCAATTCCATCAGCCCGCGCTGAAGGTCGGCCATTTCGCCGCTGTCCTCCTGGTTCGCGGGGGTCGACATGGTGCGCTCGACCGCGGTCTCGTCATATTCGCCGACGAACTTGTTGCGGCGCATCTGCGACAGGAAGGTGTTGCGCAGGATGACGAAGGTCCACGCCTTGATCGACGTGCCGCGCTCGAACCGCTCGCGCGAAGCCCACGCCTTGACCATCGTGTCCTGCGTCAGGTCGTCGGCAAGGTCGGGATTGCCCGACAGGCTGCGGCCATAAGCGCGCAGATGCGGAATGACGCCAGCGAGCAACGCCTTGAATTCGCTGTCCGACAGGGTGTCGGCCTGCGGCTGCGACGCAGCGGCGGGGGTTCGGGTCATTATTGCTTCGGGCTTTTCTGATCGAGCTGGGACAGAAGATCGAGCATGTTTTCGGGCAGCCGTTCGGAAACGATATTGCCATAGATCATGCGCAGCTTCGCGCTCACCGGCTCGGGCGCCTGGCGCCCGGTCAGCGTTCGGTGCCACTGGTCGCCGCCGGTGCCGGGGAAGCCGCCGTTCGCGCGGCGGGGCGCTCCGGTCGAGGGGGGCGGGGCGTCCTTGCCGTTCATCCTGTTGTTGCCTTGCGTAGCCATGCGGGAGCAACGAGGAAAGAACGCGCGAGTTCCCGCCTCGATCGTATTTTGCGACGAATGCGTTGCCAAGAAGCCACACCGGCCCTAATCGAAGCGTGTGAGGGGTCACAGCATGCCCGGCCTGTGGCCGCCGTTCAGGAGCGTGGCGACTTGCTCTCCGTCATCATGTCGCGTCGGCGACTTCATCGTGCCCGGCGGACGTCCGCCCGGCGGTTGGCGCTCTTGCAATGAAATCCCAGCACGTTAAGCCCATAGCAAGCCTGTGACATTGGGCGTTCAGACAAAGGCCATCATATCAGCACCGTAACGCCTCAGCCGCTCGACGATGCCAGCTTCAAGCGCGAACTCGCCGCGATGTTGCCGCATCTGCGCGCGTTCGGGCGCAGCCTGTGCGGCAACGCCGACCTGGCCGACGATCTGGTGCAGGAAACGATGCTGAAGGCGTGGAAGGCGCGCGCGCAATATATTCCGGGTCCCGCCAGCATGAAGAGCTGGGCCTTCGTCATCCTGCGCAACTGTTTCCTGTCGCAGATGCGGCGCAAGAAATTCACCGCCGATTATGACGAGCTGGCGGCCGAGCGGCTGCTCGTCGCGCCCGACGATCAGGACGACAGCCTGCACCTTGCCGACGTGCAGCGCGCGCTCTTGCTGCTGCCCGTCGATCAGCGCGAGGCGCTCGTGCTGATCGGCGCCGGGCAATTATCCTATGAGGAAGGCGCGGCGATCTGCGGCTGCGCGGTCGGCACGATGAAGAGCCGCGTCTCGCGCGGCCGCGCCGCGTTGCAGGCGATCCTCGAAAGCGGCGAGATGCCGCGGCGCAGCACCGACGAGATACCGTCGAGCGAGATATTCCGGTCGATCATGGACAATGTTGACCATCTGACCGCGAACGGGCCTTCGCCGGATTGAGGTTTAATTTCGGGTGAGGCGCCGGAAGCCGGAGCCGCCCTTATGGGTTACGCCGCAAGCTGCGGGGTAAAGAGCAGGCTCTGGCTGATCGCGGCGCGCACCGTATTTTCGCGGAACGGCTTGGAGATCAGGAAGGTCGGCTCGACCCGCCCGC
Organism: Sphingopyxis italica; assembly: GCF_011926545.1. Taxonomy (GTDB): domain Bacteria; phylum Pseudomonadota; class Alphaproteobacteria; order Sphingomonadales; family Sphingomonadaceae; genus Sphingopyxis; species Sphingopyxis italica. Next base: position 223,586 of record NZ_JAATIT010000001.1, on the reverse strand, counting down.
CGGTGAGCAGCCGTTCGGGAAAGGCGGTGATGAAGATCGCCGGCACCGGCGCGATCGCGAGGATGTCCTGCACCGCATCGATGCCCGACGATCCGTCGGCGAGCTGAATGTCGGCGAGCACGAGGCCGGCGTCGGTTTCCTCGAACGCCGCGACCGCGTCCGCATGCGTCGTCGCGATTCCCGCGACGCGGTGGCCGAGGTCGCGGACGATCTGTTCGAGTTCCATCGCGATCAGCGGCTCGTCCTCGATGATCAGCACCGAGGTGCGCGATTCGCGGTCGAGTTCGCCGACCGCGTCGGTCAGCAGCGCCTCGACCGTCGGCCGGTCGGTGCCGGTGATCAGCCCCGCCTCCTCGACCGAAAACCCCTCGAGCGCTGTAAGCAGCAGGATCTGGCGGCCGAGCGGGGTCAACTGCACGAGGCGCCGGTGCGCGGCATGGACCAGCGGATGCTCGTCATCGTCGCGGCCTTCGCCATCGTCGATATAGGCGCTTTCCCAGATGCGGTGAAAATTGCGGTAGAGGTCGATCCGCGTGCCGTCGCCGGTGTGGAATTCGTGCGGAGCGGCGACGATGACTTCGAGGGTGGTGTGAACGAAATTGTCGCCATGCTGCTGGCTCCCCGTCAGCGCGCGCGCGTAGCGTCGCAGATAAGGCAGATGGCCCCGAATTTCCTCACCCAACGTCATTAAAACACCTCCCTCTTGAGAGCAGTCATACGCGTGTCCGTGCGGGTCGGTTCCCTTGACGGACGCCGAAAAAGCGACAGGTTCGACTGCAACTTGTCGCGCACTAAAGCGTAGATTCAGCCGGGACGCCAGAGAGCTGCGGTGTAAGTTGGTGGAATGTCACCACTTTCTTGTTGCGCGGCAAGGATGCTTTTGTAGGGACCATATCCATGGCAGAGCGGCGGCCCGGGGAATATAGCGATGGGGCGCCATCGCACGACGGCGGGGGACGGCAAGTGTCGGATGGGGGCAGCGAAGAGGCGAAACGGGCCGAGCGGCTGCGCCTCGACACGCTTCGCGAATATCGCATCATGGATACTCCGCCCGAACCGGCATTCGATCGTGTGACCAAGATGGTCGCCGACCTTTTCGGCGTGCCGATCGCGCTGGTGTCGCTCGTCGACGAATGCCGCCAGTGGTTCAAGTCGAGCCATGGTCTCGACACCGCGGAAACGCCGCGCGGGATCAGCTTTTGCCAATATGTCATTGCCGAGGGCCGGCCCGTCGTGGTGACCGACGTGACGAGCGACCCGCGCTTTCGCGACAATCCGCTCGTCACCGGCGATCTTCATATCCGTTTCTATGCCGGAGTGCCGCTGCGCGCCTATAATGGCGCGATCCTCGGGACGCTGTGCCTGATCGACCGCGAAGAACGCGCGCCGCTCACCGCCGCCGAGCTCGAGCGGCTGGAGGATTTCGCCGGCATTATCATGGCCGAAGCCGACCTGCGCCGCATTGGCGTCGAGCGCGACGAGGCGCGGCGAATGCTCGAACGCGCGCTCGATTTTTCGGGGATCGCGACGTGGCAGCTGCATCCGCAGAGCGGCGAGATGTCGTGGCACGGCGCGGTCGCCGAATTGTTCGGCGCCGACTATGAAAGTGCGCTGTTCACCGCCGACGACCTGCTGGCGCACATGCCGCCCGAGGATCGCGACCGGGTGACCGCCGCGCTGGAGGAATCGCGCGACGGCGGCCTTCCCTATTCGGTCGAGCATCGTCTCCAGCATCCCGAGCGCGGCATGCGCTGGATCGCGTCGCGCGGTGACTGGGACGTATGGTCGAACGACGCGCGGCTGACCGGGATCAGCATCGACATCACCGAGCAGAAGAGCCGCCAGGAAAACGCCAATCTGCTGATGCGCGAACTGCACCACCGGATGCGCAACCTGTTCGCGACGGTGAGCGCGATCATCTCGCTCACCCGTCACGCGGCGCGCGATGTCGACGATTATGTCGAGCGGATCAGCAGCCGGCTCGACGCGCTCAACCGCGCGCAGAATGTGCTGCTCGGCGCCAATTTCATGACGGGGTCGATGCACGCGCTGTTGCGCGAGGTCGAGGCCGCCTTCCCGCGCATCCGCTGGTCGGGGCCCGACCTGCTGCTTCCCGAAAATGCGCTCGTCGCGATGGCGCTTTTCTTCAACGAACTCGCGACCAATGCCGCGAAGCATGGCGCGTTGACCGGCGCGAACGGCCGGGTCGAGGTGAGCTGGACGCAGGAGGCCGAGGGCAGCGACGATCGCAGGTTCCGCCTGACCTGGGCCGAAAGCGGCGGTGACCGCGAAGTCGCCGTGCCCGAGCGCACCAGTTTCGGCACGTTGCTGATGGAGCGCAGCGTCAAGAATAATCTCGGCGGCACGATCGAACGGCATTGGGAGCCCGGCGGGCTGGTCGTCGACATCACGCTGCCCGCGCGGTGGCGCGAGGCTTAAGCGCACTTAACCTGGATTATTTGTTCTCTCTATGTTCCCATGCTAGTCATGGGTCATGTCCGCCAAAGCGATTCTCGAAAAGCTGGCCGTGCTCGCCGACGCGGCGAAATATGACGCGTCGTGCGCCTCGTCGGGGACGGTGAAACGCGACTCGACCGAAACGAAAGGCATCGGATCGACCGAGGGCATGGGCATTTGTCACAGCTATGCGCCCGACGGACGGTGCATCTCGCTGCTCAAGATATTGCTCACCAACTTCTGCATCTATGACTGCCGCTTCTGCATCAACCGCGCGTCGAGCAATGTCGAACGCGCGCGCTTCAGCCCGCAGGAAGTCGTGCGGCTGACGCTCGATTTCTACAAGCGCAACTATATCGAGGGGCTGTTTCTCTCGTCGGGCATCATCCGCTCCGAGGATTATACGATGGAGCAGCTGGTCGAGGTCGCGCGCATATTGCGCGAGGAGCATCGCTTTCAGGGCTATATCCATCTGAAGACGATCGCGGGCGCCGACCCCGGGTTGATCGCACTGGCCGGGCTTTATGCCGACCGGTTGTCGACCAATGTCGAGTTGCCGACCGAGGCGGGCCTGTCGAGCTTCGCGCCCGAAAAGAAGCCCGAGACGATCCGCAAGACGATGGCGTCGGTGCGCATCGGCGCCGACGACGCGATCGATGCGGCGAAGAGTCGGTTGATCGGCAAGGCGAGGCCGCCGCGCTTCGCGCCCGCAGGGCAATCGACGCAGATGATCGTCGGCGCCGATGCCGCGCGCGACGACGATATATTGAAGACCGCGAGCAACCTTTATTCGGGCTATCAGCTCCGCCGCGTCTATTATTCGGCGTACAGCCCGATCCCCGACGCGAGCAGCGACCTGCCGCCGGTGCGGCCGCCGCTGATGCGCGAGCACCGGCTCTACCAGGCCGACTGGCTGCTGCGCTTCTATGGCTTCGAGCGCGCCGAGATCATGGAGGGGGCGAGCGGAGGGATGCTCGACCTGACCATCGATCCCAAGCTCGCCTGGGCGCTGCAGCGGCGCGAGGCCTTTCCGGTCGACATCAACCGCGCGCCGCGCGAATTGCTGCTGCGCGTGCCGGGGCTGGGGACGCGCGCGGTCGACCGCATCGTCGCGGCGCGGCGGCTGGGGAAGCTCGGGCTCGGCGATCTGGCAAAGCTGACCGCGTCGGTGAAGAAGCTGTTGCCCTTCATCGTCACGCCCGACTGGCGACCCGGCAAACTCACCGACAGCGCCGATCTGCGCGCGCGCTTTGCGCCGCCGCCCGAGCAATTGGCGCTGGCGCTGTGAGGGAGGTCGTCCTCAAAACAGCCGGCGACTTTGCCGAGTGGCGGAGCGCGGCGCGAGGATTGCTCGCGGGCGGGGTCGCGCCCGAGGATGTGAGCTGGCGCGGCGGCGGCGAAGGTGCGTCGCTGTTCGGCGACGCGGTGGTGGCTGCGCCCGGCGCCGCGGTGTCGCTGCCGCGCGAACTGCTCGAAATTGCCGAGCGCGTGATCTGCCACCGCGACCCCGAAGTCCCGGCGCGGCTCTATCGCGTGATCTGGCGCGCGGCGCGCGACCGGCAATTGCTCGCGCGGACGACCGACGCCGAGGTTGATTGGCTGCGGGGGGCCGACAAGGCGATCCGCCGCGATGTCCACAAGATGCACGCCTTCGTGCGTTTCCGGCGCGTAGGCGAAGCGGCGGGGCGCGAGCGTTTCGCGGCTTGGTTCGAACCGTCGCATCGCATCCTCCGGCTGACCGCACCCTTTTTTCAGCGGCGCTTTACCGGGATGGACTGGGCGATTGTCACCCCCGACGCGCGCGCGATCTGGCAGGACGAGACGCTCACCTACGGCCCTGGGGGGACGAAGGACGAGGTGCCCGATAGCGATGTCGTCGAGGATCAGTGGCGCACCTATTATGGCGCGATCTTCAATCCCGCGCGGGTCAAGGTCGACGCGATGCGCGCCGAGATGCCGAAAAAATATTGGAAGAATCTGCCCGAGGCGCAGGATATCGCGCCGCTGCTCGCGGGGGCGGAGGCGCGGGTGGAACGCATGCGCGAGACCGCCGTTTCTCTGGCAAACCCGTTGACCGAGAAATGGCGGACGCGCGTGCCCGACGAATTGGCCCTCGATAACGATGTGAAGACGCTGGATGAACTGGCGCGCGCGGTCGACAAGTGCAAACGCTGCCCGCTCTATTGCCACGCGACGCAGGGCGTGGCGGGCGAGGGGCCGAAGGCGGCGCGGATCATGCTCGTCGGCGAGCAGCCCGGCGATCAGGAGGATTTGCAGGGCCGGCCGTTCGTCGGGCCGGCGGGACAGGTGCTGAACGAGGCGCTGGAGGAGGCGGGGCTCGACCGCAAACGGCTGTTCCTCACCAACGCGGTCAAGCATTTCAAATTCGAGCCGCGCGGCAAAAGGCGGCTGCATCAAAATCCGACGACCGGCGAGATCGACATCTGCCGCTGGTGGCTCGACAAGGAACGCGCCTTCGTCCAGCCCGAGCTGATCGTCACCTTGGGCGCTAGCGCGCTGCGCGGCGTGACGGGCAAGAGCGCGAGCATCAAGTCGATGCGCGGCGCGGCGCACGAGCTGGAAGGCGGTGCGAAGCTGGTGGCGACGATTCATCCGTCCTTCCTGCTGCGGATGCCCGACCGGACACGCGCCGCCGAGGAGCGCAAGGCGTTCGTCGCCGACCTGATCCGCGCACGGAAACTCGCCGCCTGATGGCGAAGGCCAAGACCTGGATCGAGCCGCATCCGAGCGGCATTTACGTCAAGCCCGCCGACCTGTGGATCGATCCGTCGCGCCCCGTCGAGCGCGCTGCGGTGACGCATGGCCACGCCGACCATGCGCGCAGCGGCCATGGCGCGGTGTTTGCGACGCCCGAAACGCTCGCGATCATGGCGCTGCGCTATGGCGTCGATGCCGAGGCGAGCCATAATCAGGCGTATGAATATGGCGACGGCTTCGAGCGCGGCGGGGTGCGCTTCAGCTTTCACCCGGCGGGACATGTGCTCGGCAGCGCGCAGATTTTGATGGAATATCAGGGCGAACGGATCGTCGTGACCGGCGATTACAAGCGGCGGCCCGACCCGACCTGCGCACGCTTCGAGGTCGTGCCGTGCGACATCTTCGTCACCGAGGCGACGTTCGGCCTGCCGGTGTTCCGCCATCCCCCGACCGGCGACGAGATCGCCAAGCTGATCGGCGCGGTGCGCGCCGAACCTGACCGTGCGGTGCTCGTCGGCGCCTATGCGCTTGGCAAGGCGCAGCGGGTGATTGCAGAGCTGCGCGGTGCGGGGTGGGATGCGCCGATCTATATCCATGGCGCGCTCGAGAAGATGTGCCAGCTCTACGCGATCCATGGGGTCGACCTCGGCGAACTGCGGCTCGTGTCGGAAACCGACAAGGCCGAGATGGCGGGGCAGATCGTCCTCGCGCCGCCCTCGGCGCTCAATGATCGCTGGTCGCGGCGGCTGCCCGATCCGGTCACCGCGATGGCGTCGGGCTGGATGCGTGTGCGCCAGCGGGCGCGGCAGCGGATGGTCGAACTGCCGCTGGTGATCTCGGATCACGCCGACTGGGACGAACTGACGGCGACGATCGCCGAAGTTAACCCGAAGGAGAGCTGGATCACCCACGGTAGCGAGGACGGCCTGCTCCGCTGGTGCGAGCTGCATCAGCGGAAAGCCCGCGCGCTGCATCTGGTCGGCCGCGATCTGGAGGAGGAAGCGTGAAGCGCTTTGCGGCCCTGATCGACCGGCTGATCTACACGCGCTCGCGTAACAGCAAGCTCGCGCTGATCGTCGATTATCTCCGCCACACGCCCAATCCCGATCGCGGCTGGGCGATCGCGGCGCTGACCGAGAGCCTCGACTTTCCGGCGGTGAAGGCGGGGACGGTGCGGACGTTGCTCGCGACGCGGGTCGACGAGGAATTGTTTCGTCTGTCGCGGCATTTCGTCGGGGACACGGCGGAGACGGCGGCGCTGTTGTGGCCCGATGCGCAGGGGAAGAAGGCGGATCTTAGCGTGTCGGAGGCGGTCGATGCGCTCGCTGCCACCAGCCGCAGCGACGCCCCCGCAGTGGTCGCCTCGCTGCTCGACCGGCTCGACGCCGACGGACGTTATGCTTTGCTCAAGCTCGCACTCGGCGGGATGCGCGTCGGGGTGTCGGCGCGGCTCGCCAAACAGGCGTTCGCGCAGGCGTTCGACGTGCCCGTCGACGATGTCGAGGAGCTGTGGCACGCGATCGCGCCGCCCTATGCGCCGCTGTTCGCGTGGGGCGAGGGTAGGGCGGAGCGGCCCGATCTTGCCGACGTCGCCTTCTTTCGTCCCTTCATGCTTGCGCACCCGTTGGAGGACGGCAGCGTCGACCTTGCCGACTATGCCGCCGAGTGGAAATGGGACGGCATTCGCGTCCAGATCGTGGGCGGTGGCGGCGAGACGCGCATCTACAGCCGCGGCGGCGAAGAGATCAGCGGGGCGTTTCCCGAACTCGTCGCGGCGTTCGATCAGGACGCGGTGATCGATGGCGAACTGCTTGTGCGCGGCGAGGTGCAGGGGGGTGAAGCGGCCAGCTTTAACGCCTTGCAGCAGCGCCTCGGCCGCAAGGTCGTGTCGAAGAAGATGCTCGCCGATTATCCCGCCTTCGTGCGTGTCTATGACCTGCTTGCGGTTGACGGCAACGATCTGCGCGGCCTGCCGTGGAGCGAACGGCGCAGGCAGTTGGAGGCGTTCGTGCCGCGGCTCGCCGACAGTCATTTCGACCTGTCGCAGGTGATCGACGCGGCCGATTTCGACGACCTCGCCACGCGCCGCGCCGGTGCGCGCGATGCCGCGATCGAGGGGGTGATGCTCAAGCGCCGCGATGCGCCATATGTCGCGGGGCGGCGCGCGGGGCTCTGGTATAAATGGAAGCGCGACCCGCTCACCGCCGATTGCGTGATGATGTATGCGCAGCGCGGCAACGGCCGCCGCGCGAGCTTCTATTCGGACTATACTTTCGGATGCTGGACCGATGGGGGCGAGCTGCTCCCGGTGGGGAAGGCCTATTCGGGGTTCACCGACGAGGAATTGAAGTGGCTCGACAAGTTCGTGCGCGACAACACGCTGAACCGTTTCGGCCCGGTGCGCGAGGTCGAGAAGTCGCTTGTGCTTGAGGTCGCCTTCGATTCGATCCACGCGTCCAAGCGCCACAAGTCGGGGCTCGCGATGCGCTTCCCGCGCATATCGCGCATTCGCCGCGACAAGCCCGCCGAGGAAGCCGACCGGATCGCGACGCTGCAAGCGATGGTGACCTGACGTCAAACCCGACGAGTGTGCCCCCGCGAAGGCGGGGGTCCATCTCCGGTCGGCGCGATTTCGAACCGGCGGGAGATGGGTCCCCGCCTTCGCGGGGACACACGCACCTCTTTAAGTCGCGATTCGGAAAGGTCGCGATTTGGGAAAAATTCCTCGTCCCGGGCTTGCAACTCGGCGGCGCGATACCGAGTTAAAGGCCCGAATCCATAAAAAAGGAGACTGCCATGACGATCGCCCATCCTCCTCTCCCCTATGCCCAGGACGCGCTGGAGCCGCATATCTCGGCCGACACGCTGGCGACGCACCATGGCAAGCACCACAAGGCCTATGTCGACAAGACCAACGCCGCGATCGAGGGCACCGACCTCGCGTCGAAGCCGCTCGAGGAAATCGTCCACCACGCCGAAGGTTCGGGCAACAAGGGCCTGTTCAACAATGCCGCGCAGTCGTGGAACCACGCTTTCTATTGGGAAAGCCTGAGCCCCGCGAAGACCGAGCCCACGGGCGATCTGCTCGCCGCGATCGAGCGCGATTTCGGTTCGCTGGGCGACCTCAAGAAGAAGCTCAAGGAAACCGCGGTCAATCATTTCGCGTCGGGCTGGGCCTGGCTCGTCTCGCGCGACGGCACGCTGTCGGTCACCGACACGCATGACGCGGGCACCGAACTGGTCGCGGGCATCAAGCCGATCCTCGTGATCGACGTGTGGGAACATGCCTATTATATCGACCGCAAGAATCTGCGTCCGGCCTATGTCGACGCGGTGGTCGACGAACTGCTCAATTGGGATTTCGCCGCCGAGAATTTCGCGCGCGACGGGACGTGGACCTACCCGGCGTAATATCTTTGCTTTCAGGAAAATGCCGTGTGTCCCCGCGAAGGCGGGGACCCATCTCCTGACGGTTCAAAATGGCGCCGACCGGAGATGGGCTCCCGCCTTCGCGGGAGCACGCGCTTTTCTTTTGAAGCAGGGCGTTCAGGTTCTGCGGCTCGTGTAATCCGTAACGAAAATTGGCCCGCGCGCCCCTATCGGGATCGTCCGCCTTCTCCTATAGCGCCGCCATGACGATCAGCCTGTTCGAACTTTTCAAAATCGGTGTCGGCCCCTCGAGCTCGCATACCGTCGGCCCCATGGTCGCGGCGCGGCGCTTCACCGTCTGGCTGGACGAGCGGGCGCTGCTCGCGAAAACCGTGCATGTCGAAGCCGACCTTTACGGCTCGCTGGCGCTGACCGGCAAGGGCCACGCTGCCGATACCGCGGTGGTCGCGGGGCTCGCGGGCGAAATCCCCGCCTCGACCAGCCTCGCCGCGATCAAGGCGCATTGGGACCGCGCCACGAGTGAAGGTTTCCTCACCCTGCTCGGCCGCCAGCGCGTGCGCTTCCAGCCGGCAAGCGACCTGCATTTCCAGATGAAGCAGCGCCAGCCGTTTCACAGCAATGCCCTGAGCTTCACCGCGCGCGACGGTGACGGCGAGATCCTCGCGAAGCGCATGTATTTCTCGATCGGTGGCGGCTTCGTCGTCGACGAGGACGAGGCGGGGCGCAACAGCCGCGGCGCCGAGGACGAAGTTGAACTGCCCTATCCCTTCACTTCGGGCGCCGACCTGATCGAGATGGGCAAGGCGTCGAGCCTCAGCTTTGCCGAAATGATGTTCGCCAACGAAGTTCGTCACCGCCCGCCGAACGAGGTGACGGCGGGTATCGATGCGATCGCCGATGCGATGGACGCGTCGATCGACGCCGGCTGTTCCAGCACGGGCGTGCTGCCCGGCGGTCTCAAGGTCAAGCGCCGCGCGCCGCAGATCGCCGACGACATCCGCAACCGCCACGAAGCCAATCTGACCGATCCGCTCGCGATGATGGACTGGATCAACCTGTGGGCGATGGCGGTGAACGAGGAGAATGCCGCGGGCGGCAAGGTCGTCACCGCGCCGACGAACGGCGCCGCGGGGATCATCCCGGCGGTGATCCGCTTTTACCGGCGCGGCTATCGCGGCGATGCGAAGGGCGTGCGCACCTTCCTGCTCGCCGCGGGCGCGGTCGGCGCATTGTACAAGCGCAACGCCAGCATCTCGGGCGCCGAGGTCGGCTGCCAAGGCGAGGTCGGAGTCGCCTGCTCGATGGCGGCGGCCGGGCTGACGGCGGCCTTGGGCGGCACCAACGCGCAGGTCGAGAACGCCGCCGAGATCGGCATGGAGCATAATCTCGGCCTGACCTGTGATCCCATTGGCGGCCTCGTCCAGATCCCGTGCATCGAGCGCAACGCGATGGGCGCGATCAAGGCGATCGACGCCAGCCGCATCGCGATGATCGGCGACGGTACGCATGTGGTGAGCCTCGACACGGTGATCGCGACGATGCTGCAGACGGGGCGCGACATGCGCGACAAATATAAAGAAACGTCGAAGGGCGGGCTTGCGGTCAGCGTCGTGGAGTGCTGATAGCGCGAGCAGACCTAAGGAGACTCGTGCCATGAAGACCCGTGCCGCCGTTGCCTTCGAAGCGAAGAAGCCGCTCGAGATCGTCGAACTCGATCTGGAAGGCCCGAAGGCGGGCGAGGTGCTGGTCGAGATCATGGCGACGGGCATCTGCCACACCGACGCCTATACGCTCGACGGCTTCGACAGCGAGGGCATCTTCCCGAGCGTGCTGGGGCATGAGGGCGCAGGCGTGGTGCGCGAGGTCGGCGCGGGCGTCACGTCGGTGAAGCCCGGCGACCATGTGATCCCGCTCTATACCCCCGAATGCCGCCAGTGCAAAAGCTGCCTTTCGGGCAAGACCAACCTCTGCACCGCGATCCGCGCGACACAGGGCAAGGGGCTGATGCCCGACGGCACGACGCGCTTCAGCTACAAGGGGCAGCCGATCTTCCATTATATGGGCTGCTCGACCTTCGCGAACTTCACCGTGTTGCCCGAGATTGCGGTCGCGAAGATCCGCGAGGACGCGCCCTTCCAGCCCGCCTGCTACATCGGCTGCGGCGTCACCACGGGCGTGGGCGCGGTGATCAATACCGCGAAGGTGCAGGTCGGCGACAATGTCGTGGTGTTCGGGCTCGGCGGCATCGGGCTCAACGTGATCCAGGGCGCGCGGCTTGCCGGCGCGAACCAGATCATCGGCGTCGACATCAACCCCGACCGCGAAGAGTGGGGCCGCAAGTTCGGGATGACCGACTTCCTCAATACCAAGGGCATGAGCCGCGAAGAGACCGTCGCGGCGATCGTGCAGCTGACCGACGGCGGCGCCGATTACACCTTCGATGCAACGGGTAACACCGAGGTGATGCGCACCGCGCTCGAGGCCTGCCACCGCGGCTGGGGCACCTCGATCATCATCGGCGTCGCCGAGGCCGGCAAGGAAATCGCGACGCGGCCGTTTCAGCTCGTTACCGGGCGCAACTGGCGCGGCACCGCGTTCGGCGGGGCGAAGGGGCGCACCGACGTGCCCAAGATCGTCGACATGTATATGACCGGCAAGATCGAGATCGATCCGATGATCACCCACGTCATGGGGCTGGAAGAGATCAACAAGGGCTTCGACCTGATGCACGCGGGGGAAAGCATCCGCAGCGTCGTCGTTTACTGAGGGAAGGCACTTCATGTTCAGCCATGTGGCGCTGGGGTCGAACGACATCGCGGCGAGCAAGCGGTTTTACGACGCGGTTCTCGGCGTGTTCGGCGCGCCCGAGGGCGTGATCGATGAGCGCGGGCGGCTGATCTACATGCACGCCGGCGGCCGGCTGATCCTCACCCATCCGGTCAACGGCGAAACCGCCGCCTGCGGCAACGGGCATACCTTGGGATTCCTCGCGCCATCGACCGATGCGGTCGATGCCTGGCACGCCGCCGGGGTCGCGAATGGCGGCACCACGGCGGAGAATCCGCCGGGTATCCGCCATGCCACCGAGGGACGCACCGTCTATCTCGCCTATCTGCGCGATCCCGCCGGCAACAAGCTGTGCGCGACGCACAAGATTTCGGGCTGAGATGGCGGACGATCGCGCACCCGCCTATGTGCTGACCTTCAGCTGCGTCGATGCGGTCGGGATCGTCGCGGCGGTGACCGGGCTGCTCGCGGAGCGCGACGGCTTCATCCTCGACAGCCAGCAATATGCCGATCTCGATTCCGGGCGCTTCTTTATGCGCGTCGAATTTCGCGGCGAAGGGCCGCGTTTTCCCGAGGGGCTGGCGGGGGTGCAGGCGGCGTTCGCGCCGATCGTCGAGCGGTTCCAGATGGACGCGCGGATCAGCGACCGGACCGCGAAGCCGCGCTTCGTGATCGCGGTGTCGCAGGGCAGCCATTGCCTCAACGATCTGCTTCACCGCTGGTCGACGGGCAACCTCGCGATCGACGTGGCCGGCGTCGTGTCGAATCACGAGGCGCAGCGGCGGCTCTCCGAATGGCACGGCGTGCCCTTCCATTATCTGCCGGTGAGCGATGCGAACCGCGCCGAACAGGAAGCGGCGATTCTTGACGTCATGGAACGGGGTGGCGCCGAATATCTGGTGCTCGCGCGCTATATGCAGGTGCTGTCGACCGGCCTGTCAGATCGGCTCGCCGGGCGCTGCATCAATATCCACCACAGCTTCCTGCCCGGCTTCAAGGGCGCCAAGCCCTATCATCGCGCGCAGGAGCGCGGGGTCAAGCTGATCGGCGCGACCGCGCATTTCGTGACGAGCGACCTCGACGAGGGGCCGATCATCGAACAGGCGGTCGAGCGCGTCGATCACCGCGACGGCGTCGACGAACTGATCCGCATCGGCCGCGATACCGAGGCGCAGGTACTCGCGAGGGCGGTGCGCTGGGTCGCCGAACAGCGCGTGCTGATCGATGGCCGCAAGACGGTGGTCTTTCGTTAGGGCGTGCGCTGCTTGCGCGTTCGTCATTTTCGGGGAACCCGCGAACATGATGGCAGCTGGTCCTGACCGGCGGGGCAGGGTAGGTATCGAATCGCAACCAGAATCAGGAGGAGCATAAAGCCATGTACAGTCACAATATGGTCGGATCGAACGACATCGAGGCGTCGAAGAAATTCTATGACGCGACCTTTCAGGCGATCGGCGGCAAGCCGGCGATCGTCGACGACAAGGGACGTCTGATCTATATGCACAAGGGCGGGCTGTTCCTCGTCGGCGCGCCGATCGACGGCGAACCCGCGTCGATCGGCAACGGCTGCACGATCGGCTTCGCGATGGAAAATCCCGAGCAGGCAAATGCGTGGCACGACGCCGGCATCGCCGCGGGCGGTACGTCGATCGAAGACCCGCCGGGCGTGCGCGAAGGCGGTTTCGGCCAGCTCTATCTCGCCTATCTGCGCGATCCGTCGGGCAACAAGCTTTGCGCGCTACACCGCGTCGTCTGAGCCGATAATATGATGCGAGGCGAAGCGGGATTGCTGGCCGATTTGGGCGTGCTCGCGATCCCCTTTGCCGCGCACGAACATGAGGCGGTGTTTACCGTTGCCGAGAGCGACGCGGTGCATGCCGCGATGCCGGGCGCGCACACCAAGAATCTGTTCCTGAAGGACAAGGGCGGCGCCTTCTGGCTCGTCACGGTGCCGTCGGAGGCGCGCGTCGACCTGAAGGCGCTGCCCGCCGCGATCGGCAGCAAGCGGGTCAGCTTCGGCAAGGCGGAGGATATGGAGCGGTTGCTCGGCATTGCGCCCGGATCGGTAACCCCGCTCGCCGCGATCAACGCGGCGCCGGGAAGCATCGCGGTGGTGCTCGACGCAGGGCTGGCGGCCGCGGAGACGGTGAACGTCCACCCGCTTCGCAACACCGGCACGCTTGGACTCGCCGGCGCAACGATCCTCGACCTCTTGCGTCATTGGGGACATCGGCCGCTCGTCGCGGCCATCCCCGTTCAGGAACCCGCATGACCATCGAAACCCTTTCCACCGTTCGCAGCCATGGCGGGACGCAGGGCGTGTACAAGCATGCCAGCACCACGACCGGCACCGACATGAGTTTCGCGGTGTTCGTCCCCGACCATGAAGATGGCGCGAAGCTGCCCGTGCTTTGGTATCTCTCCGGGCTGACCTGCACCCACGCCAATGTCGTGGAGAAAGGCGAATATCGCGCCGCGTGCGCCGAGCATGGCGTGATCTTCATCGCGCCCGACACCAGCCCGCGCGGTGAAGGCGTGCCGGACGATCCCGATGCGGCCTATGATTTCGGGCTGGGCGCGGGTTTCTATGTCGATGCGACCGCCGAGCCGTGGGCGAAGAATTACCGGATGCGCTCGTACATCGAGGATGAGCTGCCCTCGCTGATCCTGCGCAATTTCGCGAGCGCCGATCTGAAGCGGCAGGCGATCACCGGCCATTCGATGGGCGGGCATGGCGCGCTGACCATCGGCCTGCGGGGTCAGGATCGCTTCCGGTCGGTGTCGGCCTTCTCGCCGATCGTCGCACCGTCGAGGTGCCCGTGGGGCGAAAAGGCGCTGACGGGCTATCTTGGCGACGACCGCGAGGATTGGCACGCCTATGACGCGTGCGCGCTGCTCGATCAGGGGCTGCGCGTGCCCGACCTGCTCGTCGATCAGGGCGACGCCGACAATTTCCGCGCCGAGCAGCTCAAGACCGAATTGCTGGTCGAGGCGTGCGAACGCAACGGGCAGAAGGCGGACATCCGGATGCAGCCGGGCTATGACCACAGCTATTATTTCATCTCGACCTTTATGGCCGAGCATGTCGCGTGGCATGCGGAGCGGTTGAAGGCGTGAGTTTTCTTCCCTCCCGCCCGCGCGGGAAGGCGATCAGGGATGCGCGCGGCTTGCGGCGCGCGCGGCCATCAGGTCCCACAGGCCGCTGTGCTGCGTGACGAGCTGCTGCGCACCAAACAGCATCGCGCGCTCGATCGCGGGGGTGTCGGCGACCGTAGCGGCGAGCCGCGCGGTTCCCGGCAAATCGGGCAGGGTGCAGGTCGGCGGCATCAGGTCGAGCCGCAGCGCGCTGATGTCGAGCAGCACGCGGATCGTCCGCCAGTCGAGCGTCAGCGCGATCGCGGCGCCGAGCGCGCAGCCGTGGCGATCCGATTCGGCGAGCATGTCGAGCGCCTTGCGCTGCGCGGCGACCGCGGCCTCGCACTGCGCCTGACCCTGGGTGCTCGGCACGGGGCCGACCGCCGAGGCGATTTTCGACAGGAAGGCGCGCTCAAGGACGAAAGCTTCGGCGGCTTCGTCCATCCACCGGCGCGACGCTGGATCGACCGCCTTGCGCGCGGCATTGTCGATGACGCCGGGGTGGCGGCCGTGGAGAAGGCAAAGGAAATGCACCGCGTCGGCGAGATTGCGCATCGCCTCGGGCCCGCTTGACAGGGCGCCCGAGCGGACGTGCGGGTGCGCGCCGGTGCCGTCGCTGGCGACGAGCGTATCGAGCATTTCGGCGGCGCCGCGCGTCTGCGTTTTGGGCTGGGGCGACTGGCTCAACGCTCGATCCTCGCTGTGGCAGGGGCGCGGAGGCCCAAGCCGATGGAATGTCAGCGATCGGTCATAGGGCAACGTCGTAAACGACGCGTTTATAAGCGGCGTTTTGATTTGCGGTGAGCCTGTGTCAGTCAGGAACAAGTCGAGCGGAAACCAAAGGGACCGGCAAGCCCCGGGGAGAAGATTGCCGGTCCCATGCTATGGCGCCGGGGCGCCATCGGAGCGGAGGGGCCAGACGGGGAGAGGGATGCCCGGCCGGGACCGCTCAAGCCGCGAGTGCGAGTTCTTCAGCCTTGTCGGCTTTCGGTGCGTCGGCTTCGATCGTGGTCAGCGCGGGCTGGCCGGCGGTCTTCGCGGGGAAGAACAACCGCGATGCGAGCACGACGAGACCGAGCGCGAAATAGGCCGCAAAGGTCTGGACGGGGAAGAAAAAGAGCGGCGCGATGAACGCCAGGCGCAGATACAGCGGGTTGAAGCCGAAATCCTGGCCCACGGCCTCGCAGATACCGAAGAAGGTGTCGCGGCGGCGGAAGATGTTGGTGGTTTCACTGTCCATTTTTTCGTCTTTCCCTTTGGCTGCGGGCATCGCCCCGCGCAGATGCAGGCTGCATCGCAAAGGCCGTGCCAATTTCCGCAGTCCCTCGAATTTCCGGGCTTTTTCCCGTTTTCACCGCCTTCGGCGACGATATTGTTCGTGAATCGATTCCCATTGAATGGGAAGTGTCACCATTTGATGGGTGACGCCTGAACCGACCATGAAGCCGCCGATGGTGACGGCGAGCCGCTATGTGATGGGCAAATATGAAGATTTAAAGATGGAGGGAATAATAATTGTGCGATGCAGCAATTTTGTCGCATGTTCGCTAACCGATAGGAACATGCACTCCCAACTCCGTTCGCATCGAGCCCTTCGACGGCCTTGGCAGGCGCTCAGGATAAACTTCAGCTCGAGATGCTCCTCGGGCTGGGCGTTGCGTCGATGGGTGTCTCGACTTCGCTCGACACGAACGGAAACAGAGGAACGGCCGCTCCCCACCCCAAAGCCGCCCTCGGCATCGAGGTCAGCGACATAATCACCTCAATATTCCGAGAATCCAATCCGCCAGCCACGCACCATCGTCCCCCGCGAAGCTGTGCGAGGCGCTTGCGAGCTTCTCGATCTTCACGCGGTTCAGCGCCGCTTGGCAATTTTCGACAAAGGCCTGCGCCGTTCGATCACCTGTCGCGAGCAAGATCGTCGCGGGTGCGCCCAGTTCGGCGATCGCGCGGTCGATCCGCGCGGCCAGGCTGTCAGGCGCGGCCGGTGTCGCGGGCGTCCCGAGTGCGGACAGGCCGCGAAAAAGCTTGCGGAAATCGATCTCGCCCCTGAACAGGCGGAGCAGGCTCTTCGGGTCCTTCAGCCGCGCCAAGTAGCGCGCGCGGATCGCGGCGGCGGGCGGCAGCGCGGGCTCGTCCGATGGCTTCGCCTCGTCGCCGTCATAGGTCCAGGGATTGGCGAGGACCAGCGCGTCAATTGCAAGCGGCTGGTGAAGCAACAGCGCGCTCGCCGCATCGCAATTGCCGAAGCCGATGATGCGCGTCACGTGGGGTGCCGCCCCGCGAAACGCCGCAATCGCCGCGCTGATATCGGGACCGCCGTTTTCGAACCCGCGGTTTTCTCCTTCGCTGTCGCCGATCCCGCGCCGGTCGAAGCGGAACACCGGATGGCCCGCCGCCGCGACGCGCTGCGCCAGCGTCGCCATGCCGCGATGCGCGCCGCTGCGGATTTCATTGCCGCCCGACACGATCAACAGCCCGGTGCTGGCGGGCGCATCGTCGAGCGACGCGGCGAGCGCGGCGCCTTCGCAGTCGAAGGTCAGCTGATGCCGCATGTCTTGCTCCACACGGCGATGTCGGTGGCGACGGCGCGCGCCATCGCGGCATCCTCGCCGGGTTCGGCGCGCAGCCAGAGCGGGGTTCCCGCAATGCCGTCGTTGCCTACGCCAATGCTGCGCAGCGGTTCGACCGGTTGCGCTTCGGCGGCGCTCAGTTGCGCGACCATCGCGGGCGATAACGCATTGCCCGCGAGCAGCAGGACTTCGGACTGCGCCGCGGCTTGAAGGCTTTCGAGCGACGAGGTCACACCCGACTCGCGATCCGCCGTGACGCGGGCGCGGAGCAGGGTGCGGAGCAGCGACGCGCCGCCGGTGGGCGCGAGCCGCCACCATGCCGCGGCTTTGACCCGGTGATCGATCAGCGCCCCGCCGCGCACCGATGCAACGATCGCCGGTCCATCGATCGTCGCGACGACCTCGACCAATGCGTCCTGCCATCGTTCGAGATCGACATCGGCGAGCGGCACGAGGCTTTCATTCTGCCCCGGCAGGTCGGGCAGCACCGCCGCAAAGCCGTCGGCCGCGAGCGCGCGCATCGCGAGCACCAAGGTGCGGCGCGTACGGTTCGCTTCTTCGAACAGCGGCGGGACGATGACGACGGTGGCGCGGGGCGCGCCGGTAGGGTCGATGCGCAGTTGATGTTCGGCCGAGAGTGCGACCATTCGTCTTCTCCCAATCGTCATCCCGGCCTTCGCCGGGATGACGGTAAGGAGGGATAAGCATCGCCCTCAATCGGCAACCTTGCGCAGCGAAAATGCGAGCAAATTGCCATAGGTTTCAAAGATTTCGCCGTCGACCTCATCATCGTCGATGACGATGCCAAGCCGGTCTTCCATCTCGGTCAGCACCGTCGCGACCGCCATCGAATCGAATTCGGGCAGCTCGCCGAACAAGCCGCTGTCTTCGGTCAGCGCGGCCGCCCGCGCTTCGCCGAGCCCGAGCACGTCGGCGAGCAGGGCGCGGAGGGCGGCATCGACGCCGGATGCTTCATGGGCGGGTTCGGTCACTTTTCTTTCCTCAGCAGCGAACGGGCAAAAGCCTTCAATGCCGGCCCCCATGCCGCGAGCCGCGACGGATTGAAAGCCTCGATACGCCACAGCGGCTCGTGCCGGTTCATCCAGTCGCGCTTATAGGCGTCGTTGCCGGTGCCGAAATCGACGCGTTTCACGCCGTCGACCTCGATGACATGACGGAACAGCGCTGCCGAGAGCAATGTGCCGGGCGAGGCTTTCAGGCTGTCCTCGACATGCGCGAGCTTGTGGATGAAGGCGGTGCCGTCCTCGACCGTCCAATATTGCGCCGCGACCGGCACGCCTTCGATCCGCGCGATCCCCATGCGGAGGCGTCCGCCCGCACCCTCGGCCTCCGCAAAGGCGCGGAGCAGCGCAGGATGACCCTCTTCGGGTTTCCAGCTCGCGGCATAGATTTGCTCATACGCCGCCCAGCTTCCCGGATCGAAATCGGTGAGTAGCTGGATGTCGACGATGCCCTTTTTGGCCTTGCGCTGGACGGTATTGCGCAGCGCGCCGGGCCGGCTCGCCCACCAAGCGTCATGGTCCATATCGCCGAGGTCGAGCCAATGGCGGTCGCCGGCGGGCGTTTCCTTGACCCACCAGCCCGCGTCACGGAGCGCGACGGCAACCTCCGCAGTTTCGGAGACAGGGTAGAGTGTGAGGCGTGCGGCGTTTCGGCGAAGATCGGCGAAGAGCGCACGCGCGGCGTCGACTCGCTGGTCTTCGCCGGTAAAAAGCGGACGGATCGAAAAGCTGTACCAGTTGGTGAGTCCGGCGAAGACACCGGGCTTTTCAGTCCGCAGCGGCAGCCATGCCGCCGTCGAACCGGCGCTGCCATGCGCATCGAAACGGCCTCGGCCCGCGAAGCCGTGGGCTTCCAAAAGGTCGAACCATTCCGGCCGGTCGAACGGCGACGCAAAGCCGACCGCGCGCGCTGTGGCGGGCAGCCGCTCATCATTAGCGTGATGTTCACCGTTCCCTTGCATGGTGCGGCCCTCTATCACCTCACTCCTAACAGCCGATGACCAAAGCCGAAAACCCATCTTCGCGTCCGATCGACCATCTCGCCCTGCGCGGCGCGGCGGATGCGGCTGCGCTGCTGATCGGCGACCGGGTCACGAGCTTTGCCGACCTCGACGCCGGGGTCGGCCGGCTTGCATCATGGCTGCTCGATCAGGCGGGCGGCCCCGGCGAGCGCGTCGCGAGCTGGAGCGCGAAGACAAGGGCGGCCTGCCTGATGCCGCTTGCCGCGGCGCGCGCGGGGCTGATCCATGTGCCGGTCAATCCGCTGCTCAAGGGTCCGCAGGTCGCGCATATTCTTGGCGACAGCGGCGCGAAGCTGCTTATCACGAACGGCGCGCGCGCCGATATGCTCGGCGATGCGCGTCCGGAGGATTGCGCGCTGCAGGACCTGAAAATCGCCGAAGAGGTGATCGATTCGGGCGGGGGGGGGCTGCCGCTCTCGATGGCCGAGCCGGGCGACCTCGCCGCCATCCTCTACACCAGCGGTTCGACCGGGCGGCCGAAGGGGGTGATGCTGAGCCACGCGAACCTGTGGCTCGGAGCGGAGAGCGTCGCTTCCTATCTCAAGATCATTCCCGAGGACCGCGTGCTCGGCGTGCTGCCATTGAGCTTCGATTATGGCCAGAACCAGCTGCTTTCGAGCTGGTATGCGGGGGCTGCACTCGCCCCACTCGACTATCTGACCGCGCGGGATGTCGTGAAGGCGGTGGGGCGGCACAAGGCAACGACGCTCGCGGGGGTGCCGCCGCTCTGGGTGCAGCTCGTCGAGGCCGAATGGCCCGCCGACACCGCGGCCCATCTGAAACGCCTGACCAACAGCGGGGGCGCGCTGACCCCGTCGCTGATCGACGCGATGCGCCGGACTTTCCCCAAAGCCGACATCTACCCGATGTACGGCCTCACCGAGGCGTTCCGCTCGACCTATCTCGACCCCGCGCTCGTCGCCGATCATCCGACCTCGATGGGCCGCGCGATCCCGCACGCCGAAATCCTCGTCTGCCGCCCCGACGGTAGCATCACCGCCGACGACGAGCCGGGCGAACTCGTCCATACCGGGCCGCTGGTAGCGCAGGGTTATTGGCGCGACAAAGAACGCACCGTGCAGCGCTTCAAACCCGCCCCTGCCGCCTCGCGCTATGGCGGCACCGCGGTCTGGTCGGGCGACACCGTCCGCCGCGACGCGTCGGGACTCCTCACTTTCGTCGGCCGCGACGATGCGATGATCAAGACCGCGGGCAACCGCGTCAGCCCGACCGAGGTCGAGGATGTCGCGGTCGCGTCGGGGCTGATCTATGAAGCCGTCGCCTTCGGCGTGCCCGATCCGCGGCTCGGCGCCGCGATCGTGCTGATCGTGCGCGGGAGGGGCGGCGCTGCGGACGAAGAGGGGCTCGCCGTCTATCTCCGCCAGAACCTCCCCAATTTCATGCAGCCGCAGACCGTCGAATGGCGGGATGAACTGCCGCGAAACCCGAACGGCAAGCTCGATCGCGTCGCCATCGCCGCGGGCTGGACGCAGGAGCATGATGATGCCCAATAAATCCGTTCGCATCGAGCGTAGTCGAGATGCCCTTCGGCCGAGCGCTGCCCCGATGGGTGTCTCGACTACGCTCGACACGAGCGGGTTCGGAAGATGGAATTTGTGCCCGGGATCGGGAGGAATGGCATGAAGCCGCACGGTCCGATCCCGCCCGGCTTCGCGGCCGATGTCAGCGGCATGCTGCTGATCGGCGGTGACCGCGCCGAAACGCTCGCCGACGTCGCGGGCGACACGCCGCTCTTTGTCTATGACAGCGCGATGCTCGCCGCGCGCGCCGCCGAATGGCGCGCCGCGATGCCCGCCGAAGTGCAGCTTCATTACGCGATGAAGGCGAACCCCTATGCGCCGCTGCTCGCCTTCATGGCGGGGCTCGTCGACGGGTTCGACGTCGCCTCGGGGGGCGAGCTCAAGGCGGCGCTTGCGAGCGGCATGGCGGCGGCCGCCATCAGCTTCGCCGGCCCCGGCAAGCGCGACCGCGAGCTCGAGGCGGCAATCATCGCCGGCGCGACGCTCAACCTCGAATCGGCGGGCGAGGCGGAACGCGCGCTGTCGATCGCGGACCATCTCGGCCTCACGCCGCGTCTAGCGGTGCGGGTCAATCCCGACTTCGACCTCAAGGGGTCGGGCATGAAGATGGGCGGCGGCGCCAAACCCTTCGGGGTCGACGCCGCCGACGTTCCAACGCTGGTTCGCCGTCTGCTCGATGCCGGCGCCGACTGGCGGGGCTTCCATATTTTCGCGGGATCGCAGGCGCTTGACGCCGGCGCCATCGCCGACACGCAGGCGCAGACCGTCGCGCTCGCCGCGCGGCTGGCGAATGAAATCGGCAGGGCGCCGCCGCTCGTCAACTTGGGCGGCGGCATGGGGGTGCCCTATTTTCCCGGCGATACCGCCGTCGATGCGACCGCGGTCGGACAGGCGCTCGGCGAAACGCTGGGCGCGCGCGACCCGATCCTCACGGACAGCCGCTTCGCGATGGAACTCGGCCGCTGGCTGGTCGCCGAGGCGGGGGTCTATCTGACGCGCGTCGTCGATCGCAAAACCAGCCATGGCGAGACCTTCCTCGTCACCGACGGCGGCCTCCATCACCAGCTCGCCGCGAGCGGCAATTTCGGCACGGTGATCCGCCGCAACTATCCGATCGCCGTGGCCAATGCCTTTGACCGCGAGCCCGCCGAAACCGTGTCGGTCGTCGGCTGCCTCTGCACGCCGCTTGACCGGCTTGGCGATCAGGTCGCGCTGCCGCGCGCCGACGTCGGCGACCTGATCGCGATCTTCCAGGCGGGCGCTTATGGCGCGAGCGCGAGCCCGGCGACGTTCCTCGGGCAGGGGCCGGCGCGCGAAATGCTCGTCTGACGCGGCGCGATCTGTTCCCTATCGGGACAGTTTGGCGCGGCCGCGGTCCAGACTTATGTCAATACTAACATTATGTTCACCCTTTTCGAGCAAGGACGGACGCTGACGATATGGCTGTCGCCGCTTAAGTTCTGACCGCGGCTCCCCCGGCGGCTCGAAAGGTTGATGATTATGACTTCGTTTTCCTCGCTCCGCATCGCGCGCGCCGCGCTCGTCTCCGGCATCGCCGCGACCGCGCTCACCGGCTGCATGGGGGCGGGCAGCGCGCCGCAGCTTCCCAGCGCGAATTTCGTCGCGAATCAGGAAGGGCCGGGCGAGGGATATATCATCGGCCCGCTCGACGAGCTCCAGATCTTCGTGTGGCGCAACCCCGAACTCGGCGGCAAAGTGCAGGTGCGCCCCGACGGACGCATCACCACGCCGCTGATCACCGACATGCCCGCCGTGGGGAAAACCCCCACGATGCTGCAACAGGACATCAAGCTCCAGCTCAGCCAATATATCACCGACCCGATCGTCAGCGTGATCGTCACCAGCTTCAACAGCACCTTCTCGCAACAGGTGCGGATCGTCGGCGCGACCGAGAAACCGGCCTCGATCCCGTTCCGCGCCAATATGACCGTGCTCGACGCGATGATTGCAGTCGGCGGCCTGGGCGAATATGCCGCTGGGAACAAGGCGCGACTCGTCCGTTTCGACAAGGGCAGTGGGAAGCAGCAGGAATTCTCCCTGCGGCTTAATGACCTGATCAAGCGCGGCGATATCAAGGCGAACGTGCGGCTCCAGCCGGGCGATGTGATCATCATCCCCGAAAGCATGTTCTGATATCGACCGGCGGCCACCCACCCATCTCCCAAGGATCAATTCGAGCGATGAACAGCCTCTACGACGAATTCCGGGTGGCAGTGCACAGCGTCTGGACGCGCCGCTGGCTCGTGCTCGCGGTCGCGTGGGGCATCTGCATCCTCGGCTGGCTCGCCATCGCGTCGATCCCGAACCGCTATGACAGCCGCGCGCGCCTGCTCGTCAACATCAACCAGATCCTGCCCGATGACGCGGGCGGCGCTCGGGGGCCGCGGATCGACCAGATCCGCGAGACGCTGACCAGCGCGCGCAACATGGAAAAGGTCGCGGCGACGACGGGTCTGCTCCCTGCCGGCGCGAACGAACGCGAAAAGGCCGGTACGGTCGCGATGCTGCAAAAAAATATCAAGGTCGTTCCGCAGCAGGACAATATCTTCGAAATCACCTCGAGCATCGCGGTCGGCAGCCTTTCCGACGCCGACAATGCCAAGCTCGCGTCGGGGGTGCTCGACAGCCTGATCACCGTGGTTCGCGACGCCCAGCTGCGCGGCGGCCGGATGAACGCGCGCGAGAGCCTGAAATTCCTCGATTCGCAGATCGCCGACCGCGAAAAGGCGCTGCGCGAGGTCGAGGCGCGCCGCGCGGCGTTCGAGGCGCAGAATATCGGGCTGATCGGCGGCGGCGCAGGCTCGCCCGCGCAGCGCGTCGATGCGGCGCGCGCCGAACTCGGCCAGATCGATTCGCAGCTCGTATCGGCGCAGGCGCAGCTCGCGGCGGCGAACGGCCAGCTCGCCTCGACCCCGCAGTCGATCCCCGGCGGGGGCGGCGTCGGCGGCGGTGTCGCCCGCCAGCAGCTTGCGGGGGCGCAGAACGAGCTGTCGGCGATGCGCGCGCGCGGCCTGACCGACGCGCATCCCGACATGATCGCGATCAAAAGCCAGATCGTCTCGCTGAAAGCCATCGCCGATCGCGAAGGCGCGGGCGGCGGCGGCATCCAGAACCCCGCCTATGCCACGCTCGCCGCGATGCGCGCCGAGCGTCAGGCGACGGTGAGCGCGCTGTCGGCGCGCAAGAGCCAGTTGATGGGCGACATAGCGAAGATCACCGCACAACAGATCCAGAACCCCGGCATCGCGGCCGAATATGACCGGATCAACGGCGAATATACCGCTTTCAAGGCGCAATATGACAAGCTGCTCGGGCAGCGCGAGCAGGTGCGGCTGCGCGGCGAGGTGCAGACCGAAACCGACGCGATCAAGATCGAGCTGCTCGACCCGCCGTCGAAGCCGACGAGCCCCGCGGCGCCCAACCGGCCGCTGTTCCTGACCCTTGTCCTGCTCGCGGGCATCGGCGGCGGCATCGCTGCCGCCTTCGGCCTCGGCCAGGTGCGGACAAGCTATGCGACCGCGGCGAAGCTCGAACGCGCGAGCGGGCTGCCTGTGATCGGCTCGATCACCGAGGTGGTGACGCCCGAACGCCATGTCGAACGGCGCAAGAAGCTCGTCTGGCTGGCCAGCGGAGGCGGCGCGCTCGTCGGGCTCTACGCGCTGCTGCTCGTCGCCGAATTCATCCAGCGCGGCATGGTTGCGTGACGGGGGACGATGACATGAACGATCAACGCAAAGTCAAGCGCCCGCCCTCGCTCCTCGAACGCGCCGCCGACATGTTCGGTATCGATCCCGCCGCCAACGCGCCGACGATCGATGTGTCGAACCTGCCGCCCGAACCCGAGAAAAAGGCGAAGAAGGCGAAGCCCGCTGAACCCGCCGCAGCGTCGCAGCCCGAAATCCTGGAGCCGGTGGTCGAGGCTGCGCCCGCCGTCGAACCCGCCCCGGCGCCCAAGCCGTCACCGCGCAAGGATGTCGCGAAGGCGGCGCCCGCGATCGTCCCGGCGCGGCAGGGAAGCATCGACCGCGAGCGGCTTGCGGCGCGCGGCATGATCGTGCCCGGCACGCCCGTCACCGGCATCGCCGAAGAATATCGCATCGTGAAGCGCGAGCTGATCCGTAATTTCGGCGGCGCCGGCAACCGTCCGATCCTGCCGCGCGGGCACCGGGTGCTGATCGCTTCGGCGAACCCCGGCGAGGGCAAGACCTTTTCGGCGGTCAATCTGGCCCTCAGTCTCGCGGTCGAGGCCGATCACGACGTGCTGCTGATCGACGCCGACATTGCGAAGCCGAGCGTAATCGAGGCGCTGGGGCTGGAGGATGGCCCGGGCCTGATGGACGCGCTCGCCGATTCGCGCTTGGCCGTAGGCGACTGCCTGATCCAAACCGACATTCCGGGGCTGAAGGTCATGCCCGCGGGCACCGGACATATGCACGATACCGAGCTTCTCGCGTCGGCGCGGACCGAGGCGTTGCTCGCGCAGCTCGAGGCGGGCGCGCCGGGCCGCATCCTGATCCTGGATTCGCCGCCGGTGCTCGCCGCCTCGCCCGCCGCGGTTCTCGCGGGTCACGTCGGCCAGACGATCATGGTCGTGCGCGCCGACGAAACATTGGAATCGGCGCTCCGCGACGCGATCGGGCTGATGGGCGCGTGCCCGCATATCCAGCTGCTTTTGAACGGCGTGAAATTCTCGCCGGGCGGTCGCCGCTTCGGCACCTATTACGGGCAGGGAGGCGCGTGATGCGCACCGCAACCACCATGCGTCCCGTCGCGGCGCTGGCGGCCCTCCTGCTCGCCGGGACCGCGACGGGCGCGCACGCGCAATTTTCGGGCGACCCGGGCTCGGGCGCCGGCGAGGCGTCTTCGAGCGCGCCTGCGGCCGAATCCGGCGGCGCGGCGGGGCGCGGCGAACGCCAGCGTCCCCGGCGTCAGATCGACGTCAGCCCCTATCTCGAGGTCGGTCAGGTGCTGACCGCCGACCTCAAAAATGGCGGCGACGTGCTCACTTACACGACCGTCGCGGCCGGCATCGATGCAGCGATCGTGACGCGCCGCGCCGAACTCGCCGCGACCTTGCGTTACGAGCACCGCTTCGGCTGGAACGGCGATCTCGGCGATTCGGATACGATCAGCGGCCTTGCACGCGGGCGGATCGAGGTCGCACGCGGCCTCAACCTCGAAGGCGGTGCGCTCGCGACGCGCACCCGCGCCGACGGGCAGGGCGCCGACAGCGGCCTGTTCATCGGCGACGCCAGCAACGTCGCCAACCTCTATTCGATCTACGCCGGCCCAACGCTGACGCGGCGGATCGGCGGGCTCGACTTCGGCGCCGGCTATCGCTTCGGCTATACCAAGGTCGACATCGACCAGCCCGCGATCCTGTCGCCCGATGTGCAGCCGCAGGATATTTTCGACAGCTCGACCAACCATGTCGCCTGGGCCAGCCTCGGCGCGCGTCCCGGCGACCTGCCGTTCGGCTGGCAGGTGTCGGGCGGTTACGAGCGCGAGGATGCGAGCCAGCTCGACCAGCGATATGAGGGCAAATACGCCCGCGCCGACGTCACCATGCCGATCGGTCCGACGGTCGCGCTGCTCGGCGGCGTCGGTTACGAGGATATCGAGATCGGCCAGCGCGACCCGCTGCTCGACGCCGATGGCGTTCCCGTGCGCGACGCCAATGGCCGCTTCATCACCGACAAATCGACCCCGCGCCGCCTGTCGTTCGACACCGACGGGCTGATCTGGGACGCCGGGGTGATGTGGCGGCCGAGCCGCCGCACCTCCCTTACGGCAAGAGTCGGCCGCCGCTATGGCGATACCATCTATACCGGCAGCTTCGCCTATCGAGCCGACCATGCGACGACGATCCAGGTCGGCGTCTATGACGGGCTGTCGAGCCTCGGCCGCGGCCTGTCGGGCGGGCTCGCCGCGCTGCCAACGCAGTTCGACCCGACGCGCAATCCGATCGGCGGCAATATCAACCCGTGCGTGTTCGGCCAGGAGGGCGGCGGCTGCCTGAACAACCAGCTCGGCAACGCGACCTCGGCGCAATATCGCAGCCGCGGCGTCCAGGCGACGCTCGCTTCGCGCTTCTCCGGCTGGGCTTACGGCGTCGGCATCGGTTACGACCAGCGCAAGCTGCTCGCGCCGCAGCTGTCGCCGATCGGCGGGCTGAACGGGATCAAGGACGAGAGCTATTATCTCTTCGTCTCGGCGGGCCGCCAGCTCGACGTGGATTCGGACCTCAGCCTCTCGGGCTATGTCAATTATTTCGACAATGGTGCGCCGGGGGCGAGCGATGTCCAGTCGGCCGGTTTGTCGGCCGCTTACTCGCGGCGCTTCTGGCGCGGCCTCACCGGGACCGCGGCGGCCAGCCTCAACGCCTTCGATCAGGAAGGCTTCAACAGCCAGCTTATCGGCTCAGCTTTGGTGGGACTGCGTTACAACTTCTGACCAGTCGAACGGGAATATAAGCGATGTACGATCAATTCTACGGTTTCACCGGACGTCCGTTCCAGCTGACGCCTGACCCGCATTTCTATTTCGAAAGCGGCACGCACCGCAAAGCGATGTCCTACCTTGGCTATGGCCTCGCGCAGGGTGAAGGCTTCATCGTCATCACCGGCGACGTCGGCGCGGGCAAGACGACGCTCGTCGGCCATTTGATGAACACGATCGACCCCAATCGCCTGACCGCGGTCAAGCTGGTGTCGACGCAGGTCGAGGGCGACGATCTGCTCCGCCTCGTCGCCGAACAGTTCGGCATCGAATGGGAAGGCGAGAGCAAGGCCGAACTGCTGCGGTCGATGGAACAATATCTGCGCGAACAGGCGCGCGCGGGCAAGCGCACGCTGCTGATCGTCGACGAAGGGCAGAATCTCGCGATCTCGGCGCTCGAAGAGCTGCGCATGCTCTCGAACTTTCAGCTCGGCGGCCACTCGCTGCTGCAAATTTTCCTGCTCGGCCAGCCCGAGTTCCGCCAGACCCTCTTCCACTCGCCGACGCTCGAACAATTGCGCCAGCGCGTGATCGCGACGCACCACCTCGATCCGATGGAGCCCGAGGAGGTCGAACCCTATATCCTGCACCGCCTCGGCAAGGTCGGATGGACGGGCAACCCCAGCTTCAGCCCCGACGCGTTCGAGGAAATCTTCGATTATAGCGAAGGCGTGCCGCGCAAATTGAACGTCCTCGTCAGCCGGCTTCTGCTTTATGGCGCGGTCGAACAGATGAACCGCATCACCGCGCAGAATGTGCGCTCGGTCGTCGCCGAGATCGAGGCCGATCGCGGGCTCGACGCCTCGACGCTCGCGCCGCTGCCGGTCGAAGAGGTCGTCGCGGCCGCCGCGGCCGCCGTCGCGCCGACCCCCGCTCCCTTCGCCGCCCCGACGCCCGCGAACGAGGCGCCGGTCGAATGGCCGCAGCGTGCTGACGGTCCGGTCCCTTTCGCTGTGGCCGCCGAACCGGCGCAGGTCATCACCCTGACCCCGCCCGCCGCCGCAGAGGATGTGCTCGAACCGGCACCAGAGGCGCCCGCCGTCCCGGCGGTAGACCCCGAACATCTCGCCGCGCTCGAAGCGCAAGTCGCGTCGCTCGAGGAACGTCTCGTCGAACAGGATGCGGCGTTGCGCCGCGTGCTCGACCTGCTCATCGAATGGGTCGAGCGCGATCCCGAAAACGCACCCAACCCGGCGACGTCGCGAACCTGGGCCGCCTGACGAAACAATCACCCCTCCCCTTCAGGGGAGGGGCAGCGAGACTTGGGAGCTTGCTCCCTAGGCGTAGCGGGGTGGGGTCCATCGACCTTGCGCAATCTCGATGGACCCCACCCCAACCCCTCCCCTAAAGGGGAGGGGCTTAAGGGCGATAAGGGCGAAGGAAATGCAGAACGGCTTGTCGGTCGATGTCGAGGACTGGTTCCAGGTCGGCGCCTTTGAGCGCACGATCGACCGTGCCGACTGGCCGACGCTCGAATGCCGCGTCGAGGCGAATTGCGACGCGGTGCTGCGGATTTTCGCCGAGGCGGACGCGACGGGAACCTTCTTTACGCTCGGCTGGGTCGCCGAACGCTATCCCGCACTGATCAAGCGCATCGTCGCGGCGGGGCACGAGCTCGCCAGCCACGGCTATGATCACAAGCGCGTCTTCAACATGACGGCCGACGAATTCGCCGCCGATCTCAAGCAGACGCGCGCCATCCTCGAAGACCTCGGCGGCGTCGCGGTGCGCGGTTATCGCGCGCCGAGCTTCTCGATCGATACGCGCACGCCTTGGGCGCATGCGGTGCTCGCCGAACAGGGCTATGCTTATTCGAGCAGCGTCGCGCCGGTCGTCCACGATCATTATGGCTGGCCGCAAAGCCCGCGTCACGCGTGGCGGCCGGTGGCGGGCAGCGACCTCGTCGAATGGCCGGTCACGACCGCGCGTTTTGCGGGGCGCACGCTGGCGGCGGGTGGCGGCGGCTTCATGCGGATGCTCCCCTATGGCTTCACGCGCTGGGCGATCGCGCGGATGAATGAAGAGGGGCATCCGGCGATCCTCTATTTCCACCCTTGGGAAATCGACCCCGGCCAGCCGCGCGTCGCCGATGCGCCGATCAAATCGAAAATACGCCATTACAGCGGCTTGTCCGCCATGGCTGGCAAGCTGAAGAAGCTGCTCGCCGACTTCGAATGGACGCGCGCCGACGCCCTGCTCCCCGTGCAGCAGCAGCGCGCGCAGTCGTGGCGCACCGCCGCGTGAATGCGCCGACGCTTGCCGTGCAGGACGGGTTTTCCGGCGTGCCGCTACCCTGCGCGGGCGAATGGGACGCCTATGTCGCCGCGCACGCGCAAGCGACGCCCTTCCACAGCCGCGCGTGGTGCGAGGCGATCACCCGCGCCACCGGACATCAGTGCCATCTTGTCACCGCGCGCGACGCGAACGGCGCGCTGACCGGCATCCTGCCGCTTCATCATGTCCGTTCGCCGCTCTTCGGTCAGGCGCTCGTCGGCAGCGGCTTCGCGGTCGATGGCGGTATATTGGCCGACGATCCGGCGGTGGCGGCAACGCTCGCGCAGGGCGCGGCCGCAATGGCGCGCTCGCTCGGCGTCCCCTCGGTCGAACTGCGCGGCGGCCCTTTGCCCGAAGGCGAGGGCTGGGCCCGTGAGGAAGGCGTCTACGCCGGCTTTGCGCGCGACCTCGCCGCCGCCGACGACGCCGAACTCCTCGCCATCCCGCGCAAACAGCGCGCTGAGGTACGCAAGGCGCTCGAAAGCGGCCTGACCGTCACGACCGGCCGCGACGCCGCCGAGCGCCGCGACCATTATCGCATCTACGCCACCAGCGTCCGCAACCTCGGCACCCCGGTTTTTCCGAAGGCACTTTTCGACGCCGTGCTCGATGCGTTCGAAGGCGATGCCGATATATTGACCGTGCGCGAGGGCGGGCGTCCGGTCGCAAGCGTGCTCAGCCTCACTTGGCGCGGCACGGTGATGCCCTATTGGGGCGGCGGCACCGCCGATGCCCGCCGCCTGCGCGCCAACGAACTCATGTATTTCGCGTTGATGCGCCACGCGCGCGAAAAGGGCTGCACGCGTTTCGATTTCGGCCGGTCGAAGGTCGGAACCGGCCCCTTCGCTTACAAGAAGAATTGGGGTTTCGAGCCGCAGCCGCTCGTCTACGCGCGCTGGCTCGCGTCGGGTGAGAGGCCGCGCGACACCAATCCCAATAGCGCCCGATACCGCCTCCAGGTCGATCTCTGGAAAAAGCTGCCGCTGTGGGCGGCGAACCGGATCGGGCCGCTGATCGCGCGCGGGCTTGGTTAGGTTTTTGGGCTAATGGCCGAAATCCTGTTCCTCGTTCATCGCGCGCCATGGCCACCCGACCGCGGCGACCGCATCCGCAGCTGGCATATGTTCGAGGCGCTGGCGAAGCTGGCGCCGGTGCATGTCGCCGCGCTCGCCGACAATGAAGCCGACGCCGCGCGCGCGCGCGACAAGATGGCACCGCTTTGCAAGAGCCTGGCGATCGAAGTGCGCAAGGCGTCGCGTCCGATGGCGCTAATGCAGGCCGTCTTGACCGGCGAGCCGGTATCGAACCGTCTGTTCCGGAGCGCCGCACTCGCGCGTCAAGTCGAGGCGCTGATCGGGCAGGGCGGTGTGAGCCATATCGTCGCCTTTTCGGGCCAGATGGCGCAATATCTTCCCACGCGGTTCGGCGGGCCGGTCTTGATGGACTTTGTCGACGTCGATTCGGCCAAATTCAAGACCTACGCCGAACAGGACAAGCGTCAGCCGCTCAACTGGGTGCATAAGCGCGAAGCGCTGATGCTCGCCGCCTATGAGGCGAAGGTCGCGCGCCGCGCCGACGCGAGCCTGTTCGTCAGCGAAGCGGAGGCGGCGCTGTTTCGAGCGCAGAGCGGGTTGGATGCGGACCGGGTGCGCGCGGTCGAGAATGGCATCGACACCGATCGGTTCGATCCGGCGCTTCCATCGGATGCGGTCGGCGCGGGCGAGGGGCCGCTCGCGGTCTTCACCGGTCAGATGGATTACCGCCCCAATATCGACGCGGTGCGCTGGTTCGCGACCGACATATTGCCGCTGGTTCGCGCGCGTCATCCGTCGGCGCGCTTCGCGATCGTCGGCCGCGCGCCCACCGCAGAGGTCCGCGCGCTCGAAAAGCTGCCCGGCGTGATCGTGACCGGCGAGGTGCCCGATGTGCGCCCGTGGCTCGCCGCCGCCGATGCGGTGGTCGCGCCGCTGCTGCTCGCGCGCGGGGTGCAGAACAAGCTGCTCGAAGCGATGGCGATGGCGCGCCCGGTGGTGGCGAGCGCCGCCGCCGCGACGGGCATCGACGCGGTGCCGGGCGAGCATCTGCTCGTCACCGACGGGACAGACAAGATGGCCGACGCCGTTTGCGCGCTCTTTGACGATCATCCTGCCGCAGCGGCGATGGGGCGTGCCGCCCGCGCACGGATGATCGCGCGTTACGGCTGGGACGCGCGCATGGCGCCGCTCGGCGAGTTGCTGGGATTGCCCGCATGACGCTCTGGCAGCGCCATCTCGCTGCGCTTGGCCTACTCGCGGCCGTCATCCTTGCGCTCTTCTGGCGCGATGCCGCCGACATGGCGGGCATCTGGTGGAATAGTTCGACCTTCACCCATTGCCTGCTGATGGTGCCGATGATCGGTTGGCTGGTGTCGCAGCGCGTGGCGCTGCTGCGCCCGCTGACACCCGTCTTCTGGTGGCCCGCGCTCGTCTGGATGGCGGGGGCGGGGCTGACATGGCTTATCGGTGAGGCGGCGGGCGTCGGCCTCTTCCGCCAGCTCGGCCTGATCCTGATGCTGCAGGGGGCGGTCGGCGCGGCGCTCGGCGAAAAGCTGGTGCGCGGACTGCTCTTCCCGCTCGGCTATGCGCTCCTGCTCGTGCCGTTTGGCGAGGAGCTGGTGCCGCTGCTCCAGACCTTCACCGCGCATATCAGCGTCGTCCTGCTCCACCTCTCGGGCATCGCCGCTGAGATGCAAGGCGTGTTCATCACGACGAAAGCGGGCTTCTTCGAGGTCGCCGAGGAATGTTCGGGGGTCAATTTCCTCATCGCGATGCTCGCTTACTCGGTGTTCGCGGCGCATCTCTGCTTCAAAAGCTGGACGCGGCGCATCGTCTTTGTCGCCGCGGCGCTCGCGACGACGATCCTCGCCAATGCGCTGCGCGCCTATGGCACGATGGTCGCCGCCGACATCTGGGGGATCGAGGCGGCGGGGGGGATCGACCATATCTTCTATGGCTGGATCTTCTTCGGCCTCGTCATCCTGATCGTCATGCTCGTCGCGCTGCGCTGGTTCGACCGGCCGGCGAATGATGTCGCGGTCGATGTAAGCGGACTGACGGGGGTGCCGCGCTTCGCGGGTCCGGCGAAGGCGGTTCTCCCCGCCGCGCTCGCGGTCCCGCTGCTTTTTGCCGGTTGGGGGATGCTCGCTGGCGGGCGCAGCGCGCCGCTGCCCGAAACCATGGCGGTGGAGGCGCCGCCGGGCTGGCGCGATGCGCGCGTGGACGGCACCGCCTGGACACCGCGGTTCGACGGCGCCGACCAGCGGCTGCTCCGCCAGTTCGCGAACGACAAGGGACAGATGGTGACGGTGGCGGTCGGAGCTTACGAACGTCAGGCCGAAGGGCGCGAAGTCGTCGCCTTCGGGCAGGGGGCGGTCGACCCCGACAGCAAATGGGCGTGGAGCGCCGCGCTGCCTGCCATCGAAGACGCAAAGGCCGAGCGGCTGCTCCACCCCGGCCCGGTGCTGCGCGACGCCGCCACCTGGTATGTCGTCGGCGGCACCGTGACCGGCGATCCGCGCCGCGCGAAACTCGCCGGGCTTCAGGCGCGGTTGCTGGGCGGCGATCCGCGCGCGCTATCCTTGATCATATCGAGCGAGGAGCGGCACGGCGGCCTCGATGCGATCACCGATTTCGTTTCCGCGTCGGGTGGAGTCAAAGCGATGGCTGACCGCGCGCTGAAAACGCGTTAAAGGCGGTTCCTATATGTGTGGGATCGCCGGCATCTATCATCTGGACACGGCGAAACCGGTCGACCCGGCCCGCCTGCGCGCGATGCTGCAACCGATGCAGCACCGCGGCCCCGACGGGTCGGGCGAATGGACCGCCCCCGGCGTCGGTCTGGCGCATCTTCGCCTCTCGATCATCGACATCGCGGGTAGCCCGCAGCCGATGGCGAGCGACGACGAAGCCGTCACGCTCACCTACAACGGTGAAATCTATAATTTCCGCGAACTGCGCGCCGAGCTGGAGGATCGCGGGCATCGTTTCCGCACCAGCGGCGATACTGAGGTCATCATCGCCGCGTGGCGCCAGTGGGGCCCCGATTGCCTGTCGCGGCTCAACGGCATGTTCGCTTTCGCGATCCACGATCATCAGCGCGGCTGCCTGTTCCTCGCGCGCGACCGGCTGGGGGTGAAGCCGCTTCACCATGTCCGCCTCTCCGACGGCTCGGTGGCGTTCGCATCGGAACTGAAGGGGCTGCTCCGCAATCCGCTGCTGCGGCAGGAAGCGAACCTCACCGCGATCGAGGATTTCCTCGCCTTCGGCTATGTCCCCGACGACAATTGCATCGTCGCCGGCGTAGAGAAGCTGCCCGCCGGCCATTATCTGATGCTCGAGCGCGGCAAGCCGGTGCCGGCTCCGACACGCTGGTGGGCGCCCGATTTTTCGAAGCGCATCCGCGCGTCCGAAGGCGAAGCGGCCGAACATCTCGTCCACCTGATGCGCGCCGCGGTGACCGACCGCATGGTCGCCGACGTCCCGCTCGGCGCCTTCCTGTCGGGCGGGGTCGATTCGAGCGCGGTCGTCGCGCTGATGGCCGAGGCGAGCCCGAAGGCGGTCAAGACCTGCACGATCGGCTTCGACCAGGCGGCGCTCGATGAAACGGCTTACGCGCAGCAGATCGCCGAACGCTTCGCAACCGACCACCGCACGCGCACCGTCTCGCCGGGCGATTTCGCGCTGGTCGACAAAATCGCCGACATGTTCGACGAACCCTTTGCCGACGCGAGCGCGCTCCCGACCTATCGCGTCTGCGAACTCGCGCGCGAGGAGGTGACGGTCGCGCTCTCGGGCGACGGCGCCGACGAAGCGTTCGCGGGCTATCGCCGCCTGGTCTTTCAGCATCAGGAAGAGCGGCTGCGCGGGCTCATCCCCGGTTTCCTCCGCCGCGGCGTGCTTGGCCCGCTGTCGCATGTCTGGCCGCAGATGGACTGGGCGCCGCGCCCGCTGCGCGCGCGCGCGACGCTCGCCAGCCTGTCGAAGAGCGGCGCCGAGGGCTATGCCGAGGCGGTCGGCGTGACGGGGCCGGCGCAGCGCGCGAGGCTTTTCAACGATGCGGCGCACCACGCGCTCGGCGATCATGTCGCCGAAGCGCGCTATTGGAAAGCGATGGCGGACGCGCCCGCGCGCGAGCCGCTCGACCGCGCGCAATATGCCGACCTGATGATCTGGCTGCCCGGCGACATATTGACCAAGACCGACCGGATGAGCATGGCGGTCAGCCTCGAGGCGCGCGAGCCTTTGCTCGATTACCGCCTGATCGAATTCGCCGCGAGCCTGCCCGCGTCGATGCGCGTCAAGCGCGGGACGGGGAAGGCGATTATGAAGCAGGCGATGGAACGCTATCTGCCGCACGACATTCTCTACCGCCCCAAGATGGGGTTCGTGACGCCGGTTTCGGCGTGGTTCCGCGGCCCGCTGGTCGAGCAGGCGAAGGCGCTCGCGACCTCATCGACGCTTGCGCGCTCGGGCTGGTTCGACATGGCCGAGATTGAACGCATCGTCGCCGCGCACCAGTCGGGCCGCCGCGATCACGGCCGGTTGATCTGGCAATTCTTCATGCTGGAGAAGTCGCTGGCGAAGCTGTTCGGGATATAGGCTTTCTTCTCCCCTCCCGCTTGCGGGAGGGGCTTAGTAGAATCGCCACGCCATCTTAACGCTTCGCTGCTAACCTCTCGCCGATGACGGTCCATCCCGCCTTTCCGACGAGTGCCGGCGAAGTTTCCCCGCTCACCGTGCGCATCGTCGATCCGCTCGCGTTGTCGCCCGATCTTGCTGCGGCGTGGGACCGGCTCGCGGGCGAGGCGAGCGAACCCAATCCGTTCGCCGAACGCTGGTGCCTGCAATCGGCACTGCACCTGCTCGATCCCGAACGCCGAGCGCGGCTGGTCATGGTGCGCGACGGCAGCGACGGGCCGGTGATCGGCGTCATGCCGGTCGCGTCCGCGCGCCATTATGGCCGCTTGCCGCTGCGGCACGTTACCGGCTGGGCGCATCCCAATCATTTCCACGGCGCGCCATTGGTGCGCGCCGGCTTCGAAAGCCTGTTCTGGTCGATCCTGCTCGGCTGGTGCGACGCGGCGCCCTGGGCGCACACGCTGCTGCATGTGCCGCGGCTGACCGAAAACGGCCCGCTCCACCGCGCGCTCGTCGACGTCGCGCGGGTGCGCGGCGGCGAGGCGAACGTCGTGCACCGCGAAGAACGCGCGCTGCTCGAAAGCCCGCTGTCGCCGGACGATTATTGGGATGGCGCGGTGCGCGCCAAGAAACGCAAGGAATTGCGCCGCCAGGCGAACCGGCTCGCCGAACAGGGCGCGGTCG
Organism: Sphingopyxis italica; assembly: GCF_011926545.1. Classification (GTDB taxonomy): domain Bacteria; phylum Pseudomonadota; class Alphaproteobacteria; order Sphingomonadales; family Sphingomonadaceae; genus Sphingopyxis; species Sphingopyxis italica. The sequence continues at coordinate 187,789 of NZ_JAATIT010000001.1, read as the reverse complement.
GTTTCCGCCGCTGGCAGGCGGGCGAGGAGATCGATCCGTGGATCGACGCCTTCCTCACCCTCGAAGCGCGCGGCTGGAAGGGGCGCGCGGGATCGGCGCTCGCGAGCCATGGCGAGACCGAGGCGTGGTTCCGCGCGGTGCTGACCGGCGCGGCCAACGCGGGCAAGCTCGACATGCGCGCGCTCGATCTGGACGGCCGTCCACTGGCGATGCTGGTCAATTTCCTCTGCCCGCCCGGCGGTTTTTCGTTCAAGACCGCATTCGACGAACATTATGCCCGCTTCTCGCCCGGGGTGCTGCTGCAACAGGCGAATCTCGATCTGCTCGACGACCCAAAGGTCGCGTGGGTCGACAGCTGCGCCGCGCCGGGCCATCCGATGATCGACAGCGTCTGGCGCGAGCGCCGCGCGCTGGTCTGGGTCAACGCGCCGCTGTCGGCGCCCGCCGACCGGCTGCGCTTTGCGATGCTGGACAAGGCCGAACGCCTGTGGCGGCGCTGGAAGGGTGCCGCGGCGCCCGCAAATGAGGTAGAAAGCCCGCTATGACCGCCCACCAGCCGATCGATCGCGCCATATTCCCCGCCGAGATGCTGGAACGGATGGCGTCGCTTTATCCGCAGCAGGCGGGGCTGCTCCATCACCGCCTTCCCGACCATCCCCTCCTGTCGATCGAGGCGCTGGCACAGCTTGGCGAAAGCCTGCCCGCAAGCGAGGTCGAATATAATCCGGGCAATGTGCCGATCGGTATCCGGCCCGAGGATGTGCCCTCCAACGGCCTGTCGATCGGCGAGACGATCCGCAGGATCGACAGCAACGGCAGCTGGGCGGTGCTCAAGAATATCGAGAATGTCGCGGCCTATCGCACCCTGTTGATGGACCTGCTCGGCGAACTCGAACCCGTCGTGATTCCCCGCACCGGCGCGATGCTGACGCCGCAGGGCTTCATCTTCATCTCTTCGCCGGGATCGATCACGCCGTTCCATTTCGATCCCGAACACAATATCCTGCTCCAGCTCAAGGGGCGCAAGGTGATGAACGTCTGGCCCGCGGGCGACGAACGCTTCGCGCACCGCCGCGAGCACGAACGCTATCACACCGGCGGCCACCGCAACCTGCCGTGGGAAGACGCATATAAGGACGACGCGCAGCAGGTGCCGCTCGGCCCCGGCGACGCGGTGCTGATACCGGTGATGGCGCCGCATTTCGTCGCCAACGGCGATGCGCCGTCGATTTCGCTGTCGATCACCTGGCGCAGCGAATGGAGCTATCGCGAATCCGAAGCGCATGCCGCCAACGCCGCGCTGCGCCGCATGGGGCTCGACCCCGCGATGCCGCCGCGCTGGCCGAGCTATGCGTGGATGAAGACCGTCGGCTGGCGTATCGCGCGGAAGGTCAAGCTGGTGTCGTGATATTCTGGTTCACGCGGAGACGCGGAGGCGCGGAGGAGTTCGGGCGGGCCGGCAGGCCCCTTTTCTCCATCTACGGCGCGTCGTGCCGAAGCGTGGAAAAGACAGGCCGCTTCGCGGTTGGCACGACATCTCCGCGCCTCCGCGTCTCCGCGTGAGTCAAAAAGAACCGAGTTCGCGGCCTTCCACGCCGCCCGAACCGCGCTCCATGACAGATTGCTTTCAATTGCCGCAAATTGCGGTTATGGGCGCGCATCCTTCGAATTCGAGCCAATAAGAGGACTGATGGCGAAAGAAGAACTTCTGGAAATGCGCGGCCAAGTGGTCGAACTGCTGCCCAACGCGATGTTTCGCGTCAAACTGGAAAATGATCACGAGATATTGGGCCACACGGCCGGCAAGATGCGCAAGAATCGCATCCGCGTCCTCGTGGGCGACGAAGTGCTCGTCGAACTCACCCCCTATGACCTGACCAAGGGTCGGATCACCTATCGCTTCAAGTGAGCGGCGCGGCGACCATTCCCGCGTTGGTGCTCGCTTCGACCTCGCCGCGCCGGCGCGAATTGCTGGCGCGGATCGGGCTCGTACCCGCCCGTTTCGCGGCCCCCGAAATCGACGAGACGCCGCTGAAGGGCGAGCTGCCGCGTGACTATGTCGCCCGGCTGGCGCGGGGCAAGGCGCTCGCGGTCGAGCGTGCGCCGGACGAAGTCGTCCTCGCGGGCGATACGACGGTGGCGGTCGGGCGCCGCATCCTCGAAAAGCCCGCCGACGAAGCCGACCTGCGCCGGATGCTTGCCCTGCTGTCGGGGCGGCGCCACCATGTCTGGTCGGGCGTGTGCGTCGTGGGGGCGGATGACCGTCCGCGCATCCGCGTCGTCGACACGATCGTCGCCTTCAAGGCGCTGAGCGCCGCCGAGATCGACCTTTATGTCGAATGCGGCGAAGGGATGGGCAAGGCGGGCGGCTATGCGATCCAGGGCCGCGCCGAAACCTTCGTGCGCTTCCTGTCGGGTAGCCATTCGAATGTCGTCGGCCTGCCGCTTTTCGAAACGCGCGCGCTCCTGACGAGCACCGGAATCCCGCTTGGCTGAGTGGCTCTACGAAGCCGGGATCGGCGAAGCACGCGCGGCGCTGATCGAGGACGGCGACATCGTCGAGGCGCGGATCGAGCGTGACGCGGACGGTCCGCGCGTCGGCGCGATCGTCGCCGCGAAACTGGTCGAGGCGGGCAGGGGCGGCAAGGGCGCGCTGATCGCGCTCGACTGGCCGGGCGCGCCGCAGGCGACGCTGGCCGGCCTGCCGCCGTCGACCTCTACCGGGGCGCGGCTCATCGTCGAAATCACCCGCATGGCGCTGCGCGAACGCGGCCGCGACAAGCCCGCGCGGGCGCGGATGGCGGAGGCGGACGCCGCGCTTGGCGACGGCCCTGGCCTGCGCGCGCGCATCGCCGCAACCGGCATCGCCGTTGCCGACCTGCATCCGGCCGGTCCCGACCGCCTCGAACAGGCGGGTTGGTCCGAACTGATCGACCATGTCCGCACCGGGCACTGGCCCTTTGCGGGCGGCGCGCTGTGGGTCGATGCGACCCCGGCGATGCTGCTGATCGACATCGACGGCGAAGGGCACGCGCTGGCGCTTGCCCAGGCGGGCGCCCGCGAAGCCGCGGCACTGATCCGCCGCTGCGACATCGGCGGATCGATCGGCATCGACTTCCCGTCTGTGCCCGATCGCGCGGGGCGGCAGGCGATCGACGCCGCGGTCGACGCCGCGCTGCCGCCGCCGTTCGAGCGCACCGCGGTCAATGGCTTCGGCTTCATGCAGATCGTCCGCCGCCGCGAGCGGCCGTCGCTGATCGAACAGGTCCGTCTCGATCCGGTCGCGACCGATGCCGCGCTGCTGCTGCGCCGGGCCGAACGCGCGGTCGGGACGGGCGACTTGACGCTGACCGCGCGCGCCAGCGTGATCGACCATATCGCCGCGCGCAAAGTCTGGATCGAAACATTGCAGATGTGCACTGGCCGCGCCGTCCGTCTTGCCCCGGACCCGGCCGTCAAAGGAGCGGGACATGCCCAGTAAATCCCCGCGCTGCCCGCTCTGCGGCAAGCCGCGCGACCCCGAATACAAGCCCTTTTGCAGCCGCGGCTGCCGCGACCGCGACCTGCTCAATTGGTTCGGCGAAGGCTATCGCGTGCCGGTCGATCAGGCGCCCGACGGCACCGCCGAAGACGATCGTTTCGACGAGGGATAAATCGCCGAGAAAGCCACTGGACAGGACGCAAAGCCCTGCCTATAGCCGCCGCTCGCCAGCGCGGCCGACCGGCCGCCGCGGTTCGCCTGGGTAGCTCAGTTGGTAGAGCATGCGACTGAAAATCGCAGTGTCGGCGGTTCGATCCCGTCCCCAGGCACCATCTTCTCTCCATCGTCGTTCGGCGTTTTTGTGACAGCCCGGTTACGCCTTCCGTAGCGTAAACTGTTGCTTTTGTGCCACTAATGGACGGAAAATCCGGGCGTTCGCATGCGCGCGCGTTGACGCGGCGGGGCGGTGCGTTAGACCGATCAGTTACTGCCGGGCATCTCCCGACAAGCCTTTGGCTGCGCTTCGGTGGTTTTGGAGAGAGAGACATCATCATGACTTTGCGCAACATCCTGTTGGGCGCCACCATGCTGTGCGCCGCCACCACCCCCGCTTATGCTTTCGCCCAGGATGCCGCCGCGCCGGCGGATGCCGGGACGGCCGTCGACGACACCGATTATGGCAACGACATCATCGTCACCGCGAGCAAGCGGTCGCAGACGCTGCAGGACACGCCGGTTGCCGTTTCGGTGACGTCGGCGGCGCAGCTTGAAGACGCGCAGATCCGCGACCTCATCGACCTGCAGACCGCGGTGCCCAGCCTGCGCGTCTCGCAGCTCCAGTCGAGCGCGAACACCAACTTCATCATCCGCGGCTTCGGCAACGGCGCGAACAATGCGGGCATCGAACCGTCGGTCGGCGTCTTCATCGACGGCGTCTACCGCTCGCGCTCGGCCGCCCAGATCGGCGACCTTCCGAACGTCGAGCGCATCGAAGTGCTGCGCGGTCCGCAGTCGACGCTGTTCGGCAAGAATGCGAGCGCCGGCGTCATCAGCATCGTCACGCAAAAGCCGCAGTATGAATTCGGCGGCTCGGCCGAAGTCACTTACGGCAACTACAATGCAATCACCGTCAAGGGCGACGTCACCGGCCCGATCAGCGACACCGTCGCCTTCTCGATCGGCGGCAGCTACAACCGCCGCGACGGCTATGCGCAGGACCTCAACCTCGACACCGACGTCAACGACCGCAACCGCTGGGGCGTGCGCGGCCAGCTTTTGTTCGAACCGACCGACGCGCTGTCGATCCGCCTGATCGGCGACTATGACAAGATCGACGAGAATTGCTGCATCGCGGGCAATGTCATCGCCGGCCCGACGGTGGCGATCACCGACGCACTCGCCGGCGGCACCAGCATCGACCGCGAAAATCCCTTCTCCTACGACGTCTACAATAATTTCCTGTCGTCGAATAAGATCGAGAATTACGGCGGTTCGGCGCAGATCGACTATGATCTCGGCAACCTCGCGCTGACCTCGATCACCGCCTATCGCCAGGTGCGTGCCGATACCAACCAGGATTCGGACTTCACCGCCGCCGACCTGATCGGCGAGAAGAGCGACTATGTCGACATCGACACCTTCACGCAGGAAATCCGCCTGACCTCGGACTTCGACGGCCCGATCAACTTCCTGCTCGGCGGCTATTATTTCAACGAGAAGGTCAATCAGCAGAGCGCGATCAAGTTCGGCGACGACTTCCGTCCTTATGCGAGCGCGCTGATCAGCCAGGCGAGCGGAGGCGCCTTCAACGCCGCCCAACTCGAAGCGGTCATGGGCAGCGCCAACGGCACGGATTATAGCGGCCAGTTCTTCCGCGCCGGCGACGGGCTCGACGAAGCCTATAAGATGAAGAACGAAGCCTTCTCGATCTTCGGCACCGTCGATTTCGAAGTCACTGACCGGCTGACGCTCACATTGGGCGGAAACTACACCAAGGACCGCAAGCGCTTTTCCACCAATGTCGTCAGCAGCGACGTCTTTTCGGGAATCGACCTGACCGCGACGGGCGGCCGCGCGCTGACGCAACAATTCGTCTCGACGCAGGTCGGCGGAATTCTCGGTGTTCCGGGCGGCATGGCCAGCGCGGAGCAGGTTCAGGCATTCGCACAGGCGCAGCCCGCCGTATTCCAGCAGATTGCGACCGTCGGCACGCAATTTGGTCAGTTAAATTCGACGCTAAACCCCGCCGATGTCGCGGATGACGGAAATGACTTTACCGTCGGAAACCCGCTATTGGCACTCCGACCGCTGCAGTTCCTGCCGCCGTTCCTCAACGTCCCGAACGCGGTCGAAAGCGGCAAGACCAACGACGGCGACTTCTCGTACAGCGTCCGCGCCGCCTATGAGCTCACCGACACGGTCAATATCTATGCGACCTATGCGACGGGCTTCAAGGCGAGCTCGATCAACCTGTCGCGTGACAGCCGTCCGACCGCGGAAGACCTGCCGGCGATCATCTCCGGCGGCCTCGGCCTTCCGAACCTGGTTTCGGGCTCGCGCTTCGCGAATCCCGAGGAATCGACCGTCTATGAATTCGGTCTGAAGGGTCAATGGGACGTCGCCGCGGTGAACGTCGCGGTGTTCAAGCAGTCGATCAAGGGCTTCCAGTCGAACGTCTTCACCGGCACCGGCTTCGCGCTCGCCAACGCGGGCAAGCAGTCGACCTTCGGGATCGAGTTCGATGGTTCGGTGCGTCCGGTCGATGGGCTCAACCTGACGCTGGCGGCGACCTATCTCGACGCGAAGTATGACAGCTTCGTCAATTCGGCGTTCGGCGACATCTCGGGCGCCACGCCCGCCGGCATTCCCGAACTGTCGCTGTCGATGGGCGGCACCTATACGCACGAGTTCGCGGGCGGGACCAAGGCGATCGCGCACCTCGACTACAGCTATGAAAGCCCGGTCCAGATCGTCGAGGGCCTGTCGGGCTTCCCGGCGAGCGTCGCGCAGAACCTGAAGCGCGAAGTCAACTCGCTCAACGCGTCGTTCACGGTCCGCCTGACCAACGGGATCGACGTCGGCGTGTGGGGCCGCAACCTGACGGGCGCGCAATATCTGACGACGATCTTCCCGGCGGTGGCGCAGGCGGGCAGCGTTTCTGGCTATCCGAGCCAGCCGCGCACCTATGGCGGAACCATCCGCTACAAATTCTGATGGGGCAGGGGCGGGGCGGTCATCGCGCTCCGTCCCACCATCGGGGCAAACGAAAAGCCGACGCCCTTCTCTTCGTCATGCTGAACTTGTTTCAGCATCCATGACCAAGTCTCTCCCGCCACGCTGCGTTCCATTCGAGAGCAGGCCATGGACCCTGAAACAAGTTCAGGGTGACGAGATGTGAGGGGGTTGGGGTGCGTCGAAACAGGCCCGTTTGCAATCGATACAATTCCCAAAAGAAAGCCCCGGTCTCTCGTTTGAGAGACCGGGGCTTTCTTGTTTGGCGTTACTGCTGATGGGTCGTCAGAAGCGCACGCCCGCCGCGATGCCATAGCGGCGCGGCTCGAGGGTGAAGATATTGGTGTAATTTCCCGACGACTGGTCGGTGATGTAAAGGCCGGTGACGCTGTTGGCGTCGAAGACATTCTGGATGAACCCCTTCACATACCATTTGTCGTCGGGACCGTTCAGCTGCAGCTGGGCATTGACCTGGGCATAGCCCTTGATCCGGTTCACATTGCCGTTGAAGATGCTGCCATAGCTCTCGCCGGTATAAGCCAGGTCGAGGCGTGGGACGAGCGACATGTCGTTGTCGAAGTCGATCGTATATTGTACGCCGGCCGAGAATTTATAATTCGGTGCCTGCGGCAATTGGTTGCCCTTGATGTTGACGGGGATGCCGGCCGAGAAATACTCGATTCCGCCGAAGGCCTGACCAACGGTTCCTGCCGTCGCTTCCATCACCGAACAGATGCTGAAAGCCCCGGTCGAAGCGATGCCTCCGTCGGCGGGGAAGGCGGTGGTCGGTTGCAAACCGGCACCCGCGACGACACCTGGAATGGCGCCGCCGTTGATCAGTGTCTGGATCTGATTGACATAGCCATTGACCCCCGCAACGCTGCCGCTGGTCGATGCCACCGCACAGTTTGCGGCGTTGGTGATGTCCTTGATGATTACCGCATCGGCGCGGCCGCCACCAAAGTCACGCGGGTTGCTCGTGAATTTGTCCTCGGTTACCTTGGTATGCAGATAGCTGAAGCCCAGGTTGATCACCATATTGGGGTCGGGCCGCACGATGGCTTCGGCCTCGACGCCATAGATGTCGGCATCGACATTGTCGTTGACTGCGGTGCGGGCAACGATCTTGCTTAGTTGCAGGCTTTTATACTTATAATAAAAAGCCGTCAGGTTGAGCTGGAGCGCGCCGTTGCCAAAGCTGTTCTTGGACCCGATTTCAAAGGCATCGACCTGTTCGGGGGCGAAGGTTTCGGGGACCGCGAAGATCGGCTGGAGCGGCGGGTTGATGCCGCCCGATTTATAGCCGCGCGAATAGGAGATATAGACCAGATTGTCCTCGGTCACTTTATAGTCGAGCACCGCACGGCCGGTCATCTTGTTGAACCCGACGTTGCGCACCTGGAATGCTTCGCAGCCGACCACAGAACCGATCGCGCCGGGGATAGCGCTGCCCGGTGTCGTGCAAAGCGACCCCGGATCGGCATCGAAACCAGCCGCAGTGGGCGAATCAAACGCCGAGCCGGTCTGGCCAAAGGGCACCAGGAAGCTGGCGAGGGTAGACCGGGCAATCACCTCTTTTTTGTCATTATTATAGCGCAGACCTGCCGTCAGTTTCAGCCGGTCGTTGACCTCAAAATAGGCTTCGCCGAAAATTCCGTAGGATCTGATCTTCAGATCATCGGTGTGGTTGCGGAAAAACGGCGTGCCCAGAAAGGAGGGCGGCAAGCCGCCGCCGAGCGCGGTAAACGCGCCCAGCACACCGGTCAGATAGTCGATCGGAAAGGCGTTCACATAATAGCTGTTTTCGGTCAGGTGCGAATCGGCATAGATGCCGCCAACCAGGAAGTTGAACGGTCCGTCGAGATCGCTGCTCAAAATCGCTTCGGCCGACCAGCTTGAGGTGTAGGAGTTTGACCGGTCGAACTGTAACGACTGGTCGCTACAGATGCTGTTGCCGCCGAAGCCGCCGAGGCCGCTTTCCTCAGCCTGCGAGGTGCAGAGCACGCCGGCCGGTCCGTTGGGGATGATTGCCGCCGCTACCGGCCCCAGATAGGCTTGGAGTCCGGGGCCGAATGCGCCGCTGGCCGCTGCCTGCAGGTTCGCCAGCCCGGTGCCGTAAAGCGCCCGGTTGCCGACATTGCTGTTATAATCCTGCGATGCGTCGAGCTTGACCTTTTGATACTGGCCCGAAACCGCCAGGGAGACCGGCCCGAAATTATGCTCGATCTCGCCCCGCAGCGTCAGTTCGCTGGTAAAATAGCTGGGCGTATAGGCGGTGTTGACGACACGCGGGTCGGACGGGATCGTCGTGCCCGCATATACATCAGGGCCGTAAAGGCTGCCCAGCGAGAAATCGAGCGGCGAGTTGATCCCGTTGGGGATGCCGCGAATGCCCAGGAATTCGCGCGAGGTCAGCGCAGCCGTGAACGTCGCATTGCCGTTGAACGGTGAATTGTCGCGGCGGGTGTTCAAACAGCCGAGGATACCGGTCGGGTCACGCTGGCACTGTTGTTTCTGGATGCGGGTGCGTTTGTCGCGTTCGTGAAAATAAGAGGCGAGAAAATCGATCGTCGTGTCGTCGGTCGGTTCCCAGCGCAGCGAGCCACGCACCGAATAAAGGTCGCGGTCGTCGATGCGGGTGTTGAGGAAGGTGTTTTTGGTATAGCCGTCACGGTTCAAATATATCCCGGCAACGCGCAGGCCCAGTGTATCACCCAGCGGGATGTTGATCATCCCCTTGCCCTTTATCGAATTATAATTGCCATATTCGGCCTCGGCTGCCGCTTCGAACACGCCCAGCTTTGGCTTGGCGGTGATGACATTGACCACGCCCGACGTCGCATTGCGCCCGAACAATGTGCCCTGTGGACCGCGCAGCACTTCGACCCGCTCGAGGTCGAAGAATTCGGTTTCGAACAGACGGGTCGCAAACAGCGGACTGCCGTTCAGATGGATCGCGGTCGCGCTGTCACAAGTGGCGCCGACGCACAGATCGCCGATGCCGCGGATCGTGAAGCTCGCGCCGGTGAAGTTGGTCTTGGTGAAGGTGACGTTGGGCAGGGTCAGCTGAAGATCGGACGGGGTCTTGATCTGCTGCGCTTCCAATGCCTCGGTCGAAAAGGCGCTGACCGCGATCGGCACGTCCTGCAGCCGTTCCGACTGGCGCTGCGCCGTGACGACGATTTCGCCGCCGAAAGCATCGCGTTCCACTTCATCCGCCGCGTCCTGCGCATATGCCGGCGTCGCCACCGTCATCGCAAGGATCGACGTTCCGATCAGTGCCTTGAACTTCATCTAAGCCTCCCTTTTTCGACCCCGCGCAGTGCGGGGCCGCCCAACTTCAAATTGTGGTAAGGGGAGCGGAATTGACCAGACATGGCAAAGGGCACCGGGCCAAAGCGGCCATGTGCCCTCGTGTATCCCACTTGCCAGCTGCGCTGGTCATCGTCCTCTCCCACCGGCGTCGGGGAAAAACGCCGGCCTCTCCGGAATACGACCCGCTCAAGCGAGTTCTGTATGGCCTAAGGGTGCGCCGAGTTGACGAAAGCGTCAAGTCACTTGTTAAGTCCAAAAAAGGACGCGAAACCGCGCCTCTCCGGAAAGAGAAAAAGCCAAGATTCCGCAACGTAAAGTTGACGGGGGAGGACAATTTCTTTTCGCCCGGCCCTTGCTTATCGGCACCGGCACGTCGAAATGTGCGACAAGATGGCAACAGTGAAAGCGGGGCGATGAGCGACAAAGTCGAGTTGGGGCCGGATGGCAAGGTGTTGGTTCCGGACCATGTCGCCGACGCGGTGCGGACCTTGATCGAGTGGGCGGGCGACGACCCGGCGCGCGAGGGGCTGCGCGACACGCCGCGCCGCGTCGCGCGCGCGTGGAAGGAATATTGCCAGGGCTATAACGAGGATCCTTCGGTCCATCTGTCGCGCACCTTCGAAGAGGTCGGCGGCTATGACGAGATCGTGCTGCTGCGCGACATTCCGTTCCAGTCGCATTGCGAGCACCATATGGCGCCGATCACCGGCAAGGCGTCGATCGCCTATCTGCCGCGCGACCGCGTCGTCGGCATTTCCAAACTCGCGCGCGTGCTGGGCGGTTATGCGCGGCGGTTGCAGGTGCAGGAGCGGCTGACCGCCGAAGTCGCGCGCTGCATCTGGGACAACCTCCACCCGCATGGCGTCGCGGTGGTCATCGACGCGCAGCATGGCTGCATGACCGGACGCGGCGTGCGTACTCCGGGCGTCGGCATGGTGACGAGCCGACTCTTGGGCTGCTTCCTCGACGACGAGCGCAGCCGCAAGGAAGTGCTGAGCCTGATGGGCTATTGATCGGCGGCATTCGACCGGTAGCGGTCATAGGGGATGAAAGCCCCTCGAGGGGTTTAATAGGATCGCGACGAGAGCTCCGGACCCCTAAGCCGACATCGTCATCGGGCGAATATCCATATCCATAGAAAAAGGCTCCGGAACGCTGGGTTCCGGAGCCTCTTCTGTCTCGTAGAGAGGAAAGGAGCTTACTCCTTCTCGCCCTCTTCATCCTCGCCCGCAGCGGGAGCTTCCTCGGCAGCGAGTTCCGAAGGCGCCGTAGCATCTTCGAATTCGTCTTCGCTGTCGGGTTCCAGCGCCGTGGCGACGGCCTCGGCCTGTTCTTCCTCGAACATCGCCGCGATGACGTCGATGCCCTGGCTTTGCATTTCGGCTTCGTCGGGCGAACGCGCGACGTTGACGCCGACGGTCACCGCGACCTCGGGGTGCAGCTTGACCTTGACGTCGACCACGCCGAGCGCCTTGATCGGGCGTTCGAGTTCGACCATCGACTTGGTCACGCCTTCGACGCCGTCTTCGACCAGCGCGTCGATGATGTCGCGCACCGAAACCGAGCCATAAAGCTGGCCGGTGTTCGACGCCTGGCGGATCAGGACGATCTGCTTGCCGTCGATGTCCTTGGAACGGACTTCGGCTTCGCCGCGGCGTTCCGCGTTGTCGGATTCGATCTTCGCGCGGTTGGCTTCGAACAGCTTGCGGTTGGTGTCGTTCGCGCGCAGCGCCTTGTTGTTGGGCAACAGGTAATTGCGGGCAAAGCCGTTCTTGACGTTGACGACATCGCCGATGCCGCCGAGTTTCTCGATGCGTTCGAGCAGGATGATTTCCATCGGTCCGCCCTCCTTACTTCACGATGTAGGGGAGCAGGCCGATGTGGCGCGAACGCTTGATCGCCTTCGCCAGCTCACGCTGCTTCTTGGTGGACACCGCGGTGATCCGCGACGGGACGATCTTGCCGCGCTCCGACAGGTAACCCTGGAGCAGGCGGACGTCCTTGTAATCGATGACCGGTGCGTCCTTCGCGGTGAAGGGGCAGGTCTTGCGGCGGCGAAAAAAGGGTCGTGCCATGCTACTGTTCCTTATTCTTCGCCGTCGCGGTCACGGCCACGGCCGCCGCGGCGTTCCTGCTTGCGCATCATCACCGACGGACCCTTTTCGAGTTCGTCGACCTTGATGGTGAGCCAGCGGATGATATCTTCGTTGATCGCAGCCTGACGCTCGATCTCTGCGATCGCTTCGCCCGACACTTCGGCCGACAGCATCACATAATGACCCTTGCGGTTCTTCTGGATCTTGTAGGCGAGCTGCTTGAGGCCCCAGGTCTCGGTCTTGTGAACCTGGCCCTTATATTCGCCGATGACGTTGGTGACGGTTTCCGCCAGCGCGTCGACCTGAGCTTGGCTCAGGTCCTGACGCGCGATAAAGACATGCTCGTAAAACGGCATGGTGCGCTTCCTTCGATTTGGCCGATCGCTGGTTCCGCGCCAATCGCGAAACCCCTCCGGCTGTCGTCAAGTCTTGCGTATTGGTGCAAAACAAACGGGGCGACAGGCACGTGGCCTCGCCCCGAATGAGCGCGCCTATACAGATTCGCGGAGAGAAAGCAAGGCTACGCCCGAAAAGGCTTGCTCCTCCTGCTGTGACGCGCAACATCCCTGCCGGGATTGAGGGGGAATGAGATGTTGGAAATTGCTGCGCTGATCGGTCTGTTTAGCTGGGGGATGAACAGCGATCGGCTTGCGTGGAAGCACGCTGGTGTCATCCTGCTGCTTTCGTGCCTGTTCGGCGGACTGGGTGGCCTGATTGCGGGCGGGGGAGAGGTTCCGGTGAGCGTCGCCATAATCTTCACGATTGCGTTCGAGCTGGTCCTCGAAACGATCGTCTTCTTCGTCGGTTTCGGTATCGGGCGTTATCGGGCGCGCAAGGCGGGCATCAGCAACATCGAAGATACGTTCGGCTAACCGCCAAGCCGGGCGAGCAACTCCCTCCCGAATTCGGTCAGCGTGTCGTCGCGCGCGCCGAGGATCAGGATGCGGTCGCCCGGTTTCGCTTCGTCGAGCATCGCGGCGCCGCAGTTCGCGCGGGTCGTCATATGGACGGCATCACCGCCGCCGGCGACGATGTCGGCGACCAACGCCTCGCTGCCGATGCTGCGGTCGACGGTGCCGCCGAAATAGACGGGATCGCACACATAGAGCTTATCGCCTTCGCGCATACCCGACGCGAAGCTGGCGGCGAGTTCCTTGCCCATCTGGCGCAGCGGGCCATAGCCGTGCGGTTGGAAGAAGAGCAGGGCGCGACCCGGCAACTCGGCGACGGCGGCGAGCGTCGCGGCGACTTTATCCGGATTATGCGCGAAATCGTCGATCACGGTGACGCCGCCCGCCTGGCCCAGCACTTCGTAACGGCGCGCGAGGCCGGCGAAATCGGCGAGCGCCTCGACCGCCTGCGCGACGGTTGCGCCCGCCGCGTGCGCCGCCGCGATCGCCGCGAGCGCATTGGCGGCATTGTGGCGGCCCGGCATACGAAGCTTCACCTGATAGGCGGTGCCGTCGGCATGGACGGCGAAGCGGCATCCGTCGGGCAGCGCCTCGAAATCGCTGCCGCGCACCGTCGCCGCATCGCCGAAGCCGAACGTCACGACATTGCCGGCCGGCAGCAGCGGTGCCGATTCCGGGTCGTCGGCATTCACGACCGCGACCCGCGCCTTGCCCGCGAAGTCGCCGAACAGACCGTGCAATTCGGCGAGGCTCTTGTGATCGAGGCTGATGTTGGTCACGACCGCGACGTCGGGCGTGTAAAGCGCGATCGACCCGTCGCTTTCGTCGACCTCGCTGACATAAATGGCGGCGTCGCCGACCAGCGCGCTCGCGAAGGGCATCTCCGCCCCCGCAAAGTTGCGCATCACCGCGCCGTTCATCACCGTCGGCCTGGCGCCCGTGCATTCGAGGATCCAGCCGATCATCCCCGTGACCGTCGATTTGCCGCTCGTGCCGCCGACCCCGATCGCCTTGTCGGCGGCGTTGAACAGCTCCGCGTTCAGGTCGGCGCGCGTCATCCGCGCGAGCCCGAGCGCGTTCGCCGCGGCGACATCGGGAACGCTGTCCTCGATCGCGGCCGATGCGACGAGGATCTGCCCCGCCTTCGGTCCGCTGCCATCCTGCGGGAAAAATTCGATGCCCTGATCTTCCAGCCAGGCGAATTTCTCGGGCGTCCGGCCCTGATCGCGGCTGCGATCCGAGCCCGCAACCGCCGCGCCGCGCGCCGCGACGATCATCGCGAGCGGCAACATGCCCGACCCGCCGATGCCGCAGAAGAAATAGGATTTGTTTTCCGACATGGCGGCGCGATATGGCTTTGGCGAAGGGTTTGCAACCGGAGCGACATTCCCTTTCCCGTTCGCATCGAGCGAAGTCGAGATGCCCCTCGGCTTGGCGCCATAGCGATGGGTGTCTCGACTTCGCTCGACACGAACGGAAAATCAGAGTCCTGTCCATGCGCATCGGAATCGTCGCCCCCAGCACCCCCATATTGCCCGACGATGCCGAGGCCGTCCGTGCGGTCGTCAGCCTCGGCTATCCCGGCGTCGAACTGGAATTCGACCCGCAATGCTTCGCCGTCGCCGGCCATTTTGCGAGCGAGGATGCGCAGCGGCTCGCCGCGCTGGTGGCGATGGCGAACCGCGCCGACATCGATGCGATCTGGTTCGCGCGCGGCGGCTATGGCGCGTGCCGGATCGCGGAGAGGGCCGTCGCCGCGATGGAGCCGGTGGCGCGCGGCAAGGCTTTTCTCGGCTATTCGGATCAGGGCAATTTGCTGGGCTGCCTTTATCGCGAGGGTTTCGACCATGTCGCGCACGGGCCGATGGTCGCCGACATCCGGCGCGAGGGCGGCGACGTGACGGTGCAGCGCGCGCTCGACTGGCTCGTCGCCCGCGACCCGGGGGCGTGCGAGGCGGGATTGCAGCATGGCGCGCGCCACGCGGCGTTCAACCTGATGACGCTGTCGATGATGCTCGGCACCCCCCTCGAACCCGACCTGTCGGGCCATATTCTGCTGGTCGAGGAGGTCAGCGAATATCTCTATGCCTTCGATCGCGTGTTTTTCCATGTCACCAGCGTCCTTGCCGGGCGCGGGCTGGCGGGGTTGCGACTGGGACGGGTCAGCGATGTTCCCGAGAACGACCGGCCATTCGGCATCGAGGCCGAAGCGATTGCGCGCTACTGGTGCGAGCGCAACGGGATCCCCTGGCTGGGCCGCGCCGACATCGGCCACGATGGGGACAATAAGGTCGTGCCGTTCGGCTTGCATCGCGCAGGGTGAAGGAATAGGCGCGGCCCATTCCAATATTACGCTAGGGGACGCAATATGCGTGCATTCATCTTTCCGGGTCAGGGCAGCCAGTCGGTCGGCATGGGCAAGGCGCTGTTCGACGCCTCGCCGGTCGCGCGCGAAGTGTTTCAGGAAGTCGACGACGCGCTCGGCCAGAAGCTGTTCCAGCTGATGAGCGAAGGCCCCGAGGACCAGCTCACCCTCACCGAAAATGCCCAGCCGGCGATCATGGCGAACGCGATCGCGACGCTGCGCGTGCTTGAAAAGGAAGGCGGCGTGACGCTCGCCGCCAAGGCCGATTATGTCGCGGGCCACAGCCTCGGCGAATATAGCGCGCTCTGCGCCGCCGGCGCCTTCGACCTCGCGACCACCGCGCGGCTTTTGAAGACGCGCGGGCAGGCGATGCAGGCGGCGGTCCCCGTCGGCGTCGGCGCGATGGCGGCGCTGCTCGGCGCCGACATCGACACCGCGCAAAAGCTCGCCGATGCGGCCGCCGAGGGCGAGGTCTGCACCGTCGCCAACGACAATGATCCGTCGCAGGTCGTGATCTCGGGCCACAAAGGCGCGGTCGAGCGCGCGGTCGCGCTGGTCAAGGACTATGGTATCAAGCGCGGCGTGCTGCTCCCCGTCTCGGCGCCCTTCCACTGCCCGCTGATGCAGGCGGCGGCGGATGCGATGGCCGAGGCGCTCGGCGCCAGCCCCCCCGCGCCGCCGCTGGTACCGGTAGTCGCCAACGTCACCGCGAGCCCGGTCAGCGACGCCGACACGATCCGCGACCTGCTCGTCCAACAAGTCACCGGCCGCGTCCGCTGGCGCGAAAGCGTCGCGTCGATGGAAGACATCGGCGTCACGCACTTCGTCGAATTCGGCGGCAAAGTGCTCTCGCCGATGGTCAAGCGCAGCGCGAGCGGCGAAGTCGAGACGGTCAGCGTGATTTCGATGGATGACATCGAGGCTTTGCTGAAGACGCTTTAATAGATTCGCGCAGAGGCGCAGAGGCTACGAAGGAAGAAGTTCACGCGGAGACGCGGAGGAATTGTGCGGGATATAGATGTCGTGAGCGGTGATGTGCTCGACTTGTCCCTCCGCTTGCACAGGGATTTGGGGCCGGGCTTATTGGAAAGCGTCTATGAGACGGTCCTTGCCGGAAAGCTGATCGAGCTTGGATATCGGGTCGATCGGCAAATGCCGATCGATATACATTTCGAAGGTGCGCGCTTCGATGCGGCTTTTCGTATCGATTTGCTCGTGGACGGCTGTTTGCTGGTGGAGGTCAAATCTGTCGAACAGTTGAACCCGGCTCATGGCAAGCAGCTGTTGACCTATCTTCGTCTGACTGGCCAATCTGTTGGTCTTCTCATCAACTTCGGGGGCGCCACGCTCAAGGAAGGCGTCCGTCGCATTGTTAACGATCATAAACCCTCCGCGTCTCCGCGTCTCCGCGTGAACCGGTAATCATCAGGAGAATAGACATGTTCGATCTCACCGGCATGACCGCCCTCGTCACCGGCGCTTCGGGGGGCATCGGCTCGGCCATCGCGCAGGCGCTCGCGGCGCAGGGTGCGCGGCTTGCGGTGTCGGGGTCCAACGCCGACAAGCTCAGCGCCTTCCGCGATACGCTCGGCGGCGATCATGTCGCGCTGCCGTGCAATCTTGGCGACGGCGCCGCGGTCGATGCGCTCGTGCCGTCGGCGGTCGAGGCGCTGGGGCAACTCGATATTCTCGTCAACAATGCCGGCGTCACCCGCGACAATCTGATCATGCGGATGAAGGACGAGGAATGGATGGACGTTATCCGCATCAACCTCGAAGCCAATTTCCGCCTCGCGCGCGCTGCGGCCAAACCGATGATGAAAGCGCGCTTCGGGCGCATCATCTCGATCACCAGCGTCGTCGGCGCGACCGGCAATCCGGGGCAGGCCAATTATGCCGCGTCGAAGGCGGGCGTCACCGGCATGACCAAGGCGCTGGCGCAGGAACTCGCCAGTCGCGGCGTCACCGCCAACTGCGTCGCGCCGGGCTTCATCGCCACCGCGATGACCGACGACCTGCCCGACGCGCAGAAGGAGGCGCTCAACCAGCGCATTCCGGCGGGCCGGATGGGTGAGGGCAGCGACATCGCCGCCGCCGTCGTCTATCTCGCGTCGAAGGAAGCGGGCTATGTCACCGGCCAGACGTTGCATGTGAACGGCGGCATGGCCATGCTGTCCTGAGGGGCGATCCCTCCCGATAGAAAGACGAGTCGATGATCAAGGCTTTGATGGCGGGCGTCGCATTTATGCTCGCGGCCTTGCCCGGCGCGGCCGCGGCGCAGGAGGGTGAGAAGCTCGATTGCGTCGCCCTGTCGGTGCCAGGTGACACGAAAGAGGCAATCGGCGAGGCGATGGCGGGCGGCGGCGATGAGGCGTCGCGCGAAGCCCTTTTCAAGCAGCTCGCGAGCATTGCCGACGCCTGCGTCGCGCGCCACGGCGTCACCGCCGAACAAAAGGGTCCTTATTTCGACTATAACCTCGCGCGCGTTTCGCGCGAATGGCTGGCGAACGACATCGCCAAGCTCGGCCTGTCGCCGGCGGTCGCCGACAAGGCGCTCGATTTCGGACCCATCGGCGCGAATCCGGACCTCTCGACCGGCATGACCGAAGAGCAGATCATGGAGATCGTTCAGGCCTATGTCGAAGCCGGGGTCGACATCGACAAGGTCGACGGCGCGGTCTGGGAAAAGGTCGGTGCCTATGCCGCCGCAACCTCGATCTACTGGAACAAGCGCAAGCTGCTCGCGCCCTGATCGGGGTCGACGGAGCATAAACATCATCACTTTGAATGAAACGCCGTGTCCCCGCGAAGGAGCATCGGGTCGGATCGTCCCCCGGACGATCCTTGAACATGCGGGGCATGTTCAACCCGATGCTGACCCATCTCCTGCCGGTTCAAACTGGCACCGACCGGAGATGGGCTCCCGCCTTCGCGGGAGCACACGACATTTTCGGTCAAAGACGATCGGGGTTTAGAAACTCGCCCGCGCCGTCAGACGGAAATCGCGTCCCGCCAGCGGCACATAATCCTTGGTGAAGCTCGCGTGGCGGCGCGCCTCGACGTCGAAGATATTGTTCGCCGAGAGCATGAGCGTCAGATTCTTCGTATCGGGCAGCGGGCGCCAGCTGAGCGAGGCGTTGACCAAGGTGAAGCCGTCGGTCGGCGTCTCGAACTGCGCGACGCGCGCCTGATCGTCGGTCCATTCGACCTCGACGCGCGCATCGACGCGCTCGCCCTGCGCTTCGAGCCCGCCGAGCACGCGCAGCGCCGGAATGCGCGGGATATTGCGGTCGAGCCCGGCATTCTTGATCTTGGCGCGCGTCATATCGGCGGTCACGTCGCCGACGATGTTGAAACCGCCGATTTGCGCCAGCCGCGCGCTCGCCTCGGCCTCGAAGCCATAGACGCGCGCGTCGCGCTGAAAATATTGGAAGACGGGCAATTCATCTTCTTCCGCGCCCGTCGCGGCCGAATAGATGAAATTGTCGAACCAGTTCGAATAGCCGGTGAGGCTGAGGTTGAAGCCGTCGGTCTTGATCTTAAACGAGGCTTCGGCGCCCCAGTTCGATTCGCGCTTCAAATTGGGATCGCCGAGTTCGAAGCTCTGCGTCGCGATGTGCGGGCCGTTCGACAGCAACTCCTCGGCCGACGGCGCGCGCACCGCGCGCGATACCGAGACGCCGAATTTCGCGCCTTCGAAGATGTCGTATGTCGCGCCGAGCGCGCCCGAGAAGCTATCGAAATTGCGTTCGAAGCCCAGCGTCTGCGCGCGCACATTGGTCTTTTCATACCGCGCCGCGGCCTCGAGGCCGAGTGGACCCGCGGTATATTCCTGCAGCGTGAAGAGCGCGAACTGGTCGGTCAGATTGCGCGGCACAAAGGCTTCGGCGCCGACCGCGTTGAAATCGCGGTGGCTGTACTGCACGCCGCTCGCGCCGCGCCAGCCGCCGCGGTCGTTCTGTGCCAGCTCCAGCCGGCCTTCGACGCCCTGGTTGGTGAAGATCGTGCCGATCTCGTCGCCTTCGAACTCGGTGTGCTTGTAATCGGCGAAGCCCGCGCGGATGCGCAGCTTGTCGAAAAATCCGTCGCCGAGCTCGACTTCACCGCGCAGGTCGGCGCGCCATTGCTTCATGCCGATGGTGACGGGGCCTTCGCCATGATCGTGGCCGCCCTCTTCCTCTTCGCCGCCATGATCGTGCGCGGTGTTCGGACGCGCGGGAACGCCATAATTGGTGTCGAAATAGCCGATCGAAATGCCAAGCTGGCCGCCGTCGTTGATCAGCGAAATCCCGCCGCCGGCGGTCCAGGTCTCGCTTTGCGTATTGTCGATCTTGCCGCGCTTGCCCGCCTGTTCGGTCAGCTCGGCCGCTTCGTCGAGATGCCCCTCTTCGACTTCATGTTCCGCCAGGTGGAGCAGGTCGCCGCGAATATCGGGGGCATAGACGAAGCCGCCCGAGCGCGTGTCGCCCGTCTTGCGCCAGCTGCCGTCGAGATGCGCGACGATCTGCGGGCTCAGCGCGACGTCGATCGAGCCGCCGACATTGCGGTCGTTCGCCGCGGTCGCATAGCCGCCGATCGCGTCGATATGGACATGGTCGGCGGGGACTTTGCGCGGGATGCGGCGGTCGAACATGTTCACCGCGCCGCCGATCGCCTGGCTGCCGAACAGCAGCACGGCGGGGCCGCGCAGGATTTCGATGCGCTCGACGGTCAGCGGGTCGATCGTCACGGCGTGATCCGCCGACGTGTTCGATGCGTCGATCGATCCGATACCGTCGGTCAGGATCTTGACGCGCTCGCCCGAAAAGCCGCGGAGGACGGGGCGCGACGCGCCGGGGGAGAAGCTCGTCGCCGATACGCCCGGCTGGCGCGTCAAAGTGTCGCCGATCTGACCGCGAATGTCGCGCGCCAGTTCGTCACCCTCGAGCACCGATACATTGCCGAGGATGTCGAGGCTGCGGACATAGGGCGCGGTGACGACGATCGGCCCGCCGGAATGCACATCGTCGTCGCTGCTGGCCGCCGCGCTGTCCTGTGCAAAGGCCGGGGCGGCCAGGAAGAGGGCAAAGGTAAAACCGGCGGAACAAAGCAAACGCATGGGGAGAGAGTCCTGTAATTATGGCGACCAGATGGCGCGTCAGTAATGATATACTGTCACAGTCGCAACCCCCGACGCTCGCCAAACCTGTCGTTCGTCGGGCCGCGGGGCCCGTTGGTCGACAAGGCCGATCATCGGCGGCGCAAGCGAAGCTGTCTTGCGGGGCCGCGGGCGCCGCCCTAGATCATGGGCATGACTATTGCTGCAAACAGCCTCGACCTCATCGGTAATACGCCCCTGGTGTTGCTGAAAGGGCCGAGCGAAGCCACCGGCTGCGAAATCTGGGGCAAGTGCGAATATGCCAATCCCGGCGGATCGGTGAAGGACCGCGCCGCGCTCTATATCGTCCGCGACGCCGAAGCGAACGGCAGCCTGCGCCCCGGCGGTACGATCGTCGAGGGGACGGCGGGCAACACCGGCATCGGACTGGCGCTCGTCGCCAACGCCTTGGGTTACAAGACGATCATCGTCATGCCCGACAATCAGAGCGCCGAAAAAATGGCGACGATCCGCGCACTCGGCGCCGAGCTGGTGCTCGTCCCGCCGGCGCCTTTCGCCAACCCGGGTCATTTCGTCCACACCTCGCGCCGCATCGCCGAGGAAACCGACAATGCGATCTGGGCGAACCAGTTCGACAATATCGCCAACCGCAAGGCGCATATCTTCGGCACCGCCGAGGAAATCTGGGAGCAGATGGATGGGCGCATCGACGGCTTCACCTGCGCCGCGGGCACCGGCGGCACGATCGCCGGCACCGGGCTCGGGTTGAAAGCGAAAAATCCCGACATCACCGTCGCGCTCACCGATCCGCACGGCGCCGGGCTCTATAATTATTATCAGTGCGGCGAACTGAAACCCGAAGGGTCGAGCGTCGCCGAGGGCATCGGGCAGAACCGCATCACCGCCAATCTCGAGGGCGCGCCGATCGATACGCAGTTCCGCATCTCCGACGCCGAAGGGCTGGACGTCGTTCGCCGCCTGCTGGGCGAAGAGGGGCTGTGCCTCGGCCTCTCGTCCGGCATCAACGTCGCCGGCGCGATGGCGCTCGCGCGGCAATTGGGTTCGGGTAAACGCATCGCAACGATCCTCTGCGACAGCGGGTTTCGCTATCTCTCGACACTCTACAACCCCGAATGGCTGGCGAGCAAAGGACTGGAGGCGGCATGAGCGTTCGGATCGACACCCCCTCGGCACCCAAGCCGCAGGCCGCGCCGCCAACGCCGACGGCGCCCGTCAACGACACGATGCGGCGGCTTCAGATCGGCATCGCCGGGGTGCTCACCGTATTGCTGCTCGTCGGTATGGCGGGGCTCATCGGCGAGCGCGCGCGTGAACGGGCCGAAGGCGAGGTCGCGGCAACGACCGAGGTGAAGATGCCCGGCGAGGAGCCCGCCGTCGGCGCGCCGCTCGAGGAACTCGGCGTCCAGCCGGTGTCGCCGTCGTCGTCGAAGGATGAAAATGCGGCGACCTCGGTCAAGATCCCGCAGGCGGTGGCGCCGGCGGCGACTGTTCCCGATCTCGAACCCGACCCCGAACTCCAGCGCGCGCGCCAGTCGAAACAGTGATCGCGGTATCGCGCGGGCCGGTGCTGCGCGCTTTCACTATCGCCATCACGGTCGTCGCCCTCGCGTGGATCGCGGGCGGGCAGGCGCTGCTCGGCCGCATCGACCCCGCGCTCGCCGTCCCCTTGCTTGTGCCCCCGATGCTGCTTCTCGCCTGGTGGCAGCGCCGCGAGCCCGTCGCGGCGCGGCGCCGTAGCTGGCTCGTGATGTTGGCGTTTCTGGTTGCGGCGCAGGCGCTGCTCGGGCTTGCGCTCGCGGGATCGGCCGGCTGGCCGCAACTGCTGCTGATCATCGTCGCGGCGGGGGTTGCCGCGTCGCTCACCGATCTTGTCGTCCAGTGGCGTCCGCGTCCGACATTCCTGCCGTGGCTCGCCGCGTTCGCGCTCGTCGCTGGCTGGTTCGCGGCGGGACACGCGCTGCTCGCCGCCCTCTATCGCCCCGCCGCCGCACGCGCGGGTGCGCCCGCCGTCACCATGCTTACCGGCCTGCCTTTGCGCTGGTCGGGCGGCGGCGGCATCGCAGCGATGATCGCCGAGGGGACGAATGACGACCCGGCGCTCGCGCGGCTGACCGCGGCCGGCCCGGTGTCGCTCGTCGACAGCCTCGCCGATCATGTCCCGCCCCCCGGCGGAACGCTGCTGCTCGCGCATCCGCGCGCGCTCGCGCCGCAGGAACTGGTCGCGATCAACGCCTTCGTGCGCGGCGGCGGGCGGGCGGTCGTCCTCGCCGACGCGCTGTCGGGCTGGCCGGCGCGCCATCCGCTCGGCGATCCGCGCAACCCGCCGGTGACGAGCCTGCTCACCCCTTTGCTCGATCATTGGGGCGTCACGCTTGCTCCGGCGCCCGGCGCCGAGGGCGCGGCGCTCGCGATCGATGTCGACGGCGCGCGCCTCCGCCTGTTCAGCGCCGGCCGCTTCGATCGGCTCCCTCCGCAATGCCAGATATTCGCCGGGCGCCGCGTCGCCCGCTGCCCGATCGGCGAGGGCGAGGTCTGGCTCGTCGGCGACGCCGACCTCCTCTTCGCGCCGCTCTGGCAGCCGCTCGTGCCCGGCGCCGACCATCTGCGGCGGGCCGACACGATGGAGTGGCTCGCCGCGCGCCTGTGGCCCGGCGCTGGCACCGGTGTGCTCCGTCCGCTCTGGATTCGCGCCCGCGCCGACTGAGTCGGCGTTTTCGCCCATATTCACCCCGATCGAAGCCGCCCGACGGTGCCGCTGCGGCGCCGCGCGACCCTATTTACCCAATTCCGAGCGGTTTTTGCGGCCGATAGGGGTTGGATTCCCTATTTTACCCTAAAATACCCCTTTCCACCCCGATCTATAGTTGATACTCAGGAATCGGAGAGGGGCATTCTCCACCCGCGCCGAACCAGCTGGAATCCTGCGATTCCGGGGCCGGGGAAGTTTTGCCCGGTGGCGCGGATACGGGGGGCAGAGCGATGGCGATTGTGACGCCCGGCCAGTATGCGGGCACCAATTTCGCCGCGATCGATGGCAAGGGGCGCATCGCCGTCCCCTCTCAGTTCCGCAACAATGTGCCCCTCAATGCGGACGGCCAGCGCGTGCTTTGGGTCGGTTTCCACGAAAAACTGCCCTGTCTCGTCGCCTATGGCCAGGATCAGTATGACCGGCTGAACGGCGAGATCGAGCGCGACCGCGAAACCGCGCGGCTGCGCAACCTCGACTTCGACGAGGATACCGAGTTCAAGAAGCGGTTCAGCTATACCGAGCCCTACACGCTCGACGATAGCGGTCGTTTCCTTCCCAGCTTCATCCACCGCGACCGCGTCGGCGATGCCGGCGCGACGGCTTTTGTGGGGTCGGGCCGCCGCCTCGAAATCTGGTGGCTGCCGACGCTCGCCGAATGCGCCGAGGCCGATCCGGTGCTCCAGCGCCTCGCCGCCTCGTGGGATCAGGCGAAAGGGAAAGGGCGCAAGTGACCGACCTTATCCCCGGCCTCCCCCGCGATCCGCGCCACGATCCGGTCCTCCGCTCAGAAGTCATCGCCGCGCTCGCCATTGCCCCGGGTGAGCGCCACGTCGATGCGACCTTCGGCGCCGGCGGCTACACCCGCGCGATGCTCGCCGCGGGCGCCGACGTCGTCGCCTGCGACCGCGACCCCGACGCGATCGCCGAAGGGCAGGCGCTTGTCGCCGAAGCCGCTGGTCATCTGACGCTGGTCCACGGCCGCTTCGGCGAGATCGACCGGCTGCTCGCCGAGCGCGGGATCGACGCGGTCGACGGCATCACTTTCGACATCGGCGTCTCGTCGATGCAGCTCGACCAGGGCGAGCGCGGCTTTTCGTTCCAGAAGGACGGCCCGCTCGACATGCGCATGGCGCAGGAGGGCGAAAGCGCCGCCGACTGGCTCAACCGCGCCGACGAGACCGAGATCGCCGACGTCCTCTTCCACTATGGCGACGAGCGCCAGTCGCGCCGCGTCGCGCGCGCGATCGTCGCCGCGCGCCCGCTGACCCGCACCGCCGAACTCGCGACCGTGATCCGCAAGGCGCTGCGCCATCCGCCCGGCGCGCCGAAGGATCCCTCGACCAAGAGCTTTCAGGCGATCCGCATCCACATCAATAGCGAACTCGACGAGCTGGTCGCGGGCCTTTCCGCCGCCGAACGGCTGCTGCGCCCCGGTGGCCGGCTCGCCGTCGTCAGCTTTCACAGTACCGAGGACCGTATCGTGAAGAATTTCCTGCGCGAACGCAGCGGTGGCGATGCCGCGGGTTCGCGTCACCGGCCCGCGCCGATCCCTCTGGCGCGGGCCGCAACCTTCGAGACGCCGGCGCGCAAGATACGCCCCGGCAAGGAAGAGGAAGCGCGCAATCCGCGCGCCCGTTCGGCGACGCTGCGCAGCGCGGTCCGCACCGCGGCACCCGCCTGGCACGGAAATTCAGGGCCGGATAGTTCGATGAAGGAGGCGATGTCATGCTGATGGCGGCCCGCAAGCTCCAGGGAATCGGCCTGGTCCTGCTCGTGCTCATCTTCGCGATGATGCTCTATCCCGTGTCGCTCAAGGTCGCGGCGACGCGCAGCGAACTGACGCGCATCGAGCGCGACATCATCCGGGCGCGCGACAATATCCGCTACCTCGAATCCGAACTCGCGGTGCGCGCCTCGATGCGCCAGCTCGAACAGTGGAACGCCGATACCTTCGGCTATTCGGCGCCCGACGCCGCGCAATATCTGGAAAACGAACGCCAGCTCGCCTCGCTCGACCGGCTGCCGCGCGCGCGCGGCGCCAACGAGGTGGCGCCGGTGCTGATGGCGATGGTCTCGCCGGTCGCGGTGCCGGCCGCGCCGAAGGAAAGCCCGGTCGCAAGCGAGCCTGCCGTGACGAAGCCCGCGGCAGCAAAGCCCGTCGCCGCGAAGCCCGTCCAGCTCGCGCAGGCCGATACCGGCGTGCGCAGCGACGTCACCCCGCGCATGGCGCCGACGCGCCGCCGCGAACAGCTCAAGATGATCGAGGACCAGCTGCTCGCCGAATCGACGCTCGCCGATTTGAAGCGCGCGGCCGCCATTGAAGCGGCGGGAGGAAAGCCCGGCCGATGAACACGCTGGTCGTCCGTCCGACCCGGGTTCGAACCGCTGGGGTGCGGCAGCAGATATTGCTGACCGCGCAGCAACGTTTGATGATCCTGATGCTGCTGTTCATGGCGGCATTTTTGGTTGTGTCGGTGCGCCTCCTTTATTTCGCGCTGTTCGATCCCTCGTCGGGCCGTTCGGCGGCGACGGCCTTCGTCCCGGCGCGCGCCGACATCGTCGACCGCAACGGCGTGCCGCTCGCGCGCACGATCGACGGCTATTCGATCCGCGTCGTGCCGTCGAAACTGCTCAACGACCGGCAATATCTGGCGGCCGAACTGCACAAGATCTTTCCCGACATGACGCGCCAGGACTTGCTGGCAAAGCTGACCGGGCCGCGTCCGACCTATATCCGCCGCCGCGCGCTGCCCGATCAGGTCGCGGCGGTGAACGCGATCGGCGACGTTGGCTTCGACTTCCCGCGCGAAAAGGAACGCCTCTATCCCCAGCTGACCCTCGCGGCGCATGTGCTCGGCTTCATCAACGCCGACGGCCATGGCGTGACGGGGGTGGAAGGCGCGTTCGACCAGCGGCTGATCGACGAGGCGACGCGCGGCGAGCCGCTGGCGCTGTCGATCGACGCGCGCGTGCAAGGCGTGCTTGAAAGCGAGCTGAGCGCGGCGGTCACCAATCTGGAAGCGATCGGCGGCGCGGGCATCATCCTCGACGTTCACACCGGCGAAGTCGCCGCGATGACCTCGCTGCCGACCTATAATCCGAACAAGCTGACGGGCAGCGACCCGACGACGCGCCGCAACGCCGTCACCTATAATCTCTACGAGCTGGGCTCGACCTTCAAGCCGCTGTCGATCGGCGCCGCGATCGACGCCGGCACGGTGACGAGCATGGCGCGCCGCTACGACGCGACGGCGCCGCTCCCGATCGCGGGCTTCCGCATTCGCGACAGCCACCCCGGCCGCTGGTATAATGTGCCCGAGACGCTGATCGAAAGCTCGAACATCGCGACCGCGCGCATCGCCGACGAGCTGGGGCGCGAAAAGCTGGAAGCGCTGTTCCGCAGCCTCGATTTCGACAAGCGCCCCGAAATCGAACTCCACGAACGCGCCTTCCCGCTCTGGCCCAAGAATTGGGGCCGGGTGACGACGATGACGACCAGCTATGGGCACGGCATCGCGGTGACGCCGCTGCATCTCGCGAGCGCCTATGCCGCGCTCGTCAACGGCGGCCTTTATCGTCCCGCGACGATGCTCAAGCTCGGCGACAAGCCGCCGCCGCAGGGGCGCCGCGTGTTCAAGGCGTCGACCAGCGCGCGGATGCGCCAGTTGCTGCGCCTGATCGTTTCGGATGGCACCGGCAAGCAGGCGGACGCCCCGGGCTTTCGCGTCGGGGGCAAGACCGGATCGGCCGAAAAGCCGGGCGCGGGCGGCTATCGTCGCCATTCACTCGTCTCGACCTTCGCCGCGGCCTTCCCGATGGACAATCCGCGCTATATCGTGCTCGTGATGATCGACGAGCCCAAGGGCAATGCCTATAGTTCGGGCCAGCGCACCGCGGGCTGGACTGCGGCACCGGTGGTGCGCAAGGTCGTGACGCGTGCGGGTCCGATGCTCGGCGTCTTCCCCGACGAAAGCCGCGACGTCGACGTCTCCGAACTCCTCCCGCTGCTGCGCAGAGGCGAGGAAACGCACTGATGCGGCTCGCCGCGCTGCTCGACGATCAGGCGCTGGAGGGCAGCGATCCCGTGGTGACGGGGCTCGCGATCGATCATCGCAAGGTCGCGCCGGGCACGATTTTCGGTGCCTTCGTCGGCGAAAAATTCAACGGCGAGGATTTCATCCCGGCTGCGGTCGCATCGGGCGCGGTTGCGGTCGTCGCGCGCGCCGAAGCGAAGGTCGAGGGGGCGGTACATGTCGCCGACGCCAATCCGCGCCGCGCCTTCGCGCATATCGCCGCGCGCTTCTTTCACCGTTTCCCGGCGACTTGCGTCGCGGTGACGGGGACCAACGGCAAGACCTCGACCGTCGAAATGACGCGCCAGCTGTGGCGCATGGCCGGCTTCAACGCCGCATCGATCGGCACGCTCGGCATCACGACCTCGCTGGAGAGCGCCTCGACCGGGCTGACGACGCCCGACGTCGTCACCTTCCTGTCGAACATGTCGGGTCTTGCTGCCGAGGGCGTCACCCATGCGGCTTTCGAGGCGTCGAGCCACGGCCTCGACCAGTATCGCACCGAGGGGCTGTCGGTGAAGGCCGCCGCCTTCACCAACCTCAGCCACGATCATCTCGACTATCACGGCACGATGGAAGCTTATCTTCAGGCCAAGCTCCGCCTCTTCGCCGAAGTGGTCGAGGGGGGCGGCGCGGCGGTGGTCTGGGCCGACGATGACTATTCGCCCGCCGTGATCGACGCGGTGGCGGCCCGCGGCATCCGCCTGCTGACCGTCGGCACGCAGGGCGAAAGGCTCCGCCTCGTCTCGCGCGCGCCGACCCAGCTCGGCCAGTCGCTCGTCATCGCCGCAGGCGACCTCACCCAAAAGGTCGATCTGCCGCTGATCGGCGCCTATCAGGTCGCCAATGCTTTGGTATCCGCCGGGCTCGTCATCGCGACCGGCGGCGACGCGGCGCAAACGCTCGCCAATCTCGCGCGGCTCCAGCCGGTGCGCGGGCGGCTCGAACGCGCCGCCATCACCCGCGCGGGCGCGCCGGTCTATGTCGATTACGCGCACACCCCCGACGCGATCGAGGCGGCGCTCGACGCGCTGCGCCCGCACGCGAGCGGCCGCCTGATCCTCGTCTTCGGCGCCGGCGGCGACCGCGACCAGGCGAAGCGGCCCGAAATGGGCAGGGTCGCCGCCGCCAAGGCCGATGTGCTCGTCATTACCGACGACAATCCGCGCGGCGAAGATCCCGCCTTCATCCGCGATGCGATCGCCGCCGCCGCACCCGATGCGCGGGTGATCGGCGACCGCCGCGCCGCGATCGCCGCCGCGATCGCCGAGGCGCGCGCCGACGACATCGTCTGCATCGCGGGCAAGGGGCACGAACAGGGCCAGATCGTCGGACGCGGCGACGCGATGCGCGTCATTCCCTTCGACGACGTCACCGTCGCACGCGAGGAGGCCGCATGAACCCGCTCTGGACCGCGCGCGCCATCGCGACGGCTTGCGGAGGCACCGCCAGCGCCGACTTCACCGTGCAGGGCGTCGCCTTCGACTCGCGCGAGGTGACGAAGGGCGATCTCTTCATCGCGATGAAGGGCGAGAGCGCCGACGGGCATGATTTCATCGACAAGGCGATCGCGGCGAGCGCCGCGGGCATCATCTGCGAAACCTTAATCGACCATCCGCATGTCCGCGTCGCCGACAGCGCCGCCGCCCTGAACGCGCTCGGCATCGCGTCGCGCGCGCGCAGCCATGGCCGCATCATCGGCGTCACCGGATCGGCGGGCAAGACGGGGACGAAGGAGGCGCTGTTCGCCGCGCTCGATCGCTTCCGTCCCGGCAAGGCGCACCGCTCGGTCAAAAGCTACAATAATCATGTCGGCGTGCCGCTCAGCCTCGCGCGCATGCCGAGCAGCGCCGATTACGGCATCTTCGAAATGGGCATGAACCACGCGGGCGAGCTTGCCGCGCTGACGCGCATGGTGCGCCCGCACGTCGCGATCGTCACGACGATTGCGCCGGCACATATGGAATTTTTCGGCAGCGAAGAAGCGATCGCCGACGCCAAGGCCGAGATTTTCGAAGGGCTCGAGCCCAGCGGCACCGCGATCATTCCCTTCGACAGCCCGCATTATGCGCGCCTGCGCGCCAAGGCCGAACGGCATGCCGCGCACATCGTCAGCTTCGGGCTGAACGAGGGCGCCGACGTCCGCGCGGTCGACTGGCTGCCCGACGGGCAGGGCGGCTCGCTCGTCACCGCGCAGGTGCAGGAATCGCTCCTCTGCTTCACCATCGCGCAGGCCGGCGCGCATTGGGTCGCCAATTCGCTCGCGGTGCTCGCCGCGGTGAAGGCGGTCGGCGGCGACCTGCCCGCGGCGGGGCTCGCCTTCGCCGAAATGGGCGGGCTCGCGGGCCGCGGCGCGCGCCACCGCGTCGACGTGCCCGGCGGCCAGATCCTCGTCATCGACGAAAGCTATAACGCCAACCCCGCGTCGATGGCGGCGACGATCGATCAACTCGGCACCGAATCCGCGGACCGCAAGGTCGCGATTCTCGGCGCGATGAAGGAACTCGGGGCGGGCGGAGAGGCCTGGCATGCGGGCCTCGCGGCTCCGCTCGTCGCGGCCGGAGTGCAATTCGCCCTGCTTGTCGGCGAAGAGATGGCGCCGCTCGCCAAAGCGCTTGAGGGCCGCGTCGATTTCGAGCATGTGCCCGCGCAATCGGCCGCGGTAGGGCGGCTCGGTGACCTGATCCGCGCCGGCGACGCCGTGCTGGTCAAGGGGTCGAACAGCGTCGGGCTGTCGCATGTCGTGACGGCGCTGACCAGCGGGGATTATTGATGCTTTATTGGCTGGCGGAATGGCTAGGCTTTCCGGGGGCGCTCAACCTCATTCGCTACCTGAGCTTCCGCTCGGGCGCGGCGGTCGCGACCGCGCTGATCCTCGGCCTGTGGATTGGCCCGCGCTTCATCCTGATGCTGCGGACGCGGCAGGGGAAGGGGCAGCCGATCCGCGACGATGGCCCGCAAAGCCACCTCGCCAAAAAGGGCACACCGACGATGGGCGGGCTGATGATCCTCATTTCGCTGATGATCTCGGCGCTTCTGTGGATGGATCTCTCCAACCGCTTCGTCTGGGCATGTCTCTTCGTCACCGCGGGTTTCGCGGTCGTCGGCTTTCTCGACGATTATGACAAGGTGACCAAGGCCAGCCACCGCGGCATTCCGGGCCGCATTCGCCTGCTTATCGAATTCCTGATCGCGGGGGTCGCGGTTCTGCTGATCGTCTCGCGCACCGGCACCGACCTCTATCTGCCCTTTTTTACCGACGTCTATATCCCGCTCGGACCGCTCTATTATGTCTTCGCGATGGTGCTGATCGTCGGCTTCGGTAACGCGGTGAACCTCACCGACGGGCTCGACGGGCTCGCGACCTTCCCGGTGATCATCGCCAGCCTGACCTTCCTCGTCATCGTCTACCTCTCGGGCAATGCGAAGTTCGCGGGCTATCTCGGCATCCCGCACGTCCCCGGCGCGGGCGAGCTTGCTGTGTTCGCCGCCGCGATCATCGGCGCCTGCCTCGCCTTCCTGTGGTTCAACGCGCCCCCCGCCGCCGTCTTCATGGGCGATACCGGCAGCCTTGCGCTCGGCGGCGCGCTCGCGACGATCGCGGTGACCGCGCAGCACGAACTCGTCCTCGTCCTCGTCGGCGGGCTGTTCGTGGTCGAGGCCTTGTCGGTGATCATCCAGGTCTTCTGGTACAAGCGCACCGGCAAGCGCGTCTTTCGCATGGCGCCTATCCACCATCATTTCGAGCAATTGGGCTGGCCCGAATCGACCGTCGTCATCCGCTTCTGGATCGTCTCGATCGTCCTCGCGCTGGCCGGGCTCGCGACCTTGAAGCTCCGGTGATCACCTCGCGCGCCTTTGCCGGTCGCCGCTATGCGGTGCTGGGGCTGGCGCGCTCGGGGCTCGCGACGGTCGAGGCGCTCGTGGCCAGCGGCGCGGGCGTCACCGCCTGGGACGAGCGCGAGGAGGCGCGCGACGATGCGATGGCATTGGGCGCCGACATCGGCAACCCGCTCGAGATCGACCTCGTCGGTTTCGCGGGGGTCGTCGTCTCGCCCGGCGTGCCGCTCAACCGCCACCCGATCGCCGCGCACGCGCGCGAAGCCCATGTTCCCGTCATCGGCGACATCGAACTTTTTGCCGAAGCCGAGGGCGACCTGCCGCCGCACAAGACCGTCGGCATCACCGGCACCAACGGCAAGTCGACCGTCACCGCGCTCGTCGCCCACATGCTCGAAAGTGCCGGCGTGCCGACGCTGATGGGCGGCAACATCGGCCTGCCGATCCTGACGCGCGAGCCTTTGCCCGAAGGCGGCGTTTACGTCCTCGAACTGTCGAGCTACCAGATCGACCTTTCGCACAGTCTCGCGTGCGACGTCGCGCTACTCACCAACCTCAGCCCCGATCACCTCGATCGCTACGACGGCTTCGCCGGCTATTCGGCGTCGAAAGCGCGGCTGTTCAGCCTTCAGCACCGCGATCAGGTCGCGATCGTCGCGGTCGACGACGATCCGTCGAAGATGATCGCCAGCCGCATCAACCATCGCCTCCACCGCGTCTCGGGCAAGGACATCGACCCCGTCGATCAAGCCCGTTGGCCCGCACTTCAAGGCCCGCACAACGCGCAGAACGCCGTCTGCGCGATCGCCGTATGCCGCGTGCTGGGATTGAACGACGAACAGATCGAACGCGGCCTCGCGACCTACAAGTCGCTGCCGCACCGTATGGAATTGGTCGGCGAAGCCGATGGTGTCCGCTGGTTCAACGACAGCAAGGCCACCAACGCGGCTTCCGCTGCACCGGCGCTGGCGGCATTCCCGCCGGCGCCGGACCAGCGTTTGCACTGGATCGCCGGCGGGCAGGCGAAGGGCGACGGGCTCGCCGCCTGCCGCCCCTGGTTCGGCCACGTCAAGCGCGCCTATCTGATCGGCGAGGCGATGGAGACGTTCGCGGCCGAGATCGGCGACGCTTGTCCCGTCGAAAAGTTGGGCGATCTGGCGACCGCGGTGAAGCAGGCGGCGGCGGCGGCAGAGCCCGGCGACATCGTCCTGCTGTCGCCCGCCTGCGCCTCGTTCGACCAGTATAAGGATTATGAACAGCGCGGCGATGCGTTTCGCGCCGCCGTACAGGCGCTCGGGGCATGAGTGGGGGGGACAATATGGACGCGACCGAACGCCCGGTGATCGCGGCCACGCGTACGACCAAACGCCGCGGCCCGCGCCTCAGCCGCGCCGACCGCACCCCGCTCGGCCTCTGGTTCTGGGAAATCGACCGCGTCCTGCTGCTGCTCGTCTCGATCCTCGTCGCGGTCGGGCTCGTCGCGGTCGCGGCCGCGTCGCCCGTCGCGGCGCAGAAGCTATCGACCTCGACCGCGTCGCTCGACCCGCTCTATTATTTCTATCGCCAGCTGATGTGGGTGATCGTCGGCGTCCCCGTGATGCTGATGGTGTCGATGCTGCCCAAGCCGCAGGCGCGGCGCTTCGCTATCTACGGCACGATCGTCTTTCTCTTCCTGCTCTTCCTCGTCCCGCTCGTCGGCGCCTCGGTGAACGGAGCGCAGCGTTGGCTCGGCAGCGGCGTGCTCCGCCTCCAGCCGTCCGAATTCCTCAAACCCTTCTTCGCGGTGTCGCTCGCCTGGGTGCTGTCGCTGCGCCTCCACGACCAGAGCCTGCCCGTCGTCCCGCTCGCCGCGGCGCTGACCGGCGTCATCGCGCTGCTGTTGATGGGCCAGCCCGACCTTGGACAGACGGTCATCTTCGCCGCGACCTGGTTCGTGCTCGTGCTCGTCGCGGGTCTGTCGATGCGGATCATGGGGATGCTCGCGGGCACCGGCGTCGCCGGCCTCATCCTCGCCTATTTCTTCTACCCCGTGGCGCAGCAGCGCATCAACATCTGGCTGTTCGACAAGGGCGACAGCTTTCAGGTCGACAAGGCGCATGCGACGCTGACCGCCGGCGGGCTGATCGGCACCGGCCCCGGCGCCGGCCTCGCCAAGTTCCAGCTGCCCGAGGCGCATACCGACTATATCTTTTCGGTGATCGGCGAGGAGTTCGGGATGATCGCGTGCATCGCGATCGCCGCGCTCTATCTCGCGATCATCGTCCGCGTCCTCGTCCGCCTGCTCGATGAGGAGGACAGCTTCCTGATCCTCGCGGTCGCCGGGCTGATCGCGCAGTTCGGCGGACAGGCGGTGATCAACATGGGGGTGAACACGCAGATATTCCCGTCAAAGGGGATGACGCTGCCTTTCATCTCCTACGGCGGCTCGTCTTTCATCGCTCTGTCGATCGGCATGGGTTTGCTCTTGTCGCTGACCCGGCGAAACCCCTATGCGGCTCGGGTGTCGATGACCCGCAACTGGAACAAGAAATGAGCGCAACTCGCCACTTCCTTCTCGCCGCCGGCGGGACGGGGGGACATATGTTGCCCGCCTACGCTTTGGCGGGCGAACTGATCGCGCGAGGCCACCGCGTCGCGCTGGTCAGCGACGACCGCGGGCTCAAGATTCCGGGTGCGCCCGCCGAGATGGAAACGCATGTCCTGCCCGCCGGGCGCGTCCATGGCGGCCCCGTCGGCTGGCTCAAGGCCGCGCTCGCGATCCGCAAGGGGCGGCGGCAGGCGATCGACCTGATCCGCGAGTTCGACCCCGCGGTCGTCGTCGGCTTCGGCGGCTATCCCTCGCTCCCCAGCCTGCTCGCTGCGGGCGCGACCAGGCGGCCGCGCGTGCTCCACGAGCAGAATGCCGTGCTCGGCCGCGTCAACCGCATGATGGCGCCGCGCGTCGACGCGGTCGCGGTCGCCTATCGCAACATCCAGCGTTATCCGGTCGGGCACGAGGCAAAGCTTCACATCACCGGCAATCCCGTGCGCGACGAGATCATCGCGATCCGCGAGGACGGTTTTCCGCCTTTGCCCGAGGACGGCATCTTCCGCCTGCTCGTCGTCGGCGGCAGCCTTGGCGCCACCGTGCTCAGCGAAGTCGTCCCCGCCGCGATCGCGATGCTGCCGCGCGCCTTGCTCGACCGGCTGCAGGTCGTCCAGCAGTGCCGCGAGGATGATCTGGAAGCGGTGCGCGCCCGCTATGCCGAACTCGGCGTCGCCGCCGAATGCGCGTCCTATATCAAGGATTTCCCCGATCGGCTGCGCTGGGCGCATATGGTCATCGCGCGCGCCGGCGCCTCGACCGTCGCCGAACTCGCATGCGCGGGGCGCCCCGCGATCTTCGTCCCCTATCCGAGCGCGATGGACGATCATCAGACGTGGAATGTCGTCGACCTCGTCGAAGCGGGCGGGGCGATCGCCTTTCAGCAGTCCGCTTTCACCCCCGCCGAGGTCGCGAAGCATATCCAGCGCATGGCGCTCGAGCCCGGCGCGCTCGAAGAAGCCGCGACGCGCGCGGCGAGCTGCGGACTTCCCGACGCGACGCGCGACCTCGCCGACCTCGTCGAATCGCTCACCGCGCCGCCGATGATGGACGTGATCCGCGTCGGCACCCCGTCGCGCTCCGCCGCGGTCGCGGGCGGCGTCGCCGCCACCCGTGCGGGAGATCGCTGATGCGCGGCGTTGCGACCGACATCGGCACCATCCACTTCATCGGCATCGGCGGCATCGGCATGTCGGGGATCGCCGAGGTGATGCACAATCTCGGCTATCAGGTGCAGGGCAGCGACATCGCCGATAGCTATGTCGTCGAGGGCCTTCGAGGGCGCGGCATCAACGTCGCGATCGGCCACGCCCCCGAGAATGTCGACGGCGTCGCCGTCGTCGTCACCTCGACCGCGGTCAAGCGCGGCAATCCTGAGGTCGAGGCGGCGCTCGCGCACCGCATCCCGCTCGTCCGCCGCGCCGAAATGCTCGCCGAGCTGATGCGGCTCAAATCGACCGTCGCGATCGCGGGCACTCACGGCAAGACGACGACGACCAGCCTCGTCGCGGCGCTGCTCGACGCGGGCGGGATCGACCCGACCGTGATCAACGGCGGCATCATCAACAATTATGGTTCGAACGCGCGCCTCGGCGCCAGCGACTGGATGGTGGTCGAGGCCGACGAGAGCGACGGCAGCTTCCTGCGCCTCGACGGCACGATCGCGGTCGTCACCAACATCGATCCCGAACATCTCGACCATTATGGCAGCTTCGACGCGATCAAGGACGCTTTCGTCGAGTTCATCGAGAATGTGCCTTTCTATGGCGCCGCGATGCTCTGCCTCGACCATCCCGAGGTGCAGGCGATCATCCCGCGCATCCGCGACCGCCGGATCATCACCTATGGTTTCTCTGCCCAAGCGGACGTGCGCGGCACCAATGTGATGCCGGGCCCCGACGGCAACCGCTTCGACGTCGTCGTGCGCGACCGCGATGGGAATAGCCGCACGATCGAGGGCATCCACCTGCCGATGTCGGGCCGCCACAATGTCCAGAACGCGCTCGCGGCGATTGCGGTCGCGCTCCACATGGGCGTCAGCGACGCGAAGATCGCCACCGGCTTCAACGGCTTCGCGGGGGTCAAGCGCCGCTTCACCAAGGTCGGCGAGATCGCGGCGGGTGAGGGCATCGTGACCGTCATCGACGACTATGCCCACCACCCCGTCGAGATTCGCGCCGTGCTGTCGGCCGCGCGCGAAGGGGCGGGGGCGGGGCGCGTCGTCGGCGTCGTCCAGCCGCACCGCTTCACGCGCCTTCGCGATCATATGGACGATTTCCAGCAGGCGTTTAACGACGCCGACATCGTCCTCGCGCTCCCCGTCTACGCCGCGGGCGAAAGCCCGATCGACGGCGTTTCGTCCGATACGCTCACCGCGGGGCTGCGCGACCGCGGCCACCGTCACGCACAAGTCGTCGCCGACGCGAACGCGCTCGCCGCGAGCCTCGCCGCGAGCATTCGGACGGGCGAACTCGGCGCGGGCGACATGATCATCTGCTTGGGTGCGGGCGACATCACGAAGATGGCGGCGGGGCTGGCGGCGGCGGTGGAGAGCGCGAAGTGAGCGGCCCGTGCCAGATCCTCCCCGGAACGGGGAGGGGGACCATGCGAAGCATGGTGGAGGGGCACGCGCATTCGAACGCAGCGCCCGACATCCTGTGCCCCTCCACCACCCTACGGGTGGTCCCCCTCCCCCGTTGGGGGAGGATCGGCGCATGACCGCCACCGCAACCCTCCCAACCGTCCGCGGCAAACTCACCCCGCGGGCGCCGCTCGCCCCCCTCGTCTGGTTCAAGTCGGGCGGCCCCGCCGACTGGCTGTTCGAACCGAAGGACGCCGACGACCTCGCCGATTTCCTCCGCGATCTCGATCCCGCCACCCCCGTGATGGCGCTCGGCCTCGGCTCGAACCTCATCGTCCGCGACGGCGGTTTCCCGGGCGTCGTGGTCCGGCTCGGCAAGGCCTTCGCGAAAGTCGAAGCCATCGACGCGACGACGCTGCGCTGCGGCGGCGGTGCGTCGGGCATCCTCGTCTCTTCGACCGCGCGCGACGCGGGTATCGCCGGCATGGAATTCCTCCGCTCGATCCCCGGCACCGTCGGCGGCTTCGTGCGCATGAACGGCGGCGCCTATGGCGGCGAGGTCAAGGACATCCTCGTCGACTGCGACGTCGTGCTTCGCTCGGGCGAACGCAAGGCGCTGCCGCTCGCCGATTTAGGCTACACCTATCGCCACAGCGAACTGCCCGAAGGTGCGGTGGTGATCGGTGCGACCTTCCGCGGCCGTCCGGGAGAAGCGCAAGCGATCCAGGCCGAAATGGACCGCATCTCGGCGAGCCGCGAAGCCTCGCAGCCGCTGCGCTCGAAAACCGGCGGCTCGACCTTCAAGAACCCCGACGGACACAAGGCCTGGCAATTGGTCGACGATGCGGGCTGCCGCGGTTTCGCCGTCGGCGGCGCGCAGGTCAGCGAGAAGCACACCAATTTCCTGATCAATAGCGGCGACGCGACGAGCGCCGACATCGAGGCACTCGGCGAAGAAGTCCGCCGCCGGGTGAAGGACAAGAGCGGCATCGAACTGCAATGGGAGATTCAACGCGTGGGTAAGCCCGTATGAGCCGGGGTCCGTGGCATGTCGCCGTCCTGATGGGCGGCTGGTCCGCCGAACGCGAAGTGTCGCTGATGAGCGGGGGCGGCGTCGCCGACGCGCTCGAATCGCGGGGCCACAAAGTCACGCGTATCGACATGGACCGCGACGTCGCGCTGCGGCTCGCCGAGGCGAAGCCCGACGTCGTCTTCAACGCGCTCCACGGCGTCCCGGGCGAAGACGGGACGGTGCAGGGCCTGCTCGACCTGATGGGGCTCAAATATACGCACAGCGGCCTCGTCACATCGGTGATCGCGATCGACAAGGAATTGACGAAACAGGC
The DNA here is from genome assembly GCF_011926545.1 of Sphingopyxis italica. GTDB lineage: Bacteria > Pseudomonadota > Alphaproteobacteria > Sphingomonadales > Sphingomonadaceae > Sphingopyxis > Sphingopyxis italica. The sequence continues at coordinate 150,098 of NZ_JAATIT010000001.1, read as the reverse complement.
GCTCGTCCCGCATGGCATCCCGATGCCGACGGGGACGATGGTCGACAGCGAAAGTCTCTTTTCCATCGACCCCTTGCCGCGCCCCTATGTGCTGAAACCCGTCAACGAAGGCTCGTCGGTCGGCGTCGCGATCGTCAAGGACGACAGCAATTACGGCAACCCGATCGCGCGCGACGCCGTCGGTCCGTGGCAGGAGTTCGACCGCCTGCTCGCCGAACCTTTCATCAAGGGCCGCGAGCTGACCGTCGCGGTGCTCGGCGATCAGGCGCTCGCGGTCACCGAGCTGCGCGTCAAATCGGGCTTCTACGACTATGACGCCAAATATACCGAGGGCCTCACCGAACATGTCTGCCCCGCCGACGTCCCCGCCGACGTCGCGCGGCGGATGAAGGATCTGGCGCTGCAATCGCACCGCCTGCTTGGCTGCAAGGGCGCCTCGCGCTCCGATTTTCGCTGGGACGACGAACATGGGCTGGCGGGTATCTATCTGCTTGAGGTCAATACCCAGCCCGGCATGACGCCGCTCAGCCTCGTGCCCGAACAGGGGCGCGCCGTCGGCATGGATTATGCCGAACTCGTCGAACGCCTCGTGGGGGAAGCGTTGTTATGAGCAAGACTCAGATCAAGCGCGGAAAAGCACCGCCAAGGCGGCCCGCGCGCGCGCCGAAAAAGCGGCGCAAGATCCAGCAATCGCGCCTCAACGCGATCATCAACGCGCTGCCGATCAGCCCGCAGCGGTTGCAGAAGGTCGCCAACTGGACGATCGGCCTCAGCCTGTGCGCCGTCGCCGCGATCGCCGCGCACGCGACCGGCGTCACCGCCAAGATCCACGAGGAATATGCCCAGGTCGTCGGCCGCGCGGGGTTTCAGGTCAAAAAGGTCGAGGTCGTCGGCGCCGACCGCATCGACCGGCTCAAACTCTATGACATCGCGCTCGCGCAGAAGGACCGCTCGATGGCGGCGGTCGACCTCGAGGATGTCCGCGCGGACCTGATGAAATATGGCTGGATCAAGGATGCGCGCGTGTCGCGCCGCCTGCCCGACACGCTCGTCGTCGACATCGTCGAGCGCACCCCCGCAGCGATCTGGCAGCACAACAACCGCCTGTCGCTGATCGACGAAAAGGGCGTCGTGCTCGAACCCGTCACCGTCGCGACGATGCCCGACCTGCCGCTCGTCATCGGCCCGCGCGCGAACCAGCGGTCGCAGGATCTCGCGCGCCTGCTCGCCTCGGCGAGCAGCCTCAAGGAATTGCTCGCCGGCGCGACTTGGGTCGGCAACCGCCGCTGGGACCTCCGCTTCCGCAGCGGCGAGACGCTGTCGCTGCCCGAAGGCGAGGACGAGGCGAAGGCCGCGCTCGCCAAATTCGCGCATATGGACGGCGCCAATCGCCTGCTCGGCCGCGGCATCCTCCGCTTCGACATGCGCGATCCCGAACGCTTCGTCCTCCGCCTGCCGCACGAGGGACAGGTGGCGCCCGCCAAGCTCGACGACATGCGCGCCGCGGTCGACGCCGTCGCCGCCAGCACCGCGAACGAAGGGTAGGGCCATGCCGCCGCCGCGCATCGAAAAGATCATCACCGCGCTCGACGTCGGGTCGTGGAAGGTCTGCGCGCTGATCGCGGGCCAGACCGCCGACGGCCAACTCCATGTCCTCGGCACCGGCCAGCGCGAGAGCCGCGGGGTCCAGCGCGGCTATGTCGCCGATATGGAACAGACCGAACATGTCGTGCGCGAGGCGATCGAGCAGGCCGAGCGCATCGCGGGCCTCAACATCGACGACGTCTGGGTCAGCTTCTCGGCGGGCAGCCTCTTGAGCGATGTCGCGCCGATCGAAAGCGAGCTCGGCGGGCACCGCATCGAGCAGGAGGATGTCGACGACCTGCTCGCCGCGGGCCGCGCCGGCATCGATCCCGAAGGGCGGATGATCCTCCACGCCCAGCCCGCGCTCTACACGCTCGACGGGCTCAACGGGGTCAAGAATCCGATCGGCCTCCACGCCGACCGCCTCGGCGTCGACATCCACATCATCATGGCCGACGGCGCGCCGGTGCGGAACCTCGAGTCCGCGGTGCGTCAGGCGCATCTCGACGTCAACGCCGTCGTCGCCTCGCCGATCGCCGCGGGGCTCGCCTGTTTGTCGGAGGAAGAGCGCGACCTCGGCGTCGCGCTCGTGGAACTTGGCGCCGCGGTCACCACCGTTTCGCTCTATGCCGGCGGCATGCTCGTCGAAATGGCGTCGCTACCCTTCGGCGCGAGCGACATCACCGACGACATCGCCTCGGCCTTCGGAATAAGGCGAAGCCAAGCGCAGCGGCTCCAGAGCTTCTACGGCTCGGCCTCCGCCAGCCCGCGCGACAATAATGAGATTATCGAACTCGACCCCGGCGCGCCGTCGGGCGGCGATTCCCCGCGCATCACGCGCGCGCAGCTGGTGGCGGTGATCCGCCAGCGGCTCGACGCGATGATGGGAGAGATCGGCCGGACATTGAAGGATCTGCATTTCGTCGGCCCGATCGGGCGGCAGGTCGTGCTCGTCGGCGGCGGCGCCGACCTCAAAGGGATCGCCGATTACACGCAGGCCGCCCTCGGCCGCGCCGCGCGCGTCGGGCGACCGCGCGGCTTGCACGGCCTGCCCGATGCGCATGGCGGCCCCGCTTTCGCGACGCTCGCGGGTCTGGTTCTCTATGCCGCGTCGGACCCCGTCGACCTTCGCGACCTGCCGATGATGGCGCAGGATGTGTACAAGCCGGCGGGAACCTCGATCCTCCACCGCCTGATGGCGGCTCTTAAGAGTAGTTTTTGAATGACGAGTGTCGAAAAGGTTAATTTTTTGGATGATTCCCACGTCACAATAGTGCAATGCGGGTGCAGAAAACCGGGCGGCCGGACTACCGCCCGGATGGGTCGCAAGGTTGGGGAAGCGGCATCTGTCCGCCGCTGCAGGGAGACTATTTGATGAGCATCAATATTGGCCCGCCGCAGGTCGACGAGCTGAAGCCGCGCATCGCGGTGATCGGCGTCGGCGGCGCGGGCGGCAATGCCATCGCAAACATGATCGCGGCGCGCGTCGAGGGCGTCGATTTCGTCGTCGCCAACACCGACGCGCAGGCGCTCAACGCTTCGCCGGCCGAACGGCGTATCCAGCTGGGGACGCAGATCACCCAGGGACTGGGCGCGGGCTCGCGGCCCGAGGTCGGCCGCGCGGCTGCCGAGGAAAGCATCGCGCAGGTCGAAGAGGCGCTCAACGGCGCGCATATGTGCTTCGTCGCGGCGGGCATGGGCGGCGGCACCGGCACCGGCGCGGCTCCCGTCATCGCCAAGGCGGCGCGCGACCGCGGCATCCTGACCGTCGGCGTCGTGACCAAGCCCTTCATGTTCGAAGGCGCGCGGCGTATGCGCTCCGCCGACGCCGGCATCGCCGAGCTTCAGGAACATGTCGACACGCTGATCATCATTCCCAATCAGAACCTCTTCCTTGTCGCCAACCCCAACACGACCTTCAAAGAAGCCTTTTCGATGGCCGACGAAGTGCTCCAGCAGGGCGTCCGCGGCATCACCGACCTGATGGTCATGCCCGGCCTGATCAACCTCGACTTCGCCGACGTGCGCAGCGTGATGCGCGAAATGGGCAAGGCGATGATGGGCACCGGCGAAGCCGAAGGCGACGGCCGCGCGCTCGAAGCCGCCCAGAAAGCCATCGCCAACCCGCTGCTCGACGGCGTGTCGATGGCGGGCGCAAAGGGCGTCATCATCTCGATCACCGGCGGCGAGGATATGCGCCTGATGGAAGTCGACGAGGCCGCGAACCACATTCGCGAGCTGGTCGACCCCGACGCCAACATCATCTGGGGCAGCGCCTTCAACGACAGCCTCGACGGCAAGATTCGCGTCTCGGTCGTCGCCACGGGTATCGACGGGACGGGCGAAGCCGCGCAGGCCGCGCCCGCGACGCGCAGCTTCTCCTTCGCCCCTGCCCGTACGGCTGCGCCCGCTCCGGTGGCCGAAGAAGTGGTCGAACCCGCTGTGCAGGAAGAGCCCGTCGCCGAAGCGCCGCTGGCGCAGGACAATGACCCGGCGCCCGGCTTCTCGCTCGGCGATGCCGAACCCGAAGCCGCGGTCCCGGCCGCGGAAGAAGAGCCGATGGAGTTGTCGCAGGTCGCCGCGACCTATGACGATACCGCCGGCGAACTCGTCCTCGACGCGCCCGAGGCTCCGGCTGCCGACCATCGTTCGGCAGGCGCTGCGGACGCGGCCGAATCGCCCGCGCGCTCGGTCGGCGGCGGCACCTTGTTCGAACGCATGTCGCGGCTCTCGCGCGGGGCATCGACCCCCGATGCCGAAGAGGGCGGCAAGGACGACGGGGTCGATATTCCGCGTTTCCTGGGACGTCAGAACAACCAGTAACGGGGCTATCGAGCGGCCGCCCGCCGGGCACGGCAGGCCGGAAATCGGGATGATGTGCCCATGCGGCAGGTGAAATGGACGGCGAAGCCGGCGCGCGCGCGCTACCTTGTTCGCGCTCTCGGCGTGCTGTTGCTTGGGTCGGTGACACTCGCCCCCGCGCTGGCGCCCGTACAGGCTCAGGTGACGCCGCCCGACCCCGCGACCAAGGCGGCGATGGAAAAGCGGACCGCCGCGCGCACCTTGCTGTCGTCGTCGCTCGCCCGCATCGCGGCGAACAGCAGCGACACGGCGGCGCTGCTCGATGCCGGCCGTGCGTCGATCGACCTCGAGGATTATCGCGCCGCGCTCGGTTTCCTCGTCCGCGCCGAACAGGCCCGCCCGCGCGACGGCGCGATCAAGGCGGCGCTCGGATCGGCGATGGTCCATATGGAAAATCCGACGCGCGCGCTCGACTATTTCGGCGAGGCGCAGCTGCTGGGCGCCCCTGAACGGCTGTTCCTCGCCGACCGCGGCCTCGCGCGCGACCTGCTGGGGCAACAGGATGCGGCGCAGCGCGACTATCAACTCGCGCTGTCGGTTTCTCCCAATAACGAACTGACGCGGCGTTACGCGCTGTCGCTCGGGATCAGCGGCGACGCCGATCGCGGAATCGCCATGCTGACCCCGCAACTGCGCGCGCAGGATCGCGGCGCGTGGCGGCTGCGCGCGATGATCCTCGCGATGAACGGCCGCGACAAGGAAGCGACTGAAATCCTCAACGCGACGATGCCGCCCGCGATGGCGCGGAATATCACGCCCTATCTGCTCCAGATGGACCGGCTCAATCCCGCGCAACAGGCCGCGGCGGCGCATTTCGGCCGCTTCCCCAGCGGACAGCCCGGCCCGAAACGCGCGCCTGTTCAGGTGGCCGCCTCGACCGCGACGCGCCAGCCTGCCGCCGCCGACCGGCGGCCGCCGGTTGCAGCGACGACGCCGTCGCGGACGTCCGCGCCCACCGCGCGCAAACCCGATCCGGCGTCCGCCGCGCGGTTGCCGGCGCCGACGCCAGCGCCGCCGGCTGCCGCGCTGCCGGAGGCGAGCCGTCCCGCACCGGCTCCCACTCCCACTCCCACTCCCACCGCCGCGGCGCCGCGCCCGATCCGCGCGGCCGTCGATGCGAACAAGGGCCCGATCGGCCCCGGATTTTCGATCGCCGATGTGGGCCGTTCGACGCCAGCCGCTTCTTCGCCCGCGCCAGCCACCGCCGCCTCGGCCCCGCTCGCATCGCTCGCCGAGATCGTCGGCTCGATCGAAATCCCGCCCGAAGAGCTGAGCCGGCCCGACAATGCCATCGGCGCCGACACGCTCGCCCGACTGCTCGAAGACAAGCGCAAGGCCGAAGCGGCCGAGGCGGCGAAGCGCGAGAAGGAAGAGGCCGCCGCCAAGGCGAAAGCCGACGCGGATGCCAAGGCGAAGGAGGAGGCCGCAAAGAAAAAGGCGAACCCCGCGCGCCTGTGGGTCCAGATCGCGACCGGCGCGAACCTCAAGGCGCTCGCCTTCGACTATAATCGTTTCGCCAAACGCAACGCCGCGCTGTTCAAGGGCAAATCGGGGTCGACCGCCGAATGGGGCCAGACGCGGCGCCTGCTCGTCGGGCCGTTCGCCAACCGCAAGGCGGCGCAGGACTGGCTCGGCGACTATAAAAAGGCCGAAGGCGACGGTTTCCTCTTCGACAGCGAGGCGGGCGAAACCGTCGACCCGATCAAGTGAGTTTGGCCGGCTGCGCCAGCGACCCCGCGCGCAGCCGCGGCCGCCGCCATCCCGAACTCGGCCGCGTCGTGCGCGGGCCGCGCGACGATTTCCAGCGCGACCGCGACCGCATCATCCATTCGATCGCGTTTCGCCGCCTGCGCCACAAGACGCAGGTGTTCGTCGCCCCCGACGGCGACCATTATCGCGTCCGCCTGACCCACAGCATCGAGGTCGCGCAGATCGGCCGCGGTATCGCGCGCGCGCTCGGGCTCAACGAGGATCTGACCGAAGCCCTGTGCCTTGCGCACGACATCGGCCATCCGCCCTTCGGTCACGCGGGCGAGGATGCGTTGAAGGCCGCGATGGCGGCGCATGGCGGCTTCGATCACAATGGTCACACGCTGCGCACGCTCGCGCGCCTCGAATGTCCCTATCCGCTGTTCGACGGCATCAACCTGACGTGGGAGACATTGGAAGGGCTCGCCAAGCATAACGGCCCCGTTGCGAATCCGGGCTGGGCGCTCGCCGAAATCGACGGCGACTTCGGGCTCGACCTCGCCAGCCATGCCAGTCTCGAGGCGCAGGTGGCGGCGATTGCCGACGACATCGCTTACGACAATCACGACATCGACGACGGGCTGCGCGCGGGCCTGCTCGACCTCGACCAGTTGATGGCACAGCCCTTCGTCGCCGCCAATTATCGCGCGGTCGAGGGGCGTTTCCCCGGCGCGCCGCGTGACCGGCTGCTGCGCGAACTCGTCCGCGACCAGATCGGCGTGATGGTCAACGACGTGATCGCCGCGACCGCCGCCAACGTCGCCGACGTTGGGGTCGCCAGCGCCGAGGAGGTTCGCGCCGCGGGCCGCACGCTCGGCGGTTTTTCGCCCGAATTGGCGGCACAGGAACGCGAACTCAAACGCTTCATGTACACGAACCTCTATCACCACCCCGAACAGCTCGCCGCCGCCGAGGCCGCGAACCGGGTGGTCGCCGACCTCTTCGCCGCCTATGCCGCCGATCCCGCGCTGATGGGCGCCGACTGGTCGGCGCGGTTGCCCGGCGAAACATGCGCGACAAACCGCCATATCGGTGATTATATCGCGGGCATGACCGATCGCTTCGCCATCGACCGCTACGCCGACATCTTCGGCCGCGACGCGGTGCCCGCCGCGCTGGCGCATGCCTGACGCGCTGATCGTCGGCGCGACCGGGATGGTCGGACGCGCGGTGATCGGGCATTTCGGTTCCACGTCCGTCACCGTTCTCGCGCGGCGCGAGGTCGAGAGTCTGGCCCCGCATCACCGCGAACTGGTCGCTCCGTCCGAACGCTGGGCCGACATCATCGCCGCCGAGCGGCCCGCCGTCCTCATTTCCTGCCTCGGCACGACGATCCGCCAGGCGGGATCGCAGGCGGCGTTCCGCGCGGTCGATCACGACCTCATACTTGCCGCCGCGCGCGGGGCGAGGGCGGGCGGCACGCCGCATATGATCGCGGTCAGCTCGGTCGGCGCCGCGGCAAAGAGCGGCAATTTCTACCTGCGCACCAAGGGCGAGACCGAGGACGACCTTCGCGCGCTCGGCTTCGGCCGCCTCGATCTCATCCGCCCCGGCCTGCTCCGCGGCGACCGGCCGGGACCCCAACGCCTCGCCGAGGGGCTGGCGACGATCGCCGCGCCGCTGACCGACGCGCTGCTCCACGGCCGCTTCCGCCGCTATCGCTCGATTTCGGGCGATACCGTCGCCGCCGCGATCGTCGCGCTCGCGGGGCAAGATGGTCCGGGCGTATATATCCACGAAAACGACGCGCTCGGCGCGCTCGCCGATTGACTCTGCAAAGGCGCGGCGCCAAGGCTCGCGGCGTCTGTCGGGTTCCACCAAGGGATTCGACCGGCCGCGCGGGAGAGCGCGGGGGCAACCCCGCCACCGAAGGAGCAACCGCCCCGGAAACTCTCAGGTCAGCAGGACCGCGCAGGCTGGAACGGACACTCTGGAAAGCGTTCCGGCCGATTCTGCCGGAACCACCGAAGGGGTAACTCCATGATATATGGAGGAAAACTCTCAGGTTCCCGTGACAGAGGGGGCATGGCGACAGGGCGGCACCGGGCCGCAACTTGCCGTGTCAACGACGGGAGTGCGATATGCGCGAAGATGAAGAAATTCCGATCGAAACGGCCACCCTGCCCCTCGACGCCTGGCACCGCGCGAAGGGCGGCCGCATGGTCGAATTCGCCGGCTATTGGATGCCGATCCAATATGAAGGCATCATGGCCGAACATCTCTGGACGCGCGAAAGCGCCGGCCTGTTCGACGTCAGCCACATGGGACAATTGGTCCTCACCGGCGACAATGTCGCCGAGGCGCTCGAAACGCTCGTCCCCGGCGACATCTCGGCGCTGAAACCCGGCCGCATGCGCTATTCGCTGCTGCTGGACGAAGACGGCGGCATCCTCGACGACCTGATGGTCACCAACAGCGGCCACAGCTTCTACCTTGTCGTCAATGGCGCGGTGAAATGGGACGATATCGCCCATTTGCGCGACAATCTGTCCGACGAGATCACGCTCAATCATATGGACGATCATGGTTTGCTCGCGCTGCAGGGTCCAAAGGCGGTCGATGTTCTGACGCGAATGGGCCTGACGCCGCTCCAGCCCGGCTGGCCGGCGGTGAGCGAACTCGTCTTCATGCAGGCAAGTCCCTATGATTGGAACGGCGTGCCGGTCAGCGTCAGCCGCTCGGGCTACACCGGCGAGGACGGCTTCGAGATTTCGCTGCCGGGTGAGGCGCTCACCGCCTTCGCCGACGCGCTCTGCGCAATGGAAGAAGTAAAGCCGATCGGCCTCGGCGCGCGCGATTCGCTGCGGCTCGAAGCGGGCCTGCCGCTCTACGGGCACGACATGACCCCCGAAATCGACCCCGCCGAAGCCGACCTCGGCTTCGCGATCAGCAAGCGCCGCCGCGCAGAGGAGAATTTCCCCGGCGCCGCGCGCATCCTCGGTCATCTTGAGGACGGCCCGCCCCGCAAGCGCGTCGGTCTCACCGTCGACGGCAAGCTGCCGGTGCGCGAGGGCGCCAAGCTGTTCGACGGCGAGGACGAGATCGGCGTCGTGACCTCGGGCGGTTTCGCCCCCAGCGTCGGCGCGCCGATCGCCATGGGTTATGTCCCGCGCGATCACGCCGTGCCGGGCACCGCCGTCGCCGCCGAAGTGCGCGGCAAGCTGGTCCATTGCACCGTCACCGCCATGCCATTCATTCCGCACCGCTATGTGCGCAAACAGGGAGCCTGATCGATGCCGCGTTATTACACCGAAGAACATGAATGGATCGACGTCGACGGCGACGTCGCGACGGTCGGCATCACCGACTTCGCGCAGGGCCAGCTCGGCGACATCGTCTTCGTCGAAGTTCCCGACACCGGCGCCGAACTGACCGCGGGCGGCGATGCCGCGGTGGTCGAATCGGTGAAGGCCGCCAGCGACGTCTTTGCCCCCGTCGATGGCACCGTGACCGAAGGCAATGGTCAGCTCGAAGACGACCCCGCGCTCGTCAATTCGGACCCCGAAGGTGGAGGCTGGTTCTTTCGCATGACGCTGTCCGACAAGGGCCAGCTCGACGGCCTGATGGACGCAAAGGGCTACAAGGCCTTCTGCGACGCCCTGTAACCGATCGCCCCTCCCGCGGGCGGGAGGGGGAGGGATGCGATGACCGACGCCGCGCCAGCCAATTGCCGCCTGATGGTGGCGACGCCGATCTATGACGGCGCGCAGGGCACCTATGTCCGCGCGGCGCTGGGTCTCGCGTTGGCGGCGCAGGCAGAGGGTGTGCCGGTGCGGTTCGAGTTCATTCTCCACGAAGCGCAGATCCACCGCGCGCGCAGCCTGCTTGCCGACCTGTTCGTGCAGAGCGATTGCACGCATCTGCTCTTCGTCGATGCCGATATCGATTTCGCCGCCGCCGATATTTTCGCGATGATCGCGGCGATGATGGCCCGGCCCGACTGCGCGATCCTCGGCGCCGCGGTGCCGCGCCGCACGGTCAACTGGCCGCAGGTCGCGCGCGCCGCCGAGCGCGGACTTGGGAAGGACAATGCGGCCGACCTTGCTCGCTATGCGGGCGATTTCGCATTGAGTTTCCTGCACGCCGACCAACGCTTTGCGCTGACCGATCTTGTCGAATTGTCGCAGCTTGGCACCGGACTGATGCTGATCCGCCGCGACGTCGTCGAAACGCTCGGCGCGCGGCACCCCGAACTCGCCTTCCGCACCGATGCGCGCGACCGGCAGGGAACGGGGGTGGGCGAAAGCGTCCACGCGCTCTTCCTGCCCGAGATCGACCCGAGCAGCGGCCTGATGCTGTCCGAGGATTATGCTTTCTGCCGCCGCGCGCGCGATGCGGGTTTTCGCATCTGGCTCGCGCCCTGGGTCCGCACGACGCACAGCGGCCCCGCCATTTTTCGCGGATCGCTGGCAGATCTCGCACCGCTTTTTGCTTCTTCTTCCGATAGCTGACCGGAGTATTTCATGCGTTATCTCCCTCTCACTCCCGATGACCGCGCGGCGATGCTCGACACCATCGGCGCGTCGTCGATCGACGACCTGTTCGCCGATGTGCCCGCCGAGGCGCGGCTCGACGGCCCGATCGCGGGCCTGCCGAACCATGCGAGCGAACTCGCGGTCGAGCGCCACATGGGGGCCCTCGCGCGCCGCAGCCGCGCTGCGGGCGAAGGCCCCTTCTTCCTCGGTGCCGGTGCCTATCGCCACCATGTTCCGGCGAGCGTCGATCATCTGATCCAGCGCGGCGAATTCCTCACCGCCTATACGCCTTACCAGCCCGAAATCGCGCAGGGCACGCTGCAGATGCTGTTCGAATTTCAGTCGCAGGTCGCGCGGCTGCTGGGCACCGACGTCGCCAACGCGTCGATGTACGACGGTTCGACCGCTTGCTGGGAAGCGATCGTGATGGCGCGCCGCATCACCAAGCGCGCCAAGGCCCTGCTCTCGACCGGCCTCCACCCGCATTACCGCAGCGTCGCGCGCACGATGGCGAAATATACCGGCGATGTGCTGGTCGATGGCGATCCGACCCTCGAAGCGGGCACCGACTGGGCCGCACTGGCGGGCAGCATCGACAAGGAGGTGAGCTGCGTCGTCGTCCAATATCCCGACATCCTCGGCCGCATCGACGACATGACGAAGCTCGCTGAAGCCTGTCAGGCCGCGGGCGCGTTGCTGATCGCGGTGGTGACCGAGCCCGTGGCGCTCGGCCTGATCAAGTCGCCCGGCGAAATGGGCGCCGACATCGTGGTGGGCGAGGGACAGTCGCTCGGCGTCGGCCTCCAGTTCGGCGGGCCTTACGTTGGCCTCTTCGCGTGCAAGACCAAATATGTCCGCCAGATGCCGGGGCGTTTGTGCGGCGAGACCGTCGACGCCAACGGCAAGCGCGGCTTCGTGCTGACGCTCTCGACGCGCGAACAGCATATCCGCCGCGAAAAGGCGACGAGCAATATCTGCACCAATTCAGGTCTTTGTGCGCTGGCCTTCAGCATTCATATGACCCTGCTCGGCGAAGCCGGCCTCCGCCAGCTTGCCGCGATCAACCATGGCCGGGCAAAGGCGGCCGCCGCCGAACTGGCGAAGGTGCCGGGCGTGTCGGTGCTGAACGCCAGCTTCTTCAACGAATTCACTTTGCTGCTCCCGACCGCCGCGCGGCCGGTGATCCACAAGCTCGCCGAAAAGGACATCCTCGGCGGCGTCTCGCTCGGCCGTCTCTATCCCGACAACGCCGGCCTGGAAAACGGCCTCGTCGTCGCCGTAACCGAAACCGTGACCGAAGCGGATATTTCCGCCTTCGCCGCGGCCCTGAAGGAGGTGCTGGCATGACCGCGCTCAACCGCGCCGGCTGGCGCCCCGAAATGAACAGCGCCGGCGGCGCCGACGACACTGTCACCTTCACCGGCAATCGCGCGCTGATGCTCGAGGAACCGCTGATCTTCGAAATCGGCGGCAGCGAGACCACCGGCGTCGATTTCGACGAGGACGCGCCCGCCGCCGACCTCGGCGCGCTCGCACGGACCGCGCCGATCGGCCTCCCGGGCCTCAGCGAATCCGAAACGGTGCGCCATTACACGCGCCTGTCGCGGCAGAATTACGCCATCGACCTCGGCCTCTTCCCGCTCGGCAGTTGCACAATGAAGCACAATCCGCGCCTCAACGAAAAGGTCGCGCGGATGCCCGGCTTTGCCGACGCCCACCCGCTCCAGCCGCAGGAAACGGTGCAGGGCGCCTATGCGGTGATCCACGAACTCGCCGAATGGCTGATCAAGCTGACGGGCATGCACAGCGTCGCCATGTCGCCAAAGGCGGGCGCCCATGGCGAGCTTTGCGGCATTCTCTGCATCAAGGCGGCGCTCGAAGCGCGCGGCGAGGACCGCCGCGTTATTCTGGTTCCCGAAAGCGCGCACGGTACCAACCCCGCGACCGCGGCCTTCGCGGGCTTTACGGTCGAGGACATTCCCGCGACGCCCGAAGGTCGCGTCGATCTGGCGGCGCTGAAGGCGCGCCTTGGTCCCGATGTCGCGGGGGTGATGATCACCAACCCGAACACCTGCGGCCTGTTCGAGCGCGACATGAAGGCGATTTCGGACGCGGTCCATGCGGCGGGCGGCTATGTCTATTGCGACGGCGCGAACTTCAACGCGATCGTCGGCCGCGTGCGCCCCGGCGACCTCGGCGTCGATGCGATGCACATCAACCTGCACAAGACCTTCTCGACCCCGCATGGCGGCGGCGGGCCCGGCTCGGGTCCCGTCGTGCTGTCCGAAGCTTTGGCTCCGTTCGCACCGCTGCCTTTCGTCACCAGGCAGGGCGATGACTTCCGCTTGATCGAGGAGGAAAATGCGAGCGAAGATCATCCGCAGACCTTCGGCCGCATGACCGCCTTCCACGGCCAGATGGGCATGTTCACCCGCGCGCTGACCTATATCCTCAGCCACGGTGCCGACGGGCTCAAGCAGGTCGCCGAGGATGCGGTGCTCAACGCCAATTATGTGCTGCGCAGCCTCGAGGACGTGCTCGACGCGCCCTTCGCGGCATCGGGTCCGTGCATGCACGAGGCACTGTTCAGCGACAAGGGCCTCGCCGAAGGCTTCTCGACGCTCGACATCGCCAAGGGGCTGATCGACGAGGGCTATCACCCGATGACGGTCTATTTCCCGCTCGTCGTCCACGGCGCGATGCTCGTCGAACCGACCGAGACCGAGTCCAAGGCGGTGCTCGACCAGTTCATCGGCGCGCTGCGCAGCATTGCCTTGCGCGCGAAGAACGGCGACCCGGCGCTCAAATCGGCGCCGCATTTCGCGCCGCGCGCGCGCCTCGACGAAACGCTCGCGGCGCGCAAACCCGTGCTCGCCTGGGAGGGTTGATCAAAGCCCATCGAAAGCGGCCGGCGCGGATCGAGCTAGTCTAGCTTTAACCGTCATCCCGACGTAGGTCGGGATCTCATCGGTGGGTTGGTTGCCAACGGCGAGATCCCGGCCTTTGCCGGGATGACGGAAAGGGGGAGACGATATGAGCTGGGACAATGTCTTTCTGCTGGCCAATTATTGGGCCTTCGCCGCCTGGATCGCGCTCGCCTTCCTGCCGCGCGGGCCCAAAATCCTCGCGGCTATCCTCTATGTCGGCGTGTTCCTGCTGTGCCTCGCCTACACCATATTGATCGTCGGTTTCCTGACCGGCGGCATCGACCCGGGCGGCGCGAGCGGGGCCGATTTCACGACGCTGAAAGGCGTGATGAAGCTGTTCGACAGCCCGGGCGGGGCGACGATGGGGTGGATCCATTATCTGGCGTTCGACCTGTTCACCGGCATGTGGATCGCGCGCGATGCCGATCAGAAGGGATTCAGCCGGGCGGTGCAATTCCCCTTCCTGTTCCTGACGCTGATGGCCGGCCCGGTCGGCCTCTTCGCCTGGCTGATCATACGCGAGCGTCGCGCGCGGGCGCAGACGAAAAAGTGACGCCGCAACCCTGGATGCCCGGCGACAGCGGTGAAGCGGAAAAGCGCCACGCCCCCGCGACGCTGCGCAACCGCGACGCGATCGCCGCCGTGCTCGCGGGCTGGCTGCCGCCGTCGGGCACGGTGCTCGAAGTCGCGAGCGGATCGGGCGAGCATGTGGTGCATTTCGCCGCGGCCTTCCCGCACCTCGACTGGCAACCGAGCGACCCCGACCCTGCCGGCCTCGCCTCGATCGCGGCCTGGCGCGTCGAGGCGGGACGCACGAACATCGCGCCGCCGCGGGCGCTCGACGCAGCAGAACCCGACTGGCCCACCGAACGCGCCGATGCGATCCTCTGTATCAACATGGTCCATATCAGCCCGTGGGAAGCCACGCTCGGCCTGTTCGCCGGCGCTGCACGCCTGCTCGCGCCCGGCGCGCCACTGATCCTCTACGGGCCTTATATCGAAGCCGATGAGCCGACTGCGGAGAGCAACCTCGCCTTCGATGCGAGCTTGCGCAGCCGCGATCCCGCATGGGGGCTGCGCGACGCCGATACGGTCAGGTCGGCCGCCCGCGACGCCGGACTAAGCTTCGCCGAGCGCCGCGCGATGCCCGCCAACAACCTGATGCTGCTCTTCCGCCGCACCTGACGCACCTGACAGGTCCGGCGATCGGCGCTTTACCTCGCTGGCAGAACCGTTAGCTTTCTCATCAATTGCGCGCAAACGACGCGATTCGAGGAGAGAGAGGCGATGGGCCGCGACGTTTCGGAGCTGTTTACGTTCGACGAATTCCTGACCCATTGGGCCGCCGAGCGCCCCGACCGGGTGGCGATGCGCGAAGAGGATCGCGTCTATTCCTATGCCGAACTCGATGACCTCACGGCGCGCGCCGCCTCGGCGTTGATCGCGGCGGGGCTGAAAAAGGGCGACCGCATCGCGTGGATCGGCAAGAACAGCGACCTTTATTTCACCCTTTTCTACGGCGCGGCGCGCGCGGGCATCGTGATGGCGCCGATCGGCTGGCGCCTGTCGCCGAACGAATGGGCGTTCATCGTGGGCGACACAGAGGCGAAAATTGTCTTCGCCGGACCAGGCTTCGAAGGACTGGCCGATCAGCTCGCGGGCAAGCTCCCAAACGATCCCGCCATCGTCGGCGCGGCGGAGGCGTGGGCGATGATCGAGGGCGCTCAGCGTACCTCTTTCGAACCCTCGGACGCGAACGACGCGGTGCTCCAGCTCTACACCTCGGGCACCACGGGCAATCCCAAGGGCGCGGTGCTGTCGAACCGCAATCTCTTCGCGCTCCGCAAACATTCGAGCACCCTCGACATGCCCTACACCAAATGGGACGATGACGAGGCGGTGCTCGTCGCGATGCCCTGCGCGCATATCGGCGGCACCGGGCTTGGCATCATGGCGCTCGCGGCGGGGCTGCCCGGCGTCGTGCTCGCGGAATTCAATCCCGATGGCGTGTTCGACGCGGTCGAACAGCATGGCGTGACGCGCTTCTTCATGGTGCCCGCGGCGCTCCAGATGCTGCTGATGCACCCGCGCTGCGCCAGCGTCGATTACAGCCGCCTCAAATATATCCTCTATGGCGCCGCGCCGATCCCGCTCGAGCTGCTGCGCCAGTGCATCCAGGTCTTCGGGGCCGATTTCATTCAGGCCTATGGGATGACCGAAACCACGGGCACGATCTCGATGCTGCCGCCCGAGGACCATGATCCCGCGGGCAATGCGCGGATGCGCTCGGCGGGCAAGGCGCTTCCCGGCGTCGAAATCGTCATCCTCGGGCCCGACGGCAATTCCGTCCCGATCGGCGAGGTGGGCGAGGTCGTCACCCGCTCGTCGAACAATATGCTCGGTTACTGGAACCTGCCCGACGCGACCGCGAAGACGATGACCGACGACGGCTGGATCCGCACCGGCGACGCGGGCTATCTCGACGCCGACGGCTATCTCTTCATCCACGACCGGATGAAGGACATGATCATCACCGGCGGCGAGAATGTCTATCCGGCCGAGGTCGAAAGCGCGATCTTCGGCCATCCGGCGGTGCAGGAGGTCGCGGTGATCGGCATCCCCGACGCGAAATGGGGCGAGACGGTGAAGGCGGTCGTCGTCGCCAAGCCGGGGAGCAGCGTCGAGGAAGCCGACATCATCGCGTGGGCGCGAGAGCGCATCGCACCGTTCAAATGTCCGCGCAGCATCGACGTGATCGAGGCGCTGCCGAGGAACGCCAGCGGCAAGATTTTGCGCAAGGACCTGCGCGCGCCCTATTGGGAAGGCTATGAGCGGATGGTGAATTGAGCGGGGGGTTTCGTCTGAAACACGACATTCCTTTCATCGTCATCCCGGTGCAGGCCGGGATCTCACCGCATCGGATTCACGCATCGGCGAGATCCCGGCCTGCGCCGGGATGACAAAATAGGGAGGGCAATTCCCCGCCCCATATCCGCCGTGCGCATACGTGAGAATGTGAAAGCCAACCTATCCGCCGCACCATAAATTGGCCCCACATACGGCCTTTCACGCGACCTACACCCCGAAAGGCCGATGCGTTTTCCTCGTTGGCACTGCCATGCACGGGGGGCACGAAGGGCTTCACCGGATGGTGGAGCCCTTTTTCGTCACGCGGCGGCCTTCTGACGGGCGCGGGCGCGCCGGAACCCCTCGCGCGCCATGCAGCGATCGAGCCATGCCTTCGTTGCTTCGCCCAGCGAATCATCGGCGCCGAGCGTCGTCGCGAGGAAGGCGGCATAGCCGATCGCGATGTCGGCGATGGTGAAGCGCCCCGCGACAAGCCACTCGCGCCCGTCGGCGAGCGCCGCCTCGATGCTCTTCGCCCGGCCGCCGAAGAACGCTTTATAGTCCTCGACCGCCTGCGCGAGCCGCCGCTCCTCGGGCTCGACGCGCGTGTAGCGGAGCATGATGGCGAGCGGAAAGGTCAGCGTCGCGTCGCTGCGGTGGAGCCAGTTGCGATAATCCCAATAATCACCTTCGCCCCGGCGGACTTCGAGCGGGGTTCTTTCGGCAATCCGCTCGCAGATCGCGGCGGATTCGGTCATCAGCCGTCCATTCTCGACCCAGCCGGGGATGGTCATCAGCGGGTTCACCGCGCGATAATCGGGCTCGAACGCGCGCGGCGGGAATTTGAGCAGCTTGAGGTCGACGTCGATCCCGGCCTCCTCGACCGCCCACAGGCAGCGCAGCGAGCGGGCGTCGGGGCAGTGGTAAAGGATCGGTAACGTCATGCAGCAACCTCCTTCGGCCGGTCGATATGGCGGCGATGCTCGCGCCAGGCGATGAACAGCCCCGACGCGATGATCAGCGGGGCGCCGACCCAGGTCGTATCGGCGGGCAGGGTGCCGAAGAACCACCAACCGGCGGCGATCGCCCAGAGCAGGCTCGAATAATCCATCGGGATCACGACCGACACCGGTGCGAGGCGCAAAGCGCCGGTCAGCGACATCTGGACCACCGCGCCGAGGAAGCCGAGCCCGATCAGCAACAGCCACTCATGGCCGCTGTGCGGGGTGATGACGAAAGGCAGGGCGATGCCGAGCGGGATCATCGACAGCAGGCTGAACCAGAAGACGATCGTCGCGGCATTTTCGGTGCGGCCCAAGTCGCGCACGGCAATGGTGATGAGCGCGGTCATTATCGCGCCGCTGAGGGCGACTAATGTACCGACGCCGTGCGTGCCCCCGAATCCGCCCGCGAAGCTTGCAAGCGGGTCGAGCACGACGAGCACCCCGACGAAGCCGAGGATCACGGCGCTCCACCGCTGCCACCCCGTCGCCTCGCCGAGCAGGATGGCGGCGAAGATGACGGCAAAGATCGGCACCGACAGGCTGATCGTGGTCGCCTCGGCCATCGGCAGCAGGATCATCGCGCCGAAATTGCATGCCATGCCGGTCAGGCCCATCAGCATCCGCCGCGCGTGCGCCCCGATCCGCCGCGTCTTCAGCGACGACAGGCCGCTGGTCGCCATCACCCATGCCAGCAGGAAAGGCAGGACCAACGCTTGCCGCCAGAACAGGCTTTCGACGACGTGGATGCCCGCCGCGTCGATCTTTTTGACAAGCACGAACATCAGCGACAGGCTGACCATCGCCAGCAGCCGCAACGCGATCCCGCCCAGATAATGCTGCGGGGCGCCGTGGAGGGGGAGGGTGGGGGACGAGGTGGGGGGCGGGGCGTCGCTCATGCGAAATTGCGCATATCAGCCCGGCTCGCGCGCGCAACCCGTCATCCCTCTTGCCCCGCTCCTCCAATCCGGCTAGTGGCCCACTCCGGCCTAGGGGTATAGCTCAGTTGGTAGAGCATCGGTCTCCAAAACCGAGGGTCGTAGGTTCGAGTCCTACTGCCCCTGCCAGGCCGTCCGATCGCTTTCCAAGCGACCGATGTCCGATGATCAACCGCCGCCCCGGGCCAACTGTGCCTCCAGCTTCTTGGCGCGCGCTTTCGCCGCTGGATCTTTCGCGTCCGCGAACGCCGGCGCCGCGGCCGCGAGCAACCGCCGCGCTTCGGCTTTGTCGCCGCTGCCCAGCGCGGCTTCGGCGAGCGCCAGGTCGATGGCCGCGCCGATATCCGGATTGCCCAGCAATTGCGCCATTTTCTGCCGATCGAGGCCGCGGAGCAACGCCTGCGCGTCGGCGAAGCGGTCGTTGGCGATCAGGCATTCGGCGGTGAAATACCGCACCACATGCGTAAGCGGATAGTCGGGGCCAAAGGCGGCACGGGTCGTCGACAGGGCGTCGTTCGCGATTCCCATCGCCTGGTTGCGGCGGGCCGTCTGGCACAGCGCGGAGGCATAGTCGGTCTGTCCGACCAAGGCTTGGTGTGATTGCGGCCCTGCCAGCGCCGCCGCGCCCCGCCAGACGCGCTCGGTTTCGCGCGCCGCGGCGTCATATTGGCCGAGCGCGGCGAAACTCTCGAACCGCGCCGAATGCAGCGCCAGCGTAAAGCGGTGGTCGGGTCCGAACCGCTTTTGCATCGCGGCGAGGAGCGGGGCGCTGGCCTTCAGCGCCTCGTCGTGCCGTCCGGTCATCGACAGGCTGTTCAACCAATGCTGCCGGGTAACGAGCGTGTCGGGGTGGTCGGCGCCGCGGATGCGCGTCGAATCGCGCACGATCGCGCGCGCGATCGGTTCGGCCTCGTCGGCGCGGCCGAGCCGCATCAGCGTCAGTGCGAGCGACGAGCGCGCCTTGAGCAATTGCCCCGGCGGCACCCCGCTGTCCGGCGCCTCGCCGATCTTCACCGCGCGCTGAAACGCGCGCTCGGCGGCTTCGATGTCGGCCATATAGCCATAGGCGCCCTCCGCCGAGGCGAGGGCAAAGCCAACTCGCCCGGCCTCGCCGCGTGCGCCCAGCCGCTCGCGTTCGGCCGCGAGCAGCTTGCCCGCCACTTCGAGCCGGTCGGGCTGGCCCGACGTCGATTCCATGTGGATACGTCCGAGCCGGCCGACGACGGCATCGTCGCCCGACGCCTCGCCCGCGTTGCTGAACAGCGCGTCGGCGCGCGTATATTCGGCGCGCGCGGTATCGAAATCGGACCGTTGGTGAAACGCGCGCGCGACCGCGAGATGGAGCCGCGCGGCGACATGCGGCGCCCCGGCAAAACGCTGGTCGATCTGCTGGCTCGCGCGCTTGATCGCGTCGATCACCGTCTCGTCGGCGCTCGATTTCGCCGGATCGGGGCTACCGAGCACATCCTCGGCGATGAAGGCGTAGCTGGTTTCGGCCAGTTCGCGCGCCGCGACCGCTTCGTTGCGCTGATGCCAGGCATAGGCGGCGAGCGCCGACGCGGTCAGCAGCCCAACCGTCAGGCTGGCGAAGGCGGCGCGAACCCACGGGCGCCGCGCGGCGCGCTGCTCGTCCAGTCTTTGCTGTTCGGCGAGCCGCGCCGACCGTTCGGCCTCGGCCTCGGCTTCGGCGCGGCGTTGCGGCAGGCGATCGAGCCGCTCGGCCAGTTCTTCGGCGCTCGCGAGCCGCTCGGCGGGCACGCCCGCCGCAGCGCGCGCAATGTCATCGCGCAGCAACGGGTCGGCGACGCGCGCTTCCCAACCCGGCGCCAGCGCTGCCGAGAAATCGCCGATGACGAGCTGATAGACGATGAGCCCGAGGGCATAGATGTCGCTCTTCACCGTGGGCACGGCTTCGCCCGCGAGTTCGGGCGCGCGATACGCCAGCGTTCCCGATCGCGGTTCGTCCTTGCCAAGGTCGGCGTCGAGCGATCCCGGATCGGTGATGTGGTAATTCGCGAGGACCGCGTCGTCGAGCAGCCGCCCGCTGCCGAAGTCGACCAGCCGCACCACCGGCTCGTCATCGACCCGCTCGATCAATATGTTCGCGGGCTTCAGATCCTTGTGCAGGACGCCCATGCCATGCACCGCGGCGAGCGCGCGCGCGATCATCGCGGCGACCGCCAGCCGCTGCTCGGGCGCGATCGCGGATAGGCCGCCCGCCGCTTCCGCCCACGCCAGCAGGTCGTCGCCGCCCCACGCATATTCGAGGAAAAAGGGCGCGGTGTCGAAATTCCATTCGTGGAGCGCCGGGATCGGCGCCGACTTGCCCAGCCCGGCGAACAGCAGGCGCGACAGCGCCGCCTCGCGCTTCAGGCTGCGCAGCCGGTCGGGCGCGTCGGCGAATTTGAAGACGCGCGCCTCGCCGGTTTTCGCCTGCCGCGCGCACCAGACATCCTCGCTGCCGGTGTCGCCGAGCGGGCGGTCGAGCTGCCACAGCTTGCGGCCGGGCACGCTGTCGCCCGGCGCAAAGGCGAAGCGCGGCGCGAGCGGGGTGTCGATGCTATTGACCGCGACGGGCGCGACCAGCCGGTATCCGACGCGCGGTACGGTCGCGATGATCGCATCGGCTTCGCCGCCCAGCGCCTTGCGCAATTTCGATATGGCGGTTGCGAGCGATCCTTCGACGACGGTGAGGCCCGGCCAGACGGCATCGAGTATCTCGTCCTTGGTGACGACCTCGCCCGCGCGCAGCAGCAGTTCGTGCAGCACTTCGAGCGGCTTGCCTTCGAGCGCGACGGCGTGCCCGTCGACGCGCAGCGCCCAGCTCGCCTCGTCGAAATCGGCGTTGGCGAAATGCCACAGCCGGCGCCTCCGCCGCGACGAATGGGTTCCCGACATAGAAATCACAGCCCCCCGACCATTCTTTAGAAAAGCTTTAGAACAGGATCAGGACGCGAATTCAAGGATGTGCGAGCAATTCCCCATGATTGCATTTCGGGGAGGTTATGATGAGCAATAACGAGCAGCCGATCCGGCGCGCCGAGGACATACACGGCTTTTTCCGCACCGGCATTGTCCGCGGCGTCGGCAACTGGTCCGAAACGCATGTGAGTTCGTCGAGCAGCGGCGGCGGCGGCTATGTCCACAACGGAACGGGCCACATATCGGCGCCCCGGGTAACGGTGTCGTCGACGAACACCGAAGTGATGCGCTTTTTCCTCGAATATGCTGACGACGACGAGGATGAAGTGACGATCAAGGGCGGCGGCTTCGCCGCGCGCGAGGGGCAGCGGGTCACCGTCGTCCGCATCGGTTCGCGCCCCGGCTGGGGCTATAATGTCGCCTATCACAACCATAATATGGGTTCGACCTTTGCGCCGGACAATCGGCTCGAATGGCCGCTCACCAAGCGCCCGTCGCGCAAGATGATGCTGTTCGCCCCGATCATCGGCGCCATATTGGGGGCGGTCGTGATGCTCGATCTATGGTGGTTCTTCGCCTTGGGCGCCTTCGGTTGGGCGCTCTACGCCTATAGCCAGAAGAACGGCGAATATCGGCGGTTGAAGGCCGCCGTGCGCCAGCGCGTCGACGAACTCGTCGCCGAAGCCAAGGCCGAGCACGGCCGGACCCGCGGCGCGAACGAAAGCGAAGCCGCATGAACGGGGGCATAGGGATGCGTCGGAACTGGAAACATCATGCCCTGCTGCCCGCGCTGCTCCTCGCGGCCTGCGGCGGCGGCGAAGCGCCTTCGGGGGGCGGGGCGGGGACGGCCGGGCCGGAAAAGGCTGGCGCGGTCGTCCCCGATACCTCACTCCCCAAGGACGGATCGATCGAACAGGACCGCGAGGGCGCGCTTCGCGCCGCGGGCTATCGGCAGCGCGGCGGGTTTTGGATGGCGAGCTGCGAAGCCGACATCAAACCAGTGCCGAAGGACAGCTGGTACGGCCTTGAAAGCGCGGAGATGCGCGACCTCAACGGCGACGGCACCGCCGAGGCGGTGATCAGCGGCGGCAGCAGCTATTGCTTCGGCAATACCGGCCTCTCGTTCAAGCTGCTCGCCAAATCGGGATCGGGCTGGAAGCTGATCGCCGACAGCATGGGAATTCCCGCCTTCCATCGGCGCAAGGGCATCGCATGGCCCGACATCGAGATCGGCGGGGCGGGATCCGACTGTTTCCCTTTCCTGCGCTGGGACGGCCGCAAATATGCTTATGGCGGGCGCTCGCTCGAAGGGCGGATCTGCGAACTTGCTCCAAAGGTACAGGTGCGCAAGGGCGGTCTGCCGATGGCGACCGGCCTCTGGGCGCGCAACCACGCTGCATGCGATGCGCTCGGACGCGGGCAGGGCGATCCCGATTTCATCTTCGACGGCAAGGCGATGCTTGGCCCGCAGGATTATTACAGCGTCACGCCGTTCAAGGCGCTCGGTGACGGGCGTTATCAGACCGCCGGGGAGCATGAGCGGCAGGTCATCGACATGAACGATCCCAAGTTCATCATCGTGGTGGAGGGCAATTGGTGGAGCGGCGGCTACACCTGGTGCTCGTCCGCACAGAGCTGGAAGCCGTGGGAAGTTTCGCCGGAGGATTATTCATGATCCGTTCGCTGTTCACACTCGCGTCGGCGCTGCTGCCGGTCGCCGCGCTCGTCCAGTCGCAGCCGCAGCCCAAAGTCTGGCCGCGCGAGGTGCAGACTCTCTATGACGAGTTCAAGGCCGAATGCCGCGCGGGCGGCGGGAAGTTTGTCCCCGATCGCGCCAATTTCGCGGTCGAGACCGAGGTGACCGGCGACGGCAAGCCCGATTGGGTCGTCGAATATGGCGCGGCGCACTGCTCCAATCAAGGCTATTCGGCGTGGTGCGGCACCGCGGGCTGCATGATCACCATCCTCGGGTCGGGACGCGGCGGTCTCACCGAAATCTTCAGCAACAATGTCCGTGGCTGGGAAGCCGTGAAGCTCGACGGCGGTCGCACCGGGCTCGGCCTTTCGGTGCATGGTACGGTCTGCGGCAGCGTCGGCGCCGACATGTGCCTCGAGGTGCTGCGTTGGGACGGGCGCAAATGGGCGCTCGCCGGGCGGCGGCGCGGGACGGCGGAGGATATCGGCACCGACGGCGGCGAGCCGGCGCTGCCGCCGTCACCGGGGCATGACGCGCGCTGGCAGTTCGGCGGCAGCGGCGCCGGCGCTGTCGCGGCGGTGACGGGACATCCTCAATTCGCGGCGCTCGGGCTGCGCTGCCAGCCGGGCGGCGGCCTCTATATGAGCGTCGTGCCGACGAAGGCGCTGCGTCTGCCGCCCGCCGGCCGGCCGCTCCTGATCGGGTTCAGAAGCCATGCGGAATTTACCGAAACGACGCAGCCACTGATGCTCGAGCCGGGCAAGCCCGATTTCAGCGGCCCGCTCGACCCGGCGACGAAGGCGCTGCTGACCGGCGCCGACACCGACCTCGCCGTCTATGCCAGCACCGACGGCGGCGACGAATGGCGGGAAGTCACCTATTTGTCGCTCGCCGGGTCGACCGCGGCGATCCGCTCGCTCGAAAAGCAATGTCCGCAGGCGGCCGGCGCTTCGCGGGCTGCAACATCCGGCCAGTCGGGCGTCGTGCCGCTGCCCGTCGGCTATTATGTCGATATGCGTATCGGCAGCTGCGCCAAACCCTTCGGCAACGGGACGCTCTATCTCGCCGAGGATCGCCTCGAGTCGCCCTACAGCAGCTGCAAGTTCGCCAGCCTCAAGATGGTCGATGGCCGAAACTTCCAGCAGACCGTGATATGTTCCGACGAGGACGGGCGGCCGACCACGGGGACGACCAACTATAGCGTCACCGGGCCGCGGTCTTTCGCGGTCGAAACCTACAGCGAAGACTGGACCTGGTGCCCCGCCGCGCGGCTTCCGGCGAAAGCGCGCTTCTACAAGGGGGCGGGGCGATGAAGACCGGCATCCCCTTCCTGTTCGCGGCGTCGATCGGCTTCGCGGCCGCGGCGCTGGCTCAGCCCGCCGGCAAACCGCCGCAGGTCATCGACATCAACGGCGTCCGGATCGGCATGTCACCAGCCGAGGCGACGGCGGCGATCGGCGCGACCGGCATGCCGAATATCCACCGCGGCGGCCGGGATTTCTTCATCGACAAGGTCCGCTTCAACAACCGCGACGACATGGTCTTCGTGTCCGCCCTCCGGTCGGAGATTATGGGCGATCCGCCTTCCTATACCGGTGGCAATCGGATCGGGCGCCGGATTCTGTCGGTCAGTTTCCTGCCCGATCCGGGGCGCGAGCGCGTGTGGGGCATCGGTCATAGCCGGACCTACCGCCTTGCCGAGGCGCCGTCGGTCGCCAATACGATCGAGGCGCTGGTGGACAAATATGGCGAGCCCCAGGTCCACAAGGGGCTGAGCACCGCCAATTTCATCCGCGGCGTTCCCGCGGGACAGCGAACATCGAGCGGCACGATGATCTGGTACTGGACCGACGCCGGCGCGCCGATGGACCGAAAACTGAGCGAAACCTGCTTCGGGGCGCTCGACAACAGCTTCGTCGGACTGGGCGGCCCCGATGTCGGCCTATATAATGGGGTCACGCTCGAAAGTTCGCTGACCAAACGTCACTGGCAGGCGGGCCGCCGCGCCGGTTGCGGCCGCGTGATCCACGCCGCGCTCTTCTGGAACCAGGACGGCGTGCTGACCGAACTGCGCGTCGGCGCGATCGATTTGAAGCTGGCCTATGACGCTGCGGTTACCCTTTCGAACAAGATCGCCGCGCAGGAAGACGAAGCGGCGAAAGCGCGTCTGCGCGAGGCCGATAGACGCCGGCCAGGTCTGTGATCGATCCTGGAGGGCCGGAGCAAGCTAGCCGCTGTCCCTTCGCTGGACGGATCGTCCGCAACTCCGTCGGCACCCCCAATATTATTCGGGTTGCGGCGGCCGCAAAATCTGCCGATCACCCCGCATCGGGGAGGCGGGGCGTGGGCATGGTGGCGAAGCATAATATCCTGATCGTCGACGATCACCGCATCACGCAGAGCGGGTTGCGGTTCCTGTTCGGCTCGCTCGACCGCTATACGGTCGTCGGCGCGCTCGATCGCGGCGCGACGGTGGGCGCCTTCGTCCAGTCGCAGCCCGTCGACCTCGTGATCCTCGACCTCAATCTGCCCGACGTGCGCGGGATCAATGTGCTCGCCGAAATCGTCGGCTCGCGCGACATGACTGTCATCATCCTGACCGGCGAGACGCATGTGAACGAGATTCATTCGGCGCTGAAGCTCGGCGCGCGCGCGATCGTCAGCAAGTCGGACTCGCTCGACCATATCGTCGCCGCCTGCGACGCGGCGCTGGCCGGCGAAATCTATGTCTCGCCGCACATCGGCGAAGCGCTCGGCAAGTTCCAGCAGCCGCCGGTCGCGCTGTCGTCGCGGCAAATGGCGATTCTTCACTATCTGGCGCAGGGCGAAACGAACAAGGAAATCGCCTATCGGCTGGCGATCGCGCCGCCGACGGTGTCCTTCCATATCGCCGAATTGCGGCGCAAACTCGACGTTCCGCACAACCGCAAGATCGTCGAACGCGCGAATGAGCTAAACCTGCTCTGATCGTCCGCCGAAAAGCGGGTGCAGCGCCATTTCGCGGCACGCGGGCTTGATCGCGATCATCGCGACCAGCTGGCTGAGCCGGCCGCGCGTGACCGTCGTGTCGTCATAGGTCAGCGCGATCGTCCGGTCGGGCGCGGCGCCGGCCTTCAACCCGGCTTCGAAAGCCGCGCGGTCGTCGAAATCGAGCAAAGTCCAGCCATCGAGCCGCGACTGCAGGGCCTCGGCCGATACCGGTGTGACCGACGCAAAGGCGGCCGGCAGCACGACCCGGATTTCGGTCCCTGCGGCGCTGGACGCGACGATCTTCAGCGACCCGCGCAGCGTTTCGATGATGCGCCGCGCCGACCCGAAGCCGGATCCGGTGCCTTGATCGTTTTCGTCGGAGCGGATTCGGGTGGCGGTGCCGTCGTTCAGTGCGGCGACGAGGTCGGCCGGCATGCCGCCGCCGCTATCGCTGACCGTGATGACGGCGCGCCCCTCTTCGAGCGCGAGTGTGATGCTCGCTCCGCCGCTATCGGTATATTTGTAACTGTTGCTCAGCAGGTTGGCGAGCGCGCGCATCAGCAAGGGCCGGTCGGAAATGATCGTCACCCGGCCCATGACACGGACATCGAGTGCCAATTTCTTGCCCGCGAAAGGCGTCTTGAACATCATCGACAAGGGTTCGACGAGCGCCTCGGCGCGAAAGCTGCTGAGCGCGACGAAGCCCGAATCGCTCGCCGCGATATTGGCGCCGGAGATCGTCGTCGACACGATTTCATTGAGATAGTCGGCCGAGCTTTCGAGCATTTCGACCAGCTGATCGTCGGCGCCCGGTCGGTTCTGGCGTTTCAGAACCTCGACCGCGCTGTTGAGCGCGAGGATCACCTGACGGCTGTCGTGCCCCGAGGCATGAAGCAGCGCATTCTGGCTGTTGACCGTCTCCATCGCGAAAGCCTTTTCCTCGGCAAGCCGGGCCGCGCGCTCGCTGATTTCCAGCCTTTCGGTCAGCGACTGCGCATATTTCCAGTCGGCGACGACCTTGTCGCGCTGGATTTTCCTGAGGTTCAGCCCCAGCGCGATCGTCACCATGATCGATTCGAACAGCCCGACCGGCCCGGCGAGGTGCCAGTTGACGGGCAGCCACGCGAAAATGCCCATCGATGCGATCGCCGCATAGATGATGAAGAGCGCCAGGCTGGCCCAGCCGACGAAGAGCGGCCAGAGCTGGAAGCCGAGCTGTTTCATCGCGGCATAGCCGACGAAGGGCAGGAACAGCGCGACCGCGACGGTGACAAGCCACGTTGCGATGTGGAGCAGGAAGCGCAGCTCGGGCGGGTAATAGGCGAGGCCCGGCAGCAGGATCATTATCGCGGCCGCGAACCAGATCAGCGCCTTCAGGACAGTGTCGCGCCGCGGAAAATGGGCCGAGGTCTTGACGAAGACCCGGCAGAATTGCGCCATCGACGCGGCAAAGCCGCATTTGATGAAATCCTCGACCGCCAGCCCGGTCAGCGGTTTGTCATAGAGGAAGAAGATCGTGATATAGCCCTCGGAGTGGACCGTGTTCAGCGCGAAAAAGGCCTCGGCGACCGCCAGCCACAGAAATTCCCTGAAACCCGTGATCGAGAAGAAGAGGAAGTTGAGCAGCAGCAGCGTCAGCGCGCCGACCACGACACCCGACACCATCGAGATATTCGCGCGCCGCTCCTTGAAGAAGGTGCCGTAGCTGTTGATCCTGAGCGGCATATAGGTCGAATTTTCCGACAGGAATTCGATCAGCACCACATCCTCTTCTGCCGGGTCGAGAACCAGTTCGGTGCTGAAGGCCTGATAGGTGCCAAGGTTCCGCCGCGCCGCCTCCGGGTCGGTCGCATCGACGAGCAGGTCGAACGCGCCGCCCTCCAGCCGGTACAGGCGGAAATATTTGAGCGAGCCGCGGCCGGTGGTCAGAATCCAGCTTCCCTGCTCGGCGCTGGCGTTGCGAATTTTGAGCAGCACCGCGGTTTGCGAACCGGGCGGCCCGAAATGGATCGTCGGTCCCTCGATTCGTTGCAGCGGCGCACCCAGCAGCGCGCCGGGATCGGGCGTGCCGGCATTTTCCGCCTGGCGCGTGAACCGGACGAAGGGCGCGAGCGGCGGCGCATCCTCGCCGGCATGCAGGTCGAGCACCGGCAATTCGGCGGCGGCGAGCCGCGCCGGCTGCATCACCGCGAGCAGCGTGAAAATCAAGACCGCAAGCAGGCTTCGCATCATTGGCACCCGTGGTTCGTTGCGGGGCCAGCGGTGTCATCATGTTCACGGGGGAAGGCGCGCAAATCCGGCGCTCCCCCTCGAATATCAGCGACCCACCCCCCGGTGACGGGGCCACCGTAATGGCCTTAGGGCCGGATGTGCAAGCATGGCGTCGACACTCCGTCGCAAATTCACCCAAAATAACATTGGGTAGACGCTCGGGGCACCCCCGCCCTAGTCAACGCCCACAAAGCTGAACGATGCCGGACATCCAATCAGCTGGGGGACGCACATTTCGAGGTGGGGGTGACCAGCCGGAGGACCAGGACGTCCTCCGGCGAACCCCTTGCCATCTGCAATGTCGAGGGGAGTCACAATCATGTCGCGTATTTCGAAATCCCGCCTGCTGGCCACCAGCGCGATCGTCGGCCTGTCGATCGGTCAGATCGTGGCGCCCGCAGCAGCGCAGGAATCCTTCGGCATTCATAACGACCAGCCCGAATCGCTGGAAATTGTGATCGAAGAGGACGATGCCGATGTCGAGGGGCTCGACATTGGCATCTATGCGGACAATGGCCCTGTCACCGTCGACAATGCCGGCGAGATTCGCGGCCTTGGCACCAGCATCGGCAGCGCCCAAAGCCGCCCCAGCGGCGGTATCGTTATCGCGCAACCCGGATCGAGCGTCACCAACCGCAACAGCGGCGAAATCACCGGCGGCTCGAACGGCATCGCGACCTCCTATTTCTTCAGCGAGGATGCGAACGGCGACGAACTGCCGCCGCAGCCGCTCGCGGCGAACACCAGCGTCACCAACGCCGGAACGATCATCGGCCAAGCGGGCACCGGCGTCGGCCTGGCCGGCGGCGGCAGCGTCACCAACAGCGGCACGATCCAGGGCCTCACCGGCAATGCCGGCAACGGCGCGCAGGGCATCGGCGTTGCGATCACCGAATTCCCCGACCGCATCGCCGAAGGCGTGACGGGCATAGGGACCATCACCAACAGCGAAACCGGCCTGATCGAAGGGACGGTCTTCGGCGCGCTGCTGCAGGGCGGCGGCACGATCGAAAATGCGGGTATCATCCGCAGCACCGGCAATCCCAATCCCGCAACGCCGGGGACCAGCCCGTTCGGTGTCATCCTCACCGCTTCGCCCGAACAGATCGGCCGCACCGCCACCGTCGACAACGGCGGCGCCATCTCGGGCTTCCTCGGCATACTCGCGGGCGGCTCGCTCGATGCGGCGGTCATCAACAACAGCGGCACGATCAACGCCGTCACGACCGCGATTTTCGCCAACCTGTCGGGCGATCTCGTCGTCAACAATGCCGAAGGCGGCGAGATCACCGCCAATGGCTTTATCGCGATCAACTCCGCCGATGGCACGCTGACGATCGACAATGCCGGGCTGATCCGCAGCGACAATAATGTCGCCATCATGGTCGGGACCGCTGATGCCCAGATCGCCAATTCGGGCCTGATCGAAGGGGGCAGCTTCGGTATCCTCTCCGGCGCCGTCCAGTTGCCGGGCGACACCGCGCCGGTTCTTCGTGCCGTCGGCACCGACATCGTCAATTCGGGCATCATCGTCGGGCAGAATAATGACGCGATACGGCTCGTCGGCGGCGGCACGGTCGTCAACAGCGGCGTCATCAACGGTCAAAACTTCGTGCAGGCCGATGGCGTCAACATGTTCGCCGACGAGGGGCAGGATCCGGCCACCTATGTGTCGAGTGTCACGAACAGCGCCGAGGGGCAGATCATCGGCGTTCGCGCCGGCGTCGCGCTGTCGGCGGGGGGCACGGTCGACAACGCCGGCGCCATCGACGGCAACAGCATGGGCGTGCTGATCCAGAACGGCGAAGCGCCCCTGACTGCGGCGGTCACAAACAGCGGCGCGATCACCGGCAGTGCCGGAAGCGGCATCGTCGGTTTTGGCAATCTGGAGGGTTTCGCGGTCGCCAACAGCGGCGCGATCGCCGGCGAAGGCGGCGACGGCGTCTATCTGAACCTTACCGCCACAGAGGCCGCCGTCATAGACAACGCCGCCGATGCGACGATCGAGGGAAGTGAATCGGGCATCCATGTCGAAAACGGCGCGGCGACGATCACCAACGCCGGCACGATCCGCGGCAATGGCGGCAACCTCGGCTTCGACGCGCCGCCCGACGCGGGCATCACCCTGTCGGGCGGGGTCAGCAGCGTCACCAACAGCGGCACGATTTCGGGCAATCGCTTCGGCATCACCACGGCGGGTCGTTTCAATCCCGAGACGGGGCTGCTCGAAAGTCTGGCGGTCGATACGACGGTCGTGAACAGCGGGACCATCGTCGGCGACAACGATGATGGCGTGCGCCTGATCGGTGGCGGCAGCGTCACCAACAGCGGGATCATCTCCGGCCGGACCGAAGCCTTTGCCGACGGCGTGTCGATGTTCGCCTTCACCGATCAGGCGAACGAAAGTTACAGCGCGCTGGTCACCAACGAGGTCGAAGGGCAGATCGACGGCAACCGTTTCGGCGTCATCCTGTCGGGCGGCGGCGATGTCGCCAACGCGGGCACGATCACCGGCGTTTCGGGCGGCGTCTATCTTCAGGGCACGGGCCTCGACAGCGAGGAGCGCAGCGGGCTGACCGCCAGCGTCGTCAATTCGGGAAGCATCCGCGGCACCGGCGACTTCGGCGGCAGCGGCGGCGACGGTTATGGCGTCGGGTTCGGCAGCGACCTCGAATCGGCGACGCTCGATAACAGCGGCACGATCGACAGTGAATTCGGCGCCGGCGTCAGCTTGGGAACGCTGGCCGATGTCGTCGTGACCAATGCCGCGGACGGGATGATTACCGGCGCGACGTCGGGCATCTATTCCTACGCGAACGGCACGCTGACCATCGACAATGCCGGAACGATCCGTGGCAACGGCGCCTATGACGGCTTCGACGCGCCGCCCGACGCGGGCATCACGATCGGCACCGCCAGTTCGAGCGTGACCAACAGCGGCACGATCAGTGGCGCGGGCGCCGGGATCACCACCGCCTATCTGTTCGATGAAGAGATCAACCAACTCGTGCTTCTCGCCGTCGGGACCACGGTCGAAAACAGCGGCACGATCGCGGGCGAATCGAACGACGGCGTGCGATTGATCGGCGGCGGCAGCGTCACCAACAGCGGCGCGATTTCGGGCAGCGGTGCGCCGTCGGCGGACGGTATTTCGATGTTCCGCGGCGAAGGGCAACTGGCCGAAGGCTATGCGGCGACGGTGGCGAACGGCGCCGAGGGCACGATCGACGGCGCGCGCTTCGGCATCATCCTGTCGGGCGGCGGCAGCGTCGATAACGCTGGCGCGATCGGCGGCGAGCTTGGCGGCGTCGTCATCCAGAGCCAGTTCGACGGCGAGGACGCCGGCTTGACCGGGACACTGACGAACAGCGGCACGATCAGCGGCGGCGTCGAAGCCGGGGTCCAGTTCAGCGCCGGCCTGGCATCGGTCGTCGTCGACAACAGCGGCGCGATCGATGGCGCGACCATCGGCCTTGGCCATGGCACGACCGGCACGATGGCGCTGACCAACAGCGGCACGATCGCCGGCGGGGTGACCGGCGTGGAAAGCGACGCGGGCGGTTCGGTGACGCTGGTGAACAGCGGGACGATTTCGGGTGAGACCGGCGCGGCCTTCACCGCGCTGACCCAGACCAGCCTCGACAATTCGGGCGTCCTGTCGGGTGGATCGGGTGTGGCGGTACAGCTCGGCGCGTTCGACGACGGCGTGACACTGCGCACCGGCAGCGCGATCACCGGCGTGGTCGATGCGGGCGCGGGGATCGACACGCTGACGCTCGACGGCGACGTCCTCGAACTGACCGAGGCGCAGCAGCTCACTGCCGCCAACGGCTTCGAGGCGCTCGACGTCGCGGCGGGCTATTGGTCGACCTCGGGCTTCGTCGGCGAATTCGGCAACGTGACGGTGGGCGAAGGCGCGTCGCTCCAGGTCAACGAGGTCGACTTGGGCGAGGAAGGCACTTCGTCGCCGATCCTTACCTCGGCGGTGCGGACCGACGGCCTGCTCGTGCTCAACTTCGGTGAGGACGAAACCGTCTCGGCGCTCGACGATCTGACGATCGACGGGGCCGGACAGCTCCAGCTGATCGGCGATGCGGTGTTCACCGTCGATACCGCGAATATCGCGCACACCGGCGGCACGATCATCTCGAACGGCGGGCTGGTGCTGACCGGCGTGCTGCAGGGCGACGTGCGGACCGAGGGCGACGGCACTTTCGAACTCGGCGCGGGCGGGACCGAGGGCAGCTTTGCCGGCAATATCGTCAACGACGGGCGCTTCGTCTTCAATCGTTCGGACGATTACGACTTCCTCGGCGACTTCTCGGGCAATGGCGTGCTCGACAAGAAGGGCGAGGGCGCGCTGACCTTCATGGGCGATTATGCCTTTGACGGCGTGACGAACATCCTCGGCGGTTCGGTGCGTATCGGCGGGACGATCGACCCAACGACCGATTTCAACCTCGGCGACGGCGGCTCGCTCGACATCACGGGCAAGGACCAGACGATCGGCGGCCTCGAGGGCGAGGAAGGTTCGAACGTCGAACTCGGCGACAGCGAGCTGACGGTCGACCAGCCGGAGAATAGCTCCTTCGGCGGCGAACTCTCGGGCACCGGCAGCTTCGTCAAGCAAGGCGAGGGCACGCTCAACCTGACCGGCGACAGCAGCTACACCGGCCCGACCTCGGTCAACGGCGGCACCCTCGCGGTCAACGGCTCGATCGTCTCGCCGGTCACCGTCAATAGCGGCGGCACCCTCGGCGGCAACGGCAGCGTCGGTTCGACCACGGTCGGCGGCGGCGGCACGCTCGCGCCGGGCAACTCGATCGGGCGGCTGACCGTCAACGGCGACCTCGCCTTCGCTGCCGGCTCGACCTATGAGGTCGAAGTCAACGCCGCGGGCGAAGCCGACCGCCTCGACGCCACCGGCGCGGTGACGATCGACAGCACCGCGAGCGTCGCCGTCCTCGCCGAAGACGGCGAATACGACGGCCGGACCGACTATGTGATCCTGACCGGCGCGGGCGGCATCACCGGCACCTTCGGGACGGTGACGAGCGATCTCGCCTTCCTGGATCCGCTGCTGCGCTACGACGTCAATTCGGTGATCCTGTCGCTCTATCGCAACGACATCGACTTCGCCGACATCGCGGTCGGCTTCAACCAGGCGAGCGTCGCGACCGCGGTGCAGGCGCTCGGGGTCGACAACCCGCTTTACGAAGCGGTGCTGGTACAGAATGCGGCGACCGCGCAGGCGAGCTTCGGCGACCTGTCGGGCGAAATCCTCGCAAGCGCGCTGAGCGGTCTGACCGACGACAGCCGGCATCTGCGTAACAGCCTGATGGGGATGAAGGCGCCCGAGGAAAGCGGCGCGTTCGTCTGGGGCTCGGCCTTTGGCGGCTGGGGCGATTTCGACGCCAATCGCGGCAATTTCGCGATGGATACCGACAACAAGGGGCTGGTCGCCGGAGTCGGCTTCGGCGGCAACGGCTTCGCCGCGGCGCTCTCGGCGGGGATCGGCAGTTCGGACTTCCGCTTCGACGGACGTAACGATCGCGCCGAGGTCGACAGCAAATATCTCGCCGCGCACGCCACCTATGGCGGCGGCGAGGGGCTGCGCGGCACGGTCGGCGTCAGCTATGCTTGGCACGACATCGACACCCGCCGCGGTATCGGCGGCGCGCCGCTGGCCCAGACGCTGACGTCGAAGCGCGACGCCGACACGATGCAGATCTTCGGCGAGATCGGCTATGACATCGCCGCCGGCAACACGGCGGTCACGCCCTTTGCCCGGCTGGCGCATGTCGACACCGGCAGCGACGCCTTCACCGAAACCGGCGGCACCGCGGCGCTGGCGGTGGGCAAGGCCGACCAGAAGACGACCTTCCTCAGCCTGGGCGCGCGGGCGCAGTTCAACGCCGGACAGCCGGGCTTCCAGCCCTATCTGTCGGCGGCGTGGAACCGCGCGATGGGTGATCGCGGCGCCCCGATCGTCTCGCGCTTCGTCGCGGGCGGGCCGGCGTTCGACATCGTCGGCATCGCGATCCCCAAAAATTCGGCGGAGGTCGAAGCCGGCTTCGAATTCACCACGGGGGCCTTCCGCCTCGGCGCTGCCTACACCGGCACGCTGGCGTCGGATCGCAGCGCCCATGGTGCACGGGTGACCGCGCGCATCGCCTTCTGACAGCGACCCGGTCGGAAGTAATGCGTGCGCAGTTTGAGGCCGAGGCAACACATGTTGCCTCGGCCTCATTCTGATTGAATCGTCATCCCGGCGAAGGCCGGGATCTCACCCTCTCGACCTGACGCACCGGCGAGATCCCGGCCCCTTCGACTGCCTTGCAGGCGCTCAGGACAGGCTTCGCCGGGATGACGGGCCTAATAACGACGGTGTTTCAGTCTGTTCCGCTCACTAGAATTTCACGCTCAATCCCGCGGTGATCCGGCGATCGGTCAGGCCCTGGAAGCACAGCAGCGCCTTGTTGTTCACGCAATATTGGTTCTGGTCGCCGCGCAGCAGGTTGATGCCCTCGACACCGACATTGATATGATCGTTGATGTCGTAATTGATGCTGGCGTTGAGCTGTCCCCGTGCGCCGTTGATCAGCGGCAGGCCAAAGAAGAAGGGGTCGTCCGACACATAGCTCGACCGCCACGTATAGCGCACGCGCGCGTTGAGCCCGTATTTGTCGTAGAACAGCGTTGTATTATAAGAATATTTCGACAGGTTGGTCAGCGAGATCAGGTCCTGCGAACCCGGATAGCCGAGCTGGGTGAACACCGTCCGCGGCCCGTCGGCGTCCCGATATTCGCGCGCCGAACCGCCCGCCTTCTGATAGGTGAAATTGCCGATAAAGCCGAAACCCGAAGCGAAGCCGAGCACATCTTCCCAAGCCGACAGGTCGTGCTGGAACGCGATCTCGACACCCGTCTGCGTCGTCGTTCCGGGAACGTTGAAGGTCGAACTGCGCGGGACGCAGATGCCGACGCCCTGGATCGGGTTGTTGATGTTGCGGTTGGCGATCGGATTATAGATGCCGCCGTCGGGGCATGACGGGTCGATCGAGATATTGAGGTTGCCGTCGGCGTCGAGATTGGGCGCTGGGTCTTCCTGCCGCTGCGCGAACAAATTGGTGCGGCTCTTGTGGAAGAAACCGATGCTGATCAGGCTCGACGGCGCGAAATAATATTCGCCGGACAGGTCGAACGACCACACCGCTTCCGGAACGAGGCCGGGATTGCCCACCGCGACGGGCGTGTTCGCGCCGGTGCCGAAGGAAAAGGAGGTCGACAGCGTGTCGAAATCCGGGCGGCGGATGTCGCGCGCGATCCCGGCGCGGAGGAGGAAGCGGTCGGCGGGTTCGAGCACCAGGTTGAAGCGCGGCAGCAGGAAATTATACGAGCTTTTGGCAACCGTCTGCCCCGTGACCTCGCCGTTCGCGATATTGTTGCCGGTCGAGGACAGGCTGGTGTGCAGCCAGCGCACACCGGCGTTGCCGCGCACCGGCATGCCGGCGATTTCGCCCTCCATATTCGCCTGGAAATAGGCGGCGTTCGTCGTTTCCTTGATCTTGAAGAATCCCGCGAAGGATTCGGTTGGCGTCACCAGCGAGGCGACCGGCGGACCCTCGGTCGCCGCGGCGTTGCTCGCGTCGATCGCGGCATTGAGCGCGTCCAGCACCTTTGCCGGATCGTCGAACGCCAGCCCGCCGTCGATCAGCAGGAAGTCGGAGAAATAGAGCCGGCGCCCGTCGGCCGCGTTGAAGTTGTTCGGCCCCGGGATCAATATGTCGGAAAACAGGTCGCCCGACGGCCGGTTCCACGCATTCGTCGTGTTGGTCAGGCTGACATTCCGTGAAAATTCGCTGTTTTCCGCCGACGTCCGGTTCCAGCGGTAGCCGAAGTCGACCGAGGTGACGAAAGGGTTGAGATCGGTCGTGTCATAGGAAAAATCGAGCCGCGCCGCCCGTTCCTGATTGTCGGTCGTGTTGGCGCCCTGAGCGACCTGTTGCAGCTGGTAGTTCGCGGGATCGAGCAATTGCGCCGCGGTCGGGGCAAAGGGGTTCGCCTGATCGATGCCGAACTGCAGCGTGCCGCCGCGCAGATCGAATTCGATCGGCACGCCATTGTCGATGCTGCGCCCGATTTGCGGCTGCGGCCCGTTGGGGTTGATGAAATCGAGCGTCGTCGAGAAGTTCGGGAAGTCCGATTTCGAGGTCGACAGCGCCACTTCCGCACGCATCCTCAGCTTGTCGGTCACCTGCCATTCGCTGCCAAGGTCGAACACCCGGCTCTTCGTGACGCGCGCGCCGGTGTCGCTCGACGTGCGCATATTCGGGTCGATCACCGTTCCGGTGGCGCCGCCGATGCCGAGCGTGCCGGCAACGGTGGCGTCGACGCTGCCAAGGTCGATCGGGCCGTCGGGACCGTCGAGCGTGCCCCAGTCGACCGTTTCGAATGCTGTATTGTCCGTCGCGTCGACGACCGACGGTGTCGCCGTGCCCGAAATCTGCACGCGGTGGCTCTGCTGCCCGCGCGTCTGGTTGTTGAGCGTCGCGTCGAAATAGAATTTCAGATCGTCGTTCGGCTTCCACTCCAGCGCGGCGGTGCCGTTGTAGGTTTCATATTCGTAATTCTCCAATCCCTGCTGAAGGAACTGGATGCGCAGGAAAGGAAAGGCCTCGGCGCTCGGGCCCGAGCCGGGGAGGACGACCGCGTCGCGATCGACGCGCGGCTTGAACGCGGCGACGTCCTGGCGGGCATAACTCCCGCTCATCACGATGCCGATTTCGCCGATGCCGGTATCCCAATTGTTGCCGAGCGTCGCCGACAGCCGGGGCAGGGTGGACTTCGACAGGTCGCTGTTTTCCATCTGCGCGCGCGCGGCGATCAGCGGTTCCTTGAGGTCGAGCGGGCGGATCGTCCGCAGGTTGATCGTGCCGCCGACCGATCCCTCGATCGTCTGCGCGGTCGGCACCTTGGTCACCTCGACCGATGCGATCAAGGCGGCGGGCAAATCCTCGAAACTGATGCCCGATCGGCCCGCGCCCGACCCGATGGTCGACACGCCGTTGATTTCGGTGCGGTTGGCGTCGGTGCCGCGGATCTGCACCGCATTGCCGACGCCGGCCTGCCGCGTGATCTGAACCCCGGTGACATTCTCCAGCACTTCGGCGAGGTTCTGGTCGGGCAGCTTGCCGATATCTTCGGCCTGGATGACTTCGACGATATTGTCGGAGGTGCGCTTTTCGCCCAGCGCTGTGGCAAGGGAGCTGCGGATACCGGTGACGACGATCGCATCATCGCCCGCATCGTCGGCGGCAGCATCGGCCGACGCCGTATCCTGCGCGAATACGGGAACGGCGAGCATCGCGATGGCCGTCGTGCCCAGCAGCGTCGCCGCGAAATTCATTTTACCGCGCGAAACGCGCACGAGGCTGCCCCGAATCATCCCACTCTCCCTGTTTGCCTTTGTTTGGAGAGAAATTCCTCTTGTCACACCAATATGTCAACCCATGATTCATACCATAAGCGGGTTGATATTGTCCTACCTCTTGTATAGTCCAATGGCCAAGAATCATAAAAAGGGTGAGGCGCGGTGCAGAAAAAGGCGATTCTAATGGTAGCGATGCTGGTCTCGGCCGCGCATCCGGCGCTGGCGCGCGACCTGCTCGTGACCGATCAGGCGCAATATAAGGCCGCGGTGAAAAAGGCGCAGCCGGGCGACACGATCATCCTCGCCGACGGCGAATGGCGCGATTTCCAGATCGTCTTCACCGGAGCCGGCACCGCCGCCAAGCCGATCGCGCTGACCGCGCAGACCAAGGGCAAGGTGCTCGTAACCGGCCAGTCGAACTTGCGCATCGCCGGAAAGTTTCTGCTCGTTTCAGGCCTTGTCTTCAAGGACGGCGCCAGCCCGACCGATCAGGTGATCAGCTTCCGCCGCGATTCCAGAACGCTCGCGAGCGACAGCCGTGTCACCGAGGTGGTCATCGACGGCTATAGCAAGACCGACCGCCGCGCCGAGGATATCTGGGTCGCGCTTTACGGCACCGGCAACCGCGTCGATCATTCGCATTTCGAGGGCAAGACTAACGCCGGCGTGACGCTCGCGGTGATCCGCCGCGCCGGCGATCCGCTCGATAACGGCCATCGCATCGATCACAATTATTTCGGCCCGCGCCCGCCCTTGGGCTCGAACGGCGGCGAGACGATCCGCATCGGGACCAGCGAGGAATCGCTGTCCGACAGTCACACGATCGTCGAGCGCAACATTTTCGACCGGACGAGCGGCGAGGTCGAGATCGTCTCGGTCAAATCGGGCGGCAATATCGTCCGCGAAAATCTGGTGCTGGCATCGCAAGGCGCCTTCGTGCTGCGTCACGGCAACGGCAACCTCGTCGAACGCAACATCTTCTTCGGCAAGGGCGTGCCCGACACCGGCGGCGTGCGCATCATCAACCGCGACCAGATCGTGCGCGACAATTATTTCGAAGGGCTCGCGGGCAGCTCGTTCAAAAGCGCGATCACCGTGATGAACGGCGTGCCCAATTCGGTGATCAACCGCTATCATCAGGTCGCGAACGCGCGGATCGAGGGCAACAGCCTCATCGACGTCGCGCGCATCACCCTTGCGGCGGGCGCCGACGCCGAACGTTCGGCACCCCCCGTGGGCAGCAAGTTCGAACGCAATCTGATCGTCGGCGCGAAAGGGCAGGACCCGTTCCGCGCGGAGGGCGAAATCGGCGGCATCGCCTTCGCGGGCAATGTTCAAGCGAAGGTCGCAAAACCGCTTCTGGGCGCGGGCGTCGAGCAGCGCGAGGTCAAGCTCGAACGCGCCGCCAACGGCCTG
Source organism: Sphingopyxis italica (assembly GCF_011926545.1). Classification (GTDB taxonomy): domain Bacteria; phylum Pseudomonadota; class Alphaproteobacteria; order Sphingomonadales; family Sphingomonadaceae; genus Sphingopyxis; species Sphingopyxis italica. Next base: position 111,007 of record NZ_JAATIT010000001.1, on the reverse strand, counting down.
CTCTATCCGGCCGACGCCGCGCTCGCCGCCGTCGGCGCGCCGCGCGACCTCAAACCCGTTACCCGCGAAGAGGTCGGCGCGAGCTGGTATCGCGGCGATACGCCGGAGGCGGCGTTCGGCACCGGCGTCACGCGACCGATCGCGGCGAACGCCTCGCTCACACAGGCGGTCGCCGATGCGAAGGCCGGCGACACGCTGGCGCTCGCCACCGGCACCTATGACATCGCCGCGCCGCTGACGGTGCAACGCCGGCTGACCATCGCCGGGGCGAAGGATGCGAAGCCCGTGCTGCGCGTCGCGTCGAGCCTTGCGCGGATCGAGGGGGGCGGCGGGCTGCGGCTCGAAAATCTGGCAATCGACGCAAGTGCATCGCCCGGCAACGGCGCGCTGATCGCGGTCGGCGCCGGAGTCGCGCCCAACTACAGCATCGCGCTCGACCGCGTATCGGTGCGCGGCCCGGGCAAGGGCCGTCTCGACGGCATTACGATGGCGCCCGGCACCTTCGCCGACGATGTGACGATCACCAACAGCGATTTTTCTTCCATGGGCGTCGTCGTCGCCGCGACCGGCGAGCAGCAACCGAAGGGCTGGTATCCGATGGAACGGCTGACGATCAGCGGCAGCCGCTTCGCCGGCGTCGCGATGGTCGCCGACATCTTGCGCAAGGGCACCGACGAAAGCACCTTCGGCCCCTGGTTCGCGATGGCCGGATCGAGTGTCGCCGACAGCGGGGCGGGCGGCGCGTCGCTGCGCATCTCGGGCGCCCAGCATACCGACATCGCGCGGAACAGCTTCGCCAAGTCGGACGGCATCCTCGTCATCCATTCGGTCGGCGCGCCCGAAACGCGCATCGCGTCGAACGCCTTTGCCGCGACCCCCGCGCCGCGCATCGAGGAACTGGCGTGGAAAGGCCCGCCGCGTGGGCAGCTTGTCGGCAATGTCGTGGAGGCGCGCCCATGACCCGCACGATCGCGCTCCTGCTCGCCGCCGCCACGCTGCCCGCCGTCCCAACCGCGGCGCAGACCCCGCCCGCCGCTTCATCGCAGACGTTCGCGCCGCTCTTCGCTGCCGAGGTCGAGCGCGCGCGGCGTGACGTCGATGCGTCGATCAAGGCGGGCATCAATGTCCCGGTGCCGAAGGATCCCGGCGGCGGCTTCACCCACGAACAGCACAAGCGCAATTACCGCATCATTTTCGAGGGCGGCCAGCTTTTCCGCCTCACCGGCGAAGCGCGCTACCGCGACCATGTCCGCGACATGCTGCTCGCCTATGCCGATCTTTATCCGGGGCTCGGGCCGCATCCCGCAAAGGCCAACCAGAACGCGGGCCGCCTGTTCTGGCAGAGCCTCAACGACAGCGTCTTCCTCGTCAACGCGGTGCAGGGCTATGCCCAGATCCGCGACGCGCTGCCCGCCGCCGACCGCAAGCGGATCGACGACAATGTGATCCGCCTGATGGCGCGCTTCCTGTCGGACGGTTCGCCCCAGGTCATCAACCGCATCCACAATCACGCGACCTGGGCGGCCGCCGGCGTCGGCCTCTCGGGCTATCTGCTCGGCGACCGCGACCTCGTCGACAAGGCGCTGCTCGGGCTCGACAAGAGCGGCAAGGCCGGCTTCCTCCGCCAGCTCGATCTGCTCTTCTCGCCCGACGGCTATTATGCCGAAGGGCCCTATTATCAACGCTATGCGCTGCAACCTTTCGTCGTCTTCGCAGCCGCGATCGCCGCGAATGATCCGGGCCGCAAGATTTTCGAATATCGTGACGGCATCGTGCTCAAGGCGATCCGCACCGCGATCGACCTGACACACGACGGCTATTTCCTGCCGATCAACGACGCGATGCCCGACAAGAGCCTGCGCACCGAGGAACTCTATCACGCGGTCGCCATCGCCTATGGCGCCACCAAGGACCCGGCCTTCCTGTCGATCGCCGACTGGCAGGGGCGCACCGTGCTGACCCCGGCAGGGCAGGCGATGGCCGCCGACCTCGCGGCGGGCAAGGCAAAGCCCTGGCCGTTCGGCTCGCGGCTCCTCTCCGACGGTCCCGACGGCAAGGGCGGCGCGCTCGTCCTGCTGCGCACCAACGCCGATCCGGCAGGCCCGCTGCTCGTCGCCAAGAACACCGTGCAAGGCATGGGCCACGGCCATTTCGACCGGCTCGGCTGGCTCTATTATGACGAGACCGGCGCGGTCGTGACCGACTATGGCGCGGCGCGCTTCCTCAATGTCGAGGCGAAGCACGGCGGGCGTTACCTGCCCGAAAACGACAGCTGGGCCAGCGCGACGATCGCGCACAACACGCTTGTCGTCGATGAGCAAAGCCACTTCGCAGGTGACTGGAAAGCCGGTGAAAAACACGGAACGCGCCAGCTCGCCGCGTCGCTCGAAGGTCCGACCCGTTACACGATCGCCGAAATCGACAGCGCGTATAAGGACGTGAAAATCCGGCGCGCGCTGCTGCTGGTCGAGGTCGACGGCCTCGCCAATCCTCTGACGCTCGATATCCTCCACGGAACTGGCAGCGGCAGGCATATCTATGACCTGCCGCTGCATTTTTCCGGGCATATCATCGACAGCGACATCGCGTTCGACCGCAACCTCGCCGAGCGGCCGGTGCTCGGCAAGGCGAACGGCTACCAGCATCTGTGGGTCGACGGCACCGGGACCAAGGCCGGCAAGGCGCGGCTGACGTGGATGCAGGGCAGCCGCTTCTATAGCTACCATATGCTGCCGCCCGCCGGTGCGCGCTTCATCGTCGCCGAAAGCGGCGCGAACGATCCCGAGTTCAACCTGCGCCGCGAACCCGCGCTGATCCAGCGCGTCGAGGGTGCGGCGGACGCAACCTTCGTCAGCCTGCTCGAACCGCACGGTGCCTATGACGCCGCGGCCGAGACGGTGGTCGCGAGCAGCGCGCGCGTCGCGGCGCTCGAGCATCGCCAGGAAAAGGGCGCCGATCTCGTCCTCATCACCCTCGTCGACGGTCGCCGCGTCGCACTCGCGGTCGCCGACGATACGACCGCAGATGCGAAGCACAGCCTCACCGTCGACGGCCGCACCATGACATGGACCGGCCCCGTCGGCCGTCTCGACCTCGCCAAGACCGGAGCGAAGAAATGAGCAATATCAAAGGCCGCTTCCGCTGGGGCGTGATCTCGCTGATCGCGCTCGCCACCGTGATCAACTATATCGACCGCAACGCGCTCGCGGTGATGTGGCCCGAGGTGTCGAAGGAAATCGGCGCCACCAAGGAAGATTACGCGCTGCTCGTGACGATCTTCATGATCTTCTACGCCTTCGGCCAGTCGCTCTTCGGGCGCATTTTCGACGCGATCGGCACGCGGATGGGTTTCACCATCTCGATCGTCGTCTGGTCGCTGTCGATCGCCGCGCACGCGCTGGTGCGTACGATGCCGCTGCTAATGGTGCTGCGCGCGACGCTCGGGGTCAGCGAGGCGGGCAATTGGCCCGGCGCCGCAAAGGCGAACGCGCTCTGGTTCCCCTCGCGCGAACGCGCGCTGGCGCAGGGCATCTTCAACGCCGGCGCCTCGCTCGGCGGGATCATCTCGGCGCCGCTGATCGCGCTGCTCTTCGTCCAGTTCGGCTGGCACGGCACCTTCCTGCTCATCGGCGTGCTCGGCTTCATCTGGCTCGTCCCCTGGCTCTGGTTCTACAAGGCCGATCCCGAAAAGCATCCCGGTCTCAGCGAAGAAGAGCGCGACTATATCCTGACTGGCCGCACCGAGGCCGGCCGTGACGACAGCCGCCGCGTGCCGCTCGGCGAACTGCTGCGCTATCGGCAGAGCTGGGGCGTCATCCTGTCGCGCTTCTTCCTCGATCCCGTCTGGTGGCTCTTCGTGTCGTGGCTGCCGATCTATCTCGCCGAAACCTTCGGCTTCGACGTCAAGCAGATCGGGCTTTTCGCCTGGGTGCCCTTCGTCGGCGCGATGCTCGGCAGCCTGTTCGGCGGCTGGTTCGCGGGGCGGATCATCAGCAAGGGCGGCGGCGTTCACAAGGCGCGCACGCTGACCATCGCGATCGGCTGCGCGATCATGCTGCCCGCGTTGCTGCTGACGATCGGCGCGGGCGATCCCTTGACCGCCGTGCTGCTGATCGCCTGCATCCTGTTCGGCTTCCAGATGGCGATCGGTAATATCCAGACGCTGCCGAGCGACTATTTCGGCGGCGGCGCGGTCGGCAGCCTCGCGGGGATCAGCGGCACCGCCGCGGTCGCGGGCACGCTGATCACCACCTGGCTCGTCCCCGTGCTCACCAAGACGAGCTACGCGCCGATTTTCGCGCTCAGCGCGGCGATCGTGCCGGTCTCCTTCCTCTGTTTCTGGCTGATCGGCGGACGCGTCGAACCGGTCGTCACCAAACCCACCAACAATCAAGAATAAGGAACTGCATCACATGACTCTCCAGGGCAAAACCGCGCTCGTCACCGGCGGCGGACGCGACATCGGCCGATCGGTCTCGATCGCGCTCGCGCGCGCCGGCGTTCGCGTCGCGATCAACTATAACAGCGGCCGCGAAGCCGCCGAAGAGACGCTGAAGACGATCAAGGATGCCGGCGGCGACGCCTTTCTGGTCCAGGCCGACGTCACCGACAGCGGTGCCGTCAGGGCGATGCTCGACGAGGTCGGCGTCGCGTTCAGCGGCCGGCTCGACATCCTCGTCAACCTCGCGGGCGGCATGATCGCGCGCAAGACGCTGAGCGAGATGGACGAGGATTTCTTCGACCATGTGATGACGCTCAACCTCAAATCGGCCTTCCTCGTTCTCCAGGCGTCGCAGCCCTTCCTCGGCGAGGGATCGGCGGTGGTGAACGTGTCGTCGCTCGCCGGCCGCGACGGCGGCGGTCCCGGCGCCTCGGTCTATGCGACCGCAAAGGGCGCGCTGATGACCTACACCCGCGCGATGGCAAAGGAACTCGGGCCGCAGGGCATCCGCGTCAACGCCGTCTGCCCGGGCCTGATCGGCACGAGCTTCCACGACATCTTCTCGAAGCCCGAAGGGCGCGCCGCGACCGCCGGCAACACGCCGCTGCGCCGCGAAGGTCATCCCGACGAGGTCGCCGACACGATCGTCTATCTCGCGTCGCCCGCCGCGAGCTTCCTCGCCGGCGTCTGCCTCGACATCAACGGCGGACTAGGCTTCTCCTGATGCGCCGGCTTGTCGCCATTGCCGCCTGCGCCCTGCTCGCGAGCGGGGCGCAGGCCGCGCCGCGCGAACGCACCGATGCCCCGCCGCTCGATCCCTACAAGATCATCCTCGTCGGCGATTCGACGATGGCGCCGCACAGCGGCTGGGGCGGGGCGTTTTGCGCGCACCACGTCAAATCGTCGGTCGCGTGCCTCAACGCGGGGCGGGGCGGGCGCTCGACGCGCAGCTATCGGCAGGAAGGCAGCTGGGACATCGCGCTCGCCGAGGCGAAGGTGCCGGGCTATCGCGGCACCTGGGTATTGATCCAGTTCGCGCACAACGACCAGTCGAGCAAATCCGAACGCTGGACCGACGAGACGACCGAGTTTCCCGCCAACCTCCGCCGCTTCGTCGAAGAGGTGAGGGCGGCGGGCGCCACCCCGGTGCTCGTCACCCCGCTGACGCGGCGCGAGTTCCGCGACGGCAAGCTTAAGAACACGCTCGCGAGCTGGTCCGACCAGATCCGCGGTGTCGCGAAGGCAATGGACGTGCCGCTTGTCGATCTGAACGCGCTCAGCGCCGCGCAGACGCAGGAAATGGGCGCCGAGACGGCGACCAAGCTCGCGCAGGAACCGCCGACGGCCGAGGAGCTCGCCGCGGCGAGGACCGGTACGACGCTGCCGGCGCGCCCGGCACCACCGCCCCCGCCGCCGATCGAGGGCAACGGCGCGCGCGGGCAGGTCACGCGCAAGTTCGACTACACGCATCTGGGTAATGTCGGCGCCGAGGTTACCGCGAAGCTCGTCACGCAGGCGCTCGCCCGCGCGGTGCCCAGCCTCCGGAGCCAGTTGCTCCGCTGAAGCAATGTATGGCAAAGTGGTGTGACCAATCTGCCATACACATTGGTTGACAATCATGCTGCGATGTTCGACAGCATTGGTCAGAACAGAATCGATATTGGGAGAGACGAAGTGAATTCTCGTAATCAGTTCCGCGCGCGCACGCTCCGCGCCGCCTTGCTGGCCGGCGCCGGCACGACGCTGCTGGTCGCCGCGGTGCCCGCGATCGCGCAGGACGCCGCCGCGCCCGCCGCGCGGGAAGAGGAAGACGCGATCGTCGTCACCGGGATCCGCGAGACGATCCAGAATTCGATCAACACCAAGCGCGAAGAGACCGCGATCGTCGACGCGCTGTCGGCCGACGACATCGGCGACCTCCCCGCGCTGTCGGTCGGTCAGGCGATCCAGACGATCACCGGCGCGACGACGCACCGCGAAAAGGGCGACGCCTCCGAAATCGCGCTGCGCGGCCTCGGCCCCTTCCTGTCGAACGCCACGTTCAACGGCCGCGACGCGACGAACGGCAGCGGCGACCGTTCGGTGAACTTCAACCAGTTCCCGTCCGAACTCGTGAACAATATCAAGATCTACAAGAGCCAGCAGGCGGACCTCGTCGAAGGCGGCGTCGCCGGCACGATCGAGATCGGGACGCTGCGCCCGCTCGATTTCGGCAAGCGCCGCATCCAGGGCGAGGTCAAAGCGCAATATAATCCCTATGGCGACCGCATCGTCGGGTCGGGGGGCATCGGCTGGCGCGGGACGCTCAGCTATGTCGACCAGTTCGCGAACGACACGATCGGCATCGCGATCGGCGTCCAGCGCAACGACACCAATAATCCCGAGGAAACCTACGCCGCGAGCAGCACCTGGGTCGCGTGCCGCGCCGATAACGCAGCCAGCGGCAATTGCGACGAACTCCAGCGCGAGGATTACGGCCAGGATCCCTATTACCTCGTCCCCAACTCCTATATTTTCCGCCAGATCAGCGAGACCGACAAGCGCGATGCGGCGTTCGGCGCGATCCAGTGGCGCCCTTCGGACCGGCTCAACATCAACCTCGACGTCCAATATTCGGACCGCACCTTCGTCGAAAGCCGCCGCGACCTCACGATTTCGGAAGCGCGGCGCGGCCTGACCAACGTCGAATATGACGAGAACGGCATCGTCCGCTATCTCGAAGGATCAAGCTCGCTCGAATCGAACGGCTCCGAACTGTCGCGCTCGGAGGAATATCTGGGCGGCGGCCTGTCGGTCGAATGGATGCCGACCGACCGGCTGACGCTGACCGTCGACGGCAGCTATTCGCGCACGATCCGCAAGGAAATCGAACGCAATTTCCGCCTGCGCACCGACCGGGACGACATCAACGGGGACCGCACCGAAGTGGGCAACCAGCGCGTTCCCTATATCTACGAACTCGCGCCGGGCAGCTTCGTCCCGACGATCACGATCGACCCGCGCTTCGACTTGGGCAACCACGATCTCTTCTGGGACGACGCCCGCCTGCGCCGCGACGAGAGCAAGCGCCGCAACGAGATCATCGCGGGCCGCTTCGACGCCGCATACGAACTCGACGGCTTCCTCAGCCGGATTTCGGCGGGCGCGCGCTGGTCCGAACTCACCTTTCGCGACTATGACCTGCGCAACGAGGCTTTCGAACTGACGTCGGATATCGACGAAGAACGGGCGATCAACAACCAGTGCCGCCAGGCCTTTCCGCAGACCGGCTATCTGTCGGCGGCCGAGGGCAACAGCATCCACAGCTGGGCGACCTTCGACGTCGATTGCATATTCGGGGGGTATCTGGGCACGGTCGATCCGGGCCTGCCCGACGAGCTGCGCGCGGCCGCGAACCGCGATGTCACCGAACGCACGCTCGCGGGCTATGTGATGGCCGAATATGACGCCGATCTCGGCGCCATGCCGGTCCGCGGCAATTTCGGCGTTCGCGTCGTCAAGACCGACGTCACCTCGAACGGGCTGCGCAGCGACCTCATCCTCGTCCCCGACGACACCGACCCCGGCCGGTTTACGCTCGAAGAGACCAGCGATTTCCAGACGGTGCGGATCGAGAGCAGCAGCACGCGCATCCTGCCGAGCGTCAACGCGATCTTCGAGGTCGCGCCCGACACGTTGGTGCGCATCGCGGGCTATCGCGCAATGTCGCGCCCCAATCCCAGCGCGCTCGGCGCCGGGCGCACCTTCACGCTCGGCGACGGCGACGACGGCGGCTTCACCTCGATCGAAGAGGCGATCGACAATGTTCGCGCCAACGGCAGCCCGGGCCTCAAGCCTTTGATGTCGTGGAACGCGGACGCCGCGATCGAATGGTATCCGAACAAGGACAGCCTCCTCTCGGCGACCGTCTACTACAAACAGTTCAACGGCGGCTTCCAGCCGGTCGTCTATGACGAGACTTTCACGATCAACGGCGAACAGGTCACCGTTCCGGTCACCCAGACGCGCAACAGCCCCGACAAGTCGCGCATCTACGGCCTCGAATTGACCGCCGCGACGCGCTTCAGCTTCCTGCCCAAGCCGCTGGACGGCCTCGGCGCCAAGGTCAGCTACAATTATGCCGATTCGAACTTCGAGACGCAGGACATCCGTCTCGGCGACGAATATGATCCGGTAACCGAAGATGTTCGCGAAGGCCTCATCGCGCCCGCCGGCCTGTCGGGCTATTCGAAACATGTGCTGTCGGCGCAGGCCTATTACGAACTCGGCCCGGTATCGCTGCAGGCGATCTACAATTACCGCAGCAAATATTTCCAGGACTTCGTCGGCGGCAACAGCCAGCTGCGCTACGTCGGGCCCAGCGAAACCGTCGATTTCCGCGCCTCGCTCGCGCTGATGCCTGGCGTGTCGCTGCGGTTCGAGGCGCTCAACCTCTTCAACGAGCCCAAGGCGACCTACATGCCGGTCTATGGCAGCAGCCGCCAATATCATTACTATGGCGCCAAATATTTCGTCGGCCTGCGGGCGCGAATTTAGGCGGAACGGAAACTAACTTCGGTCATGGGCTTCAAACTTGTCCTACCTGATTGTATGGACTTCCATACGCCTATGTGGGGAGAAGACTGACCATGGCCGAACGCCGCCTTTTCGAGGATGTCGTCGACACGATCCGGCGCCTGATTCTGGACGGAACCTATCCGCCCGGAACCCGGCTGCCCGGCGAGCGCGAGCTGTCCGAACGGTTCGAGGTCAGCCGGGTGACGATCCGCGAGGCCGAGATCGCGCTGCAGGCGACGGGGTGGATTCACATCCGCACCGGTGCGGGCGCCTATGTCGAGGCGGTGCTGCCCGGCGACAATGCGATATTGCCCAAGGTCAGCGCGTTCGAACTGACCGAGGCGCGCTCGCTGTTCGAGGCCGAGGCCGCGGCGCTCGCCGCGCCGACGATCTCGGCCGAAACGCTCGCCAAACTCAACGAATTGCTCGCCCTGATGGCCGACGACAGCAAGAGCGAGGAGGAAATCAGCGCGATCGACCGCGAATTTCACATGACGATCGCCGCCGCATCGAGCAACAAGGCGATCATCCATGTGATCGAGAGCCTGTGGCGGATGCGCATGGAATTGCCCGAGGTGCGGAGCAGCCACTCGCTCGTCTGCCGCAAGGATGGCGCCGCGCGTCAGGCCGAACATGCCGACGTCGTCGCCGCGCTGCGCAATCGCGACGCCTCCGCCGCGCGGCTCGCGATGCGCCGCCATTTCAACCGCCTGCTCGAATCGATGCTCGACGAGACCGAGGAACGCGCGATGGTCGAACTGCGCCGCCAGTCGGCCGAAAGCCGCGAGCGTTATTTGCTGAGCGTAAAGCTCGCTTGATGCGCGATGCGCCCGATCCGGTCGCGGCGCTGCTTGCCGCGCGCCTTTCGGGGCGGGCGCTTCCGGCCTTTCCCGCGCCCGTGCCCACGACGCTGGCGGATGCTTATGATGTGCAACGGCGCCTGACCGCCGCGCTCGGCGCGCCGGTGCTCGGCTGGAAGGTCGGTCGGATTCCGCCCGCGCTGATCGAGACGCTCGGCGCCGAGCGCGTCGCGGGGCCGGTGCTGCGGGTCGCCGAACTCGACGGCGATGCGCCGGGCGACGCCCTGGTCTTCAGCGACGGCGCGGGCGCGATCGAGTCCGAGGTGATGCTGCGCCTGCGCGCGGTGCCGGACGACCGCGTGACGGCGGACAACGGCGCTCGCTGGATCGACGAGATTCGCGCGGGGTTCGAGGTCGCAAGCTCGCCCGCGCCCGACGTCCACGACCATGCCCCCTATGGCATCGTCGCCGACATCGGCATCAACAACGGTCTTTTGCTCGGCCCGCGGCTCGCCATCGGCGATTTCGCTGCGCTCGCGGTCGAAACGTCGATCGACGGCGCGCCGGTCGGCAGCGGACGTGCGATCGACGTCCTCGACGGTCCGTGGGGCGCGCTCGATTTCCTCGTCGATCTTCATCGCCGCGGCGTGATCGAGCTGAAGCCGGGGCAGTGGATTTCGGCCGGCGCGATCACTGGAGTCCACCCGATCGCGATCGGCCAGACCGCGACGGCCCGCTTCGGCTCCGGCGCCGTCATTTCCTGCACCGCCGCCGCGGAAACCGGATTTAGAGTCTAGCATATGATCGCTCCGCCCCGAACCATCGCCTGTTTCGGCGAAATCGTCATGCGCGTCTCCATCCCCGAAGGCGAGTTGCCGTTGCAGTCGGCGGGGTTCGGCGCGCATGCCGGCGGCGCCGAGGCGAATGTCGCCGTCGCGCTCGCCGCGCTCGGCCGCCGCACGGCCATGATCAGCGCGGTTCCCGAAGGCCCGATCGGCGACGGCGTTATGGGCGAACTGCGCCGCCACGGCGTCGATACCGCCTCGGTGCGCCGCCCCGCCGGCCGCATGGGCCTCTATTATCACATCCCCGGCGGTTCGATGCGCCCCGCCGAGGTCGTCTATGACCGCGCCGGATCGGCCTTTGCCCTGGCGGGGCCCGAGGAATGGGATTGGGACCACTTGCTTGATGGCGCCGGCTGGCTGCACGTTTCGGGCGTCACCCCCGCGCTCGGGCCGGACAGCGCCGCCGCCACGCTCGAAGCCGTCACGCGCGCCCGCGCGGCCGGGATCGGCGTGTCGTTCGACGGCAATTGGCGCGGACGCTTGTGGGACAGGTGGCAGCCCGATCCGGCGGCGATCCTGAAACCGATCGTCGCGCAGGCGACCTTGCTCTTCGGCAATCATCGCGATGCGGGGCTGCTTCTCGGCCGCGATTTTTCGGGGGAAGGCGAAGACCGGCGGCGTGAGGCGGCGCTGGCGCTGTTCGATCATTTCCCCGCGCTCGAACATATCGCCTCGACCGCGCGCGAAATCATCGGCCCCGACGCCCACCGCATTACCGCGCGCGTCGATACCCGCGACGAGCGGGGCGCGAGCGATCCCACCCTCGTCACCCCGGTGATCGATCGCGTGGGGACCGGCGATGCTTTCGCGGCGGGCGTTCTCGACGGCTTGTGGAGTGGCAAGAACCTGACCGATGCGGCGAAGCACGGCCTTGCGCTGGCGGCGCTCAAGCACGGCATCCACGGCGATTTCGCGCCCTTTTCGCGTTCGATGCTTGACCGCGTGTCCAGCGCCGCGCAGGATATTTCGCGCTAGGGGCCACGTCCTCGCCCGTTATTGCGGGTCTTCAAGTCCGGGACGGCCCGGCGGCACTTGAAGGAGGGCTGCCATGGCCTGGATTTACCTGACGATCGCCGGAATTTTCGAAGTGGTGTGGGCTTTCGCGATGAAGCAGTCGGACGGCTTCACGCGCCCCGGCTCGACCGCCATCACCATCGTGGCGATGATCGTGAGCTTCGCGCTGCTCGCGCTGGCGATGAGATCGCTCCCGCTCGGCACCGCCTATACGATCTGGACCGGCATCGGCGCGGTCGGCGCCTTCCTCGTCGGTATCTTCATTCTCGGCGAACAGGCGAACGCGATGCGGATCGCCGCCGCGCTGCTGATCGTCAGCGGGCTCATCCTGATGAAGCTGTCGTCGCCCGCCTGAGCGGCGCTCGCCGGGTTCGCGAAGAAGCCACGGCGAGCGCCAAGGGCAAACGGCGGGAAGACCGCCGCCCTGTTCAGATCAGGATATGGCAGACATCGGGCTGCGGCCGGACGAGCCCACGCGTCAGCCGCGCGAGCGCGCCTTCGTCGACTTTTGCCGCATCGGCGAGTTCGACCCGGTAGCGGCCGTGGAGCGCGCGGACCGAACGGAGGTTCGCGGCGCCCCCGAGCGCGCCCGCAATGTCGCCCGGCAGCGTCGCATCTTCGCTGGCTCGGTTCGCTTGCGGGGCCAGCGCGACCACGCCGCCGCCGCCCGCCAACGCGCCGCGAATTTCCTCGGCGACCAGATCGGCGACCGGCCCGAGCACGACCTGCGCCGCATTTTCCGACGGGCGGATGATGCCGCGCGCACCCAGCGCCGACAGCGCGGCGTCGTCGACCGCGCCCTGATCGGCGACGATCAGGCGCAGGCGCGTCGTGCAGGCATCGACGCTCACCAAATTGGCGGCCCCGCCGAGCGCCGCGACAAAGGCTTCGCCGCGTGTGCCGCCGGCCGAAGCGGATGCGGCCTCGGCGACCTCGCCCCTTTCGCGCCCCGGCGTTGTCAGATCGAAGCGGCGGATGAAGAAGCGGAACAGCCCGTAATAGAGCAGCGCATAGACGGCCCCGATCGGCAGCAGCAGCCACGGCCGCGTCGCGAGGCTGAAGTTGAGCACATAATCGAACAGCCCCGCCGAAAAGCCGAAACCGAGCTTCACATCGAGCGCGTTCATCAACGCCATCGACACGCCGGTGAGCAGCGCGTGGATCGCATAGAGGAGCGGCGCGACGAACATGAAGGTGAACTCGATCGGCTCGGTCACCCCGGTGAGGAAGCTGGTGAAGGCGAGGCTGAAAAGCATTCCCCCGACCGCCTTCTTCCGTTCGGGCCGCGCCTCGTGATACATGGCGAGGCACGCGGCGGGCAGGCCGAACATCATCACCGGGAAGAAACCCGACATGAACGCCCCGGCATTGGGGTCGCCCGCGAAGAAACGGCGAAGGTCGCCCGTTGCGCCCGCGAAATCGCCGACGACGAACCACGCCGCATTGTTGATGATATGATGCAGCCCGGTGACGATCAGCAGCCGGTTGAGCACGCCATAGACGAACAGGCCCGCGCCGCCGCTTTCGACCACGGTGCGGCTCGCGGCGTCGATCGCGCCGCTGATATGCGCATAACCGTAACCGATCACCGCCGCGAGCAGCAGCCCCGCGACCCCGCTCGCGATCGGCACGAAACGCCGCCCGCCGAAGAAAGCGAGATATTCGGGCAGGGCGATCGCCGCGAACCGGTTATAGAAATTGCCGCCGATCAGCCCCGACAATATGCCGATCGGCACCTCGAGCTTGTCGATCTGCGCCAGCGCCCAATTCTTGCCCGCCAATGCCGCCGCCGCCTCCGGCCATCCGGCGCCGACGTCGGCCGGGGCGGTCAGAAAGGTCTGCGCTCCCGTCGTCGTCACGAGATAACAGACGACCCCCGCGAGCGCCGCGGCGCCATTGCCGTCGCGCGCGAAGCCGACCGCGACGCCGATCGCGAACAGGATGCCGAGATTGTCGAAGATCGCGGCGCCCGCCGCCGAGATGAAGGCGATGTCGAGCAGGTCGGGCTGCCCGATGCGCAGCAGCAGGCCGGCGATCGGCAGCACCGCGATCGGCAGCATCAGCGCGCGGCCCAATGGCTGGAGCGTTTCGAGAATCTTCCGCATCATCGTGTCTCCTCGAACGCGCGGGCGAGCGCGCGAACCTCCGCCGCCGACTTGCATTGCAGCGCCAACTCGGCGTGCGCGCGCGCCTCGACCAGGGTCAGGCCGCGCACGATCTGCTTCGCCTCGGCGACGAATCCGGGCACCGCCGACAATTCGGTGACGCCCAGCCCGATCAGGATCGGCAGCGCCGCGGGGTCGGAGGCAAGGCCGCCGCAGACGCCCACCCAGCGCCCGTGAACGGCGGCGAGGCGGCAGGTCTCGCCGATCATCCGCAGCACCGCGGGGTGCATCGCGTCGACCCCGGCGGCGACCGTCGGATTGCCGCGATCCATCGCCAGCACATATTGGGTCAGGTCGTTGGTGCCGATCGACAGGAAATCGGCCTCGGCGGCGAGCAGGTCGGCGGTCATCGCCGCGGCGGGGGTTTCGACCATTACTCCGACCTCGACCGGCGTCGCGATCCCCATCGCGCCGCGCAGCCGCTCGACCACGGCGCGCACTTGCCGCAGCTCGTCGACGCTGGCGACCATCGGGATCATGATCTTGCATTGCCCGGCGGGTTCGACGCGCAGGATCGCGCGAAGCTGCGTTTCGAGGAGGTCGGGCCGGGCGAGCGCGATGCGAACGCCGCGCTGGCCGAGCGCCGGATTTTCCTCGGCGTCGATCGGAATATAGGCGGCGGGCTTGTCGCCGCCGATGTCGAGCAGCCGGACGATCACCGGCCTCTCCGCCAGCGCGTCGGCGATCCCTTGGTAGGCGGCGTGCTGCTCCTCCTCCGACGGCGCGGTCTCGCGCCCCAGAAACAGGAACTCGCTGCGCACGAGGCCCGATCCTTCGGCGCCCTGCGCGGTGGCGGCCTGCGCTTCGTCGACGCTGCCGATGTTGGCGAAAATTTCGATGCGCGTGCCGTCGGCGCTGTGACACGCGTCCTTCGCCGCCGCCCGCGCCGCTTCGCGCCGCGCGTCGCGCTTCGCGAGCCGCGCCGCGAAAGCGTCGGTGTCGGCGGGCGAGGGCGCCACCGTGGCGTTGCCCAGTTCAGCATCGAGCAGCAGCGGCGTGCCGTCTTCGACGCCGTCGAGCGCATCGCCCATCGCGACGAGCGCAGGCAAGCCCATCCCCGCGCAGAGGATCGCGACATGCGACGTCGGACCGCCGCGCGCGAGGCACAGCCCTGCGGGCTTCGCCGCCGCCAGCGTCACGAGCTGCGACGGCAACAAATCCTCGGCCACGACGATCGCGCCCGCCGGAACCGCCGCTTCGCCCAGCGCCGTGCCGGTCAGCGTCGCGAGCATCTGCCGCTCGATGTCGATCAGGTCGTCGGTGCGTTCGATCAGATGGGCGTTGCCCGTTGCGCGGATCGCGTCGATCTGGTTGTGGATCGCGCCGCGCCACGCGAAACCGGCGCTGCATCCCTCGGCGATGCGCTTCTCCGCGCCTGCGAGCAGTTCGGGATCGTCGATCAGCGCCAGATGCGCCTGCATCACCGACGCAATGCTGCCGCTCGCGCTGTCGGCACGCGCGGCGATCCGCGCGCGAACCGCGTTTCGTGCCGCGAGTAGCGCCGCGCGCTCTTCGGCAGCTCCGTTGCCCTCGCGCACGACGGAAATCTCCGCTTGCCGCAGCCGCGCCGCCGGCCCCATGGCAAGGCCGGGCGAAGCGATCACGCCGCCGATCTGTCCCGCGCGCAGCGGATTGGTCGCGGCCAAGGGGGCGGGTGTCGCCGCAGCCGGCGCCTCACCCATGTCGGTCGCGAGCAGCGCGACGATCGCCGCCAGTGCCGCTTCGGCATCGTCGCCGCGCGCTTGCACGACCACCTCGTCGCCGAAAGCGGTGCCAAGCGCGAGCAGCGCGACGGTGCTCCGCGCATCGCCGCGCTTGTCGCCCTTCACCAGATGCACGTCGGCCTCGAAACCGCGCGCCGCTTCGCCGATCCGCGCGGCCGGCCGCGCGTGGATGCCGTGCGGCAACGACAGCGTTACCGCCTGCTCGACCAGCGTCCCGTCATCCGACCGGCGGCGCGCTTCGGCCTGCACCGGCACCAGCGTCATCAACGCCTCGCACGCGCCGATCGCGGCGTCGGTCGTGCGGCGGCTGATTGCAAAGGCTTCGGCATTGGTGACGATCACCGGGGTGATCAGACTGGTCGCGGCGAGGGCTACGGCATCGAGGTCGAAACGGATCAGCGGGTCGCCGCGCGATACCGTGTCGCCGGCGACGACGAGCGGGGTAAAGCCTTCGCCCTTCAGCATCACCGTATCGAGCCCGACATGGATCAGCACTTCGGCGCCCTCGGCGCTGCGCAGCGAAACCGCGTGGCCGGCTTCGTGCAGCGTCACCACCTCGCCGTCGAACGGCGCGACGACGGTATCGCCGAGCGGCTGGATCGCGACCCCGTCGCCCATCATCCGCTGGGCAAAGACCGGATCGGGAACGTCGTCCAGCGTCGTCGCCCACCCTCTGAGCGGAGAGGTGATGATCAGGCTCATCGATTTAATCCCCAAAACTTCCGCCGCTTCCCCGCGGCTTCTTTGTCATTGTGCGGCTTGGATCATATCCCGCGCCGATTCCGAAACAATCCCGCCGCCAATCCACGTCGCGCGCGGGGCGAGGCCGGCATCCAGCCATACCCAGTCGGCGCGCTGTCCCGGCGCGATCGACCCGATGCGGTCGTGCAGCGACAGGAAGGCGGCGGGTGTCGCGCTCGCCATCGCCGACACGTCGGTTACCGGCAGACCGGTCACTTCGACCGTCTTGCGCAGCGCCGACGCCATGTCGAGATGCGTGCCCGCGAGCGTGCCGTCCTCGAATATGCAGACGCCGTCCTTCACCGCGATGCGCTTGCCCTGCAGCGTGAATTCGCTGACGTCGGTGCCGACGCTCGGCATCGCGTCGGTGACCAGCATGATGCGGTCCTTGCCCTTGGCGTGCACCGCGAGCCGCACGACGGCGGGATGCAGATGGACGTCGTCGACGATCAGCCCGCAATAGCTGTCCGAATCGAACGCCGCGCCGACCGCGCCGGGATTGCGGTGGTGCAGCGGCGACATCGCATTGAACAGGTGCGTGAAACCGGTCAGCCCCGCGCCGATCGCGCGCTGCGCTTCGTCATAGGTGGCGTCGCTATGCCCCGCGCTGACGATCACGCCGTGCCGGACGAGGGTGCGAATATCCTCCTCGTCGCACAATTCGGGCGCGAGCGTCAGCATCACGCGCCCGCGATGCGGCGCGGTGAGCGTCGCCAATATCTCGGTATCGAGCCGCCGGATGCGATGCGCTTCGTGAATGCCGCGCTTCACCTCGTTGATGAACGGGCCTTCGATATGGATGCCGACGACCCCCGGCACGCCTTGTTCGATCGCCGCGTCGACCGCGGCGAGCGCGGCGGCGATCTGCATGGGCGTGTCGCTGATCAGCGTCGGCAGGAAGGCGGTGGTGCCGAAGCGCGCGTGCGCAGCGCCGATCGCCGCGATGGCTGCGACATCGACCTGATCGTTGAACAGCACCCCGCCGCCGCCGTTGACCTGCGTATCGACGAAGCCGGGCAGCAACCAGCCGCCCTCCAGGTCGACCTCGCGGTCGGCGGGCGCACCGCCGGCATCCGAGACCGCAGCGAGAACGCCGTCGGTCACGGTCAGATCCGCAGCCTCGACGGCGCCGCCCGGCAGCGCGATCCGGCCGTTGTGGAAACGAACGATCATAAAGTCTCGGTAACCTTGTTGAGGTGCGGTGGCGAGTCGGGGTCCTGGCCGCGCGCGAGCGCCAGCGCGCTCGCCATGCGATAAAAGCTCTGGATCATCAGCACGGGTTCGATCGCGGGGTGCGCGGCGATGACGGGCAGGTCGCCGTCGCCATCGGCGAGCAGCACCGTCGCGCCGCGCCCGCGAAACTCGGCCGCCGCTTCGCGCACGCTGGCGGCCGCGCGGTCGGTGCCGCCGAACGCCAGCACGTGAAAGGCGTCGCCGACGATCGCCATCGGCCCGTGGCGCACTTCGGCGGCGCTGAAGCTTTCGGCATGCAGCGCCGAGGTTTCCTTGAACTTGAGCGCGGCCTCCTGCGCGACGCCGAGCCCATAGCCCCGGCCGAGCACGAACAAATTGGTCGCGCCCCGAAACGCCGCGACCGCCGGCAACCAGTCGAGTGCGAACGCCTGCTCGAGCTGGCCGGGCAGGGCGGTCAGCGCCGCTTCGAGCGCGTCGTCCTCGGCCCATGCGGCGACGAGCGCGGCGATTGCCGCCAGAGAGGCGATATAGGATTTGGTTGCAGCGACCGAGCGTTCGACGCCGGCGGAGAGCGGGATCACCACATCGGCGAGGGCCGCGAGCGGCGAACCCTCGGCATTGACGAGCGCGACGACAAAGGCGCCGGCATCGCGCTGCTGTTCGACCGCCGCTAGCAGGTCGGGGCTTTTCCCCGACTGTGATACGGCGAGGCACAGGCGATTCCCGGCGACCGCGGGCGCATCGTAAAGCGACGCGATCGACAGCGCGGCCGACGCGGTCGGCGTCCCCGTCATCGTCTCGATCAGATATTTGGCATAGGTCGCCGCATGGTCCGACGACCCGCGCGCGCAGGTCACGACCGCGACGGGGGGCGAGGCGCGCAGGCGCCGTCCGATGGCGATGAACGCGTCGCGATTCGCCGCCAGCATCGCGGCGACCGCCGCCGCCGCCTCTCCGGCTTCCCGCTCCATCAGCGTCGTTCGTCCGTCTATTGCGGCGTTCGGCATCGTCGATCTGTCTCCGGATCGGACGACGTGAAGCCATCCGGTCATTGGTATTATATAGGTTATATATGTCTCATCAAGAGGTATGTTTGGGCGGATCAGATTTTGATGATCCAGCCCTTGCGGCGCAGCCATTCCATCGCGCCCCAGATCAACAGCATATAAAGGAGGATGGGCAACAGCGAGGCGACCGGATCGCCCAGCGTCTCGCGCAGCGCGCGAAAGGGCAGGAGCAGCAGATCCCACGTCACCACGCCCGCCGTCACCTGATGCAGCGTATAGGCCGCGATCGCATTGGCGCCGAACGCCAGCATCGCGGTCGCGGCGATCCCGGCCTTGCGGCCTTCGCGGTCGAGCCAGTGATGCAGCAGCGCGAGCGCGAGGACGGTGATGCCGCTGGTGACGAGCACGAAGCTGCTCGACCAGATGTCCTTCACGATCGGGAAGGCAAGGCTCCAGATGCCGCCGATGATCAGCATCGCCGCGCCGATCATCGCGAGTTGCCGCGCC
Source organism: Sphingopyxis italica (assembly GCF_011926545.1). GTDB lineage: Bacteria > Pseudomonadota > Alphaproteobacteria > Sphingomonadales > Sphingomonadaceae > Sphingopyxis > Sphingopyxis italica. The sequence goes on along the minus strand of NZ_JAATIT010000001.1, from coordinate 92,012 downwards.
GCCGGCCCTTGTCGGCGGATCAGCAACTCGCCGATCGCGACCCCGATCAGGCCTTGGGCGATTGCTGGCAAGGTGCCCAAAATCCCCTCCGGATCATAGCCTTCGGGCCCCTTCACATAGAGATGGTTGCCGAGCATCAGCCGGTCGACCGAGGCGACGAAATTATGCCCGCGCACCCAGATGTCGGTCGCGAGCCCGTCAAGCGACGGGAGCAGCGCGAGCGGCCAATAGAGCGCGAGGATCGCCGCCGCGAGGATCAGCCGCGCGCGCGGCCCCGCGAGCAGGAACAGCAGTGCGCACGCGCAATAGACGAGCCCGATCCGCTGGAGCACGCCGAACAGGCGCCAGTCGCCCGAGGCGAAGCTGGTGAACCAGTAAAGATTGCTGAGGATGAAGCCCAGCAGCAGCAGACGGCCGGTGCGGCCAAAGATGTGGCTGCGCTGCGCCGAATCGAATTTCGCATCACGCATCGAAAAGGGGATGGCGATGCCGACCATCGTCAAAAAGCCCGGAAAAACCAGGTCGGCGAGAGTGAGCCCGTCCCAGCTCACATGCAGCAGGATCGGCGCGACATCGGCTTCGGCGCCATATTTCATCGCTGCGGCCGAATTCACCAAAATCATCCCGGCGACGGTCAGCCCCCGCAGCACGTCGAGTGAAATCAATCGCATGGCTTTTCCTCCCCGGTCGCCATCGCCCCCTCGGGCAACATTTGGGCGCTGCCATAAATTCGCCATGGACAGCGCGTTGGATTTGTAGTCTATTGGTAATAGTCTAAGGACGCAATTGGTCTTATAAAGATTGTGGGAAGGCAATCTGGACCGGATTGGGATGGGGGAAAAATAAAATGCTTAAGGGGCCTGCCAAGACATATCGGATTCGCCATAGCCTGCTCCAGGGGATCTGCGGGGCGGCATTGGCGAGCGCGATGATCCTTCCCGCCGCGGCGCAGGAAAGCACCGTGCCGGTATCGGCGGATGAGGAAAAACCCGATGACATCGTCGTCACCGGCATCCGCGCCAACCTCGAATCGGCGCAGAACCGTAAACGCAACGCCGACACCGTCGTCGATTCGATCACGGCGGAGGATATCGGCTCCTTCCCCGACAAGTCGGTCGCCGAAGCGCTGCAGCGCGTTCCCGGCATCACCGTCATCCGCTTCGCGGGCACCGACGACACGTCGCACTTTTCCGCCGAGCCGTCGGGGGTCGTCATCCGCGGCCTCAACCAGGTGCGTTCCGAATTCAACGGCCGCGATACCTTCAGCGCGAACAGCTCGCGCGGCCTGTCGTGGCAGGACATCTCGCCCGAACTCTTGGGCGGCATCGACACCTACAAGAACCAGACCGCCGACATGATCGAGGGTGGCATCGCCGGCACGGTCAATCTTCGCACGCGCGTGCCCTTCGATCAGGACGGCCGCCTCATTTCGATCTCGATCAAGAACACCTATGGCGACATCGCCGAGAAATCGACGCCCGAAATCTCGGGGATCATTTCGGATCGCTGGCAGACCGGGATCGGCGAGATCGGGCTGATGCTCAGCGGCGCCTATTCGCACGCGGTCACCGCGAGCCAGGGCATCCAGTTCGACCGTATGGCGATCTTCGACGGCGTGTTCGGCCCGGGGAAGCAATATATCCCCAGCGGCATCTACATGCGCGACAATGAATATGACCGCAAACGCTACGGCGTCTCGGCCGCCTTCCAGTGGCGCTCGAACGATGGCGACATGGAACTGACCGGCCAGTATCTGCGCTCGCAATATAACAACAGCTGGCGCGAACATGCGATCTACTCGAGCGCGTTCAGCATCTACGGCCAGCCGAGCGACTATCAGGTCACCGACCCGACGCTTGTGAACCCGTTGACCGGCACCGCGCCCTTCCAGTTCGACGACGACGGCAATTTCCTCAGCGGCTGGTGGTCGGCGCCGCGTCCCTATGTCGGCGAAGGCGACGCCAATCTGGGGTTGGGCGTCAACGAGGATGGCGAGGCCTTCTTCAATCGCTGCTACGGGTGGGAGGGCTGCGTCCCGCAACAACGCGCGCCGCAGGTCGACACCGCCGCGAACGCGCTCAAGAACAAGCAGATCACACAGGATTTCGGCCTCAATTTCCGCTGGGATGTTTCGGACCGGCTGCGCGTCACGCTCGACGGTCAATATGTCGACGCCAGCGTCAGCAACTACAACGCGTCGGTCACTTCGCGCACCTATGCCGACACCTTTGTCGACCTGACGGGCAAATATCCGCGCCTCGAATTCCTGCCCAACCAGGCCGAAAATATCAATCTGTCGGACGGCGGGCTGAACAACCCCAACAACTACCATTATTACGCGGTCACCGATCACACCGAGGACAGCGACGGTCAGGAAGTCGCCTTCCGCGCCGACGTCGAATATGACGTCGATTCGGGCTGGCTCGACGCGATCAAGGTCGGCGCACGCTACGCCGACCGTGACCAGACGGTGCGCTGGGGCGCCTATAACTGGGCGAATATTTCGAACAACTGGACCTATACGCAGGCGCCCTATTTCAACATCGACAGCCCCGCCTATGCGCCGGGCACCAACGGGCTCCACACCTTCGGCGGCGATTTTTTCGCCGGCAACCAGATCAATCACAACAGCTTCGCCTTTTTCAACATGGACATGCTGTCGAACCGCGAACAGCTTGCGGCGGCGCTCGGGCGTCCGTCGATCGGTGTCGGCGATTATTATCCCGTCTGTTCGGGCGAGGGCTATCGCGGCGCTGAAACGATCGAAAAGGCCTTCGGCTGCTATTTCCCGAGCGAAGTCCACCGGGTCAGCGAGCGCACCATCGCCACCTATGCGATGGCGAAGTTCGGCGGCGACAGCCTCGCCATCGGGGGTATCCCCGTCTCGGGCAACGTCGGCGTCCGCCTGATCTGGACGCGCGACGATACGGTGGGCGCGACCACCTTGCCCGTTCCCTTCACGCCGACCGGGCTTCTTTGCGAGGAAGGGACCGATCCCGGCCCGCCGCCGCGCCCAACGGCATCATCGGGCTGCGTCGTCACGCAGCAGGAGATTGATTTCGGCAACGGCGCGACCGTTGCCGACACGACCAAGGTCAACCATTTCCACGCTTTGCCCAGCTTCAACATCAAGTTCGACCTGACCGACAAGCTGGTATCGCGCTTCGCTTATTCGCGAGCGATGTCGCGCCCCGATTTCGGCTTGCTCCGCAACTTCCTGACGGTGAACCGGCTGACGCCGAACCTCAATGATTTTTCGGACCCGAATGTCACGCGCGACGAGGATGGCAATGCGATCGCCTATGACTGGCAATATACCGGCCAATCGGGCAATCCGGGGCTCAAGCCGATGACGGCCGACCAGTTCGACCTCACGCTTGAATATTATTTCGGCCGGTCGAGTTCGTTCACCGCGACAGGCTTCTACAAGAAATTCTACGATTATATTCAGGCGGGCCAATTCAACCTCGAGGTGACGAACAACGGGGTGACCGAGGACGTCCGCGTCAACCGGCCGGTCAATGGCGATGGCGCGAGCATCTATGGCGCCGAATTCGCTTTCCAGACCTTCTTCGACTTCCTGCCGGCCCCGTTCGACGGCTTCGGGGTGCAGGCGAACTACACCTATGTGAAGAACGACGGGATCGAGACGGTCAATTTGACCAACGAAACCGCGGGCGGAACGGCGGGCGGCGGCCTGACCTATGAGGACAGCACGGTAAAGGCCAAAGCGCTCGAGGGCATTTCGAAGCACAGCTACAACCTTGTCGGCATGTATGAGAAAGGCCCGGTATCGGCGCGCGTCGCCTATAACTGGCGCTCCAAATATCTGGTGACCGCGATCGATTGCTGTGTCGGCTTTCCGATCTGGCAAAAGAGCACGGGCTATCTCGATGCCTCGCTTCGCCTGCGCGCGACGGCGAATATCGAGTTCGTTCTGGAGGGCACCAACCTGCTCGGCACCGACACCGTGCTGATGCAGCAGGTCGACGGCGACGGTACGCTCAAGCCGAACGCCTGGTTCAGGAACGACCGCCGCTACCAGCTCGGCGTGCGGCTCAACTTCTAAAAGGGGGAAGGGGCGTCGGCCCTTTGGGGCTGGCGCCCGCTTTCTTCCACGTTAAGCTGGACCGCGATGGGGGATAAATTCGAAATCGTAATCGTCGGCGGCGGGACCGCGGGGTGGATGTGCGCCGCCGCCTGCGCCGCCAAGCTCGACCCCGCGCGCTTCCGCGTCCGCCTCGTCGAATCCGAAGAGATCGGCACCGTCGGCGTCGGCGAGGCGACGCTGCCGCAGATGAAGGATTTCAACGACTTCCTCGGGCTCGACGAAGCCGAGTTCATGCAGGCGACACAGGCGACCTTCAAACTCGGCATCGAATTCATCAACTGGGGGCGTCAGGGCGACCGCTACGTCCACCCTTTCGGCACCTTCGGCCGCCCGATCGGCGAGGCCGATTTCTTCAGCTACTGGATCCGCGCGCATCGCGCCGGCACAGCAGCATCGCTCTCCGACTATTGCTTCCCGATCGTCGCCGCGCTGCAAAACCGCTTCATGCTGCCCAGCGGCGATGCGAACGATGTGCGCAACGCCTTCGCCTACGCCTATCAATTCGACGCCTTCCTTTATGCCCGTTACCTTCGGCAATGGGCCGAAGCGCGCGGGATCGAGCGCGTCGAAGGGCGGATCGTCGAGGTCGAGCAGGATGGCGGGACCGGCGATATCGCCGCGGTGAAGCTCGCGTCGGGCGCGCGTATCGCCGGCGACCTGTTCGTCGACTGCTCGGGCTTTCGCGGGCTGCTGATGGCGCAGACGCTGGGGGTAGGGATCGAGGACTGGTCGCACTGGCTGCCGTGCGACAGCGCGGCGGCGGTGCCGTCGGCGCGCTCGGCGGACTTTCATCCCTATACGCGATCGACGCGGCGCACGGCGGGTTGGCAATGGCGCATCCCGCTTCAGCACCGCACCGGCAACGGCTATGTCTATTCCGGCGCCGATATTTCGGACGACGAGGCGGCGGCGACCTTGCTCGCCAACCTCGACGGCGAAGCGATGGCCGAACCGCGCGTGCTGCGTTTCAAGGCGTGCAAGCGCGAGAAGGCCTGGGCGCATAATTGCATCGCCATGGGGCTGGCGAGCGGCTTCCTCGAACCGCTTGAATCGACCAGCATCTATCTCGTCCAGATGGCGATCATGCACATGCTGACGCTGCTGCCGTCGGGGCCCGGGATCGACCCGGCGCTACCTGCCGAACTCAATCGTGTGATGGACGTGGAATATGACCGCATCCGCGATTTCCTGATCCTCCATTATATCGCGAACGAGCCCGACGCGCCGCTCTGGGAGCGCGTGACGACGATGGCTGTGCCCGATACGCTCGCCGACAAGATCGATCGATTCCGCCACCGCGGCCATGTCCAGGCCTATCGCGACGGGCTGTTCGGCCCGCCGAGTTGGCAGGCGGTGTTCGTCGGGCAGGGCATCGAGCCGCAAGCCGCCGACCGCCTCGCCGACGTGCTGCCCGCCGCGACGGTGGAGGAGCGGCTGGCGAGCCTCGCCGCGACGATCGCCGACGCGGCGGCAACCGCGCCCTCGCACGCCGATTTCATCGCGCGCTATTGCCCGGCGCCCGCGCCGTGACGAACTCGGTGCAGCGGGTCGTCGTCCACGGCGGCGGCGTCGCGGCGGCGATGGCGGCGCTCGCGGTCAGCCGCGCCTATGCGCGGCTCGGGACCGACGTCGTCTGGGTCGATACCGGCGAAGCGTTCGCGCCGCACGCCGCGCTCATCGCGCCACCCGACCTTTCGACCTTCCACCGCCTACTCGGCATCGACGAGGCCACGCTCGTTCGCCACGCCGCCGCAACGATCAACATGGGCCAGCAATTCGCCGGCTGGTCGGGCGGCGACGATGCTTTCCTACACGCTTATGGCGACGCGGGCAGCGCCTTCGCCTCGCTGCCCTTCGTCCAGCACTGGACGCGCGCGCGCGCAGCGGGTCTCGGCGTCGCGCTCGAGGATTTCTGCCTCGCCGCCGCCGCCGCCAAGCAGGGCCGCACCGGCGCGCCGCGCGAGGCGGCGACGCGGCAGGCGGTCAAGGCGGGCTGGCACCTCGACGCCGCCGGCTATGCCCGGCTGCTCCGCGCCGCGTGCGAGCAGGCCGACATCCGCATCGTCCCGGGCGCGGGCGCCGTTCCGCACCGAGGGGGCGCAGGCCTCGACCGCATCGACCTCGCGGACGGCGAGCAACTCGCCGCCGACCTGTTCATCGACACCGACGGCACGCTGATCGCCGCGCTCGACCCCGGCACCGCCGCGCGCCCCGCCTTCTGCGACCGCATCATCCGCGCGTCGGCGCCCGCCTTCGACCCGCTGCCGCTCTACAGCCGCGTCGCCGCGCACCCGGCGGGGTGGCTGACGATGATCCCGCTCGCGAACCGCACCGCGATCGAGTTCGCCTACGACAGCGCATCCTTGGCCGACGCCGACGCCCCCGCCGCGCTCGCATCGGCCCTAGGACGCGCCGTCGACGCCGCGCCGCCCGCACCGCTCGCCGCCGCCGCCCGCCCGCGCCCGTGGGTCGGCAATGTCGTCGCGGTCGGCCCCGCGGCGGGCGCCGCGCCGCCGCTCGACGGCGCCGAACTGCTCCTGCTCCAGCTTGGCATCGCGCAGCTTGTCCTGCTCTGGCCGATCGACCGCGCCGCGATGCCCGAGGCCGACATCTATAATGAGGAAATGGCCGGAACCCGCGCGCGCGTCGCCGACTTCACCGCGCAGCATTTCCGCCTCAACGCCCGCACCGGCGAGCTCTATTGGGACGCCGCGCGCGCCGCGCCGGTCTCGGCCGAACTCGCCGCCAAGATCGATCTCTTCGCCGCGCGCGGCATGTTCGCGCATTATAATCACGAGGCGCATGTCGAGGACAGCTGGGCGCTCGTCATGGCGGGCCACGGCGTGACGCCGCGCAGCTTCGACCCGCAGGCGCTGCTGACCGAAGACCAGGCGCTGATGGCCGAATTCCAGCGCCAGCTGCGCGCCGTCGCGAGCGACGTCCACGCGATGGAAAGCCACGCCGACGCGCTGCGGCGGATGCGCGGATGAGCGCGCGGGCGCGCCCCGTGCGGCGCATCGTCATCGTCGGCGGCGGCACCGCAGGCTGGATGACCGCCGCGGCGCTCGGCCGCGCGCTCGCCGGACAGCCGCACAGCATCACCCTCGTCGAATCCGACGCGATCGGCACGATCGGCGTCGGCGAAGCGACCGTGCCGCCGATTCACGATTTCAACCGTTACCTCCGCCTCGATCCGGCCGAGTTCCTCCGCGCGACGCACGGCACGATCAAGCTCGGCATCGAATTCGAGGGCTGGGGCGGCGCCGACCACCGCTATTTTCACCCCTTCGGCTATCTCGGCATCGAAATGTCGGGCATCCATTTCCACCATCATTGGTTGCGCCATCTCGCGGCGGGCGGCGACGCCGATCACGGCCCCTATAATCTCGAAACGATGGCCGCGCGCGAAGGCCGTTTCGCGCCCGCAACCCGCCATGGTCCGGTGCATCATGCGGTCCATTTCGACGCCGCCGCCTACGCGCGTCTCCTGCGCGGTTACGCCGAGGAAAAGGGCGTGAGCCGCCTCGAGGGCAGGGTCGCCGACGTCCGCCTCGATCCCGAAGACGGCTTCATCACCTCGCTCGCGCTCGACGACGGCCGCGTCATCGAAGGCGACCTCTTCGTCGACTGCTCGGGCTTTCGCGGCCTGCTCATCGAAGGCGCGCTCCGCACCGGCTATTGTGAATGGAGCCACTGGCTCCCGTGCGACAGCGCGGTCGCGATGCCGTGCGAAAGCGCGGGCGACCCGGCCCCCTTCACGCGTGCAACCGCGCGCGAGGCGGGGTGGCAATGGCGCATCCCGCTCCAGCACCGCACCGGCAACGGCCATGTCTATTCGAGCGCGCATCTGGAGCATGACGAAGCCGAGGCTTTGCTGCGCGCGCGGCTGCCCGGCGCGCCGCTCGCGGACGCCAACCGGCTGCGCTTCGTCGCGGGGCATCGCAAGGCGATCTGGAACCGCAATTGCGTCGCGATCGGGCTCGCGGGCGGCTTCCTCGAACCGCTCGAATCGACCTCGATCCATCTGATCCAGACGACGATCGTCCGCCTGCTCGCGCTGCTGCCGCGCGATGCGATCGATCCGAACGTCGTCGCACGCTTCAACCGCGACGCGCTCCGCGAATATGAGGTGATCCGCGATTTCGTGATCGCGCATTATGCGCTCGCGGGCCGCGACGACACGTCCTTCTGGCGCGACGTCGCCGCGGCGGGCATGCCCGACAGCCTCGCCGAGCGGATCGAGGCGTTCCGCGCCACCGGCAATATCCTCTTCGAACCCGGCGACCTGTTCGGCCCGACGAACTGGTATGCGGTGCTGACGGGGCAGGGGGTTCGCCCGAAAAGCTGGCACCCGATCGCCGATGGTCTGTCCGACGCCGAACTGGCTTCACGCCTCGCGACGCTGCGCGGACGGGTGGCGGAACAACTCGCGGAGCTACCGCCGCACGTCGAATTTCTGCGAAAGCTCTAACGTCCTCGTCTTCCGATTCCGTTCGCCCTGAGCTTGTCGAAGGGCCGCTCTTTCTTTTGACGCCGCAAGAAGAACGGTGCTTCGACAAGCTCAGCACAAACGGACGGAGGGAGGGCGGCTACCCGTTGAGCTCCGCCACCACATCATAGGCATCGCCGCGATAAAAGCTCTGCGTGAACTCCGCCGTGCGCCCGTCGGCGAGGAAGCCGCGGCGTTCGATGAACAGCCCTGGCGTGCCAGGCTCGATCTCGAGCATCTCGGCCTGGTCCGCCGTCGCCGCGATCGCGCGCAGCCGCTGGAGCGCGCGAACGGGCAAATGCCCCGCCGCCTCCAGTGCTTCATAAAGCGACGCGCCGACGGCCTCGACCGACGGCAGGCAATAGGCGGGGATCGTCGCGATCTCGAGCGCCATCGACGTGTCGTCGGCATAGCGGATGCGGTGGAAACGATAGACGAGCGACCCCGGCGACAGCCCCAGCGACAGCGCCTCCTCGGGCGTCACCGCGCCCGCGGTCTTGCTCACCCATCGGCTGTGCGGCTTGCGTCCGCGCGACACCATATCCTCCGAAAAGGAGGTGAGCTTCGAAAAGCTTTTCTCGACGCGCGGCCGGGTGACGAAGGTGCCGGCGCCGCGGCGGCGCGTGACGATGCCGTCGGCGACCAGCCCGTCGATCGCCTTGCGCACCGTGATGCGCGACACTTCGAATTCCTCGGCGAGGTCGCGTTCGGTCGGGATCGCTTCCTCGGCCTTCACGACCTGTCCCTCGATCGCGTCGCGCAGGATTTTCTGCAGTTGCAGGTAAAGCGGTGTCGGATCGTCCTTCTGGAGCGGACCCACGCGTTCGATCAGTGACAAGGACGATGCTCCACCTGATTGCCCGGCACACCGGCCGGATAGGACCAGCGCCAGCTTCCCATGTGTTGCATTGGTATCGTCGCGTCAACCTTGTTGCGAATTATTCGCGCAAAAGCCCGCGCGTGATCGCCTTCGTCAGGGCATGGTCGGGGCTGTCCTGCGACAATTCCCACACCATCACCCCGCCCGCCTTTTCGGCCGCAAGCCGTGCTTTCTTCGCGATCGTCGCGGGGCTGTTGTGGGTGATGTAGCGGCATCCCGCGCACAACTCGCCGATGACATCGGCTTTGGTCGCATTTAGGCCATGTGCGGCGGCAAGCTCGCGATAGGACCAATTCGCCTTCTCGCCGCCGAAACCATAGCCGTAAAAGGGCACGCCGAGGACGAGTCGCTCGCGCGCCACCCCGCGCGCGAGCCACAGGTCGAGGTCGCGCGCCGCCATCGCATAGCTGCTGTGCTCGGCGCCCGCTTCGCCCCAGCTCGGTCCGATCGCGTCATAGGACATGACGTTGACGAGGTCGAAATAGGGGATCGAGGCGACCGGGATCATCCCGCCCTCGTACGACGCGGTGGCGCAGGTCAGCAGCTTGCCGCGCGCCTTCATCGCGTCCGACAGCGCCGCGATGAAGGGCGTATAGTCGCCCGCGCGGTCTATTTCGGTGAGCAGCGCCCCTTCGATGTCGATATCGATCCCGTCGAGCCCGAGCGTATCGGCAAGCTCGACCAGCGCCGCGACGGTGGCCGCGCGCCGCTCGGGCGTCAGCAAGGCCTTCCAGTCGCCCGAGCAGCCGGGGATCACGCCGCCGGCGGTCGAGATCAGCACCTTGCCGCCGCTCGCTTGCAGCCGCGCGACCGTCCCTCGCAACGCCGCGACCGACAGGTTCGCGCCCGTCTCGTCCTCCATGCACGTCATCCGCCCGTCGCGGACGAAGCGCCCCTCGGCGTCGGGGTTGGCGAAGGACAGGTTGTAATGCGTGAAGGCCGCAAGGTCGGTGCGCGCGATCGACAGGTCGAGCCCCTTGAACGCCGCGAGATAGCCGACCACAACGGGGCGTCGCTCGTCCGCTCGGGCGGACAACGACAATATCAATGTAAAACCAATCAGGATCGAGGCGATGAGGCGAAAAGCGTGAATATTTGCCATTTTATCAGTTTCCCCCTTAATTCCGCCCGATCCGAAAGGCGTTGACCCGTCCGCGACTACATGACAAATTAGATACAAATTGTCGACGGGAGAAAAATGATGCGGGCTGCGGGGTGGATCACGATGACCATGATGGCGCTCGCCGCGCCGCAGGCGCTGGCGGCGGAGACGGGATCGCAGGCGTCGCTCGACGGCCTCGCCGACACGCTCGGCTACCAATATGCAATGGTCGATAATGGTCCCGAATGTCCCGCCGGGATCGACGGCTGTTTCCTTTCGACGATCACGCTGACCATGCCCGAAACGCTGCCGGCCGACGTGCCGACCAAGGGGCTCTCGCTCTATTTCAGCTTCGTCAACCGCCTGCCGCTCGTCGAGAGCGACATCTTCACCCACCGGCTGATCAACGGCGACCTCCAGCAACTGACGCTCAAGCCCGGCGCCACGCTGCGCCCCGGCGCGAAGCACGAGATCAAGCTGTGGGGCGTCGGTTCGAATTTCTCGAAGGCGTTCGGCATGCCCAACGCCTATCTCGTCGCCGACGGGCTCGAACCGCGCACGATCGCCGCGACGCGCCCGGTGATCGACCCCGAAACGGGCCTCGAAACCTTGCCCTTCGTCGCGCCGATGACCGACGAGGCGAAGCTCGCGACCAAGAGCGAGGCCGACAAGACGCGCTGGCTGACCGCCGAACGCGCCTTCGACCTTCAGGCCGGCCGGCTCGCGCCCGAAGCCACCGGCATCGTAATCCTGCCCAAGCCCGCAAAGGCGGTGCAGGGCAAGGGCCAGCCGGTCGACCTCGGCCGCGGCGTCGCGCTGGCGCTGACCGGCATCGATCGCGGCACGGTCGCACCCGCGCTCGCGGCGCTCGGCGCTCCCGAGGGCGCGCTGCCGCTGACGATCCGCATCGATCCCGCTGCCACGGCAAAGCCCGAATCCTATATTCTCGACGCCAAGGCGTCGGGAATCGCGATCACCGCGCACGATGCCGCGGGCGCGAGCCATGCCCTGCGCTCGCTCGCGCAGCAGGCGGCATTCGAAAAGGGCAAGCTGACGCCGCTGCACGTCGAGGACGCCCCCGAATATGGTTTTCGCGGCCTCCACATCGACCTCGGGCGCAACTTTCACGGCCGCGACGAAATTTTGAAGCTCGTCGAGGCGATGGCGGCGTACAAGCTCAACAAGCTCCACCTCCACCTCGCCGAGGATGAGGGCTGGCGCATCGAAATCCCGGCGCTTCCCGAACTCGCCGAAATCGGCTCGAAACGCTGCCACGATCCGTCCGAGCGGACGTGCCTCCTGCCGCAGCTCGGCGCCGGGCCGGACGGGACGAGCGGGGTCAACGGCTACCTCACCACCGCCGACTATATTGCGATCGTCAAGGCGGCCGCCGCGCGCCAGATCGAGGTCATCCCCTCGATCGACATGCCCGGCCACAGCCGCGCGGCGATCAAGGCGATGGAGGTCCGCCACGCGCGCCTGACGGCCGCGGGCAAGACGGCCGAAGCCGAGCAATATCGCCTGATCGATCCCGCCGACACGACCGAATATCGCAGCATCCAGAATTACGACGACAATACGCTCAACGTCTGCATCCCCGCGACCTATCGCTTCGTCGATACCGTCGTCGATGCGCTCGCAGCGATGCACAAACAGGCGGGCGTACCGCTCAAAACCTTCCACCTCGGCGCCGACGAGACCGCGGGCGCGTGGGTCAAGTCGCCCGCGTGCCAGGCGATGATAGCCGAGAATGGCGGCGACGCCGGCAAGCTCACCCCGCGCTTCATCGAGCGCGTGACGGCGAGCCTTGCCGCGAAGGGGCTACGCACCGGCGGCTGGAGCGACGGCATGGGGCATACCGAAACCGCGAACATGCCGAAACAGCCGCATCTGGTGCAAACCAACATCTGGGGCGTGCTCCACACCGGCGCGATCCGCGAGGCGCACGATCAGCTGGGTCGCGGCTGGGACGTCGTGCTGTCGATCCCCGACCTCGGCTATTTCGACATGCCCTATGCCCCGCATCCCGAAGAGGGCGGCTACGACTGGGCCTCGCGCGGCGTCGATCCATATCAGGTCTACGGCTTCATGCCCGACAATCTGCCCGCCAACGCCGCGACGATCCGCAACATCCATGCCGAGGGCAAGCCGATCGAGGACAAGCCGGTCCTTGAGGCCGGGCACCGCGTCGCAGGGCTTCAGGCGCAGCTGTGGAGCGAGACGATCCGCACCGACGCGCAGGTCGATTATATGCTCTTCCCGCGCCTGCTCGCGCTCTCCGAGCGGGCCTGGGCCCCCGCGCCGTGGACCCCCGCCTATCGGGCGGGCGTCAGCTATGAATGGGGCGACAGCCGCGTCGATGCCGCGAAGCTGAAGGCCGGCTGGCAGGATTTCGCCGGGCGCGTCGCCGCGCAATGGCCGGTGCTCGAACGGATCGGCGTTGCCTACCGCGTCGCGCCGCCGGGCGCGCGCATTAGGAACGGCAAGCTCGAGGCGAACAGCATGTTCCCCGGCACCGCGATCGAATATCGGGTCGGCGAAGGCGCGTGGACGCGCTATGCCGGGCCGGTCGCGGTCAGCGGCGCGGCAGAGCTGCGCAGCCGCTCGGCCGACGGCAAGCGCGCCAGCCGGACGGTGCGGGTCGAACCGGCCCGCTAAGGGGCAGGGGAGACGAAGTGAGCGGGACGTTGGAAGAAATCGCCGGCAGCGATCATGCCGCGCTCGCGCGCTGGGTCGAAGCCGCCGAGCGCCCCGCGATCGTCCGCGGCATCGCGGCCGACTGGCCCGCCGTCGCCGCCGCCCGCGCGGGCGACGAAGCGATCGCCGCCTATCTTTCGGCGCGCGACAATGGCAACCCGCTCACCGTGCTCGTCGGCCCGCCCGAAACCGGCGGGCGCTATTTCTACACCGACGATATGCGCGGGGTGAATTTCCGTAGCGAAAAGATGCCGATGGCGGCGCTCGTCGAGCGATTACTGGCGCTGCGCGGCGCGGCCGACGCGCCGAGCCTCTACGCCGGGTCGACCCCGACTCCCGAAAGCGTCGCGAGCTTCGCGACCGAAAACCCGCTCCCCGTCGATACCGGCGTCGACCCCCGCATCTGGGTCGGCAACGCCAGCCGTATCGCCCCGCATTACGACATGGCGGCGAACATCGCGGTCGTCGTCGCGGGTCGCCGTCGCTTCACCCTCTTCCCGCCCGCACAGATCGCGAACCTCTACGTTGGCCCCGTCGAGCGCACGATCGCGGGCCAGCCGACGAGCATGGTCGATCCCGATCATCCCGATCACGCGCGTTACCCGCTCTATGCCGAGGCCGAGCGGCACAAGCTCGTCGCCGATCTCGCCCCCGGCGATGCGATCTATATGCCGCCGATGTGGTGGCATCATGTGCGATCGGACGGCGCGCTGAATGTTCTCGTCAATTACTGGTTTGGCCAGCGGCAGGACCGTTTTCCTTTCGCGGCGCTGATGCTGGCGATGCACTCGATCCGCGAGTTGCCCGACAGCGAGCGTGGGGCGTGGCGGACCTGGTTCGACCATTATGTCTTCGGCGACGGCGCGGTGCACGCCGTCGACCATCTCCCGCCGCACGCGCAAGGCGTGCTCGGCCCGCCGTCGCCGCAGCGCGACCGGATGGTCATCGACTATGTCGTCGGCTTCTGCCGCAGCGGCGGCAGCGGCTAGGCCGACGCCCGCCCGAACAGCGTGATCGTCGGCCATTCGCCGCTCGTCTCGATCCGCGCATCGATGCCATAGACCGCGCGCAGCCGCTCGGCGGTCAGCACCTCGGCGGGCGTGCCGTCGGCGACGATCCGCCCGCCGTCGATCAGCAGCAGCCGGTCGCAGTATCGCGCCGCGAGCGTCAGATCGTGCAGCACCGCGATCACCAGCGCGCCGCCCGCCGCCTCGGCGCGCAGCATGTCCATGACATCGATCTGGTGCCCGGGATCGAGGCTTGCGAGCGGCTCGTCGGCAATCAGCGCCGGCGCTTCGACCGCCAGCGCCCGCGCGAACAGCACCCGCGCGCGTTCGCCGCCCGACAGCTCGGTCGCGATCCGGTCGCGCAATTCGAGCACATCGGCGCGCGCCATCGCACGCTCGATCGCCGCCGTGTCGACATCGGCAACCCGCGACATCGGCGCGAGGTGCGGCAACCGCCCCAGCCCGACGAGCCGCTCGACGGTCAGCGGCCAATGCAAGGTCTGCCCCTGCGGCACATAGGCGATGCGCCGCGCCAGCTCGCCGCGCGGCATCGCCGCCGCATCGACGCCATCGACTTCGACCATCCCGTGCGCGGGCACCAGCGCCAGCATCGCGCGCGCCAGCGTCGATTTGCCCGCACCATTGGGGCCGACGATCCCGGTCAGCGTGCCCGCGCCGAAGGCCGCGTTCACGCCTTGCACGACCGTCCGACGACCGAGCGTGACGTCGACGTCGTTGAGCGTGATGTTCACCATAACCGCCGCTCCCGCATCAGGTGGAGGAGGAAGACCGGGACGCCGAGAAAGGCGGTGACGACGCCCAGCTTCAGTTCGGTCGTCGTCGGGACAATCCGCACGCCCAGATCGGCGAGCGTCAGCAAGGCAGCGCCGCCGATCGCCGAGGGCAGCAGGATCGCCGACGGGCTGCGGTCAGTGAGCGGGCGGATCAGATGCGGGACGATCAGTCCGACGAAGCCGATCGCCCCCGACACCGCGACCGCGCCGCCGACCCCGATCGCGGTGCCCACCAGCAGCCGCAATCGCGTCCGCCGCAGGTCGGTGCCCAGCGCCTGCGCCGCATCCTCGCCGAGCGTCAGCGCGTCGAGTGCCCGCCCGTTCCACAGCAGCATCATGGCCCCGGCCGCGATGCACGGCAGCGCGATCCACACATGATCGAACGACCGGTTCTCGAGGCTGCCGAGCAGCCAGGTCATGATCTCCATCGCCGCGAACGGATTGGGCGACAGGTTGAGCGCGAGGCTCGTCCCCGCGACCGCCAGCGTGCCCACGGCGATCCCCGCGAGGATCAAGGTCAGCGGGCTTTCGGCCTTGCCCGACAAGATGAACAGCAGCGCGAGCGAGAGCAGCGCACCGCCCGTCGCGAGCAAAGGCAGCATCACCGGATGCAGCTCGGCGATCCCGAAATAGAGCGCCGCGACCCCGCCGAGCGCGGCGGCGTTCGACGTGCCGAGCACCGACGGTTCGGCGAGCGGGTTGCGCAGATAGCCTTGCAGCGCCGCCCCCGCGAGCCCGAGCATCGCGCCCACCGCCAGCGCCAGCAAGGTGCGCGGCAGGCGCAGGTCGAGGAGGATGATCGACGCGACCCTGTCGCCCTCTCCGATTGCCGCGCCGAACAGCCGCGCGACCGACAGGTCGACCGCGCCGAACAGTAGCGACCCGACCGCGGCGGCGAGCGTCAACAGCGACAGCGCCGCGATCAGCGACCAGCGGGGCAGGGCAAGGCGGCTCACGAACGGCCTCTGTCGATGCGCGCGATCTGCGCCGCCATGCTGCGCGCCGCCGTCGTATAGGCGGGGCTGCCGCACACCGTCCACGCCTGCGGAATGCTGATGCGCGGAATACCGGCGATCGCCGGATGGTGCAGCATTTCGCTCCCCTGGTCGGTCACCACGTCGGTCGCGCTCTCGACGATCAGGAAATCGGGCTCGGCCGCGACCATCTCCTCAAGGCTCAATTGCGACAGCGGCGGCTTGTCGAGCTGGCCGGCGAGGTTGACCAGCCCGACGCGCGTCATCAACTCGTCGATCAGCGTTCCCGTGCCGGTCATATAGCCGCGCCGTTGATAATAGGCGGCAACGCGGCCTTTGCCGGGCTTGGGAAGCCCGGCGAGTTCGCCTTCCATTCGCGCGATCAACGCCGCGCCGCGCTCGGGGTGGCCGACCGCCGCGGCGGTCTCGCGGATCGACGCATATATCTCGTCGAGCCTGTTCGCGGTAGCGAGGTCGAGCAGCGGGTAGGTCTGCCCGGGCAAGGCCGCCAGCGCCGCGCTGCGGCTCGCGGGCATCCCGACGATCAGGTCGGGTTCGATCGCCAGAATCTGCTCGGCCGAATTGCTCAGCAACGCTATTCCATGCGCTTTTGCCGCCTCGCCCGACATTTCGGGATCGGTTGCATTCTTCGTCAACCCCGCAATCTGCCCCCGGTCGGCGAGCGCGAGCACGAGCTGGTCGGCGCACAGGTTGATCGAAACGATACGCTGCGGGACCGCCGGCGCTTTGACCGGCGGGGCAGGGGAGGCCGCCCACAGCAGGCCGGCACCGCCAAGCAGAGCGGCCGCCGCCAAAAGAACGCGTGGCCGCATCAGAACTCGATCCCCCGCTGCGCCTTCACATTCTGCTCGCGGAACGGATGCTTCACCTGCGCCATCTCGGTGACCAGATCGGCGGCGTCGATCAGCGCCTCGGGCGCATTGCGGCCGGTGATGATGACATGCGTCATGTGCGGCTTGTCCCCCAGAACCTCCAGCACTTCATCGACCGGCAGATAGTCATAGCGCAGCACGATATTGAGTTCGTCAGCGATCACCATCGCATAAGACGGATCGGCGATCATACGTTTCACCTCGTCCCACGCCGCGCGCGCCACCGCGATGTCGCGGCTGCGGTCCTGCGTGTCCCAGGTGAAGCCTTCGCCCATCGGCTTGAATTCGATCAGCTCGGGAAAGCGGTCGAACACCACTTTCTCGCCTGTGGCCATCGCGCCCTTGACGAACTGGACGACGCCGACCTTCATCCCGTGCCCGATCGCGCGCACCGCCATACCGAGCGCCGCCGACGTCTTGCCCTTGCCGGGGCCGGTGTGGACGATGACCAGCCCCTTTTCGACCGTCTTCGCCGCGACCTTCTTCGCCTGCGCCGCCTGGATCTTCTTCATCTTCGCCGCATGTTCGGCGTCGCTGCGCGCCTTCATCAGAAGCGCGCCCGCACGCCGCCATAGGCCGCGCGGCCATAGGTGCCATAGCCCGAGACGGTCGCATAATCGGCGCCGAACAGATTGTCGACGCGGCCGGTAATCTCGAAATTGCTGCCGACCGGGAAGGAGGCGCGGATGCCGGCGAGCGCATAGCCGTCGAGCGGCACCGCATTCGCCGCATCGTCGAAACTGTCGCCGACCATCGTCAGCGTCGCGCCCGTCGACAGCCCGAACGACCAGTCATAGTCAGCCGACAGGCTGACCGCGTGCGCGGCGCGGCGGGGCAGGCGCTTGCTGTCGAACGCGGGCCGTCCCGACCGGTCGCGCGCGTCGATATAGCTGTAGGACGCGGTGACGTTGAGCGCGTCGACTGGCCTCAGCGCCAGCGTCGCCTCGATCCCCTTGGCGCGGGTGCGGTCGATATTGCCATAGGTGAAAGTGGCATTGTCGTAATTGATCTGGTCGACCGTGTTGCGCAGGAACGCCGTGAGCGAGATCAGCGCGCGGCCGTCCGCGAGGTTCTGGTCGATGCCGATGTCATAGCTTTTCGACCGTTCGGGGCGCAGCGCCGCATTGCCGCTGAACGCATCGTACAGTTGATAGAGCGACGGTGCCTTGAAGCCTTCGCCATAGCTCAGCCGGAAATTGGTCGCGCCATCGTTCGGCGAATAATTGGCATTGGCGCCAAGCGTCGTCGCGCCGCCGAACTGGCTGTGATCGTCGTGGCGGACGCCGCCGGTCAGCGACAGTCCCGTGAACGGCTGGACGATCCCCAGCGCATAGACGCTGTCGATGTTCGCGCGCTGGCTGTCGGTCGATCCAAAACCGAAGAAGTCATAATCGGGGCGCTCATGCTCGTAACCGAAGATCAACTTCGCCTGCCGCGCCGGCGTCACAACGCCCTGATATTCGAAGCGCAAATTGGTGCCCGAATAGCCGTAATCGGGCGCGGTCCCGCGCACGAAATAGTAATCGCGCTCGTTGCGCATCCACGTCACCGCCGCGCGGCTGGTGAAATTGTCGTCGAACAGCCCCAGGTTCAGCCCGGCATAGCCGATATATTGGTCGAGCTTGGCAGCATCGGCGCTGTCGGCGGGCGTGCCGAAGAAGCTGTCATAATCGAGGTCGGCGTTGATATAATAACCGCGCAGGTCGAGGCTGAGGGCGTCGCTGAACACGACCTTCAGCCGCGCATTGCCCGCGATATTCTTGTATCCGTCCTTCTCGGTGCCGACCGCCGCCGAAGAAATGCCGTCGGTGCGAAAATAAACGCCGCCGATCCCGCCGGAAATCGCCCCGGCAGTGCCCGACACATCGGCCTTGGCGGTCAAACTGTCACTATAGCCATAGTCGGCCGACGCATTGGCCGCGAAACCTTCGGCCGGGGTCGCGGTCATCAGGCTCACCACGCCGCCGATCGCCTGGCTGCCATGCACGACCGAGTTCGATCCGCGCAGCACCTCGATCCGGCTGATATTGCCCGTCAGCAGATGACCGAAATCATATCCGTCGCCGATGCCGCTCGGATCGTTGACCTTCACCCCGTCGATCAGCACCAAAGTCTGCGTCGTCTCGGCGCCGCGCAAGGACAGGCTGGCTACCGAGCCGATGCTGCCCGACCGGCTGAAGCGCACGCCGGGGGTGGTGGCGAGCAGGTCGACGACATCGACCGCCTGGCGCCGCCCGATCGTGTCGGCATCGATGATGGTGATCGCCTGACCGACCTCGTCGCGCGATTGCTCGATGCCCGACGCGGTGACGACAATATCGTCGCCAGGCTCGCCGTCGATGGCCTCTGCAAAGGCCGGCGTTGCCGTAGCCAGTGCCAAAAGGGAGATGCTTGCAAACTTCAACATGGGAAGGTCCCCGCACGCCGGCAACGAAGGCGGAGCCTGCCGATGCGCGGACGCGACCGGCCGATGCCGGCGGCGCAAGCGGCGTAAAGCCCGCGACCCCGGCACCGAGGCGGCTCCAGCCGCCTGGTCGTCGCTCGACGGAAACCTCCGTGCCGCGGCCTCTCCCTGGGCCATGGCATTGAGCGACCCACGCCGGCAGGTCTCCTGGCTCGCGGGTCAGGGCTCGATGCACGCCTTCCCAGGTGACCCCAGTGGCTGATCCGCAAATCCGGACCGGTGCATCTTGCTCGCCGCTTACAGTTGCAGGGACAGCCTCGGCTTCGGGGGTTCAGGACGAACCCCGTTACCGCGTTCCCATTTTAAGCCCTTTCGGGCACCGGCGCGATCATGCGCGGGGCACGCCCCGCACCCGCCGCCCATAGCGCAGCCGCGCTTTTTCGCAATGCTTATTGCCGCTCGACGATCATCGCCGCACCGACCCCCATCGCGCCGGTCAGCACGACCAGCCCGTATCGCCCGCCGCACGCATCGAGCGCATCGAGCAAGGTCGAGGTCAGGATCGCGCCGCTCGCGCCCATCGGGTGCCCCTTGGCGACATGCCCGCCCGACACATTGACGCGCGTCGGGTCGGGATCGCGGTCACGCAGGAATTTGGCGATGGTGACGGCGAACGCCTCCATGAATTCGATCCGGTCGATATCGCCGAGCGTCAGCCCGGCGCGCGTCAGCACCTTGTCCATCGCCGCGAACCCCGCGGTCAACGACGCCGCCGGATCGCCGCCGCTTTCGGCAAAGGCGACGACCCGCGCGCGCGGCGCGATATCGAGCCCTTCGCCGCCGACGAGCGCCAGCCCCGCGCCGTCGCAGATCGGCGGCGCATGCGCGATGCTGTGCAGCGGCGCGAAGGTCGCACCCCCCAGCGCGTCCGCATATTGCGTCTGCAAATCGCCGAACGCCGCGGGCGCGGCGGCGAGCGATTCCGCGCTCGTCTGCGGCCGGATACATTCCTCACCGTCGAGCGCGCCGGTTGCGATGCGCGAGGCTTGCAGGACCGGGTCGCCTTCCGCCGCTGCCGCTTTCTGCTGCGAAGCAAGCGCGACCGCGTCGAGCTCGGCGCGTGTGATGCCTTCGGCGTGCGCGAGCCGGTCGGCGCCGAGCACGGGCGGCACGAAGCGCGCACGGGGCGGCAATTCATCATTGATGTAGAAACCCGCGCGGTCGCTCAGGAATTGGCTCGCGCTCATCGACTCGACCCCGCCCGCAAGGATATGCGACGCTTCGCCGCTCGCGACCTTCGCGACCGCCTGTCCGATCGCCGACAGCCCCGATGCGCAATAATTGTTGATGCTGTGCGCCGCCGTCGTGTCGGGCAGCTGCGCGTACAGCTTCGATACCAGTGCGATATGTCCACCCTGCGCGCCGGCCTGCGTGACGCAGCCCAGCAGCAGTGCGTCGGGGTTTCGCGCCGCGTCGCCGCACCGGTCCGCCAGCGCTGCCGCTTGGCTGCGCACCAATTCCTGCGGGCTCAGCGCCGCGAGCCCACCGCCTTCGCGCGCCTTGCCGCGCGGCGTGCGCACCGCGTCGTAAAGATAGACTTCGGTCAAATCAGGTGCCGACGACGAAGCTGACCGCCGTCGTCGCGCTGCCCCCGACGTTGAAGGTCGCGAAGTTTCGCGCGCCTTCGACCTGATAGTCTCCCGCATTTCCGGTGACCTGCCGCCAGCCGTCGAGCAGCATCCGCACCCCCGTGGCACCTACGGGATGGCCGAGCCCGATCAGCCCGCCCGACGGATTGACCGGCAGCTTGCCGCCGAGGGCAATCGTCCCGTCCTCGACCGCGCGCCAGCTTTCGCCCGGTTTGGTGATCCCGAAATGATCGATCGCCATATATTCGGTGATCGAAAAACAGTCATGCACCTCGACCCCGTCGCAGGCATAGATGTCGGGCATCTCCGCCCGGCGCAGGGCGTCCATCATCGCCTTGCGCACGCTCGGGAAGACATAATCGCCGCCGCGGCTGTCCCGAACCTTGGTCGAATAGAGCAGCGGCGCGGTGGCGTGGCCCCAGCCTTTTATGCGCGGAATGGAGTCGATCGAAATGCCGCGCCGCTTGGCATAGGCTTCGGCGACCTCGCGCGAGGCGAGGAAGATCGCGGCGGCGCCGTCGGTGACCTGTCCGCAGTCGGACTTGCGCAAACTCCCTTCGATCAACGGATTGACCTCGTCATTCTCGCCCAGATGATCGTCGGTCACCGCCCAGCCGCGCGTCTGCGAGTTGGGGTTTTTCCTGGCGTTGGCGAAATTATTCGCCGAAATCCCGCGCAGATGCGCGCGGTCGAGCCCGAAGCGCTCCTCATATTCCTCGGCAACGCGCGCGAACATGTATGGCCAGAGGTAGCGCGCCTCCTGCGCCTCGCGCCCCGCCCACGCCGCGGCGCCGAGATATTCGGCGGCGCGCTGCCCGGGGACGTTGCGCATCAGCTCGATCCCGAGCACGAGCGCGAGGCCGTAGCGTTCGGCCTCGATCTCGGCAGCGGCGGCGAGGATCGCGATGCTGCCCGACGCGCACGCGGCCTCGTGGCGCGCGGCTGGGATGCCCGCGAGGTCGGGGTGGACATGACCGAAGAAGCCGCCGAGCTGGCCTTGCCCCGCAAACAGCTCGCCGACGAAATTGCCGACGTGGGCGGTTTCGACCTCCTTGGGTTCGATGCCCGTCGCGGCGAAGGCGGCTTCAGCGACGTCGCGGAACAGCTCGAACAGCCCGCCGCCCTCGCGTTCCATATTGCGCGCAAAGTCGCTCTGCGCGCCGCCGAGGATGAAGACGTCCTTTGCCATATCAGGCTTCCTTTTCGAGGGTTGCGAGCGCCCGTTCGCGCGCTTCGCTGCGCATGACCTTGTTGGTAACGTTGCGCGGCAGCGCGTCGAAGCGGAACAGGCGCTCGGGCAGTTTGAACACCGCGAGATCGTGCCCGCGTAGATAGTCGGTGACCTCACCGATCCCCACATCCTCCGCGCCGCGCGGGACATAGGCGAGGCCGATGCGCTCGCCCATCGTCGGGTCGGGGAGCGAGAAGGTGCAGGCCTCGGCGAGCAGCGGATGGCCGCCGAGCAACTGGTCGATCTCCTCGGGTGAGATATTCACCCCGCCGCGGATGATCAGATCCTTGCAGCGCCCGACGAAGCGGTAGAAGTCGCCGTCTTCGGCGATTTCGAACAGGTCGCCGGTGCGGAACCAGCCATCGTCGGTGAAGGCCTCGGCGGTGCGGTCGGGGGCGTTGCGATAGCCCTCGAACAAGGTCGGCCCGCGAATCTGGAGTTCGCCCGATACGCCGTCGGCTTCGATCGGATCGCCGCCGCCGGGCGGGACGAGCCGGCTTTCGATGTTGGGCGCGCGGCCTTCGCCATAGGGGCGCCGATAGGTGCCGCGGCGCGGGAAGAGGTTCGCGCGTTTGTCGGGGTCGGGCATGTCGCCCTCGCCGGTGATGAAGCTCATCCCCTCGTTCGATCCGAAGACGTTGACGATGATGATGCCGAGTTTTTCCTGGAAATCGCGCACCATCGCAGGCGCGAGCGGCGCCGAGCCCGACGCGATGACGCGCAGGCTCGAAAGGTCGACCGACGCGAGCAGCGCCTCATTCTGCAGCAGCATGTTGAGCACCGCGGGGGGCGCGATCGTCAGGCTCGGCCGTTCGGTCGCGATTTGCTTGAGGTAGACGCCGGGGTCGAACGGATGGTGGAGCACCATCGTCCCCGCGCTGGTCAGCCAGCACATGGTGATGCCGCCGATGCTCGCCATGTTGATCAGCGGGAAGGGGTTGAGCAGAACATCGCCCGGCCCGACCTTCATCGCCTCGTAACCCGCGCCGGCCACAGCGATCCAGTGGTTATGGCTGCGCGGCACGCCCTTGGGAACGCCGGTGGTGCCTGAGGTCCAGCAGATGGTGAAGAGATCGTCGGCATCGACCGGGTTGGCCGCGACATGCGCGGCGAGCGCATCGGCGTCGCCCTCCGCTGTCGAGAGATCGAGCGAATCTGCGGGCGCATCGGGGCCGAAGGTCATTAGAGCGATGCCATCGAGCAGGGGCGCCGCGACGCCGACATGGTCGCAGCCCTTGACCGCGGTCGCGCATACGAACGCCTTAGGTTCGACGACGCCGATCATGCCCTTCAATTCATGGCTGCGATACTGCACCGCCGCGGGGCTAAGGACCGCGCCGATCTTCGCGGCGGCGAAATAGAGCGCGACGAACTCGCTGATGTTGGGAAGCTGGACGAGCATCACATCGTCCTTGCCGATCCCCGCCTTCACGAGCGCCCCCGCGAGCCGGTCGATCTCGGCCGCCAGCTCGGCATAGCTCAGCCGCTGCGGTTCGCCGAAGGCGAAGTCATCGCGGTTCGGCGCATCTACCAGCGAGAGCCGTTCGGGATGCGCCGTCGCATTGGCCGCGAACAGGCTGGCGAACGTCTCGTCGCCCCACCAGCCGCTCTCCCGATGTCGCCGCCTTTTATCCTCTCCCGCGACGATCATCTCAGGTGGCCAGCACGCAGTTTGCACCCATGCCGATATCGTCGCCGTTCGCCCAGACCGTGTGCGTGCCCGAGCAGATGCGTTCGGGCAGGATGATCCGGCACACCGGTCCTGCCGCAACATTCTTCGCGTCGATCAGCACGCATTCGGAGCGGTCGGTTTCGAGGTCGGCGATGAAGGAGACGAGATAGCCGTCGTCCTCGTCCTTGGCGTCGATGCGCGGCGCGAAGGGCGCCTCGCTGCCGAAGCGGCCGGGACCGAATTCATAGGATTCGCTGGTGCCAGCATTCAGGTCGTGTTTGACCAGCCCGCGGAACAGGAACCAGCCCGGCTCGGGGATCGCGCTGTACGCGTAGCGATAGGGCTTGCCCGCATAGCGGTGGTTGAACATGCCGAATTCGAGGTCGCGGTCGTCGAGCCGCTCTTCTCTCGTCTCGCCGGTCTTCAAATTGAAGCGCCAGCGGTGAAGGCGCGGCTTGAGCAGCCCTTGGTCGAGATAGGCCATCATCCGCTCCAAGCCCTCTGGGGCATTGGGATAGGACTTCGGCATCGGCTCTTCCTGATAATAGCCGTCGAGGATGATCTCGTCTCCTTCCTCCCACGCGTTGAGCCAGTGCAGCGTGTAAGTCGCCTCGGCCGTAAACCAGCGGATGTCCTCGGGCTGGCCGTGCCGCGGGATGATCGCGAAGCGCGTCTTTTCGTCGGGATGGAACTGGACGACGTGCAGGTTCCGCTCGAGCAGCTCCTCGTTCCAGTAGAGCGGCATGTCGTTGAGGATCGTGTAATTTTCGGTGAACGCCATGTCGTGCGGCAGCCGCGGGCCGGCGAGCGGGACGGGGATATAATGCTTCAGCCGGTTGTCCGCGCCCACGACGCCATAGTGCATGTAGGGCGCGTGCTTCGAATAGTTGAAGAACATCAGCTCGCCGGTCGCGAGGTCGACCTTGCAATGCGCCGAAATCCCGTCGAGCGGTACCCAGCTTTCGGTGCCGAACTGTTCGAGTGTGAAGGGGTCGAGCCGGTACGCCTCGCCGCACTGGTAGAAGGTCGAGATGATCTTGCCCGCATGGATCGCGACGTCGGTCGAGCTTGAATCCTTCAGCCACTCCTGCGCGCCCCAGCCGTGGCGCGTCGATTTGTGCGGCGGCTCCATTAGCCCCGCCCACAGCGAGCGGCCTGCTTCCTTTTCGGCCTCGAACCCCTTGGTGCGAACGAAGCGGCTGCGATAGCTCGCGCGGCCGTCCTTGAAGCTTATCGCATGGATGAAACCGTCGCCGTCGAAAGGATGATAGCGGCCGATCGGCTCGTGGATTTGGTTTTCGCCGGTGCGTACATAAACACCGTCGATGTCGGTCGGGATATTGCCGATGACCTCGGCATCGCCATCGGCGAAGATCGCGTTCCACTCATTGTACGTCGGACGCCACGCGTCCTTCATATAGGGGTGGTCATTCGGCTCGATCGTGGTCCGGATCGTTTCGACGAGTTCGGCGGTCATGCGATGACTCCTTCGGTGGGGGCAAAGCGCGGCCGCGTTGCGGCCGCATCATATTCTCTAACGAGTCGGGAAACGATATCCGCAACAGGCTCGATGCCGCGAACCGCGCCGACGCCCTGTCCGGCGGACCAGACATTTTTCCACGCCTTCGCATCGTCCTGCGCGTCCGAGAAATTCGGCCGCTTGTCCTCGGGCATGTTTGCGGGGTTATAGCCCGCGGCGATCAGGCTCGATTTCAACCAGTTGGCGGTCACACCGGTGATACCTTTTGAAGGCACAATGTCCTCGGCGCCCGCCGCGACGACCATCGCCTTATACGCCGGCACGGCCATGCTTTCGGCGCAGGCGATCAGCGAGGTTCCAAGATAAGCGAGATCGGCTCCCAGAATTTCGGCGGCGCGGACCGCATGGCCGGTCGAGATCGCGCCGCCGAGAACGAGCGGCCCGTCCCAGAACTGCCGTACTTCTTCCACGAAGGCGAAACCTGCGGTTGCGCCGGTATGCCCGCCCGCGCCCGCAGCGACGAGCACGAGCCCGTCGACCCCGGCGGTAGCTGCCTTGCGCGCGAAGCCGACCGAATTGACGTCGGCGAACACCAGTCCGCCATAGGCATGGATTTCCTCGACGACGCGCGCCGGACTGCCGAGCGCGGTAATCACCAGCGGCACCTTGTGGCGCACGACGCAGGCGAGGTCTTCTGGCAGGCGGCTATTCGACGGATGGACGACAAGGTTGACCGCCCACGCCGCAGCTTCGGGATCGTTCGACAGCGCCGCGTCGATCCGGCTCACCCAATCATCGAGGTCGGCCGACGTCCGCGCATTGGGCGATGGAAAGCTGCCGATCACGCCCGAGCGCGATGCGGCGATCACCATTTCGGGACCCGAGACGAGGAACATCGGCGCGGCGATTGCCGGCAGCCGCAAATTGCGCGTCAACGCTCGTGGAAGGCCGTTTTTCGGCACTGTTGTGCTCTCCTGAATTATCTCACTTGCATAACGATACTTAAAGACGATAAGAGTCGCAAGGCCAGAAAAACATCGCGGGGCAAACCCGACGATGGTGGGAGGGAGAGAGATTATGAAGACCAGCTTTGCCGTGCTGTTCGCCGCGAGTGCGCTCGCTACGCCGGGAATTGCTTCCGCACAGGATGCCGCGTCCGCCGAGAGTGCTAACAAGGATCAGGGCGGGCTCGAAGAAATCATCGTCACCGCGCAAAAACGCGCCGAGGGTCTCTCCGACGTGCCGATCTCGATCTCGGCGGTCAGCGGCAAGCAGGTCGAAAGCTATGGCCAGACCAATCTCGAACAAATCTCCTCGTCGGTGCCGAACCTCAAGATCACTCAGACCGCGATCGCCAACCGCATCGCGATCCGCGGCATCGCCTCGGGCGACAACAAGGGTTTCGAACAGTCGGTCGCGATGTTCGTCGACGGCGTCTATTACGGCCGCGACCAGCTGTCGCGCCTGCCGCTCGTCGACATGGAGCGCGTTGAAGTGCTGCGCGGGCCCCAGCCGACCTTGTTCGGCAAAAATGCGATCGCGGGCGCGGTCAACATCACGACGCGCAGCCCGACCGACGAGTTCGAAGGCTCGGTGTCGGGCCTCTATGAATTCAACCACAAGGAATTCCAGCTCACCGGCGTGCTGTCGGGACCGCTCAGCGACGGCATCGAGGCGCGCGTCGTCGGCTATCACCGCTCGATGGACGGCTATTTCTACAACCAGGAACTCGATCGCAACGAGCCGAACGTCGATGAATATTATTTTCGCGGCAAGCTCGAACTCGATCGCGGGGGACCGTTCGCGGCCGAATTGAAACTCGAATATGCCGACTTCGAAATGAAGGGGCAGCCGCGCGACGTGTTCGGCGCGGTCGGCAATTATAACGCCGTCTTCCAGGGGCCCTTCTTCGTCAGCACCGACCCCGATTATGTCCGCGAGGACAATGGGTATGAGAGCAAGAACAAGGTGTTCGGCGCGACGCTCAACGCCGACCTCGAAATCGGCGAGCACACGCTGACCTCGGTCTCGTCGCTGCTCGATTACAAGACGCGCGAGATCGTCGACGTCGATTTTTCGGGGATCAGCTTTCTCGACGGCACCAATTTGCGCGAAGATTATCGCCAGTTCAGTCAGGAACTGCGGCTGGCGTCGCCCGGCGGCGAGGCGTTCAATTATATCGCGGGTGTCTATTATCAGCACGCCAAGCTCGACGTTCAGGACTTCACCCTGTTCAACCCGACCTTTCTCGCGCTGGGACCGCCGTTCAGTGCGCTCGGCGATACCAGCAACGACCGCGATTATGCGCAGAAATCGGACCTGGTCTCGGCTTTCGCGCAGGGCGAATTGTCGGTCACCGACCAGCTTCGCGTTACGGCGGGCGCGCGCTTCAACCATGAGAAGAAGAGCGGCAGTCGTAGCCTCGCGATCGTGCAGGGACCGCTCAGCACCGCGCCCGCGCCGGTCGTCGCGGCGGTGTTCCGCGCGCTCAATATCGAAGCGCACAGCATATCGGGCAAGATCAGCGAGGACAGCTTCAATCCGATGGTCAACATCCAATATGACGCGACCGATGACCTGATGCTCTACGCTTCCTACGCCAAAGGCACCAAGGCGGGCGGCTTCGACATCCGGTCGAACTCGCTGCCGACCTCGACCACCGTCGCCAAGCCGGGCGCGTTCGAATTCGAAGATGAAAGCGCCGACAATTTCGAGGCCGGCCTCAAATACAAGGGCCGCAACGTCGCGTTCAACCTCTCGGTCTATCGCACCGATTACAAGGATCTTCAGGTCAATATCTTCGACGGCACGCTCAACTTCAACGTCCGCAACGCCGCCGAAGCGCGCACGCAGGGGGTCGAGGCCGACTTCCGCGCCGCGCTCGCGCCCGGGCTGACGGTCAGCGGCGCGGTCGCCTATCTCGACTTCAAGTTCAGCAACTTCACCGACGGGCAATGCTATTATCTGCAGACGCCGGGCGCGAACGGCTTCTGCGACTATTCGGGCAAGCGCAACGCATTGAGCCCCAAATGGTCGGGCAACCTCAATGTCGATTACACCACGCCGGTGACGAGCGACATGAAGGTCGCGTTCAACGTCAATGCCGACTTCTCCTCCTCCTATATCGCCGCGGCGAACCTCGACCCGCGTACGCACCAGGACGGCTATGTGAAGCTCGGCGCGCGCCTCGCACTGGCCGAGGTCGACGATCGCTGGGAGGTCGCGCTGATCGGCCGCAACCTTACCAACCAGCGCATCCTGCAAACGGGGAGCTCGATGCCGCTCGCGACCACGATCACCGGCAATGCGGGCAACGCCTATAATGGCATCGTCGACCGCCCGCGTACGATCGCGGTGCAGTTGACGGGCCGTTTCTGACGGACCGAGCGCGTCGAATGCCGTTTCAATTCCGGCGGGCTTTGTCCTAAAGACGTCATCCCGGCGAAAGCCGGGATGACCGTATGGAGCCGGGGTAGCCTTTGAAACACGACCGCACCATCAGAGCCTGCTCGATCTGGCGCGCGCTCGATATCGTCGGCGACGTGCCCGTCCTCTTGCTCATGGAACAGGCATTCCTTGGCATTCACAGCTTCGACGAATTCGTCGCGCGCACCGGCCTCGCGCGCTCGGTGGTCAACGGCCGGCTCAAGAAGCTCGTCGAAGAGGACTGTCTCGCCAAGGTGCCCAAGAAGGGTGGGCGCGGCTTTCATTATGTGCTCACCCAAAAGGGTCGCGACCAGTTCCCGAACGGCCTGATGATGCTGCGCTGGCAGCATGAGTGGGAAGCCGACAGCCGTGATTTCCAGGTCCGGCTCCACCACGCCACCTGCGGCCATGCGACCGAACCGGTGCCCGCATGTGCGCATTGCCACGCCGAGATCGACCCGCGCGACGTCGACTGGCGCGAGGGGCCGGGGCTCGCGCAGGTCGTTCCGCATTACGAGCGCCGCCGCTTCAACGGCGAGGTCGGCGCAGGCCGTCCCGGCGGCCGCCCGCTCGTCGATACGATGATCGAGCTGTTCGGCGATCGCTGGGCGACGCTCGTCGTCCGCGCGATGTTCACGCACATCAATCGCTTCGACGACATCCAGCGCGATACGCTGATGGCGACGAACATATTGACCGGCCGCCTCGAACGGCTCGTGCGACAGGGCATTTTGAAAACCGTGCCCTATTCGAGCCACGCCGACCGGGTCGAATATCGCCTGACCGCCAAGGGCCGCGATCTTTATCCCGTCCTGCTCGCGCTGTTGCAATGGGGCGATAAATGGTTTTCCGACGAGCGCGGGCCGCCGGTGTTGCTGACGCATCGCCCGTGCGGCCACGACCTCCACATGGTCGCGGCGTGCAGCCATTGCGGCGACGAACTCGAGCTGTCGAACAGCCGCTTCACGATCGAAGGGGCGGGATGACGCTCAGGGCAGCAAGCGGCCCTCGTCGCGGCGCGGCATGGGCGCGACGAAGCGCAGCACGAGCGCGGAGAGCAGAAGCCAGCCGGCGGAGCCGAGGATCGCCGCGGGCAAGCTGCTGAGGTCGGCGACCAGCCCGAGCGTATAGGCGCCGAGCGCCATCGCGCCGAAGGTCACCGCCTGATAGATCGACAGGCAGCGCCCGAGGATCTCCTCGGGTGAGCGGAGCTGCATCGCGACGTTGAGCGTCGTCAGCGTCGACACCCATGCGCCGCCCGCCACGAAGGCGGCGATCATCAGCGCGGGGAGGCCGGTCGCGACCGCGACCGGCAGCATCGCGGCGGCGAAGATCAGCGAGGCGGTGGTCACCACGCGGTCGCTGCCCCAGCGCCGCCGCGACGAACCGACCCACAGCGCGGCAAAAATCGATCCCGCCCCGAAAGCGGCGAGGCACAGGCCATAGACGATTTCGGTCCCGTGCAGCCGGTCGCGGACGAGCGATGGAAGCAGCGCCTGAAACCCCGCCGCGCCGAAGCCGAAAGCGAAGCCGCGGATCAACACGCGGCGCACCGGGTTCGAATGCGCGCAGAAACTTATGCCCGCCGCGATCGCGGTCAGCATCGGCGTCCGGCGTGGCGGCGCCGTTTCGGGATGCCAGCGCAGCAGCACGACGATCAGCGCGACATAGCTCAGCGCGTTGAGCCCGAAGGCCGCCGCGGTGCCGACGATCGCGACCAGCATCCCGCCGAGCGCGGGCCCGACGCTGCGCGCGAGGTTGAACGCGATGGTGTTGAGCGCGATCGCCTGCGGCAAATCCCTAGGCCCGACCTGCAAGCGCACCGACGCCTGCCAAGCCGGGCCGTTGAGCGCGGTGCCGCACCCGACCGCCAGCGTGAAGAAGAGCAGGGTGAGCGGCGTGATCGCATCCATATAGGTCGTAAGCGTCAGCGCCGCCGAGACGATCAGCATCCCCGTCTGCGCCGCGAGCATCACGCGCCGCCGGTCGAAATTGTCGGCGATCGCCCCCGCGAAGATGCCGAGCAGCATCACCGGAATCGTCGTGCTCGCCGCCACCAGCGCGATCAGGAGGTGCGAGCTGGTCAGCTCGGTCATCAGCCACGCCGCCGCGACCGACTGGATCATCGATCCCATGTTCGACGCGAGGTTGGCGATCCAGATCGCGCGAAATGCCGGGTAGCGAAAGGGCGTAAACGCGGATGGCGGTTCGGGGCTCACTCCGTTCCGCCTACCGCCCATCAGTCCTCATCGCAACCGGGTCAGGAGATGGCGGGCCCGCTCGTATCTTCATATTCGCGGCGCAGCTCGACGAGCCGCCGCTTCATCGCCGCGATCGGCGCCTTCATCGCCGGGTCGCCGATCCGGTTGTCCATCTCGTGCGGATCACTCTTGAGGTCGTAAAACTCCCACGCGTCGAGCCCCTCGCCATAGAAGCGCACAAGTTTGTACCGCTCGCCGCGCACGCCGTAATGCGCGCGCACCGAGTGGAATCCCGGAAACTCGTAATAATGATAATAAACGTCCGTGCGCCAGTCGCGCGGGGTGCGGCCGGCGAGCAGCGGCGTCATCGAACGGCCCTGGATCGTCGCCGGGCCCTTCACGCCGGCATAGTCGAGGAAGGTCGGCGCATAATCGATATTCTGGATCGGCGCCGCGACGCGCGTGCCCGGGCGGATATGCCCCGGATACTGGATCAGGAACGGCGTGCGCATCGATTCTTCATAGATGAAGCGCTTGTCGAACCAGCCATGCTCGCCCAGGTAAAAGCCCTGGTCGGAGGTGTAGACGACGATCGTGTTCCGATCGAGGCCGCTTTCCTCCAGATAGTCGAGCACCGCGCCGACGCCTTCGTCGACCGCCGCGATCGTGCCCAGATATTGCTGCATGTAACGCTGATATTTCCACAGCGCGAGGTCGCGATCCGAAAGCTTTGCGTCGTTCAGCCGGTCGTTGTCGGCCTGCATCGCCGCGTCCCACTCGGCCTGCTGCGCGTGCGTCATCCGGTCGAACGCGCCGGGCCAGCGATTATAACGCAGCTGCGCCGACCCTTTCGCGACCGTCATCTTGAGGTCGTGCCCCTCATACATGTCGCGATAGATATTCATTTCCTGCGTGCCGGCGGCGATGCGGCCGCGGTAATCGTCGAAATAATTGCCCGGCACGGGAAAGGTCACGCCCTGATATTTCCGCACATGGCGCAGCGCGGGCATGAAATTGCGGTGCGGCGCCTTGTGGTGGATCAGGATCGCGAAGGGCTTCGATTTGTCGCGCCCGGTCTTCAGCCAGTCGAGGCTGTACTGCGTGATCAGGTCGGTCGCATAGCCTTGGGCGATGCTGCGCCCCTTCGGCGTGATGATGTCGGGGTTATAATATTCGCCCTGATCGTCGAGGACCTTCCAGTCGTCGAAGCCGATGCCTTCGGGCGAGCGGTTGATGTGCCATTTGCCGAACATCGCGGTCGCATAGCCCGCTTGGCCGAGCGCGCGCGGCCAGACCCAGACCTTGTTGTCGAACCGCTGGCCGTTCTGCGTAAAGCCGTGCGCGTGGCTCTGGCGCCCGGTCAGCAGCGTCGCGCGGCTGGGGCCGCAAAGCGAATTGCCGACGAAGCTCTGCGTGAAAATCGCGCCATTTTTCGCGATGCGGTCGATATTGGGCGTCGGCGCGAGCTTCGACAGCGGCGAGCCATAGGCCGAGATCGCCTGATAGGCGTGGTCGTCCGACATGATGTAGACGATGTTCGGGCGTGCGGCCGGCTGCGCGCCCGCTGCGGCGACATAGGCGAGCGGGAGCGCGAGCGCGACGGGAAGGCGAAACCGTATCGTCATTCGGTCAGCTCGAAGCTGGCTTCGTGCCCCTCGGCCGACGACGGCCCGATCCACAGCTTGAACTGGCCGGGCTCGCTGCCCCGGCTCATGTCGGCGCGCGTGAAGGCGAGGTCGGCGTCGGTCAGCGTGAAGCGGACCGTCCGCTTTTCGCCCTTCTTGAGGCTGATCTTCTCGAACCCTTTCAGTTCCTTGACCGGCCGCGTCACCGATCCGACGAGATCGCGGACATAGAGCTGTACGACCTCCTCGCCGTCGCGCGCGCCGCTGTTCGTCACGGTAACGCTCGCCGTCAGTGTCTCGCCGGGGCGGATCTTCGCTCTGTCGAGCGTCACCGGCGAATAGGAAAAGCTCGTATAGCTGAGGCCATAGCCGAACGGATAGAGCGGCGTGTTAGGCGTATTGAGGTAGCGCGATACATATTTCGCATTGGGGTCCGCCGGATTGATCGGCCGCCCGGTGTTCTTCATGTCGTAATGGATCGGCACCTGCCCGACGGTGCGCGGGAAGGTGACGGGCAGCTTGCCCGACGGATTATAGCGGCCATAGAGGACATCGGCGATCGCGTGGCCGCCCATCGTGCCGGGATACCAGGCCTCCAATATCGCATCGACATGGGCGTCGGCCCATTCGATGCTGTTCGGCCGCCCGCTCATCAGCACGAGGATGATCGGCTTGCCGGTCTTCTCGAGTTCCTCAAGCAGCGCCTGCTGGTTGCCGGGCAGGTCGAGCGATGTGCGGCTCGCCGCCTCGCCCGTCATGTCCCAGCGTTCCCCCATCGCCGCGATGATCACGTCCGATTTCTGCGCCAGCGCGATCGCTTCGGCGAACCCCTCGGTCTTGCCCGCGTCCGCGAACGCATAGCTCGCGCCCTTGGCATAGGTGACGCTCGTCCCCTTTGGCGCGCCCGCCTGCAGCCCCTCGAGCAGGGTCGCCGGCCGCGTCTTGCGGTCGCCCGCCGCCGACCAGCTGCCGATCATATCCTCCTTGCTGTTGCCGAGCGGGCCGATCACCGCGATCGACTTCGCCCCCGCGGCGAGGGGAAGAACATTGTCCTTATTCTTCAGGAGAACGATCGACTTGCGCGCGACGTCGCGCGCGGCCTCGAGGAACTCGGGCTTGTAGACCGTCGCCTTCTCGCGCGCCTCGTTGGAATAGCGATAGGGGTCCTCGAACAGGCCGAGGCGGTATTTCATCTCGAGGATCGCCTTGACCGCGGCGTCGATCTTCTTGATGTCGACCTTGCCCTCGGTGACCGATTTGGCGAGATTTTCCATATAGACCGCGCCCTGCATGTCCATATCGACCCCGGCGTTGATCGCCTGCTCGCCCGCCTGTTTCAGATCCTTCGAATAACCGTGCGGGACCATTTCGTTGATCGACGTGTAATCGGTTACGACAAAGCCCTTGAACCCCCATTTGTCGCGCAACACCTCGGTAAGCAGGTAGCGGTTGCCCGATGCCGGGATCCCGTCATATTCGTTGAAGCTGGTCATGAAGGTCGCGGCGCCCGCATCGGCCGCGGCCTTGAACGGCGGCAGATAGACGTCGCGCAGCGTGCGTTCCGAAATATCGACCGTGTGATAATCGCGCCCGGCCTGCGCCGCGCCATAGGCGGCGAAATGCTTGGCGGTCGCCAGGATCGTGTCGGGGCGCGACAGATCGTCGCCCTGATATCCGCGCACGCGCGCCGCGGCGATCAGGCTGCCCAGATAGACATCCTCGCCGGCGCCCTCCGACACGCGGCCCCAGCGCGCGTCGCGAGCGATGTCGACCATCGGCGAAAAGGTCCAGTGAATGCCCTCGGCCGACGCTTCGGCTGCCGATATTCGTGCCGCCTTTTCAATTGCCTGAAGGTCCCAGCTTGCCGCTTCGCCTAGCGAGATGGGGAATATGGTGCGGTGGCCGTGAATGACGTCATAGCCGAAGATCAGCGGGATTTTGAGCCGCGTGCCCTCGACCGCCATGCGCTGCAACTCGCGCGTATATTTGGCGGTATAGGCGTTGAAGATCGCGCCGACCCGGCCGGCGGCAATATCGTCCTTATAGCCTTCGCGCATCGTCGGACCGGTCGATTCCCAGTCGCTGGTGAGCAGGTTGAGCTGCCCCACCTTCTCGTCGAGCGTCATCTTCGCGATCAGCTCGGCGATGAAGCGGTCCATCTTCGGATCGGGGCGCATCCATCCCGCGGCATCGACCGGCGCCTGCGCGCTCGCGCTCGCCGCCGGCTTCGCGAGCAGCGGCGCGGGGGCAAGCTGCCCGGCCACCATCAGGGTGGCGAGTGTAAGGGATGTGAGGTTGCGCGGCATCGGCGGCATGATTCGTCCTTCCCGGTCGGGTTTGCTTATACATTGTCACGCGGATTGGCCGAATTTCGACTGAAAACCGGCCGGTCCCCGATCATATCCATCTGTGTCGCTTCCCCCTATACAGCTATCGTGAAACCGGTTACAAATCAAAAAACAACGACGCGATTTCCCGCGACTCGTCGCTGCACCGGAGGCAAGGCCGGTCGGCGAATCAGGCGAGGGCGGAAACAGTCGGGGGCACAAAAAGGGAGGATGCCGTGAAGCTTTCGCATGAATTTGAGACCATGACCACGCGCCGGTCGCGCACGCGCCGGCTCGCCGCGGCGCTCGCATGGAGCAGTGCCGGCGCCGCGCTGGCGATCGGTGTCGCAACTCCTGCGCACGCCCAGGTTTCGAACGCCTCGCTTCGCGGCACGGTGAAAGCCGAAGGCGGCGTGTCCCAAGTCACCGCGATCAACGTCAACACCGGCCTGACGCGTAGCGTCGCGGTGAGCGCGAACGGCAGCTACAATATCGCGTCGCTTCCGGTCGGCACCTATCGCCTCGAACTGACGACGCCGGACGGCGTGCGGCGGACCGATGAGTTCACGCTATCGGTGGGGCAGAGCGCGGTGCTCGATTTCGACTTCTCTCAGCCCGACATCGCCTCGGCCGAAAGCGACGCGATCATCGTCACCGGCACGCGCATCCGGTCGCTGGAAGGCGGCGAGGTCGGCTCCAACATCACCCAGCGCCAGATCGAGGTGCTGCCGCAGAACAACCGCAACTTCCTCGCCTTCGCCGACCTCGCGCCCGGCGTGCAGTTCGTCACCGGCGGTAATGGGCAGTCGCGCCTGCAGGGCGGCGCGCAGGACAGCCGCAGCGTCAACATCTTCATCGATGGCGTCGGGCAAAAAGACTATGTCCTGAAGAACGGCGTCACCGGCCAGGATTCGACGCAGGGCAACCCCTTTCCCCAACTCGCGGTCGGCGAGTACCGGGTTCTCTCGTCGAACTACAAGGCCGAATTCGACCAGGTGAGCTCGGTGGCGATCACCGCGGTGACCAAATCGGGCACCAACGAATTCCACGGCGAAGCCTTCATCGACTATACCGACCAGAGCCTGCGCGACGCGCGACCGAACGAACTGACAACGTCGAAGGTCAAGACCAAGGATTTCCAGTTCGGCGGCGCGCTCGGCGGTCCGATCATCAAGGATATGCTGCACTTCTTCGTGACCTATGAAGGCAAGCGGCAGGAAAATCCGGTCGATGTCCGGCCGGGCCTCAACCTGCCGGTCAGCTATTTCCCGTCGGAATATCAGGGGGTTTTCGGGCCGACCAACGCGACCTTCAATGAGGATCTCTATTTCGGCAAGCTCAGTTTCCAGCCGTCGAACAGCGACCTGATCGAGGTGTCGGGCAAATATCGCAAGGAAAGCGGCGAATTTCTGTCGAGCGGCATCAATGCGCGCAGCACGATCAGCGCGCAGGATGTCGAGGAACTGCGCGTGACCGGCCGCTGGGAGCATACGGCGGACAATTGGATCAATGATTTCAAACTGACCTATGAGGACGTCAAATGGGCGCCCACACCGGTCGAATTCGGTAATGCCTTCCTCTTCGCCTATGCGGGCCCGTCGCCGACCAATCCGCAGCCCGGCGTGGTCGTCCGCGGCGATTTGCTGCGCATCGGCGGCGGCGGCAACTATCAGAACAAGGGCCAGAAAGGCTGGGGCGTCCAGAACGATTTCACCTGGACCGGGTTCGAAGGCCATACGATCAAGGTCGGCGCAAAGGCCAAATGGGTGGAGCTCAACACACTCCAGCTCGGCAATTTCAACCCGCTCTATACCTATAATACCGCATTCGACCCCGGCGGCGGCTTCAACGACGATGTCCCGTATCGCCTTCAGTTCGGCGCCCAGACCGGCAACGGCAGCCCGATCGTCAATTCGAAGAATTTCCAGTTCGGCATCTATATCCAGGATGACTGGGAGGTTACCGACCGGCTGACGCTCAACCTTGGCGTGCGCTGGGATTATGAGCGGACTCCGGCCTATCTCGATTTCGTCCACCCCACCGATGCGGTGAATGCGGTGTCACCGGCCAATTATCCGAACCTGATCAACGCCAATTACAGCATCAACGATTTCATCTCCACGGGATCGGAGCGCAAGGCGTTCATGGGGGCTTGGCAACCGCGCATCGGCTTCAGCTACGAACTCGACGACGAGGCGCGCTATGTCCTGTTCGGCGGCTTCGGCCGCTCGTACGACCGCAACCAGTTCGACTTCCTGCAACAGGAAATCAGCGTCGGTTCCTATACTACCCGCACATTCAACTTCATTACCGGCGATCCCGAGAACAGCTGCGTGCCCGGCCCGACCTGTGTTGCCTGGGATCCGATCTACCTGACCGAGGCGGGTCGCCAGCAATTGCTCGCGGGTGCCGGGCCGGGCGGCGGGCGCGAACTGCGTTTCATCGACAACGACCTCAAGGTGCCCTATTCGGACCAGTTCAGCTTGGGTTTCCGTGCTCGCGTGACCCCGCTGTTCGAAGCCGAAGTCGGCTATAGCCACATCGAAAGCAAGGATGGTTTCGCCTATTTGCTCGGCAACCGCCGCCCCGACGGCACCTTCTTCCCGCCCGCGCCGGCGTCGCCGGGTTCACCCTTCGGCTTCGCCCCTCCGGGTTTCGGGTCGATCATCATCGGGACGAATGGCCTCAAAACAAGCGCGGATTCGGGCTATCTCAAGCTCGTGAAAAATTACACGGCGGCGTCGCCGTGGAGCTTTGCGGCGACCTATACCTATACCGAGGCCGAGGAGAATCGGAACTTTGGCGAGGTTTTCAGCCTCGATTTCCCGTCGCTCGACGATTATCCGATCACGCGGTCGAGCGGGGTGCGCAAGCATCGCCTCGTCGCGACGGGGTCGGTCGATCTGCCGATCGGCGTCACGCTGTCGGGCAAATTCCAGATCGCGTCGCCGCCGTACCTGAAACGCTTCATCGACGTCGGCGGCGCCAATCCGTCGCGCAACGTCATTTCGAACGAGGCCGACGGCAACGGCGATCGCTGGGGTTTCCGCCAGATGGACATCGCGATCACCAAATATATCCCGTTCCGCTTCATCAGCGAGGAATCGCGTCTGCGGCTTCGCGTCGACATTCTGAACCTGTTCAACGACCGCAATTATGTCGATTATAACAATGATCCGACGTCGCCTGACTATCTGAGCATTTCGGGCAATGGCGTTGGCGGAAACCCGCCGCGAACGGTAAAGCTTTCGGCCGGTTTCTCTTTCTGACCGGCTGACCAGGCGCCCGGCTTCGCACCCCCTCCCGCGGGCCGGGCGTCTCATTTTTTCTGGAGTAGTTCATGTCGTTTCGCAGCGGGGTCCTTTTTCTGCCCCTGATCGCGCTGGCCACCGCCTGCACCCCCGGTCCGGCGCCCACCGCCGCCGCCCCTGCGCCCACGCTGGCCCCGATGACCGAGGCCGCCTTTTCGGAAGAGCTGACCGAGCGCACGTTCCGCTATTTCTGGGACACCACCGATACCGAAAAATGCCTTGCGCCCGATCGCTGGCCGAGCAATCCCTTTTCGTCGATCGCCGCGACCGGCTTCGCGCTCACCGCTTATGGCATCGGCGCCGAGCGCGGCTATGTCACGCGCGCCGAGGCGGCGGAGCGCACGCGCGATTGCCTGCGCTTCTACTGGACCGCGCCGCAGGGGCCGGCCCTGACCGGGATGGCGGGCCACAAGGGCTTCTTCTACCATTTCCTGAACAATGAGGACGGGACGCGCCGCGGCAAGACCGAGCTGTCGACCGTCGACACCTCGCTGCTGCTCGGCGGCGTGCTGTTCGCGCAAAGCTATTACGACGCCGACACGCCCGTCGAGGCCGAGATTCGCGACCTCGCGGAGAAAATTTACGCCCGGGTCGATTGGACCTTCGTCCAGCGCGAAAACAGCCGGATTCCGTCGGCCAATGGCGGCGGGCAAAAGGCGATCGCGATGGGCTGGTATCCCGAACGCGGCGAAGGCGGCGATTTCGGCACGCACGATTGGGTCGGTTATAATGAGGGGATGCTCGTTTACATCCTCGCGCTCGGTTCGCCGACGCACCCCGTCGGCAAGGATGCGTGGGACAAGGGCTGGGCAGCCGACCTCGAAAAGGATTGGGGCAGCTACTACGGGCAAGAGCATCTGCAGTTCGAACCGATGTTCGGGCACCAATACAGCCATGTCTGGGTCGATTTCCGCGGCATCCGCGACGATTTCATGCGCGGCAAGGGCATCGACTATTTCGAGAACAGCCGCCGCGCGACGCTGGCGCAGCGCGCCTATGGCACCGACAATCCGAACAAATGGTCGGGTTACAGCGCCGACATCTGGGGCTGGACCGCGTCCGACGGGCCGGGCTATTCGAAGGGCAAATATAGTGTCAACGGCACGCCGCGCAGCTTCAACGGTTATATGGCGCGCGGCGTCAGCGCGGTCCGCGTCGTCGACGACGGCACGATCGTCCCGACCGCGGCGGGCGGCTCGGTCGCCTTCGCGCCCGAAGTGGCGATCCCCGCGCTGATGGCGATGCGCGCGCAATATGGGCCCAGGCTCTATACGCGCTATGGTTTCAAGGACGCGTTCAATCCCAGCTTCACCTTCTCCGATTTCGGATCGAAATCGGGCGCCGTCGATCCCGTCCACGGCTGGGTCGCGAACGACTATCTCGGCATCGATCAGGGACCAATCCTCGCGATGATCGAGAATCACCGCAGCGGGCTGGTGTGGAAGGTGATGCGCAAGAATCCGCATATCGTCCGCGGCTTGAAGCGCATCGGCTTCACCGGCGGCTGGCTGGATCGGGCCAGGCCAGAGTGAACAACTCCGTCATCCCGGCGAAGGCCGGGATCTCGCCGGTGCGTTAGGACGAGAGGGTGAGATCCCGGCCTTCGCCGGGATGACGGCATTAGGGAGGCGGTGTTTTCAGTCCAATCCGATCGCGCTTAACAAGCCTCGCCAATGCACAGATCAGCAACCACCGGATAATGATCCGACGGCAGCTTGCCGCCATTCTGGTCGGTCAGCGTCGCGTGGCTCAGCACCGCCACATCGTCGCTGACGAAGATATGATCGATCGGGCTCGCGTCCGTCCGCGCGATGTCGAATCCGGTGAAGGTGCCGAGCGGGCCATAATGCGGCGTGCGGCTGACCGTGCGGCTGTCGCGCAGTGCGCCCTGGCCCGGCGCGACGATCGCGGCATAGCCCTTGCTCGTCGCCGGGCTGTTGAAATCGCCCATCAGCACCGCACTCTCGCCCGGCTTGCGCTCGCCGTCGATCCAGCGGCGGATCTGGCGCGCGCTTTCCTGCCGCGCGACCTCGCCGATATGGTCGAAATGGGTGTTCACGACGAGCAAATCGCGCTTCGCCGTCCGGTCGTGCAGCCGCGCCCAGGTCGCGATCCGCGGCAGCGCGGCGTCCCAGCCCTTGCTCGGCACATCGGGCGTCGGCGACAGCCAGAAGGTGCCCGATCCGACGAGAGCGAAGCGGTCGCGGCGGAACCCCAGCATCGAATATTCGCCCTTCGCCTTGCCGTCGTCGCGCGCGACGCCAACGAATTGATAGGCGGGCAGATCGGCCTCGACCGCCTGTTTCTGATGCTGCAGCACCTCCTGCATTCCGACGAGGTCGGGCGCCTGATAGGCGACGAGCGCGGTCAGTGCGCTCCGCCGGTGCGGCCAGGCATTGTCCCCATCCGACGCGACGTCGAGCCGGATATTATAGGTCATCGCTTCATAATGATCGGCGCGCTCTTTCGCGGCGGCGGGCAGCGCGAGCAGCGCCGCGGCGAGCAGCAGGACTTTGCGGGTCATCCGAGATTTCCTCCATTGGCGGCGATCACGCCGCTATAGAAACGCGCGCTGCGTTTCGGCGTGCGCGCCTGCGTTTCATAATCGACATGGACGATACCGAACCGCTTCGAAAAGCCCAAGGACCATTCGAGATTGTCGAGCAGCGACCAGGCCATATAGCCGCGCACATCGACCCCCTGCCGGATCGCGTCGCCGATCGCCGAGATATGGGTGCGCAGGTAATCGCAGCGCAGCGGGTCGTCGATCCCGTCGGGACCGGCCTTGGGCGGATCGTAAAAGGCGGCGCCATTTTCGGTGATATAGACGGGAATATCGCCATAGGTGTCGCGGAACCAGACCAGCATGTCGGTGAGCGCGGGCGGATAGACTTCCCAGTCGGTCGTGGTGTGCGTCGCGACCTGCCGCACCGGGGACGCGCCGACGGGCCACTGGTGTGGGTCGGCCTTCACGACGTTGCGCGTGTAATAGTTGATGCCGATGAAATCGACCGGCTGGCAGATGTCCTGAAGGTCCTCGGCGGACCATTTGGGCCAGGCTTCGCCGAATATCTCGGCCAGTTCTTCGGGATAAGCGCCTTTGAGCGCCGGGTCGAGATATTGGCGGTTCATATAGGCGTGCGCGCGCGCGGTCGCGGCGACATCGTCGGGGCTGTCGCTCGCTGGATATTTGGGCTCGATGTTGACGACGAGGCCGATTTCGTGCGCGCCCTCGCTGCGATAGGCCCGCACCGCGGCGCCGTGCGCGCGCATCAGATTGTGGCTCGCGATCGGCGTCTCGAACAGATTGCGGTGACCGGGCGCCAGCGCGCCGTGGAGATAGCCGCCGTCGGTGATCACCCAGGGCTCGTTCAGCGTCACCCATTTCTTCACCTGCCCATCGAGGCGGCGGTACATCACCGATCCATATTCGGCGAACCAGTCCGCACTATCCCGGTTCAGCCAGCCGCCCTTGTCGTCGAGCGCGGCGGGCAGGTCCCAATGGTGGAGCGTCAAGAGCGGTTCGATGTCGTGCTTGAGCAGCTCGTCGACAAGGCGCTCGTAGAAGTCGAGTCCGGGCTCGTTCACGCGCCCGATCCCCTCGGGCAGCACGCGGCCCCAATTGACGCTGAAGCGATAGGCTTTCAGCCCCAATTCCTTCATCAAGGCGACGTCGGCGGGCATGCGGTTATAATGGTCGCACGCGACGTCACCGGTGTCGCCCTTCGCCGCCATCAGCCGCGGATCGTGGCTGAAGCGTTGCCAGATGCTCGCCCCCGCGCCGTCGGCGAGCGGCGACCCCTCGATCTGATAGGCGGCGGTCGCCGCGCCCCACAGGAAATCGTCGGGGAAAATCGTCTGCGTCATTTTCTTTCCTTGGTTTTCTTGTTTGTCGCCGCGTCGGGCGGCGTGGGGAGGCGGTGAGAGAGCAGCCAGAGATAAAGCGCGGGATCGTCATAGGCCGGGTCCCAACTATTATGTCCGAGGTCGGGGTAGATGGTCAGCCGCGAGAGTCGTCCGCCGCAGGCGCGGATCGCGCGCGCCATATCGAAGCTGCCCTCGGGCACGACGACATCGTCGCGGTCTCCGTGAAAGGCCCAGATCGGCGTGTCTTTGAGTGCGCAAGCGGTCGCCGTCTCGCCGCGCCCCGCGACCGGCGCGACCGCCGCGAAGCGGTGCGGCTCGGCCGCGGCCCAGCGCCAGCTCGCATGGCCGCCGCGGCTGAGCCCGGTCAGATAGATGCGCGTGGGGTCGATGCGCAGCGTCTTCGTCACATGATCAAGCAACCGGTCGAGCTTCGCGACGTCCCAGTCCTGATCGGCGCCGAGCAGCGGCGAGACGGTGACGAAGGGGAAATCGGGGCTGCGGTCGGCGATCTTCGGCGGGCCGTGGACCTTGACCTTGGCGACATCGTCGCCGCGCTCGCCCGATCCGTGGAGGAAGATCAGCAGCGGCCAGTTCACCTTGGAATCGGCATTGTAGCCGCGCGGCAGGAAGAGCTGATAGGGGTAATTGTCCACCGCGATCGCGGGTTGCGGAGTTTGTCCGTCGGCCGCTTGGGCCGTGGCGGGAAAGGAAAAGGCGAGCGCGAGTGCCGTGAGCACTGCGTTCGCCGACCCGCGCCCCGTTCGTGCTGAGCTTGTCGAAGCACCGTTCTTTCTTCGCTGGGCCCAAAATAAAGGACAGCCTTTCGACAAGCTCAGGGCGAACGGAGTGGAAGGTGGCGACATGATCGTTCCTTGGACTGGGGAGAGAAATCGGATCATCCCTTCACGCTCCCGGTCAGAAGCTCGCTCAGATAGTAACGCTGGAGCGCGAGGAAGAGGATGAGGACGGGGAGGGTGGTGACGACCGCGCCGGCCATCATTATCTCATAATCCTGGACATTCTGGCGGCTGTGGGCGGCGAGCGCGACGGGCAGCGTGTAGAGATCCTGATCGGCGAGAATGATCAGCGGCCACATGAAATCGTTCCAGCTCGACAGGAAGACATAGAGCGCCAGCGTGACGATGATCGGCGCCAGGACCGGCAGCACGATACGGCGCAATATCTGCCCCTCGCTCGCGCCGTCGATGCGCGCCGCTTCGAGCATCTCGTCGGGGATCGACAGGCAATATTGGCGGACGAGGAAGATGCCGAAAATCCCCGCAAGCCACGGCACGAGCGCGCCGGCATAGCTGTTGACGAGCCCCATCGCCTTGAGTTCGAGGAACAGCGGCAGCATCCCGATCTGCCCCGGCACGACGAGCGCCGCGACGAGCAGGCGGAAGGTCGCGTCGCGGCCTTTGAAGCGCAGCTTGGCGAAGGCATAGCCCGCCGGAATCGTGAAGAGCAGCGCGAGCCCCGTCGCGAGCGTCGAGATGAGAATGCTGTTGAGCAGGAAGCGACCGACGCCGAAACTGCCGAAGAGCAGGCGGTAATTTTCGAGTGTCGGGCTCGTGGGCCACAGCGGCGGCGGGAATTGCGCCGCTTCGCCGCGCGCCATCAAGCTGACCGACACCATCCAGATGAGGGGCGCGATCGTGACCAGCGCGACGAGCGCGGCGAGCAGGGTGACGGACCAGCGGCGCAGGCTCATATCGCGCCGCTCCGCTTGGCGAGCCTGAGCTGCACCAGCGTCACCGCGAGGATGCAGAGGAAGAGCAGGAAGGCGACCGCCGCCCCCGAACCGAGGTTCCACCAT
Source organism: Sphingopyxis italica (assembly GCF_011926545.1). GTDB lineage: Bacteria > Pseudomonadota > Alphaproteobacteria > Sphingomonadales > Sphingomonadaceae > Sphingopyxis > Sphingopyxis italica. The sequence continues at coordinate 48,056 of NZ_JAATIT010000001.1, read as the reverse complement.
TTGAACCCCTCCTCATACATGAAATAGAGGATGGTGACGGTCGACTGCGCGGGGCCGCCCTGCGTCATCACATAGGGTTCGGCGAAGAGCTGGAACATGCCCGCGACGGTGAGCACCGAGACGAGCAGCAGCGTCGGCGCGATCGCGGGCAGGGTGACGTGGCGCAGCCGCGTGAACCAACCCGCGCCGTCGATCCGCGCCGCCTCGTCGAGCTCGCGCGGCACCGTCTGCAACGCGGCGAGGAAGATGATCATATTATAGCCGAAGGTCTTCCACCCGACGAAGAGCAGGATCGCGGGCAGCGACGCGGTCGGGCTGCCGAGCCAGTCGATCGGCGGCATCCCGAAGAAGGAGAGGAGATAGTTGAGCAACCCGTAGCGCGTGTGGAGCAGATAGCGCCAGACGACCGCGGTCGCGACGAGCGTCGTCACATAGGGCGCGAACAAGGCGACGCGCCACACCGGCCGCCATGTCAGCCAGCGCGAATTGACGAGCATCGCCGCCAACAGCGACAGCGCGACGATGAAGGGCGTGCCCACCGCGACGAACAGCAAGCTGTTCGTGATAGCCTTCCAGAACAGCGGGTTCTCGAGCAGGCGTTCGTAATTTTGCAGGCCGACGAAGCGTAAATTTCCGATGTCGGCGAGCGCATAAATGTCGAAATCGGTGAAGCTCAGAAACAGCGACGCGATCGCGGGAAGGACGAAGAAAAGCAGGATCGCCGCGAGCGCCGGCGACGACATCGCCCAGCCCGCGCGCGCCTCGCCCACCCGGCCGACCGCACTCAAAGCGCGCGTCCTTGGCTCAGCATCCAGCGCCGCTTTTCGAGCAGGCGGTCCGCGCGCGCGTCGATCTCCTTCGCGGCCGCATCGACGCTATATTGCCCGCGCACCATGCGTTCGGCGACGACTTGCATCTCGGTGACGATGCGCTCCCATTCGGGCACTTTGGGCAGCGCGGTCGCGCGCTCGAGCTGGACGCGGAACGGCGCAACCGCCGGGTCGTGCATCAACCCCGCCGCGGTCCACACCGAGCGCCGCGCGGGCAGATCGCCCGTCGCTTCGTGGAGCGCGAGCTGCGCGACCGACGCCGTCAGCCGCGCCACCAGATCCCACGATGCCTTGTCATGCGCGCCGCCCGCAAAAACGACGAGGCTCGACCCGCCCGGCGCCGCCGACCCGATCCCGTCGGGCCCCGGGTTCACGGCGGTGCCCCAATCGTCCTGCAATGCCGGCGCGAGGCGCTTCTTCATGTCGCCGATCGTCCACGGGCCCGACAGGAACAGGCTGAAATGGCCGCGCCCGAATTCGGTCCAGACATTGGAAATCTGCGCCATCGAGACCTTGGGCGCGAGCTCCTCATCGAATAGCGATTTGTAAAAAGCGAGTGCGGCCTTGAACTCGGGTTCCGAAAAGGCGCCGCGGCCGCCCTCGTCGCGCAGCATCCGCGCCCCGGCCGACAGCGCCAGCGTCGTCAACTGCTCATATTCGTTGAGCGGATAGAGCAGCGCATAATTGCCGTCGCCCGCCTGCTTTTTCACCTTATGCAGCGCCGCCTTCCACTCGGTCCACTCGGGCGGTGGCGCACCATAACCCGCGCGCGCGAACAGATCCTTGCGATAAAATTGCAGCCGCGTGTCGACATACCAGGGGACGCCCCACGTCTTGCCAGCAATACGATTGGTGTCGATCACCGCGCCGAACTGGTCGGCGAGCAACCGCCTCGCATATGGAGGAACCGGCTCGATCGCCCCGATGGCGGCCAATTCGGCGATCCAGCTGTTGCCGACCTGCCCGACGCTCGGCAGCGATCCGCCCGCAAAGCCTGTGAGCAATTTCTCGTGCGCCGCGGTCCACGGCAGCGGCTGGACCGCGATCGGCGGCGCGTCAGCGGGCCAGGCGATGCCCCCCAGCAGCGCGGGCAGGCTCGCCGCCTCATTGCCCATCGCCCAGATCGTCAGCGTATCGTCCGCGCGCGCGCCGCAGCCGCCGAGCAGCGGGGCGAGGGGCAGCGCGGCGAGCGCGCCGGTCATATGGCGGCGCGTCAGCTGCATCGGCAAAGGCGCGCCAGTCGGCTCACGTCGGCGACGCTCCCGCTGCGGCACTCGCTCGTGCGGCGCCGGGCAGGCTCGCGGTGGTGCCGCGCGCGATGAGGTTGGGGTTCAGGATCGTTGCGCTCGCCGCGCCCAGCGCGTCGCCGCGCAGCAGGCGGAGCAGCAGCATCATGCCCGTCGACCCCAGCCGGTCGATATTGACCTGCATCGTCGTCAACCCCGGGCTCAGATGCCGCGCGAGCGGGATGTCGTCGAAGCCCGCGACCATCACGTCGCCGGGCACCGATACGCCCGCGCGCGCCAGCTCGGCGATCAGCCCGACCGCCATCTGGTCGTTCGCGGCGAAGACCGCGTCGGCGGGAAGCTGTCCCTCGACGAACAGGCGCGCCGCCTTTTCGCCGCTTTCCTCCGAAAAGTCGCCGGGCAGGATCACCGGGCTGCGTTCCCCCGCGATCTTCGCCATCGCCTCGACGAAGCCGCGCTGGCGGTCGCGCGCGTCGCGGTTGTGCTTGGGTCCCGCGATATGGACCACCTGCCGCGCGCCGGCCGTCAGCAGCGCTTCGGTCATCGCATAGGCGCCGCGATAATTGTCGACCGCGACGAAAGGCAGGTCGAGCGGTCCGGCGTCGTAATTGAGCAGCACCGTGGGCAGCGCCGGGTCGAGATAGTCCGCCAGCAGTTCGGGCTTCAGATCGGGCGGCATGACGAGCAGCCCGTCGACGCGCCCGCGCATCGCGGCGATCGCCGCCGCGGTCTCGTGCGTGCTGCCGTGCATATTGCCCAGCAGCAGGTGCATCCCCGATTCATGCGCGACCAGGTCGATGCCGCGAATGATTTCGGAGAAGAATTCGCCGAACAGGTCGGGCAGGATGACCCCGACGGTGTCGGTCTTGCGCCGCGTCAGGCTCCGCGCGCCGCTGTGGGGGACGAAATTCAGCTTCTTGACCGCCGCCATCACCGCCGCCCGCGTCGGCGCGGTGACATTGCCGAGCCCGTTGATCGCGCGCGATGCCGTCGCGACCGAAACCCCCGCTTCGCGGGCGACGTCCCTCAATGTTGCCATGCCGCTGGCCCCCTTTCCCTCATATGGCGACGGGCCGCTTTCGCGACTCCGTTCCTCTCTCGCCGGGCGCGGAAACGGCGACAGCGTAACCGGTTACAATGGCGAAATGCAAGGTCATTTGCCTGTCGTCTCCAACACTTCGCCGGTGGAGTCGAACAGGTGCAGATGTCCGGACGCGAAGGACGCGGCGACCGTGTCGCCTTCCTCAAGGCTGCCGTCGTCGCGCAACTGGCACGCGACGGGTTCCTCGCCTTCGCGGCCGCCCAGATGCAGCGTCGCCAGCCCGCCGAGCCGCTCGATAAAGCTGATGGTGAAGGGCAGCGCGCCCGGCGCCTCCCCGATCGCGATATCCTCGGGCCGGATACCGATCGACAGCGGCGTTCCGGCCGGCTGTGGCGTCGTAAGCGAGGGCAGGGCGATGCTGCGCCCGCCCGCCAGCGTCGCGCGGCCGTTTTCGGCCATCGTCGCCGCCAGAATGTTCATCCGCGGCGTGCCGAGGAATTGCGCGACAAAGATATTCGCCGGCCGCGCATAGAGTTCGCGCGGGGTGCCGACCTGTTCGATCCGCCCGTCGCGCATCACGATGATGCGATCGGCCAATGTCATCGCCTCGACCTGATCGTGCGTCACATAGAGCGTCGTCGTGCCGAGCTGGCGGTGAAGCTCGGCAAATTCATACCGCATCCGCACGCGCAGGTCGGCGTCGAGGTTCGACAGCGGTTCGTCGAACAGGAAGATTTGCGGCTGGCGCACGATCGCGCGACCGATCGCGACGCGCTGGCGCTGTCCGCCCGACAGCGCCGCCGGCTTGCGATCGAGCAGCGGCTCGATGTTCAAAATCGCCGCCGCCCGCCGCACCGCCGCATCGATCGCGACCTTGTCGGCCTTCGCGATGCGCAGGGCGAACGCCATATTCTCATAGACAGTCAGGTGCGGGTAGAGCGCATAGGATTGGAACACCATCGCGATCCCGCGTTCCGACGGCGCGAGGCCGGTGACGTCGCGGTCGCCGATGCGGATGCGGCCGTTCGTCAGTTCCTCAAGCCCGGCGACCGACCGCAAAAGCGTCGATTTACCGCATCCCGACGGGCCGACGATCACCGTGAACTCGCCGTCGGCGACGTCGATCGACACGCCCTTCAGGACCTCGGTCGTCCCGAAGTGCTTGCGCGCGTCCTTGATCGACAATCCGGCCATGATCCCCCGCCCGCGTTTCCGGCTCCTCAGTGGACCGTCACGCCTGTGCTCGCCTGCCGCGCGGGCGCGCGCCCCGCGGCGACCGCGAAGATGCACAGCGCGACATAGCAGGCGGCGGGCAGGGCCAGCGCGGCGGTATAGCCGACCGCGTCGGACAATTGCCCCGCGAGATAGGGGATCGCCGCGCCGCCGACGATCGCGGTACACAGCAGCCCCGACGTCGCTTCGGCGCGTGCGGTCGAACGCTCGAGCGTCAGGGTGAAGATCACCGGGAACATGATCGAATTGAACAGGCCGATCGACAGCGCGACGAAGCCCGCGCTCACCCCGCCGACGAATATGATATAGAGGCAGAGCAGCGCCGCGACGGCGGTGAAGATGACGAGCAGCTTCGATGCCGAGAAACGCGCGAGCAGCACCGACCCGATCGCGCGGCCGATCATCGCGCCGCCCCAGTAAAGCGCGACGGCTTTGCCGGCTTCCTGCAACGACACGCCGGGCACGCCGTCATTGCCCATGATCCAGCCGAACGTGCCGAAGGCGGCGTCCGACTGGCCCCAGATCGCATCGCTGTTGAGGAACAGCGCCATCTGCGTCCCGATCGCGACCTCGGCGCCGACATAGAGGAAGATGGCGAGCCCGCCGAGCAGCGCCCAGCGCGACGAAAAGGCCTCGCGGATCAGCTCGCCCATCCCGGCGCGCTCGCCGATCGGCGCGGGCGGCACCGCTTCGTTGACGATGCGCCGGCTGAACCAGAAGAAGAACAGCAGCGCGATGATGAGGCCGCAGATCCAGAAATAGGCCGCGTCGATCCCGCCGAGCGCCTGCGCGCGCACCGCCTCGGTCACCACCGTGCCTTCCTTGACCTCGACGCCTTCAAGGAACAGGTGCGCGCCGATCAGGGGGCCGAGGAAGGTGCCGAAGCTGTTGAAGGTCTGGCTGAAGGTCAGGCGGAAATGGCTGCGTTTCGGGTCGCCGAGGGCCGCCGCGAGCGGGTTCGCCGCGACCTGCAAGATGGTGATGCCGCTCGCGAGGATGAACAGGCCCGCGAGCACGAGCGGATAGACGGCGAGGTTCGCCGCCGCGAGCATGACGAGGCAGCCGGCGACCATCGTCGACAGCGCGGTCAGGATCGACGGCACCGAATGAAAGCGCGCGATCAGCGCCGCGGCGGGAAAGGACATCAGGCCATAGGCGATGAAGAAGGCCGATGCCGACAACTGCGCCTCGGCATCGCTCAACGTGAAGATTCCCTTCACCGCGGCAACGAGCGGGTCGATCAGCGAGGTGATGAAGCCCCAGGCGAAGAACAGCACGGTCACCGCGGCGAAGGCCGCCATGGCATTCGACCGGCCGCCGGGGTTGGCGGCCGCCTGGCTGGGCAGGTTCATTCGGAATATCCTCTTCGCCGGAACTATGTTATGCGCAGCGGTCTAACGAGCGGCCGGAGGCAACGCAACCGGTTACACCGGTGCCGGTGGTAAGCGTCCTCGCGGCTCACCGACTGCCCTTCGGAATCGCGTGAAATAATCGTTCGTCCCCCACTGGCGCGCGCGGGCGCGACTGGTTACATGGGCCGCCACCAAATGATTCGCGTGTGCCGCCCCGAAATCCGGGGCAGGCGCCGCCCGCACCAGAAAGTGGCACCCATGGAAATCATCACCGGCCTGACCTTCGACGACGTGCTGCTGGTGCCCGGTCCATCGGACATCCTGCCCTCGGATGCCAATCTGTCGACCCAGCTGACCAGCGAGATCAGCCTCAACATCCCGGTCCTGTCGTCGGCGATGGACACGGTGACCGAGGCCGACATGGCGATATTGATGGCGCAGATCGGCGGCATCGGCGTGCTTCACCGCAACCTGACCGTCGAGGAACAGGCGGCCGCGGTGCGGCAGGTCAAGCGTTTCGAAAGTGGCATGATCGTCAACCCGATCACCATCACCCCCGACGCGCCGCTATCCTTTGCGACCGCGCTGATGGACCAGCACCGGATTTCGGGCATTCCGGTGGTGGAGCCCGGCGGCAAGCTCGTCGGCATCCTGACGCACCGCGACGTGCGCTTCGCCGACAATCCGGGGCAGCCGGTGCGCGAGCTGATGACCGCCGAAAATCTGGCGACGGTGCGCGCCGGGGTCGGGCAGGATGAAGCGCGCAAATTGCTCCATCAGCGCCGCATCGAAAAATTGCTCGTCGTCGATGACGATTATCACTGCACCGGCCTGATCACCGTCAAGGACATGGAAAAGGCGGTCAATTTCCCCGACGCCACCAAGGACGGGAACGGCCGCCTGCGCGTCGCGGCGGCGACGAACACCGGCGATAGCGGTGTCGAGCGCGCCGAAGCATTGCTCGAGGCCGAATGCGACCTGATCGTCGTCGATACCGCGCACGGCCACAGCAAGGGCGTCGGCGAGACCGTCGCCCGGATCAAGAAATTGTCGAACCGTGTCCAGGTGCTCGCGGGCAACGTCGCGACCGGCGATGCGACGCGCGCGTTGATCGACGCGGGCGCCGACGGCGTGAAGGTCGGCATCGGTCCCGGCTCGATCTGCACGACGCGCATCGTCGCGGGCGTCGGCGTGCCGCAGCTCACCGCGATCCTCGACAGCGTCGAGGCCGCCTCGAAACTCGGTGTTCCCGTGATCGCCGACGGCGGCCTCCGTACCTCGGGCGACGTCGCCAAGGCGCTCGCGGCGGGCGCGTCGAGCGTCATGGTCGGCTCGATGCTCGCGGGCACCGCCGAGGCGCCGGGCGAGACCTTCCTCTATCAGGGACGCACCTACAAAAGCTATCGCGGCATGGGCAGCGTCGGCGCGATGGCGCGCGGCAGCGCCGACCGCTATTTCCAGCAGGACATCAAGGACCAGATGAAGCTGGTCCCCGAGGGCATCGAGGGCCAGGTCCCCTTCAAGGGGCCGGCGAAGGACGTCATCCACCAGATGGTCGGCGGCGTGAAGGCCGCGATGGGCTATACCGGCAGCCGCACCCTCAAGGATTTCCGCGAGCGCGCCAAATTCGTGCGCATCACCAATGCGGGGCTGCGCGAAAGCCATGTCCACGACGTCGCGATCACCCGCGAGGCCCCGAACTATCCGGCGGGTTGAGGCCGGCCGGTGACCCCCGCCGCCCGCATCCAGACCGCGATCGAAATCCTCGACGCCATCGCCGCCGCCGCGCGCGAGGGCGGGGCGCCGGCCGACGCGATCTTCGCCGAGGCGATGCGCGCGCGCCGCTACGCGGGGTCGAAGGACCGCCGCGCGATCCGCTCCCACGTCTATGACGCGATCCGTGCGGTGCGCTCGGCGCCTGTCTCGGGCCGCGCGGCGATGCTCGCGCTCGCCGACCCGCAGCCCGAACTCGCGGCGCTTTTCGATGGCTCGCCCTACGGCCCCGCACCGATCGCCGCCGACGAACCGCGCGCCGAAACCGGCCTCGCCGCGCAGGCGCTGATCGACCTTTTCGATCCGCTGGTAGGCGATGGCGAATATGGCGCGATGCTGACGCGCGCGCCGCTCGATCTCCGCGCCAACCGGATCAAGGCGGAAGGCGCCGATTTCGCTACGCTGTTTCCCGAGGGCGAGGCGATTCCCGGCGCGCCCGATGGCTGGCGGCTGCCGCCCGAAACACCGGCCATCCAGCATCCGGCTTACGCCGAAGGCCGCTTCGAGGTGCAGGACGCCGCGAGCCAATTTGCCTCGGCCGCTTTGGACGCCGCGCTTGGGCAGCCGATCGTCGATCTCTGCGCGGGCGGGGGCGGCAAGACGCTCGCCATCGCTTCGCTCACCGGAAACGACGCCGACATCCTCGCCTGCGACACCAACCGCGCCCGCCTCCAGCAACTCGCCCCGCGCGCCGAACGCGCCGGCGCGACGCGCATCGAAACGCGGCTGCTCAATCCCGGGCAGGAAACCGACATGCTCGCCGACTGGCGGGGCAGGGCGGCGCGCGTCTTCGTCGATGCGCCTTGTTCGGGCAGCGGCACCTGGCGCCGCAGTCCTGAACTGCGCTGGCGGCTCACCCCCGCGCGCCTTGAACGCCATCGCGCCGATCAGGCCAAGCTGTTGGACATAGCCGCCGATCTGGTGGCGCCCGGCGGCAAACTTCTCTATGCTGTCTGCTCGATCATCACGCGCGAGGGGCGGGCACAGGTGGACGATTTTCTCAACCGGCATCCGGGCTGGACGGCCGACGCCGGCTATCTCCCCGATGGTATCGGACGCGCCGCGGGCGCGGGTTTCCTGCTGACCCCGGCGCACGACCATTCCGACGGATTTTTTCTCGCACGGTTGACATCGCCATGTTAGCATCCCCTCCGATGAAGCGATGGGAGAATGCGATGCGCATCAGTTTTCTGGCCGTTGGCGCCGGTCTTGTTCTGGCCAGCCTGCCGACCGCCTCCGATGCCCAGCGCGCCGACAACGACATCTTCCCCCGCTCGATCGCGCTCCAGCAGGAAGGACATCAGGCGCAGGAAGCCGGCGACCTCGACCTTGCGATCGATTTCTATGAATCGGCGCTCGCCGCCGATCCTCGCAACCGGTCGGCGATCATCGCACTGGCGCAGGTCGCGCGCGCACAGGGGCTGCCTGGCAAGGCGATCGGCCTCTATCGCGAGGCGCTGATCCTCGAGCCCAAGGACATTGTCGCGCTGACCGGGCAGGGCGCGGCGCTCGCCGACAAGGGCGCGTTCGAACTGGCGCGCGAAAAGCTCGCCGAGGCCGAGCGCGTTTGCGGCGCCAAATGCCCGCAGGTCGCCGCGCTCGAAAAGACGATCGCATTGAGCGCCTCGAAACGCGTCGTCGCCGCCGAGGCGCTGGTGCCGACGCCGGTCGTCGCGACGGTCAAGCCCGCCACCGGCCAGAACTGAGAAGCTACGCGCCGAGCGCGCGCGCCAGCGCGACCCATTCGCCGACGCCGACCGTCTCCGCGCGCCGCGTCGGGTCGATCCCCAACGCCTCCGCCGCAACGACCGCGCCCTCGACACCCTTCAGACTCTGCCGCAGCATCTTGCGCCGCTGCCCGAAACCTTTCTCGGTGAGCTTCGACAGTAATTTCGGCTCGACGCCCGCGGGCTGATCGCCCGGCGTCACATGGACGATCGCCGACATCACCTTGGGCGGCGGGGTGAAGGCCGAGCGATGCACCTTCATCGCGATCTTCGCGTGCGACCGCCACTGCGCGAGCACCGCGAGCCGGCCATAGGCGTTCGTCCCCACCGGCGCGACGATGCGTTCGGCGACCTCGAGCTGGAACATCAGGGTCAGCGACAGCCAGCGCGGCGGCCACGCCGCGGGCTCGAGCCAGCGCGTGAACAGCGCGGTGCCGACATTATAGGGCAGGTTGGCGACGATATGATAGGGCGCGCCGCCGGTCAGCGCGTCGACGTCGACCGCCATCGCATCGTCGGCGATCACCGTCAGCTGCCCCGGAAACGCCTCCGCCAGCTCGGCGAGCAGCGGCAGGCAGCGATCGTCGCGCTCGACCGCGATCACCTTCGCCCCGGCGCGCAGCAGCGCGCGCGTCAGTCCGCCTGGCCCCGGCCCGACCTCGAACACCGTCGCGCCGTCCAGATCGCCCGGCAGCGCCGCGATCCGGCCGAGCAATTGCTCGTCGAACAGGAAATTCTGCCCCAGCGCCTTGCTCGCCGACAGGCCGTGGGCGCGCACCGTCTCGCGCAGCGGCGGCAGCGGCGTGCGCGGCTGAACCGTCACTTCGCCGGCGCGCAGTTGCGCTCGCGCGCCGTCGCCATGCGCTCGGCCATCGCAATCGCCGCGATCGTCGGCCCGGCGTCGGCCCGGCCGGTGCCCGCGATATTGAAGGCGGTGCCATGGTCGGGGGAGGTACGGATGATCGGCAGCCCGAGCGTCAGATTGACCCCGTCGTGGAAATGCAGCGCCTTGAACGGCGCCAGCGCCTGATCGTGATAGCCGCAGAGCAGCGCGTCATATTGGTCGCGGATGCCGGGGGCGAACAGCGCGTCGGCGGCGAGCGGACCATCGACGATGATCCCGTCCTCGGCCAGCTGGGCGATCGCGGGTTTCATGATCCGCTCCTCCTCGCTGCCGAGCTGGCCGCTCTCGCCCGCGTGCGGGTTGAGCCCGGCAAGCGCGATGCGCGGCGTATCGATGCCGAAATTGCGGCGCAGCCCGCGCACGACGATCCGCGTCTTGGCGACGATGAGCTCGCTCGTCAGCCGCTCGGGCACCTCGGCGAGCGGGATATGCACGGTCAGCGGCACGACGCGCAGCGACGGCCCGGCAAGCATCATCACCGCATTGGTCGCGGTCACGCCGCAGCGTTCGGCGATGAATTCGGTCTGCCCGGGATGGGTGTAGCCGATGCCGTGCAACGCATGTTTCGATACCGATCCGGTGACCAGCGCCGAACTCGCCTGATTGCGCGTCAGCCCGATGCCAGTCTCCAGCGCGTGGAGCGCGCAGGTCGCACCGGCCGGCGTCGGCGATCCGGGGGTCAGCGGGCCGCTGTCCTCGAGGTGCCATACCGGCAGCGCCTCGCCAAAGGTCCGCACGACCTCGTCCATATCGCCGACGCGCGCCACGGGCCCGTCCCATACCGCTTCGATCGCGGCGATGTCGCCGATCGCGACAAAGGGTGGCAGGTTATTTTCGCGGCGCGCGGCCCATGCGCGTGCCGTGACTTCGGGGCCGACCCCGGCCGGGTCACCCATGGTAACCGTGATCGGACGCCGAATGCTCAACTCGGACATCAGCTATATTCGATCACGGCATCCCGGCGCAGGTCGCGCAGATAGCGCTGGGCCCGCTTGTTGACCTTTTCCTCCAGCAGTTTCTGCTCGATCTGTTCGAGGTTCGGTGCCGTCGCGGTCTGCGGCATGTCGCGGCCGCAAAGGACAAGGACGCTGACGCCTTCGTTCGCGGCGCCGAACGGCTGCGTCGTCTGGCCGACCTGGAGGTTGACGAGCGTCGCCTGAAGCGGCGCGGGCAGCGCGCGCATCTCGATATTGTCGCGCGACACGACGCTCGCCCCCAATTGCTGCGCCACCGCGTCGGCGCCGCCGCAGCCGGCGATGGCGCGTGTCGCTTCGGCGAACTTGCCGGCGAGCTCGGATGCCTTTTCCTGCGTCGTCCCGGCCGGGAAATCGAGTGAAATCTGCTTCAGGCTGAGCACCGCGTCGCGCGGGTCGGCGGTGAGCACCTGGCGCCGGTCGATCATCAGCATGATCGAAATGCCGCCGGGCACCTCGACCGGGCCGACGAGCTGGCCGGGCTGCATCTGCGTCGCCGCCTCGCCCATCGACCCTGGCAGTTGCGCGGCCTTCACCCAGCCGAGGTCGCCGCCGACGACCGCGGTCGACGCTTCGGAAAACTGGCGCGCATAGGCGGCAAAGCTGCCGCCCGCCTGCAACGCCTGGATGATCTTCCTGGCGTTTTCGGTGACCGCGGCGATATTGTCGGGGGTCGCCGACAGATAGATTTCGCCAAGGTGGAATTCATCCTGCCCCTTGGACGCTTCCAGCTGCTTGACGATCAGGTCGACCTCGTCGGTCGACACGTTGGTCGTCGACTGGATATTGCGCGACAACAGGCGGTCCCACGCGAATTCGCCGCGGATCTGCTGCTTCACCGCCGCGGCGGACGAGCCTTTCGACGCCAGATACTCCGAAAACTGTTCGGGCGTCTGCTTGAAGCGCGTCGCGAGCCGGGCGAACTGGTCGTTGACGACATTCTCGTCGATCGTGATCTCGGCCGCCTTGGCTTCCTGAATCTGCAACTTCTCGTCGATCAGGTTGCTGAACACCTGATTGCGCAGCCGCTCGATTTCCTCGGGCGGCAGCTCGACGTTGTTGTTCGCGATGCGGATCAGCGCCATGCGCTGTGCGATGTCGGTCGACGTGATGATTTCGCCGTTCACCGTCGCCGACGGGCGATAGACGTTCGGTGTCGCATCGCCGTAAAGCTGTACATTGCCGGGAATGTTGAGGCTGGTCGTCGGCACTTCGCTGTCGGGGACGGTCTGCGCCAGCACGGGCACGGCGCCGACGGCGGCCAAGGCGATCAGGCCGGTCATGGTCGAAAATTTGGTCATCTTTACCCTATTCGAGAAAGTCCGGACGCTCCGTATCAGCGGACACGCCCGATGGTCCAGCGCAATCCGCCATCGGAGCCATTTGATGCCCGTAGATACGTCGCGGACGCTGAACCTAGGGTGAGCGAATGCGAGGCTTTGGGGTGGAGCGGGCGAACGCTAACCCCTCCTCTTCAGAGGAGGGGTAGTGAGACTTGGTCCAGCGCAGCCGGGCCTTTAGTCGAACGGGGTGGTGGTGGCGGCACGCGCACGCCTGGCCGCGCGCACCACCCCGCTGCGACTAGCGAGCAAGTTCGCAAGGCTCGCTACCCCTCCTCTGAAGAGGAGGGGCCGACGCATATTTCGCAAGGGCAAATATCGGCCGGTCCCCGCCCTCAGAACCCCAGATTCCGGAACGCGATCCGGAACGAAAAGCTGTTCCCCCGCCGCGCGTCGCCGGTGTCGGCATAGTCGCGGCGCCAGGTCAGCGCGATCGACAGGCAATCGTCGTCATAGGCGAGGCCGAGCCGGTGTCGAATCGGCTCGAACCCGTCGGCACCGCTCAGCGGATCGTCGCGCTGCTGCGTCAGATCGACGATCGCCGAGCCGAACAGCGACCAATGTTTCGCGAACGCGACGCGCCCGCCCGCCCGCACTTCCTCGCGGTCCTGCAAATCTTCGCCGAGCAGCAAGATGTCGCGGTTCAGCCGCGAATAGCCGACCACGGCATAGGTCGATCGGCTGCCGATCGTCGCGTCGAATTCGTTGCGGCGGACCGCGAGATTATCCTTGTCGAGCCGGTAGCGGTGGGTGAGGCGCAGGAAATCCCTGTAGGCGATCGTCGTTCGCCCGACGATGTCCGACGAGCGGTCGGTCAGGCCGGTGCCGTCGGGGAACAGGCTGGGCTTGTCGGTCAGGCGATAGCTTTGCCCGACGATGCTGTTGATGTTGAACCCCGGCCGGCTGTAATTCCATTCGAGGCCATAGGTGATGCGCGCGCCATCCTCGAACCGGTCGTGACCGTTAAAGCGGTTGATCGCGAAGAGGTTGCTGTCCTCGAGGTCGAAGGCGCGCGAATCCTCGTTCGGAATGTCGAGATTCTTGATCGGCGGGGTCGCCACCACCTGGACGCGCGGGGTCAGCGTCTGCGTGCCGCCGGCGAATTCGCCGATGAACGGCCAGCGCATATCGGCGGCCACCGCGGCGATCGCGCGCGCCTGCCAGCCCGACTTGCCGCGATAGCCGGGGATCGCGGTCAGCAGATTCTCGTCGCTGTGATAGACGTCGCCGCGCACCAGCGCGGTCAGGGTGACTTCTTGCCCCAGCCCGGTCAGCCCGCGCAAATTCCATTGCGCGCCGGCAAAGGCGCGCTGCGTATCCTGCCCCGCGGTGCGGCCGATCGCGAGCGTGTTCAGTTGCAGTTCGAACTGGCCGCCGAAGATCGGATCGTCGAGCCGCTGGCGGTAATCGATGATCGGCAGCGCGATCGGCTGCTGGCCCTGAATATCGTTGACGCGCAGCGTCTGCGTCGCCCAGCCGGCGATCGAGAGATAGGAATTGCTGCCGATCCGTTCGAGCTCGAAGGTCGAGCGCAGCCGGTCGTCGCGGCTGATGTCATAGCGGCGCATGAAAGTGCGGTCGGTCGCGACGCGCCCCGAATAGGTAAGGCTCCAGCGCGGGTCGAACTGGAACTTGCCCGCGCTCTCCAGATAGCCGCGAAACCGTTTCTGTGTATCGGGGGCCTCGCCGACCAACGGGACGAGCGAGCCATAGGTCGCATAGCCGTTGATCCGGAACGACCCGATATCGGTCAGCGCGCGGAACTCGCCTTCCAGCATCGGCGCCGCGTCGGTGTAGACGTGCGGCGTGATCGTCATATCGCGATCGGGGGCGATGCGCAGATAATAGGGGACCGCGATCTCGAAGCCGTTGCTGCGGTCGAGCCGGATTTCGGGGACCAGGATGCCGCTGCTCGGTTCGTTGTTGATCGAATGGCTGAGGCCGGGCAGCGGGATCAGCGGCAGGCCGAAAATCTCGATCCGCGCGCCCTTGTAGCGAACCTTGTTTTTCGCCCTGTCGTAAAGCACGCGAACGGCGCGGACCTGCCAGCTCGGATTCTTCGGGCAGCCTTCGTCGTCCTCGACCGGGCAGGGGGTATAGGCGGCATTCTCCAGCTCGATATTGCCGTTGTCGAAGCGCGTGCCCTTGACCGCGGCGAGGCGCGATCCGTTGTCGAGCACGACGAGCAGATTTTCGACGACGCCGTCGCGCAGAGTATCAGTCAGTTCGATCTTGTCCCCATAGGCGATGTCGCCTTCGGGGTTCTTGATCATGACATTACCCTCGGCGAACACTTGCCCCGTCTGCCGGTTCCACGTCACCTTGTCCGCGCGCATCTCGATCGCTTCGCGGTTCATCTGGACATTGCCCTCGGCGACGACGACCTCGCTGTCGCCGTCGTAATTGAGGTTGTCCGCGGCAAAACCGATTTGCTGCTCGCTCGCGGTATCGGGCGCGTCGGATGTCGTCGGGACGACGTCGGGGGTCTGGAGGTCGGGCGTTCCCGCCGCCTCTTCGGTCGGGGTCGATTCTTCGCTGGTCTGGGCCATCACCGGACAGGTGGCCAGCGCGACGCCGCTCGCAGTCGCGAGCCAGAACGGCCGCGCACGCGCCGTTTGTTGGAACAAAGCCCAGCTCATTTAATCCCTTTGTCCCGAACCTTGAATTGATGCGTCCCGGCTTGGACCGGCCGCTTTGTTTTTGCAACTCGCAGGCGAAACCCCTATCGGTCCGCCACGTTCCAATCAATCATCGCATAAGAAAGTTAAGGCATGGACATTCAGTTTGTCGCGCAAATCGATGCGTCTGCCGACGTCGTCGCATTTCCGGTCCGCAAGGGCGAAGCCGGGGCGCTCGGCGCACTGCTCGGTGCGGCCGCGGCGCAAGCGCGCTTCGACGGCGCGGCGGGCACGATCGCGGAGACCGCGGCGATCGACGGCGCGCAGGCGAAACGCCTGCTGCTCGTCGGCATCGGCGAGGGTGGCGAGCAGGATCTCGAACGCGGCGGCGCGGCGCTGACGGCGAAGCTCCAGACGAGCGGCGTTGCCGAGGTCCATGTCGATTTCGCGAGCACGGGGCAGAGCGACCCCGACGATGTCCTCGCCTTCGCGATGGGCGCGCGGCTGCGCAACTGGCGCCTCGACACCTATCGCACGCGCCTCGCCGACAAGGCGAAGCCGAGCCTCAAGACGGTGACGATCGCCTCGCCGCACGGCGACCTTTCGGATCGCTGGGCGGCGAACGAAGCGATCGCCGAGGGCGTGGCCCTCACTCAGACGCTCGTCGCCGAGCCGCCGAACATCCTCTATCCCGAAAGTTTCGTCGAACGCTGCCAGCACCTCGCCGACCTCGGCGTCGAATTGGAAATACTCGACGAACGCCAGATGAAGGCGCTCGGCATGGGCGCGCTGCTCGGCGTCGCGCAGGGCTCGACGCGCCCGCCGCGGCTGCTCGCGATGCGCTGGAACGGCGGCAATCCGGGCGACGCGCCCGTCGTCTTCATCGGCAAGGGCGTCACCTTCGACACCGGCGGCATCAGCCTCAAGCCCGGCGCGGGCATGGACATGATGAAGTGGGACATGGGCGGCGCGGGCGCCGTCGCGGGCGCGATCAAGGCGATCGCCGGCCGCAAGGCGAAGGCGAATGTCGTCGGCGTCGTCGGCCTCGTCGAGAATATGCCCGACGGCAATGCGATGCGCCCGGGCGACATCGTCACCACCATGTCGGGCCAGACGGTCGAGGTGCTCAACACCGACGCCGAGGGCCGCCTTGTCCTTTGCGACGCGATCAGCTGGGCGCAAAAGGCCTATGATCCCAAGGTGATCGTCGATCTCGCGACGCTGACCGGCGCGATGGTGATCTCGCTCGGCCACGAATATGCGGGCATCTTCGCCAACGACGACAAGCTCGCCGCCGACCTGCTCGCCGCGGGCGACGCGAGCGATAACAAGCTCTGGCGCTTCCCGCTCTCGCCCGCCTACGACAAGCTGATCGACAGCCCGATCGCCGACATGAAGAATATCGGCCCGCGCGAAGGCGGTTCGATCACTGCGGCACAGTTCCTCAAGCGCTATGTCGAGGACGGCGTCGCCTGGGCGCATCTCGACATCGCGGGCATGGCGTGGGGCGACAAGGACGGCCCGGTCTATGCCAAGGGCGCGACGGGCTACGGCGTCCGCCTGCTCGACCGCTATATCGCCGCCAATCACGAGGGATGATGTTTTCCAATGCTCGTCATTGCGAGGAGCGAAGCGACGCGGCGATCCAGGGGCGGCATGAACCCGCTCTGGATTGCTTCGCTCCGCTCGCAATGACGAAGGTCGATTAAACGATGCCGCGCATCGACTTCTACCGGCTGACCCGCGACCCGGTCGAACGGGTGCTCCCCGCGCTCGCGACGCGCATCCTTGCGAACGGCGACCGCCTGCTGGTGGTCGCCGCCTCGGCGATGCGGCGGCAGGCGATCGACGAGGCGCTGTGGACGCTGAACCGCGCGAGCTTCCTGCCGCACGGCCACGCGGGCTCGCCCGACGAGGCGATCGAGCCGATCCTGATTTCGGGCACGCTCGACCCCTCGCCGCCGAACCGCGCCAGCCTCCTCGCCCTCGCCGACGGCGAATGGCGCGACGAGGCGCTGGGGTTCGAGCGCACCTTCCTGCTTTTCGACAACAGCCGCATCGACGACGCCCGCGCCTTGTGGCGCGCGCTCGCCGCGCGCGAGGATGTCGACAACCGCTTCTGGAAACAGGACGAAAGCGGCCGCTGGTCCGAAGGGCCGTAGCGCCCGCGCGCTCTATCCTTGCGATACGGCGAAAGCGCGGCTAGAGGCGCGCGCATCATATAACATAGCACACAGGAGCTTTCCCATGGCGGTTACCCGCACCTTCTCGATCATCAAGCCCGACGCCACGCGTCGCAACCTGACCGGCGCGGTCACCAAGATGCTCGAGGACGCCGGCCTTCGCGTCGTCGCGTCGAAGCGCATCCACATGACCCGCGAGCAGGCCGAAGGCTTCTACGCGGTTCACAAGGAACGCCCCTTCTTCGGCGAACTCGTCGATTTCATGATCAGCGGCCCCGTCGTCGTCCAGGTCCTGGAAGGCGAAAACGCGATGCAGGCGAACCGCGACATCATGGGCGCGACCAACCCCAAGGACGCAGCTCCCGGCACGATCCGCAAGGAACTCGCCGAAAGCATCGAAGCGAACAGCGTCCACGGTTCGGACAGCGACGAGAATGCCGCGATCGAAATCGCCTATTTCTTCAAGCCCGAAGAAATCGTCGGCTAAGCCAATAGGCAAAACCGAAAAGAAGAGGCCGCCGGAGCGATCCGGCGGCCTTTTTTTGTCAAAACTCGTCCGCCACGCCCATCAGCCCCGCGAGCTTCTTCGGCGCGACCGCGAGCCAGCTCTTGCGCAGCCATTCGCCGACCGCGTCCCAGTCGGTGTCGCCCAGATCGAGGCGGATGCCGATCCAGCCGTCGCCGAAATAGGCCGGCCGGTAATAGCGATCTTCGTCGAGCTCGATCAGCGCCGCCTGCTCGTCGGCGCCGCTGATCTTGACGAGGATTGCGACCTTGCCCCCCTCTTTACTATTTGGGCCATGATGATCCTCGGTGAAATAGGCGAATTTCTTTCCCTTCGCGATCCCGAAGCAGGGCATGCCGTGCGACACCACCTCATCGGCCTCGGGCAATGCCATCGCGAGTTCGCGCACCCGGCCGCGCAAGAACTCGGGCGACCGCTCGCGCATCACGAACGCCGCGAGCGTGGCGGGATAAAGCTGATGCTCGGCGAACTGCACCCGCCGCGCGAGGCTCTCGACCGTATCGCCGGGGATGATCGCGACCGGCGTCTGGGCGAGAACCGGCCCTTCATCGACGCCCGGCGTCACGATGTGCACGCTGCACCCGCCGAAGCGGTCGCCCGCCTCGATGGCTTGGCTGTGCGTGTTCAGCCCTTTGTAGAGCGGCAGCAGGCTCGGGTGGATATTGATCATCTTGCCCGTCCAGCGGCCGACGAAATCATCCGAAAGAATACGCATATAGCCGGCGAGCGCGATGAACTCGGCGCCCGCCGCGCGCAACTGCTCATCGACCAGCATGTCGAACGCGTCGCGGTTAATGCCCTTGTGCGTGCGCGCCCACGTCGCGATGCCCTCGGCCTCGGCGATCTTCAGCCCCGCCGCGTCGGGGTCGTTGCTCGCGACGAGCACCAGTTCATAGGGGCAGGTTTCGGCCTTCGCCGCATAAAGCAGCGCCGCCATATTGGTGCCGGCACCCGAAACCAGGACGGCGACCTTGGCTTTCACAGAGACGCCGCCGAAAAATAGGGACAGTCCCTATTTATTGTCGTCCGTCGGCGATTCTCGAAAACGGCACATGCCCAATAAATAGGGACTGTCCCTATTTTTAGCTCACCCCGCATGCGTCGCGCTCCATGCGCCCATCGCGCTCCACGTTTCGGCGCTGCCGGTCACGGTGCAGCCCTTTTCGCCCTCGGCGATATGGCCGATGCGGAACACCGTCTCGCCCGCGGCTTCGAGCGCCGCCGTAACCTCGGCGACATCGCCCTCGGCAACCACCACCGCCATGCCGATCCCGCAATTGAACGTGCGCGCCATTTCCTCGGGCTCGATATTCCCCTGCGCCTGCAGATACGCCATCAGCCGCGGCTGCTCCCACGCGTCGGCATCGACATGCGCGTGCAAGGTCTTCGGCAGGATGCGCGGAATATTCTCGAGCAGCCCGCCGCCGGTGATATGCGCCAGCGCATGGATCTGGCCGGTCTTCACCAGCGGCAGCAGGCTCTTCACATAGATACGCGTCGGCGCCATCAGCGCGTCGATCAGCAGGATAGTCTGGTCGAACAGGGCGGGGCGATCGAGCTTCCACCCTTTGTCGGCCGCGAGCCGGCGCACGAGCGAAAAGCCGTTCGAATGCACCCCCGACGAGGCGAGGCCGAGAATCACGTCGCCCGCCGCGAGTTTGTCGGCGGTCAGCACCTGATCGCGCTCGACCGCACCGACGCAGAATCCGGCAAGATCGTAATCGCCGTCCGAATACATGCCCGGCATCTCGGCGGTCTCGCCGCCGATCAATGCGCAGCCGGCTTGCTTGCATCCCTCGGCGATGCTCGCGACGACTTCGGTCGCGACGTCGTTGTCGAGCTTGCCCGTCGCATAATAATCGAGGAAGAACAAAGGCTCGGCACCCTGCACGATCAGATCGTTCGCGCACATCGCGACAAGATCGATGCCGACCCCGTCATGCTTGCCCGATTCGATCGCGAGTTTGAGCTTGGTGCCGACGCCGTCATTCGCCGCGACGAGCAGGGGATCGTTGAACCCCGCCGCCTTCAGGTCGAAAAAGCCGCCGAACCCGCCCAGATCGGCGTCGGCGCCGGGGCGGCGCGTCGCACGGGCGAGCGGGGCAATGGCACGGACCAGCGCGTTGCCGGTCTCGATCGATACGCCGGCCTGCGCATAAGTGTAGGAGCCGGGTTGGTTGTGCTTGGAATCCATGGCCCGCGCGACTAACGCTTCCGGCCGACAAATGCCATGATTTCCTTGTCGGGGCCCGCGCTTTTGGGCAAAGCATAGAGAAGATATGATTTCGGCTGCTTTCCCCCGCTTCGCGCCCCGTCTGACCCTCGATGCCTTTCGCCCGCGCGATTGGCGCTGGGCCGCGCTCTTCGGCCTTTTCTTCGCCATCCTGCTCGCCGGCATCGTCGACGGACAGATCACCCGCGGCGACCGCGGCATCACTCCGATCAACAGCAGCGGCGATTTCCTCGCCAGCGGTATCCTCGTCGACGTCACCGGCGACAATGCCGACGACGCGCGCTCAAAGGGCTGGCGCGAGGCGCAGCGCAAGGGCTGGGCGCAGCTCTATCGCAGGCTGAACGGCACCGACGGCCCCGCGCTCACCGATTCGGTGCTCGACGGCATCGTCACCTCGATCGTCATCGAGGAAGAACAGATCGGCCCGCGCCGCTATGTCGCCAGGCTCGGTATCCAGTTCGACCGCGTTCGTGCGGGGCAGATATTGGGGGTCAGCGGCCGCACGCTCCGTTCGCCGCCCTTGCTCGTGATTCCGGTCTATTCGATCGACGGCATCCGGCAGGTGTTCGAACAGCGCAGCGCCTGGCAGCGCGCCTGGGCCGAATATAATACGGGGCAGAGCGCGATCGACTATGTCCGCACCGCGGGCACCGGCGCCGACACGCTGCTGATCAACGCGGGACAGACCGGCCGCCGCGGCCGCGTCTGGTGGCGCGTGATCCTCGATCAATATGGCGCCGCCGACGTGCTCGTGCCGATGGCGCGCGTCGAATATTCCTATCCCGGCGGGCCGATCAAAGGCATTTTCACCGCGCGCTTCGGCCCCGACAGCAAGCTGATTTCCAGCTTCACCATGACGGGGCCGAGCCCTGCGGCGCTGCCCGACATGATGGAAAAGGCGGTCGCGCGGATGGACCGCATCTATACCGACGCGCTCACCGCCGGCGTCCTCAAGACCGATACCTATCTCGTCCTCGAAAAACCGGTCGAAAGGGAAGATTTGCCCGAAGAGGTTGCGACCGAAGAAGAGATACTGCCCAGCGAGATCGACGGCAGCGTGCCGGTCACCCTCGCCGCAGGCGTGCAAAGCTTCACCATTCAATACAGCTCGCCCGACGTCGATTCGGTCACCGCGACCGAACGCGCCGTCGCCGGCGCCGCGGGCGTCCAGTCGGCTTCGACCACCAGCCTCGCGCTCGGCGGCATGTCGGTGATGCGCGTGACCTTCCGCGGTGACATCGCGGCGCTGAGCGCGGCGCTCGCGGCGCGCGGGTTCAACGTGCAGGAAGGCGGCGGTCAGCTCAGGATCAGCCGCTGATGGGACAGATCGCGCTACCGCTCGACTGGAGTGCGGGCGGCTCGAACGACGGCCCGCTGATCGTCGGCACCAGCAACGCCGACGCCGTGCGCTATTTGCGCCACGTCGCGACGTGGCCCGTTCGCACGGCGGTGCTCACCGGGCCACGCGGCTCGGGGCGCAGCCTGATGGGCCGCCTTTTCGCGCGCGAAACCGGCGGCCGCGTCATCGACGGGCACGACAGCGTTTCCGAAGAAGAGATTTTCCACGCCTGGAATGCTGCGCAGGCGAGCGGCACGCCGCTGCTGATCATCGCCGATGCCCCGCCGTCCGACTGGAATGTCGCGCTTCCCGACCTCCGTTCGCGCCTCGCCGCCGTCCCCGTGCTCGCGATCGGCGAGCCCGACGACTGCCTTGCCCGCGACCTGATCGAGGCACTGTTCGCGCAGCGCGGCGTGGCATTGGCACCGGGCGTTGCCGCCTATATCGTACCGCGGATGGAACGCAGCTATGCGATGATCCATCGCGTCGTCGCGGCGCTCGACGCCGCCTCGCTCGAAAAAAAGGGCGGCATCACCATTCGTCTTACGCGTGAAACATTACTGTCACAGGGGCTGATCGATCCCGATTTGCTCGAAAGGCAGGATGAAGCACAATGTCGATAGCCGGCGGCTCCTTACGCGCAGATAATGACGCCGATACGACGGCCCCTTCCTTCGGTCCCGAACGCTTCTTCAACCGCGAACTCTCGTGGCTCGCCTTCAACCGGCGGGTGATGGAGGAAGCGCGCAATCCCGCGCATCCGCTGCTCGAACGCCTCCGCTTCCTGTCGATTTCGGGCAGCAACCTCGACGAATTCTTCATGGTCCGCGTCGCGGGTCTGAAGGGCCAGCAGTTGCAGGGGATCGACGATCCCTCGGCCGACGGCCGCTCGCCGGGACAGCAGCTTGCCGAGATCGAGGCCGAGGTGCACCGCCTCGTCGACCAGCAGCAGAGCGAATGGCAGCTGCTCCACCGTCAGCTCGCCGAACAGGGCATCGTCGTTCACGGCGCGGGGTCGGACAAGGAGGCGCTTCGCAGGGCGCTGCGCCAATATTTCATCGATCAGATTTTTCCGATCCTGACCCCGCAGGTGCTCGATCCGGCGCACCCCTTTCCCTTCATCCCCAACCGCGGCCTTGGCGTTATCTTCGACCTTCAGCGCAAGGCGAGCGGGGACACGGTGCGCGAACTGGTGATGATCCCGGCCTCGCTGGCGCGCTTCGTGCCGGTTCCCGGCGAGCCGCGCGCCTTCGTGCCGATCGAATATCTGATCGAACTGTTCGGCGACCTGCTGTTCCCTGGTTTCACGATTCGCTCGCTCGGCGTGTTCCGCATCATCCGCGACAGCGACATCGAGCTTGAGGAAGAGGCCGAGGATCTCGTCCGCCTGTTCCGCACCGCGATCCGCCGTCGCCGCCGCGGCCGCGTGATCCTGATGGAACTCGAAGCCGATATGCCGGCCGAAATCGCCGAGGTGCTGGGCTCCGATATTCAGGGGCATGAGGCGATCGTTGCCAAGATCGGCGGTTTCATCGGCCTCGCGGCGCTGTCGGCGCTCGTCGACGTCGACCGCCCCGACCTCAAATTCCCCGCTTACTCGCCGCGCTTCCCCGAACGAATCCGCGAACATGGCGGCGATTGTTTCGCGGCGATCCGCTCGAAGGACATCCTCGTCCATCACCCCTATGAGAGCTTCGACGTCGTTCTCTCCTTCCTCCGCCAGGCCGCGGCCGATCCCGAAGTCGTCGCGATCAAGCAGACGCTCTATCGCGCCGGCGACCAGTCGCCCGTAATCCGCGCGCTGATCGAGGCGGCCGAAGCGGGCAAGTCGGTGACCGCGGTCGTCGAACTCAAGGCGCGTTTCGACGAGGAGCAGAATCTCCTCTGGGCGAACCAGCTCGAACGCGCGGGCGTGCAGGTCGTCTACGGCTTCATCGAGTGGAAGACGCACGCCAAGATTTCGATGGTCGTGCGCCGCGAAGGGCAGGGCTATCGCACCTATTGCCACTTCGGCACGGGCAATTATCACCCGGTCACCGCGCGCATCTATACCGATCTCAGCTTCTTCACCGCCGATCCGCGTGCGGGGCGCGATGCGGCGCAGCTCTTCAACTATATCACCGGCTATGTCGAACCCGAACGGCTCGACCTCGTCACCATGTCGCCGCTCAACATGCGCGCGCATCTTTGCGATCTGATCGACGCCGAAACCGCGGCGGCGAGGTCGGGGCGGCCGTCGGGCGTCTGGGCCAAGATGAACAGCCTCGTCGATCCCGACATCATCGACAAGCTGTACGAAGCCAGCGCGGCGGGGGTGCCGATCGAGCTGATCGTGCGCGGCATCTGCTGCCTGCGCCCCGGCGTGGCCGGGCTTTCCGAAACGATCCGCGTCAAATCGGTCGTCGGCCGCTTCCTCGAACATAGCCGCGTCTGGGCTTTCGCCAACGGCGCGCTATTGCCGCACCGCGCGGCGAAGCTCTATATCTCAAGCGCGGACTGGATGCCACGCAACTTCGACCGCCGCGTCGAATATATGATCCCGATCGACAATCCGACCGTCCACGATCAGATATTGGATCAGGTGCTCGTCGCGAACCTCATCGACAATGAACAAAGCTGGATCCTGCAGCCCGACGGCACCTCCGAGCGTGTGGAACCTGGAGACAAGCCTTTCAATTTACACCATTATTTTATGAACAACCCGTCGCTGTCGGGCCGCGGCACCGCGCTCCACAAGCGCCAGGACGTCCCCACGCTCGCCTTCGATATGCGTGAAGATTGAGAAGAGGTTGAATTTCCTGCGCACCAAACAAGCGGTCAGCCGATCCGCCGTCATCGACATCGGCTCCAACTCGGTGCGGATTGTCGTCTATGAAGGCCCGGCGCGCGCGCCCGCGGTGATCTTCAACGAAAAGGTCGCCGCCGGCCTCGGCCGCGGCCTCGCGATCGACGGCCGCATCGCGCCCGAGGATGCGACACGCGGCCTCGTCGCGCTCCGCCGCTACGCGCTGCTCGCGCAGCATATGGACGTGAAGTCGGTCCAGTGCGTCGCCACCGCTGCTGTGCGCGACGCGGCGAACGGCCCCGACTTCATCGCCGCCGCGGCCGAGGCCGGGCTCGACATCCGGCTGCTCTCGGGCGAGGAGGAGGCCGAAGCCGCCGGGCA
This sequence comes from Sphingopyxis italica, assembly GCF_011926545.1. Lineage (GTDB taxonomy): Bacteria > Pseudomonadota > Alphaproteobacteria > Sphingomonadales > Sphingomonadaceae > Sphingopyxis > Sphingopyxis italica. The sequence continues at coordinate 23,569 of NZ_JAATIT010000001.1, read as the reverse complement.
TGGCGTGCTTTCGGCGATTCCCGACGCGCATGGCATCGCGGTCGATTTGGGGGGCGGCAGCCTCGAACTGGCCGAAGTGTCGGATGGCCGGGTCGGCCGCTGCGCGTCCTTTCCGCTCGGCGTGCTCCGCTTGCCGGCGCTGCGCCAGGGTGGCGAGCAGGCGTTCGAGCGCGCGATCCGCAAGATGCTCCGCACCGCCGGCTGGCCCGGCGAGGGGCTGACCGGGCTGCCGCTCTACCTCGTTGGCGGTTCGTGGCGTGCGCTCTCGCGCCTCGACCTCGAACTCACCAAGGACCCGCTCGCGGTGCTCGACCAGCACACGCTGCCACGCAGCGCGCTCCGCCGCCTGATCCGCGCGACCAAAAGGCTGAATTTCGAGGAATTGCGCGCGATTCCCGGCATGGCGTCGAACCGCGCGGCCGCCTTGCCCGATGCCGCGGCGCTGCTTGCGGCGCTCGTCAACATCCTCGAGGTCCCCGAAATGACCGTTTCGTCATCGGGCCTTCGCGAAGGATTGCTCTATCAAGCGCTCGATGCCGAGACGCGCGCGCAGGATCCTCTGATCGTCGCCGCCGAATTCGAGGGTCGCCGCCTTGCGCGTTTCGCGCCGCACGGCCGCGCGATCGCCGACTGGATCGCGCCGCTCTTTGCCGATGAAGCGCCGGCCGACAGCCGCGTCCGCCTCGCGGCGAGCCTGCTCAGCGACGTCGCCTGGTCGGCGAACCCCGATTTCCGCGCCGAACGCGGCACCGAGATCGGCCTGCACGGCAACTGGCGCAGCATCGACATTCCGGGACGTATCCTCCTCGCGCGCGCGCTTTACGCCGGCTTCGGCGGCGCCGACGCCGAATTTCCCGCGATGGGCACGCTCGTTTCGCCGGAAAGACTGGCGCGCGCGCGGCAATGGGGTCTCGCGATCCGCCTCGCCCAGCGGCTGACCGGCGGGGTCGAGGCGCCGCTCAAGGCGAGCGGGATCGCGCTCGTCGATGGCAGGTTGCGGCTGTCCCTCGACGCCGGCTGGCATCATCTGGCGGGCGAATCGGTCGAGCGCCGCCTCCGCGTCCTCGCGCAGGCACTCGATGCGAAACCGGAACTGGTGCTGGTTTAAACCGCGGCCGCGGTCGCCGCGTCGATCTCGCTCATCACCAGCTTGCCGTTGACGACGGCAAAGCCCATGCGTCCCTCGACAAGATCGAGCGCGGCGTGGCCGAACACGTCGTAGCGCCAGCCCTCCATCATCTGGATGCCGTTCCGCGCCCCGGCGGCCAGCGCCTCGAGATCGTCGCTGCGCGCGATCAGCCGCGCCGCGACATTGAGCTCGCGCGCCCGGATCTTGAGCAGCAGCTTCAAAAGGTCGGCCACCAACGTGCCTTCCTTGCCGAGCCCCGGGCCGCGCGGCGCGCGTTCCGGCATGTCGTCCTTCGACATCGGCTTGGCGTTCGCGATCGCGTCCATCAGCCGGCCGCCGATGTCGTTGGTGCGCCATGTCGCCGACAATCCGCGGACGCGGCCGAGCCCGTCCTGATCCTTCGGCGGATGCGCGGCAAGGTCGGCGAGCGTCTCGTCCTTGACGATCCGGCCGCGGGGCAGATTCTTGTTCCGCGCCTCGCGCTCGCGCCAGGCGGCGAGCGCCTGCAGCCGGCCGAGCACGTCGGTCTTGCGCGTCGGAATCTTGATCCGTTGCCACGCCTTGTCGGGGTCGACGCTGTAGTTGGCCGGATCGGCAAGCTTTTCCATTTCCTCGTCGAGCCAGTGGCCACGGCTGGTCTTGATCAGCTTGTCGAGCATCATCGGGAAAATCTTTGCGAGGTGCGTGACGTCGCCGATCGCATAGTCGATCTGGCGCTTGTCGAGCGGACGGCGGCTCCAGTCGGTAAAGCGCGCGCCCTTGTCGAGTTGCAGCCCGATCCACGCTTCGACGAGGTTCGAATAGCCGACCTGTTCGGCCTGACCCAGCGCCATCTGGCCGATCTGGGTGTCGAAGATCGGGTGCGGGGTCTTGCCGGTCAGGTTGAAGATGATTTCGACATCCTGTCCGCCCGCGTGAAAGACTTTCAGCATGTCCTCGTTATCGACGAGCAGGTCGAGCAATGGCTTGAGGTCGATGCCCGGCGCCATCGGGTCGATCGCCGCGGCATGCTCGCGGTCGGCCACCTGGATCAGGCAAAGCTCTGGCCAGAAGGTGTTTTCGCGCATGAATTCGGTATCGACCGCGATGAAATCGCTGTTCCCGATAAGGTCGCAGAATTCGACGAGCGCGGCGTTGGTTTCGATCAACGGATGGACTTGCATAGCGCGCCTATACAGCTAGTTGAGGGGAACGGGCAGGAAAAATTGAACAGGCCTTCCCGTAGCTCTTCGGGTCGCGGAGCCGGAACACCGGCCGGAGAAAAAGACGAAGGGATTTGGGGCATGATGTGGCTCGGTTGGGTGCTCGCCGCGCTCGGTTTTGCGTTGCTTTTCGGCCAATATCTCGCGGGGCAGGCGGATATTTTCGTCTCGATCGCCAATCCGCGGCCGCTCGACGAAGAATCGATCGTCGTGACGCTGAAGGGCTGGGGCTTCGCCGCCGAGGCCGCGCAGCCGTTCGTGACGCCCGATTCCGACCATGGCCTGTGCGACGTGCGCGTATTCGCGACGCGGCGCCAGATGCTCGTCGCGATCGTGAGCGCCGGATTCCTGCGCCCGGTGACTGTGGCGTGGCGCGCGCATGCCGGCATCCTGCCGTTGGGAGAGGCGTGATGCCGATCGTCAAGCTCCGCGAGGAAGGCCGCTGGACCAATTATCACGGCACCGGGACGTGCGAGGCGGCGACGCGCTTTGCCTTGCGCAGCGGCGACGCGGAACGCGGGCGCGACGAGATCGCGATTGCCGCGAAATCCGTGCAGGACTGGCTTGTGCAGGCACAAACGGCCCAGCGCCGCGTCCGTCCGCTCGGCGCGGGCTGGTCGCCGTCGAACGTCAACATCGCTTCGCAAAGCTGGCTGCTTCACACGCGCCGCTTCAACCGCTGTTTCCGGCTCGGCGCCGAAGATGTCCGTCCCGGCGTCGATGCGAGCGCGTTGATGCTCGTCGAAGCCGGGGCGCTCGTCGATGAGGTCTCCGACAAGTTCGAGGCGCAGGGCCGCTCGCTGTGGACCAGCGGCGCGGGCAACGGTCAGACCTTTGCGGGCGCCGCCGCGACGGGAACCCACGGTTCGATGATCGCGCGCGGCGGCGTTCAGGATCATATCCGCGCGGTGCAGATCGTCACGCCCGGCGGCATCCACTGGATCGAGCCGGGCGCGGGCGTGATGAGCGACGCCTTCATCGCCGCGACGGGCTCGGCGCCGCTGCGCGACGATGATGTTTTCGCCGCGGCGCAGCTTCCCGTCGGCTCGCTTGGCATCGTCACCGCGCTTGTCGTCGACAGCGTGCCCAAATTCCTCGTTCGCCCGATCCAGAATCTGCGCAAGGTCGACCGCGCCGCGCTCGACTGGCTTGCCTCGGGCGATTTCCGGCGCTTCTCCGCTACCTATGCGCTCGACCGCGACCCCGATTTCGTCCAGATGATCGTCAATCCCTACAAGCCGTTCAAGCGGCCCGCGATGCTGCGCTTCCTTTATTGCGAGCCGTGGCGCGACGATTATCCGCGCGCGACGCCCGGCCAGCTCGGCGCGGGCTATGATGCGCTCAGCCTGCTCGGCCGGCTGCTCGACGATTATCCGTGGGCGCGGGGCGCGCTGCTGCAATTCGCCATGAAGCTCGGCTACGCCGCCGGCCCCGACATCGAAGATCCGCCCGTCTACGGCAGCTGGGGCGAAGGGCTCGACACGCACCGCCCCATGGCGGACCTGTTCAACGCCTCGGTCACCATCGACCGCGCCGACCTTGCGCGCGCCTTCGAACGCATCTGCGCCGTCTATGCGCGCCACGGCGGTTCGACCGTCGTTACCGTGCGCTTCATGGAGCGGGCGCAGGGCCTTCTCGCTCCCGCGCGTTTTCCGCACAATGCGGTGATCGATTTCGACGGCCCGCGCAGCCAGCGTACCGCCGATGCCTATGCGCGCGTCGTCGAATGCCTCGATGCAGAGGGGATTGTCTTTACCCGCCACTGGGCGAAAAGCTGCCGTCTCGATGCCGCGCGCGTCGCGTCCGACTATAGCGAGGATTTCCGCCGCTGGTGTGCTGCGCGCGACCGGTTGATGCCCGATCCCGTCCACCGCGCGCTGTTCGGCAGCGAGGTACTCGATGGGCTGGGATTGACCTGCTGAAACCGCCTCGACTCTTGACAAATGGCGCGCCGACCTGCCTTAGGCGCGGCCACAAATCACGTTAAAGTTGATTTCCTCATTCATCGAAAGACGACGAAATGCACGCCTATCGCACCCATAATTGTGGCCAGCTTCGCGCCGAGGATGTCGGCCAGAATGTCCGCGTTTCGGGCTGGGTCCATCGCAAGCGCGACCATGGCGGACTGCTCTTCGTTGATCTGCGCGATCATTATGGCCTGACCCAGATCGTGGCCGACAGCAGCGACGCGGCGTTCGCCACGCTCGACGGCCTGCGCGCCGAAAGCGTCGTGACGATCACCGGCGACGTCGTCGCGCGTTCGGCGGAGACAACCAACGTCAACCTGCCGACCGGCGCGATCGAAGTCCGCGCGCGTGACGTATCCGTTCAGTCGGCGGCGATCGAGCTGCCGATGCCGGTCGCGGGCGAGCAGGAATATCCCGAGGATATCCGTCTTAAATACCGCTTCCTCGACCTCCGCCGTGACCGCCTGCACGCGAACATTCTGCTGCGCTCGAACGTGATCGCCAGCCTGCGTCGCCGCATGGTCGATCAGGGCTTCACCGAATATCAGACGCCGATCCTCACCGCCTCGTCGCCCGAAGGCGCACGCGACTATCTGGTACCGAGCCGCGTCCACCCCGGCAAATTCTATGCGCTGCCGCAGGCGCCGCAGATGTTCAAGCAGTTGCTGATGGTCGCGGGTTTCGACCGCTATTTCCAGATCGCGCCCTGTTTCCGCGACGAAGACGCGCGCGCCGACCGTTCGCCCGGCGAATTCTACCAGCTCGACTTCGAGATGAGCTTCGTCACGCAAGATGACGTCTTCAACGCGATCGAACCCGTGCTCGCGGGCGTGTTCGAGGAGTTTGCGAACGGCAAGTCGGTGACCCCGGCCGGCTCGTTCCCGCGCATCCCCTACCGCGAATCGATGCTGAAATACGGCAACGACAAGCCCGACCTTCGCAACCCGCTGATCATCACCGACGTCTCGTCGCACTTCACCGGCTCGGGCTTCGGCCGCTTCGCCGACATCGTCGCCGCGGGCGACGTGGTGCGCGCGATCCCCGCGCCCGCGACCGCCGAGAAGAGCCGCAAATTCTTCGACGACATGAACAGCTGGGCGCAGGGCGAGGGCTTTGCCGGCCTCGGCTATGCGACGCGCAAGGGCGGCGAATGGGGCGGTCCGATCGCCAAGAACCATGGGCCGGAGAAGATGGACGCGCTCGCCGCCGAACTCGGCATCGGTCCCGACGACGGGCTGTTTTTCGCGGCGGGCAAAGAAGCGGTCGCCGCGAAGCTCGCGGGGCTGGCGCGCACCCGCGTCGCCGAGCAGCTCGATCTGATCGATCCGAACAAGTTCGAGATGTGCTGGATCGTCGACTTCCCGATGTTCGAGGCCGACGAGGACACCGGCAAGATCGACTTCAGCCACAACCCCTTCTCGATGCCGCAGGGCGAGCTCGAAGCCTTGGAAACCAAGGATCCGCTCGACATCCTCGCCTGGCAGTACGACATCGTTTGCAACGGCGTCGAACTGTCGTCGGGCGCGATCCGGAACCACCGCCCGGACATCATGTACAAGGCGTTCGAAATTGCTGGCTATTCCCAAGCCGAAGTCGACTCGAACTTCAGCGGCATGATCAACGCGTTCAAGTTCGGCGCGCCGCCGCATGGCGGTTCGGCGCCGGGTGTCGACCGCATCGTGATGCTGCTCGCCGACGAGCCGAACATCCGCGAGGTCGTCGTCTTTCCGATGAATCAGAAGGCCGAGGATTTGATGATGGGCGCCCCGGCGCCGGTCAGCGACAAGCAGCTCAAGGAACTCGGCATCCGTATCGTCGACGGTCCGAAGAGCTAAGGCGTGAGCGAACCCCGGGAGCACCGGCTGGAAACGCCGGACGGCGACATCTGCTGGTTCGAATGGGGTGAGCGGGGTGAGCGACCCTCGCTACTCCTGCTCCACGCGACCGGCTTTCACGCGCGGCTCTGGGATCAGGTCGTCGCGGCGCTTCCCGCGGGAACGCACGTCATCGCACCCGACCACCGCGGCCATGGGCGAAGCTTCCGCCCTGCGACGCTCGCTAACTGGACGGCGACCGCCGATGTGTTGCTGCCGCTGCTCGACGGGCTCGGCGGGCATCCGATCGTCGGTTGCGGCCACAGCATGGGCGCCTATATCCTGACGCGTCTCGCGTCGCAGCGGCCCGCGGCCTTTCGCCACCTCGTGCTGATCGACCCGGTGATCATGGACCCGGCCTTTTACGAGGGCGAGGCTGCGAAAGTGATTCCCGACCCTGCCGACCATCCCGTTGCGCGGCGGCGCAACGTCTGGACCGACGTCGAGGAGATGCGCGCGCGCTTCGCCGACCGGCCGCCCTATGCGAACTGGGATCCGCGCGTGCTCGCCGACTATTGCACGCATGGCCTGCTTCCCCCCGCCGACGGGGCGGGACTGGAGCTTGCCTGCCCCCCGGCGCTCGAAGCATCGGTCTATCAGAATGCGCTGCGCACCAGCCCGCACGAGTGGTTGCACTATCTTGCAACTCCCTCGACCGTCATCCGCGCGCCGACCGGCGAGCGTGGCAGCGCGCTCGACTTTTCGCTGAGCCCGACGTGGATCGGGCTGGGTCCTGCGATCGGCGCCGAGCGCGACGAACTTTGGGCGGAACATAGTCATTTCATCCCGATGGAAGCGCCCGCGCGCGTTGCCGCGCTGCTTGCCGGGCTGCTTTGAAATCGCCCATGGGTAAGAAAGCTTGCGCGCGCTGTGCCAGATAATGACATCGGCGCATCGGCCTTGGTAGGACCCCCCGGCTTGCGCTAGGGTGGACCGATGACGATCTCGCTTTCCGACTATGAAACCGGCGCCAAATATGACGGCGACTATTCCGACGATCTCGCGGTGCTGGAGGACCGGCTCGAACGGCTGCAGGCGGCGCATATCATCCACGGCCAGCGCAGCGTCATCATGTTCGAAGGCTGGGACGCGGCGGGGAAGGGCGGGATCATCCGGCGGCTGACCGCGTCGCTCGACCCGCGCTTTTTCGAGGTGTGGCCGATCAGCGCGCCGACCGAGGAGGAAAAGGCGCGCCATTTCCTCTGGCGTTTCTGGAAACGCCTGCCCGGCAACCGCGAAATCTCGGTCTTCGATCGCAGCTGGTACGGCCGCGTCCTCGTCGAGCGCGTCGAGGGCTATGCGAGCGAGGCCGAATGGCGCAAGGGCTATGACGAGATCAACGAGTTCGAGGCGCAGCTGACCGGCAGCCGCACGAACCTCGTCAAGCTGTTCGTCCATATCACGCAGGACGAGCAGGACGAGCGTTTCGCCGCGCGGCTCGACGATCCCTGGAAACGCTGGAAGACAGGGCCCGAGGATTACCGCAACCGCTCGAAGCGCAAGGAGTATCTCGCGGCGATGGAGGAGATGTTCGCGCAGACGAACACGCGCTGGGCGCCGTGGAAGGTGGTCGATGGCAACCACAAGAAGACCGCACGCATCGCGGCGCTGACCCATATCGTCGAAACGCTCGAGGCCGCGGTGCCGATGACCCCGCCCGATCTCGATCCCGCCGTGGTCAAACTCGCGGGCAAAGCGTTCGGCTACAAGCCCAAGGACTAGGTTTTTCGGCTCGCTCGGCTAGCAATTTCGGCCTCCAGCCGCTAGATGGGACGGAATGAGCCGCGCCAAGAGATCCGATGACTGGGGTTTTCCCCGCTGGCGCCCCTATGGCTCGTCGCGCGAGACGCAGAAGATGCGCCTCTGCGACCGGCACGGCTGCACCAATCCCGGAAATTGCCCGGCGCCCAAGTCGCCGAACAGCCCCGAACGCTGGTATTTCTGTGAAACCCACGCGGCCGAATATAATCGCGGCTGGGACTATTTCGAGGGCCTCAGCGCCGAGGACGCCGCCGAACGCGCCGCCGAGGAAGCCCGCGGCGCGAACAGTTACGCCCGCGCGCAACATTATGCCTGGGGCGGGTCGGGCGATGGCAGCCGCAGCGCCGATGAAATGCGCGCGCTCGAAGTGCTCGACCTCGAACCCGACGCCGATTTCGAGGCGACGAAAAAGGCGTGGCGCAATCTGGCGAAGGAGTGCCACCCTGACGTCAAGCCCGGCGACGCCGAGGCCGCAAAGCGCTTCGCCGCAGGGCAGGCGGCATTCGAGGTGCTGAAGCAGGCCGAGGAGCGGAAGAGCTGGAAGCCGGCTTAGCGGCGATCCGGTCGGGGGCTGGGCCGGTTCCGGCCGGAACACGACATTTTATATCTCGTCACCCTGAACTTGTTTCAGGGTCCATGGCCCAGCCGTTTCCTTTGGCGCCGCGCGGGATTGGAGGCCAGGCCATGGATGCTGAAACAAGTTCAGCATGACGAAAAATATACGACCGCTCCCCACCCCAAAGCTGCCGCTATTCATAAACACACGCATCCAGCCCGTCGCGCCTCACCACGCCGATGCGCGCGGTGATCGTGCGGCCGTAACGGCGCGTGAAGCCCGACGGGCTGATCGCTTCGCGCTTCTTCGGCAACGGCAGAATCGCGGCGATGCGCGCCGCTTCGCGCGGGGTCAGCTGGGCCGCACCATGCTTGAAATAACGCTGCGCTCCCGCCTCGACGCCATAGGTGCCGATGCCGGTTTCGGCGACGTTGAGATACACTTCCATGATCCGTCTTTTGCCCCAGATCGTCTCGATCAGGAAAGTGAACCACACTTCGGGCACCTTGCGGACATAACGCGTCCAGCCGCTGCCCTGCCACAGAAAGACATTCTTCGCGGTCTGCTGGCTGACCGTCGATCCGCCGCGCAGCTTCTTGCCCTTGGCGTTGCGCTCGATCGCCTCTTCGATCGCCTCGCGGTCGAAACCGTCGTGGCTACAGAATTTGCCGTCCTCGGCCGCGATCACCGCGCGCACCATGTTGCGATCGATCCCGGACAGGCCGGTCCAGTCCTTGGTAATCCCCTTGCTGTCGGCCAGCATCGTAAAGGTCACCGGCGGCGGGACGACGACGTAAACCAGCACCCACAGCACCGAGATCGTGATGAACCATAGCAGCCATTTGAACGGCCGCAGATACCAGGCGAGCTTGCGGCGTTCGAGGCGTTTCGTTGCGGCTCTACTCATGCAGGTTTCATAGCCGCTTGCCGCCGGTCGGCAAGCGGCTGATTGTCATGTAAAGCCGTCTCACGGCGCTTTGGGCGGCTCGTCGTCCTTCTTGTCGGTGGCGGTGTCGATCGCTTCGCTGGCTTTGGCCGCGGCGCCCTTCGCAGCATCGGCGGCGTCGGCGGCAAGCGACCGCATCCTGGCTTCGGCCTCGGCCTCTTTGCCGCTCATCACCAGCCACGCCATCACCGCGGCGGCGATCAGCGCCAGCAGTACGAGCCAATAGCCGAAATGCCAATTGACCTGAATCATCGCGAGCGCCGCCTGATCCATGCCGCCGTTCGATCCGTCCTTGGCCGCCTCGGCCATGATTGCATCCTTACTGTAGCGCCAGGTGCCGACGAGGATCAGCACGAGCGCCGCGACCGAGGTGCCGAGCACCAGCTTCGCCGCCTCGCGGCCCTTGGTGAACAGCAGAAACAACCCGCCCGCGATCGCGACCAGTGCCAGGATCAGCCAGAGGTTCATCGATGCCCCGTCGCTGGCGCTGGCGGCCTGACCCATCGCGGAGATACGCCCAAAGGCGAGGCCGAAACCGCTCGCTTCGGCGATTTTCTGGTTGGAACAGCTGATGGTCATCCACGGCAACAGGAACGCCAGCAGCGCGATACCCTTGGGAATACGGATCCATTTCCACATAAGATTTCCCCCCTTCGGTCAACCCGCCCGAAGGCTAGTCGATTGCGGTGCCGAGTCAAATCGGCGCCGCGGCAAAAAGGACGACCGCGTGGGCGGGGGGCAAGCCGTCGATCGGCCGGGGGACCGCGGATTGCCAGCCTTCATTCCCCTTGAAATCGGCATGGCTTGCATAGCGTCCGACGATGCGTCCGGCGCCAAAGCGATAGGGCAGGCCTTCACCATCGAGCGGCGCCGCGCGGTCGGCGACGTGGAAATGCAGGTGCGGTTGGGTGACATGCCCCGACGATCCGACGCGCCCGATCACCTGCCCGCGGCGCACCCGCGTGCCGACGCGAATGTCGATGCCGGGCGCCAGATGCTGGTAAAAGGCGAAGCGGCCATCGGGCAGGCGCAGCACGATCATCGCCCCCGTTTCGTCCTCGACGCTGGCGGGGGCGCCGGGGGCGGGGGCGTTTTTGACCGTAACCACCTCGCCATCGGCAACCGCGAGGACGTCGGCGCCCGATCCATCGGCGGCGACGTCGCGCCCCGCGGTGCCGGGGACAAAGCCACGTGCCGGCATCCAGTCGATCGCGTGGCGACCCGGCAGGCGAACGCGGCCGCTGACCGCATAGGGAAAGCGGCGATGGCCGTTATCGATGTCGGGCAGCGCCACCGCCGTCCACGGACCGCCGCGCAGCGGTGCGCCGAGCGCGGCGACGAAGGGCCGGGTGGCGGTAAATTCCCCGCCCGCGATCACCGCGCTCGCGGGTCTTTGGCCCGATCGCGCCGGGGTCAACGTGATGCGGTGAACGAGCGGCTTGGGATCACCCCCTGTCCACGAGATGGATAGATAAAAGATCGCCCGGCCACCCGGCGCGATTTCGGTGGCGCCGCCCGCCTGCGCGCCGATCCGGCGCATCGGGCCGGCGGGGTCGATCCGCGCCACCTGCGCGCCGCTCACCGCGTCGCAGAGGTCGATGGCCGTGACCGACAGAGGCTCGCGGGCAAAATTGGTCGCATGCAGTTCGTAAACCAGCCGGTCCTCGCCATCGATCCGCGCGATCGTCGGCGTATAGGGAAGCTCAAGGTGGAGCGACTGATAGGGACGTACTCCGGCGGCAGGCGCGGGAACGGTGGCGGTGACGGGGGCGAGAAGGGCAAGAATCGCGAAAAACATCGGCGCACCTCAAAAAAGCGGAAAAGGGGCCGCGCTTTTCCGCCAAAGGGTGCCTGCGATCGAGCGCCGATCTGTGGGCGGGACTATGGCGCCGGTTCGGCGGGCCGCGGTGACGGCGCGAGCAGCGCGGCCAAATTCGTGCGATAGCGACGGCTCAGCCGTAACTCCTGACCGCCGATCAGCCGGACATGGGCGTCGCCGCGCCCGATCGGTTCGATTTCGCGAACGCGGTCGATGCGGATCAGCGCGCCGCGATGGATGCGCGCGAAATCTTCGGCGGGCAGCCGCTGCGCCAACGCGGTCAGCGATTGCTCGATCAGATGGGTGCGCCCCGCGCTGTGGATTTCGGCATAATCGCCCGCAGCGCCGATCCAGTCGATCATATCAAAGGGAAGGCGGTGGATCGTCCCGCGACTGCGAACGATCACCGCATCGTCGTCGGCAGGCCGCATGACCTCTGCGCGCTTCGTCTGGCGCCGCGGCCAGCGTATCCAGGCGATCGTCAGCGCGGCGACAGCGAGGTAGAAAAGGCTGTTGGTGTCGAGATTGCGGACGAACATGATCGACGTCATGTCCCATCGCGTCGCGACATTCTCGCTCCGATAGAACGGCCAATAGATGATGGCGAACAGCAGCACATGGGCGCTGACCACGACCGGCCATAGCAGGATATAGGCGGCGACGCGGCGCCAGCCCGATCGGATGCGCCGCTCGATCGCGATCACCGCGCCGATAATCGGCCAACTCAGTATCGCCCAGATCGAATAGATCGCCGCAGTGTAGCCGAACGTCGGCCACCATTCTTGCGGAACCCCGCGATACGTGGCGACAAAATAGCCCTGCATCGCCTGCGCCAGCGCGACGAGCGCCCAGCCAGCTACGATGGCCGCGCTCCATGCGCGGGGATTATGCGACAGAAACAGCCGCGCTGCCCGTGATTCAGGCGTTGATCAGCCGCCGTTCGCCGGCCAGCTTCAGCATCGCCTTTTGCAGCTTTTCGAACGCGCGCACTTCGATCTGGCGCACACGCTCGCGGCTGACGTCGTAAACCTGGCTCAGATCCTCGAGCGTTTTCGGATCGTCGGTCAGGCGGCGCTCGGTCAGGATGTGGCGCTCGCGGTCGTTGAGCGTTTCGAGCGCCTCGTTGAGCAGCGAATGCCGCACGTCGCGTTCCTGCGCCTCGGCAACGCGCTCGTCCTGCAACGGGCCTTCGTCGCCGAGCAAATCCTGCCACTGGCTGTCGCCGTCCTCGCCCATCGGGACGTTGAGCGACGTGTCGCCGCCCATCGCCATGCGGCGGTTCATGCTGGTAACCTCTTCCTCGGTGACGCCGAGGTCGGTCGCGATCTTGGTGAGATGTTCGGGCGTCAGGTCGCCGTCCTCGAAGGCTTCGAGGTTGTTCTTCATCCGGCGGAGGTTGAAGAACAGCTTCTTCTGCGCCGCGGTGGTGCCCATCTTGACGAGGCTCCACGACCGCAGGATGAATTCCTGGATCGAGGCGCGGATCCACCACATCGCATAGGTTGCGAGGCGGAAGCCGCGTTCGGGGTCGAACTTCTTCACGCCCTGCATCAATCCGATATTGCCTTCGCTGATCAGCTCGCTGACCGGCAGGCCATAGCCGCGATAACCCATCGCGATCTTCGCGACGAGGCGGAGGTGGGAGGTGACGAGCTGCGCCGCCGCCTCGCTGTCTTCATGCTCCTGAAAACGTTTCGCGAGCATATATTCCTGCTCGGGCGTCAGAAGCGGAAACTTGCGGATTTCGGCCAGATAGCGGTTCAGGCTCGCCTCACCGCCGAGCGCGGGCACCACTGCCGGAACGTTGCTTTTGTTAGCCATAGCGTCTTCCCTAAAATTCCAGAGGAGAGATATGCCGCGGTTGACATCCACGGTCAAAATAGATTTTCATTCGAAACCTAAACGCGCAGTTCATCGATCAGTTCCCGCATATCCTGGGGGAGTTCGCTGTCGAGCGCGATCCTGTTACCGGTCACCGGATGAATAAAGCCCAAATGGGCCGCGTGCAATGCCTGCCGCGCGAAATTCCGCGCTTTCAGCACGTCCGACAGCGGTTTTCTGGCGCGGCCATAGACCGGATCGCCGGCGAGCGGATGACCGATATGCGCCATATGGACGCGGACCTGGTGGGTGCGTCCGGTTTCGAGCCGGCATTCGACCAAAGCCGCATTTTTCAGCGGCTCGATCGTCCGGTAATGGGTGACCGCACGCTTGCCGCGTCCTTCGGCGACGACCGCCATTTTCTTGCGATTGGTACTCGACCGGCCGAGCGCGGCGTCGACGGTGCCGTTCGCGGGCAGCGGGCGTCCGGTCGCGATCGCGAGATAGCGGCGGTCGATACTGTGCGCGGCGAACTGCTTCGCGAGCCCTTCATGCGCCTTGTCGTGCTTGGCGGCGACGATCAGCCCGCTGGTGTCCTTGTCGATGCGGTGGACGATCCCGGGGCGCGCGACGCCGCCGATCCCAGAAAGCTGACCCGCGCAATGGTGGAGTAGGGCATTGACCATTGTGCCGTCGAGATTGCCAGCGGCGGGGTGAACGACCATCCCGGCAGGCTTGTCGACGACGATCAGATGCTCGTCCTCGAACGCGATGACGAGGTCCATGTCCTGCGCGACATTATGCGCGGGCGCAGCGGCGGGCAGGCGAACCTCGATCGTCGCGGGCGCCGCGGCCTTCGCCGACGGATCCCACAAGACCGCACCACTCGCATCGGCGACGCGTCCGCCCTTGATCAGCGTCTTCAACCGTTCGCGCGAAAGGGATGGAAGCGCCTCGGCCAGCGCCCGGTCGAGCCGCAGCCCGGCCGCGCTGTCCTGAAGCGTCACGGTCAGTATCTCGTCGTCCCCCAACATTGACGGGGATATGGTTCTGTAGCGCGCAATTTCAAGAAGCGGGCTCTGGGAAAAGGGGATCGCGCTTGCTCTTCGACCCATGCCTGCCCTAGGAGCGACCCACGCCGGAAATATCTGGCCACTGCGCTGGGGAGCCTGTTTGTAAATGTCCGACGATCGCGTCGATTTCGCCTCGATGCTGGCCTCGCGCCTGTGTCACGACCTCTTGAGCCCGGTCGGCGCCTTCGCCAACGGCCTCGAACTGCTCGCCGACGAAAAAGACCCGGAAATGCGGGCGCGCTGCATCGACCTGCTCGAACAGAGCGCGCGGACCTCGGCGAACAAGCTCAAATTCTTTCGCCTCGCCTTCGGATCGGCGGGCGGTTTCGGCGAGCTTGTGCCCGCCGACGAAGCCAAATCGGCGATCCAGGGCATTATCGGCGACCGCGCGATCACCCTCAACTGGATGATCGGGGCCGAACCGCTGCCGAAGCCGGCGGTGAAGATCATCCTCAACCTCGCGCTGCTGCTCGTCGATGCGCTGGTGCGCGGCGGCCGGCTCGATATCGGCTGCGAGAAGCAGGCGGAAGGCGTCGAAATCGCGCTGCACGTCGAGGCGGAGCGGATTTTCCTCGATGCCGATGTCGAACGCATCCTCGCCGAAGGCGAAGGCGCAAGCCCGATGACCTCGCGCACCGCGCCCGCCGTGCTCGTGCAAGCCGTGGCGCGGCAAAGCGACGGCACGGTGATGCTGGCGCGCGAGACGCCGACCTCGCTGCTCGTCGGTGCGGTGCTGAGAGGGCGCTGACCGGCGTTTCCCGCGACGGCGATAGCTGTCAGCCGGCGGAAGCCGACGATTGGCCGTCCGTCGTCGGGACAACCAGTTCCACCCGCCGGTTCTTTGCGCGCCCCGCGGGATCGTCGTCGCCCGCGGCATTTTCGTTGGGCGCGATCGGCGCGGCTTCGCCCCGGCCCGACACCAGCAATTCGCGCTGACGAACGCCGACTTGCTCGCGGAGCCAGTCCGCGACGCTGTTCGCGCGCGCTTCGGAAAGCGTCTGGTTATAGGCGTCGTCGCCCTTGCTGTCGGTATGCCCGATCACCCGGATCGCGCCGGGAGGGCCGCTGCGGATCATCTCGGCCGCCTTGCGCAGTTCCACCTCGGCCGCCTGCGTGAGCACCGCCTTGTCATATTCGAACAAGGCGTCGGCGGGCAGGTCGATGATCGTGCCCATGTCGGTGACCCGCGTATTGAGTCCGCTGACTGCGCCCGTGAGCGAACTGACCTTTGCGCTCATACCGGCGGCGGCGGGCGGCGAGGCGGTGTCGCCCGCGGAGCGTGACGGCGCGATCGGGCTCTCGTCCCGGTTGGCGGCATCCTGGTTGGCGGCGTCGGTCGGCGCGTCCGCCGAACAGCCGCCGATCGCAGCGGCCGCGGCGACGGACAGGAGCGACCACCTCATCGCTGGACGGGAATGCCGTCGAAGGGCGCGACCCCGGGAAGGTTGATCGAAACGGTCGCGCTGGTGGCCGGCGGTGCGGGGAATTTGGCCCACATCACCCCGGGTTTGGATGTGCAATCGACCATCATATTGTCGTTGTCCGGACTGCTGCTGCGGACGAGGTTCGACACCATCGCATTGCCTTCATTGTCTTTCAGCACGCCGATGCGCTGCGACGTGGCATCGTCGATCACGCTGATCTGGGCGACCCGGATCGATTCCCGATTATATCGCTCGGGGCTCGAACAGCGCATGGCGACGGTCAGGATGTCGCCGGTGACCTTGACCGAAAGCAGGTCGACCTGCGATCCGTCCGGTCCAGGCTGGGACTGGATCACTGTCGCGGCGGGCATCGGGGTGACCGGCGGCGCATCGGGTTCGGCTTTGGCCTCCTCGCGCGTCACGCCGCCGGTGGGGGCGTCTGCGGTGCTGTCTTGCGTCGGCTTTTCCTTCGCCGTGCATGCAGCCAGCGCCAAAGCCGCCGCGCCCGCCAGCGTAAACATCTTCGATTGCATGAAATTCCTCCCGATCAGCTCCTGCCGAATACGCGCGGCCGCGGGCAGGGTTCCGCACGCGGCCAGCCCGCCGCGCCAAGCGGCCGCGAAAGAAGGGTTTGCCCCGCTTTCCCGCCGCCGGACTGGCGCAAGTAAAGCCAAACTTAACCATTGTCGGCCATGGTGGAGCCTCTGTTTTTTGGGGCGCACCGATACGGCGATGGACGATCTGCTGAACGACTTTTTGGCCGAAACGGCGGAAATCCTCGCCGAAGCGGGCGGGGCGATCGTGGCGTGGGAGGCCGATCCCGCCGACCGCGCGCAGCTCGACGCCATTTTCCGCTTCGTGCACACGATCAAGGGCAGCTCGGGATTCCTCGCCTTGCCGCGGGTGACGGCGCTGTCGCACGCCGCCGAAGACGCGCTCGATCAGGTGCGCCGCGGCAACCGCGTCGCCAACGCCGCGCTCGTCACCGGGGTGCTCGGCATCGTCGACCGGCTGAACGAGTTGTGCGCCGCGCTGGGCCGCGATGGCACCGAGCCGGCGGGTGACGACCGCGACGTGATCGGCGCGCTTGCCGAACGCGCGGGCGAGGAGAATGCGTCGCTCGAAATCGCGGGGGTTCCGCTGCGCCGGGAGGATGATCTCGGCGCCGATCTGCAGGGCTGGCGTTCGATCCGCGTGCCGCTGCCGCTGCTCGACAGCGTGATGACGGGTGTCACCGACATCGTGCTCGCGCGCAACGAATTCGCCCGGATGCTCCGCGAATCGGGTGCGGACCTGTCGCTGATCGCCTCGTTCGACCGCCTGTCCGATTCGATCGCCGGCATGCGCCAGTCGGTCAGCCAGATGCGGATGCAGCGGATCGACAAGCTGTTCGCGCCGCTGCCGCGCGTCGTCCGCGACCTCGCGCAGGACATGGGCAAAAAGATCGCCTTTCAGACGAGCGGCGGCGAGGTCGAACTCGACCGCGAAATGATGGAGAATATCCGCGATCCGCTGATCCATATCGTCCGCAACGCGATCGATCACGGCGTCGAGCCGCTCGAGGATCGCGTCGCGGCGGGCAAGGAGATTACCGCGACGATTTCGGTGTCGGCGCGCCAGTCGGGCAATCAGATCGAAATCGAAATCCGCGATGACGGCCGCGGGCTCTCTCCCGATGCGCTCGTCGCGAAAGCCGTTGCGGCGCGCCTTGTGACCGCGGCCGAAGCGCGGGCGCTGGGGCCGAAGGAAAAGCTCGAGCTGATCTTCCGGCCCGGATTTTCCACCGCTGCAAAGGTTACCGCCATCTCGGGCCGCGGCGTCGGCATGGATATCGTCAAGGCGAATGTCGAAAAGATCGGCGGGGTCGTCGAACTGCGCAATGATGAGGGTCGGGGGCTGGCGATCCTGCTGCGCGTGCCGATGACGCTGACGATCATATCGGGCCTGATGGTGCGCGCGGCGGGACAATATTTCGCGGTGCCGCGTGGCGCCGTGCGCGAAATCCTGCTCGAGGGCGCCGATACGGTGCGGATCGACCGGGTCGGCGGCGGCGAGTTGGCCACGGTGCGCGGCAAGCAATATCCGCTGCTTCGCCTCGAAGCGGTGCTCGGTCGCGAGCGCCATCAGGACGACGACGTCGACGACCGCGCGCTCGTCATCGTCCGGCCGGGGCAGGGGCAAAGCTATGCGCTGAGCGTCTCCGCGATCCACGATCAGGAGGAATTGGTGATCAAGCCCGCCGCGCCGATGATCATGGCGACGGGGCTTTATGCGGGCACGACGCTTCCCGATAACGGCCGCCCGGTGCTGCTGCTCGACGTTCAGGGCCTGCTCGCCGCCGCGGCGATCGACGCGAACGAAGCGGGCCGCAGCCAGGGCCAAGCCGCCGAGGCCGAAGCCGAGACGGTGGCGGCGCGCAATGCCGCGCAGTTGCTCCTCTTCCGCGACACGAACGCCCGCATTCGCGGCGTCCGCCTGTCGGTGATCGAGCGGGTCGAGGAGGTGCCGGTATCGAGCCTGTTCGAAAGCGCGGGACGGATACAGGTCCGGGTCGGTGAGGATATCTTCCCCGTTCACGCCGCGGCGCTGCCGGGGGGCGAGGGAACGCTGAAGCTCCTTCGCCTCTACGACGGCCAGGCGGTGCTCTGCTATCCGATCGCCGAGGTGATCGACATCGTGCGCCTGCCCGACGCGGTGCAGCCTTCGGCCGCGCCCGGGCTGATCGCGGGTGTCGTGCTCGTCGGCGGCGAGCCGGTCGAGCTCCTCGATCCCTTCTGGTTGATGGAGCAATATGCCGCGGTCGCTGCGCCGGCACAGCGCCAGCCGATCTGCCGCCTCGCCGACGATCGCGACGGCTGGGGCGACAATTTCCTGGCGCCGATCCTGCGCGGTGCCGGCTACCGGGTGATCGCGGACGGTGATCCGTCCGACGAGGCGCCCGACGTCTTGCTCTGCCTTACGGGTGACGGCGAGGCTTGCTCGCATATCGGCGGCGGGGTGCCGGTGATCCGGCTGCGCGCAGCGATCGCAGCGACGGGGCCGGAGGACGAAAGCGTCTATCGTTACGATCGCCAGGCGCTGCTCGACGCGATGCGCCGCAGCGTCGGGGGAGAAGCCGCATGATGGAAAACCTCTATCTCGTCGCGCGCATCGCCGATACGCGGGTCGCGCTGCGCAGCCGCGCGATCCATTCGGTGGTCACCGTCGGAACGCCGGTCGAGGTGCCAGGCGCGCCGCCGCATGTCGCGGGGCTCTTCGCGCTGCGCAGCCGCGTCTTCACCCTCATCGACCCGCATGTCGTCATCGGCCTTTCCGATGTGCCCGTCGCGCCCGGCCAGCGGGTGATCGTCGTCGAGGTCGCCGAGCATGGCTATGCGCTGATCGCCGACGAGATCGAGGATGTCTGCTTCATCGAGGCGCCCGAGACGCGCATCGCCGGAAAGCTGCTTCCCGGCTGGGCGCGCGTCGCCGATGCGATGATCGAATATCGGGGCGCCTCGCTGCTCGTCGTCGACCCGTCCAACTTTATCATGCTGCCAGCCTCAGGGTCGGGACCGATTAAATGCGCGGTCGAGGTTTGAAGCGATTTTGCTCAGGGCGAGGAAGCAAGGCGTAGGAATATGTCGATATTTCAAGACTTGCTGACGACGCCATGGGCAAAATCGATCAAATCCCGAAGGGACGCCGAAATGGCTTCGATCTCGGGCCCGCGTGACCTTGCGGGTAGCGATGCTACCTGCGGCGGCCACCCGCACCCGATATCTTCGCCATTTCGACGCCTCGATCGCGCATTTAATCGGTCCCGACCCTTAAAGGCGGCATGAATCTGGCCGTCTATTAACGGGCTGCACACGCCTTGGCGGTAAGTATCCCAAATTCCCGGGGGTCGGAGTTAATTGCATGTCGAAATCTTGTCTGGTCGTCGATGACAGCAAAGTCATTCGTAAGGTCGCGCGCCATATCCTTGAAAGCATGGCCTTTGCCGTCGATGAAGCGGCCGACGGGCAGGAGGCGCTAACCTTCTGCCGCGCCAATCGTCCCGACGTCATCCTGCTCGACTGGAACATGCCGGTGATGAGCGGCATGGAGTTTCTCGGCGCGTTCAACGATCTCGATTATGGGCATCAGGAACGGCCGCGCGTCGTTTTCTGCACCACCGAAAACAGCATCGACCATATCCGCGCCGCGATCGAGGCGGGCGCCGACGAATATGTGATGAAGCCGTTCGACCGCGAGACGCTCGAAGGAAAATTGCAGCTCGTCGGCATCGCCTGAGGTTCTTTCCGTGGCCCAGCCGCAGCCTCTGATACCGGACAGCGAGCCAACCGCGCGCACGCTGCGCGTGATGCTCGTCGACGACAGCCTCGTCGTTCGCAGCATCCTCGAACGGATCGTCGACCAGCGCGCGGGGCTCAAGATCTGCGCCTCGGTCGCCTCGGCGCAGGATGCGCTCGACTATCTCTCGCGCGAGCCCGTCGATGTCGTCGTGCTCGACGTCGAGATGCCGGGCATGAACGGCCTCGACGCGTTGCCGCATATATTGGAACGCGCCGAAAAGGCCCGCGTCCTCATCCTCTCGTCCAACTGCGTCGAGGGCGGCCCCGCGGCGATCGAAGCCCTCGCGCTCGGTGCCAGCGACACGCTCGCCAAGCCGGGACGCGGCAGCTTTTCGGGGCGCTTTGCCGAGGTGCTGACCGAGCGGATCATGTCGCTCGGCCATCAGCAGGATCATCCGGTGCCGCTGCCGGTCGCCGAACGCCGCGTACCGGCGCCCGCCGCGCTCGCGATCGACACCGACCAGCCGATCGAGTGTATCGCGGTCGCGGCCTCGACCGGCGGCATTCCCGCCTTCACCAACTTCCTCGCCCACCTCGATCCCAGGATCAGCGCGCCGATCCTGCTGACCCAGCATCTGCCCGGCGCGTTCATGGAATTTTACGCCAAGCAGATCGGGACGATGACCACGCGCCGCGTGCGCGTCGCCGAAGCGGGGATGGCGATCGAACCGAACGCCATCTATCTCGCCCCCGGCGACGCGCATCTGATCGTCGTCGAGGGCCGACGGCGCCGCGAAATCGCGCTCGACCGCCGCGCGGTCGACAATGGCTGCTGCCCGTCGGCCGACCCGATGCTCGATTCGGTCGCCGACGTCTATGGCAAGGGCGGCATTGCGGTGGTCCTCAGCGGCATGGGCCGCGACGGCGCGATCGGCGCGGCGCGGCTGAAGCAGGCGGGCGGCACGATCTTCGCGCAGGCGCCCGAAAGCTGTGTGATCTGGGGGATGCCGGGCGCGGTGGCGAAGTCGGGCATCGCCGCGGCGACGCTCAACCCCGATGCGATCGCGCTGATGCTCGGCAGTTTCCTGCAAGGTCGCGGGCCGGGGCGACGCAAGCCATGATGGGGAGCAGCGCCAGCGAATCGGCGTATCGCGTCCTGATGGGCGTGCTCGAATCGCGCACCGGCCAGACGCTTTCGCCCAGCCGCATATGGCGGATCGAAATGTCGCTCAAACCCGTGATGCAGCGTCACGGCATCGCCGATCTCGACGCGCTGGTCGCCGCGCTCGTCACGTCGAACAGCCGGCAATTGCTCGACGACACGGTCGATGCGATGCTCAATAACGAAACCTATTTCTATCGCGAATACAGCGTTTTCGACGAGATAGCTGCGACCGCGCTCGAACGAATTCGCGAGATCAACAAGCTGCGCCGGCGGCTGACGATCTGGCATTGCGGCGTGTCGACGGGGCAGGAAGCCTATTCGATGGCGATGCTGATCGCCGAACAGGGCGCGAAATGGGCAGGGTGGCAGGTCGACATCGTCGGCACCGACGTCAGCCATCATGCGATCGGCCGCGCGCGCGTCGGCCTCTACACCCAGTTCGAGATCCAGCGCGGGCTGCCCGTGCAGCGCATGGTGCGCTGGTTCGACCAGACCGAGGGCGGCTGGCTTGCCAAGGCGGACATCAGGCGCCGGATCGATTTTTCGGTGCAGAATATGCTTATCGACCGGCCGCCGCTGGCAAGCCCCGCCGACCTCATCTTCTGCCGCAACCTGCTTCTCTATTTTTCGGCGCCGATGCGGCAGAAGGCGTTCGCGCGGCTGCGCGCGATGGCTGCGCCGCAAAGCTTCCTCGTGCTCGGCGCGGGCGAAACGGTGCTTGGGCAGACCGACCAGTTCGTTGCCAGCCCGCGCCTGCGCGGCCTTTACGAACCCGCCGATCAGCAGGTGCGCAGCGCAGCCGCGGCCTAGGACGGATCGACATTCAGTTCTGGCGGCCTGCAAATGGCGGCCTTCCGCGCTTCCGGTGCTCACGTGCAGAAAGCACGCTGCGCTCCGGGTCACGGAAAACCACCATTTTCGACTCGCCATCTCCTGAATGTCGATCCGTCCTAGAGAACAGGCTCCGCCTTGCTTTTTGCGCCCCGCTGGCGCAATCGACGGACTGGCAAGAACAGGACGGGCCCGCAAAGCGCATGAGCGATTTTATCGAACGCTGGTCTCCCAATTTCGACGAGCGTTCGCTGCCCGTTTCGATGATCATTCTCCACTATACCGGTATGAAGACCGGTGCCGAAGCCATTGATCGGCTTGCCGATCCCGAGGCGAAGGTGTCGGCACACTATGTCGTCAGCGAGGACGGCCAGATCACCCATATGGTGCCCGAGGACAAGCGCGCCTGGCACGCGGGCAAATCGCATTGGCGCGGGGTCAGCGACATCAATTCCGCGAGCGTCGGGATCGAGATCGTCAATCCGGGGCATGAATGGGGCTATGTCCCCTTTCCCGACCCGCAGGTCGCCTCGGTCGTCCGCCTCGTCCACATGATCAAGGACGCCCACGCGATCACCCGCGGCAACGTCGTCGGCCATTCGGATATCGCCCCGACACGCAAGCAGGATCCGGGCGAGCTTTTTCCGTGGGAAGAACTCGCGCGCCGCCGCCTCGCGTTGCCGCGCCCGACCCGGAAGCTCACCGACCCCTTGTGGACCGACGCGGGCTTCCTGCTCGCGCTCGAACGTTTCGGCTATGACGTGACCGACGGCTTCGCCGCGACGGTGGCCTTTCAGCGGCGTTTCCGCCCCGAACTGATCGACGGCACGATCGACGGCGAATGCCGCGCGATCCTGCTCGCGCTGCTGCTGCCGCAGCCCGAGGGCAATTGACTCGTCAAACCCGGCCGGAAGGCTTATAATCATCCTTGCCAGAGGGTCGGGCGATCGCCGCCGCGCAAGCGGGGGAGGAAAGTCCGGGCTCCACGGAAACTACGGTGCCGGATAACGTCCGGCGGGCCGGTCCTCGGACCGGTTCAGGGAAAGTGCCACAGAGAGCAGACCGCCAAAGGCTTCGGCCCGGCGAAAGGTGAAAGGGTGCGGTAAGAGCGCACCGCGCGGACGGTAACGGACGCGGCATGGCAAACCCCACCGGGAGCAAGGTCGAATAGGGATGGCACGGAGAAATCCAGGGTCGGTTCCGGCCCCGCCGTCCGGGTTGACTGCTCGAGCGTTCGGGTAACCGTTCGCCTAGAGGAATGATCGCCTATCCCCGGCAACGGGGTGGACAGAACCCGGCTTACAGACCCTCTGGCAACTCTCTCCAGCCCCGCGTGCGGGAACGCCCGTGCACGGGCCGCGTTCTGAAGGAACCAGAAAGGGAGCGAACCCATGAAAGTCGTCGATGACCATGTCGAAGTGACCGAGACCGAGGCAAGCAGCGGGGTAAAAGGACATAATGTCCGCTATGTACTGGCTATTTCGCTGATCGCTGTGATCATCGTGCTGTCGGCCGTATGGATCATTCCGGCGCTGTTGCAGCCCTGATCCGTGGGCCGTCGTTATCGGTTACGGTATCAGAATCTGTTGGCGTCGCCCAAGCCATGCCCTCCACGCGGAAGGCATGGCCGCTTTGGGGTGGGGAGCGGACGTTGTCCTCGTCGTTGGCTGGCGACTATGATGCCCCTGAATCGCGTGCGAGCGAACGCTTAGTCTTCAATTCGA